>NZ_OZ180035.1:0-3233214 GCF_964261745.1 Caballeronia sp. S22 | reverse complement strand
ACCACGAAGCCGAACCCACGCTCGCGCGTCTCAACGACTTTTTCGGTCTCGTCGAGCAGATGCAGGCCGTCGATACGACCGGCATCGAACCGCTCGCGCATCCGATCGAGCAGATCGAGGAAGTCGCGCTGCGTCTGCGTGACGACGCTGTCTCAGAGCGTGTCGAGCGCGAAGAGTTCCAGCGTTCCGCGCCTGCCGTGCAGGACGGGCTCTATCTCGTGCCGAAAGTGATCGAATAAGGCGCTTCACGCGCCCATCAAGTGACATTGCGCGCGGATCGAATGCCCGCGCTCATCAGGGAACTGCAATGCATCAAAAGAGCTTGACCGAACTGCGCGCGGCGCTCGACTCGAAGGAAGTCTCCGCGGTCGAACTGGCGCAGTCGTATCTGCAACGCATCGAGGCCGCGAAGGCGTTGAACGCGTTCATCGGCGTCGATTCCGAACTCACGCTCGAACAGGCGAAAGCCGCCGACGCGCTCATCGCCCAAGGCAATGCCGGTGCGCTCACGGGCCTGCCGATCGCGCACAAGGACGTCTTCGTCACGCGCGGCTGGGCGTCGACGGCGGGCTCGCACATGCTCGAAAACTACGCGAGCCCGTTCGATGCGACCGTCGTCGATCGTCTGAAGCACGCCGGCATGGTGTGCCTCGGCAAGACCAACATGGACGAGTTCGCGATGGGCTCGTCCAACGAGAATTCGTACTTCGGCGCGGTGAAGAATCCGTGGGATCTCAAGGCGGTGCCGGGCGGCTCGTCGGGCGGCTCGGCCGCCGCCGTGGCCGCGCGTCTCGCGCCCGCCGCGACCGGCACCGATACCGGCGGCTCGATCCGTCAGCCCGCGTCGTTCACCGGCATCACGGGCATCAAGCCGACTTACGGCCGCGTTTCGCGTTACGGAATGATCGCGTTCGCATCGTCGCTGGATCAGGGCGGCCCGATGGCGCAGACCGCGCACGACTGCGCGCTGCTGCTCAATGCGATGGGCGGCTTCGACGAGCGCGACTCGACCAGCCTGCAACGCGAGAACGAAGACTACACGCGCTATCTCGGCAAGACGTGGAACGGCGGCGATGCGGGCAAGCCGCTCGCGGGCCTGCGCATCGGCATGCCGAAGGAGTACTTCGGCGCCGGTCTCGCCGACGATGTGCGCGCGTCCATCGACGCGGCGCTGAAGCAATACGAAGCGCTCGGCGCGACGCTCGTCGAGGTGTCGCTGCCGCAGACCGAGCTGTCGATTCCCGTGTACTACATCATCGCGCCGGCGGAGGCTTCGTCGAACCTGTCGCGCTTCGATGGCGTGCGCTACGGGCATCGCGCGGCCGAGTACCGCGATCTGCTCGACATGTACAAGAAGTCGCGCGCGGAAGGCTTCGGGCCGGAAGTGAAGCGCAGGATTCTGGTCGGCACGTATGTGCTGTCGCACGGCTATTACGACGCGTACTACCTGCAGGCGCAGAAGATCCGCCGCATCATCGCGCGGGACTTCCAGGAAGCGTTCACGCACTGCGACGTCATCATGGGGCCGGTCGCGCCGTCCGTCGCGTGGAATCTCGGCGAGAAGACCGATGATCCCGTGCAGATGTATCTTGCCGATATCTACACGCTGTCCGTGAGCCTCGCCGGCCTGCCCGGCATGAGCGTGCCGTGCGGCTTCGGCGCCGGCGCGAACGCGAGTCGTCCGGTCGGCCTGCAGATCGTCGGCAACTATTTCAACGAAGCCCGGATGCTCCAGGTCGCCGACGCGTTCCAGCGCGCGACCGACTGGCACCGCAAGGCACCATCGGCATCGGGAGTGTGAACATGCAGTGGGAAGTCGTCATCGGTCTGGAAACGCACGCGCAGCTTTCCACCGTCTCCAAGATTTTTTCGGGTGCGCCGACTCGGTTCGGCGCGAGCCCGAACTCGCAGGCGAGTCCCGTCGATCTCGCGTTGCCCGGCGTGCTGCCCGTGATGAACCGCGGCGCTGTCGAACGCGCGATCCGCTTCGGGCTTTCGATCGGCGCGCACATCGCACCGCGCAGCATCTTCGCGCGCAAGAACTACTTCTATCCGGATCTTCCGAAGGGTTATCAGATCAGCCAGTACGAGATTCCGGTCGTGCAGGGCGGTCAGATCACGATCCAGGTTCCGGCCAACGAAAAGACGGGCAAGGAAGCGTATTCGAAGACCGTCAACCTGACGCGCGCTCACCTCGAAGAGGACGCGGGCAAGTCGTTGCACGAAGACTTCGCGGGCATGACGGGCATCGACCTGAACCGCGCGGGGACGCCGTTGCTCGAGATCGTCACGGAGCCGGAAATGCGCAGCGCGGCGGAAGCGGTCGCGTATGCGAAGGCGCTGCATGGCCTCGTCGTGTGGCTCGGCATTTGTGACGGCAACATGCAGGAAGGTTCGTTCCGTTGCGACGCGAACGTGTCGGTGCGTCCGGTCGGCCAGAAGGAATTCGGCACGCGCGCCGAGATCAAGAACCTGAACTCGTTCCGTTTTCTCGAAGAAGCGATTCAGTACGAAGTGCGTCGTCAGATCGAGCTGATCGAAGATGGCGGCACGGTGGTTCAGGAAACGCGTCTTTACGATCCGGACAAGCGCGAAACGCGCTCGATGCGCAGCAAGGAAGACGCGCACGATTACCGCTATTTCCCGGACCCCGACCTGATGCCGCTCGTGATCGAATCGTCGTGGGTCGAGCGCGTGAAGGGCGAAATGCCCGAGCTTCCGGCGGACATGCAAAAGCGTTTCGTCGATACCTACGGCCTCACGCCGTATGACGCGGGCGTGCTGACGTCATCGAAGGCGATGGCGTCGTACTTCGAGGCGCTCGTGCAGAAAGCGGGCGCGGCGCAAGCGAAGATCGCCGCCAACTGGATGATGGGCGACGTCTCCGCGCAACTGAACCGCGAATCGCTCGACATCGGCGAATCGCCGGTTTCGAGCGCACAACTCGCGCTGATCCTCCAGCGCATCGCCGACGGCACTATCTCCAACAAGATCGCGAAGGACATCTTCCAGACGATCTGGGACGAGAAGGCGACAGACGATGCTGCCGCGGACCGCATCATCGACGCGAAGGGCCTGAAGCAGATTTCCGACACCGGCGCGCTCGAAGCGATCATCGACGAAGTGCTCGCGGCGAACCAGAAATCGGTCGACGAATTCCGCGCGGGCAAGGAGAAGGCGTTCAACGCGCTGATCGGCCAGGCGATGAAGGCGACCAAGGGCAAGGCGAATCCGCAGCAAGTGAACGAGTTGCTGAAGAAAAAGTTATCCTGATAGCTTGTCCCGACGCGGGATGAATGGGCTGCTGCCGGTTGAGCCTGGCAGCAGCCCGTTTTTCATTGGCGAACCCAAGAACAAAGAGACATGGCAAAGAAACCCGGACTCGACGACTTTCGCGTGCCATTCTTCGACGGCGGCAAGAAGCTGAAGCCGTTCGACCTGAGCGCGATCGATCCCGCCGCGAAGCCGTTTTCGAGCGGCTCGAAAGATGAAGATCGCGAACGCCTCACGGCGATCGGCGTGCAACTCGACGACCTGCAGGAGAAGCTTCACGCGCAGCGCCGCCGCCGCGTGCTGCTGGTGCTGCAAGGCATGGACACGAGCGGCAAGGACGGCACCGTGCGCGCGGTATTCCACGATGTCGATCCGCTCGGCTTGCGCATCGTGCCATTCCGCGCGCCGTCGGAGCGCGAGGCCGCGCACGATTTCCTGTGGCGCGTGCATGCGCAGGCGCCGCAGGCCGGCGAGTTCGCGATCTTCAATCGCAGCCACTACGAAGACGTGCTCGTGCCGCGCGTGCTGAAGCAGATCGATGCCGACGAATGCGAGCGACGTTATCGCCATATTCGCGACTTCGAGTCGCTGCTCGCGGATAGCGGCACGACCATCGTCAAATGCTTCCTGCATATCTCGAAGGACGAGCAGCGCGAGCGCCTGCAGGCGCGCATCGACGATCCGACGAAGCACTGGAAGTTCGACGTCTCCGATCTCGACGCGCGCAAGGAGTGGGACGACTATCAGGCGGCGTATGCGGATACGCTCGGCGCGACGTCGACCGAATATGCGCCTTGGTACATCATTCCGGGCAATTCGAAGACGCATCGGAACGTGATGGTCGCCGAACTGCTGTTGCGCACGATGCAGGACATGAAGCTCGAATTTCCGCCCGCGAAGGAATCGCTCAAGGGCGTGAAGGTCGAATAAAACGAACTCAAAAAAAGAGGAAGCGTATGTTTCGCGTGATTACCGCCAATCTGAACGGCATCCGTTCGGCCGCCAAGAAAGGATTCTTCGACTGGTTCGGCGAGCAGAAATCCGACGTCGTCTGCGTGCAGGAAATCAAGTGCTCGCAAGACGACCTGACGCCGGAATTTCTCGCGCCGCACGGCTTTCAGGGCTATTTCCAGCACGCGGTGAAGAAGGGTTACAGCGGCGCGGGCCTCTACACGCGTCACGAACCGGACGACGTGATCATCGGTTTCGGCTCGGCAGAGTTCGATCCGGAAGGGCGCTACGTGGAAGCGCGTTTCGGCAAGCTGTCGGTGGTGTCGGTGTATGTGCCGTCGGGGTCTAGTGGCGACGAGCGTCAGCAGGCCAAGTATCGCTTCATGGACGAGTTCATGCCGCATCTCGACGCGCTGTCGAAAGAGCGCGAGGTCATTCTGTGCGGCGACGTGAACATCGTGCACAAGGAAATCGACATCAAGAACTGGAAGAGCAATCAGAAGAACTCCGGTTGCCTGCCGGAAGAACGCGCATGGCTCACGAAGCTCTTCGACGATGTCGGTTATGTCGATGTGTTCCGCACGCTGGATCAGCGTCCCGAGCAGTACACGTGGTGGAGCAATCGCGGTCAGGCGTATGCGAAGAACGTCGGGTGGCGTATCGACTATCAGATCGCGACGCAGGAAGTTGCGGCGACCGCGAAGAAGACGTCGATTTTCAGGGACATCAAGTTTAGCGATCATGCGCCGCTGACTATTGATTACGACTGGAAAATCGCGAAAGGGAAGAAGTAAGGTTCCGGCTTCGCTTCTATGGATGGCCTGTATTCATGGTGGTCTATTAGCACTGCCCCTCCCCGGGGCGGGGGTCATTTTCTTTGCTGCTGCAAAGAAAGTAACCAAAGAAAGCAGCTTCTCACCGCCCGCGGTCACACGCACGTTGGCCATGCTTGACAGCCCGCGGTGGCACTCGCCTAAGTGTCGCCCTCGAAGGACTTACCGGGCTTGGCTCGCGCACGGTCTGACGAGCTAGACGTTTTAGCGCGCTGGTTCAGCACCAGATAGCTTCGGCACAGCGCTACGCGCTGCCGTCGGGGATGCGAGGGAAACCGACGCAAAAGAGACGGAGTCATATCAGTAAAGAAGCGTACGCACACCCGATTGACCGGTCGGCCGCGTAGCGGGCCGGAGCAATTTGATGCTGAACCAGTGAAGCAAGCGGCGCGATGTTTCAGACCGTGCGCGGTCCAAGCCCCGCGAGGCCTTCGAGGGCACTCGCTATTGCCGGGCCATTAGGCCAATCGCCTGTGCCGCGGCCGGCGTGAAGTGCTTAGGCTGGGGAAAGCTGTTTCTTTGGTTACTTTCTTTGCAGCAGTGTATAGACCGGAGACATGGGTAACAGCAGCAAAGAAAGTGACTGCCGCCCCGCACAGGGGCAGTGCGAACAGACCGACACGAAAACAGGCCATCCCTAGAAGCCCAAACAAACAAAAAACCCCTAACGCCCAGTCTTCTTAAACCGCCCCATGCCCGCATAATTCGGCAACTGATCAATCGTCTTGCCGACCGCCTTAGCATAAAGCGGCATCATATCCGACATGCGCTTGAGCAGATCCTGCCTGCGATCCGGCCCATACGGATGCAGCCAGATGAATCCGACATCCGCGCGCCGCGTTCCCGAATCGATCTTGTTCCACAACGTGACTGCCGCCCGCGGATCGTAGCCCGCGCGCGAAGCGATCTCGCTGCCGATCACATCGGCTTCGGTTTCATCGGCGGGGGAATAGCGCATGGTCAGCAACTCATCGCCGATATCGGACTGTTGCGATGAATAGTTCGAAAATCCGAACAACTGCGGCGGCGCGCCCGCCGAGAGCTGCGCCGCCTGCTGTCGGCCGAGCCGCTCGCGCGCATGCTCGCGCAACGCGTGTGCGATCTCGTGGCCGATCATCATGCCGATCTCGTTATCGTTCAGATGCAGCTTCTCGATGAGACCGCTATACACGACGATCTTCCCGCCCGGCAGGCACACCATGCGCTCTTCGGGCGACTTGATGACATTGATCTCCCACTTCCAGTTCTTCGCGCGATCGTTCCACTTGAGCGCGAACGGAATCTCGTGATTCGCGATGTCGCGCACGCGCTTCACGAGCGGGTTGCTATCCGGAAGCAAAGTCTTCGCGCGCTCAGCATCGAGAATGACCTGCGCGTATTCCTCGGCGGACTGCGCTTCGAGCGTCGCCGGCGGAATCAGATTGCGAAACAGCGCCGTATTGCCGAAGCGGATCTGGTTGTTCGGTGCGGAGTACGGCGGCGGCGTCTTCTGTTCGTCCTGAGCATGCACGGACAAGGGCGCGAGCGACGCCCATGTCAACGCGCAAACCAAGGCGCGAAACTTGAAAGAAACCGTCATCGTTGAGTTCTCCAGGGCGCGATCTTGGGCAACAGTAACATGCCCGGAATGGACAGCACGACGCAGATCATGAAGTAGGGAAACCATCCCGTTTCATTCACGATATAGCCGCTGCCCGCCGCGGCGAACGTGCGCGGCACCGCCGCGAGGCTCGTGAAGAGCGCGAACTGCGTCGCGGTGTAGCGCGGGTCCGTGGTGCTCGCGATGTACGCGGTGAAGGTGGCGAGCGTGAGACCCGTCGCGAAGGTTTCGAAGCCGTACAGCACGGCGAGCGCCGCCGGCGACGGCCCGATCTTCGCGAGCCACGCAAAGCCCAGCGTCGCGATGATCTGCAGCACGCCGAAGATCCATAGCCCGCGCGCGATGCCGATCTTCACCAGCGCGATCCCGCCGAGCAATCCGCCCGCGATGCTCGCCCAGAACGCGACCGCCTTCGCGATCACGCCGATCTGCGCGAGCGAGAATCCGACGTCGATGAAGAACTTCGTGGCGAGCGCGGTCGCCATCGTGTCGCCGAGTTTGTAGAGGAAGATGAAGCTGAGCACGAGCAGCGCCGCGCGCCAGCCATCGCGCGTGACGAACTCGTGAAACGGCTCGACGATCGCCTCGCGCAGATTCTTCGGCGGCGCGCCGTGAATCTCCGGCTCCTTGACGACGAGCGTCATGATGAGACCCGGCAGCATGAACGCAGCGGTGATCAGAAACACGGTCTTCCACGGCAGGACGGTCGCGAGAATCAGCGACAGCGAGCCGGGCACGAGTCCCGCGACCTTGTACGCATTGACGTGAACCGCATTGCCGAGTCCTTGCTCCGTATCGGCGAGCAGTTCGCGGCGATACGCATCGATGACGATATCCTGACTCGCGCTGAAGAACGCGACGAGCGCGGCCACCGCCGCGACGGCCCACAGATTCCGTTCAGGCGAGAAGAACCCGAACGAGCCGATCGCCACCATCACGAGCACTTGCGTGACGAACATCCAGCCGCGCCGTCGGCCGGGACTCCAGCCCGGAAAGCGCGGAATGTAACGGTCCATCAGCGGCGACCAGACGAACTTCCACGTGTACGGCAACCCGATCAGCGCGAAGAGGCCGATCTCCTTGACGTTGATGTGCGCGGTCGTCAGCCACGCCTGCAGCAGGCTGTAGAGCGTGAAGAGCGGCAATCCCGACGTGAAGCCGAGAAAGACGCAAATGAGGATGCGCTTATTGAGAAACGCGCGCCATCCGGGATGTTCTTCGTGAGCAGTTAGAGCGGGCGCCTCGTGTGGCGTATCGGGCATGTCGTATAACGGGCAGTTGTCGATGCGCGAGCGCGCCGGTCATCGTTACCGGCGCTTCACGCGATAGACCGCAAGACTACCACGCCAGTTCGCGCCCCAACGGACCGGCTGGCCGTCGTGCAGCACCACGCGGTCCAGAATTTCGAGGCCCACCTCCGGCGCGAGCGCCTCGAAATCCTTGATCGTGAGCACACGCACGTTCGGCGTGTTGTGCCATTGATAGGGCAGCGATTTCGACACGGGCATGCGCCCCTGAATCACCGACAGCCGATGTTGCCAGTATCCGAAATTCGGAAACGACACGATGCATTGGCGCCCGACGCGCACCGTCTCGCGCAAGATCGCGGCGGTTTGATGGATCGTCTGCAGCGTCTGCGACAGGACCGCGAAATCGAAGCTGTCGTCTTCGAAGAGGCGCAGGCCGTCTTCGAGATTTTGCTGGATCACGTTCACGCCTTTTTGCGCGCACGCGAGCACGCCGGCATCGTTGATTTCGATGCCGTAGCCCTTCACTTCGAGTTCTTCGCCGAGCAGCGAAAGCAGCGAGCCGTCGCCGCAGCCGAGATCGAGCACCGTCGAGCGCGGTTCGACCCAGCGGGCGATCGCCCGAAAGTCCGAACGCAGCGCGAGCGAATCGAGAGTGTGCTGGTTCATGCGCCGATCTCCGTGGCAATGCGTTCGTAATAAGCGCGCATGAGATTGTGATAGCGCGCGTCGTCGAGCAGGAAGGCATCGTGGCCGTGCGGCGCATCGATTTCCGCGTAGCTCACCGTGCGCTTGTTGTCGAGCAGCGCCTTCACGATCTCGCGCGAGCGCGCGGGCGCGAAACGCCAGTCCGTCGTGAAGCTGGTGATCAGATATTTCGCGCTGGTATTGGCGAGCGCTTTCGTGAGATCGCCGTCGAACGCTTTGGCGGGATCGAAATAATCGAGCGCCCGCGTGATGAGCAGATACGTGTTCGCGTCGAAGTATTCGGCGAACTTGTCGGCCTGATAGCGCAGATACGACTCCACTTCGAACTCGACATCGAAGTTGAAGTTGTACGCATCGCGCGCGCCCTCGGCACGTCGCAGCGCGCGGCCGAATTTCACGGCCATGTCGTCGTCCGACAGATACGTGATGTGGCCGATCATCCGCGCGACGCGCAAACCGCGACGCGGCTTCACGCCGTGCGCGTAGTAATCGCCGCCGTGGAAATCGGGATCGGAGAGAATCGCGGAGCGCGCCGTTTCGTTGAACGCGATGTTCTGCGCGGAAAGTTTCGGCGTCGATGCCACGACGATGCAATGCGCGAGCCGTTCCGGATACATCATGCTCCACGCGAGCGCCTGCATGCCGCCGAGGCTGCCGCCCATCACGGCCGCGAAGCGCTCGATGCCGAAGCGGTCCGCGAGACGCGCCTGCGCGTTCACCCAGTCTTCGACCGTGACGACCGGAAAGCTCGCGCCGTAGGGCCTGGATGTCGCGCCGTCGATGCTCATCGGTCCGGTTGAGCCGAAGCACGAGCCGAGATTGTTCACGCCGATCACGAAGAAGCGGTTGGTGTCGAGCGGCTTCCCGGGACCGACCATGTTGTCCCACCAGCCGACGTCCTTCGGGTTATCTGCATGAATGCCCGCGACATGATGCGACGCGTTCAGCGCGTGGCACACGAGCACGGCGTTCGAGCGCGCGGCGTTGAGTTCGCCGTACGTTTCGACGACGAGCTCGTAGTCGCCGAGCAGCGAGCCGTTCTGCATCTTGAGCGGCTCGGTGAAGCGCAGTGTTTGGGGAGTGACGATGCCGATCGATTCCATTCATTCCGCCTTTGACCAAGCGGCTAAACGGTGTCGGCGATGCGCGGAAAAACATTGATGGCGCGGCTGACGACCTCTTTAGCCGCATTTATAGTGAACGCCCGTGAATCATCACTGAGGTTCGCGCGCCCGCAATCGAGTCAGCAAATCGGCGCGTCGTTGATGTTCGAGAAAATCTCGTTAGCGATGAAGTATAGCGGAAAACGTAATTAAGCCGCCATTTGCACGGTCTTGGATGCGGCCCGCTTTTACGTCTATATTGTCTAATCGTCTCGTCTTGCCAGGGAACGGAAATGAAACCGAGCCGGGTCAGACCGCTGAGTCATCTGAAGAGTCGCGCGGCCGAGATGATCCGCAATATCGTCGAGAGCCGCGAGCCGATGCTCATCACGCAGAATGGCGAGGGCAGGGTGGTCGTGCAGGACGCGCAGTCGTACGAAGATCTGCATCAGACGCTCGCGTTGCTGAAGATTCTGGCGATGGGACAGAAGATCATCGAGGCCGGCCAGTGCATGAGCGCGGCCGATCTGTTCGCCGAAATCGAGCGCCTGGACCACGAAGAAGGCGTCGAATGAAGACTGTCTTTCTCGATCCCGTGCGCCAGGATTTGCACGACTTCCGGCGCTACGTCATCAACAAGTTCGGCGGCACCGCGTGGGCCGCGACGCGCAACAAGTTCGCCGATACCATCGCCGAGATCGAAGCCGCGCCGCGCAATGGCACGACGCCGCCGGAACTCATCGACTTCCGCATGTCGGGCTACTACGAAGTCGCGAGCGGCACGAACCGCATCATCTACAAGGTCGATGGCGACACCATCTACGTGCATCTCGTCGTCGATGCGCGCTCGGACCTCGAAGACATTCTCGCGCGGCGGCTATTTCGAATGTAGGCGCCGCCCATGCGATGACGTCAGCGCGCGCAGCGAGCGCACCGTGCGATCCACGTAATGCGGCCTGCCGATGCCCGGCATGCGCACGGACATTCCGCCGCTCGACGTCTTCGCAACCGGCAGATGCCCGACGATCCACACCGTGCGAATCCCTAGCCGCCGATAGCTTTTCAGATGCCCGCGCGTGTCCTCGACGAGAATCGCGTCTTCGAGACGCACGTGCGCGCGGCGCATCGCACGGCGAAGCATCGGCGCGTCGGGTTTCGCGCGCCAGTGAGCGCCCTCGCGCATGTCCTCGATCGCGATCACGCGTTCGAACAGTTTCGCGATGCCGAGTTCGGCGAGCACCGTGCGCGCGTAGAGCGTCGGCGCGTTGGTGAGCACGATCTTGCGGCCGGGCAGCGCGCGCAATATCCGCGTGAGGCCGCGCTCGGCGCGCAGCATCGACGGCAGATCGGCGAAGGTGTGAACCTCGTGCAGGAAGTCGGCCGGATCGACGCCGTGATGCCGGACGAGCCCGAGCAGCGTCGCGCCGTAACGCACCGTGTAGCCGACGCGCAGCCGGTTCGCTTCGTCGATATCGACGTTCAGGCGATCCATGATGTATTGCGTCATCCCGCGATTGATCGCCGGGAAAACCGCGTGCGACGCGTGATGCAGCGTGTTGTCGAGATCGAAGAGCCAGACGGGGCCGCGCGTTTTCACGCGGCGTCGGCGGGACGGGCGATGCGGACTCATATCAGCGTTGCACCAAAAGAAACGCCCGCGCATCGGCGGGCGTGAGAAGCGAAAAAATGACGTTCAATGCGAGCGGATCATCGTGCCGAACGGCTGCTCGGTCAGAATTTCGAGCAGCACCGAATGCTCGATGCGGCCATCGATGATGTGCACCGAGCGCACGCCGCTCTTCGCCGCATCCAGCGCGGAGGAAATCTTCGGCAGCATGCCGCCGGAGATGGTGCCGTCCGCGAAGAGGGCGTCGATCTCGCGCGCGGAAAGGTCGGTCAGCAGATTGCCTTCCTTGTCCATCACGCCGGGGATGTTCGTCATCATGACGAGCTTTTCCGCATTCAGCACGACGGCGAGCTTGCCCGCGACGAGATCCGCGTTGATGTTGTACGAGAGGCCGTCCTCGCCGAAACCGATGGGCGAAATGACCGGGATGAACGCGTCGTCCTGCAGCGCCTTCACGACGGCCGGGTTGATCGATTCGACTTCGCCGACCTGTCCGATGTCGATGAACTGGCCCGGATTGTCGCGGTCCGGCATCAGCAGCTTGCGCGCGTGAATCAGCCCGCCGTCCTTGCCCGTCAGACCGACCGCCTGGCCGCCGAAGTGATTGATCAGCGTGACGATGTCCTGCTGCACCTCGCCGCCGAGCACCCATTCGACGACTTCCATGGTTTCTTCGTCGGTGACGCGCATGCCCTGGATGAAGGTGCCTTGCTTGCCGATCTTTTTCAGCGCCTGATCGATCTGCGGGCCGCCGCCGTGCACGATCACCGGATTGATGCCGACGAGCTTCAGCAAGATGACGTCGCGCGCGAAGCCTTGCTTCAGGCGCTCTTCGGTCATGGCATTGCCGCCGTATTTGATCACGACCGTCTTGCCGTGATATTGACGGATATAAGGCAGCGCCTCGGCCAGAATTTCAGCCTTCAGGGTAGGCGCGATTTGCGTGAGGTCGGGTTGCTCGGACATGGCGGCAAATGGGGCGAGGAGCGTTTAAACACGCCGAATTGTACAGGACCGACGCATCGCGGCAGGACGAATTGCCGCGGCGGCGCGACGTTTTCCGGCGGGCGGGCCGACATGCGATCATCGTTCGGACGGATTGATGACAAGATGATGAACGTATCGCCTGAAACGAACGAACGGGAAGCGCCGGGCTCGTTGATTTGCGTGCGCTGCGGCGCATCGTTTCGCTGCGGCATGCTCGCGGGCGATGCGGCCTGCTGGTGCGCGGCGCTTCCCGCGTTGCCGCTCGACCGTCTGCGGCCCGACATGAGTTGCCTGTGTCCGGCGTGCCTCGCGGCAGAAATCGGGCGCGGGGCCGCGCTCGATTAGCAGACCACGCGACCCGGGGTGCGACAAATCGTGCCAGATGCGGCTCGAAGCCCGATGCAAGCGGGATAATGTCGCGGGAAGCGTAACCACGCCGTCAAGCACTCAACGAGATGCATCGCATAACCAATACCGGTCGGGTCAATCTCGGTCACCTCTTCTGGCTTCGCTCGCTCGCGATCATCGGCCAGTTGACGACCATCGCCGTCGTGCAGATTTTCTTCGGCGCGAAGCTCCCGCTGCCCGCGATGCTGCTCGTCATCGCGCTGGAGATGATGTTCAACGGCCTCACGTGGCTGCGCGTCGCGCGGGCGCGGCCGGAGACGAATCTCGAACTGTTCGGCCAGATGTGGGTCGATCTCGGCGCGCTCTCGGCGCTCCTCTTTCTCTCCGGCGGCGCGACCAATCCGTTCGTCACGCTTTATCTGCCGTCGCTCGCGATCGCCGCCGCCGTGCTGCCCTGGACGATGATGGCCTGCCTCGCGCTCTTCGCCGTCGCCTGTTACGCGCTCCTCAGCTACAACTACGTGCCGCTCAATATCGAGAATCCGGCCAATCTCTTCGATTATTTCCGCACGGGCCTGTGGGTCAACTTCATGGTGAGCGTGGGGCTGATCGGCTGGTTCGTCGCGCGCATGTCGCGGGCGCTGCGCGCGCGTGACGCCGCGCTCGCGGAAGCCCAGCAACGGCATCTTCGCGATGAACGCGCAGTCGCGCTCGGCGTGCAAGCGGCGACCGTCGCGCACGAAATGGGCACGCCCCTTTCGACCATCGCGATGCTCTCCGAGGAATTGCGCGACTCCGCCGCGCACGACAAGAACCTCGCGCCCTACGCCGCGGACTTCGAACTGCTGGAGCAGCAGATGGCGCTCTGCACGTCCGCGCTCGCACGCCTGCGCAGCCGCGCGACGGGTCCTTCGAGCCGCCAGGGAATCGACGAATGGCTGTCGAGCTTCATCGAGCAATGGCGTTTGCGGCATCCGCAGGTGAAATTCGCGCAGATCGGCGGGACACCCGAAGATGCGTCGATCGACGACGCGGTGGCCGTCGGCCAGATCCTCACGATCCTGCTCGACAACGCCGCGCGCGCGAGCAGCGAATCGGTGACGCTGCAGGCGTCGGCCGAGACCATCGACGAAATGGACTACGTGCGCTTCGACGTGTGCGATCGCGGCCCGGGCATTCCGCCCGCGCTGCGCGCAACGCTCGGCGCGGGCCCGGTCGACAGCACCCAGGGCGGTCACGGCGTCGGGCTATATCTGGCGTTCGCGGCGGCGGCGCGGTTGTCCGGATCGATCGAACTGATCGACGGCAAGCCGCGCGGCACCTGCGCGGTGCTGCGCCTGCCGAACCGCGGCGCGGTCGCGGCGCCGGCGGCAAGAACTGAACGAAGCGGCGCGGCCTGAACTCGAACCCAGGCGCGCCCGATCGGCATTACGGAGAAAAACCATGAGCGATACCAACTTCCTGATCATCGACGACGACGAAGTCTTTTCCGGCATTCTCGCCCGCGGCCTCACGCGACGCGGCTTCACGCCACATCAGGCTCACGACGCCGACGAAGCGCTGAAGCTCGCCAACCAGCACAAGTTCGGGCAGATCACGGTCGATCTTCATCTAGGCAACGATTCCGGGCTGCGGCTCGTCGCGCCGCTGCGTGACCTGCAACCGGATGCGCGCATTCTGGTGCTGACCGGCTACGCGAGCATCGCGACGGCCGTGCAGGCGGTGAAGGACGGCGCGGACAACTATCTCGCCAAGCCGGCGAACGTCGAGTCGATTCTCTCCGCGCTCCACGAGCAGGCGAGCGAGCAGACGGCGGAGGAAGCGATCGAGAACCCGACGCTGCTCTCAGTCGCGCGGCTCGAATGGGAGCACATTCAGCGTGCGCTCGCCGAGAACAACGGCAATATTTCGGCGACGGCGCGCGCGCTCAACATGCATCGGCGCACGTTGCAGCGCAAGCTGGCGAAAAAGCCGGTGCGGCAGTAAAGCGAGACGACGCCCGGGCGACACTCGATCGGGCGGCAATTCGATATTGACGGGGAACTGTTTTGGTCGACGCGCTCGGAATACATCGACGATAAAAAACGAGCGCCCAAAAAAGAACCGCCCAAGCCGGGTGCCAAGGGCGGTAATCGGAGAGTTGCAACAATATGCGCGTACATGGAACACGCATGTAGAAAGCATACGTTGCACGGGTGTACGCCCGAATCAGAAAACTCCCAATTAAGCGCCTGCTTAGTTTCTCTGCCGATGAGCAACAATTGGCGGGTTTCTTTCGACGCCGCTTTCGCGGGTCTTTCGTCGACATTTCGACGCTCATCCTCGCGCCGTTATCTCCTTCATACGCGCTCAAGAAAAACGAAACGAGCGCCGTAAAGCCACTCTGTGCGCAAACCGGAGTTTGCGCCGCGCCGTCCGCGGGCGTCGTCCGCGGGGCGTGACAGAGGAGACATCGATGAAATGGTTTGACCGCCTGTCCGTGCTCAGCAAGCTGTTGCTGTCTTTCGCGGTCGTGATCCTGTTCTGCGCGTGCGTGGGCGTCACCGGCGTGGTTTCGCTCGCGAAGATGAACGGCCTGATTGAGGAAATCGGCCAGCGTCACATGGACGGCCTCTATTGGGTCGAGGAAGTGAACAAGCACAAGCTCAACACGGATCTCGCCGCCGCCAACCTCACGTTCGCCGACGACACCGGCAAGGCAAAGCTGAAGGAAGGCATGTCGGCGTCGCTCGACAGCATGCACCGCGCGTTCGAGCTCATGCGCCCGACGATGCACTCCGCCGAAGGCATCGCGCTCTACGACACGGCGAGCAAGTCCGTCGCCGCGTGGGAAGACATCGTGCTGATGCAGATGGGCAGGAAGCCGATGCCGATCGACGTCGATCAGATGGGCCTCATCGCGCGCGCGATCGCCGCGAGCGAAAAGGCGCGCGATTCGCTGGAGCGCCTCGCCGACTTCAAGAGAAAGCGTGCAACCGACGCGCGCCGCGACGCGGCATCGGAATACGAAACGATGCGCATCGTCATGCTCGCGCTCGTGTTCGGCGCGATGGTCGCGGGCGCGCTGCTCGCGGTTTTGATCGGACGGCGTCTTTCCGCGCAGCTCGGCGGCGAGCCGGCGTACGCGGCGGACATCGCCGACCGCATCGCGCGCGGCGACCTGTCGACGCGCGTCGACACGCGCCCCGGCGACGAGCGCAGCATGCTCGCGAGCCTCGGCAACATGAGCACGAAGCTCGCGGATATCGTCGGCGGGATTCGCCATTCGAGCGAGTCGATTCTGTTCGCATCGCGCGAAATCGCACAGGGCAACACCGATCTGTCGCAGCGCACCGAAGAGCAGGCGGCGTCGCTGGAGGAAACCGCGTCGAGCATGGAGCAGCTCACGCAGACCGTGAAACAGAACGCGAGCAATGCGGACGAGGCGAGCGGCCTCGCGCGCGGCGCGTCGGACGTGTCGGCGCGCGGCAGCGAACTCGTGGGCGAAGTCGTGGATAACATGCGCGAACTGGCGTCCGGCTCCAAGCGTATGACGGACATCATCGCCGTGATCGAGGGCATCGCCTTCCAGACCAATATCCTCGCGCTGAATGCCGCTGTGGAAGCGGCGCGCGCCGGCGAGGAAGGGCGCGGCTTCGCGGTGGTCGCGGGCGAAGTGCGCTCGCTCGCGCAGCGCAGCGCGATGTCGGCGAAGGAAATCAAGGAACTGATCGAGGCATCGACGGCGCGCGTGGACAGTGGCGCGGCGCTGGCCGAGCGCGCCGGCGCGACGATGGCCGAAGTCACGCACGCGGTCCAGCGCGTGACGGACATCATGGCGCAGATTTCATCGGCGTCGCACGAGCAGAGCGCGGGCATCGAGCAGGTGAACCGGGCCGTCGCGCAGATGGACGAGGTGACGCAGCAGAATGCGGCGCTCGTCGAGCAGGCGGCCGCCGCCGCGGGCGCGATGGCCGATCAGGCGGAGCAACTGAAGAGCGCGGTCGCGGTTTTCGAACTGGGACGCGGCGTCTGACGCGGCGGGCGGGCGTGACACGTCGCGGGCATGCGACGGCCAAACGGTCGTAATATCGGCTCGCTTGCCACCCGAGAGCCCGCTCCGTACACTCGCGCCTGATTTTTCAGATCAAGCGCGCCGCACGGACGGCGCCTCACCGCCGAGAAGGAGCCCCGCCGATGTCCGATTCCTATTTCCCGCGCTGGCCGGTCCAGACGGATGCTCAGGAGGGGCGCATCGTCGCGCCCGACGAGCGCCTCGCCTGGCCGCAGATGATCGCGATGGGCATTCAGCACGTCGTCGCGATGTTCGGCTCGACTGTGCTCGCGCCGCTCCTGATGGGCTTCGATCCCAATCTGTGCATCTTCATGTCGGGCATCGGCACGCTGCTGTTTTTCGTGCTGGTCGGCGGCCGCGTGCCGAGCTATCTCGGTTCGAGTTTCGCGTTCATCGGCCTCGTGATCGCCGTGACGGGCTATGGCGGTCATGGCCCGAACATGAACATTCCGGTCGCGCTGGGCGGGATCATCGCGTGCGGCGTGGCTTACACGGTCATCGGCCTGATCGTCGCGGCGGTCGGCACGAAGTGGATCGAAGCGCTGATGCCACCGGTCGTCACCGGCGCGATCGTCTGCGTGATCGGACTGAATCTCGCGCCGATCGCGGTGAAAGCCGTGATGGGCAGCAGCTTCGAATCGTGGATGGCGCTCGTCACCGTGCTGTGCGTGGGCGGCGTCGCGGTGTTCGCGCGCGGCATGGCGCAGCGCCTCCTGATTCTGATCGGCCTGGCGATCGCGTACGTCATCTATGCCGTGCTGACCAACGGCATGGGCATGGGCAAGCCGATCGATTTTTCGATCGTCGCGAACGCCGCGTGGTTCGGCATGCCGCACTTCACCGCGCCCGTGTTCGAAGCCCCGGCGATGACGCTGATCGCCCCGGTCGCGATCATTCTCGTGGCGGAGAATCTCGGGCACATCAAGGCCGTCGGCGCGATGACGGGCAAGAGCCTCGACAAGTACATCGGCCGCGCGTTCGTCGGCGACGGGCTGGCGACGATCGTCTCCGGTTTCGCCGGCGGCACCGGCGTGACGACGTACGCGGAGAACATCGGCGTGATGGCCGTCACGAAGATCTATTCGACGCTCGTGTTCGTGATCGCGGCGCTGTTCGCGATCGTGCTCGGGTTCTCGCCGAAGTTCGGCGCGGTGATCCAGACGATTCCGGGCCCGGTTCTGGGCGGCGTTTCGATCGTCGTGTTCGGCCTGATCGCGGTGACCGGCGCGCGCATCTGGGTTGTCAACAAGGTGAACTTCTCGGATAACCGCAATCTGATTGTCGCGGCCGTCACGCTCGTGCTTGGCACCGGGGATTTCACGCTGAAGCTCGGCGGGTTCGCGCTCGGCGGCATCGGGACGGCTACATTCGGCGCGATCATTTTTTATGCGCTGTTGCGACGGCGCGGCGGCGGCGTCATCTGATGCCTGAACTCACGCGCGCCCCGTGGCGCGCGTGATGCTTTTAGGCAGGCATATTTGCTTCGTAGTATTAATCAGATATCTTCGGAATTTTCGGCTGTTGCGTCTTTAAGCTGCTCGCTAACATCCGCATCATCCATGGCACAGAATGCCGTTTCCTTGAGAGAGCCGTGGTGATTAGTTCGGAATGCGAATAATGATAAACAGGTTGAAACGTATCCAGAAGTCTGATTCGGCTGATTTGCCGAATGCTGCACCAGGGCGAGGCAAGGCTTCATCGAGACGGCAGCGCACGCCGGGCGTTCCGCGCATCCTGGCGATGCTTCTCTCCGTGACAGGTCTTGTCTTTGCCGGCGACGGTTTCGCCCAAGCGGTGGTCATCGGAAGCGGTGCGAGCGCCACAAACTTGATGGGTGGCGCCGATAACGGCGTTGCATTGGGCGTGGACACGCACGCCGACACGACTGCTCTCCCCGGTGCGTCGCCGGTCGCGATCGGGGCCGGCGCCAACGCCACTGGCGCGGGCTCGCAAGTAGCAATCGGCGATGGCGCGGCAGCCCGCGGCGAGAACGCGATCGCGATCGGCGGCCATCCTTATTCCGAAGTCACAACGGCGAACGGCGACTATTCGGTGGCGATCGGCGCGTCGTCGCAGGCGACCGGCCGAGGCGCGATGGCGTTCGGTGGAGACCAGGACAACAGTTCGGGCGCCAACGCCTCAGGTGATTACGCGCTGGCGTTCGGCGCAAAGTCCAATGCATCCGGCCCGGCTTCGATAGCGTTGGGGACGAATTCGCAGGCGCTCAACGCCAACGACGTCGCGCTCGGTTCCGGAAGCGTGACGGCCGCCGCCGTGGGCACCTCGGCGGTGACCCTCAACCGCTTGCGCTTCGACTTCGCGGGCGCGGCTCCGACCAGCACCGTCAGCATCGGGAGTGTCGGCGCGGAACGCACCTTGACCAACGTCGCCGCTGGCCGGCTCACCTACGACAGCACCGATGCAGTGAACGGCTCGCAACTGAACGCGACCAATCTGGCATTGGAGCTCGAAGACGGCAAAGTGAACTCGTTCGGCAGCGGCGTGGCGCAGGCGTTGGGCGGCGGGGCGCAATTCAACCCGGCGGACGGCACGTTCACCGGGCCGACCTACAACGTCTACGGGCAGCCGCAGTCGAACGTCGGCGACGCGTTCGCCGCGTTGCAGAATCTCGCGCCCTTGCAATTCTCTACGGCGGCGTCGCCTACCGTCGGCCTTGGCGCCAATGGCTTGCCGGTGTCGAACGACGTCACGCTGGTCGGACCGACGGCCGGCGCCGTCACGCTGCACAATGTCGCGGCCGGCGTCGATCTGACCGACGCGGTCAACGTGTCGCAACTGAAAGCCTTGGACACCAAGATCGATACGTTGGGCGGCAGTGTGGTTGCATCGCTGGGTGGAGGCTCCGGCTACGATCCGAACACAGGCGCAGTAGCCTCGCCCAACTACAGCGTGTACGGTCAATCGTATGCCGGCGTGGATAATTCCATCGCCGCGTTGCAGAACAACGCGCCGCTGCAGTTCTCGAGCGCGGCCTCGCCCACCGTCGGTCTTGGCGCCAACGGCCAGCCGGTGTCGAACGACGTCACGCTGGTCGGACCGATGGCCGGCGCAGTCACGCTGCACAACGTCGCGGCCGGCATCGATCTGACCGACGCGGTCAACGTCGAGCAACTCAACGGCGCGATCAGCGCGGCGATCATCAACGTCAGTCCCGCCGGCGCGGTATGGGTGACGGGCAATCCGGACACGTATGCCGTTCCGGTCGCCACCGGCGCCAACGCCACGGCGATCGGCAGCGGCGCGGTTGCATCCGGCCAGTCCAGCACGGCGATCGGCAACGGCGCGGTGGCGAACGCGGATAACTCGGTTGCACTGGGCGCGAACTCGGTCGCCAGCGAGGCCAACACGGTTTCCGTCGGCGCGGCGGGCAGCGAACGCCGTGTGACCAATGTTGCGCCGGCCGTGAACGGGACCGATGCCGTCAACCTGAATCAGATGAACGCGGGCCTCGGCAATCTGCAGAATCAGGTGTCGCAGAATCTGAAGAAGTCATACGGCGGCACGGCTGCCGCCATCGCGATTTCGGGGCTGCACTACGACGATCGGCCCGGAAAAATCTCTGCCGCGGTGGCAACGGGTTACTACCACAACCAGATGGGCCTCGCGATGGGCGTAGGCGGTACCTCGGAGGATGGCCGCTGGCGCGTGAATGGCGGCCTGACGCTGGCGCCTACGTTGTCGTCGCCGGATTTCGGCGCGGTCGTCGGCATGACGCATACGTTCAATTGAACGTAGCCAGTGCCTGAGAGCCGGACGCATCGTCAACCGATGCGTCCGGCATTTGCACGCGCGTCACGCGCCCGTCCCTCGCTTGCGATTCACGATCGCCGTCTCCGACAGATCGACTTCCCGCATCAGCTTGTTCAGCGTCTCGTCGTTGATCTCCTGCAGGGAACGCAGTCGCAACAATTCCGCGCGCTCGGCCCTCAGCGCCGCCATCTTGAGCCGCGTCTCCACCAGTTCGCTCTTCTTCGCCGCCACGCGCGGCGCTTCTTCGTCGCCGAGCGATTCCAGCCGTCTGCGATACATGCCCATCACGCGCGCGGTCGAATCGGCGCAGCGCGCGGACCCGGCTTCATCCATCTGCTCGATGAGCTCGTCGTGCGTATCGTCGATCGCGCGGATCGCCGCCTGCGCCGCGCGGCGGCGCGCCATGCGTTCCTCCGCCGCGTGCGGATTCTTCTCACGCTCGATGCCGCGCAGCATCAGCGGCAAGCCCACGACAGCGATGAGCAGCGACACCAGAATCACCGCCGATGCGATGAAAATGGCCAGATCGCGCCCCTCGAGCGTCACGGGCAGCGACAGCACGCCCGCGAGCGTCACGGCGCCGCGCACGCCGCCAATCGTCGTCAGCGCGAGCGTGCGAAAACCGGGCGCGGCGCTGTCGATGCCGCGTTTCGCGGTCTTGCGCGCCGCGACCCAGCGCAGCGAATACACCCAGACGAATCGCAGCGAATAAAGCGCGACCAGCGTCGCGAGCACATAGCCGATCAGGAGGCCCACTTGCGCGTCGCTGTCGTGATGCGCCTCGATCAGCGCCTGCCCGAGGATGTGCGGAAACTGCAGCCCGAGCAGGATGAACACCATGCCGTTGAAGACAAACTCGATCATCGTCCAGGTGCTCGTCATGCGCACGCGCACCGCGCTCGGAATGCCTTCGCGCAGGCTCTGGATGTTCATCATCATGCCGGCCGACACCGCCGCCAGAATGCCCGAGCAGCCCACATGCTCGGCCATGACATACGCCGCGAACGGGATCAGGAGCGTGAGAATCACGCCGGCGGCCGGGTCGTCGTCCTCGGAAAACTTCAGGAGACGCGACGGAATTTCGGTCAGCGCCCAACTGATCGCCGCGCCGATCGCGATCCCGCCCGCCGCGATGATGAAAAAACTGATCGTCGCGTCGCGCAGCGAGAACACGCCCGTCAGCGCGGCCGCGATTGCGAACTTCAGCGCGACGAGGCCCGACGCGTCGTTCATCAGCGCCTCGCCTTCGAGAATATGCATCAGGTTCGCCGGAATCCGGTTGCGTCCGGCGATGCCGGTCAGCGCGACGGCATCGGTCGGCGAGAGCACGGCGGCGAGCGCGAACGCGATGGGCAGCGGCATCGTCGGAATCATCGCGTGCAGGAAGTAGCCGAGCAGGCCGACGGTGATGAACACGAGGCCGAGCGCGAGCATCAGGATCGCGCGCCGCTGCATGTAGAGCTCGCGCTTCGGAATGCGCCAGCCGTCCGCGAACAGCAGCGGCGGAATGAAGAGCAGCATGAAAAGCTCGGGATCGAACGTGACGTGCAGCGCGAAGCCCGGCCACGCGAGGCACGCGCCGAGCGCGATCTGGATGAGCGGCAGCGGCAGCTTGATCGGAAGCAGGCTCAGGCCGAATCCCGACAGCGCCACGACCAGCAGAAGAATGAGGACGGTAAAGACGATTTCCATGTGTGCGCTACTGCACGACGCGCGCGAGCGGCCGGCGCACGCGGCGTCTAGCATTGATTCGATGAGCCGAAAGTTTAGCCTCTGCAGGCGATATGGGCAGCGACAGTGGCCTTCGGTTTTCGCACCGCGACGGTGCGCGTGCACAGGAAATCGCCTGTTGGCGGTGCATGGAGCGGGCAAACCATCGACGAATCGACCCGCGCACTGCGCATGGAGCTTGCTTTAACGAAAGCCACGGGACTCTGAGACTCCCGACGAGACATCGAGGGCTGTTCTTATGACAACGGTATGGGACGGGCCCGGCGCGGGCCCGGTGGCACGGATGACGCAAGGCAGGCGCAGGTCGACCGCGCATCGCCGGGATATGGAGGCGAGAGGATCGGCATGGTGATCGCAAACCCCGAAAAAGCGACGGTTTCCGCGCGGAGCTTCGAGCTCGGCGTGACATCGGGCTTCGACCGCTATTCGGTCGAGCATGGCGAGTTGACGCTATCGAGCGTCTTCCAGCCGGTGTTCAGTCTGTCGCACATGCGCGCGGTCGGCTACGAGGGCCTGTTGCGCGCGCACGATGCGCTCGACCGGCCGGTGTCGCCGCTCGATGTGTTCGGGCAGGCATCGCGCGTCGGCGAAGCATTGCTGATCGACCGGCTCGCACAGGCGCTGCATCTCGAGAACTTCAAGATGCTCGGCGCGCAGACCGAATGGCTCTTTCTCAACGTGCATCCCGGCGCGCTGATCGAGCCGTATCACGCGGCGGCGCTGCTCGCGAATCTCAAGCGCCTCAATATCGAGCCGCGTCGCGTCGTGCTCGAAGTGCTCGAACAGAGCGCGGAAGATGTCGAGCGGCTCGCGCTCGCGGTGCAGCAGTTCCGCGATCACGGCTTTCTCATCGCGCTCGACGATTTCGGCGCCGGGCACACGAACATCGAGCGTATCTGGCAGCTCGATCCGGACATCGTCAAACTTGATCGCGTGATGCTCTCGCACGCCGGCCACAACGTGCATGCGCCGCTATCGGCGCGCTCGCTCAAGCAGCGGCGGAACATGGAGGCGGTGTTGTCGGGCATCGTGTCGCTGCTGCACGAGGCGGGCAAGCTCGTGTTGATCGAGGGCGTCGAGACCGAGCACGAAGCGCAACTCGCGCTCGCGAGCGGCGCGGACTTCGTGCAGGGATTTTTCTTCGCGCGGCCGCATCCGGGGCTCGCGGACAGCGCGCACGCGCAGACCGTGATCGGTGAGCTGACCGAGCGTTACCGCTTGCAGACCGAAGCGCGCCAGCGGCGTGTCGCGACGCGCCTCCAGCCGTATATCCGCGCGTTCGAGCGCGCCGCCGAGCGGCTCGCGGCGGGCGAGCCGCTCGAAGAAGTGTGTTGGAACTTCCTCGCGCTCGACAACGCCGCGCGCTGCTTCCTGCTCGATCAGAACGGCAAGCAGGCGGGCCGCAACGTCGTGCTGCGCGCGGATCGCGCCGCGCACGAGGCGCGCTTTCTGCCGCTCATCGACGCGCAGGGCGCGAACTGGCTGCGCCGCCCGTACTTCCGGGCGGCGCTCGGCGATCCCGAGCGCGTGCATGTGACGAAGCCGTATCTGTCGATCAACGAGGCGATGCCGTGCATCACGCTCTCGGTGGAGACGCGCTCGCAAGGCAAGCGCTGCGTGTTGTGCGGCGACGTCGACTGGTTGCCCGACGACGACATCGAATAATTACTTCGCCACGACGACCGGAATGCCCTTGAGCGACGACGCCCCCTTCATCGTGTCGATGGAGACGCGCACGGCATCGCCTGTCGCCGCTTCGATGCCGATACGCGCCGCGATGTCGCGTTCGCTGCGCTTGACCATCGCGACGTTCGCGAGCTTCACGTGACCATAGCCGCGCACGCGCTCGAAAAGGGCGGCGAGGGCTTTGATGTCGCCCGCGCTGGCTGCGTCGAGCTTGCCGAGGGCGCGCGTCATCGTGATCTCGAAGTCATCGGCGAGCTGACGTTCCATGCGGCGTTCGAGCGTCTTGCCGAAGACATCGAGCGCCGTGCCGCGCAACGCGCGAATTTTCGCGAGTCCGCCGAGCACCGGCCACATCCACTGGCCGAACACCTTCTTCTTCGGCGCGCCATGCGATAGCGCCGGCGGCGCGAGGTTGAACTTCACGGTATAACTTTCGCCCGCCGTGCCGTCGAACTGCGCGCCGAGCGCGGCGCGGAACGCCGGGTCCGCATAGAGGCGCGCGACTTCGTATTCGTCCTTCACCGCGAGCAGCTTGTAGAACGAGATCGCGATGGCGCGCGCGACGGCTTCGTTGCCCGCCGCCTTGTTCACCAGCTTGCGATAACGCGCGACATACTTCGAACCGCCATAAGCCAGCAGACGTTCCTCGCGATCGCGGATCAGCTCGGGCAACGACATCCGGTCCATCACGACGCGCTTCGCCAGCACCTGCGCGGTCAGCGCTTCGAGCGCGGCCATGTCCGCCGCCGCGAGACGGCCGATCGAGAACGCCAGCCTGTTCGCCGCGACCGCGACATTGTTAAGCTCGATCGCGCGCATCAGCGCCGCGAGCGACAGCGGCACGAGTCCGAGCTGCCACGCGAAGCCGAGCATCAGGATGTTCGCGCCGATCGTATCGCCGAGAAAACGCTGCGCGAGCGCTTGCGCATCGCAACTGCGCATCGCGTCGTGCGCGCCGGGGCCGGCGGCGTGACGCATCTTGTCGAGGAGCGCATCCGCGTGCAGATTCGCTTCGGGGTTCTGCACGAAGCTCGCGTTCGGGATCGCGTGCGTGTTCACGACGATCTTCGTGCGATCGTGCCGCACCGTCTGCAACGCTTCCGGACTCGCGCCGACGACCATGTCGCACGCGAGCAGCAAGTCCGCCTGTTGCGTGTCGATGCGCACCTGATTGAGCAGCGCGTCCGTCGCGGCGAAGCGCACGAACGACAGCACCGAGCCGCCTTTCTGCGCGAAGCCCATGAAATCGAGCACCGACGCGCTCTTGCCTTCCAGATGCGCCGCCATGCTGATGAGCGCGCCGACCGTCACGACGCCCGTGCCGCCGACGCCCGTCACGAGAATGTCGTACGGCGCCTGGTCGAGAAGGCCGGCCGGTTGCGGCAGCGCATCGACGCGGCGCGCGAGTTCGGCGGGGTCGAACGCATGGCCTTCGGCCTTTTTCAGCTTCGCGCCTTCGACCGTGACGAAGCTCGGGCAGAAGCCGTTCACGCACGAATAGTCCTTGTTGCACGACGACTGATCGATGCGCCGCTTGCGGCCCAACTCCGTTTCGACCGGCTCGACGGAAAGGCAATTCGACTGCACGCCGCAATCGCCGCAGCCTTCGCACACGGCTTCGTTGATGAAGAGGCGCTTGTCCGGATCGGGAAACTCGCCTTTTTTCCGGCGACGGCGCTTTTCGGCTGCGCAGGTCTGATCGTAGATGAGCACAGTGACGCCCGGCGTGTCGCGCAGGCGGCGTTGCACGTCGTCCAGTTCGCCGCGGTGATGAAACGTCGTGCCGCGCGGAAACTGATCTTCGTGGCCTTGATATTTCTCGGGCTCGTCGCTCACGACGACCAACAGCGCGATGCCTTCCGCTTCCACCTGCCGCGCAATCTGCGGCACCGAAATGCTGCCGTCGACAGGCTGGCCGCCCGTCATCGCGACGGCGTCGTTATAGAGAATCTTGTACGTGATGTTCGCCTTCGCGGCCACGGCCTGACGAATCGCGAGAATGCCCGAATGGAAGTAGGTGCCGTCGCCGAGATTCTGGAAGACGTGCGGCGTTTTCGTGAACATCGAATGCGACGCCCAGTCGACGCCTTCGCCGCCCATCTGGATCAGGCCGGTGGTGTCGCGTTCCATCCACGAGGCCATGAAGTGACAGCCGATGCCCGCCTGCGCGACCGACCCTTCCGGCACTTTCGTCGATGTGTTGTGCGGGCAGCCCGAGCAGAAGTAGGGCGTGCGCTTAACAGAATCGGCGACATTCGAGAGGATGTTCGGCGCGACGAGATCGACGACCTTGTCGCGGCGATCCAGCGCGGGCTTGTGACGCGCGAGCCATTCGGCGAAAACCGGCAGCACGCGCGACGGACGCAATTCGCCGAGCGCGGAAAGAAGCTGCGCGCCGTCGCGCGCGTTCTTGCCGATCACGATCGGTCGCGCGCCTTCGACGCGGTTGTACAGGTGATCCTTGATCTGCTGCTCGATGACCGGTCCTTTCTCTTCGATCACGAGCACTTCGCTCAAACCTTCGACGAACGTTTCCAGCCGCGTCGTTTCGAGCGGATACGACAGCCCGACCTTGTAGATGCGCACGCCGGCGGCGTCGAGATCGTCGATGGTGAGTTCGAGACGGCGCAGCGCTTCCATCAGATCGAGATGCGCCTTGCCGCACGTCACGATGCCGACGTTCGCGCGCGGGCTCGGCGCGATCCACTTGTCGATGCTGTTCGCGCGGGCGAAGTGACGCACGGCGTCGATCTTCGCGGCGAGGCGCGCT
Organism: Caballeronia sp. S22; assembly: GCF_964261745.1. Classification (NCBI taxonomy): domain Bacteria; kingdom Pseudomonadati; phylum Pseudomonadota; class Betaproteobacteria; order Burkholderiales; family Burkholderiaceae; genus Caballeronia; species Caballeronia sp. S22. Next base: position 3,206,525 of record NZ_OZ180035.1, on the reverse strand, counting down.
TCGATCGTCAGGCTCGGCAGGTCGGGCCAGCGGTTGTGCAGGCCGCCCGGCGGCGGCGTGAAATCGGCGGGCGCTTGCCAGTCGGTGCGGATCGCGTCGAGATCGACGGTCGAGCCGGATTCGACCGTCTCCGAAATCGCCTTGAAGCCGATCCACGCGCCCGAGAAACGCGACAGCGCCCAGCCGTAGAGACCGAACTCCAGCATGTCCGCGACGTTCGACGGATTCACCACCGGCATGTGCCACGAGATCATCGTCTGGTCGCTCTGATGCGGCATCGACGACGACACGCAGCCGTGGTCGTCGCCCGCTACCACCAGCACGCCACCGTGCGGCGACGAGCCGTACGCGTTGCCGTGCTTGAGCGCATCGCCCGCACGATCGACGCCCGGGCCCTTGCCGTACCACATCGCGAACACGCCATCGACGGTGCGTTCCTCATCCGATTCCACGCGCTGCGTGCCGAGCACGGCGGTGCCGCCGAGTTCCTCGTTGATCGCGGGCAGAAAGCGCACATCGTGCGAAGCGAGCAGTTTCTTCGCCTTCCACAACTGCTGATCGACCATGCCGAGCGGCGAGCCGCGATAACCGCTCACGAAACCGGCGGTGTTCAGATTGGCGGCGCGATCGCGTTCGCGCTGCATCAGGACGAGGCGCACCAGCGCCTGCGTGCCGGTGAGGAAGATTCGGCCTTTGGTGGCGCTCAGGTTGTCGCTGAGCTGATAGTCCGACAGCGCGGGAGGAAAAAATGCATCGGCGGGGACGCGCGCGTTCATGAAATCTCCAGAGTCTTTTTTTGAGATGCGGGGCAATGCGACATTCTTTGCCGACAAATGCAGAATGTTTTTGCGCACTCGTCGCGATTCCGCGCACATCGAGAAGCAATGGCCTCATTTTCGAGATTAGCGGGAGGAATTTTTCTCGATCCGTTTTGCTTACGCGTAAACCCGATGCCGTGCGCCGCGCGATTCGCGGGGTTTTGGGGCTAACCTGAACGCATCGAAAGACAACGAAAACGACGCCGATGAAGCTCTTCTACTGGCCGAAGACGCGCGCCTTCCGCGCGCTGTGGATGCTCGAAGAAATGCGTGTGCCGTATCAGCTCGAGTTCGTGAACATTCGGGCGGGGGCGCAGAACGATCCGAATTTCTGCCGCGTCAATCCGATGTCGAAGCTCCCCGCGCTGGAAGACGGCAGCGTGCGCGTGGCCGAATCGGGCGCGGTGCTTCTCTATCTCGCGGATCGCTATCCGGAAACCGCGCTCGGCGTGCCGTTGCACGACCCTTCGCGCGGCCGCTTTCTTCAGTGGATGTTTTTCACCGGCTCGTGTCTCGAACCCGCGATGGCCGAGCGCATGACCGGCGCGCCGGGCAACACGGTGAGTTTCGGCTGGGGCGATCTGACGCGCGTCGAGCAAGCTATCGAGAACGCGCTGGAAGAAGGGCCGTGGCTGCTCGGCGAACAGTTCACCGCCGCCGATATTCTCGCGGCGAGCACGCTGCGGATCGCGTTCATCGCGAAACTGCTCGAACCGGAGGGTGTGCTCTTCGATTACGTCGAGCGCTCGCTCGCGCGTGAAGGCTACGAACGCGCGTCAGCGATCGATCATCGCGAGGCCGATCGGCTCGCGTTGAATACGCACGTGGGTCTCGTGCATCCGTCGAACGAAAATTAGGGAAACGCGCGTGGTTTCGGAATGCCCGCGCCGGCTTCGATATCGGAGACGGCGCGCTGATGCGCTAGCTCGACGGCTTCGGCTTTGTCGGCGAGACCGTCATCGCCGCCGACGGTCGTCCACGGCTGAACGGCCTTGTCGTGATGACGGATCTCGTATTCCGCGTCCCAGCGCGAGCCTTGCAGCTCGACCGCCCTCACGTGGATGGCGTAGACGCCGTATAGGAAGATCTGTTCCGGCATATGTCCTCCGATGCAGCCGGGAGGCGCCGCGAAGCTCCAGCGCCACGCGCCGCCAAGGCCGCCTGGCTACAGTTCGATTTCCCCGAGTATGCGGTGCGCTAGCGCGCGCGCTTCGTTGAGCGCTTCTTCTTCGTTGCCCGATTCGGCTTCCACTTCGTAGAGCGTCGCATCGGTATCCTCGCCGTCGTCGCGGGCGAGCGAGACGAGGCCCTGGAACTTGCCGCCGTCGACGGTGCGTACACCGATCGTCGCGGTATACATGCCTTTCGTGTAGGTGGTGTCTTCCATGTGGATTCGCCTCCAGGCAAGGACGAACCCATGCTAGCACGCTGATATGTAACGCGTGCGACGCGCTTTTCAGATCACGTCAACAGATCTTCGACCTCTTCCAGCGAAGGCGAATGCGCGCCCGAATGACGGCACGCCGCCGCGCCTGCCGCGAGCGCGAACTTCAGGTGATCGGGCCAGTCGCCGTGGCGCGCCATCAGGCTATAGAGCAATCCGCCGATGGACGCATCGCCGGCGCCGACCGTGTCCGCCACTTCGACGCTCGGCGGGCGCGCGCTGTATTGCTGGTCGCCGGCGTAGAGCGTCGCCTGGCCCGACCCGCGCGTGACGAGCACCGTGGCTTGCGGATTCATCGAACGGATTTTCGAGAGCGCGTCCGCTTCGGGCATGCCCTTGAAGAGCATGTGCAGATCCTCGTCCGATACCTTGATGAGATCGGCGAGGCTCGCCATGTTGCGCAGGATCGGCTCGTAGCCGTGCTCCATCAGATTGCGATAGTTGGGATCGAAGCTGATCTTCACGCCGTGCTCGCGCAGTTGGCGGGCAAGCGCGGCGAGCGTCGCGCCGAGCGGCTGGCGCACGAGGCTGATGCAGCCGAAATGCGCCCACTTCACGCGCTCCATCCATCCTTGCGGCAGCCGCGACGGATCGAACGCCAGATCCGCGCCGTTCTCGCCCATGAAGTAGTACGTCGGCGGCTGCGTCTTGTGGACGATCGCGAGCAGCGGCGGACGTTCGACGCGCTGCATGAAGCGCATGTCGAGCCCCGCCGAGGCGCTCGCTTCCCACAGGTCGTCGGAGAAATTGTCCGTGCCGAGCGAGCCGGCGCAGGCCGTCGGCAGCCCGAGCCGTGCGACCGCGCGCGCGACGTTCCAGCCCGCGCCACCCGGACGCGAAAGCCAGCTCGACACGTCGGTGCGGATCATGTCGGTGAGGATGTCGCCTGCCGAGACGAATTGCGGGAAGGTGGTTTGCTCGCTAGCCATTCGGGTCACCGTTGAGTCGAGTTCGGGCCGAGCGCGTTCAGCACTTCGTAGCACGCGCCCATCGTGTGATAGTCGGTCTTGCCGGCGGGACTTTTCTCGTCGCCGTACTTGCGGTTGTCGCACGTGAGAATGCGATACCACGCGCCGTATTCGTGATCGACGAAATGCGCCCAGCTATAGCGCCACAGTTCGTCGTAGCAGTCCCAGAAACGCTCGCGGCCCGTGCGCGCGCCGAGCAGCGCCGCCGCCGCGAAACTTTCCGCCTGCACCCAGAAATATTTGTCGTGGTCGCAGATGGTGTCGTCCGGGCCGAAGCCGTAATAGAGGCCGCCGTGACGGCTGTCCCACGCGCGATTGAAGCCGGCATCGAACAGTTCCACGGCGCGCGGCGCGAGCCACGGCAGCGCGCGATGCCGCTCGAGAATCAGCAGAAGCTTCGCCCATTCGATCTGATGACCCGGCTGGAAGCCCCACGGACGGAAGATGTTCGAGCTGTCCGATTCGTTGTAGTGCCAGTCCACGGACCAGTCGCGGTGAAAGTGCTCCCAGACGAGCCCGTTCGACAGCCTTGCCTGACGCAGCGTGATATTGCCCGCGATCTTTTCCGCGCGATCCAGATAGATGACGTGGCCGGTCGCCTCGTACGCGGCGAGCAGCGCCTCGGTCGCGTGCATGTTCGCGTTCTGGCCGCGATAGTCCGAAAGCTGCCAGTCGGGCGTGGCCTCGTCGGCGTAGAGGCCGGCGTCGGCGTCCCAGAAACGCCGCTCCATGAGCGCGAACGTTTCGTCGATCATCGGCTTTGCTTCGTCGATGCCCGCCATCGCCGCGTGCGCGCATGCGAGCAGCACGAACGCCGTGCCGTAGCAATGGCGCGTGCCGTCGAGCGTGCGCTTCTGCCCGTCGCGCCACTCGACTTCCCAGTCGTAGCCTTCGTTGGCGGCGTCCCAGTGCGCATCGCGCAGGAATTTGAAAGCGTGGCGTGCGTCGTCTTGATAGCTCGCGTCGCCGAAATGGCGGTATGCCATCGCGTAATTGAAGACGAAGCGCGTGCTGCTGACGAGGTGGCGTGTCGTGCGATCGTAGACGCTGCCGTCGTCCTTGAAGAAATGAAAGAAGCCGCCGGACGGGTCGCGTGCGTTGGGCGCGTAGAACGCGAGCGTGTCGCGCACGTGCGAGAGCAGGAAGTCGCGGCTGCGGAAGTCGATCGCGCGTTCTGCTGGCACTGCTTGCGCGACGGCAGGTGAGGCGGTCATGTTCATGGCGTGCTGATGTCCTGTTTCGTGCCCGAGCTCGCGCGAGGAACGAAATTGACGGCGACGAGCGTGTCGGCCTGGCTCGGCGGGCTCGATTGATCTTCCAACAGCAACTCGACGCCGCGGCGCCCGAGCGCTTCCTTGTCGACGGTCACGGTCGAGAGCGGCGGCGTGCTTTGCGCGGCGGCCGGAATGTCGTCGAAACCGACGAACGCGACGTCATCCGGCACGCGCAGCCCGTGCGCAAGACAGACACGCATCGCGGCGAGGGCCGCTGCATCGTTATAGGCGAAAACCGCGTCGGGCAGGGGACTGGATTGCGCGCGGGCGTCGGCGATCAGGCGCTCCATCGCGTCGGCGGCGGCGAGATCGGCGGGCAGGCCCGGCTGAGTGACGATTTCGAGTGTCGGATCGAAAAGCTGCCCGGCATCGAAATACGCCTTGCGATAGCCGAGCGCGCGCTGCGCGATGCTGTAATGCGCGAGCGATCCGCCGATGAACGCGATACGCCGCCGTCCTTGCGCGAAAAGATGCTGCATGGCGAGCGACGCACCTTTCACGTTGTCGATATTGACCGAGCGAAAGCCCGGCGCGCGCAAATCGATGAGCACGGTAGGCCGCGCGAGCGAATGCAGATGCGCGAGCAGTTCCGGCTCGACGAAGCCCGCCACCGCGATGGCGTCGGGCGCGTGCAGGCGCATCTGCTGCGCGAGATCCTGCGTCGGGCCAGCCGTGAGCACCGACGGCACGAGCCGCCGCTCGCGACACGCTTCTTCGAAGCCGTTCAGCACGTGCGAGAAAAAAGGGCTGACGGCGAAATTGTTGTGCTGCCGATGCAGCAGAAAGGTCACGCGACGAATGCGCGTGCGCAACTGTCCCGAGTCATAGCCGAGCTGCTGCGCGACTTCGACGACGCGCACGCGCGTCGCTTCGGACAAGCCCGGTTGATTCTTGAGCGCGCGCGACACCGTCCCGATCGAGACGCTTGCCGCACGCGCGACATCGCGAATGGTTGTGGCCATCGTGGTGTTCTCTGTCTCCGCCTGTTTTCGGCTGTTCTTTCGGCCCACGCGATGTTTATTGCGCCTGACCGGTTCGCATGCTTTGGGCGATTGTATAGTAAAAAAGCCGGACCAAACGCGTAGATCGGATTGGAGAAAACCAGTAGAGCCTTGTTGTATATGAGATTCCTTGCAATTTGTTTGTTTAGTAAAAATCAGAAAACGCTATACCGATGCTTCCCGATCGTGGATCGAGCGCTTGTCGGGCGTCCACACGTCGAGGACCAGATCGTCGTCCCAGTAGTGGCAGAGCAGCGGCAGACTCATGCGGCCGCGCAACTTTGCGTGCACGTCGTCGCCGTGCTGCTCCCAGCCTTCGATCGGCCGACGCCAGTGACACGCGACGACAGCGCCATCCCGCGACAGCGTCTGATGTATGTGCTCGACGATATGCCAAAGCTGCGGTTCGTCAAGGTAATAGCCGATCTCGCTGATCACGACGAGATCGAACTTGCCGCTTGGCCAGACATCGGGCAAGAGCATCTGCTGAACGGTTACGTTGGGACACTCCGCGACGCGTTGCCGCGTGAGCGCGACGGCGTCCTCGGCGATATCCGTGGCGACCAGTTCGTCGCAGCGCTGCGCCAGCAGGGCGGTCAGCTCGCCATTTCCGCAGCCGGGCTCGAATGCGCGCGCATACCGCTCATGGGGAAGTGACGCGAGCATGAGCGCGCGCTTGCGCCGTTCATACCATCGATTTCTGATTTTCCAGGGATCGTCGTCGTGTCGATACAGGTTATCGAAGTACTGCTTAGTATTGTCGCTGGTGTTGTTGTTCATATGAGTACGACTTCGAATGGCCGAGTCAGCCGGGCCAGCACATGCTCGGGTAGCACTGGCGCCTGACCGGTCGTGGTATCGGGATCGAGTTGGCTCCGAAAAGCCTGCACGGCCCGAAGCTTCCGGGCATGCGTTGCGGTGTCGAGGACGATGCGGCGAGCACGGCTCCATGGCACGCGCGTATCGTCCGGCGACGCCCAGTGCCAGGTCCAGAGCGGCACTTCCACGCAGGGCAGATCGAGCGCTTGTGCCGCGGAATGAACGGCGCGCCCGGCCGCTTCGTGGTCGGGGTGACCATCATAGCGCCAAGTCGTGAAAACGATATCGCCGGGTTGAAGAAATTCGGATAGTGATCCTGACAAAATTTCTTCGATACGGCCCGGCGCGCCGTCCGGAAGCCCGAGCCTGACCACCTCAACCTGCCGCAGATGCAGCCGTTGAAGCGCCGTTCTCGTTTCCTGCGGACGCACGCGCGCAAGGCGTTCCGGCGGCCATTCGGTCGAATCCGGGTGACTCGCCGTGCCGTCGGTAGCAGCAACGATGAGTATGCGGCGGCTGATTTCCGAGAGACGGGCGAGCAGCCCGCCGGTGCCGAGTACTTCGTCGTCGGGGTGTGGCGCAACTACGACAGCCCGTGCGCCGAGCGGCACCAGTTCGGCGGGATCGACCTCGGGCAGCGCGTTGAGACGCGCCCATCCTTGCCACGCGGCCTCGGGCGTGCCTTCGCCGGATATCGTGCGGTCGGCGGCCTGTTCGTCTGTCGGCGCTTGCGTGGTCACACTTGCCATGAAGTTAGTCCCTCCTCTATGACGCGCTCGGCGAGCGATGCTTCGTCGCGCTCGGCGTGGCTTTGTCGAATGAAAACCGGCAGATCGGCCATGAGTTGCGCGAAGTGCGCGTCGCGGCATAGCGGAGCTGCGCCCAGCGCACGGCCTGCGCGTGTCACGACGAGCGACGCCGCAGTTTCCGCCGCGAGGCGTGCGCGCATTGCGGCGGCCATCGCGTCGGCGTGCGGCGAGCGGTCAATGTACTCGGCCGTCTCGCGCAGCAACGCGGCCGTGGCGCACAAGGTCGTATCGATGACGCCAAGGTGCGCGAGCTTGTGCGGACCGGCGCGATGCCTCGCGTCGCGCGCGACGAATGCGGCGATGCCGGCCGCGGCGCCAAACCAGCACGCGGCGATACCCGCGCCGCCGTGCCAGAAGCCCGGGCGCTCGACGTACGCTCGCGGAGAGCCGATACGAAGCGCGGGCACGCGTTCGAAGGACACATCGACGCTCGCGCTCGCCTGCATGCCGACCGCTTGCCAGCCAGAGTCTGTGATCCGCACGCGTTCGTGTCTCAGATCGACGGCGGCAAGCACCGGTTCGTCGCGCTCGTTCCATGCGGTCACGAGCGCATGCGTGACCGATGCCGCGCCGGAACACCATGATTTCGCGCCCTGCAAGAGCACGGTCTGCGAATCGACGTCGCCCAGCGCCGATAGCCGCGCGTTCGGTGGCTCGGCCGCCCACACGGCCCACGCGCTGCCGTGATCCGGTTGCTCGGCACCGAGCTCGGCTAGGATCGCGAGCGCGTCGGTGTGACCTTCGTACAGCTTGACCAGCGACAGGTCGAACGCGGCGACTGCGCCGAGCGAGCGCCAGCGTTCGGACGTGTTCCCGTGACCGGGCAAGGGCAGTCGATCCAGGCCCTCGCTAATCAGCGCATGCAGCGCGTGACCGGCGTCTTTCGCGCTGCCGCGCTGGAACGGCATTTCGTCGAGGAAGGCGCGCAAGGCGGATGCCGTCGTGAGTTGTTCGACGTGATTCATCTTTCCTTCCGCCTTTGATGAGTGACGCGTGGTGTGCGCATGCTTGTCCTATGCCCGTTTCTGCACGTTGTTGAACAAGAGTGTGGCAAGGCACATGCCCGGACGCCATTCGGCCGAAAGGTGTAGGCCAAAGCATCGGACGCCGGGCAACGAAGGTTTGAAAATCGATGCGGGAAGTCAGGCGTTTCGGCCTATGCCGTCCGGCCGAATCGACATCAACGTGCGGACGGGCTCAAATGACGCAAAGGCCGCGCAGGGCGGCCTTCGGAGAGGAGGGTAACGATGGCAAGGCAGACGACGCCGCCTGCGGTCGGGCTCGAATCAGCGGCGCGCAGGCGCAGCGACGTTCTTGTCCTTGCGCACCGGTTCGGGCGCCGTCTTGCGCGCACCCCAGCGCTGCGCGAGCACTGCGCACACCATGAGCTGGATCTGATGGAAGAGCATGAGCGGCAGCACCACCGCGCCCACCGCGTGCGACGCGAAGATCACCTTCGCCATCGGAATGCCGGAGGCGAGGCTCTTCTTCGAGCCGCAGAAGATGATCGTGATCTGGTCAGCGCGGGAAAAGCCGAGACGCTTCGCGGTGAAGGCCGTGATGAAAAGCGCCGCCGCCAGCAGCAGGATATTGACGACAAGCAGGCCCGCGAGCGTCGAAAGCGAGATCGAATGCCAGATGCCTTCGTTCACGGCCTCGCTGAACGCCACGTACACGACGAGCAGGATAGAGCCCTGGTCGACGAACTTGAGCATCGCGCGGTGCTTGTCGATCCATTTGCCGATGGCTGGCCGCAACAATTGCCCGGCGATGAACGGCACGAGCAGTTGCAGCGTGATGTTGCCGACGGTGTGCCACGGCGAGCCGGTCGTCGCGCCGTGATTACTCACGACGAGCCCGACCAGCGCAGGCGTGATGAAAATGCCGAGCAGGCTCGACGCGGACGCGCTGCACACGGCAGCCGGCACGTTGCCCTTCGCCATCGACGTGAAGGCAATCGACGATTGCACCGTGGACGGCAGCGTGCAAAGAAAAAGGATGCCCGTGTAGAGCGCGGGCGTGACGAGCGGCATGAGCACCGGCTTGAGCACGAGGCCAAGCAGCGGGAAGAGTGCGAACGTGCTTAGCAGCACGACGAGATGCAGCCGCCAGTGCGTCGCGCCGGCGATGATCGCCTCGCGGGAAAGCTTCGCACCGTGCAGGAAGAACAACAAACCGATGGCGATATCGGTAATCCAGTTGAACGCCACCGCCGCGCTGCCGCGGCAGGGCAGGAAGCTGGCGACGATGACCGTGCCAATGAGCGCCAGCGTGAAGTTGTCGGGAAGGAGTTTGGGCCGTGCCATCAAAGGTTCTCGTGCCGGGACACCCCGGACGCGCTGCCCGGCGTATTCGTCGTCAAGTCAGTAAAAACCATGATTTTCGCTCGTGCCCGATTAAATTGGCAAATTCATTTACCAGATCGATTGATTCCCCATGCGCATGAAAGCAACAAAACCTCTGTGCGGACCGGGGTTCAAAGCCAGCAACATCCGGGCCTCGCACGCATCGATTTCACGGCTTTCGCAACCGTCTGTCCAGCAAAAATTTCGTCACATGATTGGCGATCCGAAACAGTCGGCCAACACGAAAAAACTCTGACGTAACATGGTGTTACAACCATCGAGCAGGCCTAACACTTTTTGGCTCGACTGCCGCCACGGTGCGAAATAAATTGTTGGGTACACCGGTTGGCGGGTTTTTGCATTGCCTCGATGCAGCAACCCGGATGTTCCGACTACGGCCGGTTGTCCGCCTGAATCGGAAGCACCGCTTTCGACGCACGGACGGGAATATCGGTCGGAGCAGGCAGTTTCGACATGACGCTCACTGGCTTTCGCAAGACTACCCGGCTTTTCGCATCCGCTGCGCTCGGCGCGCTGGCGGTGGCGGGTTCGCTCGCGCTCGCGGGGCCGCGTGTCGAGTGGCTGTCGTCGGCGGTATTCAGCGATTCCGCCGCAAGCCGTCAGTCATTGCACTACACGCCGGTCTCCGCCAAGGACGGTCTCACGCCCGTGAGCGCCGAAGTGCGGCCCGGCCCGCGCGCGGACCAGGCAGTGCCCATGCGCGGCACAGGCTCCATTCGCGCCGACATCACGCGCTACAACGAAGAGCGCAGCCTGCCACGCCCGCCCGGGCGTCCGGCGGATGACGGCCGCACGCCGGCCAACGCGAACTATCGCAATTGAGTCTTCGGTCCCGTCGCCAATAGCTGTCGTTCGGCAATGAACGCAAAACTATTGGCGCGTCTAGTTTCGCGACCAAGATGACGTAATCACGCCACACTCAGGCAGCGATTTTCTCCAAGACATTTCGATCTTTTTTCCGTGCACGGACAATGCGCCGTGCGCGGGGAAATGTCGTATTCCCGATATTTCGAATGGCTTTCGACGCTCCGACAGGCGCGCCGGTGCTCGCTCTGCAAAGCGTCGGGTTTTAAGAAAAATCAGCGCGCGCGTGCGATACGACGCGCTCCGCCGCATGCCCAGGCGGTCGGCATTATCCGAACCGCTATACCCGCAATAACCAGAAATATTTTTGACCGGAAAAATGGTCCGTAAAGATGGTGCCGCTCCACACGCGATGCCACTCTCGCCCACAAAACCGTCAGCCGGTCAGACGAGGCGAGTGCAACGCTCCTCGCCCGCCAAGCTTTCAATTTTCGACAAAAGACAGGAGAGTTCATGAAGTCAACCGTCAACCGTGCGCCGAAGACTACGGTGAAAGCAACGGTCAAGGCCACCGCAGTCGCCGCAGCGATGCTCGGTCTATTCGCCGCGGGGGCGGCGCACGCGCAATCGAGCGTTTCGCTGTACGGGCAGGTCGACGAATGGGTCGGCGCTCAAAAGTTTCCGGGCGGCGATCGCGCGTGGAACGTCAGCGGCGGCGGCATGTCGACGTCGTACTGGGGCATGAAGGGTTCTGAAGATCTCGGCGGCGGCTACAAGGCCATCTTCACGTTGGAAAGCTTCTTCCGCGCTCAGAACGGCCAGTACGGGCGCTTCCAGGGCGACACCTTCTTCGCGCGCAACTCGTACGTCGGCATTCAAGGTCCGATCGGCACGTTCACCGCTGGCCGCCTGACGACGCAACTCTTCGTCTCGACGATTCTGTTCAACCCGTTCGTCGATTCGTACGTCTTCTCGCCGATGGTCTATCACGTGTTCCTCGGCGCAGGCACGTTCCCGACGTATCGGACGGACCAGGGCGTGGTCGGCGATTCGGGCTGGAACAACTCGGTGCAGTACACGTCGCCTGACTTCAACGGTCTGTCGGGCAGCGTGATGTACAGCTTCGGCAACACCGCCGGCGACGGCCGCTCGAAGAAGTACAGCGCGCAGTTCCTGTACTTCCACGGCCCGTTCGCGGCCACCGGCGTCTATCAGTACGTGAACTTCAACAATACGCCCGGCGACCTGACTTCGATCGACGGCTTCGCGACGCCCGGCTACAAGAGCCAGAGCGTCGGCCAGCTGGGTGCATCGTTCGACATGAAGTGGGTCAAGTTCTTCGCGCAGTACATGTACACGAAGAACGACTTCGAAGGCCCCGGCACGTTCCACGTCAACACCGGTCAGGGCGGCGTGACCGTTCCTCTCGGCCCGGGCACGGTGATGGCGTCCTACGCGTACTCGCGCAGCAACGGCGGCCTCGACCAGACGCACAAGAGCTGGGCGCTCGGCTACGACTACCCGCTGTCGAAGCGCACCGACGTCTACGCGGCGTACCTGAACGACAAGTACACGAGCCTGTCGTCGGGCGATACGTTCGGCGTCGGCATCCGCGCGAAGTTTTAAGCAGCGCACACGCCAAAACGAAAACACCGCGCTTCATGCGCGGTGTTTTTTTGCGGCTAGCGGAAAACGATCAGCCGATCGCGAGGCGCGTCTTCGCGTCGTCGTACTCGCGCTTCAGGCGCTGCACCAGCTCGGCGACGCTCGGCACGTCCTCCATCAGCCCGACGCCTTGCCCCGCGCCCCAGATTTCCTTCCATGCCTTCGCCTTGCTCGTGCCTTCGGCGAAATTCATCGCGTCCTTGTTGGACTCGGGCAGCGCGTCCGGGTCGAGCCCCGCATTGACGATGCTCTCGCGGATGTAATTGCCGTGCACGCCGGTGAAGAGATTCGTGTAGATGATGTCGGCGGCTTTCGCATCGACGATCGCGCGCTTGTACCCCTCCAGCGCGTGCGCCTCCTTCGTCGCGATGAAGCGCGTGCCCATGTAGGCGAGGTCCGCGCCCATCGCCTGCGCGGCGAGAATCGAGCCGCCGTTCGCGATCGCGCCCGAGAGCACGATCGGACCGTCGAACATGCGCCGCACTTCGCCGACGAGCGCGAACGGCGAGGTCGTGCCCGCGTGGCCGCCCGCGCCCGCCGCGACGAGAATGAGGCCGTCCACGCCCGCTTCGAGCGCTTTCTGCGCGTGTCGCAGATTGATGACGTCATGCAGCACGATCCCGCCATACGAGTGCACCGCGTCGATCATTTCTTTGACCGGCGCGCGCAGGCTCGTGATGAAAATCGGCACCTTGTGCTCGACGCAGACGCGCACGTCCTGCTCCAGCCGCGCATTCGACTGATGAACGATCTGATTGACCGCGATCGGTCCGATGACCGCTTCGGGATTCGCCGCCTTGTGCTCCGCGAGCGAGGCCTGAATCTGCGTGAGCCACTCGTCGAGCAATTCGGCGGGGCGGGCGTTCAGCGCCGGAAACGAGCCGACGATGCCCGCCTTGCATTGCGCAAGCACGAGTTCCGGATAACTGACGATGAACATCGGTGAACCGACGACGGGCAATGTGAGGTGCTGCAAGACGGCGGGCAGGGCCATGGCGCGAATCTCCTGAGTGTGTCCGGGCAGCATTGAAAGCATTCTACGAACTGGCGCTCGTTTTCGGGAAAGCATGCGCACCGGGCAAGCGAACGATCGTTCGATTATACGCGTGACATCGTTCGCGACATATTCGCCATTTCCCGAGGAAGTCTTCGGTTTCCGCGTTTGCGGGCCCTCCGGCGCCTCAGTAACCGTGCCCCCGCGCCTACAATGATCCGCAACGCCACGAACAAGAAAACATCATGTCTTTCAAAGACTACGAACCGTTTCGCGTCGATGCGGGGGGCGTCGAAATCGTTGGGATGAAAGGCGGTGACGGGCCGCCGCTGCTCCTCATGCACGGCCATCCGCAAACGCACGAAATCTGGCACAAGTGCGCCGGCGATCTCGCGAAGCACTTCACCGTGATCGCGACGGATTTGCGCGGCTATGGCGCGTCGGGGAAGCCGAAAAGCGACGCGCGTCACACGCCCTACTCGAAGCGCGCGATGGCCGCCGATCAGGTCGCAGTGATGCGTCACTTCGGCTTCGAGCGCTTTCTCGTCTGCGCGCACGATCGGGGTGCGCGTGTCGCGCATCGCATGGCGATGGACTTTCCCGATGCCGTCGATCGTCTGATGCTGCTCGATATCGCGCCGACACTCGCGATGTACGAAGCGACCGACCTCGCTTTCGCGACCGCGTACTTCCACTGGTTCTTCCTGATTCAGCCGTCGCCGCTGCCCGAGTTGCTCATCGGCGGCAATCCGAACGCGTATATCGATCGCGTGATGGGAAATCGCCATGCGGGACTTGCGCCGTTCGCGCCGCATGCCTTGCAGGCGTATCGCGACGCGCTCGCATCGCCCGGCGCGATCTTCGCGATGTGCGAGGACTATCGCGCATCGGCGAGCATCGATCTGGATCACGATCGCGCCGATCTCGAACGAGGATTGAAGCTCGCGTGTCCGCTGCGCGTGTTGTGGGGACAGGAAGGCGTGATCGAACGATGCTTCGATGCGCTCGACGAATGGCGGCGCGTCGCGCGCGACGTGAGCGGCCGCGCGCTGCCGTGCGGGCACTACATTCCCGAGGAACAGCCCGACATGCTGCTCGCGGAAATGCTCGCCTTCTTCCAGGCCGATGCACCCTGAAACCCGCGCCGGCATTGGGTCTTACGCCGATTCAGGTGATCGTTAAAGTTTTGTAGGGAAAGCACCGATGCACGTGAAATAGTGGCGCGTTACGATACGTTGGACGTTGATCACGTCCATATGATTCTGCCGCTTGCCGTAGCTGACAAGCGGCTTTCTTTTGCGCGTCCGCTTTGATCAGGCCGCCGACACCATCGCGCCGTTCACATTCACCGAACCGCCGCGCGCCAGTTCCCCGATGATCGTCTCGATGAGCCTCCGACGCTCGTTCGGCGGCGCGAGCGCGTCTGCGGCGGCGCGCATCGCTCGGGCTTGCTCCGTCATCGCGAGCACGGAATCGATGGACATCGCGCGCACTTCCATCAGCTTGAAGACGATCAGCACCTTAAGCGCGTTCTTCGCATTGCGCGCGGGATCGGCTTGCAGGTAATCGAGCCGCGACGAAGCGGTATCGAGCGCGCGCGCGACATCGGTGAACGGCGCGCCGTGGCCGGGAATCACAATGTCGATTTCGAGCGTCGAGATCAGTTCGAGCACCGCGCGCTCTTCCGCAAAACCACTGTCGCCTTCGAGCTCGGGAAAGATCACGCCGAAGCCGTTTTCCCATAACGCGTCGGCGCTGATGAGCACGCGCTTCTCCGGGCAATGCAGCATGAGCGAATGCGGATCGTGTCCCGGCGCGCCGAGCACGTTCCAGTCGAGGCCGCCGAGCGCGAGCGTCGCGCCGTTTTCGATCGTGCCCGTGAAGCCGAAACGCTCGCAGCGCTGGCCGGTTGCGCGGAACGTCAGCGCTTCTTCGTCCCACGCGCGCACGGCGTGCGCCTCGCTCGCGGGAATTAGCGTGCGGCACGCGTAGTTTTCCTGGAGCAGCGCGTTGCCGCCGCAATGATCCGAATGCAAATGCGTGTTGACGATCAGATCGAGCTTGCGCGCGCCGAGCTTCTGCTTCACGAGCGCGAGCGTTTGCGGCGCGTGCGATGCATAGCCCGAATCGACGATCGCCGTGCCTTCCTCGCTCATGAACAGCACATTGTTCGACGAGAGCCAGCCGCGCTCGAACACCGTCATGGATCCCGGAAGCGCCTTCACGCGCGCGGCTCCTTCGGCATCACGACGATGGTTGCCGTCGCCTTCATCACCGTCTCGCCGTGCTGATTGCACGCGCCGCCTTCGAGCTTCACGAGATCGCCGCCGAGGCTCGCTTTCCACTTCGCTTCGGTGACGCGCCAGAACATCGTGAGCACGTCGTTCGCCTTCACCGCGCGCGTCAGCTTGATGCCGAACTCGAGGCCGAGCGGCTGCGCGTCGCGCGAGAAATGCTCGGCGAGCATCGCCATCAGATGCGCGCTCGGTTGCGTGCCGGATGCGATCAGCGAACCGAAGCGGCTCGCGCGCGCGTAGGCGTCGTCGTGATGCAGCGGATTGAGATCGTTGACGAGCGTCGCGAAGTGTTTGATCGAATCGGGCGGCAACGCGAGCGTCGCCTCGAACGAGTCGCCGATCGTCACGACGCGCGCGCCCTGGCGGCGGCTTTCGACGCGCGCCAGCACGGCGCGCTTTTCGTCATCGTCGCAGGATGCCCACGCGGCTATCTCTTCGATGGTGCGCAGGCAACCATCGCAGAAGCCGGTCTCCGGATTCATGCGGCAGACATCGACGCACGGCGACGCCATGCCGGTCATGACTCGGCCGTCTCACGCAAGGCGACATCGACGACCGGCGCGCCCGTCAGTTCGATCAGCTCCTGCGGCGACAAATTGAACACCGCGTGCGGATGCCCGGCCGCGGCCCAGAGACTGTCGAGCGCGAGCAGGTCTTCGTCGATCAGCGTGACCGGCTCGACCGCATGGCCGATCGGGCACACGCCGCCGATCGCATAGCCGGTCTTCTCGCGCACGAACTTCGCATCCGCGCGCGCCAGTGCGCCGACGCGCGCCGCGACCTTCGCTTCGTCGACGCGATTCGCGCCGCTCGCGATCACGAGCACGGGCGCATCGTCTTCGCGGCGGCGAAAGAGGATCGACTTGGCGATCTGCGCGACCGAGCAGCCGAGACCCGCGGCGGCTTCGGCCGAGGTCTTTCCGGTTTCAGGCAGCATCACGACGTCGTGCGGATGGCCGCGTTCTTTCAACAAAAGCGCGACGCGGCGCGCGGAATCGGGTAATTGGTCGGTCATCGTGTTCCCTTTTTAGACGCAGGCAGCCGCGCCGTCGCGTTTCTTCGTGAAGATTGCCTTGCCCGCGCGCGAAGAACTCGGCTTGCCGATCGCGCGTGAAATGAAATCGCCGATATCGACCAGTTGATCGAGATCGACGCCCGTCTCGATACCGAGCCCATTCATCAGATAGACGACGTCTTCCGTCGCGACATTCCCCGTCGCGCCCTTGGCGTACGGACAGCCGCCGAGCCCCGCGACCGATGCGTGGAAGATTTCGATGCCTTCGAGCAGCGCCGCATAGATATTGCCGATGGCTTGGCCGTACGTGTCGTGAAAGTGCCCGGAAAGGCGCTCGCGCGGAAACACCTTCTGCGCCGCCGCGAGCACTTCGCGGGTGCGTTTGGGCGTGCCGACGCCGATGGTATCCGCGATGTCGATTTCATCGCAGCCGAGCGCCTTCATGCGCTCGACGACATCCACGACCGACTCGATGCTCACTTCGCCCTGATACGGGCAGCCGAGCGTGCACGAGATGCTGCCGCGCAGGCGCATGCCCGCGTCCTTCGCGGCTTTCGCGACCGGCGCGAAACGCGCGATGCTCTCCGCGATGCTGCAGTTGATGTTCTTCTGCGAGAACGCCTCGCTCGCAGCGCCGAAGATCACGATCTCGTCGGCCTTCGATTCGAGCGCGCCTTCGAAGCCGCGCATGTTCGGCGTCAGCACCGAGTAGATCGTGCCCGGACGGCGCTCGATGCCGTCCATCACGGCGGCGGCGTCGGCCATCTGCGGCACCCATTTGGGCGACACGAACGACGTCGATTCCACATTCACGATGCCCGAGCGCGCGAGCCGGTTCACGAGTTCGATCTTGGTTTCGGTCGGCACGAACTCCTTCTCGTTCTGCAGACCGTCGCGCGGCCCGACTTCGACGATTTTCACTTTGGACGGAATCATGGCTGTCTCCCTTTATTTGCGATGCGATGCGTTCAGTATCCGCGCTTGAAATCGACGATGCCGCTGATCGGCTCGCCGCGCGCGAGCGCTTTGATCTTGCCGGCGATCTGCACGATGCTTTCGTCGCGCAGCGTTTCCGCCGAAATATGCGGCGTCACCGACACGCGCGGATGCGTCCAGAAAGGATGATCCTGCGGCAGCGGTTCCGTGTGGAAGACATCGAGCGTCGCGGCGGCGATCTGGCCGCTGTCGAGCGCGGCGAGCAGATCGGCATCGACGAGATGCGGCCCGCGCGCGACGTTCACGAGATACGCGCCGCGCGCGAGCCTGCCGAACGTGCGCGCGTTCAGAATGCCTTCGGTGTCCGGCGTATGCGGCAACAGGTTGATGAGCACCTTCACGCCGTCGAGAAACGTGTCGAAGCGTTCCGGGCCCGCATGGACCTGCACGCCTTCGATCGTCTTCGGCGACCGGCTGTAACCGCGCACCGGCACGCCGAGTTTCAGCAGTCCCTTGGCGACTTCACCGCCCAGCACGCCGAGCCCGAGCACGCCGACCGTGAACGACTCGCGCGCATGTTGCGGCAGCTTTTCCCAGCGGCCTGCGCGTTGCAGGGCGTCGTATTCGTCGAAGCGGCGCAGATAGCGCAGCACGCAGTAGGTCGCATACTCGACCATCTGCTGCGCCATGCCGGTATCTTCCAGACGCACGAGCTTCGCGTTCGGCGGCAGCGTGCCGGGTTCGTTGCGTTCGACTTCGAGAATCGCGTCGACGCCCGCGCCGAGATTGAACACGGCCTGCAGATCGGGACGGTTCGCGAAGAGTTCGTGCGGCGCACGCCAGACGATCGCGTAATCGGCGGGCGCGGTGTCGCCCGGCTCCCACACGCGCAGGTCGGCATCGGGTAACTCGCGTCTCAGGCCGCCGAGCCATGCATCGAGATCGGCGCCCTTTTCGTAGAAGATGATTTTCATGCGTGGCCGTGTCCGCACGAGCGCTCAGCGCTCTCGACGCCGACGTTCTGCGCCGACTCCGCGCGCATGCCGAGACGCTCGATCAGCTTGCGGTCCGCTTCGGCTTGCGGGTTGCTCGTCGTCAGAAGCTGGTCGCCGTAGAAGATCGAATTCGCGCCGGCGGCAAAGCACAGCGCCTGCAGCGCTTCGTCCATCTGCTCGCGGCCGGCGGACAGACGCACCATCGCTTTCGGCATCGTGATGCGCGCGACCGCGATCGTGCGCACGAACTCAAACGGATCGAGCGCCTCGACGCCGGTGAGCGGCGTGCCCGCGACCTGCACGAGATTGTTGATCGGCACCGATTCCGGATACGGCTCCATGTTCGCGAGCTGCGAGATCAGCCCGGCGCGCTCGCGCCGCGATTCGCCCATGCCGACGATCCCGCCGCAGCACACGTTGATGCCCGCATCGCGCACGTGTTCGAGCGTGTCGAGACGATCCTGATACGTGCGCGTCGAGATGATCTGGCCGTAGAACTCGGGCGACGTATCGAGATTGTGGTTGTAGTAATCGAGACCGGCGTCGCGCAGCCCTTGCGCCTGATGCGCTTCCAGCATGCCGAGCGTCACGCAGGTTTCGAGGCCCATCGCCTTGACGCCGCGGATCATGTCCTTGATCGGCTCCAGATGACGATCCTTCGGATTGCGCCACGCCGCGCCCATGCAGAAGCGCGTCGCGCCGTTGGACTTCGCGGTTTCGGCGGCCTTCAGCACTTCGTCCACGTCCATCAGCTTTTCGGCCTTGAGGCCCGTGTCGTGATGCACCGACTGCGGACAGTACGCGCAATCTTCCTCGCAGCCGCCCGTCTTGATCGAGAGCAGCGTGGAAAGCTGCACCGCGTTCGGATCGAAATTTTCGCGATGCACGGTCTGCGCGCGATAGAGCAGATCGTTGAACGGCAGGTCGTACAGCGCGACGACATCGGCGACGCGCCAGCGCTGCATCGGTTGCGGCGTGGTCGTGGCGGTCGTGGAAGTGGTCTCTGCGGCGGTTTGCTGTGTCATGAGGTCAATCCTTTCGATGAAGCTGGTCTGTCAGAAGGCCGATGTCGAGCGAATCGGCGGCGCGCCGTGCGTCGTTCGGCGCGAGATGCGGAATCACGCCGATGAGCGGCGCGTCGATGCGTTGCCTGAGCGTTGCGATATTTTCGTCCGGATACAGCATGTTCGGGTCGACGCGATTCGCGACCCAGCCCGCAAGCTTCAATCCGCGCGACGCGATGGCTTCCACGGTCAAAAGCGCGTGACTGATGCAGCCGAGCCGCATGCCGACGACGAGCACCACCGGCAGATTCAGCGCGAGCGCGAGATCGGCGGTGTCGTGCGTGTCGGTGAGGGGCACGCGAAAGCCGCCGACGCCTTCCACCACGACGATATCCGCTTTCGTCATCGCATGGCGATGCGCGTCGACGATGCGCCCGATATCCAGCGCGATGCCCTCACGCGCGGCGGCGATGTGCGGCGCAATCGGCTCGCGCATCATGAACGGCGTGCGGATGTCGTTCGGCAGCGCGACGTTCGCGGCGGCGTCGAGCTGGTCGGCGTCTTCGTTGTGCAGCACGCCGTCGCGCTCGATGGCGCCCGACGCGATCGGTTTCATCGCGGCGGTGCGCAGGCCGGCGTGTGCGAAGCCATGCAGCAACGCAGCGGAGACGAAGGTTTTGCCGATTTCCGTATCGGTTCCGGCGACGAATAACGATAAAGCGGTCATAGCGTATTCAAAGCGTGATCGAGGCGCGCGAGATCGTCCTCGCTGTGCGCGGCGGAAAGCGAAATGCGCAGGCGCGACGTGCCTTGCGGAACGGTCGGCGGACGAATCGCGGGCACCCAGAGGCCGTGCTTGTCGAGCGCGGCGGCGATTTCCAGCGTTTCGTCGTTGCCGCCGATCACGAGCGGCTGCACGGCGGTGTGTGAATCGACTGGCATCCAGCGCGTGCGTTGGAGCATCGCGCGGGTCGTCTCGATGAGCGATGCGAGATGCGCGCGTCTTTGATCGCCCTCGTCGCCGCCGATGATCTTCACGCTCGCCGACACCGCATGCGCGACGGCCGGCGGCGACGCCGTCGTGAAGATATACGGACGCGCGCGCTGCACGAGCCATTCGACGACGGTTTCATGCGCCGCGACGAACGCGCCCGCGACGCCCGCCGCCTTGCCGAGCGTGCCGACATAGACGAGATGCGGCGAGCGCAGCGCGTAAGCGGCAAGTGCGCCGCGCCCTTGCGGACCGAGCACGCCGAAGCCGTGCGCATCGTCGACGACGAGCCACGCGCCGTACTTTTCCGCGAGCTCGACGAGACGCGCGAGCGGCGCGATATCGCCGTCCATGCTGAACACGGTGTCGGTGACGATGAGCTTCGTTGCGGCATCGTCGCGCGAGGCGTCGAGCATCGCGTCGAGCGCTTCCATGTCGGCGTGCGGATAAATCTGCGTCTGCGCGCGCGACAGCCTCACGCCGTCGATCAGCGATGCGTGGTTCAGCGCATCGGAGAACACGATCGTGCCGCGCCCGGCCAGCGCGGTCACCACCGCGAGGTTCGCCATGTAGCCGGTGCTGAAGTACAGCGCGCGCGGGTTGTCGACGAAACCGCCCGAGAACGCGGCGAGATCGTCTTCGAGTTGCGCGTGCGCGCGCGAATGGCCGCCGAGCAGATGCGAGCCGCCGCTGCCCGCGCCGTACAGCGACGCGCCTTCCGCGAGCGCCGCGCGGATCGCTTCGTGCGCGGCGAGGCCGAGATAATCGTTGCTCGCGAAGCCGATGATCTCGCGGCCATCGACGGTCATGTGCGCGGAGCACGCGCTGTCGATCGTCTTGCGGCGGCGTCGCAGGCCGCGCGCGTCGATATCGGCGAGACCTTGCTTCAGCGTTTCATACAGCGCTTGCGATGTGTTCGTCATGCGGCGTCTCCGCGAAGCGTGGCGTCGAGCGTGTCGCGCGTGCGTTGCGCGAGGAGCAGGAGTTCGTCGTCGGAGAGGATGTACGGCGGCATCATGTAGACCGTCGTGCCGATGGGGCGCATCAGCAGTTCGCGCTTCAATGCGTTCGCGAAGAAGCGTCGCGAGAACGTCTTGTCGTCGAAATCGACATCGAACGCGAAGATCGTGCCGCGCTGGCGCAGATTGCGCACGCGCTCATGTTCGAGAAGCGGCTGCAACGCTTCGTGCAGCAACGCGGACTTGCGCCGGTTTTCCGCCAGCACGTTCGCGCGCTCGAACAGATCGAGCGTCGCCAGCGCGGCGCGGCACGCGAGCGGGTTGCCCGTGTACGAATGCGAATGCAGAAAGGCGCGGGTGATGTCGTCGTCGTAGAAGGCGGCGTAGATGTCGTCGCGCGTGAGGACGATCGAAAGCGGCAGGTAGCCGCCGCTGATGCCCTTCGACAGGCAGATGAAATCCGGCCAGATGCCCGCCTGCTCGCACGCGAAAAAAGTGCCGGTGCGCCCGCAGCCGACCGCGATTTCATCGGCGATCAGATGCACGCCGAATTCGTCGCACAACGCGCGCAATTGCGTGAGATACGACGCGTCGTACATCGCCATGCCGGCCGCGCATTGCACGAGCGGCTCGACGATGACCGCAGCGAGTGTCGACGCACGTTGCGCGAAAAGCGCGCGCATCGCAGCGATGGCTTCATCGACGCCGACCGCCGCCGGCGACGCGACCACATGCGCGTGACGAATCAGCGGATCGTATGCGTCCTTGAAAATGGCGACGTCGGTGACGCCGAGCGCGCCGATTGTTTCGCCGTGATAGCTGTTCGCGAGGCACGCGAACTCGCGCTTCTCGCTTTGCCCGCGATTGCGCCAGAAGTGAAAACTCATCTTCAGCGCGATCTCGACCGCCGACGCGCCATCGGACGCGAAGAACGCATGTCCGAGCGTGCGGCCGGTGAGCGCGGAAAGGCGCTCGGCCAGTTCCACGGCGGGCGCGTGCGTGCAGCCCGCGAGCATCGCGTGTTCGAGCGTGTCGAGCTGATCCTTCAGCGCCTGGTTGATGTCGTCGTTCGCGTGTCCGAAGAGGTTCACCCACCACGAACTGATCGCATCGAGATAGCGGTTGCCCTGCGGATCGTAGAGCCACGCGCCCTTGCCGCGCGCGATCGGCACGAGCGGCACGCGCTCGTGATGTTTCATCTGGGTGCACGGATGCCACACGGCGGAAAGCGAGCGGGCAACCCAGTCCTGATTGGCTTCTGTGTTCAAAAACGGCTCCCAGGCCCGCGCGCGCGGTGCGGACCGGATACGTCGGGCAAGCGTCTGGACGCTTGCGTTGCTGGGAAAACTGCGCGATTCAATTATCGCTAAAAGATGGCCAACCTTCCGTAATCGGAAGGTTTTTTGGCCATGCGCGCGCGCCCAACGGAAATGCGAAAACGCGCTATCGCGCGCAACTTCGTTCATTTCGAAGCGTTGTCGACGTTTTGGCGCGGAAGATGCGGGTTCGACAAAAGCGAACGCCGGCGCGAAGGCCGGCGTTCGAAGAAAGCGGGAAAGGCGTGTTCAGCGCGATGCGGTCTGCGTTTCGGCCGCCTGATCGTTCCAGACGACGCGATTGTTCACCGCATAGAGCCTGCACGGATCGGCGCTCTGCTTCTGGCAGCTCGCGATGGCGACGGCCATCGGATCGTCGCCGCCTTCGGCCCACGACCACGCGCCGGAATCCGACACGGCGAACGCGCGGCTCGAATACTGCGAGAGGAAGTTGCGATATCCGGCGCGGCCGGTTTCATCGACGTACGGCACGGCCTGAACCGAATCGAGATCCGCGAAGCTGGTCGCCTTCGGCATGTCCGGCTCGGACACCTGATACTGCACGGCGGTGGGCATCCCGATCTGCGCGAGGAAGGCCTTCACGCGCGGCCACCAGATCTGCACGCCGTCGCGATCGCCGACGAGACGATGCGCGTCGTTCTTGTAGGTGCCGAAATCGACCATGTTCGCGCGCGCGCCGTGCGACGTGAAGGCGGTGTACATCTGCACGGAAAGATCGCCTTGCCAGACCGAATCGTTGTCGCCGTAGAGCCACAGCGACGGCAGGCGCACGTTCTGGCCGTAATCGCCGAACGCGCTGACGAGATTCTTTTGCCATCCCGTGCATTCGTCCTGGCGCAGGCCGCCCGAGAAATTGATGAGGCCGCGCACGCCGGGCGCCGCGACGGCATCGCGCGCGCCGTAGGCGATGGTCGTCAGGCCGCCATGCGACGTGCCCGCGACGACGATACGCGTCTTGTCGATATATGACTGCTCGCTCATGTACGCGACGGTCGCCGCGACGTCCTGTGCCTGTGCGAAACCGTTCGCCTCGACGTCGCAGCCGTGGCCGGCGTACTCGCCGCCCGAGCCCGCGAAGCCGCGGCGGTTCGGCACGACCACGACATAGCCGTGGCGCACGAATTCACGCGCGAGCGCGACCGGACGATTGCGCGGCTGCGCGTGCGAGTCGCCGGGCAGCTTGCCGTGATTGAAGACGATCATCGGGAATGGGCCGGCGCCGTCCGGCTTGAACACCGTGGTTTCGAGCGCGATGTCGGCTTCGGGAATTTCGATGACGGCTTCGTTCAGACCATTCGACACGGCGGGCAGGCCGGCGTCGAGCGAATCGGGAATGCGGGAAAGCGGCTGGCCGAATGCGGGCGCCTGAAGACCTTCGGATTGACGGACGCCGCCGATCGGTTCGGCGCGCACGGCGGACGTGACGAGTGACGTCGCGAGCGCGCACACCATGCTGCATCCGACCAACCAGGTTCTGATCGCCATCCGTGAACTCCGACTGCGCTTCCGATAAACGTTGATACGGCGTGCCCAACGCTTTTTGAAGTCACAAACCTACCGCGCTGCTCGTGATGAGCAGTATCGACTGCGGGTTCCGGGAGTCATGCCAGGAACAGGCATGACAATTGGCTTCAAAACGGGGCTTCGCTGCGAGTGCCCGGGCACGGAGATGACTGCGCCCTGACATGAACAGAGATTAACCGTTCAAAATTGCACTGCACAATAAGTGCTACCCCGTAACTGTTTAATCTGAAAGGAAATTCTTAGGAAATTAATACCGTGCGCCACCTCATATTTCTTAAAGACATATTTACTTTTCTTTTATCTGACCATCGACGTAAATCCAGTTTCCGTCGCTGTTGCGCGTGAAGCGGCTGGCCTCGTGCAGCCGGTGCGCGCGCCCGTCCACCTTGTAGCGCGCGACGAACTCGACTTCCTCGTGGTCGGCGTCGATCGGCGTGTGACGTTTGATCTGCAGGCCGAGCCAGCGCGTGCCGCTGTCGGATGCGTCGAGATCGGGCGGGCAGGTCGATTCGGCCCATGTCGCACGAAGATAGGCCGTGTCGCCGAGCACGTACGCGGTGTAGCGCGAACGCATCAGTTCCATCGCGTTGGCGGGCTTTTCGCCGCCGTCGATGAAACGCCCGCAACACGCTTCGTAGCGCGGCGCGCGTGCATTCGGACGCTGGTCGGGCGCGGCGCCGCCGCAGGGACAATCCACCGGCTTCATTGATCGACGCCCGGCATTTCGACGTGCCGCGGCTGGCTGTGCACGCGTTCGAGCCACGCGCGGATCGCCGGATAGCGCGACAGGTCGACGTTCGCTTCATCTGCGACGTGTGTGTAGGCATAGAGCGCGATATCGGCGACGCTGTAGCGCTCGCCAGCGAAGTATGTGCGCGTGGCGAGATGCTGCTCCATCACGTCGAGCGCGCGATAGGAACCGGCGATCTTCTCGGGCAGGCGGGCATCGCCGGGATTCTTCTGAAACTGCAGGATGAAGCGCGCCACGGCGACGAACGGCTCATGGCTGTACTGCTCGAAGAACATCCATTGCAGCGCTTGCGCGCGTTCGAGGCGATCGGTCGGCATGAGCGGCGTGCCATCGGCGAGATAGCAGAGGATCGCGCCGGATTCGGAGAGCGTGGTGTTTTCGTCGATGACGAGCACCGGCACCTTGCCGTTCGGATTGAGCCGCTTGAATTCGTCGGTGCGGGTCGCGCCGTGCATCATGTCGACTTCATGCCACACGTAAGGCAGGCCGAGTTGTTCGAGGACGAGGCGAACCTTGTAGCAGTTGCCCGATGCGGAAACGCCGTGTACCTGATAAGTCACATTCCCTCCGGTTTCACCATTCGAGCTTCGTGCCGTCGTACTGCACGAAGGTTCCGTTGAACGCGTCGCGCATCGCGCCTGCTTCGGCGATCACCGCGCGCATGCCCGACACGCTGTGCGCGACGTCGATCGCCGCCGATGGTCCGCCCATCTCGGTGCGCACCCAGCCCGGATGCAGCGCGATGCACGCCGAATGACGCGACTCCAGCGACGCCACCTTCAACGCGGAATTGAGCGCGGCCTTGCTTGCGCGATACAGCCAGCCGGTCGTGCCGCTCGTCTCGCCGATGCTGCCCATCTTGCTCGACACGACCGCGAACACGCCGTTCGCGGCATCGGTGAGCGGCAGCAGCACGGGAATCAGTTGCATCGGGCCGCGCACGTTCGTGTGCATCACCTGATCGAAATCGTCTGCGCCGATGGTTTCGACGCCTTCCGTGCGCGGACCGTACACGCCCGACACGACGATCGCCACATCCAGCTTTTCCTCGTCCAGTTGCCACTCGAGCGCGGCGATCTGCTCGGGCTGCGTGACGTCGAGCGGGAAGGTTTGCGCGCCCATCGCGTCGAGCGCGGAGAGCGAGGATTTGTCGCGGGCCGTGGCGAGCACGCGCCAGCCATCGCGACAATATTCACGCGCGAATTCGTGGCCGAGGCCGCGCGACGCACCGACGATCAATACCGTTTTCATGACCGACATGTTCCTTGTGTGGACGACCTTGCGACTATAGCGCGCGACCCGCTGTCGCTGCTCGTTCGTCAGCCGTTCGGCTATCGTTGTGCGCTTTCAGAAAAGTAAGACCCGAAAGATGGTGCATACCGATATCGTGATCGTCGGCGCGGGGCCGGCGGGTTTGTGTTTGGCGAATGCGTTGAGCGGGGCGGGGTTGTCGATCGTGCTCGTCGAGCAGCAGAGTCACGACGCGCTGCGCGAGCCCGCGTTCGACGGACGCGAGATCGCGCTGACGCAGCAGTCCGTCGCGTTTCTGAAGACGCTCGGCGTATGGGAGCGCATCGATGCGCACGCGAAATCGCAGCTCGCGGATGCGCGCATCTTCAACGGGTCGTCGCCGTTCTCGATGAAGATCGGCCATGCGCTCTCGGGGCATGCGGAACTGGGCTGGCTCGTGTCGAATCATCTGATCCGGCGCGCGGCGTTCGACGCGTTCGAGCATCGCCGAGCGTCGGGCGCGGACATCCGCATCTTCGCGTCCGGGCGCGTGATCGATATCGATACCGATGCCTGCGGTGCGCGCGTGCGGCTCGAAAGCGGCGAGACGATCGCGGCGCAACTCGTCGTCGCGGCGGACAGCCGCTTCTCGGCCACGCGGCGCATGGCGGGTATCGCCGCCGACATGCACGACTTCGGCAAGTCGATGCTGGTCTGCTGCATGACGCACGACGCGCCGCACGATCATGCGGCGTGGGAATGGTTCGGTCATCGGCAGACGCTCGCGCTGCTGCCGATGAATCCCGATCCTGAGACGGACGCGCATCGGTCGTCGGTCGTGGTGACGCTCGACGCGCGCGACACTGAGCGATTGAGCGCGCTGGATCCCAATGCGTTCAATCGAGAGATCGAACGCCGCTTCGAGCGCAGGCTCGGGTCGATGACCTTGCGCACGACGCGGCATGTTTATCCGCTGGTGTCGGTGTATCCGAAGCGATTCGTGGCGAAGCGTTTCGCGACGGTCGGCGATGCGGCGGTCGGCATGCATCCGGTCACGGCGCACGGGTTCAATTTCGGGCTGGCCGGGATCGAGTTGCTTTCGCGCTGCATTTACGATGCGCATGCGGCGGGGCGCGATATCGCCGGCGATGCGCTGCTTGCGCGATACGAGCAAGAGCACCGGCGGGAGACGCGGCCGCTTTATCTGCTCACGCGATTGATCACCGAGATCTATACGCGCGACTCGTTGCCCGCGCGGATCGCGCGTGATGCGATGTTGCGCATCGGCGAAAGATTGACGCCGTTCAAGCGCGCAGTGGCGATGTCGTTGGCGGGGCGGTGAAGGGGTCGTTGCAGTAAATTCCTATATCGTTTGGATGACTAGGGATGCTTATTAAACAGGAGTAAAGTCTCGCTACTCGCAACGCTCAGACGAGGAGCAGACTATGTTCAAAATCATTCAGGGAACTTTACCGTCGAATATCGACGAGGAAGAGCTTCGGGAGATACAGGCGGATGCCGCCCGACGGCGGAAGATCGAGACGGAGGTGCGACGGCAGATGGGCGAGGAGGTAGATTACGAACCGGCCGACTTCATCCAGGCGCTCATGAGTTTCCCGAAGATCGACTGCGACGACTCCATTTTCGATCGTCACGCCAGCAGCGGAGATTCGGATGTTTCTGGCTGATACGAACGTCATCAGTGAGACGAGAAGAGAGGAGCGCGCGAACGAAGGTGTTCGGGCGTTCTTCGACGGCGCTAAACGAAGAAACGAAACAGTGTTTCTGTCCGTCGTTACTGTCGGCGAACTTCGACGTGGCGTCGATGCGCTTCGCCACAGAGGTGACGCTCCGCAGGCAGCAAATCTGGAAGCGTGGCTCAAAGGCGTCTTGCGCAAATACGACATGACCATCGTGCCGGTGGACAGGAACATCGGAGAGTTGTGGGGGCGTCTCCGCGCCCGGCATCCCGAGCCTGCCGTCGACAGGCTTATTGCAGCAACGGCCCTGGTTCACGGTTTGACGGTAGTCACGCGCAATGTCAGGGACTTCGAGCGCGTGGGAGTGAAAATGCTGAATCCCTTCGACTAGCAACCACGCCGGCCCCGGCGCGCAGCACCCGGACCGGCCCGCACGACTCAAACCAGTTCCACCCCCATCGCTGTCGCTTCGCCGCCGCCGATACACAGACTCGCGACGCCGCGCTTCAACCCGCGCGTCTTCAACGCACCGATCAAGGTCACCAGAATGCGCGCACCCGAAGCGCCGATCGGATGCCCGAGCGCACATGCGCCGCCATTCACATTGACCTTGTCGTGAGGCAGATCGTGTTCGCGCATCGCGGCCATCGTCACGACGGCGAATGCTTCGTTGATCTCATACAGATCGACATCGCTCGCGCGCCAGCCGTTCTTCTCGAAGAGCTTCCTGATCGCACCGACGGGCGCAGTCGTGAACAACGCAGGCTCCTGCGCGAACGTGCTGTGCCCGACGACGCGCGCAATCGGCTTCACGCCGAGCCGTTTGGCCGTCGACTCGCGCATCATCACGAGTGCCGCCGCACCGTCCGAAATCGATGACGAATTGGCGGCCGTCACCGTGCCGTCCTTGGCGAACGCCGGCTTGAGCGATGGAATCTTCTCGATGTTGGCCTTGAACGGCTGCTCGTCGCGGTCGATCACGGTATCGCCCTTCCTGCCCTGCACGGTGACCGCCGCGATCTCCCACTTGAACGAGCCGTCTTCGTTCGCCCGTTTCGCGCGCTGCAGCGATTCGACCGCGAACGCATCCTGCGACTCGCGCGAGAACGCATACGACGATGCGCATTGCTCCGCGAACGTGCCCATCAGGCGGCCCTTTTCGTAGGCGTCTTCGAGGCCGTCGAGGAACATGTGATCCAGCACCTGACCGTGGCCCATGCGCATGCCCCCGCGCGCCTTCGGCAGGAGATACGGCGCGTTCGTCATGCTTTCCATGCCGCCCGCGACGATCACGTCGACCGATCCGGCCATCAGCATGTCATGCGCGAACATCGCGGCGCGCATGCCGGAGCCGCACATCTTGTTGATCGTCGTGCAGCCGGTCGACAGCGGCAGCCCGCCGCCGAGCGCAGCCTGACGCGCGGGCGCCTGGCCTTGTCCGGCAGGCAGCACGCAACCCATGATCGCTTCGTCGATCTGCTCGGGTTTCACGCCCGCGCGCTCGACTGCGGCCCTGACTGCCGCGGCGCCGAGTTGCGGCGCGGTCAGCGAAGCGAAGTCGCCCTGAAACGCGGCCATCGGCGTGCGCGCCGCCGAGACGATGACGACGGGATCGGTTTGTGTCTCACTCATGTTTCAACTCCTTGATGACGCCTTGAATAACGGCGGGAATATCGCCCAGACGCGCCGCATCGGACGCGAGTACATCGTTCTCCGTGGAATGCGCGCCGCCGCGGCTCATTTCTGCGATGCCGGCGCGATACACCGAATCGATTTCGTCCGATGCGCTGATCATCATGCCCATGTTGCGCAAACGGCCATCGTGCACGCCGTAGGTCCAGCCATGCACGGTGAGTTCCTGCCCGCGCGCCCACGCATCGTTGACGACGGTCGTGCGGCACACATTGATGGTCTGCTCGATCGTGTTCAGCTCGACGAGACGACGATGCCGCGCATCGCCCATCGGCCATTCGTCGAGCAGCGCGGCGTGCTTCTCGCGCACGTCTTCGACATGGCGCAGCCAGTTGTCCGCGAGACCGACGCGCCGCCCGACGAGCGCCGCGCCCACGCCCGAGCAGCCGTAATGGCCGACGACCATGATGTGCTTCACTTTCAGCAGATCGACGGCGAACTGGATGACCGACAGACAGTTGAGGTCCGAGTGCACGACCACGTTCGCGATGTTTCTGTGCACGAACACTTCGCCCGGCGGCAGGCCGATGATTTCGTTGGCGGGCACGCGCGAGTCCGCGCAGCCGATCCACAGATACTCGGGCGTCTGTTGATGCGCGAGACGCTTGAAGAAATCGGCGTCCTCGGCGAGCTTGCGCTGAACCCATTCCTGATTGTTCGCGAACAGATGGGCCAGCGGAGTCGAGGATTCGTTGTTGTCGGGAGTGTGGTTCATATTCGATAGTCAAAGCGGGACGGCGCGCGTCAGGCGGCGCGCGCGTCCTGTCGACCGGACTTCTCGAAGCGCTCCGGAAACCGGATGCTGAATCGGACGTCCCGGTCATAGGGAAAGAAATCGGCGAGCTCGCCGCGCTGCAGTTGTTCCTTGTAGCGCTGCCAGAGCGCGGGATCGAAAAAATCCGCGTGATGGCGCATGAAGGCCTCGCGCACGCGCGGATCGCCGAGCAGAAATGTGCCGTACGTTTCGGGAAAGATATCGTGCGGCCCGACGGTATACCACGGCTCGCCCGACAACTCGTCTTCCTCGTTGCGCGGCTGCGGCACGCGGCGCACGTTGCAATCGGTCAGATACTCGATTTCATCGTAATCGTAGAACACCACGCGACCGTGCCGCGTCACGCCGAAATTCTTGTACAGCATGTCGCCGGGGAAGATGTTGGCCTGGATCAGCTGCTTGATCGCATCGCCGTATTCCTTGATGCCGTGATCGATTTCGTCATCGCTTCCGTCTTTCAGGAAGAGATTCAGCGGCACCATGCGGCGCTCGATATACACGTGTCTGATGACGAGATTGTCGCCTTCGTACTCGATCATCGACGGCGCTTCCTTCTCCAGTTCGCGGATGAGCGCATCGTCGAGGCGCGCGACGGGCAGCGCGACGCTCGAATATTCGAGCGTATCGGCCATGCGGCCCAGGCGATCGTGACGCTTCACGAGCTGATACTTGTCCTGAATCTTCTGGCGCGTGGTTTCCTTTGGCGGCGGAAACGCGTCCTTGATGAGCTTGAACACGTAAGGAAACGACGGCAGCGTGAAGACGATCATCACGAGCCCCTTGATGCCGGGCGCGACGATGAACTTGTCGCTCGAATGCGACAGGTGATGCAGCAAGTCGCGATAGAAATCGTTCTTGCCCTGCTTCTGCAAGCCGACCGACGTATAGATTTCGGCCTTCGGCTTGCGCGGCATGATCGTGCTCAGGAACTGCACGAACGCCGACGGCACTTCCATGTCGACGAGAAAATACGAATGCGAGAAGCTGAAGATGATGAGCACCTGCTCGCGCGACAGCAACACGGTATCGAGCGCGAGCAGGCCGGGCGACGTGTGCCGGATCGCGATGGCGAAGGGCAGCAGCGCATCGCCGTTGATGACGCGCCCGACGATATACGCCGCCTTGTTCCGGAAGAACAGCGACGACAGCACATGAATCTGAAAATTCGGCGCGGGCGTGAGATCGCCGAAGGCGTCGCGCATCGCGTCCATCACGCACTGCACGTCGCGCGGCAAGTCCTCGAACGGCGGCTCGAGCTGAAAGTTCGTGACGATGCGTTCGAGCGTCGCGGCGAGGCCGTCCTTCTGCGGGTAATACGCGCGATACGTGGGCTTCGCGGCGGGTTCGTCGTTCTCGATATATTCGGTCGAGATCGCCGGTCGCACGAAGATGAAATCGTTGTTGAAGTAGGAGCGATGCAGAATCTTGCAGCACACGGAATTGAAGAACGTCTCCGCGCATTCGGGCTGGCGGTGCGTCGTCAGCAAGCCGATGTAATGCAGCTTGATCTGCTGCCACACGTCGTCGTCGATATTTTCGGCGTCGTATTCGTCTTCGAGCGACGTTACGCACTCGGCGACGCGATCGTCATACGACGCGATGCGGTTTCGCGCCAGTTGCTGCAACGCGAGCCATTCGCCGCGCTCGAAGAGACTTTTCGCCTCGATCGCGGCCTCGCGGAACACGCGGTAATGATGCTCGAAGCCTTCGAGTATCGTCTGCGCGACATCGAAGCCGATTTGCGACGAGAGCAGCTTGGGGAAATGATTCATGTCGACCCTTCGCTTCGCGTGTGGCGGTCACGTCATGCCGCTTTGGGCTTGCGTGCGCGCTTTTCCGTTCCCGCTGCGATCAGCGCGCGGCCTTGTTCCTCATACGCGGCGAGTTCGGTGAGCGTCGTGTTCAGGTCTTCGAGCTGACGTTCGAGCACCTCGCGATGCGCCGCGATCGTATCGACGAAGGCTTGCAGTTGCGTGGTCGAGCCGGTGGGCGAGTCGTAGAGATCGAGCAGCGTGCGGATTTCCGAGAGCGTGAAGCCGAGTCGCTTGCCGCGCAGCGTGAGCTTAAGGCGCGTGCGGTCGCGCGGCGAATACACGCGGCGCAGGCCGTTCGAGCCTTCGCGCTTCGGCGCGAGCAGGCCCTGATCTTCGTAGAAGCGGATCGCGCGCGGCGTGATGTCGAATTCACGCGCCAGTTCGGTGATGGTGTAGTGCGTCGGCTGAGTCATCGCGGGCCGGCAGCGCAAATGCGCGCGCAACGTTAGAATGGATGTTTACGTTATCGTCAACTTCGCCAAATTGCAACGCGGCGCAAACCCGGAGGCACGGACCGAATGAACGCCCTCGAACACCAGCTCGATTATGTTTTCGCCGACGCACTGCCCGAATCGGGCGGCGTCAAGGAAGTGGCGCCGGGCGTGTTCTGGTTGCGCATGCCGTTGCCGTTCGCGCTCGATCACATCAATCTCTGGCTGCTGCGCGACGAAATCGACGGCGTGAAGGGCTGGACCGTCGTCGATTGCGGCATTTCGAGCGACACGATCCGCGCCAGCTGGGAGCGCGTGTTCGATTCCGTGCTGGATGGTCTGCCGGTGCTGCGCGTGATCGTCACGCATTGCCATCCGGATCATCTGGGCCTCGCCGACTGGATCTGCAACGGTGGCGACAAAAAGCGCTGGAACGTGCGCCTGTGGATCTCGCTGGGCGAGTACGCGATGGGCCGCGTGATGGCCGCGGGCGACGGTTCCAACGCAGGCGGCGAGCGCGCTGCGGCGCATTTCGCGGCGCACGGTCTGACCGACGAAGCCTCGCTCGATGCCTTGCGCAAGCGCGACAGCTATTACCCGACGCTCGTGCCGTCGATTCCCGCCGAATACCGGCGCATCCGCAACGGCGATGTTATCCGTATCGGCACGCGCAATTGGGAAGTGGTGTCGGGCTACGGCCATTCGCCGGAGCATAGCGCGCTCTTCTGCGCGGCCGACAAGCTGCTCATTTCCGGCGACATGGTGTTGCCGCGCATCTCGACGAACGTGTCCGTGTTCGCGGTCGAGCCGGAAGGCAATCCGCTCGCGCTGTATCTGGAATCGCTCGGCCGTTATGAAACGATGCCCGCCGATACGTTCGCGCTGCCGTCGCACGGCAAGCCGTTTCGCGGCGTGCAGACGCGCATCGGGCAATTGCGCGAGCATCATCGTGCGCGGCTGGCGGAAGTGCGCGAGGCGTGCGCCGCGAAACCGTGCAGCGCCGCCGATATCGTGCCGATCATGTTCAAGCGCAAGCTCGACATTCATCAGATGACATTCGCGCTCGGCGAAGCGCTCGCGCATCTGAACCTGCTCTGGCTCGATGGAACGTTGAAGCGTCAGACCGGCGACGATGGCGTGATCCGCTTCACGCCGGCCTGACAATATTTACTGCACCGAAACGCCGCCGAAGTTCACGCGCCCGAACGGGCTCACGTTATAGCCGCCAACATTCGCACGCGTGAGCGCGGCGGCCGTCGGATAGACGAGCGGAATCCACAGCGCCTGATCGTGGATGATCTTCTGCGCATCGACATACGCCTTCGTGCGCTGCGCGACATCGGCTGTCGATTTGCCGTCGGCGATGAGTTTGTCGAGCTGGCTGTCGCAATAGCGCGCGAAGTTGATGCCCGACTTCACCGCGTTGCAACTGAAGAGCGGCGACATGTAGTTGTCCGGGTCGCCGTTATCGCCGGCCCAGCCCATGAACAGCATGTCGTGCTGACCTTGTTTCGCTTCCTTGATCAGTTCGCCCCACTCGATCACTTTCACCTGCGCCTTCACGCCGATCTTCGCGAGGTCCGCCTGCAGCAGTTCGGCGCCGGCTTTCGGATTCGGATTCAGCACGCTGCCATTCGGGCGCACCCAGATCGTCGTGTCGAAACCGTTCGGGAAGCCCGCGTCGGCGAGCAGCTTCTTCGCATCGGCGGATGAATACTTGTACGCCGTGACGTTCTTGTCGTAGCTCCACGTATTCGGCGGATACGGATTCACCGCGGGCGTGGCCGTGTTGTCGAACACGGTTTTCATGTACGTCGTGCGATCGAAAGCCATGTTGATCGCCTGACGCACCTTCGGATTATCGAGCGGCTTCTTCTGCGTATTGAGCGCGACGAACGCCGTCATGAACGCGGGCGCCTCGCTTACTTTCAGCGACTTGTCCTTCTTCGCGTCGAGCACATCCTGCGGCTTCGGCGAGAGCGCGATCTGGCATTCGCCCGCCTTGATTTTCTGGGCGCGCACGGACGCATCCGGCGTGATCGCGTAGATCAGGCGGTCGATCTTCGGCTTCGGACCCCAGTACGCCGGATTGACGTCGTAGCGGATCACCGAATCCTTCGTATAGCTTTTCAGCGCGAACGGCCCGGTGCCGATGGGCTTGCTGTTCAGATCGTTTTGCTGGTTCGCCTTCAGCAGCTTGTCGGCGTACTCGGACGAGTAGATCGAGGCGAATCCCATCGTGAGAATCGGCACGAAGGTCGCGTTCGGCTCGTTGAGCTCGAATTTCACGGTGTGGTCATCGACTTTCGATACGGCCTTGATGAGCTTCACGAGACCCATCGATTGCGCGTGCGGAAAGCCGCTCGCGCCCGCGACCTTGTGCCAGGGATTGCTGTCCGACAGCATGCGTTCGAACGTGAAGACGACGTCGTCGGCGGTGAGTGGACGCGTGGGCTTGAAGTAGTCGGTCGTCTGAAACTGAACGTTCGGACGTAGATGGAAGGTGTAGGTCAGGCCGTCGCTGCTCACGTCCCACTTTTCCGCGAGCGAGGGCGCGACCTTCTTCGTGGCTTCGTCGTAGGAGACGAGCGTATTGAAGATGACATCCGCCGACGCATTGGTCGTCACGAGCGAATTGAATTGCACGACGTCGAAGCCATCCGGACTCGATTCGGTGCAGACAGTGAGCGGCTTGGACAGCGCAAGCATCGGCGTGGCGAAGCATGCCACCGCTGCGGCTGCGGCAAATAATTTCAGGCGCATGAGATCTCCCGATCTTCATTTTTGTTCGTGGATGAGCATGGCGCGCACGCAGCAAGCGACGCGCCCGGCGCGGCTAGATTAGCGAATGCATCGTGCGCCGACAACGATTCGATCGGCATACGCATATTCATGACATTTCTCTGCCGCGCATGCGCGGCTTGCCCAAACCGGGCGCAGCAGGCTAAACTTGCGCCGTCTTTGGGGAGTAGCCTTCCTTCGTGAGCGAAGGAGAACGCGTCAACATCCTCGGCTCTGCTGCCGTGGCGCGTTCGACCGGAACGGTTTGGCGAGACCATCGATGCGCTATGTCGTTCTTGGTCGGACGGCGCGTGGCGCATCGTGGTTCGCTTGACGTCCGGCCGTGGAATCATCGTGTCCCCACAACTACAACATCCCTGTCTCTCGCGCACGCTTGCGCGCCTGTCGCATGTTTCGATGCGAGGTGCCGCATGACGATGCTCTTCCTCGAACTCGCGTTGATGCTCGCGATCATTCTGGTCGCCTCGGAGCTTTTCACGAATGCGCTCGAACATCTCGGCGAACGGCTCGGCATTTCCGAAGGCGTGACCGGATCGCTATTCGCGGCGGTCGGCACGGCGTTGCCTGAGACGACGGTGCCTATCATCGCATTGCTCGGCGGTACATCGAGCCGTGCGGTCAATGAAGAGATCGGCGTCGGCGCGATTCTCGGCGCGCCGCTCATGCTCGCGACGCTTTCCACTTGCCTGATGACGGTCGCGATTCTCAAGTCGCGCGGCTTGCGTGGACGGATCACGCCGGAGCGCAGCGGCTTCACGCGCGATCTCAACTTCTTCCTGTGCGCGTTCCTGATCGCGTGCGCCGCGATGTTCGTGCCGCATCATGCGTGGGAGGTGCGTGCGCTGTTTGCGGCCGGGCTGGTTGGAGTCTATGTCGTCTACGTGATTTCGACGTTCAGGGCTTCGGCGAAGCTCGTCGAGGGAGGACACGGGACGGAGGCGCCCGAGGCCTTGTTCGCGTCGCGTCTCGGTTTGAAGACGTCGCTCGGCACGATCATGCTGCAGTTTCTCGTCGGTATCGTGTTGCTCGTCGGCGGCGCGAAGGGATTCATTCACGGCGTCGAGGGCGTGTCTCACGCGCTGGGGATTTCGGCGCTGTTGCTGTCGCTCATCATCATTCCGATCGCCACGGAATTGCCCGAGAAGGTGAACAGCATCATGTGGGCGCGCAGAGGGAAGGACACGCTCGCGTTCGGCAACATCACCGGGGCGATGGTGTTTCAAGGGACGTTGCTGCCGGGAATCGGCATCATGTTGACGCCGTGGGAGCCGCGGATCGAAGTGCTGACCGGTGTGCTGATCACGCTCGCGGCGGCGGCGTGGCTGCGGTTCAACGCGAAAGACAATGGCGTCGTGCTGTGGGCGCTGCTCGGGAACGGCGTGCTGTACGCGGCGTATCTCGCGTTGACGCTCGGGCGCTGAGAAGTAAGAAATGCCCGCCGAAGCGGGCATCAAGAGCGAAGCAGCGCGCCGGACATCGGCGCGTTGTTCTTGTTGTTCTTGAGTTCGTTATCGGCGTGAAAAGAAAAAAACTTTAGGGCGTGGCGTTTAATCTGGCGGATCGAGCGCAGCCGGCCCCGGGGGCCATTGCCGGAAGTAGCACGGTTTCCCGCCTCATCTCCGGGCTTTGGATCGCGGTCGTCGAACGGATAATTTGCCGGACACTCATCTTCGGTCCGACAGGAAACCCATATGTCCGCCAGCGTACAACTTCGCGCCGTTCCTCCACGGACCGACGAACGCATTTACGTCACCCAGCCGCACCTGCCGCCGCTCGCGGAGTTCCTGCCTTATTTGCAGGAAATCTGGTCGAGCAAGATCCTGACCAATGGTGGACCGTTTCACCGCCAGCTTGAGCAGGCGCTCTGCGACTATCTCGGCGTGAAGTATCTCTCGCTGTTCGCCAACGGTACGCTTGCTCTCGTCACTGCGCTGCAGGCGCACCGCATTACCGGTGAAGTCATCACGACGCCGTACTCGTTCGTCGCGACGGCCCATTCTCTGCTCTGGAACGGCATCAAGCCGGTGTTCGTCGATATCGATCCGAACACGTTGAATCTGGATCCGAAGAGGATCGAGGAAGCGATCACGCCGCAGACGACCGCAATCATGCCCGTGCATTGCTACGGCCATCCCTGCGACGTCGAAGCGATTCAGAAAATCGCGGACAACTACAACCTGAAGGTCATCTACGACGCGGCCCACGCCTTTGGCGTGCGCACCGAATCGGGCAGTGTGCTGCAGCACGGCGACCTCTCCGTACTCAGTTTTCATGCGACGAAGGTGTTCAACACGTTCGAGGGCGGCGCGATCATCTGTCCCGACGCGAAAACGAAACAGCGAATCGATCATCTGAAGAACTTCGGTTTCGTGGATGAAGTCACGGTCGTGGCGCCGGGAATCAACGGCAAGATGAGCGAGGTGAACGCCGCGTTCGGCATGCTGCAGCTTCAGCACATCGACGCCGCGCTGGAGTCGCGCAAGAAAATCGACGCGACGTATCGCAGGCTGCTAAGTCAGGTTCGAGGTATCCGATGCCTTGGCGACAGCGGCGAAACGGTGGCCAACTATTCCTATTTCCCGATTCAAGTCGATGCCGACTTTCCGCTGAGCCGCGACGCGCTCTACGACAAGTTTCGCGAACAGGAAATCATCGTCCGTCGCTACTTCTATCCGCTGATCTCCGATTTCCCGATGTATCGGGGACTGCCGTCAGCGCATCGAAGCAACTTGCCTTGCGCGGCGGATGCCTCGTCCAAGGTGCTGTGCCTGCCTATTTACCCGGGGCTGTCCGAGGCAGATATCGACAGGATCGTCGAGGTCATCGAGAGCTGCTGAGCCGCGCGACACCGATGACCGCGCTTAGGTCATAGGTCGAACAACGCCCCCTTCTGACGTCATCTTCGGAGATGAACGTTGATGCCTAGACCGCACACTTGCGGTATTCCAAGTAACACAGAACATCATGAATAGCCATCTGTCGCTCGCCGAAGCCGTCGCCCTTGCATCTCCGTCCGAACAGGATATCGTCGTCGCCCTGAAAACCGCGCTGCAGCATCAGCAAAACGGCGAGCACGGCGAGGCCGAGCGTCTGTATCTCGGCATTCTGGCGGCAATGCCCGGTCAGCCGGACGCGAACTTTCATCTTGGGACGCTGTACGTGCAAACCGGCAGTCCGTCCAGGGCGCTGCCTCACTTCGAAGCGAGCATCGGGGCAATACCGCAGAACGGTCAGTACTGGTTCGCCTACGTCAACGCGCTGATCGAGGACAAGCAGGTGTCGGCGGCCTGGATCGCTTTCGAAATCGGCCAGAAGCACGGACTCGAAGGACCCCTGGCGGACCACCTGATCAGACGGATGACGGGTGCGGTCGAAGTGAGCTTCGTGCCTGCCGCCGCGCCGACTCCGGCGCCGGTCGTCGATGCCAAGGTCAGGAAAGTTGGCGCGACAGGAATCCGCCGCCCTTCGACGCGCGAGATCAATCACTTTTCGGCTTTGTTCAACAAAGGCCAGTTCGGGGACGCTGCCAAAGCCGCGTCCACCATGACCCAGCGCTATCCGCAGGACGGAAGTGCGTGGCGTTGCCTGGGTGTTGCGCTCAATCGCGATGGCCGGCATGGCGAGTCCGTCGCGCCGCTGAAAAGTTCGATCGAACTGGAACCGGGCGACATTCAGACTCGCGTGTTGCTCGCCGATACGCTCGTGGTTCTGGGGCAGCACGGCGCCGCGGAAAGCGAGTGCCGGACCATTCTGGAAAGCGCTCCGGACCGTGCTGAAGCTTACCGCATCATGGGCATTGCGCTGGGTGGCCTGGGAAGGTTCCACGATGCCGTGGCCTCGTGCCGCCGGGCCATCGAACTGGCGCCGTCCTCATCGGGAAACCACGGGACGCTCGGGATGCTGATGCTCGAGGCCGGCATGATGTCCGAGGCGGCAGAACATCTGCGCCGTGCAGTCGAGGTCAACCCCGGCGACGCCGCTTCCCACAGCAATCTGCTGTTCTGCCTCGTGCATCAAACGGACATCGATCAGGGCGCCTTGCTCGCGGAGCATCGGAACTTCGCACATCACCACGAGGCATCGATTCCGAAGCTCCAGTTGAAGCGTCAAATCGATCGATCCCCCGGCCGAATCCTGCGGGTCGGTTTCGTCTCGGGCGACCTTTTCACTCACGCGGTGGCGTCTTACGTGCTGCCCGTGCTGAAGAGCATGGCCGACGACTCGAGCATTCAAACTTATATCTACTACAACCACACGGTCGAGGACGCGACGACCCAGCGGTTCCGCGCCTGTACTTCGCACTGGCGTCAGGTTTCAAGAATGTCCGACGAGCAGCTCGCGCGCACGATTCAAACCGACGGCATCGACATTCTCGTCGATCTGTCGGGCCATACCGGTCGCAACCGGCTGCTGTCCTTCGTCCGCAAACCCGCACCGATTCAGGCCAGCTGGATTGGTTATCCGGCAACGACAGGGCTGTCGACGGTCGACTATTACCTCGCCGATCGCTTTTTCGCGCCGCTTGAACTGGTGTCTGGTCAACTCACCGAAAAGATCGTGCATCTGCCTGCGATCGGACCGTTCATCCCCGCGGAGAACAGCCCGCCAGTCAACCTCTTGCCGGCACTCCACAATGGATATGTCACCTTCGGCAGCTTCAACCGCATTAACAAGCTTCGCCCGGACGTGATCGCGCTTTGGGCGAAAGTGATGCATGCGGTGCCGAATTCCAGGATGCTCATCGGCGCAATGCGCAGAGAGGGTGACCAGTCCGACGAAGCGAGGGTGACCAAATGGTTCGCCGACGCGGGCATATCGCAATATCGGCTTGCGTTCCGGCAGCGATCGAGCGTCTCCGTGTATTTGCAGCAGCACCATCAGGTCGACATGTGCCTCGATGCATTTCCGTATTCGGCTTCGACCACCACGCTCAACGCGCTGTGGATGGGCGTGCCGACCTTGACGATGGTCGGCGACTCGCTCGTCAGCCGCGCCTCGACCGCATGGACGGCGCATGTCGGGCTCGATCGCTTCGTCGCGCGAGATCAGGACGATTTTGTTCGATTGGCCGTATCGACCGTGGGCGAGCTTGCCACGCTCAACGAAATCAGGCTGGGCCTGCGCGATCGCTGCCGTCAGTCGGCCGTGTTCCAGCCGGATGTGGTTGCCGAAGGCGTCTCTCGTGCATTCAGAACGATGTGGCAACGATGGTGTGACGGACTGCCCGCTGCGCATATCGACGCAACCGGAAGTCCGATCGACGGTTGAGCGATTGCACGAGCTTGTCGATTTAGTTTCGAATGGCCGCGGGAGACGGGAAGTCGCCGCGGCTTTCGTCATTGAGGCGACCCAGGCGAGTCTTCATGCTCGGCGCCATTCGTGCCGGCCGCTGCTCAAGCCTTCTTTCGCACGAGCGGGCGAGCCGGATTTCCGACGACCGTGATGCCCGGCGGAACGTCTTTCGTGACGACGGCGCCCATGCCGACGGTCGCCCCTTTTCCGATGCGCAGCGGCTTGTCGGGCGAGCCCTGCCTCAGAACGGCTCCGGTGCCGATATAGACGTCGTCCTCGATGACGACGCGCCCGTTACACGATACCCGTGGCGCGAACGTGACGAAGTCGCCGACGATGCAGTCGTGCGCCACGTAGCTATAGGTGTTGCACTGGAAGTGGCGACCGATCCTCGCATTCGATCTGCACATGGAAAAGTCGCAGAACACGGCGCCTTCACCCACCTGCACGTCATCCTGACAGACGTACGTCGATGCAGCCAGCGTCCCGAATACCAGTTCCTCGCGCTCACAGCGTTCCACGATGGATCGGCGCGCCGGTGACGAGCCGAGCGACACGATTACCTCACGGTCTCTATGCCGGGACGAGATGAGATCAGTGAACGAGATCACGACTACACCGTTCTTTTCCGTGCCGATTTCGCATGCCGTGTCAGACACGAAGACGATATCCGGCGGGACGTCCGAAAGGCTGGCGCGAGTTCTTGCCAGAGGCAGAAGCTCCCGGCCGGAACCTCCGCAACCATAGATTGCGATGCGCTCCATTGTTCACTCCAGATCGAGGGAGAAATTCAGATAACCCATGGCGTGTGAGCCGACTTTGTCGAGGGGTCATTGATTGTAGGCGATCCCGCGACGAGCAGGTTTTGCAGCGCTGCCGTCGGGCAAGGAGGAAAGGGCGGCGAGTAAACGGAAAACGGGCGCGGATTTCACATCCGCGCCCGTCTGCTCCGCCCGATCGACCGGCGCCGCTACCGGCGCGCGTCAACGATTCAAGCCAGGGCTTCCGCTTCGGCGATCGTCAATTTCTCAGGCAAGGCTGCATCGAAG
Organism: Caballeronia sp. S22; assembly: GCF_964261745.1. Classification (NCBI taxonomy): domain Bacteria; kingdom Pseudomonadati; phylum Pseudomonadota; class Betaproteobacteria; order Burkholderiales; family Burkholderiaceae; genus Caballeronia; species Caballeronia sp. S22. The sequence goes on along the minus strand of NZ_OZ180035.1, from coordinate 3,164,969 downwards.
AATCGCAGATCGACGGCCATTAGATCCATCTCGTAGTAGAAGAAGATGTATCCCTGATCGACGAGATCGCTCGCGAGCGCGGCATGTTCTTCCTGCGACAGGTTCACGACCTCGATATTGATGACTTTCGGACGATATGCCGTGAAATCGAATTGCCGGAATACCCGGTAATCGAACCCTTCCGTATCGATCTGCAAAACGTCGATGTGCGACACCGCGTTGCGATCGAGGACAGCGCGCAACGGCAATCCCTCGACCATCTGAACTTCGACGTAGTCCTCAAAATCCTTCAGTTTCGTGTCGCTGAAGGTCGACATTCCGCCGAGCCAATGCGGCAGATTATGTTTGCGGATGGTCTCCTGTGTAACCCGGTACAAGGGGAAACTGCCAGCTTGTTCCGCGATCGCCACGTTCTCGAAGATCAGTCCGTTGGTCCCGGCGTAGTTCGCCTTGAGTTGGACCATCATGTCGGGGAGCGGTTCGATGAGGATGCCCTTCCAGCCAAATTGCTTCACGTAAGGATGAATCGGGTCATAGCTCTTGCCATCCATTGCGCCAACTTGAATGAAATCGACCTTCTGGGTGCGCTCGCTGAGGATCTGGAAAATATCGCCGGGCGTGTTCCAGGATAGCCAGCCTTGCCGCTCCATCACGGAACGCTTGTAGTCGTGATAGCGACCTTTCGAGTGCTTGACCGTCGTCACGACCCAGGTCAGCGCATCATCCGAGTGGCTGATATCGAACAGCTTCTTTCCGCCTTGCCACGACCCGGCGGGTGCATTGGCCAGCACTTCGTCGAATGCAACCGAGAGACCGATCTGATCCAGAAACCACAATCGATTGTGCTGCGCCAGATTGTGGTGGATCAAAGCGGCAGCCAGGCCGATATAGCGGCGACCAATTTCCGTCGGGGCGAGATAGACGAAGCCGCCGGGCACTTTCTCCCAGAACGGCGCAAACGGCAGGTCGGTGGTGATCACATCGGCATGCAGATCGTGCTCGGCAATCCACTTCCGCCAGCTTTTGCGGAACAGGCAATCGGCGTCGACGACCATCACCGGCGCGTTGAGCATCTCGAGCAATTGCGACGCGACCACGAAGCGGCGCGACGCGAAATAGACGTTCGCTCCTTCCTTTACCCAGGTCGGTTCCTCGAACGTCGCGGTGATCGTCAATTCCGGGAAGCGCTCGTACAGTTGCGTCACATAAGCGCGAACACTCGGATTCGGGGCGTAGAGATGCAGGTGAACGCACAGTTCATCTGCATTGGTTTCGCGCAACGAACCGATCAGCGCGAGCGCGTGCGCGAAGAAGTAATTTTCATCGCACGCGATCAGAACGGTCGGGCGGCTTCGCACACCGGCCTCAGGCCGGATGAGCCAATTCAATGAAGGCAACGGAGCGTGCGCGGCGACCGGCGCGGTGAGAATCGAGAAATCGACGGGATCGGTCGGACGCTCGCCCAGCTTGTAGGCGCAAGCCATGCCCATCAGCGAAACCGTCGGATTGCGCGCCTGCACGTTTGCCGCGAAGAGTCGTTCGAGGAACGGCAGCGCTGCTTCGTAGTCGCCGGCGATCGTCGAGACCATCGACATCATCATTTGCAGCGTCGCTGATTTCTCGACCAGCATGGGCACCTGGTTCAGCAGCGCGATCATCGCTTCGATTTCGCCGAGCCGATACAGCAACTGAGCGGCGATCACGACATATTGCTCGGTCGGATCGAGGCTCAGCACGCGATCGACACCGGTCTTGACGGCATCGACGAGCGGACGCTGCAATGGCGTTTGCAGTCCGTCGCGGGAAGCGTCGAACGCCAGGTTCGCTTGCGAGATCAGCAGCAGCATCAGTTTGAGCGCTGCGTCCTTGTTTGCCGGCAGCCCGGAGTGCACGGGCATCAGATGTTCGGCGAGCGCGGCGGTATCGCACGAATTCAGCGCCGTCTGGACGAGTTCCCGCGGCAGGTTGCCGATCGCCGGAAAGGAGAATTCCCGGGTGAAGACATCCCGGTAATACTGATGCATTTTTTCGGCTGCTTCGTATTGCGACATCTGCGTCCCTCGACCGTTTCGCTAGTTGGCGGTCGCCCGAAAACGGGTAACCTGTGTAGCAAAATTCTAGCGAGGGTCTTGCGTGGACAAAGCGTCGAACTGGAGGGCAAACACGAGCCAATTCACGAGACGAGTGTGACTAGCAGCGGGGCGCGATCACAGTGCCCAGTTCGACCTCGCACCGCGCCCAGTGACGTTCAGAACCGCGCAGCCTGGTGATATCGGCCAGCGGCATTTGCCTTGTCCATCGCGAGGCGATAGCCGGTCGAGAGCAGCACGTTCGCCTCTTGCACTTGCGACATCATCGACTCGATGCTCGCCTGAATCTTGCGGATGATGACGAGCGCGTCGGCGGACTGCTCCGCTCCGATCTGCATGACGAGCGGCGTGCGCGCCTGCGTGAGTTCGGCCGCTTTCACCCAGTCCTCCGCGGCGACAGCGGCTTCGATGGCCTCGGTCAGTGTCCAGGCGTGCTGGATCAATTCGTACTGGTTCATGTTCGACTCCGGTATTCGCGCTTACTTCGCGTTCGTGGCCATTGCGCCCGCGCTGTTGGTGCCGCCGAACAGCTGCGTCAGGTAGCTCGACTGAGTCTGCATCTGCGACATCAGCGTGTTGAGCGCCGTGAACTGCGTGTTGTATTGAGTGGTCAACTGCTGCGTGTACGAGGTGAGCTGCGTCTGCTGATCCGAGATGCTCTTCAGATCGGCGTTCAGGGCCGTCGTGCGGGTGTCGATGAGGCCGCCCGTCGCGAGATAACTCGTCAGGCTCGTGTTCAGTTGCGCCGCGACGCCGTTGCTCGAATTGAACAGCTGGGCTACCGTGCTGGTGCTATTGGTGAGGGCGTCGGTCAGCGCGTCTTCATCGGTTTTCAGCGTGCCGTCCGGCTGCAACGTGATGCCGATGGACGCGAGGTTCACCTGATTGGTCCCACTGCCGATGCCCTTGCTGATCGTGCTCGAAATCGTGTTCTTGATCGCGTTCATCATCGAGTCGCCGAGCAGCGCGCCTTGCGAGCTGGCCGTCGAGTCGTACGACGTGAGCGACGCCGCCGTCGTGATGAAGTTGTTGTACGCCGTAACGAATGCGTCGATCGTCGTCTTCTGACCGCTGATGTCCTGACCGATCGTCAGATTCTGCGTGGTGCCAACCGAGTCCGACGTGAGCGACATGTTGAGGCCGGTGATCGCGCCCTTGATCGAATTCGACGCGCTCGTGATCGCCGTGCCCGCGACCGTCAGATGCGCGTCCACGCCCGAGGTCGTCTGCTTCCAGCCATTCGTGCCGTCGATGGTCGTGTGCTCGGGCACGGTGATCGTGCTGTTCGGATCGTTCGGGGCGGGATCGGTCGTCGTGGTCGACGAGGTGACCGCGAGCTTGTTGATCGGCGAATTGGTGGAGCTGGCGTCCGGCGTGACGCCGATGTTGATGGCGTTGGCGAGTCCCGTCGACGAGGAGCGCAGCACGAGGTGCGCGCCGTCCGTGCCGTTGACGATGGTTGCCGTGACGCCCGGATTGTCGGACGCCGAATTGATCGCGTTAGCGATGCCCGAGAGCGTGTTGTTGCTGCTGTCGAGCGTGATCGTGCTTTGCTTGTTGCCGACCTTGATGGTCATCGTGCCGGAGCCGAGATTGTCCGTCGTCGAGAAGACGCCGGACGTCAGCGACTGCGCCGACGCGATGTTCGTCACGTTGACCGCATAGCTCCCTGCTACCGCGCCGGTGGTGGTGGATGCCGTGAGACCCTTGCCGTCCGAAGTCGCGGTGAACGACGACATGGACGTGCCGTCGGCCAGCTTCGAGAGCGAGCTTTGCAGCAGCGAGAGCACAGACTTGAGCGAACCGACCGCGGTGAGCTGCGTGTTGTCGGCTGTCTGCTTGTTGGTGAGCGCGGCGGTCTGTCCGGCGACCTTCGCATTGACGAGCGCCGAAACGAGCGAGTTCACGTCCATCGTCGAATTCGTCGAACCGCTGATGATCGACTGCGCAGCCTGTTGTACGGCGCTGTTCGGATCGACAGTGGTGCCCGATGTGGAGGTCGTGGCTACGGTGGTCATGTGTACTCCGTTCGTTGCGTGTGGCGTTTGTCTGAATGTGGGCGAAAAACGCTGGGTTTTCCGCAAACGCGAACCGGGAGACGAGCTCCCGGTGCGCTGACTTGCTGCTTCGTTGCTTCTGTGTTGCGATGTTTCGTCATGAACGGCGCGCGTTTCAAGTAATTCGCGCGCCGCTTACTGCATCTGCGATGTTGCTTAGCCGAGGAGCTTCAGCACTTGCTGCGGCATCGAGTTGGCTTGCGCCAGAACCGAGATACCGGCTTGCTCGAGCACTTGCGCCTTGCTCAGGTTCGCGGTTTCTTGCGCGAAGTTCGCGTCCATGATCTGCGACTGAGCCGACGACAGGTTGGTCGCCTGAGCCGACTGAGCCGACGCGACCGACGAGAAGCGGTTCTGCGTGGCGCCCAGGCTTGCCTGGAGCGTGTTGATCGTCGCGAGAGCGTTGTCGACCGAGTAGATCGCGGATGCTGCGCCACCGCTTGCCGAAACGTCGATGCTGTTGATGTTCGGAACCGATGCGGCCGTCTTCAGGGACGCCACTTCCGTGACCTGCGTACCCGAGGTCGGAGCCCCGCCGCTGAATGCTGCGCCGTTGAGCGTGAAGTTGCCGCCCGACGTGGAGCTGAACAAGTTCGAGCCCGTGAATGCATTGCCGGCGTTGTCCTCGTAGGTGAAGCCGCCGCTGCCGTCGGCCTTCACGGTCACCGAAGTGATCGTGCCGCCGGTGGTGTACGCACCGTTGGTGCCCAGCGACAGGCCGTCGATCGTACCCAGCGTGGTGCCCTTGGACGGCGTGCCGAGTGCCGTAGCCGACACGTTCGCGCTCGACAGGTCAACCGAAATGCTCTGGCCGACGTTCGCGCCAACCTGGAACGACAGGCTGCCTGCCGAGCCATCGAGAAGGCTCTTGCCGTTGAACGTCGTTTGCGACGAAACACGGTTGATTTCGCTGATACGCTGCGTCACTTCCTGTTGCAGTGCAGCTTGGTCGGACGTCGAGAGCGAGCCGCTCGAAGCCTGAACAGCCAGCTGACGAATACGCTGCAGGTTGTCGGCGATTTGCGACAGACCGCTGTTTGCGGTTTGAACGAGCGACACGCCGTCGTTGGCGTTCGACACGCCCTGGTTCAGGCCGTTGATCTGCGCCGTCATGCGGGTGGCGATCGCGAGGCCGGCTGCGTCATCCGCGCCGCTGTTGATGCGCTTGCCCGACGACAGGCGGGTGATGGCCGACGACAGCGCGCTTTGCGTGCCGTTGAGGTTCTGCTGGGCAACCAGCGAATTGATATTGCTATTGATACCGATCATTTTTGCTCTCCTGGGAGACTTTGTCTGGCTTTGGCTTTGGCACCGAGTGTTGCCTGGCGGTCCTGCGCTCGGTGATAGCCGGCCGCCTACTTGTGGTTATCGGGCCCCACGAAAAAAACTTAAGCCCTTCGCAAACGATTTGTGTAATGAATGCAGTCGTAAGCCTGCGAACGCTCGCCCAGCAAGGCGCCGGTTTCGCGCGTATGCTTTTCGGTCCGTTCTTTTCGCGCATTCGGAGCACACATGCAGACACGCAGCATCGGCACATCGGACCTGAAGATCGCGCCGCTCGTCTTCGGCGGCAACGTATTCGGCTGGACTGCCGACGAGCGCACGTCGTTCTCGATCCTCGACGCGTTCGTCGACCACGGCCTGAATTTCATCGACACCGCGGACGTCTATTCCGCCTGGGTCGAGGGGCATCAGGGCGGCGAATCGGAGACGATCATCGGCAAGTGGTTCAAGGAAAGCGGCAAGCGGCATCGGGTCGTGCTCGCGACAAAAGTCGGCAAGCTCGGCACGCGCGCCGGGCTGATGGCGGCGAACATCGCGGCGGCCGTCGACGATTCGCTGCGGCGTCTCAAGACCGATTACATCGACGTCTACTTCTCGCATTACGACGACGAGAACACGCCGCTCGATCAGACGCTCGACGCGTATCAGAAGCTCATCAAGGCGGGGAAGGTGAGGGTGATCGGCGCGTCGAACTACACGGGCGAGCGGCTCGATACGGCGCTTGCAGTCGCGAAGGAGTCGGGACTGCCGGCGTATCAGATCCTTCAGCCCGAATACAACCTCTACGATCGCGAAGGCTACGAAACCGGTCTGGAGCCGGTGGCGGAACAGCACAAGATCGCGGTCGTGCCGTACTACGGGCTCGCGAGCGGTTTCCTGTCGGGCAAGTACCGGTCGAAGGAAGACACGCGGCACAAGGCGCGCGGCTCGCGCGTCGAAAAATATCTGAACGCGCGCGGTTTCAGGATTCTCGATGCGCTCGACGAAGTCGCGAAGCGCAACGACACGACGCCCGCGACCGTCGCGCTCGCATGGATGATCGCGCGTCCGAGCGTGACGGCGCCGATCGCCAGCGCCACGTCGGTCGGGCAACTCGAAAGCCTCGCCGCCGCGACGCGTCTGCAACTCGCCGCCGACGACATCCAGCTCCTCGACGAAGCCAGCGCGTGGCAGAAATAAATCTGTTGCATCAATGGGTTGGATGGATCGGGGGGAGTTGGCAGTGGTGCGGTGTTCTGGTAACATCGCGCCCGAATCGAGAAATGTGCCCGATTTCCTGCCTTCGCCGCTGAGAATGACAACGTCAACAAGCAGCGGCGAACGGCTCCGAAACGCGCGTTCGTGTGGTTCCTTCGAAAGCGCATGCCGCTTTGGCGGCTGAATCCCAACGATCTCTTTTCCGGCCTCCGTGGCCGCTTTGCTCGTGTCCGCCGCGCTATTTCATGTCCGGCGGACGATCGGAGTGCCGGGGCGCGGCAGCTCTATCGTCGCGCGCTTGAAAATACGTTTAGCAAACTCAGGATTTACATGACCACTATCGTCCTCAAAGAAAACGAGCCGTTCGATGTCGCGATTCGGCGTTTCCGCCGCACCATCGAGCGCAATGGCCTCATCGCCGAACTGCGCGAGCGCCAGTCGTACGAAAAGCCGACCACCGAGCGCAAGCGCAAGAAGGCCGCCGCTGTCGCGCGTCTGCGCAAGCGCCTGCGCAGCCAGATGCTGCCGAAGAAGATGCACTAAGCGTCTCTGGCCGGCGAGAATTTTCGGATTCTCGTCCGCATGGCAAAACGGCGGTGCGACCCAAATGGGCGCACCGCCGTTTTGTTTGTGCTTCGAACTACGATATTGCGCGTGTCACACGAACGCGTGACGCTTTCCGAGCGCCGCGAGCAGCTCCGGCCACTCGTCGATATCGGCGTAATCGTGTACTTCCTCAAGCTCGATCAGCAGATCGATGATGTTCGGATCGTAGGCATTCACGTTCGATGCGTAGAGCGCGCGCAACAGCCGTCCGTCCCGCGCATGCCGATAGTACGAAATGCCGACGCCTTCCAGCTCGGGCTCGTACAGCTCGTCGCGCACCAGCGATCCGATCGCGCACTTGCGGCCTTCCGGACTGCGGAGCCGGCACGAACCGTTGTCGTCTTCGGACACCGCGCGCTGCGTCAGCAAGTGCTCGCTGACGCGCTCGTAAATCTCCTTCGGGCTCAACATCGTAATGGGGCTCAACATCACAGCACCTGCAATATCACGCAGCCGTTTTGAGAAGTTCGGCGGACAGCCCGAACTGACGCGCGATCGACGTCAGACGCTCGCGCCACTCCCACTTGCCGAAGACGTCGTGCACGTTCTGCAGACAGGAGAGCAATTCGACGGTATTGGGATCGAACACGTTGATGCGCGCACGGAGCAGCGCGCGCCTGAGCGCCGCGACGCCGACATCCATGTACGCCGGCACCTGCTCGGGCGGCTTCGCGATATAGCGAATGGGCACGCCTTCCATCGCGGTGATGTAGTCGCGCGGCTTGATGAAGCTGCCGACAGGACAGCCGCCGCAGTATCCGCGATACGCGCCGCCGCCCTGCGGCAGCAAAGCCGCTTGCCCTTGCACAAAAAGATGCTGTACCGCGCCGTTGAAAATCTCCTGATGGGTCAGGAAGTTCAAGCTTTTCATGATCATCTCCCCTGCGCCCCTGCGCAGCGGCCGTGCGTTTGAGTTTTCGAGAAGCTGCACCTGCTTACCGGAGCGGCGGCGTCGTTGCGAATGTGGCAACCTGAATGAACGCTTCGCCGCTCGGACACTGCATCGAGCACGGCGGTTTCCCGGACTGGCTCGCGTCGGATTTCTACACTCAGTGAACGATCCGTACACCGTCAGTTATAACGGTTCGGTCCGGTAAAAAGGTGCGCCAGCGCACGCGAGGACGCCATTTTTACACGGCTCGTACGTTCGTGCAGTGCGGAAAACCCGGCAAAAAGCCTTGCAATTCGGGGCATTGCGCGTGCTTCACTGCAAAAAAATCGGCTTCTATAGGTGTTTACGCCAAGAGACGTATTTTGTACTCAGACGTGTTGCCAAAAAGCAAAAATTTCCCGCATACGAATATCTTCAGCGTGTGGATTTGGCGGCCGTCTTCCTTTTTGTCTTAGGTTTTTCTCGCGATATGCAACCGACGGCGTGATCGTTGACCAAACCGGTGGCCTGCATGAAGGCGTAGCAAATGGTCGTGCCGATGAACTTGCAGCCGTACTTCTTGAGCGCCTTGCTCAAGGCGTCGGATTCGGGCGTGGATGCCGGCGTGGGGTTCGCGGCATCGCGCGGCGTGTCGATGGTCTTGCCATCGACGAAAGACCAGACGAAGTCCGCGAACGAGCCGTGTTCCTGCTGGATCTGCTGCACGGCACGCGCATTGAGCACCGCCGATTCGATCTTCGCCCGGTTACGTACGACGCGCGCGTCCAGCACGATCCGCTCGATGTCCTTCTCGGTGAAGCGCGCCACCTTGTCGATGTCGAAGCCCGCGAAAAGCGTCCGATAACCCTCGCGCTTGTTGAGGATCGTCGACCAGGAGAGGCCGGCTTGCGCGCCTTCCAGAATCAGCATTTCGAACAGATGCTGGTCGTCGCGCGAAGGCACGCCCCATTCGTCGTCGTGGTACTGGATCATCGCGTCGGTCGTGGCCCAGGCGCAGCGGGTGTGATCGGTGTCTGCCATTGCGAGTCCTCGTCGTTTTTTGGATCGCGTCAGCATAGCCGAACGTCCGCGACGCGCCACCTCTGCCATTCGGCCAATTGGCGCGCGCCGTGGCCACCGGTAAGCTTGCGCCCATGACTACATCCTCGACATCGGAATTCAACGGCTTCCTGCTCGGCATCGACGGCGGCGGAAGCGGCACCCGCGTCGTCCTCGCGGACGCGCACGGCACCGAGCTCGCACGCGCGAATGGCGGACCGTCGGGACTCGGGCTCGGCGTCGAACGTGCGTGGCAGTCCATCGGCGATGCGTGCCGGCAAGCGTTCGACGCAGCCGCGCTGCCCTTCGACTGGCGCAACTGCGTGCTCGGCTGCGGACTGGCGGGCGTGAACAACGCGGACTGGCTCGCGGCCTTCCACGCCTGCGCGCCGGACGTGCGCGCGTTGCGCGTGGAAAGCGACGCCTACACGACCGTGCTCGGCGCGCATGGCGGCGAATCCGGCGTGATCGTCGCGCTCGGCACGGGCAGCATCGCGGCGTCGCTGGACGAGGCAGGCGTTTGCCGCATCGCGGGCGGTTACGGCTTCCCGAGCGGCGACGAAGCCAGCGGCGCATGGCTCGGCCTGCGCGCGGTCGTTCATCTTCAACGCGTGCTCGACGGCCGCGCGACCGAAGACGCATGGTCGCGTGCGCTGCTCGCGCGCACCGGTGCGACGGATCGCGACAGCCTCGTCGTGTGGCTTTGCGCCGCGAACCAGACCGGTTACGCGACGCTTGCGCCGACCGTGTTCGAGTTCCACGATCATCCGGTCGCGGCGCGGCTGCTCAAGCGCGCGGCGCTCGAAATCGAGCGTCTGGTCGCGGCGCTCGATGCGGCGGGCGCGCTGCCCGTCGCGCTGTGCGGCGGACTTGCCGAGCCTTACGAGCCGTTCGTGCCGGACGTGTTGCGGGAACGGGTGCGGGCGCCGCGTGCGGATTCGGCAGCGGGCGCACTCGAACTGGCGCGGCGCGCGGCGTCCGCATTCGGGGCTGCCGGCAGCCCGGCGCGATAAAATAACGAGCTTTGCGGCACCACAAAGGCAGTCATGTACTCGGTCATCGCTACTGATCTCGACGGTACGCTTCTGAACAGCGACCACCAGCTGGACCCCTTCACCGCCGAAACCGTGCGCACGCTAGCGGCGCGCGGCGTGCCCATCATCATTGCGACGGGCCGGCATTACCGTGACGTCGCCGGCATTCGCGATCTGCTCGGCGTCGACGCATATCTGATCACGTCAAACGGCGCGCGCGTGCATGCGCCCGGCGACGAGCGCATCTATTCGCGCGACCTCGATCCCGCCGCCGTACGCCGTCTCGTGCAGCCGGAACTCGCGGGCGCGCACGGCCGCGTGATCGTCAATCTGTTCGCCGACGACGCCTGGCTCATCGACCGCCACGCGCCCGAACTGCTGGTTTTCCACCAGGATTCGGGCTTCAAGTACGAGGTGATGGATTTGCGCGAGCATGACGGCGTGAACATCGCGAAAGTGCTGTATATCGGTGAGCCGGCGGATCTGAAGGAAACCGCCGCGAACCTCGAACGTGAATTCGGCGATTCGCTCTACGTCACGTATTCGCTGCCGGATTGCCTGGAAGTGATGACGTCCGACGTATCAAAAGGGCGGGCGCTGCGTTTCGTGCTGGAGCGGCTCGATGTCGATACCGCGCAGTGCGTCGCGTTCGGCGACAACATGAACGATATCGATCTGCTCGAAACCGCCGGGCATCCGTTCATGATGAACAACGCCAATCCGGACCTCATCAAGCGTCTGCCAGACGTGCCGCGCGTCGGGAACAACTTCGAAGCGGGCGTTGCGCATCAGTTGCGCAAGCTGTTCGGCATTCGCGACGAACTGGCGTCGCCGGGACAGACGCCCGACTGAGCGTCGATCGCGATGGGCCGCCGGATTTGCCGGCAGCCCGTTTTCGCTTATCCGCGATGGCCCCAGTTGTTGCCGTAGCCGCCGTGGTTCCAGCCCGCGCGGTTATAGCGGCCGTAATCGTGGCCGTAGCCACCGTGCCAGCGCGGTTCTTCATGGCGATAGTACGGCGCGCGATACACAGGCGCCGCAGGACGCACGTACACCGGAGCCGGCGCCACATAAGCCGGCGCGCCGAGCGATACGCCGATGTGCAGATCGCTGTGAGCCTGAGCCGCTCCGACAGCACCGATTGCAAGGCCGGTCGCGACGAGCATTTGGGTGACGATGCGCTTCATTGTCTTTCTCCTTTAAGGCGACGTGTGTCGCATGAGTTCAATGTAAGCGTCCGCCGTCTTACATGCTTCGAGGACTTGTTACGGTGTGCAAGGGCGACGTAAGGACTTCGGAAAGGGAAGCTGGGCGTGTGACATCGCTGGAAGCCTTGTCGGACGGCCTTTTCGCGTCTTGCTCTGTATGCAGGAAACTGGGTTCGCAACAATTCATAAGCATGCTGCGTAATTCGGCATTACATTTGTCGCGCGCTTTTAATCATTCGAATGCGCGGCGTAGCGTGAAAACAAAAACGGGCGCATGTAGCGCCCGTCTTTTATTTGCCGCCGACGATTACTTCTGGCGCGTCAGAGCCGGATACAGCAGGCCCGCGAGAATCGCACCGACGATCGGCGCGATCCAGAACATCCACAGTTGATCGAGCGCCCAGCCGCCGACGAAGAACGCCTGGCTCGACGAGCGCGCCGGATTCACCGACGTATTGGTGACCGGAATCGAGATCAGGTGGATGAGCGTCAGGCACAGGCCGATCGCGAGCGGCGCGAAGCCTTTCGGCGCACGGTCGTCGGTGGCGCCCAGGATCACGAACAGGAAGAAGAACGTCATCGCGACTTCGCAGACCAGCGCCGCCACCATCGAGAAATGACCCGGCGAGTGCTCGCCGAAGCCGTTCGCAGCGAACCCGCTCGACGTGAAGTCGAAGCTCGGGTTGCCCGTCGCGATCAGGTAGATGACCCATGCGCCGAGCGTCGCGCCGATAACCTGCGCGACGATGTACGGCACGAGATCGCGCACCGGGAAGCGGCCAGCCGTCGCGAGACCGATGCTCACAGCCGGATTCAGGTGGCAACCGGAAACGTGTCCGATGGCATAGGCCATCGTCAGCACCGTGAGACCGAACGCCAGCGCAACGCCAGCGAAGCCGATGCCGAGTTGAGGAAAGGCCGCGGCGAGCACGGCGCTTCCGCAGCCGCCCAGCACGAGCCAGAAAGTACCGAAAACTTCAGCGCCGAGACGCTTCGACAAATGCATGATCCTGCCTTAGTGAAAAATTGAAAAGCCATTGATTTAAAACAAGAACGCGTGATGCGCTCGCGGAGCGGAGTTTAAGCGCGGAGTCTTCGGCGAACTGTCAAAAATGGTGGATCGGCTCTCAATTCACGGGCATCGAAACGAAACTTCGGATTGTTCCTTATAGGGTGGGCAAAAAAGTGCGGAGCGCCCGAACGGCGCGCGCAAAAAAATACCGCCCGGCAAGCGGGCGGTATTCGATGCGACTTGAAATCAGGCGAGCGGTATGACGATTAACCCACCGCAACCTGACGCAGCACCGGGCGCTTCGCGGCCTGGAGCATCGCGGTGTAGCTCTCGACGTAGTTCTGCGCCATCGTGTGCGCGCTGAAGCGGCGTTCGAACTGCGCGCGAATTTCCGTACGCGAGAGTTCATCGAGTCGTTGCAGCGCGCCGACCGCGCCCTGCACGTCCTCGCAGATGAAGCCCGTCACGCCGTGATCGATCACTTCCGGCACCGAACCGCGATTGAACGCGATCACCGGCGTGCCGCAGGCCATCGCTTCGATCATCACCAGGCCGAAGGGCTCGTTCCAGTCGATCGGAAAAAGCAGTGCCTTCGCGCCCGACAGGAATTCCGGCTTTTGCGCCTCGTTGATCTCGCCGATGAACTCGACATGCGCCTGCGACAGCAGCGGCTCGATCGTCGACTTGAAGTATTCCTGGTCGACCTTGTCCACCTTGGCGGCGATCTTCAGCGGCAGACCGCTTTGAGCCGCGATCTTGATGGCGAGATCGGCGCGCTTTTCCGGGCAAATGCGGCCCAGGAACGCGAGATATTCCGGCTTCTTGTGCGGCTGCGGCGTCAGCAGTTCGTTCGGCAGACCGTGATAAACGGTGTTCAGCCAGTTCGCCTGCGGTAGCGGGCTACGCTGATTGTCCGAGATCGAAATGACGTTCGCCTTCGTGAACGTGTTGAAGATCGGCTGCAGTTCCGGCAAATCGAGACGGCCGTGCAGCGTCGTCACGAAGGGCGTATCCATCTGCGTGAACAACGGAAACGGCATGTAGTCGAGGTGGAAGTGCAGCACGTCGAACTCGTGCGCGCGCTGGCGGACGGTTTCGAGCAGCAGCATGTGCGGCGCGAGCGCATCGCGCACGGTCGGGTCGAGACGCAACGCACGCGGCCACACCGCGTCGAGCGTCGCCTTGGTTTGCGAATCGCCGCTTGCGAACAAGGTTACATCGTGGCCGAGCTCGACGAGCGCATCGGTCAGATAAGACACGACGCGTTCAGTGCCGCCGTAAAACTTCGGAGGAACTGCTTCGTGCAACGGTGCAATTTGTGCGATTCGCATAACGTGACTCTCCATGTAGGTGAGGCATTGCAGTCACGCTCCGGTCGAGCGCTCAACACATGCCATTCGGGCGGGCCGCGTGTGGTGTAGACGCCGCCCGAGATCGGCCCGGAGATGAAAAACATCGCGACCGGGTTATCCCTTACTGCCCATTATCAGGATCGAGAGCGGCATTTCATTTCATTTTTCAATCGCTTATCGTTGTTACAGCGCGAAACATGTGCTGTTACGAAGTCAGAATTTGCACCAAAAAAGATGATGTAGACGGATTTGAAGCGTGGAACACGCCGCGGGGTTCTTATAAGCAATTTGCGGTCCTGCGCGCCGAACATTGCAGCGATTGGTCGTCTGGCGCGGCCCACAGCGAAAAGCCGAAACACCGGCATTAAGTCAGACGAATAATTGCCGATAACTTAGTCTGCCGATCGGCAAGCGAAGGGCGTGGGCGTGTAAGAAATATTCCTACACGAATCTTCGCGAAACTCCGTCGTTGCGTCGGAAGGTTTGTCCTACAGGCGCGGCCGCGGGCATCGGCGACAATCGAATCGAGACCAGACAACGCGCGCGGGGCCGCATTCGCCTGTCCTTTGCGAATTCGAGCAAACGTTCACCCGCCGGGCCTGACCAGCCAAGTATCGATTCGGGGAAAAAAATGACGATCAGCAATACGAGTACGCTCGCGGAAATCCGCGAGGTGAATCTGTCGTACTTGCTCCTCGCACAGCGGCTCCTTCAGGAAGACCGCGTTTCGGCGATGTACCGCCTCGGGCTTTCCGCGCAGGTCGCGCAGGTGCTGACTTCGCTGACGCTCGCGCAGGCGGTGAAAGTGGCGTCGTCGAGCCATTTGCTGTGCCGCTTTCGTTTCGACGACCACACGCTCCTCTCGTCGCTCGCCGACAAGGACAAGAGCGCGGCGCTCGCGCACGCCCACGCGGCGATCCTGCTGGCCGACGGTCCCGTCGAGCAGATCGGCTGAGCCACGCGACAACCCGATGGCGACAAAAAGCGTGGTCGCGGAAGTCCGCGAAATCACCCTGGCGATCGAACTGATCGAACTGGGCGCGCGGCTGCAGTTGCTCGAAGCGGAAACGAGCCTCTCGCGTGACCGTCTCATCAAGCTCTACAAGGAGCTGAAGGGCGCGTCGCCGCCGAAGGGCATGCTGCCGTTCTCGACCGACTGGTTCATGACCTGGCAGCCGAACATTCATTCGTCGCTGTTTCACGCGATTTATCGATTCGTCGATACGCACGGCGGCGTGAAGTCGACCATTCAGACGATCGTCAAGAGCTACCGCCTGTACCTCGAACATCTCGAGATGCACGGCGACGAGCCCGTCCTCTCGCTCACGCGTGCCTGGACACTCGTGCGCTACTTCGAATCCGGCATGCTGCAGACCAACGCCTGCACGCGCTGCGGCGGACGCTTCGTCGCCCACGCGTACGAACTGCGCGCGGGCTATGTCTGCGGCCTGTGCCAGCCGCCGTCGCGCGCGGGCAAGACGCGCAAGGCGATCGCATCGTCCGGCGCGACGGAGCGCGCTCCAGGCATCGCGGCCTGACGCCGCACTTCCGGCACGGCCCGCTGCCACACGGGGTTTACCGTTTGCCGTCCACGCGGATTTGCCCCCAAAGTTTTTCAGTCGAGTGCCGTAAACCACTTAACGGCGGTCTTACCGCATCAAAACGTGAGGACTCGACTGTGCTGATTTTCGTTGGATCGCTCGTGACATTGCTGTCCGTTTTCGGCGGTTACGCGCTCGAAGGCGGGCACCTTGGCGCGCTCATGCAGCCGGTCGAGATTCTGATGATCGCGGGCGCGGGCGTCGGCGCGTTCATCCTCGGCAACAACGTCAAGACCATCAAGGCGACCATTCAGGTTCTGCCGACGCTCTTCAAGGGCGCGAAGTACGACAAGAGCATGTACATGGAGCTGATGGGCCTGCTCTACGTGCTGCTCGCGAAGGCGCGCAAGGAAGGCACGCTCGCGCTGGAGGCGGATATCGAAGATCCGGCGAAGAGCCCGGTCTTCAGCCAGTACCCCAAGATTCTCGACGATCACCATATCGTCGAATTTCTGACGGATTATCTGCGCCTCATGGTCAGCGGCAACATGAACGCGTTCGAAATCGAAAGCCTCATGGACGAGGAGATCGAGACGCATCACGTCGAGGGCGAGGCGCCCGCGCATGCGCTGACCAAGGTCGGCGACGCGATGCCCGCGTTCGGCATCGTCGCGGCCGTGATGGGCGTCGTGCACACGATGGCCTCCGCCGATCAGCCGCCCGCGATTCTCGGCGAGATGATCGCGCAGGCGCTCGTCGGCACCTTCCTCGGCATTCTCCTTTCCTACGGTTTCATCGGGCCGCTCGCGAATGTCGCGGAACAGCGCGTCGCGGAGCAGACCAAGATGTTCCAGTGCATCAAGGTGACCATTCTCGCGAGCCTGAACGGCTACGCGCCCGCGATCGCGGTGGAGTTCGGCCGCAAGGTGCTGTTCTCGACGGAACGTCCGTCGTTCTCCGAACTGGAAGAACACGTGCGCCGGGTCAAGTCGAAGTGACCGGAGCACAGCGATGAGCAACGACAGCGAACGGCCCATCTTCATCAAGCGCATCGTCGCCGGCAAGAAGGGGCATCACGGCGGCGCGTGGAAGCTCGCCTACGCGGACTTCATGACCGCGATGATGGCGTTCTTCCTGCTGATGTGGCTGCTTTCGTCGACCTCGCCGGTGCAGCGGCGCGGCATCGCCGAGTACTTCAACATGCCGCTCAAGGCCGCGATGGTCGGCGGCAAGTCCGTCGGCATGGACAACAGCATTCTCATCGGCGGCGGCCGCGATATTTCCAGCAACGAAGCGGGCGCGGCGCGCAGGTCCGACGGCAGCACGCAGCTCGCGCAGCGCGCCTCGGCCAACAACGACGAAGAATTGCTCAAGGCCGCGCAAGGCGAGCTCGAACGGCGCGAGCAGGTGCGCCTGCATGATCTGCAGGTGAAGCTCATGGCCGCGATCGAGGCCAATCCGACGCTGCGCCAGTTCAAGCAGCAGATCCGCATCGAGTCGACGCAACAGGGCTTGCGCATCGAGATCGTCGATACGCAGAAGCGCCCGATGTTCGCGCTCTCCAGCAACGCCGTGCAGCCCTACATGCGCGACATCCTGCGCGAGATCGGCAAGACGCTCAACGACGTGCCGAACCGCATCGTCGTGCAGGGACACACCGACGCCGTGAAGTACGCGGGCGGCGAGAAGGGTTACAGCAACTGGGAGCTGTCGGCGGACCGCGCGAACGCGTCGCGGCGCGAGCTGGTCGCGGGCGGCATGGACGAAGCGAAAGTGATGCGCGTGCTCGGGCTCGCGTCCACGCAGAACCTGAACAAGAAGGATCCGCTCGATCCGGAGAACCGGCGCATCAGCGTCATCGTGCTCAATCGCAAGACGGAAATGTCGATGCTGCGCGACGACGGCTCGCCGGGCGCGACGCTCGACAACGGCACGGACGCGCAAGGCGCGCCGGCGACTGCGCTCGGCCAGCTCATCCCTGGCATCGCGGCCCGGCCCGCGGCGCAATGAGCAAATTGCTCGAAAAACAGGCTCAAGACTCGGCACGTTTCGACCGTCATCACGGCAAGAGACAAACATGATCAAAAACATTCTGGCAATCGACGATTCGGCCGCGATGCGGCAAATCCTCTCGGCGACGCTGGCGACGGCGGGTTACGAAGTGACCGTCGCGTCCGACGGCGACGAAGGGCTGGAGTGGGCGCTCGCGGAGCGCTTCGACCTGGTTCTGACCGACCAGCACATGCCGGGCAGAAGCGGACTCGATCTGATCGTGGCGCTGCGCGCGAACCACGCCTACCGGGCGACGCCGATCCTGGTCCTCACGACCGAAGGCGGCGAGCCCTTCAAGGACGCGGCGCGCTCGGCGGGCGCGACGGGCTGGATCGAAAAGCCGCTCGATCCGGACCTGCTGACCGAACTGGTCGCCGCGCTCTCGGAAGACACGCAGCACTGAAGCGAAAGCAAAAGACAACCCGCGCACCCACGCGCCGACGGTGACTCAAGCATGACACTCGACATTACCCAGTTCTATCAAACCTTCTTCGACGAAGCGGATGAACTGCTCGCGCAGATGGAGCAACTGCTGCTCGTTCTGGACATCGCGAATCCGGACCCGGAAGACCTCGCGGCGATCTTCCGCGCGGCACACTCGATCAAGGGCGGCGCGGCCACGTTCGGCTTCACCGCGCTCACCGAGACGACGCACATCCTCGAATCGCTGCTCGACCGGGCGCGCAACAACGAGCTCGTCCTGCGCCGCGACATGATCGACACGTTTCTCGCGACCAAGGACGTGCTCTCGGATCAGCTCGCCGCCTACCGCGCGAGCACGGAGCCGGATGCAGCCGCGGCCGCCGCGATCTGCGCGAAGCTGGAGCGCCTGAAGAACGAGCATGCCGAAGGCGGCCAGCCGGGCCAGATCGAGCCGCCGTCGCTGCCGGGCACGGAGAAGAACGCGGCGAAGCTGAACGTCGCGCCCGCCTATGAAGGCCCGAACGCGCCGCCCGCGCACGTGATCGCACAGGCGGCGGACGTGATCGAGGACGACGGCAACTGGGACGGCGCATTCGAACTCACCGATGTATCGACACATGCGGGAACCGCTGCCGATGTGACGCCGGGACACACCGGCGCGCTGGCGGCGGATGCAGGACCCCACCTGAAAATTACGCTACGGGGGGTGGGCGAGAAGGACCTGGCGACTCTGATCGAGGAGCTGGGGAATCTGGGAAGCATCGTCGGAGAAAAGAAGACGGACGCCGAGTATGTGGTTTGGCTCGACTCGGACGTCCCGGCCGACGATATCGTCGCCGTGTGCTGTTTCGTGATCGATGAAAAGCAGATCGCGATCGGCCGTGGCGACGCGGCGGCGCAATCCGCCGAAGCAGCGCCAGCAGTACCGGCAGTGCAACCCACGCTACACGAAGAGCCGAAGCAATCGCAGGCGCATGCAGCGCCCGCATCCGTGGCTGGCAAGGAAGCAGTGAAAGAAGAATCGGCGGCGGCGGCGGGCTTGCAGGTCCCGTCCGCTGCCCAACCGACGAAATCCGCGGCGAGCGACGCCGACAAGAAGGCGCGGCCGCAGGCGGCCGCATCGGCGGAAGGCAGTTCGATTCGCGTCGGCGTGGAGAAGGTCGATCAGCTCATCAATCTGGTGGGCGAGCTCGTCATCACGCAGGCGATGCTCGCGGAAACCACGAGCACGTTCGATCCCGCTCTGCACGACCGTCTTTTCAACGGCATGGCGCAGTTGGAGCGCAACGCGCGCGACCTGCAAGAGGCCGTCATGTCCATCCGCATGATGCCGATGGATTACGTATTCAGCCGCTTCCCGCGTCTCGTGCGCGATATCGCCGGCAAGCTCGGCAAGGAAGTGGAACTCGTCACGTTCGGTCAGGCGACCGAGCTAGACAAGAGCCTGATCGAGCGCATCATCGATCCGCTCACGCACCTCGTGCGCAACTCGCTCGATCACGGCATCGAAACAGTGGAAGCGCGCCGCGCGGCGGGCAAGTCGACCACCGGCCAGCTCGTGCTGTCGGCGGCGCATCACGGCGGCAACATCGTGATCGAAGTGAGCGACGACGGCGCCGGCCTGCGCCGCGACAAGATTCTCGCGAAGGCGCAGAAGCAGGGCATGCAGGTTTCCGAATCGATGAGCGATGAGGAAGTCTGGCAACTCATCTTCATGCCGGGCTTCTCGACCGCCGAACAGGTGACCGATATTTCCGGCCGCGGCGTAGGCATGGACGTGGTGAAGCGCAACATCCAGTCGATGGGCGGCCACGTCGAAATTATGTCGCGCCAGGGCGCGGGCACGACCACGAAGATCGTGCTGCCGCTCACGCTCGCGATCCTCGACGGCATGTCGGTGAAGGTCGGCAACGAGATCTTCATTCTGCCGCTGAACTTCGTGATGGAGTCGCTGCAGCCGGTCGCGGAAGACATCTACACGGTCGCGAACGGCGAGCGCGTCGTGCGCGTGCGTGGTGAATATCTGCCGCTCGTCGCGCTGCATCGCGTGTTCGATGTCGAAGGCGCGCGTACCGAGCCGACGCAGGGCATCGTCACGATCATGCAGACGGAAGGACGCCGCTTCGCGATGCTGATCGACGAACTCGTCGGCCAGCAGCAAGTGGTCGTGAAGAACCTCGAAACCAATTACCGCAAGGTGCACGGCATTTCCGCCGCGACCATCCTGGGCGACGGTCGTGTCGCGCTGATCGTCGACGTGGCCGCGCTCAACCGCGAATCGCGCGCACAGCACGGCGCGCACTCTCACTAACAACGAAGGAGCCATTCATGGCAGACGTTCAAACGATTCATACCGCTGCGCCTTCGCGACGTGATGCGGGTCACGCCGAAGCGGCCGGACAGGAATTCCTCGTGTTCACGCTCGGCGCCGAGGAATACGGCATCGACATCCTGAAGGTGCAGGAAATTCGCGGCTACGACAACGTTACACGCATCGCGAATGCGCCCGCGTTCATCAAGGGCGTGATCAATCTGCGCGGCATCATCGTGCCGATCGTCGATATGCGCATCAAGTTCAATCTGGGCCGCGTCGAGTACGACAACCAGACCGTCGTGATCATCCTGAATGTGGCGCATCGCGTGGTCGGCATGGTGGTCGATGGCGTGTCGGACGTGCTCACGCTCGCGCAGGAGCAGGTGATGCCCGCGCCCGAATTCGGCGGCACGCTCGCGACGGAATATCTGACGGGCCTCGGCACGGTCGACGGCCGCATGCTGATCCTGATGGACATCGAAAAGCTCATGACGAGCCGCGAGATGGAGTTGATCGACTCCGTTGCCGCATAACGAGCGAAGAGAAAGAAGCCATGCTGAAGAAGTTGTCGATCCGCACGACGCTCACGCTCGTCGGCCTGCTGTTCACCGGATGCGCGGCGCTGATCGGCGCGCTCGCGCTCGCCGGACTCAATTCCGCCAACGCGTCGCTCTCATCGCTCGCGCAGGAAGACCTGGTCGCGATGCGCGCGCTCTCGGAAACGTCGTCGTATCTGCTGCGCTCGCGCATCACGCTCGACCGCGTGCGCTCGCTCGCCGAAGCGGGCAGCACGGAAGAAGCGAAGAAGGCGATCGATCGCGGCCAGTATCTGCTCGACAAGAGCAATGAAAACTGGAAGGTCTATCTCGACACGCCGAAACCGACGCTGCCGAAGGAAACCTTCGACGCGCTCGTCGCCCAGCGCGACGCGCTCGTGAAGACCGGCGTGGAGCCGGAATTCGCCGCGATCCGCGCGAACGACATGGCCGCGTATCACGCGATCGCCGACACGAAGATTAGCCCGATGTTCGTCGCCTTCGATCAGGCCGTGACGGCTGCGGTGGCCTCGCATCAGGAGCACGCGGAGACGTCGCGCGCGAGCACGGCCTCGCATATCGCGGCGCTCAACATGACGATCGGCGCGGTGCTCGTGCTCGCGGTGCTGATGCTCATCGGCACGCGCATGGCGCTCTCCAGCCTGATCGTGAAACCGATCAACGATGCCGTCGATCACTTCGACCGCATCTCGCGCGGCGATCTCACGCAGTCCGCGCATACGGACCGGACCAACGAAATCGGCCGCCTGTTCGCGGGCATCGAGCGCATGCGCGGCAACCTGACGGCGATGGTCGGCTCGGTGCATCGCGGCGCGGAATCGATCGATGTCGGCGCGCATGAAATCGCGAGCGGCAACACGGATCTGTCGCAGCGCACGGAAGAGCAGGCGGCGTCGCTGCAGGAAACGGCGTCGAGCATGGAAGAACTGACGAGCACCGTGAAGCAGAACGCCGACAACGCGCGCCAGGCGAGCCAGCTCGCGGTGAGCGCATCGGATATCGCGTCGCGGGGCGGCGAAGTCGTCGAGCAGGTCGTCGAGACGATGCACGCGATCGCGTCGAGTTCGAACAAGGTCGTCGACATCATCGGCGTGATCGAAGGCATCGCGTTCCAGACCAACATTCTCGCGTTGAACGCGGCCGTCGAAGCGGCGCGTGCAGGCGAGGAAGGCCGCGGCTTCGCGGTGGTCGCGGGCGAAGTGCGTTCGCTCGCGCAACGCAGCGCGGCGGCGGCGAAGGAAATCAAGGCATTGATCGGCGATTCGACCGCGAAGGTCGACAGCGGCACGGAACTCGTCGCGCGCGCCGGTCAGACGATGGGCGAGATCGTGCAGGCGGTGCGCCGCGTGACGGACATCATGGGCGAGATCAGCGCGGCGTCGGAGGAGCAGTCCGACGGCATCGAGCAGGTCAACCGCGCCGTCACGCAGATGGACAGCGTGACGCAGCAGAACGCGGCGCTCGTCGAGCAGGCGGCGGCTGCCGCGGCATCGCTCGAAGAGCAGACGCGTCAACTGAAGGACGTGGTCGCGCAATGGCGTCTGGAAAGCGCGGCGCCGGTGCGCGCGAGCGCATCGACGGCAGCGGCGCGCATCAAGGCGTCGGCGCCGGCTGCGCGCATCGAGCCTTCGTCGGCTGCGGTTGCGTCGAAAGCCGAAAAGCACGCGAAGTCCGCTCAGAACGCGAAAGTTGCGCCGGAAGCGGCCGTTATCAAGGAAGCAGGCAAGGCCGCAAGCAATCCGGCGGTCAAGCCGGCGAGCGCCGTGAAGCCCGCGCCCGCGCCGCGCGCAAAGGCGACGGTCGCAGCCGACGGCGACTGGGAAACCTTCTAACCGAATCCGGAAACGAACACGACCATGTGGGCATCGCGCATCACGATCGATAGCCGGCGTTTCATCGAAACGCACGGCATGCGCGAGTCCGCAGGGTCGAGCGCGAAGAACGCGCCACATCGGGCGCCGCTAAGGGTGTCAAGGAAGCACGAAACATCATGATGGCAACGCGCAACCCGCGTATCGACCTGGGCGCCAGTGTGCGTGGTCCGGAAGTCGAGCGCGATTTCGAATTCACGGCGGCGGACTTCGCCCGCATTCGCGAGCTGATTCATCGGCGCGCGGGCATCTCGCTGTCGGACCACAAACGCGACATGGCGTACAGCCGGCTCGCGCGCCGTCTGCGCGCCTGCGGCATCGATACGTTCAGGCAGTATCTCGATCGCCTCGAAACGAACGACGACAACGCCGAATGGGAAGCGTTCGTCAACGCGCTGACCACGAATCTCACGGCGTTCTTTCGCGAGTCGCATCACTTTCCGATTCTCGCGGAATTCGTGAAGCGCCGGCAGCAGCCGTTCTCGGTGTGGTGCTCGGCGGCTTCCACCGGAGAGGAGCCGTATTCCATCGCGATGACGCTCGTCGAAGCGCTCGGCGAACACGCGGCGCGCCAGTGCACGGTGTTCGCGAGCGATATCGACAGCCAGGTGCTCGCGAAAGCCGAAGCGGGCGTGTATTCGCTCGATCAGGTGAAGGCATTGCCCGTCGAGCGTCTCAAGCGCTTCTTCCTGAAGGGCACGGGTTCGCACGCGGGTCTCGTGAAAGTGCGCCCGGAACTGCGCGCGATGGTGAATTTCGGCCGCGTCAATCTGACGGACGCGCGCTACGACTTGAAAGGCCCGTTCGACGCGATCTTCTGCCGCAACGTGATGATCTACTTCGACAAGCCGACGCAAGGGCAGGTGCTCTCGCGCTTCGAGCCGCTGATGAAGCCGGGCGCGCTGTTGTTCGCGGGACATTCGGAGAACTTCACGTATGTGTCGCAGGCGTTCAGGCTGCGCGGCCAGACCGTGTACGAGCTGTCGCGCGACCTGAAGACGACGGGCAAGCCGCAGCGCGCGCTCGCAGGGGAGGCGGCATGAGCGGGCTGCCGATCGCGTCGAACCTCTATTTCGACAACCATTTCAAGAAGCCGGGCGTGAAGCTCCTGCCGAACGAGTTCTACATGACGAGCGAAGACATGGTGCTCGTCACCGTGCTCGGCTCGTGCGTGGCGGCGTGCATCAACGACCGCACGGCGGGCATCGGCGGAATGAATCACTTCATGCTGCCCGACGACGGCTCCGACGCGTCGCATGCATCGTCCGATTCGATGCGCTACGGCGCGTACGCGATGGAAGTGCTCATCAACGAGCTCATCAAGCGCGGCGGACGACGCGAGCGTTTCGAAGCAAAGGTGTTCGGCGGCGGCGCGGTGCTCGCGGGCATGACGACCATCAACATCGGCGATCGCAATTCGGAGTTCGTGCGGCGCTATCTCGCGCTGGAGAAGATTCGCATCGTCGCCGAGGATTTGCAGGGCATGCATCCGCGCAAGGTCGCGTTCATGCCGCGCTCCGGACAGGTGATGGTCAAGAAGCTGAAGACCGCGCACGATCCGATCGTGGTCGAGCGCGAGCAGGCGCTCGTGCAGCGCTCGCCCGAAGAGCGCGCCGAGCGGCTCGCGAAGGCGCGTGCGCGTGTCGAGCTGTTTCAGTCGAACGCGACGGCCGCGAAGCCGCGCGCGGAATTGTTCACGACGAATGCGTCGAACGTGAAGCGCCCGCGCGTGGAACTGTTCACGTCGCGCATGAAGACCGTGGAGGAAGCATGACACTCAGCCACGCGCCGAAAATCAAGGTGCTATGCGTCGACGATTCGGCGCTCGTGCGCAGCCTGATGACCGAGATCATCAACTCGCAGCCCGACATGCACGTGTGCGCAACCGCGCCCGACCCGCTCGTCGCGCGCGAACTGATCAAGCTGCATAACCCGGACGTGCTCACGCTCGACGTCGAAATGCCGCGCATGGACGGCCTCGACTTTCTGGAGAAGCTGATGCGCCTGCGGCCGATGCCGGTCGTGATGGTGTCGTCGCTGACCGAGCGTGGCAATGAAATCACGCTGCGCGCGCTGGAACTCGGCGCGGTCGATTTCGTCACGAAGCCGAAAGTCGGCATTCGCGACGGCATGCTCGACTATGCCGAAAAGCTCGCCGACAAGGTGCGCGCCGCATCGCGTGCGCGCGTGAAGCAGGTGAGCCACGTCGCGCACACGCAGACGCATGCAGCGCACAAGCCGGCGCCGCATTTCAACAACCCGCTCGTGTCGACGGAAAAGCTCGTGATCGTCGGCGCATCGACGGGCGGCACCGAAGCCATCCGCGAAGTGCTCGTGCCGCTGCCGCCCGATGCGCCCGCGGTGCTGATCGCGCAGCACATGCCGCCGGGCTTCACGAAGTCGTTCGCGCAGCGTCTGAACGGGCTGTGCCGCATCACCGTGAAGGAAGCGGAGCACGGCGAGCGCGTGCTGCCGGGCCACGCGTATATCGCGCCGGGCCACGCGCATCTGGTGCTCGCGCGCAGCGGCGCGAACTATGTCGCGCATCTGTCGGACGCGCCGCCGGTGAACCGGCATCGGCCATCGGTGGACGTGCTGTTCCGCTCGGCGGCGCAGCACGCGGGCAAGAACGCCATCGGCGTGATCCTGACCGGCATGGGCCGCGACGGCGCCGCCGGTCTGCTCGACATGCAGCAGGCGGGCGCGTACACGCTCGCGCAGGACGAAGCGAGTTGCGTGGTGTTCGGCATGCCGCGCGAAGCAATTGCAATGGGCGGCGCAAGCGAAGTCGCGCCGCTCTCTGAAATGAGCAGGCGCGTCATGGCGCGGCTTGCCTCGATGGGCGAACGCGTGCAGCGCGTCTGAACTTTTTGGATTGAGCGGCGCCGCCGCATGAGAACTCAAGGGAGTAATGATGGACAAGAACATGAAGATCCTCGTCGTCGACGATTTTCCGACGATGCGCCGTATCGTGCGTAACCTGCTCAAGGAGCTGGGCTACGGCAACGTCGACGAAGCCGAAGACGGCGCGGCCGGCCTCGCACGCCTGCGCGGCGGCGGCTTCGACTTCGTGATCACCGACTGGAACATGCCGAACCTCGACGGCCTTTCGATGCTGCAGCAGATCCGCGCGGACGCGGCGCTCTCGCATCTGCCGGTGCTGATGGTGACGGCGGAGTCGAAGAAGGAAAACATCATCGCGGCGGCGCAAGCGGGCGCGAACGGTTATGTGGTGAAGCCCTTCACGGCCGCCACGCTCGACGAGAAGCTCACCAAGATTCTCGAGAAGATGGCCAAAGCCGGGAGCTGATCGTGAACGATCTGACCACTGAACTGGCAGCCGCGGTTGCCGAAGCTGAAGCCGATCCATCGAGCGACCGCATCCTCGCGCGCATCGGACAGCTCACGCGCACGCTGCGCGACTCGATGCGCGAGCTCGGCCTCGACAAGCAGGTCGAAGCCGCCGCGCAAGCCGTGCCCGACGCGCGCGACCGGTTGAAATATGTCGCGACGATGACCGAGCAGGCCGCAGAGCGCGCGCTCAACGCGATCGAACTCGCGAAGCCGATGCAGGAAGCGATGCAGACGGAAGCGCAGTCGCTCGACGCGCGCTGGGCCAAATGGTACGACGCGCCGCTCGCGCAGGGCGAGGCGGGCGAGCTTCTCGCACAAACGCGCACGTTCCTGCAGAGCGTGCCGGAGCGGACCCAGGCGACCAACGCGCAGTTGCTGGAAATCATGCTCGCACAGGACTTCCAGGATCTGACCGGGCAGGTGATCAAGAAGATTACGGACGTCGTGTATCTGATCGAGCAGCAATTGCTGGGCGTGCTGCTCGAAAACATCGCGCCGGAGCGGCGCGAGCAGTTCGCGGCGTCGGCGGCGGCGCTGATGTCGTCGGCGACCGGCAGTCCGGAAAGCCTGCTCAACGGGCCGCAGATCAAGCCGGAAGGGCGCAGCGACGTCGTGCAGGATCAATCGCAAGTCGACGATCTGCTCGCCAGCCTCGGCTTCTGAGGCGCTTGCAATTAGTCGTCGTTTCGACGTACTCAGCGTCACAAAGACACGCGGAGGGCATACCATTGCCCTCCGCGTTTTCTATTGTGTGCGCTTGCGAACGTTAGGACTATTCCTCGCGGCTGGCATACTGATGGTATTCGCGCCCGAAAAAACAGGGGCGAAATGCGGTGGCGCATCTGTCACTCAATCGTCAAGAGCCGGTCGCGAGCAGGGGCGCGCGGCCGATCGAAAACCGATAGGAGGCCCAGTGAAGGCACCGAAGCAATCCCGTCATGGGCATCTTGTAAGCGCGCTCGCGTTCGTCGCGGGCGCATTGAGCGTGTGTACGGCGCCCGCCTACGCAGTGCTCGGCGGCGAGCCAATGAGCGCGCCGCAAGGCGCCGCCACGGCGTCCACGACAGCAGTCGCGCGGGCCGCGGTCGCGAGCGGCGCGTCGAACGCATCGTCGACACCGGCAACATCGGCGTCGAACTACACCGTTCTCACGACCACGCTCGCGAGCGGCACGGTCATCAACGAATATTTGTCCGCGCAGGGTGTGGTGTTCGGCATCGCGTGGCACGGGCCGCGCGTGCCGGACCTCGCCAGCCTGCTCGGCAGCTATTTCCCGCAGTATCAGCAGGGCCTGAAGGCGCAGCGCGCCGCGCGCGGCGGCCGTGGGCAGGTAAGCGTGCAGGATTCCGGGCTCGTCGTGGAATCGGGCGGTCACATGGGCTCGTTCGCGGGCAGCGCTTATCTGCCGCAATCGTTGCCCGCCGGCGTATCCGCCAGCGATATCCAGTAAGCGACGGGAGACTCAGTATGCATCGAACGACACTCGGCCATCCCGCCCTCTCTTCATCCCGACGCGGCGGCTTCGCCCGCTGGCTCGGCGTGCTCTGCCTGTCCGTCATGCTCGCGGCCTGCGGCGGCGGCGGCGACAACAACTCCAGTTCCAGCAGCGGCGGCTCGTCGGGCGGCGGTTCCGGCGGCGGCTCGGGCGGTGGCAGCTCCGGCACCAGCAGCGCGAACGCGCAGCCGATCGCGCCGAACGGCACGAACGCGGTGCCGATCAACGTCAACACCGGCGTCGCGGGCTTCGTCAATATCCCGAATGTCTCGGTGACGGTGTGCGCGCCGGGCTCGTCGGTGTGTCAGCAGATCGACAACATTCAGGTCGATACGGCGTCGTTCGGTCTGCGCATTCTCGGATCGGCGGCGCAGTCCGTGCTCGGCAGCCTGCCCGTCTCGCAAGCATCGAACGGCGGCCAGCTCGCCGAATGTGCTGGCTTCGCCGACGGCTACACATGGGGCACCGTGCGCACCGCCGACGTGAAGATGGGTACGGAAGTCGCGTCGAGGGTGCCGATCCAGATCATCGGCGACCTGAACGCATCGGCGGCACCGACTGGCGATAACGGCTGTCCGTCGGGCAACGACGAGAACACCACCGGCGACATCGGCGCGAACGGCATTCTCGGCATCGGCCCGCAGACATACGACTGCGGCAACGGATGCGTGAGCACGTCGCTCAACGCGATGTACTTCGCGTGCAGCAACGGCGCGAACTGCTCGCCGGTCGCCGTGCCGCTCGCGCAGCAGGTGACGAATCCCGTCACGAAGTTCGCGGTCAACAACAACGGCGTGATCGTGCAGTTGCCGCCGGTTCCGGATAACGGCGCGGTCAGTGCGACCGGCGTGCTGATATTCGGCATCGGCACGCAGAGCAACAACGCGGTAAGCGGCGTGACGAAGTACGGCACGGACCCGTACGGCGACCTGAACGGCACCTACAAGGGCAAGACGTACAAAACGTTCTTCGACACGGGATCGAACGGCAATTTCTTCCAGGATAGTTTCCCGCAGTGCTCGGGTTCGACCGCGTTCTATTGTCCGAGCTCGCAGCAGTCGCTGTCGACGACCATCGTCGGCACCGAAGGCAACAGCGCTGTCGTGCCGTTCCTGCTCGCCAACGCAAGTACGCTGACCTCGGGCAAGAACAAGTTCGCGTTCAATAGCCTCGGTGGGCAGTTGAGCATGTCGAACTTCTTCGACTTCGGTCTGCCGTTCTTCTTCGGCCGGCATGTGTATGTCGGATACGAGCTGCCGAACAACCCGGCTTACGTTGCCTTCTGATGTGCCGATGACCTGACCGGAGATCGATTCCGGTCAGGCGGTCCGCAAATGAAAAACCGGCTGCGTTTTTGCGCAGCCGGTTTTTTTGTCACTCGCTCGCGCGCGGTTTGCGTGGCGCGCGCTCGGCGAGTGCATCGTAGAGCCAGCGCGGGAGCGCGTGCATCAGCATGCCCGCGACGCGCATCTGCCAGGGAAAGGTCGCATAACGCACCTTGCGCTCGATGGCGTCGGCGGTTTTCGCGGCGAAGCGGTCGGCGTCCATGAGAAAGGGCATCCGATACGGATTGTGCGCGGTCATCTCCGAGCGCACGTAACCCGGCGCGATCGTGACGACGGCCACGCCGAGCGGCCGCATTTCGAGGCGCAAGGCTTCCAGATACTTCGCCACCGCCGACTTCGACGCGCTGTACGCGCCGCCGCCCGGCAACCCGCGCACGCCCGCGACGCTAGCAATGCCGACGAGCGTGCCGCGCCGCGCGGATGTCATCGACGCGACGAAGGGCTCGAACGTCGCGACCATGCCGAAGTAGTTCACGTCCATGACGGTGCGGAAGGTGTCGAGATCGCCGTGACCCGTCAGCGCGCCGCGGCTCATGCCCGCGTTCGCGATGACGATATCGGCCGGGCCATGCTCCGCGATGAAACGGCGCGCGGCATCGGCGAGCGCATCGGCGTCGCGCACGTCGGCGGGGTAGATCGAGATGGCGCTTTGAGGATGGCGGGCCGCGAAGGCCGCGAGGGAATCGGCGCGGCGGGCGACGAGGCCGAGCACGGCCCCGCGCTTCACATATTCCTCGGCCAGTGCGAGGCCGATGCCGCTCGATGCGCCGGTGATGAAGACCTTCAGGCGAACTGCAGTCATACCGGCGCGAACAGGGTTTACAGCTTCTTGTCGCGGACTTGCTGGACGAGGAAGTCCATCACCTGCGTCGTGCCCGGCAGACTGTTGGTCATCGCCGGACCGGTTTCGTACTTGCCCTGCACGATGACCGTCGGCACGCCGTCGACCTTGTAGTCCTGCAGGAGCTTGGCGTCGCGCTGCACCGCGCTTTGCGTCGAGAACGAGTTATACGCGTCCATGTACTTCTTCGGATCGATGCCCTGCGTCTTGAGGAAGTCCGCCTGTGCCTGCGGCGTCAGCAGATAGTTCTTCTTCACGTGGATTTCGTTGAACACGGCCGGCGTGACCTTCTCGGCGACGCCGAGCGCGTCGAGCGCGTGATACATCTTCGAATGCGGGATGAAGTCGTCGCGGAAAGCCACCGGCACGCGCTTGAACACGACGTCCGGGCCTTGCTTCTTCGCCCATGCCTCGATGTACGGCTCGAACTCGTTGCAGTGCGGGCAGCCGTACCAGAAGAACTCGATGACCTCGACCTTGCCCGCGGGCGCCGCGACCGGCTGAGCCGCCTGCAGCACCGTGTAGTCCTTGCCGGCGGCGGGCGCGGCCATCGCCGAACTCGCGACGCTCATCGATGCGGCTGCGATGCCAAGGGAGAGAGCCAACGCGCTAAAGATTTTTTTCATGATTGAAGAGGGTACGCAATGGATACGCGACGGAAACAAAAGCAGGTTCGTCAGTGGGACATACGACGCTTAAACCACGCTTAAATGTCAAAGCGCTTGCGCGGCCGCCTTGCAGCCGCGCAGGCACTTTGTTGCGTTATTGCTTCGAGAAACGGATCACGGCGGTATCGACGCCCGCGTCGGACAGGCGCTGACGCGCGGTATTCATGTCCTCGAACTTCGCGAACGGTCCGATGCGCACACGATAGTACGTCACGCCGCCCGCATCGCGCTGCGTGACCTTCGATTCGAAGCCCTGGAAGCCGAGGCGTGCGCGCTGCTGCTCCGCGTCCGCCTGCGTCTTGTACGCGCCCACCTGCAGGAAATAGCCGGTGTTCGGCTCGCCGGGCGCGGGCGGTGTGGCTTTCGCCGTCGTGGGCGCCGAGCCGCCCTTCAGCGGCGTGGCAGTGGCGTTGCTCGTTGCGTTCGGCGCGGCTTCAGGCTTCTTCGCGGGCGTCGTGCTCGCGGTCTTCGGCGCGGATGCCGTCGTGCCCGAAGGCGGCACTTCGACGATCTGCGGCTCGTCGAGCATGCCCGACGACTGCGTCTGATTGTTGGTCTGACCCGGCGCGGTGTTCGGCGGCGTGGGCTGCGCGGCTTGCGGCACCGGCTGGCCCGGCGTCTTGCCTTGCAGCGGACGGTTCGGATCGTACGGCTGCGCGGCGGCGGGCGCGGAGTTGGCCTCCGACGGCGGCGCGACCTTCGCCACGAACGGCGTGGGCGCGCGCGTGATGTATAGCGCGACGATCACGGCGATCGCGAGGCCGACGATCAGGCCCAGCACGATGCCGATAAACGTTCCCCCGGTTTGCTTCGACTGCTTCGATGTGCGGCGTGGTTTTGCCATCGTATGAATCACCTGCGAGAAAGTCTTCTGGTTGGGCGACGATTATAGCCGTGGGTCAAGACACGCCTGCGCCAGGCTCCCGTCCGCGCACGCCGAAAACTCCTAATTTCGGCGTGTGCAACGGGGCAGCGGGCGATTACATCTTTTGAGGAGCGGAAACGCCGATGGTCGCGAGACCGTTTTCGAGGACCTGGCGTGTCGCCGCCAGCAGCGCGATGCGCGCGGTGCGTTCCTTCTCGTCGTCCACGAGCACGCGCTCCGCATTGTAGAACGAGTGAAATTCGCCAGCGAGGTCGCGCAGATAGAACGCGACCGCGTGCGGCGCGAGTTCCTCGGCGGCGTGGGCGAGCATCTCCGGGAACTCGGCAAGCTTGTTGAGCAGCGACATCGCGCGATCGCTCGACAGCGGCGAGAGGTCGGCTTGCGCTGCCTTCGACACGTCGCCCGCGTAGCGGTCCTTCCAGTCGTTCAGAATCGTGCAGATGCGCGCGTGCGCGTACTGCACGTAGTAGACCGGGTTTTCGTCGTTCTGCTTGAGCGCGAGGTCGATATCGAACACGAATTCGGTATCCGCCTTGCGCGAGATCAGGAAGAAGCGCACGGCGTCGCGGCCGCGGCGGATGGTGTCTTCGTCGATCTGGTCGGGCGCGGTCTCATGGCCCGGCGTGAGGCCGCCCGACCATTCGATCAGATCGCGCACGGTCACGTAGCTGCCCGCGCGCTTGGAAATCTTCACTTCCTGGCCGTCGCGCATGACGGTCACCATCTTGTGCAGCACGTAGTCCGGATAGCCCTTCGGAATGCCGACGCCGAGTCCTTGCAGGCCGGCGCGCACGCGCGCGATCGTGCCGTGATGGTCCGAGCCCTGGATGTTGATGACCTTCGTGTAGCCGCGCTCCCACTTGGTCACGTGATACGCGACGTCCGGCACGAAGTACGTGTACGTGCCGTCGGACTTCTTCATGACGCGGTCCTTGTCGTCGCCGTCGTCGGTGGTGCGCAGCCACAGCGCGCCGTCTTGCTCGTAGGTCTTGCCTGCATCGACGAGCGCCGCCACCGTCTTCTCGACGCGGCCTTCCTTGTACAGCGACGACTCCAGATAGAACTGGTCGAACTTCACGCCGAACGCGGTCAGATCCATGTCCTGTTCGTGACGCAGATACGCGACCGCGAAATGACGGATGGCTTCGATATCCTCGACGTCGCCCTTGCCCTTGACCGGCTCGCCGTCTTTCGCGGCGACCGTTTCGCCCGCCATGTAGTCGCGCGCGATGTCGGCGATGTACTCGCCGTTGTACGCGGCTTCCGGCCACTCGGCATCGCCCGGCTTGAGGCCGCGCGCGCGCAACTGAGTCGAGGCCGCGAGGTTGGCGATCTGCACGCCCGCGTCGTTGTAGTAGAACTCGCGATGCACGTCGTAGCCCTGCGTTTCGAGCAGGTTCGAGAGCGCATCGCCGAGCGCGGCCTGACGGCCGTGGCCGACGTGCAGCGGACCCGTCGGATTCGCCGACACGAACTCGACGAGCACGTGCCTGCCCGCGTCGCGCGTCGAGCGGCCGAAGCTTGCGCCGTCGCCCAGCACGGCCGGGATCACCGCTTGCTTCGCGGTGGCTGCAAGACGCAGATTGATGAAGCCGGGACCCGCCACTTCGGCGCTCTCGACGAGACCTTTCGCGGCCGGAAGGCCGAGCACCGCATCGACGATCTGCTGCGCGAGCTGGCGCGGATTCGCGCGTAGCGGCTTGGCGAGTTGCATCGCGACATTCGATGCCACGTCGCCGTGCGCCGCGACCTTCGGTCGTTCGAGGACGATCGTGGGCGTGACGAAGGCCGCTTCGCTGGCGCCTTGAGTGGCTTGCGCGACCTGCTGGACCGCGTCGGTGAGGAGCGTTTCGAGAGTGTGTTTGTGTGCGGGCAGCATGCTGAATGTGATCCAGTGGAGCGGGAGCCGACGCGGCGCTTACCGGCGTCTGCATCGACTCGGACGGGCGACTTTGCGGCGCGTCGGCCCCGGTATGTGATGTTCGCAGCCGAACAGAATCGGCTACCACATAAAGTGGGGATTTTAGCAGGTGCTAATATGTCGAATCAGGGTGTCGTCATGTTGTCAGGGAGACCGGCTCGTCTGCGCGTTTCGTTTGCAAACCGCCAATGACCCAACATAAACAAAAGGACCATGCCATGCTCATCACATTCAAAACCTCGGCCGCACCGGATGTCATGATGCTCGAAGACCTCGCGGAGTACTTGCTCGGCATCATCGGCAAGCAGCTCAACGAGCGCGGCGTCATCACCCACGAAGAACTGCCTTCGGCCATCCAGAAACTCGAATCCGCCATCGTCACCGACAAGAAGGTGCGGGCCGAGCACGACGGCCATTTCCACGAAGGCGAGGAAGGGCACGAGCCGCACGAGATTCCCATCGGGCTCGCGCAGCGCGCCTATCCGTTCCTGGACATGCTGCGCCTCGCGCAAAAGCACAACACGAACATTCTCTGGGGCGTCTGATTCGCGCTATTCGCAGTGCTCGCAAACAAAAAACCCGCATCGTCGCCGATGCGGGTTTTTTTCTTCCGATGAAACGTCTGACGGCTTCGGTCGCGGTGCTGCGAATTACTGCGACTGACCGCTTTCCGCGCCGGCGGGTTTCGCAGGCGTATGCGGCTTTTTCGGCTTCTTCGGCTTCTTCTTGTGCTCCGACTGCGGCGGCGAGTAGGAAGACGCCTGAGTGCTGCTCGCTTGCGCGAAAGCAGCGGAGCTCGATGCTGCGAGCAAAGCCGCGGCGATCGCTACGGTTACGGCGGACGTCATCTTCTTCATGCGACTTTCTCCGTTGACGAAAGGATTGCGTGGGCCGTCGTGGCGACGGCCTTTCGCGCTGACAAGTCTACGGAAACCAAAATTTTCCCGCCGGTTCCGTGCATATTTCCGCCATCACGCGCGGCATATGTTGTCTCGCCTTCAGCGCTGCGGCGCGAGCGCGCGTTCGGCATCCGCGATCGACAGTGCCATGCGTTCGGCATAGCTCGCGAGCTGATCGTCGCCGATCTTGCCCACCGAGAAGTACGTGCTGTCGGGATGCGCGATGTAGAAGCCCGACACGCTCGCGGCCGGCAGCATTGCGAGCGATTCGGTCACGCTCATGCCGATTTCTTCCGCCTGAAGCACTTCGAACATATCGCGTTTCACGAGGTGGTCCGGGCAGGCCGGATAGCCCGGCGCAGGACGAATGCCGACGTACTTCTCCGCGATCATCGCGTCGTTGTCGAGTGTCTCGTTCGACGCATAGCCCCACAGTTCGCGGCGCACGCGCGCGTGCAGCGCTTCGGCGAACGCTTCCGCGAAACGGTCGGCCAGCGCCTTGAGCATGATCGCGCTGTAGTCGTCGTGATCGGCTTCGAACTGTTGTTCCTTTTTGTCGACGCCCAGGCCCGCCGTCACCGCGAAGAGGCCGATGTAATCCTTCACGCCCGAGTCCTTAGGTGCGATGAAATCGGCGAGCGAGCGGTTCGGGCGCATCACGCCATCGACGACCGGACGCACGCTCTGCTGACGCAGATTGCGCCAGGTCATCGCGACCTGCGAGCGCGATTCGTCCGTGTAGATCTCGATGTCGTCGTCGTTCACGGTGTTCGCGGGCATCAGCATGATTACGCCGTTCGCCGTGAGCCAGCGGCCCTGAATCAGGCGCGAGAGCATCGACTTGCCGTCGGAGAACACGCGCCGCGCCGATTCGCCGACGATCTCGTCGTTGAGAATCGCAGGATAGGGGCCCGCGAGATCCCACGTCTGGAAGAACGGACCCCAGTCGATGTAGTTCGCCAGTTCCGCGAGGTCATAGTTCTTGAATATGCGCCGGCCGATGAAGGTCGGCTTCTTCGGCGTGTACGCGCTCCAGTCGATCTTCGTCTTGTTGGCGCGCGCCGCGTCGTACGTGACCATCGGCTGCGCTTTCCGGTTGGCGTGCTGCGTGCGGATGCGATCGTAGTCGCTCTTCAGGTCATCGAGATACTTCGCCGCGCCTTCGTCCGACAACAGGCTCGACGCAACCGACACCGAACGCGACGCGTCCGGCACGTACACGACCGGCCCCTCGTAATGCGGCGCGATCTTCACGGCGGTATGCACGCGCGAAGTCGTCGCGCCGCCGATGAGCAATGGCGTCTGCTTGCCGCGGAAATAGTCGTCGCGCTGCATTTCCGATGCGACGTAAGCCATCTCTTCGAGACTCGGCGTGATGAGGCCGGAAAGCCCGATGATGTCCGCGCCTTCTTCCTTCGCCTTCTGCAAAATGGTCGCGCAGGGCACCATCACGCCCATGTTGACCACTTCGAAGTTATTGCACTGGAGCACGACCGACACGATGTTCTTGCCGATATCGTGCACATCGCCCTTCACGGTCGCGATGACGATCTTGCCCTTCGGCCGCACGTCCGCGCCGGCATCGGCGAGACGCTTCTTCTCTTCTTCGATGAACGGAATCAGATGCGCGACCGCCTGCTTCATCACGCGCGCCGATTTCACGACTTGCGGCAGGAACATCTTGCCCGCGCCGAACAGGTCGCCGACGATGTTCATCCCGTCCATCAGCGGCCCTTCGATCACGTTGATCGGACGTCCGCCGGCGGCGTCGATCTTCTGACGCACTTCCTCCGTATCCTCGACGATGAAATTCGTGATGCCGTGCACGAGCGCGTGCGACAGACGCGCCTCGACCGGCTGATTGCGCCATTCGAGGTTCTCTTCCTTCTTCGCGGCGCCGGTCTTGAACTTGTCGGCGACTTCGAGCAGACGGTCCGTGCCGTCATCGCGGCGATTCAGCACGACGTCTTCGACTTTTTCGCGCAACTCGGCGTCGAGATCGGCATACACGCCGAGCTGGCCCGCGTTCACGATGCCCATGTCCATGCCGGCTTGGATCGCGTGATACAGGAACACGGTGTGAATGGCCTCGCGCACGGGATCGTTGCCGCGGAACGAGAACGACACGTTCGACACGCCGCCGCTTACCTTCGCGTGCGGCAGGTTCTGCTTGATCCAGCGCGTCGCGTTGATGAAATCGACGGCGTAGTTGTTGTGCTCTTCGATGCCCGTCGCGATCGCGAAGATGTTCGGATCGAAGATGATGTCCTCGGGCTCGAAGCCCACTTCGTTCACGAGGATGTCGTAGGAGCGCTTGCAGATTTCGGTCTTGCGCTGGAACGTGTCCGCCTGGCCTTTCTCGTCGAACGCCATCACGACCGATGCCGCGCCGTATCGGCGGATCAGCTTCGCGTGATGCCTGAACGCGTCCTCGCCTTCTTTCAGCGAGATCGAGTTGACGATCGCCTTGCCTTGCACGCACTTCAGGCCCGCTTCGATCACTTCCCATTTCGACGAGTCGATCATGATCGGCACGCGCGCGATGTCGGGCTCCGACGCGATCAGATTCAGAAAGCGCACCATCGCGGCTTTCGAATCGAGCATGGCTTCGTCCATGTTGATGTCGATGACCTGCGCGCCGTTCTCGACCTGCTGCCGCGCGACGGCGAGCGCTTCGTCGAACTGGCCGTTCAGGATCATGCGCGCGAACGCCTTCGAGCCGGTCACGTTCGTGCGCTCGCCGACGTTGATGAAAAGCGAGCCGTCGTTGACGTTGAACGGCTCGAGGCCGGAGAGACGCATCGTGTGATCGGTCATGGTTCTTGTTTCAGTGGTAGTCGACATGCAGGTTTCGATCAAAGGGGCGGCAATGCAAGCAGTCGGTCGTACCACTGGCCGAAGTGGGGACATTGCTCGCAGATGGTCGCAAGCCCGATTCGAAGCGCGATGTCAGGGCCGTGTTGCGTTTTCCGGTAACGCGGACTCAATCTGTCAAGCCGCTTCGATGGCGCCGTGTATGGTGAATCGTTGATCCATTCCGGGCCGCCGGCCTGAGCACACGCAACTGCAAACTCTTCGTGATGGGCGAGCCACTCGGGTTCGCTCGAACAAAGCTGATCGATATCTGAGAATAGCAGAGCCTCGAATTCATGCGGCTGGATATGAGGAACGAAGCGTTCAGCCCTGCACGCCGCGAGGCCGACGATATGCTCGTGCAATTCCCGTTCGACTTGTGTCGCGCGTTTAGAAGGCTCTTGCCCTCGAGACTGCAGGACGCCACCGAAAGACGCATCCAGGCCATACAAATCAAAGAATGTCGAAACGTACGTATCTGCTCGTTGCATCAAGGTATCCCGAATGAAACGAGAGACGCGGTCGAGATTCAACGCGCCACCACGCTGTGACGAAGAGGTATTGATCAGGCGCGCACTGACGAATACCCCGGCTAGGGCCAGAGGTTCTTGTAAGACCGCACGTACGAACGTTTCTTCGGTCTGACCTTCGCAGACGATTGTGACCTCGACCATCACGCAGGTCTTCCGCCGAGCACGTTCATATTCCACAATTGGCCGAGGGAGTAGTCATCCAGCCAGTGTTCAAGCGAAGCAGAGTCAAGGCGCTGAAATGTAGACGCGTTGTCACGTCTGTCGACGACGACTATGTCCTCCGGCGCCATAAGGTTGATCAACTCTACGGACTGCGTCGAAACGACGAGTTGTTTGCGCTCTGCTGCACGTTTGATCAAATCGGCCAAAAGGGCAATCGCATAAGGGTGGAGTCCAAGCTCCGGCTCGTCGATGAGTATCGTCTCCGGCATCAGATTCCAAGGTTGGAGCAAGAGCGTGCACAAACAGATGAAGCGCAAAGTTCCATCCGAGAGCGCGTGCGCATTGAAGGGCGTATCAGGGTCACCCTTTTCGAGCCATTCGAGTTGAACGCGCGTTGACGCGTGCGGCCGGTCGACGAAGTCGTCGAAGAACGGAGCCGCCAACCGAATGGTGCGGACGATTGTTTCGTACTGAGCGGGGTGGCCCACGCGGAGCATTTGTAAGTACGCCGCAAGATTCGATCCGTCGTTCTTCAGTCGAAGCGTATCATCGCGCGAGTGCAGTTGCTTTACCTTCGCCGTGGCACTCGTGTCATGAAAATGATAGACGCGGGTGCTCGCAAAAGCGGCGTCCACCAGCGATTTGAGCGTGCCGTTCAGGCGTGCCGCCTGGGATTCATCGCTGGTTCGCGTGTAGTGAAGGCGGGCGGGCGTCGCGTGATTTTGAGATCCCAGAAACTCTTCGTCGAATACGAGACGATTGTCTTTGGTGGGCGCCAGATTGACGCAGTACATATCTACATCGCCGAAATAGAACTCGGCAACGATTCGATCCGTGACTTGACGCGAGTAATGCAGCAGGGCGTCCGGGCCGCCTTCACGCTGGACGAAGGACTGGAAGCGGCCTCCGAGCAGCTCCGCCAGCATGCGAAATACTCCGATGAAGTTAGACTTTCCGGCGCCATTCGCTCCGATCAACACGTTGAGATTACGCAATTCGAAGTCACGCAACTCGCGTATGGATTTGTAGCCAGTAATGGTTAGCTTCTGAACGGCGGGCATTGTGGCAGTCCTTGGCAGCGGTCACGCGTTGAGAAGCAGATCAGACTGCTTGAGCGTCGGCCTCACGGTAGTTTTTCCAGGCGCGCGGCTTCACTTCCGCGAGCGCCTTCGCGATTTCCGCGATGTGCTCCGGCGTCGTGCCGCAGCAGCCGCCCGCGATGTTCACGAGGCCCGCCGTCGCGAATTCCTTCAGCAATCCCGACGTGACGTCCGGTGTTTCGTCGAAGCCGGTGTCGCTCATCGGATTTGGCAGGCCCGCGTTCGGGTAGCAGGACACGTAGGTGTCGCAGAGTTTCGACAGTTCGGCGATGTACGGGCGCATCAGCGCCGCGCCGAGCGCGCAGTTCAGGCCAAACGTGAGCGGCTTCGCGTGACGCAGCGAGTTCCAGAACGCTTCCACCGTTTGCCCGGACAGAATGCGGCCCGATGCATCGGTGACGGTGCCCGAGATCATGATGGGCAGGAGCTCGCCGGTATCGTCGAAGAGTTGATCGAGCGCGAATAGGGCGGCCTTCGCGTTCAGCGTGTCGAAGATCGTTTCGACGAGAAACAGGTCGCAGCCTGCGTCGAGCAGCGCCTTCGCCTGTTCGTAGTACGCCTCGCGCAGTTCGTCGAACGTGACGTTGCGCGCGCCCGGATCGTTCACGTCGGGCGAAATGCTCGCGGTCTTCGGCGTGGGTCCAATCGCGCCCGCGACGAAGCGCGGCTTGTCCGGTGTCGAATATTTGTCGCAGGCTTCGCGCGCGAGCTTTACCGACTCGATGTTCATTTCCGCGGCGAGGTCTTCCATCCCGTAATCGGCCTGCGCGACGCGCGTGGCGCCGAACGTGTTCGTTTCGAGAATGTCGGCGCCCGCCGCCAGATACTGCTCGTGAATCTCGCGGATGACCTGCGGCTGCGTGATCGACAGCAACTCGTTGTTGCCCTTGATGTCGCGGCCGTAGTCCTTGAAGCGCTCGCCGCGATACGCGGCTTCGTCCAGCTTGTAGCGCTGGATCATCGTGCCCATCGCGCCATCGAGGATCAGGATGCGTTTCTGCAGCAGCGCGGGCAGCGCGGCGCCGCGCGTGTAGGCGCGCGCGAGGGATTTCGGAAGGGCGTTCTGGGTCATGACGGACGAGGCCTGCACCAAAGGTGAAATAGCCTGACATTGTAGCCGCAGCGCGGGGCGCTCGCCTTTGGCGGGCGGGCGCGCATGGCGTTCGATGCCGGCAAAAAAGAACCCCGCCATTGCGGGGCGGGGTCTTTGGGAAACGGCGAGTGTCGCCTGGGCCGCGGGTCCGCGCGGCGGAGGGCGCGGACGGCGACGAGCCGCCCGCGCGCGTGCATGCATCAGTGGAGCACGACGGGTTGATTCATCAAGATATCGAACTGTCCGAGGAACTCATCGACATCCTCTAGCGACGGCTCTTCCGAGATTAGCTGCTGCACGTGCTCGCGAAACTTCGCGGCAAGCGCGCCGTCGATGAAAATCTCCCGCTGCGTGTTCTTGTCGACGATCTCGTAACCGCCCGCCTTCATGGCGAGATGGTTGTCTTGCGGTGGAAATTCGACGACGCAATAGTTGGGGCTGTTGTAGATCATTTGCATGGCGACACTCCTTATTCCTCGTTTGCTCCGTGGCAATCCTGACGCTTAGTTGGAGCGACTGGGTTGGAATTCAAGGGGTGGCCTCGATGTGATGCCGGTTGTATCGAGGCTTTCTTCTGCAACAAAAACAGGAGAATCAGGGGGAATCGCGTAAAAAGGCCGCTAGTAATGCGGAAAAGCGTTGCGATTCCTCCACCGGTGAAAGGTGCGCCGCGTTGAGTAATTCGAATTGCGCGCCCGGCACCGTGTCTGCAACCACCCGAGAAGCAGCACGCGGCGTGCCAACATCGTGCTCGCCCGCGACAACCAGCGTGCGCTTCTTCACAGAGGCCAGTTTGTCTCGCGCATCGAAACGGCTGACCGCCTCCGCTGCGCGCGCGAACCCCTCGGCGGGTGTGCGCGCGATCGTATCCCCGATTTGCTCGACCACTTCGGGATGCGCCTTGCGGAATTCGGGCGTGAGCCAGCGTTCGAGCGTCGCTTCCACGATACTCGCTGTCCCGTGTTCGCGCACGGACGCTGCCCGTTGCGCGAATGTCGGACGCGCGTCCTCGGGA
Source organism: Caballeronia sp. S22 (assembly GCF_964261745.1). Taxonomy (NCBI): domain Bacteria; kingdom Pseudomonadati; phylum Pseudomonadota; class Betaproteobacteria; order Burkholderiales; family Burkholderiaceae; genus Caballeronia; species Caballeronia sp. S22. Next base: position 3,124,275 of record NZ_OZ180035.1, on the reverse strand, counting down.
ATAAAGGCCGGCGCGCCCACAACGGTCAGCGATTCCACTTTGTCCGCATGGTTGATCGCGAGCTTCTGCGCGACCATTCCGCCGATCGACAGTCCGACCACATGCGCCGACGGCGCGCCCAGCTTGTCGAGCAACTGCGCGAGATCGTCGGCGAGATCGTCGATCGTGAACGAATCCGTCGACACCGCCGTTTCACCGTGGCCGCGCAAGTCGTAGCGCAGGACGGTGAACTCATGGCGGAAGTAGCCGGCCATCTGATCCCAGACAGAAAGATCGCCGGCAAGCTGATGGACGAAGACGAGCCAGGGGCCGCCGCCTTCGTTGTCGAGAACATAGCGTGTATCGATGCGATTGATCGTCAACTGCATATCGGCTCCGGAAAGACTGCGGTTTGCGATTGACTGCGCCTTCGTCGTGCCCGGTGTCACGGAGTGTGACGGCCGCGTTACGGTCTGTCCGACTCGGGCGTTTCGGCCGATTCGGGCGCAGCGGGCGCGGAATCCTCAGACGCATCTTGCGTGCCCGGCGTGACAGCTTGTCCTGTCGCCTGCGATGGCGGCGTGAGATTGCCGGCCCAGAGCAGTTCGATTTGCATGCCGTTCGGTTCGGTTTGCAGAATCCGCACGGGCAGCCAGCCGATCGACGGCGCGAGCCAGATGTCGAGCTTGCGGCGGTCGCCTTCCTTGCGCGGCAGGCGCGTGAAATGGCGCGCGGTCGTGAAGCCGCCGCGCGCCTGCACGGTTTCATCGCCGACGGTTTCGATCGGCCAGACCTCGTTGCTGTCGTTGTCCGCGACGTTGAATTGCCGCGTGACGCCCGGCTTGTACTTGTCCGGCGCGCCGCGCACGAGGCTCGCCAGCTGCATGACGACGCTGAAGCGGTCCTGCGCGCCGTCCGCGAGCGGCTGACTCTGCGGCGTCTTCGTATAGACGATCTGCTTCGTCTCGCGATTGAAGATGGCGATGTCGGCGGCGCGGCGGCCGCGCTGTTCAGAATACTGTTCGGGCGCTATGCCGAAGCCGTCGATATGCCCCTTGCTCGAATACACATACGGACCGACGAAAGGCAACGGGATCGAAACGACCATTTCGTAATGCTGGCTGTCGTTGATCCAGTGGATCGTGCCGGTCTGGTTCATCACGCCGTTCACGAGCGTGTCGTAACGTAACTCGCCCGAGGGCGGAACACTGAACTTGTCGCCCGATGCGGCAGCGGATTGCGCCGCGGGCGCTGGCGCTTGTGTTTGCGGTTGCGTTTGTGCTGGCGCGGATGCCGCCACGCCCGACGCGGCGGCGGGCGCTTCCGGCTGCGGTGTCGCCGCGGTCAATACCGGAGCGGGCGCGGGCGTTGCTTTCGTTGCGGGGGCGGGCGCGGCGGCCTTCGGCGGCGCCGGCACGGGAGCGGCCGGTTTGGGCGGCGTCGGCGCGGGCGGTGCGATCGGCTTGGGCGTCAGCAATTCCACTTGCACGGGCGGAGCCTCCGGCGGCGCGTTCGTCGGCTGCCGATTGTGTTCGATCCACCGCATCGCGCTCCAGTGCAGGCCCGCGACGATCAGCACGGCAAGCACCCAGCGCGGCCAGCGTCGCGGCGTGGCGGATTCGGGAGCGGGATCGGGCGACTCGCCCGACGCAGGACGAGGACGGCGGAACTGAAACAGTGGCATCGTGCGGGGGTGAAGAGCGTGAGTTGCGGGTCAGGCGAAACGCATAAGACACGCGCGATGGAAGCGATGTTCCTCGCCCGTATCGACGAGCGCCGTCAACGCTCTCCGGCCTTGTACCCCAGTTCGTACGACAACCCGCGCGCGCATTCGCGCAGAGCCGAATCGATTTCACCGTCCCAGCGCGTATCGAACGTACCTTCGTGACCGAGCGCGATGAGCCCCAGCGCCAGTTCGCCCGTCGAGTCGAAAACGGGCGTGCAGAACGCGTGGATCGTCGGCAGCAGCATGCCTTCGACGCGCGCCGCGCCATGCTCGCGCACTTCGGCGAGCAGCGGCTCGACATCGGCCATTGTCTGCTTCATAGCGGCGAGTTCGCGGTCGAGCATCGCCTGCGTCTTGCTGCGCGGGAGATACGCGGCGAAGAGCAGCCCTGTCGCGGACGAGAGGAGCGGCATCACGTCGCCCAGCTTGAGCGATGCCTTCGCCGGATGACTCGATTCCATCCAGTGCACGACGGTCGGCCCCTGATTGCCCCACACGGCGATGCCGACCGTCTGATCGAGCCGGTCGCGCATTTCTGCGAGCGCGATACGCGCGAGCCTCACGCCATCGACGCGCGCGAGCCGCGCCAGCCCCATCTGCAACGCGAAGCCGCCGAGCTCGTAGCGCCCCGACACCGGATCCTGCGACGCGACGCCGAGCCGCAAAAAACTCACGAGATAGCGATGCGCCTTCGCCGGGCTCATGCCGGCGCGCTGCGCGAGATCGCGCAGCATCATCGCGCGCGGCTCGTTGGTGAGCACGTCGAGCAGCCGGAAGCCGACTTCGATCGACTGAATGCCGGAGCGCGTTTTTTCCTCGGCGGCGTCGCTGGCGTCGAGGTTGTCTTCGTCGTCGGGAAGAGCGGATTGGGTCGATTGCATGAAACGCGAAAGCACAGCCAGGGGATTCACCATCGTAAAATAGATTTCCCTTAACGTCATCCCACGTCACCCACAACCGCTCTATGAAACTTGCCACGCTGAAGGACGGCACGCGCGACGGCCAACTGATCGTCGTTTCGCGCGATCTGCGCACAGCGGCCATCGCCGATGGAATCGTATCGACGCTGCAACGCGCGCTCGACGACTGGACCTTCTACGCGCCGCAACTCATGGACGTCTACGAAGCGCTGAACCTCGGCCGCGCGCGCAACACGTTCCAGTTCGATTCGAAGGCCTGCATGGCGCCGCTGCCGCGCGCGTTCCAGTGGGCGGACGGCTCGTCGTATGTGAATCACGTCGAACTCGTGCGTAAGGCGCGCAAGGCGGACATGCCGCCCGAATTCTGGACCGATCCGCTCATGTATCAGGGCGGCAGCGACGACTTCATCGGCCCGACCGACGACATCGTGTGCGCGACGGAATCGTATGGCATCGACTTCGAGGCGGAAGTCGCCGTCATCACGTCCGATGTCCACATGGCCGCGATGCCCGACGAAGCGCTGCGCAGCGTGCGTTTGCTGATGCTCGTGAACGACGTGTCGCTGCGCAATCTCATTCCCGCCGAACTCGCGAAGGGCTTCGGCTTCTTCCAGAGCAAACCCGCGACCGCGTTCTCGCCCGTCGCCGTCACGCCCGATGAACTCGACGACGCGTGGCGCGAAGGCCGCGTGCATCGGCCGATGATCGTGCACTGGAACGGCAAGAAGGTCGGCCAGCCGGATTGCGGCACGGACATGGTGTTCCACTTCGGCCAACTGATCGCGCATGCCGCGAAGACGCGCAACCTGCGCGCGGGTTCGATCGTCGGCTCGGGCACGATCTCGAACAAGGACACGAAGCGCGGCTACTGCTGCATCGCCGAGAAGCGGTGTCTGGAGACCATCGAGCACGGCGCGCCGCAGACGGAGTTCATGAAATTCGGCGACAGCGTGAAGATCGAGATGTTCGACGAAGAGGGCAAGTCGATCTTCGGCGCGATCGATCAGGCGGTCGTCCAGCCGGAGCACTGAACGGGTTTCGCCCGATGCGGCATGCGCAAGGCTCGCCTTACACTTTGCCGGGCTGCTTCGCGCAGCAATAAAACGATCAAAAGAAAAGGAGACATCGATGGCGGCAGGCAAGTGGACATTTCTGGCGGGCGCGGTGCTCACGCTCGCCGCGACGACAGCGGCTTTCGCGCAGACGGCGCAGCACGTGAAGATCGGGCTCGTGCTGTCGCTCACGGGACCGGCCGCGTCGCTCGGCATTCCCGCACGTGACACCGTGGCGCTGCTGCCGAAGGAGATGGGTGGCAAGCCCGTCGATTACATCGTGCTCGACGATGCATCCGACACCACGCAAGCCGTTCAGTCGACGAAGAAGCTCATCAGCGAGGATCAGGTCGATGCGATCATCGGCTCGTCGATCACGCCGAACTCGCTCGCGATGATCGATGTCGTCGCTCAAGGGCAGACGCCGATGATCTCGCTCGCGTCGTCGTCGAAGATCATCGAACCGGTCGACGACAAGCGCCGCTGGGTCTTCAAGACACCGCAAACCGATGCGATGATGGCCTCCGCGATCGCCGAGCACGCGAGCAATCACGGCGTGAAGACGCTCGCGTATATCGGCCAGGCGGACGCGCTCGGCGAGACCTTCTATGCCGAAGTCGCGAAGTTCGCGCAGCTGCACAAGATCGAAGTCGTCGCGAACGAACGCTTCAACCGTACCGATCCGAGCGTGACCGGGCAGATCCTCAAGATTCTCGCGGCGAAGCCGGATGCGGTGGTCGTCGGCGCGGCCGGCACGCCCGCCGCGTTGCCGCCGAAGACGCTCGCGCAACGTGGCTACAAGGGCAAGGTCTATCACAACCACGGCGTGGGCAACCGCGACTTCCTGCGCGTGTGCGGCGCTGACTGCAACGGCACGTTCCTGCCAGCGAGCCCGGTGCTCGTCGCCGCGCAGTTGCCCGACGATCATCCGGCCAAGCGCCTCGCGCTCGAATACATCAAACTGTACGAAGCGAAGCAGGGCGCGGGCACTGTATCCGCGTTCGGCTCGTATGCGTGGGACGCGGGCATGCTGCTCAATCGCGCGGTGCCGATCGCGATGAAGGCGGGCGCGCCCGGCACGCCGGCATTTCGCGCCGCGCTGCGCGATGCGCTCGAAGGCACGAAGAATTTTTCCGACACCAACGGGCAGGTCAACATGACGCCCAACGATCACATTGGCCTCGACCAGCGCGCGCGCGTGATGGTCGAGATCCGCGACGGCAAGTGGCTCTATCAGCCGCGCTAACTCTCGATTGAACCGGATCATGAGCGATCTCTCCCTCTACGCGAGCTACAAGTCGCTGGAGTTGCGGCGCCATCCGCACGGCGTGCTCGAAGTGGTGATGCCCGGCGCGGGCGCGAACAAGAGCAACCTCTCCACCGCCGACGCCAACATGCATCGCGAACTGGCGGATATCTGGCGCGACATCGACCGCGATCCCGATACGCGCGTCGCGCTGATTCGCGGCGAAGGCAAGGGCTTTTCGGCGGGCGGCGATCTCGGGCTCGTCGAGGAGATGGCGAACGACTTCGATGTGCGCTCGCGCGTATGGCGCGAGGCGCGCGATCTCGTCTATAACGTGATCAACTGCGGCAAGCCGATCGTCTCCGCGATGCACGGCCCCGCGGTCGGCGCGGGACTGGTCGCGGGTTTGCTCGCGGATATATCGATCGCGACGAAGTCGGCGCGCATCATCGACGGGCACACGCGGCTCGGCGTCGCGGCGGGCGATCACGCGGCGATCGTGTGGCCGCTGCTGTGCGGCATGGCGAAGGCCAAGTACTATCTGCTGCTGTGCGAGCCGGTCAGCGGCGAGGAGGCGGAGCGCATCGGCCTGGTGTCGCTCGCCGTCGACGAGAACGAACTCATGCCGAAGGCGATCGAAGTGGCGAATCGTCTCGCGCAAGGCTCGCAAACCGCGATCCGCTGGACCAAGTACGCGCTGAACAACTGGCTGCGCTCGGCGGGGCCGACTTTCGATACCTCGCTCGCGCTCGAATTCATGGGTTTCGCCGGGCCGGACGTGCACGAAGGCATGCGCTCGCTGCGCGAGCGGCGCGCGCCGGACTTTCCGGGCGGCGCGCCGTTCTGAGCCACGCGAATCTCACACGCAAGAAAACAAGGAGAGTCGAATGACCGATAACGCCGGCGGCACGCCGCCCTACACGATTCCCGGTTTTCCCGGATTCGGCCAGGCCGACATGATGGGCAAGATGTGGGAGCTGATGCGCCTGAATCCATTCGCCGCCGCGATGCCGGGCGGCGGGCAGGGCATGGGTCCCTCTCTCTCGATGATGTCCGACATGCTCGCTCCGCTCACCAACATCGAAGAACTCGACAAGCGCGTGACGGACATGCGCGCCGTCGAGCACTGGCTGAAGCTCAATCTCAACATGCTGCAATCGGCGATTCAGGCGCTCGAAGTGCAACGCGCGACGCTCGCGACGCTGCGGGCGTTCGGCGCGTATGCGCAATCGTCGGTCGAGAGTGCGCAGGGCGCGGCGGCGGAAAACAAGAAGACCGTTGCCGCCGGCTGGCCGATGGGCGGCGCGGCGAAAGCGGACGCGCCGAAGCAGGAGCCCGCGCGTGAAGCGCCGGCGAGCGCGACATCGGCTGAAGGCGAGGGCGCGGCAGGCGACGCCGCAACGCCGCCCGGCTTCGATCCGACCGGCTGGTGGAACGTGCTGCAATCGCAGTTCAATCAACTCGCGCATCTCGCCATGCTCCAGCCCGGCATGACCGGCCCGCTCAACACGATGGGCGGGGAAGGCGAGCAACCCGCCGCCGATGAAACCGACGCCGGGCAGGCGGCGAACGACGCCACGGACAAGTCCGAGGCTGCCGCGAAGAAAGCGCCCGCGCGCAAGGCCGCGCCGCGCAAGAAACCCGTCTGATTTTTATGCCCGGCGGCGTGCAACGCGCCGTCGGGCACGCCCTTCGTTTCCTTCGATGCGTAAATTTGCATCGGACCGCGTCTCGCGTCATCCGCATCCACAGTGGTGCGGAAATGTATCTCAGCACCGACGTCCGTTTCGAATTTGTCTATGATGAAACATCGACGGCGTATAAATTTGTCCACCATGCGGGTCGGGCACGTAACCTGCATCGAGTGAAGCGCGTGTCTTCAAATCGATCTGTCTATGACAAATACATCAGAACAGGACTTCGACTCTGACTCGGCTTCCGATGGCGCCGAACTGCCGGAACCCGTCCCGCCGCGCGCTGCGCCGTCAGGCACCACGGGAATCGGCATTGGCGCGATCGCTCAGGAGATTGGTCTGACGAAGGACACACTGCGTGTCTGGGAGCGCCGATACGGCTTCCCGCAGCCGATGCGTTCGCCCGGCGGCGAGCGGCTCTATCCGCAGGAGCAGGTCACAAAGCTGCGGCTCGTGAAGCGCCTGCTCGACGCGGGCCACCGGCCGAGCAAGGTGCTTGGACAATCGATCGAGTTGTTGCAGCAACTGGCTGAGAGTTCGGGCGTCGGTCAGGACGCGCCGGATGCGGAGTTCGATCATCTGATCTCGTTGTTGCGCGCGAGCGCCTACGACGAGTTCCGCTTCGGACTGCTCAAGCGCGCGACGCGCGACGGGCTCGAGCGCTTCGTGCTGGACGTGGCGGCGCCGCTGTCGGCGCGGGTCGGCAATGCGTGGGCGGCGGGCACGCTGCAGGTCTATCACGAACATTTGTTCAGCGAGGCGATCCAGTCCGCGATGCGCACGCTGATGCGCCCGCTTTCCGACGCCGTTCGTGGGCGCGGCGGCCGTCCGCGCGTGCTGCTCACGACGCTCTCGGGCGAAGGCCACGGCCTCGGCATCCTGATGGCCGAGGCGATGTTCACGCTCTCCGACTGCGATTGCGTCCAGCTCGGCCTGCAGACGCCGCTGCACGATATCGTCGATGCCGTGGCGGCGCATAAGGTCGATATCGTCGCGCTGTCGTTCACGGCGGTGCTGCCGGCGCAGTCCATCGCGAACGGCCTGACCGATCTGCGCAACCTGCTGCCCCCGCACGTGCGCATCTGGGTCGGTGGAAGCAGCCCCGCGCTGCGCCGCAAGTTCAACGACGGCGTGCATTACGTCGCAGGGTTGACCCCGATCGATGAAACTGTCGCGGATTGGCGCCAATCGGCCATGCTATGATGAAAAACGCTCGCTGCGGCGAGCATTGGCGCGGAATTCGCGTGGCATGCGCATCGCTGTCATGTGAGTCCGTCATACTGCACGGCCGGCGCAGTTCCGGCGGCAGGATCGGCGCCACTCGACCATACCTCAGGCACAGGTTTCGCTCCTCACCCACGGTAGAACAAGACGCACAACAGCAACATTTGCACAAGGAAGTGCAGTGTTTTCGCGGCGCGACGCGTCGCCGCAGCGCCGAATTTGAGCGCTCGTTGTCGCTTTTAGTCTTAGGCCGACCGAATCCCGCGTAAAATTGAAAGCTTGGCTGCTTGCGTGCAGGTTTTCCGCGCGTCTCGGCCGAAGTCATTAGATATAACGTCGCATACGTGGCATCAGGGGTGGACAATGAACACCATGCTTTATCCGGAACTTTATAAATCGCTGGAATCCGTCCGCTGGGATATGGAGAAGGACATTCCCTGGGACAAATTCGATGCGTCCCTGCTCACCGACGAGCAGGCCAGGACGATCAAGATGAACGCGATCACCGAATGGTCCGCTCTTCCCGCAACCGAAATGTTCCTGCGTGACAACCACCATGACAGCGACTTCTCCGCTTTCATGAGCGTGTGGTTCTTCGAAGAACAGAAGCATTCGTTGGTGCTGATGGAATATCTGCGGCGCTTCAAGCCGGACATGGTCCCGAGCGAAGAAGAGCTGCACGCGGTGCGCTTCGAATTCGATCCGGCGCCGCCGCTCGAAACGCTGATGCTGCATTTCTGCGGCGAAATCCGTCTGAATCACTGGTATCGACGCGCGGCCGAGTGGCACACGGAACCAGTCATCAAGCACATCTACGAAACCATCTCGCGCGACGAAGCCCGCCACGGCGGCGCTTATCTGCGCTACATGAAGAAGGCGCTCGCGAATGCGGGCGACACCGCGCGCGCGGCGTTCGCGAAGATCGGCGTGCTGATGGCGTCGGCGCGTCGCACGGAAAAGCCGCTGCATCCGACCAACCTGCATGTGAATCAGGCGCTCTTCCCGCGCGACACCGTGCAGTCCCGCCTGCCCGATCCGGAATGGCTCGAACGCTGGCTGGACGACCAGATCCGCTTCGACGACAGCTGGGAGAAGAAGGTCGTCGAGCGCATTCTGCACAACCTGTCCATTTTGTTCGAGCGTTCGTTCGTGACCGCGCAGGAATTGAATCGCTATCGCAAGGAAGTGACGCTGCGTCTGCAAGCCGCGCCGGGCGGCGGGGCCGAGCAACCGGCCTGAGCGTTCAGTCCTTCACGCCTTGACGATGAAACGGCCCGCCGGGTAGAACCGGCGGGCCGTTTGCATTTCTGCCCGCATCGATTAGATTCGATTCGCGGCGAAAGCGCCGTGGCACAATGCGCGCTTTCAGCACATCGCAACGAGCGCCGACATGTCCGCCATTTTCGAACGCAAGATCATCACGCGCGAAGCGCTCGCCGCGCGCCGTCCGGCCCTTGCCGGTCCCATCGTGTTTACCAACGGCGTCTTCGACATTCTTCATCGCGGTCACGTGAGCTATCTCGCCGATGCGAAAGCGCTCGGCGCGACGCTCATCGTCGGCGTGAACAGCGATGCGTCCGTGCGCACGCTCGGCAAGGGCGACGATCGCCCGATCAATCGCGAAGACGATCGCATGGCGCTGCTCGCGGCGCTGGAAAGCGTCGACTGGGTCGTGAAGTTCGAGGAACCGACGCCGCTCGAGCTGATCGATGCGTTGCGCCCCGACGTGCTCGTGAAGGGCGGCGACTACGACATGGACAAGCTGGCCGAATCGGCGCTGGTGCGCGGCTGGGGCGGCAAGGCGCTCGCCATCGCGTTCGAGCACGATCGATCGACGACCGCGCTGCTCAAAAAGGTCCGCGCGCAGTCCTGATTCGCGTTCGCGGGATCACTGCCCGAGCGGCGCGGACTGCACGTTGGCGGCAGGCGCCGGTCCGCCGACGCGCGGCTGATCGAACGCTTCTTCGGGGCTCAGCGGTCGCGTAGCGAGCGCTTCGGGATGAACCTGCTGCAACAGATGATGCGGCTCGCGCGCGCCCGCGGCGGGAAGCGGGCCGAACATGCCGCGCATGACCGCGAACATCAGCAGGTTGCCGAGAATCAGAAGGGCGATCAGCCAGCGCAGCATTCTTTTGCTCCGTCCATCAATCGAATCGGTCAGTCAGACGACTGGCGCGCTGTCGCGTCCCGCGCGATGAGCGCGAGGCCGGACAGCACGAGGGAATCATGTCGCGTGTACGGCACGTCGAGTGCCCCCGCGATTTCATTTGCCGCGCCGCCGCCGAGCACGAGCCGGACGTCGGCGTGCCAGTCTTCTTTCAGGTCACGCCACGCGCGTTCGATCAGCGCCGCCTGCGAGAGCAGGCATCCGGACGAGAGCGCGGCGGCGGTGTCGGTGGCGAAGAGACTGCGTGTCTGATTCAGCGCCTCGCGCGCCGATGCGGCGTCGAGCGTCGGCAATTGCGCGGTATGGCTGCCGAGCGATTCCATCATCAGCGACCAGCCGGGCGCGATCAGGCCGCCCGTGAAGACGCCGTCGGCGCGCAATGCTTCGAGCGTCGTCGCCGTGCCGAAAGTCGCGACCAGCAGATGCTCGCCCGGATAGGCCGCCCGCGCGGCGATCATGCCGGCCCAGCGATCGCTGCCGAGGCGCGTCGGGTCCGCGTAAGTGTTGATCACGCCGCACTGCCCGGCGCGCGCACGCACGACGGTGCGCGGGAGCGTCGGCCAGCGCGCGTCGATCAGACGCTGGATGCGGTTCTGCACCGGCATGCCCGCGACGTTCGAAATCCATGCGCTCGAAGGCGTGGGCAACCCGGACCAGGCATCGAGCGCGGCGTCATCGGCGGCGGTCGAATGATGCGCATGCTCGAACGCGCCGTTCGACAGCGACGCGCCGGTGTCATCGACGAGCGCCCACTTGATGCGGCTGTTGCCCGCATCGATGAGCAGATACGGCGCTTCGCTCACGGACGCTCCCGCGCGAGCCGCAGCGTGAGTTCGCCGGTCGTGACCGTGCGCGGGCCCTCGGGCGCGTCGATCAGCAACTGGCCGCTTTCGTCGACACCCGATGCGATCCCGCGCGTCACTTCCATGCCTTGATCCATCAGCACGACTTCGCGTCCGGCCCAAGCGTGCGCGTCGAGCCAGCGCTGGCGGAACGGCCGGAAGCCTTCAGTCTCGAAACGCGGCAGCGCAGCGTCGAGTGCGTTGAGGAGCGCGGCGAGGGTGTCGGTGAGATTGGCGTCGGGCCATGCGCGCGCGAGCGCCGCGGGCGTGGTGCCGGGCGCGGACGGCGTGGCCTGGCGGTTGGCATCGTCGACCTGAGCGGCTAACTGCTCCGCGCCATGCAGATTCACGCCGATGCCGATGACAACCGCCGTCGCGCCCGGCGTATTCCACGCGGTTTCGATCAGGATGCCGGCGAGCTTCCCGTCGTCGAGCAGGACGTCGTTCGGCCATTTCAGCGCGGGTCGCGCGGATGGCGAGAGCGGCAGATGCGCAAGCGCGTCGAGCACGGCGGTGCCGACAGCGAGACTCAGACCCGACAGCCCTTCGATCGGCCGCTTCAGCACGCAGCCGACCGACATCAACAGCGCATTGCCCGGTTCGGCGAGCCACGCGCGGCCGCGCCGTCCGCGCCCCGCGGTCTGCGAATACGCGACGCGGGCGAGCGGCGCGGGCGTGGTGCCGCGACGCGAGGCGCGCAACTGCTCCATCACGTCGGCGTTCGTCGAGCCCGTTTCGTCGACGATATCGATGGTCCAGTCGCGGGCGGGCCGCTCGGCGAGCGTCGCGAGCCGGGTTCGGTCGATGCGCCAGGGCGCGTCGGGGGCGAAGGGAGTTGAGTTCATGGCGGATATTGTAGCGGCGCAATGCCGGTTTTTCGCTTGCTGAAACCTCGCCTTGTAAGGTGTGGCGCCGATTTCGGACTTTCGCGGCGTGAGATCATCCCCTCGCCCCCGCGACACACTTCGCTACAATGTCCTCTCCCGTTTAACCGCGTCTCACCGCGCCATCGATCCTTGGACTTCGACACGCCGCCGCGCCTACGAGTGGAAGCCGGTCAGCAGGGCAAGGTGGTCCGGCTCTCGGGCCAGTGGACCGCGCTCGCGCTCGCCCGCGACCGCGCGAAGAGCGGCGTCACGCGGCGGCTGCGCGCCATCGGGCGCGAGGCGATCGGCCAGTGGGATCTGTTGTCGATCGAGCGGCTCGATCACGTCGGCGGTCAGGCACTGTGGCGCGTGTGGGGCCGCAAGATGCCGGCGACCATCGCGCTGTCCGATACCCAGCGCGAAATCTTCGAGCGCGTCGCGCTGCTCGATGCCGAGCGCGAGGAACCCGAGCCCGTCGATCGCGTCGATCCCGTCACACGCCTCGGCCAGCTCATCTTCGATTTCTTCGATCACCTCTACGGCGGTCTCGCGATGTTCGGCGCCTTCGTGCTCGATCTCGTCGGGCTCGTGCGCCGTCCGCAGCGCATTCCGTGGACGGAAATCTCCGCCAATATCTACAGCGCCGGCGCGCAGGCTCTCGCGATCACCGCGCTCGTCGCGTTTCTGATCGGCATCGTGCTGAGCTATCTGTCCGCGCAGCAGTTGCAGGCGTTCGGCGCGAACCAGTACATCGTCAACATTCTCGGGCTTTCGGTGATCCGCGAGCTCGGACCGGTGCTCTCCGCGATTCTCGTCGCCGGGCGTTCGGGTTCAGCGATCACCGCGCAGATCGGCGTGATGCGCGTCACGGAAGAACTGGACGCGATGCAGGTCATGGGCATCCCGCACGGCCTGCGGCTCGTGCTGCCGCGCGTGATCGCGCTCGGTATCGCGATGCCGCTGCTCGTCATGTGGACCAACATCATCGCGTTGACGGGCGGCGCGCTGGCGGCGAAGCTCGTGCTGTCGATCGACATGAACTTCTTCATCCGCTCGCTGCCGTCGGTCGTGCCGATCGCGAATCTGTGGATCGGGCTCGGCAAGGGCGTCGTGTTCGGCATGCTGATCGCGCTCGCCGCGTGTCACTTCGGTTTCCGCATCAAGGCGAATTCGCAGAGTCTCGGCGAAGGCACGACGACATCCGTCGTGACATCGATCACCATCGTGATTCTCGCGGACGCCGTGTTCGCGATCCTGTTTCAGAACGTCGGACTCTGACCGCCATGTCGACCACGCTCGCCACAGCCGTTCGCCATCAGCCGCCGCCCGTCATCGCGGAACCGGTGATCGAGGTGCGCGATCTCACCAAGCGCTACGGGCGCACGGTGATCCACGAGCATCTGAATCTTGATGTGCGGCGCGGCGAGATCGTCGCGCTGCTCGGCGGATCGGGCTCGGGCAAGACCACGCTCGTGCGGCAGATGCTCGGGCTGGAATCGCCGACATCGGGCACCATTCGCGTGCTCGGCGAGGAATGGGCGCAGATGGACGAGGAAACGGCGAAAATGCTGCGCACGCGCTCGGGCATGATGTTCCAGCAAGGCGCGCTGTTCTCGTCGCTGACCGTGTACGACAACATCGCGCAGCCGTTTCGCGAGCTCGGCAAGATTCCCGAGGACCTGATCCGCGAATTCGTGATGTTGAAGCTTGAGATGGTCGGGCTGTCGTGCAAGCACGCGAGCAAGATGCCGTCGGCGCTGTCGGGCGGGATGGTGAAGCGCGTGGGCATCGCGCGGGCGATCGCGCTCGAGCCCGAACTGCTCTTTCTCGACGAACCGACCGCCGGCCTCGATCCGAAGGCGTCGGACGAGTTCGTCGATCTGATCGCTACGCTGCATCGCGCGCTCGGGCTGACCGTCGTTCTCGTCACGCACGATCTCGATACGATGGTCGCGCTCTCGACGCGCGTCGCCGTGCTCGCGGAACGGCGCGTGCTCGTCGCGGCGCCGGTGGAGGAAGCGTGCGCGGTGGATCATCCGTTCATCCGCGAGTATTTTCTCGGACGGCGCGGGCGTCGCGCGCTGCAGGCGCTGCCGCTCGAGCGCCGCGCGAAACTGCCGCCGGCCGCGCTCGAGGACGCGCCGATCGCCGTCAACAAATAGCCGAACGACGCCTCACCGACGCCGCCGCGAAGTCAAAGGAACCTGCCGATGGAAAACAAATCACACGCGTTCTGGACCGGGCTCTTCACGATCGTCCTCGTGCTGGCCATCGCGTTCGCCGTGTTCTTCTTCAACGTGGATCGCACCGTGCGCGTGCCTTACGACCTGATCGCGCGGACCAACGTGACCGGCCTCTTCACGGACGCGGCCGTGCGTTATCGCGGCCTGGGCGTCGGCAAGGTGCAATCGATCCGATTCGACAAGGAGCATCCCGGCCAGATCCGTATCCGCATTCTCGTCGACAAGAACGCGCCGATGACCCACTCCACCTTCGCGACGCTCGGCTTTCAGGGCGTGACGGGCATCGCGTTCGTGCAGCTCGACGACACGGGCAAGGACACCTCGCCGCTCGATTCGTCGCCGCAAAATGTTGCCGAAGTGCCGATGCGCGCGGGCCTCTTCGAACAGTTGCAGCAGCGCGGAGACGTGATCCTGAAGAAGTTCGAGCGCCTGTCCGAGGACGCCGACAAATTCCTTTCCGACGACGTGCGCGATCAGCTCATGGCCACGACGAAAAGCCTGCAGGGCGCGGCGGACAGCATCACGGCGCTCGCGGGTCAGGTCCAGCCCGCCGTGGCCCAGTTGCCGCAGACGCTCAAGCAGCTCAACACCACGCTCGCCTCGACCAACCAGTTCGTGCAGAACCTGAATCGTCCGGATGGCCCGTTCGTCGCCAATCTGAACAAGGCGGGCAAGGCTGCCGAGGAAGCGGGCGCGGCGCTCGCGGACATGAACGAGTCGCTGCGCTTCGTGACGGCGCGCGTCGGCTTCGAGGCGTTGCCGCGCTTCTATTCGTTCGGCGACGACGTGAGCGCGGCGGCGCGTTCGGTCGATCGCGCCGCCGACGCCTTCAGCACCAATCCGCGCAGCGTGCTCTTCGGCGCGCCGCAAAAGGAGCCGGGACCGGGCGAGCCGGGCTTCACGTGGCCCGCGAAAGCAGCGCATTGATCGAGAAAACGACATGGCAGACATCGACATGAAAGGAGCAGTCGCGGCGTTCGCGCTCGCTTGCGTCACGCTGCTCGCGGCTTGCGGATCGACGCCGACCGCGATGCCGAACGCGCATTACGACCTCGGCGCGGCGCCGGCCTTCGACGCGACGGCCAACAGCCTGCCGATGCCGCCGGTGAAGGTGCTCGCGGTGGGCGCGCCGCGCAGTCTGGAAACCGACTCTTTCGCGTATCGGCTGAGCTACGTCGATGCGCAGCGCACCGGCAACTATTCGGACAGCCACTGGACGATGCCGCCCGGGCAGCTTCTCACGCAGCGGCTGCGCGATGCGCTCGCGGCGCGCGGCCCGATCCTGTCGGGCGCCGATCCGGTGCGCGCCGTGCCGCTGCTCGAAGTCGAGCTGACGAGCTTCGAGCAGGTCTTCGACGCGCCCGAACAAAGCCACGGCCTCGTGTCCGTGCGCGCGACGCTCACGCAGCAAGGCCGCGTGATCGGCCAGCGCAGTTTCGCCGCGAGCGCGCCCGCGCCGAGCGCCGACGCATCCGGCGGCGCGCGGGCGCTCGCGGCCGCATCGGACGATGTGATCGCGCAACTTTCCGCGTGGCTTGCCGCGCAACCCCTTTCCGCTTCGCGATGACCTTCGGTCGTTCCACCATCCGCCCAGCACGGAGGCGTCCGGGCGGCTCATGACGATCAAGCAATGGCAGCGCCGCCCGTCGGCGTTTTCCCGGCAGGCGCTCGCCGCGTACGCGGTGCTGGTGGTCTACGGTTCGCTCTATCCTTTTTCCGGCTGGCGCTCGCTGGGCCTGAGCCCGCTCGCGTATCTCGCCGATCCGCTGCCGCGGTATCTGACCGTCTTCGATGTCGTCACGAACGTGCTCGGCTACATGCCGCTCGGTTCGCTGATCGTGCTCGCGCTGTATCCGCGTGTGCGCGGCACGCTTGCGGTGGGCGCGGCGCTCGTCGGCGGCGCGTTGCTGTCCGGCACGATGGAAGCCATCCAGACGTATCTGCCGACGCGCGTCGCCTCGAATCTCGATCTCGCCGCCAACGCGTTCGGTGCGCTGGTCGGCGGCGTGCTGATCGCGCCCGCGACGAGCGCGCTGCTCGACCGCGGCCTCCTGCGACGCATCCGCTTCACGTGGTTCGAGCGCGACGCGGCGTATGTCATCGGACTGTCGGCGCTGTGGCCGTTCGCGGCGATGTTCCCCGCGCCGTATCTCTTCGGCGGCGGCGATCTGCCGCGCGTGCTATGGGACGAGCTCGACCCGGCGATGCAGGACGCGATCCTCGCGTGGACGCCCGCCGCATGGGACGTCGAAAGCTGGCCGGACCGGATCGGCGCACTGCTGCCCGACGACGCGTGGGAAGCGCTGATCACATCGACGAGCCTGTTCGCGGCGCTCGTGCTCGTGACGCTTCTCACACGCCATCGCGCGCCGCGTATCCGGCTGATGCTCGGCCTCGTCGCGATCACGCTCTTTGCGAAAGCGGGCGCGACGTTCCTGCAATCGCGCGCGGGCCTGACCTTCGACTGGGCGACGGACGGCGCACTCGAAGGCATCGGCATCGCGATCACGGCGGGCGTGCTGTCGGTATCGCTGCCGCGCGGACTGCGGGCGGCGCTCGCGGGCGCGGCGCTCGTCGTTTCGCTCGCGATCGTCAATCTGCTGCCGGTGAATCCGTATTTCGACATCGTGCTCGCCGACTGGCGGCAGGGACGCTATCTGCATTTCAACGGACTCGCGCACTGGCTCGCGTGGGTATGGCCGTATGCGGCGCTCGGCTGGCTCGCGTCCGCGGCGGAGCGCGCGTGGCTCGCGCGGCGTCGCGCGCGCAAGGCAAACCGCCCGGTGTGACGCGGCGGGCACGAACATCGCTGGCTATAATCGACCGACACTCTTATCGCCCACGCTCATGGATTCCTTCTATAAGTACCACGTGTTCTTTTGCCTGAACCAGCGCGATGCCGATGCGCCGCGCCCGAGCTGCGCGAACTGCAACGCGCAGGCCATGCAGGAGCACGCGAAAAAGCGCGTGAAGCAACTCGGCCTCGCGGGCGAAGGCAAGGTGCGCATCAACAAGGCCGGGTGTCTGGACCGCTGCGAACTCGGTCCGGTCGTGGTCGTGTATCCGGAAGGCACGTGGTACACGTACGTCGATGAAACCGACATCGACGAAATCGTGGAGTCGCATCTGGCCAACGGCAAGATCGTCGAACGTCTTCTCATCGATCAACCCGCATAACGGCAGCCATGAACGCGCAAACCGAAAAATTCCTGATCGACGGGCCGGTCGGCAAGATCGAATGTGCGCTCGATCGCACCGATGCCAATAGCCAGCCCGCGCGCGGCATCGCGCTCGTCGCGCATCCGCATCCGCTCTTCGGCGGCACGATGGACAACAAGGTTGCGCAGACGCTCGCGCGCACCATGGTCCAGCTCGGCTACGTGACGTATCGCTCGAATTTTCGCGGCGTCGGCGCGACGGCCGGCGAGCATGACAACGGCATCGGCGAGCAGGACGATCTGCTCGCGCTGATCGACCACATGCGCGCGCAACCCGGCCAGGCCGACGTGCCGATCGTGCTCGCAGGCTTTTCATTCGGCACGTTCGTGCTGTCGCATGTCGCGAGGCGCATGCTCGAAGCGGGGAAGGAAATCGAGCGCATGGTGTTCGTCGGCACGGCGGCGAGCCGCTGGGAAGTCGCGCCCGTGCCCGACACCACGCTCGTGATTCACGGCGAAGTCGATGAAACCGTGCCGATTCAATCCGTCTACGACTGGGCGCGGCCGCAGGAATTGCCCGTCGTCGTGATTCCGGGCGGCGAGCACTTCTTTCACCGGAAGCTGCATATCCTCAAGCGCGTGATCGTCGACGCGTGGCGCTGAGGATTCTCTCCTCGAACGAGTGTCGCAAGGTGCCTGAAGGGCATTGGGCGCGCATCGTTTCGTGACCGGCAAAAGCGGCTAGGCGCAGCCTGAAAAACGTTAAAACCCGCAGCAACAGCGCAGATTCGAAGGAAAACGGAAGCGGGCCGCGCGTATAATGGCGCAGAATTTTTTCGCTGTTTCCGGCCGTGCGATGCCGCCGAATTTCTCGCAGTCATCGAAACGCCGGCTTCCGAGAACCGTTTTCGCGTCCGTCTGTCGAACGAGCGCTTTTCGCCGCGGCGCCGCGCGTGCCGCTGTCCTGGCGATAAGCCCGATCAACAGCGACGGTCAGCCTGTTCAACCCGTGCTTCGCCGATCATCCGATCCCCGATCGTCCTCGTCGCAGCCTGCTTTTTCCGCCGATCGATCCTATGCGCTTTGTCCCTGCCGGCCTGTCTTTTCCTTCTGTTTCCATCGTTCATCATCGAACCATCAAAGCCGCACTCGTGCTGCCCGCCGTGCTGGCCGCCGCAAGCGCCTTCGCGCAAGTCGCGCCGCCCGAGGTGACCGCGCGCTCGTGGGTGCTCGTCGATGCCACCAGCAATCAGGTGCTCGCATCGGGCAATCCCGATGAGCGCGTCGAGCCTGCATCGCTCACGAAGCTGATGACCGCGTATCTCGTTTTCGATGCGCTGAAGGCGAAGAAGATCAACATGGATCAGACCGTCATGCCGAGCGAGGCCGTGCGCCGCGTGCGCACGGACGAGTCGCGCATGTTCATCGAAGCGAACAAGCCGGTCACCGTGCACGATCTCGTCTACGGCATGATCGTGCAGTCGGGCAACGACGCGGCCATCGCGCTCGCGGAACTCGTCGGCGGCAGCGAAACCAACTTCGTGCAGCTGATGAACGCGGCGGCGAAGCGCATCGGCATGAAGAACACGAATTTCGCCGATGTGAACGGCATGCCCGATCCGCAGCACTACACGACCGCCGGCGATCTCGCCGTGCTGTCCACGCGCCTCGTGCGCGACTTCCCCGAGTACTACAGCATCTTCTCGGTGAAGGAATTCACGTACAACAAGATCAAGCAGCCGAACCGCAACCGCCTGCTGTGGCTCGATCCGACCGTCGATGGCCTCAAGACCGGCCACACGAAGGCCGCGGGCTACTGCCTGATCGCGACCGCGAAGCGCTCGCTCGTCGGCGTGCCCGATGCGAGCCGCCGCCTCGTCGCCGTGATGATGGGCGAGCCGAAAGAGCACAACCGCGTGCAGGACAGCCTGAAGATGCTGAACTACGGCTACACCGCGTACGACGCGCTGCGCCTGTACAAGGCGAATCAGGTGATCGACTCGCCGCGCGTGTACAAGGGCGCCGCCGACAGCGTGCAGGCTGGCGTCATGACGGACCAGTACATCACCGTGCCGAAGGGTCTGGGCGAGAAGGTCAAGCCGACCGTCACGCACAACGACCTGCTCGTCGCGCCGATCAAGAAGGGCCAGCAAATCGGCTCCGTCAAGATGATGGCCGACGGCAAGGAAGTCGCGCAGTTCCCGCTCGTCGCGTTGCAGGACGTGCCGGAAGCGGGCATCTTCGGCCGCCTGTGGGATTCGGCGCTGCTCTGGTGGCAAAAGCGGAAGTAATCGACGTAAGCGAAGTTGAACGACAGGTTGAGAAAGGAGCGGTCCCGATGAGCCAAGCCGAAGTCTTCGATCCCACGGTTTATCTGAACGGCGAGTGGGGGCCGCTCTCCGAAGCGCGGATTCCCGTGCTCGATCGCGGGTTCATTTTCGGCGACGGCGTGTATGAAGTCGTGCCGCTCTACGCGCAAGCCGATGGCGCGCGCCTGCCGTTCCGGCTCAAACAGCATCTCGCGCGACTGAATCGCAGTCTCGGCAAGATTCGCATCGACAATCCTTTCGACGACGCCGGCTGGCGCGCGTTGATCGATCGCGCCATTAGCGAAAACGCCGGCACCGGCGACGCGCTCGTCTACATTCAGGTCACGCGCGGTGTCGCGAAGCGGCGCGGGCACGCATTTCCGGCGGGCATCACGCCGACCGTGTTCGTCATGCTCGGCCAGCTCGTGTTTCCGAGCATGGCGGATCGTGCGCGCGGCGCGGTGGCCGTGACCGCCGAAGACAAGCGCTGGCTGCATTGCGACATCAAATCGGTATCGCTGCTCGGCAACGTGCTGATGGCGCAACACGCCGCCGAAAACGACGCGCTCGAAACCATCCAGTTGCGCGACGGCTTGCTTACCGAAGGTTCGTCCTCAAATGTGTGGATTGTGAAGGGCGGCACCTTGCTGGGCGCGCCGCGCGGACCGCGTATTCTCGAAGGCATCCGCTACGGGCTCATCGAGGAACTGGCGCGCGAGGCGGGCATTCCGTTCGAGGAGCGCGACATCACCGAAGCCGAGTTGCGTTCGGCCGACGAAGTCATGATCAGCTCCGCGACCAAGGAAGTCATGCCGATCACCACGCTCGACGGAAAAAGCGTCGGCGACGGCCGGCCCGGTCCGATCTATGCTGCACTCTACGACGCCTACCAGCGGGCCAAGGCGCGCGAGTTCGCGGAAGAGGCCGCGCGGGCCAAATGAAGCGCGAAGTGAAGGAGAAAGCCATGTCCGACAAGCAACAATCCACCGATCCGACCGATTCCGCCGCGCACAGCGCCGACGAGTTGTTCGACTTTCCCTGCGATTTCCCGATCAAGGTGATGGGCAAGACGCATCCGGAATTCCACGACACGATCGTCAGCCTGCTCAAGGAGTTCGACAAGGACTTCGACGCATCGCGTGTCGAGGCGCGTCCGTCTTCCGGCGGCAACTACACGGGGCTCACCTGCACCGTGCGCGCGCAGAATCGCCCGCATCTCGACGACATCTATCGCGCGCTCACCGGCCATCCGATGGTCAAGGTAGTGCTTTGATCTTGCCCGCCGGCGCGTCGCACACCGCCGGCGTGCGCTCGTAGAGCAGCCTGAACTGCTCGGCCTCCTCGAAAACCCATTCCCTGAATGCCTGCACGCGCTTCGTCTGAAGCAGCGCCGTCGGGCACACGAAGTAGTACTTCCACGGGCTCGGGCCGTCGATATTGAACAGCCGCACGAGCCGTCCCGCACCGATTTCCTGCATCGAGAGCGAGCGGCGCACGAGCGCGATGCCCTGACCGTCGATGGCCGCCTGCAGAAGATTCGACGAATCCTCATATAGAACGCCGCGCCTGGGTTCCTCGATGTCGTTGAGCCCGGCCGCGTCGAACCACGGACGCCAACGCTCATCTTCCGAGCGCAATAGCGGCAGGTTCGCGAGATCGCGCGGTGTCCGCGGCAACTCGCCGCCGCGAAAATTCGGCGCACAGGCGGGGAAGAACACCTCGTCGAGCAGTTCCTCCGAGTGCAGGCCCGCGTACTTGCCAAAACCGAAGCGGATGGCGACATCCACGTCGTCGCGGTTGAAGTCGGTGAGCGCGTTCGTCGACAGCAATTCGAGGTCGATTTCCGGATGCTTTTCAATGAACCGGCCCACGCGCGTCGTCAACCACCGCGCTGAAAACGACGACAGCATCGAGACGATCAGCCGGCGGTCGCGATCGCCCGAACGGATGCGCCTCGTCGATTCAGCCAGTGCGACGAGCGCCGCACGTACCTCCGCCGCGTATTGCCTGCCGCGGTCGGTGAGACGCACGCGTTTGCCGTCGCGCGCGAAGAGCGACACGCCGAGTTCGGCCTCCAGCGCGCGGATCTGATGACTGACCGCGCCGTGCGTGACGAAAAGCTCGTCGGCGGCGCGGGAAAAGCTCTCGTGTCGGGCGGCGGCTTCGAAGGCGCGCAGCGCGTTCAGGGCGGGAAGCTGTCGGAGGTCCATGTGGATTGTCGGCGTTGTCGTTGTCAATACAGCTCACATAGCAGTGAAAATTGATCGTTTTGCCTGATGCCTTGCCACGCCTAGGATTGTAGTCATCGAAACGTTCCCTTGGCGGAGTCGATCATGCGAGAAATATCAACAAGCGTCACCTTCGAAATCAAGCCCGGCGAAACCGTGCCGATGCGCATTGCGCGCGGTACGCGTCTCACAGTCCACGGCAGCGCCGTCTGGGCGACGCGCAGCAACGACATCGAAGATTACTGGCTCGTCCCCGGCGATAACCTCAAGCTGCGCGAACGCGAGCGGCTCTGGCTTTCCGTCGAAGGCGACCGTCCGGCTTATGTCGTTTTCACGATCCTGCCGCGCTGCGACGAACGTGCGATGCATTGGGTTTCGACCAGCGTCGAGCGCCTCGCGCAACGGTTCCGCGCCGGATGGCGCACCGTCTGAGCCAACTATTCGCATTTGCCATCGAAGGCATGCGAATTCACCATCGGCGGGCATGGGGCTATTTCGGTAAACTACCGGCACCATGTCCGCCACACCGCTCGCAGTCCCACAAGAATTCGACGACGCGCCCGACACCGTGCTCAGTTCCGGTGAGTTTCCGGTCGCGTTGCGCTGGCGCGGCCTCGAGCCGTACGGCCAGAGCTTCGACGCGATGCGCGCCTTCACCGACGCCCGCACGCCCGAAACGCAGGACGAAATCTGGCTCGTCGAGCATCCGCCGGTCTTCACGCTCGGTCTCGCGGGCGATCCCGCACATCTTCTGCTCGCTCAAAGCGGCATTCCGCTCGTCAAGGTGGATCGCGGCGGACAAATCACGTATCACGGGCCGGGGCAGATCGTCGCTTATCTGCTGATCGATCTGCGTCGCCGAAAACTGATGGTGCGCGAGCTGGTGCGGCGCATCGAAGAGGCCGTGATCGAAACACTCGCGACGTATAATCTCGCGACCGACCGCAAGGCCGGCGCGCCGGGCATTTATGTGGCGCGGCCATCGGCGCGGCAGGCCGAACGAGGCGCGAACGTTCGTTCGCACGAGCTCCATGAAGGCGCGAAGATCGCCGCGCTCGGACTCAAGATTCGCAACGGCTGCAGCTATCACGGCGTGAGCCTCAATGTGAGCATGGACTTGCAGCCGTTCCTCGCAATCAACCCGTGCGGCTACGCGGGACTCGAAACGGTCGACATGGCGACGCTCGGCGTCGCGGCCGACTGGCGCGACGTAGCTCTCGTGCTCGCCGAACGGCTGGCACTTCAAATCGGCGGCCTCCCCGCAACTTCCGCCGCAACAACCGGATCGACCGAATGACTGACGCAACCGCAAACCTGGCCGGCGATAGCGCCGCTTCTGCTTCGTCGCCCACCGCCTACGACGCCACTGCGAAGCAGAAGGCACAAGCGAAGACGTCGCGCATTCCGATCAAGGTCATCCCGATCGAGAAGCTGAAGAAGCCGGACTGGATCCGCGTGCGCACGGCAACGGGCAACTCGCGCTTCAACGAAATCAAGCACATCCTGCGTGAGCACAACCTGCATACGGTGTGCGAGGAAGCGAGCTGCCCGAACATCGGCGAATGCTTCGGCAAAGGCACCGCGACGTTCATGATCATGGGCGACAAGTGCACGCGCCGCTGCCCGTTCTGCGACGTCGGCCACGGACGCCCCGATCCGCTCGACGCGGACGAGCCGCTGAATCTCGCGCGCACCATCGGCGCGCTGAAGCTGAAGTACGTGGTGATCACGTCCGTCGATCGCGATGATCTGCGCGATGGCGGCGCGGGGCACTTCGTCGAGTGCATCAGGCAGGTTCGCGAGCATTCGCCGGAAACGCGCATCGAAATTCTGACGCCTGACTTCCGCGGCCGTCTGGATCGTGCGATCGGCATTCTGACCGCCGCGCCGCCCGACGTGATGAATCACAATCTCGAAACGGTGCCGCGTCTCTACAAGGAAGCGCGTCCGGGCTCGGACTATCACCATTCGCTGAAGCTTCTGAAGGACTTCAAGGCGCTGCATCCGGAAGTCGCGACGAAATCGGGCCTGATGGTCGGTCTGGGTGAAACGGAAGAAGAAATCCTTCAAGTGATGCGCGATCTGCGCGCGCACGATGTGGATATGCTGACGATCGGTCAATATCTGCAACCGTCGGAGCACCATCTGCCGGTGCGGGCTTATGTACATCCGGATACGTTCAAGATGTACGAGGAAGAGGCGTACAAGATGGGCTTCACGCACGCGGCCGTCGGCGCGATGGTGCGTTCGAGCTATCACGCGGATCTGCAGGCGCATGGCGCGGGCGTGGTTTGAGCGCTTTTGGCTCTGCCTGAAAAGAAAAACCCACGGACCTCCGTGGGTTTTTTTATGATTGAACGAACGTTGCAGCCGTCCAGATCATCGGACACCCGTATTCCGGATTTCCAGAATCCCGGATTACGCATGCTCATGCGTTAAGAAATACCCTATAAAATCAACGGCTTAAAAAGAGTAAAGCCTGGCATCGCCCTTGCAATATAAACGGCACGGCCCATGAGCCGCCCATAAAAGTCAAGGAGACAAGCAGATGAACCCTCTCGCATCCAAACGTCCCTGAGTCCGTCGACGAAGCGGCTTTTCGCTTACGCGGCGCGATTCGGCGTGCGCATCCCACAGATTCATCCGCGCACCCAGAAAGCTTCTCCACGTCCAAGCTCGCCGCTGGCTATCCCTCCGCCAATCGCTTGTTATTGCCTGGAACCATCGTGAAAAAACCTATCCATAAAGTCCTGTACGTGCAGGTGATCGTGGCCATCATCATCGGCATCGCGCTCGGGCACTTCTATCCCGCTCTCGCCACCGACATGAAGCCGCTCGGCGACGCCTTCATCAAGCTCATCAAGATGGTGATCGGGCCGATCATCTTCTGTACCGTCGTCACTGGCATCGCGGGCATGGAAGACATGAAGAAGGTCGGGCGCGTCGGCGGCAAGGCGCTTCTGTACTTCGAAATCGTGTCGACGTTCGCGCTGATCCTCGGCCTCGCCGCGACGCACATCCTGAAGCCCGGCGTCGGCTTCAACGTCGATCCGGCCACGCTCGACCACAAGGCCGTCGACTCCTTCGCGACGAAGGCGCACGGCCAGAGCACGGTCGACTTCTTCATGCACATCATCCCGGACACGCTGGTGTCGGCGTTCGCGCAGGGCGAAATCCTCCAGATCCTGCTGATCGCGCTCCTGTTCGGCTCGGTGCTCGCGCACATCGGCGAGCGCGGCAAGGTCGTGACGAATTTCATCGAAGGGCTGTCGAGCATCCTGTTCGGCATGGTCGGCATCATCACGAAGCTCGCGCCGATCGGTGCGTTCGGCGCGATGGCGTTCACCATCGGCAAGTACGGCATCGGCTCGCTGCTGCCGATGCTCAAGCTCGTCGGCACGTTCTATCTGACGTCGATCATCTTCGTCGTCTTCGTGCTCGGCGCGATCGCGCGCATGGTCGGCTTCAGCATCCTGAAGTTCGTCGCGTACATCAAGGAAGAGATGCTGATCGTGCTGGGCACGTCGTCGTCGGAAGCGGCGCTCCCGCAACTGATGCTCAAGCTCGAAAAGCTCGGCTGCTCGCGCTCGGTCGTGGGTCTCGTCGTGCCGACCGGTTATTCGTTCAACCTCGACGGCACCAACATCTACATGACGATGGCCGTGCTGTTCATCGCCCAGGCGACCAACACCGATCTCACGTGGGGCCAGCAACTGACGCTGCTCGCGGTGACGATGCTCACGTCGAAGGGCGCGAGCGGCGTGACCGGCGCGGGCTTCATCACGCTGGCGGCGACGCTCGCTGTCGTGCCGACCATTCCGCTCGCGGGCATGGTGCTGATTCTCGGCATCGACCGCTTCATGTCGGAATGCCGCGCGCTGACGAACATCGTCGGTAACGGCGTGGCGACGGTCGTCGTGTCGGCGTGGGAGAAGGAACTCGACCGCAGCAAGCTGAAGGCGGCGCTGTCACGCGAAGTCGACGTGACCGACCGCAACGAAGCCGAAACGGTCTGAGCGCGAGCTCATCATGAACGCGGCGAAGCCTCGATCCACGAGCGCTTCGCCGCGTTCGCTTGCCGGCTCGTTCTCGAAGCCTTATCCAGAAGGCGCGTATGCCACAATGACAGATCCTCATTCGCGGGATTCTGCTCACGTGACGCGTCGCATCCTCGTGTTTTTCGCGCTGTGCGCCGCGCTCGTGGCGTGCTGCGCGCTCACGTGGCATCTCGCGTGGCAGAGCGGCATCGATGAACTGAGGCTCAATGCCGCCGCGCGCGTCGATCGCACGACGAACACGCTCAAGAGCACGCTCGACCGCTACGAATATCTGCCGTATCTGCTGTCGCGGCATCCTGTCGTCCAGAACGCACTCGATCATCCCGATAAAGCCAACGTCGAGCGCGCGAACCGCTATCTCGAAGATCTCAACGCACGCGCGCATGCCACGGTCACGTATCTGATCCGCTCGAACGGCATCAGCGTCGCCGCGAGCAACTGGAACGCGGCGGACAGCTTTGTCGGCGTGGACTATAACTTCCGGCCGTATTTCATCGATGCGATGAAAGGCGGCGTCGGCCGGTTCTTCGGCATCGGGACGATCTCGATCGAACCGGGCTATTACATCTCGCAGCCGGTCTATCGCGAAGGCACGCGCGAGATCATCGGCGTCGCGGTGGTCAAGCTCAATCTCGAATGGCTGCAAGGCGCCGATGCGTCCGAGCCGCTCATCGTCACGGACGATCACGGCGTGATCTTTCTCTCGTCGGTGCCGGCGTGGAAATATCACACGGTGCGGCCGCTGCCGCAGAACATCGAGGCTTCGGTCTATGCGACGCGCCAGTACGCGCAGCAAGCCATCACGCCGCTGCCGATGACCGTTGTGAAGACGCTCGAAGGCGGCGCGCAGATCGTGCGTGTCGGCGGCGGGCGCAAGGCGCCGGCGTATCTCGCGACGCATCGTTCGATCGGCGAGCCCGACTGGCAACTGATCACGATGGCCGCGCTCGATCCCGTCGAAAGCGCCGCGCAGAACGCGGTCATCGTCACGGCGCTCGTGTTCGTGTCGCTGTGCCTGCTCGCGTTCTACTGGCGCATGCGCCGCGCGCGCGTGCGCGAAATGATCCGTAGCCGCGAGTTGCTGCAGACCGCGTATGCCGAGTTGAATCAGCGCGTCGCGGAGCGCACGGCGGATTTGTCCGAAGCGAATGCGCAGCTGACGAAAGAGGTCAACGAGCGCACGCGCGCGGAGCAGGATTTGCGCGCCGCGCACGATGAGCTCATTCAGGCCAGCAAGCTCGCGGCGCTCGGGCAGATGGCGGCGGGCATCACGCACGAACTCAATCAGCCGCTCGCCGCGTTGCGCAGTTTCTCCGACAACACGCGCGTGCTGATCGATCGTGGCGATCAGGCAGCGGCGCGCGAGAATCTCGAAGCGATCGCATCGCTGACCGAGCGCATGGGCAACATCACGAATCAGTTGAAGCTCTTCGTCACGAAGGCGCGCCCGAAGAACGCGCGCGCGGACGTCGCGCGGGCATTGCGCCAAGTGTTCTCGATGCTGCGGCCGCGCATGAAGAATGTCGTCACCGATATCGCGCCCGAACTTGTGGAAGGCAGCGCGCCCGTGTTCGTGCGTTGCGAGGATTTGCGGCTCGAACAAGTGTTCATCAATCTGATCGGCAACGCGCTCGATGCGGTCGCGTCGTGCGACAAGCCGCGCATCGTCATCGAACTGAATGCGCTCGCGGACACGATCGAACTCGTCGTGCGCGACAACGGCCCCGGCATTCCCGCCGAAGCGTTGCCGCGTCTTTTCGAGCCGTTCTTCACGACGAAGGAAATGGGGCAGGGCCTGGGCCTCGGGCTCGCGATTTCATCGGCGATCGCGCGCGATTACGGCGGCACGCTGCTCGCGCGCAATCGCGAGGCGCCCATCGTCGCGGACGGACCCGAAGGCGGCACACAGGCCGACGCGGACGGATCGTACGGCGCAGAATTCGTACTGACGCTGCGTCGCGCGTAGCATTCGAAACATTGAATCGAGACAAGACAATGAGCACCGGTTTGCAGGTGATCTTCATCGAAGACGACGAACTCGTGCGCCGCGCGAGCGTGCAGACCCTGCAACTCGCGGGTTTCGACGTGACCGGCCACGGCAGCGTCGAATCCGCCGCGCGCTCGATCGACGCTAGTTTCCCCGGCGTGATCGTGAGCGATATTCGCTTGCCCGGCGCGAGCGGCCTCGATCTGCTCGCGCAATGCCGCGAGCGCGCGCCCGAAGTGCCGGTGATCCTCGTCACCGGTCACGGCGATATCTCGATGGCCGTGCAGGCGATGCGCGACGGTGCATATGACTTCATCGAAAAGCCGTTCGCGTCCGAGCGTTTGATCGAAGCCGTGCGCCGCGCGCTGGAGCGCCGATCGCTGGTGCTCGAAAACCAGGCGTTGCGGCGTGAGCTGGCTGGCCAAAGCCGCATCATCGGGCGCAGTCCGGCGATCGAGCAGGTGCGGCGGCTGATCGCGAATATCGCGCCGACGGATGCTTCCGTGCTCATCAACGGCGATACGGGCGCGGGCAAGGAGCTGATCGCGCGCAGCCTGCACGAAATGTCGCCGCGTCGCGACAAGCCGTTCATCGCGGTGAATTGCGGGGCGCTGCCGGAGCAGATGTTCGAATCGGAGATGTTCGGCTACGAGGCGGGCGCGTTTACCGGCGCGCAGAAGCGGCGCGTCGGCAAGCTGGAGCATGCTTCCGGCGGCACGCTTTTTCTCGATGAAATCGAGAGCATGCCGCTCTCGTTGCAAGTGAAACTGCTGCGCGTGTTGCAGGATGGCGTGCTGGAGCGGCTCGGCTCGAATCAGCCGGTGCGCGCGAATCTGCGCGTGGTCGCGGCCGCGAAGGGCGACATGAACGAACACGTCGCCGATGGCACGTTCCGCCGCGACCTGTTGTATCGGCTGAACGTCGTGACGATCACGCTGCCGCCGCTCAACGAACGCCGCGAAGACATCGTTCCGCTCTTCGAACATTTTCTGCTCGATGCAGCCGTGCGCTACGAGCGGCCCGCGCCGCTCATCACGGATCGTCAGCGCGCGGACTTGATGCAGCGCGACTGGCCCGGCAACGTGCGCGAGCTGCGCAACGCGGCGGATCGCATGGTGCTCGGCATTCTCGACGACGGCGGCGCGGCCTTGCTCGATATCTCGACGCAATCGCTCAAGGAACGCACCGAGCAGTTCGAGCGCGCGGTGATCGCGGAAGCGCTGGAGCACTGCGGCGGCGCGGTCGCGGTGGCGGCGGACCGGCTGCAGCTCGGCAAGGCGACGCTGTACGAGAAGATCAAACGATATGGAATCGTCGTGAAAGGCGATTCGTCGGAGCGATAAAAAAGGCCCGCTGGTTGCAGCCAGCGGGCCTTTATCTTTCGTGTTGTGTCGAGCGTGTTTAAGCCGAACCCAGCGCCTTGTCGAGCAGTTGATCCAGCTCCGCGAACGTCGGCTCGCCGACATAGCGCTTCAGGATCTTGCCGTTCTTGTCGATGACGAAGGTCGTCGGCGTCAGTTGCACGTTGCCGAACTGCTTGGCGGCGCTGCCGTCGTCCATCGCGACCTTGAACGGCAGGTTGCGCGTCTGCGCGTAGTTGCTGACGTACATCGGCGCGTCGTAGTTCATCGCGACCGCGACGAATTCCAGGCCACGGCCCTTGAACTTGTTGTACGTGTCGATCATCTGCGGCATTTCCTTCATGCAGGTCTCGCAGCTCGTCGCCCAGAAGTTGACGAGATAGACCTTGCCCTTGAGATCGCCGGATGTGGAAATCTTCTGTCCCGAAAGCAGCGTGAAGGTCGCGTCCGGCACCTTTTGCTGGCCGCCGAAGGCGAAATACCCGGTGCAGGCGATCACGCCCGCGACGAGCGCCATCACGATGTAGCGCAGCGGGCTCTTGGCGCGCGTGGATGTGTCTTGCGTGGATTGGGACATGTCGAACCTCGTGTTGCTCTCCCGCAAACGGCGGACACCGCCGCGATGGAGACTGCTGCGTATTTTAGCGCCAATTTCGGGATGGCTTCATGACACGCCGATAAGCCCGGCATTGCAGCGCGATAATGATGGTTTTCACGCAGCGGTTCCTCATGAAACGAGTTTTCTCCGTGTTTCCGTCCCTCTTGCATCGCGCGACTGTGCGCTTTCTTCCGAACGTTGCTTCCACGAGCAAACTGGTGTGCGCATCTGTCGCATGCGGCGCGCTGCTCGCCTGCACGCCTTCTTACGACTGGCGCACCGTGATGAACAACGACGATGGCTACGAAGTGACGTTGCCGGCAAAGCCGCGTTCGGATGAGCGCAAGATCGAAATCGCCGGCCAGCCGATGACGATGCGCATGCAAACCGCCGAAGCCGGCGATGCCGTGTTCGCGGTCGGCACGGTGGTGCTGCCGAGCGCCGATCCGCAATTGCAGCGCGCCACACTCGATTTCCTTCAGCAAGGGCTCGCGCGCAACGTCAACGCGCAGCCCGCCGCGCGCGCGACGCAGATCGAGCTCGCCGCCGGTGGGCGCGTGCTGGGAAGCGAGATGGAAGTGAAGGGCGAAGGCGGGGAGAGGCGCGAATCGCGGACGATCCAGGCGCGATTCGTCGCGCGCGGCGCGCATGTCTATCAACTGGCGATCGTGTCGGACAAGGCGCCGCCACGGGAGCAGGCGGATCAGTTCTTCACGTCCTTCAAACTCTTTTAGAGGAAGGCCTCGAAATTCTGCAGGTACTGATTTAAGAGTGCCTTAGTTCGGCGGAAAGAAGCTAAGTTCCTTCGTAAGTTTACGCGCTAATTCACGGATTCGTATGGACTTTTTCCGCTATCCACAATGTCTGTGGATAACATTGTGGAAAAGAGTGTGCGGTGGCGCGCAAAAGCCCAGTTCATACGGTTTACCTTACTTTGCCTTTGTTCGTGGCAAGCTAAATAATTCAATAAAATCAATGGTCTGCAAAATCAACTGAAAACGGGGGTTTGATCGGATGAAAAAGTGCCCCGGATCGCCTCAGTGTGCATAAGTCAAGTCTTGACAAGCGCTTTTCCACTAGCAGGGCGTGGGCCAGGGGCCGCCCGTGCTGGCATCACGCGACCGACAGCAGGCGCCGATACTGAACCGCTTCGGCGACATGCGACGCATCAGGCATATCGGCGCGGGCGAGATCGGCGATCGTCCGCACGACTTTGAGCACGCGGTAGTACGCCCGCGCCGACCAGCCGAAACGCTCGCCTGCCGCGCGCAGCAACGCTTCGCCCGCGGAATCGGGGCGGCAGACTTCGTCGGCTTCGCGGCCATCGAGATCGCGGTTGATCTTGCCCTGACGCTGCATCTGGATGTCGCGCGCTGCCGCGACACGCGCCGCGACGCTGCGGCTCGACTCGCCGCGCTCCACCACACGCGCCGACAATTCCGCGGGCGAAAGCGCCGGCAGTTCGATCTGAATATCGATGCGGTCCATCAGCGGACCCGACAATTTGCGCAGATAACGCGCGGCAACATCGGGCGAGCAGCGGCAACGTCCGCTCGGATCGCCGCGCCAGCCGCACGGGCACGGGTTCATCGCGGCGACGAGCTGGCAGGCGGCCGGAAAATCCGCCTGCTGCGCGGCGCGCGAAATCGTGATCTGCCCGACTTCGAGCGGCTCGCGCAGGGTTTCCAGCACCTTGCGATCGAACTCGGGAAATTCGTCAAGAAACAAAACGCCGAGATGCGCGAGCGTGATCTCGCCCGGCTGCG
Organism: Caballeronia sp. S22; assembly: GCF_964261745.1. Classification (NCBI taxonomy): domain Bacteria; kingdom Pseudomonadati; phylum Pseudomonadota; class Betaproteobacteria; order Burkholderiales; family Burkholderiaceae; genus Caballeronia; species Caballeronia sp. S22. Next base: position 3,092,851 of record NZ_OZ180035.1, on the reverse strand, counting down.
GCGGATTGCGCCCGCCGACGAGCGCGGCCGCGCTCGACGAGTGATGCGGCGCGCGAAATGGCCGCCGCCGCCACTGCTGTGGCGTGAAGCCGATCGAACTCGCCGACAGGATTGCCGCGGAGGTGAGCGCTTCGTCGTCGTTCATCGGCGGAAGCAGGCCCGGCAGGCGCGCGGCGAGCATCGATTTGCCCGCGCCGGGCGGCCCGACCATCAACAGGTGATGCCCGCCAGCCGCCGCTACTTCGAGTGCGCGGCGCGCAGCGGGATGGCCGATCACGTCGGCGAGATCGGCGGCTGGCGTACTTGTCGGGGAAAGCGGTGCGGCGCGAATCGGTCTGAGCCGCGCATCGGGGACATCGTTCAGATGCGCGCAGAGCGTCGGCAAGTCCGCCGCGCCGAAGACTTCGATGCCCGGCACCAGCGCCGCCTCCGCCGCGCTCGCGAGCGGCACGTAGATTTCCGGGATGCGCGTGTCCGGAGCGCGCATCGATGCGTAATGACGCGCCGCGCCGCAGACCATCGCGAACGCGCCGCGCATCGGACGCAGCGCGCCGGTCAGCGACAGCTCGCCGGCGAACTCGCGATGCTCCAGCGATTGCGCCGGAATCTGACCGCTCGCGGCAAGTATGCCGAGCGCGATCGGCAGATCGAAGCGACCGCTTTCCTTCGGCAGATCGGCGGGGGCGAGATTGACGGTGATTCTGCGGACGGGAAAGTCGAAGCCGCAGTTCTGAAGCGCGGCGCGCACGCGCTCGCGACTTTCACGGACTTCGAGATCGGGCAGTCCGACGATTGAAAACGACGGCAACCCGTTGGCGAGATGGACTTCGACGACAACTTCGGGCGCGCGCCCAGGAGCGGGCGCGCGGCTGCGTACCACGGCAAGCGACATGATTTCACCTGAAACGGCGCTTCAACCGCGCCGGCAATAAAACTGGAAACGCACGGCTCGCCAGCCGAGGTATGCGATAAGGCTGGCGCTCAGTCCTGCGCGGTGCTCGCGCTTCCGCCTGCGAGACGCTGCTCCAGTTGCGCGACGCGCTTTTCGAGTTCCTCCAGGCGCGCGCGCGTGCGCACGAGCACTTGCGTCTGAGTGTCGAATTCCTCGCGCGTCACGAGATCCAGCTTCGAGAACCCCTGCGAGAGCATCGCCTTCATGTTTTTTTCGACGTCTTTCGCGGGCGAATTCTTGAACAGATCGCTCATCTTCTGCTGCAGATCATTGAAAACGTCGTTGGGCTGCTTCATCGTTTCTCCCTTCTTGCACTAAAAAAGTGCATTCATTGTTAGGTCAGTGCCCCGAATTATCGAATGTTCGATCTTGGTGCGCGCCGTCGAGTGTGCCGGCGTGCCCGGAGCACCGTTGAGGCGCCGCGATTTTAGCGCTGCCGCTCACTCGCGTTGTCCGCCCATGCCCCTTTTTGCGGGACCTCGAGACCACTCTAGCAACGAACACACCCCGGCGCCAGCACGTGCGGCGCACGTTGGCCGTTCGGCATACCCCGCGACGGAAGGTTTCCGTAAACCGCCGGAATCCCCCATGAACACTCGCTTGGCATACGAGTTGCATAACTGGCGCGGACCTTTTCTGCACGCTTCTCTGAGCGGCCCGGCAGGGCAGACGTCGCGGTAGCACCCAGCGCATCCCGCTTTAGAAGGCATCGAAGGATCAGCACACCACAGCGAGGGACACATGAAGCTCATTACCGCAATCATCAAGCCGTTCAAGCTGGACGAAGCGCGTGAAGCGTTGTCGGCCATCGGCGTCTCGGGTATCACGGTGACCGAGGTGAAAGGCTTCGGCCGACAGAAAGGGCACACCGAGCTCTATCGGGGCGCGGAGTATGTCGTCGACTTCCTGCCGAAAGTGAAGATCGAGGCGGCCGTTTCGGACGACATCGTCGATCAGGCGATCGAAGCCGTCGAACGCGCCGCGCGCACGGGAAAGATCGGTGACGGAAAGATCTTCGTCACCGCGATTGAACAGGTCATTCGCATCCGCACCGGCGAGACCGGCGCCGACGCGCTCTAACAAGAAATTGGCGATAAGAGGAACCAGAAGAATGCGTAACTTTTTGATGTCACTGTTGGTGGCGGGCGCGCTGGTCGGCGCGAATGTCGGCACCGCTCTCGCCCAGGATGCGTCCGCTCCGGCCGCTGCCTCGGCACCCGCGTCGTCCGATACCGCCGCAAGTGCACCGGCCTCCGCCAACACGGCGATGGCGTCGTCCGCCGATGCCGCGTCGGCTGCGGCGCCAGCATCGGGCGCATCCGATGCCGCGCCCGCCGCGCCGACCGAACCGGTCATGGTCGACTCCTCCAAGATCAGCTCGGGCGACACCGCCTGGATGCTGACCTCGGTCGCCCTCGTGCTGTTCATGACGGTCCCGGGTCTCGCGCTCTTCTACGCGGGCATGGTGCGCAAGAAGAACGTGCTCGCCACGGCGATGCAGAGCTTCGCGATTTGCTGTCTCGTGACGATTCTCTGGACCGTCGTCGGGTACAGCATCGCGTTCACGCCGGGCGGATCGTTCCTCGGCGGCTTCTCGCGCGTGTTCCTGCACGGCATGGCCTACATCAAGGGCGACAAGGCGACCACGCTCACCGTGAGCCACCTCGCCACGACTATTCCGGAGTCGGTCTACTTCGCGTTCCAGCTGACCTTCGCGATCATCACCCCGGCGCTCATCACCGGCGCATTCGCTGACCGCATGAAGTTCTCGGCGATGCTCGTGTTCATGGCGCTGTGGTCGCTGATCGTCTACTCGCCGGTCGCGCACATGGTCTGGGAACCGACCGGCTGGCTCGCAACGGCTGGCGTGCTCGACTTCGCGGGCGGCACGGTGGTTCACATCAACGCCGGTATCGCGGGCCTGATGTGCTGTCTGGTGCTCGGCAAGCGCGTCGGTTACGGCCGTGAAGTGATGGCCCCGCACAACCTCGTGCTCTCGCTGATCGGCGCATCGATGCTGTGGGTGGGCTGGTTCGGCTTCAACGCGGGTTCGGCAGTCGCGGCTGACGGCCGTGCCGGCTTCGCGATGCTCACGACGCAGATCGCCACCGCCTTCGCCGCTTTCGGCTGGATGTTCGCGGAGTGGATCACGAAGGGCAAGCCGTCGGTGCTCGGCATCATCTCGGGCGCGGTCGCGGGTCTGGTGGCAGTGACGCCGGCTTCGGGCTTCGTCGGCGTGACGGGCGCGATCGTGATCGGCATCGTCGCGGGCGTGGTCTGCTTCTGGTCGGCGACGTGGCTCAAGCACAAGTTCAACTACGACGATTCGCTCGACGCGTTCGGCGTGCACGGCGTGGGCGGGATCATCGGCGCGTTGCTGACGGGCGTATTCGCTGTGAAGGACATCGGCGGTTTCGACGGCAGCGTGCTGGTGCAGGCGAAGGGCGTGCTCGTCACGCTGGTCTACAGCGGCGTCGTCAGCTTCGTGTTGCTGAAGATCATCGACATGACCATGGGTCTGCGCGTCACGGAAGAACAGGAACGCGAAGGTCTCGACGTCACGCTGCACGGCGAGCACGTCGAATAAGGCATTCGTCGCCAGGCGGACGTCGCGGGAGGACGTCCGCTTCGACGCAAAGAACGAGCGCAGCGACTTCGCCCGCCTTCATGGCGGGCATTTTTTTGGTGCGCCGAGCATGCACAACAGCTTGGGGGTGCGAGTCCCCTGTCCAACCTGATGGTGGTGAAGGACTAGCGAAACGCAAGGGCGTCGTCGTGAGGCGGGGTCTGAAGGAAGCGTGTAGCAAAGCCACGACCTGACGAACAGAAACCAGATGGGAGGCCTACCCGGACGGACGAGCGAGCCAATGATCGCGAAGTCCATAGCCATCAAGGTCCGGGGTGGTAGATCTGGCGGGTGTGTGGCGAAGGCGGTTGGGCTTACCTCGGGAGGCCTGCGCGGTGTCCTGGACTCAGGACTGAACGGCTCGCAAGGGTTGTTGACCACCGCGCAGGAGTCAGCAGCGGGCATAGTAGGGCAGCGATGCCTGAAGGCCCAAACGGAGAGGAGCGGCGAGTAAGCCGGAGAACTCGACATGGGAGCGCAGCAGAAAACGCATCGCGTCCTCGATAGCGGAGGCAGGGGTGAAGCCCCGAGGGCTGCTGATCGAGGGGCTGAACCTATGGCGGCGAACCCCGAGTCTGAAAGCCCGTCGGCTAGTGACCGACTGATGGAGGAAGTCTGCGAACGGGAGAACCTGAAGCAGGCGTTGAAACGTGTGAGAGCAAACAAAGGCGCACCGGGCGTGGACGGCATGACGGTTCAGGCACTACCGACGTACCTGCGTGAGCACTGGCCGACGATACGGTCCATGCTGCTGGAAGGCACGTACAAGCCACACCCTGTCAGACGAGTCGAGATACCCAAGCCGGATGGAGGTGGCGTGCGCAAGCTTGGCATTCCGTGCGCGCTTGATCGATTCGTTCAGCAGGCGGTATTGCAGGTGCTGCAACAGCGGTGGGACCCGACGTTCTCGGATTCCAGTTATGGTTTCCGTCCGGGACGCTCGGCGCATCAGGCCGTGGCAAAGGCGCAAAGCTACATCCAGTCGGGGCATCGATGGATTGTAGATTTGGACCTCGAGAAATTCTTCGATCGCGTAAGCCACGATATCCTGATGAGCAGGGTGGCAAAGCGTGTCAGCGACAGGCGAGTGCTGAAGCTGATCCGCTCCTTTCTGACGGCGGGCGTGCTGGAAGACGGGCTGGTTGGCGCAACGGACGAAGGGACGCCCCAGGGCGGTCCGCTGTCACCGTTGTTATCCAATCTGATGCTCGACGACCTCGACCGGGAACTTGAGCGACGCGGACTGCGATTTGCGAGGTACGCCGACGACTGTAACGTCTATGTACGCAGCGAACGCGCGGGCCAACGGGTGATGGCGGGGCTGAAAGCCTTCCTCACCAGCAAGCTCAAGTTGACGGTCAACGAGACGAAGAGCGCAGTGGCCGAGCCTCACACGCGGAAGTTTCTGGGATTCACCTTCGGGACCCGGGATCACGTCAAACGGCGCATCGCGCCCAAGGCACTGAGCCGGTTCAAGGAGCGAATCCGGGAAATGACCCAGCGCTCGCACGGGGTCAGCGTTGACCAACTGATCGGCATGCTGAACCGTTACCTGACTGGATGGCGCGGCTACTTTGGATTCTGCGAAACGCCGAGCGTCCTTCAGCGTCTGGACGAATGGGTACGCCGCCGGGTTCGCTGCTTCTTCTGGAAGCAGTGGCGACGCGGGAACACCCGCTTCCGGGAACTGACGGCGCGAGGGGTGGACCGGTCCCTTGCTGCCCAGACAGCCGGGTCACCCCATAATGCATGGCGGCTGAGTAATAGCCCTGCACTGCAACGGGCGTTGACCAATCGCTTTCTGCGATCCCTCGGTCTTCCATCACTGCGTCCCTAGCCGATCAACCGATCCGAACCGCCGTGTACGGACCCGTACGCACGGTGGTGTGGGAGGGGTCGGGCCGCGAGGCCTGCCCCTATCCCGATCGTGACCGTTTTTCGTCGGGTTTTCGTCAAGGCACGCGCGGGCGGCAATTGCCGGGAAACCTTGTCAATTGGCGGTTCATACCCAATTAGGCAAAGCAATTGCTCTACAATCTTTCGTCTTCCGTCCGCGAGTAATCAATGGTTCCGCACCTAGTTACGGCGTTAAGTGGCCCGCTGCTCGACCTCGAGCGGAAAATTCTCGAGGCCATGCCTGCTATCGAGCGGTGGTTCCGCCTCGAATGGCAAGAGCACACGCCGCCGTTTTACTGCTCGGTCGATCTGCGCAACGCGGGGTTCAAGCTTGCGCCCGTCGACACCAATCTCTTTCCCGGCGGATTCAACAATCTGCCGCAGGAAGTGCTGCCGCTCGCGGTGCAGGCGGCGATGGCGTCCATCGAAAAAATCTGCCCCGACGCGAAGAATCTGCTCGTCATCCCCGAGCGCCATACGCGCAACGCGTTCTATCTCGAGAACGTCGCGCGCCTTGCGCTGATCATGCGGCAGGCCGGACTCAATATCCGCTTCGGGACGCTCGACGAGAACATCCACGGTCCGGTGACCATCGCGCTCGCGGATGGTCAGAAAATCGTGCTGGAGCCGCTCGAGCGGACGCCGCGGCGTCTGGGCCTGAAGAACTTCGATCCCTGCTCGATCCTGCTCAACAACGATCTCTCCGCCGGCATTCCGCATGTGCTGGAGAATCTGCACGAGCAATATCTGCTGCCGCCGCTGCACGCAGGCTGGGCCGTGCGCCGCAAATCGACGCACTTCTCCTGCTATGACGACGTCGCGAAGAAGTTTTCGAAGCTCGTCGAGATCGATCCGTGGATGGTGAACCCGTATTTCGCGCACGTGGAAGGCGTCGATTACGAAGCGCGCACCGGCGAGGAAGCGCTCGCCGAAGCCATCGACGGCGTGCTCAAGAAGATCGCGAAGAAGTATCGTGAGTACGGTATCAGCGAGCGTCCTTATGTCGTGATCAAGGCGGACGCCGGCACGTACGGAAAGGGCGTGATGACCGTTCACGACGCAAGCGAGGTTGCCGCACTGACCAAGCGCGAGCGCACGAAGATGAACGACGCGAAGGAAGGGCTGCAAGTCCACGACGTGATCGTGCAGGAAGGCGTGCATACGTTCGAGCGCGTGGAGAATGCGGTCGCCGAGCCGGTGGTGTACATGATCGACCGGTACGTGGTCGGCGGTTTCTATCGCGTGCACGACTCGCGCGAACGCGATCAGAACCTCAATGCGCCGGGCATGCACTTCGTGCCGCTCGGTTTCGAGCACTCGGCGCTGCCCGACACGCACGCCAAACCCGGCGCCGCGCCACCGAATCGCTTCTACATGTATGGCGTCGTCGCGCGGCTCGGGCTGCTGGCGGCATCGCTCGAACTCGAGAAGACCGATCCGGAAGCCATTCAGGTGTGATGTGACGGCTTGCGGTAAGCTCGCAGGCCGCGCACCGAACTAGCGAATTCTCATGAACATCCTCTTTATCGCCGACCCGCTCGATCGTTTCAAGATCTACAAGGACACGACCTACGCGATGATGGCCGAAGCCGCGCGGCGCGGCCACGTGCTCTACGCGTGCGAGCCGCAGCATCTCGCGTGGACGGGCGTCAAGGTCGAGGCGAGCGTGCGGCGCATCGCGATCGTCGGCGACGAGGCGAACAGCGACCGCTGGCCGTGGTACGCGGCCGAGCAGGCGGAGCATCTGCCGCTCACGCATTTCGATGCCGTGCTGATGCGCAAGGACCCGCCGTTCGACCTCGAATACGTCAACGCTACCTGGCTGCTGGAGATCGCCGAGCGCAACGGCGCGCGCGTTTTCAACAAGCCGCAGGCGATCCGCGATCACTCGGAGAAGCTCGCGATCGCGGAGTGGCCGCAGTTCGTCACGCCGACGCTCGTCACGCGCGATGCGGCGCGTCTGCGCGCATTTCACGCCGAGCATGGCGACGTGATCCTCAAGCCGCTCGACGGCATGGGCGGCATGGGCGTGTTCCGCGTGAAGGCGGACGGCATGAATCTCGGGTCGATCGTCGAGATGTTGTCGGAGGACGGGGCGCGCACGGTGATGGCGCAGCGCTTCATCCCTGAAATCACGGACGGCGACAAGCGCATTCTCGTTATCGGCGGCCAGCCTGTACCGTACTCGCTCGCGCGCATTCCGCAGGGCAGCGAAGTGCGCGGCAATCTCGCGGCGGGCGGTCTCGGCCGTGCGCAGCCGCTGTCGGCGCGCGATCGTGAAATCGCCGAAACGCTCGGGCCGGTGCTACAAGCGCGCGGCTTGCTGCTGGCCGGGCTGGACGCGATCGGCGACTACCTCACCGAAGTCAACGTCACGAGCCCGACGTGCTTCCGCGAGATCATGGATCAGACCGGCTTCGATGTTGCCGGAATGTTCATCGACGCGCTGGAGCGCGCGGTCCACTGAGTCCGCCGACGCACGGAACGCGCGCGGACACCGCGTCAAACTCATCCCGGCGACACTGTTACAATTGATTTACCGGCGCCCGCTGTTTGGGGCGCCATCGCGTCTTAAAGCGTGGTTAAGCATCGAGGCGCAGGATGGGTAATCGAGTGGGACGCTGTTGATTTATGCCTGACCGGCGCCCACGTACGTGTTGTGTTTCGCGTCGCTCGCGCGTTTTCGAGCGAAATCTGACGTTATCGTCTGACTTTTGTCGATAATTTGTCGCTGGGGCAATATCCTGACATGGCTGGCATCCTGATCATCGCGCATGCACCTTTCGCAACCGCGCTACGCGAGTGCGTGGCTCATATCTACGGCGGCCTGCCGGCGCGCATCGGCGTCATCGATGTATCGCCGGATTGCGATCCGGTCGAAGTTCGCGCGTTCGCGCGCTCCGAAATCGATCGTCTGAAGGAAGACAACGGCGCCATCGTGCTGACCGATGTGTTCGGCGCGACGCCCGCGAACATCGCGGCGAGCCTGCACGATACCGACGTGCGCGTGCTCGCCGGCTGTAATCTGCCGATGCTGGTGCGCGCTGTCTGCTATCGCGCGACGCCGCTCGACACGCTGACCGAAAAAATCCTGCAGGGCGGCTCGAAGGGCATCCAGGAACTGGATTCGTCCACGCCGCTCAATCCCTGCGCCCTCGCCACGAAAGCAGCCGGCTCGCCCGATCCGGCGTGCTCGGCGAGCGCGGATCTCGTCAGCGCGAAGGCCGCAAGCCACTGACGCCGCTCAATTCATCCATCTAGCGCTCGGAGCATCATGCTGCAACAAGAAACAACAATCGTGAACAAGCTGGGGCTCCACGCGCGCGCTTCGGCCAAGCTCACACAACTTGCGGGCAACTTTCAATGCGAAATCTGGATGAGCCGCAATGGCCGCCGGATCAACGCGAAGAGCATCATGGGCGTGATGATGCTGGCGGCGGGTATCGGCAGTACGGTGACGATCGAAACCGAAGGCGCCGACGAAGCCGAAGCGATGCAGGCGATTCTCTCGCTGATCGCCGACAAATTCGGGGAAGGCCAGTAAGCGCTTGTATGCCGTATCGATTCAATGAAAAGCCGCGCATCGACGCGGCTTTTTCGTATCCGCGTCACGCGTTCACGTAATTCCGTGCAACCGTCGCGGCCCTGATGCCGCAGTGTGTTCAGGGACTTACCACGTCAATCGAACTTATAATGGACGCGCGGTTTGCGCCCGCCGAGGGGGCTCCTTGGCAGACCGCGACAATCAAAATTAGAGGAGGTGCGCGTGTCCTTCACGCTGCATGGAATTCCCGTCTCGCGCGGCATCGCCATTGGGCGCGCGTACCTGATCGCGCCCGCAGCGCTCGACGTAGACCATTATCTGATCGAACCGGATCAGATCGACGCTGAAATCGCTCGTTTTTACGCGGCGCAGGCGGGCGTGCTCGCCGAGCTCGAAACACTGCGCGAAGATCTTTCCGCCGACGCACCCAGCGAAATGAGCGCGTTCATCAATGTTCACACGATGATCCTGAACGACGCCATGCTCGTGCAGGAAACCATCGATCTCATCCGCACGCGCCGTTACAACGTCGAGTGGGCGCTCACCGAACAACTGGAAATCCTCGGAGGCTATTTCGATGAAATCGAGGACGAATACCTGCGCGAGCGCAAGGCGGATGTCGAGCAGGTCGTCGAACGTCTGCTGAAGGCGCTCGCGGGCGCGCCGACGGCCGCGTCGCTCGTCGTGCATACGGCCGCGAGCAACGGCCATAACGAGATGATCGTCGTTGCGCACGATATCGCGCCGGCGGACATGCTCCAGTTCAAGACGCAGGCGTTCAAGGGTTTCGTCACCGATCTGGGCGGCCGCACGTCGCACACGGCGATCGTCGCGCGCAGCCTCGGCATTCCGGCGTCCGTCGGCGTGCAGCAGGCGAGCGCGCTGATTCGCCAGAACGATCTCATCATCGTGGACGGCGACCACGGTATCGTCATCGTCGATCCTGCGCCGATCGTCCTCGAAGAGTATTCATACCGGCAAAGCGAGAAGGTGCTCGAGCAGCGCAAGCTGCAGCGCCTGAAGTTCTCGCCGACGCAAACGCTTTGCGGCACGAAGATCGAGCTGTGCGCGAATATCGAACTGCCGGAAGATGCGCAAGTCGCGGTCGAAGCGGGCGCGATGGGCGTGGGCCTGTTCCGCACTGAGTTCCTCTTCATGAATCACAAGGACCAGTTGCCGGAGGAAGAGGAGCAGTTCGAGGCGTACAAGCGCGCGGTCGAGCTGATGAACGGCAAGCCGGTGACGATCCGCACGATCGACGTCGGCGCGGACAAGCCGCTCGATTCGATGAGCGGCGGCGACGGTTACGAGACCGCGCCGAACCCGGCACTCGGCCTGCGCGCGATCCGCTGGAGCTTGTCCGAGCCGCAGATGTTCATCACGCAGTTGCGGGCGATCCTGCGAGCGTCGGCGTTCGGTCCGACCAAGATTCTGATTCCAATGCTCGCGCATGCGCAGGAAATCGACCAGACGCTCGATCTGATCCGCGAGGCGAAGCGTCAGCTCGATGAAGAAGGCGTCGCGTATGACCGCCAGGTACAGGTCGGCGCGATGATCGAGATCCCCGCTGCGGCTATCGCGGTGAGGCTGTTTCTGAGCCGGCTCGATTTTCTGTCGATTGGCACGAACGACCTGATCCAGTACACGCTCGCGATCGATCGCGCCGACAACTCGGTCGCGCATCTCTACGATCCGTTGCATCCGGCGGTGCTGAATCTGATCGCGTTCACCTTGCGCGAAGCGAAGCGAGCGGGCGTGCCGGTGTCGGTGTGTGGGGAAATGGCCGGCGATCCCGCCGTCACGCGCTTGCTGCTCGGGCTTGGACTGACCGAGTTCTCGATGCATCCGAGCCAGTTGCTTGTCGTGAAGCAGGAAATCTTGCGCTCGAATCTGAAGGCGTTTGAGAAGCCGGTCGCGGATGTGATGGCGGCGTATGAGCCTGCGGAGTTGCAGGCGGCGCTCACCGCATTGCAGAAGATTTAGCGTTTTCGCCGGATCCCGTATTCGTGTCGGTTTATTAGCACTGCCCCTCCCCGGGGCGGGGGTCACTTTCTTTGCTGCTGCAAAGAAAGTAACCAAAGAAAGCAGCTCGTTCAGGCCCGCGGTCACACGCACGTTGGCCATGCTTGCCAGCCGCCTGTGGTCCTCGCCTAAGTGTCGTCCTCATAGGCCCAATCGGGTTTGGCTCGCGCACGGTCTGACGAGCCAGAAGTTATAGCGCGCTGGTTCAGCACCAAATAGCTTCGGCACAGCGCTACGCGCTGCCGTTGGGGATGCGAGGGAAACCGACTAAAGACGAAGGCAGTGAGATGGCAGCGTTAGCGAGAAAACACGCGCGGACCCGATTGACCGGTCGGCCGCGAAGCGGGCCGGAGCTATTTGGTGCTGAACCAGTTTCTTGTGTGGCGCGATGAGTCAGACCGTGCGCGGTCCAAGCCCTTATCTGCTTGCGGGGGCACTCGCTACTGCCGGGCCATTAGGCCAATCGCCTGTGCCGCGGCCGGCGTGAAGTGCTTAGGCTGGGGATAGCTGTTTCTTTGGTTACTTTCTTTGCAGCAGCAAAGAAAGTGACCCCCGCCCCGGGGAGGGGCAGAGCTAATAGACCGACACGCTATCGGGATCCAGCGAAAACCAGATCCATCGCGCAAGCATTTTCCTTAGCGAAAATACCAAACACGCTCTAAACCAGCCCGTGATCAACGATCACCCGTTCCACCTGCGCGATAACCTGCTCGGGTGAGATCGCCGTGCTGCATTGAAAGCGCCCGGGTGTGTCGCGACGGCGCGGACACCACAGAAAGTCCCGATTATCGAAATCGCAGTTCGTGTCGTTGAAGCAACTGTTGCATGCGTGAAAGTTGATCACACGATACGGCGTGTGGAACTCGGTATGCGGATGACTAAACCCACTGACCATCACCACCGGCGTGCCCACCGCCCACGCAAGCCACGACAGGCCGCTGCTCAATCCAACGAAAAAATCCGCGTGTTTGAGCAGACTCGCGCGCTCCTCGAGCGGATGATTCCCCGTAAAGTCCTCGCAGCCTTCCGGCATCGTGTTGATGACGCCATCGACGCCGAACTCGCGATGCTGATCGATGCAGAGCACGCGATATCCCCGCGCTTTCAGATGAGCGATCAGCACCGGCCAGCCACGCGGGTTGTTCCAGTACTTGCACTGTGCCGTCGATTGCGTCGCGATGCAGACGTAGCGCTCGGCAACGCGCCGCGCCGACTCCGCAACAACGATGTTTGGCCGCCGCTCCTCGCATGGCACGCCGAGCAGATAAGCGGCCGCGTCCTGCAGGCTGCTCATCCGCGGGTCGGTCGGCTGATGATCGCGATCGGTGTACGGAGAGAAAAAGCCGAGATGGTAGGTGGCGTAGAACGGTTCGTCGAGCGAATCAGCGGATTCAGACGACACGAAGCGGATCGCCGGGTAGCCCTTCACGAATAGCGCTTGCAGATGCGCGGGCAGCACGACATGAACTTCACACTGCTCCTGTAGCCGGAAGGCTTCCACGGCCGGCATCCACGCGAGCGTGTCGCCGAGCGCCGTGCCGGAAGGATGGATCAGGACGCGGCGGCCGCGCGCGTCGTAGGCGTGATGAAAAACGAGGCGTTCGCCGTCGAACACCTGGAGTTCGAAGCGCAAAAAATACTTGCGCCGGCTCGTGACGATCGAATTCGCTTCGACGCGCTCGTCGAAAACCTGGCTGAAGGTGTCCAGATCGACCATGCGGACTCGCCATCCGTCGACCGGAAGCTGCACGCGGCAACCGTAATTGAAATCGTAAAGGATGCCTTCCGGTCCGGCGAGTTTAGGAAGCGATGGCCGGACGAACGCGCTGTGCGTGAGTCCGCGCTGCGTGCTTGGCGCTGAAGTGACGATGCTCAAGTGACGGTCCGGTCTGTGACGGATCGGACAGCTTAAGTGGATCGTCCAAAAAGCGGCTTAGGACTCGACCTAATCAGCGCGCCGCTTCCCGCATCTTCGCGTTTCCGCAAACCGGGCAATCCGGCTGCCGCGCGATCTTCATCGTGTTCCATTCCATGCGCAGCGAGTCGAGCATCATGAGGCGTCCCGCGAGCGTCTTGCCGAAGCCGCCGATCACGCGCAGCGCCTCGGCCGCCTGCATCGCGCCGATGATGCCGACCGTCGGCGCGAACACGCCCATCGTCGAGCACGCGACTTCCTCGAACGTCTGATCCGGCGGGAACACGCACGCGTAGCACGGCGAATCCGGCGAGCGGAAGTCGAAGGTGCTGATCTGTCCGTCGAATCGCAACGCCGCGCCCGACACAAGCGGCACGCGATGCGCGACGCAGGCCGCGTTGATCGCGTGGCGCGTCGCGAAGTTGTCGCTGCAATCGAGCACGACCGAAGCGCCGGGCATGTTGGCGTCGAGCCAAGCGGCGTCCGCGCGCGCGGCCACCGCGATGACTTCGACGCCAGGATTCAACGCGTTCAGCGTCTCGCGCGCCGACTCCACCTTGAGCGTTCCGACCGATCGCGTCATGTGCACGATCTGCCGCTGCAGATTCGTGAGATCGACGGTATCGGCATCGACCAGCGTGATCTTTCCGACACCCGACGCCGCGAGATACATCGCCGCGGGCGCGCCCAGGCCGCCAGCGCCGATGATGATCGCGTGCGCGTCGAGAAAACGCTCCTGCGCCTCGATACCGATTTCATCGACGAGGATATGGCGGGAGTAGCGAAGGAGTTGATCGTCGTTCATTGCGGAAAGAATCGGCTTGCTCGAACGAAGCATTCTAAGCGCGCAAAAGAGAAAAGGCTTCGCAACATCATGCTGCGAAGCCTTTTGCAGGACTACAGGAAAATTACTTCGATTGCTGCGCGGTCGGCGACGAAGCCGGTTGCGCGCCCGACGCCGGCGCGGAGCCCGGCGTGGCCGGCAGCGCCGGAGGCGCCACGACAGGCGCGGAGGCCGAGCGCGGCGGCTTGTTCTGCGCGAGCTTGCGTTCGCTGTACGACTTCGACTCCACGACCTGCTTCCCTTCGAGCTTGTTCAGCCCCTGCTGGAGCATAAAGTCGTCCGAACTGCCGAACTCGACCGGCTTGCGCTCGCGATCCTTGCGGCGCTGCTCTGGCGTCTTCTTGTCGTTCTGCTCTTCGAGAATGCGCAGTTGCTCCAGGCGATCCGCCTCGCGCTGTTCCTGCTCCTTCTTCTCGTTCGGATCCTGCGTGTTGGCGAGGTGGTTCGAGTAATCGACTTCGCGCGTGACGAGCGCGTCATCCGGATCGCCGTCCGCGTATTGATCGACCGGAACGTCAGGGCGCACGCCCTGGTTCTGGATCGACTTGCCGCTCGGCGTGTAGTAGTAGGCGGTCGTCAGGCGCAGCGCGGAGTCGGCGGTCATCGGGCGAACCGTCTGCACGGAACCCTTGCCGAACGTCGTCTTGCCCACGATCAGCGCGCGGTGATGATCCTGCAGCGCGCCCGCGACGATCTCCGAAGCCGAAGCCGAGTATGCGTTGGTCAGCACGACCATCGGCACCTTCTTGAAGATTTCCGGCACGCTCTTCAGCGGATCGGAATCGAAGGAAGGCAGACGGTAGTTGTCGTAGGTGTCGCGGAAGGTCTGCTTCGCGTCCGCGATTTGTCCATTGGTCGACACGACCACCGCGTTGTCCGGCAGGAACGCGCCCGCAACGCCGACCGCGCTTTGCAGGAGGCCGCCGCCGTTGTTCCGCAGGTCGAGCACGAGACCCTTCAGATTCGGCTGCTGACGCGCGAGATCCTGCAGCTTCGCGGCGAGATCAGGCACCGTGCGCTCCTGGAAGCTCGTGATGCGGATATAGCCGTAGCCCGGCTCCGGCACTTTCATCTTCACCGACTGCACGCGGATCACGGCGCGCGTCACGGTGAGCGGGAAGGTGCGGTCGTCGCTCTTGCGGAAGATCGTGAGCGTGACCTTCGTGCCCGGTTCGCCGCGCATCTGCTTCACGGCTTTATCCAGCGTCATGCCGCGCACCGGCTTGTCGTTGATGCGCGTGATGAGGTCGCCCGGACGAATGCCGGCGCGGAACGCGGGCGTGTCCTCGATCGGCGAGATCACCTTGATGAGCCCGTCTTCCGAAGAGATCTCGATGCCGAGGCCCGCGAAGCGACCCTTGGTCTGCTCCTGCAGTTCTTCGTAATCGGTCTTGTCGAGATAGGACGAGTGCGGGTCGAGACTCGACACCATGCCCTTGATGGCGGCGGTGAGGAGCTTTTTATCGTCGACCGGTTCGACGTATTCGTGCTTGATTTGCCCGAAGACTTCGGCGAAAAGCCGCAATTGTTCGAGCGGCAGCGGCGAGGAGGCGGATTGCTGTGCGGATGCGGAAATCTGCAGCGTCGCGAGTGCGCCGGCAGCAATGCCTGCGGCGATCAGGCCGAAATTTTTCAGGTTCATTCGCATAGAGAGTGCGGTCGGACTCGAATGAGCAGCATCGTAGGTGACGGGCCAGTATACCCGGTCGTCTCAATTAACGACTTAAACGCAACTTAAATGCCCGAGGCTTCGACGCCTCGCAGCGTAGGGTTGCGCACGTTTCAACGCGAATATGTCGATGCCGCCGGCAGGCCGTCAGCCGCGCGTCATATGCGTCGAGGGCGCTTTTTGCAGCACGCTCGACGCGCGGATTGCATCGCGGGATCAGGACACTGCGGCCCGCGACACGACGTCAGCCCGCCTTGCCCTGCTTGGCGACAGCGGCCTGCGCGGCCGCGATGGCTTCCGGATCGCCCAGATAGTAATGCTTGATGGGCTTCAGGTTTTCGTCGAGTTCATAGACGAGCGGCACGCCGTTCGGGATGTTCAGCCCGACGATGTCGTCATCGGAGATATTGTCCAGATACTTGACCAGCGCGCGGATCGAGTTGCCGTGCGCCGAGATCACGACCTGCTTGCCCGACTTGATGGCCGGCGCGATCGACTCGTTCCAGACCGGCAGCACGCGCGCGACGGTGTCTTTCAGGCACTCGGTGAGCGGCAACTGCTCGCGCGGCACCTTGGCGTAACGCGGATCGTTGAACGACGCGCGCTCGTCGCCCGGTTCGAGCGCGGGCGGCGGCGTGTCGTAGCTGCGGCGCCATACGAGCACCTGATCGTCGCCGTACTTCTTCGCCGTTTCGGCCTTGTTGAGGCCCGCGAGCGCGCCGTAGTGCCGCTCGTTCAGACGCCACGAATGCACGACCGGGATATACATCTGGTCCATCTCGTCCTGCACGTGCCACAGCGTGCGGATCGCGCGCTTGAGCACCGACGTGTAGGCGATATCGAACGTATAGCCAGCTTCCTTCAACAGCACGCCGGCCTGGCGCGCTTCCCGGTTGCCCTGCTCGGTCAGGTCGACGTCGACCCAGCCCGTGAAGCGGTTTTCCTTGTTCCACGTCGATTCGCCGTGGCGGATGAGCACTAGCTTGTACATGATTTCGGTCGGTCAGTTGAAAAAGCGGGTGCGCCGATCGCACCCCGTCATCCTGCACGCACGGACGGGGTGTCGCCATCGGCCGGACGGCGGAGGCCATCGCGGGAAACGGTTATTTTATAATGCTCCGATTGCGCCTATTTCCCTTTCTTCCTTTCCTACTAAATTTCGGCGGCCCTGACGTGAAGTTTTTCACCAATTACACGAATATCGCACTCATCGTCGTCGCGCTCGTTTCCGGCGCGCTGCTCCTCTGGCCCGCCATCATGCGGCGCGGGCGCGGCGGCATTTCCCCCGCCGAAGCCACCACGCTCATCAACCGGCGCAACGCCGTGATCGTCGATCTGCGGCCCGCCGCGGAGTTCGCCAAGGGACATCTGCCGCAGGCACGAAACGTCGAATTGACGGAGCTTCAAGCAAAAATCGGCCAGATCGCAAAGAATAAGAGCAATCCGGTCGTGCTCGTTTGCCAAACCGGTCAGGAATCGCAGCGCGCGAGCCGCGCCGTGTCCGAGGCGGGTTACGCCGAGGTCCACGTTTTGCAAGGCGGAGTCGACGCCTGGCAAAAGGCCGGCATGCCGGTGGTGAAACAAGGAGCAGTCAAGTGAAGAAAGTGGTGATGTACAGCACGGTCGTGTGCCCGTATTGCCAGATGGCCGAACGTCTTTTAAAGTCCCGCGGGGTCGAAACAATCGAGAAGATCCTGATCGACCGTGAACCGGGCCGGCGCGAGGAAATGATGACGCGCACGGGCCGGCGCACCGTGCCGCAGGTTTATATCGGCGAAACGCATGTCGGCGGCTACGACGACCTGTCCGCGCTCGACCGCAAAGGCGGTCTCGTGCCGCTGCTCGAATCCGCGTGAAGACACACTCGCGGCGCGCTTCTACGTGAAAACGCGCGCCGCATACCGATTTACCTAGGAAATCACTATGTCCGACGAGAACAATCAGCCGTTTTTCAACATCCAGCGCATCTATCTGAAGGACATGTCGCTCGAGCAGCCGAATTCGCCGGCCATTTTCCTCGAGCAGGAAATGCCGTCGGTCGAAGTCGAAGTCGACGTCAAGGCAGACCGCCTCGCCGAAAGCGTCTTCGAAGTGCTGGTCACGGGCACCGTGACGGCGAAGGTCGCGGGCAAGGTCGCGTTCCTGATCGAGGCGAAGCAGGCAGGCATCTTCGATATCCGCAACATTCCGGCCGATCAGATCGATCCGCTCGTCGGCATCGCATGCCCGACCATCCTGTTCCCGTACCTGCGCTCGAATATCGCCGATGCGATCACGCGCGCCGGTTTCCCGCCGATCCACCTCGCGGAAATCAACTTCCAGGCGTTGTACGAGCAACGCATCGCCCAGCTCGCGAGCGCGCAGGAAGGCGCGGCGAACGGCGCGACGCATTGACGCCAACGCTGCCGAACCGGAGCCGAGCATGAAAGTAGCCGTTCTCGGCGCCGGCGCGTGGGGCACCGCTCTTGCGGGCCACCTCGCAACCCGGCACGACACGAAGCTCTGGGCGCGCGACGCCGCGCTCATCGAATCCCTCTCCCGCACGCACGAAAACACGCGCTATCTCGAAGGCGTGGCGTTGCCGCACGCGCTCGATTTCGAGGCGGACTTCAACGCGGCGCTCGCACATGCGTCGGCGGACGACGCGCTGTGTGTCGTCGCGACACCCGTTGCCGGCTTGCGCGCGCTGTGCCGCGCGATGCGGCAGGCGGGCGTCGTGCCGGCGCATATCGTCTGGCTGTGCAAAGGCTTCGAGGCGGATACGCAGTGTCTGCCCAATGAAGTCGTCGCCGCTGAACTGCCCGGGCATCGCAGCAACGGCACGCTGTCCGGCCCGAGCTTCGCGCGCGAAGTGGGGCAGGGCTTGCCGGTCGCGCTGACGGTGGCGAGCACATCGGCGCAACTCGGCGCGCGCACGGTCGCGGCGTTCCATCACGGCGCGATGCGCATCTATACCGGCGACGACGTGATCGGCGTCGAAGTGGGTGGCGCCGTGAAAAACGTGCTCGCAATCGCGACAGGCATTTCGGATGGCCTCGGCCTCGGCCTGAATGCGCGCGCGGCGCTCATCACGCGCGGGCTCGCGGAGATGTCGCGTCTGGGCGTCGCGCTCGGCGGCCGCGCGGAGACATTCAACGGTCTGACCGGGCTGGGCGATCTCATCCTCACCGCAACGGGCGATCTGTCGCGCAATCGGACGGTCGGCAAGCAACTCGCGAGCGGACGCACGCTCGACGAGATCCTCGCGGCGCTCGGCCACGTCGCCGAAGGCGTGCGATGCGCGCGCGCCGTGCTCGGGCTCGCGCAATCGCGTGGCATCGACATGCCGATCACGCAGGCGGTATGCCGCGTGCTCTTCGATAACGTGGCGCCGCGCGATGCGGTGCAGGCATTGCTCAGCCGGGACGCGAAGGCCGAGTAGCTCCGCGTTCATCCGCGAGGAGGTTGCGATGGTCAGGCTGGAAGCACAGGTCGTCGACATCACCACGCTGAAAGTGGACGCCATCGTCAACGCGGCGAACAAGTCGTTGCTCGGTGGCGGAGGCGTCGACGGCGCGATCCATCGAAAGGCGGGGAAAGGGTTGCTGCGTGAGTGCGAGACGCTCGGCGGCTGCGAAACCGGCGACGCGAAAATCACCGGCGGCCACGATCTCCCCGCGAAGCACGTGATTCACGCGGTCGGTCCGCGCTGGAGCGGCGGCCACAAAAAAGAGCCGGAATTGCTCGCGAGCTGCTACCGCCGCTCGCTCGAACTCGCTCAGGAGGCCGGCTGCACGTCGATCGCGTTTCCCGCGATCAGTTGCGGCATCTATCACTTCCCGCCGGAGCAGGCCGTGCAGATCGCGGTGCGCACGGTCATCGAGACCCTGCCTTCCGCGCCGGCCGTGCAGCACGTCATCTTCGCGTGTTTTCAGGACGACATGCTTGCGCTCTATCGGGCCGAGCTGGCTGCTCAGGCGCCGCCTTCGAAACCCGCCTGACGCCACGCTTCGAACGTCACGATCGCCACCGTATTCGACAGATTCAGGCTGCGATTGCCGGGCCGCATCGGCAGGCGCACGCGCTGCTCGGTCGGAAAGCGTTCCAGCAATGCGGGCGCGAGGCCGCGCGTCTCTGCGCCGAACACGAACCAGTCGCCCGTTTTGAACGCGTGATCGAAGAACGGCGTCGAACCGCGCGTCGTGAAAGCGAACATGCGCGTGAGATCCGGTGCTTCCCTGGCGATGAAAGCATCCCAGTTCGCATGGACGTTCATTTCGGCGTACTCGTGATAGTCGAGGCCGGCGCGGCGCATCTTCGCATCGTCGAGCGGGAAGCCGAGCGGCTCGATCAGATGCAGGCGCGCGCCCGTGTTCGCACACAGGCGGATCACGTTGCCGGTGTTCGGCGGAATTTCGGGTTCGACGAGTACGACGTTGAACATGGATTGCTATGGGTGAAGGTGGTTAATCTTTTGGCGTACGGAGCGCCACGAAATTGCTGACGCGTCGCGCGCCGGCAAGCTTGAGCGTGCGGGCGAGGGCGTCGAGCGTTGCGCCGGAAGTCATCACGTCATCGACGACGCCGACGTGCCTGCCGCGCACATCGCTCGAAACGGCGAACGCGCTCGCGACGTTGCGGCGGCGCGTTTCCTGATCCAGCCGCGATTGTGCCGACGTATGCCGGACCCGCGTGACGAGCGACGCATCGGCTCGCACGCCCATCATGCGCGCAAGCGGACGCGCGATGGCCCACGCCTGGTTATAACCGCGCGCGACGAGCCGCGTATGCGACAACGGCACCGGCACGATCAGGTCCGGCCTGGGCAGATCGCTGTCCTCGAAAACCGCGCGCAGATTCCGCGCAAATGCTTCGCCCGCCGCAAGCCGCGTACGAAACTTCAGTTCGACGGCGAGTGTATCGAGCGGCGCGCGATAGTCGGCCAGCGCGAGCGTGTCGTTGAACGCGGGCGGCGATTCGAGGCACGCGGCGCAGTGCAGGCGCGCGTTCTCGCGTTCACGTCGGATGGCCGACGCCGCCATCGGCAACGCGCAGGTCGCGCAGCGCAGACGCGGTTCGTTCCAGTACTGCGCATCGCAACCGTCGCACAGCAGTCTTTGCGACAAATTGCCGCATAACGTGCATTGGCTCGGCAACGCGCGGGCGGCGAGTCGAAGCGCGGCAGACGCGAATCCGCGAAGGCGCGCTGCTGTGGGCGTCTGGAATGGAAGGCGGATGCTGTCGGCTTTCATGACGGCGAGATCGGAAAAATCACGGCTCGAAGCGCTAAACACGCGCATTCTTTGCGCTTCAGGAAGCGTTTATGCCTCGTATCAGCACTTCGCATGGGTTGTTTTCGAGACGACCGAGTATACTTCGCACTCTCCGCGAAAAGATCGACATGTCCCCGACACCCCCTGAAACCAGCCGTTCGGCCTATGATCCGCGTCGTTTGCGCGCGATCTTCGATGGTCGCGCCGCCACCTTCGACGAGGTCGCGTTCCTGCCACGCGAAATCGCGGAGCGCATGCGCGAGCGGCTCGAATACATCAAGGTCGCGCCGATGCGCGTCCTCGATGCGGCGTGCGGCGTCGGAGCGGACCTGGGCGGTCTGCGGGAACGTTTTGTAGAGGCGTCGGTGACCGGCGTCGATATTTCGTCCGCGATGCTCGCGCGCGCGCGCGTCGCCGAAGCCGCGGACCTCGACAATGGCGCGGGCTGGCGCCGCTTTCTTCCATCGACGCTCGCGAAGGCGTTCGGTGCACGTGGCCCGCAACTCGCGCAAGCCGATTTTTCCGAGTTGCCGTTCGCTCCGGGCGCATTCGAGTTGCTGTGGTCGAACCTCGCATTGCACTGGCATCCGCGTCCGGACCTCGTTTTCCCTGAATGGCAGCGCGTGCTCAAGGTGAACGGCCTGCTGATGTTCAGCACCTTCGGCCCGGACACGCTGCGCGAGCTCAGAGCCGCATATCGCGAAGCCGAGCGCACGCTCGGGCTCGAACCCGAACCGCACACGATCGATTTCGTCGACATGCACGATCTCGGCGACATGCTCGTGGAAAGCGGCTTCGAAATTCCGGTGATGGATCAGGAAGTGCTGACCATCACGTACAAGTCGCCCGAATCGCTCTTCGCCGACGTGACGCGCTGGGGAGAGTATCCGTTCGCGCGCGCGTCCGGCGCCGGCCGCGCGGATGCGAAGGTCGTGCGCGGCGCGGTGCATCAGGCGCTCGAAGCGCTTCGCCACGACGACGGCACGATCCCGCTCACATTCGAAGTGATCTACGGTCACGCATGGAAAGCAGTGCCGCGCACGACGGCGCAAGGGCACGGCATCGTGCGTCTGGAAGATATTGGACGAGGCTCGAAACCGAAACGCTGAATCGGTAAAGAGCGCGGTTGTTATGTCTGAAATTTGCGCAAAAAAAGCGCGCAAAAAGGTGCGTCAAAAAGGCGCAGAAGCTTGTGGCGCTTGGCTTTGCGAGGTTACGACCCTTGCTTGTGGATGCCACTTAAGACGCCTATAATGCGTCAGTTTGTCGCCTGGTCTGTCACAAATTTGGGCGAAATCCGAGCGAAAGTATGCGATTGCGTGCGGATTGATGGAGGCAGCGATGCAAGCCAGCCAGACGCTGACGGAGTCCGAGCCGGTCATCAAAGACTGGCTGATGAAGCGAAACTGCTCGGTGTCGCCGCGCCAGTTCGTGGGCTTCTATTTGTCGCTTGCGCTGTTTTCGCTGGCAATCGCAACGCCGCTGTTCCTGAATGGCGCCTGGCTGGTGCTGCCGTTCACCGGAGTCGAGTTGACGGTCGTGGGCATCGCGTTCCTGATTTACGCGCGCCATGCGGTCGACTACGAACGAATCCGGTTGTATCAAAACCGGTTGTTGATCGAACAGATGAACGCCGAAGAGCTGACGCAGTTCGAGTTCAACCCGCGCTGGGTGCGGGTGGAAACGGGCGCGACACCGAGGGAGCCGCTCACGATCGTATCGCGCGGTCAATCGGTGAAAATCGGACAACACCTTGCACAGCATCGTCGCAAACAATTTGCTGCCGAGTTGCAGGCGTCGCTGAGACGCCTTTGAGAGGAGCCGGCAGGCGCGCGATGTCACGGGGGTCGAGGGTTTGAATGGAAAATTTGGGTAAGGATGCTATGAAAACAATCAAGCGAGCCCTCTCGGGCGTGCTGGCGGCAGGCACACTGCTCACCGCCGGCGCGGCCCTGGCGGTCGAAAACAGTCCAGGCGGTCCTGCTGTCAACGAGATCAACTTCCAGCAGCCTGTGACGAAGATCGCCGAGGAGCTCTACGGCCTCCATATCTTCATGCTCATCATCTGTACCGTCATTTTCCTTGGCGTGTTCGGAGTGATGTTCTATTCGCTGATCGTCCATCGCAAGTCGAAGGGGTTCAAACCGGCCAATTTCCACGAAAGCACCACCGTCGAAATCATCTGGACGATCGTGCCGTTCGTCATCGTCATCCTGATGGCGTTGCCTGCAACGAAGGCCGTCGTCGCGATGAAGGACACCTCCAACGCCGACCTCACGGTGAAGGTCACCGGCTACCAGTGGAAGTGGGGCTACGACTACGTGAAGGGGCCGGGCGAGGGCATCAATTTCCTCTCGACGCTCTCCACGCCGCGCAGCGAGACGAACGGCCAGAAGCCCATTTCGACGCTGTATCTGCAGGAAGTCGACAACCCGCTCGTGGTGCCGGTCGACAAGAAGATCCGCATCATCACCACGGCGAACGACGTCGTGCACTCGTGGTATGTCCCGGCGTTCGGCGTGAAGCAGGATGCGATTCCGGGCTTCGTGCGCGACACCTGGTTCAAGGCCGAGAAGGTGGGCACCTACCGCGGCTTCTGTACGGAACTGTGCGGCAAGGAGCACGCGTACATGCCGGTGGTGGTCGAAGTGCTGTCGGCTGACGACTACGCGAAGTGGGTCGATGCGCAAAAGAAGAAGATGGCCGCAGGCGCCGACGATCCCCTCAAGACCTACACTAAAGATGAACTGATGGCGCGCGGCCAGCAGGTCTACACGTCGAACTGCGCGGTCTGCCACCAGCCTACCGGCAAGGGCGCGGGCCAGTTCCCGGCGCTCGACGGCTCGAAGATCGCGAATGGCTCGATCGCCGACCATCTGAATATCGTGCTGCACGGCAAGGGCGCTATGCCGCCGTGGCAAGGCGTGCTGAACGATGTCGAGATCGCATCGGTCGTCACGTTCGAGCGCAACAGTTGGGGCAACCACACCGGCGACCTTCTCCAGCCGAAGCAGGTGATCGACGCCAAGGCGGGCAAGATGCCGCAAGGCGGCGGCAACGCGGCGGCGGCATCGGCGCCTGAAGCGGCGAGCGCCGCGCCTGCGGCAGCCGAGGCGAGCGCGCCGGCGGCATCCGGCGCGGAAGCTACGCAAGCCGCCGGCCTGCCCGCGAGCATTTACTTCGAGACGGGCAAGGACGCGCTGCCCGCCGACGCGAAAAGCGCGGTGGACGCCGCAGCGGCCTACGCAAAGGCGCATCCTGACGCGAAGATCGCGCTGTCCGGCTTCACGGATGCGACCGGCAACGCCGATCTGAACGCCGATCTCGCCAAGCGCCGCGCGCAAGCCGTGCGTGACGCGCTGAAGGCCGCGGGCGTGTCGGAAGACCGTATCGTGTTGAAGAAACCGGAAACCATCACCGGCGGCGCCGATAACAAGGAAGCCCGTCGCGTGGAAATCAGTCCGGCTGCTTGACGTGCCGAGCGTGTAGCTTTCCTTCGCCCAACAGCAACGGAAAGCCACGCGTCATTGCCAAGTGCCCCGAGTATTCGCTTTAGGAGATGATTGTCATGTCTAGCATCGGACACGATGTAGGCGCAGGTCACGACCACGCGCACGACCATGCGCACGAGACGCCCCATGGCTGGCGCCGGTGGCTCTTCGCTACCAACCACAAGGACATCGGTACGCTGTACCTGCTGTTCTCCTTCATCATGTTCCTTTCGGGGGGCGTGATGGCGCTCGGCATCCGTGCCGAGTTGTTCGAGCCGGGCCTGCAGATCATGCGCCCCGAGTTCTTCAATCAGCTGACCACCATGCACGGCCTCATCATGGTGTTCGGCGCGATCATGCCGGCGTTCGTCGGTTTCGCGAACTGGATGGTGCCGCTGCAGATCGGCGCATCGGACATGGCGTTCGCGCGGATGAACAACTTCAGCTTCTGGCTGCTGCCGGCCGCTGCGGTGCTGCTCGTCGGCTCGTTCTTCGTGCCGGGCGGCGC
Organism: Caballeronia sp. S22; assembly: GCF_964261745.1. Lineage (NCBI taxonomy): Bacteria > Pseudomonadati > Pseudomonadota > Betaproteobacteria > Burkholderiales > Burkholderiaceae > Caballeronia > Caballeronia sp. S22. The sequence continues at coordinate 3,068,132 of NZ_OZ180035.1, read as the reverse complement.
AACCGCCGCGGGCTGGACGCTGTACGCGCCGCTCTCCACGCAGATGGGCCCGGGCATGGACTTCGCGATTTTCGCGGTCCACATCATGGGTGCGTCGTCGATCATGGGCGGCATCAACATCGTCGTGACGATCTTGAACATGCGCGCGCCCGGCATGACGCTCATGAAGATGCCGATGTTCGCGTGGACGTGGCTCATCACCGCGTACCTGCTGATCGCCGTGATGCCGGTTCTGGCTGGCGCGATCACGATGGTGCTGTTCGATCGTCACTTCGGCACGTCGTTCTTCAACGCGGCGGGCGGCGGCGATCCGGTCATGTACCAGCACATCTTCTGGTTCTTCGGTCACCCCGAGGTGTACATCATGATCTTGCCGGCGTTCGGGATCGTGTCGCAGGTGATCCCGGCGTTCTCGCGCAAGCCGCTGTTTGGCTATAGCTCGATGGTGTACGCAACGGCATCGATCGCGATCCTGTCGTTCATGGTGTGGGCGCACCACATGTTCGCGACCGGCATGCCGGTGACGGGCCAGTTGTTCTTCATGTACGCGACGATGCTGATCGCGGTCCCGACGGGCGTGAAGGTGTTCAACTGGGTGGCGACGATGTGGCGCGGCGCGCTCTCCTTCGAAACGCCGATGCTCTTCGCGATCGGCTTCCTGTTCGTGTTCACGATGGGCGGCTTCACGGGCCTGATCCTGTCGATGGCGCCGCTCGACATCCAGATGCACGGCACTTACTACGTGGTGGCGCACTTCCACTACGTGCTGGTGGCGGGTTCGCTCTTCGCGCTGTTCTCGGGCTGGTACTACTGGGCGCCGAAGTGGACCGGCTGGATGTACAACGAAATGCGCGGGAAGATCCACTTCTGGGCGTCGATGATCTTCTTCAACATCACGTTCTTCCCGATGCACTTCCTGGGTCTCGCAGGCATGCCGCGCCGCTATGCGGATTACCCGGCGCAGTTCACGGACTTCAACCAGGTCGCAACGATCGGCGCATTCGGCTTCGGCCTCGCGCAGGTGTACTTCCTGTTCGCGGTCGCGCTGCCCACGTATCGTGGCGGCGGTGAACTCGAGAAGGCGAGCGACAAGCCGTGGGATGGCGCGGAAGGCCTCGAATGGACCGTGCCGAGCCCGGCGCCGTTCCATACGTTCGAGCATCCGCCGACGGTCGAATAAATAGTTTGTTGTCTGGTTCGCGGGGCCGCGTCGAGCGTGCCCCGCGAATGAAAAATCAGGAAAGCATGCCCCCGAATCCACAAAAAAGACGCACGCCCGAGGAAATTCGCGCGGGCAACAAGCGGCTCGGAATCATCATGATGTTGATTGCCGCCGTCTTCTTTCTGGGTATCGTCGTCAGGCAATACCTGTTGTCGCGAGGGTAGGAAAGCAACGTGTCCACTCAGCAGGAAAATTCGCATGTCGATCGGTCCTTCAACCGGTCGATGCTGGTGAAGCTCTTCGTCGTGGCGGCGTTGATGTTCGGCTTCGGCTTCGCGCTCGTGCCGATGTATCGCGCGATCTGCCAGATCACGGGCATCAATAACCTCGTGCAGAAGGATGTGGGCGCGCGCGAGGCGAAGAATACGCAGGTCGACATGACGCGCACGATCTCGATCGAGTTCGACGCGAACGCGCGCGGCCCGCTGCGGTTCAAGCCCGAGCAGAACTCGCTGGATATTCACCCCGGCGAAGTGATGACGGTGATGTACGACGTGACCAACGAGCAGGGTCGCACGGTGAACGCGCAGGCGATCCCGAGCTACGCGCCGAAGCAGGCCACCGAGTATTTCAAGAAGATCGAATGCTTCTGTTTCACGCAGCAGACGCTCGCGCCGAACGAGACCAAGCGCATGCCGGTCGTGTTCGTCGTCGATCCGAAGCTGCCCAAGGATGTAAAGACGATCACGCTGTCGTACACGTTCTTCGAGTTGAACGCGCCGAAGTCGGTCACGAAGGGTTCATGACAGCCATGAGCGCGGACACGCCGAAAAAGGCCGGTTTCCTCAAGCTCTTGAAGGCGGTGTTCTGGTCGTTCTTCGGCGTGCGCCGCCGGGCAGACCTGGAAAGCGATGCCGCGCAGTTGAATCCGCTGCATCTGATCGCGGCGGGCGTCATCGGAGCGGTGCTGTTCATCGTCGTGTTGCTGCTGATCGTGCGCGCGGTAGTGGGATAGACGGATAACGCCGGGCAGCCGGCGGCAAAAGAAAATTCAAGCAACTGGATCGAAGTGGAGAATCAATAATGAGCGGTCAAAACGAGAGCCCGTACTATTTCGTGCCGCATCCGTCGCGGCATCCGGTGATGGCTGCAAGCGGCTTGCTGATCATGCTGGCCTCGCTGGCGTCGTGGGTGAACGGCCATAGCTTCGGGCCGGTCGGCACGTTCATCGGCCTGCTGTTCGTGTTGTTCGTGCTGTGGCACTGGTTCGGCGACGCGATCTCCGAATCCGAAGGCGGCATGTACGGAAAGCGCGTCGACGTGTCGTACCGCTGGAGCATGAGCTGGTTCATCTTCTCCGAAGTGATGTTCTTCGCGGCGTTCTTCGGCGCGCTGTTCTATGCGCGCGCAATCGCGATGCATCAACTCGGCAGCCTCGACTACAAGCTCATTTGGCCCGACTTCACCGCCGTATGGCCGAACAACGGCCCCGCCGCGCTCGTGCCGCATTTCCGCGCGATGGTGCCGTGGCCCCTGCCGACCATCAACACGGCGCTGCTGCTGTCCTCCGGCGCGACGCTGACGGTGGCTCACCACGCGCTGCGTGAAGACCATCGCAAGAAAGCGATCATCTGGCTGGGCGCGACCGTCCTGCTCGGCCTGATCTTCCTGTTCTGCCAGGGCTACGAATATTTCCACGCCTACAACGAACTGAACCTGACGCTCAATTCCGGCGTGTATGGCTCGACGTTCTTCCTGCTGACCGGCTTCCACGGTTTCCACGTGTTCCTCGGCGGCACGATGCTGGCCGTGGTGATGTTCCGTCTGATCCGCGGCCACTTCACGGCGGAGCATCACTTCGCATTCGAGGGCGCCGCGTGGTACTGGCACTTCGTGGACGTCGTGTGGCTGGGGCTGTACATCGTCGTCTACTGGCTGTAAGCGATTATCGAAGCGGGCGCGCGCGATGCGCCGTCCGCGATGCAAGGCCGGCGGCGACGCCGGTCCGAGAGCAAAGAAGCAGTGATCAACACGCCGCCCTCGATGTCTCAAGGGGCGGCGTTGTCGTTTCGGGGAGCGTCGAATCGGGCGCCGCGGCGCGACAATCCGTCCCGTAGGGCAGTGCCGGCGCGGTGGGTTATCGTCCGATGGGAATGCCCGACGATTGAATCCAGCCCATCCAGTGCGCGAAGAGGATGAAGAGGAAGAGCGAGATGGACAGCCCGACGCGAGCGGCGAGCGACCAGACCATCCGCTTCGTCTTGCCCCGGTCGGTCATCATGAAGTAGAGCGCCGAAGCCAGGCTGCCGATGATAAGGATGAATGCGATAGCAACGATGATGTGCATGAAACCGGCTAGCGTTTTTGCTCAGAAACCACAGCGAGCAGTATGAATTTGGATCATCTCATTATCTCACTCGACAGATCTCGCCGTGCAGCGCCCGACCGGATTCCGGCGGTAAGGCTCGCAGCATGAAGATTCGATTCTGGCCCGCGCTCGTGATTCTGATCGTCGTCGCGGTGACCGTGCGCCTCGGCTTCTGGCAGCGCGACCGCGCGCATCAGAAAGAAGCGCTCAACGCGCAGATCGTCGCGTTCGAGAACGCGCCCGTGCGGGAAGTTGGCGTCGAGCCGCTGCCGCTCAAGTCGATCGAATTCCATCGCGTCGAGGCGCGCGGCGAGTTCATGCCGGAGCATGTCGTGTATCTGGACAATCGTCCGTATAACGACCAGCCAGGCTTTTATGTCGTGATGCCGCTTAAACTCGAGGGCGGCGGCCATGTGCTCGTCAATCGCGGATGGCTGCCGCGCAACATGGCGGACCGCACGGGCATCGAGTCGTATGAAACGCCGAAGGGCGTCGTCGAGGTGCGGGGCATCGCGCGCGCGAATGCGTCGCAGGCGTTCGAACTGGGCAGCGGCGGATCGGCTGCGCATAAGGAAATTCGCCAGAACCTGGACATCAGGTCGTACGCGGTCGAAACCGGGCTTGCCTTCCAGCCGTTCGTGATACAGCAGACGAACAATGCCGGCGACAAGCTCGTGCGCGACTGGCCCGCGCCGACGCTCGGCGTCGAGCGCAATTACGGCTACATGTTGCAGTGGTGGGGCATGGCGGCCGCGGCCATCGCGTTCGGCCTGTATGCCGCGCGCCGCGCCGCGAGGAAAGGCGACCAGCCCGACGAGCCCGAAGAGCGCGACGACGAAGCCGAGCACCACGCCTGACAACCGACCGAACAGAGACACACTTTCACTGATGCAATCACAACGTCACCCCGCCGCCGCGCAGCAACGAACCGCGAAGAAAGGCTCCTGGATCAGCGGCCGCTGGATGCTCCTGCTGCTCGCGCTGGTGTGCGCCGCGCCGGTGATCGCTTCGTATCTGATGTACTACGTGTTCAAGCCGGCGGGCGGCACGTCGAGCTACGGCGCGCTGATCGATCCGCAGCGGCCGATACCGGCGCAACTCGTCGTCACCGACGAGAAAGGGCAGAGCGTGCCGTTCAAGTCGCTCGAAGGCAAATGGCTGATGATCACGGTCAACGGCAGCGATTGCGACGAGCAATGCGCGACGCGCCTCTATTTCATGCGCCAGGTACGCGCGCTGCAATCGGGCGAGCGCGAGCGCGTCGTGAATGTCTGGCTGCGCACCGATGACAAACCGGTCTCCAACGTCATCAAGACCGCGTATCCGCAGCCGGACACGCGCATGCTGGTCGCCAACGAAAAGTCGATCGCCGCGTGGCTGCCCGTCGACGACGGCACGAAACTCTCGGATCACATTTTTCTCGTCGATCCGAATGGCAATCTGATGATGCGCTTCCCGAAGAATCCCGATCCGAAGAAGATCAACGCGGATCTGGCGAAGCTTTTGAAGTGGTCGCGTATCGGTTGAAGGTCAGGTAGAAACACATGTTCGTATTGCAACTCGCTCTGATCGGCTTGTGCATCGCGCTGCTGCCGCTTTCGTTTGTCTGGGTGAAGGCCGATGACAACAAGTTCAGGAAACTCGTCTGGCTGACGACATTCCTGACGCTCGATCTCATCATGTTCGGCGGCTTCACGCGCCTGACCGATTCCGGCCTCGGTTGCCCCGATTGGCCCGGCTGCTACGGAACGTCGTCGCCGTTCATTGCGCATGCGCAGATTTCGGCCGCGTATCAGGCGATGCCGACCGGTCCCGTCAGCATGGTGAAGGCGTGGATCGAGATGCTGCATCGATACTTCGCGATGGCGATCGGCGTGCTGATCATCGCGCAGGTGATCATCGCGTGGACCGCGCGCATCAAGAGGCGTCCGCTGCATGTGTCGCCGTGGTGGCCCACCGGCATTCTGCTGCTCATCCTGCTGCAAGGCGCGTTCGGCGCGTGGACCGTCACGCTCAAGCTGCAACCGGTGATCGTCACGACGCATTTGCTGCTCGGCCTCGCGCTGCTCGGCGTGCTCGGCTGGCTCGCGGCACGCATGACGCCGATTCCGTCGCTCGATTCGGCCGCCGCGCGCTGGATGCCCGCCGCGGCGTTCGGGTTGCTGCTGCTCGTCGTGCAGATCGCGCTCGGCGGCTGGGTCAGCACGAACTACGCGGTGCTGGCGTGCACGGACTTCCCGCTGTGCAACGGCCAATGGGTTCCGCCGATGAACTTCGAGCACGGCTTTCACCTGTGGCGCGCCCTCGGCATGACCGGCGACGGCGACGTGATCTCGCAGGACGCGCTCGTCGCGATTCACTGGACGCATCGCACGTTCGCAGTGGTCGTCGTGCTGTATCTGCTCTGGCTCGCATCGAGACTGCGACGTTTCGAATCTCTGCGAAAACCCGCAAACGGCGTATTGTTGCTGATCGTTGTCCAGTTCCTCACGGGCATGTCGAACATCGTGCTGCAGTGGCCGTTGCCGGTTGCGGTGGCGCACAACGGCGGCGCCGCGATCCTGTTGCTGCTACTCGTTATGCTAAACTTTCGAATCTCTTCCAGCCGTCCCGGCCGCGCCGCAGTTCCCGCGCGCGACGTCGTTTCAGCGTGACTCCACATCATGGATAGCACGACACTACATTCCCCCCTCGGCAGCCGCGCTTCGCAATATCTCGCGCTGACAAAGCCGCGCGTCACGCAGCTCGCCGTGTTTTGCGCCGTCATCGGCATGTTCCTGTCCACGCCCGGCATGGTGCCGTGGGACAAGCTGATCGGCGGCGCCGTCGGTATCTGGTTGCTGGCCGGCGCGGCATTTGCAATCAACTGTCTCGTCGAGCAAAAAGTCGACGCGAAGATGCGCCGCACCGCATGGCGTCCCTCGGCACGCGGACAGATCACGTCGGCGCAGATTCTGACTTTCTCCGCAGTGCTCGGCGGCATCGGCATGTGGACGCTCTATAAGTTCACCAATCCGCTCACGATGTGGCTCACCATTGCCACGTTCGTCGGTTACGCGGTCATCTACACGCTGTTGCTCAAGCCTTATACGCCGCAGAACATCGTGATCGGCGGCGCGTCCGGCGCAATGCCGCCCGCGCTCGGCTGGGCCGCGGTGACGGGCACGGTGCCCGGCGACGCGTGGATTCTCGTGCTGATCATCTTCGTGTGGACGCCGCCGCATTTCTGGGCGCTCGCGCTGTATCGCCGCAAGGACTACGAGAACGCCGGCCTGCCGATGCTCCCGATCACGCACGGCGAAAAATACACGCTGCTCAACATCTTCCTTTACACGCTCGTGCTGTTCGCGGTCACGCTGATGCCCTATATCTCCGGCATGAGCGGCGTCGTTTATCTGGCGTGCGCGATTGCGCTCGGCGCGGGTTTCATCGGCTATGCGTGGAAGATGTATCGCGGCTATTCGGACATGCTCGCGCGCAAGACCTTCCGTTACTCGATCGTGTATCTGTCGCTGCTGTTCGGCGCGTTGCTCGTCGATCATTACGTGCGCACGGTGATCGGCGCATGATGGTCGTTCTTCGTCGTCTATTCGCGCTGGTCTTTTTCGCGGCGCTGCTTTCGGCGTGCGAGAAAGCGCCCGATTTCAAGAACCTCGATATCACCGGCAACAAGCAATTCGGCAGCGATTTCTCCTTGCCCGACACGCACGGCAAGACGCGCACGCTCGCCGATTTCAAAGGCAAGGCTGTCGTATTGTTCTTCGGCTATACGCATTGCCCGGACGTATGCCCGACGACGCTCGCCGAACTTTCCCAAGCGATGCAGCAACTCGGCGACAAATCGAAGGACGTGCAGGTGCTGATGGTCACCGTCGATCCGGCGCGCGACACGCCCGATCTGCTCGGCCAGTATGTGGCGGCGTTCAACTCGTCGTATATCGGTTTGCGTCCGGCGAACGATGCGCAACTCGCACAGATCGCGAAGGACTTCCGCGTGTACTACGCGAAGTCGCAGGGCAAGACCCCCGACGATTACACGATGGATCACACCGCCGCGAGCTACGTGTTCGACAAGGACGGCAAGCTCCGTCTCTTCGCGCGCGACGGGCAGGGCGTCGAGCCGTGGGTTCACGACCTGAAGCTGTTGGTCGACTGATCGCGAAAGTGGCCCGTTCGGGCCACTTTTCATTTCAAGCGTCCGAAGATGGTTCGGGCAGATTCAAGCCGGGCGCAAGCCGCGTTGCCTTGAATTCGGTGATCTCATAATGCGCGAGTCCCTGCTGCGCGAATGGATCTTCCGCGATGATCGCATCGAGCCGATTGCGTTCGATGCCCGAGGCCAGAATGATGCCGCCGTCACGCGGCACCTTCGGCCCTGCGACGACGAAGACGCCCGCCGCGAAATAGCGTTCGAGATAAACGCGATGCGCGTCGAGGGCATCGTCGATTTCGGCGAGTGCGCCCGTATATCGCAGATTGATCACGTACATGATGATGTTTGCCTCCAGCGCGAGAGTTCGTGGTGCTTTGTGGCGATTCTATCCGCCCACCGCCGACGGTGATATTCACATGAGCATTCTGTATTTCACGTCGCACCGATGCTGTGCGAACATCCGTCACCCGGTTTGAATCGCTCGCCGGGGCGAATCAGGCAATCCCAGCAAGATCGCATCATCGAAACAGGAACACCATGCAGCGCAGAAATTTGCTCAAAGCCATTACCGCCGTCGCGGCGTCCGCCGCGTTGTTCACGAGCCTCGCCGCTCACGCAGATGACAAGGTGATCAAGGTCGGCACCATCAGTGGCCCCGACGCGCAGATCTGGCAAGTCGTGCAGAAGGTCGCAAAGCGCGAAGGACTCAACGTGAAGGTGATCGAGTTCAACGACTACATTCAGCCGAACGCAGCGCTCGACGCCGGCGATCTCGATGCGAACAGCTTTCAGCATCAGCCGTATCTCGACAGCCAGGTCAAGCAGCGTGGCTACAAGATCGTGAATGCGGGGCTGACGTATATCTCGCCGCTCGGCGTCTATTCGAAGAAGCTGAAGTCGCTGAAGGACTTGCCGCAGGGCGCGAAGGTCGCGGTGCCGAATGACCCGTCGAACGAGAATCGCGCGCTTCTGCTTTTGCAATCGCAAGGTGTCGTCAAGTTGAAGGCGGGCGCCGGCACGAACGGCAACAACGCGACCGCGCTCGACGTGGCGGAGAATCCGAAGAAGATCAAGCTCTTGGAACTCGATGCCGCGCAACTGCCGCGCACGCTCGCCGACGTCGATGCCGCCGCGATCAACACGAACTTCGCGCTCGCGGCAGGTCTGCAGCCGACGAAGGATGCGATCGCGCTAGAAGATGTGCATAGCCCGTACGCGAACCTGATTGCGGTGCGCGCGAAAGACAAGGACCAGCCGTGGGTGAAGAAGCTGGTCGCGGCGTATCAGTCCGACGACGTGCGCCAGTTCCTCAAGAGCGAGTTCAAAGGCTCGGTCGTGCCATCGTTCTGAACGCGATCGCGCACGGATCTGCAACGGCGTCCCACGGGACGCCGTTTTTACTCGTGCAGCCCAGTTCAGTCGACGAAGACCGGCTGTAGTTCCCGTTGCCACACGATGCCCGTAGCGCCTTCCTGCACGGGCGTGAAACCCGTCCGCAGGAACAGCGCGCAAAGCTCTTCGTGCGGTTCATCCAGGCGGCAGATCACCTGATCGTAGCGAGCGCCGTGCGCGAAGTTCGTGCATGCCGCGACGAGCCGCTCGCCGAGCCCGCGCCGCCGCGCGCCCGGCTCGACGAACAATAACTCGATGCGCGCCTGACGTTCGGACTCCGCACTAAGCAGAGCCGCACCCACGCGCATGGCGTTGCCTTGTTCGGCCACCCAGCAGGCGATGCGCGGCGTGCTCACCTGCATCTCGGAGAGAAAGCGCGCCACCGTCTTCGCCGCGCGCGCCTCGCTGAAAAGCTTTGGCCGATCACCCGAATAGAGGTGAGCCTGACGCTCGATCATCCAGCCGAAGTCTCCGGCGCGCGGCACGCGCAGCCGGGTTTCTCCCTCGACGCATGCAGGCGAAAGCAGCCGCTCGACGTCCGCCATCGCATTGCATAGCTGATCGATCTCGGCGGTGGTCAGCCGCTTGAGCAGCGTGGCCGTTTCCGCCGACACATGCAGGTCGATCTCATCGACCCTGGCTTTCGCCTCGGGCGTGATGCGCAACAAGTGCGCGCGGCCATCGAGTTCGTTCTTTCGTCGGACCACGAGGCCGAGCTTCTGGAAGTTGTTGATCAGCCTGCTCAGATAGCCCGTATCCAGCCCGAGGTTGCGCGACAAGTCGGCGGCCGTGGTGGCTCGCGCTTGCGCCAGTTCATGCAGGATTCGTACTTCGGTCAGGGAAAAGCTGCTTTTATGCAGCCGTTCGTGGAGGGCGCCGGTATGGCGCGCATAAAAGCGGTTGAAGCGGCGCACGGCGTCAACGGCACGGCTCGGATCAATACTGCCCATCGCGTCAGTCTCTCATCAATATTGTTGGAATTAGTTGTGAATCCGAACTAATACGAGCATTGTGCCAAAGAAAGAACGACCGTGCGAATACGAAAATGCCCGAAAAGCAAGTCATTTGACAATAAGGGACCAGTTGAGCAATTGGACTGCCTGTAGGGGTAAGTCCCGATGGAAGAAGTGTTTCCATCTGACGGGCTAAACAATTTTAACTCATTGATTTATATGCGATTTATGCGGTCGTCCTGAGGCGGGGCTTTAGCGTTGACTGGTATTATGTTGGTTATATAATGGGCTCCACTTCAGCACGTGAGAGCGCTCGATGGAGCATCGCTGGGATGATTTGACGCCGGACGCGCAGAGCGATACGCCGCTTTATCTACAGTTGGCTTCTCGTCTCGCCAAGGCAATCCACGCTGGAAACTGGGCGGCCGGCGAGGCGCTGCCTTCGGAGCGCACATTGTCCGAAGGTGTCGGTGTCTCGCGCATCACGGCGAGAAAGGCCATCGCGCTGCTCGTCGAGCAAGGTCTGATCCGGCGCGTGCGCGGGGCGGGCAGTTTCATCACGCCGCGCGTCGAAGATCCGCTTTCCCGGCTCACCGGTTTCACCAGAAAGATGGAACAGCGCGGCTTCACGCCGGACTCGATCTGGCTCGATCGCGGACTGCGCGCAGCGAATCGTGACGAAACCGTGCGTTTGGGTCTGTCGCCGGGCGCGGCCGTTGCGAGCCTCAGGCGGCTGCGGCGCGCGGACGGCATCGTGATGGCGGTCGAGCATTCGACCTTGCCCGTCGCCGTGGTGCCGGACCCGCTCGCGATCGGCGCGTCGCTGTATCGGTATCTGGAAGGGCGCAATTTGTCGGTGGTGCGCGCATTGCAGCATTTCCGCGCGGTGAATGCCGGCGCGGACATCGCGCGGCTGATGGGCGTCGCGCCGCGCGCCGCGTTGCTCGTGATTACGCGCATCGGCTATTGCGCGGATCAGCGCGCGATCGAATTGACGGATACCTACTGTCGCGACGACTACTACGACTTCGTCGCGGAACTGCATCGATAAGCGTCGGCACAGACGCGCATGACCCGAAACGCTTCGAGAGAGCAAACAAGAGAACGAGAGGACCCAAGGAAGCCGTTCGCTTCTTTCGCGACGAAAGCCTGCTCGCAGCATGGCGCGGACGGCACTGAACCTCATTCATGCATCGCGTACTTCCAGAGAACTTCATGCTGAAAGGAAACATACTCACGACCGACGGCTGGATCCACGGCTCGGTCCGCTTCGAGAACGGCCGCGTGACGGCGCTCGAAGGCCATATCGCCGATCCGCTCGCCAACGACGCGCCATACATCCTGCCCGGCTTCATCGATCTGCACGTGCACGGCGGCGGCGGGCGCGACATCATGGAAGGCGGCGATGCGGCGGACACCGTCGCGCGCCAGCACGCGCAGCACGGCACGACGAGCCTGCTCGCCACCACGATGACCGCGCCGCGCGACGAACTCATGGAAGTCGTCGCGGGGCTCGGCGAACAGGCGAAACATCGCGCAGCGGGCGGCGCGCGCATGCTGGGCGTGCATCTGGAAGGCCCGTACATCAATCCGGGCAAGCTCGGCGCGCAGCCGGACGCCGCCGCCGTCGCGGTGCGCGACGAAGTGCTCAAATATCTCGAGCTCGCGCCGATCCGCGTCGTCACGATCGCGCCGGAAATCTCGGGCCATCTCGACATCATTTCCGAAATGGCCGCGCGCGGCGTGCGCGTGCAGCTCGGCCATTCGCTCGGCACCTACGACGACGCCGTCAACGCGCTCAAGCACGGCGCGCGCGGCTTCACGCATCTGTTCAACGCGATGTCGCCGCTGCATCACCGCGATCCCGGCATGGTCGGCGCGGCGCTCGCGCATGCCGAGTACGCCGAGCTCATCCCCGATTTGCTGCACGTGCATCCGGGCGCCATCCGCGCGGCGATGCGCGCGATCCCGCGTCTCTATGTCGTGACCGACAGCACGTCGGCGGCCGGCATGCCCGACGGCGAATATCGTCTCGGCAGCCAGCACGTCACCAAGTGCATGGGCGGCGTGCGTCTCGCGGACGGCACGCTCGCCGGCAGCACCCTGACGATGGATCAGGCGCTGCGCAATCTCGTCTCGCTGGGCATTCCGCTCGCGGACGTCTCGAATCGCCTGTCGCGTTTCCCCGCCGACTATCTCGGACTCGAAGACCGCGGCCGCATCGCGCGCGGCGCCTGGGCCGATCTCGTCGTGCTCGACCGGGAACACGCGCTGACCGCCACGTATGTCGAAGGAGAATCAATTGTCGAATATGCTTAATGAGGCGCTGGAGTCCGCCGACGTCGTCGCGGCCCAGCTCGCCGATACCTCGCGCATCGAAGAGCTCGCGGTCAAGCTCGCCGAGCAGCCGCGCCATGTCGCGCTGACGGTCGCGCGCGGCAGTTCCGACCACGCCGCCAGTTATTTCGCAAGCCTGACGATGAGTCGCATCGGCGTGCCGGTCGCGTCGCTGCCGATGTCGGTCGCCACGCTCCAGCAGGCGCCGCTGCGTGTCTCCGGACAACTCGCCGTCGCGTTCTCGCAATCGGGCAAGAGCCCCGATCTCGTCGGCACGATGCAGGCGCTGCGCGACGCGGGCGCGTTCACCGTCGCGGCGGTCAACGTCACCGGTTCGCCGCTCGAAAGCGCGTGCGAATATTTTCTGCCGCTGCTCGCGGGCCCCGAGCTTTCGGTCGCCGCGACCAAGAGCTATATCGCGATGCTGTCGCTGTCGGCCATCGTCATCGCGCACGTTCAGCGCGACGTCGAATTGCTCAACGCGCTGAAATCGCTGCCGGACGCGCTGCGCGCCGCAGGCAAGCTCGACTGGACGCGCGCCGTCGGCGAGCTTACGAACGTCGATCGCATGATCGTGATCGGCCGTGGCCTCGGCCTCGCGATCGCGCAGGAAGCCGCGCTCAAGCTGAAGGAGACCTCGGGCATCCAGGCCGAAGCGTTCTCCAGCGCGGAAGTGCGCCACGGACCGATGGAAATCATCGACCGCGACTATCCGCTGCTCGTGTTCGCGCCGCGCGGGCCGGAGCAGGCGGGTCTCATCCAGCTTGCCGCCGATATGCGCGCTCGCGGCGCGCGCGTGCTGCTCGCCGCGCCGGAGGATGTCGCCGAAGCGGAACTGCCGCTCGTCGCGACCGATCACCCGGCGCTCGATCCGATCGCCGCGATCCTTTCGTTCTATGTAATGGCCGCGGGTCTGGCCGCCGCGCGCGGGCGCAATCCCGACGCGCCGCGCCACCTGAACAAGGTCACCGAAACCCATTGAGTGAGATAGCCGATGCGCCGTGCCGAGGAGTCACTGTTGAACCATTCCATCGATAACCCGAACGACGTCGTGCTGCTCTCGCCGTTCACCGGTCCCGTCGTGCCGCTCGCCGATGTGCCGGACCCCGTGTTCGCCGAGGGCATGTTCGGCGACGGCATCGGCATCGATCCGCTCGATAACGTGCTCGTCTCACCCTGCGACGGCACGATCACGCATCTCGCGCGCACGCATCACGCGGTGACGCTGCGCACCAAGGAGGGCGCGGAGATTCTCGTGCATATCGGCATCGATACGGTCGAGCTGAGCGGCAAGGGCTTCACGCCGAAAGTCGGGCAGGGCGCGACGGTGCGCGCGGGCGATCCGCTCATCGAGTTCGATGCGGACTTCGTCGCGCAACACGCGCCGAGCCTCGTCTCGGTGATCGCGGTCGCGAACGGCGATGCCTTCGACGTCATCGATCGCGCCGGCCGCGGCGTGCTCAAGGCCGGCTCGCGCATGCTGGTGTTGCGCGCGAAACAAGGCGAGAAAGCCGAGACCGCGCGCACGGGCGTCAACGTGCTGGAAGAAGCACGCCGCACCCTGACGCTGGCGCACGCGGGCGGTCTGCACGCGCGTCCGGCGGCGCGGGCGCGCGAAGCGGCGCGCGGTTTCGACGCGAAGGTCGAAGTGCGCTACGAAGGCAGAAAGGCGCCCGTGGAAAGCGTGGTCGGGCTGCTCGGGCTCGGTGCGGGCGAGGGCGCGACCATCGAACTGGTGGCTATCGGCGGGCAGGCGCAACAGGCGATCGAAGCCGTCGCCGCCGAATTGCTGCGCGCGGCGCTGGGCGAAGTCGAAGAGACGCCCGCGCGCGCGAAGTCGCCCGCGCCGGTCGCGAAGCCGGCCGGATCGGGCGAGCCGCTGCCGCCCAATACGCTCGCCGGCGTATGCGCGGCGCCGGGCATCGCGGTCGGCAAGCTCGTGCGCTGGGACGATCAGGAAATCGTGCCGCCCGAACAGCCGAGCGGTTCATCGGCGACGGAAAGCCGCGCGCTGGACAAAGCCATCGCTCAGGTCGATGCCGAACTCGGCGAAACCGTGCGCACGGCGTCGCAGCGTGGGGCCGTCGGCGAAGCGGGCATTTTCGCGGTGCATCGCGTGCTGCTCGAAGATCCGACACTCCTCGATGCCGCGCGCGATCTGATCAGTCTCGGCAAGAGCGCGGGCTTTGCGTGGCGCGAGGCGATCCGCGCGCAGATCGCGCTGCTTTCGAACGTGCAGGACGACCTGCTCGCCGAGCGCGCCGCCGATCTGCGGGATATCGAAAAGCGCGTGCTGCGCGCGCTCGGTCTGAGCAACACGGCGGCGCGCGAGCTGCCCGAAGAGACCGTGCTCGCGGCCACGGAATTCACGCCGTCCGATCTGTCCTCGATCGACCGCACGCGCGTCACCGCGCTCGTGATGGCGCGCGGCGGCGCAACCTCGCACGCGGCGATCATCGCGCGGCAGATCGGCATTCCGGCGCTCGTCGCCATCGGCGATGCGCTGCACGCGATTCCCGAAGGCACGCAAGTGGTCGTGGATGCATCGGCGGGACGCGTCGAGCATGCGCCGACCGCGCTCGACGTCGAACGCGCGCGCAACGAACGCGAACGTCTCGCGGGCGTGCGCGAGGCGAATCGCAAGCTCTCGCAGCAAACCGCATCGACGAAGGATGGCCGGCATATTGAAGTCGCCGCGAATATCGCGACGCTCGACGACGCGAAGGCCGCCGTCGAAAACGGCGCGGATGCGGTCGGCCTGTTGCGCACCGAACTGCTGTTCATCCATCGCCAGTCGGCGCCGACGGTCGCGGAGCACGCGGAAAGCTATCAGGGCATCGTCGACGCGCTGCAGGGTCGCACCGCGATCATCCGCACGCTCGATGTCGGCGCGGACAAGGAAGTCGACTATCTGACGCTGCCGCCCGAAGAAAACCCGGCGCTCGGTCTGCGCGGCATCCGCCTCGCGCAAGTGCGCCCCGATCTGCTCGACGACCAGTTGCGCGGCCTGCTCGCCGTCAAGCCGCTGGGCACGGTGCGCATCCTTCTGCCGATGGTGACGGATGCAGGCGAGCTGCAGCGCCTGCGTGCGCGCATCGACGAACTGGCGCGCGAAGCCGGCCGCACCGAGCCGGTCGAAGTGGGCGTGATGATCGAAGTGCCGTCGGCGGCGCTGCTCGCGGATCAACTCGCGAAGTACGCCGATTTCCTCTCGATCGGCACCAACGATCTCACGCAGTACACGCTCGCGATGGACCGTTGCCAGCCCGATCTCGCCGCGCAGTCCGACGGCCTGCATCCCGCCGTGCTGCGCCTCATCAAGGCGGCGGTGCAGGGCGCGGAAAAGCACGGCAAATGGGTCGGCGTGTGCGGCGCGCTCGGCGGCGATCCGGTCGCGGCGCCTTTGCTCGTCGGTCTCGGCGTGACCGAATTGTCGGTCGATCCGGGCTCCGTGCCCGGCATCAAGGCGCGCGTGCGCAATCTCGATTACCAACTGTGCCGTCAGCGCGCCGAGGACTGCCTCGCGCTCGAATCGGCGCAGGCAGTAAGAGCGGCAAGCCGCGAAATCTGGCCGCAGGACTAGTTCGCGGATGTCTTTTCAGCAATCCCCGAAGCAGTAACGACAAGACCTATATTTTTGGAGAACCCGATGGACGCCAACCCGTTTGCAAAGATGCAGCGACTAGGTCGCGCGCTGATGCTGCCAATCGCCGTATTACCGGTGGCCGGCCTGCTTCTGCGTCTCGGCCAGCCCGACGTCTTCAACATCAAGATGATCGCCGACGCCGGCGATGCGATCTTCACCAATCTGCCGCTGCTGTTCGCGATCGGCGTGGCGGTGGGCTTCGCGAAGGACAACAACGGCACGGCGGGTCTCGCCGGCGCGATCGGCTATCTCATCGAAGTGGCCGTGATGAAGGACATTAACGACAAGCTCAACATGGGCGTGCTGTCGGGGATCATCGCCGGTATGGTGGCGGGTTACATGTACAACCGGTACAAGGACATCAAGCTGCCCGAGTATCTGGCGTTCTTCGGCGGCAAGCGCTTCGTGCCGATCGTCACAGGCGTCGCGTGTCTGATACTCGGCATCGTGCTGGGCTACATATGGCAGCCGGTGCAGGCGGCCATCGACACGGCGGGCAACTGGCTGACGACGGCCGGCGCGCTCGGCACCTTCGTGTTCGGCGTGCTGAACCGGATTCTGCTCGTGACGGGCCTTCACCACATCATCAACTCGCTCGCGTGGTTCGTGTTCGGCTCGTTCACACCGCCCGGCGGCGGCGCGGTGGTGCACGGCGACCTGCATCGCTTCTTCGCGGGCGATCCGACCGCGGGCGGCTTCATGACTGGCTTCTTCCCGATCATGATGTTCGGCCTTCCGGCCGCGTGTCTCGCGATGTTCCATGAAGCGCCGAAGGACCGCCGCGCGGTCGTCGGCGGCCTGCTGTTCTCGATGGCGCTGACCGCGTTCCTGACGGGCGTGACCGAGCCGATCGAGTACAGCTTCATGTTCCTCGCGCCGGTTCTCTACGCGATCCACGCGGTGCTGACGGGCCTGTCGCTCGCGATCTGCTCGGCGCTCGGCATCCATCTGGGCTTCACGTTCTCGGCGGGCGCGATCGACTATGTGCTGAACTACGGTCTGTCGCAGCGCGGCTGGCTGGCGCTCGTGATCGGTGTCGTGTACTTCGTCATCTACTACGGTCTGTTCCGCTTCTTCATCCGCAAGTTCAACATGGCGACGCCGGGCCGCGAGCCGGCCACGACCGATGCGCAAACCGATGTCGATACCACGGTCGCCGGCGGCCTGATTCCGCCGGTTCCTGGCGCGGCGGTGGCGGCATCGAACACGCGCGCCGCAAGGTACATCGCGGCGCTCGGCGGCGCGTCCAACCTGACGCTCGTCGATGCCTGCACGACGCGTCTGCGTCTGTCGGTGGTGGATACGGAGAAGGTGTCGGAACCGCAGTTGAAGACCGTCGGCGCGCGTGGCGTGCTCAAGCGCGGCGCGACCAACGTGCAGGTGATCATCGGACCGGAAGCGGACCTGATCGCCGATGAAATCCGCAGCGAACTCGAGCATTCGTCGACGCGCGGCGCGACGCCCGCTTCATCGACGCCGGCGCAACCAGCGGCAGCGGCGACGAGCGTCGATCAGACGCCCGGCCCGCTCGATCCGGACCCGTTCCGCTGGCTCGCGGTGTTCGGCGGCGCGACCAATGTCGCATCGCTCGACGCGGTTGCGCAGACGCGCCTGCGCGTGGTCGTGCGCGATCCGTCGTCGGTGGATCGTCAGCGTTTGTCGTCGCTGGATGTCGCGTGGGTCTCGGCCGATACGTTCCACATCGTCGTGGGCGCGGCGGCGCAACGTTATGCGACGCAACTGTCCGCGCGCCTGTCGGGCAGTGGCGGCGGCGCAGCGCCGATGCCGGCCTGATGCGGTAATCGATGGTTGAAAGCAAACGGCACCTTCGGGTGCCGTTTGCTTTTCCAGCGCAGGGCAAAAGAAAAAGCCCGCTGTCTTATCGACAGCGGGCTTCGCAAGTTTTGCTACGGCACAGTCAGGCGTTACGCGAACTCGTGCAGCGCCGAGCGCATCTTCTTCATTGCGCTCGCCTCGATCTGGCGAATGCGTTCCGCCGATACACCGAACTCGTCGGCCAGTTCATGCAGCGTCTTGCCGCCCGATCCGTCGTCCTGCACGTCGAGCCAACGCGCCTTGATGATGCGGCGGCTGCGCTCATCCAGCGATTCGAGCGCTTCGGCAAGGCCGTCGCTCTGCAGCTTGTCGAACTGGCGCGCGGCAATCACGTTCGTCGGCTCGTTGTGCGAGTCCGCCAGATAGGCGATGGGCGCGAACGCTTCCTCGCCGTCATCGACCTGGCCTTCGAGCGCGATATCGCCGCCCGACAAACGGGTTTCCATTTCCGCGACTTCCTCGCGCTTCACATTCAGCTCGCTCGCGAGACCTTCGATCTCGTCCGGCGTAAACGCCGAGTGGCTGGTCTTGTGACTGCGCAGGTTGAAGAACAGCTTGCGCTGCGCCTTGGTCGTCGCGACCTTCACCATGCGCCAGTTGCGCAGGATGTACTCGTGGATCTCGGCCTTGATCCAGTGCATGGCGTACGAAACCAGGCGCACGTTTTGCTCGGGGTCGAAGCGCTTCACGGCCTTCATCAGACCGATGTTGCCTTCCTGGATCAGGTCCGCGTGCGGCAGGCCGTAACCGAGATAGTTACGGGCGATCGACACGACGAGCCGCAAGTGCGAAAGCACGAGCTGGCGCGCGGCGTTCAGGTTGCCCTGCTCGCGAAACTCGGTGGCGTACTGACGTTCCTCCGCCTGCGAGAGCATCGGAATACGGTTCACTGCTTGTATGTAGGAATCGATGTTGCCGATCTGGCCGGTCAGCATCGACGACTGTGCGTACGTCAGCGCGCCTGCCGAAGATGCCTTGGCAGGTGCCGAGTTCACGACATTCGGAAGGGTCATCGCATTGGTCACGCTCATAAGCTCCTTATCAACAATTCACTCGCCGCTTAACAACAGCGACAGTCAGACACGATATTAGCACTCCGGTTCATCGAGTGCTAAGTGTTAGAGCGGAGGGGAATGTGGGAGTTCCCACAAAAACTATCGAATTAGCAAGGTCAATAGGACAGACCGTTGCATGATAAGCGGAAGAAAGTACCGGTGATAAAGCTGCTTTCGAATCCGTTACCGCTTTTGTGCGCTGCGGCGAAAGAAAATTCAACAAACGGAGACGGTGGTTGCGATTCCTGCAAATTCTGAAAAACGTCTCTAGAATCGCGAGACAACGCTCTTAATGAAACACGCCCGTCATCGGAGTAATTGGGGTGCTCATGCATAAAAACAAGAGTTCGTGGCAACGTCCGCTTTCTCGCGTGGCGGTTCTTGCCGCATTCGGCCTTGCGTCGGCGGCAGCTCACGCCGATCGATTCGGCCTTCAGATCGCCGGCGGCGTCGCCGACCGCGACATCAAGAAAGCCGATCTCGGCGTGGCCTGGGATCCGGGCCTCAACTGGTGGGAGATCGGCGGATTCCACTTCACGCTCATCGGCGAAGGGCACGTGTCCTACTGGCACACGACCGAGGATAACGCCGTCCACCCGAACATCTGGGAGGTCGGCATTACGCCGGTGGTGCGCTTCGTGAAGAGCTCCGGCTACTTCCGGCCGTTCATTGAGGCGGGCGTCGGCGTGCGGCTGCTTTCGCATACGCGCATCACGGAGAATTTCTCGGTGGGGTCGGCGTTCCAGTTCGCGGACATGGTGGGCGTCGGCATGATCTTCGGCGCGCAGCAGAACTATCAGGCGGGCTTTCGTTTCCAGCATCTGTCGAACGGCGGTATCAAAGAGCCGAATCCTGGTATAAATTTCAGCCAGCTATATCTGCAATACAACTTCTGACGAGGCACCGGCGCATCGGTTCCTCGACGCAAGAGGACTCGACAGATGCCGGCAAAAACCATTGAGGCGATCCGCGGCCTCGAGCGTGACCGTTTCCGTGCGATGGTCGAGGGCGACGGCCCGGCGCTGGACGCGCTGCTGGCCGAAAACGTCAGCTACGTCCACACGAACGGCAAGCGGGAGACGAAGCGCCAGTTCATCGACGCGATCACCGCAGGCCGCCGCCGCTATCGTCAGATCGAGATCCAGTCGCAGGACGTGCTGCCCGCCGGCCGCGACACGTGCCTCGTGTCGGGCCGCGCGCTGATCGAGATGGAATCGAAGAACGGCGCGCTGCTGTTTCCGATCGCCTATACCGCCGTTCACGTGCAGACCGAGGGTCAATGGCAGCTGCTCGCGCTGCAGGCGACGCGCGTGGCGCTCGAATAGCCACGCGCGCCGTTCGTCAGGCTTCGACGGCTTCGTCCTGCCGCACGTTGTCCACGACGCGCCCGGAACGGTTCACCGCGCTCACGACCGCATCGGCGACAGCGAGCGCCGGATTTGCATGCACCGCGACGCCGAAGCGCGTCTGGCCGTCGCCGACGCGGCAGCCGACGAACGCCGCCGTATCGCCGCCCGCCGTCACGGCTGTTTCGAACCAGTTCACGTTTGCGTCCACGCCGAGCGCCGCGGCGACCGTCTGCGCGTAAGCGTCGCCGCTCGTCGTGCCGGCTGGCGGCGTCACCGCGACGCGCTTGCCGAATACCGACAGCGTCGATACGTCGACGCGCGAAACCGGCCCGCCCGCGTCGAAATACTCGCGCTTGAAGAGTTCGCAGATTGCGTCGCCGCCGATTTCCGCGCCGGATGCATCGGTAACCCGTTGCACGGCGTGGCTGAACTCGATCTGCACGCGCCGCGGCGGCGTGAAGCCTAAGCCGCGTTCCAGCAGGAAAGTGGAGCCGCCCTTGCCGGACTGGCTGTTCACGCGGATCACGGCATCATAGCTGCGGCCGAGATCGGCGGGATCGATCGGCAAATAGGGCACTTCCCACACCGTGCCCGGCACGCGCTGCGCGAAGCCCTTGCGGATCGCGTCCTGATGCGAACCCGAAAACGCGGTGAACACGAGGTCGCCAGCATACGGGTGACGCGGGTGCACCGGAATCTGGTTGCAGCGCTCGACGACGCGGCGCACGGCGTCGATATCGGAGAAATCGAGTCCCGGATCGATGCCTTGCGTATAGAGATTCATCGCGAGCGTGACGAGATCGACATTGCCGGTGCGCTCGCCATTGCCGAAGAGACAGCCTTCGATGCGGTCCGCGCCCGCGAGCACCGCCATTTCCGCCGCAGCCACCGCCGTCCCGCGATCGTTATGCGGATGCACCGAGAGCACGATGCTGTCGCGATAGCCCATGTTGCGGTCCATCCACTCGACCTGATCGGCGAACACGTTGGGCATCGCGGCTTCGACCGTCGCGGGCAGGTTCACGATCATCTTGTGATCGGGCGTCGGACGCCACATTTGCGCGACGGCGTCGCAGACTTCCCGCGCGAACGAGAGCTCTGTCATGCTGAAAGTCTCGGGCGAGTACTGATAGGTCCAGTGCGTTTCAGGCCGAGCCGCCGCGCATTCCTTGATGAGGCGCGTGCCTTCGACGGCGAGCGCCTTCACTTCTTCCTTCGACTGATTGAACACGATCTTGCGGAACGACGGCGCGATCGCGTTATAGAGGTGCACGATCACCTTGCTCGCGCCCGCGACCGCTTCGAACGTGCGCTCGATCAGTTCGCGGCGCGACTGCACGAGCACTTCGATGGTCACGTCGTCCGGGATGCGCTTCTCGTCGATCAACTTGCGCACAAAGTCGAAATCGGTCTGCGATGCCGACGGGAATCCCACCTCAATTTCCTTGAACCCGATTTTCACCAGCATCTCGAAGAACTCGAGCTTCGCGGCGATGCTCATCGGCTCGATGAGCGACTGGTTGCCGTCGCGCAGATCGGTGCTCATCCAGATCGGCGCCTTCTCGATCGTGCGGGTCGGCCAGCGGCGGCCATTCAGACGGACTTGCGGAAACGGGCGGTATTTCTCGGCGGGGTTCGGCATCATGATCGTCGATCTCTCTTCGGACGGTTTGCGTAGCGCCTGCGAGAGAGGCCGTGTCCGGCGGCTGGCCGGGCGTGGCGGGATGCACATGAGGCGGTGCGGCGCGCGCGTGTCGTGGAATCACCAGCGATGGTGACGCCTGTGACCAACGTGAACGTTCGCGGAGCAACGTGCATTTGACCCTCGCGTTTCCGTTTCGCGGGATGCGCGAACGAAAAGCTGACGACTACAGGTGGTAAGAAAAGGAACTACAGAGACTGCTGGCAGGACCGGGCGCCTTGCGACGCGCGGCGCTACGTCTGGCGACTTACGCTAGACGTAGCGATAGGGGCCGCGCTAGGCGGCCCGGGATAATTCGGAGGGAGGAAGGCTGGGTGAAGCTCATGCGATCGACTTTAAACCAGCGTTGAATACCGTGTCAAATGGGATTTGCCTGATCGACGACAGGTTTGCGCACCACATCGACGATCACTTCGACCTGCCGCACGACCGCGGGCGGCACTGGCACGTCGCCGCGCAGCACGCATTCGATCCATCGCGCGGTGGTTGCGGCGTCGAGCGTCTCGGGCAGTTCGATGGGAGGCGCGTGCGGCTGCGAGTGCTCGGGCGAGATCAGCGTATCGACGTGGCCGTCGTGGAACCAGTCGACCTGCACCTGGCGGCGCGTGTCCGCGACGGCTTCGCCTTCGGTGCCGCGCGCGAGCAGTGCGCCACCCGCCGCCGCATCGGGATGCTCGGTGAAAAGTCCTGTGAGACTCTCGCGATACTCCGGATGCGTGTAGTTGACGAGCCTCAGGCCCGGATCGGCGAACGGCTGAAGGATCTTCACGAGCGTGTGCGTCGAATTGCGCACGCCCATGCGGCGTCTGAGCGCCAGGAGCCGGGCGAGCTTCGGCGCGAGCACGGCGATCGGCGCGAATGCGAGTCGGCGCGATGCGAGGCTGTCTTCGATTTCATCGTGCGAAGCCGCGTGCGCGATACCGAGCTCTGCGAAAATCGCGGCGCTCGTCACGCGGCCAGGATCGTCGGTGACGCCGTGCACCAGCACCGGCACGCCTTCGCGCGCGAGCAAAAGCGATAGGAGCGGCACGAGATTCGGCGTCTTGCGCGCGCCGTTGTAGCTCGGAATCGACACGGGGCGCGCGTGCTCGCGGCCATCCTGAACATGCAGCGGCTCGAACGAGCGATGCGCGGCGGAAAGCATGGCGGCGAGCTCGGCGGCGGTTTCGCCCTTGACGCGATAGGCGAGCAGCACCGCGCCCAGTTCGAGTTCGGAGACGCGATCTTCGAGGATCGCTTCGTAGAGCGCGTAGGTGTCCTCGTGCGAGAGGGCGCGCGCGCCGTTCGGCCCGCGGCCGATTTCCTTGATATAGCGCGCGCAGGCGAAAGTGGGGGGAGCGGAGTCGGTCATCGGATAGTTGTGGCGGATCGGGTGCTCAATTCCGTACTGTGAGCGATGCCGTCGCGCGTTTTAAGGTGCAGGAAGCTTATTGAGTACCGTATTTGACGAGCGCTGGCAAGCTGCACCGAGCGAGCGTTTCGCCCGTATTTCCTCCGATGCTTACGAATAACGCCGCGCCCGCCGACCCGGCGATGGCTCGCCGAAAGCTCGCAAAGCCGCGCCCGACAAGCTTCGCCACGATTTGCGCGCGCACGTTACACTCCCTTTTCTCGCCGGCCGTTCGCGCTGGCGCATTCGTCCATGAATCTGCACATCAAAACAGCAACAGGAGAGCGGGATGAGTTATGTGTTTCCTCCGGCGCCGGCCGCAGCGGTGCCCGTCGATGGTTCGAATGAGCAGTTTCCGGTGCGCCGCATCTACTGCGTCGGCCGCAACTACGAAGCCCACGCGCGCGAAATGGGCCACGATCCGGATCGCGAGCCGCCGTTTTTCTTCAGCAAGCCCGCGGATGCCGTGCTGTACGTCGCGCCCGGTTCGACGGGCGAATTCCCGTATCCGTCGCAGACGAAGAATCTGCATTTCGAAATGGAGCTCGTGGCCGCGATCGGCAAGCAGGGCAAGGACATTCCCGCCGATAAAGGGCTCGACTACATCTACGGCTACGCGCTCGGCCTCGACATGACGCGCCGCGATCTGCAAGCCGAAGCGAAGAAGCTCGGCCGTCCGTGGGACACGGCGAAAGGCTTCGACCGCTCGGCGCCGATCGGCCCGATTCATCCGGTGTCGAAGGTCGGGCATCTGGAAAAGAGCGCGATCTGGCTGACCGTCAATGGCGAGGAAAAGCAGCGTTCGGACATCTCGCAACTGATCTGGTCGGTAGGTGAAACCGTCGCGTATCTGTCGACGCTCTTCGAGCTCTTTCCCGGCGATCTCATTTTCACCGGCACGCCCGAGGGCGTCGGCGCGGTCGTGAAGGGCGATCTGCTGAAGGGCGGCGTCGACGGTATCGGTGAATTTTCGGTGCGCGTCGTATGAAGCTTTACAGCTATTTCCGCAGCTCGGCGGCGTATCGCGTGCGCATCGCGCTGAATCTGAAGGGGCTCGATTACGATTACGTCGGCGTGCATTTGCTGCGCGATGGCGGGCAGCAGCTCAAGCCCGAATATCGCGCGGTGAATCCGGACGGCATCGTGCCGGCTCTCGTCGATGGCGACGACGTGCTCACGCAGTCCCTCGCGATCATCGAATATCTCGAGGAAACGCATCCCGAGCCCGCGCTTCTGCCGAAAAGCCCGTCCGATCGCGCGTTCGTGCGTTCCGTCGCGATGCAGGTCGCATGTGAAATCCATCCGCTCGACAACCTGCGCGTGCTGAAGTACCTGAAGCATCAGGTCAAGGTGCCGGACGAAGCGAAGGACGCGTGGTACCGGCACTGGGTCGAAATCGGCTTCGAGTCGCTCGAAAAGCGGCTCGCCGCGGACAAACGCGTCGGCGCGCTGACTTTCGGCGACACGCCGACCGTCGCCGATTTGTGCATCGTGCCGCAGGTATTCAACGCGCGGCGCTTCGGCATCGACGTGAGTCCCTATCCGACGATCGCGCGCATCGCCGATCACGCCTGCACGATCGACGCCTTCGCACGGGCCGCTCCGGCGCAGCAGCCGGACGCCGAATGACGGCGGCGGATTCTGCCGGAGCGCTGTCGGGTTATCTGTCGGGTGCGGGTCTGGGAGCGAGCCTGATCGTCGCGATCGGGGCGCAGAATGCGTTCGTGTTGCGGCAGGGGTTGAAGCGCCGTCACGTGGGCATCGTCGTGTCGATCTGCGCGTTCATCGACGTGCTGTTGATCGCGCTCGGCGTCGGCGGAATGGGCGCGCTCATCGCGCGTGCGCCTGTTCTGCTCGACGTGATTCGCTGGGCAGGCGCGATCTTCGTGTTTCTGTATGGCGTGCGCGCGTTTCTCGCGGCGTGGCGCGGGCCGGGGCATCTGAACGCATCGGACGACGATTCGCAGACGGCGATCGGCGCGGCGTCCACCGTGCTCGCGCTGTCGCTGCTCAATCCGCATGTCTATCTCGATACGGTGGTGTTGCTCGGCGGCATCGGCGCGCAGCGCGGCTGGCCGGGCAATGCGTGGTTCGCGGCGGGCGCGATGTGCGCGTCGGTCATCTGGTTCACGGCGCTCGGCTATGGGGCGCGTCTGCTGGAACCGTGGTTCGAGAAGGACGTATCGTGGCGCGTGCTCGATGTGATCGTCGGCTGCGTGATGTGGTGGATCGCGGCCTCGCTGATACTCGCGCGATGAAAAAGGGCGCCCAACTGGGCGCCCTTTTCAGGTTCAGCCGAGCAGCGCGTCCGCGAACTCTTCGGCGCTGAACGGCTGCAAATCCTCGACCTTCTCGCCCACGCCGATGAAGTACACCGGAACCGGCCGCTGACGCGCGATCGCGGCGAGAATGCCGCCTTTCGCGGTGCCATCGAGCTTCGTCACGACGAGGCCGGTCAGACCCAAAGCATCGTCGAACGCCTTGACCTGCGCGAGCGCATTCTGGCCCGTGTTCGCGTCGATCACGAGCAGGACTTCGTGCGGCGCGTCGGGCATCGCTTTGGCGATCACGCGGCGCACCTTGCGCAGTTCTTCCATCAGATGCAGTTGCGTCGGCAGACGGCCGGCGGTGTCGGCCATCATCACGTCGATCTTGCGCGCACGCGCCGCACCGACGGCGTCGTAGATCACGGCGGCGGCGTCGCCGCTTTCCTGCGCGATCACCATCACGTTGTTGCGCTCGCCCCAGACCGTCAGTTGCTCGCGCGCGGCCGCGCGGAACGTATCGCCCGCGGCGAGCAACACGGACTGGTTGAAGCGCTGCAGATGCTTCGCGAGCTTCCCGATGCTGGTCGTCTTGCCGACGCCATTCACGCCCGCGATCATCATCACGAGAGGTTGCGCGCGTCCGAGCATCAACGATTTTTCGAGCGGACGCAGCAGATCGACGAGCAATTCGCGCAGCGCGGCCTTCACTTGCGACGCGTCGGTCAGACGCTCCGCGCGCACTTTCTCACGCAGCGATTCGAGCAGAAACTCGGTTGCATCGACGCCGGCATCGGACATCAGCAGCGCGGTTTCGAGTTCTTCGTACAGGTCTTCGTCGATCTTCGCGCTGACGAAAATCCCGGTCAGATTGGAGCTCGTCTTGGAGAGACCGTGACGCAGACGCGAGATCCACGATTTTTTCGCGGCCGGATCGGCCTCGGGCGGCGGCACGATTTCCTCGTTCGCCTGATCCGTTTCCGGACCGCGCGCCCATTGCGACTGGGTGCGGCCTTGCCAGTATTCCTTCGATTCTTCCGTCCGAGGCTCGACGGGCGGTGTGTGCACAACGGGAGCAGCGGGTTTCGGGGGCGCTTCGGGCTGCACTTCTTCCGATGGCGCTTCGACGCCAAGCGCCTGCCGTTCGAGCTCGGCGTCGGAGATTTCTTCGTCCTCGGCCGCCTCGACGGATTCGTCCTGAGGAGCGTCGGGCGGCGCGTCAGCCGGCTTTTTAAATTTCTTGAAGAAGCTGAACATGGATTTTGACGATGATGCGCGCGTGAACCGATGGCCTCTTGCGCGCGTTCGAGTCGCTCCGCGCGAGGCCCGCGCGATGGGATAGTAGCCGCATATTTTATCAGGCGCCGCCGTCCGCGCCCGTGCGGCGCCCGGCATGGCGTGCGCGTGTGGTAACGTTGCCTTCATTGCCCGGGCCGGCTGATCTTCAGGCAAAAATGCCCGGCGCGCTCCACTCCAACAATCTGTTTATGCCCCGCACGTCCGCTACCCGATCCACCTTGCCGAGCCATACGCCATCGCGCGGAGGCAAACCGCACACGATCCGCATCATCGGCGGAGAGTGGAAACGCACGCCGCTGCCCGTGCTCGATCTCGATGGACTCAGGCCCACGCCGGATCGCGTGCGCGAGACGCTCTTCAACTGGCTCGGACAGGATCTGAGCGGTCAGCGTTGTCTCGACATGTTCGCGGGCAGCGGCGCGCTCGGTTTCGAGGCGGCGTCGCGCGGCGCGGCGCGTGTGGTGATGGTCGAAAGAAGCGGGAAGGCAGCGGCGCAGATCAGGGCGAATCAGACGAAGCTCGGCGCGCGCAACATCGAGGTTGCGGAAGCGGATGCGCTGAGGCTCGTCGCGAGCCTCGCGCGCGACTCGTTCGACGTGATCTTTCTCGACCCACCGTTCGGCGATCAGGCGTTGCTTCTGCGCGCGCTGGAACTGGCGGCGCCGCTCGTCACGCCCGACGGGGCGATTTACGTCGAATGCGGCGATGCGCTGGACCTGACAGGCATCGATGCGCTCGCCGGCTGGGCAGTCGTGCGTGAAGGCAAGGCGGGCGCGGTCCGCTATCATTTGCTGCGTCGCGAAAATGAGGAATAATGCGCGTTCCCGATTTTGGTACAGCCAATCTCGCGGGGAATGAGGGAGAGTTGGTCGTCGCAGCCACGCGGCCCAATGTAAATAGAAGAGGAGAAGCTCATGGTTGTCGCCGTGTATCCGGGTACGTTCGACCCGCTCACTCGTGGGCATGAAGACATCGTCCGGCGCGCATCGAGCATTTTTGATCAGCTCGTCGTGGGCGTCGCGCACAGCCAGGCAAAGAAGCCGTTTTTCTCGCTGCAGGAGCGGCTGGATATCGCGCACGACGTGCTCGGGCATTATCCGAACGTGCAGGTGAGCAGTTTCACCGGGCTACTGAAGGATTTTGTCCGCAAGAACAACGCGCGCGTGATCGTGCGCGGACTGCGCGCCGTGTCCGATTTTGAGTACGAGTTCCAGATGGCCGGGATGAATCGCTATCTGCTGCCCGACGTCGAGACGATGTTCATGACGCCATCGGACCAGTATCAGTTCATCTCCGGCACCATCGTGCGCGAGATTGCGCAGCTCGGCGGCGACGTGAGCAAGTTCGTGTTCCCGTCGGTGGAAAAGCGGCTGATCGACAAAGTCGGTATTCTGTCGCAGAAGGACCCCGCGGCGCCCTGAGCGCCAAGCCCGTGCGCTTCGTCGTTATTGAACGTCGCGCGCGGGCGTCATGCCGGACTCGAAACCGGCGCAAGAGAGTGAAGCATGTCTTTGATCATTACCGACGAGTGCATCAACTGCGACGTTTGCGAGCCCGAGTGCCCGAACGACGCCATTTCGATGGGTCCCGACATCTACGTGATCGACCCGAACAAATGCACGGAATGCGTCGGCCATTTCGATGAGCCGCAGTGCCAGCAGGTGTGCCCCGTGGAATGCATTCCGCGCGACCCGGCGCACGTCGAGACGCCTGAGCAGTTGATGACCAAGTACCACGCGCTGATGGCGGCGAAGGGCCAGTAAGCCCTTCGCGTTTTATCCGATCAGCCCGGTCAGGGCGGCGACGAGCGCATCGCATTCGGCGGGCGTGCCGATCGAGATGCGTAGATGCTGATCGATGCGCGGCAACTTGAAGTGACGCACGAAAATCTCTTTCGCCTTGAGCGCGGCGGCGAGCGCCGCGGCATCGTGTGCCGGATGCTTCGCGAACACGAAGTTGGCGGCGGACGGCACCACGTCGAAGCCGAGCGTCTGCAGTTGCGCACTCAGTTTCTCGCGGCTCGCGACGACCTTCGCGCAGCCTTCTTCGAACCACGCCTGATCCTCGTACGATGCGAGCGCCGCGACCTGCGCGAGGCGATCGAGCGGATACGAGTTGAAGCTGTCCTTCACGCGCGTGAGCGCTTCGATCAGCGCCGGATCGCCGAATGCGAAGCCGACGCGCATGCCGGCCAGCGAGCGCGCTTTCGAAGTCGTCTGCACGACGAGCAGGTTCGGATACGCGTCGATCAGATTCACGGCCGATTCCGCGCCGAAATCGACATACGCTTCATCGATGATCACAGGCGCGTCCGGATTCGCCTTCAGCAGGACTTCGATTTCCGAAAGCGGCAGCGCGCGGCCCGTCGGCGCGTTCGGATTCGGTAGCAGCACGCCGCCGCTCGGCGCACGGTAATCATCGACATCGATTGCGAAATCCGCGTTCAAAGGCACGGTCTGGTAGGCGACGCCGTAAAGCTGCGCGTAGACCGGATAGAAGCTGTAGGTGATGTCGGGGAAAGAAATCGGCTTGTCGTGCTTCAGCAGCGCCTGGAACGCGTGCGCGAGCACTTCGTCGGAACCGTTGCCGGCGAACACCTGCTCGATGCGCAACCCATGATGCTTTGCGACCGTTTCGCGCAACGCACGCGCGGTCGGATCGGGATATTTGCGCAGCGACGCGCCATCCTCGCCGAGTTCGCGCCGAATCGCTTCGACGACACGCGGCGACGGCGGGTACGGGTTCTCGTTCGTGTTGAGCTTGACGGGATGTGCCAGCGCGGGTTGCTCGCCCGGCACATAAGGCGTCAGACGATGGACGATATCGCTCCAGAAACGGCTCAAGGTCGGCTCCAAATCAAGAGTTGCGGTGCAGGTTCATCATCGCACGCTCGGTTTCGCCTGCGACGACAAAGGGCATCACGGCGAGCGCGCGCTCGATGGACTGATCGATCACATCCTGTTCCTCGCGGCGCGGCGGCTTGAGCACGAAGTTCGCGACATCGGGTTTCGCACCCGCGCGCGCGCCTTCGGGAATGAGATCGCGCGGATGGCCGATGCCGATGCGCAACCGCCAGTATTGCTGCGAAGAAAGGTGCGCGGAAATATCCTTCAGTCCGTTATGTCCGCCGCTGCCGCCGCCGAGTTTCATCTTGACGGTTCCGGGCGGCAGATCGAGTTCATCGTGCGCGACGAGAATCTCGTCGGGCAGAATCTTGAAGAACTGCGCGAGCGCGACCACCGATTGTCCCGAGCGGTTCATGAACGTCTGCGGTTCGAGCAGATGCACTTCGTGGCCGTGCAGACGCCCCTTGCCGTAGAAACCGTGAAAGCGGCGCTCGTCGCGCAGCGTCGCGCCGGCGTCGCGCGCAAACTGGTCGACGAACCAGAAGCCCGCGTTATGCCGCGTCGCGGTGTATTCGGCGCCCGGATTGCCCAGGCCGACGATCAGCTTGATCATGTCGAATCTTGTAGAACGAAAAAAAACCCGCCGGGGCTTGCGCGCCGGCGGGTCACGTCGACCGTTCTTGCGAACGGATCGAGAGGATAGCGGTGTCCCGCGTGCTTACTCGGCCGCCGGCTTTTCGCCTTCAGCAACTTCGCCAGCCCCTTCCGACACGACAGCGGCCGGAACGGTAGCCGAGGCCACCACCGGGTTTTCCGCTTCGACGGAAACCGTCAGGCTCACGCCCTTCGGCAACGGGATGTCCTTCGCGTGCATCGTCTGACCGGCTTCGATCTTCGCCAGATCGATTTCCAGGAACTCAGGCAGGTCTGCCGGCAGGCATTCCACTTCCAGTTCCGTCACGACGTGCGAGATCACCGCGCCCGCCAGCTTCACGGCCGGGTTGGTTTCCTGGTTCATGAAGTGCAGCGGCACCTTGGTGTGCAGCTTCTTCTTCGCGTCGACGCGCTGGAAGTCCACGTGCAGCACGAGTTGCTTGAACGGGTGGTATTGCACGTCGCGCAGCAGAACCTGTTGCGACTTTCCGGCCACTTCCAGATCGAGAATCGACGAGTGGAAAACTTCCTTCTTCAGGGCGTGCCACAGGGCGTTGTGGTCGAGTTCGACCAGTTGAACGTCCGTTTCACCACCGTACACGATACCCGGGGTCTTGCCCGAGTTACGCAGGCGGCGGCTCGCACCCGTACCTTGCTTGCTACGCTCGAAAGCGACGACTTTCATGTGTTTCACTCCTATATCTGCCCGCGACCAGGCAGGGAAACCGGGATCATCGAAAATGTGTGATCCCACAACAAGCGACGCGAACCTTCGTTCGTTCGCGCCGATCATGCAAAAACGCGAAGCATGCGCCTCGCGTTCCTTGCTCAATTCTGTTTAACCTTCGGCGAAGAGCGACATCACCGAGTCGCCGCGCCGGATTCTGGAGAATGTCTCGGCGAGCAGACCCGCGCTCGACAGCAGACGAATCTTCGGGCACGCGAGCGATTCGGACGACAGCGGAATGGTGTCCGTGACGACCAGTTCGTCCAGTTGCGACGCCGCGATGCGTTCGCCCGCGCCACCCGACAGCACCGGGTGCGTGGCATACGCGAAGACCTGCTTCGCGCCGCGATCCTTCAGCACTTGCGCGGCCTTGCACAGCGTGCCGGCGGTATCGACCATGTCGTCCATGATCACGCAGGTGCGTCCTTCCACTTCACCGATGATGTTCATCACTTCGGCGACATTCGCCTTCGGACGACGCTTGTCGATGATCGCGAGGTCGGTGTTCAACTGCTTGGCGAGCGCACGCGCGCGCACCACGCCGCCCACGTCCGGCGACACGACCAGCAGATGATCATGGTTCTGCTTGCGCAGATCGCCGAGCAGGACGGGCGTAGCGTAGATGTTGTCGACGGGGATGTCGAAGAAGCCTTGAATCTGGTCGGCGTGAAGGTCCATGGTGATCACGCGATCGACGCCGGCAATTTCCAGCATGTTCGCGACGACCTTCGCCGAGATGGCCACGCGCGCGGAACGCGGACGGCGGTCCTGGCGCGCATAGCCGAAGTAGGGGATGGCTGCGGTGATCCGGCCAGCGGATGCGCGTTTGAGCGCATCGACCATGATCATCAGTTCCATCAGGTTGTCGTTCGTGGGAGCGCAGGTGGACTGCAGAACGAATACGTCTTTGCCCCGAACGTTTTCCTGAATCTCGACCATGATCTCGCCGTCCGAGAAACGGCTGACCATCGCTTTACCGAGAGGAATTCCAAGGATTTTGACGACTTCCTGAGCAAGCGCGGGATTTGCGTTGCCAGTAAAAACCATCAGGCCGTCACTGCTCATCGTGCACCTGTCTGCGGCTGGAGGCGAGAGGAAAAACGCGAGAAAAAGAATGGCAGGGGAGGAAGGACTCGAACCCTCGCATGCCGGAATCAAAATCCGGTGCCTTGACCAACTTGGCGACTCCCCTACACTAACTTTGAGTCTTGCCGGGAAGTGTAGGACATGCCCGACAAAACAAAACCTATGACGCGAAAGCGAAGAGAGGATGAGAATCCAGACTTGCCGTTACCACGCTCTTCCAGCTTGCCGGCAGTTTGACTTGCGCCATTTCTGCTTCGGCTTGGCTGGGGAAAGCGGCAAACACGCTTGCTCCCGATCCGGTCATTCGCGCCGGTGCGAGATTGGAAAACCACTCGAGCACCTGTGCAACTTCCGCGTACTTTTCTGCAACTACAGCCTGCATGTCATTTCGACCGAAGCTGTCCGGCCAGTTTGTGTCTGACCTTTGCGCTGCAAGAAAGTCCATCATTTTGGCGACTTTCGTATCCCTTGTCAAGGCTTTTTCCGAAAAAATCGCCGCGGTCGGGACGTGAACATTGGGTGTGACTACCAGGAAGAAGCGTTTGGGCAGATCGACTGCCTGAAGCGCCTCGCCTACACCCTCTGCGAATGCATTTTGCCCGAAGACAAAAAACGGCACGTCCGCGCCGAGTTGCAGGCCGAGATTCTGCAGAATCTCACGCGAAAGATCAACACCCCAGAGTCGATTTAACGCCAAAAGAGTGGTGGCCGCGTCGGAACTGCCTCCGCCGAGGCCTGCGCCCATCGGCAGACGCTTGTCGATCTCGATCTCCACGCCGTGCTTCGTGCCCGTGTGCCGTTGCAGCAGCCGCGCGGCCCGCACGACGAGATCGTCGGCTTCGGGCACGCCCGGTATGTCGGTCTTGCGCGTGATCGCGCCGTCGTCGCGTCGCTTGAAATGCAGGCGATCGCCCCAGTCGAGCAACTGGAAGACGGTCTGCAGCAAGTGATATCCATCCGGACGGCGGCCCGTGATGTGCAGGAAAAGGTTCAGCTTCGCGGGCGCGAGGCAGTCACGGAGCGAATCGTTGGATGAGGACATGCGTGATGCGACTACGAAGTTATTGATCGAGCACGAGCTTGATGTCGAGCGGCGGTTCGTTGCGCGAGAGATTCACGCGCTTCACGCCCGTCGCGGGCGCATCGGCGTAGGCCAGATAGTCGATCGTCCATCCGTCCTGCCTGATTTCCTTCGGACGGCCGTTGTTCGATTCCGGATCCAGCGTTGTCTGCGCGCGCGAACTCGGCGCGGCCGACGGCTGCAGCCAGTAGCGCAGGCCTTCGACTGGCAGCGCGAAACCGAGCGTGTTCTGCATCAGCAGGGAGACGTTGTCGGCGCTCACCGGCTGCCGGTTGGGCAATTCGAGCGTGGCGAGCGAGGGCGAGGACGTCACGATCGCCATCGTCTGGCCGAGCGGATTGCGCAACTGCAGCGTGACCGTATCGCCCGTTTCCTGCCAGTCGAAATTGCCGTACGCGTTGCGCTGCGTGCCGTTCTGATCGTTGTACTGCACGGCGAAGCGTCCGTGGTATTCACGGCTCGTCTGCGTCGCGAGCGAAGTGGATGCGTTCGTTGTCGTGGGGACGCGCGGCTGTAGCGCGCAACCCGACATCACCAGCGCGGCGGCTGCCGCGATGCCGAGCGCGCCGCGTCGAAGCGATGCGCCGGCGAGAAAATCGAATGCCATCAAAGGTCGTTTACCTGGAGTCGTTTTAGCGTTTTGACGAGCGTATCGTTGTCAGGTTCGAGCTTTTGCGCCTGCCGCCATGTCGCGCGCGCCTGATCCTGCTGCCCGGATTTCCATTGGACTTCGCCGAGATGCGCGCCGATTTCGGCATTCGGCTGCAGGTTGTACGCGTTCTTGAGAATCTTCTCCGCTTCGGCCGCATTGCCCTGACGGAAACGCGCCCAGCCGAGGCTGTCCATGATGAACGCGTCGTTCGGCGCGAGCGAAACCGCCTTCTCGATCAGTTTCACCGCTTCGTCGAGCCGCTGATTGCGATCGACGAGCGAATAGCCGAGCGCGTTGTAGGCCTGCGGATTGGTCGGCTGCGTGCGCATCAGGGTGCGCAACTGCGTCTCCATCACGTCGTAATGGCCGTTCTTTTCGGCGGCCATCGCGTAGTCGTAGACGAGATCGGGATCGTCGGGGAATGCGGCCACCGCCTTCGCGAGATTTTCCTCCGCTTCCTTGTAGCGATGCGCCTCGAAGAGAATGGCCGAATCGGTGCGCGCGAGCAGCGCGAGATCGCGCGGATCGGAGCTTTGCAGGCTGCCGAGCAGCGCACGCGCGTCGTCCACCTTGCCTTGCTTCGCGAGCAGTTGCGCGCGCGTGATCTGCGCCGGCAAATACTGCTGGCTCGTGCGCGGAATCTTGTCGAGCCACTGGCTCGCAGCCGCCTCGTCTTTTTGCTCGAGCGCCAGTTGCGCGAGATAGATGTACGCCTGGCCAGGGTCCGCGCCCGGCGTGCTTTCGGCCGTCTTCGCGTAGAGATTCAGAAAGTCCTGCGCCTTGTCGAATTGTTTCTTCTGAATGTTGATGAGCGCGAGCGCCATCAGCGGCGTCAGGTCCTTCGGGTCGTTCTTGCGCATGATCTCGAACTGCTTCTGCGCGTCGTCGAGCCTGTCGGAAGACAGGTACAACTGCGCGAGCGCGAGCCGTGCATCATGCGATTTCGGATTCTTGTCGAGATATTTCTCGAACGAAGCGATGCCTTCCTTGCGTTCTTCCGGACCCATGCGCGCGAGCGTCAGCGCGGCGGGCAGATAGTCCGGCTTGAGTTGCAGGGCTTTTTCGAGCGATGCCTTCGCGCCGGGCTGATCGTCCGCGATCAGTTGCTGGCGCGCGAGCGCGAGTTGCGCCTCGGGCCGGTTCTGATCGTTTTGCGTCAGATCCTTCAGCACGTTAAGCCCGCCGATGCGATTCGGTCCACGCGCGAGCAGGCTCTGCAACGAAATGATGGCTTCGCCGCGCTGATCGGGCGAGACCTTCGCGAGCTCGCGTTCGAGCGTGGGCTTCGCGTCTTCCGGCTTGCCGCTCACGATCAGAAGCGATGCGCTCAATTGCGCCGCGCGATCCGAATGCGGCGCGAACTGCTGCCAGAGTTGCGCCGACGTCAGCGCGTCGTTCGGGCTTTGCGCCGCGATCGCGATTTCGGTCGCGCGCTGCGCGAAACGCGGATCGTGCGTGTCACGGGCAAGCGAGAGATAGGTCTGGAATGCAGGCGCCGGCTGGCCGCGCTGTAGCGCGACTTCAGCCGCCAGCACCTGAAACACGATCTGACTGGACATTGCCACGTTCGGCAAATCCTGTGTCTCCGCGCCGCTGACCGGCGCGGTCAGCAGATCCGCGGCGTTTTGCGCGTCGGATTGATCGTCGGCGCTTGGAACGGGCGTCGCGTTCGGATCCTGAGCGTGCGCGGGGACGCACGCGAGCGCAGCCATCGCGAGCGCAATGGCGCCGGCGATGCGTGACATTGGCACGGCGAGCGAATGCGTCGAGCCGGCCAGACGCTTCGCAAACAGCTTCATGACGAACGAGTTCATGGAATTCCAGACGATGTTTCAGTCGATTGTAACGCGGTCGCTAAAATACCGGCACACTCGTCCCAGCAAGTCTCTCTCCAGAAAAATGCCCGAACTGCCGGAAGTCGAAGTCACCCGCCGGGGAATCGAACCGTATGTCGCCGGACGGCGCGTCGAGCACGTCGATGTCCGCACGCCCGCGCTGCGCTGGCCGATCCCGCAGCATCTTCCGAAGACGCTCGATCATCTGAAGATCGAGAAGGTCGAGCGGCGCGGCAAGTATCTGCTGTTCGAAACTGCCGAAGGATGGCTGATCGTTCATCTCGGCATGACGGGCACATTGCGCGTGTTGCGTCACGTGCCGAAGCCGCCCGAAGCGGCGAAGCACGATCACGTCGATATCGTGTTCGACGAATTCATCCTTCGTTTTCGCGATCCGCGCCGCTTCGGCGCGATCCTCTGGCATCCGCGCGCGGACGGCGACGTGCTCGATCATCCGCTGCTCGCGACGCTCGGCGTCGAGCCGTTTTCGCCGGAATTCTCCGGCGCGCTGCTGTTTCGCGCGACGCGCGGGCGCAAGGTGTCGGTGAAGCAGGCGCTGCTCGCGGGCGGGATCGTCGTGGGCGTGGGGAATATCTATGCGTCGGAGAGCCTTTTTCGCGCGGGCATCCGGCCGACGACCGCGGCGGGCCGAATCTCGCTCGTGCGCTACGATCTGCTGGCGGATGCGGTGCGCGTGACGCTCGCGGCCGCAATCGAGAAGGGCGGCAGCACGCTGCGCGATTTCGTCGGCAGCAACGGGGAGTCCGGCTACTTTCAGCTCGACTATTTCGTCTATGATCGCGCGGGCTTGCCGTGCCACGTCTGTGGAACGGCGATCAAACAAATCGTCCAGGGACAGCGCTCGACCTACTTCTGCCCGCGCTGCCAACGCTAATTTCCGATGCTCGCTCTCACCGATTTTTCGTCGCGCCTCATCGCGTGGCAACGCATTCACGGCCGCCACGAACTGCCGTGGCAGAACACGCGCGATGCGTATCGCATCTGGCTGTCGGAGATCATGCTGCAGCAGACGCAGGTTTCGACGGTCATCCCGTATTACGCGCGGTTCCTCGAACGCTTTCCGACGGTGACGGCGCTCGCCGACGCGCCCATCGACGACGTCATGGCGCGCTGGGCCGGGCTCGGCTACTACTCGCGCGCGCGCAATCTCCATCGCTGCGCGCAGGTCGTCGCGCACGAGCACGGCGGCGCGTTTCCGCAGACCGTCGATGCGCTCGCGATGCTGCCGGGCATCGGACGCTCGACGGCGGCGGCGATCGCGTCGTTCGCGTTTGGCGCGCGCGCGACGATTCTCGACGGCAACGTGAAGCGCGTGCTCGCGCGTGTCTTCGGCGTCGAGGGATTTCCGGGGGAAAAGCGCGTGGAGAATGCGATGTGGGCGCTCGCCGAATCGCTGCTGCCGGACGCGGCGAACAAGGACGAAGTGACCGCCTACACGCAAGGCCTGATGGACCTCGGCGCAACGCTGTGCGTGCGCGGCAAGCCGGATTGCGCGCGCTGTCCGTTCGCATCGGATTGTGTGGCGAAAGTCGAGGGACGCCAGCGCGAGCTCCCCGCCGCGCGTCCGAAGAAGGCCGTGCCGACGCGCAAGACATGGATGCTCATCCTGCAGTACGGCGATTCGATTCTTTTGCAAAAGCGTCCGTCGATGGGCATCTGGGGCGGGCTGTGGAGTCTGCCCGAGGCCGCGGACGAAGCCGCGCTGGCGGAAGTCGCGCGCGATCTCGGCGCCGACGAACAGCTTCAGCGTCTCGCGCCGCTCTCTCACACCTTCACGCACTTCAAGCTGGATATCGAGCCGCGTCTCGGCGAAGCGCGCAACGCGCCGCGCGAGTTGATGAGCGCGGAAAGCGTCTGGGCGCCGCTCGCGAAGATCGACGCCTACGGCGTGCCCGCACCCGTGCGCAAGCTGATCGACGCGCTGAGCGGCTCGCTCATCTAAAGCAGTTGATGATGCTGCATGTAGTGATGCACCACGTCGATACGCGCGCCGGCGTCCGTCAGTTCCATGAGCTTCTGGCGGGCGCGCATCGGGATCGGCAGGATTTCGGCGAGACGGTTGGATACCCAGGTGGGATCGTCGAATAGATATGGCTCGACGAACGGCAGGTTCTGCGGCTCACGCTCCCTGATCGTATCGATGATGCGCTCCAGCACTTCCGCGCACGCGCCGAACTTCGCGAGCGCTTCCACGCCGCGCAGCGGCTGATCGTCGCCCAGCAACTCCGCCGTGCCGACGAGCAGATTGCTCGGCTCCACACGATGATCCGTCAGCCTGAAGCGCTCGGTGCCGCGCGCCTGAACGAGCAAAAGGCCAAAGGTATCGACATCGCATTCCGAAATCTCGGCAAGACAGCCGATGTTCTCCGGCACCGACGGATCGCCCGGCGACGCGACCTCGTGCCCGCTCTTCAGCAGGCACACGCCGAACGGCGTTTTCTCGCGCAGACACTCGCGCGCCATGTCGAGATAGCGTGCTTCGAAAATCTTGAGCGGCAGCAGGCCGCCGGGAAACAGCACGGTGTGAAGCGGAAACAGCGGCAAGTCAGCCAGAATGGGATTCGAAGACATCGCGCCCCTCCAGGGTGGACCGCCGGCGCGGCGATCGGGTTCGCGTGTGAGGCGCGCTGTCACCCAGCCGGGATGGGCGCGTCACGATGCCGCACGATCACGTTTGCCGTCTCGCAAAAGCGCGCGGCGAGCGCCTCCGCGATGAACACCGAGCGATGCTGCCCGCCCGTGCAGCCGATCGCGACGGTGAGATAGCTGCGGTTGTCGTCGCGAAAACGCGGCAGCCATTTGCCGACGAAAGCGCCAATGTCGTCGATCATCTCGCCCACGAGCGGCTGCGCGGAAAGGAAATCGATGATCGGCTTGTCGAGGCCCGTGAACGGGCGCAACTCGCGGTCGTAATACGGGTTGGGCAACGTGCGCACGTCGAACACGAGATCGGCGTCGAGCGGCACGCCGCGCTTGAAACCGAACGATTCGAACATCAGCGTGAGATCGGCGGCGTCCGTCTCGACGAAGCGCTTGACCCATGCGCGCAGCACGTTCGCGCGCAGGTTGCTCGTGTCGATCTGATGGCCGTACTCGGCGAGGCCCGCGACCAGTTCGCGCTCACGCTCGATCGCCTCGGCAAGCGAGTTCAGCACGCCGACATCGGCTTCGCGCATCGGCGGGCCGGACAGCGGGTGACGCCGGCGTGTCTCGGAGAAGCGCTGAATCAGCGACTGCGTGCTCGCGTTGAGGAACAGCACGCGCAGGTCGTAATCGTCCGAAAGCTTGCGGATGATGGCAGGTACGTCGTCGAGCGAGTGGCTCGAACGCGCGTCGATGGCGACGGCGAGACGCGTCTGGCCTTCTTTCGCCAGATAGCCGGCGAGTTCGGGAAGAAAGCGCGGCGGCAGGTTGTCGACGCAATAATATCCGCCGTCTTCCAGGGCGTTCAGCGCAACGGACTTGCCGGAACCGGAAATGCCGGTGATCAGGATGATACGCATGGGTCTCGAGGGATTCGCTTTCTCTTAGCTTAGCACCTGCGCCCGATTCGTTTCGGCACGCGCGACGTTCCGCGGTCAGATCAGCTTGCCGGGAAACTGGCTGTCGGGGTCCTGCATCGCGAGGCGCTGACGGTCCATGAAGTCGCGCAAGGTATCGATGCCGCGCAGTTGCAGGATCGTGTTGCGCACCGCCGCCTCGACCAGCACGGCGAGGTTGCGGCCCGCAGCTACTTGAATCGTCACCTTGCTGATCGGCAGGCCGAGAACATCGACGGTCTGGCTTTCGAGCGGCAGGCGCTGGAATTCGCCATCCGGCCGGCGCACGAGCTGCACGATCAGTTTGAGCTTCATCTTCCGGCGCACGGCGGTTTCACCGAAGATCGTCTTGATGTCGAGAAGGCCCAGGCCGCGCACTTCGAGCAGGTTCTGCAAGAGAGGCGGGCAGCGCCCTTCGACGAAATCGGGGCCGAGGCGCACGAAATCGACGGCGTCATCCGCCACGAGACCGTGGCCGCGGCTGATGAGTTCCAGCCCGAGCTCGCTCTTGCCGAGACCGGAGTCGCCGGTGAGCAGCACGCCCATGCCGAGGATGTCGATGAACACGCCATGCAGCGTCGCGCGCGGCGCGAGAATGCGCGACATGTACGCGCGCAGGCTGTCGATCACGGCCGCCGCGGACATGCGCGTCGTGAAAAGCGGCGTCGACGAACGCGTGCAGCGCAGAACGAGTTCCGGCGGCGCGCCGACTTCGCCCGCGACGACGAGAAACGGCGGTTCGAGCGCGATCAGTTCGGCCATATGGCGCGAACGGTCTTCGTCGGACTGGCGCTGGTAGTAGTTGATCTCGGCGTCGCCGAGCACCTGGATACGGTTCGGGTGAATCAGGTTCAGGTGGCCGACGAGATCGGCACTCGACGTCGCGTTTGCGACCGTCTCGCTCGAAAAGCCGCGTTCCCAGCCTTCGTGCCCGGTGAGCCAACTGAGCTTCAGAGCGGCGGCGTTGTCGTCAAAAATGCTTTGAGCGTTGATGCTGGACGTATCCATGAGACCGGAACTCCGTTGGAAGCCGGGAGCAGCCTTTGCGTAACGACGAAGCGGGTCGCTTCAGTACGCCGCATGGCGCCGCGTTTGACCGATTGTGCCCCAGAAGCTTCACGTAAGCGAGGCGCGCCCGGCGCGAAAGCTGCACGGACGCGCCTCGGACGCGTATCGCTAGATTCGGGTGGCTGTTACGGTTGCCATTGCGTGAGCACTTGATAAAGCGCCTCACGATTTTCTTCCTTGTGCAGGCGCTCGCGCGCCTCGCTGTCGGAGAGCAGTTGCGCGATCTCCGAGAGAATTTCAAGATGCTGCTGCGTTGCCTGCTCGGGCACGAGCAGGAAGATGAGCAGAGAGACCGGCTGGCCGTCGGGCGATTCGAACGCGACGGGTTCGGCGAGGCGCACGAAGGCGGCGAGCGGTTGCTTCAGCCCCTTGATGCGGCCGTGCGGGATCGCGACGCCTTCGCCGAGGCCGGTCGAGCCGAGACGCTCACGCGCGAAGAGATTGTCGGTGACGGTACTGCGTGCGATGCCGTTCTGGTTCTCGAAAATCAGGCCCGCTTGCTCGAATACGCGTTTCTTGCTGGTAACGGACAATCCGAGAACCACGTTCTCGAGGGGAAGAAATTTGGCTAAACGATTCATGTTGGCAGGCTGATGCGTGGCCTGATAGCTCCTCATCGTGGCCGCTGTCTGAAAGCGCTCACGGCGATGGTGATACGGAAAGTGCGCTGGCGGCGTTCCCTGCAGCGTGCCTGTCGTGCGACCCCGAAAATAACCGGATCATTATAGAACAGGGTACTGCCCGATGGTGCGCCGCGCAATTGCACCGATTTGCGATCCAATGTGCAGGATAAAGCCCTGAAAATCAATGTCTTGCGGCTCTCTACGGCGAAAATCCAACAAAAAAGCCGCCAGTCGGGGGCGGCTTCGGTTTGGTGCATGCCCGGAACGATCGTTTCCGGATTGTCGAGGACTTCCTCGAATCATGCCCGCCGTCCTGGGGCGGCGGGTGTCGCTGTCATCCGCGGATCAACCGGCGAGCGTGCGTGCGCTCAGGGCGACGGTGCTTCCAGTTCCTGCGGCTCGCCACGGTACTTTACCGACTCGTGGGCGTGGCCTTGAATCTTGTCCTTGTGCTTGATGACCTGCCGATCCAGCTTGTCGACCATCAGATCGATGGCGGCGTACATATCAGCGTCACAACTCTCGATAAAAATGTCCTTGCCCTTCAGATGCAGGTTGATTTCCGCCTTCTGCCTCTTTTCCTTTTCCCTATGATTGTCGACCGAGAGGACAACGTTGCCGTCGATCACTTGATCGAAATGACGGAGCACCCTGTCCAGTTTCGTGATCACGTACTCGCGCAACGCAGGCGTCAATTCGAGGTGGTGTCCACTGATCTTCAGATTCATAGTTGCTCTCCAAGCTAATGGCCGTGAGATCACGTCGGCTCGTCCGAAACCGGGCGGCGATGCGTCCCGTCAGCGCGTCATCCTGGCGCGACTGAAAAACGGGATGCATCGGCCGGCACGTCCGCGCTCTCGCGATGCGGCCGGTAAACGCCCATCACAACACGCGATGGACTACAGAGACGGGTCATAGAGACTTGCGCAGATTCACTGCCGGGATCTTGAGGGCTTCGCGGTACTTGGCGACGGTGCGCCGCGCGACCACGAATCCTTGTTCCGCCAGCAGTTCGGCGATGCGGCTGTCTGAAAGAGGAGTTTTGGGGTCTTCCGCTCCTATCAGTTGCTTGATGAGGGCCCGGATCGCCGTTGACGATGCCGCGCCTCCTGTGTCGGTCGAAACGTGCGATCCAAAGAAGTACTTAAATTCAAGCGTCCCGAATGGGGTGAGCATGTACTTGCCTGTGGTCACACGAGAAACCGTCGATTCGTGTAATCCCAGCGTATCAGCAATCTCCCGCAAAACCAAGGGCCGCATGGCGATTTCGCCATGTGCAAAAAAGTTCTTCTGACGCTCCACGATCGCCTGCGCGACACGCAGAATCGTCTCAAACCTCTGCTGAATATTCTTGATGAGCCAGCGCGCTTCCTGGAGTTGCTGACGCAGCGAGCCGCTGCCCGGATCGCCGCGATTGTTGCGCAGGATGTTCGCGTACAGATGGTTGATGCGCAGCTTCGGCACGATCTCCGGATTCAGCTCCGCCGTCCATCCGCTCGCCGCCTTTCGCACGAGAATATCCGGCACGACATAGTCCGCTTCGCTCTTGCCGTACGCGGCGCCGGGGAAAGGCTCCAGCGATCTGATCAGCACATGCGCGTCGCGCAGCGCGTCGTCGTTGGCCTTCAGTTGCTTGCGCAGACGCGTGAAGTCGCGCGCCGCGAGCAGTTCCAGATGATTCGTGACGATATCGAGCGCGAGCGTGCGCGTGGGCGAGCCGTCGAGCCGCAGCAACTGCAGCTTCAGGCATTCCGATGCCGAACGTCCGCCCACGCCGGGCGGATCGAAGCTTTGCAGCAGGGCGAGCGCCGCGCTCAACTCGTCGAGATCGACTTCGAGCTCTTCGGGAAGATCGGTCTGAACTTCATCGAGCGATGATGTCAGATACCCGTCCTCGTCCAGCGATTCGATCAGAAACGTGACGAGCGCACGATCGCGCTGATTCGCCGCGGTCATGCGCAACTGCGAGGTCAGATGGTCGCGCAGCGTCGTGGTCGATTCGTGGATTTGCAGCGGCGGGAGATCGTCGTCGTCGGACGCGTTGTTCGAACGGCCGTAGTCCTCGAGGTTCCACGAACTGGAATCCTGAGCGCTGTCCGAACCCATCCCGTTGTATTCGTCGACGCCTTGCGGTTCGCTATTTTCCGAACGTTCGGAACTGGAACTGCTCGATGACGAGCCGTTGCTCATCATCGAATCGGGCGGCGTGCTCGGCGTGTTCGGCGCCGCTATCAGCGAGCCGTCCGCGGCGACGCGCAGCGGGCTCGTGATCCAGTCGTCGTCATTCTCGAGCAGCGGATTCTGAGCGACGGCCATCGCGACTTCCTGCTGCAGTTCGAGCGTCGACAACTGCAGCAGCCGGATGGACTGCTGAAGTTGCGGGGTCAGCGCAAGATGCTGCGAGAGGCGAAGTTGGAGGCTGGCTTTCATGGCAAGGTTTTATTTCATTGTAGAGAGTTTGCCACGCGCGCGAAACCTCGCGGGGATTCCAAAAAAGCGCATGCCGCCCGAAGGGGCGGCACGTAAGTTTTGCTGCTGTCGCATGATGCGGCGCACGATACTCGCCGTTTTTGCGAGCGTGTTTCACATGCGGAAATGCTCGCCGAGATAGACGCGGCGCACGCTCTCGTTTTCGATAATTTCGCCCGGCGCGCCTGCCGCGAGCACGCTGCCGTCGCTGATGATGTACGCGTGATCGCAGATGCCGAGCGTCTCGCGCACGTTGTGATCGGTGATCAAAACGCCGATGTTGCGCTGCTTCAGAAACTTCACGATCTTCTGAATTTCCAGCACGGCGATCGGATCGACGCCCGCGAACGGTTCGTCGAGCAGAATGAAGCTCGGATTGGTCGCGAGCGCGCGTGCAATCTCGACGCGACGGCGCTCGCCGCCCGACAATGACAGCGCCGGATTCTCGCGCAGATGCGCGATCTGCAACTCGTCGAGCAAGGCTTCTGCGCGCTGTGTTATGGCGTCTTTTGACAGGCGTTTGCCCGCTTCGTCGCTCTGCAGTTCGAGCACCGCGCGAATGTTCTGCTCGACGGTGAGCTTGCGAAACACCGAGGCTTCCTGCGGCAGATACGACAAGCCGAGGTGCGCGCGCTGATGGATCGGCAAAAGGCTGATCGAGTTGCCGTCGAGGTCGATTTCTCCGGCATCGAGCGGCACGAGACCGACGATCATATAGAACGACGTGGTCTTCCCCGCGCCGTTCGGTCCGAGCAGGCCGACCACCTCGCCGCTCTTTACATCGAGCGAAACGTCCTTCACCACGGTGCGCGACCCGTATCGCTTCTTCAGATTGCGGACGACGAGCGAACTCGATTGGCCTTCCGGCTTGCGGTGGGGCATGGAGGTCGAATTCACTGCTGCGGGTTTCCTTGAATGGTGTTCGACGGAGAAAGCGTGGCCGGCGATCCGTTCAGCGGCGCGGCGCCGCCCGAGCGCGGCGCGAGCATTGCGCGCACCCGACCGTTCGGATTACCGGGACCGGCCTGGTCCTTGCCCGCGGTCGCCGTATAGAAGTCCTTCTGGCCGTCGTAGGTGATCACGCTGCCGTGCACTTCGTCCTGAACTTTGGTCAGGCCTTGCAGGCGGCGCACGACAGCGCGTGTCGTGAGCTTCGTGAAGTCGTTCTTGCCGTCGTAGTCGATGCGGACCGCGTTGCCGTCGATGTACTCGTCGAGGCCGTCACGCTTCTGGCGGAAGTACGAGAGGTTGTTGCCGCTCGACGTGCCGGTCGCGTACTGATAGCCCTGCGGATCCTGCGTGACTTCCACGCGGTCCGCCTTGATG
Organism: Caballeronia sp. S22; assembly: GCF_964261745.1. Classification (NCBI taxonomy): domain Bacteria; kingdom Pseudomonadati; phylum Pseudomonadota; class Betaproteobacteria; order Burkholderiales; family Burkholderiaceae; genus Caballeronia; species Caballeronia sp. S22. Next base: position 3,023,299 of record NZ_OZ180035.1, on the reverse strand, counting down.
ACGATCGTGCCTTTGGTTGCGACGACGTGGCCGGTGAAGATGTTCTTCTGGCCGAGATCGTCGTAGGACATGTTGTCCGCTTCGATGTTGAGCGGTTTGTCGCGGTCGGCCTTTTCGGCGTGCGCGGGCAGCGCGGCCAGCGCGGCGGCGATGGTCAGCGCGGCGGCGAGCCCGGCCCGCGAGGCGTGCACGGCGCGGCGCGCGGGCGTTGCGCGCGCATGGCCGCCATCGGGACGAGGGTACCTTTCGTTCATGCAGTCACAATTCGGATGGGAGTGCCGGGATTACTTGGACGAGCCGCCGTTGATATCCGTGGCGGCGATTGCACCGCGCACGTTACCGAAGAGCTTCATTACCCGGGTCACGTTGTTGTAGTTCATGCCAGAGGCGGTCATCACGGACGGGCCGCGCTGAAGTCTAACCGGTTTTTCCGTTTCGATGACATCGTCGTTCACTAGCACGCGAAAATGCTGCGAATCGGCCTGCATCTGCGGATCTCCGTAGCCGGCCGCGCGCACGATGCGCGCGTCGTCGTAAAGATCGACGATCGAGACGTCGCCGTTGACCGTGCCGCGCAGGGCCGTCGCCGTGACGGTCGGCTTCAGCGGCTGGAACATGCGCATTGCGGGCAGCGTGAGGTCGCTGTTCTCGTCGTCTTCGTAATGCACCATCGATTTCGCCGTCAGACGATATTGCGTCGTGCCGGTGGCGTCGAGCTCGGAAACGGAAAAGTTGTTGGCGAAGTAGTCGGGCGTGTGGCGCTTCTCCGGTGCGGGCGCCTGCTGCGCGGGAGGCAGCGTGGCTTGCAGCAGCCAGTAGGTGATGCCGGCCAGCGCCGCCATCGCGACGAGCGGCAGGAGCGAGGCGAGCTTTCCGGGGCGTTGCATGGGCTTCAGCCTCCGAGCGCCGCGGCGAGCAGTTCGTCGTAGCGATGTTGCGCGCGCAGGATCGCGTCGCAGACTTCGCGCACGGCACCGTGTCCGCCGCGCGCTTCCGCGACCCAGTGCACGCGCTGGATCACTTCGGGATGCGCGTTCGCGGGCGCGGCCGCGAAGCCGCAGCGGCGCATGACCGCGAGGTCGGGCCAGTCGTCGCCCATATAGCCGCATTCGTCGGTGGCGATGCCGGTCGTATCGAGCAGTTCGGCGAGCGCGACGGTTTTGTCGGCGACGCCCTGATAGAGATGCGTGATGCCCAGTTCGCGCGCACGCGCCGCGACGATGCCCGACTGCCGGCCCGTGATGATGGCCGTCTGCACGCCGACGGACTGCAGCATCTTCACGCCGTGGCCGTCGAGCGAATTGAACGACTTCATCGCGTCGCCGTCGGCGGTGAAGAAGAGGCTGCCGTCGGTGAAAACGCCGTCGACGTCGAATACCATCAACTTGAGGCGGCTCGCGCGTTCGGCGGCGGTGAGAGGCTTCTGCGCCATCAGATTACCTTCTTGGAGAAGAGGTCGTGCATGTTCAGTGCGCCGATCAAAGTCGCATCGGCGTCCACGACCAGCATCTGATTGATGCGATAGCGCTCCATCAGTTCCACGGCTTCGACCGCGAGATGATCCGGCGCGATCGTGCGCGGATTGCGCGTCATGACATCGGCGAGCTTCAGCGCGCGGAAATCGCCGTCGCGCTGCAGGATGCGGCGCAGGTCGCCGTCGGTGAAAATACCGTGGACGTGACGGTTTGCGTCGATGACCGCCGTCATGCCCATGCGCTTGTCGGTGATCTGGAAGAGCGCGTCCGAAACAGTCGCGTCGAGCGATACGACCGGCACTTCGTCGCCCACGCGCATGACGTCGCGCACGTAGGTGAGAAGACGTCGCCCGAGCGCGCCCCCCGGATGCGAGCGCGCGAAGTCGTCGGGACCGAAGCCGCGCGCATCGAGCACGGCGACGGCGAGCGCGTCGCCGAGCGCCATCGCGGCGGTCGTGCTGGCCGTGGGCGCGAGATTCATCGGGCACGCTTCCTTTTCGACGCGCGCGTTGAGGTGCATGTCGGCCAATTGCGCGAGACTCGATTCGGGACGGCCGGTGATCGCGATCAGCTTCGCCCCGAGCCGCTTGATGAGCGGCAGAATGGCAACAAGCTCCTCGGTTTCGCCCGAATTGGACAGCGCGATGAAGATGTCGTCGGCGGTGACCATGCCGAGGTCGCCGTGGCTCGCTTCGGCGGGATGCACGAAGAACGCGGGCGTGCCGGTGCTCGCGAGCGTCGCGGCGAATTTGCGCGCGACATGGCCCGACTTGCCGATGCCCGATACGACCACGCGGCCGCGACAGGCGAGCAGCGTTTCGACCGCGCTCGTGAAGTTTTCGTCGAGAAGTTCGGAAAGCCCGCGAACGGCGTCGGCTTCGATCTGGATTACGTTGCGAGCCAGCGCCAGTGCCCGGTCGCCATTGATTTTCGCTATCATGCGCGGAGTATAGCAAAGGCGTTTCTGAGCCGCCCCGCCGGGAGCGCGGCGCGCCGCCGCCTATCCGCCCCCGCAAGCCCTGTCGTCAGGGGCCTTTTTAAGATGCCGGAGCGCCAGAAACACGCGCCTCGGAACACTGACGAACGAGGACGCTAGCCGGATGACCTCTCCGCTCGAAATGACGCTGTTGCTGCTGCTCTGCTCCGTGGCAGGCGTCGTCGTATTTCGCTATTTCAACCTGCCGCCGATGCTCGGCTATCTGACGGTCGGCATCATCGTGGGACCGCATGCAGCGGGCATCGCGCCGGATTCTGACCGCGCGCAGCATCTCGCCGAATTCGGCGTCGTCTTCCTGATGTTCTCCATCGGGCTCGAATTTTCGCTCTCCAAACTGCGCTCGATGCGGCGCATCGTGTTCGGCCTCGGCGCGAGTCAGGTTGCGGCGACGATCGCGCTCGCGCTGATCTTCGGCTGGATCGCCAATTTCTGGATGGAGATGTCGTGGCAGGCGAGCTTCGCGCTCGGCGGCGCGATGTCCATGTCCTCCACCGCCATTGTCAGCAAGCTGCTCGCGGAGCGGCTCGAACTCGAATCGGAGCATGGCCGCAACATCTTCGGCGTGCTGCTGTTCCAGGATCTGGCGGTCGTGCCGCTGCTCATCATCATCGCGGCGTTCGGCAACGGCAATTCGTCGCAGCTCGCGATGTGGCTCGGCATCGCGGCGGTGAAGATCGTCGTCGCGTTGACGGTCCTGCTGTTCATCGGCCAGAAGTTCATGACGCGCTGGTTCGATCTCGTCGCGCGGCGCCGCTCGCAAGAGTTGTTCATGCTGAACCTGCTGCTGGTGACGCTGGGCGCGGCGTTCATCACCGACAAGTTCGGCCTGTCGCTCGCGCTCGGCGCGTTCATCGCGGGCATGCTGATCGCCGAGACGCCGTATCGGCATCAGGTGGAAGAAGACATCAAGCCGTTTCGCGACGTGCTGCTCGGTCTCTTCTTCGTGACCACCGGCATGCTGCTGAATCCGCGCGTGATCTGGGAACATCCGCTGCTCGTGCTCGGCTTTTTCGTCGTGCCGATCCTGCTCAAGGCCGTGATGATCACCGGTCTCGCGCGTGCGTTCGGCGCGGCGCCGGGCGTCGCGATGCGCACGGGCCTCGGGCTTGCGCAGGCAGGCGAATTCGGTTTCGTGCTGCTGAACCTGATCCTCGATTCGCATCTCGTCAACTCGACCATCCTGCAGGCGATTCTCTCCGCGATGCTGCTCTCGATGCTCGCCGCGCCGTTCATCATCCAGAACGCGGACCGGATTGTGCTGCGGCTGTCGTCGACGGAATGGATGCTGCAGTCGCTGCAGATGACGAAGATCGCAACGCAAAGCCTCAAGCAGAGCGGCCACGTGATCATCTGCGGTTACGGCCGCGCGGGGCAGAACCTCGCGCGCATGCTGGAGCAGGAAGGCATTTCCTACGTCGCGCTGGATCTGGACCCGGACCGCGTCGCGGCAGCCGCGGCGGCGGGCGAATCGGTCGTGTTCGGCGATGCCGGGCGGCGCGAGTCGCTGCTCGCGGCGGGGCTGCATCGCGCGGCGACCGTCGCGATCACCTACGCGAACACGCCGTCGGCGCTGCGCGTGCTGCACAACATCCACGAACTCGCGCCGACCTTGCCCGTGATCGTGCGCACGGTCGACGACGCCGATCTCGAAAAGCTCACCGCCGCCGGCGCGACGGAAGTGATTCCGGAGATCGTCGAAGGCAGTCTGATGCTCGCGTCGCACACGCTCGTGCTGATGGGCGTGCCGATGCGGCGCGTCGTGCGGCGCGTCGAGGAAATGCGCGACGCGCGCTACAGCCTCCTGCGCGGCTACTTCCACGGCGCCGACGATGTCGACGACGACGATGGCCACGAGCAGGTGCGGCTACAATCCGTACCCATCGACGCAAATTCCGAAGCCGTCGGGCATTCGCTCGACGATCTCGGGCTCGTCGGCAATGGAGTCGAGGTGACCGCGATCCGGCGCCACGGCATCCGGGGCGTCGAACCCGACCCCGAAACCAAGCTGCGCGCGAACGATATCGTCGTGCTGCGCGGCCTGCCCGAAGTGCTTGCGCAAGCCGAGGAACGGCTCTCGCGCAACCGCCGGGCGGCGTAGTCATCCTCTTTTGTCACCAAGGCGAACGCGCGGCCTCACAGCGCGGACTCCGGAGAAGTCATGTCCATTTCCCCTTCGAACGCCCAGCTCGACGCCGCGCGTTTCATCAAGGAGCGCGTGCGCACCGTCGAAAACTGGCCGCAGCCCGGCGTGCAGTTTCGCGACATCACGACGATCCTGCAAGACCGACGCGCGCTGCGCATGCTGATCGATCTGTTCGTGCAGCGCTATATCGACGAGAACGTCAACGTGATCGCCGGCATGGATGCGCGCGGCTTCATCATCGGGCCGATTCTCGCGTACGAGCTGAGTCTCGGCTTTGTACCGATCCGCAAGAAGGGCAAGCTGCCATACAAGACGCTCTCGCAGTCGTACGACCTGGAGTACGGCAGCGCGACCGTCGAGATTCACGAGGATGCGTGCAAGCCGGGCGATCGCGTGGTGATCGTCGATGATCTGGTCGCGACAGGCGGCACGATGATGGCCGGCAAGATCCTGCTGGAGCGGCTCGGCGCGGAAGTGGTGGAAGCGGCCGCGATTATCGATCTGCCCGATCTCGGCGGCTCGAAACTGCTGCGCGCGAACGGCGTGCCGCTTTATACGGTGTGCGAATTCGGCGGACATTGAGATGCCCAACTTTCTGCTCTTTCTTGCCGCATCGGTCGCGATCACGATTGCGCCCGGCCCGGACAATCTGCAAGTGCTCGCGCGCGGCATCTCGCAAGGACGTCTCGCGGGCGTCGTCGCCGCGCTCGGCTTCGCGTTCGGCGTGATCTTCCATACGACGCTCGCCGCGCTCGGCATCGCGGCGCTGCTGCGTTCGTCGCCGGTCGCGTTTCAGGCGGTGAAGCTCGCGGGCGCGGCGTATCTCGTCTGGATCGGCATCAAGGCTTTGCGCAGTCATGGTCTCTCGACGGCGCACGCGCGCCCGAGCCAGCCGCTTTCGACCGTGTTCCGCCAGAGCGTGATCGGCAACATGCTGAATCCGAAAGTCACGCTGTTCTTCATCGTGTTCCTGCCGCAATTCGTCGATCCGCATGGCGCGCAAAGCGTGATGCTTCAGATGTTCGAGCTCGGCGGACTGTTCATGCTGCAGACGGTCGTCGTGTTTTCGCTCTTCGGCATCGGCGCGGGGATGATCGGCGTATGGCTGAAGCGCCGTCCGCGCGTCGGCGTGTGGCTCGACCGGCTCGCGGGTGCGACGTTCATCCTGCTGGGCGTTCGCGTCGCCTTGCGCTGATCGGGGTTTGTGCATGACGCTGCCTGCCATTATTTCCGCGCGCCAGTTCGATGCTGCCGCGCACGCGCCGTTTTTCATCGGCGATGAACGCGTCGGCTGGATTCGCCGCACCGACGTCGACGCGCTGCGGCGCTGGCCCGACGTCTTCGGGATCGACGAGACATCGGTTCGGCTGAACGCATCGCTCGCCGATGTGAATACGCGCAGCGCCGCGCTTGGCGCGGTCATCGGCGCGTTGTACGCGGAAGGCCGGATTCCCGGCTGGCGCGACGAAACCTACGCGATCCGCAACGACTTCGACGCGCCGCCGCTCGCGTTCATCGAGCGTGCGGCGTCGCGCTTCTTCGGCACGATGACCTACGCGGTGCATCTGAACGGCATCGTAAAATATCGCGATAAGCCGCCGCAGTTGTGGATCGCGCGCCGCAGCGAGACGAAGGCGACCGATCCCGGCATGCTCGACAACATCGTGGCGGGCGGCATCGGCTGGGGCTTCGAACTGATGCCGACGCTCGTGAAGGAATGCTGGGAAGAGGCGGGCATGAGCGCCGGGCTTGCGCAAACCGCCGAGCGCGGCCGCACGTTTCATGTGCTGCAATCCTTGTCCGAAGGCACGCAGGCCGAGCAGATCTTCGTCTACGACGTCTCGCTGCCGCCCGATTTCGCGCCGCGCAACCAGGACGGCGAAGTCGGCGAGCATCGTCTTGCACGTATCGAAGAGGTCGCGCGCTGGATCGAGGAGGGCAAGCTCACCGTCGACGCCAGTCTCGCGACGCTCGATTGCATGCTGCGTCACCAGTGGATCGACGAAGACGCGTGCGAAGGTATCGACGCGCTCTTCGATCCGCCGCCGCTCTGAACACCAAGAATCAAACGAACGAGGAAAGGTCATGTCGACCGAACATAGTTTCTACCTGAAGTTGTCGTGCCCGGACCGGCCGGGAATCGTGCATGCCGTGTCGGGTTTCCTGTTCAACCTCGGCGCCAATATCCTCGACTCCGCGCAGTTCGGCGACAGCCGCACGGGCGAGTTCTTCATGCGCGTGCATTTTCAGCAAGTCGGCGGCGATCCCGGTATCGACGCGCTGCGCAAGTCGTTCAGCGACCTCGCCGACGAATTCGGCATGCGCTGGGAGCTGCACGACGCTTCGGTGAAGCCGCGCGTCGTCATCATGGTGTCGAAGATCGGGCACTGCCTGAACGATCTGCTGTTCCGCTATCGCACCGGCCAGTTGCAGATCGAGATTCCGGCGATCATCTCGAATCACAAGGATTTCTATCAACTCGCCGCGAGCTACGACATTCCGTTCCATCATCTGCCGCTGCTGAAGGCGACGCCGGATGCAAAGGCCGCGCAGGAAGCGCGCGTGCTGGAAATCGTCGATCAGCACGATACCGATCTCGTCGTGCTCGCGCGTTACATGCAGATTCTGTCGGCGAACATGTGCGAGAAACTCGCGGGCCGCGCGATCAATATCCATCACTCGTTCCTGCCGAGCTTCAAGGGCGCGAAGCCGTACTATCAGGCGTTCGATCGCGGCGTGAAGCTGATCGGCGCGACCGCGCACTATGTCACGTCCGATCTCGACGAAGGCCCGATCATCGAGCAGGAAGTGGAGCGGGTCGATCACAACATGACGCCGGATCAACTGACGGCGATAGGCCGCGACGTCGAATGCGTGACGCTCGCGCGCGCGGTGAAATGGCACGCGGAGCATCGCATTCTTTTGAACGGGCACAAAACGGTCGTGTTCCGTTAATCGCCCTTCAAATGCAGAAACGCCCGCAAGAAATTGCGGGCGTTTTCATTTATGGCGACCGGATCGAATCAGACAAGCCGCAGATAAATCAGCTCACGCTTGATATACGCGTAGAAAATCGGCGCGGCGACCACGCCCGGAATGCCGAATGCGGCTTCCATTGCGAGCATCGCGAGAAGCAGTTCCCAGGCGCGCGCCTCGATCTGGCCGCCGATGATGCGCGCATTCAGGAAGTATTCGAGCTTGTGGATGACGATCAGAAACGCGAGCGACGCGACCGCCGTGCCGAACGACACCGACAGCGAAATCCCGACGATGATCGTATTGGAGATCAGATTGCCGATCACCGGCAGCAGCCCGACGATGAACGTCACCAGCACGAGCGTCTTGGAGAGCGGCAATCTCTCGTGAAAGACCGGCAGCGCGACGAGCAGATAAAGCGCGGTGAAGACGGCGTTGATCGCCGAAATCTTGATCTGCGCGAACACGATGCGGCGAAACGCGTCGGCGAAGCGCGACACGCGCGCGATGAGCGCCGTGGACAGCGGCAGGCGATGATTCGACGGCCGCGGTGCGCTGACCGCAATGATCGCGCCGATGATCATGCCGATCAGGATATGCCCAAAGCCGCGCGCCATCTCCTTGCCGCCTTGCTGAAGCATTTCGGCGTGCCTGTGCATCAGCTCGGTAGCTTTGTCCTTCATCTGGCCGGCATCGACCGGCAGATAGTTCGCGATCCAGTCGGGCACGCGCAGGCGCGCGCTCGACGTGATGGTCATCAACTGGTCGAGCAGCTTTTGCAGGCTCGGCACGTCGTGCTCGAAATGCTCGATGGTGGCGACGGTGGCGCCCGTCAGCCCGCCGACGATGATCGCGGAAATCAGCCCGACCGCAATGAGTCGCGCGCCCTTGCTCACCACGTGGCGTTCGATGACCGGCGAGATCATGTGGACGAGCTGGAACACGAGCATGCCGGCGAGAAGGCCGCCCAGCAGTTTCAGATCGAGGACCAGCCACATCGCGAAGAGCGCGAGGATATAGCTGCCGATCTCCACCGCGGACAGCTTCGGCAAGCTCATGTCGCTCGTCAGCCTGACGTGGCGTGTGGGCAGGTCCCGTACCCGCGCCTCCTCGTTGGCAGCTTCGTTGCGCTTCGGCATGACTGCGTTCCTTTCCCCTGCTGCGTACGACGGTTATTCGTGCCGCGACGAGCGGCGCATTCCAACAGTCCGGCTGGCGGCGCCCGGCCACGAGGCCCGGCGCCGTGGTTCAAGCCGCCGATTTGGCCCGTTGCAGCAAGGGTGCCAGATATCTGCCGGTAAAACTCGCTTTTGACTTCGCGACCTGCTCCGGCGTGCCCTGGGCGATGATCTGGCCGCCGCCCGCACCGCCTTCCGGACCGAGGTCGATCACCCAGTCGGCGGTTTTGATCACGTCGAGATTATGCTCGATGATGACGACCGTGTTGCCCTGATCTCGCAGCCGATGGATCACTTCGAGCAGCAATGCGATATCGTGGAAGTGCAATCCGGTCGTCGGTTCATCGAGGATATATAGCGTCCGACCGGTATCGCGCTTGCTCAGTTCCAGCGAAAGCTTCACCCGCTGGGCTTCGCCGCCCGACAGCGTGGTCGCGGACTGGCCGAGCCTGATGTAGCCGAGACCGACATCGAGCAGCGTTCTCAGCTTGCGCGCGACCACCGGCACCGCCTTGAAGAACTCGTGCGCCGCCTCGACCGTCAGATCCAGCACTTCGCTGATGTTCTTGCCCTTGTACTGGACTTCGAGCGTTTCGCGGTTATAACGCTTGCCGTGGCATACGTCGCAGGGCACGTAGACGTCCGGCAGAAAGTGCATTTCCACCTTCAGCACGCCGTCGCCCTGGCAGGCTTCGCAGCGTCCGCCCTTTACGTTGAACGAGAAGCGGCCCGGATCGTAGCCGCGCTCCTTGGCTGCCGGCACGCCCGCGAAGAGTTCGCGGATCGGCGTGAAGAGGCCCGTGTAGGTGGCCGGATTCGACCGCGGCGTCCGGCCAATGGGCGATTGATCGACGGCGATCACCTTGTCGAAATGCTCCAGACCTTCGATCGACTCGTACGGCGCAGGCTCCGTTGCCGAGCCGTACAGATGCTGCGCGACCGCGTGCTGCAGCGTGTCGTTGATGAGCGTCGACTTGCCCGAGCCGGACACGCCCGTCACGCAGGTCAAAAGTCCGACAGGCAGGTCCAGCGTCACGCGTTTCAGATTGTTGCCGTGCGCCTCGACGATGCGCAGCATGCGCTCGTCCGGCGCGGTGCGCTCGGTTGGGTAACTGATCGTGCGCTTGCCGGACAGATACTGGCCGGTGATTGAGTTCGCGTCTTTCTGCACCTGAACCGGCGTGCCCTGCGCGACGATCACGCCGCCATGCACGCCCGCGCCCGGTCCCATATCGACGACGTAATCCGCCATGCGGATCATGTCCTCGTCGTGCTCCACCACGATCACCGAATTGCCGATATCGCGCAGATGCTTGAGCGTGTCGATGAGCCGGTCGTTGTCGCGCTGATGCAGGCCGATGGACGGCTCGTCGAGCACGTACATCACGCCGGTGAGCCCGGAGCCGATCTGCGACGCGAGCCGGATGCGCTGCGCCTCGCCGCCGGAGAGCGTTTCGGCACTGCGTTCCAGCGACAGATAATCCAGCCCGACGTTGTTCAGAAACGAGAGCCGCGCGACGATTTCCTTGATCACCTTGTCGGCGATTTCGCCCTTCGCGCCTTCAAGGCGCAGCGTCTGGAAATAGCCGAGCGCATCGCGCAGCGGCCAGCCGCTGATTTCGTAGATGCCGCGCGCCTGATCGTCGGCGCCGACTTTCACGAAGCGCGCCTCGCGCCGCAGACGCGTGCCTTCGCAGGCCGGGCAGGGCTGATTGTTCTGGTATTTCGCGAGTTCCTCGCGCACGGCGGCGGAATCCGTCTCGCGATAGCGCCGCTCCAGATTCGGGATGATGCCTTCGAACGCATGCTCACGAACCGACGCGCGCCCGCGCTCGTTGATGTAGGAGAACGGAATCGCCTGCTTGCCCGAGCCGTACAGGAGGATCTTGCGCACTTTCTCGGGCAGGTCCTCGAATGGCGCGTCGATCTCGAATTCATAGAACGCCGCGAGGCTCTGCAGCATCTGGAAATAGAACTGGTTGCGCCGGTCCCAGCCCTTCACCGCGCCCGCCGCGAGCGACAGCGACGGATGCGCGACCACGCGCTTCGGATCGAAGAACGTGATCTGGCCGAGGCCATCGCACTCGGGGCACGCGCCCATCGGATTGTTGAACGAGAAAAGGCGCGGCTCCAGTTCCGGCAGCGAGTACGAGCAGATCGGGCACGCGAACTTCGAGCTGAAGAGCTTTTCCTTGTCCGTGTCCATCTCGAGCGCGATCGCGCGGCCATCGGCCAGACGCAGCGCGGTTTCGAACGATTCCGCGAGGCGCTGCTTCATGTCCGGCCGCACCTTCAGGCGGTCGATCACGATGTCGATCGTGTGTTTGTCGTTCTTCTTGAGCTTCGGCAGCGAATCGACTTCGTAGATTTTCGCGACGCCCTCGTTCGCAGTGCCGCCGCCCGAGCGGATGCGAAAACGGATGAAACCCTGCGCCTGCATTTCCTCGAACAGTTCGACGTGCTCGCCCTTGCGATCCGCCACCACAGGCGCGAGGATCATCAGCTTGGTTTCTTCGGGCAGCGCGAGCGCGGCATCGACCATTTGCGAGACGCTTTGCGCCTCCAGCGGGATCAGATGATCCGGGCAGTAAGGCGTACCGACGCGCGCGTACAAAAGACGCAAATAGTCGTGGATTTCCGTGACGGTGCCGACGGTCGAGCGCGGATTGTGCGACGTGGCTTTCTGCTCGATCGAAATGGCGGGCGACAAACCTTCGATCAGATCGACGTCCGGTTTTTCCATCAACTGCAAAAATTGCCGCGCATACGCCGAGAGGCTTTCCACGTAACGGCGCTGGCCTTCCGCATAAAGGGTGTCGAACGCGAGCGACGACTTGCCCGACCCGGACAGCCCCGTGATCACGATCAGCTTGTGGCGCGGCAAGTCGAGATTGACGTTCTTCAGATTGTGGGTGCGAGCCCCACGAATGCGAATTTCTTCCACGAGTTCGTTCCGGCGTTTTTCGGGTGCTTTCGGATGATTTCAGCGGCGCTTTCATCTGCACGGACGGGCCATACAGCCATTGCCGGGCGGAAAGAGAGAGGGCCAAACCTGCTACTATAACGACTTTTAAAGGGCGCAGCTCCCGGGCCCAAGGGCCGGATGCACGCCAATCGGCCGGCGCGGGGACTTGCCGGCCATCTGCGGGGCGAGCGCCGGCGCGACGAGCTGTACGCGCACACGATGCGTTCCATATAGTGCCGTTTCGAGCAAGAACAAGGCGACCGCGCCTGGCTGCGCCGCAGGCCAGGCCATACGCGACCCTCATCCTTTTCCCGTTTCTGATGTCCAATCCGTCTGCCACGTCTACACGTCTCTCCGCGCCGGAGCTGCGGGCGACCGTGTCGCTCGCCGCCATCTTCGCGCTGCGGATGCTCGGTCTTTTCATGATCATGCCGGTGTTTTCCATCTATGCGAAAACCATCCCCGGCGGCGACAACGTGCTGCTCGTCGGCATCGCGCTCGGCGCGTACGGCGTCACGCAGTCCATGCTCTATATCTTCTACGGCTGGGTTTCCGACAAGTTCGGACGCAAGCCCGTCATCGCGTTCGGCTTGCTGGTGTTCGCGCTCGGGAGCTTTGTCGCGGCCATCGGGCATTCGATGGCGTGGATCATCGCCGGGCGTGTGATTCAGGGCATGGGCGCGGTGTCGTCGGCGGTGATCGCGTTCATCGCCGATCTGACCCACGAGGAAAACCGCACCAAGGCGATGGCGATGGTCGGCGGCAGCATCGGCGTGTCGTTCGCGGTGGCGATCGTCGGCGCGCCCATCGTGTTTCACTGGGTCGGCATGAGCGGGCTATTCACGGTCATCGGCGTGCTGTCGATCCTCGCGATCGGCGTGGTGTTCTGGATCGTGCCGGATCCGCCGGCGCATCCGGTCCACGTGAAGGCACCGTTCGCCGAAGTGCTGCACAACGTCGAGTTGCTCCGTTTGAACTTCGGGGTGCTCGTGCTGCACGCCACCCAGACGGCGCTGTTTCTCGTCGTGCCGCGCATTCTGGAGGAAGGCGGACTGCCGGTCGCGTCGCACTGGAAGATTTACCTGCCCGTGATGGCGCTCGCTTTCGTGATGATGGTTCCGGCGATCATCGCCGCCGAGAAACGTGGAAAAATGAAGAGCGTCATGCTGAGTGCGATCGGGCTTATCCTGATCGGCCAGTTGTTATTGGGCGCCGCTCCCCATACGCTGTGGTCCGTGGCTGCCATTCTGTTCGTGTACTTTCTCGGCTTCAACGTGTTGGAGGCGTCGCAGCCGTCGCTCGTGTCGAAGCTCGCACCGGGCACGAGAAAGGGCGCGGCGGCGGGCGTGTACAACACGACACAGTCGATTGGCCTTGCCCTTGGCGGGGTGATCGGCGGCTGGCTGCTGAAGCTCGACGGGCCGAGCGCGGTCTTCTACGCTTGTTCGGCGCTGGTGCTCGCGTGGCTCCTCGTCGCGGCATGGATGAAACCGCCGCCGCGCAGAACCGGGCGCGCCGCCTGAGCGATATTTGAATCATCGAATCAAGCCGGCATGGTGTGGACGAATTACGTCTGAAGACGGAATCGGTCCGATTGCAGCATTCGGCTGACAGTTAGCAAGGAATCTACCGGAGAAATCATGGCATCAGTCAACAAGGTCATTCTCGTGGGCAATCTGGGCGCCGACCCGGAAACCCGCTACCTCCCGAGCGGCGACGCCGTGGCGAACATTCGTCTCGCGACGACGGACCGATACAAGGACAAGGCCTCCAACGAGTTCAAGGAACTCACGGAGTGGCATCGCGTGGCGTTCTTCGGCCGACTCGCGGAGATCGTGAACGAATATCTGAAGAAGGGCTCGTCGGTGTATATCGAAGGGCGTATCCGCACGCGCAAATGGACCGATCAATCGGGCCAGGAGCGCTATTCGACGGAGATCGTCGCGGATCAGATGCAGATGCTCGGCGGCCGTGGCGGCGCGGCCGGCGGCGGCGATGACGGCGGCTACAGCCGCAGCGCGCCGATGGAGCGTTCCGGCGGCGGCGGCGGGCGCGCACCCGCAGGCGGACGCCCGAGCGGCGGCGGCGCGGGTGGCGCTGGTGGCGCCGGCGGCGGTTCGAGCCGTCCGAGTGCGCCGGCAGGCGGCGGCTTCGACGACATGGACGACGATATCCCGTTCTGAAGTTTCGTAACCGAGAGTGTAAAGATCGACCCCGCCTTAGTGCGGGGTTTTTCTTTTTCTATAAGGGCCTGCGGGAAGTTGACAGGCTGCAACAGTAAACGAAGGGGTACCGCGGCTCCCGCGTTTTTGCGCTCGTAAGCCGCGATGGTCAATTTCCGGCTGCGAACTAGGCCGGACGGCCTTCAGCAAGCGTTGTCACGGAAAAGACGTAAACATTACCTAGGTTGGATCGCATGCGTGTGCGGAGGCCTCCATGAGCGCGCGATTCCACATCATTGTGATTCGGCATCCAGGCGGTGAGCGTCTGCCCGCATTGCTGGACGCGGATCGACAACCTGTCACATGGATCAACGTCTACCTGATCAAGCGCCTGCGCCTGCGGCTATCAATGAATAGCCTGATCAAGACGCTGTACGTGCTCGGACAGTTGTGGACCTGGTCGACATCCGAGCGCTTCCCGCTTCAAGCGCGACTCGTTTCTGGCCATGGCTTGAGTCAGGATGAAATTGTGAGCCGCCTGTACCCCTGGTTGCGGCGTGATTTCCAGACGTCGGGCAAAGTGACAAAACTCGTCGTTGCGCCGAGTACCGTAGCCTTCCGGCTCAACGTCGTCGCTAAATGCATCACCTGGCACCTCGAGTGCGCGATGTCAGCCTTGCCGGTTGGCGCGCCTGAGATCGCGGACATCCAGTCGAGAGTGAGTTTCACGCAGCGTTGCTTCGCGACGCTCGCCCAAGCCGGACGGACCTCGGCGGAGCATGCCGCTCCGTTATCCTCGGAGCAGTTAGACAGGCTCATCAAGGTCTGCCATCCCGACTGTCCCGAAAATCCTTGGAAGGCGCCGTATCGGCAGCGCAACTACCTCATCGTTCTGCTCTTAGCGATGCTGGGTGTGCGGCGAGGAGAGTTGCTCAAGCTGCGGGTCTCAGATTGTTTGCTATCCGGCGATGCTCCCGCCGTGCGCATCGTGCGGGCACCTGATGATGCCGCTGATCCGCGGGTGGCCGAGCCGCAAGTAAAAACAGAGCCAAGACACGTACCGTGCGACCGGTCTCTGGCACGGATACTCAACGACTACATTTGTGGCTCTCGTCGGCGAATACCGGGTGCTTCGCACATGCCCTTCTTGTTCTTGAATCGCAACGGCGGCCCCTTGAGCCTTGTACGTGTCAATGGGATTCTGAGCCAAGTCGTCGCGTCTCATCCCGAGTTCGAGCATCTCCACCCCCATCAGTTGAGAAGCACATGTGCCACCGAATTCAGGGCAGCCGGGCTCGCTAACGGTCTCGACGACGAACGCGTGACGAGAAACATGATGTACTTCTTTGGATGGCGCTCAGCGGACTCAGTTAAGCCGTATATCGACGCGGCCATCCGACGAGAGGCGCACGAAATCGGGCTGCGCTATCAGGTCACCTTGTTCGCGCGATCGGAGGGGAAATCATGACCAACGACGATGTGAATCGGGCGATGGCCACACACCTGTGGCGTTATGGACTGCCTCGATTGCCCGAAGGCGAGATCGACCGAGATGGTAGACGAGTGGATCTGAGTGGCGTTAGCTGGCGATGCAACGCTGCAACCGCGCACGTCGCCATCAATTGGCCGCGTCTCGAAGTGAGCAACGTCATCGTGAGTTACGCGCTCCGTCGCTGGGCCATCATGCTCACAACGCAAAAATCCGGAGCCAGTGTCGGGCAAGCTGTAAAGACAATAACGAGCGTGCTTGCTGGGAGGGCAATAGAAAGTCGAAGAGTCGTCTCGTCGCGTCGGGCGAGTCTCTGGGAGGGCCTCAGCGACATAGACAATCCTCAGGATCTTCGCCCGGCATTGCGCGCGGTAGTAGAAAGTTCGATCCAAACGCTGCGCGAGTCGAAACAACTTGCCAGCTTCTACGTGATCCGTCGGTGGTACGTCTGGTGCGCCGAAATGCTCACTGGCCTTGGATTCGACAAGTCGTTCGCACAGGATCTTGATGAGATACGAATTCCGGCACGGCCGTCAAAACTGGCTGTAGAACTCGAAGACGAAGATTGCGGTCCGTTGTGGGATGTTGAAGTGACAGTGCTGCGTCGAGCGTTGAACGATGACGCCTCAATGCAGCGCGTCGACGTCATGCAGCGCGTGGCGACGGCGCTCAGCCTCGCCTACGGGCGCAATCCAGCCAACTTCTGCCTGTTGCGCGAGACCGACCTGCGCAATTCGCTTGAGGGATTCGCGGTGCCCGCGCAATGGATGCTGTCTATTCCGAGAATCAAGAAGCGTGGCGTCGGTCCACGACAAGCGTTCGTCGAAGAGCGAGTAAGTGAAGAACTGTTGACGCTGTTGCGGCAATTACTCGAGGTCAACAAGACAGTCGACTGCGGCCGCTACCCCAGACCGCTCTTCATGCGCAACCGGGTAGACAAGTGGCGCCAGGACACTGACATGGGCGAGTTTGCCTACCATATAACGTCCTACCAGTTCGCCGACCTAGTGAAGGGATTCGCGCAACGAATGTCGCTTGTCTCGCCGCGCACCTTGCGTCGCATTCGAATCGCGCCGCGTCGATTGCGCTACACGTTCGCGACGACGATGGTGGAGCTTGGCGTTTCGAGAGGCATGTTGGCAACGATGCTTGACCACTCCGATACGCAACACGTCCACGTCTACTACGCGCTTAAAGGCCGGCGCATGACGCGCATCCTCGATCGCGCGGCAGCGCTGAAACTCGGGCCGTTGATGGCTTTGTTCAGAGGCAGGGTCGTCCCGTCAAGCGATCACGCAATCAACGGCGAGCGGCAGGACAAGCGTGTCGTCTTTGTTGGCGACATGAGGGCAATCGATCCAGTGAATATCGGCTCATGTGGCAAAAGCGGCTTGTGCGCGCTAGATCCGCCGTTCTCCTGCTACGTGTGTCCCAAGTTCCAACCCTATGCGCAGGCAGACCACCGCGCGGTGCTCGATGCTTTGCTCGCGGGTCGTGAAGCACGTGCTGAACGATACGGAACCCGCATCGCGGTGCAACTGGACGATGTGATCTACGCAGTCGCTCAGGTCGTCGATGTGGTGGAGGGCAATGACCATGGAACCGGCAAGATCGCGCAAATCAATGGCGGCGCCTTATTGCGTAGTCGGGGCGCTCTCTAAGAATTGGATTGTTAATGAAGCAACGCTAATTGCTCATGCGCAGGCAGTTATCCCCTTTGCGGGCGTCGAGTGGAAGAGCGTGATCTGGGATGTGTCGGAAGCGTACCGGCATCGCATGCGTGGCTATAAAGCCGACAAACCTGTGCAGCGACTGCTGTTCACGCGACATGGGGCGGGACCACGGAAGCTGGGCAAGGCACTGGGCGGTTCATTTGGCGACGTGGTGAAAGCGCTGGTTTGCATGCGGCACCGCCAACGTGGCCAGTCTGCAATCAGTCATATGGTGTTCGTACGCGCCACGCGCTACGTGTATGAGGCGCTGGCCGATCGTGCGTACGAGATCAGCGAGCTGAGCGCCGATCATCTGGATGCTGCAGCGGATGCTCTGTTCGAGCGGGAACGCGAATCATCGGCTTACAAGGTAATAGGTCACATGGAAGAGTTCGCCGATATGCTGGATCGCAATGGCCTGTGCCGGCTACGGCTTGACTGGCGCTACCGTCGCAAGCTTCGTCCTCGTTTCTCCAGCGACGGTAGGCGTCCAGGTAATGTCGGCGGCATCAAGCCGCGCGAGCGCCTTCCCGACGAACGCGCGATACAGGCCATCGGCGCGCTGTACCAGAGCATTCCCCGCGGTCTACCCTCCACCGATCCGGCGAGCGCAGACCGCATCATCGTGCTGGTTGCGACGCTGATGGTTTGCACCGGGCTGCGTATCGGAGAAGTCTTGACCTTGCCGGCTCGGCCGCTCTCGTCGGCTCAGGATGGCAGCAAGGCCCTACGGTATGCCCGGCTCAAAGGCAGGGCAGATGATGTCGCGGTCGAGTGGACGCATAAGCCGCTGCTTGGCGAGACGGAAACTCTCGTCGAAGAGGTACTCGCAGAAATGCATCTGGCGACTGAAGGCGCACGCAGCGTATCTCAACGCTACAACGAGACGCAGGATTTACTCGCTGATGCGCAGTGCCCGAGTGAGGTGAATAGCGCTGAGCTTGTTTCGGTGCTCGGTCTGAGAAGCACCAATGTGATGCAATTCCTCAGATGTCGGGACATCCCTCATCGACTCGTGGGCGGAAGAGTTCAGGTGCGCCGGGCAGATCTGCATAAAGGCCTGCTGCAAGATCATTGGACAAAGCCAGTCATCCCGGGCGGCGCCGGATCTAGCCTGATGCTGCACGAAGCGCTTTGCGTGGTCTATGCCAACCAGATGCATCGGGGAACCAGGACAACTCTCTGCTATGCGGCGCGTCCCATTACGGATCAGAACGTCAGCGACTTCCTGGGTGGTCGGGGCGAATGTGCTTCGGTCTTCGAACGTCACAAGATGGTGATGGAGGGTGGAGGGAACATCGATATCCGCTCACATGGCTTCCGCCACTTCCTCAATCACCTGCTGGATGAAGGCGGTGCGCCGGATTTGGTCCAGACGAAGTGGTTTGGCCGCAAGTATCCGGCGGACACGAAGGCCTACCAGCACATGACAGCCGTCGAGCGGGCCGCGCACGTGGTGAGCGAGGTCATGGGTGGCCGCATGAAAGGCGTAGTCGCCGATATCGCCGGAACGCTTCCAGCCGATCGTGCGAAGACGTTTCTCGCAGCCCGAATTCAAGCGGTGCATGACGTCGGCCCGGGTATGTGTTTGCACGACTTCCAGATGTCGCCGTGTCCGCGGCATCTGCAGTGTACGGCCGATTGCAATGACTATGTCTGGCGTGACGGCGACCTCGAACGCGCCGACGAACTGAAGCGTCAGGCAGCGGTCGTCAGCATCAGCTTGGAGACGACTCGCGAGCTTGCACATGATGGCGTCATGGCGCCGGACTGGGCCACGCACCTGCAGTCCAAGTATGTCCAGTTGATGACTCAACTCGCGTTGCTCGGCTTCGACCAGACTGAGCTTGCACGCTATATTGAAAAAGAAGGTCCGTGATGGTCAGATCGATCCGTGCCAACGCAAAACTCGACGAAGGCAAGATGGCCAGCATCATTGCTGAACTGCATCGCTGGCGGGCCGGCGAATTGGGACGAAACTTGACGTGGGGGCGCATTGAGGATTGCTCTGGCTATACGCGGCAAGCGTTGAGCCGCCATCCACCGATCTTGCGAGCCTACCAGGCGGCCAAGCGCGCGCTGGACAAGCCTAAACGTCGTTCTCGGACGCGATCGACCAGTGACGAGATCCTGTACCTCGATCAGATGATCCAAAGTTTGCGTGAGCAGCTCAGCCATTACGAGGCAGCCGAGCGGGCGTGGATCGAACGCTGGCAGCGTATTGCCTACCACTGCTCACGGCGAGGACTGAGCGTTGACGAGTTGGACGGCCCGATCGACGAGCAGCATCGACGATAACGCATTGCCTCGAAGCAGCACTCGAGTTCGGCAAGCTGCACGAAAGTTAAAAGCGCGTATGAATTCGTCTTCATTCCGCGTTGCTTCATCGTAGGCGGCATCTAAACTGGCTTCACTCCCGCGCTCGGCGCATCGAAAAAAGCCGCTCGGTCGGCCAATATTTACGGAGCCTCGAAGCTATTCTTCTCCGACGCGGTGCCCACAAGGCGTCTGCGACAAATGTTGACAGGCAGTCGAAACAGAACCGTTCTGACCCACCGATAACGATTCGCGCATCGAAAGATGGGCCTCCGGCTGACATAGCCCGAGGCCCATCTTTTTCGTCCCGACAGGGCGTTTTCTGAATTATGTTGCCCGCTCACCCTTTTCCCGCCTGCGCATATTAATCTCTTGGAATCGCATGGACGACGGGTGCGCCCGGAATGGAACCGAAAGGCTTCGAAGCCTAATCGGACTTCTCCTATGGTCTGTTAAATATTCGCAATCTATTTTGAAAGTGATTTTTCAAGAAAATACAAGAGTAGTAATTATTTGCTTGCCGTCATTGATTTAGGTATTTGTAAGCGAATTTGTTCGTCGTATTTAACTAAACACAAATTCGGACGAAACATGCCTATGTCGATTGGCTCGGATTAATCCCCCGAGCAAGGCCGACCCAAGCAAACTCACCAAGACCAACAACTTGAACGGGGGCCCCTTGAAGCTTCGAATCGTATTGGCTGACGATCATCCTTTCGTACTCCTAGGGATGAAAGGGCTCTTTGCCGCAGACCACGGAATGGAGGTCGTCGGCGAGGCGAATAATGCGAGCACTTTGCTGGCCGAGCTCGCCGTCACGCCATGCGACGTTTTGGTCACAGACTTTGCCATGCCCGAGCCGGGAGTCGATGCAAATGACGGCCTTCGTCTCATCCGCAAGGTGCGTCAGGAGTTCGCGGACATCAGCATCGTCGTGCTCACCAGCGTAAGCAACGTCGCGATCCTGCGCTCCATTTTGAACGCTGGCGCCATGAGCCTCGTCAGCAAGGCCGAGCCGATCGAACTCGTGGGGACGGCCGTGCGGCATGCGAGCGTCGGACGTCGCTTCGTCAGCGCGTCGTTTGTCGCCGCGCTCGCGGAGGCGGGAACGGAGACCGACTTTTCCGATGAGGAACCGCGGCTTTCTCCGCGAGAGATCGAAGTCGTTCGCTTGTTTGCCAAAGGTCATTCAATTACGGAGATCGCGAAAGAACTCGAGCGCGATGTCCGCACCGTTAGTCGTCAGAAACGCGATGCGATGAATAAGCTCGGTGTAAGAAATGACCCCGGATTGTTCGCCTTTGTTCGCGCACGCGGACTGGGATGATTATTTCGATTTGCTTTTTTCATTTCGGATGCCTCTTATGTATCTAAATGCTTCGATATCCGATGCTTCCGTTTCATTTTTGGATTCTGAGTCGAATCCGCAATACGAGAAGAGGTTTGAGTCAATGGAGTTCGGGAACGGGAGCCAAGTATTCTCGCACGCTAAACGGATAAGACTGGCGATAGCGGATGATCATCCCCTCGTCATCCTTGCAATCGAGCGTTTTGCCGGGAATTTTCCCAGTGTGGAAGTTGTAAGTCGCAACGCAAATTCGACACAGCTCGAAGAGTCGCTCGCTCGCGGCGAATGTGACGTAGCGATTATCGACTTCTTCATGCCGGGCGGGCGCTATGGCGACGGCATCGAGTTGATACAGCATATTGCGAACCGGTATCCCGAGGTCCGCATTGTCGTCCTGTCTCGCAACGACGACGCCACGGTCGTCAAACGTGCACTGCAAGCGGGCGCGCATGCGTTCCTGAGCAAAGAGGACAGACTCGACCTGATTTACGTAGCCATCGTTTCGGTCATCGCCAATGAGACTTACCTCGGACCAGGAATTCGTAGAACGCTGGCGCTGGCTGACGCCGAAAGTCACGCACGTTTCATTCGGCAGAAACTAACGAGCCGCGAACTAGAAGTGATTGAACGTTATGCGCGAGGCGCGAACGTCACAGAGATCGCCAAGGAACTCGGCCGTAGCGTGAAGACGATCAGCGCACAAAAGTGCGCGGCCATGCGAAAGCTCGATTTATCGACTGACGCTGATTTGTATCGATTTATCTCAGACAGCGGATTGATCTAGCGGATTGCGCCGCGCAGAGGGCGCGTAGTCAATCGAGGCCGGCAAGGAGACAGCGCGCAGTCGATTGACGACTGTTGCGCACCGGACCAACCTCAACAGAACGCACAAACAATGAGAACAAAAACGCTAAAAAGGGCGATTGTTGCGGACGACCATCCGGTCGTTATCAAGGGCATTCAAAGCTTCCTGGAGCGCCACGGCGCGATACGCGTGGTCGCGACTGCTCGGGACACATTGGAGCTTGCCGAAGCAGTCGATACGACACCGTGCGACTTCGTTTTCTCGGATATCGGCATGCGCGGCATCGACGGCGAAAGCAGTTCGATCGGCTTTCTCCGGCGGTTGGCGTGGCAGGAGAGTCGCCCGAAGGTCATCGTCCTCACGATGATTTCGCACACGCGAATGTTGGCGGGCCTCGTTCAACTCGGGGTGGACGGCGTAATCGACAAGCGCGACGGACTCGAATATTTACTCGATGCGATATCGGTGGTCGAGGCGGGTGGCTGCTTCCTTTCACCCTGCGTGGAGGCGGCGGTCAGGCATATGTCGGGGACGTCGCCGGCGCGCGCGGGCGTATTGAGCCGACGCGAGTGGGAAGTGTTCCAACTCTACGCGCGCGGCCTTCTGATTCAGGAAATCGCGGATCACTTCGGGCGAAGCCGCAAGACGATTGCAACGCAAAAGCGAAGCGGCATGCGCAAGCTGGGCCTCGAAAGCGAAGAGGAACTGGTTGCATATCTGCAGAAGGTCTGCCTGATCTGAAACGTCGCGGCCACCGGTCGTGCGGAATCTCGGAGCAAATTGGGACGGTTCTGATTCGATTCTGACAGGTTGCGGGTCAGACTCAACTCATTTGGTTTGACAGGCAGGCGCGAAGCACAGGGGCACTCATCCGTCGAAAACGGCGAACTGACTCCTTCGTGGGCTTGCCCAGCCGGCCAGGTAACTTTTTTGTGGCCGGAGTCGCCGTACCGAGGGGTTCGAATTGAGATTTTTGTTCGCGCGTTGTTTGCTTCTTCTCAGCTTGATAGGCATGACCGCGCCGCTGTCCAGCCAAGCGGCCGAGCCGCGTAGTCACACCAGCACGTCGCAGCTAACCGCTGACGTCCGCCCCGAACCGAAGAGCGCGGCAGTCCCGTTCAAACTCGATGAACCGGAGCGCAGTTACTTGCGGACGCTGGAGCCGATCGTCGTCGGGTTGGTCGAAGCGTCGGGCGAGTCCGCCGATGAGTCGCTTCAGCGGCCAGAAGCGCCACTGGAAGCAGTCGAGAAAATGCTCGGCGTCACGTTCAAACCGCAGCACTTCAACGATTGGGCGAAGGCCGCGTCGGCATTTCAACGGGGCGAGATCGATATGATCGTCGCGTCGAGCACGCCGGGAAAGCTGAACTATGCCATGCACTCCGAGTTACAGCCGCTCGATCTGCTGATCAGGCGAGCGTTGGCGCAATCCTCGGCGACGCAATCGGCCGCCGCGCAGACGGCTGAACCAGCCGTCTGGAGCATCACGGCATTGCGTCTGATGCCGGCGCTCATCGGCATTGCCGCAGTGTTGTTCGTCACGCTTCGCGCCTTTATTCGACTGCAACAGGAGATGAACCGACGTGTGGAAACGGAGCAGCGTCTCGGTACGCAACTCAGTTTCCAGCAAACGATGATGGAGGTGGTTCCGTATCCGCTCGTCGCGAAGGACATGCAAAACCGCTACATCACGGTGAATCGTGCCTTTGAGGAGGCGCTCGGGGTGCGGCGCGAAGACGTCATCGGGCGCACGAGTCTCGAAGTGACGGCGTGGGGCGACGCGCATAGCCGCGTGCTACACGAACTGACTAGTATGACGCTGGCCTCCGGCCAACGACATGAAGTCGAAGCGGAATTCTCCGACAACCAAGACCACCCGCGCTGCGGCCTTTTCTGGACCGGCGCGTTCACGGAGTTGAACGGAGAGCGAGCGGGTGTCGTCGGCACGATGATCGACATCACCGATATCCGCGATGCCGAAACTCGCGCGCGGCAAACCGAGCGCCGACTTCACGACGTGACGCGGTCGCTGCCAGCCGTCGTGTTTCAGTTGCGCCGCGCGAGCGACGGCACGTACAGCCTTCCCTATATTGACGGCGATACCCGGCAGTTGCTCGCTTTGGACGTCCTCGCTCTGGCCGATGATCCGATTCACGCATTGACGCGTATTCACGCCGAGGACAGCGCGCGTCTGCTCGAAGAAATCGAAACGTCGGCGCGCACGCTCGAGCCGCTGCATACCGAGTTCCGCTCGACCGTAGAGGGGATTACGCGCTGGATTCGCGCCGACCTCGTCGCGCATCGTGAAGACGATGGCGCCGTCGTATGGAGCGGCTATTGGGCCGATGCCAGCGTCGAGCATGCCCGTGCAGACGAACTCGCTCGTGCGCGGGATATCGCCGAAGCGGCATCGCGCGCGAAGGACGACTTCCTGGCCATGATGAGTCACGAAATCCGCACGCCGATGAACGGCGTTCTGGGGCTCGTCGAAGTACTCGAGAACACGTCGCTGAATTCCGATCAGTCCCAGATGCTCGGCATGATTCAGGATTCCGCGAGTGCGCTCCTGCAGATCCTGGACGATCTTCTCGACTATTCGAAGATCGAGGCCAACCGGTTGACGATCGAATCGACTCCGATCGATTTGCGCGAACTCGTGGACAGCGCCGTAGGTCTGCTTGCCGGAAGGGCGCATGAAAAGGGTCTGCGCGTGCGTGTCGACGTGGCGCCGGAAGTGGCAGCGACAGTCAGAGGCGATAGCGTGCGCCTGAGGCAGGTTCTCTTCAACGTGATGAGCAACGCGATCAAGTTCACGATCAGAGGCGATGTCGCCCTCCACGTGCGCGCGGTCGAGCAACGCGCGTCGGAACAGGTCATCGAACTGTGTGTAAAGGACACCGGCATCGGGATTGCCGCGGAGGCTCAGCAAAACCTCTTCGAGCCATTCGTGCAAGCGGAGGCTTCCACGACGCGCCGTTTCGGCGGTACCGGGCTCGGACTGACTATCTGCAATCGTCTCGTCGCGTTGATGGGCGGCACGATGAGTCTCGAAAGCGCGGTCGGCGTCGGAACTGCGATGACCGTTCGTCTCACGATGCCCGTCGAAACCTTGCGGTATCAGATCGACGGATTGCGTGGCAAGCGCGGCATCGTCGCGATCGAAGACGATCGCGTGGCGGCTGCGCTCATGCATTACGGCGAGGCGCTCGGTCTGGAGTTTCAGCGTTATACGCCCGATGAACTCGCGCGATCGGAGCCTGAGTCGCTCAAATACATCGAGATCGTCTTTCTGAGCGATACCCACACGCTCGCGTCTCCGCTCGGATCGCGCGTGATTCACGTCACCGAGAAGCCAAAGCCTACCGGGTACCGAATCCTCGAAGACGACATCCGCGTAAGCGTCAATCCGATATCGTGGCATGGGCTCGGCGCGGCTTGCGTTGCCGCATTGACCGGCATGCCGCAGATCGCATCGGGCCTCACGCTCTGCCACGAAGCGAAGATGGCGGCGCCGGACCGGGAAGACGCGCTGCGCAGCGGCAAACTCGTGCTCGTGGCCGAAGATCATCCGGTGAACCAGGAATTGATCCGCAATCAGCTTTCGCTACTCGGATTTGCTTGCGACGTCGTGCACGATGGCGCTGAGGCGCTCGCTGCGTTAGCGGACACGCGCTATGGTTTCCTGATCACGGACTGCCACATGCCGAACATGACAGGCTACGAACTCGCGCGTCGCATCCGGGCCGATGAAGTTGGCACGGCGCGCCGCCTGCCGATTCTCGGCATCACGGCGAGCACCGCGCCCGACGAGTTGCAGAAGTGCCGCGATGCGGGCATGGATGACCGTCTCGTGAAGCCGACCCGGCTCGCTACTTTGCGCGAGCATCTGAATCGCTGGTGGGTGAACGCTAGCGCCGCGTCTGAGTCTCGCACGCAATCAGCGCAAGCTCCCATCGTGCGGCCGCGCGATGACGACGAACTTGATCTGAGCGCGATGGCTCAACTCTGGGGTAGTGAAACGACAGTGAAGGCTTTGCTGGACGCGTTTGTATCGTCGTTCCGCGAAGATCTCGTGGCGCTTCGGTCGTTGCTGGATCGTGGCACGGTGGATAATCTGCGAGATTGGCATCATCGCGTCTTCGGTGCGGCCAGCGTTCTGCAGTATCGGCCGCTGCTTGCCGCACTGGAGGAATTTCGTCGCGATCTGCACGTGAAGACCCGCGACGCGCGCCGTCGCGAAGGATTTGCGCTGATCGCACGATGCGAAGAACTCGTCGAGCGTATCCACGCGCAAGGCGCCGCGATTCTTTGATCGGGCCACGCCGCGTGGTGCCGCCGTCTTCCTATTTCGGAAATGCTCCGGAATCCGCTTCGACTGATTCGCGGTCGCGGAAATAGGCCAGCGCGAAATCCACAAATGAGCGCGTCTTCGCAGGCACATGTCGGCGTCCCGGGTAGACGATCGAAACTTCCTTGTCTGCGTCCTTGAGCGTGTAGCCCGGCAGCAGGCGCACGAGTGATCCCGTTTCGATATCCTGCGTTACATAGCTCTCCGGCAGTACCGCAATGCCCATTCCGGAAAGCGCCGCTTGCCGCAACATGTGCGAGCTGTTCACTGCGTATGCCGGATCGAGCGCGACGCTTTCCTCCACACCCGATGGTCCGACAAAAGACCACGTCGATCCGTGTATGTCCGCCGACGGCGCAAGAAACTCGTGCGATGCCAGCAATGCCGGCCGGCCGGGCGCGCCGCGCCGCGAAAGATAGGCTGGCGATGCAACGAGCACTGACGCCACTTTGACCAACGGGCGGTTGATCAGCATGCCGCTGTTGACGAGATGCGGCACGACGATGCCGACGTCGAAGCCTTCCGCAACGAGATCGACCGGACGATGCAGCAGCGTCAGACGCAGCTTCACGTTCGAGTAGCGCTCCATGAATTCTCGCAGCATCGGCGTGAGTCCAAGCAACGAAAAAGACGCCGATGCCACCAGCTTGAGCGTGCCTGTGGGATCCACGGAACTGGTCCCCACCGATGCCTCTATCGCCTCGATTTGCTCGAATACCGCGCGGCAGCCTTCGGCATACGCGCGACCGGCTTCTGTCAACGAGACGCTGCGCGTCGTCCTGTTCAGCAAGCGCGTGTTGAGATGCACTTCGAGCAGCGACACGTAGCGCGTTATCACGGCGTTGGAGAGATCGAGCGCGGCGGCGGCGCGGCCGAACGACTCGGTTTCCGATACCTTCAGAAAGACGCGCATCGCTTGAAGTTGATTCATTGAGAGAGCGATGTGAGAAGCGCCTTTCGACGCTTCGAGTATGTGAATCGATGCAAGCGGCTGGATCGCAGCCTCGCGTGCGCGATTCTAGAGTGCCGTAACACGCTCGAAAATCGGAAGGTTCTGATCCGGACCCGCTGTCTCAATGCAGCCACTGTCGCATGTATGCAACTCAACGGTCCCGAGGCGCTGGCGATACACGCGTGATCTGATCTGTAAGTCCTCGTGGCCTAAGTGTTTATCCATATTGAAATTGCACTTTTCGAATTATTCAAAAAGGCTTTTGTGTTTCGTTCGGCGGTTTCTCAAAAAGACCGGGCAATAAACTTTGTCGTGCCGAATATCGGTGCTGAGCTAAACGAGCGAAGAGGCAAATTAAGCTCGACAGGCGTTCGGCCTGAAGCAACCCATCGAGTCCCACGACTCAGCAAAGGAATACGCATGAAAAAGAATTTGATCGTCACGGCCATCGCAGCTTTGGCCGCATCGTTCGCAGGCGCTGCCAACGCACAGAGCAGCGTCACGCTGTATGGTTTGGTCGACGCAGGCTTCACGTACGTGAACAACGTTCAGGCTCCGGAAGGTGCTGATCATTTCAAGAACAACTCGTTCAGCATGACGGGCAACAATGTTCAGATGAGCCGTTGGGGTCTGCGCGGTGCGGAAGACCTGGGCGGCGGCATGAAGGCGATCTTCACGTTGGAGAATGGCTTCGACGTGGCAAGCGGTTCGAGCATCGGCAGTGGCTTTAGCCGTCAGGCATTCGTCGGTCTGTCGACGAATGCAGGTACGGTGACGCTGGGTCATCAGACCGACTCCGTGGTCGACTACCTCGGCCCGCTGAGCGCGACCGGCACTTGGGGCGGCACGTACTTCGCACATCCGGGCAATCTGGATAACCTGAACGGCGATGCGTTCCGTGAAAACAACTCGATCAAGTTCCAAAGCGCGAACTACGCTGGCTTCTCGTTCAGCGGTCTGTACGGCTTCTCGAATGCCGCAGGCAGCTTCGCGGCAAACCGCGCGTACAGCATCGGTGCAGGCTACGCAAACGGCGGCCTGAAGCTCGGCGCAGCATACATGCAAGCGAACGGCATGAACACGAACGCAGGCCCGACCGCGGGTGCGATCGTTGGTGGCCCGACGACTGTGCCGAACCAAGACCTCATCTTCGCCGATCGTCAGCGCACGTTCGGTGCAGGCGGCAGCTATTCCGTCGGCGCTATGACGTTCGGTGCGATTTGGACGCAGATCCGCCAGAATGACAATGTGCCGGGCACTGGTTCGAACATCGTCAACAACTACGAAGTGAACGGTCGTTATGCTCTGACGCCGGCGCTCTCGCTTGGCGCCGCCTACACGTTCACGAACGCCAAGTTCGCGCAAGAGGAAGGCGACTCGACCCGTGTTCGCTTCCACCAGTTCGGCGTGCAGACGGACTACGCTCTGTCCAAGCGCACGGACATCTATGCTGAAGGCTTGGTGCAAATCGCCAGCGGCTTGCCGGAAGGTGTAACGCCGAACGCAGGCATCAGCGGCGTCGCCTTGTCGTCGAGCAGCCGTCAGGTTGTCGTGTCGACGGGTATCCGTCACCGCTTCTAAAGCCATCGGAGTAGTACCGAGTTTTAGCTAGCTAGAAAAAGGGCGCCGCGAGGCGCCCTTTTCGCATGTGTGCCTCTCGCGACCCAAGCGAAATGCACCCCGCATCCGGATGCTCTACCATGGCGATGCGGTCATCGCACCGAAAGACGCGCTGTCCGCCAAAACAGGAGAGGAACAATGACCTCGACATGCAGACCACATGTACGCTGGATGACCGTTCTGATGCTCGCCCTTCTCGCCTCGGGCGCCGCGCGAGCCGACACCGTCGCCCTGAAAGC
The DNA here is from genome assembly GCF_964261745.1 of Caballeronia sp. S22. Classification (NCBI taxonomy): domain Bacteria; kingdom Pseudomonadati; phylum Pseudomonadota; class Betaproteobacteria; order Burkholderiales; family Burkholderiaceae; genus Caballeronia; species Caballeronia sp. S22. The sequence continues at coordinate 2,994,574 of NZ_OZ180035.1, read as the reverse complement.
CAATCTCCAGCCTTCGAGCGAAGTCCCGCCGCGCGTAAGCAAAGGCCACGGCACCGTGGACGCGACCTTCGACACCGACACCAAAGTCTTCACCTGGACCGCAACCTACGCCGAGTTATCGGGTCCCGTGACGATGGCTCATTTCCACGGCCCCGCGCCTGTCGGTCAGAACGCGAAAGTGCAGGTGCCTATCGACAAGAAAGCGCTCGCGAGCCCCATGAAAGGACAGGCGACGCTATCGGATCAGCAAGTCAGCGATCTGATGACGGGGCAGTGGTACTTCAACATCCACACGCAGGAAAATCCGACCGGCGAGATTCGTGGTCAGGTAATGCCGGCGAATTGACGCGCGCAGGCGGGAACGATCGACGATGAGCTGGCAAAGCGCCCTGGCTTGCTGGGCAGTCCGCATGCGCATGCGTCCGCACAGCGCGAAGCCCGAACTCGACGTCGAATTGGCGCGAAGTTATGCATCCCGTCGAATCTGGTCGCCGCGCGTGCCGAAAGGCTGGCGGCTCGATATCCGCGAGACGAGCGACGAAGGCGCACCACGCGGCGAATGGCTCACACCGCCGACGAATCCACGCGCAACCATTCTCTATCTGCATGGCGGCGGATATTACTTCTGCTCGCCGCGCAGCCATCGCGCGATCACGTTCGGATTAGCCACGCGGTCAAATGCGAGTGTCTTTTCGCTCGATTACCGTCTTGCGCCCGAACATCGCTTTCCTGCGGCGCTCGACGATAGCGTCGCCGCATACCGTCGATTGCTCGGAGACGGCGTTTCCGCGCAATCAATTGCGATAGCAGGAGACTCGGCCGGCGGCGGTCTCGCGCTCGCGACGCTCCTCGCGCTACGCGACGCGGGCGATCCGCTTCCCGCAGCCGCAGTGCTGTTCTCGCCGTGGACCGATCTGACCTGTAGCGGCGAGTCGATGCGGACCAACGACGGCCGCGATCCGATGTATCACGCGTCGGTATTTCCTCTGGTGGCCGCGCAGTATCTGGGCGCAGCCGATGCGCGAAATCCCTACGCATCGCCCGTATTCGGCGAGTTCGAAGGCTTGCCGCCGCTGTTGATTCAGGTCGGCGACACCGAACTCTTGCTGGATGATTCGACTCGCATCGCGACGAAAGCGCGCGCGGCTGGCGTGCGTATCGAGCTGGATATCTGGCGCAACGTTCCGCATATCTTCCAGATTTGGGCGCCGTTCATGCCCGAAGCACGCGATGCCCTCGCGCGCGCCGCCGCGTTCATCGGCGGCGCAATCTCCGCGCCCCGGGCTCATCTTCCGCCCATGACCTCGATCGTCTGATAGGCCCGCTCGACGGCCGATGCGCCATAGCGCCGCTCCAGCCTGCGCACGGTGAAATGTCCATGCGCCATCTGCTGAAAGTGGTCGATGAACACCGTGTTGACCATCGCGCCGAGCACCGCGCCGATCGCCGGAATCGACTTCGCGGCCACCTGTTCGCTGACCTGCACCGAGAACCTCGACGCGATCGTCTGCAAGAATTTGAGCAGCGCCGTCGATCCATGACTGCCGAGTCCCTTCGCGGCGATTTCGTTGGTCGCGCGCGAAACCGACTGCGCGAGCGCGCCGCGCACGATGAAATAGCCGATATCGGCGTTGTCATCGCTGGCTTTGGCGCCGCCCATGCCGAGCACCATCATGCATTGCAATTGAGTCTCCACGCGATGCACGTCCTCGCCCTCGCTACGCGCGATATCGCAGATCGAGCGGAACATCAGCGTGGTCGTCACCGGCAATTCGACCGGCAGTGCGAACAGCCCGAACGCGCCGCCCGCCGCGCCGGTCGTCGCGACGGCCAGCTTGTGCATCAGGTTGTGCGGCTTGTCGGGCGGCGGCGCGAGCAGCGAATCGGACGGCGCGCTCTTGCCGATCGTGCGCAGCGCGAGCTGGAGGCACTTTTTCAGCGCGAGTTGCGTCGCTTCATCGACTTTGTCCTGCGCGGCGGCCGGCATGCGTCCCATCAGCTTTTCGATGGGCGCGCCGACGACGCTCGCCAGCTTCATCGTCAGCGACGGACTTTCCAGGGCTTCCTTCGCGCGGGTCAGGGCCGCGAAATCTTCGGTCGTGAGCGGCGAGGTAATGATCGGCGTCGGTTCCATGCGATGTCTTCTGTCCGGTAAATGGTGAATTGCCACGAAAATTAGAGTGCCTCACCGTGCTATGATTCCATTTCCGTTGACTAGTCAATTATTGCGCTTACAAAAATGGCCGTTCACACAGCCGCGCATCATTCCAGCGGACAGGTTCTGCCTTTCCGCGAATCCCTCATGGCGATGCTGGGCGTCTCGTTCGTCACGATGCTCGTCGCGCTCGATCAAACGGTGGTCGGCACCGCGCTGCCGACGATCGTCGCCGAGCTTAAAGGCTTCGATCTCTACGCGTGGGTCGCCACGTCGTATCTCCTGACTTCCGTCATCACCGTGCCGATTTTCGGCCGGCTCGGCGATTACTACGGCCGCAAGCCCTTCGTGATCGCGTCGATCGTCGTGTTCACCGTCGCGTCCGTGCTCTGCGGCCTCGCCAACAGCATGATGTTCCTCGTGCTCGCGCGCGGGTTGCAGGGCATCGGCGGCGGGATGCTCGTCGGCACTGCTTTCGCGTGCATCGCCGATCTCTTTCCCGACAACGTCGTGCGCCTGCGCTGGCAAGTGCTGATGAGCTCGGCGTTCGGCATCGCCAACGCGGTCGGACCGACGCTCGGCGGTTTTCTCACGCAATACTACGGCTGGCGCTCGGTGTTTTACGTGAATCTGCCGGTGGGCGTGGTCTCGCTCTTTTTCGTGTGGCGCTTTCTGCCGCATCTGCGCCACGTTGCGCATGAAGGCAAGATGCGCCTCGACTGGCCCGGCGCCGTACTCATCGCGGTGGCGCTCGGCGCATTGCAATTGTTCGTCGAAATGCTGCCGAAGCATGGCGTCAGCGCTGAGAGCGTCGCGCTGCTCGCGATGAGCGTCGCTGCCGGCATCGCGCTGTGGAAGTGGGAAATGCGCTGCGACTACGCGATTCTGCCCGTCGACATGTTCCGCAACAAGGCGCTCGCCGCGCTCTTCACGCTCGCGATTCTCGGTGGCTTCACGATGTTCTCGCTGCTGTTCTATGCGCCGTTGCTGTTTCAGGGCGGCTTCGGCATGTCGCCTAAGGACGCGGGCATCGTGATCACGCCGCTTGTCGTGTTCATCACGATCGGCAGCATCGTGAACGGGCGCATCGTCACGCGTCTGAAGAACGCCAATCTGATGCTGTATGTCGGCTTCGCGTTGCTCGCCGTGTCGTGTCTGGGTATCGTCGTCGCCACACACAACATGCCGCGCTCGATGTTGCTCGCGATCATGGTGCTCGGCGGCCTGGGCCTCGGCTTCGTGATGCCGAATCTCACCGTGTTCGCGCAGCAGACGGCAGGGCGCGCGCATCTCGGAATCGCGACCGCGTTGCTGCAATCGCTGCGCATGATCGGCGGGATGATCGGCACCGCGCTCACGGGTACGCTCGTGAGTCATCTGTACGCGAGCGGCGTGAATCTCGCGCTCGAACGAGATCACGCGCTGCGCTGGGCCGGCGATCTCTCCGATCCGCAGATTCTCATCAACCGCGAAGGACAGCAGGCGCTGCTTTCGCAACTGACTGCCGCTGGACACAACGGCGCGATGTTGCTCGAAGCCGCGCGCGAGGCGCTGGTCGCGGCGATTCACATCGGCCTGGCGCTGGCGGCGCTGGTCGCGGTGGTGTCGCTGTGGCAGTCGCGCCGCGTGCCGCCGGTGCGCCTGAAAGGGCCGCAGGAACCCGTCATCCTCGCCGAATGACTACGGAAATCGAAAGCATGAATGAACAGGACCGTATCGCCGTGGTGCAGCAGTTCGGGCGCACGTATCGCGCGTTCATGTCGGCGTTCGAAGCGGCCGTCGGCCAGCCGATGCCGCGCTGGCGCATTCTGCTCGCGTTGCACGAGCACGCGGGCGTGCTGTCGCAGAAGCGACTCGTCGAACGTCTGAAGGTGGACCCGGGCGCGCTGACGCGGCAACTGAAGACGCTGGAAGGACTCGGCTGGATCGTGCGCAGCGTCGATGCACGCGACAATCGCGTATCGAACGTCACGTTGACGGCGCAAGGGCGCGCGATGGCCGAAGAGAGCCTGCCGCGTCGCAACGCGTTTCTGCACGACACGATGGCGTCGCTGCCCGATGAGGCGATCGAAGCGTTGTCGAGCGCGCTTCACATGTTCGAGCGACGCATTCAGGAAGTAGCGGCCGCGAATGCGTCACAAGCGGCCGCCGTCGAAGAAAAAGCTTAAAAGAACGTTTCGATCACTTCGGTGACGCGATACTTCGGATCGACGACGAGCACCTGACGCCACTTATCGAAGGTCAGGCATGGGTGCGAGATGTCGAACGCAATCATGTCGCCGACCTTCACGTCGTCGCCCGGCTTGATCCGCAAGTACGCGTGCTGGTCCATCAGGCCGAAAATCTCCCAGCCTTCGTCGGGCGAAACGTCGCGCGGCGCTTCATTGCCCGGACGATAATGCTTCGCCGGCTCGGGCATGCCCGCATCGAACGCGGAGTCGCGCTTGCCGAGCCCGATGATCGCGCGATCCGGCTCGGGAATCGACTGCACGTACGCCCACAACTGCAGCGCCGGCTTCAAACCTTGCCCCATCTTTTTCGCGATCGGATTGCGCGCGAAGATCTCGTTCTGCGCCTTCTTGTAGATGCCGACGTCATGCGTCAGATAGCAGCCCGGGCGCAGCACGACTTCGATCGCGTCGCTGTTGGCCTTCGCGAATTCGTCAGCGACGACGTCGTACCACGCCGATCCCGCGCCCGAGAGAATCGCGGGCTTGCGCGCGATCTTGCCTTCCGCGATCAGCTTGCGCGTCGTATCGACGGCGCTTTGCAGGAACTCGCGAACTTTCGTTTCGTCCTGCAGCACGCCTTCATACAATTCGATGCCCGCGAGTTCGATCGTGCCCTGCCAGCGCGCGATCGCGGCGAGCACGGCATCGCGCTGCGCGTCGTCGCGCACGCCGGTGCGTCCGCCCGGCACGCCGAGCTCGATCAGCACGTTCAGCTTCTTGCGCACCGAGCTGAAGAATTCGCCGAGCTGATCGACGCCATCGGCTGAATCGACCAGACAGAAAAACTCGAAATTCGGATCGGTGAGCAACTCGGCGATCATGCCCATGTTGCGTTTGCCGACGAGCTGATTCGCCATCAGGATGCGATGCACGCCGCCGCGATACGCCGCGCGCACCTGATGCGCGGTCGCGAGCGTGATGCCCCACGCGCCGGCGTCAAGCTGACGGCGAAAGAGCTGCGGCGCCATCGTCGTCTTGCCGTGCGGCGCGAGCTTCACGCCGTACTCGCCGACGAATGCCTGCATCCACTTCAGGTTGTGCTCGATGCGATCGGAATAGAGCACGGCGGCGGGCAGACTCACGTCCTCTTCGAGCAGACTCCATTGCAGGCGCGACGCGTCGTTCAACTGGATGCTCGTGCCCGGCACCATGCCGAGACCCTTGCCGAACGGGTCGATCGTCGCGTTCTGATAGTTTGTAACTTTCATGTGCTACTACTCCATCGTCCGTTTAAATAAGCCCTGTGCACGACTCGATGCGCATCAGAGTTGACGGTGCTATGTTAACCAAAGTAGCATCCGCGATGGAAATGTTATTTAGTAACACGGCCATCACGTAAACCCGCAACCCGATATGAACGGCCACGCCGACATGCTCAGTTTCGACATCGTCGCACGCATCGCGGAGCGCGCGCCCGAGTTGCGCAGCGCCGAGCGCAAGGTCGCCGCGCTGATTCTCGACGATCTGACGGGCGCATCGCGCGCGAGCATCGGCGCGCTGGCCGACAAGGCGGAAGTGAGCATCGCCACCGTGACGCGTTTCGCGAAGGCGGTCGGCTGCGTGGACGTGCGCGAACTGAAGCTGCGGCTCGCGCAGGCGGCCGCGGTAGGTCAGCGCTTCCTGAAGCGCGAGCCGGATGCCGTGCCCGATTCGCTCGCCGCGCGCATCTTCGAGGAAGTGCAGGCGACGCTGGCGCAGAATCAGGGCGCGCTTGCCGCGTCGCCGATCGCCGAAGCCGCGGACGCGCTCGCCGCGGCATCGATGATCTACGTGTTCGGCATGGGCGGCGGCTCGACCGCGCTCGCCGATGAAATGCGCTTTCGTCTCGTGCGGCTCGGCCGGCCGGTCGCGTCGTATCAGGATGGGCTGTTGCAGCGAATGGTCGCGTCGACGTTATCGAAGGAACATGTCGTGGTGGCGCTATCGGTGACGGGACAGACACCGGAGATGGTCGAAAGCTGTCAGCTCGCGAAGCAGTACGGCGCGCGCGTGATCGCGCTCACCGCGCCCGCGTCGCCGCTGGGCGCGCTCGCGGACTGGCTGATTCCGGTGATCGCGATCGAATCCGACTTCATTTACAAACCGTCGTCGTCCCGCTACGCGATGATGATGGCGCTCGATTTGCTCGTCACCGAACTGGCGGTCAAGCAGGCCGACCACAGCCGCGAACTGTTGCGCCGCATGAAACACGCGCTCGATTCGCATCGCGGCGGCGGCGAGCGTCAACCCTTGGGAGACTGATCATGGAATCGTTGAAAGCCGACACGCTGATCGTCGGCGCGCGCCTGATCGACGGCACGGGCGCGCCCGCCGTCGAACGCGATGTCGCCGTGCGCGACGGGCGCATCGTCGCGATCGTTGCGCCGGGCGGCCTGTCCGGCTGGAGCGCCGACGAAACCTTCGACGCCGAGGGCAAAGTACTCGCGCCCGGTTTCATCGACGTCCATACGCACGACGACACGCACGTGATCCGCTCGCCGCAGATGATGCCGAAGATCACGCAGGGCGTGACGACGGTGATTGTCGGCAATTGCGGGATCAGCGCGTCGCCGGTGACGCTGAAGGGCGATCCGCCCGATCCGATGAACCTGCTCGGCGATGCCGCCGCGTTCAAGTATCCGACCTTCGCCGCGTATGTCGATGCGGTCAACGAAGCCCGTCCGGCGGTGAATGTCGGCGCGCTGATCGGGCATACGGCGCTGCGCAACAATCATATGGACCGGCTGGATCGCGCGGCCAGCGGGGATGAAGTCGCGGGCATGCGCGCGCAGCTCGAAGAAGCGCTGGATAACGGCGCGCTCGGCTTGTCGAGCGGGCTCGCGTACGGATCGGCGTTCAGCGCGCCGCCGGAGGAAGTGCAGGCGCTGGCCGAGCCGCTGGCCAAAGCGGGCGCGCTCTACACAACGCACATGCGCACCGAATTCGACGCGATTCTCGATGCGATGGACGAGGCGTATCGCGTCGGCCGTCATGCGCGCGTGCCGGTGGTGATTTCGCATCTGAAGTGCGCGGGGCCGTCGAACTGGGGGCGCAGCACGGAAGTGCTGAAGTCGATCGAGACGACGCGCGACGGCCAGCCGGTCGGCTGCGATTGTTACCCGTACAACCGCAGTTCGTCGACACTCGATCTGAAGCAGGTGACCGGCGATATCGACATCACGATCACATGGTCGACGCCGCATCCAGAAATGGCGGGCAAGCTGATCCGCGAAGTCGCCGACGAATGGAAAGTCAGCCAGCAGGAAGCGGCGAAGCGCCTGCAGCCGGCGGGCGCGGTGTATCACAACATGTCGGAAGACGACGTGCGGCGCATCCTCTCGCATCCCGCGACGATGATCGGCTCGGATGGCTTGCCGAACGATCCGCTGCCGCATCCGCGTTTGTGGGGCGCGTTTCCGCGCGTGCTCGGCCATTACGCGCGCGATACGGCGTTAATGCCGCTCGAAGAAGCCGTGCGCAAGATGACGAGTCTGACGGCGCGGCGTTTCAGTTTGGCCGAGCGCGGCGAGGTGAAGGTCGGATATCACGCGGATCTGGTCGTGTTCGATCCGGAGCGTGTGCGCGATGCCGCGACGTTCGCGAAGCCGCAGCAGGCGGCCGACGGCATCGACGCGGTTTGGGTAAATGGCGTTTTGACGTATCGCGAGCAAGCCGTGACCGGCGCGCGCGCGGGACGTTTCGTGGCGCGCGGCGCGGCATCGAAGCTCGATGCGCAGGGCGCGTTTTGAATTCTTGGGTTATTGAAAAAGGAGCAGGACGATGAAGCGTTATGGCGTGGAAGGTGGCAAGGGACAAGGCGGCGCGCACATGCCGTTCGCACGCGCGGTTCAGGCGGATGGCTGGCTGTTCGTGTCGGGCCAGACGCCGATGGAAAACGGCGAGGTGATCAACGGCGGCATCGTCGAGCAATCGCACAAGGCGATTCAGAACGTGATCGCGATTCTGAAGGAAGCGGGTTACGGCACGGAAGATGTCGTGCGCTGTGGCGTGTGGCTGGACGATCCGCGCGATTTCGCGTCGTTCAACAAGGTGTTCAAGGAGTACTTCGGCGCGAATCCGCCGGCGCGGGCTTGTGTGGTGTCGTCGATGGTGATCGACTGCAAGGTCGAGGTGGATTGCGTGGCTTATAAGAAGCCCTGAACTGCTGAGCGCGTGTTCCGGCTTTTCGAAGGCGGAACACGCGTGCACTGCCCCTATGATTCGACGTTCTTTCTGATGCCACGCGTTGGTCTTGCGTCGTCATTTAAGAATTTGTCAGCGGATTTTTTCAGCACCTCAGCGGTATTCTTCATCTCTCGGTGAATTTTGATGTTCATCGGGGAACTTCCATAAAAAATTTTGGCATCCTGAGTAATCAGGCCGTCAAACGACTTGATGTGGTGATTAATCAAGTCCAAAAAAAGAGAAAATCAGGAATGAAGAAGAAAATCTGGAGCGCTGGGCTGGCCGCGCTGGGGATTTGCTCGTCGGCACAAGCTTTGTATATCGATGAGGCAACCTTCAAATCTTACGGCGGCGATGTATCGAACGTAGCGAACAGCATCAAGACGCACAACAACACATTGCGCTCGTTCAGTTACCAGGCGCCGTGGAGCGGCGTCGGTGATCTTGGCGGATGCACCGGAACGTGGCTCGGCGACAAGGCTGGCTGGAGTTACATCCTGACCGCCGCGCATTGCTCCGGGTATTCCGCAACCGAAACCTCGGTCAACAGGACGTTCACGGCGCCGGGTGGACGCGTGATCGCATCGGGCCAGGGCACCGCTTATGTACCGCCGCAGCGCGTCAACATACCGCAAGGCCTGGGCGGCGCGTCGACCGATATCGCCATTCTGAAATTGCCTTCACGCAATCCATTGCTCGACGCCGCGGGCAGGCCCCTCGAGCGGCCTATTCTGAACGATGCGATGGATGAACAGGGCCGCGACGTCATCTACGTCGGTTACGGGGCTTGGGGTGTGGGCATGCAAGACAATGGTTTCTGGCCGCAGGACGGCGAGCGGCGCCTGTATGGCCGCAGTCGGATCGATCGCGTCTTCGAGTCGGACTACGGAATCGGCGCGGCGTACCAGCCAGTCGGGCCTTCACCGAGTTGGGCGCGCGTTGCGTCGGGCGACAGTGGATCGGCCGCGTGGCAGATTCGCGACGGCAAGGCGGTGATCGTCGGGGCGATCAATACCTACAGCGAATATGTCTCGAATGCCGCGCGCGTTTCGAAATGGGCGGGCTGGATCAAGTCGGTCTATCCGGACGCGCGCTTCCTGTCGAGCGAACAGCCGGAAGGCTGCATCGTCAGCCTCAATACGGGTGCGCGGTATTGCTTGCCGGTGGGGGCTTCGTCGGGCTACTCGCTACCTTCGTGGATCTACGCGAACGATGTCTACGTCGATGCCTCACCGGGCGCCGCGGTCACGCTTTCGGATTGGGACAACCTTTCCTACGCCCGGGTCGCGAACTTTATCGGGACTGTGGAGAACAGTGGGCTGAAAAGCGTGAAGGCGGCGAACGGGCAAATGCTCGATTTCTCGCAACCGCGTTCCATGGCTGTCGTGCGCGATACGACACCGGTCGGTTGTATCGTCAGCCTGACGAGCGCCGCGAAGTATTGTTTGCCCGCGGGGCAGCGGTCGGGTTACGCGCTGCCCGCCTGGATCTATGCGCAGGAAGTGCAGGTGGAAGCTCCGCCGGGACTTGGGGTGATGCTATCGGACTGGGACAACCTTTCGTATAACCGGGTTGCGACGTTTCCCGGCCTGGTCCAGAACTGGGATCTGAAAAAGGCAAGAGCATGGAACGGTGAGGACTTGGACTTCTCGCGGCCAAGGTCGATGCGAGTCGTTCAGCAGTAACACCGGATTGGCGACGGGCCACGCGGTGCGCGCCGAGATGCGCGCTGGCTGCGTGGCCCGAAGCGGTGGCGCGCTAACGATCGCGAATCACGCTACCTACCCCTTGGCCAAGCCGTCGCAGAATTACTGCCGCGCGAGCCGCGCATTATCCGGCATCGGCAGATTAAAGTTCGTCCGAAACGGATTGATATCCAGCCCGCCACGCCGCGTATAACGCGCATACACCGCAAGCCGCTCCGGCTTGCATTCCCGCATGATGTCCATGAAGATGCGTTCCACGCATTGCTCATGAAACCCGGTATGTCCGCGGTACGAAACGATATACCGCAACAACCCCGCATGATCGATCTGCCCGCCGTAATAACGGATCTGCACGCTGCCCCAATCCGGTTGTCCCGTCACCGGGCAATTCGATTTCAACAGATTCGAGAACAGCGTTTCATCCGTCGGCGCTTCGTCATGAGTCGCCTTCAGCAAGGAAGGATCGGGCGAGAAAACATCGCAATCGAGATCGAGACGGTCCAGCGACAAACCCTCGAATTCCTCCATCGCCAGCTTGCCGAAGTCGCCCGGCGCCGCGAGCTGCACCGACACCGTCGCGCCACAGATCGCGGACACATCGCGCTTGATGGCGGCGCGCACATCGTCGATGGAATCGAACTGCGTCTGCGCGAACGAGCCAAGATACAGCTTGAACGACTTCGACTCCACGATATTCGGCGAGTCCGCCGGCACGAAGAACGTCGCGACCGCGATCTGCGGCTTGCCGCGCCGGTTCAGCCACGACAATTCATAGGCGTTCCAGATATCCGTGCCGAAGAACGGCAGCCGCGCAGGCACGCCGATCGAATCGCGCGCGCGCTTGCGGTCGATCGGGAACAGCAGCGATGCGTCGTACTGTTCGGTGTAGTGGACGGGCTTGCCGAGCGGAGATTGGTCGGGTGTCATGATGCGTTCGCAATGCCGCTGAGAACGTGCCCCGTCGCAGTGACGACGCGAGCCGATTCGCAGTGGCGAAATTGATCGTCGAAGAAAAAATCGGGCTCGAATTCACGCAGGAATTCGCCCTTGTCGAGGCCACCGAGAAACATCGCTTCGTCGATTTCGATGTCCCAGGCCATCAGCGTGCGGATCGCGCGTTCGTGTGCGGGCGCGGAGCGCGCGGTGACGAGCGCGGTGCGGATGTGCATCGGCGAGCGGCTTTCGTTGTCGTCGGCGATGCGCTGCAGCTTGTTCAACGCCGCCAGCAGCGGCTTCAATGGTCCGCCGGGAAGCGGCGAATCCTTCTTCTGCGTCTCGTGGCCGACGAACGCGCCGAGCCCCTCGCTTTGAAACACGCGCTCGGCTTCGTCGGAGAACAGAACGGCGTCGCCATCGAACGCGATGCGAATCTCGTCCGCATAACGGCTCGCGGCGCGCGGCGTTTCCGGCAGCACGCGCGCAGCGGGAAAACCGGCGGCGAGCGCGTCGCGCACATCGTCCGGATTCGCCGACAAAAACAGCGACGCACGCAGCGGCTTCAGATACGCGAACGGCGAACGGCCGCGCGTGAACACGCCACGCTCGATCGCGAGACCATGTTCTCGGCACGAATGAAACGCGCGCAGACCGCTGATCGGATCGCTGCGCGAAAGAATCACCACTTCCACGCGCTGCTCGTCCGCGTTCAGCGCGAGCAGCTTGCGGATCAGCCCGAACGCGACGCCCGGTTTCGCGGGCGTCTCCAGCCGCGAGCGTTGCAACGCTTCGTATTGCGCGAGATCGCCCGTCTCGAAGACGCGGTTCTCTTCCTCGAAATCGAAGAGCGCGCGCGACGAAATCGCGACGACGAGCTTGTCTTCGAGCGTGAACTTCGGCATCGCCGCTTACGCCAGGAACAGCTTGTACACCGGGTTCGCGCCTTCGTCCCACCACGGATAGCCGAGCGTCGCGAGGAAGCGCTCGAACTCCGCGTTGTCCGACTGCGGCACCTGAATGCCGACGAGAATCGAGCTATAGTCCGCGCCCTGATTGCGATAGTGGAAGAGGCTGATGTTCCATTCCGGCGCCATCGACGACAGGAATTTCATCAGCGCACCCGGGCGCTCCGGGAATTCGAAGCGAAGCAGGCGTTCGTCCTGCGCGAGCGGCGAACGGCCGCCGACCATGTAGCGGATGTGCTGCTTCGAGAGTTCATCGTGGGACAGATCGACGGTCGCGAAACCATGCTCGATGAACGACGTCATCATCTGCGCCGTTTCCTTGCGCGACTTGATCTGCACGCCGACAAAGATATGCGCCGCGCTCTGATCGGCGATGCGGTAGTTGAACTCCGTCACGCTGCGTGTGCCGACGAGCTCGCAGAAGCGCCTGAAGCTGCCGCGCTCTTCGGGAATCGTCACGGCGAACACGGCTTCGCGCGCCTCGCCGACTTCCGCGCGCTCCGCGACGAAGCGCATGCGGTCGAAATTCATGTTCGCGCCCGACGTCACGGCGACGAGCGTCTTGCCTTCGATGCCTTCGCGTTCCGCATAAAGCTTCGCGCCCGCGACGGCGAGCGAACCGGCCGGTTCCAGCACGCTGCGGGTGTCCTGGAACACGTCCTTGATCGCGGCGCAGAGTGCGTCGGAATCGACGGTGACGACTTCATCGAGCAGTTCGTTGCACAGCCGGAATGTTTCCTCGCCGACGAGCTTCACCGCCGTGCCGTCCGAAAACAGGCCGACTTCGCTCAACGTGATGCGCTCGCCCGCTTCGATCGACTTCGCCATCGCGCAGGAATCCTCGGTCTGCACGCCGATCACCTTGATCTCCGGCCGCACCGCCTTGATGTACGCCGCGACGCCCGCCGCGAGTCCGCCTCCGCCGATCGGCACGAAGATCGCGTGAATCGGAGCCTGGTGCTGGCGCAGGATTTCCATCGCGATGGTGCCTTGTCCGGCGATCACGTCAGGATCGTCGAACGGATGCACGAAAGTCAGGCCGCGCTCTTCCTGAAGCTGCACCGCGCGCGCATAGGCGTCGCTGTACGACTCGCCCGCCAGCACCACTTCGACAGTCGGCCCGCCGTGCGCGCGGATCGCGTCGATCTTGACTTGCGGTGTCGTGGTCGGCACGGCGATCACCGCGCGGCAGCCGAGACGCGCCGCCGACAGCGCCACGCCCTGCGCATGATTGCCCGCCGACGCCGTGATCACGCCGCGCGCGAGTTCGTCCGCCGACAGATTCGCCATCTTGTTGTACGCGCCGCGAATCTTGAAGGAGAACACCGGCTGGTTGTCCTCGCGCTTCAGGAACACGGAATTGCGCAGACGCGCCGACAGGATGCGCGCGGGTTCGAGCTCGCTCTCCCGCGCGACGTCGTACACGCGCGCGGTCAGCACTTTCTTCAGGTAGTCGGGATGTGTCATGCGAGGAATCGTCACGCGGCAATGGTGCGCGCGGTTTTTTGAGGGCGAAAGCATCAATCATAGCGCCAACCGCGCGCTTTCCGGGCACGCCATGCGTTTCGACCGTCCGGACGGTCGTGCAAAACAGCGTCGAAAATGACACGAACGCGTCGCGAATGCGCACGCAAATGCCCCTTCTCGCTGCTAGCAACCGCGAACGCGCGCCACCGCGATGGGTTAGAATTTCCTTTTACGAATCAGCAATCAGGATCGGCAGATGCACCGGCAGCTTCGGATCGATTTTTGGGCGCATGTCTCCCGCGCGTCGCACCCGGCGGCCGAGCGGCATGCGCGCCACGCGCGATCGTGGCGTTGATCCAGGGCACATCGAAGGCGCCGTGAATGGAGTTCACCTCGCTGAGTTCCGCGCTGCGTGACCCGGCGGCCTTCGCCAAGATAAGTTTCATTCGAAAATTTGCGCCCCCACGCGCATCGTCGGCGTTTCCGCTTTTCGAAGCGCGAGCGCCGGCACACCGAACCGTCGAACATGAACGCACCTCAAGCCTTCGATCCGAACGGCGCCCATGCCGCCTTGGCGCTCGATGCCGAGCCCCGTCTGCGCGAAATTCCCTATAACTACACGTCGTTTTCCGATCGTGAAATCGTCATGCGACTCCTGGGCGACGAAGCCTGGGCCGTGCTCGACGAACTGCGCAACGAGCGCCGCACGGGCCGCTCGGCGCGCATGCTGTATGAAGTGCTCGGCGATATCTGGGTCGTGCGCCGCAATCCGTATCTGCAGGACGACCTGCTCGACAACCCGAAGCGCCGCGCGTTGCTCGTCGAGGCGCTGAATCACCGGCTCGCGGAAATCGAAAAACGCCGCAGCGCCGATCTCACCGCCCACAGCGACGAAGCCGGCAGCCGCGAGCGCGCTGGCCGCGTGCAGTTGCTGATTGCCGCCGCGCGCCGCGCCGTCGACGATTTCGCCGCCGAGTTCGGCCGCATGGCCGACTTGCGCCGCCGCGCGTCGCGCGTGCTGGGCAAGGAGACGCAAAAGGACAACATCAAGTTCGACGGCCTGTCGCGCGTCTCGCACGTCACCGACGCGACCGACTGGCGCGTCGAATATCCGTTCGTCGTGCTGACGCCGGACACCGAAGGCGAAATCGCCGGTCTGATCAAGGCGTGCTTCGAACTGGGCCTGACCGTGATTCCGCGCGGCGGCGGCACCGGCTATACCGGCGGCGCGATTCCGCTCACGCCGTTCTCCGCCGTCATCAACACGGAAAAACTCGAGCAGCTCGGTCCCGTCGAAATGACCGATCTGCCGGGCGTCGATCACAAGGTCGCGACGATTTTCTCCGGCGCGGGCGTGGTCACGCGGCGCGTCACGGAAGCGGCGGAGCAGGCGGGCTTCGTGTTCGCCGTCGATCCGACTTCGCTCGATGCATCCTGCGTCGGCGGCAATGTCGCGATGAACGCGGGCGGCAAGAAGGCCGTGCTGTGGGGCACGGCGCTCGACAACCTCGCCTGGTGGCGCATGGTCGATCCGGAAGGCAACTGGCTCGAAGTCACGCGTCTGGATCACAACTGCGGCAAGATTCACGACGTCGAAGTGGCGCGCTTCCGGCTCGACTGGTTCGACGGCAATCGTCCGCCGGGCGAGAAGCTTCTGCGTAGCGAAAACCTCGACATCACCGGCCGAACGTTCCGCAAGGAAGGGCTCGGCAAGGACGTCACCGACAAATTCCTCGCCGGCCTTCCCGGCGTGCAGAAAGAAGGCTGCGACGGGCTGATCACGTCCGCGCGCTGGATTCTGCACAAGATGCCCGCGCACACGCGCACCGTCTGCCTCGAATTCTTCGGCCAGGCGCGCGACGCGATTCCGAGCATCGTCGAGATCAAGGACTATCTGTTCGAAACGTCGAAAGAGGGCGGCGCGATCCTGGCCGGTCTGGAGCACCTCGACGAGCGCTATCTGCGCGCGGTCGGCTATGCGACCAAGAGCAAGCGCAATGCTTTCCCGAAGATGGTGCTGATCGGCGATATCGTCGGCAATGACGCCGATGCCGTCGCCGCCGCGACCTCCGAAGTCGTGCGCATGGCGAACGGCAAGAGCGGCGAAGGCTTCGTCGCGGTGAACGCCGAGGCGCGCAAGCGCTTCTGGCTCGACCGCTCGCGCACGGCGGCGATCGCGAAGCACACGAACGCGTTCAAGATCAACGAAGACGTCGTGATTCCGCTCAACCGCATGGGCGAGTACACGGACGGCATCGAGCGGATCAATATCGAGCTGTCGATCAAGAACAAACTGCAACTCGTCGATGCGCTCGAAGCGTTCTTCCGCACCGGCAAGCTGCCGCTCGGCAAGACCGACGACGCGAACGAAATTCCCAGCGCCGAGCTGCTCGAAGATCGCGTGCAACAGGCGCTCGATCTGTTGAAGCGCGTGCGTGAGCGCTGGACCTTCGTCGGCGAAAAGCTCGACATGCCCTTGCGCGAGGCGCAGCACTATCTCGTCAATCTCGGCTACGCGGCGCTTGCGGAGAAATTCGCGGATCGCGTCGACGTGCAGCCGGACGCGAACATCTTCCACGTTGCGCAGGATCGCACGGTGCGCATCTCGTGGAAGCAGGAGATTCGCGGGGAACTGCGCCAGATCTTCAACGGCGGCGAATTCAAGCCGATCCTCGACGAAGCGCAGGCCATCCACAAGCAGGTGTTGCGCGGCCGTGTGTTCGTCGCGCTGCACATGCACGCGGGCGATGGCAACGTGCACACCAACATCCCCGTCAATTCCGACAACTACGCGATGCTGCAGGACGCGCATCACGCGGTGGCGCGCATCATGAAGCTCGCGCGTTCGCTCGACGGCGTGATCTCGGGCGAGCATGGCATCGGCATCACCAAGCTGGAGTTCCTGACCGAAGAGGAAATCGGCGATTTCCGCGCGTACAAGCAGCGCGTCGATCCGCACGGACGCTTCAACAAGGGCAAGCTGTTCGAAGGCGCCGATCTGCGAAACGCGTATACGCCGAGCTTCGGGCTGATGGGCTACGAATCGCTCATCATGCAGCAGTCGGATATCGGCGCGATCTCCGATTCGATCAAGGACTGTCTGCGCTGCGGCAAGTGCAAGCCGGTCTGCGCGACGCACGTGCCGCGCGCGAACCTGCTGTATAGCCCGCGCAACAAGATTCTCGCGACTTCGCTGCTGGTCGAGGCGTTCCTGTACGAAGAGCAGACGCGACGCGGCGTGTCCATCAAGCATTGGGACGAGTTCAACGACGTCGCCGATCACTGCACGGTCTGCCACAAATGTGTGACGCCGTGCCCCGTGAAGATCGACTTCGGCGATGTCACGATGAACATGCGCAATCTGCTGCGCAAGATGGGCAAGAAGAAGTTCAACGCGGGCAACGCGGCGGGCATGTTCTTCCTCAATGCGACCAATCCGCAGACCATCAATCTCGCCCGAACCGCGATGATGGGTGTCGGCTACAAGGCGCAGCGTTTCGGCAACGACGTGCTGAAGAAATTCGCGAAGAAGCAGACGGCGAAACCGCCGGCGACGGTCGGCAAGCCGCCCGTGGTCACGCAGGTGATCCACTTCATGAACAAGAAGATGCCGGGCAATCTGCCGAAGAAGACGGCGCGCGCGCTGCTGGATATCGAAGACAACAAGATCGTTCCGATCATCCGCAATCCGAAGACGACCACCGTCGATTCGGAAGCTGTGTTCTATTTCCCCGGCTGCGGTTCGGAGCGTCTGTTCTCGCAAGTCGGGCTCGCGACGCAGGCCATGCTGTGGGAAGCGGGCGTGCAGACCGTGCTGCCGCCAGGCTATCTGTGCTGCGGTTATCCGCAGCGCGGCTCTGGGCAATACGACAAGGCCGAGAAGATCGTCACGGACAATCGCGTGCTGTTCCATCGGGTCGCAAACACGCTGAACTATCTCGATATCAAGACCGTGGTCGTGTCGTGCGGAACCTGCTACGACCAGCTCGCGGGCTATGAATTCGAGAAGATCTTCCCGGGCTGCCGGATCATCGACATTCATGAATTCCTGCTCGAGAAGAACATCAAGCTCGACGGTGTGACGGGCACACGCTACATGTACCACGACCCGTGTCACTCGCCGATCAAGACGATGGACCCGGTGAAGCTCGTCAACGATCTGATGGGTTCGCAAAACGACGGCTACAAGATCGAGAAGAATGATCGCTGCTGCGGCGAGTCGGGGACGCTCGCGGTCACGCGGCCCGATATTTCGACGCAGGTGCGTTTCCGCAAGGAAGAAGAGATCCGCAAGGGCGCGGCCAGGCTGCGCGGCATTCCGCTCGTCGCGGAAGCGGGCGCGAACGCCATCAACATGTCGAACGCGGCGGCCGGCGCGGCGGGCGCGCAACCGGGCTCGGTGCTCAAGGCCGGCGACGGTCCGCAGCCGAATGGTCAGGACGTGAAAATTCTCACGAGCTGCCCGTCGTGTCTGCAAGGCCTGTCGCGCTACAACGAGGACGCCAACATCGAGGCGGACTATATCGTCGTGGAAATGGCGCGCAAGGTGCTCGGCGAGAACTGGATGGAACAGTACGTCGAACGCGCGAACAATGGCGGTATCGAGCGCGTGCTGGTGTAATAGCGAAATCGAGGTTTGATTCGCTAGAGGTTTGAGATGGACTGTGTGTTTTGTCGTGAAGACGGCGGCGAGGTACTCTGGTCGGACGACGCGTTGCGCGTCGTCCTTGCCGATGAGCCCGACTGGCCGGGCCTGTGCCGCGTGATCTGGGGCGCGCACGTCGCCGAAATGTCCGATTTATCGGATGGCGACCGCGCGCGCGTGATGACGGCCGTGAACGGCGTCGAACGCGCGATGCGCCGCGTGCTGGTGCCGGAGAAGATCAATCTCGCGAGCCTCGGCAATCAGGTGCCGCATGTCCATTGGCACATCATTCCGCGCTTTTCCAACGACTCCCGCTTCCCTCTGCCGATCTGGGCGCCGCGTCAGCGCACGGTCTCCGAATCGCAGCTATCGAAGCGCCGCGCGCAGGCGACGCTCTTGCGCGAACAGGTGCGCAACGAGCTGAACCAGGCGTTCGGCCATCAATAAGGCAAGACCATGAGCGGACTCACTTCAACGACGCCGATTCCCACCGGCGTCGTCGTGCATTCGAAATCCCGCGTGCTCGAACTGCAATACGGCGACGAGTCGTATCGCGTGCCGTTCGAGCTGTTGCGTGTCTATTCGCCTTCCGCCGAAGTGCAGGGGCACGGACCGGGCCAGGAAACGTTGCAGACCGGCAAGCGCGAGGTGACGATTATCGGCATCGATCCGGTCGGGCATTACGCGCTGCAACTGAATTTTTCGGACGGTCACAATACGGGCATCTATTCTTGGGACATCCTGCACGACCTGGCGACGCGGCAGGAAGACTTGTGGCGCGAGTATCTGGGGAAACTGGAAGCCGCGGGCGTGGACCGCGACACGCCGATGGCCGCCAAGCCGTCCGGCGGCCATTGCCACTGAGTATCAACGCCGCGGCATAACGCCGCACGGCCGGCGCGACGATTGCGCATACATAGAACGAACAACAGGCGAGGAAAGAGCGCGATGAGCAAGACCCACTTCGGATACGAAACGGTCGACGAGCAGGACAAGGCGAAGAAAGTGGCGGGCGTGTTTCACTCCGTCGCGGGAAACTACGACTTGATGAACGACCTGATGTCCGGCGGACTGCATCGGATCTGGAAGCATTTCACGATCGGGCAGGCCAAGGTGCGGCCGGGCTACAAGGTGCTGGATATCGCGGGCGGCACGGGCGATCTGGCGATGGCCTTCGCCAAACAGGCAGGCGAAACGGGCGAAGTCTGGCACACGGACATCAACGAATCGATGCTGCGCGTGGGCCGCGACCGGCTGATCGACAAAGGCGTGCTGACGCCCGCGCTGCTGTGCGACGCCGAGAAGATTCCCTTCCCGGACAATTATTTCAATGTCGTTACGGTTGCTTTCGGACTTCGTAATATGACGCACAAGGATCGTGCGTTGGCGGAAATGACGCGTGTCCTCAAGCCGGGCGGAAGATTGCTGGTTCTGGAATTCTCGAAAGTGTGGGAACCGCTCAAAAAGCCGTACGATATCTACAGTTTCAAGATCTTGCCGTGGCTTGGCGAAAAAGTGGCCAAAGATGCGGACAGCTACCGGTACCTGGCGGAGTCTATTCGCATGCACCCGGACCAGGAAACTTTGAAAACAATGATGGAACAAGCGGGCCTGGATCGAGTCGAATATTACAATTTGTCAGGTGGCGTGGTAGCGTTACACGTCGGGACAAAATTTTGATGTTCCACTCTCAAAAGGATTCGATATGTTCGACTCGCGCAAACCCCAATCCCGGGGTTTCCTGAACCTCTTCTTCAGGAAGGCCGGAATCTTGGCGCTGGCTGGCGTTATTGCGGCCGGCGCAATCTTCGCGGAAACGGCGGAAGCCAAGCGCATGGGCGCTGGCCGCAGCATGGGCCGGCAGTCGGCCACGGCGACGCAGCAGCATCAGGCGACGCCGCCGTCGCAATCCATGCAGCAGGGGCAGGCCGGTCAGGCGGCGCAGGCTCAGCGCGCGCAACCCGCACCGGCTGCGCCAGCAGCGGCGCAACCCGCGCGTAATCGCTGGCTGGGGCCGATCGCCGGTCTCGCGGCGGGTCTGGGCATCGCGGCGCTGCTGTCGCACTTCGGGCTGGGCGAAGCCTTCGCCGGCGCGATGGCCAACATGATCATGATCGCCTTGATCGTGCTGGCGGCCGTCATGCTGTTCCGCTTCATCATGCGCAAGCGTCAGGGCAATAACACGCCTGCATACGCCGGCGCCGGTTCGGCCTCGGGTTCGCCGTACGGCGCGACCACGCGCACGAGCCTGAATCAGGATCCGCCGCAAGTGCCGCAGCAGCCGACCGGCTTCGGTGCGAATTACATCGAATCTCCGGTGCAGCAGCAGGCCGTGAATCCGAATGTGCCGGCCGGCTTCGACACAGACGCATTCGTGCGTAACGCGAAGGTTTACTTCGTGCGGCTGCAGGACGCGTGGGATCGCGGGAACGTCAACGACATCCGCGAATTCACGACGCCCGAAATGTTCGCCGAAGTGAAGCTCGACGTCGACGCCCGCGGCAGCGCGCCGAATCGTACGGATGTGGTGCAACTCAACGCCGATCTGCTCGGCGTCGAGGATCGCGCGAACGAGTATCTCGCGAGCGTGCGCTTCCACGGGCTCATCCGCGAGTCGGAAGGTGCGGCGGCCGAGCCGTTCGTCGAGGTATGGAACCTGTCCAAGCAGAAGTCCGGCAACGAAGGCTGGCTGCTGGCAGGGATTCAGCAGGTCAGCTGAGCCTGACCGCGCCCCTGGCCGAATGGCCGGGTGTCGGCAACCGTCAGTGTGTTTGCCGGTTGCGGCGGTAGAATAGAAACCCGCGCGAGAAGCGTCTCGCGCGGGTTTTTTCATCTCACAGCCGATGACGAACGCAGACGAATCCGCCCGTCCCGCAGCAAATCCCGCCTTGAAGACCGTATCCAGTGGATTCGCGGCCGCCGTGAATCATCTGCTCGTGCGCGAGCCATGGGCGCTCGAGCGCCTGAAGCCGTATGCAGGCAAGCGAGTGAAATTGTCGTGCACGCCGGTTTCGATCGCGCTCGTGGTGCAACCCGACGGTCTCTTCGCGGCAACCACCGACGCCGAGGCGGGCGCATTCGATGTAACGATCGCCGTGCCGCTCGATGCGCTGCCTGTGTTTCTGCAGGGCGGGCAGGCGGCGGTGATGAAGCATGTCCGGATCGAAGGCGACGCCGAATTCGCAACGACTCTCGCAAAGCTCGCGGAGCATCTGCGCTGGGATCCCGAAGAAGATCTGGCGCGCGTGATCGGCGATGCACCCGCGCATCGCGTGGGACTCGTCGCGCGGGCGGTGCAGGAGCAGGCGCAGCGCACCGGGCGGAATCTGCTGGACACTTTCACCGAATATTTCCTCGACGAGCGCCCGCAACTCGTGCGCAAGAGCGCGCTCGACGCGTTCAACGCCGAGCTTTCGAGAACGCGCGATGCGCTTGCGCGCGTCGAAAAGCGCATCGAGAGGATCGAACAACAAACCGGACAACCATCCGGACAACCACGGCCGGCGAGCGGCGCCTCAGCGCGATCCGGCGGCGAGTCAGTGCGCGACTCGCACGAATAACGAGCTGAAGCGATTCGAACCATGCGTTTTCTGCGTTTTCTCAAGATTTTTTTTACGATCGTCCGCTTCGGGCTCGATGAGCTGGTGATGAGCGGCATCGACGATCGTCGCGTGCGCCTTCTCATGCGCATCACGACCTTCGGCCGCAGGTTCGACATCGAACGCGGAATCCGTCTGCGGCTCGCGCTGGAAAGCCTCGGACCCATCTTCGTAAAGTTCGGCCAGGTGCTGTCGACGCGGCGCGATCTTTTGCCCGTCGATGTCGCCGATGAACTCGCCAAGCTTCAGGATCAGGTTCCGCCGTTCGATTCGGCGGTGGCGGTGTCCATCATCGAAAAGTCGCTTGGTGCGCCGATCGACGAACTGTTCGACGATTTCGAGCGCGTGCCGGTGGCGAGCGCGTCGATCGCGCAGGTGCATTTCGCGAAGATCAGGAACGGCGAGCATGCGGGCAAGGCCGTCGCGGTGAAAGTGCTGCGTCCGGGCATGCTTCCCGTGATCGACTCCGATCTCGCGCTGCTGCGCGATATCGCGACGTGGGCCGAGCGTCTGTGGGCGGACGGCCGGCGCCTGAAGCCACGCGAAGTCGTGGCGGAATTCGACAAATATCTGCACGACGAGCTCGACCTGATGCGCGAGGCCGCCAATGGCAGCCAGTTGCGCCGGAATTTCCAGGGCCTCGATCTGCTGCTCGTGCCGGAGATGTACTGGGATTTGTCGGCGCCGACGGTGCTCGTCATGGAGCGCATGGTCGGCGTGCCGATCAGCCAGGTGGAGACCTTGCGCGCGGCCGGCGTGGATATTCCGAAGCTCGCGCGCGAAGGCGTCGAGATTTTCTTCACGCAGGTGTTCCGCGACGGCTTCTTTCACGCCGACATGCACCCCGGCAACATTCAGGTGAGCCTCGATCCGGCGACCTTCGGGCGTTATATCGCGCTGGACTTCGGTATCGTCGGGGCGCTGTCGGACTTCGACAAGAATTATCTAGCCCAGAACTTTCTCGCGTTCTTCAAGCGCGACTATCACCGTGTCGCGACGCTGCACCTCGAATCCGGCTGGGTGCCGCCGAGTACGCGCGTCGAGGAACTGGAGAGCGCGATTCGCGCGGTTTGCGAGCCGTATTTCGATCGCGCGCTGAAGGACATCTCGCTCGGGCAGGTGCTGATGCGCCTGTTCTCGACGTCGCGCCGCTTCAACGTCGAGATCCAGCCGCAACTCGTGCTGTTGCAAAAGACGATGCTCAACGTCGAAGGGCTCGGGCGTTCCCTCGATCCCGAGCTCGATTTGTGGAAAACGGCCAAACCGTATCTCGAACGCTGGATGAACGAGCAGATCGGCTGGCGCGGCTGGTACGAGCGCCTGCAGATGGAAGCGCCGCAGTGGAGCAAGACCATTCCGCAATTGCCGCGGCTGATTCACCATATCCTGGCGGAGCAACACGATTCGCCGAAGAGCGGCAGCGACGAACTCATGCGGATGCTTCTCGCCGAGCAGAAACGCACGAACCGCCTGCTCGTGACGCTGCTCGTCGCCGGTCTGGTCGCGATGGCGGGCGCGGGTGTCGTCGTCGCGCAGTTCTTTCTTCATCCCTGAAGGCCGACATCATGAGCGATCCGACGAATCCCGATGTTCCCGACTTCGAAAACCGCGATCCGAATTCGCCGGGGTTCTGGGACGAACGCTTCGACCAGCAGTTCACGCCGTGGGATCAGGCTGGCGTGCCGGAGGCGTTCAAGACGTTCGTCGCGTCGCGCAATGCGCAGAATGTGCTGATTCCCGGCTGCGGCAGCGCGTACGAAGCGCTCTATCTGGCCGAGCGCGGCTGGCCGGTGCGCGCGATCGATTTCTCCGCGGGCGCCGTCGAGGCGGCGCGCGCGCAACTCGGCGCGTATGCGGGCGTCGTCGAAGAGGCGGATTTTTTTGCCTACGAGCCGCCTTTCCCGCCCGATTGGGTCTACGAGCGGGCGTTTCTGTGCGCGCTGCCGAAAGTCCGCTGGCAGGATTACACCACCCGGATGGCAGCCTTGCTGAAACCGGGCGCGCTGCTCGCCGGTTTCTTTTTCATCGGATCGACACTGAAAGGGCCGCCGTTCGGCATCGAGCGTGGCGAACTGGACGCGCTCTTGACGCCGCACTTCGAATTGATCGAAGAGCGCGAGGTGAGCGGCTCGATCCCCGTATTCGCCGGCCGTGAACGTTGGATGACCTGGCGACGTATCTGAACCGGCCATCTTGAAATCCTTCGACGGCGCCCCGATATATCGGGCTCAAGCTTGCGCGCGTCGTCCCGAGATTGGCGGGTCGAGTTTGCGGCTATAATTCAAGGCTTTGGTGCGACACGCACACTCGTGTCCGGCGGCCCCACGACAAGGGGCATCGACCGTCGGAAATCAGTTGGGGTCGCGGTCCTGACTGCTCTGCTGACCATAGTGCTGGCACTTTGAGGCCGGCAATTTGTAGTGAAGCGATACCTGGAAGGGTAGTGCCGGGTATCGCCATAGGCGATTTCCTGGTATTGCATCCGCCGGAATCGCATTGCATTAACTCGGTCACCACCGAGTTCCGCCCTGTCAGCGGCTTCAACTCCGCTGACACGCGGATTGTTGTTTGCAAGTCCTACGCCACAAGCTAAGGGATTCGCTAGCGGTACGAGTGGACAACTCGATGCGTCATTGTTCAACCCAACCTCGCATTTGTTGGGTAGTGAACCTGTTGTACGACCAGCAGTAGCCTAGGAGGACATGCGTCACTGGTAACGGTGGGGTGTGAAGCTTCTCTGACAATAGGTCCTGGCTTGCCAGTATGTGTGGATCGTGAGGTCTGCACATAGATACTCCCAGCAGCGCGGGGGTTGAGTCCTTAGGCTGGCTGATATGGCTAACGCAAGTGAACTACTGATAAACCTCGTAAGAATTGTGGTGCCTAAGCTGCTGTGTGGCACCGACCAAAATGGTACGCGGTTGGCTGATCCGCTCGAAGCTCGGATCACGTCGTCATCACACCGCCGGGGGAGAGGTAGAGCCTAAGTCAGTCGTGTGATGCATCGGGAACGTGGTAAGCCCGTATTGTTGCCGGGGAGGTTGCTCGGCAGGCGAACCGTGAGGAACGCTGTGGATGGTGCGGGTATGGGAGGACGGAGAAAGCGAAAGTCGGGCTGTAATGGTTCGGATAGGAGTTGCAACATCACTCCACGCGAAAGCGGGCAGACTTCCGTCTGGTCTACCGTCGCAAGACGGCTGGCTAACCCTCTGGTACTTGGTTAGATGCGGGTGCACGCACCCGTGTTGCAGTGTTTGTTCGAGACATGGGTGCATGTACCTATGTCGAGTTCTGTTGTTCCCCAGCGGGTGTATCTGCCCCGCTGGGGGAGATGCGCCTTCTGCCGGGGTCTAACCTAAGGTAGGAGAGCAGCATGAGAGTATCGAGTCGAAAGACTGGGTCTGCGCTTTCCCATGTCCCTGACAAGTGGCACGCCGTAAATTGGCGGCTGGTTGAACGGAATGTGAGAGGGATGCAGATACGAATTGCGAAGGCGACGCGAGAAGGCGACTGGCGCCGGGTGAAAGCCCTGCAACGGATGCTAACTCGCACGTTGTCCGCGAAGCTGTACGCGGTACGACGTGTTACGCAAAACCAAGGTGCGCGTACGGCTGGAGTCGATCGCGAACTGTGGGACTCGCCTGAGAGCCGATGGGAAGCTGTCGGCAGATTGAAGCGGCGCGGATATAGGGCTTTGCCATTACGGAGAGTCTTTATCCCCAAAGCCAATGGGAAGGAACGCCCTCTGGGTATCCCGACCATGCGGGACAGGGCGATGCAAGCCCTGTATCTGCTGGCATTGGAGCCGGTAGCAGAGTCTACGAGCGACCCGAACTCCTATGGATTTCGGATCAGCCGCTCGACAGCTGATGCTATGGGCCAATTGCGCGGTTGTCTGTCCCGCCGGGATTCGTCCCAATGGGTCCTAGACGCTGACATTGAAGGCTTCTTCGATCACATCAACCATGACTGGCTGATCGCAAATGTCCCCATGGACAAGAGCATCCTGCGGAAATGGTTAAAGGCTGGCTTGATTTACAAGGGTCAGTTTCAGGCGACGCGGGCCGGAACGCCCCAGGGAGGGGTGATCTCTCCCACGCTGGCGAATATGACGCTGAACGGGTTAGAACGGGACCTAATCGCGCACCTCAGTGCGAAATTGGGAATCGGGAAGGCCAAGAAGCTGAAGGTCAATGTTGTGCGATATGCAGACGACTTCGTTGTCAGCGGAGCTTCTCGCGAAGCTCTCGAACTCGAAGTCCGCCCCTGGGTCGAAGCATTCCTAGCCACACGAGGGTTGCGACTGTCCGAGGCGAAGACGCGGATCGTTCACATTGAAGACGGCTTTGATTTCCTTGGGTGGAATTTTCGGAAGTACAACGGAAAATTCCTTCCGACCCCAAGCAAGAAGAACGTGCAAGCGTTCTATCGCAAGGTGGCGGATACGATCAGTGGCAACAAAACAGTTAAGCAGGCGGAGCTTATTGACCTGCTGAACCCTATGTTGCGTGGTTGGGCGCAGTATCACCACCACGTCTCTGCCAAGCGGGCGTTCAGCCGCACGGAGTTTCTAATTTTCAAGCAACTCTGGCGGTGGTCCAAACGACGTCATCCACGAAAGACGGTCGAGTGGGTGAAGAGGAAGTACTTTCACACTATCGATAGTCGGCATTGGGTGTTTGGCGTCCCACGGATCGCAAAGGACGGTAGTAGGGTGATAGAGGAGCTGTACTCGCTTAGTGGTACGGCTATCCGCTATCCGACGAAGATTCAAGGGGAGTTCAATCCCTTTGACCCTGCGTGGGAACAGTACGGTGAGCAATTGCGACAGACGCGCATGCAGTACTCCAAGCGCCATCTCAAGCAATGGGTCATTTTGTATATGTCGCAGGACGGGCGGTGTGCGCTCTGCGACGGGGTTCTGACCGACGAGACCGGTTCGCACAACCATCATCTGGTGTATCGGATGCACGGTGGGACCGACGCGCTGTCGAACCGGGTACTGCTTCACCCTCACTGCCACCAGCAGGTGCATGCCTGTGGTTTGACTGTGACTAAACCGGCTCTGCGGTAGCAGAGTTTTGCTCATGTAGGCTTGAGCTGTATGCGGGGAAACTCGCACGTACAGTTCTTAGGGGGCCCTTTCTCCGCAAGGGGAGGGGGCTACCCTACCAAGCGTCGACAGATCATTGTAGGAAGAGTGCCATGCCGATTTACGCGTACCGCTGCGCACACTGCGGCCACGAAAAAGACGTGCTTCAGAAACTGAGCGATGCGCCGCTCACGCAATGTCCCGCCTGCGGAAAGGACGCTTTCTCGAAGCAGGTGACCGCCGCCGGATTCCAGTTGAAAGGCTCCGGCTGGTATGTCACCGATTTCCGAAGCGGCAACAACGGCGCGAAGAGCAACGCGGCGAACGCGCCGGCGGCGAAATCGGATGACGCTTCTTCGTCCGGCTCCGGCAGCTCGAATTCGGGCGACGCAACGCCGGCCAGTACTACGTCATCGTCGGATGCCGCCAAGCCTGCTGCGGGCGCGTCCGCATCGTCGGACGCAGCCTGAAACGCCGGGTCGGCACGTCCGCCTGGCGATATGTCGCGTAGATGACCTCGCCGACCGCGCAATTGGGCGCGGCTCGCCTGCCAAGCCGGATCTTCGACACAGTCGAGCCGGCGCAGCCTCCGCCCCGTGTAAATGACGACAAAAAAGACTACGCTGAAATCCGTGTTCCTCACCGGCCTGCTCGTGCTGGTGCCGCTCGCGATCACCTTGTGGGTGCTGGGCCTCGTCATCGGGACGATGGACCAGACGCTTCAGCTCCTGCCGGAATCGTGGCAGCCCGAGCGCGTCGTGGGCTTCCATCTGCCGGGCGTCGGCGCCGTGCTGACGATCGCATTCATTTTCATCGTCGGACTGCTGACGCAGAACTTCGTCGGCCAGAAGCTCGTGAAATGGTGGGACGCCATCCTGAGGCACATTCCGGTGGTCGGGCCGCTGTACACGAGCGTCAAGCAGGTGTCCGACACGTTGCTCTCTTCGAGCGGTAACGCGTTCCGCAAAGCGCTCCTGATCGAATATCCGCGCAAGGGCTCGTATACCATTGGCTTTCTGACAGGCATTCCGGGTGGCGACGTGCTGAACCACCTCGACGAAGAGCACGTGAGCGTCTACGTGCCGACGACGCCGAACCCGACATCCGGCTTTTTCCTGATGATGCCGAAAAGCGAAGTCGTCGAACTGGACATGACCGTCGACGCCGCACTGAAGTACATCGTCTCGATGGGCGTGGTGGCTCCCGCCCCGAGCGCGCCGGCGCCGGTCGCGCCCGCCCGCCGCCCCACCGAGCCGCCGATGTAATGCCGGCGCGCGCGAGCCAGGAGTCCGCCGAACGAAAGAGCGAGGCCCGAACGCGCGAGCCGTTGATCAACGAACAACGAAAGACACAACATCATGTCGATGCGATCTGAATACTGCGGTCTGGTGACCGAGGCCCGCCTGGGCCAAACCGTTTCGCTGTGCGGCTGGGTGCATCGCCGCCGCGACCACGGTGGCGTTATCTTCATCGACTTGCGCGATCGCGAAGGGCTCGTTCAGGTCGTCTGCGATCCGGACCGCGCCGAGATGTTCAAGGTGGCCGAAGGCGTGCGCAACGAGTTTTGCGTGCAGGTGAAAGGCGTCGTGCGCGACCGTCCTGAAGGCACGGTCAACGCGAACCTCACGAGCGGCAAGATCGAAGTGCTGTGCCACGAGCTGACCGTGCTGAACGCATCGGTCACGCCGCCGTTCCAGCTCGACGACGACAACCTGTCGGAGACCACGCGACTCACGCATCGCGTGCTCGACCTGCGCCGTCCGCAAATGCAGAAGAACCTGCGCCTGCGCTATCGCGTCGCGATGGAAGTGCGCAAGTATCTCGACGCGCAAGGCTTCATCGACATCGAAACGCCGATGCTGACCAAGAGCACGCCGGAAGGCGCGCGCGATTACCTCGTGCCGTCGCGCGTGAACGCGGGTCAGTTCTTCGCGCTGCCGCAGTCGCCGCAGTTGTTCAAGCAGTTGCTGATGGTCGCGAACTTCGACCGTTACTACCAGATCACCAAGTGCTTCCGCGACGAAGACCTGCGCGCCGACCGTCAGCCGGAATTCACGCAGATCGACTGCGAAACCTCGTTCCTGACCGAGCAGGAAATCCGCGATCTGTTCGAAGAAATGATCCGCCACGTCTTCAAGGAGACGATGGATGTCACGCTGCCCGCGAAATTCCCGGTCATGCTGTATTCGGAAGCGATGCGCCGCTTTGGTTCGGACAAGCCCGATCTGCGCGTGAAGCTCGAATTCGCCGATCTCACGGATGCCGTGAAGGACGTCGACTTCAAGGTGTTCAGCATGCCGGCCAACTCGAAGGACGGCCGTGTCGCTGCCCTGCGCGTGCCGAAGGGCGGCGAACTGTCGCGCGGCGACATCGACGGTTACACGGAATTCGTGCGCATCTACGGCGCGAAGGGCCTCGCGTGGATCAAGGTCAACGACAAGTCCCGTGGCCGCGACGGCCTGCAAAGCCCGATCGTCAAGAACCTGCATGACGCGGCGCTCGCGGCGATCATGGAGCGCACGGCGGCGCAAGACGGCGACATCATCTTCTTCGCGGCGGATCGCGCGAAGGTCGTGAACGACAGCCTCGGCGCGCTGCGTCTGAAGATCGGCCATTCGGAATTCGGCAAGACGACCGGCCTGCTCGAAACCGGCTGGAAGCCGCTGTGGGTCATCGACTTCCCGATGTTCGAGTTCGACGAGGAAGAGAACCGCCACGTGGCCGCGCATCATCCGTTCACGAGCCCGAAGGACGAGCACCTCGAGTATCTAGAAACCGATCCGGGCCGCTGCCTCGCGAAGGCATACGACATGGTGCTGAACGGCTGGGAAATCGGCGGCGGCTCGGTGCGTATCTTCCAGGAAGACGTGCAGAGCAAGGTGTTCCGCGCGCTGAAGATCGGCGCGGAAGAAGCGCGCCTGAAGTTCGGCTTCCTGCTCGACGCGCTCCAGTACGGCGCGCCGCCGCACGGCGGTATCGCGTTCGGTCTGGACCGCATCGTCACGCTGATGTCCGGCGCCGATTCGATCCGCGACACGATCGCGTTCCCGAAGACGCAGCGCGCGCAGGATCTGCTCACGCAGGCGCCGAGCGAAGTGGACGAGCGCCAGTTGCGCGAGTTGCACATCCGTCTGCGTCAGCCGGAGCAGAAGGCGCACTAAGCAGCTTTCGTTGTCGATGTGATGAAAAAGGCGCCGAGTGCGCCTTTTTCGTTTTTTGCGTTACAGTCTTTGGGCACAGACAAACAATGAAACGCGCGTTCACCAACACATGCAGAAGCCGCCCAAAATCCCCGAATCCGTGCTGGTCGTCATTCATACGCCGGAGCTCGATGTGCTCATCATCGAACGCGTGGATCACAAGGGCTTCTGGCAATCGGTGACGGGCTCGAAGGATCGCATCGACGAACCGTTCGTCGAGACCGCGGCGCGCGAGGTGCAGGAAGAGACGGGCATCGTGATCGGCAGCGCGCTCGTGCCCGAGAACGCGCTGCTCGACTGGCATCACAGCATCGAATACGAGATCTATCCGCAATGGCGGCATCGCTACGCGGAAGGCATCACGCGCAACACCGAACATCAGTTCAGCCTGCTCGTGCCACATTGTCTCGAAGTGACACTCGCGCCGCGCGAACACACCGCACACTTGTGGCTGCCGTTTCGCGAGGCTGCCGACCGATGCTTCTCGTGGTCGAACCGGGAAGCCATCCTGCAATTGCCCGAGCGCCTCGCGGCGCATAGCCGATGATCGGACTGCGTCCGCGGCGCAGTTTCAAGCGGTTGCGCCAGGCGCTGTTCTCGGGCCGCCGCCCGCCGCGCTTTTGCTTCACGTCCGGCAATCACGTGCGGCTCTTCAAGGGCGGCGTGCATTTTTTCCCGGCGCTGATCGAGCGGATCGACAACGCGCGCAAATCGGTGTCGCTCGAAACCTACATCTTCGCCAACGACGATATCGGCCGCGCCGTCTCCGATGCGCTCGTGCGCGCGGCCGAACGCGGCCTGAAGGTGCGTGTGATCACGGATGGCATCGGCACGGAAAGCAATCTGCCGATGTTCAAGCTCTGGCGGGAGCGCGGCGTCGATCATCGCATCTACAACCCGCATCTGCTGTTCGGGCCGCTCGGCTTCTCGCGCACGCATCGCAAGCTCGCGCTGATCGATGAAACGTACGCGTTTTGCGGCGGCATCAATATCGTCGATGACTACGATCAGAACGGCACGCGTCTCGAACGGCCGCGCTGGGATTTCGCGATGGAGGCGCAAGGCCCCGTCGTCAAGGACGTGCGCGAAGCCTTCGACCTGCAATGGCAGCGGATTCGACTGGGCGTGAAACCGCGACAGCCGACACAGCCGGCCTGTGAGCAACAGGAAAGCGAAAGCGCACGCGCGCCTGGCCGATGGAACGCCCGCCGCGCGATGCTGGCGCGCCGGCGCGCGCGGCTCGGTGAAATCCACGCGGTCGACCAGCCGTGCGTTGCGTTCGTCGCGCGCGATAACCTGCTCAATCGGCGCGCGATCGAAAAGGCGTATCTTCGTGCAATCGCACACGCAGAGAGCGAAGTGTTGCTCGCGAATCCTTACTTCATGCCGGGGCGCAGGTTGCGGCGCGCGCTGGTCAATGCGGCCGGGCGCGGCGTGCGCGTGTCGCTGGTTATCGGTCGTAAGGAATTCGTAGCATTGGACTACGCGACGCCGTTTCTCTACGGCAACCTGCTGAAACACGGCGTGAGGATCGCGGAATACGAGAAGACGATGCTTCACGGCAAGGTCGCGGTCGTCGATGCGGACTGGGCGACCATCGGCTCATCGAACCTCGATGCGCTTTCGCTCGTGCTCAACAACGAGGCCAACATGGTGCTCGTGAATCATCCCGAAATCGGCGGATTACACGACGCCATTCTTCAGGCATTTGATGAAGGCCGCCCGATCGATGAAAAACACTATGCATCGCGGCCTGTTACGGAGCGAGCGCTTAATTGGCTGGCCTACAACACTTACCGCGTGATGATGAAAATGATCACCATCGGTCAGTACGATTAACCTGCTATTTCGCATCGATTGCGTAAAAATACTGGTCAGCAGGCATCATTGGAGAAAGGTTCCCACGAATCGGGAACTCGGGCAGTCACTTACAGGCAGTCCGTACATAAAACGCGACAATGGGCTCGGACATCGTTGAGATTTATCCTATAGACATGTCCTAGCGTTTTAGAAACGCGTATCTAAAAATCTGCTTGTATCACCAGCGTTCGGCCATAATAATAGAACGGCCGTTCGATTTTACGGGTCACATAAGAACGGTAGGGACATCATGCGAAAAGGCGAACAGACGCGGGCCGCGATTCTCGACGCAGCGCTGGAGTTGGCAAGTCGGGACGGGCTGGAAGGGCTGACGATCGGCCTGTTGGCCGAGCGGATGCAAATGAGCAAGAGCGGTGTGTTTGCGCATTTCGGGTCGCGAGAGGATTTGCAGGTGGAGGTGGTGCGCGAGTACCACCGGCGCTTCGAAGATGAAGTGTTCTTTCCGAGCCTGCGCGAAGCGCGCGGCCTGCCGCGATTGCGCGCGATGATGAATCGCTGGATGGAGAAGCGCATCCAGGAAGTGACCACGGGTTGCATCTATATCAGCGGAGCGGTGGAGTATGACGACCGCGCCGCGAGCGCCGTGCGCGAGCAGCTCGTGCACAGCGTGAGCATGTGGCGCGAGGCGCTGTTGCGCGCGATCCGCCAATCGAAGGACGAAGGGCATCTGAAGGCGGAGACGGATCCGCATCTGATGCTGTTCGAGCTGTACAGCTTCACACTCGGCCTGCATCACGATGCGCGCTTCCTGCATCTTCCGGAAGCCGTGCAACTGACGCGGGACGCGCTGGACAAGACGATCGTGTCGTATCAGACGTCGAATGCGGGATCCGCAACGGCCATCCCTCAACCGACTGCGAATGCGGCGACGAACCTGACATCGCAACACACCGACAGCCGTTAGCGGCGCCGTCGAATCGAAGGTGGTTCGGCGGCGCGCAACCAGACGCTTGAAGAAACTGGAGAGATTCATGGGACAGTACGCCGCCCCCCTTCGCGACATGCAGTTCGTGCTGCACGAAGTGCTGAACGTCGAAGCCGAATTGAAGAGCATGCCGAAGCATGCCGACCTCGACGCCGACACCATCAATCAGGTGCTCGAGGAAGCCGGGAAGTTCTGCTCCGAAGTCGTGTTTCCGCTCAACCAGAGCGGCGACCGCGAAGGCTGCACCTACGCCGGCGATGGCGTCGTCAAGACGCCGGCCGGCTTCAAAGAGGCGTACCGCCAGTACATCGATGCGGGCTGGCCCGCGCTCGGGTGCGATCCCGAGTACGGCGGCCAGGGTTTGCCTGCGTTCGTGAACAACGCGCTGTATGAAATGCTCAATTCGGCGAATCAGGCCTGGACGATGTATCCCGGCCTCTCGCACGGCGCGTACGAGTGTCTGCATGCGCACGGCACGCCGGAGCAGAAGTCGACCTATCTTTCGAAACTCGTTTCGGGCGAGTGGACCGGCACGATGTGCCTGACCGAGCCGCATTGCGGAACGGACCTCGGCATCCTGCGCACGAAAGCCGAGCCGAATTCCGACGGTTCGTACGCGCTCACCGGCACGAAGATCTTCATTTCGAGCGGCGAGCACGACATGGCCGAGAACATCGTCCATCTGGTGCTCGCGCGTCTGCCGGGCGCGCCGATGGGAACGAAGGGCATCTCGCTTTTCATCGTGCCTAAGTTCGTCCCCGATGCAAACGGTGCGATCGGTGAACGCAACGGCATCAAGTGCGGCTCGATCGAGCACAAGATGGGCATCCACGGCAACGCGACCTGCGTGATGAATCTCGATGGCGCCACGGGCTGGCTCGTCGGTGAGGCGAACAAGGGCTTGAATGCGATGTTCGTGATGATGAACGCGGCGCGTCTGGGCGTCGGGATGCAGGGACTCGGCCTGACCGAAGTCGCGTATCAGAACTCGCTCGTGTATGCGAAAGAGCGTCTGCAGATGCGCTCGCTCACCGGCCCGAAGGCGCCGGAGAAGGCTGCCGATCCGATCATCGTGCATCCGGACGTGCGCCGCATGTTGCTCACGCAGAAGGCCTATGCCGAAGCGGGCCGCGCGTTCACGTACTGGGCGGCGCTCAATATCGACAAGGAACTCTCGCACGCGGATGAATCCGTGCGTCAGGAGGCCGCCGATTTCGTCGCGCTGCTCACGCCGGTCATCAAGGCCTTCCTGACGGACAACGCGTTCGAAGGCACCAATATGGCGATGCAGATCTACGGCGGCCACGGCTTCATCTCCGAATGGGGCATGGAGCAGCACGTCCGCGATGCGCGCATCAACATGATCTACGAGGGCACGAATTCCATTCAGGCGCTCGATCTGCTGGGCCGCAAGATTCTCGGCGATATGGGCGCGAAGCTGAAGCGCTTCGGCAAGCTCGTTGCTGATTTTGTCGAGCAGGAAGGCGTGAAGCCGGAGATGCAGGAGTTCATCAATCCGCTTGCCGATATCGGCGACAAGGTGCAGAAGCTCACGATGGAGATCGGCATGAAGGCCATGCAGAATCCTGATGAGGTCGGCGCTGCGGCCGTGCCTTATTTGCGTACTGTCGGGCATCTGGTGTTTTCGTATTTCTGGGCGCGGATGGCGCGGGTTGCTCTGGACAATGCCGCTTCCGACGATGCCTTCTACAAGGCCAAGCTCGGCACTGCGCGGTTTTACTTTGCCAAGCTGCTGCCTGAGACCGCTTCGACGATTCGTGCTGCTCGTGCCGGAGCTAAGCCGATGATGGATTACGACGAAGCGCTTTTCTGATTTTTTGGCTTGTGCGCCGCCGGATCCCGTATTCGTGGTGGTCTATTGGCACTGCCCCTGTGCGGGGCGGCAGTCACTTTCTTTGCTGCTGCAAAGAAAGTAACCAAAGAAAGCAGCTCGTTCAGGCCCGCGGTCACACGCACGTTGGCCACGCTTGCCAGCCGCCCGTGGCCCTCGCCTAAGTGTCGCCCTCACAGGCCCATCCGGCTTGGATCGCGCACGGTCTGACGAGCCAGTAGTTTGAGCGCGCTGGCTCAGCACGAAAGAGCATCGGCACAGCGCTACGCGCTGCCGTTGGGTATGCAAGGGAAACCAACGGCGCACATGTGCAGCGCATTGAGATGGCATTGTTTGCAAAGAAGCGTGCGCAAACCCGATTGACCGGTCGGCCGCGAAGCGGGCCGGAGCTATTTGGTGCTGAACCAGTTTCTTGTGTGGTGCGATGTATCAGACCGTGCGCGGTCCAAGCCCCGCGAGACCTGCGAGGGCACTCGCTATAGCCGGGCCATTCAGCCAATCGCCTGTGCCGCGGCCGGTGTGAAGTGCTTAGGCTGGGGATAGCTGTTTCTTTGGTTACTTTCTTTGCAGCAGCAAAGAAAGTGACCCCCGCCCCGGGGAGGGGCAGAGCAAATAGACCGACACGAACTCAGGATTCCACGAAGAACGAAGGCCCCCGAATCAACCCACCTCTCACGAACCCCGGAGTGACAAACCTGTGAGCACCCTGAACATCAAAAAAGTCGCCGTGCTCGGCGCGGGCGTGATGGGCGCGCAGATCGCCGCGCATCTGATCAACGCCCGCGTCCCTGTTCTGCTCTTCGATCTTCCCGCGAAGGAAGGCCCGAAGAACGGCATCGCGCTGAAGGCCATCGAGAACCTGAAGAAGCTGTCGCCCGCGCCGTTCGGCGTCAAGGACGACGCCCAATACATCGAGCCCGCCAACTACGACGACGATATCGCGAAGCTCGCCGAATGCGACCTCGTGATCGAAGCCATCGCCGAGCGCATGGACTGGAAGCATGATCTCTACAAGAAGGTATCGCCGCACATCGCGCCGCAAGCAATCTTCGCGAGCAACACGTCGGGCCTGTCGATCACCGAGTTGTCGAACGGCTTCTCCGATGAACTGAAATCGCGCTTCTGCGGCGTGCACTTCTTCAATCCGCCGCGCTACATGCATCTGGTCGAGCTGATTCCGACCGAATCCACGAAGCCCGAAATCCTCGACCAGCTCGAAACCTTCCTGACGAGCGTGATCGGCAAGGGCGTCGTGCGCGCGAAGGACACGCCGAACTTCATCGCGAACCGCGTCGGCATTTTTTCGATTCTCGCGGTGATCGCGGAAGCCGAAAAGTTCGGCCTGCGCTTCGACGAAGTCGACGACCTCACCGGCGCGCGTCTCGGCCGCGCAAAGTCCGCGACGTTCCGCACGGCGGATGTCGTCGGTCTCGACACGATGGCGCACGTCATCAAGACGATGCAGGACAACCTGCACGACGATCCGTTCTTCTCCGTCTACAAGACGCCGCCCGTGCTCGAAGCACTGGTGAAGAACGGCGCGCTCGGCCAGAAGACGGGCGCCGGTTTCTATCGCAAGGAAGGCCGCGCCATCAAGGTGCTGGACCCGAAGACGGCTTCGTATGTCGATGGCGGCGCGAAGGCCGACGAACTCATCGGCCGCATTCTGAAGCGTCCGCCCGCCGAGCGCTTCAAGCTCCTGCGCGAAACCGACAACAAGCAGGCGCAGTTCCTGTGGGCGATTTTCCGCGACGTGTTCCACTACATCGCGGTGCATCTCGAATCGATCGCGGACAACGCACGCGATGTCGATCTCGCGATCCGCTGGGGCTTCGGCTGGAATCAGGGGCCGTTCGAAAGCTGGCAGGCGGCAGGTTGGCAGCAAATCGCGAAGTGGGTACAGGAAGACATCGATGCAGGCAAGGCGCTCTCGAACGCGCCGCTGCCCGCGTGGGTGCTCGACGGTCCCGTCGCCGGGAAGAACGGCGTGCACACGAACGAAGGCTCGTGGTCGCCGAAAGCGAAGCGCTTCGAGCCGCGCTCGACGCTGCCCGTCTATGAGAAGCAGGTGTTCCGCGCGCCGCTCGTCGGTGAGACGGGCGCCGATCCGAAGACCTTCGGCAAGACGCTGTTCGAAACCGAGAACGTGCGCGCCTGGCTCGATCGTGACGATGGCGACATCGTGATCGTCTCGTTCAAGACGAAGCTGAACACGATCGGCGCGGGCGTGATCGACGGCCTCACGCAAGCCATCGAGCTTGCCGAGAAGTCGTATCGCGGCGTCGTGATCTGGCAACCGACGTCGCTGCAACTCGGCGCGCCGGGCGGGCCGTTCTCGGCGGGCGCGAACCTCGAAGAAGCAATGCCGGCGTTCATGATGGGCGGCGCGAAAGGCGTCGATCCGTTCGTGAAGAAGTTCCAGCAAGGCATGCTGCGCGTGAAGTACGCGAACGTGCCGGTGGTGTCGGCGGTATCGGGCATCGCGCTCGGCGGCGGCTGCGAACTGCTGCTGCATTCGGCGAAGCGCGTCGCGCATGTCGAGAGCTATCTAGGTCTCGTGGAAGTGGGCGTCGGTCTGGTGCCGGCGGGCGGCGGGCTGAAGGAAGCCGCGTTGCGCGCGGCGGAAGCGGCCAGCGCGGTCAATGCGACGACCGATCTGCTCAAGTTCCTGCAGAAGTCCTTCGAAAACGCGGCGATGGCGAAAGTCTCGTCGTCCGCGTTCGATGCCCGCGCGATGGGTTATCTGAAGCCGTCCGACACGATCGTCTTCAACGTGCACGAACTGCTCGACATCGCGAAGAACGAGGCGCGCGCATTGAGCGCGTCGGGCTATCGTCCGCCGTTGCGCGTGAAGCAGGTGCCGGTGGCGGGGCGCTCGGCGATCTCGACGATCAAGGCGTCGCTCGTGAACATGCGCGACGGGCGCTTCATCAGCGATCACGACTATCTGATCGCGAGCCGCATCGCGGAAGCGGTGTGCGGCGGCGACGTCGAAGCGGGCAGTCTCGTCGACGAAGAATGGCTGCTGGCGCTGGAACGCCGCGCGTTCGTCGAACTGCTCGGCACGCAGAAGACGCAAGAGCGAATCATGGGCATGTTGCAGACCGGCAAGCCGGTTCGCAACTAATCGCGGAGCAATCAATGAGCAAACAACTTCAAGACGCATACATCGTCGCCGCGAGCCGCACGCCGATCGGCAAGGCGCCGCGTGGCGTGTTCAAAAACACGCGCCCCGACGAGCTGCTCGTTCATGCGATCAAATCCGCGGTCGGGCAAGTGCCGGGACTCGACACAAGCGTGATCGAAGATGCGATCGTCGGCTGCGCGATTCCCGAAGCCGAGCAAGGTCTGAACGTCGCGCGCATGGGCGCGCTGCTGTCGGGCTTGCCGAACACGGTCGGCGGCGTGACGGTGAACCGCTTCTGCGCATCGGGCCTGACCGCGCTCGCGATGGCGGCGGACCGCATTCGCGTCGGTGAAGCCGAGGCGATGATCGCGGGCGGCTGCGAGTCGATGAGCATGGTGCCGATGATGGGCAACAAGCCGTCGCTGTCGCCGCATATCTTCGATCGCAACGAAGACGTGGGCATCGCCTACGGCATGGGCCTGACGGCGGAGAGGGTCGCGGAGCGCTGGAAGGTGAGCCGCGAGGCGCAGGACGCGTTCGCGGTGGAGTCGCATCGCCGCGCGCTGGCCGCGCAGCAGGCGGGCGAATTCGCCGATGAAATCGCCGCCTACACGCTGAACGAGCGCTTTCCGGATCTCGCATCGGGTGAAGTGCGCGTGAACAATCGCGAAATCAGGCTCGACGAAGGCCCGCGCGAAACGAACCTGGAAGGGCTGGCGAAGCTGCGTCCCGTGTTCGCGAACAAGGGCTCGGTCACGGCCGGCAACAGTTCGCAGACGTCGGACGGCGCGGGCGCGCTGATCGTCGTGTCGGAAAAGATCCTGAAGCAGTTCAACCTCACGCCGCTCGCGCGCTTCGTGAGCTTCGCGGTGCGCGGCGTGCCGCCGGAGATCATGGGCATCGGGCCGAAGGAAGCGATTCCGGCCGCGTTGAAGGCGGCGGGCCTCAAGCAGGACGACATCGACTGGATCGAGCTGAACGAAGCCTTCGCGGCGCAGGCGCTCGCGGTGATCGGCGATCTCGGTCTCGATCCGTCGAAGGTCAATCCGCTCGGCGGCGCGATCGCGCTCGGCCATCCGCTCGGCGCGACGGGCGCGATCCGCGCATCGACGGTCGTGCACGGCCTGCGCCGGCGCAACCTGAAGTACGGCATGGTGACGATGTGCGTCGGCACCGGCATGGGCGCGGCGGGCATCATCGAACGCCTTTGATCGCGAATGGTCCGCGAGCGTCGTTGCTCGCGGACCGACATGAAGGAGACAGCGGATGGAAATTCAGATCGAACGCGCGGACGGCGTGCTGAGCATCGTGCTCAATCGTCCGGAGAAGAAAAACGCGATCACCGCGGCGATGTATCAGGAAATGGCCGACGGCCTCTACGAAGCCGAGATGGACCCGACCGTGCGGGCCGTGCTGATTCGCGCGGTGGGCAGCACGTTCAGCGCGGGCAACGATCTCGACGATTTTCTGAAC
Organism: Caballeronia sp. S22; assembly: GCF_964261745.1. Taxonomy (NCBI): domain Bacteria; kingdom Pseudomonadati; phylum Pseudomonadota; class Betaproteobacteria; order Burkholderiales; family Burkholderiaceae; genus Caballeronia; species Caballeronia sp. S22. The sequence continues at coordinate 2,955,156 of NZ_OZ180035.1, read as the reverse complement.
GATCCGCCAAAAGGCCTCGACGCGCCCGTGTTCCAGTTCCTGCGGCGCATCAGCGCCTTTCCGAAGCCGATCGTGGCGGCGGTCGCGGGGACGGCGGTGGGCATCGGCACGACGATGCTCCTGCACTGCGACATCGTCTACGCGAGCACGAACGCGAAGTTCTCGCTGCCGTTCTCGCAACTCGGACTGTGTCCCGAAGCGGCGTCGAGTCTGCTGCTGCCGCGCACGGCGGGTTATCAGCGCGCCGCGGAAAAGCTCCTGCTCGGCGAAGCGTTCGACGTGAACGAAGCAATCGGCATGGGCTTCGTGAACGGCGCGATCGATGCCGCCGAGCTCGACGCCTACGCGTTCGAAAAGGCGAAGCGGCTGGCGATGCTGCCGGCCTCGTCGCTACGCGTGACCAAGTCGTTGATGAAGGGCGCGCAAACGCATGAAGTGAGCGCGCGCATGGAAGACGAAGCCGCGCACTTCGCGCGGATGCTCGTCGCGCCCGAAGCACGCGAAGCGTTTCAGGCATTCTTCGAGAAACGCAAGCCGAACTTCAGCCAGTTCGAATAAGGCGCTTCACTCGACGTCGTATTCGACGAAGCTGTTCTCGCGCGCGAAGCTGACGAGCCGCAAGCCCGCCTGCTTCGCGATCGAGATGGCGAGGGATGTCGGCGCGGAAATCGTCGCGACCATCGGAATGCCGACGCGCGCCGACTTGCGCACGAGTTCATAGCTCGCGCGGCTCGAAAGAAACACGAAGCCTTGCGTCGTGTCCTCGCGGCGCAGGATCAGATGGCCGATGAGCTTGTCGAGCGCGTTGTGCCGCCCGACGTCCTCGAAGGCGTAGCGCACGGCGCCGGTTTCGTCGCACCACGCGGCGGCGTGCAGTCCGCCTGTCAGCTTCGTCAACTGCTGATGCGCGGGCAATTCGCGTGCGGCGCGCTCGGTCGCATCGGGCGCGAGACGCGCGAGAAAGCCCGTATCGGGCACCTGTTCGGGCTGAAGATCGAGCAACTCGATACTTTCGATGCCGCACACGCCGCAGCCCGTTCGCCCGGCGAGCGCACGGCGCTTGTCCTTGAGCGACGCGAACGCCTGCTGCACGACCTGCAAATGCACTTCGGCATGCGGCAACGCGACGCCGTCATCGCGGAAGTAGACCTCGATGTCGTGAATGTCGCTGCCACGCTCGACGATACCTTCCGTCAGCGAGAAGCCCACGGCGAACGCTTCGAGATCGCGCGGCGTGCACATCATCACCGCGTGCGAGATGCCGTTGAAAACGAGTGCGACGGGCCATTCCTGACCGACGTTGTCCGCTGCGATCGCGCTCTCGTTCCTGCGATGCCTGCGCACCTGACGCTCGACGAAGCCCGGTTGGTCGTCGGTTTCGAGTTGATTCACTTCAATGCTCCTGACCGCTCACTTCGAGTAAAGTCGGGTATGTGATTTGCTGCCTATCGTTGCTGTTCGCACGCATCGCGACGCGAACAGCGGCTAGATTGCAATGGTTCCAGCCAGATCCAAGGCCCTACAATAACTTAAGCGGGCGATGCGCGTCGCGCACCCCTGCTCAATCCAACGAGGCTTCGCCATGGGACTTTACGACGCCGCCCGTCTCTTCGGATTCGAAGTCGAATCCTCTGACAATCTGCGCTTCATTCCGCTTGCGGTGCGCTTCAATCTCGATCGCTTCGGCAAGCGCATCACGCTCGATCAATGGCAGCAGCTTCCTTACGACGATCGCGCGCTGCTCGCACGCTTTCCCGTCGAGGACGATGCCGAACTCGAGAAGAACTTCGACCTCGCGCTCGAAGAGATGATGAAGACGCACGTGAACGCTGCGCCCGAGAAGATCGAGCGCGATCCGGACCCCGTGTGGATGCACGCCGATGCCGTGCCCGAAACCGTAATCCGGCAAAGCAGCCTGTCGGGCGTGAGCGCGCCGAGTCTCGATCGCTGGGGCGCGCTCGACCGCTTTCAGCGTTATGCGCTTGCGAAACTCTCGCGCAACACCGACAAGGTCAATCACGATTTCCTGCCCGCGATGAAGGAATTCGGGCTGGTCGACTGAAGGCTAGGCGCGCGCAAACGTTAAGCGCGCGCTTTAATCGGATTATTTGCGGGCAAGCCCTAAATATAGGGCGAGCGGTGCCGTTATTGGGCGTTATCCATTAATCGCGGCGTGTACGCATTTCACGCCGCGCATTCGCGTGGACGCGCGTTGCCTCGATGCGCATCCGACGCGCACTCAAGGATTCAGCCCGCCGCTCATGACCCGATTCCTCTCCAGAGGTTTGCTCGTCAATATCGCCGTGGTATTGGCCGCGCTCGGCGCGAATGCGTTCGTCGCCTGCGAGCGCATCGGCGGGCTGCGCGAAAGCGACGCGCGCACGCTGCGCTCGATGAGCCTCCTGCGCGATCTCGCGGCCTGGCGGGGCGCGCTTGGCGAATCGCTCACGCAACTGAGCCGCTTCGAAGCCACCGGCATCGCCGAAACCGACGCACGCCATCAGGAGCGCGAAGCCCATCTCGACGCGCTCGAAAGCGGACTGCGCGCGCAGATCGCGATGGAGCCGGGCATGACGGGCGCCTTCGATGCGCTCGCCGCGCGCGCCGCCGAAATGCGCCGCGACGCCGGTCTCGCGTTCGAGCGCGCGAAACGCGCCGCGCCCGACGAATCCCGTGCGTGGGCCGACGCCGCGTTCGTCACGCTCGGCGAAGATCAGCAGAGCGTCGATGATGAACTCGACTTCGTGCGCTCGCGCATCGATAACGCGACGATCATCGCGCTCGATCAGTCCGCGCAGGCATCGAGCGGCGCGATGCTGCTGCTCGTGTTCACGATGCTCGCCGGCAGCGCGGTGCTGATCTATCTGTTCGCGAGCCACGAGCGGCAGTCGCGCGAAAAACTCGGCGTCGTGCGCGCGAGACAGCGCAGCAACGAACGCTTTCGCGGCATGTTCGAGGCGCATCCCGTGCCGATGTGGATCGTCGATCGCGAGACGATGCGCTTCGTCGCCGTGAATCAGGCTGCGATCGAACACTTCGGTTTCAACGAGCCGGAGTTCATGAACATGACGCTGCGCGATCTGCACCATGCGGACGACTTCGACAGCTTCGCCGCACGGCTCGCGCGCAGCGTCGGCGAGAGCGGCGAGCGTGCCGCCTCGGGGCAGGGATCGGCGGGCGTGTGGCGCTATCGGCGCAAGGACGGCGCGATCGTCGGCGCGGATGTGTCGCATCACTCGCTCACGTATTCGAATCGTCCGGGCATCTTCATGCTGGCGAACGACGTGACCGACCGCATCAACGCGGAAGCCGAGGCGAGAAGATCGAACGAGATGCTCGAAGCTGTCATCGACAACATTCCGCAGCGCGTCTTCTGGAAAGACCGCGACTTGCGCTATCTCGGCTGCAACAACGCGTTCGCGCGCGATGCGGGTCTCGCCTACAACGAGCAGGTCATCGGCAAGACGGATTTCGACCTGCCGTGGAGCGCGCTCGCCGACATCGTGCGCGCGGACGACGAGGAAGTCATCGTCACGACGGTGCCGAAGATGCATTACGAGCGCGACATCGTGATGGGCGAGCAATTGCGCACCGTGGTCACGAGCAAGCTGCCTTTGCTCGACGGCGAAGGGCAGACGATCGGCGTGCTCGGCTCGTATCACGATGTCACCGATCACAAGCGCGCCGAACTCGCGCTGCGCCTGCAAAGCCGCGCGCTCGACGCGAGCGTGAACGCGATTCTCATCACGGGCGTCGTGAACGGCGCGAACGTGATCGAGTACGCGAATCCGGCGTTCAAGCGCATCACGGGCTACGACCCGAGCGAGGTGATCGGCCAGGACTGCCGCTTCCTGCACGGCCCGGACGGCGATCAGGACGGACTCACCGCGATCCGCCGCGCGCTCGCCGTGAACATGGAGGCGAGCGTCGTGGTGCGCAACTATCGCAAGGACGGCGCGCTCTTCTGGAATCAGCTCTTTGTCGCGCCGGTGCCGGACGCGCAGGGCATGACGACGCATCACATCGGCATCATCAACGACGTGACCGATCTGATGCGCTATCAGGAAGAGCTCGAATATCAGGCAAATTACGATACGCTCACGCGCCTGCCGAACCGCAATCTGCTGCGCGACCGCTTGCAGCACGCGATCGAGACGGCGCGGCGGCGCGAGACGAAGATCGCCGTAGTCTTCATGGATCTCGATGGCTTCAAGAACGTCAACGACAGTCTGGGTCACAGCGTCGGCGACCGCCTGCTCGCGGTGATCGCGGAGCGGCTCGCGCGTTCGGCGCGATCGAGCGATACGGTCGCGCGTCACGGCGGCGACGAGTTCGTGGTCGTGCTGCCCGATCTCACCGACGAAGCCGGTCTGATCGCATGGATGGAGCGCACGCGCGCGGCGATTTCGGAGCCGGTATGGCTCGACGACACCGAGCTTTACGTCGGCTGCAGCATGGGCGCGAGTCTCTATCCGCAAGATGGCGACGATGCCGAAACCGTGATGAAGAAGGCCGACCTCGCGATGTATCGCGCGAAGGACATGGGCCGCAACACGTATCAGTTCTATCAGCCGGAGATGAACGCGAGCGTCGGCGCGCGCATGAATCTCGAACGCCGATTGCGACGCGCGCTGCGCGATGGCGAGTTCCTGCTGCACTATCAGCCGCAGGTGGACATGACGACGCGATCGATCGTCGGCATCGAGGCGCTTGTGCGCTGGAGCGATCCGGAGCAGGGGCTCGTGTCGCCGGCGTCGTTCATTCCGGTGGCGGAAGAAAGCGGGTTGATCGGGCCGCTGTCGGAGTGGGTGTTGCGCGAAGCATGCCGGCAGAACAAGGCGTGGCAGGATGCCGGTCTGCCGCCGGCGCGCGTGTCGGTGAATCTGTCGGCGCGGCATTTTCAGCAACGCGACATCGCGCGGCTCGTGACATCCGTGCTCGAAGAGACCGGACTGGAACCGCGCTATCTCGAACTCGAACTCACGGAAAGCGCGATCATGCGCAACGCCGAGGAAGCGATCACGATGCTCTCGGAGTTATCGGCGCTCGGCATCGGCATTGCGATCGACGACTTCGGCACCGGATATTCGAGCCTGTCGTATCTCAAGCGCTTTCCGGTGCATCGTTTGAAGATCGATCGCTCGTTCGTGGCGGATATCGGCTCGTCGGGCGATGACGAAACGATCACGTCGGCGATCATCGCGCTCGCGCATTCGCTGGAATTGCAGGTGATCGCGGAAGGCGTCGAAACGCACGCGCAGCACGACTTCCTGCGCGAGCGCGATTGCGACGAAATGCAGGGCTACCTGTTCTCGCGCCCGATGCCGCACGAAGCGATTCCGGGCTTGCTGCGGCAGGGCGTGCTGCCCCACTGATCGCGTCGCGTGTCTAGTCGCGCGACGGCAGCACGCGCGGACGGCGATCGCGGTCGGTCGCGACGTACGTGAGCGTCGCTTCCGTGACCTTGACGACTTCTTCGGCGAGGTTCATGCGCTGCGCCCAGACCTCGACCGACACCGTGACCGACGTATTGCCGGTCTTGACGATATCGGCGTAGAAGCTCAGCAGGTCGCCGACGAACACCGGATGCTTGAACAGGAACGAATTTACCGCGACGGTCGCGACGCGGCCGTTCGCGCGGCGGCTCGCCGGAATGGAGCCGGCGATGTCCACCTGCGCCATGATCCATCCGCCGAAGACGTCGCCGTGGACATTGGCGTCGGCGGGCTGCGGCACGACGCGCAGCGCGACGTGCTTTTCGGGAAGACTGGATTGGTCGGTCATGGAAGGCGTTCCGGTTTGCAATGCGGCGGGAAGGCTGGCGGGCGCGAGCGGCCCCTTGAACCTTCTGCGACAATGCATATTTATGAATAAGCCCACCGCGCGCGAGCGGAAACCTCGATTACGCCGGGGCTTGCAGTAAATTGTACGGGAAAGCATGCGAGAGACGTGCGCCCGTTTCGCCGATAACAGCGTCCCCACGCCGCGCCCAAGCGACGCGTTCACACGATACGACTCATGCGCCGCTATTCCAGCAGCGAGCCCGGCCCGATGGCCCAGGGTCCGCGCAACGACTGGCAGACGATTCGCTCGCTGCTGCCTTACCTCACCACGTACAAATGGCGGGTCGCGTTCGCGCTGACGTGCCTGATCGGCGCGAAGGTCGCGAACCTCGGCGTGCCGATCGTCATGAAGCGCATCGTCGATAGCCTCGCTTCAGTGCAGCATCTCACCGCGCTCGGACGCGCGGACGACGCGCCGGGCATCGTGCTGATCGGCGGAATCGGGTTGCTGGTGATCGCTTATGCGGGCGCGCGGCTTTCGACCTCGCTCTTCACCGAGCTTCGCGAACTGCTTTTTGCAAAGGTCACCGAGAGCGCCGTGCGGCAACTCGCGCTGCAAGTGTTCCGGCATCTGCATTCGCTGTCGCTGCGTTTTCATCTGGAGCGGCAGACGGGCGGCATGTCGCGCGATATCGAACGCGGCACGCGCGGCATCCAGCAACTCGTTTCGTATTCGCTCTACAGCATCCTGCCGACGCTCGTCGAAGTCGGTCTCGTGCTCGCGTTCTTCGTGACGAAGTACGAGGCGTATTACGCGATCGTCACGCTTGCCGCGCTCGCCACGTATATCGTGTTCACGGTGAAGGTCACCGAGTGGCGCACGCATTTTCGCCGCACGATGAACGATCTCGATTCGAAGGCGAACTCGCGCGCGATCGATTCGCTGCTCAACTACGAGACCGTGAAGTACTTCGGCAACGAAGAGTGGGAAACGCGTCGTTACGATGAGAACCTGCAGCGCTATCGCGCGGCCGCGATCAAGTCGCAGCGCTCGCTGTCGATGCTCAACTTCGGCCAGCAGATGATCATCGGCCTCGGCCTCGTGTTCATTCTGTGGCGCGCGACGCAGGGCGTGATGGCGGGACGTCTCACGCTCGGCGACCTCGTGCTCATCAACACGTTCATGTTGCAGCTTTATATCCCGCTGAATTTTCTCGGCGTCGTGTATCGCGAGCTGAAGCAGGCGCTGACCGACATGGACCGCATGTTCACGCTGCTCGGCGCGGGCCGCGAAGTCCCCGATGCGCCGAACGCGCAGCCGCTCGCCGTGCGCGGCGGCGAAGTGCATTTCGAGAGCGTCAGCTTCGCGTACGAGAAGGCGCGGCCGATTCTGCATGACGTCGACTTCACGATTCCGGCAGGCACGACGACGGCCGTGGTCGGACACAGCGGATCGGGCAAGTCGACGCTCGGGCGCTTGCTGTTCCGCTTCTACGATCTCGATCGCGCGCAGGGCGGCGGCATCAGGATCGACGGACAGGACATTCGCGACGTGACGCAGGATTCGTTGCGCGCGGCGATCGGCATCGTGCCGCAGGACACCGTGCTCTTCAACGATTCGATCTACTACAACATCGCGTACGGGCGTCCTTCCGCGAGCCGCGACGAAGTGATCGCGGCGGCGCGCGCGGCGCATATCCACGAGTTCATCGAGACGCTGCCGGCGGGTTATGACACGCCTGTCGGCGAGCGGGGGCTTAAGCTCTCGGGCGGCGAGAAGCAGCGCGTCGCGATCGCGCGCACGCTTTTGAAGGACCCGCCGATTTTGATTTTCGACGAAGCGACGTCGGCGCTCGATTCGAAGTCCGAACGCGCGATTCAGCGCGAACTCGATTCGATCGCGCGCGAGAGGACGACGCTCATCATCGCGCATCGGCTATCGACGGTCGTGCATGCGCAGCAGATCATCGTGATGGATCACGGGCGTATCGTGGAGCGGGGGACGCATGCCGAGTTGCTGCGTGCTGGCGGGCTGTTTGCGCAGATGTGGGCGTTGCAGCAGCAGCGGGCGGAAGAGTCGGTGGTGGATCAGCGGGATACGGCGGGGGTTTGACGAAGAGAATTCCTAAAAGTGGAATGAACTGAGAGGTTTGGCACCGACTTACGCAGCCTTGCATTAGCCGAGTAGTTATACTCTCTGGCGTCATTTAATAAGGATAGCTTGTTAAATGGCTCGGTAACGCGCTACTCCGGCACGGTAGTTTCGTCAGATAACAAAAAGCAACTAGAGGCAGAAATGGGAAGTCTCAGCATATATCATTGGATGATTGTCATCGTGATTGCGATCGTCACGATCTACCCTTAGGTGAGGATCATTCAACGCACAGGCCATTCGGGCTGGTGGATTCTCGCAGGTCTTATTCCAGTGCTCAACTTGGCCATGTTGTGGGCTTTCGCGTTCGCACGCTGGCCGGCGCTCGACGGCGACCGCCGGCCATAATCCGCAGCCTCACTCCATCGCGTGAGCGCCTCCGATCGCGATGCCATCATGCGCCTGCGATGCAGTGGACGACCACCGCAGCCACTGCCCACGCAGCAGGAACAACGCGCCGAACGCGCAGGTCGCGAGCACGCCGAAGGTCGCGAAGCCCATCTGATAGCTGCCCGTGCTTTCTTTCGCGATGCCCATGACCACCGGCAGATAAAACCCGCCGATGCCGCCCGCCGCACCGACGATCCCCGACAGCAGTCCCGTCTTGCCCTTCCACCGATGCGGCACGAGCTGGAACGTCGAGCCGTTGCCGAGACCGAACGCGATGTACAGGCAGATCAGAATCGCGAGACCGCCTGCTACGGGCGGCATCCAGATCGCGAACGCGAAATCGCCGATCGCGATGGCCGCAAGCAGCACGAGCAGCGCGCGCACGCCGGTCACGCGATCCGCGAGATAGCCGCCGAAGGGCCGCACGATCGCGCCGAGAAACGCGAGCAGCGACATGAAAAGTCCCGCTTCGAGCTTGGGCATCTGATAAAGCGACGTGAGCAGCAGCGTCACATACGACGACATGCCGACGAAGCCACCGAACGTGATGCTGTAGATCAGCATGATGACCCACGTGTCGCGCTCGCGGAGCACCGACCGATAGTGTCGCGGCAGCACCGCGATCGCGATCAGCGCGCCGATCACCGGCAATAGCAGCACGCCGGTCCTGCCGCCGCCAAACACGCCGCCGTTCACCGCGAGCACCAGCACGATCAGGCTGACGAGCGTCACCACGAAGCTCCCCAGCGCGCGCATCGTGCTGCCGGCTTTCTGACCGGCATCGGAGGCCCATGCGAAAAGTGCGACCGCCGTGATCGCGAGCAGCGGCAGCGCGGCGGCGGTCGACATCTGCCAGCCGAAGGCATCGGCGAGATGCGGGAACAGGAAGCCATCGAGCACCGCGCCGATGTTGCCCGCGGCGGCGAGACCCAGCACGAGCCCTTGCACCTTCGGCGGATAGTTGCTGCCGGCCATCGGCAACGCGACGGCGAAGCTCGCGCCGCCCATGCCGAGGAACACGCCGAGCACGAGCAGCAACGCATACGACGGCACGCCGGGCAGAAGCGGCAGCACGATCGACGGAATCGACGAGAGCACGACGCCCATCAGCGCGACGCGCCTTCCGTCGGTCGACTGATAAAGATTGCCGAGCGTCACGCGCAGGATCGCCGCGGCCAGCACCGGCACCGCGACGAGAAAGCCTTGTTGCGCGGCGGACATCGTCACGTCGCGGCCGATGAACGGCGCGAGCGGTCCGTACAGCACCCAGACGGTGAAACCCGTATCGAAGTAAAGGAAGCAGGCGAGCAGCGAGCGCCAGTTGCCGCTCCTGAGCGACGCGATCAGATTGGACATTGCGGAGTTCCGTGTACGTGCGTGCTGTCGGATGAGCACGCGACGGCGCCAGAAACTGCAAACATCATGCCAATGAGATGCATGTTTAAACGACGCATCGCGGTCGAGCGAATGTGGGCGCGGATGCGTTCAGGCGTGCGGTCTTATCGGCACGGCTCGCCAGGAAACTCGACGGCACCGCGTACGTGCGCAACCGCATACGAATGGTGCGCCACGCCTTCGCGCGGTTCATGCGCCCGCTAGAATGCGTTCTTCGCCGAACACGCGCCTCGCGCTCGAAATCGCATGGAACTGAAATGGCTGGAAGACTTCGTTTCGCTAGCGGAGACGCGCAGCTTTAGCCGCTCGGCCGAGCTTCGACACATCACGCAGCCCGCATTCTCGCGGCGCATCCAGGCGCTGGAGGCGTGGCTCGGCACGGAGCTCATCGACCGGTCGGTGTATCCGACGCGGCTCACACAAGCCGGCAACGTGTTCTACGAGCAGGCGCTCGCGATGCTCTCGCAGTTCCACGAAGCGCGCACGCTGCTGCGCGGACAGGGCGGTGTGCCCTCGGCGACCATCGAGTTCGCTGTGCCGCACACGCTTTCGCTCACGTACTTTCCGCGCTGGCTCGAACATATCGAGGCGCGGCTCGGGCGCATCCGCACGCGCCTGCGCGCGCTCAACGTTCACGATGCGGTGCTGTCGCTCGTCGAAGGCGGCTGCGATCTCGTGATGGGGTATCACCATCCAAGCCATCCGGTCGCGCTCGATCCCGCGCGCTACGACATGCTCACGCTTGGCGCCGAACCGATCAGTCCGTTCTCCGCGGTCACCAAGGGCGGACGCGCGCGCTTCGCGCTGCCCGCGACCGCCGAATCCCCGGTTCCTTATCTGTCGTACACGCCTAATGCGTATCTCGGACGCATGACCGAAGTCATCATCGCGACCGCGCCCACGCGGCTCTATCTCGACAAGGTCTATGAAACCGACATGGCCGAAGGCCTCAAGGCGATGGCGCTCGCCGGGCACGGCGTCGCGTTCCTGCCGCACAGCGCCGTGGAAGATGCTCTCGAAGAAGGGCGGCTCATCCGCCTCGATCGCGGCACGCGCGGCACGCCCGCCGGCCAGTTCACGCTGACGATGGAAATCCGCCTCTATCGCGACAAGCTCGCAGCCCAAGGCGAGGAGCCGCGACAGGCGTTGATGCGCGCGCTATGGGATGCGGTCGGTGAGGAACTGTTGAAGGCATCGCCCGGGAAGCCCGCCGCATAAGGCTCAGCGACGTTATGCATAAATTGCATGATGGGATAAGGAAACGGCATTGGATTTGGAAACGGCGTTTTTCGACAATGAGCCCATTCCTTCACCGCTGGAGCATCAATGTCTGCCTCGAAGCAACCTGTGCAAGCGCCGGACGCAAAACACGCTATCCCGTCGTATCTCCATGCCGATGATCTCGGTCCCTGGGGAAACTATCTTCGCCAGGTCGATCGCGTCGCCCCGTATCTCGGTTCTCTCTCGCGCTGGCTCGAAACCCTCAAGCGCCCGAAGCGCATTCTCATCGTCGATTGCCCGATCGAACTCGATAACGGCACCGTCGCGCACTTCGAAGGCTATCGCGTGCAGCACAACACGTCGCGCGGCCCGGGCAAGGGCGGCGTGCGTTATCACCAGGACGTGACGCTCTCCGAAGTGATGGCGCTGTCCGCGTGGATGTCGGTGAAGAACGCGGCCGTGAACGTGCCGTACGGCGGCGCGAAGGGCGGTATCCGCGTCGATCCGCGCACGCTGTCGCGCGGCGAGCTCGAGCGCGTAACGCGCCGGTACACCAGCGAGATCGGCATCATCATCGGGCCGAACACGGACATTCCCGCGCCGGACGTGAACACGAACGAGCAGATCATGGCGTGGATGATGGACACGTACTCCATGAACCAGGGCCAGACGGCGACGGGCGTCGTGACCGGCAAGCCGATCTCGCTCGGCGGCTCGCTCGGCCGCAAGGAGGCGACGGGCCGCGGCGTGTTCGTCGTCGGCACGGAGGCGGCGCGGCGCATCGGCATGGATATCGAAGGCGCGCGCATCGCGGTGCAGGGCTTCGGCAACGTGGGCGGCATCGCGGCCAAGCTGTTCCAGGAAGCGGGCGCGCGCGTGATCGCCGTGCAGGATCACACGGGCACGATTCACAACTCGAAGGGCATCGATGCGGTCGCGCTGCTCGATCACGTCGCGAAGAACGGCGGCGTCGGCGGCTTCGCGGGCGCGGATCCCGTGCAGGCCGAAGAGTTCTGGATGATCGAAAGCGACATCCTGATTCCGGCCGCGCTGGAAAACCAGATCACCGAGAAGAACGCGTCGAAGATTCGCACGAAGATCGTCGTCGAAGGCGCGAACGGCCCGACCACGACCGCGGCGGACGACATCCTGACCGACAAGGGCGTGCTCGTGATTCCGGACGTCATCGCGAACGCGGGCGGCGTGACGGTTTCGTATTTCGAATGGGTGCAGGACTTCTCGAGCTTCTTCTGGACCGAGGACGAGATCAATCAGCGTCTCGAACGCGTGATGCGCGAAGCGTTCGCCGGCGTGTGGCAGGTCGCGAGCGAGCACAAAGTGTCGGTGCGCACGGCGGCGTTCATCGTCGCGTGTACGCGGATTCTGCAGGCGCGCGAGATGCGCGGTCTCTATCCCTGATCCGGTGCGACGGCGCGTTCGCCGCAACGGTCCGCGGGATGCGGGCAGAGTTCGCGCCCTTTGAATGATGCGGGCGGCATTTCCTCGGAAATGCCGCCCGCATTTGCATGAAAGCTACAAGTCGACCGGCTAGTTGTATTCGGTCAAGCATCCGCGCGAAAACGCCAGTAATATGCGCGGTCGCAACCAGTTGCAACCCTACTGCAATCGGGCGTCTCACAAATAAGACGGCTTGGGTTAACAATCATTCTTTCAGAATAATTACCCTGCTAAACTTGCCCCGGTTTTTCGCCACAGGAGATCGAACACATGAAGGTTAAAAAGGCTGCGCTGCTCGTCGCCGCGCTCGGGTTTCTCGCAACCGGCGCGTACGCGCAAGACGCCGGCACGCTGAAGAAGATCAAGGACACGGGCGTGATCTCGCTGGGGCATCGCGAATCGTCCATTCCCTTTTCCTACTATGACGACAAGCAGAACGTCGTCGGCTACTCGCACGAGTTCGCGCTGAAGGTCGTCGAGGCCGTCAAGCAGAAGCTGGGCATGCAGGATCTGAAGGTCAAGCTCACGCCGATCACGTCGCAGAACCGCATTCCGCTCGTGCAGAACGGCACCGTCGATATCGAGTGCGGCTCGACCACGAACAACGCCGAACGCCAGCAGCAAGTCTCCTTCTCGAACACGATCTTCGTGATCGGCACGCGCCTCATGACCAAGAAGGATTCGGGCGTGAAGGACTGGGCCGACCTGAAGGGCAAGACCGTCGTGACCACGGCCGGCACCACGTCCGAGCGCCTGCTTCGCAAGATGAATCAGGACAAGAACATGGGCATGAACATCATCAGCGCGAAGGACCACGGCGAGTCGTTCCTGACGCTGTCGACGGGCCGCGCGGTCGCGTTCATGATGGACGATGCGCTGCTCGCCGGCGAGCGCGCCAAGTCGAACAACCCGAACGATTTCGTGATCGTCGGTGCGCCGCAATCGCATGAAGCGTACGGCTGCATGATCCGCAAGAACGATCCCGAGTTCAAGAAGGTCGTCGACGACGCGATCGCCAAGGTCGAAACGTCGGGCGACGCGGACAAGATCTACAAGAAGTGGTTCGAAAGCCCGATCCCGCCGAAGGGTCTTAACCTCAACTTCCCCGAAAGTGAAGACATGAAGGCTCTCTACAAGAGCCCGAATGACAAGGCAATCGACTAACCGGTTCGAGTCTCGAACGAACGAAACGGAAGGAGCTTGCTTCTTCCGTTTCTTTTTGGAGTGAGTCCATGTCTTACCACTGGAACTGGGGCGTCCTGCTGAGTCCGGTTTCGACCGGCGAGCCCACCACCTATCTCGGCTGGCTGATCTCCGGCTTCTGGGTGACGATTACCGTGTCGCTCGCGGCCTGGGTGATCGCGCTCGTGGTCGGCTCGTTGTTCGGCATCTTGCGCACGGTCCCGAATCGCACGCTGGCGGGCATCGGCACCGTCTACGTCGCGATCTTCCGCAATATTCCGCTGATCGTGCAATTCTTCGTCTGGTATCTGGTGATACCGGAGCTGCTGCCGCCTTCCATGGGCAACTGGTTCAAGCAACTGCCGCCGAGCGCGCAGTTCTTCTCGTCGTCGATCATCTGTCTCGGGCTCTTCACCGGCGCGCGCGTATGCGAGCAGGTGCGCTCGGGCATCAACGCACTGCCGCGCGGACAGCGCAACGCGGGTCTCGCGATGGGCTTCACGCAATGGCAGACGTATCGTTACGTGCTGATGCCGGTCGCGTACCGCATCATCGTGCCGCCGCTCACGTCGGAATTTCTCAACGTCTTCAAGAATTCGGCGGTGGCGTCGACCATCGGTCTGCTGGATCTGTCCGCGCAGGCGCGCCAGCTCGTCGACTACACGGCGCAGACCTATGAGTCGTTCATCGCGGTGACGGTCGCCTACATGCTCATCAATCTGGTCGTGATGCAGTTGATGCGCTGGGTCGAAGCGAAAACGCGGCTGCCTGGCTACATCGGAGGCAAGTAATGCATCAGTTCAACTGGAGTGACATTCTTGCGCAGTGGCCCACGCTGATGACGGGCGCCAAGATCACGTTGCAGATCACGGTGCTCGCGATCGTCGTCGGCATCGTGTGGGGCACCGTGCTCGCGCTGTTCCGCCTGTCGGGCGTGAAGCCGCTGCAATGGTTCGCGAGCGCATACGTCACGCTGTTCCGCTCGATCCCGCTCGTGATGGTGCTGCTGTGGTTTTTCCTGATCGTGCCGCAGCTGCTGCAGAACGTGCTCGGGCTGTCGGCGGACATCGACATTCGTCTCGCTTCGGCGATGGTCGCGTTCTCGCTGTTCGAGGCCGCGTACTATTCGGAAATCATTCGCGCGGGCATTCAGGCGGTGCCGCGCGGTCAGGTGAACGCGGCCTTCGCGCTCGGCATGACGTACGGGCAGGCGATGCAGCTCGTCGTGCTGCCGCAGGCGTTCCGTGCGATGGTGCCGCTTCTGCTCACCCAGGCGATCGTGCTGTTTCAGGATACGTCGCTCGTCTACGTCATCAGTCTCGCGGACTTCTTCCGCACGGCGACGAACATCGGGGATCGCGACGGCACGTCCGTCGAAATGGTCCTGTTCGCGGGTGCGTGCTATTTCGTGATCTGCGTGGTGGCGTCGGCCCTCGTCAAAAGTCTTCAGAAAAAGGTCGCAAGATGATCTCTATCAAGAATGTTTCCAAGTGGTACGGGCAGTTCCAGGTGTTGACGGACTGCACGACCGAAGTGAAGAAGGGCGAGGTCGTCGTGGTGTGCGGCCCGTCGGGTTCGGGCAAATCGACGCTCATCAAAACCGTGAACGGCCTCGAGCCGTTTCAGAAGGGCGAGATCACGATCAACGGGCAATCGTTGACCGACAAGAAGACCAACTTGTCGAAGCTGCGCTCGAAGGTCGGCATGGTGTTCCAGCACTTCGAACTGTTTCCGCATCTGACGATCACGCAGAACCTGACGCTCGCGCAGATCAAGGTGCTCGGCCGCTCGAACGACGAAGCGATGCAGAAGGGTTTGAAGCTGCTGGATCGCGTGGGCCTGCGCGCGCATGCCGACAAGTTTCCGGGCCAGCTTTCCGGCGGTCAGCAGCAGCGCGTGGCGATTGCGCGCGCGTTGTCGATGGATCCGATCGCGATGCTCTTCGACGAGCCGACGTCCGCGCTCGATCCGGAGATGATTAACGAGGTGCTCGACGTGATGGTCGAACTCGCGCAGGAAGGCATGACCATGATGTGCGTGACGCACGAAATGGGCTTCGCGAAGAAGGTGGCGAATCGCGTGATCTTCATGGACAAGGGATTGATCGTCGAGGACGATCAGAAGGAAGCGTTCTTCGCGAATCCGCGATCCGATCGCGCGAAGGACTTCTTGGCGAAGATCCTGCACTGACCCTGTCGTGAAAGAAAAACGGCGCTTCCGAAAAGAAGCGCCGTTTTTTTATTCGATCCCGAGTTCCGATTCCACCGCTGCCGTCGTCCGGATCTCGCCCGCTTCGAGCGCCGATCCGACGCACGCCTTCGCGAGCGGCTCCGCCGCCTTCTTCGCGATTTCCTCCGGCACGGGAATATTCACCGTGCGCGAGAGATCGCCTTTCTGGAACATCGCGAGATCGCCGGGCGCGAAGCGCGTCCAGGTTTCATTGTCGGTGAGCGGGGACGTGGCGATCACGGCGACGCGGTCTTCCGGCGTCGTGTACTTGGCGAAGTCGATCGACATGTCCGCGTCGATCAGATGCGCCGTCGAGAACGGCCAGCTGCGCACCAGATAGTACAAATGCGTCGAGCAGTGCGAGAAGAGCGCCTGTCCGTTCGACATCAGGAAATTGAAGACGCCGTATTGCGTGATGTCGCGGGTGAGCACGGCGAGCGCGTCGAAGAGTTCGTCGAGCGGCGGCTGCGAGCACGGAAACGCGCGGCGCAGGCCTTGCAGCAGCGCGCAGAACGCGAGCTCGCTATCGGTCGTGCCGACCGGCTGATACACGCCGGTGAGTTCGGGCGAATGGCCTTTCAGATCGCCGTTGTGCGCGAAGATCCAATGACGGCCCCACAACTCGCGCATGAACGGATGGCAGTTCTCGAGCAGGATATGCCCCTGCGTCGCCTTGCGGATATGCGCGATCGTGTTCTTCGATTTGATCGGATAACGCTTCACCATGTCGGCGAGCGGCGAGCTGGCCGACGACTGATGATCGATGAAGAGCCGGCAGGCCTTGTCTTCGAAGAACGCGATACCCCAGCCGTCGGCATGATGATCCGTGACGCCGCCGCGCGCCGCGAAACCGGTGAACGAGAACGTCACGTCGGTCGGTTCGGCGCAATTCATTCCGAGAAGTTGGCACATGATGCTGGGGCGGGCGGCTTATGGCCTGTTGTTACAATACGTACGACAAGCATATCACCGAGGTCGGGCCGAAAAAATCGCGCAACCGCTCATAACGGCGCGCGTTGTGGAATTCCCACGGCGGTTTTTCCTCTCCTCGCGTGGACTTGCGCCATTCCAACGTTCCCCGTCATCACGCCATGTCCGCTAACTCATCCTCGCCCAATTCGCTCACGATCGCGCGTCCCGACGACTGGCATCTGCACGTGCGCGACGGCGCGACGCTCGCGGCGGTCCTGCCGCACACGGCGCGCCAGTTCGGCCGCGCGATCATCATGCCGAACCTGAAGCCGCCCGTGACGACCACCGCGTTGGCCGCGGCGTACCGCGAGCGCATCCTGGCGGCGCTGCCGAAAGAGGGCGCGGCCGCGCGCTTCGAGCCGCTGATGACGCTCTATCTCACCGACAACACGCCGCCCGACGAGATCCGTCGCGCGAAAGACAGCGGCTTCGTGCATGGCGTGAAGCTGTATCCGGCGGGCGCGACGACCAATTCCGACGCGGGCGTGACGGACCTCGGAAAGTGCGCGAAGACGCTCGAAGCGATGCAGGAAACCGGCATGCCGCTCCTGGTGCACGGCGAAGTGACCGATGGCGACATCGACGTGTTCGATCGCGAGAAGGTCTTCATCGACCGCGTGATGACGCCGCTGCGCCGCGATTTTCCGGCGCTGAAGGTCGTGTTCGAGCACATCACGACGAAGGACGCCGCCGATTACGTGCGCGAGGCCGAAGGTCCGATCGGGGCGACGATCACCGCGCATCATCTGCTTTACAACCGCAACATCATGCTGGTCGGCGGCATGCGGCCGCATTACTACTGCCTGCCGGTGCTCAAGCGCGAGACGCATCGCGTGGCGCTCGTCGAAGCGGCGACGTCCGGCAATACGCGCTATTTCCTCGGCACGGACAGCGCGCCGCATCCGAAGGGCCTGAAGGAACACGCGTGCGGCTGCGCGGGCTGCTACACGGCGCTGCACGCGCTCGAACTCTACGCCGAAACCTTCGACAAGGCCGGCGCACTCGACAAGCTCGAAGGCTTCGCGAGCTTCCACGGCGCGGACTTCTACGGCCTGCCGCGCAGCAAGGAAACGGTGACGCTGGAACGCGGCGCCTGGACGTTGCCCGCCGAATTCACCGCCGGCGACTCGACCATCGTGCCGTTGCGCGGCGGCGAGTCGATCAACTGGCGCTTCTCCGACGCGCATTGACGCCGCGAACGTGAGCGCGGGTTTCGCCGATATCGACTGGGCGCGGCCCTGGCTCGCGTCGATCGAAGCCCGCGGCAGGCGCTGGCAGGCGGCGGCGCTCGCCGGTTACGACGAATACCTCGCGACGCTCAACGAAGACGCGGCGTCGGCCTCGCTCGTGACCGGGCGCGGCGAGCCGCTTGCGTTCATCGCACAGGAAGAACTGCCGGTCGGCGCTTCGTACGAAGGGCATATCGCGCAGACTGGCCGCGTGCCGACCCGCCACAATTTCCACGATTTCTTCAACGCGTCGATGTGGTTCGCGTATCCGCGCATCAAGGCGACGCTCAACGCGCGACAGGCGCAGCAGATCGATGCGCTCGGCGTCGGACCGACGCGCGGCGGCGTGCGCGACGCGCTCACGCTCTTCGACGAAAACGCGGTGCTTTTCGCCTGCGCCGACGCATCGCTCGCCGATGCACTGCGCGGCTTCGGCTGGCGCACGCTGTTCGTCGACGAGCGCGCGGCGTGGGGCACGCGCTGCGAGGCGCGCATCTTCGGGCACGCGTTGCTGGAAAAGCTCGTTGCGCCGTACAAGGCGTGCACGGGGCACGCGTGGATCGTCGACGTTCCCGCCGACTATTTCACGCTCGACGATGCCGCGCGCCGCGCGCTGATCGACGAACGTGTGGCGCAGGGCCTGAACGCCGGGCCGCTCGATAGCCGCGCGTTCGCGCCGCTGCCGGTGCTGGGCGTGCCGGGCTGGTGGACGGCGAACGCATCTCCCGATTTCTACGACGATGTATCCGTGTTTCGCCCGGGCCGCCGTAATCGCCAATGTTAGAATCGATGCCGCAAAGCGGGCCAGGCAATCGCGGCCTCGACGGTTTCGGCCGAAAAGGGCGAGGAAAGTCCGGACTCCACAGGGCAGGGTGATGGCTAACGGCCATCCGTGGCAACACGCGGAACAGGGCAACAGAAAGCAAACCGCCGATGGCTCCGGGCGCAAGTCCGGAGATCAGGTAAGGGTGAAACGGTGCGGTAAGAGCGCACCGCGGACGTCGCGAGACGATCTGGCACGGTAACCTCCACCCGGAGCAATTCCAAATAGGCAGGCGTGCATCCACGCGATGCAGGACGGGGCCCCCGTCCGTCTGCGGGTAGGAAGCTTGAGCGCGTCAGCAATGGCGCGTCTAGAGGAATGATTGCCACGCGCGTTCGGTTTCGGTCGGCGCGTGCACAGAATCCGGCTTATCGGCCCGCTTTGTCGTCATTCAAAAGAGAAGAGCCGGCGTCTTTCGACGTCGGCTCTTCTCATTTCCGCTTGCGGGCAGGCTTACGCTTCGACGATCTCGAACGAATGCGTGAGCTCCGCAGTCTTCGCCAGCATGATCGACGCCGAGCAATACTTGTCGTGCGACAGGTTGATCGCGCGCTCGACCGTCGCCGGGTTCAGGTTCTTGCCGGTCACGGTGAAATGAAAATGGATCTTCGTGAAGACCTTCGGATCTTCGCTCGCGCGATCCGCCTTGAGCGTGACCGAGCAGCCCTGGATTTCCTGGCGGCTCTTCTTCAGGATCATCACGACGTCGTAGGCAGTGCAGCCGCCGGTGCCGAGCAGCACCATTTCCATCGGGCGCGGCGCGAGATTGCGGCCACCGCCTTCCGGTGCACCATCCATATTGACGAGATGGCCGCTTCCCGTTTCGGCGGCGAAGGCCATGCCGTCTTGTCCCATCCAGCTAACTTTGCATTCCATGCTCAGGCTCCAGCTGCTCAGCGCGTCGTTACAGAAACTTTATTGTAGCGGTTCAGGGATTCTCGACGGGTCGCTGCTTAGAGCATCCACGGGTTGACGAAGCGAAAATCGGCGAGGCGGTTCGTCCTTCGACAGCAAGATTTCAAGTCGAGGATGGCCTCTAAAGCCAAAATAGGCCGGATGATCGACGCGAAACTTTCATAAGTACATGAAAATACGCGAAAATTCTGGATGACGCTCATCGTCTTCATATTTCAAATAGTGAAACTCACTTTCACCATGCAAATCTTCTTGCTTTGCAGCATGACCGTGCCTATACTCGTTCCTGTCTCCTCCACCTCCTCCTTGGTGGATTAAGCCCGAGCCTCAGCTGCCCGGGCTTTTTTTCGTCCTCGCGTCGCGCAAAGCAAATCTTTGACGCAGCAGCCAAATTCCCTTTATAATTCAAAGTTCTCTTCGCTACACGCCCGCGGAGAGAGGCTTGTGAGAGCCTGCACGCGTCTCGAACGCACTCATATAAGCAGGGCCGAACAACGCAAAGTTCAAGGGCAGATCAATTTTTTGGATCGATCATGAAGACGTTTTCCGCAAAAGCCGAAGAGGTGACGCGCGAATGGTACGTGATTGACGCGACGGATAAGGTTCTCGGCCGTGTCGCCAGCGAAGTGGCACGCCGTCTTCGCGGCAAGCATAAGCCTGAATTCACACCGCACGTCGACACCGGTGATTTCATCATCGTCGTCAATGCCGGCAAGCTGAAGGTCACCGGCAACAAGACCACGGACAAGAAGTACTATCGTCACTCGGGTTACCCGGGCGGCATCTACGAAACGACGTTCGGCAAGATGCAAGAGCGTTTCCCGGGCCGCGCGCTCGAGAAGGCTGTCAAGGGCATGCTTCCGAAGGGTCCGCTCGGCTACGCGATGATCAAGAAGCTGAAGGTCTACGCCGAAGCAACGCATCCGCATACGGCTCAACAGCCTAAAGCGCTCGAGATCTAAGGGGAGCCCACATGATCGGTAACTGGAACTACGGTACGGGCCGCCGCAAGAGCGCCGTCGCTCGCGTCTTCATCAAGTCGGGCAAGGGCGAGATCATCGTCAATGGCAAGCCCATCGCCGACTATTTCTCGCGCGAAACGTCGCTGATGATCGTGCGTCAGCCGCTCGAACTCACGAACCACGGCACCACGTTCGACATCAAGGTCAACGTGAATGGCGGCGGTGAGACGGGTCAAGCAGGCGCGGTCCGCCACGGCATCACGCGTGCGCTGATGGACTACGACGCTACGCTCAAGTCGCAACTGTCGAACGCAGGCTTCGTCACCCGCGACGCGCGTGAAGTGGAACGTAAGAAGGTCGGTTTCCACAAGGCACGCCGCAGGAAGCAATTCTCGAAGCGTTAAGCGCTTCGGCGTTTCGCCGTTGTCGGACACCGGCTACCGGCGAAACTGCTGCAAAAGCCGCCCGCACCTTGGTGCCGGCGGCTTTTTCGTTTTGGCGCGCCAGAACAGGATCATGTCGAATTTGCATATAGCCCATTGATTTCATGGACATTCGGCACGATATTGAGATCAGCCCTACAATAGCGGTTAGAAGCTTAATTGGAGAGTTCGAATGAGCGCTGTCAGCGACACCCCCACGACCGAAATGCCGTTGCCGTTCGTCTTCACCGACGCGGCTGCAGACAAGGTCAAGCAATTGATCGATGAAGAGGGCAATCCGGATCTGAAGCTGCGCGTGTTCGTGCAAGGCGGCGGATGCTCGGGTTTCCAGTACGGTTTCACGTTCGACGAAGAAGTCAACGAAGACGACACCGTGATGGACAAGGCAGGCGTGCAGTTGCTGGTCGACTCGATGAGCTATCAGTATCTCGTCGGCGCGGAGATCGACTATAAGGACGACATCAACGGCGCGCAGTTCGTCATCAAGAACCCCAACGCCACCACGACTTGCGGTTGCGGTTCGTCGTTCTCGGTCTGAGCACGAATCAATCGATGTAAGCGAAACGGAGCCTTCGGGCTCCGTTTTTGTTTTTCCGCGCGCTTCAGTGCGGGTAGATCGCGCCGAGCACCCGCCCACCCGATGCGCCCGTCACCGCGGGCAGATTGCCCGGCTCGCGCGCGACACAGCGCATCGCGAGCCACGCGAACGCAAATGCTTCGACCTGCTGCGGCGGCACGCCGAGCGCCTCGGTCGTCATGACGGGCACGCCTGCGACGCCGCCGTCTTCCAGCGCCTGCTGGAGCATCTTCATCAAAACCGGATTGCGCGCGCCGCCACCGCACACGTACACGGCGCGCACATCCGACGCGTGACGCGCGATCTCACGGGCGACGGTGGTTGCGGTGAGCGCGGTGAGTGTCGCCTGAACGTCGGCGGGAGCGAGGCTCGCGAAGGCGGCGAGCTTCGCGTCCATCCATGCCGGGTTGAACAGATCGCGGCCCGTGCTTTTCGGCGGGGGCAGTTCGAAGAACGGCTCGTCGAGAAGGGCGTCGAGCAGCGCCGGATGCACCTCGCCTTGCGCCGCGAATTGGCCACCATCGTCGTAGGCTCGTTGCAGATGACGCAACGCCCATTCGTCGATCAACGCGTTCGCCGGGCCGCAATCGAAGCCGCGCACTTCGCCGCTTGCCGCAAGAATCGTGATATTGCTGATGCCGCCCAGATTGCACACGACGCGCGTTTCGTTCTTTTCGCCGAAGAGCGTCGCGTGAAACGCCGGCACGAGCGGCGCGCCCTGGCCGCCCGCGGCGACATCGCGGCTGCGGAAATCGGCGATCACGTCGATGCTGGTCATCTCCGCGAGCAGCGCGGGATTGTTGATCTGCCGCGTGTAGCCCTTCTCCGGCCGATGCCGCACCGTCTGGCCGTGAACCCCGATCGCGCGCACCTTCGCCGCCGAACAGCCGCTCATGCTCTGCAATTCGTGGCAGCAGACGGCGTAGCGCGTCGCGAGCGCATTGGCGGCGAGCGCCTCGCGTTCGAGCTCGTTGTCGCCGGGCGATTGCAGTTCGAAGAGCGCATCGCGCAAGCCTTTCGAGAAGGACACATGCGCTTCGCCGATCACGACAGGCGGCTTGCCCGTCGCGAATTGCACTGCGACGCCGTCCACGCCATCCATGCTGGTTCCGGACATCAAACCGAAGTACACGCCATCCGCCTTGCCGGTTTCGATTGCTTCGGTTTTCTTGGGCACGCTGCTCTCCTCTTCGATGCCATGTTGCGGGTTTTGCTCAAGCGGCGATTATCCGCGTTATGGGTCGAATCGTTAAGACGCGTCTGGCGTGGTCTTGTATCGACCGATGCATTCCGACACGAAACGGCGCGAATGACCGCGTCATCGCGTAAAATCCTGAGCCTGAACAAGCAATTGCGCGAGATTTCGTCATTTTCCGCGCGCGCCGCGTTTCGACGCGCGGCGTCCCATCCGGCCACGCCGGACCGCTGCGACGGCATCGAGGCCAGATCGCGCCGCCGTTCGCCAGTCATCGAACCCTTTTGACTTCACAAGCCGCAAGCATGACCACAGATTCCAACGCTTCTTCCGCGCCCGCCGCCGCGCAGAGCTTTCCGATCACCGACGATGTGAAAAACGCGCTCGCCATCGCGAAACGCGGCTGCGACGAACTGCTGATCGAAGACGAATTCGCGCAGAAGCTCGCAAGAAGCGCGGCGACGGGCAAGCCGCTGCGCATCAAGCTCGGTCTCGATCCGACGGCGCCCGACATCCACATCGGCCATACGGTCGTGCTGAACAAGATGCGTCAGTTGCAGGATCTCGGCCATCAGGTCATTTTCCTGATCGGCGACTTCACTTCGCTGATCGGCGATCCGTCCGGCCGCAACGCGACGCGCCCGCCGCTCACGCGCGAGCAGATCGAAAGCAACGCGAAGACATATTTCGAGCAGGCTGCGCTCGTGCTGGATCGCGAGAAGACCGAAATCCGCTACAACAGCGAATGGTCGATGCCGCTCGGCGCCGACGGCATGATCAAGCTCGCATCGCGTTACACGGTTGCGCGCATTCTCGAGCGCGAGGATTTCACGAAGCGTTTTCAAGGCGGCGTGCCGATCTCCATCCACGAATTCCTGTATCCGCTGATGCAGGGTTACGACTCCGTCGCGCTGAACGCGGATCTCGAACTCGGCGGCACGGACCAGAAGTTCAACCTGCTCGTCGGCCGCGAATTGCAGAAGCAGTACGGCCAGGAGCAGCAGTGCATCCTGACGATGCCGCTCCTCGAAGGCCTCGACGGCGTCGAGAAGATGTCGAAGTCGAAGAACAACTACATCGGCATCAGCGAAAAGCCGACCGAGATGTTCGGCAAGGTGATGAGCATTTCGGACGTGCTGATGTGGCGTTACTTCGAGTTGCTGTCGTTCCGCAGCATCGAGGAAATCGCGCGCTTCAGGAAAGAGGCCGAGGGCGGCCGCAATCCGCGCGACTTCAAGGTGATGCTCGCACAGGAGCTCGTGACGCGCTTCCACTCTTCGTCGGATGCGGAACGCGCGCTCGACGACTTCAATCATCGCGCGAAGGGCGGCGTGCCGGACGACATTCCGACGGTGACGCTCGCGGGCGCGCCGCTCGCGATCGGCCAGTTGCTGAAGCAGGCGGGTCTCGTGCCGTCGACGAGCGAAGCGCTGCGCAACATCGAGCAGGGCGGCGTGAAGATCGATGGCGCGACCGTCTCCGACAAGGGCCTGAAGATCGAAGCGGGCGAGTTCGTGGTGCAGGTGGGCAAGCGCCGTTTCGCGCGCGTCACGCTGACCGCTTGAGCCGATGATCGCGCTCATACAGCGTGTGAAGCGCGCCGATGTGCGCGTGGGTGAGCGCGTGACCGGCGCGATCGACGCGGGCTTGCTCGCGCTGGTCTGCGCCGAGCGGGGCGACAACGAAGCCGCCGCCGACAAGCTCCTCGCCAAGATGCTTGCCTACCGCGTGTTCAGCGATGCCGCGGGCAAGATGAACCTCCCGGTGCAGAACATGGATGGCGCGGGCCGCGCGGGCGGCGTCCTGCTGGTCTCGCAATTCACGCTTGCCGCGGATACGTCGAGCGGCCTGCGCCCGAGTTTCACGCCCGCCGCTCCGCCCGACGAAGGCAAGCGGCTTTTCGATTACTTCGTCGAGCAGGCGCGCGCGAAGCATCCGATCGTCGAGACGGGCGAATTCGGTGCGGAGATGCAGGTGTCGCTCGTCAATGACGGGCCGGTTACTTTCTGGCTTCAGGTGCGTCCATGACGACTCAGGTCCTTTTCATCCGGCACGGCGAGACCGACTGGAATCGCATCAAGCGCATTCAGGGGCATATCGACATTCCGTTGTCCGAGCACGGCTTCCTGCAAGCCGAACAGCTCGGAGCACGCCTTGCTCGCGAAAACCGTATCGACGCGGTTTATTCGAGCGATCTGCAACGCGCGCAGCAAACGGCGCGTCCTTTCGCGGATGCGCTGGGGCTCGAATTGCGTTTGTCGGAAAAATTGCGCGAGCGATTTTACGGCGCGTTTCAAGGCCACGACAGCGATGAGATCAGCGATAAATTTCCCGCTGAATACGTCGAATGGCAGACGCGCGATCCCGGTTTTTCACCGCCCGGCGACGGCGAATCGCAGCGCGTGTTTTATCACCGCGTCGTGCATGCGATGGAACCGATCGTTGCCGCGCATCCGGGCGGACGTATCGCGGTCGTCGCGCATGGCGGCGTGCTCGATTGCATTTATCGATTCGCGATGAAGCTGTCGCTGCAGGAACCGCGCATGTGGCCGTTGCTCAATTGCAGCGTCAATGTGGTGGACTTTGAGGGCGGCGGCGCGATGGTTGTGTCGTGGGGTGATGTCACGCATCTGACCACGGATACCGACGACGATAGTTTTCGCAGAAAGGTCTAGCCCTCTTTCGTTGACGACGCGACGCAACTCGTTTCAGTCTTCATTCGCTGCGTGGTGAACTACGCACGCTAAATTTATACTCTGCATGCCTTCCAGGTAAACGCATCATTTGACGTTTAGGAAGAAGCGGCCCGCGCGTGCGTTGTAGTCAGTCGCCCGCTGGCTCTCGGCTGCAACACCATTCGAGTGATCCACACTACGGCGCTTCAGCCGAATTCCTGTCACTTCGACAGATCCCATTCGATAATTGTCTTGACCTACTAATCATTGGCGTGGTGAGTGGCGATCCTGACATTATCGCGTCGGCGGCGCGATTAAAAATTAAGCAAATGTTGTGAGTATTGTCTTCGGGCAGCCTTTGCTGGAATATTAGATTGACTATTTAAGCGCCTCGAGAGTGCCGTGTTCGGCGCGGTCTTGAAGCTATGTGGCCAGGCGGAACATCTCGAAGTTGTCAGGGTCCTGCCTTTCGGCGATGAATTTCGCAAAGAAATTGGTTTTAGTGCTATTCACGAGAAATTCGGGCAGGCATTGGCGTAGTGCATTGGCGACGACCAATTCCGATGGGGGGATGCCGGGGCGGATGGTGCGCAGCCAGGATGCAAATGAACTCCAGACGAGTGAAGGGAACACCACTGCCAGGTACTGAAGCAGTCCCTGACAGATAATGCCGGCCTGGATGAAGACGTGGTAGGCGTGTGTCTTGCGCTTAATGGCGTTGCGGTACTCGAGGGATTCGCGATGAAGGTATTGATCGCGGTTTTTGCGGCCAAGCGGCTTCATGTCTTGCATCCAAAAGTGGTAGGCGAAAGTGCCGATCCGATGTACCGCCTGTTTGAAGGTGTGTTCGATCTTGAAGCGCAACCCGTACAAGCGAATGATCTGGATGGGATCGAGGCTGAGATCGGTGCACATCAACAGGCACGAACCCCTGCAAGGGTGAATCACTGCCACGAAGCGAACCACCCGTCCTCCGCACGCAGGCCACAGTAGATCGCGGACACGATACTGAATGGTGAGGTCGTGCTCGCCATAGACAGGGCTGGCGGCTGATTTCGAGAACTGGGGTTCAGCCAGGAGCGATTTCAGTTTGACCTTGTCACCGTAAAGTCTGGGGCGGCCTCGTTTGCGCGGTCCTTGCTGCAGGTACGGGACATAGGCGACTGCATTGGATTTCACGCGTGTGACCAGGTGGTTGTCCTGATCGCGCAGGCCTTTGACGATCTTGCGAGCAGCGTAGTAGGCATCGGCGACGAAGTAGAACGGCTCCTTCACCGAGACGATATCCAGCAGCGCAATCATCTTGTCGAGCAAGGTACGCCGATCGCGGTTGGACCACACGAGACCTTCGTGAATGCGCACGGCCAGCGGTATGGCAAAGACGCTCTGGGCGGCCCCCACGAGTATGCTGACCGCCTGCATGGAGTGTCCCATTATGTATTCGGGCTTGCTGTTGGAGTCGGACTGTTGATGCAGCAGTTTGACGCCGGGCATCTTCTTGCCGGACTTGGCCACCTTGATGCCGTCTCCGACCAGGACGCGCCGGCCATTGACGCGTAGCGGATCCGGGAACAGGCGCAACACCGCCTGAGTCCACAGCGCCGTGAGCTGATCGAGTTGCACGGCGTTGCTGTGCAAGCTGTCACGCAGCTTGTTGTACAGAGCAGGTCGCAGCTTGAGTGCACGCACGACGCTGGTCACGCCCAACAACTCGGTGCGCACCGTGAAGCCGGCCACGACGGTTGCGAACCACATGAAGCTGCGCAGGCGCGAGAACGCCGGGCGCAGTAACCAGATCGCGTCCCACCAAGCCATCCAAAGCGTCATCGTTAGTCTTCGAGCTTTCGTATTGACTAGTTTGCATAGTACTACTAAATTAGTAATCTAAAGAACGGCAGTTGAAAAAACTGCGCCGGGGAGGTTACGAATGTTTTAACCAACCGTACAGGCTTATATGCTGCACGAAACGGGCGTCAGGTTTAATCTCCGCCCCCTTAACCGCAATCACAGGATCGAACATGCCAAAGATTGGCTCAGAACAACGACCGATCATTGTCCGAGTGACGTCAGATGATCGTGCTCACTATGTGGCGCGAGTATGCCAGCAGAACGGCTGGCATTACATCATTGGCTTCGAAGGTTCAGAGGACATTTCTGACCTTGAGAATGCGCTCAATCCACCGTTACCCATGCAGTCCACGAAGGTGGAGCGCAATATCCCATGTCCCTGCGGCTCGGGGCGCAAATACAAGAAGTGCTGCGGCTCTTAGGCGAACGGGAGTGGATCGCCGAGAAGTGGACTGACGCTCTCGATCGTCGAATCGAGACCGTGAAAAGGGCGAGCAAGAACTCGGCACTCTTGAGTTAAGCGCCTGTCCGAATAATTTAGATAGCAGGATTGTTGGTCGATCGAGATAAATTTGTTGCAAATTTGTAGTTAGGAGTACGTTTCAAAGAATTTGGGGAAAAGACCGCCGTCTGCTGGTGCGGCGCAAGTCGAGCGTTAAAAATAACATATACCAAGTATGACCATTTCTCGTCAGGCGCTTTTCGGTAAGCTAGGCGTCACGCTTTACCGAAGCATCGAATCAGCCACCTCCTTCTGCAAGTTGCGTGGAAATCCGTACGTCGAGCTCGTGCACTGGTTGCACCAGATCCTGCAGCAACCCGACAGCGATCTGCACCGTATCGTGCGACATGCGGGCATCGACCGCGACGCTCTCGATCGCGACTTCACCCGTGCGCTCGCTTCACTGCCCGCGGGCGCGAGTTCAATCAGCGATTTTTCCTGGCATATCGAAACGGCCATCGAGCGCGCGTGGGTTCTCGCCACGCTGAGTCACAGCGATCGCCGCGTGCGCGGCGCGTGGCTGCTGGCGGCCCTGGCGGGTAACGCAGAACTGCGCCGCGTGCTGCTGTCGATCTCTCCCGCGTTTGCCAAAATTCCGGTCGATCAGCCCGATGAACTGTTCGTCGCATGGATCGACGGCTCGCCCGAAGCGGAGGACCGCACGTACGATCATAGCGAATTCGATCCGGATTCCGCACCTGGCGAAGCCTCCGGTGCTATGCCGGCTGCCGGCAAGGGCGCTGGCCTGGAGCAATACTGCACCGACATGACGGCGCGTGCCCGTGCGGGTGAGATCGAGCCGGTGATCGGCCGTGAGTTGGAAATCCGCACGATGATCGACGTGCTGTTGCGCCGTCGGCAGAACAATCCGCTGCTGACCGGCGAGGCAGGTGTCGGCAAGACCGCCGTGGTCGAAGGGCTGGCCCTGGCGATCGCCTCCGGCAACGTGCCTCCCAGACTCGCCGATGTGCGGCTGCTCAGCCTCGACGTCGGCTCACTGCTCGCTGGCGCGAGCATGAAGGGCGAATTTGAGGCACGTCTGAAGGGCGTGCTCGAAGCGGCGACCAAATCCGCTGCGCCAGTGATTTTGTTCATCGATGAGATTCATACGCTGATCGGCGCGGGCGGCCAGGCAGGGACTGGCGATGCTGCCAACCTGATGAAGCCTGCGCTCGCACGCGGCAAGGTGCGTACCGTCGGCGCGACGACCTGGGCTGAATACAAGCGGCACATCGAGAAGGATCCCGCGCTCATCCGGCGCTTTCAAGTGCTGCAGGTCGGCGAGCCGTCCGAGGCGGCGGCCATCGATATGGTGCGCGGGCTCACGCAAACGTTGTCGCATCATCACGGCGTAGTCGTACGCGACAGTGCAATTCGCTCGGCGGTTACGCTGTCGCATCGCTACATTCCCGCGCGTCAGTTGCCTGACAAGGCCATCAGCCTGCTCGACACGGCCTGCGCCCGAGTTGCGCTGTCGCTGCACGCGACGCCGCGCGAGCTGGACGACGTGCGCCAGCGCCTGGCCGCGGCCCGCGCGGAGGAAAGCCTGCTCGCCCGGGAGGCGCAGTTGGGCATCGAATCCGGCAAGACGTTGAGCCAGGTGCGCACGCGTATCGACGAACTGGCGACGCGCGAAATCGCCGTCGACACAGACTGGCGCAAGCAGGCCGAAGCGGCCCAGAAGCTGCTCGCCGCACGCGAAGCAGTGTCGGCGGCCGCGTCGCATCAAGTCAGCGACGAGGCGGATGCGCAACCGGCTCCATCTTTGGATACGCTGCGCGCGCTCGAACGTGCGCTGGCCGAATTGCAGGGCGACAAGCCGCTAGTTTTCCCCGAAGTGGACGATGCGATCGTCGCCGAAATCGTCTCGGACTGGACCGGCATTCCGGTCGGCCGCATGATGACCGACGAGCTCAGCGCCGTCCTTGCGCTCCCCGACACGCTGGAAGCCCGCGTGATCGGCCAGAGCGACGCGTTGCGCCGCATCGGTGAGCTCGTGCAGACGGCTCGCGCCGGTCTCACCGATCCGAAAAAGCCACTCGGCGTGTTCCTGCTCGTCGGTCCGTCCGGCGTCGGCAAGACTGAAACCGCGCTGGCGCTTGCCGACGCGCCATACGGTGGCGAGCAGAACCTGATCACCATCAATATGAGCGAGTATCAGGAAGCGCACACGGTGTCGGGGCTCAAAGGCGCGCCACCGGGTTATGTCGGCTACGGCGAAGGAGGGGTGCTCACCGAAGCCGTCCGCCGCCGTCCGTACTCGGTTGTCCTGCTCGATGAAATCGAAAAAGCGCATCACGACGTTCACGAGATGTTCTTCCAGGTGTTCGACAAGGGCTACATGGAGGACGGTGACGGCCGCTACATCGATTTCCGCAACACCGTGATTCTGCTGACCAGTAACGTCGGCAGCGATCTCACTTCCAGCTTGTGCGCTGATTCGTCGCTCGCTCCCGACGCGGCGGCGCTGCGCGAGGCGCTCACGCCCGAACTGCTCAAGGTGTTCCCGGCTGCGTTTCTTGGACGCGTGACAGTGGTTCCGTATCGTCCGCTGGCCGATGACGCGCTCGGACGCATCGTGCGTCTCCACTTGAATCGCGTGGTCAGCCGCATGGCGCAGAACCACGGCATTGCGCTTGGCTACAGCGACGCCGTGATCGACTACATCGTCGCGCGCTGCCTCGTGCAGGAAACCGGCGCGCGAGTGCTGATCGGCTTCATCGAGCAGCACATATTGCCGCGTCTGTCCGCCCTTTGGCTCGACGGATTCGCAGCCCGGAAGAAGATTGCGCAAATCGCGATCGAAGTGACTGACGCGGATGCCGTGCCTTCGGGCGCGCTCGCCTTCGAGGCTGAATGCGCGCCTGCCGGCGAGCCGGACTAAGCAGCCGCGCTAGCAGCTTAGCCTTTTCATATATCAAGTTAGGAATACTGTTTATGACCTCAAGCAGTTCGCAGAAATTTATCGCGCGCAACCGTGCGCCCCGCGTGCAGATCGAGTACGACGTCGAAGTCTACGGCTCGGAAAAGAAGGTGGAGCTACCTTTCGTGATGGGCGTGCTCGCCGATCTGTCGGGCAAGCATCCGGTGGAACCGCTTCCGCCGGTGTCCGACCGCCGCTTTCTCGACATCGACATCGACAACTTCGACGAGCGCATGAAAGCGATTCGCCCGCGCGTCGCATTCGCGGTGCCCAACACGCTCACCGGCGAGGGGCAGATGATGGTCGATATGACCTTCGAGAGCATGGAAGACTTCTCGCCCGCCGCGATCGCGCGCAAGGTCGAGCCGCTGCGCCAACTGCTCGAGGCGCGTACCCAACTCGCCAACCTGCAGACCTACATGGACGGGAAGTCGGGCGCGGAAGCCCTCGTCACGAAACTGCTGCAAGACCCGGCTCTGCTCAAGTCGCTGGCCGCCGCGCCGAAGCCCGAGCGCGCCGTCGGCGAAGCTGTCGGCGAAGAGTAAGCGCGTAGCCCAGACGATTGAATTCAAGGATTCACACCATGAACAAGAAAGCACCAGAAGCGGCGCTCGCCCAGGCAGCGTACGCACAATCCGATTTCACCGAACTGCTTGAAAAGGAGTTCCGCCCGAAGACCGAACTGGCGCGCGAAGCCGTCGAGTTTGCGGTGCAAACCCTTGCCGCGCAAGCGCTGTCGCAGTCGATCACGATAAGCGACGACGCTTACAAGAGTATCGCGGCGATCATCGCGCAGATCGATCGCAAGCTTTCGGACCAGATCAACCTGATTTTGCATCACGAAGACTTCCAGCAGCTGGAATCGGCCTGGCGCGGTCTGCATCATCTCGTGTCGAACACGGAGACCGACGAACACCTGAAAATTCGCTTCATGGATTTGTCGAAGAACGAATTGCACCGGACCATGCGGCGCTACAAGGGCATCGCGTGGGATCAGAGTCCGCTTTTCAAGCAGATCTACGAAGAGCAGTACGGCCAGCTCGGCGGCGAGCCGTACGGCTGCCTGATGGCCGACTACTTCTTCGATCACACGCCGACCGACGTCGACCTGCTCGGCTCGATCGCGAAGGTCGCGGCTGCGGCGCATACGCCGTTCATCGCCGGTGCAGCACCCTCCGTGCTGCAGATGGAGTCGTGGCAGGAACTCGCCAACCCGCGCGACCTGACGAAGATCTTTACGCAAAACCTCGAGTACACGGCTTGGAATTCGCTGCGCAACACCGAGGACGCACGTTACATCGGTCTCGCGATGCCGCGCTTCTTGTCGCGTCTGCCATACGGCGCGAGCACCAATCCGGTCGATGAGTTCGACTTCGAAGAGGAAACGGGCGGCGCGGATCACAGCCGCTACGCGTGGGCCAACGCTGCGTACGCGATGGGCGTCAACATCAACCGCTCGTTCAAGAAGTACGGCTGGTGCTCGTTGATCCGTGGGGTGGAGTCGGGCGGGACGGTGGAAAACCTTCCGTGCCATACGTTCCCGACGGACGACGGCGGCGTCGACATGAAGTGCCCGACCGAGATCGCGATCTCGGACCGGCGCGAGGCCGAGCTGTCGAAGAGCGGCTTCATTCCGCTGATCCACCGCAAGAACACCGACCATGCGACGTTCATCGGCGCGCAGTCGCTGCAAAAGCCGGCCGAGTACCACGACGCCGATGCCTCCGCGAACGCAGCGCTGTCTGCACGACTGCCGTACCTGTTCGCATGCTCGCGGTTCGCGCACTACCTGAAGTGCATCGTCCGCGACAAAATCGGCGCTTTCCGCGAGCGCGACGACATGCAACGCTGGTTGAACGAGTGGGTCATGCACTACGTCGATGCCGACCCGGTCAACTCGTCGCAGGAAACCAAGGCGCAGCGTCCGCTGGCGGCGGCCGAAGTGGTGGTCGAGGACGTCGAAGGCAACCCCGGCTATTACCAGGCCAAGTTCTTTCTGCGTCCGCATTTCCAACTCGAGGGCCTGACCGTTTCGCTGCGACTGGTGACGAAGCTGCCTTCGATCAAGGATGCGGCGTAAATCCGGACAAACGGTCTGACTAACGTCCGACCTCAGAAATCGCGTCAGCGACGCGACCCTCGACCACGGGTGAGCATCATCGATGCGAGCCCGGCGGTACTTTGATAACAATAAGGAGTGTTATATGGCACAGGACATTTTCCTGAAAATCGACGGCATCACCGGCGAATCGCTTGATGACAAGCACAAGGACGAGATCGAAGTCCTCAATTGGAACTGGGAGATTCGTCAGGAATCGACGATGCACTCGGGCAGCGGCGGCGGTGCTGGCAAAGCGACCGTGTCGGACCTGCTGTTCGAACACAACATCGACCGTTCGAGCCCGAACCTGATGAAGTACGCGCTGACCGGCAAGCATATCGATCAGGCGACGCTCATCATGCGCAAGGCCGGCGGTAACCCGCTCGAGTATCTCAAGATCACGATGAGCGACGTGCTCGTTACGCGTGTCGCGCCGTCGGGCAGCCGCAACGACAGCGACCACAGCCGCGAGAGCGTTTCGCTGTCGTTCGCCAAGGTCAAGCAGGAGTATGTCGTCCAGAACGCGCAAGGCGGTTCGGGCGGCGCGGTCACGGCCGGCTTTGACATCAAGGGCAACAAGGAAGTCTGAGACTGACTGACTAGCCTCATGGCCCGGCGAGAGTCTGCTCTCGCCGGGCAATTGCGTTCACATGTTTTCCAGATTCACCGGATTCCGAAAGTATTCAGCATGCGTTTGATACTGAACATCGCCGTTCTGGCGTGCGCCCTGTGGCTTTCGGCGTGCGCCAGCAGCAGCGAGCCCAAGCCGAAAGAGCCGACCCGGCTCGAGCTTAACGTCGCCGCGCAGAGCGACGTCAATCTCGACGAAAAGGGTCGCGCCGCGCCGATCGTCGTGCGCATCTATGAGCTCAAGAGCGATGGCGTATTCAACAGCGCTGATTTCTTTTCCTTGCAGACGCAAGACAAGACTTTGCTCGCGAACGATCTTGTGAAGCGCGACGAGTTCGAGATGCGCCCTGGCGACAAGAAGCAGATCCTGCGGCGCGGTGATCCTGAGACGACGGCGATCGGCGTGATCGCCGCCTACCGGGACTTGCCCAACGCGGTGTGGCGCGAAACCTTTGCGCTGTCGCCAGCGCCCGACGCCGCCTGGTATCGCTTCACACCCAAAGTGAAGTTGACGATCACGGTGGGCTCCAAGGCGGTCAGGATCACCGACGCCGCCAAGCCCGAAAGCAAATAAATCGCGTACAAGAATCACTTAGCGGACGAGATCATGAGTTGGTATGCAAAGGTCACCTGGCAGGAAGGACTCTTCTTCCGGCCACAGTTGTTCCAGCAACAAGAGCGCTACTTCGAGAAATACGCGCATATGCGTGCGACGCCGCTGTCGCCGTTCTTCTTCGGTTTCACACACTATCGCCTCGATCCGGAGTCGCTCGCGCTCGGCAAGGTCATTCTGCAATCGGCGACCGGCGTATTCGCCGACGGCACGCCGTTCGACGCCCCCGGCAACACTCCGCTTCCCGTGCCCTTGACGGTGCGCCACGAGCATCTCGGACAGGTGATCTTCCTGGCCGTGCCTGTGCGGCTGCCGAATTGCGAGGAAACCACATTCGACGCTTCTCCCGAGTCGCTGGCGCGCTATCAAGTTTTCGACACCGAACTGCGCGACACGAATTCGGTCGGCCTCGCACCGGAGTTGGTCCAACTGTCCAGCCTGCGTTTGCGCTTAGTGCCGGAAAAGGAGATGGGGGAGGCGTGGATCGGCCTGCCCCTCACTCGTGTGACGGCCATTCGCGCAGACGGGAGCCTCGAACTCGACACCACGCTCGTTCCGACCGTCACTGGATTCGGCGCGAGTGAGCTCCTGATGAGCTGGCTCTTCAAGGTTCAGGACCTCGCGCGCATGCGTGCCGACGCGCTCGCCAGCCGCCTTGCCGGCAGCGTCAACAGCACGGCCAGCGCCGCGACGGTCAGCGACTATCTGCTGCTGCAGATCCTCAACTGCTACGAACCGCAACTGAAGCATCTGTTGCTCGTGCCTTCCACCTCGCCCGCCGAAATCTACCAATTGCTGCTCGGCATGGCGGGCGAACTGTCGACACATCTGCGGCCTGGAACGCGGCGACCGCTGACGGTTCCGTCGTACACGCACGGCGAGCCGCATACGTGTCTGAAGCCGCTCGTCGATGAGATCCACGACATGCTCAATCAGGTGTTGGTGCGTAGCGCCCAAAAGATCATGTTGGTCGAGCAGGGACATGGTTTGAGCAATGCCGTGATCGATCCAGCCGAGATGCGCGACTTCACTGCCGT
The DNA here is from genome assembly GCF_964261745.1 of Caballeronia sp. S22. Taxonomy (NCBI): domain Bacteria; kingdom Pseudomonadati; phylum Pseudomonadota; class Betaproteobacteria; order Burkholderiales; family Burkholderiaceae; genus Caballeronia; species Caballeronia sp. S22. The sequence goes on along the minus strand of NZ_OZ180035.1, from coordinate 2,919,901 downwards.
GGTGCTGGCCGTCAATGCGGCCATGCCGCCGGACGTGCTGCAGCAGCGCTTCCAGACGCAGGCCAAGGCGGGACCGTCCGAAAAGCTGCAGGATCTCGTGCGCAGCCATCTGCCCGGCATCGGCTTGCAGGCTATGCCGGTCGCGCCCCGCCAGATCCCCTACAACGCGGGCTACCTGTATTTCGAACTCACGCAGAACGGTCCGCTTTGGGAAGAAGTGGCGCGCTTCGGCGGGCTCGCGTTGCACGTCGCCGGCGACTTTCCGCAACTCGACCTGCAATTGTGGGGCGTGCGCGGATAGGGAGATCTCTCATGACTCGACACGTCATTGTTGTTGGCGACACGCTCGCACCGCACGGCGGACAAGTCATCGCCGGTTCCCCGGCCGATTTGATCGATGGCCGCGCAATGGCTCGCGTCGGCGATCCCGTCCGCTGCGAGGAGCACGGCGCGAATGTGATCGTGGAAGGCGAAGCGTCGTTTCTGTGCGCGGATTTCCCAGTCGCGCTCGAGGGACACCGCGCGCAGTGCGGCTGCACGCTCGTCAGTCTCCAGCCCACCCTGGCCGTTTCGTAATCAGGCCGTGACGGGGCGGTCGCCATGCCGCCGACGCCCCGTCATGGCGATTCGCACCGAGTTCTAACTCCATGAGTCAACCGACCAACCCAGACTACCCGTCGGACGCCACCGTGGCGTACGCGGACGAACCGTATCTGTCGAGCGTTGCCTCGAACGCGCCGCCGGCCGATGCGATTTCGCTTCGCGACCGGCTGACCGCGGTCAAGGAGGCGCGCAACCCGCTGCTCGAGGCTGCGCGTCCGCTGCTACGAGCGCTCGCCGACATGCCGAAACATCTCCAGGCCGGCGCCGGGCTGCGACTGCGCGAGTTGCTCGAGCAGGAAGTCAGGAGCTTCAGACGACTCTGCGAGCAGTCCAACATCAGGCGCGATCACATGATCGGCGCGAGCTATTGCCTGTGCACCGCGCTCGACGAAAGCGTCGGACAAACGAGTTGGGGGCATGCGACCGAAGCGGCGGCGGACTGGATCCGCAAAGGACTGGCTTCGACTTTCCACGAAGACACCAAGGGCGGCGACAAGACTTATTTGCTGATCGGCCGTTTGCTGAGCGACACGCAAGAGCACCGCGATCTGCTTGAAGTGATCTACCGGATTCTGAGTCTCGGCTTCATCGGGCGTTATCGATATGACAGCGACGGCACGCGCAAGCACGACGCCGTGCGTCAGCGCCTCTACACCGAGATCACGGCTGGCCGCGACGCCTTGCCGATGTCCCTGTCGCCGCATTGGCAATCGGACGCGCGGCGCAAGCGTATGTCGCTGTACGACTTTCCCGTGTGGCTCACCTTCATTGTCCTGGCGGCGAGCCTTCTCGGCTTGTTCGGCGTCTACAAGTACCAACTGATGACTCGTGGCGCGGAGGTCCAGAAGCAGATCGCGGATATCGGCCACCTGACGCCGCGGCCCGCGCCAACCATGCTGCATCTGAAGGAACTGCTCAAGAATGAGATCGCCGCAGGCACGGTCAGCGTGGACGAAGACGCGGGCCACAGCGCAGTGACCTTCCGGGGCGACGCAATGTTCCAGCCGGGCGGCGCGGCCGTCAAGACGGCGATGAGCGGGCTGATTGCAAAAATCGCCGGGGAGATCGTCAAGGTGCCTGGAAAGGTGACCGTTCTCGGCTACACCGACAACGTACCGATCCGCAGTCGCGCATTCGCCTCGAACCAGATGCTGTCGGAGGAGCGAGCCGCGCAGGTCATGCAGATGCTGCAATCCGCCGGCGTGGCGGCAAACCGTCTCACGGCCGAAGGCAAGGGCGAAGCGGATCCGATCGGCGATAACCGCACCGCGCAAGGCCGTGCACAGAACCGCCGTGTTGCGATCGTCGTCACGCCCTGACGGCGAGACGGATCGAACTCCGAGAAATTAAATGAAGAAGTTCCTGTCGTTCCTGGCCTCGCGCCAGTTCCTCGCCTTCGTGGCGCTCATGATCGTCGCGCTCGTCGTGTGGTTCGTGGGACCATCGTTTTCGTTTGGCGATATTCGTCCTCTGACCGGCATCGGCATGCGCGTGATGGTCATCGCGCTGATGTTGGCCGGCATGCTGTTCTGGCTCGCCGGATGGTGGCTCAGCGTCGTCGTCGCGACCGCGCTGTGCCTGTTGATCTGGAATGCGTCGTCGCTTATCGCCTTTGGGCAGAACGCGCCGTTCGAGCCAGCGGCCACGCGCGTGGCGACGATTGCGGCGGTGCTGCTGCTGTTCATCGTGTATTGGGGCTTTCGCATCACGCAGCGGATGCACGAAGACGCCGCATTCCTGAAGAAGGTCATGCAATTCGGCCGCGCGAAAGAGGAGTCGCTGGCCGCAGGGCGTCTGAAGCGGCTCGAGCCCATCGTGTCAGGCGCCATCGCCCGTCTCAAGTCGATGCGTACCGGCGCGCGCGGAATCGGCAGACTCTTTCAGGGTCAGCGCTATCTGTACGAGCTGCCGTGGTACATCACGCTTGGCTCGAACGGTTCGGGCAAATCGAGCGCCCTGTTGAACGGCGGGCTGACATTTCCGGTAGCTGAACAGATGCAACGCGCCGCCGGTGAAGTGAACGGCGAGGCCGCCTCTGTCGACTGGTGGTTGACCAACGACGCAGTGCTGATCGATACGATCGGCTATTACACGCGGCATGGGACTTCGCCGAGCAGCCGGATGGCCTCGGCTTTGACCTCGGCTGCCGACACCTCGCCCGTGCGGGATCCGGCGCCGGAGGGGCGACGGCCAGATGCAGCGGCTCAGGCGAGCGAGCCCGCGCCGCCGATTGTCGCGACCGTCGATCCGCAGGAACTCGACAGCGCGGAATGGCTGGGCTTTCTCGGCATGCTGCGCCGCCATCGTCCGCGCGCGCCGATCAATGGAGCGTTGCTGAGCGTCGATCTCGAAACACTGCTCAGTGGCGACGAGCACGCTCGCATTGCCGAAGCGGCGGCCTTGCGTGGCCGGCTCAACGAACTACGTCAGGAATTGGGCATTCGCTTCCCGGTGTATCTGATCGTGACCAAGCTGGACCGACTGACGGGCTTCTCCGAGTACTTCAGTTCGTTGACCTCCGAAGGCCGGGCCCAGGCCTGGGGTTTCACGCTGCCCTATGCGAAGGAAACCATCGCGAAAGAGGGACTACATGCGCGCTGTCACAGCGAACTGAATCTGCTTACGGACCGCCTGGCCGCTGCGATCGACACTCGTTTGCAGGACGAACACGATGTTACTCGGCGCCGCCGTCTGTGCGCGTTGCCGGAGGAGTTCGAGGCGCTCACGCATCGGCTGCTCGATCTGCTCAATCGCGTCTTTCTCGATTCCCGCTATGACGACACGCAACTGCATTCGACCTTGCGCGGCGTCTACTTCACGAGCGCGCAGCAGCGCGGTGTCGAACTGGCGGCCGATCGACACACGGTGACGCAACGTCTGTTCGCCTCATTGTCGGATCAGCCCGCTGGTGTTCCGCTGCCCGAGACGCATCAGAGCTACTTCCTGCAAGGCCTGCTCAACCAGGTAGTGTTTCCCGAGGCGCACCTGGTCAGCCCGAACCTGCGCTGGGAGTACCGCTATCGACTGCTGCGGCTGATCGGTCACACGCTCGCGCTGGTTCTTTTCGGGTGGCTGGCGACGGGAATGTACGTGAGCTTCGGCCACAACGACCGCTATCTGACCGTGATGGAAAGCAAGGTTCACGCGTTGACCGCGCGCGTCACCGGGCTTTACAAGGATCCGAAACCCGATGCGGTGCCCGATGTGCTGACCGAAGCGCGCTATCTACCGACCTACTCCGGGCTGGACTTGTCGGATCCCGAAAGCGCGTGGCGTTACGGCTTGTATACGCCAGGCACTATCGTTGACGAAAGCCGCGTCACGTACAGGGCGTTGGAGGACAACCTGCTGTTACCGCAGATCGTGCGACGCATTGAAGCCGTGATCGCGCAGGGCATCGCGGCGCAGGACTCCAGAATGACCTACGACGCGCTGCGCGTTTACCTGATGCTGCAAGACAAGTCGCGCTACGACGCCGCCACGGTCAAGGCCTGGGTGCTCGATGACTGGGCGAAGAACGATAGCGCGGCGGCTTTTGGCGGGCGCGCATCGATGATCGACCACGTGCAGCAATTGTTCTCGGGCGAGCGCGTAGTGCAGTCCCCGCTCATCCGCAACGATGCGCTGATCCAGCAGGCGCGCGCGTTTCTCGATGGCAGCAACGCCACGGAGCGTATCTATCAGCGCGCCAAGGAAGCGATGATGAAGGAGGCCCCCGACGAGTTCACGCTGCTGCGCGCGGTCGGGCCGCAGGCCGGCACGGTCTTTACGCGGGCGAGCGGAGCGCCGCTCTCGCGCGGCGTGCCCGGACTCTATACGTACGACGGCTACCGCAACCTGTTCGACAAGCGTCTGTCGGAGTTCGTCCAGATTGCCCGCGACAACGATGCATGGGTGATGGGGCGCTCCTATCTGGACGATGCTCAAAAAAAAACTGCTGACCTGATACGTTCCGCCGCCGGTGCGGACGACGCACTGACCGACGCTGTGCGTCGTCAGTATCTGCTCGAATATGCCCAACAGTGGGATGCGTTCCTCGGCGACGTCCGCACGGTCAGCGGAACGAGCCTCGCGTTCGACTTGCAGGTGCTGCGCGGCTTCGCCGCGCCGGATTCGCCGCTCGCACGCTTGGTGCGCGCAGCCATGCGGGAAACGACCCTTACCCAGAGCCAGGCCGCGCCGGATGGTTCGCTGCTCCAGAAGGCTACGAGCCAGATCACCACGAAGGCAGACAAAACGCTCGGCATTCGAGCCTCGGAGCGCGTCGAACGTGAACTTGTCGACAGCCATTTCGCCGCCCTGCGCGAAGTGGCGACCGGCAACTCGGACTCGCAGCCAGGCGCTCAACCCACCGCCTCCGCCCAAACCGACAAGACCGGGCTGGACGGCATCACCGCGTTGCTCAACGATTACTACACCGCGCTGACGATCTCCGACAACGCACTCGTCAACAACAGCATGCCGCCAGCGAGTGACGCGGGCGCCAAACTGAAGATGACGGCCAACACGATGCCCGCGCCACTGCGTGCAGTGCTGCTACAGCTCGCGGCCAATGGCTCACGCGAAGTGAATCGAGGCATCGGGCAGTTGCTGTCGCGTCAGTTGCAGGCGGTCGTCGGCGACACTTGCCGGCTGGTCATCGAGGGCAACTTTCCGTTTTCGCCGACCAGTGCACGCGATGTCGGTATCGACGATTTCACGCGTGTGTTCGCACAGGGCGGTGTCATCGATGACTTCTTCAATAAGACCCTGGCGCCCTTCGTCGATACGTCGGCCAATCCGTGGCGCTATCGCACGCTGCCTGGTGCGACCGAGCCGGTGCAGGGGCCTGACCTGCTGCCGTTTCAGAAGGCCAAGGTGATCCGAGACGTGTTCTTCAATGATCCAGCCAAAAAGCAGATGGCGTGGAAGGCTGACATCCGCATCATTGAACTCGATCCGAACGTGATGAGCCTTTCGCTGGACATCGATGGCCAAACGATGCTGTATCAACATGGCCCGGTCACGCCGTTCACCGTGAGTTGGCCGGGGCCACGCGGCGGCGCACATGTCGAATTGACGGCGAATCCCCGCATCAAGCCGGACACGTCGACCATTTCCGTTGATGGGCCGTGGGCGCTGATGCGTCTGATCCAGAAAGGCCAAATAACGGAAACAGCGAGCGCTGGACATACGCGGGTGGCCTTCGCCCTCGATGGGCGCAAGACGGTGCTCGACATCCAGAGCGCGGGCAGCGTTCCCAATCCGCTTACGAGCGATGCACTGAAATCGTTTCAATGTCCGAGTTCGATGGCGACGTTCTTGAGTTTGCCTGACAGCGGACCGCCGCCGGGTCTGCCGGCCGCTCCGGCGCATGCAGGTTGAACGCGAGTTGATTTACGCGTGACGCGCACCTCGGTGCGCGCGAACGCATAAGGGGGATTGAATGAACATCACGCAACAAGGACGCGTCGTCGAGATATCCGGCGCGGCACTTCCGCAATGGGTCGGGCAGTCTGTGCTGTCTGTGACTTCGCTCGACGGGCGCGAGAAGCTCGGCAAGCTCTACGCTTATACCGTCGCGCTCAAGACGCATCACGCGTCGGCGCTTCCCGTCTACAAGGCGCGCGCGCTAGTCGATGCCAGCAAGCTGGTCGGCACCGAACTCTCGTTATCGATCGCTTTTGAGGGCAAGGGAGAGTTCGTCCCGGGCCTGCCCGGCAATCTCGGGCAAGGCAATGTGGGCGCGGGTACGCGCGTCGTTTCCGGACTGATCACGCAGTTCGCGCTCACTGGAGAGGACGACAAGCACACTTATTATCAGGCTACTGTGAGGCCGTGGTTTTGGCTTGCTACACGCAATCGCGAAAACCGCATTTTTCTGAACAAGAGCGTAGTCGAGATCACGCAGGCCGTGCTCGACTCCAAGCTATATCCATTCCAGTACGAGTTGCGGCTCGCAGCGCCGGGCCTGCAAGGGAAGTACCCGAAGCGCGACTATGTACGTCAGATGTGGGAATCCGATTTCCATTTCCTGACGCGGCTGTGGCGCGAGTGGGGTGTGTACTTTTTCATGGACGACTCGACGCTCGTTTTGTGCGATTCGCCAGGCGGGCATCGGCCGCACGAAAACATGTACGACTCGATTCGCTATCAGCCGCCGATTGGCGCGCGCATCGACGAAGAGCATATCCATCGACTGAAGGTGTCCCATGCGATAACCGCCGGCGCGGTGACGCTGACCGATTACGATCCGACGCTTTCGCGCGCGAAGCTCACCGATAAGGTCGAGCGCGAGAGCTTCGCGTCATTCGACAACGCCGAGCATTACGGTTGGGGCGAGTTCTCGCAACCACGGGCGGGAGCGACCGGGCTGGCCGGCAGGCCGAACGACTTCGTGAGCGAAGCGCACTATCTGGCTGGCGTACGCGCCGATGCGCTGCGCGCGCGGCAGCTGCGCCTGAGGGGGCGAGGCAATCTGCGCGGCCTGGCGGTCGGCCATACGTTCTTTCTGACCGATCATCCGGACAAGGCGGTCAATGCCGAATATCTGGTGAGCGGGATCGATCTGCATATCCGCAACAACGGCGAGACGAGCGGGGAAGCGACTTACGAGTGCCGTTGCGACTTCGCGTTGCAGTCGGCGAATGCGTTCTTCAAGAATCAGCTGAGGAACAAGCCGCAATGCGGCGCGGAAACGGCCGTGGTGGTCGGCCCGGATGAGCAGCCGATGTGGGTCGACGGCTATGCGCGCGTGAAGATTCAGTTCATCTGGGATCGCGTTGGCCGGAAGGACGAGCAGTCGAGTTGCTGGGTGCGGGTGTCTTCGCCCTGGCAAGGGAGCAACTACGGGTTCATTGCCCTGCCCCGCATCGGGCAGGAAGTGACCGTCAGCTATCACGAAGGCGACCCGGACAAGCCGTTTATCGCGGATCGACAGGTGAATGATTTCAATCAGCCGCCGTGGCAATTGCCTAAGAATCAGGCGTTGACCGGGCTGCGCAGCCGATCCCAAAGCATACGCAGAAAAGGTTTCGCGTGCCGTGGGAACGGATCCTTCCATCAAACTCTCTGACCTGAACAGTGCGCAACTAGATGTATTTATAAATGCTATCGAGGCACAGGAGGGGAATTTTACTGGTACCGAAATTTGGGTCAAGGCGGCAAACATAGCGCTGTCCGATAGTTCCAAGCCACTTGGCAATCACAATATTATTGTCAAGCAAAATGGAATTACGAGAACTCTTCAGTCCGATCATGCTGGGTTGCTTCCATCGATTCCATTGTTTGGTGAACTAATCGAGGTTTTTGTGCAGGAAACTCAGTTAAGATTGAAAAAAATCGGCACACTCGATTCGAGTCTTTCAAAGGCGTATCTTTTTGTACGCGATATGTTCGTTGCAGAAGCGCATGCTGCAAAGCATTTCCTTAAAAATAAGGCAAAAATATCGGAAAGCTCGCCCTTTCTCTATCACGTCCAGCCACGCGACACGCTCTCACAAATCGCGAAGAAATTTCATACCACTGTGCGTCGCATAAAGTCAGATAACGAGTTGCGAGATGACGTGATCATTGCCGGACAGGCGCTGCGAGTTTCTCGGAATGCGAAGAAGGACGTTCCGACCAGTCAGCATGAGAGTAAATCTGCCGCAAAAAACCATAAATCGAAGTCTCCAGCGGCCCCGGACAAGACGACTCTTCCTACGAGTGGAGTGTCTGAGGCCCCCGTTGGTGCTGAAACCAAGCAAAAAGCGAAAAAAATATCGCCTGCAATAAGTGAAAGTCCGAGGCATGATGCTGACAGATCGACTACGGCGTCCGTCGTGGTCGAACGATCGCAAGACGGAGAAGGCGCCCCACTGGCACTAATAACAGACACACAACGCCAGAATCCTTGGATTGCGATTGCGATTGCGGAGGCAGAGCGCTGGAAGGGGGCAGACGAGAGTGAAATTACAAAGACGATGAATTATCACGGGTTAATCGATGACAAAAACTGGTTTAAATCGCTCGCCGGAAGTAAGAATGCGTGGTGCGCGGCGTTTGTGAACTGGGTCATGTCGCAAGACAATCGAGCAGTAGTAGCGGATCGCGGTGATCGACACCGTGCGCGTGGTTTTACGAGCGATTCCAATTTCGTGCGAATTGACGGTCCCATATTCGGCGCGATTGGCGTTCTTAAAGATAAAAGTCACGTATTTTTTATTTATGGAGTTGATGAACATTCCGCTCAAAATCTGGTGGTGCTCGGTGGAAATCAGGGAGGACACGGAGATTTTGGCGGCACGATTGATTTCAGCACCTTCAAGAAAGACAATATACTTTTTTATGTGCCTCTCTCATATCTGCCCTTGGCAAAGCAGCAACTGCAGAAAGGTGTTCAGCTCGAAAAGACTTCAGCCGCAAAGTTGAACAAAGAGCATCAAATCAAGGATCCAAAGGGAAATGGCACACGTTAAGCTTAATCACGCTATCGCGCTTTTGATTATCCTGACTTCCGTCTCCGTTGCGCGAGCAACTCAGCAGCCGAATAGCTGTATCACGCGAGACGAATCGATGGCCATTCGTCACGCGTTCTTTTCGAAGCTACCAGACGCCGACACCTTCGCCGCCTACGCGGGTGACGGGCGACTAAGAATTTTTACGAACGTAGCTGAGGGGGCCGCTTTAGAGGCCGATAAGGCGTCCACTGACAAGAAAATTCTTTGGCTGTCTAGCATCATGAAAACGCACGCGCGCCTGTTCTCGATTATTCCGAAAGTCAAAACGGTTCATTTTGCCTATATGAAGGGCCGTTTGCGAAATGCTCAAGCGTCGGTCGAAAGCCTCCAGAGTTCGGCGAGGTTTCCGCGAAACGAATGCGTCGAAGAGGTCATTTACGAGTTCCCACGGGGCGAGTGCGTGATGGCACAGCGGATAAATAGGCTGTCTTTTGATTTTACAAAGGACGATGGAGTACTGAGGTTTGCAGGAATCGAAATGTATTTAGAATCGTGCAGTGAATAAGGGTCCGCTTTTATCCATAAAACGTTCTAGTCAAGATAAGTAAAACACCTGAATGTAAATTAGCCTGTGCCGGGACCCACTATCTGCGAGCAAATTCAATATTATAGCGCCGCGGCTTTTGGCAGCGATCTGTGTGCCGCTTTGCTTGCGGTCGAGAGATCTGTCTGGCCAGACGAACGTTCGGTGCAATCGTACTGCGCGCCGCTGGGAAGCTTTGGACAGGCAAACGTTTGGATTGGAAAGTCTTCAGCTGACAACGTAGCGAAGTACGTTTCCTTTACGCGTATCGACGGAAGACTCGTGGATCATCGGCTAATTGGGATAGGCAACCTGCAATTTGGTTCGGTAACAGGAGACTATCCCAATTGATATGAACTATCGATTCTTCGTGAGTTCGAGAAAACCGAATACCGGTATCAAGTCGCCACGCAAGTTGATTGGGAGTTATCAAATTCAGGCCGACCGAAAAATTGTCGCGCTGAAATAATCTCTTGCGGATCAAGCGCCTCGAGCCTAAGGCTTTGCTGTTGAATTGGGGCGGTCTGCACGGCCATCGCGTATTCCAGGTCCGGTGGACGCCTGTTTCGACGTTCGGCTCGGATCAGACTCAGGCGCGTTGCACGTTGGCGACGCCAGTTGGTCACGTTTTTCGCCTGTTCTACATCGATCAAGTTCGTCTATGAGGTTTGGCGACCCGCGCGGCCACCGATCATCGGTGGCCGAACAAGGACAGGATCCAACTCGCCCTCCCCATCAAAAAGCCCAGGAGCGTAACTAATCTTCACACCGCCAAGCCAACCGATAGACGTCCGTTCACCCGTACTGTCTAATACGCGTCTCGAAGTTAGTTAAGTGTTCTTACTATGTCGATGTTGAAGGTTCCATGGCGGCGCCGAGGTATCGCTTCGGAAAGAAAAATTGCCAGCGAGATGCGCGCACCCGACAACGCTCCCCAGGGTAGGAAAGACAGCACTTGGATAGACCTTCTCACCGATGCCGACGGCCAGTTAAAAAGCGACCCGGTCCTCGGTCTCATAGGCGGAGCGGCTGACGAGGCCGGGCTCGAATCCATTCGAGCCGAAAAGGCGGCGGCATTGGACCACCAGACGAACGCATCAGCGGTATCCAATGCTTCGACGGATCTGATCAACTCGCTGCAACGCCAATACTGGCGTGCGCTCGCCGATCCGCACGATGTTCTCATGGGCTCATGGGCCTGGCAAGAGAACGAACCTGCGCCCCCGCCAATGATCGAAGCTGCCGAGCATGGCTGGCAGGCTCCGAAGGCATCGTCGCAGTACGAATCAATCGAGGCGTTGCTCTCAGGTCAGCGCACGCTCGAAGACGCTTTCGGCCAGATGACGCCCGGCCACGACGAACTGGAAGTGGACGCCGTGCCGGAAGTGCTGCGTCTTTTCGCACCGGTCGAATACCACGCGGCGGAAGCGCGCCGTTCGGCTGCGTTGCCACCCGCCTTGAACAGGCGCGAGCATCACGTATTGTCGGTCGACAGCGCTTTTGTCGCCCCCGCGGCTGCCGATCATGAAGGACCAGAGGAAATAGCATGACATCGTTAGAACAACAAATTCACGAGACCGAAACGCAGATTCGCGCGCAGCCGGCCAACACCTCTCATCGCTGGGCCTTGTTCCAACTGCTGTGCATGACGGGTGACTGGGTGCGCGCCATGCAGCAACTGCAATTGTGGGCAAAGCTCGGCAAGGAGCAGGATCGCATCGCGCAGGTGTTTCGTGATCTGGTTCGGGCAGAGCGCTGGCGCGCGAAAGTCATGGATGGCCATGAAAAGCCTTCCTTCATCGTGGAGCCGCCCGCCTGGATCGAAGGATTGTCCGAGGCCTTGCGCCTGAGTGCCGAAGGCCGTATCGACGAAGCCGATGCCGCGCGCGAAGCGGCGTTGGATGCCGCGCCGCTCACCGCCGCGCGGACGCCGCAAGGCGTAGCCGAGTGGGTGGCGGACAGCGACTCTCGCCTTGGGCCTGTGTTCGAGATCATTACGGCCGGCCATTACCGCTGGGTGCCATTCGCCGACATCGCCACATGGCACGTCACTCCGCCGAGCGCGCTCATCGATCTCATCTGGGCGCCGTGCGTGCTGACGCTGATCGACGGCAGCACTGTGCGCGGCTTCGTTCCAGCTCGCTATCCAGGCTCGGAAACCGGTTCCGACGCCATCCGCCGCGGCCGGGAAACGCTTTGGCGCGAAGCTGGCCGCACCGGCGTCATCGCGCTTGGGCAGAAGACGTGGGCAACGGCGCAGGGAGACTTCGGCGTGTTCGACTGGCTGCTCGGCGACTTCGGTGCGCGCGCAACGGCGGACGCGCAGGCAGTTCGAGAGGATGTCCATGACCCGTCGTAAAGTTCCGTTGCCTGACGGCGTCAATGGGGCGCGCACGCCGCGCCGCGCCGACGCGCGCATCATGCCGACCCTGCTCGATCGCCTGCGCGACGACGAACCGCGCAGCACGTCCGAGTCACCCGATGCATACGCAGTGTCGCGAAAGCAGATGCGCAGCATCATCCAGCGCGACCTGACATATCTTCTCAACACGACAAACATCGAGGACCGGATCGATAGCGAGCGCTATCCACAGGCAGCGGAGTCGACCGTGAACTTCGGAGTACCGCCGCTGACGGGTGAATCTCTCGCGTCGCTGCAATGGCCCAACATCGAGCAGGCGCTTCGCCGCGTGATCGAGCGATTCGAGCCACGTCTTCGCTCAGACTCACTCACTATCCGTGTGCTGGACGCGGACAAGGGTGTAACGCATCGCAACGTCCTGTCGTTCGAGGTTCGCGGCGAAATCCAGATGGACCCGTATCCGCTCGAATTCATGGTGCAGAGCTCGCTCGATCTGGAGACGAGTCAGATCGACATGAATAGCGCAGGCGCGGATTGAGCGCGCACGCGCATGCACGCCCACCGCGCTAACGAAAAAAGACGAACACGACGAGACTCTCAATGGATCCTCGATTACTGGATTATTACAACCAGGAACTCATCTACATGCGCGAGCTCGCCGTCGAGTTTGCGCAGGCGCATCCGAAGATCGCTCGTCGGCTCGGCATGCAAGCAGGCGAGGTGGCCGATCCGTATGTCGAGCGGTTGATCGAATCGTTCTGCTTCATGGCGGCGCGGACGCAACTCAAGCTCGATGCCGAGTTCCCGCGTTTCACCGGGCGGCTGCTCGAGGTGATTTACCCGAACTATGTCGCGCCGACACCGTCGATCGCCGTCGCTCGGGTCTTTCCTGGCGATCAGGCAGGCTCGCTTATCAAGGGTTACAAAGTGCCGCGCGGCACCACACTCACCTCCGCGGTTGCCGAAGGCGAGAAGACTGCCTGCACTTTTACAAGTGGTCAGGATGTCACCGTCTGGCCGGTGCGCATCAGGGAGGCCCGCCTGACGGGCGTGCCGCCCGATATTCCATCGTTGAGCCGCTATGTGCCACCCGACCGGCAGGTGCGGGGAGCACTGCGTCTTAAGCTCGAGACCACAGGCGAAATGAGCTTCTCGGACATCGCGGGTCTCGACCGGCTTCCGGTGTATCTCGCCGGTGACGAACAGGTCGCATCGCATCTTTACGAGTTGGTGCACGTGTCCAGTCTGGCGACCGTAATCGCGGCGCCCGGCCAATTCGGATCGACGTCGCATCGTCCGTGCTTCGTGACGGAGAACGCCGTCGAGCACGACGGCTTGGGCACTGATCAGAACCTGCTGCCGCTGACCTGGGCGAAATTCCACGGCCACAATTTGCTGCACGAGTACTTCGCATGCCCGGCGCGTTTCTGGTTCTTCGCCCTCAATGGATTGGCGCGTGGGCTTTCGAGCATCGACAAGCGCGAAGCGGAGATCGTGATCCTCCTCGATCGCCCGCCGGGCCATTTGGCCAATCTGGTCGATGCATCGCGTTTCGCGCTGTATTGCACGCCGGTCATCAATCTGTTCCAGAAGCATACGGACCGCGTCAGGCTCGAGCCAGGCGACACGGAATGCCATGTGGTGCCGGCGCGCCTTGCGCCGCTCGACTACGAGGTGTACTCCGTGCAGACCGTCTTTGGGCAGGTTGGCATCAATTCGGAAGAACTGTCCTTCAGACCGCTCTATCAAACGCTGAATAACGACGAGGGCAACTACGGCCGCTACTTTTCGATCCGCCGTGAACGAAGGCTTCACTCCGATTCCGCGCGCCGCTACGGGACACGCACGCCGTATATCGGCACGGAGCTATTCCTGTCGCTGGTGGATCAGAAAGAGGCGCCGTATCCTGAGGGTATCCGCTATATATCGGTCGATGCACTGGTGACGAATCGCGATCTCGCGACGCTCGTGCCTCGTAACGGCGAGAACGATCTGGACGCAGGCGAGTCGTCCGGACCGATCGCGAGCATCGGGCTGATACGCGCGCCGAGCGCGCCGCGTCCGCCGTATGCGGATCGAGAGATGGCGTGGCGATTGATCCGGCAACTCAACTTCAACTATCTGGCGCTGGAAGATCTGGATCACCGCCCTGGTGGACAGGCGCTGCGCGACCTGCTGCGTCTGTACGTGATGGACGACGACAGCGATTATCAGCGTCAGATCGAAGGACTCGTCGGCGTGAAGACGCGACCGGTGACCCGCAAGCTGCCCGGCAAGGGACCGATGACCTTCGGACGCGGTATCGAGTGCGCGTTGACGATCGATGAAAGCGGCTTCTCAGGCGCGAGTCCGTATCTGTTCGGGTTGATTCTCGAGCAGTGGCTCGCGCGCCATGTGTCGATCAATAGCTTCACGCAAACGGAACTTCATTCCATGCAGCGCGGCCTGATCCACACGTGGCAGGTACGCACCGGCACGCGTGGGGTGTTGTGATGAAGCGCGTAACGCTCCCTGATCTGATTCGCGACAATACGCTGTCGTCCGAAATGCTCGAAACGCTGGAGGCCGAGCCGTGGCGTCATGGCTTTCTGGCCCTGTTGCGCAGGATCGCCGCGCATCCTGGCCTTGAAGCGATCGGGACCGCACGGCGCCCGGGCACCGAGCCGTTTCGTCTCGGACAGACGCCGACGCTCGCCTTCGCGCCGCGTGACATCGCGGGTGTCGATCGATGCGGCGAGCATCTGCGGATCAGCTTGTTTAGCTTAGGCATGCTCGGGCCGAACGGCCCGTTGCCTCTCCATGTAACGGAAATGGCGCGTGATCGTCAACAGGGACGCAACGACACGACCACCGTCGATTTCTTCGATATCTTTCATCACCGCGCGCTGGCGCTGTTCTATCGGGCATGGGCTTCAGCGCAAGCGGCTGCTGGTCTCGACCGGGTCGACGACGAAGGTTTCTCGTTCTATATCGCGAGCCTGTCAGGTCAGGATGCCAACGAGATGCGTGAGCGGGCCTTGCCGTCGCACGCGCGGCTGGCTGCGTCGGCGCATCTGGTGCGGGAGTCGCGAAATTCCGAAGGCTTGCGCGCCACTCTCGCACACTACTTCTGCGTGCCGGTCGAGATACAAGAGCGAATTTTTCACTGGATCGACATCGATACGAAGGACCAGGGCCGTATAGGTGCTGCCGGGCCGGGCGCGATGATGGGACGGGGCGCGATGCTCGGGCGCGTCGCGCCAGATCGGCAGCACAGGTTTCGAATCGTGATCGGGCCCGTGGATCTGCAGTCGTACCTGCGTTTCACGCCCAAAGGCGCGGATCTGCCGCATCTGGTCGAATGGGTGCGTGCCTTTGTCGGAAGAGAACTCGGATGGGAACTCGAGTTGCGCATCAATCCCGCGAGCGCACCGCCTGCGCAGATGGGACGCGAGCAGCAGATGGGCTGGTCCGGCTGGCTCGGCCGCCCGAATCCCGATCGGCCAATCAAGGGCATGGTCTTCGAGCCCGAACGTTATGCGCATCAGTTCAGGCGTCGCATTCCGACATACAGGTAAATCAAATGATGCCTCATACGGTGGACAAGAATCCGGCCGCCAAACAGAAGCGGCACCGCACGGACGCCGTGCAACCAGAGGACGTGCCCTGCGAATGGACGACGCCCGTTACGGACGTCGAACCGTGCGGGCCGGACCTCGAATACGACCACGACTTCGTCGTGCTGTTCGCCAGCACGGCGGCCAGGCAGGACGTGCAGTACGGGTCGTTCGTCGGCGCCGCCGATCCGATCAACTGGGGCGATATAGGTCGCGATTGCCAGCGTTTGCTTCGCCGCACCAAGGATATCCGAGTAGCCGTCCTGCACGCGCGCTGCCGGACACGCCAGGCGGGTGTGACTGGGTTGGCCGAAGGCGTGGGTCAGCTTGCTGCCTGGCTCCAGACGTACCCTGAGCAAGTGCACCCTTGCGAGGGGAAGGATTACGGGCGCGACGAAGTGCAGGAAATGCGCATGAACGCGCTGCTGGGATTGGTCGATCCGGAAGGGCTGATGGCCGACGTGCGCGAAATCGTGCTAGTGAATTCGACAGTTGCGCGTTTGCGCGTGCGTGATGTCGAGCGCGCCTTCGCCGTTCCGCGCCCGGCTGACGCGCTTGCGCTGGATTCCGTCGTGCTGCAATTGCGAGAATTGCGGATGCAGCAGTCCGCGACGATGACCGCGTTCGAAGTGACTTTGGCGCATCTCGACACGATCGATAAGTGGTGCGGTGAGGAGTTGGGTGACAATCGGCCCGACCTTGCGCCGTTGGTGAGGCTCTTGGATCTGTTCCGGCTTCCGATCGCCGACGAGGCAGAGCCCGCGACTCACGACGAGCCGCTCCCAACCGAGGTTTTGACGGCCGGAGTGGACGACGCGGACTCCGGCGTGTCAGACGAGGAGAGGGCGGCAGTCATCCCTGGCGCCGATGAAGTCCATACGGTTCATATCAAGACTCCGACGGGAGGCGTCACGCCGTCTGCGCCCTTCGTGCCGCACGCAACGTCACACGACAGGCAAAGCGCGTTGGCTTCAATTCGCGCGGCGCGGCTCTGGTTCGAGACGCATGAGCCCAGCAGTCCGATTCCAGTGTTGCTGAAACGAGCGGAAGCATTCGTGGGCAAGCGTTATTCGGACGTCGTAAACGCTATTCCGACTGAATTGCTGGCGGAGTGGGATATTTAGACAGCAGGCTTCTTGTTTGCCGCCACGAAATTGATTGCGATCAGCTCAGACCACTTTGAACTGATCGCTCGCAGCGTCGTTGCTCGACTTCGGCATGACAAAAGAAGCTGGCGGGTTGCGAAGTGGATGCGTGCGATTGACGCGAGTTCTCCTACGCCCGTTGCAAACTGCGACGAGAGACCGTCTTCCCGTGAGGAGCGAAAGACTCAATACCCGCCCGACTGCGGTTGCTTTCTCGGCGTGGCGTTGCACCGGTTTGCCCCGGCTACGCGTTCGTATCCCAAAGATCCCGAATCGGCCCGGCATCCGGCGCGGCAAGACCAAAGTGCCGATAAGTAAGCATCGTCGCGACGCGGCCGCGCGGCGTGCGCTGCAAAAACCCTTGCTGGATCAGATACGGCTCCAGCACGTCCTCGATCGTGTCGCGCTCCTCACCGATTGCCGCGGCGAGATTGTCCACACCGACCGGCCCGCCATCGAACTTGTGCAGGATCGCTTCGAGCAGCTTGCGGTCCATCAGATCGAAGCCGACGGGATCGACGTCGAGCATCTTCAGCGCTCGGTCGGCGACATCGGAGGTAATCATGCCGTCCGCTCTGACTTCGGCGTAGTCGCGCACCCGGCGCAGCAGGCGGTTCGCGATCCGCGGCGTGCCACGCGAGCGCTTCGCGATTTCCAGCGCGCCCTCGGGCACGATCTCGGCCTTCAACAGAGACGCCGATCGCGACACGATACGCGCCAGCTCGCTCGCGTTATAAAACTCCAGCCGCGACACGATGCCGAAGCGGTCGCGCAACGGATTCGTCAGCATGCCCGCGCGCGTGGTCGCGCCGACCAGCGTGAACGGCTGCAGATCAAGCTTCACGCTGCGCGCGGCCGGTCCTTCGCCGATCATGATGTCGATTTGATAATCCTCTAACGCCGGATACAGGATTTCCTCGACGACCGGCGAAAGCCGGTGAATCTCGTCGATGAACAGCACGTCGTTAGCTTCGAGATTGGTGAGGAGCGCGGCGAGATCGCCCGCGCGCTCAAGCACCGGGCCGGAAGTCTGCCGCAGATTCACGCCCATTTCCCGCGCGATGATATGCGCGAGCGTCGTCTTGCCGAGACCCGGCGGCCCGAACAGCAATACGTGATCGAGCGCTTCGGAGCGCCGCTTGGCCGCTTCGATGAAGATTTCGAGCTGCCCGCGCGCCTTTTCCTGCCCGATGTATTCGTCGAGCTTGTGCGGGCGCAGCGCGCGCTCGAACGCTTCCTCGTTCGGCGAGACGGGCTTGGCCGAGATGACGCGTTCGGCGGCGAGTTTGTCGGTTTCGATCATGGGTCGATTGTACAGCGAGGATTCTCGCGGCGAATCTGGCCGAATGGCCTAGGCCGTCACGCCTTCGAGAGCGCCTTCAGCGCCAGCTTGATGCCCTCAGACACCCCCGTGCCCGCCGGCACGTTCTTGACGGCGGCGAGCGCTTCCTTTTCGGAATACCCAAGCGCGAGCAGCGCGTTGAGGATATCGGATGCGTGATCGGACTGTGAAACCGTGCCCGCGATCGCGCCGAGATCCGCGCCGAGCTTGCCTTTCAGTTCGAGCAGCAGCCGCTCCGCCGTCTTCTTGCCGATGCCGGGCACGCGCGTGAGGCGCGCGGCGTCCTGCGTCGTCACGGTCTGCGAAAGCTCGTGCACGCTCATGCCCGAAAGCACCGCCAACGCCATCCGCGCGCCGATGCCGCTTATTTTCAGCAACTCGCGGAACGTCGAGCGTTCCTGCGCGGTGAGAAAGCCGTAGAGCAGATGCGCATCCTCGCGCACGATCAGTTGCGTGAGCAGCACGACTTTTTCGCCGGTGTTCGGCAGGTTGTAGAACGTGCTCATCGGCACGTCGATTTCATAGCCGACGCCGTTGCAATCGACGAGCAGGTGCGGCGGATTTTTTTCCAGCAGAACGCCAGCGATGCGACCGATCATGTGTTTGAACCAGGAAAAGTGTTATTAGCCGATGAGCCGGCCGCGACGCACGCGCAAGCCTTTCTTCGCAAGCCCCGGCGCGATGCCGCCCAACGCCGCGAGACCGGTGCCCCCGTGCGCGTGACAGATGGCCATGCCGAGCGCGTCGGCGGCGTCGGTGCTCGGCACGCCGGAAAGGCTCAAGAGACGCACGACCATCTGCTGCATTTGTTCCTTCGTCGCGCGTCCGTAGCCGACGACGGCCTGCTTCAACTGCAACGCCGTGTACTCCGCAACCGGCACGCCGCTCGCGACGAGCCCGCAAATGGCCGCGCCGCGCGCCTGCCCGAGCAGCAGCGTCGATTGCGGATTCACGTTGACGAAGACTTTTTCGATCGCGGCCTGATCCGGATTGTGCTGCGAGATGAGCGTCGAGATACCGCTGAAGATGGTGTTCAGGCGCGAAGGCAAGTCGGCATCGGCCGTCTTGATGACGCCGCTCGTCACGTAAGTGAGCGTATGCCCCGTCTTGTCGATGATGCCGAAGCCCGTCACGCGCAGGCCGGGGTCGATGCCTAGGATTCTCATTCGTTCGCGATGCGCGTAGTCCAAATCAAAAAGGCCTGCTTGCGCCGTTCTAGCGCAAACAGGCCAATCTTAAATGAAGCAGACGGGATTAATGACGGAAATGACGCGTGCCGGTGACGATCATCGCGACATTGTGTTCGTCGGCGGCGGCGATCACTTCGTCGTCGCGCATGGAGCCGCCCGGCTGGATCACGCAGGTCGCGCCCGCATTCACGACGACATCGAGGCCGTCACGGAACGGGAAGAACGCATCCGAGGCCACCGCCGAGCCGTTCAGCGTCAGACCGGCGTTCTGCGCCTTGATGCCCGCGATGCGCGCCGAATCCACGCGGCTCATCTGGCCCGCGCCGACGCCGAGCGTCATGCCGCCGCCGCAAAACACGATCGCATTCGACTTCACGTATTTCGCGACGCGCCACGCGAACATCAGATCGTCCATTTCCTTCGGCGTGGGGTGGCGCTTCGTCACGACGCGCAGTTCGTGCGGCTGCACGTTCTTCGCATCGAGCGATTGCACCAGCAGGCCGCCGCCGACGCGCTTCAGATCGAACGTGTTGTGACCGTCGCCGAGCGCGATCTGCAACAGGCGCACGTTCTGCTTCGCCGCGAACACGGCGCGGGCCGCGTCGCTGAACGACGGCGCGATCAGCACTTCGACGAACTGCTTTGCGACCGCTTGCGCGGTGGCTTCATCGACTTCGCGATTGAACGCGATGATCCCGCCGAACGCCGAGGTCGGGTCCGTCTTGAACGCCTTCGAGTACGCTTCGGCCGAATCTGCGCCAACCGCCACGCCGCACGGATTCGCGTGCTTGATGATGACGCACGCGGGCGCATCGAACGTCTTCACGCATTCCCACGCGGCGTCGGAATCGGCGATGTTGTTGTACGACAGTTCCTTGCCCTGCAACTGCTCGTAGTTCGCAAGCGCGCCGGCGGGCACCGAAAGGTCGCGATAGAACGCCGCGCTCTGATGCGGATTCTCGCCGTAGCGCAGATCCTGAACCTTCTCGAACGCCATGTTGAAGGTCGCCGGATACGTGTTGCGGCTCGCATGCTGCAGCTCTTCGGTGAGGCTCGTCAGATAGTTCGTGATCGCGCCATCGTATTGCGCGGTGTGCGCGAACACCTTCGTCGCGAGACGGAAGTTCGTCTTGTAGCCGACGGCATTATTGTTCGCGCGCATCTCGTCGAGCACGGCGGCGTAATCGGCCGGATCGACGACGACCGTCACGTCGCGATGATTCTTCGCCGCCGAGCGCAGCATGGTCGGGCCGCCGATATCGATGTTCTCGATCGCGTCTTCCAGTGAGCACTCTTCCTTCGACACCGTCTGCACGAACGGATAAAGATTGACGACCAGCAGATCGATGGTCGGAATATCGTGCTTTTCCAGCGCGGCCATATGCTCGGGCAGGTCGCGGCGCGCGAGAATCCCGCCGTGAACCTTCGGATGCAGCGTCTTCACGCGTCCGTCGAGCATTTCCGGGAAGCCGGTGTAGTCGGCGACCTCGGTCACGGGCAGGCCCGCGTCGGCGAGCAGTTTCGCGGTGCCGCCTGTCGAGAGGAGCTTGACGCCGAGCGCCGACAGCGATTTGGCGAAATCGACGATGCCGGATTTGTCGGAAACGGAGAGGAGCGCTTGCTTGATCATGATGAACACTGAAACCGAAAAGGGAAACCAGGCCGGACCAAGGCGCGCGCCTCAGTCCGCAGAATCAAATCAATCCGTGCTGCTGAAGCTTCTTGCGTAAGGTGTTGCGGTTGATGCCGAGATACTCGGCAGCGAGCGATTGGTTTCCGCCCGCCTGCTCGAGCACCACTTCGAGCATCGGTTTTTCCACGCACGAAATCACCATGTCGTATACGTCGTGCGGGTTGGAGCCGTCCAGGTCCTGGAAGTAGTTGTCGAGGCTCTGGCGGACGCATTGTTCGATGTTATGTCTGCTCATGCGGCAATCAGTCGGTCTGTCGTGTTGTTGTTCCCGCCGCACGATTCTTCCCCGTCCGCGTCTTCGGCGTCTCCGGACTCGTCCACATAGACGAGGCGGTCCGACAACGCCTTTTGCGCGTCAAAGAATTCGTTGACGGCGAGCAATTGTTCTTTGGTCGTGTCCAGCGTATTCATCCGGTGCCGGAAGGTGTTGGCGCCGGAAAGGCCGCGAGTGTACCAGCCGATATGCTTGCGCGCAGTCCGTACGCCCGTGAATTCCCCATAAAAGGCGTAGTGATCTTCGAGGTGTTCGTTCATCACCTGCTGGATCTCATCGATGCGCGGCGGCGGCAGGCGCTCGCCCGTCTTCAGAAAATGCTCGATCTCGCGAAACAGCCACGGACGACCCTGCGCCGCGCGGCCGATCATGATGGCGTCGGCGCCGGTCGCGGCGAGCACGTCGCGCGCTTTTTCGGGCGTCGCGATGTCGCCGTTCGCGACGACGGGAATCGTCACCGACGCCTTCACGGCCGCGATGGTGTCGTACTCCGCGTCGCCCTTGTAGAGATCGGCGCGTGTGCGGCCGTGGACGGTGAGCATCGAAATGCCCGCTTCCTGCGCGATCCGCGCAATGGTCAGCGCGTTCTTGTTCTCGCGATTCCACCCCGTGCGAATCTTGAGCGTGACGGGCACGGCGTCCGGACCCACGCCGACCGCCTGCACCACGGCTTCCACGATGCGCGCGACGAGCGGTTCGTTCTGCAGCAGTGCCGAGCCCGCCGCGACGTTGCAGACCTTTTTGGCCGGACAGCCCATGTTGATGTCGATGATCTGCGCGCCGTTCGCGACATTGTGGCGCGCGGCTTCCGCCAGCATCTGGGGATCGGCCCCGGCGATCTGCACCGAGATCGGCTCGACCTCGCCCGCGTGGTTCGCGCGGCGCATGGTCTTCTCGCTTTTCCACAACTGCGCGTTCGACGCGACCATCTCCGACACCGCGTAGCCCGCGCCCATGCGCTTGCAGAGCTGCCGGAACGGGCGGTCGGTGACGCCTGCCATCGGAGCGACGAACAGGTTATTGCGCAGGACGTGTGAACCGATGGTGGGCATGAAGGCTAAACGATCCGCGCTGCGTTTCCGGCAAAAGCCGGGTCAGGCGGATGCAACGTTGCTTAAGGGGAAACGCATATTTTAACGCGAAGAGCGTGCTGAATTTAAGAGCAATCGCATGCAAGTCTTTAAATCTTCTATGAAAGAAGGCGCGTTCATAGAGGATAAGTTCCTTCGTTTAGTGCAGACGGTTGCCTTTTTCCGTGCCGGATCAACGTCGCTGGCCGAACATCATCTGCCGGGCGAGCGCGGATTTCACCGGCGGAAGGAACTCGAGCGCGGTGAGGGCGAGACCGCGCATCGCGGCCAGCGGCGGAAAATCGACCGTGAAGATGCGTGCGAGCGTGTCGGTGGCGCCGATCGTCAGGCGCCGGTCGAGCGCGCGGCGCTGCGCGAAGCGGGCGAGCGCGAGCGGGCGCGGGCCGTCGGCGGACAACGCGTCGGTGAGCGCGAGCGCGTCGCGCAAGCCAAGGTTCAGACCCTGACCCGCGACCGGATGCAGCGTCTGCGCGGCATTGCCGATGGCAACGGTGCGCCTGTCGACGAGCACGTCGAGCGCGGTCAGGCCGAGCGGAAACGCCGCCCGCGACGCGATCCGCGTGAAGCGGCCCATCCGCGTGCCGAAGGCGGCGCCGAGTTCGGCGAGGAAAGTGTCGTCGTCGAGCTGCATGCGACGCGCGGCCTCGTCGGGCGTGCTGCACCAGACGAGCGAGTAGTCCGCGTGACGCTGACCGCCGCATGGCAGAAGCGCGATCGGCCCTTCGCTGGTGAAGCGTTCCCACGCGACATTCGCGCGCGGATCCGACACGCTCACCGTGCCGACAATCGCCGTTTGCCCGTAATCCCGCGCGCGGCGCTCGCCGGGCGCGGGAACATCGCTCTTCTGATACAGACCACCTTCGGCATTCACGAGCACTTTCACGCGGATCGTGCGTTCGCCGCCCGGCGACTGCAGCGGCAGCGTGACGCCGTCGTGATCCTGCAGCGGTGCGAGGGCGGAGGTATCGGTGCACCAATCGACGTTGGTCGCGCGCACCGCATCGGCGAGCGCGCCGACGAGCGAGCCGTAACGCACCACATAGCCCAGTTCGGGCAACTCGTGCTCGTCGTGCTCGATCAGCGTGCGGCCGAAGTGTCCGCGCTGCGATACGTGAATGCGGCGGATCGGCGTGGCGTCACTGGGGAAGCCGAGCGGCTGAAGCATCACGCGGCTGCCGTGCGACAGCGCGAGCGCGCGCGGATCGTTGGCGGCGGCATCGGGCGTGCGCGCGTCGATCAGCGCGATGGAGAGCCGCGATGTAGCACTGCGCCGCGCGAGCCAGCCAGCGAGCGCGAGCCCGACCGGCCCCGCGCCGACGATGGCGATGTCGTAGTCGAAATGCGGTTCGATGCCTTGGACGTCGCTCATGTTCAGTTTGCGTTTGAATCGCGCATCAGCGCTTCGATCTCGTCGGCGGCGACGGGCACCTCCCGCGTGATCAGCTCGCAGCCGCTTTCCGTGACGATGGCGTCGTCCTCGATGCGGATGCCGATGTTCCAGTACTGCTCCGGCACATCTTCGGCGGCGCGCACGTAGAGACCCGGTTCGACCGTGAGCGCCATGCCGGGGACGAGCATGCGCCAGGGACGCGCGCCTTGCTCGTCGAGCGGACCGTCGGCCTCGCGATATTCGCCCGCGTCGTGCACGTCCATGCCGATCCAGTGCCCCGTGCGATGCATGTAGAAGCGCGCGTAGGCGCGTTGCGCGAGGACGTCTTCGATGCTGCCGAACTTCGTCTTGTCGAGGATGCCGGTATCGAGCAAGCCTTGCGACAACACTTTCAACGCCGCCTGATGCGGTGCGTCGAAGCTCACGCCGGGGCGCGTCGCATCAACGGCTGCAGCCTGGGCCGCGAGCACGATGTCGTAGAGCGCTCGCTGTGCCGGCGTAAAGCGGCCGCTCGCGGGGAACGTGCGCGTGATGTCGGATGCGTAGCCGTCGAGTTCGCACGCGGCGTCGATGAGGATCAGGTCGCCACCGCGCGCGATCGCGTTGCCCGCCGGATAGTGCAGCACGCAGGCGTTCGCCCCCGCCGCGACGATCGATCCGTATGCCGGCGCCTGCGCGCCGTGTCGGCGGAATGTGTAAAGCAGCTCGGCTTCGATCTCGTACTCGCGCATGCCGGGGCGGCATGCGCGCATCGCGCGGCGATGCGCTTCGGCCGAAATCGATGCCGCGCGGCGCATGATGGCGATTTCATGCGCGTCTTTCACGAGGCGCATCTCGTCGAGAATCGGCAGCAAATGCTCCGCGCTGGCGGGCGCGCGCACGCCGCTGCGGCTCTGCGCGCGCACGGCGGCGAGCCAGTCGCGCACTTGCGCATCGAGTTCCTCCGATGTGCTTAGCGCGTAGTGCAGCGCGGGCTTGTCGGCGATGAGACGGGGCATTTCCTCGTCGAGCGCGTTGATGGGGAACGCGGCGTCGAAACCGAAGGCATCGCGCGCGGCGTCCGGGCCGAAGCGAAAGCCTTCCCACGTTTCGCGTTCCGCGTTTTTCTCGCGGCAGAAGAGGATCGATGCGGGCTCGCCTTCCTTCGCGCTCGCGTTCAGGACGAGCGTCGCCTCGGGTTCGTTGAAGCCCGTCAGATAGTAGAAGTAGCTGTCGTGACGGAAAGGGTAGTCCGTGTCGCGATTGCGCATGACTTCCGGCGCGGTCGGCACGATGGCGACGCCGCCGCCTCGCGCACGCAGCGCGGCGAGCACGCGCTCGCGGCGCGCGCGGTAAATATCGACGGCGATGGGACTGGCGAGTTCGGTCGGTGAGTTCATGCGCCGATTGTAGCGCCGGCTTCGCGATCACGGCATCCGGCCATTCGGCATAGGCCGAAACGCATCCGGGACGACGCCGCGTTGCCCGTAAATCTGCCTATGCCATTCGGGCGAATGGTTTCACGCGTGCCGCCGCCGCATACTTGTTTCGAAGGCGGCGCGGACGGCGGCGCGACTCATTCCCCGGCGGGACGATTGCGCACGCTGCCCGCGATCAGATCGAAGCGGAACAGCCGGCATTCGAGTGCGCCATTGAAAAGCGGCGTCTTCGTCGATTCACGCAGCCGCAACAGGCCCGGCAGCTTGCGGTCGGACGTGAGCACGTACGCCCGCCAGCCGGGGAAGCGCTGCTTCAGCGCGTTGCCGAACGAGACGAAGAATTCCGTGTCGGCCGGATCGGGCTGCGCGCGCGCGAATGCATCGTCGTCTTCGCGGCGGGAGCGCGGCGTATCGCGGATCTCGCCGCGCGGACCGCGCCCGCGCACTTCGATCCGTTCGCCGTACGGCGGATTCGCGAGGAGGATGCCCGGCGCGTCGGTGGGCGGGACCATGTTGCGGGCGTCGATCTGCTTGAGCGACAAATCGGTGATGCCCGCGCGGCCCAGGTTCGCGCGCGCCTTTTCGAGCATGTCGCCGGAAATGTCGCTGCCGAAGATGCTCAGCTCGGCTTGCGTGGCGCGGGCGGCACGGCGTTGTTCGAGAGCGGCCGTCTTGAGCTTCTGCCACATGCCCGGATGAAACGGCTTCAGCTTTTCGAAGCCGAAGCGCCGGTCGTTGCCCGGCGCGATGTTGAGCGCGGTTTGCGCCGCTTCGGCGAGGAAGGTGCCGCTGCCGCACATCGGATCGAAAAGCGGCGTGCCGGGCGTCCAGCCGGTGAGGCGCAGGATGCCGGCCGCAAGATTTTCGCGTAGCGGCGCGGCGCCTTTGTCCAGACGCCAGCCGCGCTTGAAGAGCGGTTCGCCGGAGGTGTCGAGATAGAGCGTGCACTCGTTCACCGTGAGGAACGCGAACACGCGGACGTCGGGCTGCGCGGTATCGATGCTCGGACGCGCGCCGGCGACGTCGCGCAGGCGGTCGCAAACCGCGTCTTTCACGCGCAGCGTCGTGAATTCGAGGCTCTTCACCGGCGATTTGATTGCGGTGAGATCGACGCGCATCGTCTGGCTGGGCGTGAACCATTGCTCCCAGCGTTGGCGATGCGTGAGTTCATAGATGTCCTGCTCGCTGCGATACGGGCCTTGCGCGACTTTCAGGAGCACGCGGCTCGCGATGCGCGAATGCAGGTTCGCCGCCATGCCCGCGACCCAGCCGCCCCGGAAGTGAACGCCGCCGGGCACTTGCGCGCCGACGATCAGCGATCCGCCGCCCGACAGCGGCGCGTTCGCCACATGACGCTCTCCGATCTCCGAAAGCTCGGCGGCGAGCGGCGCTTCGAGACCGCGCGGGCAGGGGACAAACCAGTCGAAGAGTGGGGAGGACATGAGCTGCTTTGAGGGACGTTTAAAGGCGGTATTGTACGCGCGTGCTTCACTGGGCCCGGACGTCGTCGCTCTATGCAAACTAACCGGCGCTTTTGCGATGGCGACGAATGCGAACCGTCGGCCGGTCGTTTCCGTCCTGCCGAATTCGGAAAGTTCGTCTGTTGCTACGTCGGCTAGATCTCCAGAGTTTGATTTGGCGAAACCCGCCAATCAAAGGAGATTCCATGCCGAACGTGTACGTTGAACCACTTCCGAAGCATCGCGAGGGAGCAATCGAAGGCTACGCACTCGAACTCTCAGCCACGCTACGACTGACCACCGTGGACTACAGGACGCAAGCGGAAGCGATAAAGGCCGCGCGAGCCAATGGCCATAAACCTTTGGTCGCGCGTGTGAGAAAAACGGACAAGGGCAATCCCGATCACTGGCGGGCAGCAGAATAAGTACAAGCCTTTGACCTTGCAGCCGCGCCCGGAATCCACCGGGGCGCGGCTGTCGGACCAGGCGGGTGGTTATTCCACCGCCTTCATCATGTCCTCTACCACCTTCTTCGCGTCCCCGAACACCATCATCGTCTTGTCCATATAGAACAGTTCGTTATCGAGTCCGGCATAACCCGCCGCCATCGACCGCTTGTTCACGATGATCGTCCGCGCCTTGTACGCTTCAAGAATCGGCATGCCGGCGATAACGGATTTCGGATCGGTCTTCGCGGCGGGGTTCACCACATCGTTCGCCCCAAGCACAAGCACCACATCCGTCTGACCGAACTCGCTGTTGATGTCCTCCATCTCGTGCACCATCTCGTACGGCACTTCGGCTTCGGCCAGCAGCACGTTCATGTGACCCGGCATGCGCCCCGCGACCGGATGAATCGCGTAGCGCACATCGATGCCTTTCTCCACGAGCTTGTCCGTCAGCTCCTTCAGCGCATGCTGCGCGCGCGCCACGGCAAGACCGTAGCCCGGCACGATCACCACGCTTTCCGCGTTGCCGAGCATGAACGCGGCGTCATCGGCGGAACCGGACTTGACCGGACGCTGCTCCGTCGAGCCGCCCACAGAAGCACCGCCCGCCTCGCCGCCGAAGCCGCCGAGAATCACGTTGAAGAACGACCGGTTCATCGCCTTGCACATGATGTACGACAGAATCGCGCCCGACGAACCCACCAGCGACCCCGCGATGATCAGCATCGGATTGTTCAGCGAGAAGCCGATGCCCGCCGCCGCCCAGCCCGAGTACGAGTTCAGCATCGACACGACCACCGGCATGTCCGCGCCGCCGATCGGAATGATGATCAGCACGCCCAGCGCGAACGCGATGATCGTCATGATGATGAACGGCAGCCACGACTCGGTGAGCATGAAGATCACGCCGAAGCCGATCATCGCGATGGCGAGCAGCAGATTGATCAGATGCTGCCCCGAGTACACGACCGGCGCGCCCTGAAACAGCCGGAACTTGTACTTGCCCGACAGTTTCCCGAACGCGATGACCGAGCCCGAGAACGTGATCGCGCCGACGAACGTGCCGATGAACAACTCGACGCGATTGCCGTACGGAATCGGCTCACCGAGCGGCGCGAGCCCGAACGCGGCCGGTTCGGCGACCACGCCATACGCGATACACACCGCCGCGAGACCGATCAGCGAGTGCATCGCCGCGACGAGCTCGGGCATCTTCGTCATCTCGACTTTCGCCGCGATGTAC
The DNA here is from genome assembly GCF_964261745.1 of Caballeronia sp. S22. Classification (NCBI taxonomy): domain Bacteria; kingdom Pseudomonadati; phylum Pseudomonadota; class Betaproteobacteria; order Burkholderiales; family Burkholderiaceae; genus Caballeronia; species Caballeronia sp. S22. Next base: position 2,891,642 of record NZ_OZ180035.1, on the reverse strand, counting down.
GCGCCCGCACCGCCGCCGACGATCAGCGCGACGAACAGCAGTGACAACCCGAGCGCCAGATTCGCTTCGAGATACGCGGCCTGCTTAACGATCAGCGCGAGCGTGGTGAGAATGGCGATTGCCATGCCCGCCATGCCGAACGTGTTGCCGATACGCGCGGTCTTCGGATTGGACAAGCCCTTGAGCGCCTGGATGAAACACACCGAGGCGACGAGATACAGAAGGGTGACGACGTTGAGGCTCATTTACGCGCCCTCCTTGACCGCAAGCTTCTTCGGCTCTTTCTTCTTGAACATCTCGAGCATTCGCCGTGTGACGAGAAAGCCGCCGAACACGTTCACCGCCGCAAGCAGCACGGCGAGCGTGCCGAAGAACTTGCCCGCGACACCGACCGTGAGGCCGACCGCGAGCATCGCGCCGACGATGACGATCGCCGAAATCGCGTTGGTCACGGCCATCAGCGGCGTATGCAGCGCAGGCGTGACGTTCCACACGACGTGATAGCCGACGTAAATGGCCAGCACGAAGATGATGAGGTTGATCACCGTGTGATTGATGACATCCATGTGCGTCTCCGTATCGGCGTTAAGCGGCCGCACGCGTGACTTGCCCATCGCGGCACTGGAGCGTGGCCGCGACGATGTCGTCCGCGAGGTCGATGTTGAGCGTGCCTTCCTTGGTGATGATGAGCTTCAGGAAGTCCAGAAGATTGCGGGCGTAGAGCGCGGAAGCATCGGCGCCGACCATCGAAGCGAGATTCGTGTGGCCGACGATATGCACGCCGTGCTTCATCACCACCTGATCGACTTCGGTGAGCGGGCAGTTGCCGCCTTTCCGTCCCTCGAACTCGGGTCCGCGTCCGGCGGCGAGATCGACGATCACGGAACCCGGCTTCATGTGCTTGACCGTTTCGATCGAGATGAGCGTCGGGGCGGGACGGCCGGGAATCAGCGCCGTCGAGATGACGATATCCGCCGCCTTCGCACGTTCGTGCACCTGCGCTGCCTGCCGCGCGAGCCAGCTTGGCGGCATCGGACGCGCATAACCGCCGACGCCGACCGCAGCCTCGCGTTCTTCATCGGTTTCGAAGGGCACGTCGACGAATTTCCCGCCGAGCGATTCGATCTGCTCTCGCACGGCCGGACGCACGTCGGATGCTTCGACGACCGCGCCGAGACGCTTGGCGGTGGCGATCGCCTGCAACCCCGCGACGCCCGCGCCGAGCACCAGCACGCGCGCCGCCTTGACGGTACCGGCTGCGGTCATCAGCATCGGCATGAAGCGCTGGTAATACTGGCAGGCGATCAGCACGGCCTTGTACCCGGCGATGTTCGCCTGCGACGAGAGCACGTCGAGACTCTGTGCGCGCGTGGTGCGGGGCGCGGCTTCGAGCGCGAACGCGGTGACGCCCGACGACGCGAGCCGCGCGGTGTTTTCAGTGTTGAAGGGATCGAGCATACCGATGAGCACGGCGCCCGGTTTGAGCATCGCCAGTTCGCTTTCGCTCGGCGATTGCACCTTGAGGACGATTTCGGCGGAAAAGGCCGTGGCCGCATCGACGAGATCCGCGCCCGCTTGCGCGAAGGCATCGTCGATATAGCTTGCCGGCAAGCCCGCACCGCTCTGGACAGAAACGCGATGTCCTTGCGTGACGAGCTTTTTGACCGTTTCGGGCGTAGCGGCGACGCGCGCCTCGTTCGCCCGCGTTTCAGCAGGCACTCCGATGTGCATCTTCAAATCCTCCTGTCTTTGTTGCCCTATTCGCCCCGGGGAAGGGTTAGGAAGGCTTAAGGCTGAGTAGTTATTTCAAATGCTGGAACTAACGGCTATCGCAACTGTAACCGAAGATTGCACCCGCAAGGATCCGATCCGGCACTTGTTCCATCCGCCCCACGTCAGCGCTTACCCCTAGAACGGGACGCGCGGGATCGTCGCCGGGACGGTAAAATATCTCGCCATGAAATCAGACACTTGGGCCCCGCACGTTACGGTGGCGGCAATCGTCGAGCGGGACGGAAAATTTCTCGTCATCGAAGAGCACACGTCCGCAGGGCTGCGAATCAACCAACCGGCCGGTCACCTCGAAGCGGGCGAAACGCTCGTCGAAGCGGTGATCCGCGAGACGCTGGAAGAAACGGCGCATCGCTTCGAGCCCGAGGCGCTCGTCGGCGCGTATATGACGCACTTCGCGCGACCGGGCCGCGACGTCACGTATCTGCGGTTCACGTTCTGCGGCAAATCGTTGGGCGAAGAAACCGGTCGTTCTCTCGACAAAGGCATCGTGCGCGCGATGTGGCTTACCGCCGACGAGTTGCGTGCGTCCGTCGAGCGGCATCGGACGGCGCTCGTGATGAAGTGTGTCGACGATTATTTATCCGGGCGGCGCGTGCCGCTCGATTTCATTCATACGCATTCGGTCGCGCCGGTGGTGCGGGCGTGATATCCCTATGAGCAAGCGAAGAGTGGTAGTGGGCATGTCGGGCGGCGTGGATTCGTCCGTGACGGCATGGCTGTTGAAGGAACAGGGCTACGATGTCGTCGGCCTTTTCATGAAGAACTGGGAAGACGACGACGACGGCGAATACTGCTCGACCCGGCAGGACTGGATCGACGTGGTGTCGGTCGCGGATCTGATCGGCATCGACGTCGAGGCGGTCAACTTCGCCGCCGAGTACAAGGACCGCGTGTTCGCGGAGTTCCTGCGCGAGTATTCGGCGGGCCGCACGCCCAATCCGGACGTGCTCTGCAACGCCGAAATCAAGTTCAAGGCGTTCCTCGATCACGCGATGTCGCTCGGCGCGGAAACCATCGCGACGGGCCATTACGCGCGCGTGCGCGAGCAGAACGGGCTCTTCCAGTTGCTCAAGGCCACCGATTCGACCAAGGACCAGTCGTACTTTCTGCATCGGCTGAATCAGGCGCAACTGTCGAAGACGCTGTTCCCGCTCGGCGAAATGCCGAAGACGAAAGTGCGCGAGATCGCCGCGCAAATCGGCTTGCCGAACGCGAAGAAAAAGGATTCGACCGGCATCTGCTTCATCGGAGAACGTCCGTTCCGCGAATTCCTGAACCGCTATCTGCCGACCAAACCCGGTCCGATGAAGACGCCCGACGGCAAGGTCGTCGGCGAGCATATCGGGCTGGCGTTCTATACGTTCGGGCAGCGCAAGGGCATCGGCATCGGCGGCGCAAAGGACGGCAGCGGCGAGCCGTGGTTCGTCGCCGGCAAGGACATGACGATGAACACGCTCTACGTGGTGCAGGGCCACGATCATCCGTGGCTGCTGTCGCCGACGCTTGTGGCGGGCAATACGAGCTGGGTCGCGGGCTTTGCGCCTGAAGAAGGCGCGGCGTGCGGCGCCAAGACACGGTATCGGCAGCAGGACGCGGCGTGCCGCTTTGCGCATGCGGACGACGGCCGCTTCGCTCTCCATTTCGACGACGCTCAATGGGCCGTCACGCCGGGACAGTCCGCCGTGCTTTATCAGGGCGATGTGTGTCTGGGCGGCGGCATCATCGAGCATGCGGCGGCGGGGCGGGAATCGACGCAAACAGCGGCGCTTTCCGCCGCGCGCTAGCATCGCCGGCAGCGATCGGACGAAAAGCCCTGACTTCGGTCAGGGCTTTTTAGTTTCCATCGGCTCGATAAAAGCCATTCTGATAAAAACTTTTTGATACAAGCGCTTGACCGTCTATCTAGTGATAGATAAATTACGCACGTCGACTTCATGGGCAATGAGGCAAGCGGACAAAATGGACAAGAACACGGTACGCGAAGCGCTTTTGGATCACGCCCAGACCTTGCTGATGACGCGCGGATACAACCGATTCAGCTATCGCGACCTGTCCGGTCTGGTCGGCGTGAAAACCTCCAGCATCCACTACTACTTTCCGACCAAGGAAGATCTCGCGCTCGAAGCCGTGAACGCATACAGCGCGGACGTGATGTCGTCGATCTACGCGATCGACAGCTCCGCCCCCGCCGACAAGAAGCTCGATCGGTACACGAAGCTGTTCGGGCGAATCATCGGCGGCGGCAATCAGATTTGCCTGTGCGGCATGCTCGCGGCGGACATCGAATCGCTGCCGGATAAGGTCCGCCACGTCGTGCAGTCGTTCTACAAGGCGAACGAAAACTGGCTGGCGAAAGTGCTTGCGGAGGGCGAAGCGCAGGACACGCTCGATGCCGGTGGCAAACCCGAGGCCGCGGCGCGCACCTTGTACGCCGCATTTCAGGGAAGCCTGCTCGCCTGCCGCCTGTTTCAGACACGCGCGCGGCTGGAAGAGATCGCCGACGCCTTCCGGCGGTAGATAAGGCTGTGGATAACCTTGTGAGAAACCGGTGAATTCACGGTTGGTTATCTATCGCTGAATAGATAGATTTTGACGGGCCAAGACAGTTTCCCGAGCGGCACCGTCTTTTCGTCCGTCGATATGGCGAAAGGCCGGGTGTTTCGGGAAGAAAGCGCCTGCATCGGACATTGAATAGTCGTATTGCAATTCAATATCTATCTAGTAGTAGATGCGGCTTAAAAGTTTCCGCCCCGCAGGCATCGCAGGCATCGCAGGCATTCCAGCGCTCCGGCTTCCCGATCAGACCGGCGCGGTATCCACGAACGACTGGCGCTGCGAGATACGCGCGTAGTACTTGTCGAGATTCGGATGCGCGTCCCGCCAGTTCAGATCGGGCATGCGGAAGTCGAGATAACCGAGCGTGCAGCCGCACGCGATATCCGCGAGCGTGAAGCGGTTCGCCGAGCACCACTGCTTCGAGCCGAGACCGCGCGCCATCGCGCGCAGGCCGTCCTCGATCTTGTGACGCTGGCGCGTCGTCCATTTTTCGCTGCGGTGCGCTTCTTCGCGCAAGACGCCTTCGAGACGGATCAGCACGGCGGCATCGAGCATGCCGTCGGCGAGCGCTTCCCAGCAACGCACTTCGGTGCGCTCGCGGCGCTCCTGCGGCAGCAGCTTGCCGACAGGCGTAAGCGTGTCCACGTACTCGCAGATCACGCGCGAATCGAACACCGCTTCGCCGTCGTCAAGAATGAGGCACGGCACTTTGCCGAGCGGGTTGTAGTCGTGGATCTTCGAATCGGATGCCCAGACGTCTTCGAGCACCAGTTCGCAATCGATCTTCTTTTCCGCCATGACGATCCGCACTTTGCGGACGAACGGGCTGGGATGCGAACCGATCAGTTTCATCATCTAATTTTCACGTTTGATTCGGAATGCGGGCGACGACGATCTTAACCGGGCGCGCACGAACCATCGGCAAATTAGAGATGGCTTGCGTCGCCGATGTCGTCTGCCGACAACATGAGGCGCGCCCGGCGCGGCGTGGATCATTGCGCGCTGGCAGTTGTCGCGCCGTTCGTGGACGGACACGGCAGAACCGGCGCGGCTGCGGGCTTCGCGTTCGCGCTGTTCTTGCCCTTCGCGGACGCGACCGGCGCGCTCGTCGTCGAGGGAAGCGCGCTCAGGCTGCGCACGCCCGCGGAGATCGCGGAGGCGAGCGTATCGACCGCCTTGCGATGACCTTCGACGAGCGCGTCGTAACCCGCGTCCACGCGTTCCTGCGCGACGGTCCGGCATGTCAGCACCGTATCCGATCCGGCGGCGCGCACGCTCCACACGGCATCGATCACAGCCTGCGAGCCGGGCCAGGATTCGAAGCGCCGCACGTTCACCTTCACGCGATACACCGGCACCGATTCCGGATGCGGCGTGCCATAAACGTCGATCGCGCCGAGCTGCTGCGTGAGATCGGCGGACAGCGCGCGCCGCACTTCGTCGCCGGGCAGCGACGCCCAGCGCTCATCTTCGAGCACGCGAACCTGCGCGGGACTCGTCTGCACCACCAACTGATTCTTCGTGACCTGCTGCGGCACGTCGACGGGCGCGAGCTCGAAATAGAACGACGCCTGCGTGGACGGCACGGGACGTGCATCGCCGCCGCCGAGCGTGTAGAAACGGCTCGCCGGCGAAGCGCAGGCGGTGAGCATCGCCGATGCGCTCAGGGTCAATATCAACGAGCCGAACTTCATGGTTTGTCTCCCGATTTTCCGCGCAAGAGCGATTCCGGATGGCGTTCCAGATAATCCGCGAGCGAGTTGAGCGATTGCAGCGTGCGCGTGAGTTCCTGCAGCGCCTGATGCACGTCCGACTGAAGCGGCGAGTCCGATTGCAGCGTCGACTGCGCCTGGCCGAAGGTCTTCTTCGCCTGCGTGAGCGTGTCGCGCATTTCCGGCATGACTTCCTTGTCGAGCTTGTCGAAGAGCGCGTTCGCGTTCTTCAGCGATCCGTTCAGGTTGGTGCCGATTTCGTCGAACGGAATCTTGTCGATCTTGCGCGCGATATCGGCGATCTGCAGTTGCAGTTCGTCGAGCGTGTTCGGCACGGTCGGCAGTTCGAGCGGATCATTGGCGACATTGACCTTCGCGGGCGGCGCCTTCGGGAAGAAGTCGAGCGCGATATACAACTGGCTCGTCAGCAGGTTGCCGGTGCGCAACTGTCCGCGCAGACCGCGCTTCACGAGCAGTTGCAGCATGTCCTGACTCGCCGTCGTACCTTGCTCCGGCAGCGCCTGCTTCGCGCGTCTGCCGAGACGATCGGGATAGAGATCGATCGTGACCGGCATCATGAACGCGTGCGATTTCGGATCGTATTGCACGCCGATACCCGTGACCTGCCCGAGCACGATGCCGCGGAAATCGACCGGCGCGCCGACCGACAACCCGCGCAGCGACTGATTGAAGTTCATCACGACATGCACCGGCTGGCCATCGGGGTCGCGCATCGCGTCGGCCTGATCGCCGGCGAGGCGGAACGTGGTGTTGTTCTGCGCCTGTGGTCCGGACTGCTGGTTCGGCGGCGTCTGGAACGCGATGCCGCCCAGCACGACCGTCGCGAGCGATTGCGTGTTGAGCGTGAAGCCGCTCGAATCGAGCCGCAGATCGACACCGCTCGCATGCCACCAGCGCGCGTTGCTGCCGACGTATTGATCGTAGGGCGAGGTGACGAACACCTGCAGCGTGACGCCGGTGCCGTCCTTGTCGAGCGAGAACGCGACGACCTGCCCGACCTGCACGCGCCGGTAATAGACCGGCGAGCCGATGTCGAGCGAGCCTAGCGACTCGCCGTGCAGCGTGAACGTGTGCCCCTTCTGGTCGCCGGTGACGGCGGGCGGTGTCTCCAGCCCGATGAAGTAAGTCTGGTCGTCGGTGGACTTGCCCGCATCGACGCCGATGTACGCACCCGACAGGAGCGTCGACAGACCGGTCACGCCGCTTGCCGCGACGCGCGGGCGCACGACCCAGAAGCGCGTGTCCTTCACGGCGAAATCGGTGGCTTCCTTGGTGAGCTGAACGTCGACGAGCACGCGCGAATGATCCTTCGACAACGTGATGGTCTTGACCGTGCCGATATCGACGTCCTTGAACTTCACCTTCGTCTTGCCCGGTTCGAGGCCTTCCGCGCTCACGAAGCTGATGGTCACGGTCGGTCCGCGGCTCGACACCGTCTTCACGACGAGAATCACGCCGATCAGCGCCGCGACGAGCGGAATGACCCACACCAGCGAGGGCAGCCAGCGGCTGCGCGGCTCGATCACGGGATCGGGCAGATTCGGCGGCAGGCCGCCGCCTTTGCCTTTGTTGCCGTCGCCGGGGTTGTCTGACGGCGGCGCCGGCTGCTTCGGGTCGTTCGGACCTTGGGCACTAGTCATATTTCTTTCCTGACGGTTCGATGTTGTCCCACATGAGGCGCGGGTCGAATTGCATGGACGCGATCATCGTCAGTACGACGACCGATGCGAACGCGAGCGCGCCCGGCCCCGGCGTGATGACCGCGAGCGACTTGAAGCGCACGAGCGCGATGGTGAGCGTGATCACGAAGACATCGAGCATCGACCAGCGGCCGATGCCTTCGACGATGCGAAACAGCGTCGTGCGCTGACGCGGCCGCCAGATGGAGCGCCGCTGCACGCTGATGGTGAGAAAGCCGAGCGTGGCGAGCTTCAGCATCGGAACGAGAATGCTGGCGACGAAAATCACCGCGGCGAGCGGATAGTCGCCGTCGTTCCAGAAGAGCGCGACGCCGCTCATGATGGTGTCGTCCTCGGAGCCGAGAATCGACGACGTGTGCATGATCGGAAAGAGATTCGCCGGGATATAAAGGATCGCCGCGCTGATGAGCAGCGCCCAGGTGCGCGCGATGCTGTCGGGATGGCGCCGGTGCACCACCGCGTCGCAGCGCTTGCAGCGTTGCTTCTCGACGGTGCGCGCAAGCGGCTGCACGAGCCCGCAGGCATGACACGACACGACGTTCGCGCGCGACGCCGTGGTGTAGTACGTCTCGCTGGCTTGCTCGCCGGTGGCCGGATCGGCCGGATCGATCGGATCGTTCACGATTTCTGCCTCGCTTCAGAGGGGATGCGCTTGCGGCCGTTCGCGCGCTGTGTCGCGTCGCGCCGGCCGAGTTCGGTCGCGATGTCCCAGAGCGCGCGCGGATCGAAACTCACGACGACCGCGAACATGAGCGTCAGCGCGCCGAACGCGAAGAGCGCCGCTTCGGGAATCACGCGCGCGATGCTGACCATCTTCACGAGCGTGACGAGCACGCCGAGCATGAAGACTTCGATCATGCCCCACGGACGCACGAACTGAATGCCGCGCAGGAGCGCATTAAAGCCCGGCGGAACGTAGCCCGAGCGCAGCGGCAGCAGCACATAAAGCAGCGCGAGCAGTTCGCACAACGGAAACAGAATGGTCGAGCAGAAGACGAGCACCGCCATCAGCTCCATCTGCTCGTTCCACAGCGCGACGATCGCGCCGATGAGCGTGGTCTGTGACGTGAGGCCGTTCGCGTCCAGCTCGACGATGGGAAAGCCCTGCGCGATCACGAACGTGACGAGCGCCGCGAGCGTCATCGCGCAGATTTTGTCGAGGTTCGACGAGATGCTGCGATAGAGCAGCGATCCGCATCGCGGACATTTCGCCGAAGTGCGCTGAGGCAGCGCACGTTTATGGAAGAGCGCGTCGCATTCGTGACACGCGATGAGGTCATCCGGTTCGTTCGCGTTCATGGTCGAGGCCCGAGACTTGTCGAGCATAGTGGTCGGGCGCCGCGAAGGCCGGCTCCGACGGAGCTTAGCAAGCCGTGGGCCAGCACAAAAAGTAACAGCATGGTATCAAATGGCGAGTCGCTGACGGATGTGGCGGGATGCTTCGTGCGCGCGGAATGAAATCGCCACTCCGCTCGTTAATACATTGATGCCGGAATCAAGCGCGGATCGCGCCGCTTGTTCGCGCCTTCATCGACCGTTGCACGCGTGGAATAGTTCGTTGCATGCGCGGCACCCGAAGGCTCCGCAACATGGTTCGATTGCCCGCAAAGCCGCGCCGGGACTGGCTTTGCGGGTTCGGTGCGGGCTTTTTCGCGCGCGCTGGCAATTCGTTATCGTTGATGTAGCATGGCGGCCTTGAACACCTGTCGTCGGCTGGCGACGGGGCAGGGCAACATCGAACATATGAGGTGAAAGGAAAATGGAAAGCACCGCTCGCATCGCGGCGACGCCGCCGGCGCAACGCTACAGCGCCACGGCGATCGGGCTGCATTGGCTGATCGCGTTGTTGATCGTGTGCGGCTTTTGGCTCGGCTGGATCATGACCGACATCCCGGGGTTCACGCCGACGAAGCTCAAATACTTCTCGTGGCACAAGTGGATCGGCGTGACGGTGTTCGCGCTCGCGCTTCTGCGCCTCATCTGGCGCGCGACGCATCAAGCGCCGCCGATGCCCGACGGCATGCCGCGCTGGCAGCACAACGCGGCGAATCTCGCGCATTTTCTGCTCTACCTGCTGATGCTCGTCATTCCCGCGTCGGGATATCTCTACAGCTCGGCGGCCGGCATTCAGGTGGTGTATCTCGGCGTGCTGCCGCTGCCGACGATCATCGGTCCGGACAAGGCGCTGAAGGCGACGCTGCGCATCGTGCATGTCGCGCTGAACTACACGTTGCTGTTCTTCGTCGTGATGCACGTGCTCGCTGCGCTGAAGCACCATTTCGTCGATCGCGACGGCTTGCTCGCTCGCATGCTGCCGTTCCTCAAGTAAGCGCATCGCATTGTTTCTTCGCCGTTGGCAGGGCGTTTCCCGGCGGCTGATTGTTATCGCGTTCTATTGACGTTTTCATAAATCATGACATCACCACAACGTTGCCTGAATCCAGCACGCGGCGATGATCGAAGGTCGGTGCTGAGCGCTTTTGAGTTTGTTGCGAGCAACGGTGTGCAACTCGTTGAGATTGTCGGGGCAGAAGTTCGCAATCGCATGACGCTTGAGCCATGCCCACAGGTACTCGACGGGATTGAGTTCCGGGCAATACGGTGGCAGAAAGGTGATCTGAATAAGGCCGTCGAGCGAATCCAGGTATTGGCGGACAATCGCGGCATGGTGAGGCCTGGCACCATCCCAGATGATAAGCAGCGGCTGCTTCAGATGGGCTTTGAGCGCCTTGAGAAACTCGACCACCTGTTCCTTCTTTACGCTACCTTCGTACAACCGAAACAGGTAGTTCGTGCGACTGAGGCCCGCGATCGCCGACACGTGGTGCCAGTTGAAATGAAACTGGATAACTGGCGTTTGCCCCTTCGGCGCCCAGGTGCGCACCCGTGTGGGGCGCTCGCTGATGCCGGTCTCGTCGATAAAGACAATCAATCGGCCTTCGCGCTTGGCTTTTTTTTAAGCGCGGGCCAGGTGTGCCGCTTCCAGTGGCGCACCGCTTCTTCATCGCGCTCGATTGCGCGCCGCTCAGGCTTCTGTGCGCTGAAACCAAGCGTCCCGAGAATGCGCCAGATTTGCGTGTGTCCGAACTCGACCCCATACATGCGCTTGATGAGCACGCCCACGCGCTTGAGCGTCCATAGCTCGGTGCCAAAGCCGTGTTCGGTCGGCTTCTGTAGCAATACCTGCCGTAGCTGCGCCAATTGCTGCGCATCAAGCCGCGCTGGACGACCTCGACCCGGCACCGCACGCAGCGCATCGATTCCGCCTTCATCGAGTAACCGCTTCCATGTGTACACCGTCTGTCGGGCTACCCCCACGGCAAGTGCCACCTCTGCCGGACCTTTGCCCGCCAAAAGCATCCGGGCGGCCCGCAAACGCTTCTTCGTTGCCTCGTCCAACGGCTTCGTTGCCATGGCGCGCATCTCCGATCAATCCGTCAGAGATATAACGCGCCAGCATCGAATCGGTTGTCATGTTTTACGGAAAACTCAATAATGATTTCCAATACCGGTTTGTTCGATCGGACCGTTTGAATAGGGCACACATGAAAGTGAAACTCAATCGTTGGATGCTGGCTACGGCGGCTTCGCTTGCTTTGGTCGCCGGCGCACAGGCGCAGGTGGATGCAAGCAAGAGCACGGTGATCGCCACCTCGAAGCAGATGAACGTCCCCACCGACGGCAAGTTCAACAAGTTCAGCGCGCAGATCGCCTTCGACCCGGCGAAGCCGACCGCGGGCACGGCGAACATCACGATCGACACCGGCAGCTACGACCTCGGCGACGACGACTACAACAAGCAGGTCCGCGGCGCGGAATGGTTCGATGCCGCCAAGTTTCCGACGGCGACCTTCGTCTCCAGCGCGATCGCGCCGGCCGGCGGCAACAAGTACAACGTGACCGGCAAGATCACGATCAAGGGCAAGTCGCAGACGGTCACGGTTCCGGTGACGGTCACGCAGCAGGGCGCGACGGAAACCTTCGACGGCGCGCTGCCGATCAAGCGCACCCAGTTCGATGTCGGGACGGGCGAATGGAAAGACACGTCGATCGTCGCGGACGACGTCGTCATCAAGTTTCACATCGTTGCCGCGAAGAAGTGAGCGGCGGTTTTGTCACACACGCATATTCAGCGTACCTAGTTAGTCAGGAGAAGAACTTGAAAAAGCTTTCGATCATCGCCGCGGGCGCGGTTGCACTGGGTCTGTCGTTCGGCGCGATGGCTGCCGACACGTACAAGCTCGACCCGAATCACACGTATCCGAGCTTCGAAGCCGATCACTTCGGCGGCGTGTCGACGTGGCGCGGCAAGTTCAACAAGAGCAGCGGCGAAGTCACGCTGGATCGCGCGGCGAAGACCGGCACGGTGAACGTGACGATCGACCTGTCGTCGGTCAACACGGGCAATCCGAAGCTGGACGAGCATCTGCAAAAAGCCGAGTTCTTCGATGTCGCGAAGTATCCGACGGCCGAGTACAAGGGCACGTCGATCAAGTTCGACGGCGACCAGCCCTCGGAAGTCATCGGCACGCTGACGATGCACGGCGTGACGAAGCCGATCAACCTGAAGGTCGAGAGCTTCAAGTGCTTCGTGAATCCGATGATGAAGAAGGAAGTGTGCGGCGTGGAAGCGACGACCACCTTCGATCGCGGCGACTTCGGAATGGACTACGGCAAGTCGTACGGCTTCAGCCTGAAGACGGTGCTGCATATTCAGGCCGAAGGCGTGAAGCAGTAAGTTCGACGCCTCAATGCAAAGCGGCCGGTCTGCGAAGACCGGCCGTTTTTTTACGCCCCTGCGAAGTGCGTGCGCCTCAAACCTGCGCGCCCGCGTTCGGGTCGTTCGGATCGAACTTGTCCTTCTTGTCCTTCACGAGATCCTCGCGCTTCACGCCGAACCACATCGCGAGTGCCGCCGCGACGAACACCGACGAATAGATACCGAACAGAATACCGACGGTCAGCGCCAGCGCGAAGTAATGCAGCGTCGGGCCGCCGAAGAAGAACATCGACAGCACCATCATTTCCGTACAGCCGTGGGTGATGATGGTTCGCGACATCGTGCTCGTGATCGCGTGGTCGATCACTTCCCGCACCGTCATCTTGCGCTGCTTGCGGAAGGTTTCGCGAATCCGGTCGAAGATAACCACCGACTCGTTCACCGAATAGCCGAGCACCGCGAGAATCGCCGCCAGCACGGACAGCGAGAACTCCCACTGGAAGTAGGCGAAGAAGCCGAGAATGATCACCACGTCGTGCAAGTTGGCGATGATGCCCGCCACCGCGTACTTCCATTCGAAGCGGAACGACAGATAGATCACGATGCCGATCACCACGCACGCGAGCGCGAGCAGGCCGTTCGTCACGAGTTCCTTGCCGACCTGCGGACCGACGAACTCGACGCGCTGCAGCTTCACTTCGGCGTTGTCGGTCTTGAGCGCGGTCATCACCTGGTCGCTCTGCTGCGCGGACGTCAGGCCCTGCTTGAGCGGCAGACGAATCAGCACATCCTGCGACGTGCCGAAGTTCTGCACTTGCGCGTCGGGGTAGCCGAGCCTCGACATCGACGCGCGCACCGGTTCGAGCTGCGCGGCTTGCGGATACTGCACTTCGACGACCGTGCCGCCGGTGAACTCCACCGACAGGTGCAGGCCGCGATGCATGAGGAAAAATACGGCCACGAGAAACGTCACGAACGAAATCACGTTGAAGATCAACGCGCGTTCCATGAACGGCAAGTCGCGGCGAATACGGAAGAATTCCATTGTCTATCTCTCCGGACTCAGCGGAATCAGCGGGACTCGCCCGGTTTCTGTTGATCGATGCCGGGGCCCGAACGACGGCGCACCGTCGGCTTGCCCGAGCGCGCTTGCGCCTGAGGCGCCGGGCGCGGCGCGGCCACTGCCGTCTTCGTCTTGCCCTTCGCGGTCTTCACGATTTCGTCGACAGGCGATTCGTCGCCGCGCTGTGCCGCGAGATAGGCCGCCGCGGCCGCTTCGGCGTTCGCGCCTTCCGGACGCCACACCTGACCGATCGCGAGCGACTTCAGCTTCTTCTTGCCGCCGTACCACAGGTTCACGAGCCCGCGCGAGAAGAACACCGCCGAGAACATCGACGTAAGAATGCCGATACAGTGCACGACCGCGAAGCCGCGCACCGGACCCGAACCGAACGCGAGCAGCGCGAGACCGGCGATCAGCGTGGTGACGTTCGAGTCGAGAATCGTCGCCCAGGCGTGTTTGAAGCCTTCCTGAATCGCGGTCTGCGGCGGCGCGCCGTTACGCAGTTCCTCGCGGATACGTTCGTTGATCAGCACGTTCGCGTCGATCGCCATACCGAGCGCGAGCGCGATAGCCGCGATGCCCGGCAAGGTCAGCGTCGCCTGCAGGAGCGAGAGCACCGCGACCAGCAACAGCAGATTGACCGACAGCGCCAGCATCGAAAAGACGCCGAACAGCAGGTAGTACGCGATCATGAAGATGGCGATCGCGGCGAAACCGTAGGTCACCGAATCGAAGCCCTTCTTGATGTTGTCCGCGCCGAGGCTCGGGCCGACCGTGCGTTCCTCGATGATGTCCATCGGTGCCGCGAGCGAACCGGCGCGCAGCAGCAGCGCGAGATCGGTGGCGGCTTGCGGGGTCGGCTGGCCGGTGATCGAGAAGCGGTCGCCGAGTTCGGACTGGATCGTCGCGACCGTCAGCACTTCGCCCTTGCCCTTTTCGAACAGGACCATGGCCATCGGCTTGCCGATGTTGTCGCGCGACACCGCCGACACCGCGCGGCCGCCGGCCGAGTCCAGACGGATATTGACCGACGGGCGCTGATGCTCGTCGAAGCCCGCCGAAGCGTCGATGATGCGGTCGCCGGTGAAGATCACCTGCTTGCGCAAGAGCACGAGGCGGTCGCCCTGCTTGAACGCTTCGTCGCCGGGCGGAACCGCGTCGTTCGGGCCGATGTAGGTGTTGACCGGATCGGCCAGGCGCGCTTCGAGCGTCGCCGTGCGGCCGATGATGTCCTTCGCCTTCGCGGTGTCCTGCACGCCCGGCAGCTCGACCACGATGCGGTCCGAGCCCTGCTGCTGGATCACCGGCTCCGCGACGCCGAGTTCGTTCACGCGGTTATGCAGCGTCGTGATGTTCTGCTTGAGCGCGCTGTCTTCGACGATCTTCTGCGCGTCCGGCGAGAACGTGCCGACCACCTGGAAACCGTCGCCGCCCTGGCGCGTCGTCCATTGCAGTTCGGACACGCCCGTCTGGAGCTGCGTGCGCGCGCTGTCCGCGCTCGCCTGATCCGAGAAGTTCACGACCACTGATTGCCCGACGCGGTTCACGCCGCCATCGCGGATATTGCGGTCGCGCAGATAGGTGCGCGCGTCGGCGGCATCGGAATCGAGCTTTTTGTTGAGCGCGCCGGCCATGTCGACCTGCAGCAGGAAGTGCACGCCGCCGCGCAGATCGAGACCGAGGTACATCGGCAGCGCATGCAGCGCCGTCAGCCAGCGCGGCGAGGCGCTCTGCAGATTCAGCGCGACGATGTACTGCGGATCGGTCGGATCGGCGTTCAGCGCCTTCGAGAGAAGATCCTTCACGTGCAACTGCGTGTCGGTGTCTTTCAGGCGCACGCGGATGTTCGCGTTCAGCTGCGAGTTATCGAAGGTGACTTCGTCGGCCTTGATGTTGCTCGCGGCGAGCGCGGCTTCGACGTTCGCAAGCGTCGAGGAATCGAGCTTGACCGTCGCCTTGCCGCTCGACACCTGAACTGCGGGCGCCTCGCCGAAGAAGTTGGGGAGCGTGTACACGAGACCGATGACGAGCGCCACCAGCATCACGACATACTTCCAGAGGGGATAACGATTCATGGGAATGGCCGACCGGAAAGTTGGCTTCGGAGGAGAGGGCGTCCGGCGTTATGCGCGATGAGCCGGTCGTGAAGACTCGGACGGCTCGGTGAGCGAGGCCGCGCCGGACGCGGTGGAACGAGTGGCCTTACAGCGACTTGATCGTGCCCTTCGGGAGAATGGTCGTCACGGCAGCCTTCTGGATGGTGATTTCCGTGCCTTCGGCGATTTCGACGCCCACGTATGCATCCGTGACCTTCGTGACCTTGCCGACGATGCCGCCGTTCGTCACCACTTCATCGCCCTTGGCCATGGCGGAGAGCATGTTGCGATGCTCCTTCTGACGCTTCATCTGCGGACGGATCATGATGAAGTACAGCACCGCGAACATCAGGATCAGCGGCAGGAAGCTCATCAGGCTCGATTCCGCGCCACCCGCGGTAAGGCCTTGTGCATAAGCATTGGAAATGAACGACACGTTGGTCTCTCCGTTAAAACGTCACAAATACGTTCGAAAAACTCGAATGGAAATTAGCCCGGTATTCTACCACTCGCGTATGCCGCGACACTCCGGGAATGCGCTTTGACATCAAGCCGTTACGACGCGCTTTCCCGGACTTTCGCGGCATTTCCCGCAAGCGGTAGAAAGGCGATTGTAATACTTGCCGCGCCGTTTCAAGACCTGGCTTAATCGACTCCGCGCGCGCGATTCTCCGCAAAGGTCTTGCGGAACGCTTCGAACGTGTGATTTTCGATCGATTCCCGCACTTCGCCGATCAGCTCCAGGTAGTAGTGCAGGTTGTGAATCGTGTTCAGTTGCGCGCCGAGAATCTCGCCGACGCGATGCAGATGATGCAGATAGCCGCGCGTGAAATTCCGGCACGTGTAGCAGCCGCAGCTTTCGTCGAGCGGCTTCATCGAGTTCTTGTGCGTCGCGTTCTTGATCTTGAGATCGCCGAAGCGCGTGAAGAGCCAGCCGTTGCGCGCGTTGCGCGTCGGCATCACGCAGTCGAACATGTCGACGCCCGCCGCGACGCCCGCGACGAGATCCTCCGGCGTGCCGACGCCCATCAGGTAATGCGGCTTGTCCGCCGGCAGCTTCGGACCGATGTGATTCAGCACGCGCATCATGTCTTCCTTCGGCTCGCCGACCGACAGCCCGCCGATCGCGAGGCCATGAAAACCGATGTCGGAAAGACCGGCGAGCGATTCGTCGCGCAGGTCTTCGAACATGCCGCCCTGCACGATGCCGAAGAGCGCGTTCGGGTTGCCGAGCTTGCTGAATTCGTCGATGGAGCGCTTCGCCCAGCGCATCGACATGCGCATCGAATCCGCGGCGTCCTTGTGCGAAGTCGGAATGCCGTTGGTCGAGTAGGGCGTGCATTCGTCGAACTGCATAACGATGTCGGAGTTCAGCACCTTTTGAATCTGCATCGACACTTCGGGCGACAGGAAGAGCTTGTCACCGTTGATCGGCGACGCGAACGTGACGCCTTCCTCCGTGATCTTGCGCAGTTCGCCGAGCGAAAAGACCTGGAAGCCGCCCGAATCGGTCAGAATCGGCCGGTTCCAGCCCATGAACTTGTGCAAGCCGCCGTGCGCGCCGATCACCTCCAGCCCCGGACGCAGCCACAGGTGGAACGTGTTGCCGAGGATGATCTGCGCGCGAATCTCTTCGAGTTCGCGCGGCTGGATCGCTTTGACGGTGCCGTAGGTGCCGACCGGCATGAAGATCGGCGTCTCGACGACGCCGTGATTGAGCGTGAGACGGCCGCGGCGCGCCTGGCCGTCGGTCGTCAGCAATTCGAACTTGAGCCCGTTCTCGGGCGGGGTATGGGTTGCGGTCATTTGAATTCCTGCCACTGGAAAACAGTCCAGCGCATTGGTTAAAAATCTAGTCGCGGCGCGTCAGCAGCATGGCGTCGCCGTAACTGAAGAAACGGTACTTTTCCTCGATCGCGTGCCTGTACGCATCGCGGATCGTTTCCATGCCGGCGAACGCGGACACGAGCATCAGCAGCGTCGATTTCGGCAGATGGAAGTTCGTCACCAGCCGGTCGACGACGCGAAATCCGTAGCCCGGCGTGATGAAGATATCGGTTTCGGCCTGCGTCGCCGCGAGCGGCCGGTCGGCTTGGGCCGCATCGCGCGCGGCGGCTTCGAGCGCGCGCATCGACGTCGTGCCGACGGCGATGACGCTATTGCCGCGCGCCTTCACCGCCGCGATGCGATCGACGAGCGATTGCGGCAGGTCGTACCACTCGCTGTGCATCTTGTGCTCGGCGATGTTCTCCACGCGCACCGGCTGGAACGTGCCCGCGCCGACGTGCAGCGTCAACGTCGCGCGCTCGACGCCGCGTGCATCGAGCTCGGCGAAAAGCGCGTCGTCGAAATGCAGGCCGGCAGTCGGTGCGGCCACCGCGCCCGGATTCGCCGCATACACCGTCTGATAGCGCGTTTCGTCGTAGGCGTCGGCGTCGTGCTCGATATACGGCGGCAGCGGCAAGCGCCCGTATTGCTCGATGAGCGTCAGGCATTCGGCCGGAAAGTGCAGCGTGTAGAACGGCTCGATGCGTTCGCCGACGGTCACATCGAATGCATCGGCGAGGCGGATCGTGGTGCCTTCACCCGGGCTCTTGCTCGCGCGAATCTGCGCGAGCGCCGTGGTCGCGCCGGTCAGACGCTCGACCAGCACCTCGACGCGCCCGCCGCTGGCCTTCTGGCCGAAGAAGCGCGCCTTCAGGACTTTGGTATCGTTGAACACCAAAAGATCGCCCGGCGCGATCAGATCGGGCAGTTCGGAGAAACGCCGGTCGATCAGCGTGGCGGGCGTGGCGCGGTTGTCCACCTCGAGCAGGCGGCTCGCGCTGCGCTCGGCGAGCGCGCTCTGCGCGATCAGCTCGGGCGGCAGATTAAAATCGAAATCGGAAAGCGTGAACATGGCGTGAACGAAGCGCGAACGACACGAGAAACGCGCCGAACAAACCTCATATTGTACTTGCGAAGAGAGTCAATGCCCTTGTCCGACCGCCGCCTGGCTTCCCCGACCGATGCGCTCCCGACTGCGGACGAAGCCGAAGCGCCTGTCGCGCGCAAGCGGGCGAAGACGGCCGAAAGCGCCGAGAAGAAGCCGAAACCCGTCGTCAGGACGGCGGACAAGCTCGCGAAGCTCGGCCTGAAATCCGACATCGATCTCGTGCTGCATCTGCCGATGCGCTATGAGGACGAGACCTCGCTCACGCCCATCGGCGAACTGATTCCGGGCGATATCGCGCAGACCGAAGGCGTCGTGTTCGACAACGAGATCGCGTATCGGCCGCGTCGCCAGTTGCTCGTGAAGATCAACGACGACGCCGGCGACGAACTCACGCTGCGCTTTCTCAACTTCTACGGCTCGCAGGTCAAGCAGATGGCCATCGGCGTGCGCCTGCGCGTGCGCGGCGACGTGCGCGGCGGCTTTTTCGGCATGGAGATGGTGCATCCGGCGGTGCGTCCCGTCGATGACGGCGCGCCGCTGCCACAAGCGCTCACGCCAGTTTATCCGTCGACGGCGGGCATCTCGCAGGCTTATCTGCGCAAGGCAATCGATTCCGCCATTTCGCGCGTGTCGCTGCCGGAACTGCTGCCCGAGCCGATCGCGCGCGCGCATCTCGCGCCGCTGAACGTGCCAGGCCTCCTCGATGCCGTGAAGACGCTGCATCATCCGCGCGCGGATTCGGATGAAACCGCGCTCATCGACGGCACGCATCCGGCGTGGACGCGTATCAAGTTCGAGGAATTGCTCGCGCAGCAACTGTCGCTCAAGCGCGCGCACGAGGAACGGCGCACGCGCGCCGCGCCCGCGATGCCGCGCCGCCTGCCGGACGATGACGCTTCGCTCGTCGTGAAGCTGTTGCGCGCCTTGCCGTTCGCGTTGACCGGCGCGCAGCAGCGCGTGGTGGCCGAAATCGCGGGTGAACTGACGCTCGCGCATCCGATGCAGCGTCTGCTTCAAGGCGATGTCGGCAGCGGCAAGACGATCGTCGCGGCGCTGGCTGCGGCGCAGGCCATCGATGCGGGCTATCAGGCCGCGCTCATGGCGCCGACCGAAATCCTCGCGGAGCAGCACGCGCGCAAACTGCGCGGCTGGCTGGAGCCGCTCGGCGTCACGGTCGCGTGGCTCGCGGGCAGCCTGAAGGCGAAGGAAAAGCGCGCAGCGACCGAGGCGGCGGCGCTCGGCACGGCGCAGCTCGTCATCGGCACGCACGCGATCATTCAGGATGCGGTGGAGTTCGCGCGCCTCGGACTCGTGATCGTCGACGAGCAGCATCGCTTCGGCGTCGCGCAGCGGCTCGCCTTGCGCGCGAAGGCGCTCAATGCGGCGGACGGCGCGCGCGATTTCCAGCCGCATCAACTGATGATGTCCGCGACGCCGATCCCGCGCACGCTCGCGATGACCTACTACGCGGATCTCGACGTCTCGACCATCGACGAACTGCCGCCCGGCCGCACGCCGATTCTCACCAAAGTGGTGTCGGACGGCAGGCGCGACGAGATCATCGGCCGTGTTCGCGAAGCGGCGCTGACCGGACGCCAGGTGTACTGGGTCTGTCCGCTGATCGAGGAGAGCGAGACGCTGCAGTTGCAGACGGCTGTCGAGACTTACGAGACGCTGGTCGCCGCGCTGCCCGAACTGCGCGTCGGGCTGGTTCACGGACGGCTCGCGCCCGCGGAAAAAGCGGGGGTGATGGACGCGTTCTCGCGCAACGAAGTGCAATTGCTCGTCGCGACGACGGTAATCGAAGTCGGCGTGGACGTGCCGAACGCGTCGCTGATGGTGATCGAGCATGCGGAGCGTTTCGGCCTCGCGCAATTGCACCAGTTGCGCGGTCGAGTGGGGCGGGGCAGCGCGGCGTCCGTGTGCGTGCTGATGTATGCGAACCCGCTATCGCAAACCGCGCGCGCGCGCCTGAAAACCATGCGTGAGACCACCGACGGCTTCGAAATCGCTCGCCGTGATCTCGAAATTCGCGGCCCCGGCGAGTTTCTCGGCGCGCGGCAATCGGGCGAAGCGATGCTGCGTTTCGCGAGTCTCGAAAACGATGGCTGGCTGATCGAGCCGGCGCGCGCCGCCGCCGACCAGATGCTCGCGCAATTCCCCGACGCGGTCACGCGGCACCTCGCACGCTGGCTGGGCGCGCGGGAGCACTATTTGAAGGCCTGACTGAACTCGCGCGGGCCATGTCGGTCCCTATTTAACCGACGCGGACCGGCGAATCGGCAGAAGTTGTCGAACGACGGTTGGCAGGTGTATAACTCAAACCTATTGAATCAACGTATTTCATTGGCCGCCAATGACCCTCACTGAACTGAAGTACATCGTCGCGGTCGCGCGCGAGCGGCATTTTGGTCGCGCGGCCGAGGCGTGCTTCGTCAGCCAGCCGACTTTGTCGGTGGCAATCAAGAAGCTCGAAGACGAACTCAATGTGCAGATCTTCGAGCGCGGCACGAGCGAAGTCAGCGTGACGCCTATCGGCGAACAGATCGTGACGCAGGCGCAGCGCGTGCTCGAACAGACGCTCGCCATCAAGGAAATCGCCAAGCAGGGAAAAGATCCGCTTGTCGGACCGCTGCGCCTCGGCGTGATCTACACCATCGGACCGTATCTGCTGCCCACGCTCGTCAAGCAGATGATCAAGTCGGTTCCGCAGATGCCGCTCATGCTCCAGGAGAATTACACGCTCAAGCTGATCGAGCTCCTGAAGCAGGGCGAAATCGATGTCGCGATCATGGCGCTGCCGTTTCCCGAAACCGGCCTGATGGTGCGCGCGCTCTACGACGAGCCGTTCGTCGTCGCGATGCCTTCCGGACACGCGTGGGAGAACCGCGCGAAGATCGATCCGGACGATCTCAAGCAGGAAACCATGTTGCTGCTCGGAAGCGGTCATTGCTTCCGCGATCACGTGCTCGGCGTGTGCCCCGAACTCATGCGCTTCTCGCAGAACGCGGACGGCATCCAGAAGACGTTCGAAGGTTCCTCGCTGGAGACGATCCGTCATATGGTCGCGAGCGGCGTCGGTATTACGGTGCTGCCGCGCATGTCGGTGAGCGAGGTGAGGCCGCACGCGGGAGGCATCGATTCCGGTCTGCTCAGCTACGTGCCGTTCGATGAGCCGGTGCCGGACCGGCGTGTCGTGCTCGCGTGGCGCAAGAGCTTCACGCGCATGCCGGCCATCGACGCGATCTCCGAAGCGATCGCCAATTGCGATTTGCCGGGCGTCAGGAAGCTGGACATGCCGGTGGCGGTGAACTGACGATGTTCGCGCGATTGGATGCGCAGTGGTTCTGACGAAACACGGCGCTTCTGACTTTCCTCTCTTTTTTGCCGATTGATTAGGTTGTCTAAGTAGTTCGTTCGGTCCGACTTCAGAATCCCGCCGAGAATGACTATCGAATAAATAAAATTAATCAAATTATAAATTTCGATAGTTCTCTGTAAGCTCCCTCTATCGGTCCCAAGACCACAACGGGAGAAACCATCATGTCGCAAGCGTTGAATCACATCGCACAGGCGGTCGAGCATATCGAAGCATCCAGCCGTCACGCGTCGCGCACGATGCGCGTCGCGCTTGCTTTCGGCATCGTCGCGATGGGCTATGGACTCGTCGTCGCGAGCGGTGTGGTCGGTGCCTGAAGATCGTCAAGACGCTCGAAAGTCTTGTCACGATAAGGCGTTCCCCGTTTCTCTAAGATAAACTGTCGAGCGCTCGAAGCGCCGCGCGACAAGGCGATGCAAGCGGCGCTCGCACCGTTCGAATCACTCTCTCACGGAGTCATCATGGCGAAGAAAGGCACTGCACCTGCCGTCAACATCGGCATCAGCGACAAAGACCGCAAGAAGATCGCCGACGGGCTGTCACGGCTGCTGGCCGATACATACACGCTCTATCTGAAGACCCACAACTTCCACTGGAACGTCACGGGTCCGATGTTCAACACGCTGCATCTGATGTTCGAGACGCAATACACCGAACTCGCGCTCGCCGTCGATTCGATCGCGGAACGCATTCGCGCGCTGGGCGTGCATGCGCCGGGCAGCTACAAGGAGTTCGCGAAGTTGTCGTCGATTCCGGAAGCGGACGGCGTGCCGGCTGCGGAAGAGATGATCCGCCAACTGGTGGAAGGCCAGGAAGCGGTGGTGCGCACGGCGCGCGAGATCTTCCCGGCGACCGAAGCCGCGAACGACGAGCCGACCGCCGACCTGCTCACGCAGCGCATGCAGACGCACGAGAAGACCGCGTGGATGCTGCGCGCGATGCTGGCCTGATACTTCTTCGGTTGCGAAGCGACGAAACCCCGCTCTCATGCGGGGTTTTTGCTTTTGAGGATGAACGAACGCGCTGATCTAAAATAGCCGGACCGCGTTTCTCTGCATCGACCTCCGCCATGCTCGCCCGTCTTCCGCTCTACATGCGCCTCGTGCGCCTCGACAAGCCCATCGGCAGCCTGTTGCTGCTATGGCCGACGCTCAACGCATTGTGGATCGCATCCGACGGCCGTCCGTCGCCGATGCTGCTCGTCATCTTCACGATCGGCACGATTCTGATGCGCTCGGCGGGCTGCGCGATCAACGACTACGCCGACCGCGACTTCGATCGCCACGTGAAGCGCACCGCCGAGCGGCCGATCACGTCGGGCAAGATCAAGGCATGGGAAGCGGTGGCGCTCGCGACGGCGCTCGCGCTCGTCGCGTTCCTGCTGATCCTGCCGCTCAACACGCTCACCAAGGAGTTGTCGGTGTTCGCGCTGTTCGTCGCGGGCACGTATCCGTTCACCAAGCGCTTCTTCGCGATCCCGCAGGCGTACCTCGGCATCGCGTTCGGCTTCGGCATTCCGATGGCCTTCGCCGCCGTGCAAAACCATGTGCCGATGCTCGCGTGGATCATGCTCGCGGCGAACGTGTTCTGGTCGGTCGCGTACGACACCGAATACGCGATGGTCGATCGCGACGACGACATCAAGATCGGCATCCGCACGTCGGCGCTCACGTTCGGCCGATACGACGTGCTGGCCGTCATGCTGTGCTACGCCGTGACGCTCGCGATCTATGTGGGTATCGGCATCGCGCTGGGATATGGCTGGCTCTACTGGCTCGGCTGGCTCGCGGCTGCGGGTTGCGCGGTTTATCACTACGGGCTGATTCGCAATCGCGAGCGGATGGCGTGCTTTGCCGCGTTCAAGCACAACAACTGGCTCGGGGGAATGTTGTTCGCGGGGATTGCGCTGCATTACGCGTTCTCGAATTGATCCCTTTTGCTGGATCGCGTGTCGCAACGTGTGCAAGGCGCGTTGCTCGAAGCGGCAGCTCGCCGCTTATGCCAGTCCGCGAAACAGTCTGAGAACGACAAAAGTGCTTTCATCGCGGGTTCGCGGCCTTATGTTTTGATAAGGTCGTAAGTCAGGCAAACGATTTATTCCTGGGCACGCTGAAAAGGACCCGTCCCACGGCGCCTGGTGATTCAGAACGAAAGCACTGTCTCTTCCTTCGACAAGCCGATCAGACGCCCAAGGCTTTCCGCGCGGCGACGATAGCGCGCAGGCACGCGCCTCGCGCTCGCTTAAGGCCTCTGCACGAAGAGCCGCCAACGCACCGCGCACGAATGCCGGTTTCCGCACGATTCCTCATTTCCTTAAAGATAGATACCTGCCATGTCCTTACCCGAACGTCCTATTGCTTTCGTCCTTGCCGCGTCGAATCACGGCACCATGATCATCAATCGAAACGATGTCGCCGTTCAGGATAATTTTGCTTATGGCGTGGGGCATCAATTACTCAGTACATCCAGTTTCGACGCCAGCGAAGTCTCGTTCGTGCTCGAGTTGCTGGCGCAGCGCCGCAAGTATTTCGGCGACGGCGTCTTTGCGATCGACGGCGGCGCCAATATCGGCGTGCATTCGATCGAATGGGCGCGTCGGATGTACGGTTGGGGCAATGTGCTGAGCTTCGAGGCTCAGGAAATCGTGTATTACGCGCTGGCCGGCAATCTCGCGATCAATAATTGCCTGAATGCGCGCGCGAAACTCACGGCGCTCGGCGAATCGGTCGGCCGGATCATCATCCCGCAGCCGGATTATTATTCGCCGGGAAGTTTCGGAAGTCTGGAACTGCGCGAGTTGGAAAACACGCTGAGTGTCGGACAAGACATTTCGTACGATCCGCGAAAAGGCGTTGCGGTGCCGATGATCAGCATCGATTCACTGGAGCTCGAACGCGTCGATTTCATCAAGATCGATGTCGAGGGCATGGAAATGGATGTGTTGAAAGGCGCAACTGAAACATTGAAACGCTGCGCGCCGGTCGTGCTGGTGGAAACGCTCAAAAGCGATGCGAAGTCGATCCGCGCGTTTCTGGCCAGCATGGGTTATGCGGATTTTTACACGGTGAATCCCAACCTGCTGGCCATCAGCGAGCGCGACCCCGTGCGCCAGAACATCGTGGAACGCGATAACGTCGTCTATATCGGCTGAAGCGGACAATCGCAACGAGCCGCGCCGTCGCTCAAGCCCCGCCCAACTCATCCCCCATCTCTTTCGCCCGCGCTTGCGCCGCCAGCGCGCCGCGCACGATCGCGTCCTTCACACCCTGCGCATCGAACGATGCGAGCGCCGCCGCCGTCGTGCCGCCCTTCGATGTCACGCGCTCGCGCAGCACGCTCGCCGGCTCGCCCGATTGCGCCGCCAGTTGCGCCGCGCCCGTGAACGTGGCGACCGCCAGCGCGCGGCCTTGCTCCTCGTCCATGCCGAGCTGACGCGCCGCTTCCTGCATCGCTTCGATGAAATAGAACACGTAGGCCGGGCCGCTGCCGGAGATCGCGGTGACGGCGTCCAGTTTCGCTTCGTCGTCGAACCAGACGGCCGTCCCGACCGCTTCCAGCACCTCGCTGCTGAGCGCCTTCGCCGCATCGCTCACGCCGGGCAGCGCGGCGAGACCCGTCACGCCCATGCCGATCAGCGCGGGCGTGTTCGGCATCGTGCGCACGATTTGCGTGTAGCCGTTCAGCCAGCGCGAGAGATCCGTCGCGCGGATGCCCGCCGCGATGCTGATGATCGTCTGCTTCGACAGATGCGGCGCGAGCGCTTCGGCCACGCTCTTGAGCACTTGCGGCTTCACGGCGAGCACGATCGCGTCGTAATCGGCGAGCTTCGCGTCGACGGCCGCGCCGGTCGCGATGCCGAACTGCTTCGCGGTGCGCGCGCGCGCTTCGTCGTTGATGTCGACGGCGTAGATGTCGGACGGCGCGACGCCGCGCTTGACGAGACCGCCGATGAGCGCCGCGGCCATGTTGCCGCCGCCGATGAATGCAATTTTCATGGTTGAGGTGAGGTCAGGTGGTGTAAGTGCGCGCGCCGAAAATCGCGCTGCCGATGCGCACCATCGTCGCGCCTTCGAGCACGGCGGCTTCGAGATCGGCGGACATGCCCATCGAGAGCGTGTCGAGATCGAGGCCATCGGCGCGCAGCGTGTTCATCAGATCGCGCAGGCGGGCGTGCGGCACGCGTTGCGCGTCGAGGGTATCGGCGGGCTCGGGAATCGCCATCAGGCCGCGCAGACGGAGGCCGGGCAGGGCGGCGACAGCATGCGCGAGCGCGGCGGCTTCCTCAGGCTCGACGCCGCTCTTCGACGCCTCGCCGCTCACGTTCACCTGGATGCAGACGTTGAGCGCGGGCGTGCCGTCGGGACGTTGCGCGGAAAGCCGCTCTGCGATCTTCAGCCGGTCGATGGAATGCACCCAGTCGAACTGTTCGGCGACGAGCTTCGTCTTGTTCGATTGCAGCGGCCCGATGAAATGCCATTCGATGTCGCCGCGCAGATCGGCGAGTTCCGCGATCTTCGCGATGCCTTCCTGCACGTAGTTCTCGCCGAACGCGCGCTGGCCGGCGTCGAAGGCGGCGCGCACGTCGTTCGCGGGAAAGGTCTTGGACACGGCGAGCAGCGTGACGGAAGCCGCATCGCGCGACGCGCTTTGTGCGGCCTTCGCGATGCGTTGATGGACTTCTTCGAGATGTTGAGCGATGGACATACCTGAGCCAGCCTAAAGAATCATCCGGCCATTATACGAAGCGCTCAACCGTACAGCAGATGCTCCAGCAGTTGAATCCAGTGCGTGACGGGCGTCGACGTGCCGCTTTGCAGATGCGCGATGCAGCCGACATTCGCCGACACGATCATTTGCGGCTCCAGCTTCTCCAGCCGATCGAGCTTCTGATTGCGCAGCGTGTACGAGAGCTTCGGCTGGAGGACCGAATACGTTCCCGCCGATCCGCAGCACAGGTGGCTATCGGCGGGCAGGCGCACTTCGAGCCCGAGCGCGGTCAGCAGATGCTCGACGTGTCCGCGAATCTGCTGTCCATGCTGCAACGTGCACGGCGGATGGAACGCCA
The DNA here is from genome assembly GCF_964261745.1 of Caballeronia sp. S22. NCBI lineage: Bacteria > Pseudomonadati > Pseudomonadota > Betaproteobacteria > Burkholderiales > Burkholderiaceae > Caballeronia > Caballeronia sp. S22. Next base: position 2,864,601 of record NZ_OZ180035.1, on the reverse strand, counting down.
CGGTATGCACGCCGCGCCGGCGCGAAAGCGCGACGAGTTCCTCTTCGTACATCGGCAGGATTTCGGCGAGATCGCGCGTCAGATCGACGATCTTCTGCGCCTTCTCCGCATACGCCGGATCGTTGCGCAACAGATGCGCGTATTCCTTCACCGTCGCGCCGCAGCCCGACGCGTTCATCACGATCGCCTCGACGCCGCTTTCCACATACGGCCACCATGCGTCGATGTTGTTGCGCACGTCGTCGAGCGCGTCTTCGTTGTAGCCGAGATGCAGGCGAATCGCGCCGCAACAGCCCGCCGACGGCGCCGTGACGATCTCGATGCCGAGCGCATCGAACACGCGCGCGGTCGCGGTGTTGACGTTCGGCATCATCGCCGGCTGGACGCAGCCCGCGAGCATCAGCATCTTGCGTTCGTGCTTGTTCGTGGGCGGCGCGAGCGGCCGCTCGGGCACGGGAATCTTCGCGCGCAACTTGCGAGGGAGGATGCCGCGGAACTGCTGTCCGAGCTTCATCGCGGGGGTGAAGAGCGTGCTGTTCGGCAGGAAGCTCGCGAGCAGGCGCCGTTGCAGGCGATGACGCATCGGCCGCTCGACCTTCTCTTCGACGATCTTGCGCCCGATCTCGACGAGCCGCCCATACTGCACGCCCGATGGGCACGTGCTTTCGCAATTGCGGCACGTGAGACATCGATCCAGATGCAGTTGCGTGCTGCGCGAGACCGGCGCGCCTTCGAGCATCTGCTTCATCAGATAGATGCGCCCGCGCGGCCCGTCGAGTTCGTCGCCGAGTATCTGGTATGTCGGGCAGGTCGCCGTGCAGAAGCCGCAGTGCACGCACTTGCGCAGGATGGCGTCGGCTTCGTCGCCATCGGCCGTGCCGCGGATGAAATCGGCGAGATTGGTTTGCATCGAAGCGCCTAGAAGTCGGGATACAAACGCGCGCGGTTGAAGATGCGCGCCGGATCGAATGCGGCTTTCAATCCACGATGAATCTTCATCAGCGGCGCGGGCAGCGGCGTGAACACGCCTGCATTGCGATCGTAGGCGGAACCCGCGCGGAAGATCGTCGCGTGTCCGCCCGCCTGCTTCGCGCTGATGCGCACGGTCTGCGGATCGGTGTCGGTGATCCACCAGCGCTGCGCGCCGCCCCATTCCATCAGTTGCGCGCCCGGCAGATGCAGCGGCTCCGCGATCGACGGCAACGCGAGCCGCCACAGCGCCGAGCGCGGTTCGATCACCGCGAAGAACGGGTCCGTCTGTTCGCGCATGCCGATCCAGAAACGGTCCGCTTCGACCGCATCGACGACCTCGCCGCCGAGCGTATTGCGCGCCGTCTTCACGGCCGCTTCCGCGCCCGCGAGACGCAGCGCGAGCGTGCCGTCGCGCCACGCGCTGCCGCAGATCGGCAACGGATGGCCGCCCCATTCGTTGAGCTTGCGCACGCCATCGGTCGCGTGCATGTCGAACTTCAGCGTGGCTTCGGCGACGGGGCGCGGCAACACTTTGATCGACAGTTCGAGGATCAGCCCGAGCGTGCCGAGCGATCCCGCGAGCAGGCGCGACACGTCATAGCCCGCGACGTTCTTCACCACCTGACCGCCGAAATGCAGCACTTGCCCGTGCCCGTTCATGACGACCGCCCCGAGCACGAAATCGCGCGGCGCGCCGGTCCATGCGCGACGCGGGCCCGCGAGCCCCGCGGCGATGCAGCCGCCCAGCGTCGCATTGCGCCCGAAGTGCGGCGGCTCGAACGGCAGCATCTGGTTGTGCGCTCTGAGCGCCGCTTCGATTTCGGCCAGCGGCGTGCCGCTGCGCGCGGTGATGACGAGTTCCGCCGGGTCATACTCGATGATGCCGCGATGCGCCCGCGTGTCGAGGATTTCTCCCTGGAGCGTCTGGCCGTACCAGTCCTTCGTCCCGCCGCCGCGGATGCGCAGCAGCGTGCCGGATTCCGTGGCCCGGGCGATTCTCTCCGACCAGCCGGCGACGATGTCGTCCTGTTCCATGGGTGTTCCGCTAGTTCGTCGATTTCGGGCTTCGACTTCTGTGTCAGCTTTCTGACGGCTGTCCGGTCGATTGTACCGGCCGCTTAACGCTGCCGCACTCGGAGAAACATGGATAGCGGAACGCGCGCCGCGCCTCGTGAGAAATCAGAAACGCGGCAATTCGGGATGCGGCAACAGCCCGCCGCGCACATGCATCTTGCCGTACTCTGCGCAGCGCGCGCGCGTCGGGATGCCCTTGTCGGGGTTGAGCAGACCCGGCGGATCGAACGCGCGCTTGACCGCGAAGAACGCGTCGCGCTCTTCCGGCGAGAACTGCACGCACATCGAATTGATTTTCTCGATGCCCACGCCATGCTCGCCCGTCACCGTGCCGCCCAGTTCGACGCAACATTCCAGGATGTCGCAGCCGAACGCCTCGGCGCGATGCCATTCGTCGAGATCGTTGCCGTTGAAGAGAATCAGCGGATGCATGTTGCCGTCGCCGGCGTGGAACACGTTGATGCAGCGCAGCGCGTACTTCTTCTCCATCTCTTCGATACGCGCGAGCAGCGGCCCGATTGCCCGGCGCGGCACGGTGCCGTCCATGCAGTAATAGTCCGGCGAGATGCGGCCCGCCGCCGGAAACGCGTTCTTGCGGCCGGACCAGAACTTGAGGCGCTCGGCTTCGGAACGCGAAATCTGGATGCGCGATGCGCCGTGCTCGCGCAGGACAGCCGTCATGCGGACGATTTCCTCGGCGACTTCATCGTGCGTGCCATCGGATTCACACAGCAGGATCGCGGCGGCGTCGAGGTCGTAGCCCGCGTTGACGAACTCTTCGACGGCGCGCGTCGCGGGCTTGTCCATCATTTCGAGGCCGGCCGGGATGATGCCCGCGGCGATGATCGCGGCGACTGCGTTGCCGCCTTTCACGACGTCGTCGAAGCTCGCCATGATGACTTGCGCCGTTTGCGGCTTCGGGATCAGCTTGACGGTGATCTCGGTGACGATCGCGAACATGCCTTCGCTGCCGATTAGGACCGCGAGCAGATCGAGACCCGGCGCATCCGGGCCGAGCGAGCCGAACTCGACGACATCGCCGTCCATCGTCACCGCGCGCACGCGCAGGACGTTGTGTACCGTGAGGCCGTATTTCAGGCAGTGCACGCCGCCTGAGTTCTCGGAGACGTTTCCGCCGATCGTGCACGCGATCTGCGACGAAGGATCGGGCGCGTAGTACAGACCGTAGGGCGCGGCGGCCTCCGAAATCGCGAGATTGCGCACGCCCGGTTGCACGGTGGCGGTGCGCGCGTAGGGATCGACTTCGACGATCTTGCGAAAGCGCGCAAGCGACAGCACGATGCCGTGGCGGATCGGCATTGCGCCGCCGGAAAGGCCGGTGCCCGCGCCGCGCGGAACGATCGGAATGGAAAGACGCGCGCAGATCTGCACGACGCGCTGCACCTGCGCCTCGGTTTCAGGCAGCGCCACCGCGAGCGGCAGCCGCCGATACGCGGCGAGGCCATCGCATTCGTACGCGGCGGTATCTTCGTCGCGAAAGAGCAGACAGTGCGTGGGCAGCACGGCCATCAGCGCCTGCACGACCTCGCGTTGACGCGCGGCGAGCTGATCTTCGGTCAGCGCGGGCGCGTCCTCGTACGGCAGGTTGGGCGGCATCTGCTCGGCTTTGAGCTCGTCGGGTGCGTTCATGTCTCCTCCTTTTGATGCCTGCGCAGACAGTCGCGCTTATTTGATGCTTGCATCTTGCGCGACTTCGTCAGCCTTCGAAAGTGAAGATTTTCCCCGGGTTCATCAGGTTTTTCGGATCGAGCGCCTGTTTGATGGCGCGCATGGTCGCGATGGCGTCTTCGCCGTGCTCATCGATCAGGAAGCCCATCTTGTGCAGCCCGACGCCGTGTTCGCCGGTGCAGGTGCCGCCCATCGCGAGCGCGCGTCCGACGATGCGTCGATTGATGCGCTCCGCTTCTTCCAGCTCTTCGGGCTTCTCGGGATCGAGCAGCATCGCGACGTGGAAGTTGCCGTCGCCGACGTGCCCGACGATCGGGCTCGGCAAGTACGAGCCTCGCAGATCCTTTTCCGTTTCCTCGACACATTCGGCGAGACGAGAGATCGGCACGCAGACGTCGGTGGTGACGGCGCGGCAGCCGGGCTTCAGTTGCAGCATCGCGAAGTAGGCCGAATGGCGCGCGTTCCAGAGACGGCTGCGGTCTTCGGGGCGCGTCGCCCATTCGAAGTCCTCGCCCTTGTTCTCCGCGACGATGTCCTGCACGGTCTGCGCCTGTTCCTTGACGCCGGATTCGGTGCCGTGGAATTCGAAGAACAGCATCGGCGATTCGCGCAACGTCAGATTCGAGTGACGGTTGATCGCGCGCACGGCGAGCTTGTCGACGAACTCGACGCGCGCGATCGGCACGCCCATCTGAATGGTTTCGATGACGGCGCGCACGGCGTCTCCCATCGACGGAAATGCGCACACGGCCGCCGATATCGCTTCGGGTTGCGGATAGAGACGCACCGTGATTTCGGTGATGACGCCGAGCGTGCCTTCCGAGCCTACGAAAAGACGCGTGAGGTCATAACCCGCCGACGATTTGCGCGCGCGTGTGCCCGTCTTGATGACGCGGCCATCGGCGAGCACGACGGTGAGCCCGTGGACGTTCTCGCGCATCGTGCCGTAGCGCACGGCGTTGGTGCCGGAGGCGCGCGTCGCGGACATGCCGCCGATGCTCGCATCCGCGCCAGGATCGATCGGGAAGAAGAGGCCGGTGTCCTTGAGCGCTTCGTTCAGTTGCTTGCGGGAGATGCCGGGTTGCACCGTCACCGTGAGGTCTTCGGCGTTGATCGAGACGATCTGGTTCATCTCGGACAGGTCGATGGAGACGCCGCCCTGGACCGCGAGCAAGTGACCTTCGAGCGAGGAGCCGTTGCCGTAGGGGATGATCGGGACGCCGTGTTCGGCGCAGAGCTTCACGATGGCCTGCACTTCCTCGGTGCTGCGCGCGAAAACGACGGCGTCGGGAAGTTGCGGATCGAACGGCGATTCGTCGCGGCCGTGGTGTTCTCGTACTGCTTGCGCGGTTGAGATACGGTCGGCGAATTTTTGCTTCAGGGCTTCGAGCAGCGCGGCGGGGAAGGGGCGTTTTTCGAGCGCCTGGTGTTCGGTGGGGTGGTTCACAAGGTGTCTCCGGGCGGTGCGGATTTGCGTTCTTGATTGCGCGCTTGGTATGAGCGTTGCGGCTTTCCGCGTGATGCCTTTGCGACCGGGCCGTTTTGTCCAGGCTTGCGATCGGCGCGAAAGCCGTACGGTGTTTATCTCATTTTACGCCGTCGGGGGGAAGGTCGGCGGGGCGGGGTTTTCGGGGCGTTTTGGACGCGCGGGTCTGCCTATAATGGGTCGGGTTTTTGTCTGCTTATCAGGGAGTCAGCGATGGGTAACCGCTTGAGCAAGATCACCACGCGCACCGGCGACGATGGAACGACAGGATTGGGCGATGGAAGCCGCGTTTCGAAAGACGATGCGCGGATCGCCGCGATTGGCGATGTGGATGAGTTGAATTCGTGTATCGGCGTGCTTTTGTGTGAACCGATGCCTTCGGATGTGCGGGACGCGCTGACGCAGATTCAGAATGATTTGTTTGATCTTGGTGGGGAACTCTCGATTCCCGGGCATTCGATGATTCAGGAGTCGCATCTTGAACGGCTGGATGCGTGGCTCGCAGAGTACAACGCGACGTTGCCGCCGCTCAAAGAGTTTATTTTGCCGGGTGGGTCGAGGGGGGCTGCGCTGGCCCATGTCGCGCGGACGGTTTGTCGGAGGGCGGAAAGGGCGATTGTGGCGTTGGGGCGTGTAGAGACCGCGGGGGTTAATGAGGCGCCGCGGAGGTATGTGAATCGGCTTTCGGATTTGATGTTCGTGCTATCGCGAGTACTCAATCGCGTTGACGGTGGCGTTGACGTTCTATGGAACTCGCCGAGAGGGTCAAATGCTTAACTGTTTGCACCCGGTGTCTCATTGCTATTGCCGCCGTGCTTACTGAAATCCCAACTCCGACGACTTTGAAGTTGTCGGCATGCAGTTACTCAATGTCGCGTGGACGCGCTCATAGTTCGCTAATGCCGATTACCTGTTCCGCCGTCGGCGTAAGCGGTCGCGGCTCGATGCGACCGCTTACTGATTTTAATTGCCCCCGCCGCGTACTACTCGCCTCTGCTTGACCGCTTCTGCCAATCCCTCAAGCACCTTCACGCTTTCATCCCACCCAATACAAGCATCGGTCACGCTCTGCCCGTAGGTCAACTCGCACCCTTCCTTCAAATCCTGCCGCCCTGCAACAAGATGCGACTCCACCATCACCCCCACGATCCGCTCATCCCCAGCGGCGAGCTGCTTGCCGATATCCTCACAAACCGGAATCTGATTCTCATGCTTCTTGGAGCTATTGGCGTGACTCGCATCGATCATCAGCCGCGCAGCAAGACCAGCCTTCCCGATATCACTACAAGCCGCATCCACACTCGCCGCATCGTAATTAGGCGCTTTACCACCGCGCAAAATAATATGGCAATCCTCATTCCCCGCGGTGGAAACGATCGCCGAATGCCCGCCTTTAGTAACGGAGAGAAAATGATGCGGCTGCGACGCCGCCTTGATCGCATCGACAGCGATCTTCACATTCCCATCCGTGCCATTCTTGAACCCCACCGGACAAGACAAACCGGAAGCAAGCTCGCGATGCACTTGAGATTCGGTAGTCCGCGCCCCAATCGCCCCCCACGAAATCAGATCGGCGATGTACTGCGGACTGATCATGTCGAGATACTCGGTGCCAGCGGGAAGCCCAAGCTCGTTGATATGCATGAGCAACTCGCGCGCGGCCCGCAACCCGTCATTGATCTTGAAGCTGTTATCCATATACGGATCGTTGATGAGCCCCTTCCATCCAACGGTGGTGCGCGGCTTTTCGAAATACACCCGCATCACGATCTCCAGCTCGCCCGCGAACCGCTTGCGCTGCTCGATCAGCTTCCCGGCATATTCAAGCGCCGCGCGAGGATCATGAATCGAGCAAGGCCCGATGATCACGATCAACCGGTCATCCATCCCGTGAAGAATGCGATGCATCGACTGTCGCGCGTTGTAGATCAGTTCCGAAACCGGCTCGGCGCAGGGGAATTCGCGGATCAAATGCGCGGGCGGCGTCAGCTCTTTCAACTCGCGGATACGAACATCATCGGTATTGTGCGGGGGCATGTCGATTCTCCAACGGCAGCGTTCTAATCAAACTATGAGACCAAAAAAAACCGCCAGGCTTGCTGGCGGTTTTTTCGGGAATTCGGTCTGTTCAACCTGTGTACGACTCACCCCTCTCGATCCGCCAGCGGCTTGAGATGCCAAAAGAAATAAAAATAAAACTTGGCGGACATGATGGATCGAAGGTGTGTCGAAAAAGTTGTGACTGCTTTTATAACCGCAAACGCACGGCGCTGACAACCCTGCAACTACAAAAACGCGGACAATCCGCATCGGGCAGCGCGGCGGCGCCGCAAATAAACCCGTCCGATGCGGAAAACCCGCATGACAATCACACGGTCCCGCCGACCGTCATCTTCTCGATGCGCAACGTCGGCTGACCGACGCCCACCGGCACGCTCTGGCCTTCCTTGCCGCACACGCCCACGCCGCTATCGAGCGACATGTCGTTGCCGATCATCGTCACGTACTTGAGCGATTCCGGCCCGCTGCCGATCAGCGTCGCGCCCTTCACCGGATACGTGATCTTGCCGTTCTCGATCATGTACGCCTCGGACGCCGAGAACACGAACTTGCCGTTGGTGATATCGACCTGACCGCCGCCGAAATTCACCGCATACAAGCCGTTCTTCACCGAGGCGAGAATCTCCTGCGGGTCCTTGTCGCCGTTGAGCATGTACGTGTTCGTCATGCGCGGCATCGGCAGCGCGGCGTACGATTCGCGGCGCGCGTTGCCCGTCACCGGCATCTTCATCAGACGCGCGTTGAGCGAATCCTGGATGTAGCCCTTCAGGATGCCGTCCTCGATCAGCGTCGTGCACTGCGTCGGGTTGCCTTCGTCGTCGATGTTGAGCGAGCCGCGCCGATTCGGCAGCGTGCCGTCATCGACGACGGTGACGCCCTTCGCCGCCACCTGCTCGCCGATCATGCCCGCGAACGCCGACGATCCCTTGCGGTTGAAATCGCCCTCGAGCCCGTGTCCGACCGCCTCGTGCAGCAGCACGCCCGGCCAGCCCGGCCCGAGCACGACGGTCATCGCGCCTGCCGGGGCAGGGCGCGCTTCGAGGTTGACGAGCGCGGCATGCACGGCATCGTCGACGTATTTGTTCAGGATGGCATCGGTGAAATAGCCATAGTCGAAACGTCCGCCGCCGCCGCCCGAGCCGATTTCGCGCCGGCCATTCTGCTCGGCGATCACCGTCACCGATACGCGCACGAGCGGTCGCACGTCAGCCGCGAGCGCGCCGTCGCTGCGCGCGACCAGCACGACGTCATACTCGCCGGCGAGACCGGCCATCACCTGCGTGATGCGCGGGTCCTTGCCGCGCGCCATCTGCTCGACGCGCTCCAGCAATTTCACCTTGGCGTTCGCATCGAGCGAATGCAAGGGGTCGGCGGGCAGATACAGATCGCGCCCCGACACGCCCGTGAGCGTGCTCGCCGGCTTGATCTTGTGTTTGCCGCCGCCCGCTTTGGCGATCGCGCGCGTCGCGATCGCAGCCTGACGGATCGATTCGGGCGACAGGTCGTCCGAATACGCGAACGCCGTGCGCTCGCCCGACACGGCGCGCACGCCGACGCCCTGATCGATGCTGAAGCTGCCCGATTTGACGATGCCTTCTTCGAGACTCCACGCTTCGCTGCGCGTGGACTGAAAATAGAGGTCCGCGTAATCGACACGATGCGTGAAGATTTCCGCGAGCGTGCGGGTGATCAGTCCTTCGTCGAGGCCGTAGGGCGTGAGCAAAACGTCCTTCGCCGTGACCAGATTCCGAATGCCGGGTTCGATGATGTTCATGCGGTGCCTATTGCGTGTTCTGTGACGAGTTCGATGATATTTCAGACGAATTGCAGACTATTCTACGGTCTGCTCCAGTCGTTTCATGTGCGGGGAGAAACCCGCGTCTTCAAGTCATCAGTCGAGTTGATCCGAGTAAGCCGCGCGATCACCCGATCACGCGATGTCGATAAGCCGGCAAGCTCTGCCGCACGGCTGCGATGCGTTGCAAATCGATGCCGCCGATCACGACGCCCGGCCCTTCGTCCCGAACGTCGACGATTTCGCCCCACGGATCGATCAGCATGCTGTGACCCCACGTGCGGCGTCCGTTCTCGTGAATGCCGCCCTGCGCCGCGGCGAGCACGTAGCATTGATTCTCGACGGCGCGCGCCTTGAGCAGCGTCTCCCAGTGCGCACGGCCGGTCGTATAAGTGAACGCGGAAGGCACGACCATCAGCGCACAGTCGCCGAGCTTTCGATACAGCTCCGGAAAGCGCAGGTCGTAGCACACCGACAATCCCACGCGTCCGAACGGCGCGTCGAACGTCCGCACTTCGCTGCCCGGACAGATGGTGCGCGCTTCGTCGAACGATTCCTCGCCCTTTTCAAAATTGAACAGATGAATCTTGTCGTAGCGCGCCACCTGCGTGCCGCTCGGATCGAAGACGAGCGTCGTGTTCAGCACGCGGTTCTCTTCGGGCGAACGCAGCGGCAGCGTCCCGCCGATGATCCACACGCGATGCTCGCGGGCCGCATCGGACAGAAATTGCTGGATCGGACCCGAGCCGGGCGTTTCGCGGATCGCGAGCTTGTCGGTGTCCTTGAAGCCCATGTAGCAGAAATATTCGGGCAGCAGCACCAGTTGGGCGCCGCCGCGCGCGGCTTCGGCGATGAGGCGGCCGGCGTCGGCAAGATTGCGGTCACGGTCCGGCGTGCTGACCATCTGGAGCGCGGCGACCTGAAACGGGGCCGCGCTTTCGCTCGATCTTTCGCTCATGTCTCTATGCGCTGGTAGAAAAAAGGGGACGAAAACGGCGTCGCCGGGGCAGATGCAAACGCCCGTTTTCAGCGGGCAGCGGACGGAACCACGGCGGCGGCGGGTGTTTCGATCTTACCCTGATCGCCATTGAGCCGCTTAACGACGGGTTTGCTCCACGAGCCGGTGATCGAATAGTCGAGCGCAAAAGCTTTCTGAATCGATGCCGACAGCGCGATGTCCGCGGCGAGCACGCCGAGGCCGAGCAGCGGATTGATCACCGCCGCGCCGATCGCCGCCGCGCCCGCGCCGACCGTCGGCACCACCTTTACGTGGAGATCCTGGGTCTGCTTCGGCATATCGACGACGCCCTGCATCTGCACGCGCGCGGGCGACGTGACCATGAGGAAGTCGTCCGTGCGGCTGATGCCGTCGACGATCTTCGCATTGCCCGTGATCTTCTCGAACGGCAGCCCCTTGCCGACGACATCCTCGAAGTGCAGCGTCAGCAGATTGGCGAGACTGCGCAGGCTGAAGATGCCGAGCCACTTCGCCGCGCCCGGCGCACGCAAGATCTGGCCGTGACGCAGATCGACGGCGACGTTGCCATCGAGCGTATTCACATCGACGGCAGTCGGACCGCCGTTCCAGCCCGCGTGGCCCGAGACCGTGCCGCTGCCCGAATTGACGACATGCGGCGCGCCGAAGCGATCGATCAACTGTCCGCCGTTCTTCACGTCGAGCTTGAAATCGAGCGACGTGCGGCGCGGGATGGCGTCTTCCGTGTCTACCTTTAAGACGCCGCCCGGCAGCGTGCGCCACGTCGCGTTCGCGGTGAGCGTCGCGTCGGGGTTGATGAGTTCGAGCTTGTCGAGCGTCCAGATCGGCTCGTCGGCGATGACCTCGTTGTGCGCGTCGACTTCGAGCCGCCCGAGGCTGTGACCGCGAAACACGAGCTCGTTCACGATGAGATCGATCGTCGGCACATTGCGCGGCGGCTTCCTGATGACCGGGCCGACGGTATCGCCCGCCATCTTTTCCGGAATCACGACCTTCGCAAAACGTCCCTGCAGGGTGCCGGGGCTGTCTCTCGTCGCGCCCGGCGTCCAGGCGACATCGCCCGACACCTGATCCGACGCGATGTTCGCCTGCCACTTGCGATCCGCTCCGCTCGCGCCGATCGCGATGTTCTCCCAGCGCCGGTCGAGCAGCTTGAGCGTCGTGAAGTGGATGGCGGCGCGGGTCGGAATGAACTGCTTGACGTTCTCGCTCATCGGCGGGCGCGGCGCGTTCGCGGCGGCTGCCGCTTCCGGCGTCGCGGTGCTGGCGGCGCTGATGTCGGCGAAGGTCTTGCGCCATGCGTCGGCATCGAGCTCGTTCAGATCGGCGTCCACGCTGACGCCCTCGGCCGGCAAATCGGCGGGCTTGTTCACGCCGATCGCGCCGCGCACGACTTTCAGACGCGCGCGCATGTTCATCGGCTCGGCGGCGTTCTGCGGATCGATCTTGACCTGCGCGCGGCCGATCTGCTGCAACACGTAATGCGCCGTCACCGGCCCGAAGCTCAACTTTGCGTCGTGCAGATCCGACGCGCCGCCCGGCGCGGGCTGGAAGGTGAAGGAGAAGGGCATCGGCGTGCCTTGCGCCTTGCCGAACGGCGCGGGCAGATCGATGCCGAGACCCGTCAGATCCGAGTTCGCCTGCACGTTCGGCAGCGCGTTCTTCACGCCGTGCACGTGCAGTTCATAAGGCGCGGCGCCGTTGATGCGCTTCATGAATTCCGCGACCTGCGGCGTGATGCGCCGATTGAGCCGCGTGGCGGCATCCGCGCCGATGCGCCCGTTCACGTCGATCGCATAGCTGCCGTCGGGCTGTACGCCGCCTTTCGCGCGCACGTCGCCGCCGAGCAGTTGCGCAGTGAGGCCGTCGAGCGTCACGGTCTTGGCGGCGAAGTCGGCGCGGCCGCGCAGATGCGTGAGAGGCGGCAGATTGCCGTACGTGACTTCGTTGTCCGCGAAGGTGATCGAGCCTTTGTAATCGGGCTTGAGCGGCGGCAGCGGCGCGGGCGGACGGAAGCGCGGAATGCCGAGCGTGAGCGCGAGCGACGCGTCTCCTTTGGCGTCGATCTTGCGCGTCGCGTGCTTCGCCATCAGGCCGAGCGAGCTGTCGTCGACGTATTGCAGCATGTCGGCGAGCGGGCCGCGCGCGCGGCCGTCGATCCACAGCTTGGTCTCGCGATTGCCCGTATCGTCGATGCGCCCGACGACCTTCGAGACCTTCACGTTGCGGTAATGCCCCTTGTCGATATCGAAGCCGAGCTTGTTCTGCGCGAGCGTGAACGTGCCGTCGATGCCCTCGAATGCCGGCCAGAAGTTCGGCAGGCCGTTGGCCATCTTGCGCGGCGGAAACGGCGTCGGGTCGAACTTGCCGCCCGTGAACGGCGCGTTGATGCGGAAGATGCCCGCGTCGGGAAATTTCGCGTAGGGAAAGCGCGTGAGATCGCCGTGCACTTCGATCGTCCCGTTCTTCGCGACGCCCGCCTGCAGCGCATGGCCGAGATAGACGCGCACGCGCTCGTTCAGGCTCGTCGGCAGATAGCGCACGAGGCTCGTCACCTTCAGATGCGCGACCTTCGCCTTCAGATCGAGATTGCCGCGTCCGTGGCCCTGGTTCCAGTAATCGGCGGTGGCTTCGCCTTCGGCGTCGGCGTTCTTGACGCGCAGACGGTCGATATGGATCGTGAAGGCGCGCCGCAATTCGCCCGGCGCGATGGCATCCGCGACGGTCCAGTGCGCGTTGCCCCGCAGCGAGTCGAAGGTGAGACGCGGATCGTCGAACGCGCCGGGAATGATGACGGCCGCGTTCTTCGTGTCGATCGTGATCCTGCCTTCCTTCTCGTTCGCGTCGACGGTGCCCCACAGATTTTCGACGCCCGGAATGCCCGCACGCGGATGGTTGTTGATCGTGAGGCCGGGCGGCGGCTCCTGCGCCTGCACGCTCAGGCCTTCGAGATCGCCCTTGAACGCGTAATGCAGCAGCGGCGCGTCGCCCTTCGTGCGCTGTTGCTGCGCCTCTTCCTCGTTCTTCGGCGCGGCGCGCTCGGTGAAGATCGTGTAGTTCGCCACCTGGCCGCGCGGATTGAAGCGCACGAGCTCGTTGAGCACCCTCGCCGGCACGGGCAGCGCGCGCACGAATTCCGCGAGGATGCCGATATCGACGGAATCGCCCGTCAGCCGCACCAGTTGCCCCTTGCCGGCGCTCGGAGGCCGGAACGTGCCCTTCAGCGAGCGCGACACGAGCAGGCGCGCGACCGGCGTGCCGTCATCGAGCGGCGGCTGGCCGAGCTCCGCATGCAGGTCGCGCAGATTCAGCGTGTACTCGGTGTCGTTCTTCTCGATGCTCCAGCCGAAGCGCGCGATCGGCAGATCGAGACGCGGCTGCGTCGCGCGCACGCGCAGCGCCACGTTCGCGCCGGTCAGTTCGCCGGTCGCGTTCTGCAACTGGCCGCCCGCGAAGTTCAGCCAGATCTGGTTGTTGATGCGCCCGTCGTACATCTGGAACGGCAGCTTCACGTAGCGCGCGAGCATCGGCAAATCGACGGGGCCGGTCGACATGTAGAGACGGCCGGTCCAGTTCGCGGGCGCGCCCATCGCGGAAAATGGCTGATGACGGAAGTCCGCGCGAAAGTCGAGCGGGCCGTGCAAAACGTCGCCGTCGGCGGGGGCTTTGAGCGCGAGCCGATGGCGCGTACCGTCGTTGAGGATCGCGAGATTCAGGCGCTTGAACGCGATCTCGGGCGCTGAGCGTTGCGCGTCGCGCCAGCGCAGCGTGCCGTCGCGCAGAAGGATGCGGTCCTGGCCGAGCAGCCAGGTCGTGAACGCGTTCGAGCCGGTGCGATGCGTGGGCAGCGGCACGCCCGCGACGGACACCGCGCCGTCCGCATTGCGCGCGATGATCACGTCGGGACCATCGACGGTCAGGTCCGCGAGCTTGGGCCGCAGATGCAGCAGCGACGCCCACGCGATGCTCGCGCTCGCATGCGGCACGGCGAGACCCGGCGAGCCATCGGCGGCATCGATGCTCAGATTGTCGATATCGAGTGTCGGCGAAAGCCCGGACCATCGCGCGGAAATCCTGCCGATATGCAACTGCGCGTGGATCTTCGACGAGACGAGCTGCTCGATGCGCGGCCGGAACGAATCGACCTGCGGCATGACGACATAGCGCAGGCCGACATACACGCCCGCGACCACGAAATACGCGATGGCCGCGACGACGAGAATGATTTTGAAGACGCGTGAAAGCACGCGCTCGGCGTTGCCGCTGGGCTTGGCTTGTCCAACTTCGTTCGGGTCGACGGATCGTCTGCTGTCGGACATGCTGCGGCTGTCGGGCGATATGGTAGTTTTGCGTGTTTGACGCTGAAATGTAACACGGGCATCGCGGGGATGGCCGCGGCCCGTGCACTCGTGGATGCTCGCAAAGCCGCGCCCGGCAAGACTCGCGGCGCGTTGCGTGAAGTGCGATGTCTTACCGGAAGCAATGAGCGAACCCAACCTTTCATGACCGACGCCACTCTTCTCAGTTCCGACTATTCCAACTATGCGGCGCGCGCGTATGCGGCGCGGCCCGAACTGGCGTCGAATGTCGCGCAGTGGGCGCGCTCGCGCATCACGCGCGAATGGATCGAAGCGCGCCTCGATGCGCACTGCACGCCATGCACCGAAAACGGCGTGCTCGACGAAGCCGCGCTCAAGACCGCGCTGCGGCGTCTGCGAACCGACGTGTTCTGCACGGTGATGGAGCGCGATCTCGCGGGCGCGGCGGACGTCGCCGAAGTCACCGGCGCGATGACCGATCTCGCCGAAGTCACGGTGCAGCGCGCGCTCGCGGTGTTGTCGGCGGATCTCGAAGCGCTCTTCGGCGAGCCGCGCGGACCGGACGGCGAGCGGCTGACGCTCGGCGTCGTCGGCATGGGCAAGCTCGGCGGGCGCGAGCTGAACGCATCGTCGGACATCGACCTGATCTTCGTTTATGAAGAGGATGGCGAAACCTCGGGCGGCACGCGCTCCGCACTCCCGACGCAGGAATTCTTCACACGGCTCGGCAAACGTCTGATCGGCGCGCTCGCGGAGATCACGCAGGACGGCTACGTGTTCCGCGTCGATATGCGGCTGCGGCCCAATGGCGATTCCGGCCCGCTCGTGTGCAGCCTCGGCATGCTTGAAGAGTATTTCTACGTGCAGGGTCGCGAGTGGGAGCGCTACGCGTGGATCAAGGGACGGCTCGTTTCGGAGACGCAGAGCGATTCCGCGAAGCGCCTCGCGAAGCAGCTCGAAGCGATCGCGACGCCGTTCATCTACCGGCGCTATCTCGACTACGGCGTGATCGCGGCGATCCGCTCGCTGCATCAGCAGATTCGGCAGGAAGCGCGGCGGCGCGCATCGATGCGTCCCGACAAGGCCGACGACATCAAGCTCGGACGCGGCGGCATCCGCGAGATCGAGTTCAGCGCGCAGGTGTTCCAGTTGATTCGCGGCGGCCAGGCAGCGGATTTCCGCATTCGTCCGACGCTCGCGGTCCTCGAACGCGCCGCCGCTAACGGCCTGCTCGCGCCCAATGTGTGCGAGGCGCTGTCCGACGCGTATCTGTTCCTGCGCACGGTCGAGCATCGGCTGCAATATCGCAACGACGCGCAGACGCACGCGATGCCCGTCGCCCACGACGAGCGCACGCTGCTCGCGAAGTCGCTCGGCTTTGCTGACTATGCCGCGCTGATGGACAAGCTCGACACGCATCGCGAGCTCGTCGAGCAGCAGTTCGACGCGATCTTCGCCGACAAAGTGAGCGGGCAGGGCGGCTGCGGCGTCTCGGAGGATTCGGCGGCGTCGTGGATCTGGAGCAGCGCGCTCGCCGACGACTCCGCGCAGGAAGAGCTCGCCGCGCGTCTCGCGGAACTCGGCTTCGCGGACCCCGCGCCGGTGCTTTCACGTCTGACGGGCGTGTGGAATTCGGCGCGTTATGCCGGCTTGCCGTCGCAGAGCCGGGAGCGCTTCGACATCGTCGCGCAGCGGGCGCTCGAAGCCGTGCAGTCGATCGATGCGGGCAAGCGCGGCGACATCATCGTGCGTCTGTTCGATCTGCTCGATGCCATCGGCAGACGCGGCGCGTATCTCGCGCTGCTGACCGAATATCCGGCGGCGCTGGAGCGCGTCCTGTCGGTGCTATCGGGTTCGCGCTGGGCGGCGGGCTATCTGATCCGCCATCCGCAGTTGCTCGACGAATTGCTCGACGATGAAGCCATCGCCAGCCCGTTCGACTGGTCCGAGTTCAAGCGTTCCCTGATCGCGCGGCTCGACGCCGCCGAGGACGTCGAACATCAGATGGATCTGCTGCGTCACGCGCACCAGGCCGAAGTTTTTCGCATTCTGCTGATCGATCTCGCCGGCCATCTGAGCGTCGAGCATGTGAGCGACCGTCTCTCGGAACTCGCCGACGCCGTGCTCGACGTGACCGTGCGCACCGTGTGGAAGCAGTTCCCGAAGCGGCATCGCGAGACGCCGCGCTTTTCGGTCATCGCGTACGGGAAGCTGGGCGGCAAGGAACTGGGCTACGCGTCGGACCTCGATCTCATCTTTCTTTACGACGATGACGACGACGCGGCCTCCGACATCTACGCGATGTTCACGCGCCGCCTCATCACGTGGCTCACTGCGGCGACGGGCGCGGGCACGCTGTTCGATGTCGATTTGCGCCTGCGCCCGAACGGCGAGTCCGGCCTGCTCGTGACCGACCTCGCAACGTTTCGGCGCTATCAGATTCGCGAGGGCGACGCGGCGAACACCGCGTGGGTCTGGGAGCATCAGGCGCTTTCGCGCGCACGTTACAGCGCGGGCGACGCGGAAATCGGCGCGGAGTTCGAGAAGATTCGCGCCGACGTGCTCGTCATGGAGCGCGACGCCGCCGCACTGGCACGCGAGATCGCGTCGATGCGCCAGCGCGTCGCGGA
Source organism: Caballeronia sp. S22 (assembly GCF_964261745.1). Taxonomy (NCBI): domain Bacteria; kingdom Pseudomonadati; phylum Pseudomonadota; class Betaproteobacteria; order Burkholderiales; family Burkholderiaceae; genus Caballeronia; species Caballeronia sp. S22. Next base: position 2,847,578 of record NZ_OZ180035.1, on the reverse strand, counting down.
CGGCCATCCGAATCGCAGCGAGCTGTTCGACCTGAAGCACGATCGTGGCGGCATGGTCGATATCGAGTTCATCGTGCAGTACTGGGTGCTGCTGCATACGCGTGAACATCGCGCGTTTCTGCGCAACGCGGGCAACATCACGCTGCTCAAGATCGCCGCGCAAAGCGGATTGATCGCCGAAGATCAGGCCGATGTGATCGGCGCGGCTTACCGGCACTACCGCAAGCTTCAGCACACGTTGCGGCTCGACGGCATGGAGAAAGCGCGCGTCGATCCGGCCGAGGTTCAGGCCGAACGCGACGCGGTGACGGCGTTGTGGAATCGGGTGTTCGCCGTGGCGGGCTGAGCCCGGCGTTCAGGCGGCCAGCATTTCCTTCGCGTGCTTGCGCGTGGTCGCGGTGATTTCGAGGCCACCGAGCATGCGCGCCACTTCCTCGACGCGCCTGCTCTTGTCGAGCGGTGTCACCGTGCTCACGGTGCCGCCGGCATCGTCGGGAGACTTCGCGACCTGGAAATGCTGATCGCCGCGCGCGGCCACTTGCGGCAAATGCGTGACGCACAGCACCTGACGGTCGCGCCCGAGTTGATGCAACAGACGCCCGACGACTTCCGCGACACCGCCGCCGATGCCCGTGTCCACTTCGTCGAAGATGAGCGTGGGCGTCGGGCTCGCGGTGCTCGCGATCACGGCGAGCGCGAGGCTGATACGCGCCAGTTCGCCGCCTGACGCGACTTTCGCGAGCGGCCGCAACGCGACGCCCGCGTGACCGGCCACGCGGAACTCGATCTGCTCCAGCCCGTTCGCACCGCCTTCCGCGAGCGGCACGAGCGCGACGTCGAAGCTGCCGCCCGCCATCGACAATTCCTGCATGCCGGCGGTGACCGCGTTCGACAGATGCTTCGCGGCCTTTGCGCGCGCTTTCGAGAGCACTTTGGCCTGCGCCAGATATTCGGCTTTCGCTTTCTCTGCTGCGGCGTTGAGCGCGTCGAGATCGGCGGCGGCGTCGAGATCGGCGAGCTGTTGGCGGCGCGCGTCGTGTTCCTCGGGCAGCGTCTCGGGCTGAAGGCGGAACTTGCGCGCCGTCGAGTGCAGCTGATCCATGCGCCTTTCGACTTGCGCGAGCCGGTCGGGATCGAGTTCGAGCCGCTGCGCGTAGTGCGACAGCGAATACGACGCCTCCTGCAACTGGATTTCCGCCGGTTCGAGCGACGCGAGCACGTCGTTCAGCGCGGGATCGATATCGGCGAGACCGCGCACCTTCGAGATGATCGCGCCGAGCTGCGAGATCATCGCTTCGTCGGATTCGGAGAGCGCGCCGAGTGCGCCCTGCACGCCGTCGATGAGACTCGCCGAATGCGACAGCCGATGATGCTCCGCACTCACTTCTTCCCATTCGCCCGGTTGCGGCGCGAGTTTGTCGAACTCGCTCAGTTGCCACGCGAGACGCTCGCGTTCCAGTTGCAGTTCGCGGTCGCGGCTTTGCGCGGTCTCGACGGCCTGCTGCGCATCGCGCATGGCGCGCCACGCGCGATTCACCGCGCCGGCGGTATCGAGCAACTGCGCGTGCGTGTCGAAGAGTTCGCGTTGCGCGTCGGGACGCATCAGCAACTGATGCGCGTGCTGCCCGTGAATGTCGACGAGCATTTCGCCCACTTCGCGAAGCTGCGCGAGCGTCGCTGGCGTGCCGTTGATGAACGCGCGCGAGCGGCCGCCCGAATCGATCACCCGGCGCAGCATGACCGAGTCGCTGTCTTGCGACAGCGCGTGCTCGTCCAGCCAGCGCGTGACTTGCGGATGCGTGCCGAATTCAGCGGTGATATCCGCGCGCGCCTGGCCCGTGCGCACGACGCTCGCGTCGCCGCGGGAGCCGAGCGTGAGTGCGAGGGCATCGATCAGGATTGACTTGCCCGCGCCGGTTTCTCCCGAAAAGACCGTGAAGCCTGGATCGAAATCGATGTCCAGCGTGGCGACGATGACGAAATCTCGAATGGAAAGATGACGGAGCATGGACGCTTCGGGGAAGGGGAATTCGGGAAGTTCAGAGAGAAGAGGCGTCCTGCGACGGATGCTCGTTCCAGTGCAGCTTCTTGCGCAACGTCGCGTACGAGCTGTAGCCGACCGGATGCAGCACCGGCACCGTATGCTTCGAGCGCCGCACTTCGATCGCGTCGTTCAGTTCGACGGCGGTGAACGACTGCATGTCGAAATTCACGTTGACGTCCCGCCCGCCGATGATCTGGATGGTCACCTTCGAATCGTCGGGCAGCACGATCGGACGGTTCGACAGCGAATGCGGCGCGATCGGCACGAGCACGAAGCCCTGCAACTGCGGATGAAGAATCGGTCCCGCCGACGACAGCGCGTAAGCGGTCGAGCCGGTAGGCGTCGCGACGATCAGACCATCCGAGCGCTGGTTGTACATGAAGTGGCCATCGACCGACACGCGCAACTCCGCCATGCCGGAAAAGCCGCTGCGATTCACCACGACGTCGTTGAACGCCAGCGCGTGATAGATCGGCTTGTCGTCGCGCATGATGCGCGCTTCGAGCAGGCTGCGCTCCTCGCGCTCGAACTGGCCGGCGAGCATCTGCGGGATGATCTCCTGCATCGCCTTCAACGGAATGTCCGTGATGAAGCCGAGCCGCCCGTGATTCACGCCGATGAGCGGCGTCTTGTACGGCGCGAGTTGCCGGCCGATACCAAGCATGGTGCCGTCGCCGCCGAGCACGATCGCGACGTCCGCGCGCGCGCCCATCTCCGCGATGGAGAGCGCCGGAAACTCCGTCACCTCGACATCTTTCGCGGTGCCCGCCTCGAACACGACCTCGAAGCCTTGCTGCGCCAGAAGACCGGCGAGCGATCTCAGCGGCGCCTCGATGCCTGGCGTGTTGGTGCGCCCCACGAGGGCGACGGTCTTGAATTGGCCAATTTCCATGCCGGCATTACACCATAGTCAGAGAGCGAAAAGAACCGCGGGCGATGGCGGACGAGCGTGCTGCGACGGGACCGCACGACACCGCACGGCACGCCCGTCGTTTATCGCTAGAATGGAGCGGACGTTGAACGCAGCGCACACGGCGCGGCTCGCCGCCCTCCGACTCGTTGAGCTAAAATTTCCCCATGCTAGACCCACGTGCACAAACCCTCCTGAAAACGTTGATCGAGCGCTACATCGCCGAAGGTCAGCCGGTCGGTTCGCGCACGTTATCACGCCATTCTGGTCTCGAACTGAGCCCCGCGACGATCCGCAACGTGATGTCGGATCTCGAGGAGCTCGGTCTCGTCTCGAGCCCGCATACGTCGGCGGGACGCATCCCCACGCCGCGCGGCTACCGGCTCTTCGTCGATACGATGCTGACTGTAGAAGCGCCGCAAGACGAAGCCATGACCACCGCGGTCAAGACCCGCCTGCAGGGCGAGGAGCCGCAGAAAATCGTCGCGGCGGCGGCGAGCGTGCTGTCCAGTCTGTCGTCGTTCGCGGGCGTCGTGCTCACGCCGCGCCGCAGCCACATGTTCAAGCAGATCGAGTTCATGCGGCTGTCGGACAAGCGCATTCTGCTCATCATCGTGACGCCCGAAGGCGACGTCCAGAACCGCATGATGGCGACGCAGCGCGACTACTCGCCCTCGCAGCTCGTCGAAGCCTCCAATTACATCAACGCGCATTTCGCGGGCCTGTCCTTCGACGAAGTGCGCCGGCGCCTGCGCGAGGAAATCGACCAGTTGCGCGGCGACATGACCGCGCTCATGCAGGCGGCCGTGGTCGCGAGCACCGCCGAGACGGACCCCATGGACACCGTGCTCATTTCCGGCGAGCGCAATCTGCTCGAAGTGGCGGACCTTTCGTCCGACATGGCGCGGCTGCGCAAGCTTTTCGATTTGTTCGACCAAAAGACGAGCCTCCTTCAACTGCTGGATGTATCGAGCCACGCACAAGGCGTGCAGATCTTCATCGGCGGCGAGAGCAATCTCGTGCCGATCGAGGAAATGAGCGTCGTGACGGCGCCGTACGAGGTCAACGGGAAGATCGTCGGCACGCTCGGCGTGATCGGCCCGACGCGCATGGCGTATAACCGCGTGATTCCGATCGTGGACATCACCGCGCGCCTGCTCTCGATGTCCCTCAGTCATCAGTGACGCCATCTTGGCGCGGCACGCAAGGCTGCGCCACTAGGCCGTTCGGCCAATGATGCCCGCGTGAGGCCGCCGCTATAATGGTCTTCAACTTTTAGACGACCACCCTTCCGGCCCGCTTGCCCTATGCGTTTCGACCTCGAGTTGCCCTCGCAGCCCAGCGCTTCGCATCGCGTCGCGGTGCTGCTGATCAATCTCGGCACGCCGGACGCGCCCACGCCGCGGGCGGTGCGCAAGTATCTGGCGCAGTTTCTGTCCGATCCGCGCGTCGTGGAAATTCCGTCGCTCGTGTGGCAGGTCATTCTGCGCGGGCTGATCCTGCCGTTTCGCGGACGCGCGTCGGCCAAGAAATATGCGCAGGTGTGGATGCACGAAGGCTCGCCGCTGCGCGTGCATACGGAAAAGCAGGTCGAGGGTCTGCGGCGGCTGTTCGCGGCGAACGACTATCACGTGATCGTCGACTACGCGATGCGCTACGGGTCGCCCGGCATCGGCGCGATGCTGAATCAGCTGAAGCTCGAAGGTGCCGATCGCATTCTTCTCTTGCCGATGTATCCGCAATACTCGTCGTCCACGACAGCCACCGCGTTCGACGATGCCTTCGCCGCGCTTAAGCGCGTGCGCAATCAGCCGGAAATCCGCACGATCCGCCATTACGCGGATCATCCCGCGTATATCGGCGCGCTTGCCGAACAAGTGCGCGACTATTGGCGGCATCACGGCCAGCCGGATTTCGCCGCGGGCGACAAGCTCGTCCTGAGCTTCCACGGCGTGCCGAAACGCACGATGGATCTCGGCGACCCGTATCACGACCAGTGCCAGTCGACCGGCTCCCTGCTCACGGCCGCGCTCGGGCTCACGCCGGTGGAATGCCGCGTCACGTTCCAGTCGCGCTTCGGCCGCGCGGAGTGGCTTCAGCCGTACACCGCGCCGACGGTCACGGAACTCGGCGCGGGCGGCGTCGCGCGCGTGGACGTGTTCTGTCCCGGCTTCACGGCGGATTGTCTGGAAACGATCGAGGAAATCGGCATCGAGGTGCGCGACGAATTTCTGAAGGCCGGCGGCAGGCATTTCCACCGCATTCCCTGTCTGAACGCGACGCCCGCGTGGATCAAGGGGCTCGGCGAAATCGCCGCGCAGCATTTGCAGGGGTGGCCCGTACAGACCGTGCAGCCGCTTTCCGCGGTGGCCTGAGCACGGCTTTTTCAAGCATTCACCCATGAACTACAAGATTTCGACGGAACCTGGCGCGCGTTTGCGCATCGATAAGTGGCTTTGGGCGGCGCGTTTCTTCAAAACGCGTTCGCTCGCGAGCGATGCGGTGGAAAAGGGCCGTGTGAAGATCGGCGGGGCGAACGTGAAGCCGTCGAAGGACGTGCGTGTCGGCGATATCGTCGAGATCGATATCGAGCGGCTCGTCTGGCAGGTCGAAGTACGTGGGCTATGCGACGTGCGCGGCCCGGCGACGGTCGCGCAGACGCTCTATGCCGAAACCGAGGAAGGCCGAGCGAAGCGCATGGCCGAAGCCGAGCGTCGCAAGACGTTCCACGAACCCGCAGCCGGCTTGCAGGGCAGGCCGACGAAGCGCGACCGCCGGACTATCGACAAATTTTCTCGTTCGGATTGAAGTAACTTTCGATGGTCGCGTGAACGCCACCGTACTCGGTGTTACGGTCCGTCACGACGCCGGACATGCAGATGGTGGTCGTTCCCGCGACGAGTACCAGGGCGACCACCGCGATAGCAAAGGTCAGTTTCATGGTATCCCCGGAGAACGGGTTGCCCGGTCAGAAAGCGGCCGGTTCAGGAAACGGGCAAGGGCTGAAAGCGGATTGAAGCATTTCGTAGGATTAGGGTAAACGTGCGTCCTGCGGTGCTTGATTGAAGTGTAGGCGAGTCAGGGCTTTCCCTCAATCTGAAATTGCGCGCTGCGGCGAAGTGTGGGTTACCGGCCATTTCGGTGCCATCGGAACTCTTGAATTGGTCCGAAAAATTCGCGCAAAAGCCTTGAAAATATCTTCGACGCCCCAATTTCCGCCGCTAGTGCGAAAAACGCGATCCGGACTGCGCTCCGCCGCTTTCGCAACCGATTCAACTCAACAGCAATAGATATTGAGCGACATGGAAAACACGCAAGAGAATTCAGCGAGCCAGAACCCGACGCCCGCCGACGAGAACGCGCGCCAGGCCGCAGACACCACCAGCACGGCGCAAGCCGCACCGGCAGAAGCGGCTGCCACGCCGCAAGCTGCGCCGAACGAGGCCGAGGCCGCGTTGGCCGAAGCGCAGGCAACCATCGCGGCGCTCAAGGAAGACTTCCTGCGCGCCAAGGCCGAGACGGAAAACGTCCGCCGCCGCAGCCAGGAAGATGTCGCGAAGGCGCATAAATTCGCCATCGAAAATTTCGCGGAGAACCTGTTGCCGGTGCTTGACAGCCTCGAAGCCGCGCTCGCCGACCAGTCGTCGGATCTCGCCAAGGTCCGCGAAGGCGTTGAACTGACGCTGCGTCAGCTCACCGGCGCGTTGGAGAAGGGCCGCGTCATCGCGTTGAATCCTGTGGGCGAGAAATTCGATCCGCATCGCCATCAGGCCATTTCGATGGTGCCGGCCGAGCAGGATCCGAATACTGTCGTCACGGTGCTGCAGAAAGGCTATGTGATCGCGGACCGCGTGCTGCGTCCGGCGCTCGTGACCGTCGCCGCGCCGAAATAACGCGCGGTCGGTGTGCCGCGTTCCGGCCGCATTCGCGGTCTTCGGCGGCGCACGAAAAGATTGGCGCCGCACAAAAAAACTTATAGACCGCATCGCGTTCAGGGTCTTGAAATCGAAACCTGCGCTCTTATCTTGCGTACAGGTATGAATTTTGGGCGTTCGGCCCGGTAAATCGGCAAAAGCCGGCGTCAGGCACGACACACCGCCGCCGCAACGCCACTGCGATCAAAGCTAGGAGAGGATAAAAAATGGGCAGAATCATCGGCATCGACCTCGGCACCACGAACTCGTGCGTGGCGCTGATGGAAGGCAACCAGGTCAAGGTCATCGAGAACTCGGAAGGCGCGCGCACCACGCCGTCGATCATCGCGTACATGGACGACAACGAAATTCTCGTCGGCGCGCCTGCCAAGCGTCAGTCGGTCACCAATCCGCGCAACACGCTGTACGCGGTCAAGCGTTTGATCGGCCGCCGCTTCGAAGAGAAGGAAGTGCAGAAGGACATCAATCTGATGCCCTACAAGATCGTCAAGCACGATAACGGCGACGCATGGGTCGAGGCGCATGGCAAGAACCTCGCGCCGTCGCAGGTTTCCGCCGAAGTGCTGCGCAAGATGAAGAAGACCGCTGAGGACTACCTCGGCGAGCCGGTCACGGAAGCCGTCATCACGGTGCCGGCGTACTTCAACGACAGCCAGCGTCAGGCAACCAAGGACGCGGGCCGCATCGCCGGTCTGGAAGTGAAGCGCATCATCAACGAGCCGACGGCAGCCGCGCTCGCGTTCGGTCTGGACAAGGCCGAAAAGGGCGACCGCAAGATCGCCGTGTTCGACCTGGGCGGCGGCACGTTCGATATCTCGATCATCGAAATCGCGGACGTGGACGGCGAAATGCAGTTCGAAGTGCTGTCGACGAACGGCGACACGTTCCTCGGCGGTGAAGACTTCGACCAGCGCATCATCGATTACATCATCGGCGAGTTCAAGAAGGAACAGGGCGTCGATCTGAGCAAGGACGTGCTTGCGCTGCAGCGCCTGAAGGAAGCCGCTGAAAAGGCGAAGATCGAACTGTCGTCCACCGCGCAGACCGACATCAACCTGCCGTACATCACGGCCGACGCGTCGGGTCCGAAGCACTTGAACCTCAAGTTCACGCGCGCGAAGCTCGAAGCGCTCGTCGAAGAGCTGATCGAGCGCACGATCGAACCGTGCCGCATCGCGATCAAGGATGCGGGCGTGAAGGTCGGCGACATCGACGACGTGATTCTCGTCGGCGGCATGACGCGCATGCCGAAGGTGCAGGAAAAGGTGAAGGAGTTCTTCGGCAAGGATCCGCGCCGTGACGTGAACCCGGACGAAGCCGTGGCCGTTGGCGCTGCGATTCAGGGTCAGGTTCTGTCGGGCGACCGCAAGGACGTTCTGCTGCTCGACGTGACGCCTTTGTCGCTCGGCATCGAGACGCTCGGCGGCGTGATGACGAAGATGATCAACAAGAACACGACGATCCCGACGAAGCACTCGCAAGTGTATTCGACGGCCGACGACAACCAGGGCGCCGTGACGATCAAGGTGTTCCAGGGCGAGCGCGAAATGGCCGTGGGCAACAAGCTGCTCGGCGAATTCAACCTCGAAGGCATTCCGCCCGCACCGCGCGGCACGCCGCAGATCGAAGTGACCTTCGACATCGACGCAAACGGCATTCTGCACGTGGGCGCGAAGGACAAGGCGACGGGCAAGGAAAACAAGATCACCATCAAGGCGAACTCGGGTCTGACGGACGCGGAAATCGACAAGATGGTGAAGGACGCCGAAGCCAACGCCGAGGAAGATCACAAGCTGCGCGAACTGGCCGATGCCCGCAACCAAGGAGACGCGCTGGTCCACAGCACGAAGAAGGCCGTCGCCGAATACGGCGACAAGGTCGACGCTTCGGAGAAGGAAAAGATCGAAGCGGCGCTGAAGGATCTCGAAGAAGCGCTGAAGAGCAATTCGAGCGACAAGGCCACGATCGAAGCGAAGGTCGAGGCGCTGGCTCAAGCCTCGCAGAAGCTCGGCGAAAAGATGTACGCCGACATGCAGGCGCAGCAAGGCGCGGCTAGCGCGGCGGCCGGTGCGGCAGGCGCGGGCGCGTCGGCGGATGCGGGCGCGAGCCAGCACCACGACGATGTCGTCGATGCCGACTTCAAGGAAGTGAAGAAGGACTAAGCCGCAAGGGCGCGGGAGTGGCAACGCTCGCGCGCTTTTCGGTGGCAACACCGGGACGCGTGACGCGTCTTACGTGTAACGCGCCTGGCGAGCCTCACGGCTCTCCGGGCACGTTGTTTTTTCAGAGGCGCCTTGATTTAGGCGAGGCGCGCGAAGTTTTACGCGCGAGTCGAAGCAACGGACTCGCAGCATCTGACAGGAACCGTCGCGGGTAAGCGCGGCGGCATCGAACCGACATGGCGAAACGGGATTACTACGACGTTCTGGGCGTCGCGAAAAACGCGAGCGACGACGAGATCAAGAAGGCGTATCGCAAGCTCGCGATGAAGTATCACCCTGACCGCAATCCGGACAACAAGAAGGCGGAAGAGAATTTCAAGGAGGCGAAGGAAGCCTACGAAATGCTCTCCGACCAGCAGAAGCGGGCCGCGTACGACCAGTACGGCCACGCGGGCGTCGATCCGAACATGGCGGGCGCGGGCGCGCAAGGTTTCGGCGGTTTCGCCGATGCCTTCGGCGATATCTTCGGCGACATCTTCGGACAGGCCGCGGGCGGCGCTGCTCGCGGCGGACGCGGCGGACCGCAGGTGTATCGCGGCGCGGACTTGCGCTACAGCATGGAGATCACGCTCGAGCAGGCGGCGCACGGTTACGACACGCAGATCCGCGTGCCGAGCTGGGTGAACTGCAACGTCTGTCACGGCTCGGGCGCGAAGCCGGGCACCAAGCCGGAAACCTGCCCGACCTGTCACGGCCAGGGCCAGGTGCGCATGTCGCAGGGCTTTTTCAGCATCCAGCAGACGTGCCCGAAGTGTCATGGCAGCGGCAGCTACATCCCCGATCCGTGCGCGAACTGCCACGGCGCGGGCAAGGTGAAGGAAACGAAGACGCTGGAAGTGAAGATTCCGGCGGGCATCGACGACGGCATGCGCATCCGCTCGGCGGGCAACGGCGAGCCGGGCATCAACGGCGGCCCGAACGGCGACTTGTACGTGGAAATCCACATCAAGCAGCACACGGTGTTCGAGCGCGACGGCGACGACCTGCACTGCCAGATGCCGATCCAGTTCACGACGGCGGCGCTGGGCGGCGAGATCGAAGTGCCCACGCTGGCGGGCCGCGCGAGCTTCACGGTGCCGGAAGGCACGCAGTCGGGCAAGACGTTCCGGCTGCGCGGCAAGGGCATCAAGGGCTTGCGTTCGAGCATCGCCGGCGATCTCTACGTGCATGTGCAGGTGGAAACGCCGGTCAAGCTCACGGAGCAGCAGCGCGATCTGCTGAAGCAGTTCGAAAAGTCGCTGGAGCAGGGCGGCGCGCGGCATAGTCCGCAAAGCAAGAGCTGGTTCGACCGCGTGAAGAGCTTCTTCGACTGATGCGGTTGAGTGCGGTGTACGTCGTGCGAGCATGACGATGAAAACCGAAGAGCGCAGCGCGGTGTTCGCGCTGCTCGACGATTGCGATGCGACCGCCGAAAGGCGGTCGAGTCGTTTGTACACGGACTTCGCGCACGAACGCGTGTGCGTGGATGCGCGTGAGCTCGACGCGGTCTGCGGCGATATCGAACGCGATCTGCGAGGCGGTCTTCATGCGGTCGTCGTCGCGGATTACGAGTTCGGGCGCAATCTCCAGTTCGGCAGCATCGGACGCGGCGACGATCATGCGCTGCGCGTGCTCATGTTCCGCGAGTGCGCGCGTCTGTCGCGCGATGAAGTCGACGCGTGGCTCGCGTCCGAAGGCGATGACCTGACGGCAGGCGTCGCGGGCATCGAAGCGAGCGTCACGCGCGATGAATTCGATGCGTCGATCGCCGCTGTGCAGGACGCGCTTCGCGAAGGCGAGTCGTATCAGATCAACTACACGTTCCGGCTGAACTTCGATGTGTTCGGCGCACCGCTCGCGCTGTATCGGCGTTTGCGCGAGCGGCAGGCCGTGCATTACGGCGCATTGATCGCGTTGCCGGATGGCAGAACGGCCGTATCGTGTTCGCCGGAATTGTTCGTCGAAAAACAGGGCGATCTGCTGCGCGCCCGCCCGATGAAAGGCACCGCGCCTCGCGACGCCGATCCCGAGGCGCTGCGCCACGATCCGAAGAATCGCGCCGAGAATGTGATGATCGTCGATCTGCTGCGCAACGACATGTCGCGCGTGGCGGTCACGGGTTCGGTAAATGTGCCCGTGCTGTTCTCGGTCGAGCCTTACGCGTCGGTGTGGCAGATGACATCGACGATCGAAGCGCGCGTAATTCCCGGCACGTCGTTCGCCGGCATCGTGCGCGCGCTCTTTCCGTGCGGCTCGATCACAGGCGCGCCGAAGTATCGGACGATGCAGCTGATCGACGAAATCGAGAGCACGCCGCGCGGCCTCTATACAGGCGCGATCGGCTGGCTGGATGCGAGCGGCGATTTCTGCATGTCGGTGGCGATCCGCACGATCGTCGTCGATGCCGCGGGCAGGCGTGGCGTGCTCGGCATCGGCGCGGGCATCGTGCTCGATAGCGTCGCCGCCGACGAATACGAGGAGTGTCTGTTGAAAGCACGCTTCCTGACCGGTGCGGACCCCGGCTTCGAGCTTTTCGAGACTATCTATGCGACGCGCGATGAAGGCGTTCGCCACTACGCGCGCCACGTCGCGCGATTGACGGCGAGCGCCGCGTATCTCGGCTTTGCGTTCGACGAGCGCGCTCTCTCGGCTCAAATCGGGCAGCATTGCGCGGGATTCGACGCGGGCAAGCCGTACCGCATGCGCATCGCGCTGGACAAGAGCGGAGGTATCGCGATGACGAGCGCGCCGCTCGCACCGTTGCCGTCGGATACCGTGGATGTGTTGCTCGCATCCGATCGCGGCTTCGCGCCGCAGTCGTCCGGCGATCCGCTGCTGCGTCACAAGACGACGCGCCGCGCCGACTACGATCGCGCATGGAAAGCCGCCGAAGCCGAAGGCGCCTTCGACATGCTGTTCGTCAACGAACGCGGCGAGCTGACCGAAGGCGGCCGTTCCAGCGTCTTCGTGAAGATGGACGGCAAGTGGTGGACGCCGCCCATCGATGCCGGCGTGCTGCCCGGCGTGATGCGCGCGGTGCTCATCGACGAACTCGGCGCCGCCGAACGCACGCTGACGATAAACGACTTGCAGACAGCCGAAGACCTGCTCATCAGCAACGCATTACGCGGTGGCGTGAAGGCAAGGCTTCGGCGCTGAAGGCATCACCACTCGGCGACGCTGCCGTCCGCATGACGCCACACCGGATTGCGCCAGCGATGCCCCACCTTCGCCATCTCGCGCACCTTCTCCTCGTTCACCTCAATGCCTAATCCCGGCCCCTGCGGGATCGTCACCATGCCGTCTTCATACTTGAAGACTTCCGGATTCCTGATGTAGTCGAGCAGATCGTTGCCCTTGTTGTAATGGATGCCGAGACTCTGCTCCTGAATGAACGCGTTGTAGCTCACCGCGTCGATCTGCAGGCAGGTCGCGAGCGCGATCGGTCCGAGCGGGCAGTGCAGCGCGAGCGCGACATCGTAGGCTTCGGCCATCGTTGCGATCTTGCGGCATTCGGTCAGGCCGCCCGCATGCGACGCATCCGGCTGAATGATGTCGACATAACCGCCCGCCAGAATGTGCTTGAAGTCCCAGCGCGAGTAGAGCCGCTCGCCGAGCGCGATCGGCGTGCTCGTCTGGTTGACGATATCGCGCAGCGCCTCGACGTTCTCCGACAGCACCGGCTCTTCGATGAACATCAGCTTGAACGGATCGAGTTCCTTCGCGAGCACCTTCGCCATCGGCTTGTGCACGCGGCCGTGAAAGTCGACGCCGATGCCCACGTTCGGACCAACCGCTTCGCGCACGGCGCGCACGTTGTCGATGACGCCTTGCACCTTGTCGAAGGTATCGATGATCTGCAACTCTTCCGAGCCGTTCATCTTCACGGCCTTGAAGCCGCGATCGACCACCGCGCGCGCGTTGTTCGCGACATCGCTCGGACGGTCGCCGCCGATCCACGAATACACCTTGATCTTGTCGCGCACCTGGCCACCGAGCAGCGCGTGAACCGGCACGCCGTGATACTTGCCGAGAATGTCCCATAGCGCCTGATCGACGCCCGCGATCGCGCTCATGCCGATGGGACCGCCGCGATAGAAGCCGGAGCGATACATGACCTGCCAGAGGTCTTCGATATGGCGCGGGTCGCGGCCGACCAGATAATCGGCGAGTTCATCGACAGCGGCTGCGACGGTATGCGCGCGGCCTTCGACGACCGGCTCGCCCCAGCCGGTGATGCCTTCGTCCGTTTCGATCTTGAGGAAGCACCACCGTGGCGGAACGATGAAGGTTTCGAGCTTCGTAATTTTCATTGAGCGTCTCCTGAAGGGATCTACATGTTAGCAAAAAGCCGCTGTGTAGGCATATTAATAGTATTATTCAATTCTGAGCGAATGTTTCGAAACTTCAGTCGAATACTCCATAATCGTGGCCACACTAAAGGAGACCATCATTCACCGGGATCTACATGGCCGCGTGGCGCATGAACTGGGCATGGCGATTCTGCGTGGCGACGTCGCGCCCGGATCGCCATTGCCGCGCGAAGCGGAGTTGATGGAGCGTTTCGGCGTGAGCCGCACGGTGCTGCGCGAGGCGTTGCGCACGCTTACGTCAAAAGGGCTGATCGAGTCGCGGCCGAAAGTCGGCACGCGCGTGCGCGCGAAGGATGCCTGGAACCTGCTCGATTCCGACATGCTCGACTGGTACTCGCGCGTCGCGCCGCCGCTGCAATTCGCGCTCAAGCTTCAGGAAATGCGCGAGATGATCGAGCCGTACGCCGCCGCGCTCGCCGCCGATAACCACGAGGAACGCACGCGCGAGCGTCTGACACGCGCGCATCAGGCGATGGTCGGCGCGCAGAATGTCGAAGAATGGGTGCGCGCGGACCTCGATTTCCATCTGTGCGTGCTCGCCGCGTGCAGCAACGAATTGCTGATACCGCTCGGCGCGCTGATCGAGCGCACGCTGGAAGGCCAGTTGCGTCTGAACGCCAAGCGCGCCGATGTCTACAACGCGTCGCTCGCGGAACATACGGCCGTGTTTCAGGCGATCGTCGCGCGCGATTCGGCCGGTGCGCGCCGCGCAATGGCCGATTTGCTCGGCGTGACGCGCGGCAGGATCGAAGGCTAAAAAGCGTTCAGCGGAATCTTCAGATAGGTCGTGCCGTTGCCCGCCGCGTCAGGAAAGTGGCCGGCGCGGATGTTCACCTGGATCGCGGGCAAGATGAGCGTCGGCATGCCGAGGGTCGCGTCGCGTGCCTCGCGCATCGCGACGAATTCGTCCTCGGTCTTGCCGCCGCCGACGTGAATGTTCTTCTCGCGCTGCTCGCGCACCGTGCATTGCCACTGCGGGTCGCGCGTGTCGGGCGGATAGTCGTGGCAGACGAAGAGGCGCGTTTCCGGATCGAGCGCGAGCAGGCGCTGAATCGATCGATACAGCCTGCGTGCGCTGCCACCGGGAAAATCGCAGCGCGCGGTGCCGACGTCCGGCATGAAGAGCGTGTCGCCGACGAACACAGCATCGCCGATTCGGTACGCCATGTCGGCGGGCGTGTGGCCCGGCACGAACAACGCGGTCGCCTCGATCTCGCCGATCATGAAGCGCTCGCCGTCCGAAAACAGATGATCGAATTGCGAGCCGTCGAGTTGAAACTCCGGTTCGAGATCGAAAATCTTCTTGAAGACGCCCTGCACGGCGCGTATCGATTCGCCGATGGCGATCTTTCCGCCCAGCGTGCGCTTCAGATACGGCGCCGCCGAAAGATGGTCGGCATGCGCGTGCGTCTCCAGAATCCATTCCACGGAGAGCCGCTTTTCGCGCACGAACGCGACGACCGCATCGGCTGATTGCGTCGAGGTGCGCGCGGCTTTCGGATCGTAGTCGAGCACGGGATCGACGATCGCCGCTGCCGAACCGGCCTCCTTGTAGACGACATACGTCATCGTGCCGGTGTTGATGTCGAAGAAAGGCTGAGTGATGGCTTGCACGCTGACTCCCCCGGTTGTTGCCTCGCGTCCTGCTCTCGTCGCCCGGATCGATTGGGCGTGTTTGTCGGGATCGCGATACAGTGTAACCCTTTGCGCCGGACCCCAACGCGCCGGCGCTCACCTCCACGAAAGCTCGATCAAGAGGTTCGAATGCCGCACGTCCCGACTTCGCTCGCGTCGTCGTGGGGCGCGTGGGCCGTCTTCGTCAGCGTCCTCGCGACGCAACTCGGCGTGCCCGTCCCCGCCGCGCCGATGCTGATTCTCGCCGGCACGATCGTCGCCGCCGGCAACGCGCCGTTCTGGCAGATGCTCGCGGCCGCGGTGCTCGCCGTGCTCATCGCGGATTCACTCTGGTTCGCCGCGGGCCGCCTCTACGGCCGCCGCTTTCTCAATTCGCTCGTGCGCTTCTCGCTGTCCATCGATTCGACGCTGCGCACCGCGCGCCGCTGGTTCGAGCGCTTCGGCGTGCCGCTGCTCGCGCTGTCGAAGTTCGTGCCGGGGCTCGGGCTCGTGTCGGCGCCGCTGCTCGGCACCACGCAGATCGAAGTGCGCGTGTTCCTGTTGTGGGATCTGATCGGCGCGACCGCGTGGGCGAGTTTCTGGATGCTCGGCGGCGCGGCGCTGCAGGAACAGATCGGACGGCTCGTCGTGCTGGTGCGCGCCAACGGCACGACGGTGATCGACATTCTCGCGATGGTCGCGCTCGGCTTCCTGCTGTATCGATGGATCCGACGCGAGCAGTTTCGTCAGTGGCTCGCGAAGTATCACATCACGCCGGACCAGCTCGACTCGATGATGCGTTCCGACACGCCGCCCGTGATCTACGATGCGCGCCCGGCGGAGATTCGTCGCCGCGAGCCGTATCGCATCGCGGGCGCGATCGCGCTGGATCTCGATTCGCCGGATCGCGTCGATCAGTTGTATTCGGAGCACGAGGTGGTCGTGTATTGCGTGTGCCCGAACGAGGCGACCGCGAAGATCATCGCGCGGCAGTTGCGCGCGAAGGGTTTCAGCCATGTGCGGCCGCTGAAGGGCGGGCTGGATGCGTGGGAGAAGCACGGCTATCCGGTCGAACCGATGCCGGCGGAGCACCTTCGTGCCGCGTCCGGTCACGACGACGACATCGATCACGACATGGTCACGATTCGCGCGACCGCGCCGGAATGAGCTACGTCCGGCGCGCGGGACGGTTCACCAGCGCGATGCCCGCGAGCACCATCGCCGCGGCGACCATGAAACGCGCGGTGAACTGCTCGCCGAGCAGCAGCACGCCGAAGGTGACGCCGAAGATCGGCGTGAGAAACGAGAACACCGAGAGCCGCGACGCCATATAGCGCGTGAGCAGCCAGAACCATGTCAGATAGCTGATGAACGCGACGACGATCGCCTGATACGCGAGGCTCGCGATCGCGAGCGGCGAGACGGCGCCGACGTGTGTCTGTCCGATGCCCGCCGCGAGCACGAGCAGCAGCACCGCCGACACCGCCAGTTGATAGAACAACGTCTTGCTCGCGCTTGCATGCGAAAGCGACGACGCGCGCACGACGACCGTCGTCGCGGCCCAGAAGATGCCGGCCATGATGCCGAGCGCATCGCCCGCGATACCCCGCATCGTCGATGTGCTGTTCGGATTGCCGTGCAGAAAGCCGTCGGCGAATGCGAGCGCGATGCCGCAGAACGCGAGCACGATGCCGCACCACTGCGTGCGCGAAAGCCGCTCGCCCGCGACGAACCAGTGCAGGCCGAGCGCGGTGAAGCAGGGCGCGGTGTAGAGAAACACGGCCATGCGCGTCGCCGTGGTGAGACTCAGGCCGAAGAAAATGCAGACGAACTCGCCGCCGAATAGCAGACCCGCGAGGAGGCCGGCGGGCAACGTGTCGTCGCGCTGGAAAAGCGGCACGCCGCGCGTGCGCGTCCATATCCACACGAGGCATGTTGCGATCAGCGAGCGGATGCCGGCTTGCAGCATCGGCGGAATCGATGCGTTAGCTTCCTTGATCGCGACTTGCTGGAATCCCCACGCGCCGCACAGCGCGATCATCACGATGATGGCGGTGGCGTCGGGGGCGCGGCGCAGGGAGACGGACGGCGTGCTCATCGGCTGGCTCGGTAAGCGTGGCCGGAGAGGCCATGCACTGATTTGGAGCGTCGATTGTGCCAGCGAACGGCCTTCGATGAGCGAAAGGTCGTGATGAGCCCGTGGAGATTGCGCGCCGCGGCGAATGCGCGGCGCGTGATGTGCTGTGTGCGTTACGAATGCTTTTCGATCAGCTCGACCTTGTAGCCGTCCGGATCTTCGACGAACGCGATCACCGTCGTGCCGCCTTTCACCGGACCGGCTTCGCGCGTGACCTTGCCGCCTGCCTGGCGGATGCGCTCGCATGCGCCGGCGGCGTCGTCGACTTCCAGTGCGATATGGCCGTACGCCGTGCCGAGATCGTACTTGTCGGTGCCCCAGTTATAGGTCAGCTCGAGCACGCTGTTCTCGCTTTCCGGGCCGTAGCCGACGAACGCGAGCGTGTACTTGTACTCGGTGTTTTCGCTTTGACGCAGCACTTTCATGCCGAGAATGCGCGTATAAAAATCGATAGAACGCTGCAGGTCGCCGACGCGCAGCATCGTATGGAGGAGTCGCATGGTGGGGTTCCTGTTGTGTGTCGTTTGCGGGGGACAGGAAGGAAATTGTACCGTCGGCGCCCGCCGCACGCTGACGACGCATCAGAGCGCCGGCAGCAGATCCGGCGGATGATGCTTGAGCGTATGCCGCGCTTCGCGGAACTCGGGGAAGATGGACTCGACCGTCTGCCAGAAGCGCGGGCTGTGGTTCATCTCGCGCAGATGCGCGAGCTCGTGCGCGACGACGTAATCGATGATCGACATCGGGAAATGAATGAGCCGCCAGTTCAGGCGGATCTTGCCGTCGCTGGAACAACTGCCCCAGCGCGTCGCCGCCGATGACAACGCATACGCGCGATACTCGACGCCGAGCTTCGCCGCATACACCGCGAGCCGTTCGCCGAAGATGCGCTTCGCTTCCGATTGCAGCCAGCCCTGCACGCGATCCTTGATCTGCTGCGCGTCGGCGAGCGCGGGCAGCGCGAGCGAGAGCACGTTGGTCTTGTCGTCGAAGGACAGTGCGCTTGCCGTCGAGCCGAGCGACACGCTGATCGTCTTGCCGAGATACGGAAACTGCGCGCCATCCTTCCAGTCGATGCGCGGCAGCGCGCGCTGCTCGACGCGCGTCTGCCATTCGGTGAGCTTCTTGACGATCCAGTTCTGCTTGTCGAGGATCGCGCGTTCGATATCCGCGATCGTCACCCAGCGCGGCGCGGTGATCGCGAGCCCGGTGCCGTCGATGCAAAAGCCGATCGTGCGTCGCGCCGAACGCCTCAACCGATACTCCAGCGCGCCTGCCTTCAACGCGATGCGGCGCAGGCGCACGCCATCGGGCAGCGGTGTGGCCGGAGCGGGGGGCGTGAGAACGGGAACGGGATCGGCGGCGGGGACATCGCCGCGCAGCGGAGCGGGTCCGTTCGCGGGCGGCGCGCCGGAGTATGCCGGCGCATGCTCGAACGGCAGATCGAGTTGCAGGGTATCGAGCGCGACGGCGGGGCGCTGTCGCGATGGGGCTTTCTGCATCGGCTCGGCTTTGCGCTCACGGCGCAGGAATGACGAGAAGAATGAGTAAGGCACGCCGCGGCTCGATTCGAACGCTGCCGCTTCAGCGGCCCGCGCCCGCGGCGCCGGCTTCACCCGGCTGCGCGTTCGGCGCGGCGTAAGCGTGCGGATCGATGCGGCGCATTTCCGCCTCGATCCAGCTTTCGACGCGCGTGTTCACTTCCTCGGGCGTGAGGCCGGCTGTATCGATCGGCCTGCCGATCGACACCGTGACTATACCCGGATATTTGATGAAGGAATTGCGTGGCCAGACGTGACCGGCGTTGTGCGCGATCGGCACGACCGGCGCGCCGGTCACGACGGCGAAGCGCGCGCCGCCGGTCTTGTACTTGCCCTGGCTGCCGACGCGCGTTCGCGTACCTTCAGGAAACATGATGACCCACGCGCCTTCGTCCATGCGCGCGCGGCCCTGGCTCGTGACGGACGCGAACGCATCGCGTCCCTGCTTGCGATCGATATGGACCATCTTGAGCAGCCCGAGCGCCCAGCCGAAGAACGGCACGTAGAGCAACTCGCGCTTGAACACGTAGCAGAGCGGCCGCGGCATCAACGCGGGAAACGCGAGCGTCTCCCATGCGGACTGATGCTTCGACAACAGCACGGCGGGACCGTCCGGCAGATTCTCCATGCCTTCGATCTTGTAGCGAATCCCGATCAGATGCCGCAGCACGACGATGGTCGATTTGCACCAGCCGGCCGCCATCCAGTAGCGCTTGTCGGCGCGCATGAACGGAAACGCAATGAAACAGGCGATCGCGTACGGCGTCGTGTACACGATGAAGTAAAGCATCAACAGCAGCGAACGGATGAAGCGCATGACGTCTCGGTGTTACTGGGCCGCGGAGCGGTCCTGATGCCGTGCGAGGAACTCGAGCGCGAACGCGCGCAAGTCCTTGTGAACCACGGTGCCTTCGGGCAACTGGCCTTCCTTGAGCGTCTTTTCGCCCTTGCCGGTGAGCACGAGATGCACGGGAAAGCCGAGCGCCGCGCCCGCTTGCAGATCGCGCAGCGAATCGCCGACGACGGGCGTGTCTTCAGGATCGATCTCGAAGCGGTCGATGATCTGCTGCAACATGCCGGGCCTCGGCTTTCTGCAATCGCATTGATCTTCCGCCGTGTGCGGGCAGAAGAACACCGCGTCGATGCGCCCGCCGACGGCCGCGACCGCGCGATTCATCTTCTGATGCATCGCGTTCAGCGCGGCCATGTCGAAGAGACCGCGCCCGATGCCCGACTGATTCGATGCGATCGCCACGCGATAGCCCGACTGATTCAGGCGCGCGATGGCTTCGAGGCTGCCGGGAATGGCGACCCATTCGTCCGGCGACTTGATGAACGCATCGGAATCGGCGTTGATCACGCCGTCGCGATCGAGGATGACCAGTTTTCGGTTCATGACCATGGCGGCGCGTCAGGCAGCGAGCTTCGAAATATCGGCGACGCAGTTCATCTGCTGATGCAGTGCGTTGAGCAATGCGAGCCGATTGTTGCGCAGCGCGGGATCTTCCGCGTTCACCATCACGTCGTTGAAGAACGTGTCGACGCTCTCGCGCAACGCGGCGAGCGCGGTCAACGCTTCCGTGTAGTTGCGCACCGCGAGCTGGCTCTGCACGCGCGGCGTCACCTGCTCGATCTGCGCGTAGAGATTCTTCTCCGCCGCTTCGACGAGCAGTTCCTTGTTCACCGACGAAGGCGCGCCTTGCTCCGACTTCTTCAGGATGTTCGAGATGCGCTTGTTGGCGGCCGCGAGCGCCGCCGCTTCGGGCAGCGCGGCGAACTCGCGTACGGCATCGAGGCGCGCGACGATGTCGTCGAGACGCGTCGGGTTCAGGCTCAGCACCGCTTCGATATCGTTCGCTTCGAAGCCGCGTTCGCGCAACAGACCACGCAGGCGATCGAGGAAGAACGCGTAGATGGCCTCGGTCGAATCGGCGACTTGCGGCATGCCCGCGAACTGGCGTTGGGCGATGCCGACGAGATCGCGCAGATCGATCGGCAGCTTCTTTTCCAGCAGGATGCGCAGCACGCCGAGCGCGTGACGGCGCAGCGCGAACGGGTCTTTCTCGCCGGTCGGCGCGAGACCGATGCCCCAGATGCCGACGATCGTTTCCAGCTTGTCCGCGAGCGCAACCGCGGCGCCGACGCCCGTCGACGGCGTTTCATCGCCCGAGAAGCGCGGCTGATAGTGCTCCGAGCACGCGAGCGCGACTTCTTCCGGCTCGCCGTCGTGACGTGCGTAGTACGTGCCCATCGTGCCTTGCAGCTCGGGGAATTCGCCGACCATGTCGGTCAGCAAATCGGCCTTTGCGAGACGCGCGGCGCGGCGCGTGAGCGCGGCATCGACGCCGACCATCGGCGCGATTTCGCCTGCAAGCGCCTCGACACGTTCGACGCGTTGCAGCGTCGAACCGAGCTTGTTGTGATAGACGACGTTCGCGAGCAGCGGCACGCGGTCTTCGAGACGCTTCTTCTTGTCCTGCGTGAAGAAGAACTTCGCATCGGCGAGACGCGGGCGCACGACGCGCTCGTTGCCTTCGACGATCTCGTCGGGCGTCTTCGTATCGATGTTCGACACGATCAAAAAGCGCGAGCGCAGCTTGCCGTGCTGGTCCGTGAGTGCGAAGTACTTCTGGTTCGTCTGCATCGTGAGGATGAGACATTCCTGCGGCACCTGCAGGAATTCCTCGTCGAAGCGGCATTCGTAGACGACCGGCCATTCGACGAGCGCGTTCACTTCGTCGAGCAGCGCTTCGGGCATCACGACGCGGTCGTCGCCGGCGAACGCCAGAAGCTGCGTGCGAATCGATTCGCGGCGATCGTCGAAATTGGCGACGACGTGCCCTTTGCTGCGCAGCGTGTTGGCGTATTCGTCGGCGTTCGGAATCGCGACGAAGCCTTCCGACATGAATCGATGACCGACGGTCGTGTCGCCCGAATCGACGCCGAGCGCGCTCACCGGCACGACGTCGCGCCCATGCATGGCGACGAGGCGTTGCACCGGACGCACGAACTGCACGCTGGTGCCGTCCGGACGCTGGTAGGTCATGACCTTCGGAATCGGCAGCTTGCCGAGGGTTTCATCGAGCGCGGCTTGCAGACCGTCGGCGAGTGTCGCGCCGGGCGCGGCGTAGCGCAGGAAGAACGCTTCCGCCTTGCCGTCCTGCGCGCGCTCGAGTTCGGCGAGCGGGAAGTCGGGGAAGCCGAGCGCGGCGAGCTTCTTTGCGAGCGGCGGCGTTGGGTTGCCTTCCTTGTCGAGCGCGACCGTCACAGGCAGCACTTTCTCGCGCACCTGCTTTTCCGGCGCGACATCGCGCACGTTCCTGATGAGCACGGCGAGGCGGCGCGGCGTCGCGTACTTTTCGAACGCGGGCGCGCCGTCGATCAGATCGCGCGCGGCGAGACGCTCGACGATGCCATCGGCAAAAGCGGTGCCGAGACGCGCGAGCGCTTTCGGCGGCAGTTCTTCGGTGAGCAGTTCGACGAGCAGGGAAGCGTGGTTGGATTGCGTCATTGTTCTGTCGAGCCTCGTCAAACCTGTTCGTTGTTGCTGCGTTCGCCCGGCGGCGTGCTTTCCGGTTTCAGCGGCGGCGCCCATGCGGGACGCTGCGCTTCCTGCTCGTCGGTGACGAGATCGCGATCGCCTCGCACCGGATTGCCGAGCATCGGGAAGCCGAGCGCTTCGCGCGAATCGTAATAAGCCTGCGCGACGAGGCGCGACAACGCACGAATGCGGCCGATGTACGCCGCGCGCTCCGTCACGGAGATGGCGCCGCGCGCATCGAGCAGATTGAACGTATGACCCGCCTTCAGCACGAGTTCATACGCGGGCAGCGCGAGCTTCGCATCGATCATCTTCTTCGCTTCTTCTTCGTAGCTCTTGAAGAACGTGAAGAGCAGATCGACGTTCGCGTGCTCGAAGTTATACGTGGACTGCTCGACTTCGTTCTGGTGATACACATCGCCATAAGTCAGTTGACGCAGCACGCGGCCGTTCGGGCCGTCTTCTTCCCATTCGGTCCAGATGAGGTCGTACACGTTCTCGACCTTCTGCAGATACATCGCGAGACGTTCGAGGCCGTAGGTGATTTCGCCCAGCACCGGCTTGCAATCGATGCCGCCCGCCTGCTGGAAGTAGGTGAACTGCGTCACTTCCATGCCGTTGAGCCACACTTCCCAGCCGAGACCCCACGCGCCGAGCGTCGGATTTTCCCAGTCGTCCTCGACGAAGCGCACGTCGTTCTGCTTCAGATCGAAGCCGAGCGCTTCGAGCGAGCCGAGGTACAGATCGAGGATGTCTTCAGGCGCGGGCTTCAGCACGACCTGATACTGATAGTAGTGCTGGAGGCGGTTCGGGTTCTCGCCATAGCGGCCGTCCTTCGGGCGGCGCGACGGTTGAACGTAGGCCGCGCGCCACGGCTCGGGGCCGATCGCGCGCAGGAACGTGTGGACGTGCGAGGTGCCCGCGCCGACTTCCATGTCGATCGGCTGAAGGAGCGCGCAGCCCTTCTCGTTCCAGTAGGACTGCAGCGTCAGAATGATTTGCTGGAATGTGAGCATGATTGCCTTGTGCGGGGCGGACGCGGCGCGACCATCGTCGTGACGACGCGACTCGGAGGCTCGGCCAAAGTACTGAAACGGAGAATTTTAGCCGAACGGCAGGGCGGGTGCGGCTTTTTGGGAGAAGGGCGGGCCGCGCGAGCCGCGTCGCCCGGTGCGACGCGGCCGCGTTTCAGTCGATGTTCAGCGCGCGCCCGGACGTTTCCGGTTCGGCGCGAACGCGAACCCGAACGCGAGCAACAACAGCGATACCGCGATCACCGTCATGTTCCCGCTCGTCACATATGGCGTGCTGCCCGAGGTTCCTTGCACGTGCGCTTCGAGCACGCCAGTCGTGAAGGTCGGCAGCTTCGACACGACATCGCCGTTCGACGCGATCACCGCCGTCATGCCGGTGTTGGTGGCGCGCAGCATCGGCCGGCCGGTTTCGATCGATCGCATGCGCGCGATCTGTAGATGCTGATCGAGCGCGATCGTATTGCCGAACCACGCGAGATTCGTCGAGTTGACGAGAATGCCCGCGGGCGTTTCCTGCTCGCGGATCGTGCGCGCGATCTCTTCGCCGAAGATGTCCTCGTAGCAGATGTCGACGGCGACCGGCTGGTTGTGCACGATGAACGCCTTCTGCGCGATCGGCCCGCGTGCGAGATCGCCGAGCGGAATGCCCATCAAGCGCACGAACCAGTGAAAGCCGAGCGGCACGAATTCGCCGAAGGGCACGAGATGATGCTTGTCGTAGCGGTACACGCCGTTCACGTGCGGCGTGAGCCCGAAGAGGCTGTTGGTGAAATCGGTCGCGCGGCCGTCCGGGAGAATCGTGACGCCGATCGCGCCGAAGAGAATCGACGAATTCGTGTTGTCCGCGAAGTTTCGGATCGCGACGGCGAAGTCCTGAGGAATCTGCACGGACAAAACAGGCAGCGCGGTTTCCGGCGTGACGATCAGATCGGCCGGCTTCTCGGTGATGAGCCGCTGGTAGAGCGCGAGCGATTCATCGACGCCGGCCTGTTCGAACTTCATCTCCTGTTTGACGTTGCCTTGCAGGAGACGCACGTCGAGCGGCGCATTGGCGGGCGTCGTCCATTCGACGAGTGAGAGCAACATGCCCGCGACGATCAGCGCGATGGCCGCGATGCCCGGCGCGTAGGCGAGCCGTCGCGACTTGCGAAAGTGATGGATCGCCTGCACGATCAGCGCGGCGACGAGCGCGAGCACCCAGCCGACACCATACACGCCGACGATCGAGCCGAAGCCCTTGAGCGGTCCGTCGACTTGCGCATAACCGCTCGCGAGCCAGGGAAAGCCTGTGAACACGAGACCGCGCAGCCATTCGCCGAGCGCCCACGCGCTCGCGAACGCAAACGCGCCGTGCCACGTCGGCGCAAAGCGCTGCGATGCATCGATGTCGCGTGCGGTTGCGACGTCTTCATCGCCGAAGCGCGCGCGGCCCGCGACGAACGACCAGGCCACGCTCGACAGCGCCGGATAAATCGCGAGATACAGCGAAAACAGCGCGACGGCGGCCGCGGCGAGCGGCGCGGCCATGCCGCCGTAGACATGCATGCTCACGTAGAGCCACCACACGCCGGTCACGAAGTTGCCGAAGCCGAATGCCCAGCCGGTCGCGGCGGCGCTGCGCCAGTTGTCGGTGCGCGTGAGCCACGCGAAAAACAGCGCGAAGATGACGAGTTCGATCCAGCCGCCGTGCGGCGTCGGTGCGAAGGAGAGCGTATTGACGGCGCCGAGCACGGCGGCGACGAGGTAATGCCAGAAGGGCAATGCGCGCGGCGACTCGGCGATGACGGACGCGTCGCGTTGACGGGAGAGGAAGCGAAACGATGAATCGGCCATTGATGACGGTCGAGATGAAACGAAAGCGTGCGAAGGGAAGATGGCGGGCGCGGATTCGTTCCGACGCCCGCGACGCGCTTAGTCGCGCAATTCGTCTTCGTCGTCGCCTGCGTGATGATGTTGCTGCGCGAGATTCGGCACGCGCCGCACGAGAAGAACGTGAATCTGCCGGGCGTCGCCGCGCAGGATCTCGAACGCGAAATCGTCGATGCGCACCTTCTCGCCGCGATGCGGCACGCGCCCGAAGCGATGGGTGACGAGGCCGCCGATGGTATCGACTTCATCGTCGGAGTAATCGGTGCCGAATTCCTCGTTGAATTGTTCGATGCCGGTCAGCGCGCGCACGCGATACTTGCCGTCCGGTGTCGCGATGATGTTGCCGGCTTCTTCGTCGAAATCGTATTCGTCCTCGATGTCGCCGACGATCTGCTCCAGCACGTCTTCGATCGTGATGAGGCCCGCCACGCCGCCGTATTCGTCGACGACGATCGCGATGTGATTGCGGTTCACGCGAAAGTCGTGCAGCAGCACGTTCAGGCGCTTCGACTCGGGAATGAACACGGCGGGGCGCAGCATGCCGCGCACGTCGAATTCTTCTTCGGCGTAGTAGCGCAGCAGATCTTTGGCGAGCAGCACGCCGATGATGTTGTCGCGATTGCCTTCGTACACGGGATAGCGCGAGTGCGCCTTGTCGAGCACGAAGGGGATGAATTCGGCGGGTGTTTCCGCGATGTTGATGGCGTCCATCTGGGCGCGCGGAACCATGATGTCGCGCGCGCAGAGATCGGACACCTGAAAGACGCCTTCGATCATCGAGAGCGAATCGGCGTCGAGCAGGTTGCGCTCGTGCGCGTCCTGGAGCACTTCAAGAAGTTCGTCGCGCGATTCGGGCTCGTGCGAGATGAAATCGGTCAGGCGTTCGAGAAGAGAGCGCTTTTCCACGGGTTTGTCGGTGTGGCGTCGACTGGGATAGGGTTCGTTCATAGCGGAGCGCCCGGGAGTTCCCGGGCGCAGGTTAGCGGAAGTTTAAGCATACACCAAGGAAAAACGCGGGCTGGGTGGCGCGGCGGGCATGTCATGAGCCATGCTAGCCGATAAATATGCGAGAAGTATGTCCGACCGCGAGCGTTAGCCAAACGGACGATGCGCAGCGAGAAAGTCATACGGATGCAAAAAGCACGCGCGTCATTTATTCCCCTGCGCCTGACACCGCTTCAACAGCGCTTCGAGCGCCCGGTCCGGCATCCCGCTTTCGCGCAGCGCCTCGACGGTCCGGCTGACGTAATCCAGCGTCGTCCCGTAGCGGCCGCTCGCGCAGCCGAGCACGGTGCGCACGATCGGATCGGCGAGTTTGCCGGTATAGGAAGTCGCATCGCGGCGCATCACGAACGCAAGCGCCTCGACGCGCCGTCCGTCCGCGAGCGTGCAGGGCAGCCACGCGGGCCGGTACGAAGCCATTGCCATTTCGCGCCGCCACAGCACCTGAAGATGCTCGATCGCATCGGCGCCCGCGAGCCTGAACGCCATGCCGGTGCACGAGCCGCCGCGATCGAGCGCCAGCACGAGGCCAGGCTGTTCCGGCGTGCCGCGATTCACGCGCGACCACAGATAAAGCCCGCGATGGTAGCCATGCACCTTGCCGCGCACGGCTTCAAGCGTCGGCAAGCCGGGGTTCCAGATCAGCGAGCCATAACCGAAGAGCCATAAATCCGACGTCCGGTCCCAATGAACGAGCGCCGCGTCGCGCGACGCGGCCAGCTCCTCGTCTGTCAGCAGCGCGGATTCGCCGAGCGCGGGCGGATAGTCCGGGCAGGGCGCGGGCGTCGGGTCGGCTTCGGAAAGTGCGGATTGCGCGGGTTCGGGCGTCTTGTCGTTCACGGCGCGTTCAAAACATCGAGGACATCGACCGGCTTCAGGTCAAAGGCACGTAAGGATCGGAAAATCCCAGAGACTGCATGATATCCGTCTCGGTGGATTCCATCTCTTGCGCTTCGCTTTCGACTTCGTGGTCGTAGCCCTGCGCATGCAGCGTGCCGTGGACGATCAGATGCGCATAATGCGCGGCAAGCGGCTTGCCCTGTTCGTCCGCCTCGCGCTCGACGACCGGGCAGCACAGAATCAGATCGCCCGCGACGGGATCGTCCTCGGATTCCGCGTAGGCGAACGTGAGCACGTTCGTCGCGTAATCCTTCTGCCGATACGTGCGATTGAGCATCCGGCCTTCTTCCTCATCGACGAAGCGCACGGTCAGTTCGGCATCGGCGAAAAGCGCGGCCTTGATCCAGCGGGCGACCGTCGCGCGCGGCAGGATCGCCTTGTGCGACGGATACGCTTTCGCAGCCGGGAACTGCATCGTCAAAGCGAGGCGTGGCTTCATTCGGGTTTTTGCTGCAGCGACTGCGCGACGCGCGCGGCCTCGGCGATCGCCGCATCTTTCTGCGATTGCGCGTCGTAAGCCTCGACGATGCGCGCGACGAGCGGATGCCGCACCACATCCGCCGACGTGAAGTGCGTGATCGCGATGCCGCGCACTTCCGACAGCACGTGCTGCGCCTCGATCAGCCCGCTTTTGTGGCCGCGCGGCAGATCGACCTGCGTGGTATCGCCGGTGACGACCGCCTTCGAGCCGAAGCCGATACGCGTGAGGAACATCTTCATCTGTTCGGGCGTGGTGTTCTGCGCCTCGTCGAGAATGATGAACGCGTGATTCAGCGTGCGCCCGCGCATGTACGCGAGCGGCGCGATCTCGATCATCTGGCGCTCGAACATCTTTGCCGTCTTGTCGAAGCCGAGCAGATCGTAAAGCGCGTCGTACAGAGGACGCAGATACGGATCGACCTTCTGCGCTAGATCGCCCGGCAGGAAGCCGAGCCGCTCGCCCGCTTCGACGGCCGGCCGCGTCAGCACGATGCGCTTCACCTGATCGCGTTCGAGCGCATCGACCGCGCAAGCGACCGCGAGATACGTCTTGCCCGTGCCCGCCGGCCCGATGCCGAAGGTCACGTCGTGCGCGATGATCTGCTTCAGATACTCGCGCTGCGCGGGCGTGCGGCCGCGCAGATCGGCGCGCCGCGTGTAGAGCTTCGGACCGTGGTCTTCGTCGTCGCCGAGGTCGATCGTCGCGCTCGGTTCATCGAAAGGATGATCCGGATCGCCACGAAAACGCGGATCGATCTCGCCTTCTTCGCCGTTGGCTTCACGCGCATCCCTCGCGCGGCGCGTCGCATGGCGCGCCTCGACGAGTGCAAGCTGAATGTCGTCGACGGAAATCGGATCGCGCGCGCGGTTGTAGAAGTTCTCGAGCGCCGCGAGCGCGACTTTCGCGCCACGGCCACGAATCGCGATCTTGTGGCCGCGTCGCGAAAGCGTCACGTCGAGCGCCTGCTCGATCTGCCGCAGGTTTTCGTCGAGCGGGCCGCAGAGGTTGGCGAGCCGCGCGTTGTCCTCGCGCGGTGCGGTGAATTCCAGATGCTGCGTAGGAGCGTTCTTCAAGGTGAACTTGAGTTCCTTTCTTAGTGCGTCAGCTCGGGCGCCATGACCAGTTCGCCGCGCAGCGAATGCGGATACGCGTGCACGATCTTCACGTCGATCATCTGGCCGATCAACCGCGCGTGCGATTCGGCCGGCGCGGGGAAATTGACGACGCGGTTGTTCTGCGTGCGCCCGGCCAGCTCGTTCGGGTCCTTGCGCGCGGGCCGCTCGACCAGAATACGCTCGACTTTACCAACCATCGACGCGCTGATGCGCTGCACGTTTTCCTCGATGGTCGCCTGCAAATGTTGCAGACGCCTGAGCTTCACTTCGCGCGGCGTATCGTCGTGCAGATTGGCGGCGGGCGTGCCGGGGCGCGGGCTGTAGATGAACGAGAAGCTCGTGTCGTAGCTCATCTCGTCGACGAGCGCCATCATCTTGTTGAAATCGTCCTCGGTCTCGCCGGGGAAACCGACGATGAAGTCCGTCGACAGCGACAGATCCGGACGAATCGCACGAAGCTTGCGGATGACCGACTTGTACTCGATCACGCTGTAGCCGCGCTTCATGGCCATCAGAATGCGGTCCGAGCCGTGCTGCACCGGCAAATGCAGATGCGAGACGAGCTTCGGCACTTTCGCGTAGGTGTCGATGAGGCGCTGCGTGAATTCCTTCGGATGCGAGGTCGTATAGCGAATGCGTTCGATACCCGGCACCTCCGCGACGTACTCGATGAGCGTCGCGAAATCCGCGATGTCGTGCGAGCCGAGCGTCAGCGCGCCGCGATAGGCGTTCACGTTCTGGCCGAGCAGCGTCACTTCGCGCACGCCCTGATCGGCGAGGCCGGCGATCTCGGTGAGCACGTCGTCGAGCGGGCGCGAGACTTCCTCGCCGCGCGTGTAGGGCACGACGCAATAGCTGCAATATTTCGAGCAGCCTTCCATGATCGACACGAACGCGCTCGGTCCATCGACGCGCGCGGGCGGCAGATGATCGAACTTCTCGATTTCCGGGAACGTGATGTCGACCTGCGCGCGGCCGGTGGCGCGGCGCTGATCGATCATCGCGGGCAGGCGATGCAGCGTCTGCGGACCGAACACGAGATCGACATACGGCGCGCGCGCGACGATCGACGCGCCTTCCTGGCTCGCGACACAACCGCCGACGCCGATCAGCAGATTCGGGTTCGCTTCCTTCAGCTCGCGCACGCGGCCGAGATCGGAGAACACTTTCTCCTGGGCCTTTTCGCGCACCGAGCACGTGTTGAAGAGAATGACGTCCGCGTCTTCGGGCGTGTCCGTCTTGACGAGTCCTTCTGCCGCGCCGAGCACGTCGACCATCTTGTCGGAGTCGTACTCGTTCATCTGGCAGCCGAAGGTCTTTACATAAACTTTTTTGGTCATGAATCGTCGCCGGTCACAGTGGTTGATCTGGGGGCGCAGGTAAAGGGGATTGAAGGAGTTTCGCGGACTTCTACCGTGATCTGCCCGCTTTTTGCTGTAATTTAGCCCGATATTATAGCGCCGACGGCAATTTCTGACGCGATGGGCGCGGCTCGGGCGGATACGCCAGATCGCCGAGCAACTCGTGCGTCGTTTTCTCGAAACGCTCGACCAGAAAATCCAGCAGCACGCGCACGCGCGGCGCCATGTAGCGGTTCGCGTGGAAGAGGGCGTGCACGGCGGCCTCGTGCGTGCACCAGTCGGGCAGCACCATCTTCAGCGTACCGGCGCGTACGTCGGCGGCAATATCCCAGATCGATTTATGCGCGATGCCGTGGCCCGCGAGCGCCCACGCGCGGGTCATCGCGCCGTCGTTGGTTTCCCAGGCGTCCGCGAGCGGGATCGTGTACGCGTAGCGCTCGTCGCCGCGCACGAAATCGAGCTCGTTGAGCGGCCCGCTTGCCGTGACCACGACGACGAAATCGTGACCCATCAACTCGGCGGGCGTCCTGGGCACGCCCTTGCGCGCGAGATACTCGGGCGATGCGCATAGCACGCGTCGATTCGGCGCGAGCGCGCGCGCGGCGAGTCCGCTGTCGGGCGGTGCGCCGAAGCGAATCGCCAGATCGATCTCCTCCAGCAACAGATTCGACACCGAATCCGACAGCGTGAGCGCGAACCGCACGTCCGGATGCAGCGCGCTGAATTCGTCGATCCAGCCGCGCAGCATCGAGCGCCCGAAATTCGACGTCGCCGAGATGCGCACCTTGCCGCGCACGACGTTCTGGCCGGCCTGCAGCGCGGCTTCGGCGTCGTCGATCGCCTGTAGCGCGATCCGGCAGTGCTGAAGATACAGGCGGCCTTCGTCGGTGACGCGCAACTGGCGCGTCGTGCGCTCGAAAAGTCGCGTGCGCAGCGCTTTTTCCAGCTTGATGAGCCGCGCGCTCGCCGCAGCCGGCGACAGTCCGAGCTTGCGCCCCGCCGCCGACAGACTGCCCGCCGCGGCCGCTTCCACGAAAAGGCGCATGTCGCCGAGCCGATCCATCGTCATTTTCAAATCCAGTTTGATAATGATTCAAAGCCTAGACCAATTCTCAAAGCGACGCATAGCTCGCAAAATGCCGTCTAAGCGTTAACCCTTTGAGGAGCATTCGCGTCATGCAACTCGATCACGTCACCCTCGTCGCGCCCGACTGCGATGCGTTCATGCGCTTCTTCGTCGATATCGCCGGGATGCGAGTCGGGCCACGGCCGCCTTTCGGCGTCGGCGGCTACTGGCTTTATCTCGGCGCGCGGCCGGCGGTGCATCTGGTTGCCTCGGGCGTCGCGGATTCGTATGCGGCAAAAGGGCCGGGCGCAATGCGCATCGACCATCTGGCGCTGCGCGTCGACGACGAAGCCGAGTGGCGCGCATTGCTCGAACGTCTCGATTGCCACGGCTATGCCTACCAGTTCGCCGAAGTGCCGCTCGCCCGCGAGCTTCAGCTCTTTGTGCGGCTGGGCCCAGGCGTGATCGTCGAATTCGTGACCGCCCAATTCTGAACCGGAGCCACCATGCCTCTTCCCCTTCTTGCGCTGGCGATCAGCGCCTTCGCCATCGGCACGACGGAGTTCGTCATCATGGGCCTGCTGCCCAACGTCGCGCACGATCTGTCCGTGTCGATTCCGTCAGCGGGCCTGCTCGTCACCGGTTACGCGCTCGGCGTCGCGGTCGGCGCACCGCTGCTCGCCGTGCTGACGAGCAAGCTGCCGCGCAAGCTCGCGCTGCAAGGGCTCATGCTCGTGTTCATCGTCGGCAACGTGCTGTGCGCGGTCGCGCCGGACTATGGCCTGCTGATGGCCGCGCGCGTCGTGACGTCGTTCGCGCACGGCTCGTTCTTCGGCATCGGCGCGGTCGTGGCCGCGTCGCTCGTGCCGGCGGACAAGCGCGCGAGCGCCATCGCGCTGATGTTCACCGGGCTCACGCTCGCGAACGTGCTGGGCGTGCCGTTCGGGACGTTCATCGGTCAGGAACTGGGATGGCGCGCGACCTTCTGGATCGTCGCGGGGCTCGGTGTGCTTTCCGCGCTCGGCGTGACCGCGCTCGTGCCGAATCGCCACGATGCGGCGCCGAGCGGACTCGGACGAGAAGTGCGTGTGCTGCGCGACGGCCAGGTCTGGCTCGCGCTCTCGATGACCGTGCTCGGTTTCGGCGGCGTGTTCGTCGTCTTCACGTATATCGCGCCGATTCTCGAACAGGTCGGCGGTTTCTCGCCGCGCGCCGTCACGCTGATTCTGGTGTTGTTCGGCGTCGGGCTGACGATCGGCAATACGATCGGCGGCAAGCTCGCCGATCGCGCGCTGATGCCTTCGCTAATGGGCATTCTGTTCGCGCTCGCGATCATCATGGCCGTGTTCGCGAAGACGAGCCACAGTCAGATCGGCGCGATCGTCACGATTTTCGTGTGGGGTATCGCTGCGTTCGCGACGGTGCCGCCGTTGCAGGCGCGCGTCGTCGAGAAGGCGAAGGACGCGCCGAATCTCGCATCGACGCTCAATATCGGCGCGTTCAACGTCGGTAATGCAGGCGGCGCGTGGCTCGGCGGCGCGGTGCTCACGCACGGTCACGGTCTCGATGCGCTCCCGTGGGCAGCAGCGGCGGTCGCGCTCGCGGCCCTCGCGGTGACGTGGTTCGCCGGGCGGCTGGACGCGCCGCGCATTACATCCGAAGTAAAAGCAGCCGACGCTTGCTGAACGCTTATCATGTTGGCTCAACGTAATTCGAGCCAACATGATCGATCATCTCATCTGCGATTGCGACGGCGTGCTCGTCGATAGCGAAGTCATCGCGGATCGCGTGATGCTGGACGTCCTGACCGAGACGTTTCCGGGCATCGACTTCAAACCGGCCGTCAAGACGGCTTTCGGGCAGCAGACTTCGCGCTTC
Organism: Caballeronia sp. S22; assembly: GCF_964261745.1. NCBI lineage: Bacteria > Pseudomonadati > Pseudomonadota > Betaproteobacteria > Burkholderiales > Burkholderiaceae > Caballeronia > Caballeronia sp. S22. The sequence goes on along the minus strand of NZ_OZ180035.1, from coordinate 2,814,576 downwards.
CTGACCTATCTGGAGACGAAGTTCGGCATCGTGATGCCGCCGGATTTCGTCAACACGATCGAGGCGCGCGTCGCGGTGGAACTCGCGCGCTCGGTCGGACCGATCGCCGGCGTGCGCGCGGCGCTCGAAGCGTGCGGCTTGCCGGTCGCGGTGGTGTCGAACAGCCGTCTTGAGCGCGTGCGCGCGTCGGTGCGGCGCGCGGGCCTGGACGAAGTCGTCGGCGCGCGCGTGTTCAGTGCGCAGCAGGTCGAACGGCCGAAGCCTTATCCCGATGTCTATCTGCTCGCGGCGCGCACGCTCGATGTCGCGCCCGAGCGCTGTCTCGTCGTGGAAGACAGTGTCGCTGGGCTGACGGCGGCGCGCGCGGCGGGCATGAAGACCATCGCGTTCGTCGGTGCGAGCCACATTCCGTCCGGTTACGCGCAGGTGCTGCGCGAAACCGGCATCACACGGATCATGGAGCACATGGACGAACTTCCCGGGCTCGTCGCCGCGGGCGTGCGCGGGGATTTCGGCGACGTGCTGTCCTGAGCGCTTAGCGACTCAGGCCGCTTCTTCCACGGTCTCGCGCGCCGCTGCGAGCGCCGTGCGGAATTCGACCAGTTCCGCGATGGTCAGCATCGGCAGGCGGTGCTCCTGCGCGAAGCGCTCGACTTGCTCGCCACGCGTCATCGTGCCGTCCGGGTTCATCAGTTCGCACAGCACGCCTGCGGGCTTGAGTCCCGCGAGAATCGCCAGATCGACGGTGCCTTCCGTGTGGCCGCGCCGTGCGAGCACACCGCCCGGCATCGCGCGCAGCGGGAAGACGTGGCCCGGCCGGACGATATCGCCAGGCTTCGCATGATCGGCGATGGCCGCGCGAATCGTCGTCACGCGATCCGCCGCCGACACGCCCGTCGTCACACCTTCCCGTGCTTCGATCGACACCGTGAACGCGGTGCCGTAGCGGCTGCCGTTGGCGGCGGCCATCGGCGGGAGTTCGAGCGCGCGCACTCGCTCGTCAGGAAGGCACAGGCACACGATGCCGCTGCATTCGCGGATCAGAAGGGCCATGGTGGCGTCGGTGAGTTTCTCGGCGGCGACGATCAGATCGGCTTCGTTTTCGCGATCGTCATCGTCCTGCAAGACGACGGGGCGGCCTTCGCGCATGGCGTCGAGCGCTGCGGCGATACGCGACGGAACGTCGAACGAAGCGAGCTGGGGAAGATCGGCAAAGGCGTCGTCAGCGATGACGGCGGGTGCGGCGAACGACAGGCTGTTGCTGGTTTGGGTCGGGGACATGTGAAACGCTCTCGCGAGAAAATTAAGCGAAAAACGTTTCAGGGCATTGCAAACAGACAGAACGACACCCCACGGCGACACGCCCGAAGGCGCGGCGTCGTCCGGTTCGGCGCGATGCAAGACTCGCCAAGGGGAACGGACATGACCATCTGCACATCTTCTCTCATCCGGACTGTGACCGTCGGCTCTGGCATCTCACCAGATCTGCTGACCCCGCGCATGTTACCGGCGCGGGCGCTCGCGGGCTCATGGTCCGGCCGCGAGGCCTCGCCATATACCGCCGGTGGGGAATTACACCCCGCCCTGAAGACGTACTGAATGCTGCGGGGCCGAAGCCTCGACAGCTTTTTTAGGATACCGCACGCCGACGATTTTTGCACCGCCGCATGGCGCGGCGTTCCGGAAAACGACATGAGCGGCTCGGCTTCGCTAGCTGTCGGCCCATACCTTCGCCGCGTGGACCGCGCGTTGCCATCCGGCGAGACAGGACTCGATCTCCGGTTCCGGCATCGACGGACTGAACCGGCGCTCCAGTTGCCATTGCGCCTTGAGTTCGTCGATATCCTTCCAGTAGCCGACCGCGAGCCCTGCGAGATATGCCGCGCCGAGCGCCGTCGTTTCTGCGATGCGCGGGCGTGCGACTTCGACGCCGAGGATGTCGGCCTGAAACTGCATCAGCAGATTGTTCGCGCAGGCGCCGCCATCGACGCGCAATTCGCCGATGCGCATGCCCGAGTCCGCTTCCATTGCCTTGAGCACGTCGAGCGACTGATAGGCGATCGAATCGAGCGCCGCGCGCGCGATGTGACCCGATGTCGTGCCGCGCGTGACGCCGAAGAGCGTGCCGCGCGCGCGCGCGTTCCAGTGCGGCGCGCCGAGCCCGGCGAATGCGGGCACGAGATAGACGCCGTCGCTATGCGGCACGCCGCGCGCGAGCGTTTCGATTTCGCTTGCGTGGCGAACCAGGCCGAGCCCGTCGCGCAGCCATTGCACGACCGCGCCCGCGATGAAGATGCTGCCTTCGAGCGCGTAATTGACCTGATCGCCGATCTGCCAGGCGATCGTCGTGACGAGGTTGTTGCGTGACTCGATCGGCTTGTCGCCCGTATTCATGACGAGAAAGCAGCCGGTGCCGTAGGTGTTCTTCACCATGCCGGAATCCGTGCACATCTGTCCGAAGAGGGCCGCGTGCTGATCGCCGGCAAGCGACGCGAGCGGGACGTCCGCGGCGAACACCGTGCCTCGCGTCGTGCCGTACACCTCGGACGACGCGCGCACTTCGGGCAGCATGCTGCGCGGTATGTCGAGCGCGTCGAGCAGTTCGTCGTCCCAGCGTCGCTCATGAATGTTGAAGAGCATGGTGCGCGATGCGTTCGTGATGTCCGTGACATGCAGACCCTGCCGCGTGAAATTCCATACGAGCCAGCTATCGACCGTGCCGAACGCGAGTCGTCCTTGTTTCGCCTTGTCGCGGGCGCCCTCGATGTTGTCGAGAATCCAGCGGATCTTCGTCGCCGAGAAGTATGCGTCGATGGGAAGTCCCGTCTTCGCGCGCACCATCGATTCGAGGCCGCGCGATTTGAGCTCGTCGCAGAGGCCGGCCGTGCGACGATCCTGCCAGACGATTGCGTTGTAGATCGGCTTGCCTGTCTCGCGGTCCCAGACGATCGTGGTTTCGCGCTGATTCGTGATGCCCACCGCCGCGATCGACGAAGCGCTCTCGCCCGCGCGTGTGACGGCTTCGGCGGCGACGCCGGCCTGCGTCGACCAGATCTCCTGCGGATCGTGCTCGACCCAGCCAGCTTGCGGATAAATCTGCTGGAATTCCTTCTGCGCCACGGACACGACGTTGCCGTTTCTATCGAACAGCATGGCGCGCGAACTGGTCGTGCCCTGGTCGAGCGCGAGAATGTACTGATCCTGCATGGTCTCCTCCGATTTGAGCCGACATCGACGCGTCGTGCCGCGCCAGCCGATGTCCGTCTGCGCAATCTATCGGAGTGAGGCCACGTGGACAACCTGGCCGAATGGCATAGGCCGCGTGACACATCTCGCTAGAACGTCATTCGGCCTATGCCGTTCGGCCGAGTAGCGCGACAGTTCCGTTCGTCCGATACTGGCGGCACGAAATGCGATCGAAGGTGAGTGCCATGCGAATGCTGTGGGTTTCAGGCGCGCTGAGTGCGGCGTTGCTGGCGGGCTGCGTGGGAACACCCAGTCTGGACGGAACGATGGGCGCGCCCTCGTTCAGTGCGCTGCAGGGCATGTGCGGGACGTCCCCAGTCGATTACGGCGCGGATGCGCAATCGGTCTACTCGACCTTTTACGACGCCTATGTGGCCGAGCGACGCGGTGGTCTGTCCAGGGAGCGATTCTGCGCGTTTCAGACGGCGATCGCCGAGCGATATCGCTCCTATCAGGCGAATCCCGGTCTGGAGGCGCAAAGCGCGTGGGCGAGTTTCTTCCTGGATCAGCGAGCACAGGCGCTGAGCTGGCGTGCCGCGGTCGACCCGACCCTGCGTGCCGGCTGAAGTGACTCGTTGAGAGATATGAGAGGAGGTGAAGCGGACGCGGCCGAGGGCCGCGTCCCGAGCCCTGCTACGCGTGCTACGAGTAACGCTTGAAAGCCTTGACGGTCGAATCGCCGGTGGCGGTGAGGCGCCATTGCTGGCGTCCGGATGCGAGATTTTCGAGTTGAACGAGCTGACGTTCGAGCAGAGCGTCGAGCTCCTGGCGTTCCATGTCGACCTGATTGGGTGCTTCCTGAACCAGTAGCAGCGTGGCAAATTCGTGCGGACTCAGCATTGTGTTCTCCATGACGACCGAACGGCATAAGCAGCCGGCTTTGTAAGCCGGATCTTTTTGCTTCGAAACGTTGTACGGGAAAACTGAAAAAACGCCGGGCAAACGCATTGAATTCTTGTACTGCGGATGCCGGGAATTGGGATTGTAGGCAAGTGTCTGACAAGTGCCAAATTCGCGTTGAAAATTTTCGCTTTGACTTTTTCCGGCTGCGGAAGCGGTCCATCGCTTACGCAAATTCGGAGAATCAACTTGAAGTTCGTGCGGCGGCGCACACAAGCAAGGTGCTCTGGAAGCGCACCGGTCGGTGCGAAGGCCCAGAAGGAATTCATGCGCCAATTTCATTAATTTATACGATAAATGAATTTGTTTCGGATTAAGCGGACAATGCAATATTCCTCTTTTGCCCGGCTGGCTCACATAATCGCCCGCCGTGTTCTGCCCGCAGGAATTTTGGACTTCATTCGATGACTCGCTTCAACTGGCAAAACCCCTATCCCACGCCGCGCCTGCCGGTGTTCGCCCGCAATATCGTTTCGACTTCGCATCCGCTGGCCGCGCAGGCCGGCCTGCGCATGTTGTGGAAGGGCGGCAATGCCGTCGACGCGGCCATCGCTGCTGCGGCGGCGATCACCGTGGTCGAACCCGTGTCATGCGGGCTGGGCGGCGACGCTTTTGCGCTGGTCTGGGACGGCCAGAAGCTGCACGGTCTGAACGCGTCGGGCGTATCGCCGGCGGCGTGGAACGTCGACTACTTCCGCCGCAAGTACGGCGAGGAGAATGGACTCGCCCGGCAACCCAAGCGCGGCTGGGACGCGGTGACGGTGCCAGGCGTCATCGCCGGATGGGAAGCGCTGCATTCGAAGTTCGGCTCGCTGCCCTTCGCGGACCTGATGGAGCCGGCCATCGAGATCGCCGAGCGCGGTCATGCGGTGGCGAGCATCGTCGCGTATAAGTGGGCGGCGGCGGTGCCCGAGCTCAAGGACCAGCCGGGCTTCGCGGATGTGTTCATGCCGCGCGGCCGCGCGCCCGAGGTGAGCGAACTCGTGCGCTTTCCTGGCCACGCGAAAACGCTGCGCCTGCTGGCGCAGCATGGTCCACGCGCGTTCTATGAAGGAGAGAGCGCCGAACGCATCGCCGCATTCGCACGGGAGGGCGGCGCCGCGCTGACGATGGACGACCTGCGCAGCTATCGCGCGGACTGGGTCGAGCCGATCAGCAAGGATTATCGCGGCTACACCGTGCATGAGATTCCGCCGAACGGGCAGGGCATCGCGGCGCTCATCGCGCTCGGTATTCTCGACAAGTTCGATGTGAGCGCGCTGAACGTGGATCGCATCGAGTCGCAGCATTTGCAGATCGAGGCGATGAAGCTCGCCTTCGCCGACGTCTATCGCTACGTCGCCGATCCGCGGTCCATGGAAGTGACGCCCGAGCAGATGCTCGACGACGCGTATCTGACAGAGCGCGCGAAGCTCATCGACCCGTCGAAGGCGACGCAGTTCGACTTCGGCATGCCGAAGGCGGGGGGCACCATCTACATGTCGGTCGCCGACGAGCGCGGCATGATGGTGAGCTTCATCCAGTCTAACTACATGGGCTTCGGTTCGGGCGTGGTCGTGCCCGATACAGGTATCGCGCTGCAGAACCGCGGCTGCGGTTTCTCGATGGACCCGAAGTCCGCGAACGTGGTGGAAGGCGGCAAGCGTCCGTTCCACACGATCATCCCGGCGTTCCTCACGCAGGAAGTCGATGGCAAGCGCGAAGCCGTCATGAGCTTCGGCGTGATGGGCGGCGACATGCAGCCGCAAGGACACCTGCAATCGGTCGTGCGGATGCTCGACTACGGCCAGCAGCCGCAGGCGGCGTGTGACGCGCCGCGCTGGAAGGTGAATCGCGATTTCACGATCGACATCGAGGCCACGCTCGATCTCGAAACCGCGCGTGCGTTGGAAGGCCTCGGTCACACGATCAAGTCCGTCGACGATCCGTACATGGACTTCGGTTCGGGCCAATACATCTGGAAACTCGATCGCAACGATCCCGAGCGCGGATATGTCGCGGCAAGCGACAGCCGTCGCGACGGACTCGCGGCGGGGTTCTAAAGCCATCATCGGAGACCGCACATTGAGCGGTCTCCGTTCATAAAAAAACCGCATCGATCGCTGCGACTTTGCAGGCGACAGGGATACGCACGCCCGTATCCACGATGCGGATGCAGGGGGAGGAGAAATCATGAACCAACAAACGTATGGAGCGCGCGATACACAGGGCGCAGCCCCGCCGAATGGCGAAACATCCGCGCCGAAAGCGGCGCCATCGAAGGCGATGATCCGCCGCATCGTGTTCTCGTCGTCAATCGGCAATGCACTCGAGTGGTTCGATTTTCTCGTCTACGGCTATTTCGCGACAGTCATCGCGAAGGCGTTCTTTCCGTCGAACGATGAATGGCTGTCGACCATGCTGGCTATCGGCACGTTCGGCATCTCGTTCCTGATGCGGCCGCTGGGCGCGATCGTGCTCGGCGTCTACGGCGATCGGAAGGGGCGCAAGGCCGCGCTCACGCTCGCCATTCTGCTGATGATGGTCGGCACATTCACGATGGCCGTGATGCCTTCGTATCAACACATCGGTGTCGCGGCGCCGCTGCTGATACTGCTCGCGCGTCTTGTGCAAGGCTTCGCGGTCGGCGGCGAGTTCGGCAGCGCGACCGCGTTCATGGTCGAGCATAAGCGAAGCGCGGCGCGGCTATTACGCGAGCTGGCAGTTCGCGAGCCAGGGGCTCGCCGCGATCATGGCTGCGGCGTTCGGCTCGGTTCTGAGCGCCTGGCTGCCGCAGCCGCAACTCGAAAGCTGGGGCTGGCGCATTCCTTTCGTCTTCGGACTGCTCGTCGGGCCGGTCGGCTACTACATCCGCTCGCACCTGGACGAAACGCCGGAGTTTCTCGCGACGCGTTCCGAAAGGAAGGACAACGCCCCGGGCGTCTCGTTCTCGAACCAATGGCTGAACCTGCTGCTCGCCGTGGGCATCGTGGCGCAATCGACAGTCGGCGTGTATGTGTTGCAGCTCTATATGCCGATGTACGCGGTCAAGCAGCTGCATCTTCCGGCGACGGCATCGTTCGCCGTCGTGGTGCTCAATGGCGGACTTCAGTTCATTTTTTCGCCGTTGATGGGCGCGCTCTCCGATCGGCTCGGGCGCATCCGCATCATGCTCGCCACGTCGATCTTCATGGGCGTAACGATTTATCCGATGTTTGCGTGGCTGCAGGCGCATCCGACGATTGCATCGCTCGTCATGCTGCAATCGGTAGCGGGCATTCTGAAGGCCGCGTATTCCGGTCCAATGCCCGCGCTCATGTCCGAGATCTTCCCGACGCGGGTGCGCTCGACCGGCCTGTCGATCGGCTATGCGCTCGGTGTCACGCTATTCGGAGGATTCGCGCCGACAATCGTCGAAGCGTTCATCCACGTCACCGGCGACAAGCTCGCGCCAAGCTACTACGTGTTGCTGGCCGCTGTATTGTCGGGCGTGTCGCTGGCGATCGTCGCCTGGCGCATGCGCGTGGCGCGTCGATCTCAGGCGTAATCGAAGCAAATGCCGTGGCTTAGTCGGCACGTTTCATGCTGGAGCGCATCCACACTTACTCGTCAGACGTTGTAAGAATTCGGCACGCGAGGAACCGGCGCGCCGCGCGCGAGTCTGTCCCCAAGTCTGCAAACTCATTGCAGGGCGGCTAAGATGGAAAAACTAGCCGCTGACACTTGAAGTTGAGGACGCCAGGACTGAATCGTTCACGGCGTCGCCTGAACCTCGGCCGGCTCTTGTCGGCCGATGGCGCGTTCAGTCCAGCCTGGGAGCGCGATAAATGCATACAGACAGTACACACGTGATGCCTTGGCGCATCGAAGATATCGATCTCTCGCGGATCGATCGTCAGAAGGCTGCATCCAACGAGCATCTTCTCTTGTTGTTGTGCGCCTGCTCGTTCATCGAGAGCGGCACCGATCTTTATACGAGCAATCTCAGCAAGTATTTTCACGACGATCCTGAGATCTCTGCGTGGCTGAACGATGAGTGGGAGCCCGAAGAGATGCAGCATGGAAGGGCGCTCAAGACTTACATCCACCACGTGTGGCCGGAGTTCGACTGGGACACCGCGTTCAGGAGTTTCTTCGACGAATACTCGCTCACCTGCTCCTACGAGGAGTTCGAGAAGAAGCGAGCGCTCGAAATGGTGGCGCGTTGCGTCGTCGAGACGGGAACCGCCACGCTTTATCGTGCAATCAACGATTGTTCGGACGAGCCGGTGCTGAAGGAAATCACCGACAACATCCGTACGGACGAAGTGCGGCACTACAAGCACTTTTTTCACTTCTTCAAGAAGTGGAACAAGATCGAAGGCAATGGCCGCCTGGCCGTGCTCGGCGCGCTCGTGCGGCGCGTGATGGAGTTGAAGAGCGAGGATTCGGAAATCGCGCTGCGGCACGTCTTCGCCGTTCGTTATCCTGAGCGTGCGCAGGATGCCGAGTACAACCGCGAACTTTCCGCGCGCGTGAATGCGCTCGTGCGGCGCAATCTGTCCGCGGATCAGGCCATCAAGATGCTGCTCAAGCCGCTCGATTTGCCCGCGCGCATTCAGCCCGGCGTGCACTATCCGCTCTCGAAGATGACGCAGTTGTTCTTCCGCTAACCTTGCTCGACGATGCCGGTTCAAAACCGGCATCTTTCCATGTCCGATTCCAACGCTCCGCAGCCGTCGCTCTCTTCACATACCGTTTTCGACGAGTGGCCGCCCGAGTTGCGTGCGCTCTTCGACGGTACGCTCACCGGCGTCGATACGGGTTTCACCGCGTCGCTATGCACCGCCGATCGCGCCCATCGCGTGCGAACCGCGCTGCTCGGCGCCGGCGAACTGCTTGCGCCCGATGCGCGCACGCTTGCCTTCGCGCTATGGCCGTCGTCGCGGACGGCGCAGGCCATTACCGCGACCGGACGGGCCACTCTCGCCTTCGTATTCGACGAGGCCTTCTATCAGGTGCATCTGGATACACGCCGCGTTCCGCTCGACGATGTGCCGCTGGCGTGCTTCGTCGGCACGATCGAGAGTGGTGAAGTTCAGCGGGTGGGATATGCGCGACTCACGAACGGAATCGTCTTCGAACTGACTGATGCGCAATCGGCGCTCGCGCGCTGGCGCGAGCAACTCGAATGGCTGAAGCGGGCGGCGAGCGCCGCCGCCTGAAACATCGCTTTAACGACTGCGATCGCCCGATCGCAACGCATCGCGTCGGCCGCTGAGCAGCGCGCCGGGATTGCCCGACGGCTTGCGCGAATTCGCGGCGTGACCGGTCTGCACCTGCTCCTGACGTCGCGGAGCCGGGCCCGCGTTTGCGCCCGGCTTGCTTTGCTTACTTTGATTGCGCGCTTCGCGTGAAGGCTGAGCGCTGCCATTGTTTGCCTTCGCCGGCCGCGCGCCGCGGGCCTCTCCGGTCGGACGGCCGCCTTCGCGGCGCGGCTCGCCATTGCGTCGCGCTTCACCGTTCGGACGTGCCTCGCCGTTACGCGGATTCTGACGCCCCTGACCCTGACCTTGTCCCTGGCCGCGGCCCTGACTACGGCGCTGGATCGGCTCCGGCTTCGCGTTCGGATCGGGTTCGAAGCCGGGGATCACCTCGCTCGGGATCGGCCGCTTGATGAGGCGCTCGATGTCCTTCAGCAACTGATGCTCGTCCACGCACACCAGCGATACCGCTTCGCCTTCCGCGCCCGCGCGCCCGGTGCGGCCGATGCGGTGCACGTAGTCTTCCGGCACGTTCGGCAGATCGAAGTTGACGACATGCGGCAGTTGATCGATGTCGATGCCGCGCGCCGCGATATCGGTCGCGACCAGCACCTGTAGCGTCTGATCCTTGAATTCGGCGAGCGCGCGCGTACGTGCCGACTGGCTCTTGTTGCCGTGAATCGCGAGCGCGCTGATGCCGTCGCGCGTCAATTGCTCGGCGAGGCGATTCGCGCCGTGCTTCGTGCGCGTGAAGACGAGCACCTGAAACCAGTTGTTGCCGCGAATCAGATGCGTGAGCAGTTCGCGCTTGCGATCGCGATCGACCGGATAAATCTTCTGCTCGACCTTTTCGGCCGTCGTATTGCGACGCGCGACTTCGATGAGCGCGGGCGAATCGAGCAGACTGTCCGCGAGCGCCTTGATTTCATCGGAGAACGTGGCCGAGAACAGCAGATTCTGACGCTTCGCCGGCAGACGCGCGAGCACGCGCTTGATGTCGTGAATGAAGCCCATGTCGAGCATGCGATCGGCTTCGTCGAGCACGAGAATTTCGAGTTGCGAAACGTCGATCGTCTTTTGCTGCATGTGATCGAGCAGACGCCCCGGCGTCGCGACGACGATATCGACGCCACGGCGCAGCGCGTCGATCTGCGGATTGATGCCGACGCCGCCGAACATCACAGTGGACTTGAGCTTCAGGTACTTGCCGTACGCGCGGACGCTTTCCTCGACCTGCGCGGCGAGTTCGCGCGTCGGCGTAAGGATCAGCGCGCGCACCGGGCGTTTCGCGCCGCCCGAGGCGGGCGCGAGTTGCGACAGGCGTTGCAGGATCGGCAGCGTGAAGCCGGCGGTCTTGCCCGTGCCGGTCTGCGCGCCCGCGAGCAGGTCGCCGCCTTTCAGGACGGCGGGAATCGCCTGGAGCTGGATGGGAGTGGGACTGGAATAGCCGAGTTCGTTGACGGCGCGAAGCAGAGGTTCCGACAGACCGAGTGAATCAAAAGACATAAATTGGATACTTATTCGTTGTGTCGAGCGGCGCGCATGCGAATCAGGCTGCGGCGAATCATGGTTCGGCCGGCAGAGCGCATGTGCATCGCTCGAAGAAAAATCGGGCGGCGGGCCATAGGCGATCAGCGATCGCCGGACGTTGCCGCGAGGTTCGACGTGCTATCAAGACACGTCATCTGGCGCTAAGTTGCATCGATGGACACTTCGACGCGGCGGCGCCCGTTTCAGCCGATGCTCACGCGACGTAGCGCGCGACGCTCACGAACTGACACAGGCTGCCTGCGAGCACGAACAGATGCCAGATTCCGTGTCCATGCCGAATGCGCTCGTCGTTGATGAAAAACCAGATGCCCGCGGTGTACACGACCCCGCCCGCCACCAGCCACGCGGTTCCCGCGGGCGGCAGCGCCGTCACGAGCGGATGAATGGCTACGAGCGCGAGCCATCCCATCAGCACGTACAGCACCATCGATACGCTGCGGGTTCGGCGCCCGAGCGTCAGTTCCTGCGTGATGCCGAGCACCGCAAGTCCCCAGCTCACGCCGAAGAGGGACCAGCCCCAGGGACCACGCAAGGTCACTAGTGTATACGGCGTGTAGCTGCCGGCTATCAACAAGTAGATGGCCGAGTGATCGCACTTTTGCAGTATCGCTTTCATGCGCGGCGTGCGCACGCAGTGATACAGCGTCGAGATGATGTAGAGCGCGCAGAGCATCGCGCCGTACACCGCGAAACTGACGACCTTGTAGGCGTCGCCGTCCAGTGCGCCCATTGTCACGAGCGTCGCCAGACCCGCCACCGACAGCAGCGCGCCGATCAGATGGCTGATGCTGTTGAAACGCTCGCCTGCGTGCATGAGTTGGATCCGCCAAAAGACAAGGGGCGCGGCCCCAACTACGAAGGCTGCGCCCCAAATGCGTATTGTACGCTCTATTGACGGATGGCCGCCGCGGACCTCAGTCGAGCGGCGCCGAACGCAGATTGCTCACCTGCTGCGGCGACACCGGCGTGCCGTGGTTGCCCCACGACATACGGATGTACGTCACGACCGCGGCCACTTCCGTATCCGACAGCGACTGCGCGAAAGGCGGCATCCCGTGCGGCATCGGATTGCCTTCCGTGCTCGGCGGATAACCGCCATTGAGCGTCATGCGGATCGGGTTGACGGCCGATGGCATCTGGATCGACTGGTTGTTGGCGAGCGGCGGATACGCCGGCGGCTTGCCAAGACCGGTTTCCTGATGGCACTTCGCGCAGTTTTCGGTGTAGACCTTCTTGCCCAGCGTGAGCAACTCGCCGCCGAACTTCTCGGACGTCTCGAGCTGCATGACTTCCGGCGCTTCCTTCTTCTGCGGGATCGACTTGAGATAGGTCGAGATCGCGTTGACGTCCGCGTCGGTCATGTACTGCAGGCTGTTGTGAACCACTTCAGCCATCGGGCCGAACACTGCGCCGCGTTGCGACACACCGGTCTTCAGCAGATCGTTGATGTCTTTCAGGTCCCAGTCGCCGAGGCCCGCTTCCTTGTTCGACGTGAGCGACGGCGCGTACCAGTTCTGCAGCGGGATCAGGCCGCCGGCGAAGGCCGCCGAGCTGACCGGGCCGCCCATCGCGTTGATCGACGTGTGGCACATCGCGCAATGGCCGAGGCCTTCGACCAGATACGCGCCGCGGTTCCATTCGACCGATTTGGTCGGATCCGGCTTGTACTCGCCTTCGCTGAAGAAGAGGGTGCGCCAGCCGATCAGCAGGTTGCGGTTATTGAACGGGAAGCGCAGTTCATGCGGACGGCTCGGCTCGGAAACGGGCGTCACGGAACGCAGATACGCATAGATCGCGTCGGAATCGGCGCGCGTGACCTTCGTGTAGCTCGTGAACGGGAAGCCGGGGTAGAGCAGGCTGCCGTCCTTCGAACGGCCCGTGTGCATCGCGCGATAGAAGTCGTCGGACGTCCACTTGCCGATGCCGTATTGGTCGTCAGGCGTGATGTTCGGCGTGAACATCGTGCCGAACGGCGTGGCCATCGGCAGGCCGCCCGCGAATTGCTTGCCGCCGCGCACCGTGTGGCACGCGATACAGTCGCCGGCGCGCGCGAGGTATTCACCTTGCTTGATGAGCGCGGCCTTGTCGGCCGGCGTCGCCGCGATGGCGCCGCCCGAATGCAGATTGTCGCCGCCCGACCAGAGAACGGCGGCGGCTGCGACGGCTGCCACCACGACAGCCGAGGAAAGTGCGAACAGGGACTTGCGTTTCATTATGTTGTCGCTCCAGACGCCTTATTGCAGTTCGCTGCCGCACTTGAGCGGCATCTTCAACGAGCCAGCAGGCGCGGGCACCGGGTTGGCGGGTGCGGTTTGCGTGGACAGCCATGCGGCGACGGCGGTCACGTCGTCATCCGTCAGGCGCGAGGCGATCTGCTGCATGCAATCGGGCGCCTTCGCGTGACGCGTGCCCGACTTCCATGCGCCGACTTGCGCGCTGATGTAGTCCGAATGCAGGCCGACGAGACCCGGAATGGCCGGCTGCATGCCGGTCAGGCCCTTGCCGTGGCAAGCCGCGCACGCGGGAATGTTTTTCGATGCATCGCCGTTCAGCACGATCTGCTGGCCGCGCGCGAGCGTCGTCGAGGAGACGTTCGTCTTGGCGGGCGGCGGATACGGCGGACGCTGATTCGAGAAGTACGTCGCGATCTGATGAAGGTAATCGTCCGAGAGATACGTGACGAGGTAGTTCATCGGCGGGTACTTGCGCCGGCCTTCGCGGAAATTCTGGAGCTGGTTGTACAGATAGTCGGCAGGCTTGCCGGCAAGACGCGGGAAGTAGTCGTTGTCCGTGCCTTCACCATGAACGCCGTGGCACGCCGTACAGCCTTGCACGCGCGCGGCCATCGTGTCCGGTGCGATCGGCTGGTTCTGCGCCTGCGCGGCGGAGCTGAAAACGCCAGCGCTGCCTACCAGAGCCGAGGCAAAAGCCATAGCGAGCAGCGGACGAAAAATGCGTCTTGAAAACACGCGACACTCCATGAAATTCGGGGACCTGCCGAGCTTCGTGCGGCTCGGTGCGAAGGTGGCGAACCACGGCCACGCAGGGGGCGGTGGGTGGCGGACCACGGCCACAGCGGCTCGACGAGCCTCTGATGCGACGCGGAATTCTATCATCGATGCATGATGATGACTATTTGACACAATCTCGCTCTAAGTCCCGCTGCAGCGCATTCGCGACAATATGCCGCGCGGCTCTTGACCGCCCGCGACGAACTTAATAGGCACGAATCGTCCATTGCGTTTCGACAAATATTCGACTCGACGCGGGAGCCGCCTGATCGATGTGCTTCATGCAGTTTCGGAAGCCCCCGGCAAAAATTCAAGGCGTTTCGACGACGTTCGATGCTGTGCTGCACCGTGGACGTTCGTTTAGACTCCGCAGACTTCCTTCGATGAGCTTCCTTTTGGCGATGCCCGCTCGCACCGCGACCGCTTCCGCATGATGAACGACGATCCTCTCTGGCTTGCGCAGACGGCCTTCGCGGCGCTCGCCGATCTCGCCTTTGCCTGCGCGCTCGGCGCATTGCTGCTGAATGGCTGGCTGTCGCGCGAACAGGCGTTCGCAGCCGTGTCGCCTGCGCGGCATGGCTGGCGGCGTGCCGCGCGCGGCGGTCCGATCGCCGCGATCGTGCTGATTTTGTGCAGCTTCGTCTCGCTATGGCTGCAATCGGCGGCGATGAGCGGCGCGCCGATCTCGCAAGCGGGCGCGTCGTTGTGGCTCGTCGCGACGGGGACGCATGCGGGCATCGGCTGGTTGGTCGCGCTCGTGGGCAGCGTGCTTTTGTTGCTCGCGGCGAGCGGCGCTTCGCTGTCGATGGCGCGGATCGGAACGGCAGTGCTTGCAGCGCTGATCGTCGCGGCGGGCAAGTCGGCGATCGGCCACGCCGCCGATGCAGGCGCGTTTTCTCTCGCGGAAGGCGTGCAAACGCTGCATCTGCTCGCGACGGCGGCGTGGGGCGGCATCGTCATCGCTGGAGCGTTCGTGTTGCCGGCGCTCGATACGTCGGTGGCGCGCGCGGTCCTGATTCGCACGGTCGCACGCATGTCTAAAGCGGCGTCGATCGCGGTCGCGCTGGTCATCCTGACGGGCGTGTTCAACGGGTGGCGCGGCGTCGGCGGTTCGCTCGCGGCGCTCACCGCAAGCGTCTGGGGTCACGTGTTGATTGTCAAACTCGCGCTGGTCGCGGCGGCGCTCGCGTTCGGCGCGCTGAATCGATGGTCGGCGCTGCCGCGTCTGCAACGCTCGGCATCGACGATGGACGCCCACACGGTCATCAACGTGATGCGTATCGAAGCCGTGATGATGGCCGGGGTTTTCGTGGCAGCGGCCGTGCTGTCGCACAGCGTGCCGGGATCGGCGCTCGCGGGCTGACGCCGCGTGCGCTTATTCGTAGCCGAGTTTGTGAGAGACGATCGGCGCGCAAAAGAGCGCCACCGCGCAGCCGATGATCTTCCCTTGCAACTCGACCAACGCCGTATGCGAGTCCGCGAAGAAGATAACTTCGAGCAACTGCGGCAGGCAGAACACGATCGCCGCGCCGATGAACCAGCGCGTCACCGCCGCGATGCGCCAGTTATGCTGCGCCCCGATTCCCGCCGCCACCACACGCGCCACGCCCAGCGCGACGAGTGAGCCCACGGCCAGTTGGGCTCTGACGTATTCATCGGGAAGGACGTGCCACATGATCGTTCTCGCTCTTTTTAGTGACTATTGGCAAGGGTACGCGCAGGAAGCTTGGCAGTATGTACGAAAAAACGCAGATCGTGGGCGCGCGGCATCGCTCAGAACGTATGCTCGGGGCCCGGGAAGGTGCCGTCCTTCACGGCGCGCACATACGCTTCGACCGCCGCGAAAATGCTCGACTGGCCTTGCATGAAATCCTTGACGAAGCGCGGCCGCTTGCCGTGGAAGATGCCGAGCATGTCGTGCAGCACGAGCACTTGTCCCGAGCAGTCGATACCCGCGCCGATGCCGATGGTCGGAATCGCGAGCGCCTCCGTGACGTCGCGCGCGAGCAGCGTAGGCACCGCTTCGATCACGATAAGTTGCGCGCCCGCGTCCTGCAGCGCGATGGCGTCGCGCTTCATCTGCTCGGCGGCCGCTTCGGATTTGCCCTGCACCTTGAAGCCGCCGAACGCGTGCACCGATTGCGGCGTGAGCCCGACGTGCCCGCACACTGGAATCGACCGTTCGACCAGAAAGCGCACGGTGTCCGCGAGCCACTCGCCGCCTTCGATCTTCACCATCTGCGCGCCCGCGCGCATCAGTTGCACGGCGTTCGCGTAGGCATCTTCCTTCGAGCCGATCGTGCCGAACGGCATGTCCGCGACGATGAGCGCGCTCCGGTTGCCGCGCGCGACCGATGCCGTGTGATACGCGATGTCGGCGAGCGTAACGGGCAGCGTCGTGCTGTGCCCTTGCAGCACGTTGCCGAGCGAATCGCCGATCAACATGACGTCGACGCCCGCGCGTTCGAGCAGCGCGCCGAAGCTCGCGTCGTAGCACGTGAGCATCGCGATGCGTTCGCCGGTCTCGCGCATGGTCTGAAGCTTGGGTACGGTGATCGTCGAGCGATTCGTTTCCTGCAGATACGTCATGATCGTTTCACTATAGAGTCGCTAAAGAGGGTGGCTGCGCGACGCGCTCAGACCGATACGCCTTTGACAAAGAATTCCTTGCGTCCGCGCATCGACTCGATGCGCTCGACGAGAAGCGCGAGATCGTCATCCGATGCAAGCGGGTTCAGATGCTCCGCATTCACCGTGAGCAACGGCGTCGCGTCATAGTGATAGAAGAAGTCGTTATACGCATCGCAGAGCGCGCGCAGATACGAATCGGAGATTTGCAGCTCCATCGGCAGCGCGCGTTTCTGGATGCGCGAGAAGAGCACTTCCGGGCTCGCCTGCAGATAAACGACGAGATCGGGCGCGGGCCCGCTCGAATGTATGCGCGAGGCGACGTCCCTGTATAGCTGAAACTCGTCGTCGGGCAACGTGAGACGCGCGAAGAGCTCGCTCTTCTGCGTGAGAAAGTCGGTCATCAACGCGGCGCCGCTCGTCACGATATCGGCGGCTTCCTGTGTCTGCGATGCGCGCTGCAACGCGAAGCTCAACTGCGTGGCGAGCGCGTGACGCGTGGTGTCGCGATAGAAGCGTTCGAGAAACGGATTGTCCTGCGGGCGCTCGAAGAGCGTGCGCATCGACCAGCGTTCGGCGAGCAGCGTAGCGAGCGTCGTCTTGCCGACGCCGATCGGCCCTTCGATCGCGATATAACGATGCGGCGGCCGCAGTTGCGGCGCGGTCACGGTGAGTGGCGGAACGCTCATCGGCAGTCTGTCTTGTCGTTGGAAGGGGTGGCGGCTGCGTCGGTGTCACGCGGATTCGCACCGACGATGCACTGGCACGTCGCGACTTTTTCGATGCGCTGATCGGTGACGCCCGCGATGAACGCATCGGCGCGGCCGCGCTGGGGAAGAATGAGATCGGGCTCGAGCTCGACGAGCGGCACGAGCACGAAAGCGCGCTCGGTCATGCGCGGATGCGGCACGACGAGATCCGCTTCGTCGATGCTCGATGCGCCGTACAGCAGGATGTCCAGATCGAGCGTGCGCGGCGCATTGCGATACGGACGCTCGCGCCCGAACTGCTCCTCGATGTGATGACACAGACGCAGAAGCGATCGTGCGGCGAGGCTCGTTTCGAGTTTGACGACGCAATTGAAGTAGTCGTCGCCCGATGCATCGACCGGCGCGGTGCGATAGACGCTCGATTTCGCGAGCACGGTGATCGTGTGCTGCTGGGCGAGACACACGACTGCGTCTTTCAGGGTCTGGCGCGCATCGCCGAGATTCGCCCCCAGGCCCAGATAAGCAATCGTCATGGCAGAAGTCCTACGCGTGGGTCACAGCGAAAAGCGGGAAAGCAGGATCGCTCTTCGCTACTGTAACCAAAACCGGCGTTACTCGTTGTCGGCGCCTTCGTGCTTGTTGGCCGCACTCGGGATCGCGTCGCCATCGTTTCCTTGTGCGGCCTGATCATCGGGCGCACCCGGCTCGCCCGGGCGACGTTTCGCGTTGCTGCGACGACGCCGCTTCTTCGGGCCGCTGCTGCGCTCCTTGCCGCCTTGCGACAGCAGCGTTTCGCGCTCGGCATGATCGGCGTCGATGAAGTCGCTCCACCACTGGCCGATTGCAGCATCGAGCTCGCCCGATTCGCAACGCAGTAGCAGGAAATCATACCCCGCTCTGAATCTTTGGTGTTCCAGCAGCTTGAGCGCGCTGCGGCCGCGCTTTTCCAGCCGATGCTGAAGACTCCAGATCTCGCGCATGTCCGACGAGTAGCGCTTGTGGATCGCGAGTTTCTCGGTCTGCATGTCGAGGACATCGTCCATCGCGCGATGCAATGCGGGCACCGGATATTCGCCGTTCGCGGTGTATTGCTGCCAGCGCGTCTGCACGTCGTGCCACAAGAGTGTCGCGAAGAGAAAGCCCGGCGAAACGGGCTTGCCCGCACGCACGCGCTCGTCGGTGCTCGTGAGCGCGAGCGTCACGAACTTCTCGCCGTGCGGCTGTTCGAGCACGACGTCGAGCAGCGGCAGCACGCCATGATGCAGGCCTTCCTGACGCAGCCGCGTGAGACACGCGAGCGCATGACCGGAGAGCAGCAGCTTCAGCATCTCGTCGAAGAGACGCGCGGCCGGCACGTTGTTCATCAGGTCGGCGAGGTCCTTGATCGGCGCGCGCGTGGCTTCGTCGATCTCGAAGCCGAGCTTCGCCGCGAAACGCACGACGCGCAGCATGCGCACCGGATCTTCGCGATAACGCGTGGCCGGATCGCCGATCATGCGCAACAGGCGCGCGCGGATGTCGGCCATGCCGTCGTGATAGTCCAGCACGGTTTGCGTGGCCGGATCGTAGTACATCGCGTTGATGGTGAAGTCGCGGCGCGTGGCGTCTTCGTGCTGCTCGCCCCAGACGTTGTCGCGCAACACGCGGCCGCTCGCATCGACGGCATGCGTGCGGCCGTCGAGCTCGCCGCGCCTGAGCCGTCGCGGCGGTTCCGAAGCCGGTTCGGGCGGGACGTCCATCAACGCGCGAAACGTCGATGTCTCGATGATCTCCTGGCCGAACTGCACATGCACGATCTGAAAACGCCGCCCGATGATGCGGGCGCGGCGAAAGAGCTTCTGCACCTGATCGGGCGTGGCATCGGTGGCGACGTCGAAGTCCTTGGGCGCGACGCCGAGCAGCAGATCGCGCACCGCGCCGCCGACGATGAACGCGCGATGTCCCGCGTGCTGCAGGCCATCGGTGACGCGGACCGCGTTCTTCGAGATCAGCGACGGATCGATGCCGTGAATGTCCGACGACAGGATGACCGGCACGTTCGGGTCGCGCTTCACGGGCGCGGCGGCCTTCTTGCGCGTGCTCTTGCGAGCGGGCTTGGCGTCGGGCGAATCAGCCGGGATGTCGTTCGCTGCGCTTTCGTTGGAGTCGGCGCTATCTTGCCCGAACAGCTTGCGGATAAGTTTTTTAATCACGTGTGTCGAACAGGTTCAGGATGCGCCAGCCTTTGGCTTGCGCATGCGCGCGCAGGGTGTCGTCGGGATTGGTCGCGACAGGATCGGTGACGCGTTCCAGCAGCGGGATGTCGTTGTGCGAATCGCTGTAGAAATAGCTGTGCTTGAAATCGGAAAGCTTCTTGCCGATGGATTCGAGCCATTGCTCGACCCGCACGATCTTGCCTTCGCGATAACTCGGCGTGCCGGTGGGCCGGCCGGTGAGCGCGCCGCGCGGATGGTCGTCCACGGTTTCCACTTCACATGCGATCAACGTTTCGATGCCGAAGGCTTCCGCGATCGGCGCGGTGATGAACGCGTTGGTCGCCGTGACGAGGCAGCAGAGATCGCCGTTGTCCTGATGCTCGCGCACCAGCGTGACGGCGGCCGGCACGATGCGCGGATTGATCACCTCGCGCATGAACTGCGCGTGCCAGTCGGTGAGTTGCTCGCGCGAGTACTTGGCGAGCGGTGCGAGCATCGCGTGCAGATATGCGTTGATGTCGAGCACGCCCGCCTTGTAATCGGCGTAGAAGGCATCGTTCTGACGCGCGAAGGATTCCGCTTCGACGATGCCCAGTTTCACCATGAAGCGGCCCCATTCGTGGTCGCTGTCGGTGGGGATGAGCGTGTGGTCGAGATCAAAGAGGGCGAGGTTCATGGGTGCGCATTTTACTTGAAGCGGGTCGGGGCGTTGTCCGGCGCGGCCGGGCCGGAATCGAGGGCGGCCGGATCGCCTGCCGCCCGTTCTTGCGCGGACACGGGAACGAGCGGCGCGGCGCGGCCGGTTTGCTGGAGCATCGTGCGCAGGAGCGGGCGCGTCACCGCGCGCTTTTGTTCCAGCGAGAAGCGGTCGAGTTCGTCGAGCAGGGCCATGAGGCTCGGCATGTCGCGCCGGAAGTGCGTGAGCAGATAGCCGGGCACGTCCTCGGCAAGCACGATGCCGCGTTCGCGCGCCGCGTGCTTCAGCACGGAGACCTTTGCTTCGTCGGAAAGCGGCTGCAGATGGAACACGAGACCCCAGCCGAGCCGCGTGCGCAGGTCTTCGCGCACGGTGAGCGCGAGCGGCGCGTCGTTGCCGGTCGCGACGAGCGCGCTCGTCGGATGCGCGCGCACTTCGTTGAAGAGATTGAAGAGCGCGATCTGCTGCGCGGCCGACAGGCGGTCGCAATCGTCGACGGCGTAGAGCGTGACCTGCGGATCGAAACCGAATGCGTTGAGCGCGCTTTGCGGGCCCAGATAGCGCGCGAGTCCGTTCGCCTCGTAGGTCAGCGCCTGCAGCAGGTGGCTGCGGCCGCTGCCCGGCTCGCCCCACACGTAGAACGTGCGGTCGGCGACCGGCCCGGCCGCGAGTGCGCCTTCGAGCTCACGCAGCCGCGCGATCAGTTCGTGATTGCCGGCGGCGAAAAAATTGTCGAAGGTAGCGGGCGGCGGCGTGCCCAGATCGAGCGTCAGTTGGCGTTGCACGGGAGATCGGTGTCGTCGGGCCTTGAGTCGGGCATATCTTGAAAACTGCCGGATGAGCTGCGGGTATACGCGCAAAGCCGCAGCGGAGCGCCCTGTGCGCCAATGGTTCGGGCGCCTTGGAGACCGCGTTCGATCTCGAAAAGAGCGCCTTCGCGATTTCTGGCGAACGCGGGAAAATCCAGTCTGCCGACCGTCGTCGGGTCATCATCGGGTAAAATCGCATTTTACCGACCTTCTCGCTTCCTCCCCATGAATCAACCGAAATCCGCTGCGGACGCCCAGGGTTTGTCGTATCGCGACGCGGGCGTGGACATCGACGCGGGCGACGCGCTCGTCGACCGGATCAAGCCGTTTGCCAAGAAAACATTGCGTGACGGCGTGCTGGGCGGCATCGGCGGATTCGGCGCGCTCTTCGAAGTGCCGAAGAAGTACAAGGAGCCGGTGCTCGTGTCGGGCACGGACGGCGTCGGCACGAAGCTGCGCCTCGCGTTCACGCTGAACCGGCATGACACCGTCGGTCAGGATCTCGTCGCGATGAGCGTGAACGACATCCTCGTGCAGGGCGCCGAGCCGCTCTTCTTCCTCGATTACTTCGCGTGCGGCAAGCTCGACGTCGATACGGCGGCGGACGTCGTGAAGGGCATCGCCACCGGTTGCGAGCTGGCGGGCTGCGCGCTCATCGGCGGCGAGACGGCGGAAATGCCGGGCATGTATCCCGACGGCGAATACGACCTCGCGGGCTTCGCGGTCGGCGCGGTGGAAAAGAGCAAGATCATCGACGGCAGCACGATCAAGCCGGGCGACGTCGTGCTCGGGCTGGCTTCGAGCGGGATCCATTCGAACGGTTATTCGCTGGTGCGCAAGATCATCGAGCGCGCGAATCCCGATCTGAACGCCGACTTCGACGGCCGCTCGCTCGCCGACGCGCTGATGGCGCCCACGCGCATCTACGTGAAGCCGCTGCTTTCGGCGATGCAAAGCGTGACCGTGAAGGGCATGGCGCATATCACGGGCGGCGGTCTGGTCGAGAACATTCCGCGCGTGTTGCGCGAAGGGCTCACGGCCGAGCTGGATCATCGCGCGTGGCCGTTGCCGCCGCTGTTCGCGTGGCTGCAGAAGCACGGCGGCGTCGCGGATGCGGAGATGCATCGCGTGTTCAATTGCGGCATCGGGATGGCTGTGATCGTCGCGGCGGAAGATGCGCAGGCGGCGACCGGTTTGCTTTCCGCCGCGGGTGAGCAGGTGTGGCAGATCGGCGTCGTGCGCGAGAGCAAGGAAGGGGAGGCGCAGACGGTGGTGGTGTGATATCGCCGGCTTGCGCTGACAAAAAACCCTCGCCATGTGCGAGGGTTTTTGTTTTTGAGCCTACGTTCGCGATATCCGCTCCACCGCCTCCAACGCCCTTTCCGTCGCATCCTCCGCGCAGCAATCCACGACGACACGCTCCGGCATCGCCCTCAACCACGTCAACTGACGCTTGCACAACTGCCGCGTCGCGAAGATGCCCTTGTCGCGCATCTCGTCGTAGCCGGTCGCGCCGTCGAGGTACTCCCACGCTTGCCGATAACCGACGCAGCGCATCGAAGGCATCGACAGATCGAGATCGCCGCGCGCGCGCAGCCGTCTCACTTCGTCGATGAAACCTCGCGCGAGCATCGCATCGAAGCGCGCGGCAATACGCGCATGCAGCACCGCGCGATCGGACGGCTCCAGCGCGATCGGTACGAAGCGATACGGCGCATCGACATGCTGGGTGCGTGGTGCGGCGAGGAGCGTGGACATCGGCTGTCCGGTCAGCATGAAGATTTCGAGCGCGCGCTGGATGCGCTGCGAGTCGTTCGGCGCGAGCCGCGCGGCCGTTTGCGGATCGACGGTTGCGAGCCGCGCGTGCAGCGCGGGCCAGCCGTCGCGTGCGGCATCGGCGTCGAGCGTGGCGCGCACGTCGGCATCGGCGGTGGGAAGATCGTTGAGACCTTGCGTCAGCGCCTTGTAGTACAGCATCGTGCCGCCGACCAGCAACGGCACATTACCCCGCGCGACGATCTCGCCGACGAGCCGCAACGAATCGGCGCGAAACTGCGCGGCGGAATACGTCTCGGCGGGATCGATGATGTCGATCAGATGATGCGGCGCCGCCGCGCGCTCCACCGCATCAGGCTTGGCCGTGCCGATATCCATCTCGCGATAGACGAGCGCCGAATCCACACTGACGATCTCGACCGGATGCCGCGCCGCGAAAGCGAGCGCCGCCGCCGTTTTTCCCGATGCAGTCGGCCCGAGCAGACAGGCCACACGCAAAGCGGTATCGCTCATTGTCCGCGCATGAAAAGGCGGTCGAGATCGGCGAGCGTGAGCTGAAACCACGTCGGCCGGCCGTGATTGCACTGATCGGCGCGCTCGGTCGCTTCCATCTGGCGCAGGAGCGCGTTCATCTCGTCGAGCGTGAGCCGGCGATTCGCGCGCACCGCGTTGTGGCACGCGAGCGTGCCCAGCAATTCGTGTTGACGCTCGGTGAGCACACGCGATCCGCCATAGGCCTGCAGGTCGGCGAGCACGGCGCGCGCGAGCGATTGCAGGTCGGCGTCCTTCAGCAACGCGGGCACCGCGCGGATCGCGATCGATGTCGGCGACAGCACCGCGAGATCGAAGCCGAGCGCATCGAGCGTGTCGCGCTCTTCCTCGACGATGCCGATCTCGACCGGTTCGGCCGTCATCGACACGGGAATCAGGAGCGGCTGCACGGCGATCGCGCCATCGGCGAGCGCGTGCTTGAACTGCTCATAGAGAATGCGCTCGTGCGCCGCGTGCATATCGACGATCACGAGACCGCGCGCGTTTTGCGCCAGCACGTAGATGCCGTGAATCTGGCCGACGGCGAATCCGAGCGGCTGTTCGCCGGCGTGATCGAGCGCGCTGTCGTTCGCGATGACCGGCGCCGATGGCCGCTCGTCCACGCCCGGATAAGGCGTGTCGATGGCAGTCGTCGCGTTCGGCGTGCCCGCGCCGATGTCCTTGCGCCCGAAGAGCGCGTCATACAGCGCAAGCGGCTGCGCAACCGGCAGCGTGCCTTGCGTCATGCGCGACTGGCGCATCCAGTTCGTGCCGTTCTCGCTCTTCAGATTGAGCATGTCGGGCGCGCCTGCGAATGGCTTCGCGCTGAACGACGCTGGGCCGGTCGGCTGCAACTGCGCCGCGTGGCCGCCCGAGGTAGTCTCCGGCGAAGCGCCCGCATGTCGCGCAAGTGCGCGCTGCACGGCGTGAAAGACGTACTGGTGAATCGAGCGCGAATCGCGAAAGCGCACTTCGATCTTCGACGGATGCACGTTCACATCGACGGATTCGGGCGGCAGATCGAGGAACAGCACGTACGCCGGATAGCGATTGCCGTGCAACACGTCCTCATACGCGGCGCGCACCGCGTGCGTGAGCAGCTTGTCGCGCACGAAGCGGCCGTTCACGAAGAAATACTGCTGGTCGGCGCGGCCGCGGCTCGCGGTCGGCAGGCCCGCGCAGCCGTAGACGGCGAGCGGCCCGGCGCGCTCGTCGAGCGGCAGATGCGCGGTTTCGAACACCTCGCCGAGAATCTTCGCGACGCGCGTCTGCGGATCGCTCGCGTTCCAGTGCTCGACGGCCTTGCCGTTATGCATCACCGAAATCGCGACGTCGGGCCGCGCGAGCGCCGTGCGGCGGATCACGTCGAGACAATGCCCGAGCTCGGTCTGCTCGCTCTTCAGGAACTTGCGGCGCGCGGGCGTGTTGAAGTACAGCTCGCGCACTTCCATCGTCGTGCCGACGGTGCCGGCCGCAGGCGAGATCGCGCCCGTCTGCGCGTCGATGCGCGTGGCGTGCGGGCAGCTATCGGTGCGGCTTGTGATGAACAGTTCGGCAACCGATGCGATCGATGCGATCGCTTCCCCGCGAAATCCCAGCGTCGCGACGGCTTCCAGTTCGGCGAGCGAGCGGATCTTGCTCGTCGCGTGGCGCATCAGCGCGAGCGGAAGCTCGTTCGGCGGAATGCCGCTGCCGTCGTCGGCGATCATGATGCGTTTCACGCCGCCTTCGTCGAGCGTGATGCGCAATGTTGTCGCGCCCGCGTCGAGCGCGTTTTCCAGCAATTCCTTGACGACCGACGCCGGCCGTTCCACCACCTCGCCCGCGGCGATCTGGCTGATGAGCTGGTCGGGCAGCGGGGCGATGGCACGCGAACGGCGCGCGCCGTCGGCGGTCAAATCGCCAGCGGAAGTTTCGTTGAGCTCGGACATGGCGAAATTATAACGATTCGCATCGTTTCGTCCGTTTCGTCCATTTCGTCCCGGACTGGCCGTCCATGCCCGCCAACGCACCGCACGATCACGCCGCGCTACGGTTTTTTAACCGGCCCGACGTACCGGTTCGGTATCATGACGCGACTCCCGCTTTCGATGCCGATGCGCCGCTTTTCCAGCGCCGGCTCAACTTTTTGAGGAAAGATTTTTGGACACGTTGCTGCAATTCCTGGGACTCATCCTTCACATCGACAAGTCGCTTGGTGTCTTCATCCAGAATTACGGCGCCTGGGTCTATGCGGTGCTGTTTCTGATCGTGTTCTGCGAAACCGGGCTCGTCGTGTTTCCGTTCCTGCCGGGCGATTCGCTGCTGTTTATCGGCGGAGCGTTCGCAGCGTCGCACGAGATGGATCTGGTCGCGCTGATCGTGCTGCTGCTCATCGCGGCGGTGACGGGCAACACGGTGAATTACTGGATCGGCCGCGCCATCGGGCCGAAAGTCTTCGACACGAACATTCCCGTGCTGGAGCGCTTCCTCGACCGGGCCGCGCTGCAAAAGACGCATAACTTCTATGAGAAGCACGGCGGCAAGACGATCGTGATTGCGCGTTTCGTGCCGGTCGTGCGGACCTTTGCGCCGTTCGTCGCGGGCGTTTCGTCGATGAGTCACGCGCGCTTTCAGTTTTTCAATATTCTGGGCGCGCTCATCTGGGTGCTGCTGCTGGTGCTGCTCGGCTATTTCTTCGGCAACATTCCGTTCATCAAGCAGTATCTGAACGTGATCGTGCTGGTGGGGATTGGTGCAGCCGTCGTGCCCGTTGCGATCGGCGCGCTCTGGAAGATGAGCCGCCGCAATTCCAAGGCTTGAGCTTGAGGGAGTTCCGCGAGACCGCCGAATGCCGATCTCGCGGGCGCTGCGCAGCCGCGTCAGGCGCGGCGGAACAGGCGGATGATGAAAAGCAGCACCACCGCGCCGACCACGGCTGTGATCAGCGTACCGAGGGTGCCGCCGCCGAACGAGAGGCCGAGCTTGTCGAAGATCCATCCGCCGATCACGCCGCCGACGATGCCGACGAGAATATCCACGATCACGCCGAAGCCCGTGCCGTTCATGATGAGACCGGCGAGCCAGCCAGCGACGCCGCCGATGATCAGACTAAGGATGATTCCGTGTTGCATGATTTGCATGAGTTGAGACTCCTGTCGAATTGATGATTGCGGGATGCAGTCGAAACCCGCATCCGGGCGCGGGCAATGTAGCGGAAATGTCCGTGACAGTGGCCCGCCAAATGTCAAGGATTGTCAATCTGGGCGAGCGTCGATGAACCGGACGACCGGCGACGCATGAACGCGGCCATTTACGTCAAAAATTTAGAATGCCAAAGCGTTTGGTCGGCCATTTTGCTGGGTGTGTCGTTTAGGTCACTGTGGCGAATTTGCTTCTGTAATGTTTTATGCTGGCGGGATCGTGTTTCTTCGGTATTTGAGAAGTGTGTGTGGTGAGCGGATGCGCGCGATGTCCGGACTGTGGATCGCGCTTGCATTCATGGCGCTGGCGTCCGGCTGTGGCATTCTCCGATGCGGCGGAACAGCGGTGTACGGGGTGGCGATAAGCGTCTGCGCGTGATGAAAACGCCGCGCCGACGAGCGCAACCGGCAAGTTGAAATAGTTCAAGACGACAAGCATGAGAAAGCTGGTGGTGATGCACAAGGAAGGTTTCGTAGCCGATTCGCGCGGGGCGATCGCGGGTCTGGCCCTCGTGGCAGCGACGGCGGCGGGATTGGCGGGCTGCACGTCGACGCCGCGCACGCCCGCGCCGATCATCGAAAATTCGGCGTTGAGCGCGCCGCCGGTCGTGCAGGGCACATCGCCCGGCGTGACGCCCGCACCGGTCGTGCCGCTCGGACCCACGGTTGCCGCGCCAGTCGAGCCGGGCTTTTATCGCGTGAAACCGGGCGACACGCTCTATGGCATTTCGCGCAACTTCAAGCAGAAGCCCGCCGATCTCGCCAAGTGGAATACGCTGCCGGAAAGCAGGCAGGTGAACGTCGGGCAGGTGTTGCGTGTCGCGCCGCCGGGCGCATCGACGACGGCTTCGGCGACGGCTTCGACGAGTGCGGGCGCGTCGGCGGCCACGTCGAAGACGGCGCAGCCGCCGCTTTTGCCGACTCCGGAGAAATCGACACCGGAGAAATCGGCGGCGCAGAAGCCCGCGGCAGAAAAGCCCGCTGCGGCGAACGAGGAGCGTCCATCCGCCGTCACCGCGACCGCGCCGAAGGGCACCTTCGTCTGGCCCGTCCACGGCGACGTCGTGCGCAAGTTCGGCGCGAGCGGCAACAAGGGCATCGATATCGAGGGCAAGGTCGGACAGCCGGTCAAGGCGGCGGCGTCGGGCAAGGTGGTGTACGCGGGCAGCGGCTTGCGTTCCTATGGGCGCATGATCATCGTCAAGCATGGCAACGACTATCTGACCGCCTACGCATACAACGAGAAACTGCTCGTGAAGGAAGGCGACACCGTGAAGCAGGGCGCCACCATCGCGGACATGGGCACCGGACCGAGCGGCACGCCGTCGTTGCATTTCGAAGTGAGAAAGTCGGGTGCGGCCGTCGATCCGATGCCGCTGCTCGGCGCGGCGGGTGGCTGATCCGGCGCGGCAGGAAGGGGATAGAAGGTGAAGAAGATCGTAATCGCCGCGCTGGCCGCGGCTTCGTTGACATCGCTTCTTTCGGGATGCGATCAGCAGCAGAGCGAGGAAGGGTTGAACAAGCTCAAGGCATTCTTCAATGCAGTGAAGCCGGATAACCTGCTGCTCAAGAACCTGCAGCCCGGCGTCACGACCGAGGCGCAGATCCGCGATCAGATGGGCGAGCCTGAAACCGAGCGCGCCTTCACCGACGGCAGCAAGCGCCTGGAATATCCGCGCGGTCCGGCGGGAACCAGCACCTATATGGTCGATATCGATTCGGACGGCCTCTTCGTCTCCGTGACGCAGGTGCTGACCGCGGAAAACTTCGCGAAGGTGCGGCCCGGCATGACGATGGACGAAGTGCGAAGACTGCTCGGCAAGCCGACCGAGATCGCGGAATATCGCCTGAAGAAGGAGCGCGTCTGGAGCTGGCACTGGCTCGAAGACGGCGTGAATCAGGACGCGATGTTCAACGCGCACTTCGGTCCTGACGGCATCGTCGTGACGACCTCGCGCTCCGAAGCGATCCGCGGCGGCCAGCGCTGACACCAAGCACGAGAAGATGAGCGATTACGTCATCTGCAACACGCGCCTTCGTCTGATGGACGAGGCGTCGCGTTATCGCGATCAGATGCTGCGCGATTCCGGCGAAAAAGCGCTCACTCGCTGGGAGTGCGACCGCGGGCATCGCTGGGACAGGACGGTCGGCGTCGCGCAGAACGTGCGCTGCATGAATTGCACGGCCGAGCGGCTCGAACGGGAGACGAAGCGCCTGCGCGAAGTGGCGCAGGTGCGCGGCGGCGCGTTGCTCTCGCGCCGCTATGTCGATGCCGCGACGCCATTGCGCTGGACATGCGCATACGGTCACGTGTGGGACGCGCTCCCCGACAAGGCGTCGCGTCACTGGTGCGTCGAATGCGCCGAAAGCCTTTTCGCGGACTTCCGCTGAGCGCTTCTCAGACGCCGTTCAGCGCCGCCACCAGTTCGTCCGTCGTCAGCAGTGCGTGCGCATAAGTGCGCGCGTTGATCTCATGCGCGGCATGCAGCGCTTCGTCGGAGAAGGCGGCGGTCGCGTCGCGCACCAGCGTCACGTGATAGCCGAGCTCGGCGGCGAAACGTCCTGTCGCTTCGATGCACGTGTTCGCGACCAGCCCGATCAGAATCACGTGCGACACGCCGCGCTGCTTCAGCAGGAAATCGAGGTCCGTGTTGGCGAAGCCGCTGCTCATCCAGTGTTCCTTGACGATCGTGTCGCCCGGATGCGGCGCGAAGTCGGGAAACCATTCGCCGCCCCATGTGCCTTTGCCGAAGATGAGCGACTTCGCCGCCGTCTGCAGATACGGCGTCGGATGCGTCCACGTATCGATGTCGCCCGGCTCGAAACGGCGATGCGGCACGATGAACACAGGCAGCCCGAGCGCGCGCACCGCCGACGTCACGCGCTTCAGGTTTTCATGCAGATGCGCCGCATTGCGCGTCTGCGCGACGCGTGGCCAGAGCTTGCCGCCATCGGCGAGAAAGTCGTTATAGGGGTCCACGAACAGCAGAGCCGTGCGGTCCTTCGGATAGGCGCTCATCGTCTGTCTCCGCTCGCAACAGTGAGAAGCGCGCGAACGCGCGCCGTCTCATGTTACGCGCGCATCGCGACGAAATCCGAAACCGTGCGACACCACGGATACCGCAAAAGAAAAAGCCGGCGGCTGCCGGCTTTTGAGCTTCTTTGTTGGGGCGCTGGCCTCTTTCGCCTGCTACTCGCCGCGTCGTCGATAAAAACTTGCGCTTTGGTTTTTTGTTCACGCGCTTCGCTTTTACCCGTCACCCGGTCGAGTGCCGCCCATCCTGTTCGTCGGTCTCTCAGCGCGTTCTGCTGCTTCCCCCCGTGCGCTGGA
The DNA here is from genome assembly GCF_964261745.1 of Caballeronia sp. S22. Lineage (NCBI taxonomy): Bacteria > Pseudomonadati > Pseudomonadota > Betaproteobacteria > Burkholderiales > Burkholderiaceae > Caballeronia > Caballeronia sp. S22. The sequence continues at coordinate 2,784,787 of NZ_OZ180035.1, read as the reverse complement.
ATAAGTATTGCCAAGCGCCATTCCTAAGAATGTACGGTTGCAAACACATCCGCAATTGATAAGCACATTGAGGGAAAGTACTGATCCCGCCGCGATATTCAGCCTGCCGACGAGACCGCCTGCGCGTGGCCGATGTCCGAACGCATGTTCGCCGAGACGAGCGATTGCGTGACCATGCGCGCTTCGGCCTGAGCGATGTGCTCGAGCGTCGCGACTTCGAGTTGCTCCGACAACACGGCGAGCGCGGCGCACAGGCGCGCGTGTTCATCGGCATCGAGCGTCCAGGCGCCGTCGGCGGAATGACGCGCATCCAGTTCCACCAGCGCCTCGTGCGCGAGCGTGATGTCGTCTTCGAACTCCGGCGCGTGGCCGAGCTGGCAAAGCTCCTCCGCGACCAGCATATGACGGCACAACGTCATGAAGAGCGGCTGCGAGCCGTGCCCGCGATCGAACGCGTCGAGCGCCGCATAGCAACGCAGCAGCATCGCGTCGATCATCGGTTCGCGCGCCGCGCGGCTGTACGTCAACGCGCGCAAGAGCGGTGACATCGCGGGACGGGCGGATTTCATGTTTGTCGATTTCTTCTTCACGGCAGGGCTCCCGAAAGAGGTGTTCGCGCGGGCCGGCGCAGTCTGCTGCGCCGGGACGCTGTATTTGCTGGATGCGTTTGGCGTGGAAAGCATCATCGCACCGGAAAATTAGCTCTGTCTTAAGGCGCGAGACCGCTCGCTCAGGCGGGCGTCAGCGTTTCGCCGGACACGTGCACCTTTTGGCCGACCGCCACGCCCGGCGCGGCTTCGTAGTTGAAGCTGCGCACGCTGCCGTCGTTCATGCGGACCTGCACCTGATAGGTCGTCGACTTGTGAACCACGTGTTCGATCTGGTTCCCGGCCAGGCCGCCGCCGATCGCGCCGATGATCGTCGCCGCCGTGCGTCCGCGGCCATTGCCGATCTGCGTGCCCGCGAGCCCGCCGACCACCGCGCCGCCGATCGCGCCGATGCCGGTCGTCGGCTGCGCGGCCTGCACGGCGTTGACGGCGGTTACTTCGCCGGCATACGGGTCGTAGGCGGGCGCGGGATTCGGCGTGTAGGACGTGTTTTCCTGAACCGGCGCGGGCCTGTGCACCGGCGTCGGATGATGTCCGCGCACGGCGCGCGGCAACGACGCAGGTTGCTGAGCCGCGGCCGGCGAAGCCTGCGTGACAGGCACGGCCTTGGCCGTCTGGGCATCGACGAGCGGCGAGGCCGTGACCGTCGTGGCGGTCGCCTTCGACGACGGCAGGAGGCCCGTCATCGCCGCGACGCCGGTGCCGCACGCGAGGATGATCGACACGGCGGCTGCCGCGACGAGCGGATGAATGCGGGACGGCTTCGTTTGAATTTCGGGAACGGCGTTCATGGCAAGCGACTCCTGTGGGTGCCTGCCAGCTATAACGCCGCCCGACGCAGGCGGTGCACGCGATTGCTGTGACATTTGTAAGCAAACGTCGCAGCGCGCACGGTTTCGAATCGGCTTAGGGCGAATACATATGTTGCAGTAATTTTGTTAATGGCAACATATGTATCATTTCACAAGGAACGAGGTCGTCATGAAATCCACGCCGCTGCTTTCATCGTCTGTCGCGTTCGCCGCGCTATCGCTCGTCACGGGCGCAAGCTACGGCCAGGACGGACAGCCGACGCTCGCCAAGATTCAGAGCGTCAACCTGATCGCTATCGGCCATCGCGAAACGTCGGTGCCGTTCTCCTATGTCGATGCGAACAACAACGTCGTCGGCTTTTCGCAGGACTTGTGCAACAAGGTGATCGATGCGGTCAAGGCGAAGACGAAGCACCCTGATTTACGCGTGCGCTTCATTCCGGTGACGTCGCAGAACCGCATCTCGCTCGTGCAGAACGGCACGGTCGATCTCGAATGCGGCGTGACGACCAATCTCGTGTCGCGGCAGAATCAGGTCGCGTTTTCCGACACGTTCTTCGTCGCGACGACGCGTCTGCTCACGAAGAAGGATTCGGGCATCAAGGATTTTCCCGATCTCGCGGGCAAGACCGTCGTGACGAATCAGGGCACGACGTCCGAGCGCATTCTTCGCAAGATGAACGAAGAGAAGAAGATGAACATGAGCATCATCAGCGCGAAGGACTACGGCGAGGGACGCGCGACGCTCGAAACCGGGCGCGCGGTCGCCTACATGATGGACGACGTGCTGCTCGCGGGCACGCGCTCGCTGACCGCGAAGCCGTCGGACTGGGTGCTCGTCGGCACGCCGCAGTCGTCGGAGGCGTACGGCTTCATGATGCGCAAGGATGATCCGGAATTCAAAAAGCTCGTCGATGACGCGATGAGCCAGGTGATGAAGGGCCCCGAGATCAAAACGATGTACGACAAGTGGTTCATGAAGCCCGTCCCGCCGAAGAACATCAACTTCGATTTTCCGATGAGCGAGACGATGCAGAAGCTCTACGCCGAGCCGAACGACAAGGCGTTCGAGTGACGATGCTTACTCGGCGAAGGGCAGATCGGTCTGCCCTTCGGCGCGCATGTCGAAGGTATTGAGCGTCATCGCGACGAGCGCGTAGTAGCCCAGCAAGCCGACGAGATTCACGACGACCGTATGACCGAAGCGCGTGACGGCGGCGTCGTAGGTCGCATCGCTCACGCGCTTCGTTTCGTAGAGTTCGGTCGCGAAATCGAAGATGAGTTTGTCGTCGGCATCGGCGAAAGCGGGCGTGTGGCCGCAGCGCAGGCCTTCGGCGATATCGGCGGGGAGACCTGCATCGAGCGCGATCGGATGATGGATGTGCCATTCCGCCTGCGAGCGCCAGCGCGCCGCGGTCACGAGAATCGCGAGTTCGGAAAGCCGTAGCGGCAGGCCCGTTTTGTAGCGGCAGAATGCGCCGAGTTTCTGCGCGTTCTGCGCGAGTTCAGGGCTGAAGATCCAGCCGAGAAACGGGCCGTTGAGATTGCCGCGCGGGCCGTTCAGGATGTCCTGCAACACGGCCTTTTGTTCGTCGGATGCGGTGGCGGGCTGGAAGTCGGGGAGTCGTTTGCTCATGATCATTCTCATGCGATGGCGGAAAGCGCGCCGTCGATTGCATCGGAAAGCCGCTCGACGATCGTCTCGATCTGTTCGGCCGTCGTGATGAACGGCGGCGCGATGAGCACATGATCGCCGATCCGGCCATCGACGGTGCCGCCCATCGGATAGACCATGAGGCCGCGCTTCATCGCCTCGCTCTTGATCACGGCGTGCAGCTTGTGCTTGGGGTCGAACGGCGTCCTGCTCTCGCGATCCCGCACCAGTTCGACGCCGGTGAAGAGTCCGCGCCCGCGCACATCGCCGATGAACGGATGATTCGCCTGACGCTGGCGCAATGCCGCGCGCAACTGCTCGCCGCGCGCCTTCACGTTGTCGAGCAGCTTGTCTTCGGCGATGACGTGTTGCACTTCGAGCGCCGCCGCGCACGCCGTCGCGTGACCGATATACGTGTGCCCGTGCTGGAAGAAGCCCGAGCCGCCGACGATCGTGTCGAATATCTCGTTGCTGACGAGCGTTGCGCCGATCGGCTGATAGCCCGCGCCGAGACCCTTCGCGATCGCGAGAATATCGGGCGATACGCCGTCTTCCTCGCACGCGAACAGATAACCGGTGCGGCCCATGCCGGACATCACTTCGTCCAGGATCAGCAGCACGCCGTACTTGTCGCAGACCGCGCGGATCTTGCGGAAGTACTCGCGCACCGGCGGCACCGCGCCCGCCGTCGCACCGACGACCGTCTCCGCGACGAACGCCGCCACCGATTCCGCGCCGAGTTCGAGGATCTTCGCTTCGAGCTCGTCGGCGAGGCGTTGCGCGAAGGCTTCGTCGGTTTCGTCCGCTCGTTGCTCGCGATACGCGAAGCACGGCGTGACGTGATGCGCCTCGATCAGGATCGGCAGGAACGGCTCGCGACGCCATGCGTTGCCGCCGATCGCGAGCGCGCCGAGCGTGTTGCCGTGATAGCTCTGCCGCCGGGCGATGAAATGCCGCCGTTCGGACTGGCCTTTCTCGACGAAATACTGGCGCGCGAGTTTGAGCGCGGCTTCCATTGCCTCCGACCCGCCGGACACGAAATAGACGTGACCGAGATTCTTCGGCGCGGCTTCGACGAGCAGGTCCGCGAGCGCTTCAGCGGGTTCCGTCGTGAAGAAGGATGTGTGCGCGTAGGGCAATTGCTGCACCTGGCGCTGGATCGCATCGATCACGCGCGGATGACTGTGACCGAGACACGAGACGGCCGCGCCGCCGCATGCGTCGATATAGCGCTTGCCCGTCGAATCGACGATCTCGATGCCGTCGCCACGAACCGCGACGGGAAGCTTGGCGCGCGGCGCGCGATGAAATACCGTGGACATGATCCCTGCCTTTTGAATGCGCTCGCAACACGCGATGTGTGCATTTAACGCTTCAACAACATTTGTTGTCAAGTGCGCGTGCATCGGCAACGTGTTGCGCGCCCGGTCAGCTCGCCGCGTAGGCGCCTTGCGAGTGCAGCGCGGCTTCGGCCTGCTCCAGATTGGCGACTGCATCCTTGCCTTCGAGCGCGAGCAGATGCGCGACGAGCATTTCCGCCAGCGCCGACGCCGCGACGAGCGACGGAAAGAACGACGGCGATTCGTGCGAGAAGATCAGCGTGTGATCCGCATTCAACGCGATGGGCGACACGGCGCTGTCCGTGAGCGCGATGAGTTTCGCGCCGCGTTCGATCGCCGCCTGCGCGACGCGCACGGCTTCGACGGAATACGGCGCGAAGCTGACGACGACCACGGCGTGCCGCTTTTCGATGCCCCGCAACTGCATTTCGAGCGTGCCGGCTTCGCCGCTGACGAGGCTCACTGACGGCCGGAACAGCCGATAACCGTAGAGCAGGCTGAACGCGACGGGATAGCACGAACGAAAGCCCGCGACGTGGACATGCGGCGCCTTCTTCAGCGTCTTCGCCGCATCGACGACGCTCGCAGCGTTTTGCGCGAGCGTGAGATCGAGGTTGTGCGATTGCGCTTGCGCGAGATCGCGGCTCAGGTGATTGTCGGCGCCGCTTTTGACGAGCGAGCGGGCGCGCGTCGTCAACGGTTCGGGACGCGTGCGGACGCGACTCACGAAGATTTCGCGGAGTTCGTTCCAGCCGGGAAAGCCGAGTTGTTGCGACAGACGGACCATCGCGGCGGGTTGGACCTTCGCGCGTTCGGCGACCTTGCGCATCGAGAGGACGGCGACCTCGTCGGGATAGTCGAGAAGGAAGGCGGCGCCGGCCTGGAATTGCGGGCTCAGGTCGGGAAAACGATCGCGGATGGTCGCGGCGAGTTGGTCGAAGGTGGGCACGTTCTGGATGCTTGAGGAAGCGATGCGCTATTTAAGCATGAGGGCGATGGGGAACGTGCGCGTGAGGAAGAAAGCAAAAAGCCGCTGTCCTTGTGGGACAGCGGCTTTTTCTTGAAGCTGGTGGCGAATCAGGGACTCGAACCCCGGACCTGCGGATTATGATTCCGTCGCTCTAACCGACTGAGCTAATTCGCCGAAAGAAGACGAGATTATGGCGAGCGTCGTACAGGCTGTCAACCCCTTCCACGCGAATTCTTAAGAACCGCGTGGAAGGGCAGGCGAAGCCCGCATCAATCCTCGTGATAGACATTCGACTTGCGCGTGTCCTTCACGAACAACATGCCGATCACGAACGTCGCCAGCGCAATCACGATCGGGTACCACAGGCCAGAGTAGATATCGCCCCTGGCCGCGACGATCGCGAAGGCCGTCGCCGGCAGGAAGCCGCCGAACCAGCCATTGCCGATGTGATACGGCAGCGACATCGACGTATAGCGAATCCGCGCCGGGAACATCTCGACCAGCATCGCCGCGATCGGCCCGTACACCATCGTCACGAAGATCACGAGGATCGTCAGCACCACGATCGCCATCGGCCAGTTGATGAGCGCCGGGTCGGCCTTCGCCGGATAGCCCGCGCTCTTCAGCGTGCCGGCCAGCGTCTTGTCGAACGCCGCGCCTTGAACCTTGGCGTCGGCGGCCTTGCCGTCGTACGTGTTCACGACCGTCTCGCCGACCTTGATCTGCGCCTGCGTGCCCGCGGGCGCCGCCACGTTCTCATAGTTCAGACCCGCCTTCGACAGCGCGCTCTTCGCGATATCACAGGAGCTCGTGAACTTCGCCGTGCCCACCGGATTGAACTGGAACGAGCACTCGTCCGGATTGGCGATCACGACGATCGGCGACTTCTGCGTCGCGGCTTCGAGCGTCGGATTCGTGTAGTGAGCGAGCGCCTTGAAGAGCGGGAAGAAGCTCAACGCGGCGATCAGACAGCCCGCCATGATGATCGGCTTGCGCCCGATACGGTCCGACAGCGAACCGAAGAACACGAAGAACGGCGTGCCGATCAGCAGCGCCACCGCGACCATGATGTTCGCGCTGGTGCCATCGACCTTCAGCGTCTGCGTCAGGAAGAACAGCGAATAGAACTGGCCCGTGTACCACACGACCGCCTGGCCCGCCGTCAGACCGAAGAGCGCGAGCAGCACGATCTTCAGGTTCTTCCATTCGCCGAACGCTTCCGTGAGCGGCGCCTTCGAGGTCTTGCCTTCCGCCTTGATGCGCTCGAAGACCGGCGACTCATGCAGCTTCATGCGAATCCACACGGACACGGCGAGCAGCAGGATCGACACGAGGAACGGAATGCGCCAGCCCCACGCGCCGAACTGTTCTTCGCCCATGATCGTGCGCACCGCGAGAATCACGATCAGCGAGATGAACAGGCCGAGCGTCGCGGTGGTCTGGATCCACGCCGTCCACGCGCCGCGCTTGTTCGAAGGCGCGTGCTCCGCGACGTACGTCGCCGCGCCGCCGTACTCTCCGCCGAGCGCGAGACCTTGCAACAGCCGCATCGCGATGAAGATGACCGGCGCCGCGATGCCGATCGTCGCGTATCCCGGCAGGAAGCCGATCAGGAACGTCGACAGACCCATGATCACGATGGTCACGAGGAACGTGTACTTGCGACCGACCATATCGCCGAGCCGGCCGAACACGATCGCGCCGAACGGACGCACCGCGAAGCCCGCGGCGAAGCCCAGCAAGGTGAAGATGAAGCCGGCCGTCGGATTGACGCCTGAAAAGAAAGTCTTGCTGATATAGACGGCGAGCGAGCCCGCCAGATAGAAGTCATACCATTCGAACACCGTGCCGAGCGACGAGGCGAAGATGACTTTCTTCTCCTCCGCCGTCATCGGTGCGTGTGACACGCGCCCCTCAACCGTAGCCATGTATCGTCTCCTGATTTGAATTTTCGAATACATCGGTCCGCGACTAGGCGGCTCCGGTGCAAAGATTATTGGAACGAAAACTTACGGCGTTCTGACGCGGTGACTGACGGGCAACATCGAGGCCATAACGGTGATGTTCGCGGAATTGGCAGGCATGTGATTCGAACGATCGTTTAAATTCTTTTAAGCTCGTTCTTCTCGCGCGGGCAAACGCGCTGCGCGAGACCTACGCTCAGGGTTTGTCCCGGGCAGGAAAAACCCGCTGGAGGCTCACCCTTACGAGGGTTCCGGCGAGTCTCGGGCTCTCCTGATACACATGATCCTCGATGGCGAGCGAGCCGCCGTGCATCGTCGCGATCTCCTTGACGATCGCAAGGCCGAGTCCGCTGCCATCGCCCTCGCGCCCGAGTATGCGATAGAAGCGTTCGACCACGCGCGTGCGCTCCGCCGCCGGAATGCCGAGGCCCGTGTCTTCCACTTCGAGATGCACGAGATCGAGATCGTTATCGTCGGTCCGCACGCGCACGGTGATGCGCCCGCCCGCCGGCGTGTAGCGGATCGCGTTGTCGATCAGGTTCGACAACATTTCCCGCAACATCACGACGTTGCCTTCCACTTCGACCGGAAACGGCGGCTCTTCATAACCGAGGTCCATACGCTTCGCGAGCGCGGCCTGCACCCAGTCGCGCACGGCGAGCCGCGCGAGATCGGTCAGCACGATGGGCGTGAATATCTGCCCCGTCGCACGATTCTCGGCGCGTGCGAGCGCGAGCAGTTGCGTCACGAGGCGCGCGGCATGCTCGGAACTCATCGCGATCTGTTCGAGCGAGTGCTGCACTTCCGTCGATACATCCTGGCGCATCGCCAGTTCAGCCTGCATGCGCAGGCCCGCGAGCGGCGTCTTCATCTGATGGGCGGCATCGGCGATGAAGCGCTTCTGGAACTCCATGTTCTGTTCGAGGCGCGTGAGCAGATCGTTGAACGACGCGACGAGCGGCGCGATCTCCGGCGGCGCGCTGCCCGCCTGGAGCGGCGAGAGATCGTCGGGGCGGCGCGCGCGGATGTTCGATTGCAGCGCATGCAGCGGCGCGAGCCCGCGCGACAGCCCGAACCATACGAGGATGATCGCGAGCGGCAGGATCACGAACTGCGGCAGGATCACGCCCTTGATGATGTCGTTGGCGAGCTGGCTGCGCTTGTCGAGCGTCTCGGCCACCTGCACGAGCACCGGTTGCGCGCTGTCCGGATCGCGGCCGGGCGCGAGGCCGGGCAGATCGACGGTCGTATAAGCGACGCGGATGTCGTTGCCGCGCAGCACATCGTCGCGAAACTCGACGATGCCCGGCTGCGGACGATCGTCGTCGTGCGGCAAGGGCATGTCGCGGTCGCCGCCGACCAGCTCGCCGCGCGTGCCGAGCACCTGAAAGAACACGCTGTCGACGTTATCGGCGCGCAGGAAATCGCGCGTCGCGTCCGGCAGCCGCAATTCGGCGACGCCGTTGACCGGCTGAATCTGGCGCGCGAGCACGTAGGCGTCGGCTTCGAGCGCGCGGTCGAACGGCCCGTTCGCGATCGACTTCGCGACGAGATACGTCACCGCGATGCTCATCGGCCAGAGCAGCAGCAGCGGCGCGAGCATCCAGTCGAGAATCTCGCCGAAGAGCGAGCGCGGATGCGTCTCGTCGTCGGGCTCGAGTTCGTCGGGCGGCGCGAAAGGGTTGGCATAGCGCGCGTCGCGCTGGGCGTCGGAATCGTCGGCGCTCGCTTTTGCGTGATTTTTCGACTCGGGCGATTCGGTGGAAGCGGGCGACGCCATGCAGGCTACTTATAGTGTTGGCCGGCGGCGACGCCCGACGGTTGCGGGCCCGCGCCGTTCGTGCCGGGCGCCGTGACGCCCGCTTTCTCAAGCGTGTAACCCAGGCCGCGTACCGTGATGATCTTCGCGCCGCTCGGCTCGATCTTTTTGCGCAACCGATGCACGTAGACCTCGATCGCGTTATTGCTGACTTCCTCGCCCCATTCGCACAGATGATTGACGAGTTGTTCCTTCGACACGAGCCGGCCGGTTCTTTGCAAGAGCACTTCGAGCACGCCGAGCTCGCGCGCGGACAGATCGATGACCTGATCGCCGATCGTCGCAATCCGCCCGACCTGATCGAAGGAGAGCGAGCCGTGCTTCACGACCGTCGGGCCGCCGCCCGCGCCGCGCCGTGTGAGCGCCCGCACGCGTGCTTCGAGCTCGTTCAGCGCGAAGGGTTTGGCCATATAGTCATCCGCGCCGAGATCGAGGCCTTTGACGCGTTCATCGACGCTGTCGGCGGCGGTCAGGATCAGCACGGGCATCTGCGAGTTGCGCGCGCGCAGGCGGCGCAGGACTTCGAGACCGGACATGAGCGGCAGGCCGAGATCGAGTATCAGCAGGTCGAAAGTCTGCAGGGAAAGCGCGGTGTCCGCCTCGACGCCATGCTTCACATGGTCGACGGCGTATCCCGATTGGCGGAGTGATCGGACGAGGCCGTCCGCGAGTATGCTGTCGTCTTCGGCAATGAGGATTCGCATCGTCGTGTGCGCCTTATATTGCCGGCACCGTTTGTCGCCCGGCGCGGCGGTCTCCAGGTGTTTCGTAGTTTTAGCGCGTCTCGCGCGGCGTGGAAAAAAAGCTGCGCCATGCCGTTGCATGCTTGCAAAAACTACTGTTTTTTTATACAGTGTCTGCGTGAGTGTGAAGCGTGGTTTCGTATGCTCGATCGAGCAACGGAAAAGCCCGTGAACACTGCCTCAGACGCCGTTCATCATAGCAAAGGACGATTCATGGAAGAAAGCAAGAAAGGCCCGGCTGGAATGACTGCGGAAAAGAGCAAGGCCCTGGCCGCCGCGCTCTCGCAGATCGAAAAGCAATTCGGCAAAGGGTCGATCATGCGGCTCGGCGCAGGTGAGGCGGTCGAAGACATTCAGGTGGTTTCCACCGGTTCGCTCGGACTGGACATCGCGCTCGGCGTCGGCGGCTTGCCGCGCGGCCGTGTCGTGGAAATCTACGGTCCGGAGTCGTCGGGCAAGACCACGCTCACGCTGCAAGTGATCGCGGAGATGCAGAAGCTCGGCGGCACGGCGGCGTTCATCGACGCAGAACACGCGCTCGACGTGCAATACGCGCAAAAGCTCGGCGTGAACGCGCAGGATCTGCTGATCTCGCAGCCGGACACGGGCGAGCAGGCGCTGGAAATCGCGGATGCGCTGGTGCGCTCCGGCTCCATCGACATGATCGTCATCGACTCGGTCGCGGCGCTCGTGCCGAAGGCGGAAATCGAAGGCGAAATGGGCGATTCGCTGCCGGGTCTGCAAGCGCGTCTGATGTCGCAGGCGCTGCGCAAGCTCACCGGTACGATCAAGCGCACGAACTGCCTCGTGATCTTCATCAACCAGATTCGCATGAAGATCGGCGTGATGTTCGGCAACCCGGAAACCACCACGGGCGGTAATGCGCTCAAGTTCTATTCGTCGGTGCGTCTGGATATCCGCCGTATCGGTTCGATCAAGAAGAACGACGAAGTCATCGGCAACGAGACGCGCGTGAAGGTCGTGAAGAACAAGGTGTCGCCGCCGTTCCGCGAAGCCATCTTCGACATCCTGTACGGCGAAGGCATCTCGCGTCAGGGCGAAATCATCGATCTCGGCGTGCAGGCGAAGCTGGTCGACAAGGCCGGCGCCTGGTACAGCTACAACGGCGACCGCATCGGTCAGGGCAAGGACAACGCGCGTGAATTCCTGCGCGAAAATCCGGACATCGCACGCGAGATCGAGAACAAGATCCGCGCATCGCTGGGTGTCGCCGCGCTGGGCGAGGCTGCTGTCGCAGGCGCTGCAACGGCCGACGACGAGTAAGCATCAGGCTTGAAGGACGATGCAGAAGCGTCGGTTCGGATCGAAGGCTGACACGGCGGATGGCGGAACCGAGAGCGGTTCCGACTCTGCTGACCGCTACGAACGAAGCAGCGAGCGGCGTGGTGCATCGTCGAAGTCGAGCGGCTTCAAACGCAGTAACAAGCAGCGCGCCGACGCGAAGTCATTCGCGTCGGCGCGTCGCGTTTTTGAGCCCGTGAACGACGGCGAAGAAAGCGATGATGCGAGCGATCGCGCCGCGCGTCTGGAGCAAGCGCGCGCGTTGCTGAAGCAGGCGACCGAGCAGCCGAAGGCACGTCCCGTTGATCGCGCGTCGCAGCCGGCCACGCCCGCAAGCAAACCCTCAGAACCCGATCTCACCCCCTTCACGGACCCGTTCGAAGACGCCGATCCTTTCGAGCCCTTCGAGCAATGCGCGCCTGCCGGGCCGGCACCTATCGAATCGGCTGAACCGGTCTACGGCCGCTCCACTCAACGCACCCGAAAGCCTTCGGCGACCGAAGTCAACAATCCCAAACGCCCGCAGCGCTCGCTGAAAGGGCGTGCGCTCGCATTTCTCTCGCGGCGCGAATACAGCCGGGCGGAGTTGTCGCGCAAGCTGCGTCCGTACGTCGATGAAGCCGATTTGCTCGAATCGCTGCTCGACAGCCTCGAACGCGATGGCTGGCTGTCGAACGAGCGCTTTGTCGAGAGCGTCGTGCATCGGCGGGCATCGCGAATGGGCGGCGGCAGGATCATCAGCGAGTTGAAGCGCCATGCCGTCGGCGATGAGCTCATCAGCGAAACCGCCGACAAACTCGCGCAATCCGAAACCGCGCGCGCCCAGACCGTGTGGGAGAAGAAGTACGGCGTGCCGCCCGAGACGCCTGCGGAACGTGCGAAGCAAGCGCGCTTTCTGGCCGCGCGCGGCTTTTCCAGCGGCACCATCGGGAAGATACTGAAGGGCGGCGACGAGGACTGGAGCGAAGAGATCGTCGACGATTGAATGTCGGCCTGTCTCAGCCGAAACCGCACGCACGTTTCATTCGTGGAACGCATGTCCGGCTCCAAATACCCAATATGCTAAAATTCCACGGTTTCCCCCGTACCGGCTCACTTCCAGCATGCCTCTCTCGCCTCCCGCTCCCCGACAGTTGCGCCACCGTCGCGCGATTAGGCTGGAAGCGTTCGAGCGTGACGACGGCCTCTGGGATATCGAAGCCTGTCTAACCGATGAGAAGCCGCGCGACTTTCGCCTCGCCACGGGCGTCCGGCCACACGGCCTGCCGATCCATGAACTCTGGCTGCGCATCACCATCGACCGCAAGCTCACCATCGTCGACGTCGAGGCATCGTCGGACTGGTCGCCGTATGGCGCTCTGTGCGCCGAGTCCAATCCGGTCTATCGCAAGCTCATCGGGCTCAATCTGCTCCAAAGTTTTCGCCGCGAAGCCAACAGGCTGCTGCGCGGCGCGGCCGGCTGCACGCATCTCACCGAACTGTGCGGCGTCCTGCCGACCGCAGCCATTCAGGCATTCGCCGGCGACGTCTGGAAGATCGAAGACGGCAATCCGTTCAATCAATCCGACGCCGCCAATCCCTCCACGACCGCACCGCAGGACGAGCCGCCGTTTCAGCTCGGCCGATGCCACGCGTTGCGTTTCGACGGCCCCGCGGTCAAAGAGTATTACCCGCGCTGGTTCGGCCACGCACCCGCCGGTCAAACGGACACCGGCACAACGGTACAGGACAGGCCGGAGACAAAGTCCGCCTCGTAGCGCGCAGGCAGCGCTTGCGCGCACGCATGGAATTCAAACAAGAATCGAAAAATAAGCGGTTCAAGCACATAGAAGTTCACTCCAACTCTCAGACTGAAGGAATCACGCATGAAGATTCACGAGTACCAGGGTAAGGAAATCCTGCGGAAATTCGGCGTCGCGGTCCCGCGCGGCAAACCCGTGTTCTCGGTGGATGATGCGGTCAAGGCCGCGGAAGAGCTGGGCGGCCCGGTTTGGGTCGTCAAGGCGCAGATTCACGCCGGCGGCCGCGGTAAGGGCGGCGGCGTGAAGGTCGCGAAGTCGATCGAGCAGGTCCGCGAATACGCGAACCAGATCCTCGGCATGCAGCTCATTACGCACCAGACCGGCGCCGAAGGCCAGAAGGTGAATCGCCTGCTGATCGAAGAAGGCGCGGACATCAAGAAGGAACTGTACGTCGGCCTCGTGCTCGACCGCGTTTCGCAGAAAGTCGTCGTGATGGCGTCGAGCGAAGGCGGCATGGACATCGAAGAAGTCGCGGAAAAGACGCCCGAACTGCTGCACAAGTTCGCCGTCGAGCCGTCGACCGGTCTGCAAGACGCAGACGCCGATGACCTCGCACGCAAGATCGGCATTCCGGACGCATCGATTCCGCAAGCGCGCGCGATCCTGCAAGGTCTGTACAAGGCGTTCTACGAAACCGACGCATCGCTCGCGGAAATCAACCCGCTGATCCTGACCGGCGAAGGCAAGGTCATCGCGCTCGACGCCAAGTTCAACTTCGATTCGAACGCGCTCTTCCGTCATCCGGAAATCGTCGCTTACCGCGATCTGGACGAAGAAGATCCGGCTGAAGTCGAAGCGTCGAAGTTCGACCTCGCGTACATCTCGCTCGACGGCAACATCGGCTGTCTCGTGAACGGCGCGGGCCTCGCGATGGCGACGATGGACACCATCAAGCTGTTCGGCGGCGAGCCGGCCAACTTCCTCGACGTCGGCGGCGGCGCGACGACCGAGAAGGTGACCGAAGCGTTCAAGCTGATGCTGAAGAATCCGAACCTCAAGGCCATTCTCGTGAACATCTTCGGCGGCATCATGCGCTGCGACGTGATCGCGGAAGGCGTGATCGTGGCGTCGAAGGCCGTGGACCTGAAGGTGCCGCTCGTCGTGCGCATGAAGGGCACGAACGAAGACCTCGGCAAGAAGATGCTGGCCGACTCGGGCCTGCCGATCATCTCGGCGGACAGCATGGAAGAAGCCGCGCAGAAGGTCGTCGCGGCAGCCGAAGGCAAGTAAGCGCGGTTTCGCTTACCGAGCCTAAGAGAGCGTTCCACCAGATACGAATGGCGGTCGCCGAGCGCGAGCTTTGGCGACGCCAAACGAACAGAGGTCACTACATGTCGATTCTGATCAACAAAGACACGAAGGTCATCACGCAGGGCATCACCGGCAAGACCGGCCAGTTCCACACGCGCGCGTGCCGCGAATACGCGAACGGCCGTGAGGCGTATGTCGCGGGCGTGAACCCGAAGAAGGCCGGCGAAGACTTCGAAGGCATTCCCATCTACGCGTCCGTCAAGGAAGCGAAGGCTGAAACCGGCGCGACCGTTTCGGTGATTTACGTGCCGCCCGCGGGTGCTGCCGCCGCGATCTGGGAAGCCGTCGAGGCCGATCTCGATCTCGCGATCTGCATCACGGAAGGCATTCCGGTTCGCGACATGCTCGAAATCAAGGACCGCATGCGCCGCGAAAACCGCAAGACGCTGCTGCTCGGACCGAACTGCCCCGGCACGATCACGCCGGACGAGCTGAAGATCGGCATCATGCCGGGTCACATCCACAAGAAAGGCCGCATCGGCGTGGTGTCGCGCTCGGGCACGCTGACGTACGAAGCAGTCGGTCAGCTGACGGCGCTCGGCCTCGGCCAGTCGTCGGCGGTGGGTATCGGCGGCGATCCGATCAACGGTCTCAAGCACATCGACGTGATGAAGATGTTCAACGACGATCCGGACACGGACGCCGTCATCATGATCGGCGAGATCGGCGGTCCGGACGAAGCGAACGCCGCTTACTGGATCAAGGACAACATGAAGAAGCCGGTCGTCGGCTTCATCGCGGGCGTGACGGCGCCCCCGGGCAAGCGCATGGGCCACGCTGGCGCGCTGATCTCGGGCGGTGCGGACACGGCGGACGCCAAGCTCGAAATCATGGACGCGTGCGGCATCAAGGTCACGAAGAATCCGTCGGAGATGGCGCGTCTGCTGAAGTCGGTTCTCTGACATCGAGCGGGCAATTTACGCGAGGGTTTGGTACTCTTACTGATTCCTTTCGTATATAAGCCAACAAAAAGCGAGGGAGCATTGCTTCCTCGCTTTTTTATTTCTGCCTCATGTTTGAATTCTTTTCGACGCTTCACTGGGGCGCGGTCGTCCAGATCATCGTGATCGACATCCTGCTCGGCGGCGACAACGCCGTCGTGATCGCGCTCGCGTGCCGTAACCTCCCGGATCAGCAGCGCACGCGAGGCATCGTGCTCGGCACGCTCGGCGCGATCATCCTGCGTGTCGTGCTGATCGCGTTCGCTGTGATGTTGCTCGACATTCCGTTCCTCAAGTTCGTGGGCGGCATGCTGCTCTTGTGGATCGGCGTGAAGCTGATGCAGCCGGATCACGACGAGCACGAGATCAACGCATCGGACCGTCTGTGGGCGGCGGTGAAGACGATCATCGTCGCCGATGCCGTCATGAGCCTCGACAACGTGATCGCGATAGCCGGCGCGGCCGAAGCCGCCGATCCGCGTCATCGGCTCGCGTTGGTGATCTTCGGACTGATCGTGAGCATTCCGCTCATCGTGTGGGGCAGCACGCTGGTGCTGAAGCTGCTCGACCGTTTTCCGGCGGTCGTGCTGGTCGGCGCGGGCCTGCTCGGATGGATCGCGGGGGGACTCATCATCGACGATCCGTTCATCGACCGATGGCCCGCGCTCAATACCGAGTTCGCCGGATATGCGGCGCGCGTCTCCGGGGCGTTCCTGGTCGTCGCGCTGGGCTGGCTGCTCAAACGTCGCGCGCTCGCCGAGGGCAATCGCGCGGCCGGCTGACCGCGCGTCCGCGAAATCTCCTAGGCCGTTCGGCCGACTGTTGCTCGTTGCGCTCCCTCAATACGATCGAAGCGTCCTGATCGCATCTCGCGGCAGGGCGCTTTTTGATTTCCTGGAGCAGCAATGACGACGATGGCTTGTGATTTGGACGCGCCGCGCGAACGGCGCGCATGGTGGTTCGGACGGCGCGCGGAAGAAGTGCAGACGCGCGGCTTTACGCTGATCGAACTGATGATCGTGCTTGCGATCGTCGGTGTGGTCGCGGCGTATGCGATACCCGCGTATCAGGATTATCTGGCGCGAAGTCGCGTGGGCGAGGGCATCACGCTCGCGGCGGCGGCGCGGCTCGGGGTGGCGGAGAACGCGGCGAGCGGCGCGGATCTCGCGGGCGGCTTTGCGTCGCCGCCGGGCACGCGCAACGTCGAGTCGATTCACGTCGATAGCGACACCGGGCAGATCACGATCGCCTACACGACGCGCGTCGCGCCCGAGGGTTCGAACACGCTCGTGCTCGTCCCTTCGACACCCGATAACGCCGATACCCCGACCGCGCGCGTCGCGCTGAGCCGCGGCGTCGTGCAAGCGGGATCGGTGACATGGGAATGCTTCGCGGCAGCGAAAACGGATTCGTCGCTGCCCGCGCCGGGCGCCGGCCCATTGCCTGCGCAAGCGGCGACGCTCCGCGCGAACCTTGCCCCGCCGGAGTGCCGCGCGTAAGCGGTGCGAAAGATCGCGACGTACGGGAAAGCGCGGCGGCAGGATTTACGGCGCCGCCGCGTCCATGCAGCGTCGTTTTTGCGAGAAAAGCAGCGATTTCGTAGCAATTCCGGCCGTTCGACGGACAGCGGGGGCAAAGTTTTGTATAGTGCGCCGGTTGCCGACGTTCCCTGTCCCTATGCCTTCCCAATACGCACGCTTTCTCTGTTTTGCTGTCCTGTGTCTTGCGTTGACGATTCCCTTCGCGGTCGTCAACCACACGTATCCGATTCCGACTTTCTACGCCGAATACAGCGCGCTCGCGCTCTATCTGGCGCTCGGCGCGACGGTCGCGCTGCTCGTGCGCGTGTCCGAGCCCAAAGTGCCGTTCGCGTCGCCGGTCGTCGCGCTGATGCCGCTCGCGTTCGGCGTACTGCTCGTCGCGCAGACGCTGCTGTTGCCGGTCGCTCAGCCATCGATGAACTGGCTCGGCGGCGCGTATCTGCTCGCGTCGTTCGTCGCGGTGCATACGGGCTTCGGACTCGTGCGGGCGGGGCTCGCGGAGAAGACGCTGAGAATCGGCGCGGCTGCGTTGATGGTCGGCGGACTGTTCGCGGTCTTCTGCCAGATCGTGCAGTTGCTGCATCTCGAAGTGAAGTTCACGCCGTTCGTGGTCGCGTACAACGTGATGGTCGAACGCCGTCCCTTCGGCAACATGGCGCAGGCGAATCACCTCGCGACCGTGATCGCGTTCGCGCTGGCGGGGGCGCTGTATTTCGTGCAGGCGCGGCGGCTCCCGATCGTGCTGTGGCTGATTCTGTCGGCGGTCTACTCGCTCGGTCTCGCGCTCACGGTATCGCGCGGGCCGTGGCTGCAGACAGCCGTGATCGTCGTCGCCGGATTCTGGATGGCCTTCGTGATCGGGCGTCCGGTCGCGTCGGAAGGTTTCGACGGGCCGGGCCGGCGCGATGTGCGCGCGTGGATCGTCCCGGTTCTGCTCGCAATCGTCTTCTTCGCCGTGAACGCGGCGGTGCGCTGGGCGAACGTGCGCTACGACTTCGGACTTGCGCAATCGGCGGCGGAGCGCATGCAGGAAGCCAGTCAGATCGCGCCGCGCCTGGCGCTCTGGAAATACGGCTGGACGATGTTCAAGACGCATCCGCTGCTGGGTGTCGGCTGGGGCGAGTTTCCCCGTTATCAGTTCGATCTCGTTCGCGATCTCGGCGGCGTGGAGATCGCGAATAACGCGCACGACATCTTCATCGACCTGCTCGCGAAAACGGGCGCGCTCGGCATGGCGATTCTCGTCGCGGGCATCGTGTTCTGGCTGATTCGCGTGCTGCGCGCGCCGCAGACGCCGGCGCGCATTTTCGCGCTGTCGCTGCTCGGCGTGCTGATGATGCACGCGCTCGTCGAGTATCCGCAGCAGTACATGTTCTTTCTGATGCCGGCGATGCTCGTCATCGGGCTGCTCGAGACGCGGCCGCTGCGGCTCGTCGCGCGTCCGCTGTCGTATGGCGTGTATGTCGTGCTCGTGCTCGGTGGCCTCGCGGCGCTCTATCCGACGCTGCGTGACTACAATCGCGCCGAAGTGCTCTATTACGGCTCGCGGCCCGCGGAGCAGTATCGCGACAATCCTTCGTTCCTGTTCACGGCATGGGGCGAATACGGTGCGGCGACGCTGCTGCCGATCAACGCGCAGAACGTCGAGGAGAAGCTCGCCGCGCACCGAAAGGCGATCGCGCTGTTGCCGGGCGAAACAGTGTTGCGCCGGTACGCGGTGCTCCAGGCGCTCGCCGGACAACGCGCCGAAGCGCTCGACACGATGGCGCGCCTGAAGATTTTCGCGATGCAGCTACACGACTGGCCAAAGCAGCTTGCTGCCGTCTACGATCTGGTCGATGAAGCCGGCACGTCGCTGGCTCCCTTCAGGGCGGATCTGGTGAAGGTGTATGGGGTGCCGGCGCAGAGTCAGGTGCCGTCGGCGGAAGACGACGAGGAGTGAGGAAGGTCAGGGTGCCGGCGCTGCGTGATCTGCCGCCACCCAGTCGCCCGACTTCCCGCCATGCTTCTCCATCACGCGCACGTTCGTGATGGTCATTCCGCGATCCACCGCCTTGCACATGTCGTAGATCGTCAGCAAGCCGACCTGCACGGCGGTCAGCGCTTCCATCTCCACACCGGTGCGCCCGACCGTCTCCACGCGCACTTCACAATGCACGCCGGGCAGCGCTTCATCGATAGTGAAATCCACCGCGACGCGCGTCAGCGCCAGCGGATGACACAGCGGGATCAGATCGGCGGTGCGTTTCGCGCCCTGAATCGCGGCGATGCGCGCGACGCCGAGCACGTCGCCTTTCTTCGCGCGGCCTTCGCGGATCAGCGCGAGCGTGCCGTCGAGCATCGCGATCGAGCCGCGCGCCACGGCGACCCGCCGCGTTTCGTTCTTCGCGCCGACATCGACCATGTGCGCCTCGCCGGCGGCATCGAAATGGGTGAGTCCGGACATAGCGTCTCCTTCGAATGGGCGCCTATCATACCAGCGTGATTTCGCGGTTTTTCACGAAACATCGCGCCGTCCGCGGCCACGCACGGCCGACGCTAGACGCCCCACACGCAACACTTGATACGATAAGCTCGTTTTAGTTTTCGAGCCGACCATCGGCGCTTCGACCGTTTCGCGCCATGCATCCGATACGTCCGAGCCGCGTGCTCATCTCCCTGCTGTGCGTCGCCCTCGCCATGCCGCCCGCGGCGCTGGCGCAATCGGGCTCGCCTTCTTCGAACGCGACCGGCACGCTCGCGGCGTCGCAATTGCGGTCATCGCAGGAAAATGTCGGTAGCGACGTGCCGGCCAATGTCGCGGAAGGCGTTTTCGGCGTCTACGGCGGCGCCGAAAGCCGCTTCGCGAATCGCCCCGGCACGATGTCCGGCCTGCGCGCGCCGCTTTCTTCGGTGCAGCTTCCGGATCTCGGCGATGGCTCCGGCGGCTCGCTCACCCCGCAGGCCGAGCGCAAGGTCGGAGAGCGGATGATGCGCGAAGTGCGCGCCGATCCCGACTATCTCGACGACTGGCTGCTGCGCGACTACCTCGATTCGATCTCGTCGAAGCTCTCCGCCGCCGCGGCCGTGCAGTATCTCGGCGGCTATCGGCCCGACTTCGACCTGTTCGCCGTGCGCGATTCGCAGATCAACGCGTTCTCGATGCCGGGCGGCTTCATCGGCGTGAATACGGGTTTGATCGCCGCGACGCAGACCGAGTCGGAACTGGCGTCGGTGATCGGCCACGAAATGGGGCACGTGCTTCAGCGTCACATCGCGCGCATGCTCGGCACGCAGGAAAAGAGCACTTACGCGGCGCTCGCCGCGATGGTCGCCGGCATGCTCGCGGGCCTGCTCGCGCATAGCGGAGATCTGGGCATGGGCATCGCGATGGGCGGCCAGGCGTTCGCCGTCGACAATCAACTGCGCTTCTCGCGCGCGGCCGAGCACGAGGCCGATCGCGTCGGCTTCCAGATGCTCGCCGCCGCCGGTTACGACCCGTACGCGATGGTCGCGTTCTTCGAGCGCCTCGACCGCTATTCGATGGCCGATAACGGCGTGCCGCCCTATGTGCGCACGCATCCGCTCACGACCGATCGCATCGCCGACATGGAAGGCCGCGCGCGGCGCGTGCCGTACCGTCAGCCGCGTCAATCGGCGGAATATGCGTTTGTGCGCGCCCGCGCGCGCGTGCTGCAGGTGAATTATGCGAGCGACTATCGCGAGGTCGCGAGCCGGCTCAAATCGGAAATCGAGGATCAGACGGCGCTCAACCCGGCGTCGAACTGGTATGGGATCGCACTCGCGCAATCGTTGATGGGCAATTACGACGCCGCCAGCGACGCGCTCGCCAAAGCGCGCAAGCTGTTCGAGGGCGAGGAGGCGAGCACGGCGGCGGCATCGGCGCAGGTTCGGCAGGAAGATCGCGCGCGGCCATCGCAGGAAACGGTCGCGACCGCGCCGCCCGTGACGTCGCGCAAGGGCGGCGATCAATCGCTGCGCAACGCGGACCCTTCGATGACCGCGACGCCGCTCAACAACGCACGCGCGGCGCTGAATCTCGGCAACGCGCCGCAGCCCGATTCGACGCCAGCGAAGCCGTCTCGCGCGAGCAGCGACATCGCTCTGCCGCCGGTTCACGTCGAAGGCCGGTCGGCGCCGGCGCAGAAACCGCAGCCCGCGCCGCCCGCGCTACGCAGCACGCCGAGCCTCGACGTGCTGGCGGCCGACATCGCGCGCCGCGCGGGCCGCAACGACGACGCTATCCGTCTCGCGGACATCGCGCAGAAACGCTGGCCGGAATCGCACGCTGCCATCGACGTGCATTTGCAGGCGCTGCTTTCCGCACGCCGCTTCGCCGAAGCGCAGACGCTCGCACGCCGCGGGACGCGCGCCGAGCCGGCGCGGCCCGACTGGTGGTTCTATCTCGCGCAGGCGAGCGCCGGTCTCAACGATCCGCTGCAACAGCATCAGGCGATGGCCGAGAAGTTCGCGCTGGACGGCGCATGGCCATCCGCGATCCGGCAACTGAAGGAAGCGCGCGATGTGAAGACCGCCAGCTTCTACGATCTCTCGACGATTTCCGCGCGCCTGCGCGATTTCGAGACGCGCTACAAGGAAGAGCGCGAGCTGGAGAAGAACAGCTAGATCAGTCTTTCTTCGCGGCGGCGCGGTCGGCGGGACTCGCCACGAAACCGAAGCGCGTCGCGACGTCGGCGCGCGCGATCGGCTGCACGGGCAGATCGACGCCATCGCGCCAATGGAACACGCCGCCCTTGCCCGCATCGTCGAGCGATGCGTGATTCGCGAACACTTCGATATCGTGATCGTGCAGGGCGGCCACGCGCGCGGGCGATGCGTCGTCGGAAAAGAGGATGCCGCCTTCGTCGTCGATGAACGCGTGCGCAGGCCCGAACGACGCCCCGGCCTGATCGGTCAGGCGCAATGCGCCGTCCGCCGCGTGCAGGCGCACGATCCACGGCGTGTACGCCAGTTCTACGTACACGCGCTGCGGTCCGTTCTGGAAGAACCACTGACCGTCGGCATCGCTCTCGTAGTTGCGATTGATGAAGCCCAGCAGCGCTTCATGCCGGATCGGCGTGCCGAGTTCGCCGGCTGCCTGCGCGGCGTCGTCGCGCATGCGCCACTGGCCGCGCCGGTCGAGCAGCAGCCAGCCTGTGCAATGCGGAACGTTGGGCCATTTGGCGAGCGCCTGCCTGACGATTTCATCCATGATGGTTCACGAAACGAAGTTCTCCAGATAGCCGAACACCCGCAGCGACAGCCAGTCGATCCGGCCGGGAAACGGCCCCGTCATGAAGCCGACGTGCCCGCCGTGATTCGGCTGGTCGAGCGTCACGCGCGCCGACACTTCGGCCACCGAAGGCAGCGCGAACTCGGGCAGGAACGGATCGTTGCGTGCGTTCAGAAGCAGCGCCGGCACTTCGATGTGCTTCAGATGCGCGCGAATGGTCGCCGTCGACCAATAGTGATTGGTGTCGCGAAAGCCGTGCAGTGGCGCGGTGACGACGTTGTCGAACTCGTAGAGCGTGCGCGCGGCGAGCACGGCGTCGCGATCGTAAAGACCGGGATACTGGCCGAGCTTCGCGAGCGCCTTCTTCTTCAGCGACTTCAGGAAGCTGCGCGTGTAGACCATGCCGAAGCCCTGCGAGATCGCGAGGCCGCCCGCGTGGACGTCGAGCGGCGCGGAGATGGCCGCGGCGGCACTGACGATCGACGCATCCTTGCCGTTTTTGCACAGCCAGTGCAGCAGCACGTTGCCGCCGAGCGATACGCCCGCCGCGACGATCGGCCCGGGATGCGATTGCGCGAGCCGACGCAGGATCCAGTCGACTTCGGCGCTGTCGGCAAGATGATAGAAGCGCGGCAGCAGGTTGAGCGGGCCGCTGCAACTGCGAAAATGCGGCACGACGCCGTGCCAGCCGCGCGCGCGGGCGGCGGCCATCATCGTGCGGGCGTAGTGCGAGTCGGAATTGCCTTCGAGGCCGTGAAAGAGCACGAAGAGCGGGGCGTTCGCGGCGGGTTCGTCGCCGGGATCGTGCGTGAGGAAATCGAGATCGATGAAATCGCCATCGGGCGTGTTCCAGCGCTCGCGGCGATAACTCACGGCGGGCTTGCGGCCGAACAGAGCAGGAACGATGGTCTGCGCATGGCTCGTCGGCAGCCAGCGCGGCGCGTTATAGAGCCAGTCCGAGCCCGGCAGCCCCGGCACGCGCGCGGTTGCCTTCAGTGCTACGGCAGGCGCTTTGTCCACGAATGACGAATCGTGTTTCAACAACGGATCGCGCTTCATGGCCCCTCCCCGACAAACGTCTTCTTCAGCGCTTCAAGTCTTCAGTGCAGCGGTCCCTGACCGTGACGCAGCTTCGCCGCGAACTGGCCCGCCGTTTCCATCGGCATCTCGCTCGCGTGAATATGCGCGATGCGCCATTCGCCGCGCTCGTGAACCATCACGTAAGTCGTGTAGATCATGCGCGGTACGCTCGCCGGCGTGGCCGGCTGATGCGCCTCGGCGATTGCATAAACGACCGTGCCCAGGCTGTCGTACACGCGGATATCGAGCGGCTCGATGGTTACCGCCTGCGTTTCGAATTGCTTGCCGAGACCGGCGCGGATGCTTTCCAGCCCGTGCAGATGCGTGCCGTCCGCGCAGACGCAGGCGGCGAAATCCTCGTCGATCCACAACGACATCACACTGTCGATGCTGTTGTCCGCGACTGCCTGATAGTAAGCGTTGAGAGTATCGGCGGCGGCTTCGAAGAGGCGGGCGAAACGTGGCATGGCTCGTGGGTCTCTGGCATTCGGTGCTGCGCGCCGCTCGAAGCCGCTGATGGCGGCAGGCAACGGAACGGCGCGCTGCATCGGTCATTGGTCAAAGCATGCCCCCGTTCGGAGACATTCGCGTGTCCGCACCCGCACACACGGCTGGAAACCGTCTTGTTGGACACGCGTTTCGACGCGTGAGCGCAACATCAACGATGCGCGAGCAGCATCCCTCGCAGATCGCCGAAGACCTGTTCGGCCGAGAGTTCGCGCAAGCAGTTCAGATGGCCGAGCGGACACTCGCGGGCAAAGCACGGACTGCATTCAAGATGCAGCCATTGTACCTTTGCGAGATCGGACAAGGGCGGCGTGTGGCGCGGATCGGTCGAGCCGTAGACCGCGACGAGCGGCCGGCGCGAGGCGGCCGCGACGTGCATCAGGCCGGAATCGTTGGTGACGACCGCGCTCGCCCGCGAAATGAGCGCGCACGCTTCGCCGAGCGAGGTCTGGCCGCACAGGTTGCGGACCATCGGCGCGCGCTCCGCGATGGCCTGCGCGATCGGCGCGTCCTTCTTCGAGCCGAGCGCGATGATGCGCGCATACGGGAACGACTGCGCGATGAACTGCGCGAGCGACGCAAAATGCTCCGGCGGCCAGCGCTTGGCCGGGCCGTATTCCGCGCCCGGACAAAACACGACGAGCGGCGCGCGCGTGTCGAGATCGAAGCGCGTCGAGACGCGCGCGGCCTCGTTCGGATCGGATTCGAGACGCGGCACGGGAAGCGTTTGTGCGTCGGGCGCCGCAGCCGCTTCGGGCTGGGCGAATCTGTCGACGAACGGCAGCTTCGCGCCCGGCGTGTAGGCGAGCGCGGCGTAGTGCGCGGTCATCGGCGGACGCTCGGTCTTCGGCGGATTCGCGTGGCGCACGTTCAAGAGCCCGTAACGGCTCTCGCCCTTGTAGCCGATGCGCAAGTTGATGCCCGCCATCCACGGAATCAGCGCGGATTTGACGGAGTTGGGCAGCACGTAGGCGGCGTCGTAGCCAACATCGCGCAAATCGCTCGCGAGCTGCCAGCGGCGCAGCAGTTGCAGCTTGCCGTGGGCGAGGTCCGTCGCGTAGACATCGCGGATCTCGGGCATGCGTTCCAGCACGGGCGCGACCCAGGTGGGCGCGACGGCATCGATCGCGATGCGCGGATGAAGCTTGCGCAAGAGCGTAAAGAGCGGCTGCGCCATCAATGCGTCACCGATCCAGTTCGGTGCTATAACCAGCGCACGGCGCATCTTTCGTTATCCGATCTCAAAATAAACGCGGCCCACCGCCTTGGGGCGGGCCGTCGATTGGTGTGGGTTGACGTGCGCCGATGCTGCGCGGCGCAAACGATCAGGGCGCGGCCGGCACCCGGCGGCTTTCAGTGGCCGCCCTTGAGCACTTCGCCGTCTTTCAGCTTGTAGCGCGTGCCGCAGTACGGGCAGCGCGCTTCGCCGTGCGTCACGTCGATGAACACGCGCGGATGCGTGCTCCAGCGCTGCATCTTCGGGTTCGGGCAGAAGGCGGGCAGGTCCTTCGCCGACAATTCCACCAGCGGCATTTCCTTCAGGTCGCTCATTGCTATCTCTTGTCAGATGTCCAGCGCGCGGCGAGCATTCGGCCCGCCGCGTCGCATGAGGTCGATTAAACCTTCGCGAGCCAGCTCGCGTACTTCTCGTTCTTGCCGCCGACGACGTCGAAGAACGCACTTTGCAGCTTTTCCGTGATCGGGCCGCGCGCGCCGGAACCGATGGTGCGGTTGTCGAGCTCGCGGATCGGCGTGACTTCGGCGGCGGTGCCGGTGAAGAACGCTTCGTCGCAGGTGTAGACCTCGTCGCGGGTGATGCGCTTTTCGATGACCGGGATGCCGAAATCGCGCGCGAGCGTGATGACGGTATCGCGCGTGATGCCGTCGAGGCACGACGCCAGGTCCGGCGTGTAGATCTTGCCGTTGTTCACGAGGAAGAAGTTCTCGCCGGAGCCTTCGGAGACGTAACCGTCCACGTCCAGCAGCAGGGCTTCGTCGTAACCGTCGGCGACGGCTTCCTGATTCGCGAGAATCGAGTTCACGTACCAGCCGGAGGCCTTCGCGCGCACCATCGACACGTTCACATGATGGCGCGTGAACGACGACGTCTTCACGCGGATGCCCTTCGCGAGGCCGTCTTCACCGAGGTACGCGCCCCATGGCCAAGCGGCGATGGCCACGTGGATCGTATTGCCCTTGGCCGAAACGCCGAGCTTTTCCGAGCCGACCCAGATGATCGGGCGGATGTAGCAGCTTTCCAGGTTGTTCGCCTTGACGACTTCCAGTTGCGCGGCTTCGAGCGTGGCGGCGTCGAACGGGACGTCCATCTGGAAGATCTTTGCCGAGTTCAGCAGGCGCTTCGTGTGTTCTTTCAGGCGGAAGATGGCCGTGCCCTGCGTGGTCTTGTACGCGCGAACGCCTTCGAAAACGCCCATGCCGTAGTGCAACGTGTGCGTCAGAACGTGGATCTTGGCATCACGCCAGTCGATCAGCGTGCCATCCATCCAGATCTTGCCGTCGCGGTCGGCCATTGACATACGGTTCTCCTAGCTGTCTCGGTTCAAGTGGGTTTCGGCAGGCCGCCCGCGTTCTGAAGGGCAGCGGCGCCCGGCGCGCTTTCTTGCGTGGATTCCGTGGGGAAGACGCGCGGCGAGGGCGCAAAGGCAGCGAAAGACCGTCATTTTAGCGTCTTTTCGCGACGAAACCGATCTTGGAGCGCCTTTCACGACGCTATAATTTGCCTTTCGCCGTCCGCTGAAAAAATAGCGGAACGAAACGGCGAAGCTCACCATTCCCGATTTTCCCGGTTTTTCCCGATCCATCGCGCAATCGATCGAGGCCGCGCAATGGCATCACGGGTTGTCCTGTTCGCCTCGCATTCGCTCATGCTCGACCGGCTGTCAGACACGAATCGCCGCGCGTTTTTCGAGGGCGTGCGCACCTTCTCGCCCGCCGTCCTGGCGACGTTCTCCTGGGGTCTCGTGACCGGCATCGCGATGACGAAGTCCGTGCTGACCGTGCCGCAGGCGCTCGGCATGTCGTTCGCGGTGTACGCGGGCTCGTCGCAACTCGCGGTGCTGCCGCTCTTCGCCGCGAAGCTGCCGCTCTGGACCATTCTCCTGACCGCCGCGATGGTCAATCTGCGCTTCGTCATCTTCAGCGCGGGGCTCGCGCCGCATTTCGCCTATCTGCCGCTCAAGCGCCGTCTGCTGCTCGGCTATTTCAACGGCGACATCATCTATCTGATGTTTTCGAAGCGGAATTTCCCGGTCGGCTGGCAGCCCGGCAAGGAAGCGTTCTTCTGGGGGCTGGCGGTGTCGAGCTGGTTGTCGTGGCAGAGCTCGTCGGTGATCGGGATTCTGCTCGCGAGCCTGATTCCCGATAACTGGGGCCTCGAACTCGCCGGCACGCTCGCGCTGATTCCGCTCATCGTTTCGGCGATCGCCACGCGCTCGACGCTCGCCGCCGTCGCCGTCGCCAGTGTGGTCGCGCTGCTGGCGTTCGATCTGCCGTATCGCTTCGGCCTGCCGCTCGCGGTGTTCGCGGCGTTGCTCGCGGGTACGCTCGCGGACGTGATCGCGGAACGCACGGGGCCGAAGCCCGTCGCCGGCAACAAGGACGACAAGCCCGCCGCCACGAGGCCCCTCCGATGAGCGCGCTGCACGTCTGGCTCGCGATTCTCGGCATGGGCCTCGTCACGGCGGTGACGCGCGCGCTCTTTCTGATCGGCGGCGAGCGCATGGTGTTGCCGCCGCGCGTGCAGCGCGTGCTGCGCTACGCGCCGGCCGCGGCGCTCGCGGGCGTCGTCGTGCCGGATCTGCTGGAGACGTCCACGGGCATCTCGCTCGCGCTGTCGAATCATGCGCTGTGGGCGTCGGCGGCCGGGCTCGCGTACTACCTGTGGCGGCGCGGCATGATGGGCACGATCGCCGTCGGCATGCTCGTGTTCACGCTGCTGCGCCTCGCGGCGTGAAGTCGTCGAGCATGATGAATGCGTCGTCGCCAAATACGCGTCATCAACGATTGCCCGCTAAAAGGCGTCAAGGCGATCGGTTAAAATGATGGTCTTTCCCGAGTGAGCGAGGTCGAAAGTGTGTCCGGCAGTCACCGCGCTACGATTTTCCAATCCGCCGCTCCCGGCTGCGTGCACGTGTCCGAGCACGCGCCCGAGCGCGTCTCGCGCGCATCTCCGGATTCATCTGTCCGATCCCTTTCTCCCGCTTCCGGCACGCGCGTTCGGCTTCACCGCGCGGCCTTCGCCTCCAGCCTGATCCGCGCGCGAGCCGTCCTGCCCGGCGGCCCGCACGCGGCGACTCCACGAACCGGCCGCCCCGACGGCCGTCCCCGCCCGAACCGCTTCTTTACCTACGTTGACTCCCATGACGAAAGTACTGCGTTTCACCGATCTGATCGCCGAAGGCAAAGTCTCCGGCAAGCGTGTGTTCATCCGCGCGGATCTCAACGTGCCGCAAGACGATAACGGCAACATCACCGAAGACACGCGCGTGCGCGCCTCCGTCCCGGCGATCAAGGCCGCCCTCGACGCGGGCGCGGCCGTGATGGTCACGTCCCACCTGGGCCGTCCGACCGAAGGCCAGTTCAAGCCGGAAGACTCGCTCGCGCCGGTCGCGGCGCGTCTGTCGGAACTGCTCGGCCGCGACGTGCCGCTCGTCGCCGACTGGGTCGACGGCGTTCAGGTCCAGCCGGGCAACGTCGTGCTGCTGGAAAACTGCCGCTGCAACAAGGGCGAGAAGAAGAACGACGACGGCCTCGCGCAGAAAATGGCGAAGCTCTGCGATGTCTACGTGAACGACGCGTTCGGCACCGCGCACCGCGCCGAAGCCACGACGCACGGCATCGCGAAGTACGCGCCGGTCGCGTGCGCGGGCCCGCTGCTCGCCGCCGAACTCGACGCGCTCGGCAAGGCGCTCGGCAACCCGAAGCGCCCGCTGGTCGCGATCGTCGCGGGCTCGAAGGTGTCGACCAAGCTCACCATTCTGAAGTCGCTCGCCGAGAAGGTCGATCAGCTGATCGTCGGCGGCGGCATCGCGAATACGTTCATGCTGGCGTCGGGTCTCAAGATCGGCAAGTCGCTCGCGGAAGCCGATCTCGTCGACGAAGCGAAGGAAATCATCGAGCAGGCGCGCACGCGCGGCGCATCGGTGCCGATTCCGAGCGATGTCGTGACGGCGAAGGAATTCGCGCCGACCGCGAAGGCGGAAATCAAGCCCGTCGCGGATGTCGCCGACGACGACCTGATCCTCGACATCGGCCCGGACACCGCCAAGGCGCTCGCGGCGCAGCTCGAAACGGCCGGTACGATCGTCTGGAACGGCCCGGTCGGCGTGTTCGAGTTCGACCAGTTCGGCAACGGCACGAAGACGCTCGCGCAGGCGATCGCCAGCTCGTCGGCGTTCTCGATCGCGGGCGGCGGCGACACGCTCGCGGCCATCGCGAAGTACAACATCGCCGACAAGGTGAGCTACATCTCGACCGGCGGCGGCGCGTTCCTGGAGTTCCTGGAAGGCAAGACGCTGCCCGCGGTGGAAGTGCTCGAGTCGCGGGCTTAAGGCGTTGACGGCCCGAGGCAATCCGGCGAAAGCAGGAAAGAAGGGCGCGCAAGCAGCCGGCGGCGCGCAAGACGAAGTGACGCAGGACGTGATCGACAGCGGCGCGCTCGATGCCGCCGCTGAAGCAGCGCTGGCGATCGCGGAAGCGGCTCAACCCGATCAGGCATCACCCGAAGGCGAAGCCGCGGCCGCAGTGCCGCCCACGCCTCCGGTCATCATCGGCGGCCTGCCCGCCCATGCACTGAAAGAAATCGACAAAGCGACGCCGGCACGATCCGGCGCGCGCGCGCAACCGGTGAGCAACACCTCGCCGCAAGCGCAACGTGCTCGCAGCGTAGTTACGGGCGATCCTACTGAGACGAGGAATTCCATGCATCGCGCTACAAAGATTGTTGCCACCATCGGCCCGGCTTCCACGAGCCCTGACATCCTGCTGCAAATGCTGCAGGCGGGTCTCGACGTCGTACGTTTCAATTTCTCGCACGGCACCGCCGACGACCACCGCCAGCGCGCGGAAATCGTGCGCGATGCGGCGCGTCAGGTGGGCCGCGAAGTCGCGATCATGGCGGACCTGCAAGGCCCAAAGATCCGCGTCGGCAAGTTCGAGAACAACAAGACGATGCTCGTCGCGGGCAATCCGTTCATCCTCGACGCCAACTGCCCGCTCGGCAACAACGAACGCTGCGGCCTCGATTACAAGGATCTGCCGCGCGATCTGCGCGCCGGCGACGTGCTGCTGCTCAACGACGGTCTCATCGTGCTCGACGTGACGCGCGTGATCGGCGAAGAAATCCACACGACGGTGAAGGTCGGCGGCGAGCTCTCGAACAACAAGGGCATCAACCGCCAGGGCGGCGGCCTCACCGCGCCCGCGCTGACCGAGAAGGACATGGAGGACATCAAGACGGCGATGTCGCTCGGCGCGGACTTCGTGGCGGTGTCGTTCCCGAAGAACGCAACCGACATGGAAATGGCGCGTCAGCTCGCGAACATCGCGGGCGCGCCGTACGGCATCAAGCCGAAGATGATCGCGAAGATCGAGCGCGCCGAAGCGATTCCGGCGTTGCAGGGCATTCTCGACGCATCGGACGGCATCATGGTCGCGCGCGGCGATCTCGCGGTGGAAGTGGGTAACGCGGCGGTGCCGGCGCTGCAAAAGCGCATGATCCGCATGGCGCGCGAGTCGAACAAGCTCGTGATCACCGCCACGCAGATGATGGAATCGATGATCCACGCGCCCGTGCCGACGCGCGCGGAAGTGTCGGACGTGGCGAACGCCGTGCTCGACGGCACCGATGCCGTGATGCTCTCCGCCGAAACCGCGGCGGGCAAGTATCCGGTGACGACCATCGAAACGATGGCGGCCATCTGCGTCGAAGCGGAGAAGTCGGAGGAGTCGCAGCTCGATCGCGATTTCCTCGACCGCACGTTCACGCGCATCGACCAGTCCATCGCGATGGGCGCGCTCTTCACCGCGTATCACCTGGGCGCGAAGGCCGTGGTCGCGTTGACCGAATCCGGCTCGACGGCGCTGTGGATGTCGCGTCACTGGACGCACGTGCCGATCTTCGCGCTGACGCCGCGCGTGTCGAGCGAGCGCACGATGTCGCTGTACCGCAACGTGACGCCGCTGCACGTCGATACCAACATGGACCGCGATACCGCGCTGAATCAGGCGCTCGAAGTGGTCGTGTCGAAGGGCTACGCGGCGCGCGGCGACATGGTCGTGCTCACCGTCGGCGAGCCGATGGGTCAGGCGGGCGGCACCAACACGCTGAAGATCGTGCGTGTGGGCGATCACTTCTAAGCGTTTTCGCGAAGTCCGGAGCGCCCGCCGCGCGAGCAGCGGCGGGCGCTCATCAAGCGCGCAAGACGACGCAGAGCGATGCGTCAGTCCACGCAACGATAAAGCCGAAAACCGCCCGAGAGCGGAATCGAGCGCGCTGCAGAATTCGTTTCACATCATGGAGTTTCACCACAATGCCTCTCGTATCAATGCGTCAACTGCTGGATCACGCGGCCGAACACGGCTACGGCCTCCCGGCATTCAACGTCAACAATCTGGAACAAGTGCAGGCGATCATGTCGGCCGCGAACGAAGTGAACGCGCCCGTCATCATGCAGGCGTCCGCCGGCGCGCGTAAGTACGCGGGCGAAGCGTTCCTGCGCCATCTGATCGAAGCGGCCGTCGAGTCGTATCCGCATATTCCGGTCGTGATGCATCAGGATCACGGCCAGTCGCCGGCCGTGTGCATGGCCGCGATCCGCTCCGGCTTCACCAGCGTGATGATGGACGGCTCGCTCGAAGCCGACGGCAAGACCGTCGCGTCGTACGAATACAACGTCGCGGTGTCGAAGCAGGTCGTGGAGTTTTCGCATTCGATCGGCGTCACCGTCGAAGCGGAGCTGGGCGTGCTCGGCTCGCTCGAAACGATGAAGGGCGACAAGGAAGACGGCCACGGCGCCGAAGGCACGATGACGCGCGAGCAGCTTCTGACCGACGTCGAGCAGGCCGCCGACTTCGTGAAGCAGACGCAGTGCGATGCGCTGGCGATCGCGATCGGCACGTCGCACGGCGCGTACAAGTTTTCGAAGAAGCCGACGGGCGATATTCTCGCCATCGACCGTATCCGCGAAATCCACCAGCGCATTCCGAACACGCACCTCGTGATGCACGGTTCGTCGTCGGTGCCGCAGGAGCTGCTCGCCGAGATCCGCGAGTTCGGCGGCGACATGAAGGAAACCTACGGCGTGCCGGTCGAAGAGATTCAGGAAGGCATCAAGCACGGCGTGCGCAAGGTGAACATCGATACCGATCTGCGCCTCGCGATCACCGGCGCGATCCGCCGCTATCTGTTCGAAAATCCGTCGAAGTTCGATCCGCGCGATTACCTCAAGCCCGCGCGCGAAGCGGCGAAGGAAATCTGCCGTCAGCGCTACATGCAGTTCGGTTGCGAAGGCATGGCGGGCAAGATCAAGCCGGTTTCGCTCGACAAGATCGCCGAGAAGTACAAGTCCGGCGCGCTCGCGCAGATCGTCAAATGAGCGCGAAATAAGCCTGATCTGAGCCAGGCGTTATTTGTAAAGTAAAATCAACGGGTTCCGGGTTCGGAGCCCGTTCGCTTTTTTTCTCTCTTTCCGCGCTCGAAGGCAAAGTGCGGCGTTCACCATTTCAGAACCCTTCCGGTACATGACGATGTCCACGCTATACGAATCCACGATCAAATCGCTGCCGCTGCTCGGCCGCGGCAAGGTCCGCGACAATTACGCAGTCGGTCAGGACAAGCTCCTGATCGTTACGACCGACCGCCTTTCCGCATTCGATGTCGTCATGGGCGAGCCAATTCCGAACAAGGGCCGCGTGCTGAACACGATGGCCGATTTCTGGTTCGAGAAGCTCGGTCACATCGTGCCGAACCACAACACGGGCATCGATCCTTCGACCGTCGTCGCCGCCGATGAAGTCGGGCAGGTGACGGGCCGCGCGGTCGTCGTGAAGCGGCTCGAACCGATTCTCGTCGAAGCGGTCGTGCGCGGTTATCTCGCGGGCAGCGGCTGGAAGGACTATCAGGCGACGGGCGCGGTGTGCGGCGTCGAGCTGCCGCCGGGCCTGCAGAATGCGCAGAAACTGCCCGAGCCGATTTTCACGCCCGCGGCGAAGGCCGAAATGGGTCATCACGACGAAAACATCACCTACGATGAGATGGAACGCCGCATCGGCACCGAGCTGTCGGCGACGATCAAGCGCATCTCCATCCAGTTGTACAAGGAAGCGGCCGAGTACGCAGCGACGCGCGGCATCATCATCGCGGATACGAAGTTCGAGTTCGGCCTCGACAACAAGGGCGAGCTGTATCTGATGGACGAAGTGCTGACCGCGGATTCCTCGCGCTTCTGGCCCGCCGACGGTTATCAGGTCGGCACGAATCCGCCGTCCTTCGACAAGCAGTTCGTGCGCGACTGGCTCGAAACGCAACCGTGGAAGAAGGAGCCGCCCGCGCCGAAGCTGCCCGACGACGTGATCGCGAAGACGTCGGAAAAGTATCAGGAAGCATTGCAGCGTCTCACTGGCAAGACTTTGTCGTAATTCGATACGTGCCGCTTCCGGGAAGCGGCACGCGCATTTCAAGGGAAAAGGAATGAGCGAAGTACAGACCGGCGCCCACACGCATGAAGCGCCGCTCGTCGGCGTGTTGATGGGCTCCAGTTCCGACTGGGACGTGATGAAGCACGCCGTCGCGATGCTTCAGGAATTCGGCGTGCCGTACGAGGCGAAAGTCGTCTCGGCGCATCGCATGCCGGACGAGATGTTCGCCTACGCCGAAAGCGCGCGTGAGCGCGGCGTGCGCGCGATCATCGCGGGCGCGGGCGGCGCGGCGCATCTGCCGGGCATGCTGGCCGCGAAGACCACCGTGCCGGTGCTCGGCGTGCCGGTGGCGAGCAAGTATCTGAAGGGCGTCGATTCGCTGCACTCGATCGTGCAGATGCCCAAGGGCGTTCCGGTCGCGACCTTCGCCATCGGCGAGGCGGGCGCGGCGAACGCGGCGCTGTTTGCGGTGTCGATGCTGAGCGTCGCCGACGCGAAATACGCCGACGCGCTGGCCGCATTCCGTGTGAAGCAGAATCAGGCGGCGCGGGACATGGCGCTGCCGCCGCTTTGATGACCTCCCGCGCAGACCGCGCGTCGCGCAATCGCTGATGCCCACAGCCAGCCACCCAAGCCCACGATGAACCCACAAAATTCCCCGATCTCTCCCATCCTGCCGGGCGCATGGCTCGGCATGGTCGGCGGTGGCCAGCTCGGCCGCATGTTCTGCTTCGCCGCGCAATCGATGGGCTATCGCGTCGCCGTCCTCGATCCGGACGAGACGAGCCCCGCCGGCGCCGTCGCGGATCGCCACATCCGCGCCGCCTACGACGACCGCGCCGCGCTCACCGAGCTCGGCCGCCTGTGCGCGGCGGTATCGACGGAATTCGAGAACGTGCCGTCCGCGAGCCTCGAATTTCTTGCGTCGTGCACGTTCGTGAGTCCGGCCGCGGGCTGCGTGGCGATCGCGCAGGATCGCGTCGCGGAGAAGCGCTTCATCGCGGCAGCGGGCGTGCCGGTCGCGCCGCATGTCGTGATCGAATCGCCGCAGGCGCTCGCCGCGCTGCCCGACGAGAAGATCGCGGCGGTGCTGCCGGGCATTCTCAAGACCGCGCGTCTCGGCTACGACGGCAAGGGACAGGTCAGCGTGCGCAACGTCGCGGACGTGCGCCACGCGTATGCGTCTCTGTCGGGCGTGCCGTGCGTGCTCGAAAAGCGCATGCCGCTCAAGTACGAAGTGTCCGTGCTGATCGCGCGCGGCGGCGACGGCAAGTCGGCGGTGTTCCCGCTCGCGCAGAACGTGCACGTGAACGGCATTCTCGCGAAGACGGTCGTGCCCGCGCCCGATGCGTCGGCTTCGCTCGTCGCGCAGGCGCAGGACGCGGCGCTCACCATCGCCGCGAAGCTCGGCTATGTGGGCGTGCTGTGCGTCGAATTCTTCGTGCTGGAAGACGGCACGCTCATCGCCAATGAAATGGCGCCGCGTCCGCACAATTCCGGCCACTACACGGTCGATGCCTGCGCCACGAGCCAGTTCGAGCAACAGGTCCGCGCGATGACCGGCATGCCGCTCGGCGATACGCGCCAGCATTCGCCCGCCGCGATGCTGAACCTGCTCGGCGATATCTGGTTCGACGGCGACAAGGCCCGCTCGCCCGCATGGACGGAAGTCGCGGCGATGCCGGCCGCGCGGCTGCATCTGTACGGCAAGGAAGATGCGCGCCGGGGCCGCAAGATGGGCCACATCAACTTCACGGCGGCGACGCTCGAGGAAGCGCGCACGGCGGCGCGTGACTGTGCGCGCATGCTGCATATCACGCTCGATTGAGCCTTTGTAGTAGAAGCAATGACCATCATCTATCCGAGCGCGGCGCAGATCGACGAAGCCGCCGCCTTGCTCGACGCGGGCGAACTCGTCGCGTTTCCGACCGAGACGGTCTACGGGCTCGGCGGCGACGCCGAAAATCCCGACGCCATCGCGCGAATTTATGCTGCGAAGGGCCGTCCGGCGAATCATCCGGTGATCGTGCACCTCGCGCCCGAAGCCGATCCGGGCTACTGGGTGCGTGAGCTGCCCGCCGACGCGCAGAAGCTCATCGATGCGTTCTGGCCCGGCCCGTTGACGTTGATTCTCAAGCGCGCGGCGCATATTCCGGCGGCGGTCAGCGGCGGCCAGGATTCGGTGGGCGTGCGATGCCCGTCGCATCCGGTGGCGCAGCAACTGCTCTCGGCGTTTCATGAGCGGCGGATGGGCACCGGCAAACAGGGCGGCGTCGCGGGGCCTTCGGCCAACCGCTTCGGTCATGTCAGTCCGACGACCGCGCAGCACGTGCGCGACGAGTTCGGCGGCGCGGTGCATGTGCTCGATGGCGGAGCGGCGGATGTCGGCATCGAATCGACGATTCTGGATCTGTCGCGCGGGTTTCCGGCGCTGCTGCGGCCGGGGCATGTGAGTCCGCGGCAGATCGCGGATGTGATCGGTATTGCGCCGAGGTTGCCGGATGGATCGGATGCCACGGCGCCGCGCGCCTCGGGGACGCTGAAGGCGCACTACGCGCCGCGCACGCCGTTGGCGCTGTTGCCGTTTGCGTCGATCGAGCCATTGCTCGCGGCGTTCGATCGATCGCGTGGCGGAAGAGTTGCGCTGGTGGCCCGGCCGTCGAGCGCGGGCGAATGGGCGCATGCGGGACATGTGCATTTCGTCGCCGCGCCGGAGGATCCGCAGAGTTATGCGCGCAACTTGTATGGCTTGTTGCGTGCGCTGGATCGGGCGAATGTCGAGCGGATTCTGATCGAGAAACTGCCGGAGACGGTGGAGTGGGTCGCGGTGAACGATCGGCTGGGGAGGGCGGCGGCGGCGTTTGAGGAGGACGCGTGACGCGTCGCTGAACGTTCTTTCGAAAGCACCAAAACAAAACCGCTCGGTCGATTCGACCGAGCGGTTTGCTTTTCGCGCAGCGCTTCGTACGCTTACTTCCCCAACCCGGACTTCGCAACCACCTGCTCCGCCGCCTGCGCATAGAGCGCACCCAGATGCGTCGTCGGATGCACGGTGTCCGCG
Source organism: Caballeronia sp. S22 (assembly GCF_964261745.1). Classification (NCBI taxonomy): domain Bacteria; kingdom Pseudomonadati; phylum Pseudomonadota; class Betaproteobacteria; order Burkholderiales; family Burkholderiaceae; genus Caballeronia; species Caballeronia sp. S22. The sequence goes on along the minus strand of NZ_OZ180035.1, from coordinate 2,748,442 downwards.
TACATATACGTCTGGTCCGCACCCGCGACGGTCAGCGTCTCCGGCGAACAGAACAGCGAGGTGGCGAACGCTTGCGGATTCGGCTCGCCGAACTTCTGTGCCGCCGCAGCCATCGCTTGCAGATTACAGGCCGTCCCGGTGTTCGACACGGTGAAGCCGAACTGCTGGAAATTCGCCGTGACATTGGCGAGCACCGGCACGATGTCCAGATAGATCACCTTCGACATCAGTCCCGACTGCGTGAGCGCTGCCGCAAGCGCCTGGTTGAAGCCAGCCGATGCCTGTGAGAGCAGCGCGCGATTGGCGGCCGAACTCATCATGCCCTGCGGCGTGGTGCCAATGTCCGGCACGTTCGACACCAGTACATGCGTCGCGCCGCTCTGCAGGACTTTGCCGATCACGCCAGCGAGGTCGATTGCCGCCTTGCCGATCGCCGCGCTCGCCTGTGCCGGTGTGATCGCGCCGGCCACGGCCAGCTGGAAGTTATAGAGGATGTCGTTGCCGCCGCCGTTGACGATCACGAGCTGATTCGAATTGAAGCTGCCGTGCGCGGTGAGATAGTTCTGCACCTGTTGAACGATCGGCACCGTGAGTGCGCCCGTGTAGTTCGCGGGATCGTTCGACACGTGATTGATCCCGATCGGATTCGTCACGAGCGAGCCGCCCTGCGCATAGCCGAGACCCGCTTGCGTGGCAGGCGGCGTGCCGAAGCCGCCCGTCATCGCGGGCGTGAGCGTATCGCCGTAATACTGCGCGACATTCTGCACCCAGACTTGACCCGGATTCGTCGTGAACCGGCCGCCGCCGAAGTTCGCCGCCGCGACCGGCGCGTACGTGCCGACGTCGGAAAGACTGTCGCCGAACGAAACGACCTGCAGCTTCACGCCGCCCGCTGGCGTGGAATTGTTGTCATCGCCGCCGCCACCGCACGCGGCGATCAGGGCAAAGGCCGCGCTGGCCGTCGCGACTTGGGCAAAGCGCACCAGTGCGGCGCGCGTCGAGCGTTGCTTCTTCATGGACCTCGTCTCCCTTCTTCGGTGTTTTCTAGTTCGATTGCGGCGCCTGACCGTGTGCGGTCCGCACGCCGCGTACCTGCGAGTTTAAGCGATGCCGCACGCCCGCCCGATGCACACCCGCACCGGGCCAGCGGCGTGCCCGACAGCGTACACGCCGCGCGCATCTTCCCGGGTGTCACTTCCTAGAAGAAATCTTCGGTCCCTTCGGGCGTTCGTGCCTGGGAGCGGCGCGCTCAGCCGATACCGCGAGCGCCGTTCAATCCGCCGCGCCCGGCTTGCGCGCGCCTTCGTAGACCCATTCGAGCAGCGCATCGTGCGCGGCGCGCGCGGCTTCGGCGCGCGGATCGTTGATGAAGCTCACGACGACATAACTCTCGCCGTTCGCCGCGCCGACATAGCCCGCGATCGCCCGCACGTCGCGCAGCGTGCCGGTCTTGATGTGCGCATTGCCGAGCGCGCCCGCATTGGTGAGGCGGTTGCGCATCGTGCCGTCGACGCCCGCGACGGGCAGCGATTCGACGAACACCTGCGCGACCGGACTCGCGTTCGCCGCCATCAGCAGATCGGCGAGCGAGCTCGCGGAGATGTGCTCGTCGCGCGAAAGACCCGAGCCGTTGTCGAGCGTGAGGCCGCTCATCGGCAGGGCGCTGCGCTTCAGGAACGCCTGGATCGCCGTTGCCGATTTCGCGGTGGTCGCGGGCGGCTTCGCTTGCGCCGCGCCGATCGTGAGGAACAGGTTGCGCGCCATCACGTTGTTGCTGAACTTGTTGATGTCGCGCACGACGTCCGACAGCACCGGACTCCGATGCGTGCCGACGAGCCGCGCATTCGACGGCGTCGCGCCTTCCCGTGTCGAGCCCTGGAACGTGCCGCCCGCCTGCTTCCAGAGCGCGAGGAAGCCGCCCGCGAAGAACGTCGAGTGATCGAGCGCGGCGACGTTGATCGTGCGGGAGCCGCAACGCAACGGATAGTCGCCGATGAACGATGCCTGCACGAAGCCGCCCTGCGTCTGCGCGACGCTCGGCGAAGCCGCCTGGAGCGAGCCGGTACACGCGCCGCGCGTGACGCGCAGTTCGTTGTCGATCTGCAACTGCGCGAGTTGCGGCAGCACGTCGATGGAGACTTGTCCGTCTGGGCTCGGCGTCAGCGTGAAGGACAACGACTTGAATGCGTACAGCAGCGGGTCCGGGCCGACGTTGTAGGGCGCGGAGTCATCGTTGTCGAAGGCGGGCAGATCGCGCGTGGAGGCGTCGAAGTAGCGCTTGTCGAGCACGAGCGCGCCATCTATGCCCGTGATGCCGTTCTTGCGCACCTGTTCGACGAGATCGATCAGTTCTTCCGGCACGAGCTTCGGATCGCCGGTGCCCTGGATATACAGATTGCCGTGCAGGACGCCCTGTGCATCGACTTCGCCGTCGGCATACGCGGTCGTTTTCCAGCGATAGTCCGGGCCGAGCATCGAGAGGCCGGCGTAGGTGGTGACGAGCTTCATCGTCGAGGCGGGCAGCATCGGCTCGTTCGCGTTGACGGAGACGAGCGGCAGCGGCGCGCCGACGCGCTGCACGACGACGCTCATCGACGAAAGCGGCACGTGCGCGTGCGCGAGCGCCGTCATCACCGATGCGGGCAGCGGACCGGCGGGCACGCTCGCCTTCGCGGCGCGCTCGGCCTTCGCGCGCTTCGACTTGGCCCCGCCGATTGCCGCGCGCTGCGGCGCGTGACCTTGCGAATCGGCCTTCGAGCCGCCACCGCGCGCATTTGCATCGGGAATATGACCGAGCGCGATGCAGGCGAAGGCTGCGGCGAGCGCGAAGGAAGAGAGACGGGAGGACACGGAACGAAAAACAGGCGGCATGGACGAGCGTTGTTATTGGGGCTGATGACGGGCGGCGGCGCGCGGGAAGCGGCTATTGTAGACAAGCTGCCTTGCGGAAATCGTACGGATGGAAAATCGCCGGGCGATGCGGAATCGGGCGCGACACGTCGTTGTCTTCCGAAAGTGGACGATCCGCGCGGTTAAGTCCCGTTTAAGCCTGTGGCGAGCCTGCGCGGCTACAATGGGTCGCGGCTTTGAGGCTGCCCATGTAACCACGAACAGACATGTGCCATGCGAATCCTGCTTGTCGAAGATGACCGGATGATTGCCGAAGGCGTACGCAGGGCGCTGCGCGCGGACGGCTTCGCAGTCGACTGGGTGCAGGACGGCGAGGCCGCGCTGACCGCGGTCACGGGCGAGTCTTACGACCTGATGCTGCTCGACCTCGGTCTGCCCAAACGCGACGGCCTCGACGTGCTGAAGACATTGCGCGCGCGCGCCAACTCGCTGCCGGTGCTGATCGTCACGGCGCGCGACGCCATCGCGGACCGCGTGAAAGGGCTCGACGCCGGCGCGGATGACTACCTCGTCAAGCCCTTCGATCTCGACGAACTCGGCGCGCGCATGCGTGCGCTCATTCGCCGACACGCGGGGCGGGGCGAGTCGCTCGTGCGGCACGGTGAGCTGACGCTCGATCCGGTCGGACATCAGGTGACGCTCGCGGGCGCGCCGGTATCGTTATCGGCGCGTGAGTTCGCGCTTCTCGAAGCGCTGATGGCGCGGCCCGGCGCGGTGCTGTCGAAGAGCCAGCTCGAAGAAAAGATCTATGGCTGGGGCGAGGAAATCGGCAGCAACACCGTCGAGGTGTACATCCATTCGCTGAGAAAGAAGCTCGGCGCCGATCTCATCCGTAACGTGCGTGGCCTCGGCTACATGGTCGCGAAGGACGCCTGATGCGGTCGATCCGCCGGCAATTGCTGATCTGGCTGCTCGCGCTCGTGATCGTCGGCGTGGGCTTTGCAGGATGGCTCATCTACCGGCAGGCGCTCGCGGAAGCCAACGAACTCTTCGATTACCAGTTGCAGCAGATCGCGGCCGCGCTGCCGTCCGAGCCGTTTTCTTCGGTGCTGAGTTCGCGCAGCGAGAGCGACGAGGGCGTCGTCATCCAGATCTGGAATCGCAACGGCGTGCTGATGTACTACTCGCATCCGCGCGTGCCGCTCGCGCCGCACGCCGAACTGGGTTTCTCCACCGAATCCACGCCGCGCGGCGAATGGCGCGTGTATAGCGCGATCGTCGGCGACAACGTCGTGCAGCTTGCGCAGCCGCTGTCGATCCGCAATCGCGTCGCGGCGGGCGTCGCGTGGCGCACGCTGTGGCCGCTCGTGCTGCTGCTGCCGCTGCTCGGGCTCGCGATCTGGGTGATCGTCGGGCTCGGCCTCGCGCCTTTGCAGCGCGTGACGCGTGCGCTCGATACGCGTCATCCCGAAGCGCTCGATCCGCTCTCCGATCAACGTCTGCCGCAGGAAGTGCGGCCGGTCGTGCGCGCGTTGAATGCGCTGCTTTCGCGGCTGTCGGCTGCGCTCGATACGCAAAAAGCCTTCGTCGCCGATGCCGCGCATGAACTGCGCACGCCGCTCGCGGCAGTGCAGATTCAGGCGCAGCTCGTCGCGCGCGCGCAGGACGACGAAACGCGCCGCGAGGCGCTTGGGGATCTGCATGAAGGCATCGCGCGCGCCACGCGGCTCGCGGAGCAATTGCTCGCGCTCGCTCGATCGGAGCCGGACGGCAAGGGCGTCGAGACGCAAGTCGATCTGCGGGAACTGCTCGAAGCTTGCGTGCGCGGTTGCGTGCTGGTCGCGCAGGAGCGCGGCGTCGATCTCGGCATCGAGGCGAGCGAACCGGCAACCGTGAAGGGCGATGCGGATTCGCTGCGCGTGATGTTCAACAATCTCATCGATAACGCGACGAAGTACACACCCAAAGGTGGACGCGTGGACGTCTGCCTGATGATGCGGGACGGGCGTTCGGTCGTCGAAATCTCCGATACCGGGCCGGGCATTCCGCAAGAAGAACGCGAACGCGTGTTTGACCGGTTCTATCGCGTGGGAGAGGGCGCGAATCGCGCGCGCACCGACGTGGCGGGCAGCGGGCTCGGGCTTGCAATCGTGCGTCGCATCGCGGTTCAGCACGGCGCGGCGGTGTCGCTCGGACAATCGGAAGCGGGCGGGCTCAAGGTCATCGTGACGTTCTGATGCCGCGTTCGCGCCGCTTCTCTTGGCGGCAGATCTTTCGGACTTATCTTCTTCGATCGAGCGTTCCCGATCACTAATATCGCTCTTGTTGTTTGAGTGGTCTGGAGCAGGAAGCAGCAGTTGGAAGGTCGCAGTAAAGACGTTGAAGTTGAAGTAGTAGCAACGCAGTTCGAAGTAATGCAGTGAGTTCTACGCAGTGCAGCAGTACCCGCAGTAAGTGCAGTAGAAGCAAGCCGCAGTACCAGGGGCGTCTGTTCACAGACGCCCTTTTTCGTTTTTTAAGAAAGGATTAAGCGACACCCCGTAATCTTGCTCCATCGAATCAGCGCGCTCTCCAATAGCGCATCCCCTCGTCAGGAGCACACGATGAAAGCGAAGATCCTCACCCGCAGCGCCGTCGCAGCGGCCGTTGCAGTTGCCTTGTCGGCGGGCTACGTGGCTGGACACAACAACGTGCCGGCGCCGCAGGTCATCGCGCCAGCCGCGGCGGCGATGATGCCCGCCGAAGCCGCAGCAAAAACAGGCATTCCTGACTTTTCCGGTCTCGTCGAAACCTATGGTCCGGCGGTGGTGAACATCAGCGCGAAGCACGTCGTCAAGCAGACGTCGAATCGCCGCGGCCAGAATCAATTGCCGATGGATCCGGACGATCCCCTCTATCAGTTCTTCAAGCGCTTCGGTGGCATGCCCGGCTTCGGCGGCGGCGATGGCGGTCCCGGCGCGGATCGTCCGAGCGAAGGTCTCGGTTCGGGCTTCATCGTGAGCAGCGACGGCTACATCCTGACGAACGCGCATGTCGTCGACAACGCCAATGTCGTGACCGTGAAGCTGACGGACAAACGTGAATATCGCGCGAAGGTCATCGGCGCCGACAAGCAATCGGATGTCGCCGTGCTGAAGATCGACGCGAAGGATCTGCCGACCGTGAAAATCGGCGATCCCAACGGCAGCAAGGTCGGTCAGTGGGTCGTCGCGATCGGCTCGCCTTACGGTTTCGACAACACCGTGACCTCGGGCATCATCAGCGCGAAGTCGCGCGCGCTGCCCAACGAAAACTACACGCCGTTCATCCAGACCGACGTGCCCGTGAATCCGGGCAACTCGGGCGGCCCGCTTTTCAATCTGCAGGGCGAAGTAATCGGCATCAACTCGATGATCTATTCGCAGACGGGCGGCTTCCAGGGCCTTTCGTTCGCCATCCCGATCAATGAGGCGATCAAGGTCAAGGACGCGCTCATCAAGACGGGTCACGTCGATCGCGGCCGTCTCGGCGTGACGGTGCAGGGCATGAACCAGACGCTCGCGAACTCGTTCGGCATGAAGTCGCCGCAAGGCGCGCTCGTGAGTTCGGTCGAGCCGGGCGGACCGGCCGCGAAGGGCGGGTTGCAGCCGGGCGACGTGATCACCGCGCTGAACGGCGTGCCGGTGACTGATTCGACCTCGCTGCCGTCGCAGGTCGCGGGACTCTCGCCGGGCACCGCCGCGAAGGTGACGGTGTGGCGCGACAAGGGCGCGAAGGATCTTTCCGTGACGATCGGCGCGCTCAAGGATGCGAAGACCGCGAGCGCGAACACGGGCGGCGACGACGGCGCATCGGCGCAGGACGCGCGGCTGGGCGTCGCGGTGCGCCCGCTCACGCCGGAAGAGAAGCAGAGCGACTCGCTCTCGCGCGGCCTGCTCGTGCAGCAGTCGAACGGCGCAGCGGCGAACGCGGGCATCCAGCCGGGCGATGTGATTCTCGCCGTGAACGGCCAGCCGGTCACGTCGGTGCAACAGTTGAAGTCGATGGTCCAGCGCGCGGGCGACAGCATCGCGCTGCTGATCCAGCGCGACGATGCCCAGATCTTCGTTCCGGTCGATCTCGGCTGACGCGCGTCCGCAGGCCTGTGCGATGCGGGCACGAACCATGCTCCACGGTTCCCTGGTGCCCCATCGCGTGAAATCGACGCATCGGGCGTGACGCCGCCGGCTCCCGGGCGCGGCGGCATCGGACAAAGGAGCAGAAATATGACGAGCAAGACCACGGGCAGGCTGGCGGCCGCAGTTCTCGTTGCGGCGATGAGCGCCGGCATGGCGGGCGGCGCCTGGGCGCAGGCATCGGGCGGCACGACGAGCGACATGTCGAGCGCGGGCAACACCAACGGCGGCGGCCTGCCGCAGATTCAGCAGCAAGGCGACGTCTCCTATACGTCCGGCGGCGTGGGGCTCGACGAGTCGCGCGCATTGTTGCGTGAACAGGCGCACTGGCCACTGTCGCTGCGCTTCACGGGCCCGACCGCCGATTACCTCTCGGGTGTGCACGTACGCATCGTCGATGGCAAGGGCGGCGAAGCGCTTTCCGCCGAGTCGATGGGACCATATATGCTCGTCAAGCTGCCGCCGGGCAGCTACACGGTCTACGCGAAGTATAAGGATCAGGAGAAAAAGCAGGCAGTGACGATCGCCGGGCCCGGCAAGGCCAAGGCGGCGTTCCACTGGAACATTCAGTAAGCGCGGGCGTCCAAAGGGGATACGCCCGGGGCATCGAAAGCGCTCACGCAGAATCGGAAGTTTGTCTCATAATTAAGCCGCGGGCGTCTCGATGACTCGTGGCTTTTTCTTGGGATGTCGGTTTTCACGCGGGAGGGGCAGCACGATGGGCACGGAACTGAACGACAGGCACCAGACGGCGCATCACATCGAGATCACGCTGAATGGCCGCCGCTGCCGCGTGATTCATCAGGGCGTGACCTACGCCGATACGCACGCGTCCCTCACGCTCATCGAGCCGGGCGCGGAAAACGTGCACTACTTCCCGCGCGCCGACGTGAACATGGCGCGTCTGGAACGCTCCATCCACACCACGGATTGTCCGATCAAGGGCCAGGCCACGCATTATCATCTGCTGACCGAAGACGGTCCGGTGGAGAACGCCGCGTGGAGCTACGAATCGCCGCTCGACGCCGCCGTGAAAATCAAGGGCTATCTCGCGTTTTACGTTTCGCGTGTCGATCGTATCGACGAAACGTCATAGGCGCGCAGCCGAACAGACACCTCACGCCCGCTCGGCCATAACGAACGCATGCGATCCTTTTGCCGGAGGCTCGAATGGAAGTCACCGATGCATTGTGCGTTCCGCTCGACCCGGCGCATGTCCGGGAGGCGCTCTCCGATCTCGCGCTGCTGCGCGCGAGCCTCGACAATTGCGAGTCGTTCACGCGCACGCCCGGCGGCGAGTATGTCCTCACGCTGACCGTGCCGCTCGGCGCGCTGCGGGCGCGCTACGAGATCCGCGCTCATGCCGCCGGGCGCACGCGTCAGGCGGGGCATGCGGAAAGCGAGACCGCCCAATCCGACGATGCCGTGTACGCCCGCACGTTGAGTTTCAAGGCGCGCGGCGAGGGCGTCGGCTCCTTGCGCGGGCAGATCGCGGTCGCGTTGAATCCGGACGACGATGGCGGCGCCACCTGGATCGAATACACCGTCTGGGCGACGGTATCGGGGCCGCTCGCCGGCCTGCCTGCCCGCCAGATCGAAAACGCGCTGCGCGAAGGCGCCGACGAATTCTTCGCCGAATTCTGCGAAGTGGTGCGCGCGAAGCACGCCTTGCCGTCGATGCGCGCGGCGGGCGAGCGCGCCGAGCGCCGGCACGTGTTCTTGCGACCGAGCGCGATGTCGGCGGCATTCTCGCGTCGCTCGGGCGCGATGCGCGCACCGTCCGCCGATGCTCACGCAAGCGGCGTGCTGCGGCATCGTCTGCACGGGCATGCCTTCGGGCATCACGAGCGCGATCATTCCCACGATCCGCATCCGCTCGGCTTGCCCATCTGGGCCTGGGCGGCGATGCTCGTGTGCGTCGCGCTGTTCGCGTATCTCGCGCAGCACATCGGGCTGCAATGACCGGCTACGTCCCGCGAAACGCCCGTCGATAAGCCGACGGCGAAGTCTTCAGCGTCTCCGCAAACTGCTGGCGCAGCGTCGCGCCGGTGCGAAAGCCGCTTCGTTCCGCGATGCGATCGATCGGCAGGTCCGTATCTTCGAGCAAGCGCTGCGCGAGCGCGACACGTTGCCCGACGAGCCACGCGCCGACCGTCGCGCCGGTCGTTTCCCGAAAGCGCCGCGTAAAGTTGCGACGGCTCATGGCCATGCGCGCGGCGAGCGCATCGAGTGAATGATCCGTTTGCAGATTGGCGCGCAGCCAGTCGAGCAGTCCGGCGAGCTTTTCGCCGTTCTGGCGTTCGGGAACCGGCTCGTCGACGAATTGCGCCTGCGAGCCCTGCCGATGCGGCGGCACGACGAGCCGCCGCGCGATCTGATTCGCCGCGTGCGAGCCCGCCAGCCTGCGCAGCACGTGCAGGCAGCAATCGAGTCCGGCTGCGGTGCCGGCCGAGGTCGTGATGTTTTCATCGTCGATATAGAGCACGTTCGGATCGAGCCGCACGCGCGGATAGCGCCGCGCGAAATCGTCGGCCCACGCCCAGTGCGTGGTGGCCGCGCGGCCGTCGAGCAGGCCCGCCGCCGCGAGCACATACGAGCCGAGGCACAGTCCGACGACATGCGCGCCGCGTGCGTGCGCCGCGCGAAGCGCATCGAGCAGCGCATCGGGCGGCATCTCGTCCGGATCGCGCCAGGACGGCACGATGATCACATCGGCGTCGGTGAGGGCGTCGAGCGAATGCCGGGCCGCGATCGTGAAGCCGGCGGATGTCGCGAGCGCGTGCGGTTCGGCCGCGCAGACGCGAAAGTCGAACGACGGCACGCCGATCCCGCCGCGCTCCTCGCCGAACACGATGCACGGCACCGCGAGATGAAACGGGCTGATGCGGTCGAACGCGACGACAGCGATCGAATGGCGGGTCATGCGCGGCTCCGGCAAAACATCGAATAGATGCATTTTGGCCCGATTCCGATGAAAGTTGGCGATCGGGCCACTTCTGGACATCGCGCGGGCGCGGCGACAATGCTTCGACCATCCACGAAGGAGTTGACCATGCCGCGCCGCGCCCTGATCGTCATCGATGTGCAGAACGAGTACGTCGATGGCAACCTGCTGATCGAATATCCCGATGTGAACGTGTCGCTTGCGAATATCGCGCGCGCGATGGATGCCGCCGAAAAGCACGGCGTGCCGGTGGTCGTCGTGCAGAATTTCGCGCCGGCGAGCGCGCCGATCTTCGCGCGCGGCTCCGCGATGGCCGAGCTGCACGAAACGGTGGCGTCGCGGCCGCGCGCGCATTACGTCGAGAAATCGCTGCCGAGCGCATTCGCCGGCACCGATCTCGCCGACTGGCTGACGGCGCACGACATCGACACGATCGTGATCGCGGGCTACATGACCCACAACTGCGACGACTCGACCGTCAAGCACGCGGTGCATGCCGGCCTCGCGGTGGAATTCCTCGTGGATGCGACCGGCGCCGTGCCCTACGAAAACAGCGCGGGCCGTGCGAGTGCGGAAGAGATTCACCGCGTGTTCACGGTGGTGATGCAGTCGCGTTTCGCCGCCGTGCTCGGCACGGATGACTGGATCAGCGCGCTGGAAAGCGGCGAGCCGCCCGCGCGCGACAACATCTACGCGTCGAACCAGCGAGCACGCGCCGCGAATTCAGGTCGTTAAGAGGAGGGCCGGGCTGCAACGCAGCGCGTCGAAGCACGCGTCGATGAGCGCTTCGGCATCGCGCTCCGGATGGACGAGGTCCGGCAGCATCAGCGAATCATGCAGGATGCCGGTGAAAAGGCAGTGAAGCATGGTCGTCGCGCGGTTCGTGTCGAGCGTCGCGGGAAGCTGCTTTTTTTCGACGGCATTGCGTAGCGCGCGTTCGATGCGCTCCATGCCGTCGCGCATGTTGTTCTGATGCCGCTCGCGCACCGGTCCCATTTCCTCGACGAACTCGCATTTCAGAAAGAGGATGTCGAAGACGCGGCGGCGCTGCTCGTCGGTCGTGATGTTGCGCATGCACCAGACGAACAGCTCCCGAAGGCGCGTGAGCGGGTCTTCTTCCTTGCCGTCGAGCGTGGTTGCGACGAGCTCGTCGAGCGGCAGCAGGCTGCGGTCGAACATCGCGTTGAAGAGATCGCCCTTGTTGGCGAAATGCCAGTAAATCGCGCCGCGCGTCACGCCCGCCGCCTGCGCGATATCCGCGAGCGTCGTGCGCGATACGCCTTTCTCATAGAAGACGCGCTCGGCCGCGTCGAGAACTCGATTGCGCGTCGCCTGCGCTTCTTCCTTGGTTCGTCTGACCATATCGTGCGGCCTTTCGGGCCGTCTGCTCCAGCTCTTGCTGCCGTTGAACGGGCGCGTCGCGCGCCCCTTGTCTAAGGTTGGCCGACCGAAGTCGGACGCCTGAACGAGTTGTTTCTCGCTTCAAATGGGGATAAACGTGTACGCGTTTATACATTCATCCACGAATGTATATACAATACCACCCGTCCACCGATATTCACAAATTTCAGCCGCGGGCGAGCAGATTCCGAATTAAGCTTTCGTTTCCATTGCGCGTTCGGCCTTCCTTGGGCCACTGGCGGCGCTTCAGAGCGTCGCGCACGTGCATGAAATGCCGGCCGCTGGCCGGCGTCACCGCTCAATCGTCGGATAAGTTTTGTTTATTGGAAGCGTCCTGAAGGACGCTCGTGCGCGGCATTGCCCGGGGAAGGCCGCCGCGCACTTACTTCACTCTCAGTCTTAGACAGAGGTCGCTCCATGCGCGTCGAACGGATTCCACTCCGCTTACTCACCGCCGCGACGGCTGCCGTGTTCCTGGCAGCGTGCGGGCAAAAACAATCAGCGCCTCCGCCGCAAACGCCCGAAGTGGGCACCGTCACCGTGCAGCCGACGAGCGTGCCGGTCGTCGTCGATTTGCCGGGCCGCACCAACGCCTACCTCGTCGCGCAAGTGCGCGCCCGGGTCGATGGCATCGTGCTGCGCCGTGAATTCACGGAAGGCTCCGAGGTCAAGGCCGGCCAGCGGCTCTACAAGATCGATCCGGCGCCGTACATCGCCGCGCTGAACAACGCGAAGGCGACGCTGGCGAAGGCGCAGGCGAACGTCGCGTCGCAGAACGCGCTCGTGTCGCGCTACAAGATCCTCGTCGCGGCCAACGCGGTGTCGAAGCAGGACTACGACAACGCCGTGGCCTCGCAGGGCCAGGCCGTTGCGGATGTCGCCGCGGGCAAGGCATCGGTCGATACCGCGCAGATCAACCTCGGCTACACCGATGTCGTCTCGCCGATCACCGGCCGCACCGGCCTGTCGCAGGTCACGCCGGGCGCGTATGTGCAGGCGAGCGCCGCGACGCTCTTGACCACCGTGCAGCAGCTCGATCCGATCTACGTCGACCTGACGCAATCGAGCGTCGAGGGCCTGCAACTGCGCAGGCAGATCCAGGAAGGCCGCCTGCAGACCGAAGGCATCCACGCCGCGAAGGTCACGCTCGTGCTCGAAGACGGCCGCACCTACACCGAGCAGGGCAAGCTGCAGTTCTCCGACGTGAGCGTCGATCAGAGCACCGGCTCCGTGACCGTGCGCGCGATCTTCCAGAACAAGGACCGCGTGCTCCTTCCGGGCATGTTCGTGCGCGCGCGCATTCAGGAAGGCGTGAACGATCACGCGCTCGTCGTGCCGCAGATCGGCGTCACGCATGACCAGAAGGGCACGCCGACCGCGCTCGTCGTCAACAAGGACGGAAAGGTCGAACTGCGCCAGCTCGTCACGAGCGCCACCTACGGCAACAACTGGGTGGTCGACAGCGGCCTGAACCCGGGCGATCGGGTGATCGTGAACGGCGTGGAAAAGGCGAAGCCCGGCATGCAGGTGAAGCCGGTCGACGCGAAATTCCCGTATCCGGCGTCGGACGCACAGGCAGCGCAGGCGCCGGGCGCATCGGGCGCGCAGGGCGCCGCCGCCGCTCCGGCGAACGCAAGCGGCGCGAGTGGTGCGCAGGCTGCATCGGCCGCTTCGGGCGCGCAATAAAAGGGAGCCTGTTACATGGCAAAGTTTTTTATCGATCGACCGATCTTCGCGTGGGTGATTGCGATCATCCTGATGCTGGCGGGGATGGCGTCGATCTTCACGCTGCCGGTCGCCCAGTATCCGACGATCGCGCCGCCTGCGATCCAGATCAGCGCGACGTATCCGGGCGCATCCGCGAGCACCGTCGAAAACACGGTGACGCAGGTGATCGAGCAGCAGATGACCGGCCTCGATCACTTGCTGTATCTGTCGTCGACATCGGATGACTCGGGCACGGCGACCGTCACGCTGACGTTCGCGGCGGGCACGAACCCCGACATCGCGCAGGTGCAGGTGCAGAACAAGCTGCAGCTCGCCACGCCGCTCTTGCCGCAAGTCGTGCAGCAGCTCGGCACGAAGGTCACGAAATCGAGTTCGAGCTTCCTGCTCGTGCTCGCGTTCGTGTCCGAAGACGGCAGCATGAGCAAGTACGACCTCGCGAACTACGTGGCGTCGAACGTGGCGGATCCGCTCTCGCGTATCGACGGTGTCGGTACCACGACGCTGTTCGGCTCGCAGTACGCGATGCGCGTCTGGCTCGATGCGACCAAGCTCACGAACTACGCGCTCACGCCCGTGGACGTGAAGAACGCCATCAACAATCAGAACGTGCAGGTGGCGGCGGGCGGTCTCGGCGGCACGCCGGCGGTGGCGGGGCAGATGCTCCAGGCGACCATCACGGAAGCGACGCTGCTGCGCACGCCCGAGCAGTTCGGCAACATCCTGCTGAAGGTGAATCAGGACGGCTCGCAAGTGCGCCTGAAGGATGTCGCGAAGATCGACCTCGGCGGCGAAAACTACAACTTCGACACGAAGTACAACGGGCAGCCGACGGCCGGCTTCGGTATCCAGCTCGCGACGGGCGCGAACGCGCTCGCCACGGCGAAGGCGGTCCGGGCCAAGATCGACGACCTGTCGAAGTACTTCCCGCACGGCCTCGTCGTGAAGTATCCGTACGACACGACGCCGTTCGTGCGCCTGTCGATCGAGGAAGTGGTCAAGACGCTGATCGAAGGTATCGTGCTCGTGTTCCTCGTGATGTATCTGTTCCTGCAGAACCTGCGGGCGACGATCATCCCGACGATCGCGGTGCCGGTCGTTCTGCTCGGCACGTTCGCGATCATGTCTGCGGTGGGCTTCTCGATCAACGTGCTGTCGATGTTCGGCCTCGTGCTCGCGATCGGTCTGCTCGTGGACGATGCGATCGTGGTCGTGGAAAACGTCGAGCGGGTGATGTCCGAGGAGCATTTATCGCCGCGCGAGGCGACCCGCAAGGCGATGGACCAGATCACCGGCGCGCTGATCGGCGTGGCGCTCGTGCTGTCGGCGGTGTTCGTGCCGGTGGCGTTCTCGGGCGGCTCGGTCGGCGCCATTTACCGGCAGTTCTCGCTGACCATCGTCGCGGCGATGGTGCTGTCCGTGATGGTCGCGTTGATTCTCACGCCGGCGCTGTGCGCGACGATCCTGAAGCCGCATCCGGAAGGGCATCAGCCCGAGAAGAAGGGCTTTTTTGGCTGGTTCAACCGCACCTTCAACAAGAGCCAAGCGAAGTACCACAGCGGCGTGCAGCACGTGATCCGGCGCTCGGGCCGCTGGCTGATCATCTATATCGTGGTGATCGTCGCGGTGGGCATGCTGTTCCTTCGTCTGCCGAAGTCGTTTCTGCCTGACGAAGACCAGGGCACGATGTTCGTGCTCGTGCAGGCGCCGGCCGGTTCCACGCAGGAATACACGGCGCATGTGCTGAAGGACGTGCAGGAATATCTGCTGAAGGACGAGAAGGCGATCGTCGAATCGGTGTTCACGGTGAACGGCTTCTCGTTCGCGGGCCGCGGCCAGAACTCCGGTCTCGTGTTCGTGCGGATGAAGGAATATGCGGACCGGCAGCACAGCGACCAGAAGGTGCAGGCGCTCGTCGGGCGGATGTTCATGCACTTCGCGCCCTACAAGGACGCGATGATCTTCCCGGTCAATCCGCCTTCGATTCCTGAACTCGGCACCGCGGCGGGCTTCGACTTCGAGCTGCAGGATCGCGGGGGCCTCGGCCACGCGAAGCTGATGGAAGCGCGCAACATGCTGCTCGGCATGGCATCGAAGGACGCGACGCTCGCGCAGGTGCGCCCGAACGGCCTGAACGACACGCCGCAGTTCAAGGTGAACATCGACCGCGAGAAGGCCAACGCGCTCGGCGTCGCGATTTCGGACATCGACCAGACGTTCTCGATCGCGTGGGCGTCGCAGTACGTGAACAACTTCCTCGACGTCGATAACCGGATCAAGAAGGTCTACGTGCAGGGCGACGGTCCGTTCCGCATGAATCCGGAAGACATCAACAAGTGGTACGTGCGCAATGGCGCCGGAACGATGGTGCCGTTCGGCGCGTTCGCGACCGGCAACTGGACCTTCGGGTCGCCGAAGCTCGAGCGTTACAACGGCATCTCGGCGGTGGAAATCCAGGGCGCGGCAGCTCCTGGCAAGTCGACCGGCCAGGCGATGACGGCGATGGAAGCGATCGCGGCGAAGCTGCCGGCGGGTATCGGCTACGAGTGGACGGGTCTGTCGTATCAGGAACGCCAGTCGGGTTCGCAGGCGCCGATCCTGTACGGCATCTCGATCCTCGTCGTGTTCCTGTGTCTCGCGGCGCTGTACGAAAGCTGGTCGATTCCGTTCTCGGTCATCATGGTCGTGCCGCTCGGCGTGCTCGGGGCGCTGCTCGCCGCGACACTGCGCGGTCTGGAGAACGACGTGTTCTTCCAGGTCGGTCTGTTGACGACGGTGGGCCTGTCGGCGAAAAACGCGATTCTGATCGTGGAATTCGCGCGCGAGTTGCGCATCCAGGGCATGTCGACCGTGGAAGCGGCGATGGAAGCGGCGCGCCTGCGGTTGCGCCCGATCCTGATGACGTCGCTCGCGTTCATTCTCGGCGTGATGCCGCTCGCGATCAGTAACGGCGCGGGCTCGGCGAGCCAGCACGCGATCGGCACCGGCGTGATCGGCGGCATGTTGACCGCGACCTTCCTTGCCATTTTCATGATCCCGATGTTCTTCGTCGTGATCTCGAAATTCAGCAAGAGCAAGGACGTGCCGTCGCCGGGTACATCGGGCGATATCGAAGGTCCGCATGGCGGCTCGCAGAATGGCTCCCGATAAGGAAGGACATAGAAATGCTTAAACATTCCTTGATCGCGGCCGCCGTAGCCGTATTCGCCGCGGGTTGCACGCTCCAGCCGAAATACGAGCAGCCGGCGGCGCCCGTCACGCAGACGTTTCCGGAGGGCGGCGTGTACGCGCACCAGCCGGACGCGTCGTCGTCGGCGAGCAATGGGCGCAGCGCGAACGGGCAGAGCGCGCCGGAGATCGGCTGGCGCGATTTCTTCGCCGATGCGCGTCTGCAGAAGATCGTCGAGCTCGCGCTGAAGAACAATCGCGACTTGCGCGTCTCGGTGCTCAACGTCGAGGCGGCGCGCGCGCAGTATCAGATCACGCGCGCCGGCCTGTTCCCGACGCTCGACGCAGCCGCGTCGCAGAGCAAGCAGCGCACGCCGCGCAATCTGTCGTTCTTCGACCAGACGATCTCGAACACGTATTCGGTCGGCCTGAACGCGTCGTGGGAAATCGACTTCTTCGGGCGCATCCGCAGCCTGAAGGATCAGGCGCTCGCGCAATATCTGTCGACTGCCGAATCGCGCAAGGCGGCGGAGATCGCGCTGGTGTCGTCGGTGGCGGATCAGTATCTGACGATGATCGCCTACGACGATCAGCTCACCGTCACGCTGAACACGCTGAAGACGGCGCAGGAGTCGTTCCGCATCACGAAGCTGCAGTACGACAACGGCACGGGCACCGAACTGGACTTGCGCCAGTCGGAAGGCGTCGTCGAAGAGGCGCAGGCGAATCTGCAAACGCAGTCGCGTTTGCGCGCGCAGGCGGAAAACGCGCTGGTGCTGCTCGTGGGCGAACCGTTGCCCGCGGATCTGCCGCCCGGCATGCCGCTCGACACGCAGAACCTCCTGTCGGACATTCCGGCGGGCCTGCCGTCCGATCTCCTGACGCGCCGTCCCGACATCGCGGCGGCGGAGCAGTCGCTGCTCGCGGCCAACGCGAACATCGGCGCGGCGCGTGCGGCGTTCTTCCCGCGCGTTTCGCTGACGGGCAGCTTCGGCACGCTGTCGCCGACGCTCGGCGGTCTGTTCAAGCCCGGTTCGGCTGCGTGGTCGTTCGCGCCGCAAATCACGGTGCCGATCTTCGAGGGCGGCCAGAACAAGGCCAATCTCGATCTCGCGAACGTGCAGAAGCGCATCGAGATCGCCAACTACGAGAAGGCGATCCAGACCGCGTTCCGCGAAGTCGCGGACGGCCTCGCGGCACGCGGCACGTTCGACGAGCAGATCAAGTCGCTCGAGCGCTTCGTGAATTCGCAGAGCCGGCGTCTGGAGTTGTCGGACTTGCGTTATCGCAATGGCGTGGACAGCTATCTCGCGGTGCTGACCGCGCAGACGGCGCTGTACGAAGCACAGCAGTTGCTGATCACCGCGCGGCTGAACCGCCTCACCAACCTCGTCGATCTGTATCAGTTCATGGGCGGCGGATGGATCGAGCGTGCCGGCGAAGCGCCGCGCCCCGCCGATGCGCCCGTCGACTACGGCTCGCAGAGCGCGCCGCCGCAGCCGGCCTCGGCGCCTGCGGCGAGTTGATCCGCCCGACGTGATTGAAACGAAGCCCGGCCGCGCGCCGGGCTTTTTCTTGCGTGCTTTTCGGCGTTCGCGGCAAATCGGTCAGCCAAAAAAAACGCCGCGGTTTTCACCGCGGCGCCCAACGCAAACACCCAGCAAGCACTTCCAGGGTTACGACATTTTTAGTGCGCGTCGCCCGCGTGGGCCGCGCCTTCGAACTCGTGCGCGGCTTCACGCGCATCACGCCGCGCGTCGCGTTCCTTGCGCACGCCGTTGAACACGATGTTCAGCACGACCGCCGATACCGACGCCAGCAAAATCCCGCTATGGAGAATCGGCTCCAGCGCGTGCGGCAGTTGCGTGAAGAACTTCGGCGCGACGACCGGCACCATACCCATCCCGACGCTCACCGCGACGATGAACAGGTTGTGCTGGTTCTTCGAGAAGTCCACGCGCGACAGCGTCTTGATGCCGTTTGCCGCGACCATGCCGAACATCACGATGCCCGCGCCGCCGAGCACGAACGGCGGCACCGAAGCGACCACCTGCGCCATCTTCGGGAAGAGGCCGAGCACGACGAGAATCACGCCGCCCGTTGCGCAGACGAAGCGGCTCTTCACGCCCGTCACGCCGATCAGACCGACGTTCTGCGAAAAAGACGTATGCGGGAACGAGTTGAAGATGCCGCCGATCAGCGTGCCGAGTCCATCGACACGCAGGCCGCGCACGAGCGCTTTCTGATCGACCGGACGCTCGACGAGATCGCCGACCGCGAGGAACATGCCCGTCGATTCGATGAAGGTGACGAACATGACGATGACCATCGTCGCGACGGAGAGCGCATCGAAATGCGGCATGCCGAAGTGGAACGGCAGCACGATGCCGACCCACGGCGCGTGCGCGACGCCATCCATGTTCACGCGGCCGAGCAGCGCGGCGATCACGAAGCCCGCGACGATCCCGAGCAGCACCGAGATATTCGCGATGAAACCGCGCGCGAACTTGTTGATGAGCAGGATCAGCGAGAGCACGACGAGCGACAGCAGCAGAAACACCGGATTGCCGTATTCGGGATTGCCGATGCCGCCCGCCGCCCAGTTGATGCCAACGCCCATCAGCGAGAGACCGATCACCGCGATCACGGTGCCGACCACGACCGGCGGGAAGAATCGCAACAGCTTGCCGATCATCGGCGCGAGGAAGATGCCGATCACGCCCGCCGCGATAGTCGCGCCGAACACGTCGAGAATGCCGAGCGAGGGGTTGGTGCCGATCGCGACCATCGGGCCGACGGCCGCGAACGTGCAGCCCATGATCACGGGCAGGCGAATGCCGAAGATCCACAGCCCGAGCGTCTGAATCAAGGTGGCGACGCCGCACGAGAACAAGTCCGCGCTGATGAGGAACGCGACCTGGTCTTTTGGCAGTCCCATCGCCGCGCCGAGGATCAGGGGCACCGCGACCGCGCCCGCGTACATCACGAGAACGTGCTGTATGCCGAGCGTCAGCAGTTGACCGGCGGGCAGCCGTTCGTCGCACGGATGCACGGACGGGTTCACCGAACTTGAAGCCATGTCTCTCTCCTATATCACCTTCCATTTGAATGGCCTCCAAGTTAAGTGCATCGGAACCCACGAACAAGACCACGCGGCGCTATACGTCGCGTTCGCCCGTCGATATGGCTTTCGTGAGCCACCGGTGGCGCGAACATGCGCAAGTCCTTGCTGCAAAGGGTTTGACGCACATCGCCGGAATTTCGTCGCGTGACGAAAGGCCGCTTTCTTCGAGCGCTCGTTATGATGTTCATCACGCCGCGCGTATAGTCCGTTTTTCGTGTTCATCGCGCGATCGCGGGGTATACCCGCGTTTTACGCGTTTTCCCTAACGTCTTTTCAGACTCGGAATCCCATGCGTTTTTTAGGCATCGATCTCGGTACGGGCTCCCTGAAACTCGCCATCGTCGATGAAGACGGGCGCGAAATCGCATCGTCGAGCGCGGCGTATTCGGTGACCAGCGCGCAGCCCGGCTGGGCCGAAACCACGGTCGATGCGTGGTACTCCGCGCTCGTCGGCGCCGCGTCGCGTTTGCCGGCCGATGAGCGCGAAGCGGTAAGCGGAATCGGCTTTTCCGGGCAGATGCACGGCGTCGTGCCGACTGCCGCCGACGGCCACGCGCTGCGCGCCGCGATGCTCTGGCCCGACACGCGCGCCCGCGATCTGCTCGACGCATGGCCCGCGCCGCAGCCGAATCCCGTTGCGCCCGGCATGGCGGGGCCATTGTTGCGCTGGCTCGTGTCGCACGAACCGGAGATCGCGAACGCCACGCGCTGGGCGTTACAGCCGAAGGACTGGTTGCGCGCGAGGCTCGGCGGAAGATTTGTCACCGATGCATCCGATGCCTGCGCGACCGCGCTCGCGGCGCCATCGGGCGAATGGAACGATGCGCTCATCGATACGCTCGGCCTGCCGCGCACATGGTTCGCGCCGCTGGCGGCATCGCATGAGAGCGGCGGCGCGTTATCGGGCGAAGCGGCGGCGGAACTGGGCTTGCGCGCGGGCATTCCGATGGCCGTCGGCGCGGGCGATACGCCGTGCGCTGCGCTCGGCAGCGGGCTGTCGGCCGACGGCGACGCGTTGCTCACCACCGGCACCGGCGGCCAGATCGTCGTGATGTGCGCCGCTGCGCCCGCGCCCGTGCACGGCCTGCACACGTATCGTGCGGCGACGGGTGCGTGGTATCGCATGGCGGCGATGCAGAACGTCGGCGTCGCGCTGGAAGCGGTGCGCGGCTGGCTCGGCTACGTGTCGTGGCCGCAAGCCTACGACGATGCGTTCGCCGCGAACGCCAGCGCATCCGTGAGCTTCCTGCCGTACCTGAGCGGCGAACGCTCCCCGTGGATGAACCCCGGCGCGCGCGGCGGCTGGCTCGGACTCGGCCTCGACGACACGCGCGCCACGATGATGCGCGCCGCGTTCGAGGGCGTGGCATTCGCCTTGCGTGCCGGACTCGACGCGATTCGCGCGAACGGCACGCCGCTCGATTCGATGCTGCTCGCGGGCGGCGGCTCCGTCGATGCCCGCTGGCGGCAGTTGCTCGCCGACGCATTGCGCGTCGAGCTGCACGCCGTCGACTGCCCGAACGCGGCGACGCGCGGCGCGGCGATCCTCGGCGGCATCGCGGCGGGCCACTGGCGCATCGACGATCTCGCATCGCTCGCACCCACGGCGACGCTCGTCGCGACGCCGCATGCGAACGCTTCACTCGACGCACGGCTCGCGCGTTTCATCGATCTGTACAGGCGTACCGAAGACTGGTTCACGATCGGGCGCGAGTCCGCTTAAACTTTCTTACCTTTAATCCCGATGCAATCCGCATCGGGGAGCATGAAGCGTCGCTTCATATGAGCGGTAACCGAAGCGCGCTTCTTCGAGACCACATCGAACTCAGCCATGCCCGCACCTTCGCCGTCACATCCCGATTTCCGCGCGCGCGCGTTCCTGCTCGACCACGCGTTGCGCACGATGACCTTCTATCACCCGCACTGCATGGATCCCGCGGGCGGCTTCTTCCACTACTACAAGAACGACGGCACGATCTACGACCGCGTCTCGCGACATCTCGTATCGAGTACGCGCTTCGTCTTCAACTACGCGATGGCGTACAAGCACTTCGGTCTCGATGAATATCGCGGCGGCGTGGCGCATGGCATCGAATACCTGCGCGAGTTTCATCGAAATCCGCAGACGGGCGGCTATGCGTGGACGCTGAACGGACGCGAAGTCACCGATGCGACCAACCATTGCTACGGCCTCGCGTTCGTCGTGCTCGCCTATGCGAAGGCGGTCGAAGCGGGATTCGACGAGGCGCGCGCTTATCTCGACGAAACCTGGAACCTGATGGAGACGCGCTTCTGGGATGCGCAGCACGGCCTTTACAAGGACGAAGCGAGCGCCGACTGGCAGGTGTCCGACTATCGCGGCCAGAACGCGAACATGCACGCCTGCGAGGCGCTGCTGGCCGCGTTCGAAGCGACGGGCGAAGCGCGCTATCTCGACCGCGCGGCCCTCCTCGCCGACAACATGGTGAACCGTCAGGCCGCGCTCGCGGGCGGGCTCGTGTGGGAACACTACAAGCCGGACTGGTCGATCGACTGGGACTACAACAAGGGCGATCGCAGCAACATCTTCAGGCCGTGGGGCTTTCAGCCGGGGCACCAGACCGAATGGGCGAAGCTGCTGCTGATCCTCGACCGTCATCGGCCCGAGGCGTGGCACGTCACGCGTGCGCGCGAACTGTTCGACCGCGCGCTGGAACTGTCGTGGGATCACGAGCACGGCGGAATGGTGTACGGCTTCGATCCCGACGGCAAGTTCTACGACGAGGACAAGTATTTCTGGGTGCAGGCGGAATCGCTCGCGACGGCCGCGCTGCTCGCGGACCACGCGCAACGCGACGGCGACGCCGCGCTGGCCGTGCGTTACTGGAACGATTACGACCGCCTGTGGGCGTATAGCTGGGAGCATTTCGTCGATCACAAGTGGGGCGCGTGGTATCGCATTCTCACGCGCGATAACCGCCAGTACAGCGACGAGAAGAGCCCGGCCGGAAAGGTCGACTATCACACGATGGGCGCATGCTACGAAGTCCTGAACGTCGTGCGCTGAAACAGAATCGGCATTATCGAAACTCAAGGAGCTGAACGATGAAGACGAAAGCAGCAATCGCATGGGAAGCCGGCAAGCCGTTGACGATCGAGGAAGTCGATCTCGAAGGCCCGCGCGCGGGTGAAGTCCTGATCGAAGTCAAGGCGACGGGCATCTGCCACACCGATTACTACACGCTGTCAGGCGCGGACCCGGAAGGCATCTTTCCGGCAATTCTCGGGCATGAAGGCGCGGGCGTCGTCGTGGATGTCGGGCCTGGTGTCGGCACGTTGAGAAAGGGCGATCACGTCATTCCGCTGTACACGCCGGAATGCCGCCAGTGCAAGTTCTGTCTGTCGCGCAAGACGAATCTCTGTCAGGCGATTCGCGCGACGCAAGGCAAAGGCCTGATGCCGGATGCCACGTCGCGTTTCTCGCTCGACGGCAAGCCCTTGTTCCACTACATGGGCACATCGACGTTTTCGAACTACATCGTCGTGCCTGAAATCGCGGTCGCGAAGGTGCGCGAAGACGCGCCGTTCGACAAGATCTGCTACATCGGCTGCGGCGTGACGACGGGCGTCGGCGCGGTCGTCTATTCGGCGAAGGTGGAAGCGGGCGCGAATGTCGTCGTGTTCGGTCTCGGCGGCATCGGGCTGAACGTGATTCAGGGCGCGAAGATGGTGGGCGCGGACAAGATCATTGGCGTCGATATCAATCCGGGCCGGATCGAGCTCGCGAAGAAGTTCGGCATGACGCACTTCATCAACCCGAAGGAAGTCGAGAATGTCGTCGACCATATCGTGCAGCTCACCGATGGCGGCGCGGACTATTCTTTCGAGTGCGTCGGCAATGTGAAGCTCATGCGTCAGGCGCTCGAATGCACGCACAAGGGCTGGGGCCAGTCGTTCATCATCGGCGTGGCGGCGGCGGGCGAAGAGATCAGCACGCGCCCGTTCCAGCTCGTGACGGGCCGCGAATGGAAAGGCTCCGCGTTCGGCGGCGCGCGCGGGCGCACGGACGTGCCGAAGATCGTCGACTGGTACATGGAAGGCAAGATCAATATCGACGATCTGATCACGCATCATCTCAAGCTGGAGCAGATCAACGATGGCTTCGACCTGATGAAGAAGGGCGAGTCGATCCGTTCCGTCGTCATCTATTGAGCGAGGAAAAGGCCATGCTGGAACTCGTGGAAGAACATCGATGCTTCGACGGCGTGCAGCGCATCTATCGGCACGAATCGCAGACTATCGGCTTGCCGATGCGTTTCTCCGTCTTTTTGCCTGCGCGGGCGTCGTCCGGAAAGGTGCCGGCGCTGTTTTATCTCGCCGGCCTCACCTGCACGGAAGAGACGTTTCCGATCAAGGCGGGCGCGCAGCGTTATGCGGCGGAACACGGTATCGCGTTGATCTCGCCGGATACTTCGCCTCGCGGGGCGGATATTGCGGGCGAGAAAGATGCGTGGGATTTCGGCGTCGGGGCGGGCTTTTATGTCGATGCGACGCGCGAGCCTTGGGCGCGGCGTTATCGGATGTACTCGTATGTGACGCAGGAATTGCGCGAGACGGTGCTCGCCGAGTTGCCGGTTCGCGAGGATCGCATCGGCATCTTCGGGCATTCGATGGGCGGTCATGGCGCGCTTGTGCTCGCGTTGCGCAATCCTGATCTGTACAGGTCGGTGTCGGCGTTCGCGCCGATCGCGGCGCCTTCGCAGTGCCCGTGGGGCGTGAAGGCGTTCTCGGGCTATCTCGGCGACGATCGCGAAGCGTGGAAGCACTACGATGCGAGCGAACTCATCAAGGGGGATGCCGCGGCGCGGTTCGAAGGCGGTATTCTCGTCGATCAGGGATTGGCGGATCAGTTTCTTGCCGAGCAGTTGCATCCGGAGGTGTTGGAGCGCAATGCGCTGGGGGCGGGGCACGAGGTGATCGTGCGGCGTCATGAAGGGTATGACCACGGGTATTTCTTTATTTCGACTTTCGTCGGGGAACATGTCGCGCATCATGCGCGGGTTTTGTGTCGTTGAGTCTTTTGGTCTTGCCTTCGCTTTCGCTTTCGTGGAATCCCGGTTTCGCGGTGGTCTATTAGCTCTGCCCCTCCCCGGGGCGGGGGTGTAGTGGTTCAGTATTCTTGGACACCGATTACGCAGTTTCCACCTTTAAATCCTCGAACTCGGCCGGCGGCATGTGACGCGCGGCCGAGTGCAAGCGTTCCTGGTTGTAGTACATCAAGATGTAAGTCAGCACATCGGCGCGAGCCTCGGCGTGATCACGGTATGCGTGCTCGCCGATGCATTCTCCTTTGAGCGTACAGAAGAAGCGCTCGACGACGGCGTTGTCCCAACAGTTTCCTCTGCGGCTCATGCTCTGCACGATCTCGTGCTCCTTAAGAAACTGCTGGAACGTCAAACTCGCATAGTTGCTTCCTTGGTCCGAGTGGAACATCAATCCCGGTTCGGTACGCCGCGTTTGAATGCGACCTGTAACGCGCCAATCACCAAGAACGTGTCACAGGAACCCGAGGTCGCCCAGCCGACTACACGCCGGGAATACAGATCGATCACCACAGCCAGATACATCCAGCCCTGCTGCGTCCAGATATACGTCACGTCGCCCGCCCAGAACCGGTTTGGAACCGTCACGGTGAATGCCCGATCGAGCCGGTTTTGCGCAATCGCCGATGCTTGCGTGCGCTTCACATAACGATGCGTGCGACGTACCCGCGCCTGCACACCGCCTTCGCGCATGAGGCGACGCGCACGCTCGCGTCCCACCGCATGGCCCCGACGCTTCATTTCCTGCGATATGCGCCGACTGCCATAGCTTTGCCGCATCTGCGCATGAATCGCCTGCACCTCGCGCACCAGCCCCGTACGTACCGGACGTGCCTTGCCCTGCCGTGCCTTCCATGCGTAGTAACTGCTGCGCGCCACGCCGACTACACGACACAGCGTCGCTGTCGGATATGCCTTCTCTGCCTGCCGGATCACTTCGAATCGCGGTCCAGTTCCTTGACAAAGAAGGCCGTGGATTTTTTTAGAATGTCGCGCTCCCGTTCGAGCTCCGCCACTCGTTTCTCAAGTGCTCGAACCCTTAGCTGTTCAGCGCTGCCGCCCTCGGCTGCGCTCACCGGTGCACCCGCAACCGGCCGGCGATTGCCGATCCAGCGCCGCAACGCCGTCCCTCCAATGCCCAGCGCCTTCGCCGCCTTCGTCACCGTGTAGCCCTGCTCCAGCACAAGCGCCACTGCCTCGCGCTTGAATTCCTCTGAAAATTCTCTTCTGCCCATTTGACACCTCGCTGGTCGATCAAAGTCTACCTTTCGAAGTGTCCAAGATTGCTAGACCACTACACAAGCTAGTGGTGTTAGGGCGCTGGTTCAGCACGAAAGAGCTTCGGCACAGCGCTACGCGCTGCCGTTGGGTATGCGAGGGAAACCATCGAAGAAGAAGCGCGCGCACCCGATTGACCCATCGGCCGCGAAGCGGGCTGGAGCTATTTGGTGCTGAACCAATGAAGCACGCGGCGCGATGAGTCAGACCGTGCGCGATCCAAGCCCCGCGAGACCTACGAGGGCACTCGCTACTGCCGGGCCATTAGGCCAATCGCCTGTGCCGCGGCCGGTGTGAAGTGCTTAGGCTGGGGAAAGCTGTTTCTTTGGTTACTTTCTTTGCAGCAGCAAAGAAAGTGACTGCCGCCCCGCACAGGGGCAGTGCTAATAAACCAACACGAAAACGGGATCCGGCGACAACAAAAACAAACCCCTCAATGCCCCCGCCGCCCCACCAGACTACCGCCATAAACGATCGCAGCAAGCATCGTGATCCAGAAGCTCGTCGGCCAGTCGGTGTAATACGCGAGCGTGAGCCCAACCCACGCCTGCCCGAGCGCAAACACGGCCGCGAGCACCAACCCCGACGACAACCGCGTCGTCACATTCTGCGCTGCGGCCGCCGGCCCGACCATCAACGCAAACACCAAAAGCACGCCCACGATCTGCGTACAAGCCGCGACCGCGAGCGCGGTGATCGCGAGAAACAGCACCGAGACGAGCCGCAACGACACGCCTTTGGCCTCCGCAAGCTCCGGCTGCAGCGACGCAAACAGCAAGGGCCGCATGATGAAGCCGAGCGCCCCAAGACTCACGATGGCAAGACCAGCCAGCACGATCAGCGTCTCATGGCTAACACCGAGCACGTTGCCGAAGAGCAAAGCCGTGGCCTGCGTCGCATACGCGGTGAAGAAGTGCAGAAACAACAAGCCGAAGCCAAGCGATAGCGAAAGAATCACGCCGATCGCCACATCGCGGCCCGAGAGGCGTTCGCCGAGCGCGCCCATGCCGACGCCGGCCGCGAGCGTGAAGCCCACCATTCCCCAAAGCGGCGACATGCCGAGCAGCACCGCACCCGTCGCGCCGGTAAAGCCGACGTGCGACAGCGCGTGACCCGCGAAGGTCTGCCCGCGCAGCACGAGAAAATACCCGACGATCCCCGAAAGCACCGCGACGATCCCCGACGCCGCGAATGCATTCACCATGAAGTCATATTCGAACATTGTGCTTTCTACTTGGCGTGGCTGTGACCGTGATCGTGTGCATGGCCGTGGTCATGCTCGTGTTCGTGTTCATGCTCCTCGCCTTCCTCGTGCGCGTGATCGAGCTTGTCGATCTCGACATCGCCCGACATCACGAAGATGCGCCCATTCACGCGCATCACGTCGATAGGCGACCCGTACAGCCGCGACAACACGGGCTTCGAGATGACTTCATCGACGGTACCGAGCGCGGCGCGCCCGCTGCCGAGATACAGCACGCGGTCGAGCGAATTCAATAGCGGATTGAGTTCGTGCGCCGAAAACAGCACGGTGATGTTCAGTTCGCGCTGAACGCGCCGCACGAGTTCCACGACACCCGTCTGATGACGCGGATCGAGACTGATGAGCGGCTCGTCGAGCAAGAGCAGACGCGGATTGCCGAGCAGACATTGCGCGAGCAACAGACGCTGGCGCTCGCCGCCCGACAGTTCCGACAACGGACGCGAAGCCAGTTGATGCGCGCCGACGAGTTCGAGCACGCGCTCGACGTCGGCGCGGATGCGCGCGTTGCGATGCGGCAGGCCCCAGTGATGTCCGTCGGCGGCCATCGCGACGAAATCGCGGCCCAGCACGCGCCGGTTGGCGAGTCCGGTGCGAATCTGCGGCATATAGCCGATCGACGGATTGCCGCGCTCGACCGCTTCTCCGTTCAC
This sequence comes from Caballeronia sp. S22, assembly GCF_964261745.1. NCBI lineage: Bacteria > Pseudomonadati > Pseudomonadota > Betaproteobacteria > Burkholderiales > Burkholderiaceae > Caballeronia > Caballeronia sp. S22. The sequence continues at coordinate 2,720,803 of NZ_OZ180035.1, read as the reverse complement.
GCGGATCGTCCCACTCTTCAGCGGCACGAGCCCGAGCAGCGCGCGCATCAGCGTGGTCTTGCCCGCGCCGTTCGGCCCGAGCACGCCGATGAACTCGCCATTGCGAACAGTGAAGCTCGTGTCGTTGAGAATCTCGCGCCCGCCGAGCGCGAGCGTCACGCGATCGACTTCGAGCGCGGCTTGCGGCGTTGCGGCGGCGTTCATCGTTGCCATCCTTGCAGCGCGCCCGACAGCGTGTCGAGTTGCGACTGCATCCATTGCTGATACGTCAGTTTGGCGGGCAGGGTCTCAGTCACGCTGATGCTCGGCACATGCGCGTCCTTCGCGATGTTGAGCATGCGCTTCGTCAGCGCGCCGGTCGCCTGGCTGTTGTAGATGAGCACGTGCACGCGGCGCTCGCGCAGATCCTTTTCGAATGCGGCGATATCGGCGGGGCTCGGCTCGGTCTCGTTCATCGACGCCATCTGGAAGCGCAGGTTGCGCATCTCGAAGCCGATGGCATCGGCCATGTAGCCGAACACCGGCTCGGTCGCGGTGACGGGAACGCCCTTGAAGCGCGACTTCAGTTGCGCGACGCTCGCGTCGATCGGCTTCATCGAATCGAGAAAGGTCGCGAGGCGTGCGTCGTAGTCGCTCTTGTGCGAAGGGTCGGCGCTCACGAGATACGCGCTCACCGCCTTCGCGACCGCAGGCATCGTCGACGGGTCGTACCAGAGGTGCGGATTGTCGCCGGACTTCTTGCCGACGAGCTTCGCCGCGACGATCACCGTGCGCTTCTCATTGCTCTTCGATGCGGCGAGCAGCTTGTCCATCCACGGATCGTAGTCCGCGCCGTTGTAGACGACGAGCGCCGCGTGCTGCAACGCGCGCGCGGTCTTCGGGCTCGCTTCGAAGAGATGCGGGTCTTCGTCCGGATTGCTGAGGATGCTCGTCACCTGCACGTGATCGCCGCCGAGCTGGCGGATGATGTCGCCGTAGAAGTTCTCCGCCGCGACGACCGGCACGCGCGCGGTCTGTGCCGATGCCGTGTTGCACAAGCCGAGCGCGATGGCGAAGCAGGTCAGGACGTGCGCGAATTTCATCGATTTCCTTTCTGGCTGAGTTGTTCTCGACGTGACGCGACTCATGCGCCGCGATGCTTTCTCTGGCAATCGGCGCAGAGTCCGCTCAGTTCGACGACCTGGTGATGCACCTGAAAGCCATGCGCGGGCGGACTCGCGGACAGCGACGAAGCGAGTTCGCGGCCCTGGATTTCGAGCGTCTCGCCGCATTCGTCGCAGATGAGGAACTGGCTCTCGTGCGGCTTGCCGGCGTCGCAACACGCGATGAACGCGTTCTTCGATTCGATGCGATGCACGAAGCCGTTCTCGACGAGAAAATCCAGCGCGCGATACACGGTGGTCGGCGGCACGCGCGCGCCGCGCTGCGGCTCCATCGCGTCGATGAGGTCGTAGGCGCCGATAGGCCTGTGCGCCTTCAGCACGAGTTCGTAGACCTGGCGGCGCAGCGGCGTGAGCGCGACGCCGCGCTCGACGGCGAGCACTTCGGCGCGGGCAAGCATGGTTTCGACGGATGCGGTCATGTCATGTCGGCCGCCGAGTGTGGCATGTCTGAGGACGGGTGTGCCCTAGACGCGCACGACGGCATAGATCGGCAAAAGTTGGATAGATACAATATATCATATCGGGGCATAGGCTGTTGATCGACTTCGCACTGGATCTGAATGTCATGGAAAAAGCTCTAGCGCTGCCCGAACGTTCGCGCCAATGACTGCATGGTGAGGAGTGGCCGCGAGATTCGATAGGGCTTCGGTCAAAAGCGCGAGCGACGTGCACTGCGCATCCGCCGCGAGCGTGGCGGGATGTCACTCCCTCTGGAAGATGCAGTCATGCGCTTACCGTAAATCCGTCTCCGAGCTCCGCACCAAAATTACCGAAAGCCCGAAGCCCGCGCTATGAAAATCAACGGAACCGTCAGTGAAATTGAAGTAATAAAACGTGCCCGGCATGGCTGCTGTCGAGGTCCAGAAATTTGCGCCTTCGCCGAAGTCGGACAGCGCGATACCGGGAAACGCTCTGGTATCGATCTTGGGACCGTTGCATGTGTGCATGCGAAGCGTGCCCAGTTCACGGCCGGTGGGTATGCGCCATCCTGGACCTGCCCGTTGCGCCGCCTGCCGCGCCTCGTTCTGACTCAAACCTGTTGGCCGGCCCGTGCATTGTTGCCCGTCTTTCCTCCATTTCCTGCCGACAGCACATCGTTTCCAGGTCAGGCCGGTTTTTCGGTTGATCGCCACATCGCCTTGCAACACGAGATCTCTATCTAAGCCGCGAATGCAGGCAGCCATGCCCCCGGACGATGTCAGAAATGACAAAAGGAATACCAACGACAAGCACCATCTCATTTTTGCGGTCTTCATCCTGCTTGCTTCATTTCAAAGGTGAGAACAGCCTGCCGGCACGTGCGTCGTGCATGATCGCGTAGATAAGCGGGTCGTTTGTGACGCGAATGCGGCCAGTTTGTACGAGCCTGTGTCCGACCAAGGTCGCGCCACGGACAAACTGACAGTTGTCAAAGCAACTCAATGTTCCGCTGCTCGCGCCATCCTGATATCGGACGATCGGTTCCCCGTCCTTGTTCGTGCCCATGTACCAGACCAGAACTAGGTCTTGGGTTTCGCCTTTGTCCGCGGGCACTTTCGCATACTCGAACGCATCGTCCTTCCGACCGACGTAATAATGATCGGGCATCGACGATAGCGATGCGCGCTCCGGAGACGATCGTTCGACTGCAGGGTTCGCAAGTGCCGTGCGTGCAACGAACAGCGCTGAAAGCACCACCAGCCGGAGCGTCGGAACGCGAGGAAGCAGGCTCATGTGTCGACACATCACATGCGAGCTTGCTGTCGACGCGGATTGCCATCGAGGCTCCTGGCATCGAGATCGATATGCTCAGCCCGAGCAAATTCCTCCATGGTTCGCCACTTCACGACCCCGTTGGGCAATCCGTAAGCGAGTTCGTTGTCTTTCGGCGCGTCGTAGGTATCCGGCGTGCTCGAAAAGCGCGTCTTCCGCCATGCCAGTGCGACGAGCTGTTTTCCTCCCCCTGGCTGCACTTTGAATACGCGCATCCATACGGGATGCTCGTCGAGCGTGGATACGTCGGAGCTTTCGTCATCGTGCATGGCGGAGGCTCGCGTCCAGCCGACAATAATGGTCCTCACGGTCCTTCCGGTTCGATCCAGTTGCTCCTGCCGGCGGACCCGTTTGCCCAGCAGTTCGAAGCGGGACACCGGTATGTGCGAGCCGGCCAGAAAGTATTCCGCGACTACCCAGTCCCCACCCGAGGAAACGATAGGCACGTCCCGGCGGCGGGCATAAGCATAAATTTCGGTCAGGTGCGACAGTAGCGTCTGCGGAACCTGAGCACTGGGAAAGGAGTAGCGGGCCGGCTTGAAGTCGCCAGTTTCGGAAGCGATCGAGTTGGCGACATTCATATCGAGCTTCAACTCCTGAGGTTGCAAACTGATCGAGATGAGCCGCCCGTGTGCGACGCGCGCGACATAGGACGGATGCGACGATTGAACCGTCCTGATCGATTGCGCGGTCGACGTCGAAGGTGCAGCGCCAGCATGTTTCGATAGGGCGATGAATGCGACCGCAAGCAACAGCGCCTTGAGCCAGAATTTCATTTTTCGGAATCCTCAATTACTGGAAGGTGAACGATATATCGTTCTGTGGCGGAAGAGCAGCGATTTCCCATCGCGTACTTGACTTCCTCGATGCCGCTGTTGCCTGCTTGGCACAACCATTTGATTGCCTCCCGGCAATTCACGGATGTGCCGGATCCGTTCGCATACAGATAGGCAACGATCATCGCGGCTTCCACGTCACCATGTTCGGCGGCGCTCAGGAACCAGGCGAATGCTCTCGTCGAATCTTTGGCGGCGCGCTTGCCTGTCAGGTATGCCGCTCCGATATCGAATCGCACGTCGTTCGTCATCGGTCGATCCGTCTGCTCTTCATGCGGAGCAGCGTCGCTGTCAGTGCGCGGCCTTTTCTCGTTGGAGCGAAACGCGACCGCGTTTTCGATGTCAGTCCAAGTGACGATGTTTTGCGGTACCCCACTTTCGGACGCACATGAGGCCGGTCGAGCCAAGGCTTCCTGGCGCAAGTTCAGAAGCATCAAGCAGAGCACGGCGTGCAGTAACGTGCGCAAGATCGAGGTCAGGTTTGACGCGGGCGAGCGAATCATTTCAAGTCTGCGACGAAAAGCTTCCGGTACATGTGCCGGGCCGCTGGAAGACATGACTTCAGCTCTTCGATCATGTTGCGCGCGACGATGCGCTTCGTGTGCACGAACGCCTGTGGCGAATAGCCGGCGAGCCGCTGCGCCCAGTGCAGCGCTGTGGACGTTAGATCCTGGTCACGCACTGCCGAATTGATAAGGTTGTACTGCATTGCGGTAATCGCGCCAATTTCCCGGCAGCCGTAGATCATTTCGGTGGCCACGCCGTACGAGGCAAAGTGTCTAAGAATAGTCGCGCCTACCGCACACCCCGAGCCGTGCGTGAGTTCCGGTTCACCGAAACGCGCGCCGTATGCGGCGACTCGAACGTCGCAGAGCAGAGCAAGCTGCAGGCCTTGCCCTTTAACCTCGCCTTGAGCGGCCGCGACGATGGGTTTCGGACAATTCAGCAGCGCAAGGAAGAGCGTGATGATGCTGTCCAGCCAGGCGTCAATATCGGCTTCGCAGCGGATCCTGCAGACATCGCGGATGTCTCCGCCGCCGCAGAACGACGCCCCGTCGGGACCTGAAAGGATCAGTGACGAAACGTCGGAATCGCGGCTTGCAGCCTCGATTGCGCGGACGGTTCTCAGGCGTGCATCGATATCCAGGAAGTTGGCGGGGGTGGAGCCATCCAGCGTCAACTGAACGACCTTCGAAGAAGGATGTTCGACGTGAACGAGATTCTCGGTGAAGCTGATTGTTTCCACAGTCTCCTCCAGACTGACGAGTCTCCGCGTGAACGTAGCCTATCAGGCAACATGCACCGGATTGTCGAATGCAAGGCGAAAATATACTTCGGATGACAAAATAATGCAGCGTTGCATCCAAACGGGATGAACGCTGCAGGTGGGGGATTGAATGCTTAACGCGTCAGACCAGACAGACCCTTAACCGAGAGCGACGTCGCGAACCGGTCCGCCCGTGGCCGTCTCTGCCGTTTGTCCGCGCCATAGGACGCGTTCAATGGCCGGATCGTTGAACTCCTCACGTTCGTGAATGCTTCGACGGTTGTCGGCGATCAGCAAATCACCTTCTGTCCAGTAGTGTGTGTAGGTATAACGCGGATTTTTGAAGAAGTTCGACAACTCAGTGAAAAACTTCTGCGTTTCATACGTCGAGAATCCGACGATGCGCGGTTCCCAGCTCGCCGGTTGGCCCTCGTCGAAGGGGAAATAAAGCAGCATCTTCCTCACCCATCCAAGGTCGGTAAAGACTGGCACCTTGAACCACCCATCCGGCGAAACGTCTACGTAGTAGCCACGCTCGGTCACGCGCACTTCGAACGTCTCGTTTTCGAGTACGTCGCGCAGGTGGGTCGGCATCTCCTCCACGGCGAGAACGTGATCCGTCACGAGTGTCGCGCCGCGGAATTTCATATTCTTGATGCGTGCGCCATAGAGGAAGACAAGATCGACCTGACTCAGCAGCAGACCGCCGTCCGCGTGGTAAGGCAACTGACCGCGTCCGGTGACGATCTTCTTCTTGTCGCCGTCGAGCTCGAGGGTGTCCCGATAGCCGTAGCCGACCTTTTCACGCTCATTCACGTACGCGATGATATTGCCGTAAGCCGAATACAGCTTCAGGAAATCCTGCTTTTGAAGGTCGAGACCCCTGATCAGCGCAAATCCCTTTTCTTTCAGGATCTCCTTGATGTCCCGGGGATCGGCACCGAGAAAGGCGTCCCGGTTCATCAACGCACCGAATCCCGAAGGCAACAGCGATTCCTTTTCGTAAAGACGTACACGTCTATCCATTTGCTTCTCCTTTATTGAGGCGAAAAAGTACTTCGGTAGAATTCCATCGACCGCGACGCTGCGCCGCCGTGGTCGCGGATGAGCAACCGCAACTACGTGGTGTAGTGGCTGTTCAACTCGACATATGCGGGCGACAGATCGCATCCCAGCACCTCGGCGCGACCACTTCCGACGGCGAGGTCCACGTGGATATCGAGGTAGCGCGAGGCTTTCATGGCGTCGCGTACAGCCCGAACACGCTCTTCGCCTGACGACGGATAGACACTGATGCCGCAGATCGAAATGCGCGTGCGCTCCGGATCGATGAGGTATGAGCGATTACATTTGCCGATGGCCATCGCGACTCTGCCCCAGTTGGGGTCGTTGCCGTGAATGGCGGTTTTGACAAGCGGAGAGTTGGCGATTGACTTGGCCACCGCCTTGGCGACAGCATCCGATTCCCCATGTTCGACGATCACCTTGAAGATCTTTGTGACGCCCTCACCGTCGCCCATGACCATCATCGCGAGGTGCGACGCCGCATCGAGCAGTGCCTCCGTGAAGGCATACGGGTCGACCGGACCGGCAAGTCCGTTGGCGAAGATCGCGCAACTGTCGCTCGTCGACGTATCCGAATCGACCGTGATGCAGTTGAACGTTTTGTCCATGACCGCGACAAGAGTCGACTGCAACGCGGGTTGAGCGATCGCCGCGTCGGTAAAGAAGTACACGAGTAGCGTCGCCATGTCCGGCTCGATCATGCCGACGCCCTTCGCAATTCCGACGAGCACGCTGTTCCCGACCGGAATGCAAACCGCCTTTGCGGTCGTGTCGGTGGTCATGATCGTTTCGGCAAAGGCGCGAAAGTCCGCTGGCGCTGTCATTTGATCCCGATCGGACGGCAGTACCTGCGCAATCCTGTCGACAGGCAATCGCCTTCCGATGACGCCGGTCGCCGCGCATTGCACTTCATCGGGCGCAACGGCGAGTTGTTCGGACAAACGCCGAACAAGTGCCTCCAGGTCTGCCACGCCCTGCGGGCCAGTCGCGACGTTGGCGTTTTTGGAAACGACGAGCAGCGCGCGCGCCGAGCCATGAACCAGTTGCTTACGCGACGCTCGCACCGCCGGACTGGCAAAGTGATTCCTGGTATAGACGCCGGCCACTGTGCAAGGGACATCGCAGAACATGACGGCGACGTCGCGCGACGCGTCCTTGATACCAGCGGAGGCGACGAATGTTCTGAAGCCGCGCGGCGTCGGCGAGACGCCGTTCAATGGCAGCGAAACGAAATCACGGTCTTTCATCAGGCACCCACGCTCACGTCGTTTTCACCGAGCACTCGCGCGAAATGTGCATGCGGGCTACGCGCCGCGAAGGCGGCCTTATGAACGCGTTTGGATGCAGCGGCGGACTGCAGCAGCACGTCGCGCATGCTTTGCACGATGGTCTGCTTGGTCGCTCGATAGGGCACCTGCGGATAGGCTGCCAACTCTTCTGCCCGAGCTATGGCGTCGCGCAGCAATTGTTCCGGTGTCGACAGCCGGTTGACGATGCCATATGTCATGGCTTTTTCCACATCAATTGATTCGCAAGCGAACACGATTTCCTGCATAGCCACGTAGCCAATGGCGTGCCGCAGGATCGCCGCGCCAACCGAACAGCCAATACCGTGCCGCAACTCCGGCATGCGGAACTCCGCCGACGTGGCGGCTTGCCGCCAGTCGAACATCAACGCGAACTGAAATCCCATGCCGATGGCGTAACCATCGATTGCTGCGACGGTGGGTTTGTCGACAAGCAGCACACTCGAATACAGGTCGGTGATTCTATCGATCCAGCGATCGACTTCGACGCCGCCCTTCATTAGTTTGACTTCGTTGAAGTCACCGCCTGCACTGAAGGAGCGGTCCGGACCGCCCGTCACGACGACAGCGCTAACAGACGGGTCCGTATTCGCTCGTGCGAGCGCACTCTTGATGCTGTTTTCGAGTTCCGCGCTGAAGGGATTCATTCGGCTTGAGTGATTCAGCGTCACGACGCGGACTGCTCGTACGTCGGTTTCTACGACCAGCGACATCGGCCTTCTCCTGTTGAAATGCCGTTAATGCGTGTGCGAATCTGCGTTGGGCAGCGATTCTTCGCCGGACAGATAGGCCCGGTACTTTCGATAGGTGTATTTCGTCTTTGCGGCGTAGTCGGTGGTGTCGACGCCGATGTGAGCCGCGAAGATGCTGTTGACCGAAGACCCTTCATGGATTCCGATCTTGCGTCGCCAGACGATCTCGTCAGGAAGCAGTGCGTTCTCGGCGGCGCATTCGCGCAGCATGACCTTGACTTCGTCGTCCGAGATCTTCATTTCCGGCGCGAGATTGAGCGCGAATGTCATGAGACGCGTCGTCCAGAACGGGTGGTGCACCTCGAGCCCGTATCGATTGGCCCCGAATTGCGAAAACTCACCCGTCCAGCGGGTCCGGTAGATCTGCCGCCATAGTTCGGCGTTCGCGTCATTGGGCGCGCTTCCGGCCTTGAGTACGCCGCCGAACAGCAGATCGGAGCCGTAGCCTGTGACGACCCGGCCGCCCGTGCCTTCCAGCGACCGGTACAGGCACAGGAGACTGGCCTGGATCTCGGCCGACAAACCGTCGAATATCTCGTTGTAGTAGATGGCTTCGTGGGCGCCCCGGAGAATTGCATCGTCTCCAAAGGTCAACTCGCGATGCGTGGTGGCGACGTGACGCGCGACCGTCTGCGCAAACGGAAATTCGTTGCTGGTTCCGCTTCCGATCGCGAACGTGCCGATGTCCGGTCGATGGCGTGTGGCGATGGCCGTGACCATGCTCGAGTCCAAGCCGCCCGAGAGGGGAATCGAAACCGGCCCGCTGGCACCCGTAACGTGCCTCACCGAACCGGAAAGCAGAGAATAGGTCAGCTGTCGCGCGTGTTCGCGTTTGATGCGCTGGGGTGTCGCGAGCCTTAGCGTCAGATATTGGCGTGCGTTGATGATCGAATGACCACGTGCGTCGAAACCGAATGAGCAGACGGACCCTGCGCGGATGCGTTCCGCGTTGCGAATTGGCAGAAACGTGTCCGCCCGGTCGTCGTGCGCGATGACCTCATTCTCGGGCAGGAAGTCGAATTCGCCAGGCCCGCATAAACCGACATTCTTGAGTTCGGACGTCACCCACAAGGCGCGGCCGCGCACGACGTGAACGGGTTGCAGGCCGAGTGCGTCCGTGGCGACCGTCAGTTTGCCCCGAGGCCCGAAAGTCAGGAGGGTGAAGGGGCCTTCGACCAGCGAAAGAATAGCGTCGCCGTAGGCTTCGACAAGGATTACAAGCAACTGAACCACGTTCGCCGATAGCGCTTCTGCCGTCACCAGGTTCGCAAGCGAGCGCAATTCATCCGCGTTGGTGGGTCGGCCGATAAGTACGTGAGTCTGATTATTTTCGACATGCATAATCTCCGATTGATGAGTGCCGCTCCATTTTTTAAACCAGAATTGCCAGCCTGAAATCTCGAGCAAATCTCCTTGGCAACGTAAATCCGCGAGAGAAGCCGTAAGCGGCCGGGCCGCATTGGGAGTGGCGACAAACGAGAACGTCATGATATTAGTTAGTTGAGCGCTTGCACGCGGAACAAGTCGTTATAGAAGCGCGGTTATGATCGTTGATGAGGGAATAACTTGAGCATTACTTAGCGTCATTCACCTGTCGAACAGAATCGGCTGCGAATTTAAAGCGATAACCGCTGGCGAGCCTACGAGAGGCAGCAGAACTCAGTCGATGTCGACGACGCGAGTGTCGTAACTGTGGTGCACGCCCGAATCAACAGGGTTGCCCGATTCCTCTATAGGTCATGTAGCCTCAGCGCGAATGCATTGGAAAATAATTTCTTGCGTTCGCCTGATTGCCCGTGTGCCCCCGGGTATTGCCGACGTCAATCAGCATGGAATGTCTCATTTTGGCTCTCTAGAACGCTCTAATAAGGCTTTTTTGATGGCATGTCGATGAGGCGTTTCACATCGCATGCGTTTGGTGCAGTTAATTAAAGCATGACTCACTACGTCGAAAAGTAGTTTTGGCTTGCAAAATTTTGTATTTGCACGAGGCCGAGACCATTTCTGCGGATTGGATTAATTCCAAGATGAGTATGCTGCCAAAAAGCTTATTTTTAAGCGGCATTTCCTAATCGCATTTGATCGATATTTAGCCTGAGCGATAATATGAAAATAATTGGCAGATAATGAATATTTGATTTCAAAGCGTTAGCTGCTCCTTCCAACGCGGTACGCCGATTGCTTCCCCGCCACACACCAAAAGGGTTTTCCCGACCGTTACCGGCCGTTTGCGCGTCGCAACATCGAAACCTGTGCCGATGCCTTGACACGATCACGCGCAGCGCCGATCATTCGATCAAACAGAGAGCAATTGTTCATTCGCAGAGCGTTCGCTCACGCGAGTGACGATTCGAAGAATCGGAGACATCGGTGAGACTGAAAGACAAGGTCGCGATCATCACGGGTGCGGCGAGCGGCATCGGCGAGGCGGTCGCGCGGCGCTATCTGGAGGAAGGTGCGCAGGTCGTCGTCGTCGACGTGAAAGACGAGCACGACATGGCCCAGCGCTTCGCGGATGTCTCCGCGCGCGTGCTCGCGCTCAAGGCCGACGTCACACAGCGCGAAGACATAGAACGCATCGTGGCGCGCAGCGTCGAGCGTTTCGGCGGCATCGACATCCTCTTCAACAACGCGGCGCTCTTCGACATGCGCCCGATCCTCGATGAATCCTGGGACGTCTATGACCGCCTCTTCGCGGTCAACGTCAAGGGCATGTTCTTTCTCATGCAGGCGGTCGCGAAACGCATGGTCGAGCAGGGCCGCGGCGGCAAGATCATCAACATGTCGTCGCAAGCGGGACGGCGCGGCGAAGCGCTCGTGTCGCACTACTGCGCGACCAAGGCGGCGGTCATCAGCTATACGCAATCGGCGGCGCTCGCGCTTGCGAAAGAGCGCATCAACGTGAACGGCATCGCGCCCGGCGTCGTCGATACACCGATGTGGAAGGAAGTCGACGCGCTCTTCGCGCGCTACGAGAACCGTCCGCTCGGCGAGAAGAAGCGGCTCGTCGGCGAGGAAGTGCCGCTCGGACGCATGGGCTTGCCCGCGGACCTGACAGGCGCGGCGCTCTTTCTGGCGTCAGCGGATTCGGATTACATCACCGCGCAGACGATCAACGTCGATGGCGGCAACTGGATGAGTTGACGCGGCTTGAAGCGCGGGAAGCACCGTCTATAGTGAAACGGCGTCGAGTCGAAGGCGCCAGGGTAACGAAGGCAGGCGCGGCAAGGAATAACCCGGCAACACGCGATCCCCGATCGCGCACCCTCAAAAGCAGGCAGCGGCATACACGGCGTTTGCGGTCATGCATCGACTGTCCGCTGTGCCCGTGCAAACAAAAAGGAGACGAACCCATATGAAACGCACTCAACGCATCGTTCGAGCACAACCGCGCGCGCGTCGCGCCCCGTTCGTGACCGGGGCGCTCACGGCCGCGCTGGCCGCGGCCGCGCTCGTGCCGCTGTCGGCGCATGCTGCGACCACCATCACGATCGCGACGTTGAACAACCCGGACATGATCGAGCTGAAGAAGCTCGCCCCTGCCTTCGAGAAGGCCAATCCGGACATCCAGCTCAAATGGGTGATTCTCGAAGAAAACGTGCTGCGCCAGCGCGCGACGACCGACATCACCACCAACAGCGGCCAGTTCGACGTGATCACCATCGGCACGTACGAGGCCCCGCAATGGGGCAAGCGCGGCTGGCTCTCGCCCATGACAGGCCTGCCCGCCAACTACGATCTCGACGATGTCGTGAAGACCGCGCGCGACGGCCTCTCGTCGGGCGGCGTGCTCTATGCGCTGCCGTTCTACGTCGAAAGCTCGATGACGTACTACCGCAAGGATCTGTTCCAGGCAGCCGGCCTGAAGATGCCCGACCAGCCGACCTACGACCAGATCAAGCAGTTCGCCGACAAGCTCACCGACAAGTCCAAAGGCCAGTACGGCATCTGCCTGCGCGGCAAGGCGGGCTGGGGCGAGAACATGGCGTTCGTGTCGACGGTCGTGAACACGTTCGGCGGCGAATGGTTCAACGAGAAGTGGCAGGCGCAGCTCGACACGCCCGAATGGAAGAAGGCCGTGGGTTTCTACGCGGACCTGCTGAAGAACGACGGGCCGCCGGGAGCGAGCTCGAACGGCTTCAACGAGAACCTCACGCTGATGTCGTCGGGCAAGTGCGCGATGTGGATCGACGCAACGGTCGCCGCGGGCATGCTCTACAACAAGTCGCAGTCGCAGGTGTCGGACAAGATCGGCTTCGCGGCCGCGCCGATCGCCGTCACGCCGAAGGGCTCGCACTGGCTGTGGTCGTGGTCGCTTGCGATCCCGAAGACGTCGAAGCAGCAGGACGCCGCGAAGAAATTCGCCGCGTGGGCGACGTCGAAGGAATACATCGAGATGGTCGGCAAGGACGAAGGCTGGGCGTCGGTGCCGCCGGGTACGCGCAAATCGACCTACGCGCGCCCCGAGTACAAACAGGCCGCGCCGTTCGGCGACTTCGTGCTGAAGGCGATCGAAACCGCGGACCCGAACGACGCGACGCTGCACAAGGTGCCGTATAGCGGCATCCAGTTCGTCGGCATTCCGGAGTTCCAGTCCTTCGGCACGGTGGTCGGCCAGTCGATCGCGGGTGTCGTCGCGGGTCAGACGAGCGTCGACAACGCGTTGAAGGCCGCGAATGCCGCCGCGGATCGCGCCGTGAAGCAGGCGGGCTATCAGAAGTAAATCTTCCGCAGCACACGGGCCGCGTCGCCTGATGCGGCCCGCCAGCATCATCATCGAGAGGTGAAACGATGAGTCAACTGAATCCCCCCATCACCGATCATCATCTGGAGGAGTCCGCCGCCGAACGCGACAAGCGGCGTGCGAAGTCGGTGCGATGGCTGATCTCGCCATCGACCGGACTGCTCTTTCTGTGGATGGCCATTCCGCTCGCGATGACGATCTGGTTTTCGTTCTCGCGCTATAACCTGCTGAACCCCGATGTCAAAGGCTTCGCGGGCTTCGACAATTTCGAGTTTCTCATTACCGATCCGGCGTTCGGCCCATCCATCGGCCATACGCTGACGCTGATCATTTCGGTGCTCGTCATCACGGTCGTGGGCGGCGTGCTGCTCGCCGTGCTGTTCGATCGCAAGTTCATCGGTCAGGGCATCGCGCGTCTGCTCGTGATCGCGCCGTTCTTCGTGATGCCGACGGTCTCCGCGCTCATCTGGAAGAACATGATCCTGCATCCGGTGTACGGCCTCATCGCCAGCCTGATGCGCTCGATGGGCATGCAGCCGATCGACTGGTTCGCCGAGTATCCGCTGTTCGCGGTGATCGTGATCGTTGCGTGGCAATGGCTGCCGTTCGCGTTCCTGATTCTATTCACGGCGATTCAATCGCTCGATCAGGAGCAGAAGGAAGCGGCGCGCATCGACGGGGCGGGTCCGTTCGCGATGTTCTTCTTCATCACGCTGCCGCACCTGAAGCGCGCAGTCGCCGTGGTCGTGATGATGGAAACCATCTTCCTGCTGTCGATCTTCGCGGAAATCTACACGACGACGGGCGGTGGCCCCGGCACCGCGACGACCAACCTGTCGTACCTGATCTACGCACTCGGCCTGCAGCAGTTCGACGTCGGTCTCGCATCGGCGGGCGGCATTCTCGCGGTCATTCTCGCCAACATCGTCGCGTTCTTCCTCGTGAGAATGCTCGCGAAGAACCTCAAAGGGGAGTACGAGTCATGAGCACTCAAACCGTTACGGGAGCGCCGCGGACCACCGCGCTCGGTCACGCGAAGAACATCGTGCCCGGCATCGTCGCGTGGCTCTTTTCGATCCTGCTGTTCTTCCCGATCTTCTGGATGACGATCACCGCGTTCAAGACCGAGCAGCAGGCGTATTCGTCGTCGTTGTTCTTCACGCCGACGCTCGATAGCTTCCGCGAGGTGTTCGCGCGCAGCAACTACTTCGGCTTCGCGTGGAACTCGGTGCTGATCTCGGTGGGCGTCACGCTGCTCTGTCTGATCCTCGCCGTGCCGTGCGCCTACGCGATGGCCTTTTTCCCGACCAGGAAGACGCAGTCGGTGCTCCTGTGGATGCTGTCCACGAAGATGATGCCGTCGGTCGGCGTGCTCGTGCCGATCTATCTCCTGTGGAAGAACACGGGCCTGCTCGACACCGTGTCCGGGCTCATCATCGTGTACACGCTGATCAACCTGCCGATTGCCGTGTGGATGGCCTACACGTACTTCAACGAAGTGCCGAAGGACATTCTCGAAGCCGGCCGTATCGACGGCGCGACGACGTGGCAGGAGATCGTCTATCTGCTGATGCCGATGGCATTGCCCGGGCTCGCATCGACGGGTCTGTTGCTCATCATCCTGTCGTGGAACGAGGCGTTCTGGAGCATCAACCTGTCGAGTTCGAACGCGGCGCCGCTGACGGTGTTCATCGCATCGTATTCGAGTCCGGAGGGTCTCTTCTGGGCGAAGCTCTCGGCGGCTTCGCTGCTCGCGGTCGCGCCGATTCTGATCGTCGGCTGGGTCTCGCAGAAGCAACTGGTGCGCGGCCTCACGTTTGGCGCGGTGAAGTGAGGATGCGAGCGTGAACCTCACTCCATCCCACGAGGCCAATCTCGAAGACCGCCTGCTGATCTGCGATTGCGACGGCGTGCTGATCGACAGCGAAGCGGTGGCGGCGCGCATGCTCGTCACCGAGCTGGAGGCGCTGTGGCCGGGCGTCGATGTCGAGCCGGTCGTGATGCCGCTGCTCGGCCTGCGCATCGAGGCGGTGCTCGCGAGCGCCGCCGACACGGTGAATCGCACGCTGACGCACGATCAGGTCGTCGCGATCCGGCGCGCCGTCGAAGTGGCCGCGATCGAGGCGCCGACGGTGCCGGGCATTGCCGAGGCGCTCGCGGCCGTGCCGTTCACCAAGGCGTGCGCGAGCAACAGCTTTTCGACCTATGTCGATGCCGTGCTGAAACGCACGGGCCTCCTGCGCTTCTTCGGCGAGCGGCGTTTTTGCGCGGACATGGTCGCGAATCCGAAGCCCGCGCCCGACGTCTATCTCGCGGCGGCGCGCGCGATGCGCATCGATCCGCTGCGTTGCCTCGTCGTCGAAGACAGCGTGACCGGCGTGACGGCGGCGAAGGCGGCGGGCATGCCGGTGCTCGGCTTCATCGGCGGCGGGCACGCGACCGAAGGACAGATCGGCGCGCTCGAAAGAGCGGGCGCGCACAAGGTATTCGACGACATGACGCGCTTGCCTGCGCTCGTCGAGCAATGGCTGCAGAACGCGACGTTCGAACTCAGATAGCGACAAGCGCTCGGCGCATCGCTAATGAAGACTGGAGACACACACCATGGCTAGCCTGACACTTCGCAACATCAGCAAGCGTTATGAAGAAACCGAGGTGATGCGCAACATCAACCTCGATATCAACGACGGCGAGTTCGTCGTGTTCGTCGGCCCGTCGGGCTGCGGCAAGTCGACGTTGATGCGCATGATCGCGGGTCTGGAGGACATCAGCGGCGGCGACCTGATGATCGACAACGCGCGCGTCAACGAATTGGCGCCCGCGAAGCGCGGCATCGCGATGGTGTTCCAGTCGTACGCGCTGTATCCGCACATGACGCTGTACGACAACATGGCGTTCGGCCTCAAGCTCGCGGGCGAGAAGAAGCCCGCGATCGACGCCGCCGTGAAGAACGCCGCGAAGATTCTGCACATTGACCATCTGCTCGATCGCAAGCCGAAGCAGTTGTCCGGCGGCCAGCGACAGCGCGTGGCGATCGGGCGCGCGATCACGCGCAAGCCGAAGGTGTTTCTGTTCGACGAGCCGCTCTCGAACCTCGACGCCGCGCTGCGCGTGAAGATGCGCCTCGAATTCGCGCGCCTGCACGACGACCTCAAGACGACGATGATCTATGTGACGCACGATCAGGTCGAGGCGATGACGCTCGCGGACAAGATCGTCGTGCTGTCGGCGGGGAACATCGAGCAGGTCGGCACGCCGAACACGCTGTATCACGCGCCGGCGAACCGTTTCGTCGCGGGCTTCATCGGCTCGCCGAAAATGAACTTCCTGTCGGGCACGGTCGCGCAGATCCAGAACGACGGCGTGCTCGTGAAGTACGCGACGGGCGAGACGCAACTCGTCGGCGTGCTGCCCGGCAATGCGAAGCCGGGCGACGCGGTGACGGTCGGCGTTCGTCCCGAGCACTTGCAGCCGACCTCGCCGGGGTCGGGCGATTACGGCATCTCCGCATCGGCGATGACGGTCGAAACGCTCGGCGACGCGGCGTATCTTTATGCTGAAACGGACGTCGCGCCGGACGGGCTGATCTCGCGCATTCCGCCGCTCGAGAAGCACGCACGCGGCGAGAAGCTGAAACTCGGCACGGCGCCGGAGCATTGCCATCTGTTCAATGCGGAAGGGCAGGCGTTCACGCGCAGGATCGTCGATGCGTGGCTGCGGGAGCACGCGACGGCAGCGTGATGCTCAACTGATCGCACACGAGCGGCGTCGTTCGAAAGAGCGGCGCCGTTGTTTTTTGCACGACTCGCACACGCGCGATAATCTCTCTTTCGACCCGCCACACTCGATGGCCGGCGCCGACTCCACACGATATCGCCATGCCCGTCCTGAACGAACTCTTCGTCTATCCGATCAAGTCCTGCGCCGGCATTTCGCTGCGCCGCGCGATGCTCCTCGACACGGGTCTCGAATACGACCGTCACTGGATGGTGACCGATCCGGCTGGCGCGATGTTCACGCAACGTTCGCATCCGCGCATGGCGCTGATCAAAACCGCGTTCGATGGCGACGATCTCGTCATCGACGCGCCCGGCATGCCGGCGCTTCGCACGCCGCTCTCGGCCGAAGCGCTCATCGATGCGCGGCCGATCCGCGCGACCGTATGGCGCGATACCGTCGCTGCACTCGACACCGGCGAACATGCCGCGCAATGGTTCAGCGAGTTTCTCGGCATTCCCGCGCTGCTCGTGCGGTTTTCGCCGTCCTCGCGTCGCGATGTCAGCGACGAATGGACCGCGCCGCACAGCACGCATACGCGTTTCGCGGATCAGTTTCCGCTGCTGGTGGTCGGCCAGGCATCGCTCGACGATCTCAACGCGCGTCTGTCGGTGAAGGGCGCGCCGGGCATCGGGGCCAATCGCTTCCGGCCGAATCTCGTGATCGGCGGGCTCGATGCGTACGAAGAGGATTTTGTCGGCGACATGCAGATTCGCGTGCCGGGACGCGACGTGCAACTGCGGCTCGTGAAGCTCTGCACGCGCTGTCCGATTCCATCGATCGATCAGGACACGGGCGCGCACGATCCGTCATGGCCGCACGAGCCGCTCGACACGATGAGCGCGTATCGCGGCAGCGATCAGTTCGACGGCGCGCTCACCTTCGGCAAGAACGCGATCGTCCTGAAAGGCGAGGGTGTCGCGCTGGAGGTCGGGCAGGAAGTGGAAGCGGAAATCGACTTCTGACGATTCACGCGTCGAGCGCGGCTTTCGCGCACAACTCATCCGTCACGAGCCCCGACAACCATTTCCCCTTCAACGCAGCGATCAGCGCTTCGCGCTTGCGCTCGCCGCCCGCGAAGCCGATGGTCGGGCGTTTGGGCGGTGTATCGAGCTTGAGGCTCGTCACGCGCGCGCCGGTTTTCGATGTCACGCGCTTGCCGTGCGCATCGATCGGCAGGCCGAGCCATTCGGCCACGGCGCCCGCCGACATCAATTCGTCGACTTCCGTGCGCGTGATGAAGCCGTCCTGGTGGAGCGGGCAGTTCACGCCCACGTTGCCAATGCCGACGAACGCCACATCCGCCTGCTGCGCGAGTTCGCTGACGATGCGATACAGCCGGTGATTGACCCACTGCGCGCGTTCGGTTTCGCTGTCGGCCATGAGCGGCGCGGGTAGCATGAAGTGCTTGCCGCCGGTCTTTTCCGATAGCTGCTGCGCGACGTCGTAACGATTCGACGATCCGTCCTGCGCGATTGCGCCGACCATCGAGACGAAGCGATGCTGCGGCCGGTCGATCTGCCCGATCTGTGCGACGCAGGCCTTCAACGTGCGCCCGCTGCCGATCGACACGACGAGCGGTTTCTCTTCGAGCAGATAGCGCTCCATCACCTGCGCGCCCGCGACGGCGAGTTTGCGATCGACCTGTTCGGGCGCGTCGCCGTCGATGGGGACGACTTCGCACATCGCGAGACCGTAGCGGTCGCTGAGCGCTTTCGCGAGCGACAGACAGTCTGCGATGCGATGATCCACACGCACGCGGATCAGGTTCTTTTCGACCGCGAACGCGACGAGCCGCTGCGCCACCGGACGCGAGATCTGCAGCTTTTCCGCGATCTCGTTCTGGGTGTTGCCGGCGACGTAGTAGAGCCATGCTGCGCGCGTCGCGAGATCGAGTTTTTCGGTGGATTTGGGCACTGGTGGTCGAGTGTCTTGTCTTCTGCTTAAGTTGTAGTTCTTATTGGGGCATCGCGGGCCTGAAATCAGAACCACGAATCAAAACACGGCCCGCATGAAACAAAAAACGCTAGGCGGCTCGCGGCGGCATATGGGTCATATCCCCCCGTCCTGCGAGCAGCCCCTCCACGGAGATATCTTCGTCGATATCTTCCCAATGCAGGCCGGTGCCACTGAAGCTGATTTCGTATCGCTGCCGTTGATCCGGCGTGGCGTGAAGCAACCGGGGGAACCACGCGAGGGGAACGCCGAGCGTACGGCCATCCGAAAGTTCGACCCACATCGTGTAGTCGTCGAAGCGAACCTCTTTAGCCGAAGTACTCATTCCAAGCCCTCACAATTTCGTCACGACGACCTTCTACCACCAGCAACAGTTCAGAAAGTGTACGTCGATCGAAGCCAGCGCTGCTTGCTACGTGCACGTTCGGATCGAGCCAGAATTTGGCTTCGCCGTTCGCGCAGCTTGCGTGAATGTGCACCGGCTCACGCGGATTTCCCTCGTTGGAGAAGAAGTGAAATCGTACACCCTTGTATCGAAAAACCGTCGGCATCCAGATCCTTTACCTTTCACGCGCAGGCTCAAGCCAACCTCGGCCGCGCCGGATCAAACAACGGCCTCACATGCTGATAAAGCTCGCGAAACCCCTTCAATCGCTGCCGCAACATCTCATGCCGCTCGGAGTTCGGCGTGAACTCCTGCTTGATCTCGGGCTTGGCGAGCACCGTCGCCGGATCGCCGCCCGCCGCGAGCCACCCGAGCCGCGCCGCGCCGAGCGCCGCCCCGGTCTCGCCACCGCCGTGCGTGCGCGTCGGCGTATCGAACGCATCGGCAAACATCTGCGCCCAGTACGCGCTGCGTGCACCGCCGCCGAGCATCGACAACGCCCGCGCCTGCGTGCCCGCCGATTGCAGCGCATCCAGACCATCGGTCAAAGAAAGCGTCACGCCTTCGAGCACGGAATAGCCGAGCAACGCGCGATCGGTCGCATGCGTCATGCCGAAGAACACGCCCTGCGCGTACGGATCGTTGTGCGGCGTGCGCTCGCCGCTCAGATACGGCAGGAACAAAGGTGCGGAAGGCAGCACATCGGCGGGCAAGGCTTCGATTTCCGCGAGCAAGGTCGGCTCGTCCGTCGACGTCAGCTTGCACACCCAGCGCAGACAGCTCGCTGCCGACAAAACCACGCTCATCTGATGCCAGCGATCCGGAATCGCGTGACAGAACGCATGCACCGCCGATGCCGGATTCGGCCGGAAGCGATCGCCGATCACGCACAGCACGCCCGATGTGCCGAGCGAGAGAAAACCATCGCCCGGATCGGTCGCGCCGATACCCACCGCGCTCGCGGCATTGTCGCCGCCGCCCGCCGCGACGACCACGCCTGCGCCCAGGCCGAATTCGCGCGCGAGTTCCGGCCTCAGCGTGCCCGACGGCTCGCTGCCCTCGGCCAGCGATGGCATCTGCTGGCGCGACATACCGCACGCGGCGAGCAGCTCGTCGGACCAGTCGCGGCGCGCGACATCAAGCCAGAGCGTGCCCGCGGCATCGGATGGATCGGACACCTTCGTGCCCGTCAGATGCATCCGCAAATAATCCTTCGGCAAGAGCACGCACGCGGTCTGCTTGAAGATCTCGGGTTCGTTGTGCGCGACCCAGAGCAGCTTCGGCGCGGTGAAGCCCGGCATCGCGAGATTGCCGGCTATCTCGTGCAGATTCGGCGCGCGCTCGTAGAGTTCGGCGCACTCCTTGTCGCTGCGCATGTCGTTCCAGAGAATCGCGGGGCGCAGCACGTTGTCGTGAGAATCGAGCAGCACCGCGCCGTGCATCTGGCCCGAGAGGCCGATGCCGCGCACCTGCGCGAATTCATCGGGAAACTTCTCGCGCAGCTTGAAGAGCGCGGCGCGCGTGCCTTCCCACCAGTCGAGCGGATTCTGTTCCGACCAGCGCGGCTTCGGACGCGATACGGTGAACGGCGTGCCCGCCGTGCCGATGACGCTGCCGTCGCTCGCGAGCAGCAGAACTTTCACTTCGGAGGTGCCGAGGTCGATGCCTAAGTACATGAACGGACCCTTTGTCGTTGCCGGGATCGACCCGGCCAAAACCCAAGCGTGGCGCCAATGTAGCGGGAGGCGCTAATTTAACGCCACGCGAAGCGCCGCGCCATGGGCACATTACCCGAGCGACGCGGCGCTGGTTTGAACTCGCGTTTAGGACGGCGATAACACCGGGCTTATGGTCGGTTGGCAAGCCACGCATCGACCTTCGAAATCGCGTTGCGCATCACGCGCTCCAGACCCTCGGTCTGCGCCATGCTGCCCCACAGAAGCTTGTCGGCCGTGAACGCCTTGACCGGATCGGGCGCCGTGAAGAACGCATGCGCGACCGCCGGGTCCATCACGCCGTCCTGATAGGTGTAAGACAGCTTGCCTTCGTGCCAGCGTTCGAGAAAGCGGAAGAAGAGCGCGGGCAGGATGGCGGTCGAATCGGGATCGACGTTGCGCGTGAAGCATTCGGAGAGCGTCGGCGCGATGAAGCCCGGCAGCTTCGAGAAGCCGTCGGCCGCGACGCGCTGATTCGTGTCCTTGATGTACGGATTGCTGAAGCGATCGAGCACGACATCGCGATACTTCGCGAGATCGATCGGGCTGGGCGTGAGACAGGGGATCACGTCGTCGGTGACGTAGGCGTCCGCGAGCGCGCGAATCTCCAGGTCCTGCGTGCCTTCGTGGATGTATTGCAGCCCGACGAGCGTGCCCGCCCACGCGATGCAGCTATGGCTCGCATTGAGGATGCGGATCTTCGCTTCCTCGTACGGATGCACCGATTCGACCATCTCCGCGCCGACCTTCTCCCACGCGGGCCGCCCGGCGATGAAGTTGTCTTCGATCACCCACTGGATGAATTTCTCGCCCATCACCGGCGCTTTATCGTCGAAGCCCGTTGCGGCCTTCACGCGCTCGGCGACGTCGGGCGTCGGACGTGGCGTGATGCGATCGACCATCGCGTTCGGACAAGACGTGTTCGCGATCATCCAGTCGCGCAACGCGGTCTCGCCGCGCCGCTCCAGGAATTCGAGCATGCCCGCCTTGAAGCGGTCGCCGTTGCTGCGCAGGTTGTCGCAGTTCTGCAGCGACACCTTGCCCGCGCCGTTTTTCATGCGCGCGTCGAGGATGGCGGCGAGCGCGCCGTAGATGGTCGTCTTCGCGCCTTTCAGGTCGGCGGCGAGATCGGCGTTGGCGGTGTCGAGCTTGTCGTGCTCGTCGAGGTAATAACCGCCTTCCGTGACGGTGAACGACACGATCTTCGTCTTCGGGTCCGCGCCCGTCGCGATCAGTTCGTTCAGATCGGCGGACCACGGCACGACCTTTTTGATTGCGCGGATGGTCTCGTATTCGCGCTCTCCCTTGGGCGTGACGGTTTCGAGCGTGTACTCGCCGTTTTGCGCGGCGAGCGCATCGAGCACGGCGTTCATGTCGCCGCGAATATTGCCGACGGCGAGCGACCAGCTTTGATCTCCCGTCTCGTTCAGTCGATGCAGATACCACGCCTGATGCGCGCGATGAAAAGACCCGGCGCCGATGTGCAGGATCACGTTGGCTTCGCTAGTCATGTCGTCTCTTCCTTCTGATTGGCGGTGCGTCCGTTCTTCGCGGACGGCTGGTCGCGATGGCGCGCGAGGCGCTCAAGGCGGTGGAGGTGAGCATTTGCTCTATCGATGATCGAATGATCGTATTCGCCCGGACGAAAGTCAAGGCGCGATGCTTCCTGCGACGCCGCGCAATTTACGCGCCTCGCGGCGGGCGATCCGCCGTCGATGCGGGCGGCGTGGGAGCGCTGCGGCGCACAAATTTCTTCGCCGAAGACGGATCGGGAATAACCCGTATAGGCAACCCGACGGGCGATGAACGATGGTGTGTGGGTCAATTGCCTTTAAACATAGGCACGGAACGCGGGAGCGGAGACGTGAGGTCGCCCTGCGTGAGGGGCCTCTATAGGCGGCTCGACGATCAACGGGGTTGCGGCGGGTTTGCGTAATACGGGGTGATGCTACGGCTTGGCGGGTGGCTTTGTTTTTAGGATGCTTTGACGCGCGGCGGGGTTTTCGCCGGATCCCGTATTCGTGTCGGTCTATTGGCACTGCCCCTGTGCGGGGCGGCACCTACTTTCTTTGCTGCTGCAAAGAAAGTAGGCAAAGAAAGCAGCTCGTTTAAGCCCGCGGTCACACGCAGTTTGGCCATGCTTGCCAGCGGCCCGTGGCACTCGCCTAAGTGTCGCCTCCAAAGGCCCAATCGGGCTTGGCTCGCGCACGGTCTGACAAGCTAGTTGTTTTAGGGCGCTGGTTCAGCACGAAAGAGCTTCGGCACAGCGCTACGCGCTGCCGTTGGGTATGCGAGGGAAACCATCGAGAAGAGGCGCACGCGGACCCGATTAACCGGTCGGCCGCGTAGCGGGCCGGAGCTCTTTGGTGCTGAACCAGTTTGTTGAGTGGTGCGATGTGTCGGACCGTGCGCGGTCCAAGTCCTTGTCTGCTTGCGGGGGCACTCGCTACAGCCGGGCCATTAGGCCAATCGCCTGTGCCGCGGCCGGCGTGAAGTGCTTAGGCTGGGGAAAGCTGTTTCTTTGGTTACTTTCTTTGCAGCAGCAAAGAAAGTGACTGCCGCCCCGCACAGGGGCAGTGCTAATAGACCGACACGCTAACGGGATCCAGCGAAGAAAAACCCCTACCGCCCATGAAACGCCGGATGCGCATCAAACACCGGCCCCTGCACGAAGTGCACATCAAACTGCTGCAACGCATTGAACTGCGCTTCATCACCGACATTGGAAAAGATGAGCGGAATCTTCAACCGATTCGCATACCCCACAAGATGCTTCACAACAGAATCGCGTAATGCCGCGCCGGCATCCATCTTGATGAAATCGAGCCGCGCCATATCCGACACCGCCATGATCTGTCCGGCATTGGGCAGATTCCCTGCGACCTTGAACCCGTAACGCTGATAGCTCTTGGTGAGATAACCAAGAAACGTCTTGTGAGCGACCGCCGCAGCCGGCAACTCGATCACCACGCGCGACGGGCTCAGCCCGAACTCCATCAGCACCGAAGAGAAATGCAGCCCGTGGTCGTACTTCACGCTTTTCAACAGCCGCTCGTGCACACGCAAAAACAAAAGCCCCGGCCGATGCGGCCCGAAGAAATTGAACGCATGCACCGCGCGCGATAGCCGGTCGAGCGCGACCAGCTCGCGATCGTCTTCGAGTTGCCCGAACGGGTCGCGCGGGGCATCGCCCTGAATCAGCGTCAATGCCTGTACGCCGAGTTCATCGCCGAAACGCTCGGCGCTCTCCGGCGACGCGCTCAATGTCTGCGGAAAGCTATGCGTGCCGACATCGAAGATCGGCTCGTAAGCGCTCGAAATGCACAGATCGCGGTAACGCGCGATGGCCTCGCCGGCATGCTCGTTTTGACCAAGCGCGACATGCGCGCCGAGAAACGGATGTTCCGCGGCGCGGGCGACAAGTTCAGGCAAGGACGGGGCGATCATGGATGGCGCATTCGTGTCGTGAGGCGTGCCGTACCAGGCGATTTTCATTGGAAGGATCGATGGTATCAGCGCGCAACACCGCGTCCAGCACCAAATTCACATATTGATATGCCGAAGGAAGCGCGTCGATTAAGGGTTTACGAGAAATTTCACTAATCGTAATTGGTTTTACCATGCGTAAAACGCGATGACAGCGTGCCGCGCTCGCCGTCGTCGCCTGACCTGTCGTACTTTTCGTCGAGGATTTCGACCATGCCAACGTTCGAGACGCATACGGACGCGAATCAGCACTATCAATCCGGCTTCGCCAACGACTTCGCCACCGAGGCGCTGCCGGGCGCGCTGCCGATCGGCCGCAACTCGCCGCAGCGCGCGGCGTACGGTCTGTATGCCGAGCAGCTTTCGGGCACGGCGTTCACCGCGCCGCGCGCCCACAATCGCCGCTCGTGGCTCTATCGCATCCGTCCCGGCGCCGTGCACAAGCCGTTCACCCGCGTTCCCGCCGACGCGTTGCGCGCGAAGCTCGTCGGCAATTTCGCCGATGTGCCGCCGACGCCGCCCAACCAGCTTCGCTGGGACCCCCTGCCGATGCCCGCCGCGCCGACCGATTTCATCGACGGCTGGGTGACGATGGCCGGCAACGGCGCCGCCGAATCGATGAGCGGCTGCGCGATTCATCTCTACGCCGCGAACCGGTCGATGCAGGACCGCTTCTTCTATAACAGCGACGGCGAACTGCTGATCGTGCCGCAGCAAGGCCGCCTCGCGATTTCGACGGAACTCGGCAAGCTGGACGTCGAACCGTTTGAAATCGCGGTGATTCCGCGCGGCGTGCGCTTTTCCGTTGCGCTGCCCGATGGCGACGCGCGCGGCTATATCTGCGAGAACTTCGGCGCGCTCTTGCAGTTGCCCGATCTCGGTCCTATCGGCTCGAACGGGCTCGCGAATCCGCGCGACTTCCTCACGCCGCAGGCCGCCTATGAAGACCGCGAGGGCAAGTTCGAGCTGGTCACGAAGATGAACGGCGTGCTGTGGCGCGCGGACATCGGCCATTCGCCGCTCGATGTCGTCGCGTGGCACGGCAACTACGCGCCGTACAAGTACGACTTGCGCCACTTCAACACGATCGGCTCGATCAGCTTCGATCATCCCGATCCGTCGATCTTCCTCGTGCTGCAATCGCCGAGCGACACGCCGGGCGTCGACACGATCGACTTCGTGATCTTCCCGCCGCGCTGGCTCGCGGCCGAGGATACGTTCCGTCCGCCGTGGTTCCATCGCAATGTCGCGAGCGAGTTCATGGGTCTCGTGCACGGCGTCTACGATGCGAAGGCCGAAGGCTTCGTGCCGGGCGGCGCGAGTCTGCACAACTGCATGTCGGGACATGGGCCGGATGCCGGGACGTTCGAGAAGGCATCGGCGAGCGATACCTCGAAGCCCGCGAAGGTCGACGCCACGATGGCCTTCATGTTCGAGACGCGCACCCTCATCAAGCCGACGCAGTTCGCGCTCGAAACCGCGCAACTGCAGGCGAACTACTACGAATGCTGGCAAGGCCTCACGAAACACTTCAACCCGGAGCAACGATGAACGACGCGCTGAAGGCCACACTCGCGCCTGCCCTGAAGAGCTGGATCGAATCCGCGAACGATCCTGCAAGCGACTTCCCGATCCAGAACCTGCCGTTCGGCATTTTCAGCGACGCGGTGCGCGCGCAGCCGCGTGCGGGCGTCGCGATCGGCGACTGGATCGTCGATCTGGCCGCGCTCGAACGGGCGAATCTCCTCGATGCGCACGGCACGTTCGACAAGCCGCGTCTGAACGACTTCATCGCGCTCGGACGCGAGACATGGCGCGACGTGCGCATCGCGCTGTCCGCCTTGCTCGCGCAGGGCAACGCGACACTGCGCGACGACGAAGCGCTGCGCCGCCACGCGCTCGTGCCGCGCGCCGGCGCGACGCTGCATCTGCCGGTGGAGATTCCGGGCTACACGGATTTCTATTCGTCGAAGGAGCACGCGACCAATGTCGGCTCGATGTTCCGCGATCCGAAGAACGCGCTGTTGCCGAACTGGTCGGAGATGCCGATCGGCTATAACGGGCGCGCTTCGTCGGTGGTCGTGAGCGGCACGCCGGTGCGTCGGCCGAACGGACAGATCAAGTTGCCGAACGAGGATCGCCCGATCTACGGCGCGTGCCGCAAGCTGGATATCGAGCTGGAGACGGGCTTCATCATCGGTCGCGGCAATGCGCTCGGCGAGCCGATCGCGTGCGAGGACGCCGAGGCGCATATCTTCGGCATGGTGCTGCTGAACGACTGGAGCGCGCGCGATATCCAGCAATGGGAATACGTGCCGCTCGGGCCGTTCAATTCGAAGGGATTCGCGACGACCATCTCGCCGTGGATCGTCACGCTCGATGCGCTCGAGCCGTTCCGCACCGCGACGCCTGCGCAGGAGCCGGAGCCGCTCGCGTATTTGCGTCATGAAGGCGATCATGCGTTCGACATCGAGCTGGAAGTGACGCTAAGGGCCGAAGGCGTGCAAAAGCCGACGATCCTTTCGCGCACCAACTTCAGGCTGATGTACTGGTCGATGGCGCAGCAGCTCGCGCATCACACGGTCGGCGGATGCAATACGCGCGTCGGCGATCTGATGGGCTCAGGGACGATCAGCGGGCCGACGCCCGAGTCGTGCGGCAGCCTGCTCGAGAGTACCTGGAACGGGCAGCGGCCCGTGAAGCTGGAAGACGGCGGCGAGCGCGTGTTTTTGCATGATGGTGATGAGGTTACCCTACGAGGGTGGTGTCAGGGGGAAGGGTTTCGGGTTGGGTTTGGCGATTGCGCCGGGCAGGTTTTGGCAGCGCGGGATTGAGGTTTGTTCTTTTCGCCGGATCCCGGGTTCGCGGTGGTCTATTAGCACTGCCCCTCCCCGGGGCGGGGGTCACTTTCTTTGCTGCTGCAAAGAAAGTAACCAAAGAAAGCAGCTCGTTAAGGCCCAAGGTCACACGCAGTTTGGCCATGCTTGCCAGCCCGCGGCGGCACTCGCCTAAGTGTCGCCCTCGAAGGACTAACCGGGCTTGGCTCGCGCACGGTCTGACGAGCTATAAGTTTTAGCGCGCTGGTTCAGCACCGAATAGCTTCGGCACAGCGCTACGCGCTGCCGTGGGGTCTGCAGGGGAAACCATCGAAGAAGCACGCGCAGACCCGACTAACCCATCGGCCGCGTAGCGGGCTGGAGCTATTTGGTGCTGAACCAGTGAAGCACGCGGCGCGATGTGGCAGACCGTGCGCGGTCCAAGCCCCGCGAGACCTACGAGGGCACTCGCTACAGCCGGGCCATTAGGCCAATCGCCTGTGCCGCGGCCGGTGTGAAGTGCTTAGGCTGGGGATAGCTGTTTCTTTGGTTACTTTCTTTGCAGCAGCAAAGAAAGTGACTGCCGCCCCGCACAGGGGCAGAGCCAATAGACCGACACGAAAACGGGATCCGGCAAAAACCTTCGCATCCCATACCAACCCCAACCCCTACCGCGAGAAACGAGTCGCGTCGCTGCGCCGCTCCCACCAAACCGCGACCAGAAACGCACCCGCGGCCACGGTCAGCACACCAATCAACGCATCAGCGCCGACGCGCTGCATCAGCGTCCCGGCGATCATCGGCCCGCCGAAGCTCGCCACGCTCCAAGATGCGCCGACGATAGCCGTCGCCGACACGAGCATCGGACCGCGAAAGCGTTCGCCGCACGCGACGATCGACAGCGTGTAGATGCTGCCCGCCGCCGCACCGATCACGAAGAGCAGCGGCCAGCAGATCCACGGATGCGACATCGCCCAAGGCAGCAGCGGCAAAAGCACAACCACAACGACGCCCGCGCCCGCATGCACCTTCGCGCGCCCGATGCGATCGGCGAGCCAGCCGATGGGAAACTGCATCGTCGTGTCGCCCAGCAGGATCGCCGAGGCGAACAGCACGCCGACATCCTCGCCAATGCCGTGCGACATCGCGAAGAGCGGCATCAGCGAGAGCGCGAGCGTATCGAAGAGGGCGAAAAAGCCCGTGCCGATCACGAGCGCCGGCATGCGCGGCAGCACCTGCCGCCAGTCGCCATGTTCGTCGTCACCGCCGCCGGAAGCGAGCGACTGCGGCGTACCGCGTATCGACGCGAGCACGGGCAACGCCAGCAGAAAAATCGCGCCGCAGATCGCAAAGCGCATCGAATGCAGTCCGCCGATCACGCTGACGAGCACCGGACCCGTCATCTGGAAGAGGGTGAAGTTGGTCGCGTAGATCGCGACGACGCGGCCGCGCGTCGAATCGTCGGCGAGTTGCGTGACCCACGCCTCGCCGATCGTGAAGAGCAGCATCAGCGCAGCGCCGCACAGAAAGCGCAGCACCGCCCACAGCCACAGATCGACGGTGAACTGCATCGCGATGGTCGAGAGCGCCGCGACGATCACCGTGCCGACGATCGTCTCGCGCGCGCCGCAACGCGCGGCGACGCGGCTCGCGAACGGCGCGACGGCGAGTCCGCCGCCCGCCTGCATCGCCGTCATCAGCCCGACGATGCCGGTGCCGTAACCCGCCTGCACGAGCGCGAGCGCGGTCAACGGCAACGTCGCGCCCAGGCCGAGGCCCACCACCGCGACGCTCAGGATCAGCGCGAGAAAGTCACGCGAGAGGATGCCCTTCATGCAGCGTGGCGCTCGCCGGAAATCAGGCGGCCTGTCCGATCGAAAGACGGCGCGCACGCTTGTCGAGCGTCGCCGACACCAGCGTGAGGCCGAACGCGCTCGCCGCCATCAGAATGCCGACCCACGGCAGCGACGTGAGCGGCGCGCCCGCGCTGATCACGCAGCCGCCGAGCCACGCGCCCGTCGCGTTGCCGAGATTGAACGCGCCCTGATTCAACGTCGATGCGAGATTGGGCGCATCGCTCGCGCGATTCACGATCAGCATCTGCAGCGGCGGCACGATCGCGAACGCGAGCACGCCCCAGAAGAAGATCGTGATCATCGCTAAGACGGGTTCGTGCATCGTGCCGGCGAAGATCGTCAGGATCGCGACGATCGCGAGCAGGAACGTCAGCAGCGAGCGCAGCAGCTTCCAGTCCGCGAGCTTGCCGCCGAGCGTGCTGCCGACCGTGAGGCCGAGACCGAAGAGCAGCAGCACGTACGTGACCGCGTGCGGCGAAAAGCCGGTGACGTCTTCGAGAATCGGCGTGATATACGTGAACACCGAGAAAAGACTGGCCGACGCCAATACGCTGATGCCGAGGACCATCAGCACTTGCGGATTCTTGAGCACGTCGAATTCGCGCAGGATGCTCGTGTCGCGCATCTCGATGTGCTTCGGCAGGCACACGGCGAGCGCGCCCGCCGCCGCAATGCCGATCAGCGTGACGACCCAGAACGTCGAGCGCCAGCCGGCAGCCTGGCCGAGCGCCGTGCCGAGCGGCACGCCGAGCACATTGGCGAGCGTGAGTCCGGTGAACATCAGCGCGATGGCCTGCGCGCGGCGGTTCGGCGCGACGAGATCGGCGGCGACCACCGAGCCGATGCCGAAGAACGCGCCGTGGCAGAACGCGGTGACGATGCGCGCGCCCATCAGCACCCAGTAATTCGGCGCCAGCGCGCACAGCATATTGCCGACGATGAACACGCCGATCAGGCTCATCAGCGCCTTCTTGCGCGGCATCTTGGCCGTGATCACCGCCAGAATCGGCGCGCCCACCGTGACGCCGAGCGCGTAGCCGGATACGAGCATGCCCGCCGCCGGGATCGTCACCGCGAGATCGCGCGCGACGTTGGGCAACAGGCCCATGATGACGAATTCGGTCGTGCCGATGCCGAACGCGGCAATGGCGAGAGCGAAAAGAGGCAGAGGCATGGTGGAGGCGGACGAAGTGTCACGTCTGGGCGCATCGTCGGATTGAGCGATGCAGGCGCCGAGGCGGAGTTGAAGGCTCGGATTGTACCGAAAGGTAATTTTCGATGCTGGTATAAACCCTGATAAGCGTCGGCCCGCAACACGCCGCGCCTGAACGGATATTCTTTTGCACGCGGCGACGGCGCACGGCTCTTGCCGATGCGACGCCGCCATGCGTCAGATGTTTCCGGTAACACCCTCGCGGCCGCGCATTCCTTGCGCGTCGCGGGCGCCGGAGAGTGTTGGAAAAACGCTGCAACTATCGAACGAAAATGTCACCGACAAAAATCTGTATCCGCTTCGCGCTCGCATCCACGATGCTCCTCGGCGCACTCGCGCACGCCCAGAGCGACGCCGCCGGCCCCATCGCCACAGAGGCGGGCGCGCTGCATTTCCTGCGCGACGAATCCGGCATGGCCGCGCTCATCGGCACCCAGGTGTTCGATCGCTTCGACGCGAAGCGCATCGCGCATTTCGATGAGACCTCCGGCGCGAGCGACACCGTCACGCGCATGCTCGTGCAATCCGACACCGGCCCCGTGCTCTACGATTTCCGCCGCAATCCGCCGCTCGTGCAACGCGTGAGTCAGCGCATGACCGTCAGGCGCGTGTTCTGGCAGGGCGAGGAAGTGGTGATGCAGTCGAACCTCGGCTGGTTCGGCTTCCAGCGCGGCAAGCTCACGAAGCTGCAATCGTCGACGACGATCTATCACTGACCGGAAACACGCGCTCGCCGGCGATCACGTACAGCGCTTCGGCGCGCACTTCGCCGTTCACCTCGAAGCCGCCGGTGAACGCGCCGAACGCGGGCAGCACGCCCGCGCGCGCGCCGAAGCGAAAGCACGGCAGCCGCACGCTGTCGATGCGCGTCGCGAGCCGGTAGACCGGGTGTTCGTGTCCGGCGAGCGCGTAGGCGCCATCGACCGTCTGCGGATGATGACAAAGCGCCCACGGTCCGAGCGCGTGCGGTTCCTTCACGACATCGACGCCGAACATGGCGGGCAGCGCGCCCGCGTGTTTGTCGTGATTGCCTTCGACCAGCACGAGTTCCAGCGCGCGATGTCTTGCGCGCCACGCGGCCAGCGCGTCGAGCGTTTCGTCCGCGTGCGATTCGCGCGCGTGCAGCAGATCGCCGAGAAAGACGATCGATTCCGGCCGATGCGCCGCGACGAGCGCATCGAGCCGCGCGAGGCTCTCGCCGGTCGTGCCGACGGGCACCGGAATGCCGCGCGCGCGGAACACGGCGTCCTTGCCGAAATGCGCATCGGCGATGAAGAGCGTGTTCAGACGCGGATCGAACGCCGCGCGATCCGCGGAGAGCACGAGCGCGTGGCCGTTGATATCGATGGTCAGGGCTTCGATGGCCATTTATCCCTTTGCCGCCTTCTCCAGATCCGCGAGCATGCGCTCGACGCGATCCGACAGCTTCTCCGTGCTCACCTTTTCCCGCAAGCGCGCGACGATCAGAGGGAACGCGAAGGGCGTCGGCTTCTTCGGGTGCATGAGCGCGAGTCGGCTCTCGCTCATGCGCTGCAACGCCGCGCGGATGCGGCCCAGCTCCAGTTCCTGCAGCATCACTTCCTGATCCGCCTGCGCGAGCAGCAGATTGTCGCTGTCGTGTTTGCGGAAAACTTCGTAGAACAGTCCGCTCGACGCCTGCAACTGGCGCGCGCTTTTCTGTTGTCCCGGATGGCCCTGATAAATCAGCCCCGACACGCGTGCGATTTCCCGAAAACGCCGCGCCGAGAGTTCGGATGCGTTCAGACTCGCCAGAATGTCGTGCTCCAGATTCTCCGGCGAAAAGAGCCCTTCCGCGATGAGCGTCTCCCAGTCGAACGGCCGTGCCGACAGCAGCTCGAAGCCGTAGTCGTTCATCGAAATGGAGAACGTGCCGGGCTGATCGCGTGAAGCTCGCCAGCCGAGCAGTGATCCCAGACCGATATGCGCCATGCGTCCCGCGAACGGATAACAGAAGAAGTGATGACCTTCGCGCGAGCGCACCAGTTCGACGACCAGCACGCCCGGCCCCGGCAGCGCCGACCACTTCGCCTGCAGGTCGAGCAGCGGCCTCACGGCGCGCATTTCGGGCTCGTCGTAGATGCCGTCGTTGGCGCGCGCGAGCATCACGAGCGCGGCGTCCGCGAGTTCCGACGAGAGCGGCATCTTGCTGCCCGCCCATTGCGGCATCGCACCGCGCGATGAACTCGCGCGCTTCACGTAGGCGGTCATGTCGCGCACGCGCACGAGTTCGAGCGCGCGTCCGCCGAAGGTGAAGACATCGCCGGGTTTCAGACGCGAGATGAACGACTCCTCCATCGCGCCGATGCGCCCGCCCGTCATATACGCCACGTTGATGGTTGCGTTCGCGACGATCGTCCCGACGTTGTTGCGATGGCGGCGCACGAGATCCTCGCGCGGCACGCGATACACGCCGTCATCGCCCTTCACGACGCGATGAAAGTCCGGATACGCCCCGAGCGATGCGCCGCCGCGCTCGACGAACGTGAGCGCCCAATTGAACTCGGGCTCCGTCAGATCGCGATACGCATACGCCGTGCGGACTTCGTCGAGCATCGCGGCAGACGTGAAGCCGCCGCCGATCGCCACCGTCACGAGATGCTGCACGAGCACGTCGAGCGGTTTCAAAGGCATGTCGCGGCCTTCGATGCGGCGTTCCTCGATCGCCCAGCGCGCCGCCGCTGCTTCGACGAGTTCGAGCGCGTGCGTCGGCACGATCGTCACGCGCGACACGCGGCCCGGCGCGTGGCCGGAGCGTCCCGCGCGCTGCATGAGCCGCGCGACGCCCTTCGGCGAGCCGATCTGGAACACCCGATCGACCGGCAGAAAATCGACGCCCAGATCGAGACTCGACGTGCACACGACCGCCTTCAGTTGCCCGTTCTTAAGACCCAGTTCCACCCAGTCGCGCACTTCCTTGTCGAGCGAGCCGTGATGCAACGCGAGCAGACCGGCCCATTCCGGCCGCAATTCGAGCAGCGCGCGATACCAGATTTCCGATTGCGAGCGCGTGTTGGTGAAGACGAGCGAGCTTTGCGCATGCTCGATTTCATCGGCGACGGGCCCGACTTGGCGCACGCCGAGATGCCCGCCCCACGGAAAGCGCTCGATGGTTTCCGGAATCAGCGTATCGACGACGAGCGTCTTCGGCTGCGCGCCGCGCACGACCACGCGCGGCGTCTTCACGGGATGCAGCAGCGCATCGTGCGCGAGGGCGAGATTGCCGAGCGTCGCGGACAAGCCCCAGATCTGCAAGTCCGGCCGCCAGCGCGCGAGCCGCGCGATCGCGAGTTGCGTCTGCGTGCCGCGTTTGTTGCCGAGCAACTCGTGCCATTCATCGACGACGATCATGCGCAGGTGCTTCAGTTCCTCCTGCGCATTGGCGCGCGTCAGCATCAGCGTGAGGCTTTCGGGCGTCGTCACGAGCGCGGAGGGCATGCGTCGACTCTGACGCGCGCGTTCCGTCGATGACGTGTCGCCGGTACGCAGTCCGACCGTCCACGGCACGGACAGCGCAGTCACCGCGTTTTGCAGCGCGCGGGCGCTGTCGGCGGCGAGCGCGCGCATCGGCGTGATCCAGAGAACGGTCAGCGGCGCGGGCAGCGCGTTCGGTTTCGGCGGCGCGTGGGCGTAGGCGGCGAGTGCGCCGAGCCACACGGCCCAAGTCTTGCCCGCGCCGGTCGTCGCGTGAAGCAGGCCGCTCGCGCCGCGTGCTATCTCGCGCCACGCTTCGCGCTGAAACTCGAACGGCTGCCAGCCGCGCTCGTCGAACCAGCGCGCGATGCGTGCATCGATCGGCGTCGCGGCCTGCGTCGCGTCGTAGGCGAAGGGCGCGGGCGTGAACGAATCGGCGGCTGCATCGAGCTTCGCCTGCGCCGCTCGCGTGCGCGGTATGCGGCGGGGACGCGGCGCGCGCCGCTTTTCCTTGTCCTTGTCCGATGGCTCGGGCGCGCTCATGCCGTCGCCTCGTTCAGAAAGCCCTTGAGCATGTCGAGCGTATCGGCGTCTTCGATCTTCTTGTCGGTGCGCCAGCGCAACATGCGCGGAAAGCGCACCGCGATGCCCGATTTGTGCCGCGGGCTCGCCTGGATTCCTTCGAAGCCGATCTCGAAGACGAGCGTCGGCGTGACGCTGCGCACCGGTCCGAACTTCTCGATGGTCGTCTTGCGCACGATCGCATCGACCTGGCGCATTTCTTCGTCGGTGAGTCCGGAATAGGCCTTCGCGAACGGCACGAGCGTGCGCGCGCCGTCCGCTTCGTCCCAGACGGCGAAGGTGAAATCCGTGTAGAGACTCGCGCGCCGTCCGTGGCCGCGTTGTGCGTAGAGCAGCACGGCATCGATCGCATACGGATCGATCTTCCACTTCCACCACGTGCCCGACGCCTTCGTGCGCCCGACGCCGTACATCGACGCGCGTTCCTTCAGCATCAATCCTTCGACGCCACGCGCGCGGCTTTCGTCGCGCAACGCGCCGAGCGCTTCCCAGTCCGATGCGACGACCATCGGCGATACGCGCAGCACATCGACCGCGAGCGACGACGCGAGCGCATCCAGGCGGGCGCGTCGTTCGTGCAGCGGCGCCGTGCGCAGATCGCGGCCATCGGCTTCGAGCAGATCGTAGGCGAGCAGCGCGGCGGGCGAATCGGCGAGCACCTTTTTGGTGAGCGACTTGCGCGTGATGCGAGGCTGCAGGCGCGCGAACGGCAGCGGCGCGTTCGCGCCCGGCTCCCACGCGAGAATCTCGCCGTCGATCACGGTGCCGTCGGGCAGCGCGGCGCCGAGCGATGCGAGCTCGGGAAAGCGCTCCGTGACGAGATCCTCGCCGCGCGACCAGATCCACACGCGGCCCGCGCGCTTCACGAGCTGCGCGCGTATGCCGTCCCATTTCCATTCGACGATCCAGTCGCCGGGCGAGCCGAGCGTCGCCGGATCGGCCTGCAGAGGATGCGCGAGGAAGAACGGAAAGGGCAGGCCGATATCGCTTTCGTGGGGCGTATCGACATCGTCGCCTTCAGCGGCCGGTGCGATCAGCCGCAGATATCGGGCCGCGCTCGGCGCCTGCCGGGAATCGGTCCAGCCGACCATGCGTTGCGCGATGCGCTTGTGATCCACACCCGCGACTTCGGCCAGCGCCCGCACGACGAGCTGCCGCGCGACGCCCACGCGAAAGCCGCCGCCGATCAGCTTCGTCAGCAGAAAGCGCTCGCTCCAGTTCAGCTCGTCCCAGTAGCTCAGAAGCTTGTCGCGCAACTCGGCCGGGTTCGCGCCGCGCAACGTCAGCACGCGTTCCTCGATCCACTGCGCGAGCCCGAGCGACGATTCGCCCGACGCAGGCGGCAGCACATGCGCGATGGTTTCCGCGAGATCGCCGACCGCCTGATAGGACTCCTCGAAAAGCCACTCCGGCAGGCCCGCGCGCTCGCGGGCGAATTCGACGAGCAGGCGCGTGGGGACCGACTGGCGCGGCTTGCCGCCCGCGAGAAAGTACGACGCCCACGCCGCATCTTCGGGCTGCGCGCCGGAGAAATACGCGATCAGCGCTTCGAGCTTTTCGTTGGTCGATGTCGTCGCATCGAGCGCGGCGTAGAGCGTCGCGAAGCGCTTCATGATGCCTCGGCAGTGTCGGCTTCGACGGCATCGTCGCCGTATTCGGTCTTGAACGCGCCCGCGTCCAGTCCCTGCTCGCAGAGCCAGCGCACCATCGGCTCGATCTGGCCATGCGTGACGATCACGCGTTGCGCGCCCGTCGCACCAATCGCGAGTTGCAGGCCGGGCCAGTCGGCGTGATCCGAGAGCACGAAGCCGCGATCGACGCCCTTGCGCCGCCGCGTGCCGCGCAGGCGCATCCAGCCGGACGCGAAGGCGTCGCTGTAATCGCCGAAGCGGCGCATCCAGGTGCTGCCTTGCGCCGACGGCGGCGCGACGATCAGCGCGCCCTTGAAGGCGGCCTTGTCCTTCGCGGCGATTTCGCTGACGAGGCGCGTCTGCGGCAGCGCGACGCCCGCCTGTGCGTACGCGCGATTGAGCGGCTCGACCGCGCCGTGGCAGAAGATCGGACCGATCGCCGCATCGACGCTCGCCAGCACGCGTTGCGCCTTGCCGAACGAATAGCAGAACAGCACCGACGCGCGCCCCTGCGCCGCGTTGTGCCGCCACCACGAGTCGATGCCGTCGAAGACGTCGCGGGAGGTGTCCCATCGGTAGATCGGCAAGCCGAAGGTCGATTCGGTGATGAACGTATCGCAGCGCACGGGCTCGAACGGCGCGCAGGTCGGATCGGGCTCGACCTTGTAATCGCCGGACGCCACCCACACGCGCCCCTTGTATTCGACACGCACCTGCGCCGAGCCGAGCACGTGTCCCGCCGGATGCAGCGACACGCGCACGCCGTTCACGTCGATCGCTTCGCCATAAGCGAGGCCTTGCAGATCGATGCCCGGCAGCCTCGACAGCAATACGCCGATGCCCGCTTCGGCCGCGAGATAGTGCGCGTGGCCGAAGCGCGCATGATCCGCGTGCGCATGCGTGATGACCGCGCCTTCGACGGGCCGCCAAGGGTCGATATGGAAGTTGCCCGGCACACAGAAAAGCCCTTCGGGCCGCGCGACGATGAGATCGGAAGAAGTGTCCACTGATCGATAAGGGTTGCGTGTGATGACAGCCGCGTGACATGCGTGCCGTCGGGCTACGTGGAGGTGTTCGATTCTGGCAACAAAAGCACGTCACGTGCCCGTCATGGCGCTTTCATGAATCGCGTCTAGGGTGTAAAAGTTTATTTGACCCGGGCGTTTTGCTTAGCGACTCGTTCGGGCCGTTTGTTAGCGAAACACGCGCGCACGGGGCGCGCGCGCCGCGGTCTTCTTCATATGCCGAACATGGACACGATGGTTGCGCCGACCGCCGCAGAAGCGGTCTGGATCGTCAGGCTCCAGGGTCATCCGCAGTATGACTTCGTGCGCCTGAAGCGGGTATTCACCGACTTGGGCTCGCGCCATCAGGTCGTGCTCGTCGACGTCCGGAAGCTTCTCGCGTGCGCCAATCGCGACGACACGGATTACGTGCTCAAGGCCGTCGATGACTGGCACGCGGGCAAGGTGCGCGGCATCCGCGAGTTCCTCGACCCGGACAATCCGCGCGTACCCGAAATGCCCTACGTGACGATCAGCGTGCGGCGCTCGCCGGGGCTGCTCGGACTTCTGGGCGTGAATCGGGAAGGCGTGGTCGCGTTTCGCAACGGGCAGCATCGCGCGCGCTACATGGCGCACGCCGGCGCGCTGTGCATGCCGGTAGAGGTGCACGAGCGCGAGGCGGTCTTGCTGCGCGAGATGTGCGCAGCGCCGGATGCGTCGGGTGCGGAGTACGGAGAGATTTGAACGCGAAGACGTTCGGTTGCGCGGAGGAGATGGGCCAGACCGTGCGGACGCCGTCCGGCCCTTTGGGTTGAGATGTCGTCAGTTCGCGGTCGCCGACGCGCCCTGCATCGTTTGCAAGGTCATGACGGACTGCAAGGGCGCTCGCATGGTCTCGTCGGGCCGCGTGCCTTTGGCGGCGAATTCGCGGCTCAGATAGTCCAGCGCGTAGTCGATGAAATAGCGCGTCTTCGCCGGCAGATACTGCCGTCCGGGATAGACGATCGACACTTTTACGTCGGGGTCGTCGACCGAGTAGTCATCCAGCAGGCGAACGAGCGTGCCGTCTTCGAGATCCGAGCGCACGATGCCTTCGGCGACGATCGAGAAACCCATGCCTTTCAGCGTCGCGAGACGCACCATCAGCCCGTTGTTGACCGTGTACACCGGCGCGAGCGTAATCTGTTCGGTGTCGCCGAGGCGATGCCGGAAGTGCCAGGTCTGACTACGCATCTCGTTCGGCAGTCCGACGGAAGGCAGCGATTGCAAATCGGCGGGTGAATTGGGCATGCCATGTTCGGCGATGAATGCTGGCGTCGCGACCGGCACCAGCGCGTTGGTTCCAACCGGCCGCTCGATGAGCGCCGTGCTCGACACCATGAAAGCCGTGACGATGCCGAGGTCGAATCCGTCCTCGACGAGGTCAACGTGTCGCTCTGCGAGGGTCAGGCGCACGTTTACTTTTGGATAGATTTTTCGAAAGCCGTCGATGAGTGGAGTCAGCGTGAGCAGGGAAAGCGCGCTCGAGGAGACGACGCGCAGCGTGCCGCTCGGCTCACCCTCGGTGTGCGTGACGGTCGATTCGAGATGATCCAGTTCTTCGAGCAGCGCGCGGCAGCCTTCGAGATAACGCGTGCCGGCTTCAGTGAGCGACAGATTGCGGGTGGTGCGGTTGATGAGGCGAGTCCGCAGATGTGCTTCGAGCATGGCGATTGCCCGAGTGACCAGCGCATTAGAGACGTCGAGTTGTTGTGCGGCGCGGCGGAAACTTTCCGTATCCGCTACGCGCACGAAGACGCGCATTGCATGAATCTGGTTCATCTTGGATTACCTCGCAGTTGTACTACATGGATCTGGATTCGTGCTTGCGTTACGCGCGGGTGTCCAGTTTCGGTGATCTATAAAACCGATAATATTAAGAGAAACACAGGATTGCAATACCTAAACAAAAAGGTTTTTGAATTCGACGACTTAATTTTTTGAGAAAACGTTTGGCCCTGCTTTAAAAGCCCGGACCCAATCAGGAGTGGGCTCTGCAGTCTGTCCATATTTTGTCGCAAACCTTGATATATAAGGATTTTCGGCGAGTCAGATAGGGAATTGATTCATTTTTTTATGATATATGTAGCGCTCTCTTAAAATATCGAATTTTGTGCTGCGCCCAGGCCATTTAGAGAATTGATATATGAGGAAGCAGCTGTGAGTGATTTTATTTATTGATGTGTAGCTCGCGATAAATATTCTTGCTAAAGGATTACCGTCGGGAACCGGTTTCGATCCAGATAATGACCGTCGCGTCATTTTGGTGAGCCGATAAAAAGCCGGACTTCACTATTGAGAACTCGCTCGTCGCGCAGCCTGAAGTTGCTCTATTTTTCCGCCTCGCGATCAGCTACTCATTCGTTTTTTGAAGGTGTGCCCGATTCAAATCGACGGCGCTAGTGGCACGTTAATTGGCGCGCTTCGCCCGATCTAGGTATATCCCATTCGCGCTATTCATTTTCACGCCCGGCTTTTTACGGCGATCCGCGGTTCTTCGCGAGCATCGGGCGCTGCGGACGCTACGGACGGACCGGTACGAAACGACAGGCGTGCTCCTTGCGCGATAATCGGCGGACACACAAGGAGGCTCTGTTCATGGCTCAATCCAATCCGACGACCGTCACGCTGCCGACAGGCGAAGCGATCCCGAAGCTCGGCCAGGGCACCTGGGAAATGGGCGAGCGGCCCGGCGCGCGCAAGAGCGAAATCGCGGCGCTGCGCGAAGGCGTCGATCTCGGCATGACGCTCATCGATACCGCTGAAATGTACGGCGACGGCGAAAGCGAGAAGCTCATCGCCGAGGCGCTCGGCGACCGGCGCGACGAGCTGTTCATCGTCAGCAAGGTGTATCCGCATAACGGCAGCGAACGCGGCGTGCAGGCCGCGTGCGAGCGCAGCCTGAAGCGTCTGAAGACCGATCGCATCGATCTCTATCTGCTGCACTGGCGCGGCGGCGAGGATCTCGAAGGCGT
Source organism: Caballeronia sp. S22 (assembly GCF_964261745.1). Taxonomy (NCBI): domain Bacteria; kingdom Pseudomonadati; phylum Pseudomonadota; class Betaproteobacteria; order Burkholderiales; family Burkholderiaceae; genus Caballeronia; species Caballeronia sp. S22. The sequence goes on along the minus strand of NZ_OZ180035.1, from coordinate 2,681,050 downwards.
GGTCGCGGGTTTCGAGAAACTAAAGGGCGACGGCAAGATTCGCCACTGGGGCGTGAGCAACTTCGACACCGACGACTTGGAAGAACTCTTTTCGATCGATGGCGGCGATGCCTGCGCCACCGATCAGATTCTCTACAACGTCGCGCGGCGCGGACCGGAATTCGATCTGCTGCCGTGGCTGCGCGAGCGCCGCATGCCCGCGATGGCGTACAGCCCCGTCGATCATGCGCGCCTGCCGCGCGGCGGCGCACTCGAAAAGATCGCGGCGGCGCGGGGCGTGTCGGCGTTTCAGATCGCGCTCGCGTGGGTGCTGCAACAGCCGCAGGTGTTCGCGATTCCGAAGGCGGCGGACGTCGCGCACGTGCGGGAGAATCGCGCGGCGCTCGACCTTCGTCTGTCCGCCGATGAACTCGCGGACATCGATCAGCAGTTCAAACCGCCGAAGTCGAAGCGCTCGCTGGAAATGCTTTGATGCCGCGCGGGATCAGGTGCACGCGTGATGCGCGTGCACCGAGCCGAGCACGGCGACTTCGGCGGGCGTGCGCCGGAGATCGGCTTCGCTGACCTGCTTCGCGTCGGCGAGGAAGTCATCGACGATCGACGATACCTGCGTATCCGGCAGGCACAGCGATACGCGCCTCGTCTCGCCAACCGGCAGCGATGCGCGCTGCGACAGAAACAGCACGCCATATTGATAACCGCGCACGATGCCGCGCACCGCGCCCACGCATTGGCCCTGCGACGCGTTGTCGGACTTGGCGGTGCATTGCTGCACGAGTGCGTAAGCGGAGAAGGTCGGATCGGCTGAGCCGGACGCTGGCGCTTGCGGCGCGGTCTGCGCCTGCGCGGCCATTGCGGCGCTCAAGGTGAAGGCACAGAGCGCGACGGAAAGGGCGGGTTTCATCGGTTGAATCCTCGTTGTTGTTGAACATCGAACCGATGAGAGACGCCCGAACCCGCTTTGGTTCCGATGAATGGCGGCAGCGCCTCCGAACTCAGCGCTCCTGACGCTGCAGCGCGCGCAATTCGTCGATGGGAATGTGGCAATGGATCGCGTGCCCGTCGGATGCGTCGCGGCACGGCGGCGTTTCAGTCTCGCAGATCGCGCCGATCTTGCGCGGGCAACGCGTATGGAACACGCAGCCCGAAGGCGGATTCGCTGCGCTCGGCAATTCGCCCGTCAGCCGGATGCGCTTCGCGTGCGTTCCGTCGATCGACGGCACCGACGACAGCAATGCTTCGGTGTACGGATGCTGCGGTCCGTCGAAGACCGCGGCGGCGCGCCCGATCTCCATGATGCGCCCGAGATACAGCACCGCGATGCGGTCCGACAGATAGCGCACGACATGCAGATCGTGCGAGATGAACACGTAGCTCACGCGCCGCTCGCGCTGCAAATCCGCGAGCAGATTGAGGATCGCGGCCTGCACGGAGACGTCGAGCGCGGATGTCGGCTCGTCGCAGACCACGACGCGCGGATCGCCCGCGAACGCGCGTGCGATCGCGACGCGCTGCTTCAGTCCGCCCGACAATTGCCGCGTGCGCGAGCCGAGATAACGTGCCGGCAGGCGCACGGCTTCCGTCAGCGTATGCAGGCGTTTTTCCTTTGCTTCGCCATGCAGCGCCGCGAGCTTCGACAGCGAACGCGCGATCAGTTGCCGCACGGAATGCGCACGGTTCAGCGCGGAATCCGGATTCTGGAAAACGATCTGCAGCGACTTCACCTGCTCGTCGCTGCGCTTGGTCACGCGCTCGGCCAATGCTGCGCCGTCGAGTTCGAGCGACGCGCCTTTATCGGGCGATACGAGTCCGAGCAGCAGCTTCGCGAGCGTCGTCTTGCCGCTGCCCGATTCGCCGACGAGCCCGAGCGTCTCGCCTTGCACCAGATCGAGCGAGACGTCGTGCACGGCGCGCACTTCTTCATCGCCGACACGGAAGGTCTTCGAGAGATTGCGCGCGGAAAGCGCGAGCGGCTGATCCTCGCCGTTTGCCACGTACACCGGCGTTTCTTCGGTGGAGCGCGGCAGCGTCTGCGCGCGTTCGTGATAGTGACAACGCGCCATCTGATCGCCGTGCGCCGACGCGACGCGATAGGGCGGCGGCGCGTCCTTGAGACAGCGCTCGTCGGCGAGCTTGCAGCGCGGCGCGAAGATGCAGCCCTGCGCGATCGATCCCGGCAGCGGCAGCGATCCGGGAATCGTGTCGAGACGCCCGCTCTCCTTGCTGCGGCTTTCGCGCGGCAGACAGCGCAACAGACCGACGGTGTACGGATGCCGCGGCCGCGCGAACACGTCGGCGGTCGTGCCTTCCTCGACGAGCTTGCCCGCGTACAACACGCCGACGCGATCGCACATGCGCCCGATCACCGCGAGATTGTGGCTGATGAAGAGCACGGCCGTGCCGAGCTCCGCGCGCAACTGCGCGATGAGATCGAGCACTTCGGCTTCGACGGTGGCGTCGAGCCCGGTGGTCGGCTCGTCGAGAATCAGGAGCTCGGGATTGCACGCGAGCGCCATCGCGATGACCACGCGCTGCTGCATCCCGCCCGACAACTGATGCGGATAACTCTCCATCACGCGCTCGGGCGAGGCGATGCGCACGCGCCGGAGCATCTCGGCGGTGCGGGACAGCGCTTCGTCGGCGGATGCGCCCGTGACTTCGAACGCCTCGGAGACTTGCCGCGCAATCGTGAGCGACGGATTCAGCGCGCGCCCCGGGTCCTGATAGACCATCGACACCGCATTGGCGCGCATGCCGCGCAGCGCGTCGGCGTCGAGCGATGCGACATCGCGCCCGGCAATCGAAATGCGGCCCGCCTTCACGCGCCCGTTGCGCGGCAGGTACCGCAGCACCGCGAGCGCGGCGGTCGACTTGCCGCAGCCCGATTCGCCGACGAGTCCATACGCCTCGCCGCGCTTCACGCGCAACGTGACGTCCTGCAGCACCTCGCGCTCGCGTCCGCGCGAACGATAAGCGACCGTCAGGCCGACGACGGTGAGCGCGTCGGCGTGATCGCCCTTCGCGGCGCCGAAAGTGGGAAAAGCCGATGGCGGCGGTCCGTTCATCGGTCGAGCACTCCTTGCACGGCATCGGCGACGAGATTCACCGCGATGACCAGCGACGCGATCGCGGCGGCATCGAAAACGACGGTCCACCACGCGCCGCCCGCCATCAGCGTGTAGCTTTCGGACAGCGCGAGGCCCCAGTCGGCCGACGGCGGCTGGATGCCGAAGCCGAGGAACGAGAGCGTCGCGACGGCGAAGATCGCATAGCCGAGACGTACCGTTGCCTCGACGATGATCGGCGGCAGCACGTTCGGCAGAATCTCCGCGAACATGATGTACACCGCGTTCTCGCCGCGCAGTTGCGCCGCCAGCACATAGTCCAGATGGCGCTCGCTCAGGACGGCCGCGCGCACGGTGCGCGCGGTGATCGGCGCGAACGTCAGGCCGATCACGAGAATCACCGTCGTGTTGCTCGCGCCGACTGCGGCGAGCGCGAGCAGCGCGACGATCACGAGCGGCAGCGCCAGCATCGCATCGATCACGCGGCCGATGACGGCATCGACCCAGCCGTCGAAATAGCCGACGACGAGCCCGATCGCCGTGCCCGCCGCGGTGCCGAGCAAGGTCGCGAGCGGCGCGATGGTCAGGATGTCGCGCGAGCCGACGATCACGCGCGCGAACACGTCGCGGCCGAGCTGATCCGTGCCGAACCAATGATCGCCGGACGGCGCGACGAGCGAGTTGAGCGGATCGGATGCGTAGGGATCGTGCGGCACGAGCCAATGGCCGAAGAGCGCGCACACGACCCAGAAGAGCAGGATCAGCACGCCGATATCGAACGTGGCCGAGCGCATCAGCGCGTTGAGCGCTTCGAAGCGGCGCGGCTTGACGGGCGCCTGAGGCGCGACGGTCGTGCTCATCGCGCGTCTCCGTCCGAATCGGCGGTGCGCAGACGCGGATTGAGCACGACGTAGAGCGCGTCCGCGATCAGATTCGCCGCCGTATAGATCACGCCGATGCTCAGCACGCCCGCTTCGAGCATCGGGAAGTCCTTGCCCCGCGCGGCGGTGTAGATCAGCGAGCCGATGCCCTGATAGTGGAACAGCGTCTCCACGACGACCAGCCCGCCGATCATGTAGCCGAGCTGCGTCGCGGCGACGGTCACGGTCGGCAGGAGCGCATTGCGCAGCACGTGGCGAAGAATCACGACGTGCTGCGGCAGGCCCTTGAGGATCGCCGTGCGCGTGTAGTCGGCGTCGAGCGCCTCGACCGTGCCCGCGCGCGCCATCCGTGCGATATAGCCGAAGAACACGAAGACGAGCGGCAGCACCGGCAGGATCAGATGCTCCAGTTGCGTGAAGAAGCCCGCGCCGGCGGGCGCGGTCGCTTCGATCGGCAGCCATTGCAGCCACACGCCGAAGATCAGGATCAGCACGATCGACGAGACGAATTCCGGCACGACCGTCGCCGTCAGTCCGCCGATGCTGATGAGCCTGTCGATCCAGCGTCCCGCGTGCAACGCCGCGTAGACGCCGCCCGCGATGCCGAGCGGCACCACGACGACGAACGCGAGCGCGCCGAGCTTCGCCGAGCTCCACAGCGCGTTGCCGATGAACGGCGCGACCGGCGCGCGAAACGCATAGGACTCGCCCATGTCGCCGCGCAGGAAATGGCTGATCCAGCTCGAATATTGCGTGAGCAGCGGCCGATCGACGCCGAGCTGATGATTGAGCGCCGCGACGGCGCGCGCATCGGCGAGCGGGCCGAGGATCGCGCGGCCGACGTCGCCCGGCAGAAGCTGGCCGCCCGCGAAGACGATCATCGACAGAAGCCAGAGCGTGACGAGCGCGAGCAGCAGCCGCACGCCGATGAAGCGCACGACGCGTTTCATTTTGGCGAAGTCGGCTACGTGCGCCGTCGGCGTGACCGTGCTCATTTACGCCGATACCGTCGCGCGGTCGAACCACATCTGCGAGATCGCGTTGAAGCGCACGCCCGAGACGTTGGCGCGCGTGACGATCAACTGGTCGTAGAAGTAGGGGATCACGACCGGCGTTTCGTCGAGCAACAGGCGCTGGATCTGCCCGGACAGCTTTTTCTGCGACGCGACATCGAGCGCCGCGACGAACTGCGCGACGAGCTTGTCGTAGTCGGGATTCTTGAAGTGCGCCGCGTTCCAGGTGCCCGCGCTCGTCAGCGGCGCGTTGAGGAACACGTTCGGCACGCCGCGATGCCCGTAATCCGTGATGCCGAGCGGCGAATCCAGCCAGTCCGACTTGCCGAACGCGCCCGAGCCGTAATACAGGTCCTGGCTTTCCACCTTCAACTGGATGCGAATGCCGATCGCCTTCGCCGCGTTCTGCACGACGACCGCGAGATCGGGAATCTCCATGTACTTCTCGGTGGTGAGCGTGACGTCGAAGCCATTGGCGACGCCGGCTTCGCTCATCAGCTTCTTGGCCTGCGCGATGTCGATCTTGCGTTGCGGCACCGTGAGATCGCTCGACGGGAAGACCGGCGCGAACGGGCTGTCGTTGCCGCCGGTCGCGCGGCCGCGAAACAGTCCCTTCACGATGACTTCGCGATCGATGGAAAGCGCGAGCGCCTGACGCACGCGCTTGTCCTTGAACGGCGCCATGTCGCAGCGCATGTGAATCTGGCGATGCGAGCTCGACTTCGTGCCGAGCACCTTGAATTGCGGATTCGTGAGTATCGAAACGCCGCCCTGCACGGTGAAGTCGCCCATCACGTCGGCCTGGCGGCCTTGCATCGCGAGGAGTTGCGCCTGCTGATCGGCGTAGAAGGAGAAGGTCACGCGATCGGGCAGCGATTTCTCGCCCCAGTAGTCGGGATTACGCACGAACGACGCGCCGACCTTCGGCGTGTATTTTTCGAGCTTCAGCGCGCCCGTGCCCATGAACGTCTTTTCGTAGGGCCCGGTGAAATTCGCCGGCAGGATCACCGCGTTATACGTATCCGAGGAAACGTAATACGGGAAATTGCCATTGGGCGCGTCGAGATGGAATTCGACGGTGTGATCGTCGATGGCCTTCGCCGAATCCTTCGACAGCACGCCCTTCAACACCGACAACGCCGCCGAGCCCGCGCCCGGATCGGACAGGCGATTGAACGTGGCGACGACGTCCTTCGCGGTCATCGGCTGGCCGTCGTGGAACTTCACGTTCGGGCGCAGCTTGAAGGTCCACACGTCGCCCTTCGCATTCGACGACCACGACAGCGCGAGCGCGGGTTTGAGCGTCAGATGTTCGCTGTCGTCGTCGATGAGGAATTCGCCCGTCTGATTGATGAGCGCGAGACCGGCCGCGTCGGTGACGGTGAGCGGATCGACGGCGCCCGCGGGCATCAGATGCGCGACGCGGATCGTGCCGCCCGGCTTGCCCGCGCCTTGCGCGCGCGCGCCCGGCATGCCGAGAAGGCCGCCCGCCGTGAGCGCCACGCCGAGCATGCTCGCATGGCGCAGCAGCTCGCGGCGCGTGAGGCGCCCGGCCAGGAACTCGTCGATCGCGTGATTGCCCAGTTCGCCCGCATGCGGGCGGGCGAGGTCGAGGAGATGCGCGTCGGTCGAAGGTTTTTTCATCGTGTGCGGATGTTGTAGTTGTCGTGCTCGCCCGGGCTTCGCGCCGCGCGAGCGATCAGGTTAGCCGCGCCGAAAAGCGCCGCCGCGTCTTTGGCCGGTAGCAAGGCGCGCGCCGAGTCTGCGTCGCGCGTGTCTCGCGCCCGCTTCAGTGATCGTGCGGATGCTTGTGAATCGGATCGACCCAATAGACTTCCTCGGGCTTTTCCACGGCATCGATGTTGAGATTCACCACCACCGCTTCATTGTCGCTGCGCACGAGCACGCATTCGAGCGGATCGTCGGTGCTGGCATTGATTTCCTGATGCGGCACGTAGGGCGGCACGAAGATGAAATCGCCGGGACCGGCCTCGGCGGTGAATTCCAGATGCTCGCCCCAGCGCATGCGCGCCTGACCGCGCACGACATAGATGACGCTCTCGAGCGCGCCATGATGATGCGCGCCCGTCTTCGCATTCGGATGGATCGTGACCGTGCCGGCCCAGATCTTCTGCGCGCCGACGCGCGCCGCGTTGATGGCGGCCGCGCGGTTCATGCCCGGCGTCTGCGGGGTGTTGGTGTCGAGCTGATCGCCCTTGATGACCTTGACGCCGTGTTCGCGCCAATCGGTATGCTGATGTGGGTCGCTCATGTCGGTTTATCGTCTGCGGATAAGGAAAGTCCGTTGCCGCCACCAACAGAGCGAGCAACGGACTTCCGATACTACACGGTTCGATAGCGATTATTTCGCTTTCGAGTTGATGATCGCCTCGGACACGTTCGTCGGCGTCTCGGCGTAGTGCTTGAACTCCATCGTGTAGGTCGCGCGGCCCTGCGTGAGCGAACGCAGCGAGGTCGAGTAGCCGAACATCTCGGCGAGCGGCACTTCCGCGCGCACGAGCTTGCCGCCGCCGCCCGCTATGTCTTCCATGCCCTGCACGAGCCCGCGCCGGCCGGACAGATCGCCCATCACGTTGCCCATGAATTCCTCGGGCGTCTCGACTTCGACGGCCATCATCGGTTCGAGCAGCACCGGCCTCGCCTTGCGCATCGCTTCCTTGAAGGCGATCGAGCCTGCCATGCGGAACGCGTTTTCGTTCGAATCGACGTCGTGATACGAGCCGAAGGTCAGCCGCACCTTAACATCGACGACGGGATAGCCCGCGAGCACGCCTGCCTTGAGCGTTTCCTGAATGCCCTTGTCCACGGCCGGGATGAATTCGCGCGGAATCACGCCGCCCTTGATCTGGTCGACGAACTCGTAGCCCTTGCCCGGGTCCGGCTCCAGCGCGATCACCGCATGACCGTACTGGCCGCGCCCGCCCGACTGCTTGACGAACTTGCCTTCGATGTCCTCGACCTTGTTGCGCACCGTCTCGCGATACGCGACCTGCGGCTTGCCGACAGTCGCCTCGACGCCGAATTCGCGCTTCATCCGGTCGACGAGAATTTCGAGGTGCAGCTCACCCATGCCGGAGATGATCGTCTGGCCGGATTCCTCGTCGCTCGCCACGCGGAACGACGGATCTTCCTGCGCGAGACGATTCAGCGCGATGCCCATCTTCTCCTGGTCGGCCTTGGTCTTCGGCTCGACGGCCTGCGAGATCACCGGCTCCGGGAAGATCATGCGCTCGAGGATGATCACGTGATTCGGATCGCAGAGCGTGTCGCCGGTCGTCGCTTCCTTGAGACCGACCGCCGCCGCGATGTCGCCCGCGCGCACTTCCTTGATTTCCTTGCGCTCGTTCGCGTGCATCTGCAGGATGCGGCCGAGGCGCTCCTTCTTTTCCTTCACCGGGTTGTAGACGGTGTCGCCCGAATTCACGACGCCCGAATAGGTGCGGAAGAAGATCAGCTGGCCGACGAACGGGTCCGTCATGATCTTGAACGCGAGCGCGGAGAACGGCTCGTCATCGCTCGGATGGCGTTCCGCTTCCTTGTCGTCTTCCGTGTGGCCGAGAATCGCGGGCACATCGACGGGCGAGGGCAGATAGTCGATCACCGCGTCGAGCATCGCCTGCACGCCCTTGTTCTTGAACGCGCTGCCGCACAGCATCGGCACGATCTCGTTGGCGATGGTGCGCTTGCGCAGCGCCGCCTTGATCTCATCTTCCGTCAGGCTCTCGTGATCTTCGAGATATTTTTCGAGCAACTCCTCGCTCGATTCGGCGGCGGCCTCGACCATCTTCTCGCGCCACTCGTGCGCGAGCTCCTTGAGATTGTCGGGAATCTCCTCGTAGTTGAACTTGATGCCCTGGCTGTCGTCGTCCCAGACGATCGCCTTCATCTTCACCAGATCGACGACGCCCTGAAAATGCTCTTCCGCGCCGATCGGAATCTGGATCGGCACCGCGACGCCCTTGAGGCGCTCGGCGATCTGCCGCTGCACGCGAAAGAAGTCCGCGCCGACGCGGTCCATCTTGTTGACGAACGCAATACGCGGCACCTTGTACTTGTTCGCCTGACGCCACACGGTTTCCGACTGCGGCTGCACGCCGCCGACCGAGTCGTAGACCATGCACGCGCCGTCGAGCACGCGCATCGAGCGCTCGACCTCGATCGTGAAATCGACGTGTCCCGGCGTGTCGATGATGTTGATCCGGTGTTCCGGATAGTTGCCCGCCATGCCTTTCCAGAAGGCCGTCGTCGCCGCGGAGGTGATCGTGATGCCGCGTTCCTGCTCCTGCTCCATCCAGTCCATCGTGGCCGCGCCGTCGTGAACCTCGCCGATCTTGTGCGTCACGCCGGTGTAGAAAAGGATGCGCTCGGTAGTCGTCGTCTTGCCGGCATCGATGTGAGCGCTGATTCCTATATTCCGATAGCGCTCGATGGGAGTCTTGCGGGGCACGTGAACCTCCTGTGGATGTGTCGACCCTGGCCACCATGCGGCGGCCATCGGCGCGACCTGAAGTGGTGAGATGCGTCGCGCTGAATCTTTTTAGGATAGCGCGTCGGCAAGCTCTTTGCAGGAATCCTGCCAGCCCGGAGGAAGGGACTTTTCGGACGCAAAAAAACCGGCGTGCCTTGCGACGACGCCGGTTTTCCGATCGGGCGAAGAGGCTTTACTGCGCGCGCGGCAAGCCCTTGAGCTGCATGCCGGGCTTGATGCCCTTCGCGGCGAACCAGCCCTTGGACATTTCGAGCGCGTACACGCCGTTGTTGCGCGGGCAGTGATTGTTCTCGGTTTCGGCCTGCATTTCGTCGATGTCGGTGATCGTGCCGTCTGCGCGAATGAACGCGATCGACAACGGGATCAGCGTGTTCTTCATCCAGAAGCAATGCACGGCGTTTTCGTTGAACACGAAGAGCATGCCTTCGTTCGGCGCGAGCTGCGTGCGATACATGAGGCCTTGCTCGCGATCGGCATCGTTCGCGGCGACGGCGGCATCGATCACGTACATGCCCGCGGTGAGCTTCGCGCGCGGGAAATCGGATGGTTGCTTGGCGCCGGGCGGCATCGTCTGGGCCTGCGCGAGCGGCGCGGCCGCGAATGGCAGCAACAACGCGATCACACATGCGCGAATCATGGCGGCGATGCGCGAGCGCCGGGCCGAAGCCGTCGAACTGAATGGTGACACCAAGGCACGCAACAACAGATTCACGACGATGCTCCTCTCAAGACAAACGTTGTGCCGGAAAGCCGGCGGCCCCGCGCATGTTACTCGATGCGCAAGCACAAAACAAAAGGGCAGACGCCTTGCGGCCATCTGCCCTTCAACGCCGTAAAAACGGCGGTAATGCTCGTTCTTGACTTCGCTATACCGCCGTTTACAACGAACTTACTGAGCTGCCGAAGCGGCTTCCGGAGCCGAAGCGGCTGCCTTCTTGTGCGACTTGTGCGACGACTTGTGCGACTTCTTGTGCGCCGTCGACTTGTGAGCCGACGAAGCAGCTGCCGGAGCAGCAGCGGCCGGAGCCGAAGCTTCTTGTGCGAAAGCGGCAGTTGCGAACAGGCCAGCGACGAGAGCAGCGATCAGTTTGTTCATCTTGTGAATCCTCAGCTTGAGTTAATTAACCAAACGACCCGGTCATTGAGTCATGTCGGTAAACGAGCCACCTACCTTTCGGTTGACAGTCGCTTCGATAAATTAATCGCGATACGACTGTGAACGCTTGAACCTTTCAAACTCCCTGGAGCACACAGGTTGTTGTAATCAGTTTTTCGCTCATGCCGGATAGCTTTACGCGGCATCTGACGCCCTTAACGCATCGCGAGAGGAGTCGGTTGACGCGATTTACAGAGAATTGCGCAGCAGACCAAAAAAATATTCGATTCGAGACACGCGCTACTCGATCTTCATGACACTGCCTTTAAGCGCATCGCAATGATTCGAGCAATGTCGCTTATTTTCGGGATAGTTGAATGCGATTCAACGAAGGCGTTGCCACGGCGCGCCCGGCGGAACCTCAACGGTCTCGCCCGGCGCGATGTCGAGCGTGAAGATATCGAGCGCGCCGATCGCGACGCGCACGAGCCGCAAGGTCGGAAAGCCGACGGCCGCGGTCATGCGTCGGACCTGCCGGTTCTTGCCTTCGGTGATGGCGAGTTCGATCCACGTCGTCGGGATGGCGGCGCGATAGCGGATCGGCGGCGTGCGCGGCCAGAGCGCGCCGGTGTCGCGTTCATCGACGAAGCGGGTGCGGCAGGGGCGCGTCACATAGTCGCCAAGATCGACGCCTTTCGCGAGACGCGCGAGCGTGGCTTCGTCGGGCGCGCCTTCGACTTGCGCCCAGTAGCGCTTAACGAGCTTGTGGCGCGGCTCCGCGATGCGCGCCTGCAACGCGCCGTCATCGGTGAGCAGGAGCAGGCCTTCGCTGTCCGCGTCGAGCCTGCCCGCGGGATACACGCCCGGCGTCTTCACCCAGTCGCCGAGCGACGCGCGCGTTTCGTGCGCGGAGAACTGGCAGATGGTGCCGAACGGCTTGTTGAGGGCGATGAGTGACATGCGAGGCGGCGCGTGGCGTGATCGGATGCGGCATCTTAATGCATGCGCATGGCCGCCTCGGGCGCGCCGGGGCAGGCCAGCATGGTTAGAATGATGTCGTGACCAACATCGGGGCTGTGCGTCGTCGCCCCCGCATGCTGCATCGCATCGCTCTCTATCCAGTTTGTTTGCTCCCATTCAAGTCCGGCCTTATTTGGAGTCGACCATGCCGTATCAGCACATCAAGGTTCCGGCGGACGGTGACAAGATCACCGTCAACCCGGATTTCTCGCTCAACGTTTCGGATCAGCCGATCATCCCGTACATCGAGGGCGACGGCACGGGCGTCGACATCACGCCGGTGATGATCAAGGTCGTCGATGCGGCGGTGGAAAAGGCCTACGGCGGCAAGCGCAAGATTCAATGGATGGAAATCTTCGCGGGCGAAAAGGCGACGCGCGTCTACGGCCCGGACGTGTGGCTGCCGGACGAATCGCTCGACGCGGTGAAAGACTACGTCGTGTCGATCAAGGGGCCGCTCACGACGCCTGTCGGCGGCGGCATCCGGTCGCTGAACGTGGCGCTTCGTCAACAGCTCGATCTGTATGTGTGCCTGCGGCCGGTGCGCTATTTCAAGGGCGTGCCGTCGCCGGTGCGCGAGCCCGAAAAGATCGACATGGTGATCTTCCGTGAGAACTCCGAAGACATCTATGCGGGCGTCGAATGGCCGGCGGAATCGGCCGAGGCGAAGAAGGTCATCAAGTTCCTGCGCGAGGAAATGGGCGTGACGAAGATCCGTTTCCCGGATTCGTCGGGGCTCGGCATCAAGCCTGTGTCGCGCGAGGGCACGGAACGGCTCGTGCGCAAGGCGATTCAATACGCGATCGACCACGACCGCCGCTCGGTGACGCTCGTGCACAAGGGCAACATCATGAAGTTCACCGAAGGCGCGTTCCGCGACTACGGCTACGCGCTCGCGCAGAAGGAATTCAACGCGGAATTGATCGACGGCGGTCCGTGGATGAAGGTGAAGAACCCGAAGTCGGGCAACGACATCGTCGTGAAGGATGTGATCGCCGACGCGTTCCTGCAGCAAATCCTGTTGCGCCCGGCCGAATACGACGTGATCGCGACGCTCAACCTGAACGGCGACTACATCTCGGACGCGCTGGCGGCGCAGGTGGGCGGCATCGGCATCGCGCCGGGTGCGAACATGTCGGATTCCGTCGCGATGTTCGAAGCGACGCACGGCACGGCGCCGAAGTACGCGGGCAAGGACTACGTGAATCCGGGCTCGGAAATCCTCTCGGCCGAAATGATGCTGCGACATCTGGGCTGGGTGGAAGCGGCGGATTGCATCATCGCGTCGATGGAGCAGTCGATCCTCTCGAAACGCGTCACCTACGACTTCGCACGCCTGATGGAAGGCGCGACGCAGGTATCGTGTTCGGGATTCGGACAGGTGATGATCGAGAATATGTGAGGACTCACCTCGGTTCGATGTGTTAAATAAAAACCCCGGAAGGCCTACGCCTTTCGGGGTTTTTAAATTGCGCCCGCGCCTCATATGCGAGAAAGCGCAGGGCGCAAAAAAACCCGGCGCAAGGGCCGGGTTTCACGAGGCAAAGTCCGATCGAACGGTCAGGCCGATTCCTGGATGTTCGAAGCTTGTTTGCCCTTAGGTCCCTGGACGATCTCGAAGCTGACCTTCTGGCCTTCTTTGAGAGTCTTGAAACCGTTCATTTGAATCGCCGAGAAATGTGCGAACAGATCCTCGCCGCCTTCATCGGGCGTGATGAATCCGTAGCCTTTCGCGTCGTTGAACCACTTGACCGTACCAGTAGACATTCGTACTTCCCCTCTAACTCTTGTCGCACCCAGAGCACGCTCGAAATGCGGCCACCCCACAATGTGAACCGCCCCCTCCTCACAAGCTCACCTCGGCCTCTTTTTTCGTCCGTGGTTGGCCCCCGGAAAAAAGTGCCAGTTTGATTGTTAAATCTCTTAAATCGGGTGTCAAGGAATTTTTGGGATGGCCGTTAAGCTCGTTGCAAAGAGCGCATTCGTAGGGTAATTCCTGCTTTGCGTGTGCGCTGCCGTCCAAGCACGCCATCTTGAAAAGTCGCATAATCGACTCACTTGTGTGTTACCTGGCGGCCCGCGGCGCCTGGTGCTCGGTTTGTTTTTTTTGAAGCTGTGCGATACTCGTTTTGACGAGGTGCAAGCGGGCCGCGCCGAAGCGTTGGGCAGCGGCAGGATTCGATGGACGGTAGCTGCGCAATTGCAGTTTTCAGCGTTTCATTCCGACCGGGCGGTTGGTGCTGGAGCGGTGATTGCGGGGACGTCCGTGTTGTTTAGAATGGGTGTATGGCGATCAATCCCAACAAGCAGGATGGCACTGTACTGGAGCGGCAGGAGCAGAAGCTCAAGAAGCCGGCTATGTACAAGGTGGTGCTGCTGAATGATGACTTCACGCCGATGGAATTCGTCGTGATGGTCGTGCAGGAATACTTCAATAAAGATCGTGAGACTGCGACGCAGATCATGCTGAAGGTTCATCGCGAAGGCAGGGGAGTTTGTGGGGTCTACACGCGGGATATCGCGTCGACCAAAGTTGAGCAAGTCGTTAGCCATGCAAGGCAAGCGGGACATCCGCTGCAGTGCGTGATGGAGGAAGCATGATTGCCCAGGAACTGGAAGTCAGTCTGCACATGGCGTTTATGGAAGCACGTCAGGCGCGGCACGAGTTCATAACGGTCGAGCATCTCTTGCTCGCCCTGTTGGACAATCCGACCGCGGCTGAAGTGTTGCGCGCCTGCGCAGCCAACATTGAAGATTTGCGTCAGAACCTGCGCAATTTCATTCATGACAACACGCCGACCGTGCCGGGCACGGACGACGTCGATACTCAGCCGACGCTTGGTTTCCAGCGCGTGATCCAGCGCGCGATCATGCACGTGCAATCGACCTCGAACGGCAAGAAGGAAGTGACCGGCGCGAACGTGCTGGTGGCGATCTTCGGCGAGAAGGACTCGCACGCGGTGTACTACCTGCAGCAGCAGGGCGTGACGCGTCTGGATGTCGTGAATTTCATTTCGCACGGAATCGCCAAGACGAACACCGGCGACGCCGCGAAGACGAACAGCGAAGCCAATCCGGAATCGGAAGACGCCGCCGCGCAGAAGGAAACGCCGCTTGCGCAGTTCACGCAGAATCTCAATCAGCTCGCGAAGGACGGCAAGATCGATCCGCTGATCGGCCGCGAGCTGGAAGTCGAGCGCGTGGTGCAGGTGCTGTGCCGCCGGCGCAAGAACAATCCGCTGCTCGTCGGTGAAGCTGGCGTCGGCAAGACCGCGATCGCCGAAGGCCTCGCCTGGCGCATCACGCGCGGCGAAGTGCCGGACATTCTGGCTGATGCGCAGGTGTACTCGCTCGACATGGGCGCGCTGCTCGCAGGCACGAAGTATCGCGGCGATTTCGAGCAACGCCTGAAGACGGTGCTCAAGGAACTGAAGGAGCGTCCGCACGCCATTCTGTTCATCGACGAAATTCATACGCTGATCGGCGCGGGCGCGGCTTCGGGCGGCACGCTGGATGCATCGAACCTGCTGAAGCCGGCGCTGTCGTCGGGGCAGTTGAAGTGCATCGGCGCGACCACGTTCACGGAGTATCGCGGCATCTTCGAGAAGGACGCGGCCTTGTCGCGTCGTTTCCAGAAAGTGGATGTCACCGAGCCGACTGTCGAGCAGACCGTCGCGATCCTGCGCGGCCTCAAGACGCGTTTCGAGGAGCATCACGGCGTGAAGTATTCGTCGGGTGCGCTGTCGGCGGCGGCGGAATTGTCGGCGCGCTTCATCACGGATCGTCATTTGCCGGACAAGGCCATCGACGTGATCGACGAAGCGGGTGCCGCGCAACGCATCCTGCCGAAGTCGAAGCAGAAGAAGACCATCGGCAAGAGCGAGATCGAAGAGATCATCTCGAAGATCGCGCGCGTGCCGCCGCAGAGCGTGTCGCAGGACGACCGCAGCAAGCTCCAGACGCTCGATCGCGATCTGAAGGCAGTCGTGTTCGGTCAGGACCCGGCCATCGATGCGCTGTCGGCATCGATCAAGATGGCGCGCGCGGGCCTCGGCAAGACGGACAAGCCGATCGGCGCGTTCCTGTTCTCCGGCCCGACGGGCGTCGGCAAGACGGAGGTCGCGAAGCAACTGGCGTTCACGCTCGGCATCGAGTTGCTGCGCTTCGACATGTCGGAATACATGGAGCGTCATGCGGTCAGCCGGTTGATCGGCGCGCCGCCGGGCTATGTCGGGTTCGACCAGGGCGGTCTGTTGACCGAAGCCGTCACGAAGAAGCCGCATTGCGTGCTGCTGCTCGACGAAATCGAGAAGGCGCATCCGGACATCTACAACGTGCTGCTGCAGGTGATGGACCACGGCACGCTGACGGACAACAACGGCCGCAAGGCGGATTTCCGCAACGTCATCATCATCATGACGACGAATGCGGGCGCCGAAACGATGGGCAAGTCGGTGATCGGTTTCACGTCGCGGCGCGAGTCGGGCGACGAAATGGCCGACATCAAGCGCATGTTCACGCCGGAGTTCCGTAACCGTCTGGACTCGATCATCAGCTTCCGCTCGCTGGACGAGGAAATCATCCTGCGCGTGGTCGACAAGTTCCTCATGCAACTGGAAGATCAGTTGCACGAGAAGAAGGTCGATGCAGTCTTCACCGATGCGTTGCGCAAGCATCTCGCGAAGCACGGTTTCGATCCGCTGATGGGCGCGCGCCCGATGCAGCGTCTGATTCAGGACACGATCCGTCGTGCACTGGCCGACGAGCTGCTGTTCGGCAAGCTGCTCAACGGCGGCCGCGTGACGGTGGATGTCGATGCGGACGACAAGGTGCTGCTCACGTTCGACGAGAACTCGACGCCGCCGCGCAATCCGAATCCGGAAGCAATCGAAGTGGATTAATCGTAGGGGTCTTTGGAAGTGAAAACGGCGCGGTTTCGACCGCGCCGTTTTTTTTCGTGCCGAAAAAGCTCAGTGCTTGCCCGTGCTGCCGAAACCTCCCGCGCCGCGCTCGCTCGCTTCGAAGTCATCGACGATATTGAACGCCGCCTGCACGACAGGCACGATCACCATCTGCGCGAGACGTTCCATCGGGTTGAGCGTGAACGCGGTATCGCCGCGATTCCATGTCGAGACCATCAGTTGGCCTTGATAATCCGAATCGATCAGCCCGACGAGATTGCCGAGCACGATGCCGTGCTTGTGGCCGAGACCCGAGCGCGGCAGGATCAGCGCGGCGTAGCCTGGATCGGCGAGATGAATGGCGAGGCCGGTCGGCACAAGCACGGTCTGATGCGGCTCGATAACGAGCGGCGCATCGAGACACGCGCGCAGATCGAGGCCCGCGCTGCCGGGCGTGGCGTAGGCGGGCATGAAGTCGCGCATGCGCGCGTCGAGAATCTTGACGTCGAGTTTCATGGATCGATGTTTCAGCGGCCGAGCTCGAACGCTTCGGCCAAAAGTTGATAGGACCGCGTGCGTGCGGCGTAGCTGCCGGCGACCGTTATCACGATCAGTTCGTCGGCTTCGAATTGTTCCTGCAGCGCGTGCAGCTTCTCTGTCACGCGTTCCGGCGTGCCGATGATGCTCCGCGCTTTCTCATGCGCGATCACCGCGAGTTCGCGCTCGCCGTAGACCTGCGAGATGCCCTGCGCGATCGATGGAATCGGCTGATTGAGCCCGTACGCCATCTGCACGCGGCGCAGATCGACCGCGCGTTCGAGCGCTTCGGCTTCGCGATCCGTATCGGCGCAAATCGCGAACACCGCCGCGGCGAGATACGGCTTCGCTTCGTGACCCGGCGTGAAGCGCTCGCGATACGCCTCCGCCACACGATGCCCATATTGCGCGTTGATGAAATGCGCGAACGCGAAACGGATGCCGAGCTGCGCGGCGAGCAAGCCGCCGAAATCGCTCGAGCCGAGCATCCACAGTTCGGGACGCGTGTCGATCTGCGGTTGCAACAGCACGCCCTTGGCGCGCGAGTCGTCGGGAAGCTTGCCGCTGAAAAGCGCGATCAGTTCGGCGACTTGCTGCGGGAAAATATCGCCGCGATTGTACGAACCCGCTGCGACCGCCTGCGCCGTGTGCATGTCGCCGCCGGGCGCGCGACCGACGCCGAGATCCACGCGATTCGGGAACAGCGCTTCGAGCATCAGGAATTGCTCGGCGACCTTGAACGACGAGTAATACGGCAGCATCACGCCGCCCGAACCGATGCGGATGCGCTTCGTCAGACTGCCGATGCGCGCGAGCATCACTTCGGGACACGGGTTCGACACGCCGTACAAGCCGTGATGCTCGGCGCACCAGTAGCGCGTATAGCCGAGATCATCGGCGAGCTGTGCGAGGTCGAGCGTCGCGGCGATGGCGTCAGCGACGCTGTGGCCGTGGATGACCGGCGTCTGGTCGAGAACGGAGAGCTTGGTCATCGTGTCAGGAGAGCAGCGGGCCGCCGGTTTTCGGCGCGCGTTTGGCGATTTCCGCGATCAGCGTGCGCGCGAGTTCCTGCTTGCCGGCGCGCGGCAGCGGCGTTGTTCCGCTTGCTTCGAAAAGCACGACTTCGTTGTCGTCGCGGCCGAACGTGAGCTGTCCGATATTGCCGATCAGGAGCGGTACGCCCTTGCGCTGGCGTTTCTCCGCGCCATGCACGTCGAGATCGCCGCTCTCGGCCGCAAAGCCGACGCAGTAGGGCGGATTCGGCAACTTCGCCACCGTCGCGAGAATGTCCGGATTTTCGACGAAGCTGAACGTGGGCAACGCATCGCCGGTCTTCTTGATCTTGTGCGCGCTGACATGATCCACGCGCCAGTCCGCGACCGCCGCCACCGCGATGAAGATGTCCGCATCGGGCGTCGCGGCCATGACGGCGTCGTGCATCTGCTGCGCGGTCTGCACGTCCTCGCGATACACGCCCCACGGCGTCGGCAACGACACCGGTCCGGCGACGAGATGCACATCCGCGCCCGCCTGCGCTGCCGCGCGCGCAAGCGCGAAGCCCATCTTGCCCGACGAGCGATTGGTGAGGCCGCGCACCGGATCGAGCGGCTCGAAGGTCGGGCCTGCCGTGATGAGCACGCGCTGGCCGCGCAGAATCTTCGGCTGGAAGAACGCGCAGATCGCTTCGAATGCGGCTTCCGGCTCGATCATGCGGCCGTCGCCGACTTCGCCGCACGCCTGCGAACCCGAATCCGGTCCCAGCACTTCGACGCCGTCGGCGCGAAGCTGCGCGACGTTGCGTTGCGTCGGCGGGCTCTGCCACATCTGCCGGTTCATGGCCGGCACCACGAGCAGCGGACAATCACGCGCGATGGCGAGCGTCGAGAGCAGGTCGTCGCACATGCCGTGCGCGAGCTTCGCGAGAAAGTCGGTGGAGGCGGGCGCGATGACGATGGCATCCGCCTCGCGCGAGAGATCGATGTGCGGCATGTTGTTCGGCATGCGCGCATCCCACTGCGACGTGTACACGGGACGGCCCGAAAGCGCCTGCATCGTGACCGGTGTGATGAACTGCGTGGCCGCTTCGGTCATCACGATCTGCACGGTCGCGCCGGCCTTGATGAGCAAGCGCGTGAGTTCCGCGATCTTGTAACAGGCGATGCCGCCGGTCAGCCCTAAAACGAGATGTTTGCCCGCGAGTTCCAACTTGCCTCCATCGCAAAGAAAGAGCGGCTCCGTGTGAAGGGAGCCGCACTGGAAACATCACTTCGAACCGCGCACGCGCCGCAATTCGTCGAACACCAGCAGCACCGCGCCGACGGTGATCGCGCTGTCGGCCAGATTGAACGCCGGCCAGTGCCACGCGTGAACGTGAAAGTCCAGAAAGTCGATGACGTGACCGTACGCGATCCGGTCGATCACGTTGCCGATCGCGCCGCCCATGATGAGCGCGAGCGCTGTGCAGAAGAGCCGCTGTCCCGAATGCTTCTTGAGCAGATAGCAGATCACGACTGCCGCGACGACGCCCAGCGCCGTGAACGCCCAGCGCTGCCAGCCGCCCGCCATCGCGAGGAAGCTGAACGCCGCGCCGCGGTTATAGACGAGCAGCAGGTTGAAGAAAGGCGTGAGCGCGTGCGGATCGCCATAGGCAAATACGCGCTGCACGGCGATCTTCGTCAACTGATCGAACAGGATCACGATCAGCGCGACGCCGAGCCACGGCGCAAGCGATCCACTGCTGGAAGTTTGTTTCGCCATCGTTCGAGCCATTATGCTGCGCCTCGCGTTTCGCCGGCGCCGAAGAGGTTGGAGAAGCAGCGGCCGCACAGACCCGGATGATCCGCGTGCGAGCCGACGTCCGCGCAGTAGTGCCAGCAGCGCTCGCACTTCATGTAGCTCGACGCGGTGACATCGACGCCTTCTTCCGCTTCGCCCGCCACTCTTTCCAGCCCGGCCGATGACGTGATGAGCACGAAGCGCAGCGCATCGCCGAGGCTCGCGAGCGCGTCGTAACGCGCGCCGCTCGCGCGGACCACCACTTCGGCCTGCAGCGACGAGCCGATCTGGTTCGCCGTGCGCGCTTCTTCCAGCGCCTTCGTCACGTCGCCGCGCGCGTTGCGGATGAGCGTCCACTTGTCGAGCAGTTCGCCCGAGCTCGCGATCTCCGGATACTGCGCGTAGACCTCGGTGAAGATCGTATCCTGACCGGGCTTGAGCACCTTGTACGCTTCTTCCGCCGTGAACGAGAGATACGGCGCGACCAGACGCAGCAGCCCATGCGCGATGTGGTACAGCGCAGTCTGCGCGCTGCGGCGTTCGCGCGAATCGGCCTTCGTCGTGTAGAGACGGTCCTTCAGCACGTCGAGATAGAAGCCGCCGAGGTCTTCCGAGCAGAACGTCGCGATCTTCGCGACCACCGGATGGAACTCGTACTTCTCGTAATGCGTGAGCGCGTCGTTCTGAAGGTTGTGCGTGAGCGCGACCGCGTAACGATCGATTTCGAGCCAGTCCTGCACCGGCACCGCGTTCTTGTCGAAATCGAAGTCCGACAAATTCGCGAGCAGAAAGCGCAGCGTGTTGCGGATACGCCGGTAAGTCTCCGTCACGCGCTTCAGGATTTCCTCGGAGATCGCGAGCTCGCCCGAATAATCTGTCGACGCGATCCACAAGCGGATGATTTCCGCGCCGAGGCGATTGGACACCTCATGCGGATCGATGCCGTTGCCGAGCGACTTCGACATCTTGCGGCCTTCGCCATCGACGGTGAAGCCGTGCGTGAGCAGCGCGTCGTAGGGCGGACGGCCATCGAGCATCGACGCCGTGAGCAGCGACGAATGGAACCAGCCGCGATGCTGATCCGAGCCTTCGAGATACAGGTCGGCCGGGAATTGCAGCGAATCCTTGTGCGAGCCGCGCAGCACGTGCCAGTGCGTCGTGCCGGAGTCGAACCACACGTCGAGCGTGTCGCGGTTCTTTTCGTACATGTTGGCGTCGTCGCCGATCAGTTCGCGCGGATCGAGTTTCTGCCACGTTTCGATGCCGCCTTCTTCGACGCGCTTCGCCACTTCCTCCAGCAGCTCCGGCGTGCGCGGATGCAGCTCGCCGGTTTCCTTGTGCACGAAGAACGCCATCGGTACGCCCCACTGACGCTGGCGCGAGAGCGTCCAGTCGGGCCGGTTCGCGATCATGCTGTAAAGACGCTGCTTGCCCCACGACGGATAGAACGCCGTGTTCTCGACGCCTTCGAGCGCGGTCTCGCGCAGCGTCTTGCCGCCGTCTTTGGGCGTGACATCCATGCCGGCGAACCATTGCGACGTGGCGCGATAGATGATCGCCGACTTGTGGCGCCAGCAGTGCATGTAGCTGTGCGTGTACTTCTCGCTCTTAAGAAGCGAGCCCGCGCCTTCGAGCGCCTCGACGATCTGCGGATTCGCTTTCCAGATCGACAGCCCGCCGAAGAGCGGCAGCGATTCGATGTAGTGGCCATCGCCCATGACGGGGTTGATGATGTCGGAATCGGCCATGCCGTGCGCCTTGCACGACACGAAGTCTTCCACGCCATACGCCGGCGACGAGTGCACGATGCCCGTGCCGCTTTCGGTCGTCACGTAGTCGCCGAGATAGACGGGCGACGTGCGCTTGTAGCCCGGATGCGCGGCCGCGAGCGGATGATGGAAGCGCAGGTTCGCAAGCTTTTCGCCGGTCGCCGTGGCGATGACTTCGCCCGCGAGGCCGTAATTCTGCAGGCACGCTTCGACGCGCTCCTGCGCGAGAATCAGCAGGCCGCGCGGCGTATCGACGAGCGCGTAGACGATCTCCGGATGCACGTTCAACGCCTGGTTGGCGGGAATGGTCCAGGGCGTCGTCGTCCAGATGACGATGCCGCCTTCCGCCTTCGGCAACCCATTCAGGCCGAACGCCTGCGCCGTCTTCTCGGGTTCGGCGAACGCGAACATCACGTCGATGGTCGGATCGGTCTTGTCTTTGTACTCGACTTCCGCTTCCGCCAGCGCGGAGCCGCAGTCGAAGCACCAGTTCACCGGCTTGAGGCCCCGGAACACGTAGCCCTTTTCCATGATCTTGCCGAGCGCGCGGATTTCGCCCGCCTCGTTGGCGAAGTTCATCGTCTTGTACGGATTGTCCCAGTCGCCCAGAACGCCCAGACGCCGGAAGCCGACCTTCTGCTTCTCGATCTGCTCGCCCGCGTAGGCGCGCGCCTTTTGCATCACTTCAGCGGCGGGCAGCGACTTGCCGAACTGCTTTTCGATCTGGATTTCGATCGGCATGCCGTGGCAGTCCCAGCCCGGGACGTAGACCGCATCGAAGCCCGCGAGATTGCGCGCCTTGACGATCATGTCCTTCAGGATCTTGTTGACCGCGTGACCCAGGTGGATGTCGCCGTTCGCGTACGGCGGGCCGTCGTGCAGGATGAACTTCTTGCGGCCTTTCGAGGCGGCGCGGATCTTTTCGTAGATCTTGTCGTCCTGCCATTGCTTGACCCACGCGGGTTCACGCTTGGGCAGGTCGCCGCGCATCGGGAAGGGCGTGTCGAGCAGGTTGACGGGATACTTCGAAGAGGCTTTCTCTTTCTTGTCGCTCATGAATGACTCGGTGAATTCGGTGAGACGGCGCTTGATTCAGCGCGCGATACGTCGATGGCGGGGCAGCGGGCGGCGCAGACAGCACCGCGCGCTCACCTAATTCGGTCGGTCGCCGAAATGGCGAAGCCGGTGGCGCGGCTGCCGGCGTTGCTCGCGGGCGGAAGGCCGAAATACGCGCGTGCGTTGTCGACATCCTTGGCGATCGCGGCGGACAGCGTTTCGAGGTCGACGTACTTCTCCTCGTCGCGCAGCTTCTTCAGGAATTCGACACGCACGAGCTTGCCGTACGCGTCGCCGTGCCAGTCGAGCACGAAGACTTCGAGCAGCACGCGGCCGGAATCGTCGACGGTCGGACGCAGGCCGAGGCTCGCGACCGCGGGCAGCGGTTCGTCGGCGAGACCGTGCACGCGCACCACGAAAATGCCCGCGAGCGCCGGCCGCTTGTGCGCGATCGGCAGATTCAGCGTGGGAAAGCCGAGATCGCGGCCGAGCTTCGCGCCGTGCACGACGTGCCCGCTGATGATGTAGGGGCGCCCGAGCGCGACTTGCGCCGCGTCGAGATCGCCCGCGACGAGCGACGCCCGCACCGACGACGATGAAATGCGCGCGCCGTTCGGATGCGCGACCGTGGCCATCTGCTCGACCTCGAAGCCGTACTTTTCGCCGGCGGCTTTCAGGGAATCGAAGTTGCCCGCGCGTTTCGCGCCGTAGCAGAAGTCGTCGCCGACCATGACCCAGCGCGCATGCAGGCCATCGACGATGACGTTCTTCACGAAGGTGTCGGGCGACTGTCCCGCGAACGTCTTGTTGAAATGCTCGACCACCACGCGATCGACGCCGTTGGTGCGCAGCGCTTCGAGCTTGTCGCGCAGCATCGCGATACGCGGCGGCGCGCCCGCCGGATTGAAGAACTCGCGGGGATGCGGCTCGAAGGTCATCACGCAGACCGGCAGGCCGCGCGCGTCGGCGGCGGCCCGCACGTGCGCGAGCAGCGCCTGGTGACCGCGATGGACACCGTCGAAATTGCCGATGGTCAGTGCGCAGGGCGCCCGGCTTTCGGCATTGGGGAGGCCGCGAAAGACTCTCACGATAGGCGATGGTCGATGGGAGGGGCTGATGCTGCAAAGCGTTAGATTATAAACGCTCGCACGGGAGGAGGGGCGCGAGCGGCCCGGCTCGACGCTTAACCAACCCAGTTTGGCACGATTTTCGCCCCCTTCGAATGATAAAATCCGCGGATGAAAAAAATCGTCATTCTGATCTCCGGACGCGGGAGCAACATGGAGGCCGTCGTGCGTGCGTGCGCCCGCGATGGCTGGCCAGCCCGCATCTGCGCGGTCATTTCAAATCGGCCCGATGCCGCCGGATTAGGCTTCGCGGCCGCGAACGGCATCGAAACCAAAGTGGTGGATCATCGTAAGTTCGATGGGCGCGAATCGTTCGATGCCGCGCTCGCGCAGGAAATCGATCGTTTCGAACCGGATCTCGTCGTGCTGGCGGGCTTCATGCGCGTGCTGACGGACGCCTTCGTCGCGAAATACGCGGGGCGCATGCTCAACGTTCATCCGTCGCTGCTGCCGAGTTTTCCGGGCTTGCGCACGCATCAGCAGGCGCTTGACGCCGGCGTGCGCGTGCATGGCGCGAGCGTGCATTTCGTCACGCCGACGCTCGATCACGGGCCGATCGTCGCGCAAGGCGCGGTGCCGGTCGTCGCCGGCGACGATGCCGCGGCGCTCGCCGCGCGCGTGCTGAAGGTCGAGCACGACATCTATCCGCGCGCGGTGCGCTGGTTTATCGAAGGGCGTTTATCTATCGAGGGCGAACGTGTCGCCCTCGCGCCGTCTGAGCCGCAATGGCTCTTTGCCGACATTGCCGGGGAGGGCGTATGAGGCTGCATGGATTTCTGATCGGACAAACCGAAACTCTGCTCGCGGATGTGCTCCGCTTTTCCGGCCCCGCCGATGCCGCGACGAGCCGCTTCTTCCGCGCGCATCCGAAGCTCGGACACGGCGAGCGCGGCGTGATCGCCGAGGCTGTCTTCGCCGTGCTGCGCCGGAAGATGGAGTTTTCTCACCTCGCGGAAAGCGGCAGCGGCAATCAGGCGCGCCGTCTCGCGCTGCTCGGGCTGATGCAGACCGCCGGCCTCTCTGCGCTGAAGCCGTTCGTATCGGCGGACGAGTATCAATGGCTCGCGCAAGTCTCGAAGATCGATCCGGCGAGCCTGCCGGTGCGCGTACGCACGAACCTGCCGCAGTGGATCTACGACGCGATGGGCAAACGCTTCGCGCCCGAAGAACTCGCGCAGCTTGCCGCGGCGCTGAACTATCCCGCGCCGCTCGATCTGCGCGTGAATCCGATCAAGGCAACCCGTGAAGCCGCGCTGAAGGCGCTGACCGAAGCGGGCATCGACGCGGGCGAAATGCCGTTCGCGCCGTTCGGCGTTCGCGTCGACGGCAAGCCGGCGCTGACGCGTCTCGCACCGTTTCAGGAAGGCTGGATCGAGGTGCAGGACGAAGGCAGCCAGTTGCTCTGCTCGCTGATGGCGCCGCGCCGTGGCGAGATGATCGTGGACTTTTGCGCCGGTGCGGGCGGCAAGACGCTCGCGCTCGGTGCGATGATGCGCTCGACCGGCCGTCTCTACGCGTTCGACGTGTCCGATCGCCGTCTCGCCAAGCTGAAGCCGCGTCTGGCGCGCAGCGGGCTTTCGAATGTGAATCCGGTGCTGATCGACAGCGAGCACGACGCGAAGATCAAGCGCCTCGCGGGCAAGATCGATCGCGTGCTCGTCGATGCGCCGTGCTCCGGCCTCGGCACCCTGCGCCGCAATCCCGACCTTAAGTGGCGCCAGTCGCCCGCGACCGTCGCGGAGCTCACGCCCAAACAGCTGTCGATCCTGACGAGCGCCGCGCGTCTCGTGAAAGTCGGCGGCCGTCTCGTCTACGCGACGTGCTCGATGCTCGAAGCCGAAAACGAAAACGTCGTGAAGCAGTTCCTCGAAGCGCATCCGAACTTCCGCGTCGTGCCCGCGCGCGACGTGCTGGCGGAGCAGCGCATCGATCTGGACACGGGCGAGTTTCTGTCGCTCTGGCCGCACAAGCACGGCACGGACGGCTTCTTCGCCGCGGTGCTGGAGCGCGTTCCAGACGCCGCGAAAGCACCGAAAGCGGCCGAAGAAACCGCGTAAGCAATGCAGAACCACTTCCTGAGCGAACTCTCCGCGCGGCTCTTCCGCGATTTCGGCGAGCCGGAAGTGATCTGGCAGGTGGCGGTGCTGCTCGGCCTGCTCTTGGTCGCCTGGTGGTGCGCGCGTCTGCTTCGCAAGAAGCTCGATGCGCGCCGCCAGTCGCGCTTCGAAGCCGTGCGTTTCGGCGCGGAAAGTCTCAACAAGGCGTTGTTTCCGTTGCTCGGCACGATTTTCGTGTCGATCGCGCAGGTCGTGCTGGCGCCGTTCATCCATACATCGTTCCTGCGTCTCTCGCTCGTGCCGCTGTGCGGCATCACCGTCATCTATACGATGCTCTATGTCGCGCGGCGCGTGTTCAGCCGCGGCCAGGCGGAGCACGAGGCGAACGCGCTGCTCTATCTGTTCGAGAAGCTCGTGACG
The DNA here is from genome assembly GCF_964261745.1 of Caballeronia sp. S22. Taxonomy (NCBI): domain Bacteria; kingdom Pseudomonadati; phylum Pseudomonadota; class Betaproteobacteria; order Burkholderiales; family Burkholderiaceae; genus Caballeronia; species Caballeronia sp. S22. Next base: position 2,654,823 of record NZ_OZ180035.1, on the reverse strand, counting down.
GTGATCGTCTGGATCGCGATGGTGCTCACCGTGATGGGCATTCAAGACGACGTCGTGCACTGGATGGCGAGCGTGCGCTTCAATTTCGCGAATGCGCACATGACACTTCTCTCGCTCGCCTCGGGCGTGCTGTGGGTGTGCGTGACGCTGATTGTCGCGATGTGGGCGGGCGCGCTGCTCGACGATCGCCTGATGCGCGCCCGCTCGCTCGATGCGAATCTCAAGGTGGTGCTCGCGCGCGTCGGCCGGGCGCTGATGATTCTCGCCGCGATTCTTGTGAGCCTGTCGATCGTCGGGATCGACATCACGGTGCTCGGCGTGTTCGGCGGCGCGCTCGGCGTCGGGCTCGGGTTCGGCTTGCAGAAGATCGCGAGCAATTACGTGTCGGGCTTCATCATTCTGCTGGACCGCTCCTTGCGGCTAGGTGACATGATCAATGTCAGCGGAAGTCAGGGCACGGTTACGCAGATCCGCACGCGCTATACGGTCGTGCGCGGGCTGGACGGCATCGAAACGCTGATTCCGAACGAAAAACTCATCACCGACGTAGTACAGAACCACTCGTCGTTCCTCACGCGCGGCAACGCGAAGATCGCGGTGCAGGTGAGTTACCGCTGCGACGTCGAACGAGCGATGCAATTGCTCGTCGATGCGACGCAGGGCGTGGAGCGCGTGCTGCAGGACCCGGCGCCCGCCGCACTGCTTGCGAGTTTCGGCGCGGACGGCATCAATCTGGAGCTGAGTTTCTGGATCGAGGAGGCCGCGAAGGGCACGGGCGGCGTAAAGTCGCAGGTAAACCGTGCAGTTTGGCGGCTATTCTGCGAGCATGGTATTGAAATCCCGTACGCGCAGCGCGAAATAAGGATTGTCGATGACGCCGGCCAAATGACCGGCAAATCGGTACTAAATGCCGAACATGGCGACCCAGGCGTTGCGCCTGTCGCCTGATTGCGGATCGACAGGATCGATCTTTCGATTTGGCCGGTGAACCAACACCAATTCGGGGCGTGAGATTTCCCTCGTTTTGGTACGATTCAAAAAATTTCACCTTTAGGACAAAGACTTGGAACGCATGAAGTAGAATGCGATCGAACCTGCGCACGTTCCTTTCACGTGCACAACAAGTTGCCCGAAGTCAGTTTTGACTGGCCATTTTTCCCGAATTTCACAGCTACACAGGTAAACTGCCTTGCTGAATTCTTCCCTCGAATTTCTCGCCAACGGATTGCTCGACTTTTCCTGGTGGCAGATTCTGCTGTTCACGCTTGCGATGACTCACGTCACCATCGCCGGCGTCACTATCTATCTGCACCGGTGCCAGGCGCACCGCGCGCTGGATCTGCATCCCGTCGCGAGCCATTTCTTCCGCTTCTGGCTGTGGATGACCACGGGCATGCTGACCGGTCAGTGGGCGGCGATCCACCGCAAGCACCACGCGAAGTGCGAAACCGAGGAAGATCCGCACAGCCCGCAGACGCGCGGCATCTGGAAGGTGCTGCTCGAAGGCGCGGAACTCTATCGCACGGAAGCGAAAAATGAAGAAACGATGCGCAAGTTCAGTCACGGCACGCCGAACGACTGGATGGAGCGCAACGTCTACACGCGTTACCCGATTCTCGGCATCAGCGTCATGATGGTGATCGACGTCGCGCTGTTCGGCATCGTCGGGCTGTCGGTGTGGGCCGTGCAGATGATCTGGATTCCGTTCTGGGCGGCTGGCGTCGTCAACGGTCTCGCGCACTTCTGGGGCTATCGCAACTTCAACTCGGCGGATGCGTCGACCAACATCTTCCCGCTCGGCATTCTGATCGGCGGCGAAGAGCTGCATAACAATCACCACACGTTCGCGACCTCGGCGAAGCTGTCGAGCAAGTGGTACGAATTCGACATCGGCTGGATGTATATCCGCCTGATGTCCATGGTCGGCCTCGCGAAGGTGAAAAAGGTTGCGCCGACGCCGAAGCTCGCCGCGAGCAAGGCAGTCGTGGATCAGGACACGTTGCAGGCCGTGCTGTCGAACCGCTACGAAGTGATGGCGCGTTACGGCAAGGCGCTCAAACGCGCCTACGCGCAGGAACTGGCGAAGCTGAAGGAAGCCGGCGCGCGCGAGAAGTATCAGTTGATGCGTGGCGCGCGCGGCTGGTTCCACAAGGAAGAGGACGGCCTGAACGAGCCGCAACTCAAGCAATTGCCGGAACTGACCTCGGACAACCAGAAACTGCGTACGTTCATCGAACTGCGCAAGGACCTGTCGGCGATGTGGGACCGCTCCAATGCATCGCGCGAGCAACTGGTCACGCAATTGCAGGACTGGTGCCATCGCGCGGAAGAGAGCGGCATCAAGGCGCTGCAGGATTTCGCATTGCGTCTGCGCCGCTACGCCTGACGCGCGATATCCGTTAAAATTTAAGAACGTCACAAGACCCCGCTCTGGCGGGGTCTTTGTTTTTTGGCGGCCGATTTTCGCATTTCGTTTTGCTTAAGCAGCGAGTGGGGATAGGAGACATGGAAGCGATCAGGAGCGTCGAGTACGACCGGCCGCAAGGCCTGACGTGTGGGGTGGGCGAGGCGTGGGCACGCGTGCCGGACGCGCCATCGGCCGAGCGGAAGCGCGAGTTGAAGGAACGCATTCGCGCCCTGCTGAAGCGGGAAGAGGCGGTTCTGGTCGCGCATTATTATGTCGATGCCGAACTGCAGGAACTGGCCGATGAAACCGGCGGCTGCGTCGCCGATTCGCTGGAAATGGCGCGTTTCGGACGTGATCACGCAGCGAAGACGCTGGTCGTCGCGGGCGTGCGCTTCATGGGCGAGACCGCCAAGATCCTGAGTCCGGACAAGCGCGTGCTGATGCCCGATCTCGACGCGACATGCTCGCTCGATCTCGGCTGCCCCGCCGACGAGTTCTCCGCGTTCTGCGATGCGCATCCAGACCGTACCGTCGTCGTGTATGCGAACACGAGCGCTGCCGTGAAGGCGCGCGCGGACTGGATGGTTACCTCGTCGATCGGCCTGGAGATCGTCGCCGATCTCCACGCGCGCGGCGAAAAGATTCTTTGGGCGCCCGACCGTCACCTCGGCGGTTACATCCAGAAGAAGACCGGCGCGGACATGCTGCTGTGGCAAGGTTCGTGTCTTGTCCACGACGAGTTCAAGGGCATCGAACTCGACCTGCTGCGTAACGAATATCCCGACGCGAAAATCCTCGTGCATCCGGAATCGCCGGAAGCGGTCGTGGCGCTCGCGGATGTGGTCGGCTCGACCACGCAACTGATCGATGCCGCCGTGAAGCTCGACGCAAAACGTTTCATCGTCGCGACGGATCTCGGCATCCTGCACAAGATGCGGCTCGCCGCGCCGGGCAAGACTTTCATCGAAGCGCCGACCGCCGGCAACAGCGCGACCTGCAAGAGCTGCGCGCACTGCCCGTGGATGGCGATGAACGGCCTGGCGAACCTTGCCGATGTCCTGGAACGTGGTCACAACGAAATCCACGTCGATCCGGCTATCGGGCTGCGCGCGCGCGTGCCGATCGACCGCATGCTCGACTTTGCCGCGCGTCACAAGAAGCGCGTGCAGGCCAGCGGCGATCTGGCGAAAGACGCGACCTTGTTCACGAATGTGGGGGCCGCGTGATGGCGGGTTCCGTGTTCTATGCGCCGATTTTCGACGAGATCCGCGCCCAGTACGGCCAGGCATTCGACGCGGCGCTCGTGCGCAATGTCGTCGATGCGCTCGATGAAGATGTCGGCGCTGTCGATCACACCGGCCGTCTCGTGCCCGCCGACGCGCGACGCACCGCTCGCATCATCGTGCGCGAGGAAGCGGTGCTGTGCGGTGTGCCGTGGTTCGATGAAGTGATGCGTCGCGTCGATCCGTCGATCGAAGTCGAATGGAAGTATCGCGAAGGCGATCGCATGGCCGCGAATTCGCCCGTCGTGCTGCTGAACGGCCCCGCGCGTTCGCTGCTGACGGCGGAGCGCAACGGTCTCAATTTCCTGCAACTGCTCTCGGGCGTCGCGACCGCGACGCGCCGTTACGTGGAGGCGATCGAAGGCACGCGCGCGCGCATCCTCGATACGCGCAAGACGCTGCCGGGCCTGCGGCTCGCGCAGAAGTACGCGGTGCGCGTGGGCGGCGGCGCGAACCAGCGGCTCGCGCTCTACGACGGCATCTTGATCAAGGAAAACCACATCGCGGCGGCCGGCGGTGTCGGCGCGGCGATGGACGCGGCGCTCGCGCTGAGTGCGGGCGTGCCGATTCAGATCGAAGTGGAAACGCTGGAGCAACTCGAAACGGCGTTGGCGCATCGGGCCGAATCGATCCTGCTCGACAACTTCACGCTCGAGACGATGCGCGATGCCGTGCGCATCACGGCGGGCCGCGCGTTGCTCGAAGTGTCGGGCGGCGTGAACTTCGACACGGTCCGCGCGATCGCGGAAACCGGCGTCGATCGCATCTCGATCGGCGCGCTCACGAAGGACGTGCGCGCGACCGATTTCTCGATGCGGTTGCTTTAAATACTCGTGCGGCGCGCGACCGGCGGCATCAGTACCGTCGGCAGCGCCTTCGGCAAAGTCTCGGGCCAGTCGCGGCTGTAGTGCAGACCGCGGCTCTCGCGCCGCGAGCACGCGCTTTCGACGATCAGCGAAGCCACATCGACGAGATTGCGCAGCTCCAGCAAATCGCGGCTCACCTTGAAGTTCGCGTAATACTCGTGGATCTCGTCGCGCAAGAGCGCAAGCCGATGTTGCGCGCGCGCGAGGCGCTTGTCCGTGCGCACGATGCCCACGTAGTTCCACATCAGACGCCGCAGTTCATCCCAGTTGTGCGCGACGACGACTTCCTCGTCCGGATCGGACACGCGGCTTTCGTCCCAGTCGGGCAATTCGGCGTGACAGCCGTTCGAGAATCCGTCGGCTTCGATCGCTTGCGCGGCCGCGCGGCCGATCACGAGGCATTCGAGCAGGGAATTGCTCGCGAGCCGGTTCGCGCCGTGCAGACCCGTGTACGACGTCTCGCCGACCGCATACAGCCCCGGACGGTCCGTGCGCCCCGCGAGATCGCTGACGACGCCGCCGCACGTGTAATGCGCGGCGGGCACGACCGGAATCGGCTGCTTCGTGATATCGATGCCGAATTCGCGGCAGCGCGCGAGAATCGTCGGAAAGTGCTCTTCGAGAAAGGCGCGCGGCTGGTGGCTGATGTCGAGATACACGCAGTCGATGCCGCGCTTCTTGATTTCGAAATCGATCGCCCGCGCGACGATATCGCGTGGCGCGAGTTCGGCGCGCTCGTCGTGCGCGGGCATGAAACGCGTTCCGTCGGGCAGGCGCAGGACACCGCCTTCGCCGCGCACCGCCTCGGAGATGAGGAACGACTTCGCGTAGGGGTGAAAAAGACACGTCGGATGGAACTGGATGAACTCCATGTTCGCGACGCGGCAGCCGGCGCGCCACGCCATCGCGATACCGTCGCCGGTCGCGGTGTCGGGGTTCGTCGTGTAGAGATAGACTTTGCCCGCGCCGCCCGTCGCCAGGACGGTGTGCGGCGCCTGAATCGTCACGGTGCGGCCGCTGTTTAGATCGAGCGCGTAGAGTCCGTGGCAGCGATGCCCCGGCAGCCCGAGACGGTCCGAGGTGATCAGATCGATCGCGTAATGATCTTCGAGTACGGTGATGTTCGGATGATTGCGCACGCGTTCGCCGAGCGTCGTGACGACGGCGTGGCCGGTCGCGTCCGCCGCGTGGATGATCCGTCGATGGCTATGGCCGCCTTCGCGCGTCAGATGGAAGCCGAGCTCGGCTGAGACATCGCGCGTAAAGGGCACGCCTTCGTTAATGAGCCATTCGATCGCCGCGCGTCCATTCTCGACGATGAAGCGCGTCGCGGCTTCGTCGCACAGGCCGCCGCCGGCCACGAGCGTATCGTCGACGTGGTTGTCGACGCTGTCGGCCGAATCCAGCACGGCCGCGATGCCGCCCTGCGCCCAATCGCTCGCGCCGACGCTCACCGCGCGCTTCGCGAGGATCGCGACGCGCCGCGTTTCAGCCAGATTCAGCGCGACGCTCAGACCCGCGAGTCCGCTCCCTACGATCGCTACATCGAAATTCATGCTGCCGGTTCTCCGTCCGTGTTCTCTTCGATAGCCGGCAAGCATAACCCGCATGAACACTCGGTGACAGTGAAAACCCCCGCACGATCGTGTGTAAAGCGCGTGAAAAGAGCGCCGAAAAACAAAAAGCCCCGCGTTTGCGGGGCTTTTTGCTGTCTTCGTACAGGAATCTCTAAATCAAGAGTTACTTGATCTTGGTTTCCTTGTACTCAACGTGCTTGCGGACGACGGGATCAAATTTCTTGATCAGCATCTTTTCCGGCATGTTGCGCTTGTTCTTGGTCGTCGTGTAGAAGTGACCCGTGCCTGCGGTCGATTCCAGCTTGATCTTGTCGCGTGCGCCCTTGGCCATTTGCGTGCTCCTTAGATTTCACCGCGTGCGCGCAGGTCTGCGAGCACGGCGTCAATACCGTTCTTGTCGATCAGGCGCAGGCCGGCGTTCGAGACGCGCAGACGGACCCAGCGATTTTCACTTTCAACGAAGAAACGGCGGTTCTGCAGGTTCGGCAGGAAACGACGCTTGGTCTTGTTGTTTGCGTGGGAAACGTTGTTGCCCGACATCGGGCCTTTCCCAGTTACTTGGCATACGCGTGCCATGAGGACACTCCTAAATACACGTTAAGTCTGAGTGGAACGCTCGAATCGAAGCACTCGCTTCCAGTTCGATGCCTCTTATCGCCCAATTTGCCGATCGGGGACTTGGCAGCACGGTTATGCCAATGAGGACTGCGCTCAGTTCATCCTAGGATGAACCGTACCCAGAACAGGTGGGTTGAGAAAAGCAAACGCGGATTGTAACAGGAAAAACGCTGCAATATCAAACCATTTATGGTCTTTTCGATCACAGCCAGCCGTGCCGCGCGAACGAGAACACTTCGTTCGCGGCCACGACGATGTGATCGAGCAGCCGCACATCGATCAGCGTCAGGGCGTCCTGCAGCGTCTTGGTCAGCCGCCGGTCGTTCGCGCTCGGATCGACGCCGCCTGAAGGATGATTATGCGCGACGATGAGCCCCGCCGCGTTCAGGGTGAGCGCGCGCCGGACGATCTCGCGCGGATACACCGCGACCCGCGTGAGCGAGCCGCGCGCCGACTCTTCCGCGTGCAGCAACTGATGACGCGCGTCCAGATACAGGCAGATGAACACCTCGTACGGCCGCGTGCCGATCAAGAGCCGCAGATAGTCCTCGACCGCGCCCGGCGCGTTCAACAGCTCGCGATCGCGCGCTTTCTCCGCGAGCGCTCGCCGGCAGAGTTCGGAAACGGCCAGGAGGGTCGCGGCGCGAGCCGGCCCGATGCCATGCTGCTCGCGCAACTCCGCGGCCGACGCGTCGAGCACGCCGCGCAGCGATCCGAAGCGGCGCAAGAGCTGGCGCGCCACATCGACGGCCGTCACACCGGAGACACCGGTGCGCAGGAACAATGCGAACAGTTCCGCGTCCGACAGCGATGCGGGACCGGTATCGAGCAGGCGTTCGCGCGGACGGTCGGCGCGCGCCCATTTGCGGATGGACATGAAGGGCGCGACCTTGGCGATGTCGTCGTCGGGCGAGGCGGGCGCCTTCACGAGTCGCAGATCGGCGTTCATCGCGGCCCTCCGGGACGTCTTGTCGCGCGTGCCGGCGCACGCAGGACACGGCCCCGTGACGCGTCACGACACAACTCTGTCTTACAATAGCGGTTTTGGCGTCCGGTTCGCACCGGCGCCGCGCGGTTCGCTGCCTCGCGCCGAAGAGCCGCCCCATGCCGGGCCCGCGCCCTGCCTTCAAACGAACGGCCACATCCAATACTCATGAGCATCATCGATATCTCCGAGGTGAAACCCGGTTCGCACGTCACGCTTCATTACCGGCTCGCGCTCGCCGACGGTGCTGACATCGTCAACACGTTCACGGACAAGCCCGCGACGCTCCTGCTCGGTGCAGGCCAGCTCGCGGAACCGTTGGAAGAGATTTTGCTGGGGCTGAAGGTCGGCCACCATTCGACCTTTCAGCTAACGCCCGACCAGGCGTTCGGGCCGCGCAATCCGGAGCTCGTCCAGTGGGTGTCGCTCGCGACGCTGCGCGAAAACAGCATGATCGGCGAGGATTTTTCTCCCGGCGATCTCGTCGAATTCAACGCGCCGGGCGGCGGACGCTACGCGGGCGTGCTGAAGGAAGTCGGCGAGACCGCGGCGCTGTTCGACTTCAACCACCCGCTCGCGGGCCAGGCGCTCGTCTTCGAAGTGAAAATCATCGGAATTTTGTAACCATGATTGAAAGCCTCAACGAAGTTCAGACCGACGTCGAAATCCTGCTCGCGCAGCCGCGCGGGTTCTGCGCGGGCGTCGATCGCGCGATCGAAATCGTCGAGCGCGCGATCAAGCTGTTCGGCGCGCCGATCTACGTGCGTCACGAGATCGTCCATAACGCCTATGTCGTCGCGGATTTGCGCAAGAAAGGCGCGATCTTCATCGAAGAACTGTCGGACGTGCCCGAAGGCGCCACGCTGATTTTCAGCGCGCACGGCGTCTCGAAGGCGGTGCGCGGCGAAGCCGAGGCGCGCGGCCTGCGCGTGTTCGATGCAACCTGCCCGCTCGTGACCAAGGTGCACATCGAAGTCGCGAAGATGCGTCAGGAGGGCTTCGACATCGTGATGATCGGCCACAAGGGACATCCGGAAGTCGAAGGCACGATGGGTCAGTCGGGCGAGGGCATGCATCTCGTCGAAGATATCGAGGACGTGCTGAAGCTCGATCTGCCCGATCCGCAGCGCATCGCGTACGTCACGCAGACGACGCTTTCGGTCGACGACGCCTCCGCGATCATCGACGCGCTCAAGAACAAGTACCCGGACGTCAAGGAACCGAAGAAGCAGGACATCTGCTATGCGACGCAGAACCGCCAGGACGCGGTGAAGTTTCTCGCGCCGCAATGCGATGTCGTGATCGTCGTCGGCAGCCCGAACAGCTCGAATTCGAGCCGTCTGCGCGAAGTCGCCGAGAAGCGCGGCATCCCCGCCTATATGGTGGATTCGCCGACGCAGATCGATCCGCGCTGGGTCGAGGGCAAGAAGCGCATCGGCGTGACGGCGGGCGCATCGGCGCCGGAAGTGCTGGCTCAGGCCGTGATCGCGCGCTTGCGCGAACTCGGCGTGCGCAACGTGCGCTCGCTCGAAGGCATCGAGGAGACGATCTCGTTTCCGCTGCCGCGCGGGCTGTCGTTGCCGCAGTGAATCCGGCAGAGTCTTCAGAAAAAGCGCCTCCGGCGCTTTTTTTTTTCGCCCGAAATAAAGCCGCGCGACGCGCGAAAAGGAACCCTTGGGCGAGATACGAAACGAAGCTTGTGCACCGTTTGAGGGCGCGCGCCAGTAAGGCGTTTTCTTCTAAATCGCTTAAGGGTTTGCCCGTAAATCCGATAAGCAAACGTAACCCTGGCATTCCGGCCGAATAAACCTGTTTTCGTTATGGTGCAACTACTGCACAAAATCGAATCGCAACCCGGTTGCGCTTTTGCGGAAAAATAGCCGGGAAATGGTGGTTGCAATGCTGGAAAACCCCGCCACGCAAGAATATTGCTCGTCTCATATTTAGCGTTACAATGCGCGCGTCTTGAGGCCAGAAGCGTTCACGACGACTGTTTTTAGAGGCGCAGGAGACCTATTTGATGCGATTCAAGTTTGCTCACGCCGTGTCCATCGCGGCTGCGGTTGCAATGGCAACTGCATGCGGCAAGAAGGACGAAGGCGGGGCGAGCACGGCAGCGTCGGCGGCGAGCTCCGCCGCGGTGGCGGCCGCGTTCACGCCGGCTTCCGTGCCGGCGAGTGAAGCAACCGTCGTGAAGATCGGTCATGTCGCGCCTCTGACGGGCTTGCAGGCCCACCTCGGTAAAGACAATGAAAATGGCGCGCGTCTGGCACTGGAAGAGATCAGCGCGCAGGGTTTGACGATCGACGGGCATTCCATCCGCCTCGTGCTCGACGGCCTGGACGATGCAGCCGATCCGCGCGTCGGCACCGAAGCCGCGCAGAAGCTCGTCGACGACCACGTGATCGCGGTGATCGGTCACATGAACTCGGGCGTGTCGATCCCGGCGTCGAAAATCTACAGCGACGCGGGCATCGCGCAGATTTCGCCTTCGACGACGAACCCGGAATACACGAAGCAAGGTTACAAGACGACGTTTCGCGTCGTGGCGACCGACGCGCTGCAAGGCCCGGTGCTGGCCAGCTACGCGATGAAGACGCTGCATGCGAAGAAGGTCGTCGTGGTGGATGATGCGTCCGCCTATGGCCGCGGACTGGCCGACGAATTCGTGAAGTCGGTGCAGGCTGGCGGGGTGAAGGTCGCCGCGCGCGAGGCGACCACCGAGAAGGCCCGCAATTACAAGGCGATTCTCACGAAGATCAGGCGCATCCAGCCGGACGTCGTGATGTACGGCGGCATGGACGTGACGGGCGGCCCCTTCGCCAAGGAAGCGGCGGCGCTCGGCATCAAGGCGAAGATTCTCGCTGGCGACGGCGTCTGCACCGACAAGGTGGCCGAACTCGCCGGCGATGCCGTGCAAAACATCATCTGCTCGGAAGCGGGACTCGCGCTTTCGAAGATGGACAAGGGAGCGGACTTCGAAAAGAAGTACGAAGCACGCTTCCACACGCCGGTGCAGATTTACGCGCCGTTCACGTATGACGCGATGTACGTGATCGTCGATGCAATGAAGCGTGCGAACTCCATCGAAGCGCCCAAAGTCCTCGCTGCGATCGCCTCGACCGACTACAACGGTCTGACGGGGCATATCGCATTCGACGACAAGGGCGATCTGAAGGCGGGGACGATCACGCTGTACGACTTCAAGGATAAGAAGAAGGACGTACTCGACGTCGTCAAGCAGTAGGCAGTCTGGCGGCGCCAGCTATCCGGCGGCGCTGTTTTCGTATCCGTCCGTGAAACGCTCGCAGCCTCATCCGGCGGCGGGCGGACGATCGGCGCTCAACCTTTACCGGTTTTTTAAAAAGTACGCGCAGTGCCGCTTCAGATTTCGCTTCCCACCGGTTTATCGGCCGGTGATAAAGGCGTAATCGAATCGCACGGGGCTAAGGAGCTTTAAATGGATATTTTCATCCAGCAGATCCTCAACGGTCTGGTGCTTGGCAGCGTCTACGCCATCATCGCACTCGGCTATACGATGGTGTACGGCATTCTCGGCATCATCAACTTTGCGCACGGCGACGTGCTGATGGTGGGCGCGATGGTTGCGCTCTCGGCCATCGGCGTCATGCAGAATCACGTTCCCGGCTTGCCCGGGCCGATCATGCTGACGATCGCGCTCGTGGTCGCCGCAGTGGTTTGCGCGCTCGTCGGCTACACGATCGAAAAAGTCGCGTACCGGCCGCTGCGCAAGGCGCCGCGTCTCGCGCCGCTGATCACCGCGATCGGCGTATCGATTCTGTTGCAGACCGTCGCGATGATGATCTGGGGCCGCAATCCGCTGGCGTTCCCGCAGCTCCTGCCGACCGATCCGATTAACGTGATCGCCGCCGACGAAACCCGTCCGGGCGCCGTGATCTCGATGACCGAAATCGTGATCATCGTCGTCGCGTTCATCGTGATGGCCGGCTTGCTGCTCCTCGTGCACAAGACGAAGCTCGGCCGCGCGATGCGCGCCATCGCCGAGAACCCGGCCAACGCGTCCCTCATGGGCGTGAACCCGAACTTCGTGATCTCCGCGACCTTCATGATCGGCTCGGCGCTGGCTGCTCTGGCCGGTGTGATGATCGCGTCGGAATACGGCAACGCCCACTTCTACATGGGCTTCATTCCCGGCCTGAAGGCGTTCACGGCGGCGGTGCTGGGCGGTATCGGCAACCTCGGCGGCGCGATGGTCGGCGGCGTGCTCCTCGGCCTCATCGAACAGTTGGGCGCTGGCTATATCGGCAACCTGACGGGCGGCGTCTTCGGATCCAACTACCAGGACGTGTTCGCGTTCATCGTGCTGATCATCGTGCTCGTGTTCCGTCCGTCGGGTCTGCTCGGCGAACGTGTCGCGGACCGCGCTTAAAGACCGTGTGAGGAGCTCATAAAAATGACTTCGATTCAACCTATCGAGCCGTCCACGACGCTCATCCCCGAGAAGAACATGACGAAGACGCTGGTCGTCGGCGTCATCACCGCGATCTTCGTGATCGCTGCGCCGATGGTCATCGGTGCAGCGGGCGGCAACTACTGGGTCCGCGTGCTCGACTTCGCGATGCTCTACGTGATGCTCGCGCTCGGCCTGAACGTAGTGGTCGGTTTCGCCGGCCTGCTCGACCTGGGCTACATCGCGTTCTACGCGGTGGGCGCGTATGTCGCGGCGCTGCTGTCGTCGCCGCAACTGACCACGCAATTCGAATGGATCGCGCATCTCGCGCCCGGCGGATTGCATGTGCCGTTCCTCATCATCGTGCCGTGCGCGATGGCGCTCGCGGCGACCTTCGGCGTGCTGCTCGGCGCACCGACGCTGCGTCTGCGCGGCGACTACCTCGCGATCGTGACGTTGGGGTTCGGGGAAATCGTCCGGATCTTCATGAACAACCTCGATCGTCCGGTGAACATCACGAACGGTCCGAAGGGCATCACGGGCATCGATCCGGTGACGGTGCTGGGCTTCAACCTGTCGCAGACGCATGAGTTCTTCGGCATGAAGTTCCCGTCGGTGTACATGTACTACTACCTGTTCGTGCTGTGCGCGCTGTTCGTGATCTGGGTGTGTACGCGCCTTCAGCACTCGCGTATCGGCCGCGCATGGGCCGCGATCCGCGAAGACGAAATCGCCGCGAAGGCGATGGGCATCAACACCCGTAACGTGAAGCTGCTCGCGTTCGCGATGGGCGCGTCGTTCGGCGGTCTCTCGGGCGCGATGTTCGGCGCGTTCCAGGGCTTCGTGTCGCCGGAATCGTTCACCTTCTGGGAATCGATCGTCGTGCTGGCGTGCGTGGTGCTGGGCGGCATGGGCCACATTCCGGGCGTGATTCTCGGCGCGGTGCTGCTCGCCGTGTTCCCCGAATTCCTGCGCTCGACGATGGGCCCGCTGCAAAACGCCATCTTCGGCCATCAGATCGTCGATACCGAAGTCATCCGTCAGCTGCTCTACGGTCTGGCGATGGTGCTGATCATGCTGTATCGCTCGGAAGGCCTGTGGCCCGCCGCGAAACACGAAGACAAAATCGCGAAGATCGCGAAGCGCAGCGGCAAGAAGCCGGTGCGCGCATAAGGCGGAGATCAGAACATGAGCGAAAAGCAAATACGACTTTCCGTCAAGGGCGTCAACAAGCGCTTCGGCGGCTTGCAGGCTTTGTCGGATGTGGGCCTTCAGATCGAAGAAGGCACGATTTACGGTCTGATCGGCCCGAACGGCGCCGGCAAAACGACGTTCTTCAACGTGATCACCGGTCTCTACACGCCGGATTCGGGCGAGTTCAAGCTCGATGGCCAGGCATATACGCCGACGGCGGTGTACCAGGTGGCGAAGGCGGGCATCGCGCGCACGTTCCAGAACATTCGCTTGTTCGGCGGCATGACGGCGCTCGAAAACGTGATGGTCGGCCGTCACGTGCGCACGAAGCACGGTCTGATCGGCGCGGTGTTCCAGACGCCCGCCGAGCGCCGTGAAGAGCGCGAGATCAAGGAGCGCGCGCTCGAACTGCTCGAATACGTCGGCGTGCTGCAGTACGCGGACTACACGTCGCGCAATCTGTCGTACGGTCACCAGCGGCGTCTGGAGATCGCACGCGCATTGGCCACCGATCCGAAGCTGCTCGCGCTCGACGAACCTGCCGCCGGCATGAACGCGACGGAGAAGGTCGAACTCACGCGTCTGCTCGACAAGATCCGTTCGGACGGCAAGACGATTCTGTTGATCGAACACGACGTGAAACTCGTGATGGGATTGTGCAACCGCATGACGGTGCTCGATTACGGCAAGGTGATCGCCGAAGGTCTGCCGCAGGACGTGCAGAAGGACCCGAAGGTGATCGAGGCATATCTGGGTGCGGGGGTGCACTAATGGCGACCACAAGCGCAATGTTGAAGGTCAAGGGTTTGCAGGTGAACTACGGCGGCATCCAGGCGGTGAAGGGTGTCGATCTGGAAGTCGGGCAGGGCGAACTGGTTACGCTGATCGGCGCGAACGGCGCGGGCAAGACCACGACGATGAAGGCCATCACGGGCCTCAAGCCGTACTCGGGTGGCGATATCGAGTACATGGGCCAGTCGATCAAGGGCGTGCCGACGCATGAACTGCTCAAGCGCGGCCTCGCGATGGTGCCGGAAGGCCGCGGCATTTTCGCGCGCATGTCGATTCTTGAAAACATGCAGATGGGCGCGTATCTGCGCAACGATTCCGATGGCATCCAGAAAGACACCGAGCGCATGTTCGGCTTCTTTCCGCGTCTGAAGGAACGCGCGTCGCAGTATGCGGGCACGCTCTCGGGCGGTGAACAGCAGATGCTCGCGATGGCGCGTGCGCTGCTTTCGCGTCCGAAGCTGCTCTTGCTCGATGAGCCGTCGATGGGGCTCTCGCCGATCATGGTCGAGAAGATCTTCGAAGTGGTGCGGGAGATCTCGAAGGAAGGGCTGACTGTGCTGCTCGTGGAGCAGAACGCGCGTCTCGCGTTGCAGGCGGCGAATCGCGGTTATGTGATGGATTCGGGCACGGTGACGATGTCCGGCGACGCGAAGGTCATGCTCGATGATCCGAAGGTGAGAGCGGCTTATCTGGGGGAGTAAGGGGCGGTCGTTCGGCTACGCGTGATTCCGCCGGATCCCATTATCGTGTTGGTCTATTGGCGCTGCCCCTGTGCGGGGCGGCAGTTACTTTCTTTGCTGCTGCAAAGAAAGTAACCAAAGAAACAGCTCTCCCCAGCCTAAGCACTTCACACCGGCCGCGGCACAGGCGATTGGCCTAATGGCCCGGCAATAGCGAGTGCCCCCACAAGCAGACAAGGGCTTGGATCGCGCACGGTCTGACTCATCGCACCACAGAACAAACTGGTTCAGCACCGAATAGCTCCGGCCCGCTTCGCGGCCGATGGGTCAATCGGGTGTGCGTACGCTTCGTCTTCGATGGTTTCCCTTGCATACCCGGCGGCAGCGCGCAGCGCTGTGCCGAAGCTCTTTGGTGCTGAACCAGCGCGCTAAAACGTCTAGCTCGTCAGACCGTGCGCGAGCCAAGCCCGGTTGGGCCTTTGGGGGCGACACTTAGGCGAGTGCCACCGCGGGCTGGCAAGCATGGCCAACGTGCGTGTGACCGCGGGCGGTGACTAGCTGCTTTCTTTGGTTACTTTCTTTGCAGCAGCAAAGAAAGTGACCCCCGCCCCGGGGAGGGGCAGTGCTAATAAACCGACACGAAAACGGGATCCGGCGACCTCCGAACCCGAGCCGACTCAATCGAAACGCTGTTCAAAGCCGCTTGCCGAGACTCACGACTTCATCCATCCGATACCCGAGCTTTTCGTAGAACCCACGCAACTCGGTCTTAACCGACAGAATCTGCAGATTCACCTTCGGACAGCCAAGTTTCGTCAACACAGCTTCCGCGTGCATCATCAACGCGCGGCCATGACCGCGCCCACGAAGCGATGGCGTGACGGCCAGCGAATACACCCACCCGCGGTGACCGTCATACCCGGCCATCACCGTGCCGATGACCTCGCCATCAACTGCACCGACGAAGAACAGCTCCGGCTGCATCTTCATCTTGTTGGCGATCGACAACGCAGGATCGCGCTGCGGCCGCGATGCATCCGCGTACTCCGGAAACACATCGCGCCACAGGGCGATCACCGCATCGCGATCGCCTGCATCGAAGCTACGGATGATCACAGCGAATCGAGCACCGAACGCAGCATCGTCATCATCTGATCGATCTCGTCCTTCGTCACGTTGAGCGCCGGCATGAAGCGCAGCAGGTTCGGACGCGCGGCGTTGAGCAACAGGCCGTCGGGCTGCATCAGGCGCGCCTTCTCAACGATCTGCGGACCCTTGTCGCTATCGAGCAGCAGCGCGCGCAACAGGCCTTCGCCGCGCTCGCCCTTGAAGCCGCGCTCGTCGGACAGTTTCAACAGTTCCTGCCGCAGATACGCGGCTTTCTCGCGCACTCCTTCGAGGAAGCCCGGCGCAACGAGTTGCGAGATCACCGAGTAACCGGCTGCCGTCATCAGCGGATTGCCGTTATAGGTGCCGCCCTGATCGCCCGCATCGAAGCACGCGACATCGGCCTTCGACAGCAGCGCCGCGAGCGGCACGCCACCGCCGATGCCCTTGCCGAGCGTCATGATGTCCGGCTCGACGCCCGACAACTCGTACGCGAACAACGTCCCCGCACGGCCGCAGCCGCTTTGCACTTCATCGACGATCAGAAGGATGTTGTGCTTCTTCGTCAGCTCGCGCAGTTGCTGCATGAATTCGCGCGTCGCGGGAATCACGCCGCCTTCGCCCTGGATCGGCTCGAGCATCACGCCGACGGTCTTCTCGTTGATGAGCTTCTCGACCGAAGCGATGTCGTTGAGATCGGCCTTCGGAAAGCCCGGCACCTGCGGCGCGTAGATCGTGTCCCAGCCAGCCTTGCCGCTCGCGGACATCGTCGCGATCGTGCGGCCGTGGAAGCTGTGATCGAAGGTGATGATCTCGAACGCGCCGTTCTTGAACTTCTTGCCCCACTTGCGCGCGAGCTTGATCGCGCCTTCGTTCGCTTCGGCGCCGCTGTTGGCGAAGAACACCTTGTCGAAGCAGCTGTTCGCGGTGAGGAGCCCGGCGAGCTGCGCCATCGGCGCGTTGTAGAACGCCGGCGAAGGATTGATCAGCGTGCGCGCCTGCTTTTCCATCGCCTCGATCATGCCTTCGTTGCAGTGGCCGAGCGAGTTGACGGCCCAGCCCTGGATGAAGTCGAGATAGCGCTTGCCCGTGTTGTCGTAGAGCCAGGAACCTTTGCCGTGCGTGAACACGATCTCGGGACGGTTCGTGATGTACATCAGCGAATCAACGGGGTACTCATTGAAATTCATGACAGCGGGCTCCACGAAGGCTAGTGCGAGAGAAAGAGGAAAACGATGCGGAAAAAACAAAAGCCACGGATTTCCGTGGCTTCATTTCGTACGCTTCGAACAAACCGAACCGTGAGCGCAATGCATGACGAGCCAGCGGCATCCCTAGGGAAGCGGCGAGCGGCGACGTCGAAGTGCGTTCAGGATTTTGATCATTCGCGAAGGATACGTTAAGCGGTTGCTGCCTGTAAACCGCGCACGCGGATTTTTTGTCCGCGTGCGGACTACGTGCAACATCACACGGGATGCGCCAGATCCGCCGCGCTCGTGAACGAATCCGCGTAGAACTCGTCCTCCGGCAGGCGATGATGCTGCGTGAAATCGCGCTGCGCCGATTCCACCATCACGGGCGCGCCGCACGCGTACACCTGATAGCTGCTCAAGTCTGGCAGATCTTCGATGACAGCGCGATGAACGAAGCCCGTGCGGCCCGTCCAGTTGTCGTCGGCGTCGGGTTCGGAGAGCACCGGCACGAACGTGAAGTTCGGGATGTCCTTCGACCATTGCGCGGCGAGCTCCATCATGTAGAGATCCTTCTTGCGGCGGCCGCCCCAGTAGAGCGTCATCGGGCGGTTCAGGTTTTTGAACACCGCATGCTCGATGATCGCCTTGATCGGCGCGAAGCCGGTGCCCGACGCCAGCAGCACGATCGGCTTGTCGGATTCGTCGCGCAGGAAGAACGTGCCGAGCGGGCCCTCGAAGCGCAGGATGTCGCGCTCTTTCATCGCGCCGAACACGTGATCCGTGAACGTGCCGCCGGGCATGTGGCGGATGTGCAGTTCGAGCGGGCCTTCGTGATGCGGCGGGCTCGCCATCGAATAGCTGCGGCGCTTGCCGTCCTTCAGGATGAATTCGATGTACTGGCCCGCGTAGTACTGCAGGCGCTCGTTCGCGGGCAGTTGCAGCTTCAGTTCGATGACATCGTCGGCACGGCGTTCGAGCGCATTCACGCGGCACGGCAGCTTTTTCACCTGCACGTCGCCGACGCCCGCGACTTCGCGCACGTCGATTTCGAGGTCGGTCTGCGCGGTCGCGCAGCAGAAGAGGGCCATGCCGCGGGTCTTTTCGTCGTTCGACAACGCCGACGAAGAATGCGGCGCCTGCTCGACTTCACCGCTCACGACGGCGCCCTTGCACGAGCCGCACGCGCCGTTCTTGCAGCCATATGGCAGGCCGATGCCCTGGCGCAGCGCGGCGGTCAGGACCGGTTCGTCGGGTTCTACTTGAAACTGCCGGCCGCTTTGCCGGAGCGTTACGTTGAAAGCCATAGATCGATTTCTGCGATGTGTGGAGTTGTCTCGTTCATCTTGTTCGACGCCGCACGCGGGTTTCGGGCGACGGATAGAATGCCCGGATGATCGCCACTCGAAACCTTCGCCGCGCGCGTGTCCTGATCGTCGGGTGCGGCGATGTCGGCATGCGCGCGCTGCCGCTTCTGCATGCGCGTGCCGGCGCGCCCCGCGTCGTCGCGCTCACGCATCATCCGGAGCGCGCGGGCGAGTTGCGCGCGGCCGGCGCCACGCCGATTTCCGGTGATCTCGACCTGCGCCGCAGCCTCGGAAGGCTCGCGGGCCTCGCGCGCGACGTGCTGCATCTCGCGCCGCCGCAGCGCGACGGCGATTCCGACCGTCGCACGCGCGCGCTGATTGCCGCGTTGCGCCGCCCGCGCCGCTCGGTGGCGCGCGGCGCAAAGACTCACTGGCTGCATCCGGATCGAGCCGGAAAAACGTCTTTCATTGTACCCGACGGCCTTCGCGCGGCCACGAAGCGGCGGACCGGGCCGGGCACGCGCTTCGTCTACGCCAGCACGACCGGCGTGTACGGCGACTGCGCCGGCGCGTGGATCGACGAAACACATCCGGCGCGGCCGGAGAACGAGCGTGCGCGACGGCGCGTTTCGGCGGAGCGGCAACTGCGCGCGGCGGGCGTGGGAAGCGGGTGGCGCGTGTCGATCGCGCGGATTCCGGGCATTTACGCGGCCAATCGCTTGCCAGTTGCGCGCATCGAAAAGGGCATGCCCGCGCTCATCGAATCCGACGATGTCTACACGAATCACATTCACGCCGACGATCTCGCCGCGATCCTTTTGCGCGCGCTCGCACGCGGGCGGCCGCAGCGCGTCATCAACGCCTCGGACGATACGGACCTGCGCATGGCGGATTACTTCGACCGCGTGGCCGATGCGTACGGGCTGCCGCGTGTGCCGCGCATTTCGCGGCAGGAAGCCGAAGCGCGCCTGGAACCGGTTACGCTTTCGTTCATGCGCGAATCGCGACGGCTCTCCAACGCGCGCCTGAAGCGCGAACTGGGCTACGCGCTACGCCATCCAACGGTCGACGATTTCCTGAAAACGGCCACGCGGCGCTAGATCAGCGCCGGGATCGTTTCGAGCAGGACGAAGCACATCAGCGCGCCGATCAATGCGCCGATGAGATTCGGCGAATACTTGTGGCGCATGTGCATGACGATGGCCAGCACCCCGATGAGCACAGCGCTCAGCGCGACGAACGCAATCATCGCGACGGTCAAGTGGGAGACCATGATGCCCTCCTGCTTTTTTGATAGTCATTTTTGGTATCCGTAAGACCAGTATATGAGTGTGGACGGCGGAAGGCATGCTGCGCCGCAGCGCCCGCCATTGAGGGCTTTCACCGATTTGCATGCTCAATGCGCGTCGATGAAGGCGAGCACGTCCGTGAAAACCGGCGAACCCGCGCGTTGCGCCGCCGAAATCGCATCGACGAGCTGAACGTGGCCGAGGCCCGCGTAGGTCTTCAGCTCGACGGCGTCGTCGTGTGCGCGCAACGCGTCGGCGAATCGCGTGCTGTTCGACGGATCGACGACGGTATCGGCGGTGCCGGTCGCGAGCAGCATCGGCGGTTCGTGGCCGGTGACGAAGTCGATCGGTAGCGTCTGCCCGCGCAGCGCCTCCGGAAAGATGTCCGACATATGCGCTTCGCGCGGCGGGATGGCCGCATACGGGCCCGCGAGGCCGATCATCCCGCGCAGTTCCGACTTCGACATGCCGTGCGCCGCGAGATAGCGCGGATCGGTCGCGAGCATCGCCGCGATATGCGCGCCCGCGGAATGCCCCATCACGACGATACGGCCGGGATCGCCGCCGAAGTCGCGCGCATGTTCGCGGCTCCAGCGCACGGCGGCCGCGGCGTCGTCGATGAAGCCGGGGAAGATGGTTTCGGGATACACGCGGTAGTCCGGCACGATCGTCACGATGCCGCGCTGCGCGAGCGCCTGTGCGACGCCGCGTGCGTCCGCGCGCTCGCCGCCTTGCCAGCTCCCGCCATAGAAATACACGACGACGGGCCGCGCGCCGTTCGTGCGGCTGTGCGGGGCATACACGTCGAGCTTCTGGCGCGGTGCGGCGCCGTAGGCGAGGCCATCGGCCTGCTCGTCGTTCTGCGCGCGCGCCCGCGCACCGGCGAGGCCGGACGCGCACGCGACGAGCGTCAGGGAAATGAACCGCCGTCTCGCCGGGATGTGCATGATGGGTTCGTCCTTCGATGTGATCGAACAACGGCTGCGATGCATCCGGCGCGGCGGCTTCGAAGCGAAGCTACGGCGTCGTATCCGGCTCCCGGCGCAGCGCGGCGAGATCGGCTTCATCGAGCCAGCGCCATGCGCCTTCGGCAAGCGTGCCAGGCAAAGCATAACCGCCCACCCGCTCGCGATGCAGTTTCTCCACGCGGTTCCCGGCGGCCGCGACCATGCGCTTCACCTGATGATATTTGCCCTCGAGCACGGTGAGTTCGACGAGCCGCTCGTCGCGTCGCACGGCCGCGAGCGCGGCGCTCGGTTTCGACTCGCCGTGCAGCAGCACGCCATCGCGCAGCTTTGAGAGCTGTGCATCGTCGAGCGGATGGCGCACGGTCGCGAGATAGACCTTCGGCACCTTCCGTTTGGGCGACGTGAACGCGTGAACGAACGCGCCGTCATCGGAGAGAAGGAGCAGGCCGGTGGTGTCCTGGTCGAGCCGGCCGACCGACTGTACGCCGCGTTCGACGAACTGCGGCGGCAGCAGATGAAACACGCTCAGATGATGCTGCGGATCGCGCGAGCATTCGTAGCCCGCCGGCTTGTTGAGCGCGATGTACGCCTTCTCGCGATACGGCCAGAGATGATCGTCGACTTCGAATTCGAGACCGGGCGTGACGGGAAGCTCGGCATGCGGATCGTCGCGCACGACGCCCGCGATGCGCACGCGGCCTTCGGCGACGATGCCGCGGCACTGGCGGCGCGACCCGAAGCCTTGGGAGAAGAGGAGGGTTTCGAGGTCCATCGGATGAGCGGAGTTGAAGCGCGCATTCTAGCAAGCCGCGCTTTCGATCCGCGTTCGCCGGACGCGTCTCGCATCGGCGATACAAAAAGAGCGCCGCCCGAACCGCGGGCGGCGCCGAGCGTGGCGATGCGCATTCGGACGAAGGGGCGTCCGGGGCCGGCGTCATCGCCCAGGGAAACGCGCTGCGCGCTTCATTGCATGTCGATGCGGCCGTACACGCCGTCGGCTTCGAAGTTCGGTCCGGCCGCGAAGAAGAGCGTGTTGGAGGGCTGCGCGCTCAGGTTGTTGCCGAACGCGATGCCCCACAAGCCGCGCTGCACGAGCGGCGTGCCGTCCGTATTCATGAACTGGCCGACGAACGCGCCGCTATTCGGATCGAACGCGTTGATCGTGCCGTCGCCGAAATTGCCGACGAGAATGTCGTTGCTGAAGGTGCCGAAGTTGCCGGGAGCCTGCGCGATGCCCCACGGCGCATTCAGCGGGCCGTTCGCCGCGAAGCGCTGCATCAGGTTGCCGTCGAGGTCGAACACGTCGACGAAGCCCTGGCCCGCGCCCGGCACGTCGTCCTCGGCGTCGCTGTCCTGCTTCGCGTAGGTGACGAAGATCTTCGAGCCGATCGCCTGGATGCCGAAGGGCGCGAAGCCCGCTGGAAGCTGCGTGTCCGTGAAGCCGCCGGGCACGACGATTTTCGTGAAGGTGCCGTCGAAGACGTCGATTCTGTTGTTGTGGAAGTCGGTGGCGTATAGGCGATGCCCGCCCGCCGCCGTGGTGGCGATCGCGAGTCCCTTGTAGATGGCGCCCGATGCGCTCGAATCGACGGCGGTGAACGCGTGCGTCATGTCGACGGCGGGCGCCCACGCGGTGATCGAGCCGCCTTCGCCCGCGAAGATGAATGCGGCGACGCCCGACTTGCCGTTGCGCGCGATCGTGAGATCCGGTCCTTTGTTGAAGACGATTCCGGTGGGAGTGGCCGGACCGTTCGCGGTCGCGGGAATCGACACGACGAGCGATTGAACGACGCCGTTGCCGTCATAGAGCGTGGCCGTTTGCGTGCCATTGTTGGCAACCCACACGAAGCCGTTCGGATTGAACGCGACGCCCCAGCCGTTCTTCAGGTTCGGGTCCGTGTGCGGCGCGGGCACGGCGCCATCGGAGACGACGATCGACATCTTGAAGCGTGTCGCCGCCGGCATGTTGTCGCTCGAGCTGCCGCCGCCGCACGAGGCGATGCCCGTCAATGTCACGACCGCCGCGGCGCAGACGATGAAGCGGCTCCACAATCCGGATTGCATGATGGTGACTCCTTCGGCAGCGAAGCGCCGTCAGTTCGTTCGTCACCTCTAAACGGATGGGCCTCGCGGCTTATTCCGTTCGCAATCCGTGCGCTTGTTTCGATGCGTGTCAGTGCGCGTCGCCGCGTCCCTTCGATGTCACCGGCACGCCGAGCCCGAAAAGCGTGAAACGCGAGTCGTCGTCATCGCCCGACATCGCGGGGTGCCGCGAGCCTGCGGTCCAGCGGCCATCGAAGGTCATCGTCGGGACGATCGGCTTCGGTATGCCGCTGGCTTGCCGGAAGTATTCGGTATTGGTCTCGTTCTGCACGGCGAGCGCACGGCGCAAGGTCGCCTGCGTCTGCCCGTTGCGCGGATCGAGCGACACCGCGCGGCGCGCATTGCGCAATGCGCACGCGGCGTCCATGTTCGCGACGCAATTGCGCGCGCTCGCCATCGCGCCGTCGCGCGCGCGTTCCTGACGCGACAATTCGGCCGCGAGCTGCTGGATTTCCGGACTGCGCGGCTCGCTCGCATAGAGGCCGCGCATATGGCGGCGCGCGGTCGTGAGATCGCGGTTGGCGAGCGCTTGCTGGAGCGACGCGATGCTTCGTGCGACGGCAGCGGGAAGCGGGTCCGCGACCGGCGGTGCCGGATGTGTTGCGGGTTTCTCGGCGGCTGCGATCGTCGGGGTGCTTCGAGGCGGCTCGGTCGTGCGCGCGACGGGCGTGGGCGTTTGAGTTGACGGTTTTGCAGGGACCGGGGCAGCCGTTGTCAGCGTCGTGCTGACACGCGGTTCCGGTTTTTGCACCGATGCGATGACCGGCGTCGCCGGTTTGATCGACGGCGCAGCGGCGGCGACCGGCGTGTTCGTCGTCGTGTTCGGTGTTGCGGGCTTCGCAACGGCTACGGCCGCGGATGACGCGATGCCGGGCGACGGCGGATTCGCCGTGGTGTGTGCCACTGGCGCGGCGGGCATCGGCGGCTTCGCGGCGGCCAGCGTGCTAGCCGATGCAGGCGCGCCTGCGGCGACGACGCGCGGTGCGACCGACGGCGCTTCTGTCGTCGCACGCGCTACGACCGGAACGCTCGGCGGCTTCACCGGTGCGGCGGCAGCCAACGTGCTAGCCGATGCAGGCGCGCTCGTGGCGACGACAACGCGCGGCTCGATGCGTGGTGCGACCGACGGCGCTTCCGTCGTCGCACGCGCTGCGAGCGGAACGCTCGACGGCTTCGCGGGTGCGGCGGCGGCCAACGTGCTGGCCGATGCAGGCGTGGTTGCGGCGACGACAGCGCGCGGCTCGACGCGTGGTGCGACCGACGCGGGTTCCGTCGTCGCACGCGCTGCGAGCGGGGCGCTCGGTGAGGCAACGGCGTGTTCTTCGCGTGCGTGATTCGCCTTCGCGATCGCCGCGGCCGACGCCGACGCCGACGTGCCGGCCTGCGCACTCGCCGAATCCGCTTTGGGCCGCATCAACGATGCATGCCGCGCAACGTCTGCGCCCTGCGCGCCGGACGCGCGGTCGCGAACCGAGCCCGCCACGCTGATGCCCGGATCGTCGCTGACCGGGGGAGCGTTGTCATCCAGACGCGCATAGAAGTAACCGCCGACCGCAATGCTCGCGACCACGCCGCTGACCAGCACGGCGATGGTCGTATGCGCGGACTTGCGGCGCTGCTCCTGCGCATCGCCAGGCTCGATGAAGTTCGGATAGGACGTCAACATCCTGCGCCGCACGAGGCGCTGCAGCCAGTGGCTGTCATCCCAATCGACGATATCGAGTTGCGCAGGCACCGGCACGGGCGCGCGGGTCTCCGCGCGGCTCGTGAAAATCGCGCCCTGGCGATCGGCGCCGCAGGACGGGCAGGTGTCTTCCTCGGCTGGCGAAACCGTGCTGCAGCGTTTGCAGATGACGGAGTCGAGTGACAGCGAGTATTCAGGTCGATTCATGTCGTACCCTTCTTCGAGTTATGGCTCGACGCATCGCGCGAGCGGGTCACGACATCGAGATGGTCCTAAGCAACCCGAAATGCGGGCGCTGCGCGAGCGAGCATCCCCGTGATGCTCCTCGCGCCGGGATTCTGAATGCCGATGGGAGGTATTTTTGCGGCGCGCGGTTAAACGCGTCTACGCGATTGCGCACATTCGCGAATCGTGACGTCAGGAAGAAACGATAACGACGCCTGTGCGGACACGACATAGCCATCTGGATGACTTCCCGCAAATGTTTGCGCGGGCGAAATTGCGTGTCATCAGATACGAAAGGATGATGACAATGCAATCGAACGGCTTTGACGCGACGGCGCGGCAGTTGATAGTCGGACTGCCACTGTTCATGGGCATGATCGAATACATCTTGCGAGTGGCGCTGAAGCAGCCCGGGAAGGACGATTTCTTTCCGATCTCGCTCGTCGCCTCCAGCGTCAGTCTGAACATTGCGCTGGCCGCGCTGCCGGGCGAACTGCGCGGCGGGTTCTGGACGTCAGCGCAACGAATCAGTCAGGCGATGTTTATCGCGAATCTGGGAATTTTCGCCTCTCTGATTGGCGTGCTCCTGTGGATATACTTGCTCGTGGCTTCGTTTAGTGAAGAGGTCCGAGGAATCTTGCCGCTTCATCCGTTGCGAGATTCTTTGGTCTACTATCTATTTTCAATTGCATTGAATGAAAGCAAGGCTAGGGTGGCGAAATGATGAACTTCGTTTTGGGATTTTTTCGAGAGTACTGGCCGGTCGTGGTCGCGTGTGCGTTCGCCAGGTTCGGCGTACCGGTTGTGGTCGACTGGCTGTTTCGCAACTTCGCCAAGGAGGCGCCACAAGGTGGGACGGAGCGGCGTTCGGGCGTCGATTGACGCGGGTTGACGCGAATAGATCAACGCGACGCGATCTTGGAGTACGTCCAGGAACGGCCTAGCCCAAACGCAAAAAAGCCGCTCACGACGGAGCGGCTTTTTCAGTAATCCTGGTGCCCAGGGCCGGAATCGAACCGGCACGCCTTGCGGCGGGGGATTTTGAGTCCCCTGCGTCTACCAATTTCACCACCTGGGCCTTGATCGACTCGTACCGCAACACACCGCAGCAACAAGCCAATCGAGTCGGCGATTATGACCGAAAACACCGCCGCCGGCAAGCAGCAACGGCGGCGTTTTCGCAAGCTCGGGCTTTACTGGGCGAGATACGTGAACGCGCCGTTCCTGATCACGCCCATCACGCTCGCGCGCTGATCCAGGCCGACGTGATCCGTCGCGCTCGTATTCACGACGCCGTTCGGCACGACGAGCTCATGCGCATGCTCCAGTTCCGAGCGCAGCGCCACGCGAAATTCCTTCGTGCCCGGTTTGCCGGACTTGAGCGCGCGCGCGACGGCGTCCTGCAGACGCGGATAGACGCCCGCCGCATCGCCCGCGAATTGCGTGACCGTGCCCTTGCCGTACTTGTCCTCGTAGGCGTTCACGAACGCGAGCGCGGCCTTTTTCGACGGATGATCCGCCGGCAGCGTCCGGGCGACGACGACCGGTTGCGTCGGGAACAGCGTGCCTTCCACGTCCTTGCCGCCGAGCTTGATGAACTCGGGCGTCGCGATGCCGTGCGTCTGGTAGATCGCGCCCTTGTAGCCGCGCTCGACGAGCGTGCGCTGCGGCAGCACCGTCGGCGTGCCCGCGCCCGCGATCAGCACCGCGTCGGGCTTTGCCGACATCAGCTTGAGAATCTGGCCGGTGACGCTCGCATCGGTACGGTTGAAGCGCTCGCTCGCGACGATCCTGATATGGCGCAGATCGGCGAATTTGGTGAACTCGTTGAGCCAGCTATCGCCGTAGCTGTCCGCAAAGCCGATGAAACCGACCGTCTTCACGCCGTGATTGGCCATGTAGCGCGTCATCACGTCGGCCATCGCGCGGTCGGTCTGCGCCATCTTGAATGCCCACACCTTCTTGCCTTCCTGCGGCTCCACGACCGACGCCGAGCCGATCAGCGTGATCATCGGCGTTTCGGATTCGGCGACGGGATCGAGCGCGGCAAGCGCGGCAGGCGTGATGTTCGGCCCGACGATCACATCGACATGATCCTCGCTGATGAGCTTGCGGATGTTGCGCACGGCCGCGCCCGGGTCCGAGCCGTCGTCGAGGATGATGTACTCCGCGTTCTGCCCGGCGATGGTTTTCGGCCACATCAGCATCGCGTTCTTGCTGGTGATGCCGATCGCGGCGGCGGGGCCGGTGCTCGACAGGTCGATGCCGACCTTCAGTTGCGCGTGCGCGGCCGCGGCGATTACAGACAAGGCAACGCCGGCAGCGAGCCGGCGCGTGAACTTCGACAGCGTCATCGGAAAGGTCTCCAGGGGAGTGAATTTTTTGAGGCAGCGTGCGCCGCCATTTTATTCAGAGCTCGTAGCTTTCGTGCTCGCCGGTAAGCGCCTGTTCGATCAGCTTGCGGTTCAGCGACGGCGACAGCAGCTCGACGAGCGTATACACATAGCTGCGCAGATACGCGCCCTGCTTGAGCGCGAGGCGCGTCACGTTCGTGCCGAACAGATGGCCGACCGGCATCGCGCGCAGATGCTTGTCGCGCTCCGGATTGAACGCGATATCCGCCAGAATCCCGACGCCGAGCCCCAGCTCGACGTAAGTCTTGATCACGTCCGCATCGATGGCCTCGAGCACGACGTCGGGCGTCAGATTGCGCCGGGCGAACGCCTGATTGATCTTCGTGCGCCCGGCGAACGACGCTTCGTAGGTGATGATCGGGTATTGCGCGAGATCGTCGAGCGTGAGCGTCTTGCGTTCGAGCAGCGGATGATCCGGCAGCATGACGGCGAGGTGCTGCCACTGAAAGCAGGGCAGCGACACCAGTTCCTTATAGTTGGCGATCGCTTCGGTGGCGATGGCGATATCCGCCTGATCGTGGATCACCATCTCGGCGACTTGCGTCGGGCTGCCCTGCAGGATCGAAAGGTGGACCTTCGGAAAGCGCTTCTTGAACTCCGCGATTGCCGCCGGCAGCGAATAGCGCGCCTGCGTGTGCGTGGCGGCGATGACGAGATTGCCCTGATCCTGCGCCGCGTAATCTTTACCGACACGCTTCAGACTTTCCACTTCCTGCAATATTTTCTCGACCGACGCGAGGATGATGCGCCCCGGCTCCGTCAGCGATCTCACGCGCTTGCCGTGCCGCGTGAAGATTTCGACGCCCAGCTCGTCCTCCAGCTCGATGATCGCCTTCGAGACGCCCGGCTGTGATGTATACAGCGCCTTCGCGGCTTCCGTCAGGTTGAA
Organism: Caballeronia sp. S22; assembly: GCF_964261745.1. NCBI lineage: Bacteria > Pseudomonadati > Pseudomonadota > Betaproteobacteria > Burkholderiales > Burkholderiaceae > Caballeronia > Caballeronia sp. S22. Next base: position 2,626,813 of record NZ_OZ180035.1, on the reverse strand, counting down.
GTTCTGCCGGACGGCCTCGCGCACGAAGCGGAACTGGTGCAGATTCATATATAACTCAGCCGCATATCAAAGTAATTTTTCAGTCGTTTGCAATATATAGCAGGTTCTTTACTATCAGTCCAATTTTTCCAATATCCATATCTCTATCTGTCATAAGCAAATGAGCGTTTCGTCTGAACGACGCTCGCGACAGGGACTCAATGGATATTCGATGGATGAGACGCGCGACGTAACCTAGGACGCCGCGCCTTGACAAGAACTTGGGGCCCCCGAATGTACCAATACGATCAGATCGACCAACGCATCGTCGACGAACGTGTCGCGCAGTACGCTGACCAGGTCCGCCGCCGGCTGTCGGGCGAATTGACCGAAGAGGAATTCCGTCCGCTGCGTCTGCAAAACGGCCTGTACATGCAGCGTCACGCGTACATGCACCGCATCGCGATTCCGTACGGCAACCTGCGCAGCGACCAGCTCCGCATGCTCGGCACGATCGCGCGCGAGCACGACCGCGGCTACGGTCACTTTTCGACGCGCACCAACATCCAGTTCAACTGGGTCGAGCTCGAAGAAACGCCGGAAATCCTGCGCAAGCTGGCTTCGGTGCAGATGCACGCGATACAGACTTCGGGCAATTGCATCCGCAATATCACCGCCGACCAGTTCGCCGGCGTCGCGCCCGACGAGCAGGTCGATCCGCGTCCGTGGTCGGAAATCCTGCGTCAGTGGTCGACGTTCCATCCGGAATTCGCGTGGCTGCCGCGCAAGTTCAAGATCGCGGTGAACGGCTCGGCGGAAGACCGCGCGGCCGTGCAGATCCACGATCTCGGCGTGTATCTTAAGAAGAACGCGCAGGGCGAAGTCGTGATGGACATCCTCGCGGGCGGCGGTCTCGGCCGCACGCCGATCGTCGGCGCGATCATCAAGCGCGATCTGCCGTGGCAACACCTGATCACTTACTGCGAAGCCGTGCTGCGTGTGTACAACCGCTACGGCCGCCGCGACAACATGTACAAGGCGCGCATCAAGATTCTCGTGAAGGCGCTGTCGGCGGAGAAGTTCTCGAAGCAGGTCGAGGAAGAGTGGCAGCATCTGAAGGACGGCCCGTCGACGATCACGCAGGAAGAAGTCGATCGCGTGTCGAAGTTCTTCGCGCCGCCGGTCTACGAAAAGCTCGCGGACACGGATGCCTCGTACGAAAAGCATCTGATCGAAAGCAAGCCGTTCGCGCGCTGGGTCGAGCGTAACGTGCGTCCGCACAAGGTGCCGGGCTATGCGGCGGTGACGCTGTCGCTGAAGCAGCGCCATATCGCGCCGGGCGACGCCACCGACAAGCAGATGGAGGACGTCGCCGCGCTCGCCGACGAGTTCTCGTTCGGCGAAATCCGCGTGTCACACGAGCAGAACCTGATTCTCGCGAACGTGAAGAAGCGCGACCTGCATACCGTGTGGGAACGCGCGAAGGCGCTCGGTTTCGCGACGGCGAACATCGGCCTTCTGACGGACATCATCGCGTGCCCGGGTGGCGACTTCTGCTCGCTCGCGAACGCGAAGTCGATCCCGATCGCGCTCGCCATTCAGGACCGTTTCAACGATCTCGACTACGTGCACGATCTCGGCGACCTGTCGCTGAACATTTCGGGCTGCATCAACGCGTGCGGTCATCACCACGTCGGCAACATCGGCATTCTGGGCGTCGATAAGGACGGCTCGGAGTGGTATCAGTTGACGCTCGGCGGCGAGCAGAGCTCGGGCGCGACCGGCGCGCATCTCGGCAAGGTGATCGGCCCGTCGTTCTCGGCCGAAGAGATGCCCGACGTGATCTCGCAAGTGATCGATACCTTCGTCGACAACCGCATGGAAGGCGAGCGCTTCATCGAGACGTTCGGCCGCATCGGCATGGCGCCGTTCAAGGAGCGCGTGTACGCATCGCGCCAGGCTCACGCTTAAGGATTTGCAAATGACGTTGATCATCAAGAACCGCGCCGTTATCGAAGACGATTTCACCGTCGTGCGTGCCGCCGAAGACGGCGCGCTGCCCGCTGTCGATGCATTGCCCGCCGGCAAGATCATCGTGCCGTTCGCGCTGTGGAAAGAGCACAAGTCGGCGATCGTCGCGTCGCGCGCGAAGGAAGACATCGGCGTGTGGCTCGCGCCGGACGACGAACCCGCGGACCTCGCGCCGGACTTCGGCGTGCTGTCCGTGATCGCGGTCGACTTCCCGGTGTTCCGCGATGGCCGCGGCTTCTCCATCGGCCGCCTGTTGCGCGAGCGTTATCAGTGGACGGGCGAACTGCGCGCGATCGGCGACGTGCTGCGCGATCAGGTGCTGTTCCATTCGCGTTGCGGCTTCGATGCGTTCGCGGTGCGCGCGGACAAGGACATCAACGACGCGCTCAACGCGTTCAGCGAATTCACCGAGCTGTACCAGGGCGCGACCGACAATCTCGAACCGCTGTTCCGCCGTCGCGCGGCGCTCGTCGCAGCTCTCGGAGCCTGATGCATGACCCCTGAATTGCAAGCCAAGGTTGAACGCCTGGATGCGCTGCTCGATTCGATCGCGGCGCGCCATCAGAGTGTCAAGCTAGCCAGCAGCCTCGCCGCCGAAGACATGGTGCTCACGCACGCCATTCTTTCGCGCGGCGTGAAGATCGGCATCTTCTCGTTGAACACGGGCCGCCTGCATGCGGAAACGCTCGGCATGCTCGACATCGTGAAGGCGCGCTACGGCTACGACATCGAGCAGTTTCATCCGAAGCAGGACGCGGTCGATGCCTACGTGCGCGATCACGGCCTGAACGCGTTCTACGAAAGCATTGATTTGCGCAAGAGCTGCTGCCATATCCGCAAGGTCGAGCCGCTCAATCGCGCGCTGTCGGATGTGTCCGCGTGGGTGACGGGCCAGCGTCGCGAACAATCGGTGACGCGCGCCGAGCTGCACGAGGAAGAGCACGACGCGCCGCGCGGCATCGCGAAGTTCAATCCGCTCGCGGACTGGAACGAGACCGACGTGTGGGATTACCTGAAGGCCTTCGATGTCCCGGTGAATCCGCTGCATGCGCGCGGCTATCCGAGCATCGGCTGCGAGCCCTGCACGCGCGCGGTGCGTCCTGGCGAAGACAGCCGGGCGGGCCGCTGGTGGTGGGAATCGCGCGACACGAAGGAATGCGGCCTGCACATCACGAACATCAAGATCGTCGAAGAAGCTCCGAGCTCGGCGATCTGAGGCGCACAAGACGCCGCATCAAACCCTGTCATTGAACGCATCGTCGCTTTGGAAATCGCATGACGCTGCATAAAAAAGGATCGACGAACATGAGCACGACGCTCGACTCAACCGTCACCGCACCGATCGCCAACAAGGCGACCCGCATGGATCACCTGGATTGGCTCGAAGCCGAGTCGATCCACATCATTCGCGAACTCGTCGCGGAATGCAGCAAGCCCGCGCTCCTGTTCTCGGGCGGCAAGGATTCGGTCGTCGTGCTGCATCTCGCGCTCAAGGCGTTCGGTCTCGGCGCGGGCCGCGCGACCCAGTTGCCGTTCCCGCTGGTGCATATCGACACGGGTCACAACTTCCAGGAAGTGATCGACTTCCGCGACGCCCGCGCGGCGGAAATCGGCGCGGAACTGGTCGTCGGCCATGTGGAAGATTCGATCAGGAAGGGCACCGTGCGCCTGCGTCGCGAGACGGATTCGCGCAATGCCGCGCAAGCGGTGACGCTGCTCGAAACCATCGAGGAATACGGCTACACGGCGATGATCGGCGGTGCGCGCCGCGACGAAGAGAAGGCGCGCGCGAAGGAGCGCATCTTCTCGTTCCGCGACGAATTCGGCCAGTGGGACCCGAAGGCGCAGCGCCCGGAACTGTGGAGCATCTACAACGCGCGTCTGCATGCGGGCGAGCATCTTCGTGTGTTCCCGATCTCGAACTGGACCGAGCTCGACGTGTGGCAATACATCGCCCGCGAGAAGCTCGAACTGCCGTCGATCTACTACGCGCATGACCGCGAGATCATCCGCCGCAACGGTTTGCTCGTGCCGCTCACGCCGCTCACGCCGCTGCGCGAGGGCGAAACGTCGGAAGTGGCGCAGGTGCGTTTTCGGACCGTCGGCGACATCAGCTGCACGTGCCCGGTCGCGAGCGACGCCGACGATGTCGAGAAGATCATCGCCGAAACGGCCGTGACGGAAATCACGGAGCGCGGCGCGACGCGCATGGACGACCAGGCGTCCGAAGCCGCGATGGAACAGCGCAAGAAACAAGGTTATTTCTAAGCCACACGCCCCAAGGAACGAAGAATCATGAGTATTTATCAAGCTGAAGACCTGGGCGTGTTGCGCTTCATCACGGCGGGCAGTGTCGACGACGGCAAGAGCACGCTGATCGGCCGTCTGCTGTACGACAGCAAGGCCGTGCTGTCGGACCAGTTGTCGGCGATCTCGCGCGCGAAGAACAAGCGCACCGTCGGCGACGAAATCGATCTGTCGCTGCTGACGGACGGCCTCGAAGCCGAGCGCGAGCAGGGCATCACCATCGACGTCGCGTACCGTTATTTCGCCACCGCCAAGCGCAAGTTCATCATCGCCGACACGCCGGGCCACGAGCAGTACACGCGCAACATGGTGACGGGCGCATCGACGGCGCATGCCGCGATCATTCTCGTCGACGCCACGCGCGTCACGTTCGAGAACGGCGTCGCGCAACTGCTGCCGCAGACCAAGCGCCACAGCGCGATCGTCAAGCTGCTCGGCCTGCAGCACGCGATCGTCGCGATCAACAAGATGGATCTGGTCGATTACAGCGAAGCGCGCTTCAATGAAATCCGCGATGCGTATGTCACGCTCGCGCATCAGCTCGGTCTGTCGAACGTGCGCTTCGTGCCGGTGTCGGCGCTGAAGGGCGACAACATCGTGACGGCGAGCGAGCGCATGCCGTGGTACGCAGGCGAGCCGCTGCTCGATCTGCTCGAATCGCTGCCGGTCGCGCAGCCGAACGATCAGGCGCTGCGTTTCCCGGTGCAGTGGGTCGCACGCCAGGACGGCTCGCAGGCCGACGATTTCCGCGGCTACATGGGCCGCGTCGAGGCGGGCGAAGTGCGCGTCGGCGATTCGATCCTCGTGCTGCCGGCCAATCGTGAAGCGAGCGTCGCCGAGATCATCGCGCCGGTGCCGGGCGGCGTCGCGCCGGTGGATCGCGCTTTCGCGGGCCAGACGGTGACGATTCGCCTGACGGAAGATGTCGATGTTTCGCGCGGCGATACGTTCGTGCCGGCATCGCAGAAGGTCGAGCCGACCAGGAAGCTCGAAGCGGACATTTGCTGGTTCGACGAAGAGCCGCTCTCGCCGCAGCGCAAGTATTTGCTGAAGCAGACGACCAACACGGTGTTCGCGCGCATCGGCGCGGTGAAGCAGGTGCTGGACGTGCACACGCTGTCGCATTCGGTCGATCGCACCACGCTCGCGATGAACGATATCGGCCGCGTGGCGCTCACGCTGCAGAAGCCGATCGTCGCGGACGAGTACGATACGCATCAGGGCACCGGCGCGTTCGTGTTGATCGACGAGGCGACGCATCACACGGTCGCGGCCGGTATGATTCGTGCCATTGCTGGCTAATATCGACGGACAAGCGTATGGGTAAGGTCTATCTGATCGGAGCGGGGCCGGGCGCGGCGGATCTCATCACCGTGCGCGGCATGCGCCTGCTCGAACAGGCGGATGTCGTGTTGCACGACGCGCTCGTAGAACCGGCGATGCTCGACTACGCGCCGAATGCGAAGAAGATTGCCGTCGGCAAGCGTTGCGGACAGCGTTCGACGGCCCAGCATTTCATCAACAAGCAGATCGTCGATGCGGCGCTGGAGCATGGCGTCGTCGTGCGTCTGAAGGGCGGCGATCCGATGCTCTTCGGCCGCGCCGACGAGGAAATGCGCGCGCTCGAAGCGGCGGGCATTGCGTTCGAAGTGGTGCCGGGCATCACGGCGGCGCTCGCGAGCGCCGCGACGCTCAAGCGCTCGCTGACCCTGCGGGGCGTGGCGCGCAGCGTCGCGCTGGCGACCCATTCGCGCGCCGCCGACAGCGATGAAATCCGCGAGCAGGCAAAGGCGGATTCGCTCGTGTTCTACATGGGCCGCGACAGTGCGCCGGATATCGCGCAGCAGCTTATCGATGCGGGCCGTCCGGGCTCGACGCCGGTCGCGATCGTCGAAGCGTGCAGCACGCCGCGCGAGCGCACGCTGACGTTGACGCTGGCGCGCATGGCGCTGGGTGAGGCGCAGGAATGGCTGGACCCGTCGCAGCCGAGTTTGCTGATGATCGGCGAGGCGTTTCGCGAACGGGCGGCGGCTAAGCCGAAGGTGCATCTGAAGGGGATGCAGGCGGCGGCGTGATGCCGGTTGGGCTGGCGGACAAGAAAAAAAGCGCACCGGAGACGGTGCGCTTTTTCGTTTCCGGACCTCGAGATTCAAAAGTCTACGAGCCTGATCTTCTTCTTTTTTGAATTGGCCGCCAGAACGGTATCGAGCGTCGCGATCGTCTTTGCCTTGCAGTCCAGTGCGGTAGCGAGATGAAGCGCGTCTCCCGCACGGAGCCCGGTCGATGCGTCGAGCGTGAGAACAGCTGCGTGGTGGAATACTGGCGGCTCGATCGGCGTGAGTTGCAGATCGCTCGCGCACATTCGTTCGAAGCTGCGCCACGCAAAAGCGGATTGATCTTCGGTCATCTGACCGCTTCGCCGTTTGATGCCGAGCGCACTGGCAAACTCGGTGACGCACCACGCTCCGGAAATCAGTTCGTCCCTGACGGATGCGTACCAGTTCGAAACGGCGGCGGTCATGCGCTCGTGGACGCATAACGCGACCAGAACGCTCGTATCGACGTAAATCATCAGTAGCGCGCGCCTCTGCGGAGTTCGTCGATGACGGAATCGGTCATCGGCATGGCGTCCCGTGATTCGGCCAATTCCTCCGCGAACGCCCGACGGTCCCATTTGGCGGCACGAAGGCAGATTCCGCCGTCTACCGTGAGGTTGACCTGCACCTGGTCGCCCTCGGAAAGGCCGGTGTGCCGCAGATAGTCGGCGGGGATGCGCACTGCGAGGCTATTGCCCCATTTGGAGATGAGCAGGTTCATGCGGAACTCGATCGGATATACGAAAAGGTATATCCGAGTATATGCTTTTCGAATCGCGTGGCGCCACTCGGCCGAACGGCCAACGCTGAACTACCGACCGACCTGCCGCAAACAATACTGCGCTACCGCATCCAGCACCGCATCATCCTCACCGACTGCCGTCGCACAGGAAATCTCGACATCCGGATGCGCCGCCCGGCACTTCTCGACGATTTCCGGCAAATCCTTCCTCACATGCCCGCCTTGCCCGAAGAACACGGGTACGACCGTGATCGCATCGCAGCCATCGGCGGCCAACTGCGCGACGGCGGTGGGCAAATCGGGCGACATCAACTCGAGAAACGCCAGTGAAACCGGCCAGCCGCGCAAGCTCCGCAGCTTCACGGCAAGGCGCTCGAACGGCTCGGCCCAGCGCGAATCGCGTGCGCCGTGACCGAACAGGATGATGCCGTGCGTCTTCATCGCGCGCTCCTCGGAAGAAACGTCAGTGCCGCTCCACCCACTTCAGGCCCACCAGCCCGATCACGAGATAGGCGAGGGCGGGCGCCGCCGCGGTGATCGGCGCGGGCCACGTGTTCAGATTGCCGATATGCGAGAACAGCGTGTTGACGAGCTGAAAGCTCATCCCGATCATGATGCCGCCGAACACCTTCATGCCGACCACGCCCGCACGCGTATGCAGATACGCGAACGGCAGCGAAAGAATCAGCATCACGAACACCGCGAACGGATAGAGAATCTTGCGCCAGAACGCGATCTGATACCGCTGCGTGTCCTGATGATTTTCCGTCAGATGCTGGATATAGCGGAACAGGTTGAACATCGACATCCGATCCGGCGACACCAGCAGGACCGACAGAATCTGCGGCGTCAGCTCCGAGCGCAACGAATATTCGGGCAGCGTGCTCTGCGTCGCACGATAGACCGGATTCAACGCGTCGCCGGGATTCGCCGCCTGCGGGGGCGCGTCGTTCAGTTGCGTGTCCGTCACGCCCGTGAGCTTCCAGTGGCCCGGCGGCTCATACACGCCGCTCTTCGCGATGCGCACGTTCGTCAGACGGAACTTCGAGTCGAATTCGTAGATGCGCACGTTGGCGATCGTCGTGTCGGGATTCAGCGTGCCGACGTTGACGAAGCGCGTGACTTGCTCGCCGTTCTCCTTGGCCGTCAACGTGTCCTTCACCCACACGCCCGACTGAAAATTCGACGACACCGACGAGCCGAGCGCCTCCAGCCGCACGCGCTCGGACAACTGGTCCGTGTAAGGCCCGACCACTTCGCCGATCAGATACGTGATGAGCACCATCGGAACGCCGATCTTAAGCAGCGAACGCAGCGCGGCGCCGGTCGAGAGCCCCGACACGCGGAAGATCGTGAACTCCGAAGCCGCCGCCATCTGCGCGAACACGTAGATGGCCGAAATGAGCGCGGCGACGGGGATGATCTCGTAGAAGCGCGAAGGCGTCTGCAGCGCGACGCGCAGCACCGCGAGCGTGAACTTGTAATTGCCGTGCCCGACCGTGTTCAGTTCGTTGATCAGGTCGAAGAAGAAGAACAGGCCCGAGAACGCAAACAGGATGAAGATGAACGCGAGATAGATCTGGCGCGCGAAATATCGTTCGTAGATGCGCATCGCGTCAGGCCCCCTTCGACAGCGACGGGAGCTTGAAGAGCGGCCGGTTGCGAATCCGCAGCCAGAAGATGAACGCGACGAGCGCGCCGACGACGATATGCAGTCCGACGAGACCCACGCCGAACGACAGCTTGCCCTGTTCGATCCACGACTGCACGACGTTCAGCAGATTCGAATAGGTGAGGTAGATCAGCACGGCCATCACGAGATTGATCGTGCGGCTGCGGCGCGGGTTCTGATACGAAAGTGGAATGGCGAGCAACATCAGATTGATGGCGATGAGCGGCAGACCCACGCGCCACGCGAACTCCGCGAGATTTTCCTGAGTAGGATTGGCGAGCAGGTCCGGCGTGGAGATGCCCGTCGTGGTCGGTGTATTCACGAACTGGTGACTCATTATCTTCACACCGTATCGCTCGAACTCCATGATGCGGAAGTTCGGCTGGCCCGGCTCGCCGTCGTAACGGCGGCCGTTGTCGAGCACGATGAAGCGGTCGCCGTCGGGGCGCGTTTCGGTATGACCGTTCTTCGAGACGATCACGTTGACCTTGCCGCCTTCCGTGCTCGTGACGAACACGTTCTCGACGTGCCCCTGATCCGGCGACATCTTCTCGATGAAGAACACGCGATGGCTCGACGGCGATTCGCGGAACTGTCCCGGCGCGAGCAGCGACACTTCATCGCGCTGCTGAAAGCGCTGCTTGATGAGCTTGCTCTGCTGGTTCGACCACGGCCATCCGACGAACGCGAAGAACATGATGAGGATGATGATCGGCGTGGAGAACACGGCGATCGGCTTGATGAGTTGCGTCTGACTGACGCCCGACGCGAGCCACACGACCATTTCCGAATCGCGATACCAGCGCGTGAGCACGAAGAGAATGGAGACGAACAGCGTCACGATCAGCATGACCGCGAGATAGCCGATGACGGTGAGCCCGATCAGCACGACGACGTCTTTCGGGTCGATCTGACCTTGCGCCGCGAAGCCGACGATGCGAATCATCATCGTCGTGAGCATGATCGTGAGCAGCACCATGAACACGGCGCCGGCCGTGTACGCGAGTTCGCGCTGCAGGGAGCGTTCGAAGATCATTGAATTTTTGCTTGGAGCCGGCGGCGATGCGGAAATCTTGCACGCATCTCGTGGCTTACGGGAAGGGTATTCGCTTACCCTCACGCCGCCCGCCTGTGACCGCCGCGGAAAAAATAGCGGATAATTGCGGCTTTCATCCTTCAGCCAAGATTTTATCCGAGGATAAGCGCGATGGACTTTAGCATAAAAGCCTGTGATTGGAGCAAGGGCGAGGCAAATGGTTTCCTTACCGGGAAGTCGGATGTCATCGTGCTCGGCATCTTCGAAGCGCAGACGCTCACGGGCGCCGCGCGCGACATGGACGTCGCCACCAAAGGCCTGATTTCGCGCGTCGTGAAAGCCGGCGACATGAGCGGCCGCGCGGGCACCACCCTGATGGTGCCCGAAGTCACGGGCATCGGCGCATCGCGGGTGCTGCTCGTCGGTCTCGGCAAGCAGGACGCCTTCAATCAGAAAGCCTATGGCGAAGCCGTGCGCGCCGCATGGCGCGTGGTGCTCGGCTCGAAGATCGGCCAGGCGACCTTCACGCTCGCGCAACTGCCGATCCAGGAACGCGCCGGCGACTGGGCCGTGCGCGCCGCGATCCTCGCGCTGCGCGAGCTGACCTATAAGTTTACGCAGATGAAGAGCAAGCCCGACAACGGCGCTCGCTCGCTCAAGAAGATCGTGTTCAGCATCGATTCCGCCGACGAGAAAGCCGCCAAGGTCGCGGTGAAGCAGGGCGTCGCGATTGCGAACGGCATGGACCTCACGCGCGATCTCGGCAATCTGCCGCCGAACGTCTGCACGCCGACCTATCTCGGTCAGACCGCGAAGAAGCTCGGCCGCGATTTCAAGCTGAAGGTCGAAGTGCTCGGCCAGAAGCAGATCGAAGCGCTCAACATGGGCTCGTTCCTGTCGGTCGCGAAGGGTTCGGTCGAGCCGCCGCAGTTCATCGTCATGCATTACCAGGGCGCCGGTGCGGCCGCGAAGGGCAAGAACGCGCCGGTCGTGCTGGTCGGCAAGGGCATCACGTTCGATTCGGGCGGCATCTCGATCAAGCCGGGCGAGGCGATGGACGAGATGAAATACGACATGTGCGGCGCGGGCTCCGTGTTCGGCACGATGCGCGCGGTCGCCGAGATGGGCCTCAAGCTCAACGTGATCGGCGTGATCCCGACCTGCGAGAACATGCCCGCGGGCAACGCGGTGAAGCCGGGCGACATCATCACCGCGATGAACGGCACGACCATCGAAGTGCTCAACACCGACGCCGAAGGCCGCCTCATCCTGTGCGACGCGCTGACCTATGCGGAGCGCTTCAAGCCTGCCGCCGTGGTCGATATCGCGACGTTGACGGGCGCGTGCATCATCGCGCTGGGTCACCACAACACGGGCCTCTTCTCGAAGGACGATGCGCTCGCGGGCGAACTGCTCGACGCGTCGCGCGAGGCGGTCGATCCGGCGTGGCGTCTGCCGCTCGACGACGAGTATCAGGATCAGCTCAAGTCGAATTTCGCGGATCTCGCGAACATCGGCGGACGTCCGGCGGGCAGCGTGACGGCGGCGTGCTTCCTGTCGCGCTTCGCGACGGCTTATCCGTGGGCGCACCTCGATATCGCCGGAACCGCGTGGAAGAGCGGCGCGGCGAAGGGCGCGACGGGCCGTCCCGTGCCGCTGCTCTCGCAGTTCCTGATCGATCGCGCCGGCGCCTGAAGCAGGCATGACGCGCATCGACTTTCATACGAATGTCGGCGATCCGCTCGCGTACGCCTGCCGCCTCGCGCGCAAGGCGTACCTGAGCGGCAAGCCGCTCGTCGTGCTCGCCGAACCGCAGCGCCTCGCCGCGTTCGACGAGCAGTTGTGGACTTTCCAGCCGCTCGAATTCGTGCCGCACTGCATGGCGAAGAGTCCGCTCGCGGAGGACACGCCGGTGGTGCTCACGTCGAATCTGGACGACGCGCCGCATCATCAGGTGCTCGTGAATCTCGGCGCGCCAGTGCCCGCGCAGTTCGCGCGCTTCGAACGGCTCGTGGAGATCGTCGGCAGCGAGGGCGATGAACTCGCCGCGGGCCGCGAGCGTTATCGGTTCTATCGCGATCGCGGCTATGTCATCGAGACGCACAATCAGGGCGGTTAGCCGCACAGAGGCCGCGTCCGCGCTGCACTAAGCTCTGCTCACACATGGCGCTTCGCGTGAGACCCGAGTCAGCACGGATGCGCACACGCTGGCCGACAGGAGACCTTTGAATATGACCGACAAGCCCGAATCCTTCGATTCGTCCATCCCCGTTTTGACCGATGTTGTCGTGCCCGGCAAGCCGGAATATGCACGCGCGCCTTCCGCCGATGAAGCCGCGATCGAATACGACGCACAGCGGATCGCGGAGCAGTTGCGCGGCCGCTTCACGAGCTTCCTGACGGGCGACGCCCGCGCGCTGATCGAAGACCGCTGCCGGGAAGTGTTGCGCGAGCAATCGACGCAACTCGTGTCCGCGATCACGCGCGAAGTCGCGATGGCGCTCGAAGGCCGGATGAGCGAATGGGTGCGCGACGCGGTTGAGAACGAGTTGCGGCGGCAGCGGGGCGAATGAGCGCGTTTCATATGGAATGAAGAAGGGGCGCACGCGCGCCCCTTTTTTTATCCGCGTCGCGCGCTCGATTTATCCCGTCACCGCGCCTTTATTAGCCGGCTGCGCGAGCGCCGCGAACTTCGCCAGCACGCCGCGCGTGTACTTCGGCGCGGGCTGTTTCCACGCGGCACGGCGGCGCGCGAGTTCCGCATCGTCCACATTCAGTTGCAAGAGCAGCTTGTGCGCGTCGATGGTGATCGAATCGCCTTCGTGCACGAGCGCGATCGTGCCGCCCGCGTACGCTTCCGGCGCGACATGGCCGACCACCATGCCCCACGTGCCGCCCGAGAAGCGCCCATCGGTGATGAAGCCGACCGATTCGCCCAGCCCCTTGCCGATGATCGCCGATGTCGGCGCGAGCATCTCCGGCATGCCCGGGCCGCCGACCGGGCCGAGATAGCGCAGCACGAGAATATCGCCGGGCTTGATCTTGTCGGCGAGAATGGCGTCCATCGCGCTTTGCTCGTCCTCGAACACGCGCGCGGGGCCGGTGATGACCGGATTCTTCAGGCCGGTGATCTTCGCGACCGCGCCGTCTTCCGCGAGATTGCCGCGCAGGATCGCGAGGTGCCCTTCCTTGTAGAGCGCCTGTTCGATCGGGAAGATGACCTTCTGATCCGCACGCGGTTTGCTCGGCACGTCCTTCAGTTCTTCGGCGATCGTGCGCCCCGTGATCGTGATGCAGTCGCCGTGCAGAAGGCCCGCATCGAGCAGGATCCGGAGCACTTGCGGGATGCCGCCGGCCTTGTGCAGATCGGTGGCGACGTACTGGCCCGACGGCTTCAGATCGCAGATCACCGGCACTTTCTTGCGCATGCGCTCGAAGTCGTCGATGCTCCATTCCACTTCCGCCGCATGCGCGATCGCCAGAAAGTGCAGCACGGCGTTGGTCGAGCCGCCCGTCGCCATGATGAGCGCGACCGCGTTTTCGATCGATTTCTTCGTGATGATGTCGCGCGGCTTCAGATCCTTCTTCACCGCCTCGACGAGCACGCGCGCCGACTCCGCGGCGGAATCGACCTTCTCCTGATCCGGATTCGCCATCGTCGACGAATACATCAGCGACATGCCGAGCGCCTCGAACGACGAGCTCATCGTGTTGGCCGTGTACATGCCGCCGCACGAGCCGGTCGACGTGCACGCGTTCTTCTCGACGCCCTTGAAATCCTCTTCCGACATCCGGCCCGCCGTGAATTCGCCGACCGCCTCGAACGACGACACGATCGTCAGATCGCGGCCCTTCCAGTTGCCGGGGCGGATCGTGCCGCCGTACACGTAGATCGACGGCACGTTCATGCGCGCCATGCCGATCATGCCGCCCGGCATGTTCTTGTCGCAGCCGCCGATCACGACGACGCCGTCCATCCACTGGCCCTGCACCGCGGTCTCGACACAGTCCGCGATCACTTCGCGCGACACGAGCGAGTACTTCATGCCTTCGGTGCCCATCGACATGCCGTCGGAGATCGTCGGCGTGCCGAAAATCTGCGGATTCGCGTCGGACTTTCTGATCGCTTCGATGGCCGCGTCCGCCAAGCGCTGCAGGCCGGCGTTGCACGGCGTGATGGTCGAATGCCCGTTCGCGACGCCGATCATCGGCTTGTCGAAGTCTTCCTCCTTGTAGCCGAGCGCGTAATACATCGAACGATTGGGCGAGCGCGCGACGCCCTGGGTGATGTGCTTCGAGCGGCGATTGAAGGCCATGATGTGCTCCTTGAGGGGATGTTTTTGCTCTAGTGCAGCAAGAATGCAACTCCCGCGATGTGTCTGTCCAATATATTATTCAAGGCTTATTAGGTCGCAAAAAATATCAATGGAGCAGAGAAGTCCGCCCATCGAGTTGCGTCTGTTGCGCTACTTCGTGACGGTCGCCGAAGAGATGCACTTCGGCCGTGCCGCCGCGCGTCTCGCGATGACGCAGCCGCCGCTCTCGCAGGCGATCCGCGCGCTGGAAGAGGCGCTCGGGGTCGCGCTTTTCGTGCGCACGAAACGGACCGTCGAGCTCACGCCCGTCGGCAAGGATCTGCTGCCGGAAGTGCGCCGCCTGCTCGCATCCGCCGACACGCTGCGTCCGCTCGCGCAGTCGCTCGCGCGAGGCGAGGCGGGCGTGCTGTCGCTCGCGTTCGTTTCCACCGCCGACTACGGACTTTTGCCAGCGCTGCTGCGCGATTTCGGCGCGCGTTACCCCGGCGTGCGGCTGCAACTGACCGAGGCGACGAGCGACGTGCAGATCGAGGAACTCGTCGCCGGGCGTATCGACGCGGGTCTTGTGATTCCGCCGCTGCCGCCGCGCCATGCCACGTCGCTGTCGTATGTGGCGGTGGCGCGCGAGCCGCTCGTCATCGCGATGTCCGCCGATGCCGCGCTACAACTGGGGCAGGGCGCCGACGAATGGGCCGACACCCCCGTCGATCTGCACGATCTCGCCGCCGCGCCGCTCGTCGTCTTTCCGAGGCGTCTCGCGCCGGGTTTGTATGACATCATCATGGGCTGCTACGGCGCGGCCGGCCTCACGCCGCGTATCGGCCAGGAGGCGATCCAGATGCAGACCATCGTGAGCCTCGTGTCCGCCGGGATGGGCGTCGCGCTCGTGCCGCATTCGCTGCGTCATCTGCGGCGCACGGGCGTCGTGTATCGTCCTCTGCGGCCGCTGAACGCGTCGGCGATGCTCGTCGAAACCGGCCTCGTGTGGCGCGCGGCGGAAGTGAGCCCGGTGCTCGCCGGATTCATCGAGATCGTCCGTTCGCGGGCCGAAAGCGCGGGTTCTGTATGATTCGCCCTTGTAGTTCGCTCTAGCTCCCACATCAGAATGCTCATACATCCCAATTTCGATCCCATCGCGATTCATCTCGGACCGCTCGCCGTGCGCTGGTACGGCCTCATGTATCTGGTGGCGTTTGTATCGGCCATCGTCATCGGCCGCCTGCGTCTGCGCCTGCCTTACGTGGCCGCGCAAGGCTGGACCGTGAAAGACATCGACGACATGCTGTTTTACGGCGTGCTCGGCACGATTCTCGGCGGGCGCATCGGCTACGTGGTCTTCTATAAGGCAAGCTATTACGCGGCGCATCCGCTCGATATCTTCAAGGTCTGGGAAGGCGGGATGTCGTTCCACGGCGGCTTTCTCGGCGTGACGCTCGCGATGGTGCTGTTCGCGTATCATCGGAAGCGCACCTGGCTCCAGGTGACGGATTTCGTCGCGCCGATGGTGCCGCTCGGCCTCGCGGCGGGGCGTCTCGGTAACTTCATCAACGGTGAGCTGTGGGGCCGCGTGACGGACCCGAACGCGCCGTGGGCGATGCTCTTTCAGAGCTCGACGAACGACGACGCCATCTGGCTCGCTAAAAATCCGCAACTCGACGCGCAATACCATCTCACCGAAATCTTCCAGCGCTATCACATGCTGCCGCGTCATCCGTCGCAGTTGTACGAGATCGCGCTCGAAGGGCTCGTGCTGTTTATCGTGATCTGGACGTTTTCGCGCAAGCAGCGTCCTGTCGGCGCGATTTCAGCGCTGTTTCTGATCGGCTATGGACTGGCGCGCTTCACCGTGGAATTCGCGCGCGAGCCGGACGATTATCTCGGCCTTCTCGCGCTCGGCCTCTCGATGGGCCAATGGCTCTCGCTGCCGATGATCATCGCCGGCGTGCTGATGATGGTGTGGGCGTACAAGCGCAATCTGCGCCTGCCGCCCGAATCGGCGAAAGCCTGAGCGATGCGGGGCGCGCGCCCCGCATCGATTCAACGCCCCATCTGCACCGAACCCGACACGTCGACGGTCACCGTCGTCGTGCCGGCTTCCATCGCGATCGGCGCGGCCATCTTCGCATCGGCGCTCATCGCGCGCGATTGCATCATCATGACCGGACGCGGCTGCACGCCGCTGTGCCCGACGTTCACTTCCCGAATCGTGAAATTGCTGTAGCCGAAGCCTTGCGCGGCGGTTTGCGCCTGCTTGCGGAACGAATCGATGGCCTGCGTGACGAGCTTCTGCTCGGCCGCGCGCTGCGATTCGGGCGACAGCGAGAACCCGACGCTGCCCACCTGCATCGACGAACTCATCTTGCCCGCGAGCTTCGACGCCGCCGCGAAGTCGTGCGATTCGAGCACGACCTCCGTGCGGCCGCGCCACGCGGAGATCTTGCCGTCGCGATCGGTGGATGGATACACGGTGAACGAGCCGCTCTTCGCGGTCACGCCCTCGACGCCCTTGGCTTCGCGCAATGCGGCCTCGGCGCGCTGATTCAGCGTAGCGGTGAGCGACGAGGGATCGGCCGCTTCCTGCTCGTAGAAGAGCGTGATGTTGACGACATCCTGCGGCACTTGCGCGCTCGCCTGCGCCGAAAGAGAAAGCACGCCCGAAGGTTGCGGCTGGGTAATCACCGTCTGCGCGGCGGCCGTTTGAGAAAGGGTGAACGCTGCGCCCGACATCGCGAGGAGCGCGAGTGCGGCAGCGGTTTTCTTGTTGATCATCGAAGGACTCCGAACGCGGGATATCGCGTGATTCGCGACGGGATTTAGTCGCGGCCTTCGTGTCGTAAGTTCCTTGTTAGACGAGTTGTTCGGTAATAAAGCGCCACTGCGCTTCGGTCACCGGCGTGATCGACAGGCGATTGCCGCGCGCGAGCACCTGCATGTCCGCGAGCGCCTCGTGTTCACGCAATGCAGCGAGCGGAATCAGCGCGGTCTTCTTCACGAACTTGACATCGACGAGCATCCAGCGCGGCGTTTCCTGCGTGGACTTGGGATCGTAGTAATCGCTCTTCGGATCGAACTGCGTGGGATCGGGATACGCCGTCGAGCACACCTTCGCGATGCCCGCGATGCCCGGCTCTGGACAGCTCGAATGATAAAAGAGCACGCCGTCGCCGATCTGCATCTGATCGCGCATGAAGTTGCGCGCCTGATAGTTGCGCACGCCTGTCCACGGCAAGGTTTTTTTCGGCGCGTGCGCGAGGTGATCGATGCTCGCTTCGTCCGGTTCGGACTTCATCAGCCAGTAGCGCATGATTGTTCGTTATGCGGAATCGACGATGCAAATGAAAACGGCACCGGAAAAACCGATGCCGTTCTTAAGATGGGTCCCCGCCACGGCCGCTAGGCCGGCATCCTGAACCTGGGTTCAAGATTGGTCGCGGTAAGCAACACTTCGGGTACATCGGACTAGCGACGCGCGCGCCCGTGCTGCAAGGTTCCGCAACCGTGCCAATGTGACATTGGTTCAAGGAATATATGACCTTGGCGCACCAGGCAGGGAAACGTCACTCTACACCAATCGTTTGCCTTTCGCAGCCCCGCCGCAGTTTCTTTTTTCGATTGACATTGCGCGCCGATTGCCTCGACGCACAGACATCTCACTGCACTTCGTATTGCGCGATGACAGCGCCGAGCTGCTCGTTCATCGAATGCATCGTGCGACGGATTTCCTCGGCGGGGAAGGCCTCGCCGTGACGCACGCTGTCCTGCAGCTTAAGCAATTCCGACGCCAGCGAGAGCGCTGCCATCACCGCGATGCGATCCGTGCCGCGCACGTTGCTTGCATTGCGCACCTTGTTCATCTCGGCATCGACGCGCGCGACCGCTTCGCGCAATGCGCCTTCCGTTTCCGGCGAGCACGCGAGGCGATACGGCTGCCCGAGAATGGAGACTTCGATCTGCGTGGTCGTCATGCCTTCTCTCCTTGATGATGCTCGCCGTGCAATTCCGCTTCATGTGCTTCGCGGGAATCGGCTTCGAGGAGATCGAGTTGATTGTCGGCTTCGTCATGCTGCCCGGATTTCGCGCGCGGCAGCTTTTCGAGAATCGCGTTGAGGCGTACTTGCGCGTCGTCGATTTTCGCGGAGAGCGAATCGCGTTCGGATTGCAGCGTGTCGCGCTCTTCACGCACTTGCGCAAGCTCGGCCTGCACGTTCGCATAGTCGGCGCGCAGTTGTTCGAGTTGGTCTTGCAGCGCCTGGCGCGCCTGATTGTGGCGCTCGCTGATCTGGATCAGCCGGCCGATATTTCCTGACAGTGATTCGAGTTCGTTGAGCATGTGCTGCGTCCTCTAAAGACCTCGCATTTTAGCGCGGTTCAACGGAGCTTCCGATAATTGTCTCGTTTCGAGACGTAACAACATGCGATCTTGCGCTTAATCCTTCGAATCAAGCGCATGTCGACATGCATTCGTGTGCAGAAAACGCGAGCGCTGTTGATGGCTCGTGATGACAGGCCGGCCGATTCTCGTTCGATTCGTCATGTGCCGCGCCCAACTGTCCGCGCCGTTTTCTTGACGGCCCCAACACGCGCTCCTACACTTGCCGCACTTTTTGGTGCTCGCATTCGCGGATCTCGCGGATGCAGTCAAACGGGAAACAGGGAGCGAAGTCTCCGAAGTCCGACCGGGACCAACCTGGGACGAGCCAACCTGTGCTGCCCCCGCAACGGTAAGCGACCGCAACGCAAGTTGCAAGTCGTCTCATGCGCGTTTTTGCAGCGCGAGCGTGTGGATTTTCATCACACCGGGTTCATCGCCCGAATCGACTGCAAGAAACGTGTCGACGCCACTGCGCACGATGCGCGGGAAGGCGAGACGATTCATCGCCAGCCCGGATACCGGCCAGAGTTCGACGCATCGGCGCTGATCGCGCGGTGCGTTCGTCGCGCATCGTCCTCGCGGGGAGCGGGGTCGCGCTCACGCGAAACGGACACTTCATTCATGGTATTGCCACAGGCCGCCCTCAAGAACGGCCGCTCTCGTCATGGCGCGCTCGTTGCCGCGGTCATCGGTTTGCCGCTCGCCGGCGCCGCACATGCCGCCGATGACGCTTCGCAAACGCTTGCTCCTGTCGTCGTCACTGCGACGCGCGCGCCGCAGCCGCTCGCCGAATCGATCCCGCAGACATCGGTGTTCGATGAGCAGGACATCGCCGACGCCAACGCCGACGATGCGCTCGGCCTCATCGCGCTTGCGCCCGGCGTGCAGATCACGCGCAACGGCGGGCCGGGCGCGACTTCGGGGCTCTACATACGCGGCGCGGCGTCGTCGCAATCGCTCGTTTTGATCGATGGCGTGCGCGTCGAATCGGCGTCGCTCGGCGCGGCGCAGTTGTCGCAACTGATGCTCGATCAGATCGGGCGCGTCGAGGTCGTGAACGGCAATGTGTCGGCTTTGTACGGCTCGAATGCGATCGGCGGCGTCGTGCAGATCTTCACGAAGGAAGGCGAGCCGCATCCGCCGCGCTTCAACTTCGAAGCCGAGTACGGCAGCTATCACACGCAGCGTCAATCGGCGGGCGTGAACGGCGCGCTCGACAAGGACGGCCGCACGACCTTCAGCCTGAACGTCTCGCGCGAGAAGACCGACGGCTTTTCGTCGATCGATCCGAATATCGCGCCGGGCGCGAATCCGAACGCGAACGGCTATCTGAACGAGAGCGTCGCGGCGACGCTGCGTCACCAGTTCAGCGACAAGTGGGACGCGGGCGTGCGCTTCCTGCAATCGAACGGCATCAGCAGTTTCGACGATGCCTACGGCCTGCCGACCGATATCAACGAATCGCACGATCGCGTGCGCTCGGCGTCGGTGTTCGCGAACGGCAGGATCACCGAAAACTGGACCACGCACTTCACGATCGCGCAGGGACAGGATCGCGCGAACATCGAGCAGAACGGCGTCTATACGAACCGCTTCGATTCGGAGAACCGTCAATACACGTGGCAGAACGATGTCAGGATCACCGATGCGCACAAGCTGCTTTTCGGTTACGAGCATCTCGATCAGACGCTCGATTCCGATCAGCTCAGCGCGCCCGATCGTCACGTGAATTCGGTGTTCGCGGGCTACGTGGGGCACATCGGCGCGAGCGAATTGCAGGCGAATCTGCGTCACGACCAGTATTCCGATTTCGGCGGCGCGAACAGCTACTATCTGGGCTACGCGTATAACTTCGACGCGCACTGGAAGGCGAGCGCGAGCTATGCGGCTTCGTTTCGTGCGCCGAGCTTCGACGATCTCTACTATCCGTTCAGCGGCAATCCGTCGATTCAGCCGGAGCGCAGCCATTCGGTCGAGGCGGCGTTGCAGTACGCATCGAATGCGCTGGGCGTCGCGCGCGTGACGCTGTTCCAGACGCGCTATTCGAATCTGATCGACTATGTGTCCGACGGCGGTTTCTACTATGTCGCGCAGAACGTCGGGCGCGCGAAGGTGCAGGGCATCGAAGGATCGTGGGCGGGACACGTCGGCGCAACCGATGTGCGCGCGGGCGTCACGTTCCAGAATCCCGTCGACGAGACGAATCACGAAGATCTGACGCGGCGCGCGCGGCGTTTCGCGACGCTTACGGCGCATCGCACGATCGGGCGCTGGCGTGTCGGCGGCGAGTGGATCGTGAGCGGACAACGCAGCGACTACGATTCGACGCTCGCGGGGTATGGCATCGTGAATCTATCGGCGCGCTACGACATCTCGAAGTCGTGGTACGTCACGGCGCGCATCGACAATCTGTTCGACAAGGACTATGAACTTGCGTACTCGTACAACACGCCACGACGCGGCGCGTACATCACGTTGGGCTGGCATCCGTCGTGAGCCACGCGCCTGAGCGGCTTGCGCGTCCGCGCGCGATGAACGCGAGCCGCGCGGCGGCGATCTGGATCGCGCTCGGCGTCGCGACGTTCATCGTGCTCGTGGCGTCGCTCATGACGGGCAGCGTGACGTTGCCCGTATCGCGTGCGCTCGGCGCGCTCTTTCACGCGAACGCCGCGACGCCCGATATCGCCGACGAGATCGTGCTCACGCTACGTTTGCCGCGCGCGCTCGCGGGCTTCGCAACGGGTGCGCTGCTCGCGATGGCCGGCGCGCTGCTGCAAGTGCTGCTGAGGAATCCGCTCGCGGAACCTTATGTGCTCGGCGTGTCCGGCGGCGCGGCGACGTTCGCGCTTGCCGCGATGCTCGCATCGGTGCCGTGGTGGGGCGTCGATATCGCGGCGTGCGCGGGCGCGTTCGCATCGATCGTCGTCGTGCTCGGACTCGCGCGCAAGGACCTTTGGCAAAGCGGACAGGATGCGTCGCCGAGACTCTTGCTGACGGGCGTCGTGATCGCGTCGGGATGGGGCGCGCTGATCACGCTGATTCTGAGCATCGCGCCCGAGAACCGGCTGCGCGGCATGATCTTCTGGCTGACGGGCGATCTCAACGGCGCGGCGGCGCCGTGGCCCGCGCTGATCGCGCTCGCTGTCGCGCTCGTCGCGATCGTCCCGGTCGCGCCGCAATTGAACGTGCTGCTGCGAGGCGACGCTACCGCGCGTGCGCTCGGCGTGCCCGTCGAACGATTGCGCCTGCGCGTGTATCTCGTCGCATCGATCGCCGCGGCGGCTGCGGTGACGACGGCGGGGACCATCGGCTTCGTCGGGCTCGTCGTGCCGCATCTGCTGCGCCTCGCGTTCGGCAACGATCAGCGCATGCTCGTGCCCGCCGCCGCGCTTGCGGGCGGCCTCGCCGTGATGGCCGCCGACCTCGTCGCGCGCACCGTGATCGCGCCCGCGCAATTGCCGGTGGGCGTCGTGACGGCGTTGATCGGCGTGCCGATGTTCCTGTGGATGCTCCTGCGGAGACCGCGATGACCCTGCATCTCGATGCCATCGTGCTTCGCGCGGGCGCGCGCACGCTCATCGACGGTCTCACGCAGACGATCGCGGCGGGCGAAGCGTGGTGCATCGCCGGGCCGAACGGCGCGGGCAAGACGACGCTCATCAATGTGCTCGCCGGACTCGCGAAACCCGCATCGGGCCGCGTGTCGCTCGATGGCCGCGCGCTCGCCGCATGGCGCGCGGCTGACCTCGCACGTCGACGCGCATTGATGCCGCAAGCCGCGCACGACGCCTTCAGCGCGACCGTGCTCGACACCGTGCTGCTCAACCGCTTTCCGTATCTCACCGGCTGGGGCTGGGAGAGCGAAGACGACCGCAGCGCGGCGCGCGCCGCACTGGAAACGCTCGGCCTCGCGTCCTTTGCCGCGCGCGACGTGCTGACGCTCTCGGGCGGCGAACGCCAGCGCGTCGCACTGGCCGCCGTGCTGTGCCAGAACGCGCCATGCCTGTTGCTCGACGAACCGCTTTCGCATCTCGACCTGCATCATCAGATCGACTGTCTGCACGCGTTGCGCGACGCCGGGCGCGAGCACAAGCGCACCGTAATCTTCTCGTGCCACGATCTGAATCTCGCGCGCCGTTTCGCGACACACGCGCTCCTGCTCGACGGCCACGGCGGCGCGCACGCGGGCCTCGTCGCCGACGTCCTCACGCCTGAACGCGCGAGCGCGGCATTCGGCTATCCGCTCGCGTTGATTCGCGACGGCGAGCATGAAGCGCTCGTGCCTTCCATTCATCGCCCTTGAAGGAATTTCGATGTCCACGCTCAACGACATCCCGCTGCCCCGCGCACTCGACCGCGCGCTCGAAGCAGAACTGCGCCGCATCATCGACATGAAGACGAAACCGCCCGGCAGTCTCGGGCGGCTCGAATCGCTCGCGCTGCAAATGGGCCTGATACAGCGCACGACGAAGCCGCGCATCGAACGTCCCGCGATGATCGTGTTCGCGGGCGATCACGGCATCGCGAAGGAGGGCGTGAGTTCGTTTCCCCAGGAAGTGACGGCGCAGATGGTCGCGAATTTTCTGACGGGCGGCGCGGCGATCAACGCGTTGTCGCGCTCGGTCGGCATGTCGCTGGAAGTCGTCGATGCGGGCGTCGCGACACCGATTCCCATCGATCATGGATACGAACGTCTGTCGCTCGGACCCGGCACGCGCAACTTCGCGCAAGAGCCTGCGATGTCGCGCGAGACCGCGCTCGAAGGCATCGCGCGGGGCGCTGCGCGCGTGCGGCATCACGCGTCGCTCGGCACGAACGTGATCGGCTTCGGCGAGATGGGCATCGCGAACACGTCGGCGGCGGCGTGTCTGATGAGCCGTCTGTGCGATCTGCCGATCGACGAATGCGTCGGACGCGGCACGGGCCTCGACGATCACGGCCTCGCGCACAAGCGCGATGTGCTCGGCCGCGCGCTCGCGCTGCATCGCGATGAAGGCGATGCGATCGACACGCTCGCGACCTTCGGCGGCTTCGAAATCGCGATGATCGCGGGCGCATATCTCGCCGCCGCATCCGAGGGCATGACGATTCTCGTCGATGGCTTCATCGCGACATCGGCGTTGCTGGTGGCCGCGAAGATCGCGCCCGAGGTGCTCGACTACTCCGTGTTCGCGCATGCGTCGAACGAAACGGGGCATCGGCGCATGCTCGCGCATTTCGATGCCGCGCCGCTGTTGGAGCTCGATCTCCGGCTCGGTGAAGGCACGGGCGCGGCGCTCGCATTGCCGATCCTGCGCGCGGCCGTCGCGTTCATCGACGAGATGGCGAGCTTCGAGTCGGCGGGTGTGTCGAACAAAGCCGACTGATGCGACCGCTCGACGAACTGCGCTACTTCTTCACGGCGCTCGGCTATTTCACGCGCGTGCCGGTGCCGCGCTGGGTCGGCTTCGAGCGCGAATATCTGAACGCGGCGGCGCGTTACTTTCCGCTCGTCGGCGCGATGGTCGGTGGCGTCGCGGCGCTCGTCTATCTCCTGTCGCTGCGCGTGTTTCCGGCGGGTGTCGCCGTGTTGCTTTCGATGGCCGCGACGCTCGTCATGACCGGCGCGTTCCATGAAGACGGACTCGCCGATTGCGTCGATGCGTTCGGCGGCGCGTACACGCGCGAGGATGCGCTGCGCATCATGCACGACTCGCGCATCGGTGCATTCGGCGCGATTGCGCTGGTGATCGCGATTGCGTTGAAGTGGCAGGCGCTCGCTGCGTTGCCGCCGCAGCGCGTCGCGATGACGATGATCGCCGCGCACGCCGCGAGCCGCGCGTTCGCGATCAGTTATCTCGTCACGCTCGATTACGTGCGCGCCGAGGGCAAGGCCAAGCCGGTCGCGCAGCGCATGAGTCTTGCGTCGTTCGCGCTGGCGCTCGTGTTCGGCTTGCCGTGGCTCTTCGTGATCGACTGGAAGCTCGCGTGCTTCACGATCGGCGTGCTTATCGTTTTGCGGTTTTTTATCGGGCGATACTTCGTGCGTCGCATCGGCGGGTATACGGGCGATTGCCTCGGCTTCGCGCAGCAAGTGTTCGAAATCACGATCTATCTCATCGGGCTCGCATGGATCTCGTCCTGATTCGACATCCGGAAGTCGCTATCGAAGCGGGCGTGTGCTATGGGCAAACCGATGTGCCCTTGCGGTGCGATGTGCGCGATCTCGCTGTCGCATTGACGGAGCGGATGAAGGCGTTGAACGTGCCCGCATGTGTCGATGGATGGCACGCGAGCCCGCTTGTGCGATGCGCATCGCTGGCACGTGTCCTTTCCGCCGATGTGCATCTCGACGCGCGTCTTTCTGAAATGCACTTCGGCGCGTGGGAAGGCCGTGCGTGGGACACGATCGATCGCGCGCTTATCGATGCCTGGGCCGGTGATATCGAACATGCGCGTCCGCACGGCGGCGAGAGTTTGGCGCAGTTCGCGCAGCGCGTCGTTGCGTGGTTTGAGGCGACATGCGTCGGTCGGAGTGCTGTGCATGTTGTCGCTCATGCGGGTGTTATGCGCGTGCTTGCGGCGCATCTTCTCGGTATTTCTTATGAGAACGCGTTGCAATGGTCGATTGATTTTGGTGGGGTCGGTTGGTTCAGGTGCGTGCGCGGGGAGTGGGTTCTGGTGCGGTGGAATGCTTAGGCTTTCGCCGGATCCCGGTTTCGCGTCGGTTTATTAGCACTGCCCCTGTGCGGGGCGGCAGTCACTTTCTTTGCTGCTGCAAAGAAAGTAACCAAAGAAAGCAGCTCGTCCAAGCCCGCGGTCACACGCAGTTTGGCCATGCTTGCCAGCCGGAAGTGGCACTCGCCTAAGTGTCGCCCCCACAGGCCCAGCCGGGCTTGGCTCGCGCACGGTCTGCCATCCTAAATGTTTTAGCGCGCTGGTTCAGCACCAAATAGCTTCGGCACAGCGCTACGCGCTGCCGTTGGGTATGCGAGGGAAACCATCGAAGAAGCCCGCGCACACCCGATTGACCCATCGGCCGCGAAGCGGGCCGGAGCTATTTGGTGCTGAACCAGTTTCTTGTGTGGTGCGATGTGTCAGACCGTGCGCGGTCCAAGCCCCGTAAGACCTACGAGGGCACTCGCTACAGCCGGGCCATTAGGCCAATCGCCTGTGCCGCGGCCGGTGTGAAGTGCTTAGGCTGGGGAGAGCTGTTTCTTTGGTTACTTTCTTTGCAGCAGCAAAGAAAGTGACCCCCGCCCCGGGGAGGGGCAGTGCTAATAAACCAACAACAAAACGGGATCCGGCGAAAACCCAGCTATTTCCCCCTCCGCCCGCGCGCAATTTCAAGATCGCGGCAAAGCTCCGCCGCACCAATTGCGAGCCGAGGAGTCGGCCGACTGATGAGATCACCATCGATGCCAAAAAGATTCCCCCGAGCGACCGCCGTCAACGATGTCCAGCGCTTCCATCGCTCAAGCGCAGGCAACCGGCGATCCGGTTTCGTCGCGCCGGGCGTCGCGGTGACGATCGCTTCCGGATTCGCTGCGAGCACGGCTTCGGTCGATATCGTCGGCACGCGCGGCTTTTCCGCCGCGAACACGTTCACGCCGCCGCACAGTCCGATCACTTCGTCGAAGACGTTGTCGCGATTGAGCGTCATCAGCGGATCGTCCCAGACCTGATAGAACACGCTCACGGGCGGCCGCGCCGCATAGCGCGCGCGCAGTTGCGCGATATCGCGCGTGAACGCATCCGCACTCGCGCGTGCTTGCGCTTGTGTGCCGAGCAGCGCGCCCAGCTTGTCGATGCTCGCGGCGATATCGTCGAGATGTTTCGGCTCGCTGAAGTAGATCGGAATGCCGAGCGCCGTCAGCCGGTCCATCTGACGCGCCGCGTTCCCATGCCGCCACACGACGATCAGATCGGGATGCAATGCGACGATGCGTTCCAGGTCGAGCGCCTTGTTGTCGCCGACGCGCGGAATCGCCTGCGCTTCCTTCGGATAATCGCTATACGTCACTGCGCCGACGATGCGCGCGCCGCCGCCCGCCGCGAACAGCAGCTCGGTCACGTGCGGCGCGAGACTGACGACACGTTCCGCGGGCTTCGCGAGCGTGACCGGCGCGCCGCTGTCATCGGTGACGGTGATCGCATGCGCTCGCGCGACAGCGAAGCCGATCAGCAAGGCGATCACACCACGCAACATCACGCGCAAACCTCCTGCAATGCGAGCGACAGGCGCGCCCAGTCGCCTTCCGCGCCCGGCAATCCGATGCGCAGACTCGGCGTCATGCCGGGCAGATCGAAGAGACGCGTCCAGATGCCGCGCAATGCGAGCGCGTGTTGAAGGTCCTTGGCTCCCGGCGTCGGTGTCCACGCGAAGAGCGGCGTCGCGCGCACGTCGAAGCCGTGGCCCGCGATCAACGCGGCGAGGCGTGCGCCGTCGCGTTGCAACCGTTCGCGCGTTTCGCGCTGCCAGTCGATATCGGCGAATGCGGCCATGACCGCGTGACGTGCCGGACCGCCGACGGTCCACGCGCCGAGCGCGTTGCGCAATGCATCGACGATCGAAGGCGCGGCCAGCACGAAACCCGCGCGGATGCCCGCAAGCCCGAAGAACTTGCCGACCGAGCGCAGCACGATCAGCCCTTCGCGCGCGGTTTCGCTCGCCAGCGACGACGCGGGATCGACATCGGCGAACGCTTCATCGACGATCAATATGCCGCCGCGCGATGCAAGCTGCGCGTGCCAATGCAGCAGGGTTTCGCGTGAAATGTATTCCGCCGTCGGGTTGTTCGGATTCGCGACGATGACGTGATCGAGCGTATCGGGCAGCTCGCGCCGGGTGATGTCGAGCGTCGCGATTGCGTGTTCGGCGCGCGCGAACGCCGGCGCATATTCGCCGTAAGCGAGCGGCGCGACGCCCGCCGTCGCGCGCCGCAAGAGCGCAGGCAGCGCGCGGATCGCCGCCTGCGAGCCCGCGACCGGCAACGCGAAAGGTGCGCCGTAATAGCGCGCGGCGCAATCGGCGAGGCCGTCGTCGTCTTCGGGCAGACGCCGCCATGCATCGGGCGGGACGGGCGGCACCGGAAAGCCGCGCGGATTGATACCCGTCGAAAGATCGAGCCAGTCATCGAAAGGAATCGCGTAGCGTCGCGCGGCCTCGCGCAGATTGCCGCCGTGCCGGATCGGATGCGTCATGTCAGCCGCTCGTGGTTACGCTGATCGCGGCGAAGACCAGCAACGCCACGAGCCACATGAGCATCGCGCGCTCGACGAGCCTCAGCGCCGCGACCACATGCTTCGGGTTCGCCGTGTGACCCGCGCCGAGCGTCGGGCGCGTTTCGAGCACGCTGTGATAAATCGCCGCGCCGCCGATCAGCACGTTCAAACTGCCCGCACCCGAGGCCATCACGGGACCGGCGTTCGGACTGTCCCACGAGCGCGCTTGCGTGCGCCAGCAGTGCCAGGCCATGTGCGTATCGCCCGCGAGCGCGTAGCTCGCAGCCGTGAGACGCGCGGGAATGAAATTGAGCACGTCGTCGAAGCGCGCGGCCGCCCAGCCGAAGCGCAGATAGCGCGGCGTGCGATAGCCCCACATCGCGTCGAGCGTGTTGGCTAAGCGGAACATCAGCGCGCCGGGGCCGCCCGCGATGGCGAACCAGAAGATCGCGCCGAAGATCGCGTCGTTGCCGTTTTCCAGCGCGGATTCGACGGCCGCGCGCGAGAGCGCGTTCTCGTCGGCCTGCGACGTGTCGCGCGACACGATGCGCGAGGTCAGCGTGCGCGCGTGGTCGATATCGCCGAAGCTCAGCGCGCGCGCAATCGGCGCGATATGTTCGCGCAGGCTCTTCGCGCCGAGCGCGAACCACAGCAGCAGCACATGCACGAGGCACGCATAAGCGAATGGCAGCGCGCCGACGAGCAACCACGCGATGCCCACCGGCGGCACGATCAGCACGAACCACGCGACGATGCCCGCCGGCCGCGCGCGACGGCCGGTGTTCATGCGCGCTTCGAGCTGCGTCGCGAGCTTGCCGAAGCCGACGAGCGGATGCCGCGCGCGCGGCTCGCCGAAGATGCGATCGACGATCACGCCGAGCACCGCGAGCAGGGCCATCGCGTAGGCGGAGAGCAGGAGCATCGCGCTTATCCCTTGAGCGCGAGCGGCAGACCCGCGACCATCAGCGTCGCGTGCGCGCTCGCGGCGGCGACGCGCTGATTCAGGCGGCCGAGCTCATCGACGTAAAGGCGCGTGACCGAGCCGAGCGGCACGACACCCAGACCGATTTCATTGCTCACGACAATGACCTTGCCGCGCACGCTCGCAAGAGCCGCATCGAATTGCGCGAAGGCTTCGCGCGCGCTGTCGGGCAGGACGGCGATTTCTTCGCTCGCGCTCGCCGATGTGAAGAGCAGATTCGCGAGCCACAGCGTCAGGCAGTCGATCAGCACGCAATGCCCGGCGCGATCCGCTTCGCGCAATGCGCCCGTGAGATCGAGCGGCGCTTCGATCAGCGACCAGTGCGCGGGCCTGCGTTCGCGATGATGCCGCACGCGCTCGGCGAACTCCGCATCGCCCAGATGTTCGATCGGGGCCGTCGCGATATACGTGACGGGCAGCCCGCTGTCGGCGGCAAGACGTTCCGCGCGGGCGCTCTTGCCGGAGCGCGCGCCGCCGAGGATGAAAGTGAGATCGGGGGTCATCGCGATATTGTACTGACGGGCTAAGATAGCGCGTCGCTCTTCATGGGAATCACCCGATGTCTTTCACGCCACGCGGCACGCTGATGATCCAGGGCACGACGTCCGATGCCGGCAAGAGCACGCTCGTCGCGGGCCTGTGCCGACTCGCGCGGCGCGGCGGCGTGCGGGTCGCGCCGTTCAAGCCGCAGAACATGGCGCTCAACAGCGCGGTGACCATCGACGGCGGCGAGATCGGCCGCGCGCAGGCTTTGCAGGCGGTCGCGGCGGGCGTGCCCGCGCGCATCGACTTCAATCCGGTGCTGCTCAAGCCGACGAGCGATCGCGGCGCGCAGGTCATCATCCACGGTCATGCGCACGCGAACCTCGATGCGCGCGCTTATCACGACTACAAGCGCATCGCGTTCGACGCCGTGCTCGCGTCCTACGCGCGTCTGCAAGACGAATTCGATGCGGTGATCGTCGAAGGCGCGGGGAGTCCCGCCGAGATCAATCTGCGCGATGGCGATATCGCCAACATGGGCTTCGCGGAGCGCGTCGATTGCCCGGTCGTGCTCGTCGCCGATATCGATCGCGGCGGCGTGTTCGCGCATCTCGTCGGGACGCTTGCGTGCTTGTCGGAGAGCGAGCGGGCGCGCGTTCGCGGCTTCGTCATCAACCGGTTTCGCGGGGATATCGGCTTGCTCGAACCGGGGCTCGACTGGCTCGTCGCGCAAACGGGCAAGCCGGTGTTCGGCGTGCTGCCGTATCTGCACGGCCTCACGCTCGACGCCGAAGACATGCTGCCGAGCCAGCCGCACGTGCGCCGCGATGCGGCCGCGTTGAAGGTGATCGTGCCGGCGCTGCCGCGCATCAGCAATCACACGGATTTCGATGCGCTGCGTGCGCACGCCCAGGTCGATTTCAGCTATGTGCGCGCGGGCATCGCGCCGCCCGCCGCCGATCTCATCGTGCTGCCCGGCTCGAAGAGCGTGCAACGCGATCTCGCGTGGCTGCGCGAGAACGGCTGGGATCGCGCGATCGAGCGGCATCTGCGTTACGGCGGCAAGGTGCTGGGCATTTGCGGCGGCATGCAGATGCTCGGGCGCACGATCGATGATCCGGATGGCGTCGAAGGCGCGGCGGGTTGCGTGAACGGGCTCGGATTGCTCGATCTTTGCACCGTCCTCACGCAGCGCAAGCAGTTGGAGAACGTCGCCGGACGGTTGACGATCGGCGATACGCGAGCGCCCGTGCGCGGCTACGAAATCCACATGGGCCGAACGCACGGACCGGCGCTCGCGCGGCCGCTCGTCGCGCTGGATTCGGGATGCTTCGACGGCGCCGTTTCCGACGACGATCAGATCGCCGCGACCTATCTGCACGGCGTGTTCGATACTCCCGAAGCCTGCGCCGCGCTGCTCGCGTGGGCGGGCGTGGAGAACGCCGAGCCGCTCGATTATCCGGCGCTGCGCGAGGCGTCGCTCGATCGGCTCGCAGATTCGTTCGCGCAATCGCTCGATCTCGACGCGCTGCGAGCCGCCTTCGCTCAATAAAGAATCATCTGCGTGCAGCGAAACATCGCGATGAGCTTGCCTTCGCCTGTGGTCACGGTCGCGTCCCACACCTGCGTGCTGCGCCCGAGATGCACGGCCGTGGCCTTCGCGACGATCTTCCCTTCGCGCGCCGTCGAAACATGGTTGCTCTTCAGTTCGAGCGTCGTGAAGTTCTGCGCCTTCTCCGGCAGATGCGCGATGCACGCATAGCCGCAACACGTATCCGCGAGGCCGACGACGGTCGCCGCGTGCAGAAAGCCGTTGGGCGCGAGCAGTTCCGGGCGGATCGTGAGTTCGCCGTTCAATTCGCCCTGATCGAGCGAAATCAGTTGCACGCCGAGCAGATCGGGCAAACGGCCTTTCTGGCGGTTGCGCAGAAAATCGAGCGTGACATCGGGACGGAGCTGGGTCATGGGCGGTAGGAGTCGGAAAAGATGACGAATGCCGATATTGGCGGAGAATACGGCACGGCCGTTCGGCCAGCGTGCCGGATGCATCACTTTTGCCGATAATATCAACGCTCGAATCATGCACCTGTTCTTGTAACGACGAAAATCGTGCGCGCTGGGCGGCCAAACGCCCGCGCGCTCAACAAAATCCGGGACACTTCATGACCGTGATCGTGGTGGCAAATCCGAAAGGCGGCGTGGGCAAAAGCACGCTCGCAACCAATCTGGCCGGGCATTTCGCGTCGGAAGGCGAGTGGGTCGCGCTCGCCGATCTCGACAAGCAGCGCTCGTCGCACGCATGGCTCTCGCTGCGCGTCGACACGCTGCCGAAGATCGAGGAATGGAACATCGACGTCGATTCTCCGATGAAGCCGCCCAAAGGTCTGGAGAAAGCCGTCGTCGATACCCCCGCCGGCGTGCACGGCAATCGACTCGCGCTGGCGCTTGAACTGGCGGACAAGGTCATCGTGCCGCTACAGCCGTCGATGTTCGACATCCTCGCGACGCAGGACTTTCTCGCGAAACTCGCGAAAGAAAAGGCGGTGCGCAAAGGGGCGATCGAAGTCGGCGTGGTCGGCATGCGCGTGGATGCGCGCACGCGCTCGGCGGACCAGCTGCATCGCTTCGTCGAAGGGCTCGACCTTCCTGTGCTCGGCTTTTTGCGCGATACGCAGAACTACGTCCAGCTCGCCGCGCACGGCCTCACGATCTGGGACGTGGCGAAGAGCCGCGTCGAGAAAGATCTGGAGCAGTGGGAGCCGATCCTCGAATGGGTGTCCAAAAAATAAAAAAGCCGGCGTCCCGCAGGAAAGCGCCGGCTCGTGCGAGGGAAGAGGCGATTACGTCCAGTTCTGCGTCGGGACGTGATCGCGGCTGCCCTTGATACGGTTGTCGTCGTCGACGAACACGAGATTCGGCTTCCAGCCCGCCTTGATCTCTTCCTCATCGACCTGCGCGAACGCCGCGATGATCACGAGATCGCCCAGTTGCGCGCGACGCGCGGCCGAGCCGTTCAGCGAAATCATGCCGCTGCCGCGCTCGCCCTTGATCGCATACGTGGTCAGACGCTCGCCGTTGTTCACGTTCCAGATGTCGATCTGCTCGTTCTCCATCAGGTTCGCGGCCTCGAGCAGGTTCTCGTCGATCGCGCACGAGCCTTCATAATGCAACTCGCAGTGCGTGACCGTCGCGCGGTGAATCTTCGATTTGAGCATGGTGCGTTGCATGATGCTTCCTTCAGATTTCGAGATTGTCGATGAGGCGCGTCGAGCCGAGTTTCGCGGCCGCGACCACGACGAGCTCGGCGTTCGCGTCGGCGTCCGCTTCGCCCGGCGGCAGCAGGTTCGAACGCTTGCGCACGCTGATGTAATCGGGCTTCCAGCCGCGCTCGGCGAGCGCGTTCATCGCGTCGCGCTCGAGTGCGGCGATATCGCGATTGCCCGACAGCACCGCTTCGCGCACGCGCTGCAACTGCTCGGCGAGCTTGGGCGCTTCGGCGCGCTCAGCCGCCGACAGGAAGCGGTTGCGCGACGACAGCGCGAGTCCGTCCTCGTCGCGCACGGTCTCCGCGGCGACGATTTCCGTGGGCAGCGCGAACTGGTGGCACATGGCGCGCACGATCATCAGTTGCTGATAGTCCTTCTTGCCGAACACCGCGACGCGCGGCTGCACGCACGACATCAGCTTCATCACGACGGTGCACACGCCCGTGAAGAAGCCGGGGCGGAACTCGCCTTCGAGAATGTCGCCGAGATTGTGCGGCGGATGCACGCGATACTCCTGCGGCTCCGGATACATGTCCCGCTCGGTCGGCGCGAACAGCACGTAGACGTTTTCTTTCTGCAGCTTGTCGATGTCGTCCTGAAGCGTGCGCGGATATTTGTCGAAGTCCTCGTTCGGGCCGAATTGCAGACGGTTCACGAAGATGCTCGCGACGACCGGATCGCCATGCTGGCGCGCGAGGCGCATCAGCGAGAGATGGCCTTCGTGGAGGTTGCCCATCGTCGGGACGAAGGCGGTTCGGTTTTGGCCGCGCAACTGGTCGCGCAGTTCATGGATGGAGCTGATGACTTTCATCGAGCGGGTGTCTCCTGGCGGGCGGCGTGATTCAGCGTCGCACCGAGGCTAGGGAATGGATAAGCGAATTCTAGGCGGGCGAGTACGCGAGTCTCACGTAGATCGGCGCGTATGGCTCGGGCTGCGTGATTTCGATCAGCGATTCGCGCGACAGCTCCAGCATCGCGATGAAGTTCACGACGACCACCGGCACACCGCGCGAAGTGTCGAAAAGCTCCGTGAACTCCATGAAGCGCGCGGTCTGCAGCCGCCGCAGGATCACGCTCATGTGCTCGCGCACCGAAAGCTCCTCGCGCGAAATCTTGTGATGCTGCACGAGCTTCGCGCGCTTGATCACGTCGGCCCACGCGGCGCGCAGGTCGTTCATGTCGACATCGGGGAAGCGCTGTTCGGCGGACTGCTCGATATAGATGTCCGCGCGCAGGAAGTCGCGGCCGAGCTGCGGCAACTGGTCGATCTTCTGCGCCGCGAGTTTCATCTGCTCGTATTCCAGCAGACGGCGCACGAGCTCGGCGCGCGGGTCTTCGGCGTCCTCGCCGGTGTCGGCCTTCTTGACCGGCAGCAGCATGCGCGACTTGATCTCGATCAGCATCGCCGCCATCAGCAGATATTCCGACGCGAGCTCCAGATTCGATTCGCGGATCTGGTCGACGTAACCCAGGTATTGCGCGGTGACATCCGCCATCGGGATGTCGAGCACGTTGAAGTTCTGCTTGCGGATGAGGTAGAGCAGCAGGTCGAGCGGGCCTTCGAACGCTTCGAGAAAGATTTCGAGCGCGTCGGGCGGAATGTAGAGGTCAGTGGGCAGCTTCCAGAGCGGCTCGCCGTAAAGATGCGCGATCGCGACGCCGTCGATCGTGTCGGGCGTCGAATCGGTCGCGGGCCTGGCGAGCGCCACCACCCGGTCTTCCCGTGCATCGTCGCGCTTGCCCTCGTGCGGCGCATGCGCGGACGATTGCGGCTCGTGGCCGGCTGCGCTCACGTTCAGAAGTTCTGGTAGTAGACGTAGGGCGTCTGGTTCACGCGCGCCTGCTGCTGCGAGCTGCGCTCGTCGAGGTCGATCGGTTGCTTGTCCCACAGAAGCGCGCGGCCGCGACGCTGTTCTTCTTCCAGCGACGGCTTTTGCTCTTTCAACTGATTGATGAACTGGGTGATATCCGACTGATACATGATCCGGCTTCCGTTGGGGTCGAGGCGACAAGCCTCTTTTGACGATATCGGCGCACGCGGCAACCCGCATTGCGCCTGTGATTTTGCCTTTTGGCGCAATTTTACCGCAAGCGTGCGGCGGCAACGCATATCGGCGCGCCGCTGTTTCGCGTCTTGAAAGGCGCACGCGCGTGCACGTTTTGCGGAACCCGGCAGGCGCACAGCCGTCAAAAAGGCCCACGTCTCGCGCGAGATCGGCCGTCTTACGGTGCCGGCGCACGCCGATGTGGTGAAATAGCGCCTGCGCCCGCTTGCACATCGGCTGCACGTTTTCCTTTCATTCCCACTCATCCCGATGCCGGAGGTCACGTTTGGCGGGGCGTTCGTTTGATCCGCTGCGCGCGTTGCGCGTGATGCCGCCACGCGTGCGACGCTGGCCGGCCCTGATCGTCGCGTTGATCGCGTTCGGCCTCGCCACGCCCGCATTCGCCAAGTACGAGGTCGATGTCGACGCGCCGCGCAGCGTGAAGAAGCTGCTCAAGGAAAACCTCGACATCGCCCGCTTCGCCAAGCGCGACGACGTGAGCGACGACCAGTTCCAGTTCCTCGTCACCGCGACGCCCAAGGACGTGCGCGATCTCGTCGCGACCGAAGGCTATTTCACGCCGGTCGTGCGCACGGACGTCACGACCGTCGACGACAAACGCAACGTCAAGGTGAGCGTCGATCCCGGCCCGCGGACGATGATCGCTTCGGTGCAACTGCATTTCACCGGCGCGGTGACGACCGAGGACCGCGCGCAGGAAAACGCGGCGCGTTTCGCCCTTTCGGTCAGCGAAGGCGATCCGTTCACGCAAGGCGGCTGGGACGACGCGAAGAACGCCGCGCTGAGAGCGCTGCAGTCGAAGCGCTATCTCGGCGCGAAAATCGTGCGCTCGCAGGCGCGCATCAATCCTCGCGCGCATCTCGCCGATCTCTCCGTGACCTTCGACAGCGGTCCGACCTTCACGCTCGGGAAGCTCGACGTGAGCGGGCCGAAGCGCTATCCCGCATGGATCGTCGATCACGTGAATCCGATCCAGGACGGCGAGATCTACGACGTCGCGCGCATCAACGAGCTGCAGCGGCAGATCCAGAACACGCCGTACTACGCGAGCGTGGCGATCGATGTGGACAACGACGTCAGCAAGCCGGTCGAAACGCCGCTGCATGTGAAGGTGAGCGAGTATCCGTACAACAGCATCCGCTACGGCGTGGGTTACGCAACGGACACCGGTTTTCACATCCAGGGCGCATACAGCTATCTCGATACCTTCGGCAAGGCGTATCCGTTCACGATTTCCGGCCGGCTCGACCAGACGCAGCAGTACGGCCGCGTGCAACTGGCGATGCCGCCGGATTCTCACGGCTGGGTGAACGCCGTATTCGGGTCCTACACGATCACCGATGTGTCCGACACGAACATCTACAGCGCGCGCGTCGGCGTGCAGCGTTCGCGCTCGCGTCAGAACATCGACACGACGTTCTCGCTGACCTTCTACGACGATCGCCTGACGCAGAACGAGCCGAATCCGTCGACGGCGCGCGCGCTCGTGCCCGCATGGAGCTGGGTGCGCCGCGACGTCGACGATCCGCTGTTCCCGCGCCGCGGCAACATCATCCGCGCGGAGGCGGGATTCGCCGTCAAGGGCGTGATGACCGATCAGACGTTCGCGCGCCTCTACACCAACGCGCTGCAATATGTGCCGCTCGGCAAGAACGATTTGCTCGTGTTTCGCGCGGAGTTCGGCGGCGTGTTCACGAGCGGGTCGTCGAGCGGCGTGCCCGCGTCGCTGCTGTTTCGCGCGGGTGGCGCGAACTCGGTGCGCGGATACAGCTATCTGGGTATCGGCAACAACGTCGCGGGCTCGGTCTTGCCGACCAAGTACATGGTGACGGGCAGCAGCGAATATCAACACTGGTTCACGCACGACTGGGGCGGCGCGGTGTTCTTCGACATCGGCACCGCGACCGACACCTGGAGCGAGCGCGTGTTCCAGCCGGGCGTGGGCGTCGGTGCGCGCTGGCGCAGTCCGGTCGGCCCGGTGAACGTCGACCTGGCGTATGGATTCAAGAACAAGAGCATCAAGCCGTATCTGACGCTCGGCATCGCGTTCTGATGCGCGTGCGAACGATGAAGGAAAGCGAACCGGCATGACGGACCCGACGAAGCAAGCGGACGCCGAAGCCCCGCCGCCCGGCAACGAAGGCGGCGACGACGGCGGCGCGAAGAAGACGCCGCCGCGCAAGAGCGGCTGGCGGCGGCTTGCGCGCTGGATCGGTGCGCTCGTGCTCGTCGTCGTGCTGATCGCCGCGCTCGCGGTCGGCGGCGTGTTCTTCGTGCTGACGACCGAACGCGGCACGCGCTACGCGTGGGACGCAGCGACCTCGCTCCTCAAGGGACAACTGACCGGCAAGCTCGACGGCGGCGCGATCGCGACCGGCATGCAACTGCGCGACGTGCACTGGAAGGACGGCAAGGGCACGGACATCGCGGTCGACAGCGTGTCGGGCCGCTGGGCGCTCACGCGCGAGCCGCTGCGCTTCACGATCGACTATCTGCACATCGGAACGGTCGATGCCCGCATCGCGCCGTCGAACGAACCGAGCAAGAAGACGGAACTGCCGAAGGACCTGCGCATTCCGATTCAACTGGCGATCAACGATCTTTCCGTCGAGAAGCTGCGCCTGCATCAGGGCACGACGACCACCGAATTCTCGCGGCTGCTTTTCAACGGCCGCAGCGACGGGCAGCATCACCAGGCGACGGTTCAGCGTCTCGACACGCCGTTCGGCTCGGTGACGGCGTCGCTGAAACTCGATGGCGGCGCGCGCCCGTTTCCGCTCTCCGGCGACGCGGGTTATGCCGGCAAGGTCAACGGCGAAACGGTGAACGTGAGCGCGCGGCTTTCCGGCGCGCTGGAAGACCTGATCGCCGACGTCGACGCGAGCGGCATGAAGCTCAACGGCCGCGCGCATGTCGAGGCGTTGCCCTTCGCCGACGTGCCGCTCAAATCCGCGCTCGTCACCTTCGATCACGTGAATCCGCAGGCATTCAGCCCGGGCGCGCCCGAGGCCGATCTGGCCGTGCGCGCCGAGGTGAAGCCGGTCGAAGGCACGGACCCGAAGGCGTTCGTCGTGAGCGGGCCGGTGTCGATCGTCAACGCGAAGCCCGGTTCCATCGACAAGAAGCTGCTGCCGCTCATCGACGCGCGCGCGAACGTGCGTCTCGACGCCTCCGAACAAAGCATCACCGACCTCAACGTGCGGCTCTTGAAGAACGCGACCGTGACGGGCGGCGGCGCGCTCGCGGGCGGCAAGGGCAAGTTCGACCTGAAGATCGCGAAGCTGGACCTGAACGCGATCGAACCGACGCTGCGCCCGACGGATTTCGCCGGGCCGGTCGGAATTGTCCTCGCGGGCGACACGCAGACCATCACCGCCGATCTCAACGATCCGAAAGCGGCGATCCGCGCGCAGGCCAAAGTGAAGCTCGATCCGAAGCAGACCACGCTCGACGACGTGAAGCTCACGGTCGGCAAGGGTCGCGTCGAACTCAACGGCGCGCTCAAGAAGGACGCCAATTCGAGCTACGACCTGAAGGCGAAAATCGTCGACTTCAATCCGCTGCTGTTGCAACAGCAGTTGATCGCGCAGAAGCCCGCGCCCGCGAAGAAAGGTGCGCCGAAGAAGCCTGCCGCGCCGGCGCGCGTGATCGAAGCCCGCGTGAACGGCACGCTCGCCGCATCGGGCCAGCTCGCGCCCACGCGCGCGACAAAGGCCACGTTCAAGCTCAACGACAGCATGTACGACAACTTGCCGATGACGGGCGAGGGCACGGTGCAGGTCGCGGGCACGCGGCTGTTGCCGAGCAAGGCGTCGCTGTCGGTGGCGGGCAATAACGTCGATCTGAACGGCAGCTTCGGCGCGCCCGGCGACCGGCTGCGCTTCAAGGTCGATGCGCCCGCGCTCGAACGGCTCGGCTTCGGCATCACGGGCACGGCCAAGGCGGACGGCGATGTGACCGGCTCGATCGCGCATCCGAATATCGCGGCGAACTATCAGGCCGATGGCGTCGTGTTCGGCGCGAACCGCGTCGGCCATGCGGAAGGCCGCGCGGATATCCGCGATGGCGCGAACGGCGCGCTCGTCTTCACGCTGAAGGCACGCGACGCGAGCACGGAGGACGTCGAAATCGCCAACCTCGACGCGAATCTGAACGGCACGCGCGCGCATCACACGCTCGACGTCACCGCGACCGGCAAGGTGCGCGGCCAGCCGGTGAATCTCGCGCTCGGCGCGGCCGGCAAGTTCACCGACGCGCCCGATGGCCCGCA
Source organism: Caballeronia sp. S22 (assembly GCF_964261745.1). NCBI lineage: Bacteria > Pseudomonadati > Pseudomonadota > Betaproteobacteria > Burkholderiales > Burkholderiaceae > Caballeronia > Caballeronia sp. S22. The sequence goes on along the minus strand of NZ_OZ180035.1, from coordinate 2,587,991 downwards.
CTGGGACGGCTCGATCACGAAGCTGTCGAACAGGGGCACGCCGTCGCTGAATCTCGAATCGCCGCTGACGGTGAGTTATGGCCCGAAGCGCCTCGTGCTCGGCGCGACGCGCCTCGTCGCGGAAGGCGCGGTGCTGAATCTGAAGTCGTTCGCGATGGAAAACGGCCGTCTGCAATCGGCGGGCACGCTCACGAATCTCTCCGTGCCGCATCTGCTCGACGTGCGTCAGGAGCTGACGGGCGCGGAGCCGCCGATCCGCACCGACCTCGTCTTCGACGGCGACTGGAACTTCTCGCTCGGCGCGACCGCGACGGGCTACGCGCAGATCAAGCGACGCGGCGGCGACGTGACGATCGACGGCACGCGCGGCCTCTCCGCGCTCGGCATCTCGGATATCGCCGCGCGCGTGGACTTCAGCGGCGGCAATCGCCTGAACGCGTCGCTGCATGCGCAGGCGAGCCGTATCGGCGTGATCGACGCGAACGTGCACACGACGCTCGTCGATCGCGACGGCATGCTCGCCCTAGACGACAACGCGCCGCTCACCGGCGGCATCGACGCGAATGTTCCCGAACTGCGCACGACGGGCGGGATGCTCGGCGCGAACTATCTGCTGGGCGGGAAGATCGCGCTCAAGCTCGTGATCGCGGGGATCGTCGCGAAGCCGAATCTGTCGGGCTCGCTCACCGGCGACAACCTCTCCGCGACGGTCGTCGATCAGGGCGTGCAACTGAAGGACGGCATCATTCGCATCGCGCTGTCCGAGAATCTCGTCGATCTTCAGAAGGTGGAGTTCCACGGCGCGAGCGGCACGCTGCGCGCGACCGGCAAGGTGCGGCTCGACCAGCAGCAGCCCGATCTGACCGCGAGCATCATCGCGGACAAGCTGGAGCTGTTCGCGTCGCCGGATCGCGAGCTGATGCTGTCGGGCAGCGCGACCATCGCCAACGCGGGACTGCAGGGCGGCATGGCGATCGATGGCAAGTTCACCGTCGATCACGCGCTCATCGATCTGCCGGAATCCTCCGCGCCCTCGCTCGGCGACGACGTCGTGATCGAGCGCCCCGACGGCACGATCAAGGGCGGCAATCAGCCGATCACGGCGGCGACCGAGAAGCCGGTCGGGCCGTTCACGCCGCGCGCCAATATCGCGATCAATCTCGGTGATCGCTTCCGCTTCAAGGGCGCGGGCGCGGATCTCGGGCTCGCCGGCACCATCACGGCGATGAGCGCGCCGAACATGCCGCTGCGCGCCGTCGGCAACGTGCGCGTGACGACGCCGGGCTCGTCGTACTCGGCCTTCGGACGCAAGCTGAACATCGAGAACGGCTACTTCACGTTCAACGGGCCGGTGGCGAATCCGGGCATCAACATTCTCGCGATGCGGCGCAATCAGGAAGTCGAAGCGGGCGTTCAGGTGACGGGCACCGTGCAGGCGCCGGTCGCCAAGCTGATCTCCGAGCCGAGCGTGCCCGACAACGAAAAGCTCTCGTGGCTCCTGTTCGGGCACGGCACGGATCAGGGCAACAACGTCGGCCAGCAGAGCGCGATGACGAGCGCGCTTGCGCTGCTCGGCAGCAAGGGCGGCGCGAAGATCGCGCAGACGGTCGGGCTGGACGAGTTCACTGTCGGTTCGAGCGAAGTGGGCCTGACTGATCCGCAAGTCGTGCTGCTGTCGAAGGCGATCAACGAGCGGCTCGTGATCGGCTATGAGCAGGGGCTGCAATCGGCGGGCAACGCGGTCAAGGCGACGCTGAACCTGTCGCGGTTCTGGGCCGTGACGGCGTATGGCGGGACCTATCAGGGCGTCGATCTGTCCTATACGCGGCGGTTCAATTCGTGGGCGCGACTGTGGGCGTCGTCTTCGTCGGCTGCGCGGGCGTCCGCGGCGGATTCCGCGTCGGGGGCGTCGGGCGCGTCGGCGGCGGATCCTTCCACGCCGGATCCGGACTGAGCTTGCGCGCGCTTCAACGAAAAAGGGCACGCGAATCGCGTGCCCTTTTTCAGTTCTTCGAACCTTCTTACTTCACCCGCATGCCCGGTTTCGCGCCGCTATGCGGCTCGAGAATGTAAAGCCCCGGTTCGGCCTTCTCATCCGTCGCCGAAGCCGCCAGCACCATGCCTTCCGACAGCCCGAACTTCATCTTGCGCGGCGCGAGGTTCACGACCATCACGGTAAGCTTGCCGATCAGATCCTGCGGCTGATAGGCCGACTTGATGCCCGAGAACACGTTGCGCGTCTTGTCCTCGCCGACGTCGAGCGTCAGTTGCAGCAGCTTGTCGGAGCCTTCGACCGCCTTGCAATCGACGATCTTCGCAATGCGCAGATCGACCTTCGCGAAATCGTCGATGGAGATGACGCCCGGTTCTTCCTGTTTTTTCGCAACGGTCTTGGCCGGAGCGGCCGCGGCCGTTTCGGCGGCCGGCGCGAGTGATTCGCGATTCGCGGCCAGCAAGGCCTCGATCTGTTTCGGATCGACGCGCGTCGTCAGATGCTTGTACGCGTTGATCGCATTGGTCGACGACAGCGGCTTCGCGGCATCGGCCCAGACGAGCGGCGCGATGCCGAGGAACGCTTCGACCGATTCCGCCAGCTTCGGCAGCACCGGCTTCAGCGCGAGCGACAGCAGACGGAACGCTTCGAGGCTCACGCTGCACGTCTCATGCAGCGCGACGGCATTCGCCGGGTCTTTCGCCTGATCCCACGGCTTCGAGGTATCGACGTAGGCGTTGACGGCGTCGGCGAGTTCCATCGTCGTGCGCAGCGCGCGGCCATATTCGCGCGATTCGTAGAAGCCCGCGATCTGCGGAATCGCCGAGCGCAATTGCGTGACGAGCGGATGATGCATCGCGCTGTCCTGCACGCGGCCATCGAAGCGCTTGATGAGGAAACCCGCCGCGCGGCTCGCGATGTTCACGTATTTGCCGACGAGATCGCTGTTCACGCGCGCCTGGAAATCTTCGAGGTTCAGGTCGATGTCTTCCATCGTGCTATTGAGCTTCGCCGCGAAGTAGTAGCGCAGCCACTCGGGGTTGAGGCCCGTGTCGATCACGCTCTGCGCGGTGATGAAGGTGCCGCGCGACTTCGACATCTTCGCGCCGTCGACGGTCAGAAAGCCGTGCGCGAATACGTTGGTCGGCGTGCGATGGCCGGAGAATTCGAGCATCGCCGGCCAGAAAAGCGTGTGGAAATACAGAATGTCCTTGCCGATGAAATGGTACTGCTCGGCCTTCGCGCCGGGCTTCACCCACTCGTCGAAATTCACGCCGATGCGATCCGCGAGATTCTTGAAGCTCGCGTAATAGCCGACGGGCGCATCGACCCAGACGTAGAAGTACTTGCCCGGCGCGCCTGGAATCTCGAAGCCGAAATAGGGCGAGTCGCGCGAGATGTCCCAGTCGGCGAGTTTGGCTTCGCCCTTGTCGCCGAGCCATTCGCGCATCTTGTTGGTGGCTTCGGGCTGCGCGAGGCCGCTCACCCAGCCGCGCAGGAAATTCTCGCAGCGCGGATCGGAGAGCTTGAAGAAGTAGTGCGTAGACGTCTTGCGGATGGGCGTCGCGCCCGACACGACCGAGTACGGGTTGATGAGTTCGGTCGGCTGATAGGTCGAGCCGCAGACTTCGCAGTTGTCGCCGTATTGATCTTTCGCGCCGCACTTCGGGCACTGGCCCTTGATGAAGCGGTCCGGCAGGAACATTTCCTTGACCGGATCGTAGGCCTGCTCGATGTCGCGCGCCTCGATCAGCCCCGCTTGCTGAAGCGCGCCGTAGATCGTGTTGCAGAGGACGCGGTTTTCCTCGGCATCGGTCGAATAGTAGTTGTCGAACGAGATGCCGAAGCTGTCGAAGTCACGCTTGTGCTCTTTCCACACGCGCTCGATCAGTTCTTTCGGCGTGATGCCTTCCTTTTCGGCGCGCAGCATGATCGGCGTGCCGTGGGTGTCGTCGGCGCCGACGTAGTAGACCTCATGGCCATGCATTCGCAGCGACCGAACCCAGATATCCGTCTGAATGTACTCGACCATGTGGCCGATATGAATCTGACCGTTCGCGTACGGCAACGCGGACGTGACGAGGATCTGGCGGCGGCCGCTTTCATTGACGGAGGCGGCAGGCGCGGCGGTGGCAGTGGCTGAAATCGGTGCTGACATAAAGGCGCGGCCCGTGTGGGAGTGCTGGGGGTTGGGGAAAAAGCGGATTTTGATTTTAGCAGGGCGGGGGGAGAGGGCGCGGGGGCAGAGGTGGAAGGCTGGATTCGAGGCGTGTTTTTGCTGCTTGTGTGCAACTACAAAATACATCAAAAAAGTTGCATTTTTCGCTTAGCAGGATATAACATTCGTGTTGTATTTTTGAGCCTTCGATACTCGCGGAGGGCGCATGAAATACAGTGAGTTCAGGAAGTGGTTGCGTAAGCAGGGCGCGATTTTTACTCCTGCAAAAGGCAGCCATTTCCGTGTGACACTCAACGGCAAGGCCACCATCTTTCCCGATCACGGCAGCAAGGAGATGGGCACGGATTTGGTGGTGCAGATCAAGAAACAGCTTGGGCTGAAATAAGCGAGGGATCGATGTTCTTTGGAGAACACACCGTCATGCTGTCCTATCCAGTGAATCTGGAACTCGACACGAACAACACTTATCTGGTCACATTTCCCGACATACCGGAAGCCATTTCCGTTGGGGAGGACGAAGGCGAGGCACTCATCAACGGGCTCGACGCACTGGAAAGCGCCATCGAGATTTACTTCGACGAAAAGCGCGAAGTGCCGATGCCGTCGAAACCGAAGAAGGGTCAGCCGGTCGTTACCTTACCCGCGCTGGTCGTTTCGAAGGTGCTGCTTCAGAACGAAATGCTCCGCCAGGGCGTGCGCAAGTCCGAACTTGCGCGGCGGCTCAACGTCCACATGCCGCAGGTCGACCGCCTTCTCGACCCGCGTCATTCGTCGAAGCTAGAAGCGATCGAAGCCGCGTTTCTTTCATTGGGCAAGCGCCTGAAAATCTCGCTGGCGTGAGCCGGATCGCCCCGATCGCGATTCACGCGCCCAAAAAAAACCGGGGTCCAATCGGGCCCCGGAGCAACAACGACAAGAGGAGAATGGCAGGTGATGGCATCGCCATCCACCTACCGTAAAGACAGACAGCGGCACTGCGTCCAAGTTTCAAATTTTTTTCAGACGACTGAACGCCGTGAACTCCGCGCTCTGATCGCCGCCTTCGCGACGGCGCATTCTCCTTTCAAATCAATTGCTTTACTGCACCTGACCCGGCTGCGCGGTGGCGCGCAGATAGATTTCCACGCGGCGATTCTGCGCGCGGCCCGCTTCCGTCGAGTTGTCCGCGATCGGCTGATTCTGGCCCATGCCCGACGCCGCCAGACGCTGCGCCGGAACGCCGTGCGTCGCGATGTACGACGCCACGCTCTGCGCGCGGTTCTGCGACAGCGTCTGGTTGTAAGCCGCCTGGCCGGTGTTGTCCGTATGGCCGACGACGCTCGCGATCAGCTCCGGATGCTGCTGCATCGTTTGCGTGACGGAGTTCAGCACCGGATCGAACGACGGCTTGATCGCGTAGCTGTTCGTATCGAACGAAATCGAGTTGGGAATGTTCACCTTGAGCGAGCCGTCCTGCTGCTCGGTCACTTGCGTGCCCGTGCCCTTCGAGTCGCCGGAAATCTTGTTCTTGATCGACTGCCAGTTGTAGCCGGTGATGCCGCCCACCGCCGCGCCCGTGGCCGCGCCGATCGCCGCGCCCTTGCCGCCGCCGAAAATCGCGCCGATGCCTGCGCCGGTCGCGGCGCCAACGCCCGTGCCGACCGCCGTGTTGGTGCCTTGCTGCGATGCGCAGCCTGCGACGAGCGCGCCTGCCACCGCGAACACGGACAGACGGGTGAAGAATTTGGTGTTCATATTAATCTCCTTGAATCGACAAGCGTTTCGGCGCGAGAAGCGCCGACAGTGCGAAAGGGTCTTCGGACGAGCCTCCGGGCGAGCCTCTACAATAAAGAGAAAGGCGCCCGGCTGCCCGATGCGATGCGTCCCCGGAAAGATTTTGCAGCGGGATAGTGCAGTGCCCGCGCGTCACGCGCAACGGCGCTAACAAATACTTTCAATTTCTTCAGTTTGTTGTTGCGCGTCGCAGCGCTTTAGCAACAAGCGTTCCATGGAGTTTCGATGAGCATTGACCGCGCGAAGATCGACACCGCACTCGCCACACTGACCGATCCCAATACCAACCGCAAGTTCGTCGATACGAAGAGCATTCGCAATGTATCCGTCGATGGCGCGAACGTCGCGGTGAGCGTCGTGCTCGGCTATCCGGCGAAGACGCAGTTCGGCCCGATCCGCGAGCAGGTGCAGGACGCGCTGCGTCAGGTGCCGGGCGTCGCGAACGTGACCGTGGACGTGTCCTCGCAGGTTGTCGCGCACGCGGTGCAGCGCGGCGTGAAGCTGCTGCCGAACGTCAAGAACATCATCGCGGTGGCGTCGGGCAAGGGCGGCGTCGGCAAGAGCACGACGGCCGCGAATCTCGCGCTCGCGCTCGCGGCGGAGGGCGCGTCGGTCGGCATGCTCGACGCGGATATCTACGGCCCTTCGCTGCCGATGATGCTCGGCATCACCGGCCGGCCCGAATCGCCCGACAACCAGACGATGAACCCGCTCGAAGGCCACGGCATCCAGGCGAATTCGATCGGCTTTCTGATCGAGCAGGACAACCCGATGGTGTGGCGTGGCCCGATGGTGACATCGGCGCTCGAGCAGTTGCTGCGTCAGACCAACTGGAAGGACCTCGACTACCTCGTCGTCGACATGCCGCCGGGCACGGGCGATATCCAGCTCACGCTGTCGCAGAAGGTGCCGGTGACGGGCGCGGTGATCGTCACGACGCCGCAGGACATCGCGCTGCTCGACGCGAAGAAGGGCTTGAAGATGTTCGAGAAGGTCGGCATTCCGATTCTCGGCATCGTCGAAAATATGAGCACACATATCTGCTCGAATTGCGGTCACGAGGAGCATATCTTCGGCGCGGGCGGCGGCGAGCGCATGGCGAAGGAATACGGCGTCGAAATTCTCGGCCAGTTGCCGCTCGATATCTCCATTCGCGAGCGCACCGACGCGGGCCAGCCGACCGTCGTGTCGCAGCCGGAGAGCCGTATCGCGGAGACGTATCGCGCGATTGCGCGGCGCATCGCGATCTCGATCGCCGAGCGTCAGCGCGACATGACCTCGAAATTCCCGAGCATCGTCGTGCAGAACACCTGATTTCGAGCACACGATCGAATCTGCGCGAGCCTTGTGCAATGCGGCTCGCGGTATCATGTCGCCTTCGATGCGCGGCAGCGTGGACGCACTGGGCGTCGGCGGGCCGCCGAGAGGATCGCATGGGACACAGATTCGACGGGAGGGCGCTTCACGCCTTGATCGCGACGGCCGCTTGCAGCGTCATGCTGAGCGGTTGCGGCCTCATCTTCCAGAATCATGAAAAGCGCGCGGACGCGGTCCTGCAACCGACGCCCGGCAACGCGACGCGCGGCACCGTCACGTTGATCGAGCGCGCGGACGGCGTGCAGGTCTCCTACAACCTGACGGACATGCCGCCGAACAGCGACCACGCGCTGACCGTGCACGAGCGCGGCGACTGCATCGCCGTCAACGAGCAGGATGCGAGCCCGGTGTTCGCGCTGCCTTCGGAGCGCAGACGCGCGACGTCGCGTGTCGAAGGCGAACTCGGCAATATCCACGCGGACGCGACCGGCGCGGCGACGGGCTTCATCGTCGCGACCGAGGTGTCGCTCGACGGCGTGCGCTCGGTCATTTCACGCGCGATCATGCTGCATCGGGAAGCGGTGGACCCTTACGCGAGCGCGCCGCACAACGTGGGTCCGGCGCTCGCTTGCGGCGTGATTCGCCGCTAGATGCCGCGACTTTCGCGCCGCGCCCGACGCGCTCGCCTGATCGCGTAAAATACGCGCTTTCGTCTGGCCCGCGTGGCGAGCATCGCCGCCGGAGACCTTGCCCCGTTTCACTGCAGGCGGCGGTCGCGAGACCCGAGCCGTTCACCGTTGAGTAGCGTTCCCTATGAGCATCAAGTCCGACAAGTGGATTCGCCGCATGGCCGAAGAGCACCGAATGATCGAGCCGTTCGTGCGCGATCAGGTGCGCGTGACCGAGGACGGCCGCAAGATCGTGAGCTACGGCACGTCGAGCTACGGCTACGACATTCGCGTCGCCGATGAATTCAAGATCTTCACGAACATCAATTCCACGATCGTCGATCCGAAGAATTTCGACGAGAAATCGTTCGTCGATTTCAAGGGCGATGTCTGCATCATTCCGCCGAATTCTTTCGCGCTCGCCCGCACGGTCGAATATTTCCGCATTCCGCGCTCGTGCCTGACCGTGTGTCTCGGCAAATCGACCTATGCGCGCTGCGGGATCATCGTCAACGTGACGCCGTTCGAGCCGGAATGGGAAGGCTACGTGACGCTCGAATTCTCGAATACGACACCTTTGCCTGCCAAAATCTACGCAAACGAGGGCGTCGCCCAAGTCCTGTTCTTCGAAAGCGATGAAATGTGCGAGACGTCGTACGCGGATCGCGGCGGGAAGTATCAAGGGCAGCACGGCGTGACGCTGCCGAAAACCTGATCATCGCCGCGCTTTCAGAAACGCACACGGCAAACGCTTGTCGAAAGACCGCTGGCTTCGAGATCGCTTCTCGGGCAGCGGTCGTTCCATTTGGAGAATCGCCTCATGAAGTTCCGCTTTCCCGTCGTCATCATCGACGAAGACTTTCGCTCCGAGAACATCTCGGGTTCCGGCATTCGGGCGCTCGCCGAGGCGATCGAGAAAGAAGGCGTCGAAGTCCTCGGCCTGACGAGCTATGGCGATCTCGCCGCGTTCGCGCAGCAGTCGAGCCGCGCGTCGTGCTTCATCTTGTCGATCGATGACGACGAGCTGTTGCCTTACGCCGACAACGTCGTCGTGGAAGGCGACACGCCGGAGCTGGCGTCGGCGATCGTCGCGCTGCGTGCGTTCATCAACGCTGTGCGCCGCCGCAACGCGGACATTCCCATCTTCCTGTACGGCGAAACGCGCACCTCGCGCCACTTGCCGAACGACATCCTGCGCGAGCTGCACGGCTTCATCCACATGTTCGAGGACACGCCGGAGTTCGTCGCGCGGCACGTGATCCGCGAGGCGAAGGTATATCTCGATGCGCTCGCGCCGCCGTTCTTCAAGGAACTGGTGCAGTACGCGGACGAGGGTTCCTATTCGTGGCACTGCCCGGGGCATTCGGGCGGCGTCGCGTTCCTGAAAAATCCGCTGGGGCAGATGTTTCACCAGTTCTTCGGCGAGAACATGCTGCGCGCGGACGTCTGCAACGCGGTCGAGGAACTCGGCCAGCTGCTCGATCACACCGGGCCGGTTGCGGCGTCGGAGCGCAACGCGGCGCGCATCTTCGGCGCGGATCATCTCTTTTTCGTGACCAATGGCACGTCCACGTCGAACAAGATCGTGTGGCACGCGACCGTCGCGCCGGGCGATATCGTGCTGGTGGACCGCAACTGCCACAAGTCGATCCTGCACGCGATCACGATGACCGGCGCGATCCCCGTGTTCCTCACGCCGACGCGCAACAACTTCGGCATCATCGGGCCGATTCCGCGCGACGAGTTCAAGCCGGAGAACATCCGCAAGAAGATCGAGGCGAATCCGTTCGCGCGCGAGGCGCTCGCGAAGAATCCGAAGGTGAAGCCGCGCATTCTGACGATCACACAGAGCACGTATGACGGCGTGATCTACAACGTCGAGATGATCAAGGACCTGCTCGGCGACATGCTCGACACGCTGCATTTCGATGAAGCCTGGCTGCCGCACGCCGAGTTTCACTCGTTCTATCAGGACATGCACGCGATCGGCGCGGGCCGTCCGCGCACGGGCGCGCTCGTGTTCGCGACGCACTCCACGCACAAGCTGCTCGCCGGCATTTCGCAGGCGTCGCAGATTCTCGTGCAGGACAGCGAGAACAGCGCGTTCGATCGGCATCGTTTCAACGAGGCGTATCTGATGCACACGTCGACGTCGCCGCAATACGCGATCATCGCGTCGTGCGACGTCGCGGCGGCGATGATGGAAGCGCCGGGCGGCGAGGCGCTCGTGGAGGAATCGATCGCCGAGGCGCTCGACTTCCGCCGCGCGATGCGCAAGGTCGATGCCGAATACGGCGACGACTGGTTCTTCAAGGTGTGGGGCCCGGACGCGCTGGCGGAAGAGGGCATCGGCGACCGCGAGGACTGGATGCTGAAGCCGAACGACCGCTGGCACGGCTTCGGCGCGCTCGCCGAAAACTTCAACATGCTCGACCCGATCAAGGCGACGATCATCACGCCGGGACTCGACGTGGACGGCGAATTCGGCGAGTCCGGCATTCCGGCCGCGATCGTGACGAAATATCTGGCGGAGCACGGCATCATCGTGGAGAAGACCGGGCTGTACTCGTTCTTCATCATGTTCACGATCGGCATCACCAAGGGCCGCTGGAACTCGATGGTCACCGAGCTTCAGCAGTTCAAGGACGACTACGACAACAACCAGCCGCTGTGGCGCGTGCTGCCGGAATTCGTCGCGCAGCATCCGTCGTATGAGCGCATCGGCCTGCGCGATCTCTGCGGGCAGATTCACAGCGTTTATCGCGCGAACAACATCGCGCGTCTGACGACGGAGATGTATTTGTCGAGCATGGAGCCGGCGATGAAACCGTCCGAAGCGTTTGCGAAACTCGCGCACCGCGAGATCGACCGCGTGCCGATCGACGAACTCGAAGGCCGCGTCACGTCGATCCTGCTCACGCCGTATCCGCCGGGCATTCCGTTGCTGATTCCGGGCGAGCGTTTCAATCGCACGATCGTCGATTATCTGCGTTTCGCACGCGAGTTCAACGAGCGCTTCCCGGGTTTCCACACGGATATCCACGGCCTCGTCGGCGAGATGATCAATGGGCGTATCGAGTATTTCGTCGATTGCGTGCGCAATTGATGCTTGCCTGATCCGCTGCTGCAAAAACAAACGGCCCTGCAAAAGGCCGTTTGTCATTTCAGGAACGCCGATCGTTCAGATCAGGCCTTCCGCCTTCATCGCCGCGTGCACGCCCGGACGCGCGCCGACGCGCTCCTGATACGCGACGAGCGCCGGCCACTTGCCGAGGTCGAGATCGATGTACTTCGCCCAGCCGAGCACGGTGAAGAGATAAGCATCGCCGATGCTGAATTCGTTGCCGAGCAGGAACTGCTTGTCGTCGATTTGCTGCGCGACGTAGGCGAGACGGCGTTCGAGATTGGCCATCGCGGCTGCTTTCGAGTCGCTGCTCGCGGCCGGATTGAAGAACGGCGAGAAGTTCTTGTGCACTTCGGTGCCGATGAACGTCAGCCAGCTTTGCAGGCGATAACGCGCCATGCCGTCGTTGAGCGGCGCGAGATGCTTGGCCGGCACCTGGTCGGCGATGTACTGCATGATCGCGGGGCCTTCGGTCAGCAGTTCGCCGTTGTCGAGCAGGAGCGCGGGGACGTAGCCCTTCGCGTTGATCTTGTTGAAATCCGCGCCGCTCGCGGTGAGCTTGGTCTTGAGGTCGACGGCTTCGATTTCGTAAGCCAGTCCGGATTCTTCGAGAGCAATATGCGATGCGAGGGAACAGGCGCCTGCTTTGTAGAACAGTTTCAAAACAATTTCTCCAGGGTGAGTCGGCACGATTATGAAGGAAGTCGTTTGTGCGTGGCTGACCGGATTGTGAAATTGTCTGTGTCGTGGGTGGAGATAAATGCCTGCGTTAAATCGGATTTTTCGTGCGTTTATTCTGGATTGCCAAGTATAGAGTTGAGATTCAACGCTCGAACCCAACGACTCGTTAATCGATCACGAACTTTCGCGGCAAGGTCGGGCCGCCAGCCGGCGGCATCGCAAACCCGGCATCCGCGGCCATATCGTGAAGCGCGATCTCGATGCTCTCGCACATCGCGTTCAGCGCGAGGTCGTTCTCTTCGAGGCCGAACGGATCTTCGATCTGCGCGGCGATCGCTTCCAGCGCCATGAACGCATACGCCACCAGCAGCGCGAACAGCGGCGTGAGCACCCCGGCGCCATCGACGAGCCCGAACGGCAGCATCACGCAGAAGAGGTAGATCGTGCGATGGATCATCACCGAGTACGAAAACGGCAGCGGCGTGGTCGCGATGCGCTCGCATCCGCCGATCACATCGGAAAGCGCGTTCAGATTGTGCTGAATCGCGAGCATCGCATAGCCGTCGAGCGTGCCTTCGCGCCTGCGCTCGGCGACCCATTCGCCGAGCCAGAGCAGAATCAGCGCGGGCCGGTACTTCGCGGCCGCGACGCGCGCGTGCAAATCGGATGGCAATCGCGGAGCCAGGTCAGAGAGCGCATCGGTGCCGCGCAACTGATGCCGAAGCGCATGCGCCAGTGCGCCGAGCGCCGCGAGGAAAGGCCGCGACTGGGCGCGGTCCCGCGGCTCCGGCAGCGATAAAACCTGCTGCGCCAGTGCGCGCGACGTGTTGAGCAACGTCCCCCACAATTTGCGGCCTTCCCACCAGCGCTCGTAACTGGCGCCATTGCGAAACCCGAGAAACACGGCAAGCGCGATACCCACGAGTGCGAACGGCGGCGTGCCGAGGCCGATCGGATAATGGCGCATGTGGTCGTGCATGAAAATCGCCGCCACCGACAGCGCGAAGATCAACCCGAGGCGCGGCAGCAGTTGCGGCAGCACGGACCCGTGCCACACGAACAGCAGTCGAAACCAGTTGAGCTTGGGGCGGATGATCATGACGGGTCGTTTCGATGAGCGCGAGTCAGCAACATCCGATTATCTCGAAAATACCGGCCGTCGCGCAGAGACATGGCGACGCGTCCGGAAAAGAAAAAGGCCGTCCATGCGAACGGCCTTCGATGTCACGCGGCAAACGTGGCGGGCGGCACGATCAAAGCGATTCGCGCGCCGCCTTCGCCGCCGCGCGCACCTGATCCGGCGCGGTGCCGCCGGGGTGATTGCGGCTCGCGACCGAGCCCTCGAGCGTCAGATATTCGAACACGTCCTCGCCGATCAGATGTGCGACGTTCGGCAGTTCGCGGCGCATCTCGTCGAGCGACAAATCGGCGATATCGCACTCGCGATCCACGCAAATGCGCACCGCATGCGCGACCGCCTCGTGCGCGTCGCGGAAGGGCAGGCCGCGCTTCACGAGATAGTCCGCGAGATCGGTGGCGGTCGAGAAGCCTTGCAGCGCCGCCGCGCGCATCGCTTGCGGCTTGACCGTGATGCCCGCCGCCATTTCCGCGAAGATGCGCAGCGTGTCCGCGACCGTATCGACGGTATCGAAGAGCGGTTCCTTGTCTTCCTGATTGTCCTTGTTGTACGCGAGCGGCTGGCCTTTCATCAGCGTGAGCAGCGCCATGAGATGGCCGTTCACGCGGCCCGTCTTGCCGCGCGCCAGTTCGGGCACGTCGGGGTTCTTTTTCTGCGGCATGATCGATGAACCCGTGCAGAAACGGTCCGCCAGATCGATGAAGCCGACGCGCGGGCTCATCCACAGCACGAGTTCCTCGGAGAAGCGCGATACGTGCGTCATGACGAGCGCGGCCGCCGCCGTGAATTCGATCGCGAAGTCGCGGTCGGACACCGCATCGAGCGAATTCGCGCAGATGCCGTCGAAGCCGAGCGTCTTCGCGACCGCGTGACGATCGATCGGATAGCTCGTGCCGGCGAGCGCCGCCGCGCCCAGCGGCAGACGGTTCACACGCTTACGCAGATCGCGCATGCGCTCGGCATCGCGCGAAAACATCTCGACGTAGGCGAGCAGGTGATGACCGAAGGTCACCGGCTGCGCCACCTGCAGATGCGTGAAGCCCGGCATGATGGTGTCGGCGTGTTTCTCGGCCATGTCGATGAGCGCGAGACGCAGATCCGTAAGCAGGCCGCCGATACGGTCGATCTCGCCGCGCAGCCACAGGCGGATATCGGTGGCGACCTGATCGTTGCGCGAGCGGCCGGTGTGCAGGCGCTTGCCGGCATCGCCGATCAGCGCCGTCAGCCGCGCTTCGATGTTCAGGTGCACGTCTTCCAGATCCAGCTTCCACTCGAACTCGCCGCGCTCGATTTCGCCCTTGATCTGCGCCATGCCGCGCTCGATGGCGGCGAGATCGTCGGCGCCGATGATCTTCTGCGCCGCGAGCATCGACGCGTGCGCGAGCGAGCCCTGAATGTCGACGAGCGCGAGCCGGTTGTCGAAGAACACCGACGACGTATAGCGCTTGACGAGCTCCGACATCGGCTCGGAGAAGCGAGCCGACCAGGCTTCGCCTTTTTTGTGGAGTTGGGACGTCATGGTGATTTTCTCAACGGAGGGTTTGGCTTCGATTCGACTTCGGGAAGACGAAAATTTTAACATTCGGCACTATTCGGACCCGACGAGGATCACGAGCTTCAAATCTTCCCGATGCGCCGGCTTGAACGTGATCTGGTTGAACACGAGAGGCCCGCGCGACGGATGATTGAACGCGCGTTCGCCGCCTTCGCGCTCGAACACGTCCTGCGACGCCCAGAATCGCGCGAAGGCGGCGCTCGCGGCGCTCAGATCGTCGATGAGCGTGCGGGTCGGTGCGTCGTTCAAATGGCGGATCGAATCGGCGCGGAATTCGGCGGCGAGGCGTCGCGCGCGCGTTTCCCAATCGACGATCAACGCGCGCGCCGCCGGCGATGTGAACGTGTAGGTCAGCAGGTTGCGGTCATGCTCCCCATCCAGCCAGCCGACGAATAACGCCGAGGCATGCTCGTTCCAGCGCAGCGCGTTCCACTGACGGTCGAGCACGTAGGCCGGTGCGCCGATCAGCGCGACTGTCTGCAGCAGCGCGGCGGGCGCGTCCTGGCTGGCGGGATCGGGCTCGGCGGGATCGCGCTGGGCGGCGAGTTCGAACAGATACGCGCGTTCGGCGCGCGACAACTGCAGCGCGACGGCGATGCGCGCGAGCGCATCGGCGGAAGCGGACACGGGACGGCCTTGCTCGATCCACGTGTACCAGGTCGGGCTCACGCCGCACAGTTGCGCGACTTCCTCGCGGCGCAGGCCGGGCGTGCGGCGGCGCGGACCGGCCGCGAGACCGACGGCCTGCGGCGAGAGCCGTTCGCGATGCGCGCGGATGAATTCGCCGAGCGCATGCGCGGGCGTTTCGGCGAGGGGTTCGGTTTTGTCGGTGTGATTCATTCAAACGTCGACAGGTGGTTTCTATACCGGAATATCTGCACAACTTGTACTGGTACAACGTGGGCTCTATTGTAGCGGGCAGACCTTCCCCACATCGAACCGGAGAGCGCGATGAAACACCACGACCAGGTCGCAGACGCATTCGGCAGCACTGCCGCCGCCTATCTCACGAGCGCCGTCCACGCGAGCGGCGCCGATCTTCAGAGCCTCGCGGCGACTTTCGCGGCCACATGCGGCAACGCGATCGTGCTGGACATGGGCTGCGGCGCGGGGCACGCGAGCTTCGCGATTGCGCCGCATGTGCGGGAGGTCGTCGCGTACGACATCGCGCCGCAGATGCTCGCGACGGTCGAAGCCGCCGCGAAGGAGCGCGGCCTGACGACGATCCGGACGCAGCAGGGCGCCGCCGAAACGCTGCCGTTCGCGGACGGCACGTTCAACTGGGCCGTGAGCCGTATGAGCGCGCATCACTGGCGCGACGTGCCGGCCGCGTTGAGGGAAGCGCATCGCGTGCTGAAGCCGGGCGGACGGCTCAGGTTCATCGATATCGCGGGTATCGACGATCCGCTCTACGACACGCATATTCAGGCGATCGAACTTCTGCGCGATGCGTCGCACATCCGCGACTATCGCGCCGATGAGTGGATCGCGATGCTCGATGAAGCCGGTTTCGATGCGCAGGTGACCGAGCGCTGGCGCATTCCGCTGGAATTCGAGTCGTGGGTGACGCGGATGCGCACGCCGGCCGAGCGCGTGGTGGCGATCAGGTCGATGTGGACCAGTGCGCCCGATGAAGTGCGCCAGTACTTCGGGGTGAAGGACGATTGCTCGTTCGAGCTGGATGCGGTGATGATCGAGGGGAATCGGAGGGGGTGAAGGGTGTTGGGCTTCTATGGATGGCCCGGTTTCGCGGTGGTCTATTAGCACTGCCCCTCCCCGGGGCGGGGGTCACTTTCTTTGCTGCTGCAAAGAAAGTAACCAAAGAAAGCAGCTCGTTCAGGCCCGAGGTCACACGCACGTTGGCCATGCTTGCCAGCAGGAAGCGGCACTCGCCTAAGTGTCGCCCTCGAAGGTCTAACTGGGCTTGGCTCGCGCACGGTCTGACGCATCGCACTACAGAACAAACTGGTTCAGCACCATATAGCTCCAGCCCGCTTCGCGGCCGACCGGTCAATCGGGTCTGCGCGCGCTTCTTCTCGACGGTTTCCCTCGCATACCCAACGGCAGCGCGTAGCGCTGTGCCGAAGCTCTTTCGTGCTGAACCAGCGCCCTAACGCAACTAGCTCGTCAGACCGTGCGCGAGCCAAGCCCGGTCAGTCCTTTGGGGGCGACACTTAGGCGAGTGCCACTACCGGCTGGCAAGCATGGCCAACGTGCGTGTGACCGCGGGCGGTGAGAAGCTGCTTTCTTTGGTTACTTTCTTTGCAGCAGCAAAGAAAGTGACTGCCGCCCCGCACAGGGGCAGTGCTAATAGACCGACGCGCAAACGGGATCCGGCGAAAACCCCGCCACACCCCTACCATCACCCCGTATTCCGCAACCCCGCCGCAATCCCGTTGATCGTCAAATGAATCCCGCGCCGCAAGCGCACGTTCTGATCTCCCGCGCGATGACGCTTCAACAGTTCGACCTGCAAGTGGTTGAGCGGATCAAGATACGGAAACCGGTTCTTGATCGACCGCGCGAGCAGCGGATTATCCGCAAGACGATCGCTCTTCCCGGTGATCTCGGCGAGCACGTCCGACGTGCGCTGATGCTCCGCGACGATCTTGTCGAACACCGTCTTGCGCAGCTTCCTGTCCGTGACGAGCTGTGCATAACGCGACGCAACCGCGAGATCGGTCTTCGCGAGCACCATGTCCATGTTCGACAGCAGGTTTTTGAAGAACGGCCACGTCTTGTGCATCTTGCGCAGCGTAGCCAGCCGCTTCGCGCGTTCATCGTCGGAGCCGGACTTGTCGAGATAGGCCGTCACCGCGCTGCCGAAGCCGTACCAGCCCGTCAGCAACAAACGGCATTGCCCCCACGAGAAGCCCCACGGAATCGCGCGCAAATCCTCGATCTTGCGTTGCTTCGGGTCCTGCAGCTTGCGCGACGCCGGCCGGCTGCCGATATTCAGCTCCGCGATCTCCGAAATCGGCGTCGACAGGAAGAAATAGTCGGTGAAGCCGGGCGTCTCGTAGACGAGCGCACGGTACGCGGCCATCGCGGAATCGGAGAGCGTCTGCATCGTCGCTTCGAATTGCGGCAACTGCGCGGGCGCGTTCTCGTGCGGCAGCAGCGATGCCTCGAGCGTCGCCGCGACCACCGTCTCCAGATTGCGCCGCCCGATCTCCGCATTCGCGAACTTGCTCGCGATCACTTCGCCTTGCTCGGTCAGACGGATTTGCCCGTCGACAGTGCCGGGCGGCTGCGACAGAATCGCCTGATAGGTCGGGCCGCCGCCGCGTCCGACCGTGCCGCCGCGGCCGTGGAACAGACGCAAGGTCGTGCCGCGTTCCTTGAAGAGCGTAACCAGCGCCAGTTCCGCGCGATACAGCTCCCAGTTCGACGTGAGGAAGCCGCCGTCCTTGTTGCTGTCCGAATAGCCGAGCATCACTTCCTGCTCGTTGCCCTGATTTTCGATCAGCTTGTCGATGCCCGGCAGCGCGAAGAACTCGCCCATGATGACCGGCGCATTGCGCAAGTCGGCGATCGTCTCGAAGAGCGGAATCACCATCAGGCCGTCCCGCGGTGAATCGTCTTTGGCGCCCAGATAGCCTTGCAGCACGCCGGTTTCCTTCTGCAGCAGCATCACTTCGAGCAGGTCGCTGACGGTTTCCGTGTGCGAGATGATGTAGTTGCGCACCGCGCGCGCGCCGAACTTCTGACGCGTCTCGCGCGCGGCTTCGAGCACGCCGAGTTCGCTCTTCGCGAGATCGGAATACTGCGCGTAGGGAAGACGCAGCGGACGCGGTTGCGCCAGTTCCTTCAGCAGCACGTCGCGCTTGTGCTCTTCGGACAGCGACGCGTAATCCGCGACGACGCCCGCACGCGCGAGCAACTCGGTCACGACTGCTTCGTGAATATCGGAGCTCTGCCGCAAGTCGATGCTCGCGAGATGGAAGCCGAACACTTCGGCGGCGCGCGCGAGCGGCGACAACCGCAGTGTCGACATCGACGCACCGTGATGCTCCGCGAGCGAATCGATCAGCACGTGCAGGTCGCGCACGAATTCGGAAGCGTCCGCGTAGGGCTTCGCGCGAATCTGCGGCTGGCCGGCGCCCGCGCTGCGCACCGCGACGACGCCTTCGCCGAGCCGCACGCGAGCACTCGCCGCAAGCCGCGTGTACATGCCGATGAGCGCGCGCCGATACGGCTCGTCCGTGCGATGCGGCGACTGATCCGGAGAGGCATCGGCGAGCGCCTTCAACGCATCGCTCGAACCGGCGAGCAGGTTCGACACGGACAATTCCGCGCCGAGCTTGTGCGTCTCTTCCAGATAGTGTTCGAAGATCACGATCGCCTGACGGGTGATCGCGGTTTCGAGCGTTTCGCCGGTGACGAACGGATTGCCGTCACGGTCGCCGCCGATCCAGCTTCCCATCTGGAAGAACGGCGGCAGGCGCACGGGCAGGCCGTGCTCGGCGAGCGCGCCTTCGATATCGGCATAGAGCGCGGGAATCTCCGCGAGGAAGGTCGCGCGATAGTAGGAAAGCGCGTTGTCGATTTCGTCGGTGACGGAAAGCCGTGTTTCGCGCAGCATGCGCGTCTGCCACAGCGACGTCACCCGCGCGCGCAGCACGGCTTCGTTCTGGGCGCGTTCGCGGACGGTCAGTTCCTGATCGCGTTCGGCGAGCAGGCGCGCGATGTCGTGCTGAGCATCGAGAATGCTCTTGCGCGAGACTTCGGTCGGGTGCGCGGTGAGGACGGGCACGATCAGCGCATCGCCGAAAAACTTGTCCAGCAGCTTGCGCGTCGCGCTGATGTTCTTGTGCTCGCGCATCCGTTCGATAGCATAGGCGATCGTGCCGGGCTGCGAAACGGAACCCGCGAGCGCGTGAATGCGGCGGCGGCGATTGTGGTGCCGGTCTTCCGCGATATTCGCCAGATGCGAAAAGTAGCTGAACGCACGCACGACGGACACCGTCTGCTCCGGCGACAGCGCGCGCAGCTTCTTCTCCAGCGTCTGCGCGGCTTCGCTGTCGTCTTCGCGGCGGAACTTCACGGCCGTCTGACGAATGGCTTCCACCACGTCGAACACGGCGTCGCCTTCCTGCTCGCGCAGCACTTCGCCGAGCAGGCGGCCGAGGAAGCGGATGTCCTCGAAGAGCGGGCGGTCCTTGTCGTCGCGGGTGCGGCTCGCGGGTTTCGCAGCGGCCGCGCCGTTGGCGCGCGGCGCTTTCGCTTTGGTCGCGACGCGTTTGGCCGCGGCCTTGATGCCCGGCCTCGGTTTCGGCGCGATCGCCGCTTTCGATGCCTTCGCCGCCGTGGCGGCCTTCGTGACGATGGGCGACGACGCCGGGCGCGGCGCGTCGGAGGAGGAAGACTTGGGCAATGCGGCGTTGCGGCGCGCCGGGCGAGCCGATCCAGAAGACGTCACGTTGGGTTCCTCTCAGAAGCTGCGAAGCCAGGGACCACATCGACGTGATGCAACCCGGACGGGCGCCGCATCGGGCAGGAAACCGCAGGCCGTGCGAACGGCCGTGCGTCAAACCGGCGACAGCATGCCGCGGCGTTTAGCGGGCCCCGAAGCGGTCATCGCGCGCGAAGCGGCCTGCGCCGTCGTTCACCCGGATACAAACGCGCCACGGACGCCCCGAAAGGCGCATCGGACAAGGCTCTCGCGCGCTGCCCATGTGTCAGTGGACTCTGGCGTGCGTGCTACCATTGTTCGCTAATGTCTATTCATCCATCCCGTCATTCGATCGAGCATCAATGAATTCCGAGACGCATTCAACGACACCGCCCGCGAGCATCACCATCGCTTCGCGGGAAAGCCGGCTTGCGATGTGGCAGGCCGAGCATGTGCGGTGTGCGCTGCACAAATTATATCCATCTTGTGACATAAAAATCCTCGGAATGACGACGCGTGGCGATCAGATTCTGGATCGCACGTTATCGAAGGTCGGCGGCAAGGGTCTCTTCGTGAAAGAGCTCGAAGCCGCGCTCGCCGAAGGCCGCGCCGATCTCGCCGTGCATTCGCTGAAAGACGTGCCGATGGAACTGCCCGAAGGCTTCGCGCTCGGCGCCATTCTGGAGCGTGAAGATCCGCGCGACGCCTTCGTGTCGCCGCACTACGAATCGCTGGAAGCGTTGCCTGCGGGAAGTATCGTCGGCACTTCGAGTCTGCGCCGCGAAGCGATGATCCGCGCGCGCTTTCCCGCGCTCGAAGTGCGTCCGCTGCGCGGCAATCTCGACACGCGTCTTGCCAAGCTCGATCGCGGCGAATATGCGGCGATCATCCTCGCGGCCGCCGGACTGAAGCGCCTCGGTCTCGAAGCGCGCATCCGTGCGCTGCTCGATCCGTCGGAGAGCCTGCCGGCGGCGGGGCAGGGCGCGCTCGGCATCGAGATGCGCGCGGATCGCGCCGATCTCGCCGCGTGGCTCGCGCCCTTGCACGACGAACACACCGCGCTCGCGGTCGAGGCGGAACGCGCGGTGTCGCGTGCGCTCGGCGGCAGTTGCGAAGTGCCGCTCGCGGCGCATGCCGTGTGGCGCGAAGGCGCGTTGCATCTGCGCGGCGCCGTGGCGATGCCCGACGGCAAGCGTGTGCTGCGCGCCGAAGAAACCGTGCGTTCGCCCGATCTCGCCGACGCGCTCGCGCTCGGCAAGCGCGTGTCGGCGGATCTCGAAGCACAGGGCGCAATGGATATCGTCAACGCACTCACCACGATGAGCCGCGCCGATGCCCCCAACGCCGCGCCCTCGGGGCCGAAGTCCTGATGGCGAGCGAGCGCCGCGCCACCGTCATCGTCACGCGTCCGGGCGGACAGTCGTCCGCGTTGCTCGCGCTCCTCGCGAGCGCCGGCTTCGACACGCTGGAATTCCCGCTGATCGATATCGCGCCCGTCGCCGACGATGCACCGCTGCGCGCCGCGCTCGACGAGCTCTTTCTGCCGCCCGACGCACCGGGGCGTTACGCGCTGGTGGTGTTCGTGTCGCCGAATGCGATCGATCATGCGTTCGGCCGGCTCGGCGCGCCGTGGCCCGCCGATCTGCCCGTCGCGGTCGTGGGTCCGGGATCGGTCGCGGCGCTCGCGCGGCAGGGCGTGCACGCGCCCGCGCATCGCGTGATCAGTCCATCGACGGAAGACGCTGATCCCCGCTTCGACTCGGAAGCGCTCTACACCGCGATCGAAGCGCATTTCGGCACGAACGGTCTCGAAGGCAAGCGCGTGCTGATCGTGCGCGGCGACGGCGGCCGTGAATGGCTCGCCGAACGGCTCGACGAGGCGGGCGCGCGGGCCGAGAAAGCCGCCGCGTATCGACGTGTGCTGCCGGAGCCGTCGATGCAGAAGTGGGAGCGCATCCACGAACTGCTCGCGGGAAAGCCGCACGCGTGGCTGCTGACGAGTTCCGAAGGCGTGCGCAATCTCGACGAGCTCGCGCACGAGCATCTCACCGCCGACGAAATCGTGCTGCTCAAACGCACGCCGGTCGTCTGCCCGCACCCGCGTATCGCCGAGGCCGCGCGGGGAGCCGGTTTTGATAGGATTACGGTGTCCGGCGCGGGCGACGAACGCATCGCACACTCGCTGGAAGCGCTGTTTCCGCCCGACACCGCCGCAGCAGCCGCGCAGGCGGAGTCACAACGCAACTCACGCGATCCGGAGGCCCACGCATACGCGAGCGCTGCAGCGAGCGCATCGAGCTCGAACCATTCCTCATCCGCGCCGACGGACGCCCATCCGGCCACCGCGCCGGCCCACCAAACGGCCCAATCACGCATGACTGATTCGAACGATTCCAAAAAAGCTTCACCTCAGCCGAACGTGACACCGCCCTTGCCGCCGAACACGCCTTTCACGCCTTTCGAGCAGCAGAAGCGCCGCGGCGGCGCGGGCATCGTGTTGTTGTGGTTCGTCATCGTCATTCTGGCGGTGGCGGCGGGCGCGGGCGCGTTCGTCCTGAATCGCAAGTTCGACCGCGCCGACGCGCAACTGTCGCAGCGCCTCGCCCAGTCCGACGAGCAGAACGCCGATCTGCGCGCGAAAGCCGATCAGGCCGCGAGCGCGACCACCGCGCTGAATACGCAGATCATCCAGTTGCAAGGCAAGCTCACCGATGCCGAAACGCACAGTCAGGCGTTGCAGCAGCAATATCAGGATCTCGCGAGCAATCGCGACGACTGGACTATCGCCGAAGTCGAGCAGATTCTGTCGAGCGCGAGCCAGCAACTGCAACTGACCGGCAACGTGCAGCTCGCGCTCTTCGCGCTGCAAAGCGCCGACACGCGGCTTGCCGCGAGCACCGGCCCGCAGGTCGTCGCGATCCGCAAGGCGATCGCGCAGGACATCGACAAGCTGAAGGCCACGCCCACCACCGATCTCACCGGCCTCGCGATCAAGCTCGATACCGCCATCGACCAGATCGACCAGTTGCCGCTGTCGGGCGAAGCGCCGATCGCACGCGCCCGCGCGCAGACGGCCGAGCCGGCCAACAGTGCGTCGATCGCCGCGGCGACCGGCGAGCCGCGCTGGAAGGTGCTGTGGCATCAGATCACCAACGGCATCGGCCAGCAGTTGTCGAGCCTCGTGTCGGTGCGGCGCATCGACAACGCCGACGCGATGCTCACGTCGCCCGATCAGGGTTATTTCGTGCGCGAAAACGTGAAGCTGCGTTTGCTGTCCGCGCGTCTGTCGCTCCTGTCGCGCAGCGAGCCGACGCTCAAGTCCGATCTGCACGCCGCCGATGCCGCGCTCGCGCGCTACTTCGATGCATCGTCCAGGAAGGTGCAGGCCGTGCGCGATCTCGTGAAGCAGGTCGATCAGGCGTCGCTCGCCGTCGCGGTGCCGAACCTGAACGCCAGCCTCGCCGCCGTCCATCAGTTCAAGCGAGGCGGATGATGACGATTCGTGGACTGATCTGGCTCGCGCTGTTGTTCGCGGTAGCGGTGATCGTCGCGACGGTCGGGGGTTTCAACGGCGGGCAGATCCTGCTCGTGATTCCGCCGTATCGGGTCGACATGTCGCTCAACCTGTTCGCGGTGGCGCTCGTCGTGCTGTTCATCGTGCTCTACGCGGTCATCCGCGCGGTGCGCGGCGTGTGGAAGATGCCGTCGCGCGTCGCTGCGTATCGCACGCGCAGCAAGCTCGCGAAAGCGAATGCGTCGCTGCGCGATGCGGTCGGGCATCTCTACGCCGGGCGCTTCTCGAAGGCCGAGAAGGCCGCGCGCGATGCGCTTTCCGTCGACGCGAACAAGGGCGCAGCCGGGCTCATCGGCGCAAACGCGGCGCACCGTCTGCACGAATATGCGCGCCGCGACGAATGGCTCGCGCAGGTTTCCGGCACGGACTGGCAGGACGCGCGCCTGATGGCGACCGCCGACATGCGCGCCGATGGCCGCGACGCCGACGGCGCGCTCGTCGCGCTCACCGAAATGCAGGCGCAGGGCGGACGGCGCATCCACGCGCAGCAGATCGCGCTGCGCGCGCAGCAGCAGTTGAAGAACTGGGGCGAAGTGCTGAAGCTCGTACGCATGCTGGAAAAGCGCGAGGCGCTGCATCCGGCGGTCGCGGTGCGGCTGCGTCAGGTGGCGGCGGAAAACCTGCTGCGCGACCGGCGGCACAATCCCGACGCGCTGCTCGAACTGTGGCAGTCGCTTTCGGTGACCGAGCGCCAGTCGCCGCGTCTCGCCGATCTCGCCGCGGAGTTGCTGATCGCGCTCGATCGCCGCGCAGAGGCGAAGAAGATCGTCGAGGATGCGCTCGCGCACAACTGGGACGCGCGGCTCTTGCGGCGCTATCCGGATTGCATCGTCGGCGGCGACGCGTTCCCGCTGATCCAGCGCGCCGAAGCGTGGCAGAAGGAACGCACCGAAGACGCCGATCTGCTCTTCACGCTCGGGCGGCTGTGTCTGCATCAGCAGTTGTGGGGCAAGGCGCAGGCGTTCCTCGAATCGGCGCTGAAACTCGCCGACAACGAACCGCTCAAGATCCGCACGCATCGCGCGCTCGCGCGTCTGCACGAGCAACTCGGCGACACCGAAAAGGCCGCGGAGCATTATCGTGCGAGCGCGCTGGCGATGAACGTCGTCTGATCCGCGTCTCGTCGAACGTCCGCAAAAAGCCGCATGAGAGTAACTTTCATGCGGCTTTCTGTTTTTTGTCCACGGGAACGGCGTTTGACGTTGTCTGTACGTTAGCGCACAACGGCGATGCGCCCGACGTGGTCTAGTTTGCTTCCACCAATTCGAAGAACAGGGAGGCGAACGTGAAACGAGGGTTACACAAGCTCGTCGGCCTGGCGCTCGTCGTTTTTCTGTCATGGCCCGATACATCGCATTACTTCGCGCAGGGGGTCATCACGAGCGCACCGTGGACCGGAACGTGGTCGGCCGCGCCTGATGTCACGGCGGATCCCGGCTTCAACAACCAGACGATTCGCCACGTCGTGCATACGAGCATCGGCGGCACGGCGGCGCGCCTGACGTTCTCCAATCTGTTCGGCTCGCAGCCGGTCACGCTCGGCGACGTGCATATCGCGCGGCGGGCGGGCGGGGCACGGACGATCGCCGGCACCGATCGCGCCGCGACCTTCAACGGCCAGCCCTACGTGACGATTCCGGCGGGCGGCACGGTGCAGACCGACGCCATCCCGTTTCAGGTGCCCGCACTCGCCGATATCGCCGTGAGCTTCCATATTCCGTCGCAGACGCAGCCCGGGGCGACCGGACATATCGAGGGCTTGCAGGACAACTGGATCGCACCGGGCGACGTCAGCGCGGACCCGGCGTTCGCGGGCGGCGTCGTGAACGCGACGGGCGAGCAGTCGTACTATTTCCTCACCAATGTCGATGTGATGAACGCCGCGGCGACGGGCGCGGTGGTCACGTTCGGCGCATCGATCACGGACGGGTTTTCATCGACGCCCAACACGAACCGGCGCTGGCCGAATCGGCTCGCGGAGCGGCTGATCCGCTCGGGCATGACGGTCGGTGTGCTGAATCAGGGCATCAGCGGAAACGACTTCTTCACGGACGGCTCGGGCCAGGCCGGACTGAAGCGCTTCGCCCGCGACGTGCTCGGGCAGCCCAACGTGAAGTGGGTGATCGTCTCCGACGATGCGGTGAACAATCTCATCAGCGGCAATCCACCGAGCGCGCAGCAGCTCATCGGCGCGTATCAGCAACTCGTCCAGCAGACGAGCGCCGCGAAAGTGGGCCTGATCTGTTCGACGCTCACACCTTTTCAGGGCCTGGACGAGTGGACGCCCGAAATCGAGAACACGCGTCAGACGGTGAATGCCTACCTGCGCACCAAGGAAAGCGGCTGCGACGCCGTGCTCGATCAGGCCGCGGCGCTGGGCAATCCGTGGGGCTCGACCGATTCCACCGCGTACGCGCGCGCCTACAACAGCGGCGACGATCTGCATCCGGACGATGCCGGCATGTTGGCGATCGCCAATGCCGTCGATCTGTCCTGGTTCGCCGCGCTGCCGCCGGTCAACGCGCCGACGGCGTGCGGACGTATCGCGATGGGCGAGGGCTTTGGCGTCGGCGGAACGGTTGCGGCGTGCGGCGCAAATGTGAAAGTGAACTTGCAGGGCGACGGTTATCTCGTCGCCGTGAGGAATGGCCAGACGATCTGGTCATCGCGCGTGAGCGGCACGCCGGGCGTCGAAGTCCGCATGCTGGAGGACGGCAACCTGGTGATGTACGACAGCAACGGCGCGATGGTCTGGCAGACGCACACGTCGGGCAATCCGGGCGCCTATGCGACTATCCTGCCGAACGGATATCTCGTCATATTCTCGGCGCGCGGCACGGCGCTGTGGTCGAGCGAGGGATGAGAAAAGCGTGCGGGCCGCGCGCGATGTGCGGCCCGAAAAGCGATCAGTACGTGGGAACCGACGGATCGACCTGACGCGACCATGCGTCGATGCCGCCGTACAGGTTGAACGTCTTCGTGAAGCCGCGCGATTCCAGGAACATTGCGACCTGCGCGCTGCGCGCGCCGTGGTGGCAGATGCAGACGATCTGCGCTTCGTCGTCGAGTTCTTCGCTGCGCGCGGGAATGTCGCGCATCGGAATCGTCACGATGTTGTCCATCTTCGCCGTCTGGATTTCCCACGGCTCGCGCACGTCGAGCAGAACGGGAGCGGGGCGCGAGGCATCCGCGAGCCACGCGGCGAGTTCGGGTGCGGTGAGGTTTTGCATGAAGATCCTGACAAGACGCGCGAGGCCGGGCACAACCGGCATCGCGCTTTCAGCTTAGAACTTGAACAGCGACGGATGCACCGCGTTCTTCAGCGGCGCGACGAGCGTCTCGAATACGTCGGACACGCGGAACTGCTTTTCGTCGACGCGCGTGATGACCTGCGCCTTCATGACCGGCGCCGCGCCGACGAACGCGGCAATGCGTCCGCCAATCTTCAACTGTTCGAGAAATTCCTGCGGCATGACCGGCAGCCCGCCCGACACGCAGATCACGTCGTAAGGCGCGCCCTGATCCCAGCCGAGCGCGCCGTCGCCGGTGATCACGTCCACGTTCGTCACGCCATTCGCGGCGAGGTTCTGCTTCGCGAAACCGGCGAGTTCGGGCGAGATTTCGACCGTGGTCACGCTGCGTCCGCGATGCGCGAGCAGCGCCGCCATGTAGCCCGAGCCGCTGCCGATTTCCAGCACGGTCTCGCCCTTGTGAACCGCGAGCTCCTGCAGGATGCGCGCCTCGACCTTGGGCGAGAGCATGCGCTCGCCGCCAGGCAGCGGAATTTCGAGGTCCGCGAAAGCGATGTTGCGGTACGCGGCGGGAACGAAGTTCTCGCGCTTGACGATCGCGAGCAGGTTCAGCACGTCCTGGTCCAGCACTTCCCACGGACGAATCTGTTGCTCGATCATGTTGAAACGCGCTTGCTCGATGTTCATGTTCTATGTGCGTGATGGCGACCGGAGCGGGCTGCATCGCGGCCGGATGCGGGGCTGAAAACTATGCGATTGTAGCAAATGGACGCGTTTTCCCGCCCGTTTCGCGCGCGTGCCGGTGATGGACCTAGTGCGGCAGACGGATATCGAACTTGAAGGTGATGAGCCGTGCGATCAGGATGAACGCCGTCGAAATCAGCACGTTGTAGATCGTGTCGACGTCGAGCCGCTCCAGCCCGAGATAGATCCAGCAGCCGGCGAACGCGCACACCGCGTAGGGGCGCGAGTCGCGCAGGATCAGCGGAATTTCGTTGCAGAGCACGTCGCGCAGCACGCCGCCAAACACGCCGGTGATGACGCCCATCATCGTCGCGGTGAAGGCGGGCATCTGCGCATCGAGCGCGATCGAGGTGCCGGACACGCTGAAAAGGCCGAGCCCGATCGCGTCGGTGATGAGCAGCGCGCGCTGGTCGAAAAGCCGCGACGTGACGCGCAGGAAGATGGGCGCGAAGATCGCCATCGCGAAGATGAGGAGCACGTAATCCTGATGCTCGACCCAGTAGAACGGCCGGCGCGAGAGCAGCACGTCGCGCACCGTGCCGCCGCCGAACGCGGTGACGAGCGCGACGAGAAACGCGCCGACCGCATCGAGCCTGCGCTTGCGCGCTTCGATGAGCCCGGAGAAGGCGTACGCGAAAATCGCGAGCGCCTCCATGATGGTGATGGCGAGGGTGAGCCTAGGATGCACTGTCCGGCCCCGGATCGCGATTCCTGCCGAGACTCTTGTCCTGCGGATGGTTGTGATGACGCGCCGCGCCGCCCGGCTGCAGCAGCACGAGCACCGCGCCCGCGCCGCCGTCGTGCGGGCGCGCCTGACAAAACGCGATCACTTCCGACTTCTGCACGAGCCACGCGCGCACCTTGCCCTTGAGCACAGGCTCCTTGCCGATGGAGCCGAGCCCCTTGCCGTGAATCACGCGCAGGCACCGCAGCCCGCGCTTCACCGATTCGCGGATGAACTCTGCGAGCGCCTCGCGCGCTTCTTCGCGGCGCATGCCGTGCAGATCGAGCTGCGCCTGCACGATCCACGCGCCGCGCCTTAGCTTCCTCACGACTTCCTGGCTGATGCCAGGCCGGTAGAAGGACAGCGTTTCGTCGATGTCGAGCAGGCTTTCGGGATCGTATTCGTCGGAGAGCGCTTCCTGCAGCACGGCCTCTTCGTCGCGACGGCTTTGCAGCGGCACCGGCGGAGGCGGCACGCGCGTGACGGTCGTGCGCGGCGGCGTCCTGAGCGGTTCGACTTCGCCGATCGCGCGACGGAACTCGTCGGCATCGGCGACGACTTCGCGTTCGGCGCGCGCCGCCGCGACGCGTTGCACTTCGCGCTTCTCGGCGTCGGCTTTCAGTGCGCGTTTGAGCGTCGAAAGGCCCGACAGCCCGTCGCGCTTCACGGCGGCGGCGACGTCGCGCGCATCGACTGGCCGGGCCGGTGCGGGCGTGGCCGGTCGCGCCGCTTCTCTGCGCCGGACTTTCGGTTCGTTCGGGTGAGGGAGGTTCTTCGGCATCGTTCGGCCAGCGGAAATCGACAGGAATCAGGCTCGACGCGAGGCGCGCCTCGAATCGAAAACGGGCCGACGGCGTGAACCGTGGCCCGTTTTTATCGCGAGTCGGCGCTATCGGACGCGCCAGAAGCGGACGAACTCCATTCTAGCGGTTCGCCGCGCTCGGCCGTGCCCGGATGGACGCCCGATCAGCGATCCGCTTCGTGGCTCATCGAATGCGGCGTCGGCGTTTCGTCGATGGTCTCGAGATAACGCTGCGCATCCAGCGCGGCCATGCAGCCCGTGCCCGCGCTCGTGATCGCCTGGCGATACACGTGATCCTGCACGTCGCCCGCAGCGAACACGCCGGGGATGCTCGTCGCGGTGGCGTCGCCGGTGGTGCCGCCCTTCGTGATGATGTAGCCGTTCTTCATCTCCAACTGGTTGACGAAGAGATCGGTGTTCGGCTTGTGGCCGATCGCGACGAACACGCCCTGCAGCGCGATGTCCGTGGTCTTGCCCGACTGCGTATCCTTGATGCGCAGGCCGGTGACGCCGGAATTGTCGCCGGTAACTTCATCGAGCACGTGATTCCACTTGATATCGACGATGCCTTCCTTTTCCTTCGCGAGCAGGCGGTCGATGAGGATAGGCTCGGCGCGGAACTTGTCGCGGCGATGCACGACCGTCACTTTCTTCGCGATGCCCGCGAGATAGATCGCTTCCTCGACGGCCGTATTGCCGCCGCCGATGACCGCGACTTCACCGTTGCGATAGAAGAAGCCGTCGCAGGTCGCGCAGGCCGACACGCCCTTACCCATGAACGCTTCTTCCGACGGCACGCCGAGATATTGCGCCGACGCGCCCGTCGCGATGACGAGCGAATCGCAGGTGTACTCGCCCGAATCGCCGATCAGCCGGAAGGGGCGCTCGTTGAGCTTCGCCGTGTGGATGTGATCGAACACGATCTCGGTGTTGAAGCGGCGAGCGTGCTCTTCGAAACGCTGCATCAGTTCCGGGCCCTGCACGCCCGACGGGTCCGCCGGCCAGTTCTCGACGTCCGTGGTGGTCATCAGCTGGCCGCCTTGCGCGAGGCCGGTGATGAGCAGCGGCGACAGGTTCGCGCGCGCGGCGTACACGGCGGCGGAGTAGCCGGCGGGGCCGGAACCGAGAATCAGCACTTTGGCGTGTTTGGGCGAAGACATGATGATGGTCCGTTATTGATGGTCGGCTCGGAAGTACGCGTGGCCTGCAATGCAGCAATATCGACGCCGCTCGTGGCCGGAGAATGCGCGCGACGCTCCCGATGATCCAAATTTAGGTGCAAAAAGGGGATTATAAAGGCCGCCGGAAAAGCCTTCCCGAGTGAACCTTTCAATCGGTTTGATAGCCGTGGACGGCGAGGACCGCCGCATGACTTGCTCGTGACGAGTGTTACAGGTTGCAAGAACGCGTCCGTTTTGCGCCTTTCACCGCAACGCAGCGTTTACAATAGGCCACCGTTCCATGCGGTCCTTGCGTAGAGGCGTGAGCCGCAAAAAAGCGACACAAAGCGACACCGAATCAATGGCCAAAGCTACCTATTCCGCGAGCCCGCAGGCGTTGCCGCACCGCATGTCGCGGCTCTTCACCGAAATTCGCTGGATTCTCCAGGTCGCGCTCGGACTGTTCCTCGTGATGGCGCTGCTTTCGTACAGCCGCAAGGATCCGAGCTGGACCCACGCGGTGAGCGTCGATCATATCGGGAACTGGGCGGGGCGCGTCGGCGCGTACACGTCCGATATCCTGCTGCTCGTCTTCGGGCTGTCTTCCTACTGGCTGGTCGTGCTGCTCGCGCGGCGCATCGTCGCGAATTACCGGCGTCTCATTCAGCACACCACGCAGCCGCCCGCCGTCGATGAAGACGCGCCGCGCGACCGCACCTGGCTTGCCGAAGCGTTCGCGTTCGTGCTCGTGCTGCTCGCGAGCGACGGCATCGAGGCGCTGCGCATGTGGTCGCTCAAGGTGCAGTTGCCGCGTGCGCCGGGCGGCGTCGTCGGCGATGTCGTCGCGCGGCATGTTTCGCATGCGCTCGGCTTCACGGGCGCGACCCTGTTCTTCTTGATCGCTCTCGCGATCGGCCTGTCGCTCTATTTCCGTTTCTCGTGGCTGTCCGTGTGCGAGAAGCTCGGCGACGGCATTCTCAACGCGATCACCGGCGCGCAACTGCGCCGCGAAGCGGGACGCGACCGCAAGCTCGGCGAAGCGGCCGCGGTCAAGCGCGAAGACAAGGTCGTGCGTTCGCGCGAGAAGAGCGAGGATCACGAACCGGTGATGATCGTGCCCGCGGCGCCAGCGCCCGCGCGCTCCGAACGCGCCGAGAAGGAAAAGCAGGTGCCGCTCTTCAAGGACCTGCCGGGCGACTCCACGTTGCCGCCGCTCGCCTTGCTCGATGCGCCGCCGAAGGTCCAGGAAACCATCGCCGCCGATACGCTCGAGTACACGTCGCGGCTCATCGAAAAGAAGCTCAAGGACTTCGGCGTCGAGGTGAGCGTGATCGCCGCGTATCCGGGGCCGGTCGTCACGCGCTATGAAATCGAGCCGGCGACTGGCGTGAAGGGCAGCCAGATCGTCGGTCTCGGGAAGGATCTCGCGCGCTCGCTGTCGCTCGTGTCGATTCGCGTCGTCGAGACGATTCCGGGCAAGAACTACATGGCGCTCGAATTGCCGAACCAGCGCCGTCAGACGGTCAAGCTCTCCGAGATTCTCGGCTCCGAGGTCTATGCGAACGGCGCATCGCCGCTGACGATGGGCCTCGGCAAGGACATCGGCGGCAATCCGGTCTGCGCGGATCTCGCGAAGATGCCGCACTTGCTGGTCGCGGGCACGACGGGCTCGGGCAAGTCGGTCGGCATCAACGCAATGATCCTTTCGCTGCTCTACAAGGCGAGCGCGGATCAGGTGCGCCTGATTCTCATCGACCCGAAGATGCTCGAAATGAGCGTCTACGAAGGCATTCCTCATTTGCTGTGTCCGGTCGTCACGGACATGCGGCAGGCCGGTCACGCGCTCAACTGGGCGGTCGCCGAGATGGAGCGCCGCTACAAGCTGATGAGCAAGATGGGCGTGCGCAATCTCGCGAGCTTCAACACGAAGATCGATGAAGCGAAGAAGCGCGACGAAAAGATTCCGAATCCGTTCAGCCTCACACCGGACGATCCCGAGCCGCTCACGCGCTTGCCGAATATCGTCGTCGTGATCGACGAGCTCGCCGACCTGATGATGGTCGTCGGCAAGAAGGTCGAAGAGCTGATCGCGCGGATCGCGCAGAAGGCACGCGCGGCGGGCATCCATTTGATCCTCGCGACGCAGCGGCCTTCGGTCGACGTGATCACCGGCCTCATCAAGGCGAACGTGCCGACGCGCATGGCGTTCCAGGTGTCGTCGAAGATCGATTCGCGCACGATTCTCGACCAGCAAGGCGCCGAATCGCTGCTCGGCATGGGCGACATGCTCTATCTGCCGCCCGGCTCCGGGCTGCCTGTGCGCGTGCACGGCGCGTTCGTGTCGGACGAGGAAGTGCATCGCGTGGTCGACAAATTGAAGGAGCACGGCGAGCCGAACTATATCGAGGGCATTCTCGAAGGCGGCCTGGCCGGCGACGGCGACGAAGGCTCGGCGGGCGCGGGCGGAACCGGCGGCGCCGACGGCGAGTCCGATCCCTTATACGATCAGGCGGTCGAGGTCGTCATCAAGAACCGGCGCGCGTCGATCTCGCTCGTGCAGCGGCATTTGCGCATCGGCTACAACCGCGCGGCGCGTCTGCTCGAACAGATGGAAAACTCGGGGCTCGTGTCGGCGATGTCGTCGAACGGCAACCGCGAAATCCTGACGCCGGCGCGCGACGCGGAGTGACGCGCGCGTCCAAATGGAGAACATAACGATGAAGCAATTTACGGGGAACCCGCTCACCAAGGCATTCGGTGCGGCGATCTTTTCGGCGACGATGCTGTTCGCATCGCATGCATTCGCGAGCGGCACGGAGCAACTGAAGGCATTCGTGTCGCAAGTCCACGCGGCGCGCGGCGACTTCACTCAGCAGGAAATCAAGGCGCCCGGAAAGACCAACAACGGCGCGACCTCGAACGCCATGCCGACCAAAGGCCAGACCTCCAGCGGCACCTTCATGTTCGCGCGGCCGGGCAAGTTCATCTGGTCGTATCAGAAGCCGTATGCGCAGATCCTGCAGGCCGACGGCGACAAGCTCTACGTCTACGACAAAGATTTGAACCAGGTGACCGTGCGCACGCTCGGCGGCGCGCTCGGCGCGAGCCCGGCGGCGATCCTCTTCGGCAGCAACGATCTGGAGAAGAACTTCAACCTGCGCGATGCGGGCGAGAAGGGCGGCATCGACTGGCTGGAACTCACGCCCAAGGCGAAGGACACGCAGTTCGAGACGGTCGGCATCGGCTTCAGGGACGGCAATCTGCAAGCGATGGAACTGCACGACGTGTTCGGCAACGTCACGTTGCTCACGTTCTCGAATATCCAGAAGAACCCGCCCATCAAGAGCGATACCTTCAAGTTCACCGTGCCGAAGGGCGCGGACGTGATCAACGGCTAATCCGAAGGGCGCGACGAAAGCGCCCTTTTTCATTCGATGGCCGCGTGCGCCGCGGCCATGTCATCGAGAAACGCCTCCACGATCTCCCGCTTCGCGCCCCGCGCGCCGCTCACGCGTTCCGCGCGCGTGACCATCTGAAACGCGACGCGATAGCGCATCGCCTGCGGATTGAGCGCCGCGAGCACGCCTTCCTTCACATAGGGCGCGGCGAAGTGCTCGGGCAGATAACCGAGATGCCGGCCCGAGAGCACGAGCATCGCGACGGCCTCCATGTTGTCCGCCACCGCGCCGATATTGCGCGGCGTGAGCTCGCCGGCCTCGGGCAGCGGATAGCTGCGCCACGCCCAGTCGTGCTCGAAAGCCTGCGCGATGCCTACTTCGCCTGCCCGCGCGAACAACGGATGCTCGCGTCCACAGTACGCGAGCTGATCCTCCGCGAAGATTTCGGTGTATTCGAGCGACGGCACGCGATGCCAGAAGTAGCCGATCGCCATCTGGATGCGCCCCGACAGCAGCATCTCCTCCAACTCGCCCGGCGAGCGCACCAGCACCGCGAAGCGCACGGATTCGTCGCGCTGCCGGAAACGCGCGATCGCCTGACTGACACGCGCATTCGCGCTGACGGGCGTATTGCCGATCATCCCGAGCGTGAGCGAGCCGACGAGCTTCTTGCCGACATTGCGCGCGGTCGAATCGAACGTGTCGATGGCGGCGAGCAGCGTCCGGCACGCCTCGACGAACTGCTCGCCGCGCGAAGTCAGCGCGAAGCCGCCGCGCCCGCGTTCGCAGAGCCGGTAGCCGAGCCGCGTTTCGAGCGTCGCGAGTTGCGTGCTGATGGTCGATTGCCCGACGTTGAGCGTCGCCTGCGCGGACGAAACGCCGCCCGCATCGGCGATGGCGAGGAACACGCGGATCAGGCGCAGATCGAGATCGGAAAGGTGAGTGAACATGGGCGCCACCGATACATCGAAAAATATCGATGTTAAGTTAATTTTATCGCCATTTTATTTTTATCCAGAACTCGCTATTAATTGTCAGATGTCAACGCGAACCCATCTGACGCCATGAATACATCCTCACTTTTCGCCCCCGCCGAACACTTCGATTCGCACTTCGTCGAACAGCGCGCCGAGCGCCCGCAGCCGTTGTCGGGCAACCAGATGCCGCGTTGCGGCGGCATCACGACGATGATGCGCCTGCCGCATGTCCAGTCGGCCGAAGGGCTCGATGCTTGTTTCGTCGGCGTGCCGTTCGATCTCGGCACGTCGAATCGCACCGGCGCGCGCTTCGGTCCGCGTCAGGTGCGCAGCGAATCCGTGCTGCTGCGCCCGTACAACATGGCGACGCGCGCCGCGCCTTTCGATTCGCTGCGCGTCGCGGATATCGGCGATGTCGCGATCAATCCGTACAACCTGCTGGATTCGATCGACCGCATCGAGCGCGCTTATCGCGAGATCCTGAAGCACGACTGCAAGCCGCTCACGCTCGGCGGCGATCACACCATCGCGCTGCCGATCCTGCGCGCGATCCACGCGAAGCACGGCAAGGTCGGGCTGATTCATATCGACGCTCACGCGGACGTCAACGACACGATGTTCGGCGAGAAGATCGCGCACGGCACGCCGTTTCGGCGCGCGGTGGAAGAGGGTCTGCTCGATTGCTCGCGCGTCGTGCAGATCGGTCTGCGCGGCACGGGTTACGAAGCCGGCGATTTCGACTGGTGCCGCGAGCAGGGTTTCCGCGTCGTGCAGACGGAAGAGTGCTGGAACAAATCGCTCGCGCCGCTGATGGACGAAGTGCGCGCGCAAATGGGCGATGGCCCCGTCTACATCACGTTCGATATCGACGGCATCGATCCCGCATTCGCGCCCGGCACCGGCACGCCGGAAATCGCCGGACTGACCGTGCCGCAGGCGCTCGAAATTGTGCGCGGCGCGCGTGGGCTGAATATCGTCGGGGCGGATCTGGTGGAAGTCGCGCCGCCCTATGACCCGTTCGGGACGACCGCGCTGCTGGGCGCGAACCTCGCGTTCGAACTGCTGTGCGTGCTGCCGGGCGTCGAGTACCGCGCGGCAAAGTAAGACTCGCATCAAGACCAAAGCAATAACGGAGACATCGTTTCATGACCGCAGTGAAAAACGCGTCACGCGCGCAACCGAAGCGCGCCGCGCTCGCCTCGTTCATCGGCACCACGATCGAGTGGTACGACTTCTATAGCTATGCAACCGCCGCGGCCATCGTGTTCGGCCCGCTGTTCTTCCCCGGCGAGAGCCGTCTGTTGAGCCTGCTCGCGTCGTTCGGCACGTTCGCGATCGGCTTCTTCGCGCGGCCGCTCGGCGGCGTGTTGTTCGGGCATATCGGCGATCGCGTCGGGCGCAAGCGCTCGCTGATGCTCACGTTGATGCTGATGGCGGTATCGACGGTGGCGATCGGCTGTCTGCCGACGTTCGACAAGGCAGGCGCGATCGCGCCCGTGCTGCTGATCGTGCTGCGCCTCCTGCAAGGCGTCGCGGTCGGCGGCGAGTGGGGCGGCGCGGTGCTGCTCGCGGGCGAGCACGCGCCCGAAGGCAAGCGCACGTTTTTCGCGTCGTTCGCGCAACTCGGCAGCGCGAGCGGCCTGATCCTCTCGATTCTCGCGTTCGGCGTCGCGAGCAAGCTGCCCAACGCGGACTTCATGTCGTGGGGCTGGCGCGTGCCGTTCCTCGCGAGCATCGTGTTGCTGATCGTGGGCTTCGTGATCCGCGCGGGCGTCGATGAATCGCCGGAATTCGAGGCGCTCAAGGAAGAGGGCGAACTCGCCGAGCATCCGCTGAAGGAGACGATGAAGCAATGGCGGCTGGTGCTCGTCGTGCTCGGCGCGAACGTCTACGGCATCGCGGGCGTGTATTTCAGCAACATCTTCATGATCACGTACGCGACGCAGTATCTGTCGCTCGATCGTTCGATGGTGCTCGACGCGATGTTCTATGTCGCCGTGCTGCAGTTCTTCGTGCAACTGGGCGCGGCGTTCGTCGCGCAACGCTTCGGCACCGCGCGCGTGCTGACGATGGCGGCCGTGTGGGCGATCGTCGTGCCGTTCATCATGCTGCCGCTCGTGCGGATGGGCACGTTCGGTTCGGTGACGCTCGGCGTCGGGCTCGCGACGATCGCCGAATCGGGCTATTACGCGGTGATCGCGGGCTTCGTCACCGGCATGTTCGCGGCGCGCATCCGCTATACGGCGATCTCGCTCGCGTATCAGGTGTGCGGCGCGCTCGCGGGCGGCCTCACGCCGCTCTTCGCGACCGTGCTCGCCGAACGCTACTCGCCGAGCTGGGTGCCGATGGCGCTGTTCTATTCGAGCTTCGCGCTGCTCTCGCTCGTCTGCGTGCGATGGCTTGCGCGTCGCGAGGCGGCGGGCGATTTCGAGGAGCGCGGCGAGACGCGCGCTTCGGTGCCGCAGGGTTGGAGTTCTGCAAGCTGATGTGAAAAAGCCGCCAGAAATGGCGGCTTTTTCGTTGAGCGATCACGCGTAGGCGCGGCGTCGCCCCGACACGAGCAGCAGATAGCACACCGCGCCGAGCGCGAGCGCGGGCAGCGTCGCGCCGAGATTCGGCAGCCATTGATTGATCGCGTGATACGCCGCGATCCCGATGCCCCACGCGATGAACGCGCTCACATGCCAGCCGCCAGAAAAGCCGTAGCGTCCGTCGATGGACCCGAGCGCCGCAGTGTCGATGCGGCGCTTGCGCACGATGAAGTGATCGGCCAGCACGACGCCGAAGAGCGGCGCGAACACCGAGCCGATCAGCAACAGGAAGTTTTGATACTTGCCCATCTCGACGACGAGTGCGACGAGCGTGCACAGCGCGCCGAACGCGCACGAGAGCATCGGCACGCCGGCGCGCGCCCAGAAGGTGCCTGTCGATACGGCCGCGGAGTGGATATCGGCGAACGCGTTGTCGATTTCATCGATCAGAATGAGGAACAGCGCGATGCCGCCACCGGCCTGCGCGAGCGCGGTCGTGAGAAGCGCATCGCCGCCGCCCGCCGCAAGTCCGTAGATCGCGCCGAGCGCATAGAACCACAGATTCGCGATGCCATAGCCGAGCAGCGTGCCGCGAAACGCGCCGCCCGCGCTCTTGCCGAAGCGCGTGTAATCGGCGATCAGCGGCAGCCACGACAGCGGCATCGCGACGACGAGGTCGATACCCGCGCCGAACGCCAGCTCGCCCGTGCCGGGACGCGCCAGCAGCGCGGCGAGATCGTGCTTCGCGAGCAGATTCCACGTGAGCCAGCCTGCGCCGCCGAGCAGCAGCCAGATGCCCCAGGTGCGCAAGAAACGCCGCACGAAGGAGAGCGGGCCGCTGATCGCGAGCAGCGTCGCGAGCGCGCCGAAGATAAGCGTCCAGACGAGCGGCATCGAAAGGTGAAAGGATTGCTTCGCGAGCGCATCGGCGGAATCGCGCATCACGATGATCTCGAACGAGCCCCAGCCGACGAGCTGGATCGCGTTGAGCACCGCCGGCACCGATGCGCCGCGCACGCCGAGCGTCGGGCGCAGCGAGGACATCGCCGCGAGCCCCGTATCCGTGCCGACGACGCCCGCCAGCGCGAGCAGCACGACGCCGATCACCGTGCCGATGGCGATCGCCGTCAGCGCGTGCGGCAACGACAATCCCGGCACGAGCAGCGCGCCCGCCTGCGCAACCAGGAGCCCGATGCCGAGCGAGAACCACAGCGCGAAGGCATCGCTCGTGCCGAAGGCGCGCCGCTCGGGCGGCACCGGCGTAAGCGGCGCGTAGGTCGAAGTCTCGCCGTGCGCCGCGGCGTTCGTGGTGTGCTCTTGCCCCATCGGATTGCGTCCTTGTCGTGTGAAAGCGTGGATTCCGGGCGCGCGGCCCGCTTCCTGCGAGACCGCCGCTGTCAGGCTGTCATAATGACCCGATTCCGCGGCCGCGCCGCGCCTTCCTGAAGGGCGAGATTATCGCCGCGATCCACCCAACCGCGTCAACCTGCATCGCACAGCACATGTTCGAAGAAAACCGTGGCAACGTTCCGCTCGCGGAGCGCCTGCGCCCCCGCACCATCGACGACGTGATCGGCCAGAAACATCTGCTCGGTCCAAACAAGCCGTTGCGCGTCGCGTTCGAATCGGGCGAGGCGCATTCGATGATTCTCTGGGGTCCGCCCGGCGTCGGCAAGACCACGCTCGCGCGCCTCATGGCCGATGCGTTCCACGCGCAGTTCATCTCGCTCTCGGCGGTGCTTTCGGGCGTGAAGGATATCCGCGAGGCGGTGGAGACCGCGCAGATTCATCGCGCGAACGGGCATCAGACGCTCGTGTTCGTCGACGAAGTGCATCGCTTCAACAAGAGTCAGCAGGACGCGTTCTTGCCGCACGTCGAGTCGGGCCTGTTCGTGTTCGTCGGCGCGACGACCGAGAATCCGTCTTTCGAGGTGAACAGCGCGCTCCTGTCGCGAGCGGCGGTCTACGTGCTGAAAAGCCTCGACGCCGAGGAACTGAAGGAACTGCTCGAACGCGCGTCGAAGGAACTCGGCGGGCTGACATTCACCGACGAAGCCCGCGACGCGCTAATCGGTTCCGCCGACGGTGATGGCCGCAAACTGCTGAACAACCTGGAGATCGTCGCGCGCGCGGCGGCGCAGCAAAAGCAGACCGATGTCGACGGTGCGCTCTTGGGCAGTGCGCTCGCCGAGAATCTGCGCCGCTTCGACAAGGGCGGCGACGCGTTTTACGACCAGATCAGCGCGCTGCACAAATCCGTGCGCGGCAGCAATCCGGACGCCGCGCTGTACTGGTTCTGCCGCATGCTCGACGGCGGCGCGGACCCGCGCTACATGGCGCGGCGCATCGTGCGCATGGCGTGGGAGGACATCGGGCTGGCCGATCCGCGCGCCGCGCGCATCACGCTCGATGCGGCCGAGACGTACGAGCGCCTCGGATCGCCGGAAGGCGAACTCGCGCTCGCGCAGGCGCTCATCTATCTGGCGGTCGCGCCGAAATCGAACGCGGGCTACAACGCGTACAACGAGGCGCGGCGCTTCGTCAGCAAGGACCAGTCGCGCGGCGTGCCGGTGCATCTGCGCAACGCGCCGACCAAGCTGATGAAGGAACTCGGCTACGGACACGAATACCGCTACGCGCACGACGAGCCCGACGCTTATGCGGCCGGCGAAACCTATCTGCCGGACGGCATGCGCGATCCGTACTGGTATCAGCCGACGCCGCGCGGACTCGAAGGCAAGATCGGCGAAAAGCTCGCGCGTCTCGCGGAACTCGACGAAGCCTGGCGGCGCGAACATCGCGACGACAAGAAGCGATGAAATCACGGCGTTCGTTTCGCGCGCGGGCAAACCGCGTTTCGTCGGGCGGATCGCCGATCGCACCCGGCGCGCAATGACCGTGCGCTAAAATCGGTGTTTCCGATTACTTAACAAAGCTGCCCCCCGCCATGCTCGACATCCAAACCCTCCGCAAAGACCTGGACGGCGTCGCGAAGCGCCTCGCCGATCGAGGCTACACGCTCGACGTCGCCGCCTTCGCCGCGCTCGAAGCCGAGCGCCGCGAGATCCAGACCCGCACCGAAGAACTGCAGGCGCGCCGCAACAGCCTGTCGAAACAGATCGGCGCGATGAAGGGCCGCGGCGAGGACACGTCCGCGGTGATGGCGGAAGTGGGCGGCATCGGCGACACGATGAAGGAATCGGCGGCGAAGCTGGACGACGTGCAGAAGCGTCTGTCGGACCTGATGCTGACCGTGCCGAACCTGCCGCACGAGAGCGTGCCGGTCGGCGACGACGAGACGCAGAACGTCGAAGTGCGGCGCTGGGGCGCGCCGCGTTCGTTCGACTTCGAAGTCAAGGATCACGTCGATGTCGGCGCGCCGCTCGGTCTCGATTTCGAAACGGGCGCGAAGCTCTCGGGCGCGCGTTTCACGTTGCTGCGCGGGCCAATTGCCCGGCTGCATCGCGCGCTCGCGCAGTTCATGATCGACACGCACACGGAGCAGCACGGCTATACGGAGGCGTACACGCCGTATATCGTGAATCCGGAGATTCTGTACGGCACGGGCCAGTTGCCCAAGTTCGCCGATGACATGTTCCGCGTCGAGAAGGGCGGCGACGAAAGCACGGTCACGCAGTACCTCATCTCTACGTCGGAGATCTCGCTGACGAACACGGTGCGCGACAGCATCCTCGAAGCCAGTGCGCTGCCGGTGAAGCTCACCGCGCATTCGCCGTGCTTCCGTTCGGAAGCGGGCTCGTACGGGCGCGATACGCGCGGCCTGATTCGCCAGCATCAGTTCGACAAGGTCGAGATGGTGCAGATCGTGTCGCCGGAGCATTCCTATGCCGCGCTCGACGAGATGGTCGGGCAGGCGGAGACGATTCTCCAGAAGCTGGAACTGCCGTATCGCGTGATTACGCTCTGCACGGGCGATATGGGTTTCTCGGCCGCGAAAACGTTCGATCTCGAAGTCTGGCTGCCGGCGCAAAACACGTATCGCGAGATTTCGAGCTGCTCGAATACCGAGGCGTTCCAGGCGCGTCGCATGCAGGCGCGTTTCCGCAATGCGCAGGGCAAGCCGGAGTTCGTGCACACGCTGAACGGTTCGGGGCTGGCGGTCGGCCGCACGCTCGTCGCGGTGCTGGAGAACTTCCAGAACGCGGACGGCTCGGTGACGATTCCGGCGGTACTGCGCCCGTACATGCGCGGCGCCGAAAGAATCGAAGTTTCGGCAGCAGTGTGACGTTTATTTCCAAAAAGACCCTTGGAAAGCGCGAAAGAGTTCGATATACTTTCGTTCTTCGTTGAGCAACGACCGGTTCACGAAGACCCGAAAGGGTAGACGGAGAGGTGGCAGAGTGGTCGAATGTACCTGACTCGAAATCAGGCGTACGGTTTTCCCGTACCGTGGGTTCGAATCCCACCCTCTCCGCCAAGACACTAAAACCCCGCAAGTCGTGAGACTTGCGGGGTTTTGCTTTTGGGTCTTCACATGAAGCTCCGCTTCGTCGAGCGGAGCGTTCCCTCAAGTCGTACACCGCGCGATATCGAATCGCAGTTCCGGTTCCGGCACGCCGCCATCGTCGCTCGACGACTGCTGCACCTTCACGATCGATCCATAAGCCGAAGGCGTCAGCGTCACGAGCCACGCATTCGACCCGACCAGCAACTCCGTCGTCCCTTGATCGCGCCGCGTTTGCGCCGAGGGAATCATGCGTTGCAGACAACTCGATATATCCGACGCGGCCCGCGCCGACGAAACGTGAATCACGGGCTTCGACGCGCGCAATTCCGGATCGCTTGTCGAACTACAGGCAGCGAGGGCGGCGACGCCCGACAGCACAGCGCAAATCAGCATAGATCGATACACGTTCATAACACTCCGGCAGGTTCGAAATCGGGCCACTAAAACACAAACGCGCGGTCATCACAAGGGCGAAAAACGATCGCGCCGTATCCCGAAAAAACGCGCCCGAAGCTTCGAAATGCAATGCCCGTGCGGCTTTCCAAGCGGCTG
Organism: Caballeronia sp. S22; assembly: GCF_964261745.1. NCBI lineage: Bacteria > Pseudomonadati > Pseudomonadota > Betaproteobacteria > Burkholderiales > Burkholderiaceae > Caballeronia > Caballeronia sp. S22. Next base: position 2,545,987 of record NZ_OZ180035.1, on the reverse strand, counting down.
CCCTGCGCGGGAGTGCTATCATCGGGCCCATTGTCCTCGCGCGCCGCCCGCCTCGAACACCGGCGAAAACGCGTGCGCGAGGCGGCACGAACCCATCGCATTGCTCAATGGCCATCACGCTCAAGACACCCGCCGACATCGAAAAGTTGCGCATCTCCGGCCGCATGGCCGCCGAAGTCCTCGCGATGATCGGTGAACACGTCCGCCCGGGCGTCACCACCGACGAACTCGACGCCATCTGCAATCGCTTCATCGTCGACGAACTGAAGGCCATTCCCGCCAACGTCGGCTACATGGGCTTTCCGAAGACGGTCTGCACCTCGGTGAATCACGTCGTGTGTCACGGCATTCCCGGGCCGAAAGAACTGAAGGACGGCGACATCATCAACATCGATGTCGCGATCATCAAGGACGGCTACTACGGCGACACGAGCCGTATGTACTACGCCGGCACGCCGAGCGCCGAAGCGCGCCGCCTCACCGAAACCACCTACGAGGCGATGGTTGCCGGCATGCGCGAAGTGCGCCCGGGCGCGACGCTCGGCGATATCGGCGCGGCGATCCAGGGCGTCGCGCATCGCGAAGGCTTCTCGGTGGTGCGCGAGTATTGCGGCCACGGCATCGGCCGCGTGTATCACGAAGATCCGCAAGTGCTGCACTACGGCCAGCGCGGCGCGGGCCTGCGTCTTAAGCCGGGTCTCGTCTTCACCATCGAGCCGATGATCAACGCGGGGCGCGCCGCCACGCAGCAGTCGCGCGACGGCTGGACCGTCACGACGAAGGATCGCTCGCTGTCCGCGCAATGGGAGCACATGGTCGCCGTCACCGACGACGGCTTCGAAGTGCTTACGCCGTGGCCGGACGGCACGGGAAGCTATGCGGCGCCATGAGCGCGCGTTCGCCTTGTCGTGTGCGCTGTAAAGCACTTTCCCGGATTTAGGAATTGACGGGTACGCCCGTTCGGTTGAAGCTATGTTTATGGCCCGAGCGCCGGACCGGCCAACAGAGCCGCACGCGCATGAGCCCGAGAGCCAGAGAGAAATAGCCCGCATGAGTCCCTCATTGACCGTCAGCCGGATCGCCGCGCACCACGGACCGGTTCTGCGCGAGCTTCGCACGGCAGCGCTGCGCGAAGCGCCTTACGCATTCGGCGAAACGCTCGAAGATACGCTGCTCGTCGATCCTTCGTCGTTCGGCGACACCGCGGCGCTGCACGCGAGCTCGCCCCGGCTCGCGACGTTTCTGCTCTACACGGAAGGTCATCCCTGCGGTCTCGTGCATGCGTACATCGAAGAGGCGCCGAGCGCGCGCGCGTTCGTGAGCGCGTTGTGGGTCGCGCCCGCCGTGCGGCATCTGCGCGGCGGCGAGCTGCTCGTGAACGTCGCATCGCAATGGCTCGCGCAGCAGGGCGCAGCCGAAGTGCATGCGTGGATCTCCGAGGTGAATCGCACTGCGGTGCGCTTCTACGAGCACCTCGGTTTCGGCCCAACCGGCGATCGTCGCGCCATGCCGTCGCACGAAGAAGAAGCCGAGTCGCTCTTCGTGCGCCACATGCGCGCCGGACAGCTTATCTAACATACGTTAGCCTGGGCCGCGTCGCCCGCTTCTCGCGTGCCCGTCGCGGGCACGCGCGGCCCACATTTCGCGTATTCGATAGCCGAAATCCATCCTAAAAATTATGGCCGTGTGCGGCAACGCCTGTAAAATACGCAAAATTTTTGGCCGTTCCTATGTCGCTCAACAAAACGCCCTTCTTCGAACTGCGCAGCGGCTCCGTCGACACGCTTCTCTTCGTCGTCAAGACTCCCGACCTCGATGCCCTGCGTACCGAACTCACGCGGCGCTTCGAAGCAACTCCCGAATTCTTCGCAGGCGATGTCGTCGCTATCGACGTGCGCCGCCTCGCTGATTCCGCGAAGGGCGGCGAGGGCGAACGCGTGTCGCTCGCCGAGCTCGAAACCCTGCTGAAGAGCGTGCGCATGCGTCCGATCGGTGTCGTCGCGCTTCCCGCGCAGACATGGGCGATTCGATGGGCGAACGAAGGCGGCCTGCCGATTCTCGAAGCGCGCGACCGGCGCGGCGCGCCGAAGCCGTCCGTGGACGAGGCGAAGCCGAACACCGAAGCCGCGGCTGTGATCGAAGCGGCCGTCGCGAAGGAACCGGCGCCCGCGGCGCTGCCCGCGCTTGCGACCATTATCGACCGGCCGCTGCGCTCGGGCCAGCAGGTCTATGCTAAGGGCGATCTCATCGTGCTCGGGCTCGTGTCGTACGGGGCCGAGGTGATCGCGGAAGGCAATATCCATATCTATGCGCCGTTGCGGGGCCGCGCGCTCGCGGGCGTGCATGGCAATCTCGACGCGCGAATCTTCTGCACCTGTCTCGAGCCGGAACTCATTTCCATCGCGGGTATCTATCGGACGACCGAGAACCCGCTGCCGGCCGACGTGCTCAGCAAGCCGGTGCAGATCTGGCTGAACGAAGAAAAACTCATGATCGAACCGCTGCGGCTGACCTGACGGGTTGGATCGGCTCGCGCGCCCGATGCCCTGGCGCGCGCCCGAAAGCAACGCGAGCGGACCTATTGACGAACACAAGGTACTTGTATGGCAAAAATCATTGTGGTGACTTCGGGGAAGGGCGGCGTCGGCAAGACGACCACCAGCGCGAGCTTTGCATCGGCGCTCGCATTGCGCGGCCACAAGACGGCCGTGATCGACTTCGACGTCGGTCTACGCAATCTCGACCTCATCATGGGTTGCGAACGCCGCGTGGTGTACGACCTGATCAACGTCATTCAGGGCGAAGCCAATCTGCATCAGGCGCTCATCAAGGACAAGAAGTGCGAGAACCTCTATATCCTGCCGGCTTCGCAGACGCGCGATAAAGACGCGCTCACGCTCGAAGGCGTCGAGAAGGTCATCAACGAGCTGATCAAGATGGATTTCGAGTACATCGTCTGCGATTCGCCGGCGGGCATCGAATCCGGCGCGCTGATGGCGATGCACTTCGCCGATGAAGCGCTCATCGTGACGAATCCGGAAGTGTCCTCCGTGCGCGACTCGGACCGCATTCTCGGCATCCTGTCGTCGAAGACCAAGCGCGCGATCGAAGGCAAGGACCCCGTGAAGGAGCATCTGCTCATCACGCGTTACAACCCGAAGCGTGTGAGCGAAGGCGAAATGCTGTCGCTCTCCGACATCCAGGAAATCCTGCGTATCGAACTGATCGGCGTGATTCCGGAGTCGGAAGCGGTGCTGCATGCATCGAACCAGGGCTTGCCGGCCGTGCATCTGGATGGCACGGATGTCGCCGAATCGTACAAGGACGTGGTGTCGCGCTTCCTCGGGGAAGAAACGGCGCTGCGCTTTACCGACTATCACAAGCCCGGTCTGCTGCAACGCATCTTCGGCACCAAGTAAGGGGACGCAATGTCGATTCTTTCGTTTTTGCTGGGCGAGAAAAGAAAGTCCGCTTCGGTCGCGAAGGAACGCTTGCAGTTGATCATTGCGCACGAGCGCGCGGGTGGCAAAGCCGCCGCCGATTACCTGCCGGCGTTGCAACGGGAACTCGTTGCCGTGATTTCGAAGTACGTGAAGATTTCCGATGACGATATTCGAGTGAGTCTCGAGCGTCAGGACGACCTCGAAGTGCTGGAAGTGAAGATCGAGATTCCGCAGGCGTAACGCGTTGCGCCTGTGTGTGCGGCGTCGCGTCGGCTCGGGCCGCGCGAGCGCCGCGCGAAGAATGCGAAGCCAGGATCGAGCGATCCTGGCTTTTGTTTTTGCGCGTTATCGTTTGCGCGTGCGGTTTGGTGAGCGTGTGCGCGCCTTTCATCAACATTCGGTTGCACATCGGGTGTCCTCGTAATACGCGGTTTGTCCTCCTTCTGATGTCCTCGCGCATTGAATGCGTATCCGCGCCACGCGGCATTCAATGTCTCGAACGAAGAAGAGGTCCACCATGAAAACATCCCTCCGTACACTGCTCGCCCAAACCGCGCTGGTCGTCGCCGGCGCAATCACTGTGACGGCCGCGTCCGCCGCCGAATTCGTGATCGTCGCGCCGAGCGCGCCGCCCGCGCCGCGCTACGAGGCTGCGCCGCCCGCCCGCGCGGGTTATGTCTGGGATCGCGGTCACTGGAACTGGGAGCATGGCCGCTACGTGTGGGCCGGCGGTCATTGGGAAGCCGAGCGCGTCGGTCATCGATGGGTGCCGGGCGAATGGGTCGGACACGGCGCGCGGTATCGCTGGGTGCCGGCGCACTGGGCGTGAGGCGGGAGCGCGCGATGAAACGACTCCTGCTCGTCCTCATGGCTGTCCTGCTCGCCGATGCGCTCGCCGGTTGCATCGTTGTCCCCGAGCATGCTTACACGTATCGGCCGGCGCACGTCTACGTGTATTGACGGCCTACTTCTGCGGCGCCTCGTCCTGCGTTCCGGCGGGCGCCTGTTCTCCGCCCTCGGGCACTTCCGGCGACGGCGCGAGCTTTTCCAGCGGCGTCATGTACCGCTCCGACAACGCTTCATAGAGCGGCGGCGCGAAGAGGCGCGACACGCGGCTCGAGACCAGCGCCGTCGCCATCAGCGAGATCACGAGCGCGTGGCCGTCGATCATCTCCATCACGATCACGAACGCGGTGATCGGCGACTGCGTGACGTCCGCGAGATAGCCGACCATCCCGAGCGCGATCAGCATCGGCAGCGACATGCGCGGGAAGAGCGTGTGCAGCACGTTGCCGAAGCCTGCGCCGATCGACAGCGACGGCGCGAAAATGCCGCCCGGAATGCCGGGCAGGTACGAGCCGATCATCGAGATCATCTTCAGGAGCGGATAGAACATCGACAGTTGCTCGCGCCCTTCGAGCAGGCCGCGCGCCTCGGCGTAACCGCTGCCGAAGGTCGTGCCGCCCGCCAGCAAGCCGACGATGGCGATGATGAAGCCGCACAGCGCCGCGAACGCGACTGGCCGCGACGCATGGAGGTGTCGCAGCGACACGGGAATCCACTTGCTCGTGTTGAGCAGCAGCCAGCAGAAGACGCCGCCCGCGATGCCGGTGACGATGCCCGTCACGATGATCGCCACGAGGAAGAACCGTGGGAACAGCGCGCCGGCCTGAATCGTGCCGAAGTACGTGTAATTGCCGCTCAGCCCGAGCGCGATGACGCCCGCGATGATGATGCCCGTGATGAGCACGCCGCTCGCGCGCGCTTCGAAGCTGCGCGTGAGTTCCTCGATCGCGAACACGATGCCCGCGAGCGGTGTGTTGAACGCCGCCGACAGGCCGGCCGCCGCGCCCGCGAGCACGAGTTGCCGTTCGATCAGCGAATTGGAGCGCGGGTAGAAGCGCCGCATGTTGAACATCAGCGCCGCGCCGATCTGCACGGTGGGACCTTCGCGGCCGATCGTCAGTCCGCCGACTATCGCGACGAATGACACGGCGATCTTCGCGACGAGAATGCGCAAGGTGAGCAGGCGCGCGCCCGCGGCCGCTGTCGGCCCATGCAGTACGGCGATGACCTGAGGGATGCCGCTGCCTTCGGAGCCGCGGAAGAAACGTCGCGTGACGAAGACGCAGAGCGCGGCGGCGGCCGGCGTGATCGCGAGCGGCAGCCAGGGGTGTTCGCTGCGGGCAGCGGAAAAGAGCGCGAAGCCCCAGTCGATCAGCCGCGCATAGTACACGGCGACGAGCCCGACGAGGATCGCGCCGAGCCAGAAGATGCCGTAGCGGCGCCACAGGCCGCGTGTGCGTCGCGCGGTGATGGCCGAGAGGGAACGCAGCGCGCGGATCATGCGATGTCCGTCGGCAAAACGGCGCTTGTGGGGTGTGCAGCAGGGTCTGAAAAAAAGAACAGGCGCGAGGCTTTCGCCGGGCGCCCAAGAAACGCTCCCGCCATAAGCAGGAGCGGAGAGGAGAAGAGAGCTGTCAGTTCAGCCCGGAGAACGAGCCTCACGAACAGCATTACCTGCTCAGAGCAAGCGCGCGCGGGAAAGTTCAATCGATCTGAAATTTTTTTGTAGGTCCGGTGTGCGCAACCGGGCGCATCGAATCAGGCGGAAAGCACTTCGAAAGCGAGCACCGCGACGATCGCGCCCACGTTCGCGATGACCGCTTCGAAAAGCACGCCTCGCCACGTCGAAGGACGGAATTTCACCGAAAGCAGCAGTGCCGTCAAAAGCGCGATGGCAATCATCGCGACGAGATGAGCACTCTGCAGATGAATGCGCATGGCGGCCTCCATTCTCGGGTTCGCGGCATTCGTTTCCGCGAACCGTTTCTTGTCGAACTTGTTTCGAGTATAGGCAGCGGCAAATTTACTGGAAAGCGGACAAAAAAGTCATTTTGCCGCCAGCTTGCCGACTGCCATCGAGTGTTAATTTAAATACTCGTTGATTCAGGGAATTTTCTTTTCAGGCTAGGTACAAACCCCGTATGTGCGCGAGGCCGTTGTGGCGGCGCGCCGAAACCGCAAGTCCGTGGAGCATTCGCCAGATGACTTCCCCGACGACACGTTCTCTCGAAGTCGATTTCTTTCGAGGAATCGTGCTGCTCATTATCGCGGTGGACCATATAACGGGAAGTGTGCTGTCCCGCTTTACGCTGCATCAATATGCTTTCTGCGATTCCGCAGAAGTATTCGTGTTTCTTGGCGGTTATGCGTCGGCGGCGGCTTATACGGCGCTTGCGACTCGCCGTAGCGATTCAGCCGCGCGCCGACGCTTTTTCAAACGCAGTTGGGAAATTTATCGCGCCTATTTGTTCACGGCGTTCCTGATGCTGGTCGGCGGCGCGCTTCTGATGGCGCTCAAGGTCGACACGCCGATGGTCCAGTACACCGAATGGCCGAACTTCCTCACGAGACCGTTCGGCCTGACCGTCGATATCGCGTTGCTGCGTCAGCAGCCATATCTTTCCGCGGTGCTCCCGATGTACTCGGTGTTCGCGCTCGCCGTGCCGGTGATCGTTCCGCTTGCGCAGAAGAAGCCGGTTATCGCGATGTTCGGCAGCCTGCTCGTGTGGCTCGCGGCCATGCCGCTCTTGCGCTTTCTGCCGGGCACCTACGGCGAAGCGTGGTCGTTCAACCCGTTCGCCTGGCAACTGATGTTCATGACCGGCATTCTTTCGCGCGTCCAGCCGATCAGCGACGAATTTCACGCCGGCCGCGCCGCGCGCTGGCTGACCGCGGGCGCGATCGCCATCGCGCTGACCTTCGCGTTCTACAAGCTCTTCCTCGAAACGCAGGCGCCGCCGGGATACATGAAGCAGAACCTCGCGACACTGCGTATCGTGAGTTTTGCGGCGATCGCGTGGATCGTCGCGCGCGGGGTGTATGCGGGATGGATCGGCAGGCTCGCGCGCAAGCTGCCCGGCATCGTGACGATCGGCCAGCAAGGGCTCGTGTGCTTCATCGCGGGAACGTGCGTATCGCTCGTGCTGGACTCTGCGCTTCGCGCGATGGGCGTGCTCGGGCTCGGCCGCTATCCGTCGCACTGGATTCTGGGACTCATCGCCGATAGCATCGCCATCGTCAGTCTGCTGACGCTCGCGCGCTTCTGGGCCGACCGCAAGGCGGCGAAAGCGGCGCGCGCGAAGGGCGTCGAGCGGCCGGCGCCGCGCATTCCGGTCATCAAGGGCAGGCCGGTGCCTGCCCATGTCACGAACCAGCGCGACCGCTAGTTCATTCCAGCGTGATGTTGCGAGTCTCGCGCATGCACAGCACCGCGATGAGGCTCACCGCCGCCGCCGCCGACACATAGCCGCCCACCCACGTCAACCCGCCTCGATTGGCGAGCAGTTGCGCGATGTACGGCGCCACCGATGCACCCAGAATCCCGCCGAGGTTGTACGCGACGCCCGCGCCCGTGTAGCGCACGTTGGTCGGGAACAGCTCGGGCAGGAGCGCGCCCATCGGTGCGAAGGTCACGCCCATCAAAAACAGTTCGATGGTGAGGAAGAGCGCGACATGGATCGTGTCGCCGCTGCCGAGAAGCGGGGCCATCGCGAAGCCGGACAGAATCGCCAGCAGGCAGCCGACGATCAGCACGGGCTTGCGGCCGAAGCGGTCGCTCGCGATCGCGGAAATCGGCGTGGCGATCGCCATGAACAGCACGGCGAAGCACAAAAGTCCGAGAAACGTCTCGCGCGCGAAATGCAGCTTGGCGACGCCATAGGACAGCGAGAAGACCGTCGAGATGTAGAAGAGCGTGTAGCAGACGACCATCGCGAACGCGCCGAGCAGCGTCGGCACGAGATGGCTGGAAAGCAGCGTCGCGACCGGCACCTTCACGCGCTCCTCGCGTTCGACGGCCGCGCGGAACGCTGGCGTTTCCGCGATCTTCAGGCGCACATAGAGGCCGAGCGCGACCAGCACGGCGCTCACGATGAACGGCACGCGCCAGCCCCAGCTGCGGAACTGCTCGTCCGAGAGCGACAGCGCGAGACCGAAGAAGAGGCCGTTCGACGCGAGGAAGCCGATCGACGGTCCGAGCTGCGGAAACATGCCGAAGAGACCGCGCTTGCCTTTGGGCGCATATTCGGTCGCGAGCAGCGCGGCGCCGCCCCATTCGCCGCCGAGGCCGATGCCCTGCCCGAAGCGCAGGACGCACAGGAGGATCGGCGCGAGGCTGCCGATCGAATCGTAGCCGGGCACGAAGCCGATGAGTGTCGTCGAGACGCCCATCACGAGCAGGGAGGCGACGAGCGTGGATTTGCGGCCGATCCGGTCGCCGAAGTGACCGAAGATAAAAGAGCCGATGGGCCGTGCAAAGAACGCGATGCCGAACGTGACGAATGCGGAGAGCGCCTGCGCGGCGGGCGAGTCGTGCGGAAAGAACACCGGTCCGATGACGAGCGCGGCGGCAGTCGCATAGACATAGAAATCGTAGAACTCGATCGCCGTGCCGATAAAGCTCGCGAAAATGACGCGAGAAGCGCTTTGGGATCCGTCGCCGGGCTTGGCGGCGGAAAGCGAGGGTGAGGACATATCGTCTCCGTTGTCGTGTTGCCTTGGTGCGAAGCATTGTCGCGCGCATCGCCGGGCAAGAGCGATTGAAATGACGAGCGATATCGTCGCTCGACGCGCGTCAGCTTTCTGTAGGGATTTCACTGCGATGGCTGTAAAACCAGGGTTGACGGCGCGCGTGAGTGGCGCGTGGTGTCGCGGCGCAGCACGACCGCGCTCAGGCGCTTCGCGCGACGCGCGGGATGGGCGCGAGGCGAAGGCCGCGCCGGAAGCGGGTCCGGCAGGGGTGCAAAAAATTATAACGAGCGTGCGGGTCGGACGCCAATCAATCGATGGTCGTCGCCTGCGGCGAGTGCGAGGTCTGCAACTGGAACTGGCCGTTGTCGTTAAACATCCAGCCTTCGAAAAGCTCCAGTTGACCTTTGCCGTTCAGGAGACGCGCGGGCGGCGCGGGCAGCGGCGATGCGCGGCGCAGCGAGGCGAGCGCGGTGGCTTCGGCTTCGTCGTCGCCATTGGTGCGATACACCGACGAGTCGACGACCCGTCCGCCGCGATCCACCGTGAACGACACGAGCACGAAAGAGCGCAGCATGGCCTGCGGCGCGCCCTTCAGCACAAGAGACGGATTGCGCTCGAAAATGCGCTGGGCGATGTGTGCCTTGTATTCGTCGAGCGTCGGACCCGACACGGCGGGCGCGGCCGCGCGCGTGGCCACGACGCTGGGTGGCGGTGTGATTGTGCAGGCGCTCATCGCGAGCGCGCCGATAAGCGCAACGGCGATAAAGCAGGAACGTGACGCGGACATCGCAGGCAATGGCGAGACTGGCGTTACTTCAATGGTAGTCGCTGGGAAAGGAGGCGGTGGAACGAATACGTGCGCTACCGCGCGCTCGGGCGCGGGACTTGCTGCTGTTGCTTTCATTCGAAAGCACTCCAGGAGGGCGCCATGAATAGCGAAACGAATAGTCCGGACGACGGCAAGAGCACCGATCACAGCGACAACGAGAAAAGCAAGTTGCCGGACCGCGATGACGAGAATCGCAAGCAAGGCCCGAACGACAGGCCGGGCAAGCAGTCGGGAGAGGGCGAGGCGCCGGTCGGCTGAGCCATTGCGCCGGTCGGCTGAGCCGTTGTGCCGTTCGGCGCGTGAGCGGCATCGGCGACGCGGTGCTACTGTAGATAGGGGATGTCCCCGGTTTTCGGGAGAGAGCCATGTCACGCAAGAACCATCCTGCACCGTCGGGCGCGCCTGCACGGCAACAGCAACCGGCCGCGGCGGCGCATTCGAAGAGCGAATCGAAACGCGCCGCACCTAAACCGGATGCGGCCAAGGCGGAGCCGGTTCCGCACGTTCGGCCGCCCGTCAGGTCCGACGACAACTGAGGCGCGCCGGTTCTCTCGTCAGTCGGTGTATGGCTTGACGAGTTCGGCGCAGCGTATCGGCGCGGCGGCACGGACTGTTCCGGTCTCCGCCGCGCGCGTTTCCACGCAGCGATAGAGGCTATTGGTTTTCTGAAGCACGTAGGTGTCTTCAGGCAGGCCGGAGCTGCGTGCGGCGACGCTCGTCACCGCAACGATCCCATAACCGTTTTGAATCAGGTCGAAGAGCGTTGCTTCGGTCGCGCGCCATTGCGCGTTCGGCTGAGGCTGGGCATGCGCCGGCAGGCTTACGGCGGCGACGCAGCCGAAGAGGATGGGCAGGATGCGGCCTGGCTTCATGGGCGGTTCTCCGCGTTTTTGATCGATGAGGCGGTTAGATGGCGTTCGGGCCGTTGTGTTCACATCGATTTTGTTCGAAGCGCGGGTTCGTTTTGCGCTGGAAGGAAAGAAGAGCCTCGCTCGAGGCGAGGCCGAAGTCTTTCCATACCCATCGAAAGCTCTCCTTCGACCGAGATGGGGAAACTCGGGAAAGGAGGCATCGCGAAGATACATGGCTCTTTGTGCATAGGGTAGGCAGATTGTCTTAATTTCAGAGTGACGAGTTGCTGGATTAGCGCGGCTTTCTGTAATCATAAGGATTTCGAAGCGAACGATTGCGACGACGGGTTTATTCTGTCATCAAAGCAACGTCATCGGACCGGTATGAAAATCGCCATTGGCGATAGTCCGGGAGCGGAAAATTGTTAGGAAGCTTCCCCGGCGGATAAGGGTCATGGCTGCGGTTCACCGCCCCTGACCAGCCCCCTTTAAACGAATGTGTCTTTCTGTGCGAGGATGAACGTTAAACAGATTAGTTATGCTATCAATATACTCCCTCAGACACAGAGAGAGGCAGAAATTGATTCAAGAGATTCGGCTGGCGAACCGGCCGCTGACACTGCGTCGGCGGCGCGACGTTTATTTCGCAAGCAGGGCCGAAGAGCAGCGCGCCGAAAATGCCGGGCGAGAGTTTCTCGCTGGCTCGTTCGATTGGATGCGCGATCAGGCTTTCATGTCGAAGCTGAAAGAACTGCTCAGCATTGACGAGACCGACCCCGCGAATGTGCGCGGGAAGGTGCAACGCGCCTTCGAGCTGGGCGAGGTCGTGACGATTCCGGACCGACCGAGCAGCGGCGGACTGAGTGGCGCACGCGACGGTGATGCGCCCAGGCCGCGCTCGGCGACTTTCACCCCGTCGCAGCTTTTCAAGGGCGCGCCGCGCATAACGCGCACAGGCTCATACTATGACCGCCCGACTCAACCACGACTTTTCGCGGACGATTGTATGGCGGCTTGGCTCGCCAAGCCCGGCGACTTGTTACGCGATGGCGGTGGCACCACGGTGCTGAACAGTTTGGGCGACTCGGGCAAGGGCGAGTTGTTGCTCGGTGACGCGCAGCCGTTCGAGTACGTGCTGGACGATTTGAGCGGCGATACGATGGATCTCGCCGCGAGCACAAACAACCCGAAGTACGCAGCAAAGATGCTCGGGTATGACCGGAAAAGGTTCGGCGATATTCTTCACGACTTTAAACCCGACAATGGCCTTGGACCAGCTGATAATGTCATCTGGCATGACAACGGCGATGTCTATTTTGATGGCAATTTCGTTGCCAACTTTCACGACTGGGCTAACTGACAGGATGATCTTCGATGAGTGAGCATCAACTTGCGCACGTGACGTTTCATGTTATGGGCGACTCAGTAACGCCCGCATTCTGGACCGACTACTTTGGCGTTGAGCCAGACACAGCGATTACCAAAGGCGACTACTTCATCACGCCTTCGGGTCGTCCCAGTCGCACGCCGGGACGAGTCGGACTATGGGGTATCGGAAGCAAGGCTTCTATTCGAAGCGATCAACTCGAACCGCACCTTCGCTATCTTGCCGAACGCCTAAACCTATCCCGGTCGGGACTTCGCGAATTGCTGGAGCGCCAACAAGTGAAGGTGCGGTTCTGGTGTTACTGGGACAACGAGTCTGGCGATCGTGTGCCGGACGTACCGGACGATATTCGCGCGATGGTGGAGGCCATCGGCGGATCCGTCGAGATTGACGAATACCGATAGGCGGCGGCAAAGATCGGCTGGCGTCGTCGCGCGTGTGGCGGACTCGAGTTGTGAGAGCGCTGTCTGGAATTCGTCGAAGGCGCACCCGTAAGGGTGGTCGCCGTGCGCGCATCGACGGCGGTCGCGTTGGGCAGGCTTTCGTCAGCTCAGGCGGAGAGCCTTATCTGGCGGGCGTTTCGGGGATTGATTCAGACGGAAGCAGACAAGCGGGGATAGGAGATCTGGCGGAGGCGGTGAGATTCGAACCACTATCTGGACCCTCTCCGCATTTTTTTGGTCGTTTTTGATTATGGCGAAGGCCGCATTGGTTGCACACTTGTGCGTCCAATTTCGGAGGGCGTGGGATTCGAACCCACGGAGGCCGTAAAGCCTCGCCGGTTTTCAAGACCGGTGCATTCAACCGCTCTGCCAGCCCTCCAAGCCCATAATTGTAACCGAATCGTCCGAGGAACCCAACCAAGAACCGTGCCGGCATGCCTTTTCGGCCGGGACGGATTGGTTGCACGGGCTTTCTTCGTTTGCGAGGCGGTTGGGCGGGCTGGGTCGTCGGTCTTGCGTACAGGTTCGCGGTCCGCTGGCGCCAGTCTTCAACTGGGTGTGGGGAGCTAACAGCGGTCGAAGATTTTTCCAATCCAAAACCAAAAAGCCGTTGACCGACGGGTAAGCCGCTCGCAGAGCGGCCTACCCGTCGGTCACTCAGAGTCTTGAAACAACGCCGGCATTCGCGGGTTCCCGGTGTTTCTTGTTTTTCGGGAGATCCGCCGTCGTCCGATCAGATGTACGACGGGAACACAGAGAGAGCAATCTACAGCAGCGTCGAAGCCGCGGTCGTTTTCCGAACGCCGCGTTTTCTACTTTTTGGCGGTGACAGTAGCCGATCGCCCACGCGGTTTTGCAACCGTTCGTCCACGGCCCGTATTGGTTTGCTGAAGGTCTTCAGCCCTTCGGAAGAGTGTAGACAGTGGAACGCCAAGCGCTGTGGAAATTGATTCCATCGTGTCAAAGCCCGACGGCCGCAGGCCGCGCTCGAGCACGCTCAACGCTGACGTCGAAATGTTGGCAAGTTCAGCAAGCTCAAGCTGCGTCAGCTTGCGTGCCTTTCGTTCTGCGCTAACCGACAGCCCAAAGGCTTTCTGCAACAACAACATTGAAATATTTAGAGAACGCAAGGAGCACACAGTTTTCCGGCTGGAGACTCTTGCGTCGAGAGCGCAAAAGACTAAAATAAGTCGTATACAACCAATTTCGAGCGCAAACAGGCTAAAATTTTGAACCGACGCCCAGTTCGGAGAAATCCGTGAGCACAAGGTGACGTTCCGAACCCCGCCTGACCGCGTGTACGAAGGGGATTCGTAGCCGCAAATTCGAGATGAATCGCGATGAGGATTGGCTGATGACGCCTGATATCGAAACGACACCCGCGCGTCTCTTGCGAGCAGATGAACTGTTGCGGGACTGTCGCGCGCAAGACGTTCATCCGTTGTCGCAACTTTTGATGGCTTTTGATGCGATTTATCTGTGTTGCTTGGTGGCTACTGCTGAACCGTCAAGTCAGGAGGGAACGGTGTTGCATCCCGACCCTGATGTAGTGCTGTCAGCAAAGAAACAGCTGCGCTTGTCGCCAGAGAACATTGATCTGATTTTGCGTCTGATGCAATGGAGCTTTTATGCGTTTGGGGACGAATTGCCCTGTGTACCCGAGGACGCCGTCGCGCTCGCACATGAAGTCGTGGCACGGGCTCACGTTCTGCAGCGGGATGTTGAAGGCATGAAGGCGTAAGCACTGTCCCGAGGGGCATCCCGAGGAACTTATGGCTGTTGGCGAGTTAGCGCAGCGGCTCGTTTTGTCACGTGCTTTTGTAGTAGCGCGGATTTTGCACAAGCACATCGTGCGGCCAATCATCTTAAGGCGGGTGTAGTTTCAATGACGGTCGAAGTCAGAGCGTCCTTCCGCCAGGAGACGTCGTTTGCCAGCAAACGGACGGCGCTTCGTTTTGCGAGAGAAGGCAATAGTGTATGTACGGAAGAAGCGGCGTCGACAACAAGGCGGCATTTCGAGGGAACCTCCGTCTCTCAAGAGAGGTAGCCGAGCACGGGAACCACCGTGAGGAATTATGAAAGTGCAATTGGCTTCAGACCTCCACCTCGAACTGCTTGCAAGAGCCTTCCCAGGCGAGACTGTCATCAGCGCCGCGCACGGCGCCGACATCTTGGTGCTAGCTGGTGACATTGCCAATGGAAGCAACGCGATTGACCTGTTCGGACATTGGCCCGTGCCCGTGCTGTATGTCGCCGGCAATCATGAGTTTTACCACCATTGCCGTGAGGACCTTATTGATGAACTTCGAAGAAAAGCGTTCGGAACGTCGGTTAGCTTCCTCGAATGTGACGTCGCAGACTTCGGCGGAGTGCGCTTCCTCGGCTGCACACTGTGGACAGACTATCGCCTTGGAGACGCGCAGTTGGAAGCAATGAAGACCGCCCGCCGTCTCTTGAACGACCATCGTGCGATTTCGACGCGCGGCGGAACAGAGTTTTCACCGCGCGACGCGTTGAACGACCACCACGCGTCGCGTACTTGGCTTGCTGGGGAGCTTTCGCGACAGTACGACGGCGTCACCGTCGTCGCGACCCATCACGGACCGCATCCTCTTTCAGTGCATCCAAGATACGCGGGGGACCTTTTGAACGGTGCTTTCGTAAGCGATCTGACGCCTCTGCTAGCAAAGGCGGACTTTTGGTTCCATGGACACGTGCACGATGCGTTCGAATACGACGTTCGGGGATGCCGCGTCGTTTGTAATCCGCTTGGGTATGCTCGGAACAAGCATCAGGCGGCAAGCGTCCGCCAACTGCAATTCGAGAGCGAAGGCTTTGAATTCGCACGCGTCATCGACGTATCAACTCGACAAACAGTGCGAAATGCCGGTTGTGGGAACGCCACATTGTGAAGGTACGTGAACTAATCGCACAGCTTCGCGAGATGCCATCGCATGCGACCGTTCTTTTCCTATCGCCAGGGCAGAATCTCGAATTGGCAGACGAAGTATCTGACGGCGTTGCGCTTGCGGCCGCCTGGATTTGCGAATTATTCCGCTGTGACGACGGGTCAGCTTCACACATTTATTACTCAACGACGGCTAAGGCAAAGCTCGCGTTCAGCGAGTGGACCGAGTTGTGGTGGAGCGAACGCGTGGTGCTGCTGTCCACCAAGCTCCAACACGAAGAGGTGCTCACCTTGATTTCAGACGACGAGAGCATGCGGAAGGCACCTTTCCGCGCAGCGCTTGGAGAGTCGGGGATGCATGCAGCTCAGGAGCAAACCATGCGATTGCGGCGGCAAATGCGCGCCTGCGGTCTACTGCTTTCGCGGGAGGAGCTCCGGGTAAAGCTTGGAGTGTCAAACAAGCGCCTCGAAAGACTCATTGAGGAAGCGAGCATCTTTCCCATCGACCTCGACGGGCAAGACGTTTATCCGAGCATCTTCTGTGATGGAAGGCTCAATCTGGTGCGGCTCTACCGAATCGCTTGCATATTAGCGCCTGCGTATCCCGAGGCACGACTCGACTTTTTGACTTCAATGTGTGGTGCCCTCGGAGGGCGCGTTCCGCTTGAGCTCCTTGCGGACGATGGAGACTATAGAGCATTGCGGAGGTTCGCTCAGGACTGGGCGTCGGAGTACTCGCGTACCAGCGTCTCGTTCTACGCGGGCTCGTATGAGGACGTCCTGCCGAGTTCCATCCCGCTATTCATCAGCATTGCTGAGGTCGACCCGAGGAACCAGATTTGGAAGCGTGCACTTGCCGCGCTGACGTGCCCGGGTCACCAAAAACCATATACAGCACCGCAAGCGCCGGCTGCTTTCGTCGCGATTATCGAGCGTCAAACCTTCGGGAAAAGTGGGTCAGAACTCGAAGCGGTGGTCCAGTGCCAACTGAGCGAGGTTGGTGTACGAATTCACGTTGACCGCGCTGGCGCGCAAGCGTCAGACACATTGACTCTCGAGCTTCAGAGTACGGGCAAGACAGTGTCGGACGTCGGGAAAGACGTTCTGATGGCGCTTACCAGATGATGATGGATAGCGACTTTTGTTACCGGGTGATTGCGGAGTATCTGTTGTAGTCGAGGGAAGCTCTCATGAAAGTTGCCGAGTTGCTTGTTCGCTTGAAATCTGCGGACCCAGAGGCGGTTGTGCTGGTGGTTGGCTCACTCCAGGACCTGTCAAGGACGGTCGAGGTTGGGCAAGTACACCGGCCGAGCAATGCGTGGGTCAGAGAGTATCAACAGCTGTACGACGGTCAGATAAAGGGCTACCTTCGGCCCCCCAACAAACCACCCAATCCTGGGTTCAATCCCGCGACGGGTGAAGCATACGAAGAGCATGTGGTCATCATCGCGTCGGAATTCACGTCTATCTATTGAGGACCAGGCCACGGCACTCCAACACTTGAATCTTGCGGATTTTTTCTAATGCGAAGTTCCGGGACGAACTAGGAAGCTTCGAAGCCTGGTCATTCGGTGCCGAGTCGGCTCAGAAAGTTGCCGCCATGCATCGAGATAAAGGCCAAGGTGGAACGGGAAAGAAATGACCACGGCTGAGAAACCATCAACACAACTGGACGAGGTACCGTCACTCGCCATCGAGGTGTACGACGGCATGCATCATTCGCCCGGATGCGAAGGCGAGCTGCTTTGCCGATTGGAGGGAAGCGCCGCGCCGTTAGATGCCCTTCCATTTACGCTACTCGAGGAGGTCAACAAAATGCTGGAGCTATGTGAAGGGCGTTACAGTGCTCCCGAGTCGGCGGAGGGGCGCTTCACTGCATTCGTCTTTCGCGGCTTGAGCGCAAAACCTGTCATGCGAATTTTGGTGACGGCAACCCAAGGCGAAGCAAACGCGCAATTAGCACTGGAAGCGGCAGAAGGGCATGCACTCCCGGAGGTGGTGGTAGGAACGGAGGATGACGTCGTTGTGATTTTGCGGAAAGCGACAGAGAGGCGACAAAGTTGAGCATTGCTGTGGCGAGACCGGAATTCACTCTTCTTCTAGCGAGGGATTGTATGTCGACGGACGAACAGACGAGAGCGCTGCTGCTAATGGTCCTGGAGAAAAAGCAAGAAGAGATTGCTCGGGGGCCCGTCGAGGATGTCTTCGAACTGCTCGCAGAACTGGAGACCGAGCATATTCGCGACACCGAAGTGCGCGGAACTTAGTGAGTTCACGGCGATGCCGTCTTAAATCTTCTACACGCTCGATGCTAGTCGCAACCGAGACCGATATGTTGACAGGACTCCCAGGGTTGAGCCATTCCATCTTCCCACCCAAAATTCAAGGCGGCCACGTCTTGTACGTTGATTTTGACGGATGTCTGCATCCAGCCGAGGTCTACACGAAGCACGGCATCGGTCCGTTTTTGCTGAACTGTCCGGGCCATGAACTCTTTGAGCAAGCGCCCCTGCTCGAGCGATTACTAGCAAGCTATCCCAACGTACAAATTGTTCTCAGTACATCCTGGGTTCATAGGTACCGCGGACGAATTCCTCGACTGTCATCGAATCTGCCCACGAGTCTCCGTGGCCGGGTGATTGGTGCGACGTACCACAGCGAAATGGACCGGGACGCTTTCCTGATGTCGTCCCGAGGTATGCAGATATGGTCAGACGTGCGGCGACGCCGTCCTGAGCGGTGGCTTGCAATCGACGACGACGCCGAAGGGTGGCCGGAGTGGTGCCGCGACCATCTTGTCAAGACGGATGAGACGCTCGGCATCGGTGAGCCAGCGGTGCGCGTCGAACTTGAGTACAAGCTCGAAGCGACTTTCGGAAAGACGACATGACTGGCGCAAAACATCTGCTCGTGTTCGCTCATCTTGATGGCAACTGGACTCAATGCGGCAGGCTTACGATGATTGAGCAGGCAATCGGAGGGGTGTCGTCGACGTTCGAGTACGACGAGGAATATCTCGCCCTCTCTAATCGAATCGAGTTGGACCCGGTAAGCCTATCCTTCGCTGACCACTACCTGACGCCGAGCAAGCCGGGAGCGCCCGCGAATCACCTGCCGCTCTTCGGTGCATTTCGCGACTCAACGCCCGATGCTTTCGGCCGTCGCGTGATTGAGCGCAGGCTCGGCGCGCCGTTAAATAGCCTCGCCGAAGCGCAGTATTTGCTGTACGCAGGGCCGCACCGAGCGGGCGCGTTCGACTTCCGATTAGAGGCACTTACCGAACCGTACGAAGTTGATGAGTCGTCCGACCTTGAACAACTCGCAGACGCAGCGTCCTTGATTGACGATGAACGTCCGCTACCTGCTGCGTTAGAAGCAATCTTTACACAAGGCGCGGGGCTGGGCGGAGCTCGGCCGAAAGCCTCGTTTCGCGACGAGCACGGCGTGCTGTGGGTGTCGAAGTTTCCGACGAAGAGCGACTCGTTCGACGTTGCGAGCGTTGAGCAAGCGACGCTAACGCTTGCTGCAAGGACCGGCGTTCGCGTGCCCGAACTGAAAACAGTCGCGATAGGTGACCGTCGGGTCTTTTTATCGCGGCGATTTGACCGTTTCTGGTCGCCTCCGGGGCATCGGAAATCGCACACGTCGGGTCAAGAACAATACTCAAACGGACCGGGTGACGGACGGGTTGAACACCGGGCCTTCTACATCAGCGCGCTGAGCATGACGGCATTCTCGGAGTTCGACTCACGTCATGCTTCGTACGCTGACATCGCGGCCGCTGGTCTTGAGCAAAGTCGCACCGTTGTCGGAGCGGATGATGCAGCGCAAATCTACAAGAGGATGCTCATCGACATTTTCGTTACCAACTACGATGGACATCTTCGCAATACGGCGCTCCTGTGGAATCACGCCTTTAGCACATGGACGCTGAGTCCTTGCTTCGATGTCGTTCCCCGGCCAAGTCTTGCGTTCGAGCGATTTCTCCACCTTCAAGTTGGCGAACACGGGAGAGCGGCAACGCTCGACAACGCTATTTCGTGGCACCAAAAGTTTTGGCTCTCTGAAGAGGTCGCCTGCGAGTACATCGCGGAGGCGTGGAACGTGGTTCGCGACTGGCGACAGCACTTTGAAGATTCAGGAGTGGATGCAAGCGACATCGAGAGAGTCGCGCCTGCATTCCGCAGCATTGATGACATAACGAGTCCCGAGCTCCGACGAAGAATCCCGTGAACGTCATATATCCCTCTGAAGCTTGACCACAGCGTCGAAGGCGATGGTTGTAGCAATCGTGTGGCCGAGACTGCCGGTTGTTTGCCGGTCGCGGACGCATGAGCATGACTACTGGTGTTCCGAACCGGAACCCTATTGACGCGAGGACTGCTCGAAATGGTCACAATTTACGGGACCGAAGGCCCCTACCGGGTCGGTCGCAAATCGACATTGTGGTGTCAAGGACCTTCGAGATTCGGGACGTTAAACTTGAGACGCACGTGGCGCGCAATGCGTTTGTGTCAGTTTGTGATGTCTCCGGTCGAGTTGTCGCTATCGCCGGCGGGACCCGCGCGCTGCCGAAGGAGACACGTGACGCCACTCAAAGCGGATTCTGAGGCTCATGAACGGGAGGCGCGTGAGAAAGCTGAGTGTTGAAAAACGGCTACTGTGCTCCATCCGGCGGCGCCACGGTGTGGTGATTCTCCGGTCCGATTTCTCAAGGTTCGGAAGTGCCTCGCAGGTTAGCCGTGCACTCGCGAAACTTGTCGCCGCGGGCGTGCTCATTCGTGTCGGTCATGGGCTCTATGCTAAGACTCGCGTGAACAGCTTCACCGGCCGCTCGACGCCCGCCTCTCCGTTCGAATCGATTGCAGCCGAAGCCTTCAGACGGCTTGGGATTGTCGTCGGTCCCGGCAAGCTCGCTCGGGAGTACAACTCCGGTCAGTCAACGCAAATTCCCATGCAGCCAATTGTCAGCACCGGAAAGCGTCGCATCAGCCGGCGCATCGAAGTTGGAAGCAAAAAGGTGATATACGAGCGTGCGCCTAACCGAACCGCCAAAGGACGCTCGTGTCCAGAACTGGAGTGACAAATGCTACGGGCTGCGAGACACGAGAACGATGCTGCGCTTGAACGCGCCAGGGTGCACCACGCCATTCGCACGGCAGTCGTTGCGGCCTTCTTGGTGGATCCAGAGGGAGCTAGCCAGCTGCTTGAGCTTACGGACGAAGAGGTCGGACGCCGCCTCAAAGAGCGTCTATGGGAGATAGCCGCCGTTGTGACGGTGTTCGGCATACACCTTCCCGCTATGCGTGCGCAAGAATCGGAGCTACGCAAACGGGTCGAGAGTCATCTAGGGCGTCGACCGATAGGGAAATCGGGGTCGACCAAAGGCCCAGCCACAAGGTCTGCGCGATACCAACTTCTCTCGGACGGCGCCATTCTGAGGGAGGAAGATTTCATCCGAGCGTCACGCATCACCAAAGAGGTACTCGACCGAGACGTCGCCTCCGGTCGAGTCTTCCAGGTCAAGCTGAGGTCAAGGCCGTACTATCCGGCTTTTTTCCTTTCGAACATGCTTGACCGCAAGGTGCTTGCGAAAGTCGTGCGTCGCTTGAGGGACACTGATGGATGGAGCAAATGGGACTTTTTCACGACCCCAGTCGAGTCGCTTGGCGGGTCTATGCCGCTGGAATTTCTCAGGGCAGGCGAGGTGAACAGCGTGCTGAAGGCCGCTAAGTTCTTCGCAAAAAAGAAACTCGCGTGAAGCGGGTTTCTTGATCGACGCGCTATTACTTATGCCGCAGCGTCCTTCAGCTTCTTCAGCGCGCGCACCTTAATGCGGACGCTCGCCGGCTTCGCGTCGAACCAACGGTCTTGGCCCGTGAACGGGTCCTTGCCGAAGCGGCGCTTCTTTGCTTCCACTTTTTGCGCGTTGATTTTGAGCAGGCCGGACAGCGTAAACTCGCCCAAGCCTTTCTTGTTCACGGCACCCAGAATCGTGTCCTCGAGCGCTGCCAGCACAGCCTTCGCTTGCTTCGGCTCGACGCCGGCTTGCGCAGCCACATGAGTGACGAGGGATGCCTTGGTGAACGTGTCTTTCACCGGCTTGAGCGTGGTGGCGCCCGAAGCAGCCTTTTTCGCCGGAGCGGTCTTGGTTTCAGCAACCTTCTTGGGTGCAGCGGCTCTCTTTGCAGCCACAGCCTTCTTTGCGACCACGGTCTTCTTTGCCGGTGCAGCAGTTTTCGTAGCAGCAGCTTTCTTCGTTGCCATTGAGGCTCTCCTGAAGTTGAACGCTGCTTAAGACGAAGCACCCCGGGTGTGAGAAGCACTCGACACATGCGCCGTCGTAAGCTTGCGGCTAGCGTAGCAACCGTTACTGCGATGTGCAATCGGCAGCGGCCTTAAAACAGCGTACTTTCAGCATTTGACTCTCAAGAAACAACGACCAGACCTCAGTTCTCGCAGGAAAGCGGTCGAGTGACGGGGTTTGAGAGGGTTCATCTCTCGGATGCGAGCGGCAGGGATGGCCTGAGACTCGCGGGCACCGCGATTCAATAGCGGCGCTCGTCGAGCACAAGCCATTCGACGGCGTCGGCGCTGTAGTCATTTGGCCATTTACGAGCGAGCGTGTCCATTGCTCGCAGGACGCGGTCCATCGGTTCGAGCTTGCAGCGGCCACCGTCGTCGGGAGCATCAACAACAACTCCACCATGCAGGATGTTCACCACGCTCTGAGCGCAAGATAGCTCACAACGCGCTCGCAATTGTCACGAACGGTACCTTTGCCGAGAAACGCGGCTGAAATCGTCCGAAAAAGCCACGACTGACCCTAAAATAAGCGCCTGGCGGAAACTATGACGACAAATGTTCCCGTGACGACGCAACATAGACTTGGTGCCGACGAGTACCTAAGGCGCACGCGTTGTCACCGCGGACCGGGGGAATTTACGTGGAAAGCGTCGCGCACCTTGAAGTCCATTACTACCTGCAAGACGGCCTGCATTCGATGGATGCGCTTGTGCGCAATCGCTGCGAAGCGGAGTTTCTTGCCGCAGCCGGCTATATAACGGAAAAGTTCGGCATCGAACTTTGCTTTGAGGCGACAGTTCCGGAGCAAGGTGGCTTCCGGGACATTTGGCGGCTGGTGGGGAAAAACATCAACCAGCCGTGGATAGGTAGCGTGCTCACGCCATTGGTCGTCACGCTTATAACTATCTGGAACGCGCCCGCAAAGCCCGACCCGGAACTCGAACGGCAGCAGATTGAGATGAATCGGCTCGCAATCCTGCACTCGAACCTCGAGAACCGGCGAACCGAGCTCGAAATCCGAAAGCTCGAGGGCGAGATTCAGGAACAAGCTGCGCGCCTCGAAGAGGCTCAGCACGAAGCGTCGAAGCCTGCAGCACAATCTGCACCGCCGAAGGATGCCGGGCACAAGCCGCTGTCCGCCGACGCCTCGAGCTCGGCTTCCTCAGCAAAAAAAGCGGAAGACAAGCCCACGCAACTGCAGATGGACGCGAAAGTCGTCACGCGCCGGTCGAACTTCTACAAACAGCTGGTCGGATACTCGAAGGTCACTGCGGTTGGCTACCGCGCGCGTCTCGGCTCGCGGGCGGACGAAATCCATGTCGAACGCGTGGCGTTCTCAGACTTCATCATGCAGTCCAATTGGCTTGAGCCCGAGATAAGTGAAGAGATAATCGAAATCGTCTCGCCGGTCCTGTCGCCTGGGGACTTAAAGTGGAAAGGTCGTAGAAACGGTGAGGTCATCTCCTTCGCGATGAATGACAGAAGCTTCAGGGACGAGGTCTACCATAACGACATGAGCTTCCGGTCTGGCGACAGCATCCGATGCATCCTCGAGACAGACCGGGACCTGGATGCGGTCGGTGCGGAGCGAGTCAAGGGATACCGAGTCACTACCGTCATTGAGCGAATCGAGAGCACAGGCAAGATTCATGAGACAGCGCAGGGACGCATGAAGCGATTCTTGGACAAGCAGCCTGACGGTGGCCAGTCTGATATGTTTGGGCACGCCACCGTCTGAGCACTACCTTGGTTGACAGGGTTCTTCCCGGTCGCAGCCGTTGCGGAAATGGCGTGTAGGCGAACGTCGATAGTACCGGCAGTTGCAAATCCTTTTCGCGCCCGCCGTGCATGTTGTCGAAACTGCTCATCGGCGACTCCATGGAATCGATATGGCTGAACGTTTTCCCGCCCGCGGCGAGGTTAGAGACGCTTCAGTCTGAACACTTCAGTCCATCTTAAACTTCACGCTTTATGGCGACAAAGACGCTTCCACCTGGAAACAAGTTCGCTTTCTATGTTCCCCGCATATCCGGCGCAAAACAGTTGTCGAAACCCGTCGGAGTGAGGCCCTCCAAATTTGTAGACACCCACTTCAAGGTGACCACAGCCGCCCCTTTTGGGAGCATGAACGCGCTCCCAGGCACGGTCCCCATCACGGACACGGAGTTCGCAGCGGCAATTCTTGAGTGCGGTTACGGGCGACGAGCCGATTGGAAAACGCAGCTCGCGCTCAATCCGAGCGAGCGCGTCGACTTGAGGGCTTATTTGAAGGCGCGCTTGGCGCTCGTGCTAGCTTGTTTCCACAAGGACGGACAGTGCCGACTTCCCCGGCCGTTCTATAGGCGCGTTGAGCAATCGGAAAAAGTCGCGTTGTCGTTCATATTAGGGAGCATGGGCGCATATCTCGCTGCCCGCAAATGGTTGCAGGCCGGCAATGACCCGATGAAGTCGTTTTTGCATGTGGGTATTTACGCGAAGGCGAGTCTGAAGCCGAATCGCTTAGTGTCGTTCGCTTCGAAATCAAAGAAGTCACCCGATTTTCTGGTCGAGGCCGATTCGGGAGACTGGCACGTGTTCGAAAGCAAAGGCGGTGTTGCGTCGGAGAGATTTGCGCGGATTTGCGAAGGTCTAAAACAGTTGGACGGTCTCCCTTCGATTGGTTGGACCGGTTTCACGCCAACACCGGCCAGAACTGCCGTATGTGTGCACACCAGCATCGACAATGGTATGCCGTTAGCATTTATGGCCGTTGACCCTCCGTCTGACATTAAGGCCAGTGACGAAGGCTTTGTCCTCGTCAAAAGCGCGGCTCGCGCTTTTCAAATCGTCGAAGCGGTCGAGCAGTTCAAAGCGCTAACGGTTGAGGCAAGTACTCAAGGTACGGGAACCGGGGGCTGGACGATTGCCCCTATTTCGGCGCCCATGGAGGTAAAAATCGGAATTCCCAATCGGTACTTGCGGGCAGAAAAGCCGCTCTTACGCGCATTAGCAGTCTTCCTCGCCGTACGTGAGTTCTTGGAGAAAGAGCGCCCCAGCAGCAGGAGTGGGACGTTCACGGAGCGCTTGCGCCAGTCTGTTCGCCTGAAGTTGGCGTCGAACTCTGATGATGTAGATTCGCTCCGTATCTCGCGCGGCTGGCTGGACCGCAAGCTAAAGCGCCTGCCACGCAGCAAAATCGAAGGGTTCTTTCTGGCCGAGTGCGCACGGGTTTTGGAGTTCGATAGGCTGCTCAAATACGTCGAATCCAATATTGGCGAGCGCGTACAGTTTACGCTTGAGCAAGGCACCGAAACCGTCTTCACTTCATCTGGTTTGCTACTTCTCGGAGCCGCTGCTGGGCCCTCCACGGAAGAGGTTGTTCAAAATGTTGCATCGCGTGGGTAGCCCTTTGTTGGGCTGCCTGTCAGCTAAACTACCTCCGCTCTCCGGCGCAAAGTCTTACCAGTAAGCGGCAGCAGACACTTCCGACATTCCCCAGGCATTTCGGAAGATGAAGTTGCTCGGCGCGCTGTTTCGAATACGAAGGGACTTCTCGTCCAAATCCTAAAACATGTCGCTGTCATTTGGCTAAAACACAGGAAGAACGTCGCAAATCATCCTGTCTCGGATGTCGTGACGGTCACTCGCCAAAGTGAGCACGACGATGACCGACCTTCGAAGTTGTGGCACTTGTACGCCGGCAGCTTGGTTTCGTGTGGTTGTCGAATTGGTTCATAGGTCCTTGTAGACTCGCCCGTTTAAACGCCGGGCGGTCCAGTAGCGGGCCAATGTCGGGTGGTCCGAAGGCCATTACATCCCTCTGCATCGCAGCGCACGGACCCCAACCTGTCGAGAACGAGTAGGATGGTCCCTGGGCCAGAGTTGGAATCGCTTCCCGTGTCCCGACGCGGTCAATCGGGTTCTGGGCGAAGAGGGTAGCTTGAGTTGGTCTCAGCCTCACCGGCTCAAGCAGAGATACGGGTCGACCCTCTCTGTGCGGCGGGTCACCATCGCACGTGACCATCACTCGTTATTCTTGCTGCTTTCATCTTCGTTCCGCATCCGGCGTGGCGTAGCATCTCGTTGACGGCGGCGCGTCCAGCGTCGTCCGGAAGTTTGTGGACAAGACGATGGGACAAGTCAAGAAGAGTGCAGACGAAGCCGCGGCGGTTGCATGTGTCGCGGAGGCAGCCAGAGCGGTGCAAACCGCGTCAAGCGCGCTGGAAGAGCATTTCAAAGCAGGAAGGCCGGAGGCACCGACGCTGCAACTGGCGCGACTTGCTGCAGCGATGAGCGAACTTCAGAAAGCGCGAGATGAATTCGATGCGCTTCTTGCAACCACGCGCTCGCGGGGAAGCAATTGAGGCCTCCCTTGTCAGCGACGCTTGATGCCTCCGATGGCCATGGCTGCGATGAACGTGTTCCGGCTTTCGCGGCGCTTCAATCTACGAAACACATCGTTTCACCGTACCGCTTGAGCCGAAGGGACGAGAGCGTCTATGCTTTGCAAGCGTCTTGCATGGGCGCGTTCATCTTGGCCCGTCGTTCGCGACGGGTTTCTTTTCGACAATCAAAAAGCGTCGTTCAACGGGACTGCGGCGCAAAAGGATTGATAGGTCGCACCTTTTCCCGGTCCTTAACGCGCTCAAGCATCTGAACCTTCCCCCAATCTGCGACCATAGCCTCCAGCCCCCGCACCACATCTGCTTCCATTGCTTGCAATGCATTGTCTCCACGAAAGCTCGCGCTGAACGCGGTATGCCAACGGTATTGGAAGTGCTCGGAGACCTCTCGAATGCGCTCGGGCGTTCCCGAATCCGTGAAGAAGACGGAATCAGGGGAGAAGACGTCGTAGTAGATGACGTTTGGTTGGTCGGTTTGCACGGCAACGCTTGGCTCTTCACTGATTAGCAGCGAAGCGACAAGCTGTATCGAGCCTTTCATCCCTCTGGGCGTTTTGACGACCCATACCCGCTTCGGCAAGCGGTGTGACAGCTCAACAATCTTTGGGCTACTGGAGCCAACCAATCCGACAACGCCGTTCTTGACGCTCTGCTCGAAACTTTGCGAGTGATAGAAGATATCCATTCGCTGCGTATTACCTCGTTGTTTGTGAAGCCATGCGAGCACACTATGTTACCAACTTCGTCTCTCGAGTTCGGTGACGCGTGCGAGACGTCCAATGCTCACATAGCCTCTTGCGCGCAACCGCCCGGACCGATGCACCACCGTTCGCGCATCCGCGATGCAGG
Organism: Caballeronia sp. S22; assembly: GCF_964261745.1. NCBI lineage: Bacteria > Pseudomonadati > Pseudomonadota > Betaproteobacteria > Burkholderiales > Burkholderiaceae > Caballeronia > Caballeronia sp. S22. Next base: position 2,519,054 of record NZ_OZ180035.1, on the reverse strand, counting down.
CTCGCGCGCGCAACAACTCCGATGGCAACCGCCACATTGCGAGCAGAGAGCGAAAGGTTATTGCAAATTATACTTTGGCGGATAATTCGCGCTAAATAGCACCGTGCCGCATCGTGTGCGCGTGCTTTCCAGTTTTGGGTCGCAAAATACTAAGGTCGGCCTCATCATTCCGTCGTTCGTTGTCGCTTCATCCTCAGTCTTACTTCACCAGCGCCCTTCGTTTGCACTGCTTCCAGGACATCTCGCACAACCGACGTGGCCGAGCGCCCGCCGAAGCCGCTCCCGGATCTCGCGGCCGAGCCCATGTTCTCGTGCGACCACGTCAACGTCGCTCGCCACATTTTTTGACAAAGCATCCAGCAGTTCAAGCATCCTTGCTGTCAACCTGACGGCAACACCAGCGCTTCGCTCCGCGTCTCTGATTTCATGAAAGTCGTGCGTAAGATCAGATAGCACACGGGTTTATCCAACTGCCGACCAGAAAGCGCATAGCGGAGCGTTTCCGAAGCCTCACATTGAGACGCCAGCCGTTTGTTGCCGGACTAAGGGCGCCGTCGCAGGAGTGCGACGGAGCTCAAGGAATTCATCTACCGGCTACAGTCAGGTGAATTTGGTCCCGGATTGCGAGATAATAATCCCCATATTGCAAAACGCCTTGGAGAGCGTTCAAGATGGGACAGGCCGGTAAGCGTGGCACAAGGAATCACCGAATCCACCAAGCGAGATTGCGGCCGCATCCTATGTGGGCCAACCCGAAAGCTGTCGTAGGCCCGGATTCAGATATCGCTCCGGTAGAGCCCGATCCCGTGCTCTTGAAAAAGACAATCGAGGCCATGATTTCTGGAATTGGCGTCGATGCATGGATTGAACGTCGAGACAAGATCGAACGTGAATTGTTGGAGCAAACGCGCGACCTCGAACAACACGTCGATGCGCCTCGGTTATGGTTCGAGGATCGGATCGCATGGTATCTCTACCTCTGTGAACTGGCGATATCGAATCCCTACAGTCTGCCGACCTACTACTCGTCACGCGTACTCCCGTTCTTTTCGGCGATTGGTTCAAAGCTGACCTTTCGTGACGCTGTAGAGGGGTTTCAAGAGAAACTCGACGAAACTATGTCTAAGCGACGACGGGACCCAGACGGTCATGTTTTCGAGATGCTCGTTGCCCTGTCGTACGCCGAATCAGGATGGTATGTCGAGTTTATTCCTGAGGGTCCCGAGAAGACCCCAGATTTGCGAGTGAAGCAAGGGGAAGTTGAGCTTTTGGTTGAATGCAAGCGGCAATCGTCATTGTCGGACTATGCTGGGCGCGAAGAGGCTACTTGGCGACGACATTGGGAAAGAGCAGTCGGACGGATATTGTCGAATAGGCAGTGGGTCTGGTTTGACGTTGTCGTTCACAAAGAACTGCATCTCCTTCCCGATGATTGGTTCGATTCAAGACTTGCCCGGCTCCTTCCGCTTGCGCAAGCGGAGTCCGGTTCTTCAGACGAGGCCGCGACCATACGTGTACGAGTCATCGACAAGAAGCCTCTTCACGAAGACTTGCAGTGGAGCTTCGTCAAAGCTTTTGGGTCAAAACTTCGTCATTTGTTGGGACAAGATTGGGTCGGGGAGAACGCTGTTACGTCGCTCCTCGTCGAGGGTAAGTTTGCGAAGACGGCTGATGATGGAGTTTTCTCGAAGTTCTATGATGCCGTGTACTGGGCGACTGGCGCCACATTCGCCTGCGACGCGGAAAACTCTATCGAAACGAAGGCGCGGGACGTCAAGTCGCTCGTCGCTCGCGCGGTCGCCCAGCTTCCTGAAGACGCGATGTCCATTGTTCACGTTGGTCTGGAGACGCTTGAGGGGCCTGGCGTGGAAGACCGAAGGATGCGAAAGGTGATTCCTTCGCTAGAACAGATGACCCGCATGAAGAACGTCCAAGGGGTCGTCGTTCATTCGTTCCAACCGGTAGACAGCGTGGACCAACTGGTTGTTATCGATGAACCCTTTAGTGATTTCTGGCGCAGACCTGCGTTGCGCGAGCATGTGCCTTTGATGGTTGCATTACCGGCGAAGTTCGCGCTTACAGCGCCCTTGGGAAAGCACTGGGAAATCGAGAGATAGTACCCGGCGATCTCGTGCAAGTTTCACGAAGCGGGGCTCCAATCCCCAAGCCGATGGCCGACATGACTCGGCCGGGTGTCAGCTTTAGTTTTGTCGTGGGTTTTTGCTTCCTTAACCGATTCTTGGAGAACAATTAGGTGGTTAATCTTGACGATGCTGTCGAAAGTCTTCGAAGACTTCTCGACTCGGGCAGGCAGTATTGGTTGCTGGGAGCAGGGATTAGCTTTGGAGCAAATATTCCGTTGATGTATCCGCTAACGGATCGCGTCGCCGCGGTACTAAAAGACTCATCGCTCGAAGTCTTCAGAGAAGTGAAGGCAGAACTGCCAGCGGACTGCCATGTCGAACACATCCTCTCGCATATTGGCGATTTGATTGCAGTCGCAGAGCGAGTAACGGCGAAGGAAGCGAGCATCGGAAAGGCATCCCGTTCGGTCGCTGACCTAACGGGTGCCTACGAGGCCATCATAGGTCACATCACCGATACTGTGAGATATGGTTATCGGGCTGCAGGGGCTCTTCCCGAGGCAGTGGGTAAGCAAGGTCAGAGCATCGTCGAAGTCAGGGACCATCTGTCCTTTGTCCGTGCGCTCTTCGAAAATCGAGCAAATCTGGAATCCCGAAGCGAAATCGCGTTCTTCACGACCAACTATGACACGTTGCTCGAAGACGCCCTATGTCTAAGTCGCCGTGTTCCTATCGACGGGTTCACGGGTTCTGCCATCGGCTTCTGGAACCCAGAAGCTGCGGAGAGAAGTGAAGCTGCCTTACAGACCAACGCTTCGTTTGTGTACAAACTCCACGGTTCGGTCGATTGGATTCTCGACAAGGAATACGGATTGGTCCGATGTCGCTACGACACCAACTATCTTGCGACGACACAAAACGTCTTAATTTATCCGCAAGCGACAAAGTACGTCGAAACGCAAAAGGACCCCTTTGCCTATCTTTTCGCCGCCTTTCGAAGAGCGCTTGCCTCGCAAGCATCTCACGTTCTCGCGGTCTGCGGATACAGTTTCGGTGACAACCACATCAACAACGAAATTGCATATGCGCTTCAGTCAAGGTCAAGGAAGACCAACTTGCTCGCATTCGTAAAGGAGATTGAGCCACCTGCAGGAACCGCAGGGCCGTCGGAGTTGCCCGAGGTGTTGAAAGCATGGGTCGCTGACGATGACCTCAACGCTCGTGTCTACGTCGCAACGAACAAGGCGCTCTACTGGAAGGGCCTCAAGCTTGAGAAGCCGGCAGCAGCCGGGATGAGTTGGTGGACCTTCACAGGCCTTACAGATTTCCTGCGGAATGGGAGTTTTTGATGGAACTCTTCAGAGAACAGAGCGACCTTAGAATCGGAAAGGTTGTAGAAATAAGCGGAACGTCGATTCGCGTTGAGATGGACCCAGCGATTACCGAACTTACTCGGACAATTGAGGGAAGAGTGTACGCGGTTGGCCAACTTGCTAGCGTCGTTAAGATTCACTACGGCCGGCGAGTTCTGTTTGCCTACGTGCGGATGTTGCGGATGAAGTCCGAGCTTCTGAGCGACGAAGGCCAGCATCAGAGGATTCTGCCTGGTGACGATTCACGGATTCTTGAGGCTGACCTCTTCGCAGAGGGGACTTGGAGCCCTGTCCAGGCGGAGCTGAGCTATTCACGGGGTGTTGAGACGTACCCGCTGCCATTGCAGTCCGTATACCTCACAACTACCGACGAACTCGAGGCTCTATACGAGTCCGCAGAGCGCGTAGCGGGCGAGGAGGTGGTAACTCCTCTCGTTTCGCTGGGCGAGTATGTCGGAGCGAACGGCGCACAATGTCGTGCGAACATTGACAGATTGTTCAGCCAGCATTGCGCCGTGTTGGGTTCGACCGGTTCGGGCAAGTCCGGTACTGTCGCGGCTTTGTTGCATTCTATTCTTGAACACAAGGATGCTCAGGAGCGTCCGTTGAAGCCGCGGATTGTTTTAATCGACCCGCACGGGGAATACGCCGCGGCGTTCCCAGGCAAGTCAACGGTCTACAGCGCCTACACAGCATCTGCCGGCTCGGAACCAGACGGTGGTTCGGCTGAGCTCAAGCTTCCTTTTTGGACGATGAGCGGTGACGAACTCCGCACGCTAATCATTGGAAAGACAGAAGCCGAGGCAACCTCGCAGAATAACATCATCTACAAGGCTTTGAAGCACTCGAGAATGGTAGGTGCGGGGATTGTCAAGCCATTGAGGGAAGAAGTCAAAGGTGACCAGGAGGAGGAGTACGTCGACGGTAAGAGCGCGATAGATGCACTGGCGTTCGACCGAGACAAGCCGGTCAAGTTTTCTATCGCAGAGTTCAGGCGGCACATCGACGAAGTTCAGGGTCGCAAAGAGAATGAGGTGAAGCCGCTCGCTAAAACCGAGCGAAAATCTGTGGAATCGATTCTGGACAAGCTCAGCGTTCTCGAAAGCGACCCTCGGCTTCGATTCATTATGGCCGACCATCAAGAAACTCTTCAGGACATTCTTCAGCAGTTCGTCGGTTCGCGAGATGCACAGGGGCAGTTGCGAATTGTCGACATCTCCGGCCTGCCCAATGAAGTAGCAGGGATACTGACGGCGGCTATCGCTCGAATCTTGTTTAACTATAAGGTTTGGCAGAAACGGGAAGAACGAGAACGAGACCCTATTGTGTTGGTTTGTGAGGAAGCGCATCGATACGTGCCCGATCGAGGCGACGCACAGTATCGAGAGGCTCAGGACGCGGTTCGTCGAGTTGCTCGAGAGGGGCGCAAGTATGGGTTGGGGCTGATGCTCGTGTCGCAGCGGCCTGCGGACGTCGAAAGCACAGTGTTGTCGCAATGCAGCTCGTGGATAGTGCTGCGGCTCACAAACGGTGCCGACCAAGAGCACGTGTCGCGGTTTCTTCCCGATAGCCTGGCGGGCCTTACGAAAATCCTCTCGTCGCTGTCACGCCGGGAGGCCGTCTTCGTTGGAGAAGCGGCAGCGCTCCCGTCACGTATCAAGATTCGGAAACTGGAGGAAGGGCAACTTCCCAGGTCAGCAGACATCCGGTATTCGCTCGGCTGGACGCAGACGCCCCTTTCAGACGACGAGCTCACGGATGTCGTGACACGCTGGACCGGATATTGAGGCCGAGAGGTGCGGCTCGCGAATCGGGATGAGCTGATTCGACGGCTTCGAGGGGGAAGGATTACGTGGTAGCAGGCGTCGGGTGTTGATTGGGATTCCGGCACCATGCCCGACTGGTTCGATTTCAACTTAGAGATAATGTGTAGCGGCAGCGAGCCGATTTCGGCGCGTCATCGGCGGGTATATTCCACGGACCGGAGTGGACTGTTCGGCATCAGCTCAGTCTATGACCGATTAAGGGCGAACAGTACGGCTGCTTCGTGGCATAAGATGCTTGGCGGGATCGTCAGATAGGAGATGTGGTGGCAGGATTTGAAGAGCTACGTCCGATGGAAGGAATGTGGGCCCCGATGCAGGTGCGCCTCGAGCTGAGGCGGATGTTTGACCGTTGGTTGTCGCGTTCGCGTCACATGCCCCCTAGCATTGGGCAGGACGAAATGGTCGACGAGCTGAGCCTTCTCGACTTGTCCGAGCACTACCGACTGGAGTATCCGGGCGCCGCAGACGACATCGCCAAGATCTGGGACGAATCAATTCAACGCATTGCAGACGGCGGCCCGTCGTTTGACGACCTCGTGCGTTTGGGCTGGGTGTACTTCGATGGTGCACGTTGGATTGTGCAACATACGCCGTTAGGAACGTCGCCGCACATAACTTACCCGAGTCCGAGTACAAAGACGTTTCTGACGACGCTCAGCAAGGCCCGGCTCGTTGCGAAGTCTGAGACGCCGCCTCCGGACGCCCAAGCGCTTGCAGCTAGGATGCTAGCCGAAGACTGGTTCGACCGGCAGTTTCTTGGTAATAAAACCTCGGGTTGGCTTGCAGGCCGGATGTGGCAGCGGCTGTGCCCGAAGCCGCTAACTCGTGCCTCGGATGATTACGGCAACGCGTTGTATGCAGTGTCTTCTATAGAAAGCGACGGCGGGAATTCGGCGGCATTGCAAGAAGCTGAGGCTGAGGCGATCGACAGTGCATTCTTGGAGTGGTCTGCGTGGTGCAACGTCCTCGGAACGGCCGGCAGATGGGACAATAACTGGAAGCCTATCGAGATGCGGTATTGCCGTGAAGCGGCTCATCGCGTCTTGCAGCGCCAGTCCCTTTGGCGTGGCTGGAACGATGATGTTGAGCGCTACAAAGAGGAGCTCGAAAACACGTTTGCGATCCCAGAAGACCGACTGCGGTATTTTAGGCAGCCGAGGACGGCGCCGCCGCGGACACTGGTGTCTCTGGTCGACTGGCTGAAATGGCCCGAGGTCGAACATCTCATGATGGGCCGGCTCGGCGCGAACTCGGTCAGCTTTGCGTTTGGCGTGCTTTGCTCCGAGCTCGAGAAGACGGATATTGGGCCGGGAATCACGGACGCAGCGTCGACGGTCTTGACGTTCGCAGCCGACCACCCGATGGCGTTACAGCAGTTCCTATTTCGAGTCGATGCAGTGCCGGCGCTTCTGGTCGACATGCTTATGCACCGGCGGGCCGCCTGCTTGGCTGCCAAATTAGCCATCGAGTGGCAGCCGAAGTCAGGGCGGCCAAGTGACCGCAGTGTGAGCCGCGAAGCCCAGACCAAGGCGTTTGCGGTTCAAGACGCTCTATCGCTGCTAGCCTACCAACTAGATGAGGGGACCCTCGACCTCGAGGAATGTGCGTCGTTGGTAACTTGGTGCTATGCCGGTGGCGCTGGCAGCATGAGAGCAGTTGCAGATTCGAGGAGTCTCGTTGGGCGACAACTTCTCGGGATGGTCTCCAGGCAGGAGGAAGAACTTCAATACGCGGTGCTGACGCACCTCGTCGACCAAGCGGCCTACGAGGACAACGTGCCCCGTGCACGGTTTGCGGGAGTGCTCGAGGGACTGAACTGCCTTTCGGCGGCGCCACGGATCGATGCTTTCCCAATTGTCGCGCTGTATTCAAAATTTGCGCGTGATCTGCATCTGGATTGGACGGACGCATCCGACTTGCCCGCAGAACTGGCAGCGCGCCTCATCGCGACTGCATTCGCTCAAGCAGCGTCCGACCGAGATGCGCTGTTAATTCCATTTGATAACGCAAAGCTGCTGCGAGAAACGCCAGAAGATGAGAGGCTATCCCTAAGCGCTTCAATCGCTCAAACCCTGAGGCGGCACGTGCGATTGCTTGCGCGCGCCATGGCCGGATGGCGCGATGAAGTCGTGCCGACGGAGCTTTGCGACGCTTTGCAAGCGCTCATTTCGCGTAGCGTCATTGAGCATGCCGAGAAAGGGCGGGTTGGAGCGCTTACCGACAGATACAGCCCAAGGCGCTTTCTCGGACGTGAAGAAGGCTCGCCAGCGCAAGACCTTACATCCGCATGGCGTCGGCTAGACGACAGTCGTAAGGAAGCCATGCTGCAGGCTTTTGCCCGGTCAGACGATCCGGTGCTACTTGCTGAGCTTTGCCAACACCTGCCCGCAACGGCGAAGCCGGGCATCCAAGCGAGGTTGCGGCAGTTGAAGCCGGGGGAGGCTTCGACGCTTTGGACTTGGCCCGAGCTGCAGAACCGCATCGAATCATTGCTGGCCGCTGGCGAATTCGGACTTGCCCGCGAGCACCTGGATGAAGCTCGACAGGACTTGGAGCGAGCGCCAGCACAGTACAGGCTTGGTCTTTTTGGAGTCGGACTTCAACTGCTTTTGAAGGAGAAGAACTGGACGGCACTCGATGCTGCGATTGTCCCTCCGACGTTGGACGAGGCCGCGACGCGACAAGCGCAAGATACCCTAGACTTCTACCGGGCGACTTCGCAACTGCTGCGGCCGGATGGCAATCTCGCAGGTGCTCGGCTCGTGCTGGAGCGCCTCGCAGGGCGTCCTGGTGCGGCCTCTGCATACAAAGAGAACGTTTTCGCAATCGCTATTCAGCAGCTTATGGGGCCAACCCTTCATCCGTTGGCCGCAGCGGACAAGGTGACCGGCGAAAGCCTGCTTGCGGAAATCAATCTTGCGGTCAACGCGAACGAGAAGCTGGCCAGTAGCAGCCTGCTCGCTAACCGTGCCCTGCTCTTGCTTGCTTTGGAAAGACCAGAGGATTCTTTAGAAAGTGTCGCTGCTCGACGGCGAGAGAAGCGAAGCCCAGACCTCGAAGTCATGGTTGTACTCGCAAAGTTCGAGATGGGGTTCAAGGGCGAGGCGATGGCGATATTGGACGCGGCCATTTCAGAGTTCGGCAGCGACAAGAGCCTTATTGCCCTCAAGAGCGACCTCCAGATTGGCGATGCGTTGCCCAGTGTTCTGTCGGCATCAGTCGCAGTGGACCCGATTTCATCCATCCGAGCAGCTTTGCAGCAGTTGACGGAGCTTCCGCCTTCCCAAGTTGGTGACGTTCTGGGGCCGCCGGGGCGCGGGGTTCGGGGTTATCTAGTACGGCAGGTCTCGCGCGCGGTCGCCACTCTTCAACACATGGCAGCAATGCTTCGTGACCGGAAAAATTTAGAGGACGAGGCACGGTTTGAGAACGACCTCAACACTGCCGTGCGTGAGGTGCTGCAGGCTTCACTCGCGGTGGTCAAGTGGCACGTAGCTGACCAGTCGCTCGGTGGATCAACAGGAAGCGGCAATCCCGGTGAGCGGGACGCCGTTATCCGGGTAGCTGGTCAAGAAGTATCGATCTATGAGGCGCTTGTCTGCTCGGGGTTGGATCGGACCTATACTAAAAAGCATTTCGACAAACTCTTGTCGTACGGTGTCTGCGATCTCTATTTTCACGTCACCTACTCGTACGCGAAGAAGCTCAAACCTCTGCTCGACTACATCCGACACATGCTCGAACATGAGGTTCCTCCCGGCCTTATATACCGCGGCTGCGAGATTTTAGAGCCCCCCAATTTCGAAACAATTGGGTATATAGCGACGTACAGTGTCGAGCGCCGCGAGGTTGCCGTGGTGTTCCTTGTCGCGGACCTTAGACTCTAGGGGTCTTTCGTGACCGACACAGGCGAATCAACGGCTTAGTCGACCGCAGAGACCACGCGAATTATGGCCGACTGCCCTTGAATCACTGGCTTGCCGGATGATGGCGCACTCTCGCAGTTGTCCAAAGAGCCTCCATGCGCGAAATGCATGGAGGCGTAGGGCGCTAGTTGGAAGAAGCTCTTCCCCGTCTGCGATTACTGTCAGTCTGGAGCCGAATCGACGTGGGCATGAAAAAGCGCCTCACCGATTCTCGTTACCAATCCGACCACGAGTGCGTTGCCCATCAGCATCGCGCGCATCGCATCGCTGACGCACGGGAGTTCTGTAAAACCGCGCGGGAAGCCATTCAGCTCTTCGAGTTCCTCGGGCGTGAGCCGGCGCAGCCTGCCGGACGAACCTGCCACAACATGTTTAGTCCGCGTGGGCGTCGTTCCTCCTTCGGATGTGATGATTGTTCTTGAGGGGCGGTCGAGTGAGTCGGGGAAAGCCATGGAACCTTCGGAGTATTCGTATTCGAAGCCGTCCTTGACTCGTAGCGTTTTCTTCGCCGCTTTTGCTGCCATCCACTTGACCCTGTCGGTATCCGAAAAGTAGAAACTCGTTGGAACCGGTCCGGTTTTGCGGACGACATCACCCAATGTAAGTGCATCTTTGTAGCCAGTGAACTCAGCGAAGTCGCTGATTTCAGTGGGCGCAACATGTGCGCTCCAGACGTTACCGTCGAGCATGAAGCCTGCACTTTTGAACCTGCTCTTTTCGTTAGAGAGAGGGCGATACGACATCTGCTCCTTGAACGGGTCGTCGCGGAGACGGTACGCCGGTGCTGCTCCGTCGAAAGTATTCTCGAGACTGCCCGGGAAGGCCCGTGTCAGCATCGACTGCTCAAACCACCCGGAGGAAGTCTGACTCAGTTTGAGCTTCGTGCGTTTAAAGACGTTCGTGCTCTCATGGTAGGCAACCATGAATGTGCGTCGTCGCCGTTGCGCGAAACCATAGTCCGCTGCATTCACCACTCGCCATTCCATTGCATAGCCGAGCTGGTATAAGGTCGACAAGACCATTGCAAAATCGCGTCCACGGCACGCTGCTGATGAAGAAATCAGGCGGTCGACGTTTTCGAGGATGAGATATTTCACAGGCTCGCCATCAACGAGGCGCTGTTTAAGCAACTGGGCAATGGACCACCACAGCACGCCCTTCTTGCCTTCGATACCGTGTGACTTTGACAGCGGTTTGGCGACAGAATAGTCCTGGCAGGGGAAGCCTCCAACTACAACGTCGGGACAGGCTTCCCGAATAGCTGTTCGCCCGTGTCAACGGCACTCAGGAATTGATACAGTTTCTGTCGGCATCGGCACTTCAGATTTGATACACCGGGTTGTAGTGTTATTGCGGTGCCGACCGCATTCCGTTGGCGGCGTTCTCCTTTGCTGTAGTCGATCTCTTCATAACCAGTCCGGCGCGCCGCTTGTCGCGTAGTCGATAGCTCTCGCCCTGGATTGTCACGACGTGAGCGTGATGCAATAGCCTGTCGAGCATGGCAGCAGTGAGCGTTGCGTCATCGGCTGCCGCGCGTCAAACAAGATGAGAGCAGCGCGTCGATCAGGATGAGAGTACTGGCGTTGCGGCAGCGGTGGAGGGCGTAGCCCGGAACCGCTGCCGCAACGCCGCGCCGAGGAGTTCACCCCGCTACCGGGGTGCCTTGTCGGTGGTCGCGGTAAATCGGGTATGAACAGCTCTTCCATGTAGCGAAGGGAGGCTGAGTTGCCCGGCCGACACATCAACGACCATCAGATGAGGCTCTACATGAAGTACAGACTCAAGGAAGGACCAGCTCAAGCGGCTGCGCGCGCCGGGTTCAGCGCCGCCACGGGGTATCGCATCGATCAGGACCGGCGACTGCCATCGCAGAAGAAGGCGCCACGTGCGCGTCGCCGTCCCGATCCCCTGGCGGCAATCTTTGACACCGACATCGTGCCGCTGCTCCAGTCCGCTCCCGGCATCCGGCCTATAGCCGTACTGGACGAGATGCTTCGGCGCCATCCCGACCTCCCGGGCAACGTGCGCCGCACACTGGAGCGCCGTATTCGCGACTGGCGCGCACTCCATGGCGAGGAGCATGACGTTATGTTCCGTCAGGTTCACGAACCCGGTCGTCTCGGGTTGTCCGACTTCACAGAGATGGACAGCCTGGGCGTCACCGTGGCGGGTGTCGCGCTTGACCACCGCCTCTATCACTTTCGGCTGGCCTGCTCGGGCTTTGAGCACGCTCACGTCATTCTCGGCGGCGAGAGCTATGTCGCGCTGGCTGAAGGGCTGCAGAATGCCATCTGGGCACTCGGGGGCGCGCCGCGCGAGCACCGCAGCGACAGCCTGTCGGCGGCGTTCCGCAATCTCGATGCCGACGCGCGCAAGGATCTGACCACGCGTTACGATGCACTGTGCGCCCACTACGGCATGCAGCCCACACGCAACAACCGTGGCGTTGCCCACGAGAACGGCTCCATCGAGAGCCCTCATGGCCACCTCAAGAGCGCAGTGCGTGATGCGTTGCTTCTGCGCGGCAGTCGCGACTTCGACAATCTCGGTTTCTATCGCTGCTTCATCGACGAGATCGTCGGTCGCATCAACGCGCGTAATGGCAAACGCATTGAGGCCGAGCGGGCACTGCTTCAGCCGCTTCCGGCCCAGCGTACGTGTGACTACGAGGAAACGCGCGTATACGTCACGACCACCTGCGGCTTCGTCCTGCGCAAGGTGTTCTATACCGTCCCGTCCCGGCTGATCGGCCATCACCTGCGCGTGCGCCTGTACGACGACCGGCTGGAGCTGTTTCTGGGCAGTACGGCCCTGATGACACTACAGCGCGGCCGTGCGGGTCCCAATGGCAAGCACGGCCACGTCATCAACTACCGGCACATCATCCACGCGCTGCGCCGCAAGCCCATGGCGCTGCTCAACCTGGTCTATCGCGATCAGGTCTTTCCGCGCGAGGCGTATCGACTGACCTTCGATCGCCTGCTCGAGCAGCTCCCGGAGCGTCAGGCATGCAGGACCACGGTTGAACTGCTCAGCCTGGCCCACGAGCACAACTGCGAAGCGCAACTGGCCCAGGCGCTGCAGCAGTGCCTGGACGATGGACAGTTACCCGACCTGGACGCACTGCGTTCGCGTTTCGAAGCGAAGCGCACGAACAGCATGCCGGAGGTGAACGTCCAGCTAGCACCGCTGAGCGACTACGAAGCCCTGCTTGACGACATGGCAACGGAGGTGACGGCATGAGTCTCGACATCGACGCCACCCGCCTGTCGCTGCTGCTCAACGATTTGCGGCTGCCCGCCATCAAGCAGATCTGGTCCAGCTTTGCCGAGCGCTCCGACACGGAAGGCTGGCCGGCAGCGCGCCTGCTGATGGCGCTGGCCGAACACGAGATCGCCGAGCGCGATCGACGCCGAGTCGAACGTCACCTCAGGGACGCCAAGCTGCTGCCGGGCAAGACACTGGAGAACTTCGATTTCGACGCGGTGCCGATGGTATCCCGCGCGCACGTCTCGGCGCTTTGCGCGGGCGATGGCTGGTTGCGTAACGGCACCAACCTGATTCTTCTGGGGCCGAGTGGGGGTGGCAAATCCCACCTGTCGTCGGCCATTGGACTGAGCCTGCTGGAGAAGGGCTGGAAGGTCCTCTTCGCTCGCACTACCGACCTCGTGCAGCGGTTGCAGCTCGCGCGCCGCGAGCTCGCGCTGGAGTCAGCCATCAACCGGCTGGATCGCTTCGACCTGGTCATCCTGGACGATTTCGCATATGTCAGCAAGGATCAGGCAGAGACGTCGGTGCTGTTCGAGCTCATCAGCGCTAGGTATGAGCGCCGTTCTCTTTGCATAACAGCAAATCAACCATTCGGCGAATGGGACAAGGTCTTCCCCGACCGGGCCATGACGGTGGCCGCCGTCGACCGGCTGGTACATCACTCGACCATCTTTGAGCTGAATGTCGAAAGCTACCGTCGCCGTACTGCCCTGCAGCGCAAGCAGCAGGGACCGGGACGCCCGGCCAGTAGAGCGACCCCAAAGAACGTTGGCGTGCCACCGACACAGGAGGATCAGCACGGCATCGACCTCACCGAATGACCCACTGTTCTCATCCTGATTGACGCGCGGCTCGTAGGCAAAGCTAGCCGGCGTCAATCAACTCCGGCATCATCTTCCACGCCAACACATTCTCATCCTGATTGTCGCGCAGCCAGAATACCTGCGGCGTCACCATTACACAGCAATCCAAAACGACTGGTGGCTTCAGCTTGATTGTCGCGCGACACCCACTCGCCCGCGTCAATCAACGCCGCGCGTCAATCAATAAACGCTTGCCAGCGTCAATCAACATCGGCATCATCATTTCTGCCGCGACATTCTCAACTTGATTGTCGCGCGTCTCTCATCCGGATTGTCGCGCCACAATCGGCGAACGTCTGGTCCCACTGCCCGAACGGAAGGTTGCTGGTCACGATCAGACTGCCGCGCTCGTATCGTTTGGCGATCACCTGGAAGAACAGGTTGGCCTGCTCACGGCTCATCGGCAGGTATCCGATCTCATCGATGATCAACAGCCTGTACGGGTTGACGAATCGTTTTAGCGCGTCTCCCAGCTGATTCTGTCGATGTGCCGTGGTCAGTATCATCAGCAGGTCCGCTGCGGTGATGAAGCGCACCTTGATCCCAGCTTGCGTTGCTGCATAACCCAGTGCCATTGCAATGTGCGTTTTGCCTGTGCCACTCGGACCGAGCAGTACGATGTTCTCGTTGCGCTCCAGAAACGTCAGACTCGCCAGCTCCTGGACCTGAGATCTGGGCACACCGCTGGCTGCCGCGAAGTCGAAGCCGTCGAGGGTCTTGATCGTCGGGAAGCCTGCCAGGCGCGCAAACGTCGCGCGCTGTCTGACGAGCCGCGCTGTGTGCTCGGCCTTTAGTACCGATTCGAGAAACTCTGTCAGGTTCACCTCGTCGGCGATTGCTTTTTGCGCCAGGTGTGGCAGCGCGTCTGCAATGGTCGTGAGCTTCAATTGGGCGCATAGCTGCGCCACGCGTTCGTGTGCGATGTTCATGCGGCAACCCGAATCAGCTGGTGGTACACGGACAGGGGGTGCTGCAGCGGAGACAGCCAGTCGTGGAATCGCTCGCGCAACTCCTGTCCGCTCGCCGGTGTCGTTGCTGGTAACAGCGCCGGATACGGTGGCGGCACGCTCTGCAAGGCCTTCTGCTCAACAAGCAGTTGCTCGCCTGGCTTCAACCGGGTCGTTCCATGTATCCGGACATGCGCAACTTCGCGTAGCCAACGCCAGACTTCAGTGTTGGCGGTCGTCACGTCCAGTTTGACGTTGGCCGCCTTGAACTGAGCGGCCAGCGGAACGTAAAAACTGCGGCGCAAATATCCGTTCATCCGTTCGACCTTGCCTTTGGTCTTCGCGCGATAGGGCCGACAGAGCTGGGGCTGAAACCCGTAGTGCCGGGCGAAGTCGAGAAACCCCGGCTGGAAGCGGTGCTGCTTCGGACCGTATGCATCCCGCTCGATGACAACGGTCTTCATATTGTCGTACTTCTGTGCCCGCTGGCGTTATGTGGCGGAAAGCGCGGTGTTCCCGTGCTGAGGCGGCGGGGAGCGAATATTTGAGCACATAATTTGTTACAGCGAATTGAGCCATTCGAGGAGGGTTTTGTCGTCCTTCCAGGCGGTACGAGCTCGGGATCCCGTCGAAATACCAGAATTCACCGAACAGGCTGCCAATGCTTGAGCCTTGGCCTTTAACGTTAGCTCTGCGTATCGATTTGTAGTATCCACGCTGACGTGTCCGAGCCAGCCACGGATCACATTGATTTCGACACCGGATTCCAGAAGGTGGACCGCGGCGGTGTGGCGAAACAGGTGCGGGCTGACTCGCCGAGGCTGTGGGATGTCCGTGTCCCACAATGCAGCATGTCGTCGAACGATCTTGTAGATCCCGAAGCGAGTCAGGGGACGGTTTCGTCCTGCACAGAAGACGTAGCCGTCAGGCGACGTATGCTGCTCTGTGAGCAGTTGCTGAAGACCCTTAGCCGTATCCTCCCAGAGTGGGCAGATGCGCCACTTATCTCCTTTGCCGTGCAGATGAACCTTGGCTGGAGCGACGAAATCGAGATGCTCCATGCGAAGATCGGCGACCTCTTGTACACGGGCACCGGTGTTGTACAAAAAGAGCAATAGGATTCGATCTCGGAGTGCAAAGCGCCCCTGCTTTGGAAGAGAGCGAAACAGTGCTGTCACCTCATCATCCGCGAGATAGTGGGTGTCAGGCAATGCTGTCCGCTTGACAGGGATCGCGGCGACGCGCTGGCAGGCTGCAAGCATCTCCGGCACTCGCAGAGCGAGGTATGAGTAGAAGGTATTCAACGCCGCGCGTCTCTGGTTGCGGGTACGCACAGAATTGCCACGCTGCTGCTCCAGGTACTTCAGAAATGCAAGGACTTGGTCGAAGCCGAGGTCCTCGATGGTCAGAGATGCGATTGAACCGCCACGTCGTTCGGATACAAAGCACAGAAACAGGCGGACGGTGTCACGATAGCTTCGGATCGAACCTTGGCGCAACCCCTTCTGCACTGGAAGATGATCCGTAAAGAACGACTGTACCAATGGGCCGAGAGATGGTGTCATGATGAGATGACCTCCTGGAGGGTTGCTGCGGCGAATGCCTCGTAACGACGGTTCGCCTGCTCGAGCAGTGCAGGTGTCGTTGACAGATACACCGAGGTGGAGCTCACATCGGCATGGCCCATGAACGTTGAAAGCGCAAGAAGATTCGCCTGTGGATCAAGGCCGTCGCGGTACCAGCGGGTCAGCACGCCAACAGCGAAGGCGTGGCGTAGATCATGGAGATGCGGATTCGGAACACCCGGTGCAATGTCCAGATGCAGCTTTGGAACCAGAGCATGAAAGGTCTGACTTACGGTGCCCGGACTGACGGGCCGTCCTCCACGCAGGCTAAACAGCGGCGCCTCATCCGAGACTGCGCGCGCGTCGTCCATCTGACGTCGCTGCACATGCTCGTTGAGCAACGCTTCGAGCTTGGGACCGAAGGGAACGAGCCGGCTCTTATAAAACTTCGTTTCCCGAATGATTAGCAGCTGCCGCTCACGGTCAACATCCTTGATACGCAGTCGGCAGGCTTCTCCAACGCGCAATCCGAGCCCATATAGAACAGCAAAAAGAACGAAATAGGTACTGCCCCGTTCAATGGTGCTTCCGTTGTCGGGAAGCGCCTTGGCCAGAGCGAACAGCCTCCTGGCGTCTGCCGTATCAAAGATATACGGCGCCCGGTCATATCTCGATCGACGCGGTGGTGACTGCAAGGGTGTCGCGGCGAGACTGCCGCGATCGACGAGATACGAGAAGAACCGGCCTATCGTGCAACGTAGGTGGTTGTAGCTCCTCGGGCGCGATCGTGGACGCGAGAGCAGGAACTCATCCACCAGGGGCGGAGTCACTTCGGAGAGGCGACCAACGCGCTTCTGTAGAAGGTAGGCGTCGAGCAGAACGAGCGTCTTCTGTTCAACATCATAACGCCTTCCCAACGAACGTTTGTGAACGATGAACTGCTCAATATCCGGCCCAAGAAAACTCTGGAAAGACGTGTGGGGACTCATAGCACATCCTCCCCGTCGCCCTGTGCGACATTGCGGAGTTCCTCGATCGCGATCTTGCCGTAAATCTGGGTCGACGAAATGTTTCGGTGACCGATATAGTCTCCAATATGCTTAAGTGAAAAATGGGCGTTGAGCAAGTGCTGGACGCAACTGTGGCGCAGTACGTGGGATCCAGTCCGTGGAACGCTGACACCGGCCTTGCGGATGAAGTAAGCAGCCCGCGACACCACAGCCGCGGACTGGATCGGAGCGAGCGGTGCCGTCATGCGCATGAACACTTCACGATGCGTTGTCGCCGGCCGCCCATTCTTGAGGTAGTCGACGATTGCCGCTCCGGCTACCGCCGACAGCGGGTAAGTGGTCGTATTACCGGCCTTGCGGTCGCGGATTCTGAAACGCTCGTTGCGCCAGTCAACATCGTCCAGGGAGAGTGCAGCAACTTCACAGGCCCGAAGCCCGTATGTCGCGAGCAGCAACAGCATCGCGTAGTCGCGCTTACCACAGGGCGAACGTCGATCAACGCTCGCCAGGATGCGCTCAACCTGATCCCAGGCGATCGATCGGGGAATGCCTGCGTATCGATACGATTGGGGAAACTCGACCAGCGAACTCAGGTCTCTGGAGACGACTCCTTCACGATACAGGTATCGCAGAAAGACTCGCAGTGTTCCACAGGCATTGCGAAGCGTGGTCCAGGCAACCCGTGGACCATACTCGGTGATGAAGCCGCTGATCACGGTCGGCGACACAGCGCGTAGACCGATGCCGTTGCGATCGAGGTAGGTTGCGAACTGTCGAAGGTGGAAGCGGTACTGGTAAATCGTACGCGGCCGGAGGCCCTTCTCCTCGACAAGGTAAGCCAGGAACTCCGGCGCCTGCCGCTCGAACGGATTCTCTGGCTTATGCGGGCGACCCGGACCAACGTAACCGTCAATTGCCAGTTGCAGCATCTGGCAAACGGGATTGCGTATCTCATGGGCCAACCTGCTTCTTCTGGAAGCGCACCGTCCACGCCCTCGTCGGCGAATCGAGGCTTGCACAAACGGTTCGACGTGGTCGCTTAGCTGCACCAATTCGTTCGCGCCGTGCGTCTTAGCGAACTCGCCGAATTCGACCAGAACCGGAACGCGGTGCAGCACGCTGCGGGGTGTATAGCCGTGCTCTGCCATCCAGTTGACGTACTGCTCGATCGCCGGAGCGATCCACGAAGCCCGGATGCGATCAACGCTCGCGGGACGAACATAATAGTTCTCGAGCATGACAATCTCCCAAGGAAAGTGGGAAGATCAACATGCCACGACGACTCGTTATGTTGCCAGTGAGGCAACAAAATGGCCCGCGGTCGCTACTTCCAAAAGAAAGGGCCACATAACGCCAGCGGGCACAGAAGCCCGATTTTGTTCCCGGCAACAAAATCGAGGAGCGCACGGCGCGGCACACCGCCGAACCAGTTAAAACAGTTGACGTGACACCTCAGCAAAGTATCGAGCCGCATGTCGGAAACGAATTCGACGTAGGTCGCACGGCTATAGCCGAGAGTGGCCACGAATGCGAACAGATTCGCTCCTTTGCGTCTGCGGAACTCGACCCAGTCGACCTGCATCTGATCGCCCGCAGCAGTCTCGAATCGCACCAAAGGATCGGGCACCGGTACAGGCCGCAATGTGGCAACTGCGTATTTCGGCGAACGTGACCGCCGATTTCGGGAACGTGACCGATTCGGCAGGGTCAGGCGTTGCGCGGTATTGATTGTAGATTTCCTTGCTAGTTTTGGTCGAGTTCTGGTTCCAGCACGCTGGGCGTCGTAGATGGTTTTCTGAGAGATTCGCCCGTCAGTTTGATGCGGTGATGACGCTGCATGAGGCGATCTAGCATTGCGTCGGCGATCGTCTCGTCGCCTATCCAGCCATGCCAGTGTTCGATTGGTAGCTGGCTGGTCACGATCGTGGCTTTGCCGGCAGATCGGTCGTCAATCATCTCGAGCAAATCGTTTCGAACCATCGCGTCGAGCGGAGCCATCCCCCAGTCGTCCAGCAGGAGAACATCAACGCGAGCAACCTGCAGCAACCATTTGGTGAAGCCGCCGTTGCCGTGGAGGACGCGCAGTTCCTCGCCGAGGCGCGGCACACGTAGGTACAACGCGGAGTGTCCGCGTCGGCAGGCATACTGCGCGAGGGCGCAAGCGAGCCATGATTTCCCTGCGCCGGTTGGACCGCTTATGAGCAGGCTGTATCCCGACTCTACCCAGTCGCCGAGAGCCAGGCTTGTGAGCGAACGCGGGTCCACGCCTCGACCAGCGCGAGTGTCGAGATCTTCGATGGCGGCCTGGGGATACTTTAGGCGTGCTTGTTTGAGCAGTCGGGTGCGGCGACGATCATCGCGCCAACTTGCTTCCCGGTCGACCAGCAACGACAGGCGTTCCTCGAAACTCAGAGCCGCAGTGCCGGGTTGCGTCAGCTGCTCTTCCAATCCGTTGGCGAATCCGTCCAGCTTCAGGGTGCGTAGTTGCGTCAAGGTTTGGTGCATCATCATGACCGATTCTCCTTATTGATAGTAGCTGGGGCCGCGTACATGCGCGTGACTCGGACTGACCCATTCGGCAGGCGTGGTCGCTGCCGCGCGGTCGCGGTTGTTGACCAGGATGTCGCGCACGTGGCGGTAACGATGCACACCCAATTCGAGCGCCAACGCACATGCCGCTTCGAGACGGTCGCGACCATAGCGACGTGAGAGCGAAAGCAACCCAAGGCATGCCCGATAGCCGTGCTCGGGATGGCGCTGTTCCTGCAGAAGCCGCGCGACGAGCGCGCCGGTGGCGCCGCCAATCTGCTGACCCCAGTGGATAAGCCGCTGCGGAGTCCATTCGAGATGGGCGCGGTGTGCCGCCGGCATGTGCTCGACGACGGTGGTGTAGCCTCCCACGCGATCGTTGCGGGCATGGCTGGCCACACGGCGACCGCGATGCAACAACTCGACGGCACCCGCTGTGATGCGCGCATCGAGCTTGAGTCCGACAAGCGCGTGCGGGACGCTGTAGCGATGTTTATCGATCTCGATGTGATAGTCGATGTGAACCGTCACTGCCTTGAACCGCGCTAGCTCATACGGCTGCGCCGGCAGCGGTTGCAGGGCCGGCGCGTCCAGTTCGGTGAACGCGCTTGCGCGGCATCCCGGCAGCTTCTGAAATGGGCGCTCGTTCAAGTTCTTCAGTAGCGGGCGGATCGCGTCGTCCACCGACTGGACCGACTCGAACTGGCGATGACGCAAGCGCGCCATGATCCAACGTTCGACCACCTGAACCGCCACTTCGACCTTCGGTTTATCCTGCGGGCGATAAACGCGTGCAGG
The DNA here is from genome assembly GCF_964261745.1 of Caballeronia sp. S22. Lineage (NCBI taxonomy): Bacteria > Pseudomonadati > Pseudomonadota > Betaproteobacteria > Burkholderiales > Burkholderiaceae > Caballeronia > Caballeronia sp. S22. The sequence goes on along the minus strand of NZ_OZ180035.1, from coordinate 2,498,863 downwards.
CAGAAATGAGGTGCCGTAGTGACGCGCGAAGTCCAGCACGGTGTCGCCCGCGCGCGGCTCGTAACGGTCGGGGTCGGCGATCATCGCGCGCGGGTTGTCCGGCTTCTGTGCCCGCTGGCGTTATGTGGCCCTTTCTTTTGGAAGTAGCGACCGCGGGCCATTTTGTTGCCTCACTGGCAACATAACGAGTCGTCGTGGCATGTTGATCTTCCCACTTTCCTTGGGAGATTGTCATGCTCGAGAACTATTATGTTCGTCCCGCGAGCGTTGATCGCATCCGGGCTTCGTGGATCGCTCCGGCGATCGAGCAGTACGTCAACTGGATGGCAGAGCACGGCTATACACCCCGCAGCGTGCTGCACCGCGTTCCGGTTCTGGTCGAATTCGGCGAGTTCGCTAAGACGCACGGCGCGAACGAATTGGTGCAGCTAAGCGACCACGTCGAACCGTTTGTGCAAGCCTCGATTCGCCGACGAGGGCGTGGACGGTGCGCTTCCAGAAGAAGCAGGTTGGCCCATGAGATACGCAATCCCGTTTGCCAGATGCTGCAACTGGCAATTGACGGTTACGTTGGTCCGGGTCGCCCGCATAAGCCAGAGAATCCGTTCGAGCGGCAGGCGCCGGAGTTCCTGGCTTACCTTGTCGAGGAGAAGGGCCTCCGGCCGCGTACGATTTACCAGTACCGCTTCCACCTTCGACAGTTCGCAACCTACCTCGATCGCAACGGCATCGGTCTACGCGCTGTGTCGCCGACCGTGATCAGCGGCTTCATCACCGAGTATGGTCCACGGGTTGCCTGGACCACGCTTCGCAATGCCTGTGGAACACTGCGAGTCTTTCTGCGATACCTGTATCGTGAAGGAGTCGTCTCCAGAGACCTGAGTTCGCTGGTCGAGTTTCCCCAATCGTATCGATACGCAGGCATTCCCCGATCGATCGCCTGGGATCAGGTTGAGCGCATCCTGGCGAGCGTTGATCGACGTTCGCCCTGTGGTAAGCGCGACTACGCGATGCTGTTGCTGCTCGCGACATACGGGCTTCGGGCCTGTGAAGTTGCTGCACTCTCCCTGGACGATGTTGACTGGCGCAACGAGCGTTTCAGAATCCGCGACCGCAAGGCCGGTAATACGACCACTTACCCGCTGTCGGCGGTAGCCGGAGCGGCAATCGTCGACTACCTCAAGAATGGGCGGCCGGCGACAACGCATCGTGAAGTGTTCATGCGCATGACGGCACCGCTCGCTCCGATCCAGTCCGCGGCTGTGGTGTCGCGGGCTGCTTACTTCATCCGCAAGGCCGGTGTCAGCGTTCCACGGACTGGATCCCACGTACTGCGCCACAGTTGCGTCCAGCACTTGCTCAACGCCCATTTTTCACTTAAGCATATTGGAGACTATATCGGTCACCGAAACATTTCGTCGACCCAGATTTACGGCAAGATCGCGATCGAGGAACTCCGCAATGTCGCACAGGGCGACGGGGAGGATGTGCTATGAGTCCCCACACGTCTTTCCAGAGTTTTCTTGGGCCGGATATTGAGCAGTTCATCGTTCACAAACGTTCGTTGGGAAGGCGTTATGATGTTGAACAGAAGACGCTCGTTCTGCTCGACGCCTACCTTCTACAGAAGCGCGTTGGTCGCCTCTCCGAAGTGACTCCGCCCCTGGTGGATGAGTTCCTGCTCTCGCGTCCACGATCGCGCCCGAGGAGCTACAACCACCTACGTTGCACGATAGGCCGGTTCTTCTCGTATCTCGTCGATCGCGGCAGTCTCGCCGCGACACCCTTGCAGTCACCACCGCGTCGATCGAGATATGACCGGGCGCCGTATATCTTTGATACGGCAGACGCCAGGAGGCTGTTCGCTCTGGCCAAGGCGCTTCCCGACAACGGAAGCACCATTGAACGGGGCAGTACCTATTTCGTTCTTTTTGCTGTTCTATATGGGCTCGGATTGCGCGTTGGAGAAGCCTGCCGACTGCGTATCAAGGATGTTGACCGTGAGCGGCAGCTGCTAATCATTCGGGAAACGAAGTTTTATAAGAGCCGGCTCGTTCCCTTCGGTCCCAAGCTCGAAGCGTTGCTCAACGAGCATGTGCAGCGACGTCAGATGGACGACGCGCGCGCAGTCTCGGATGAGGCGCCGCTGTTTAGCCTGCGTGGAGGACGGCCCGTCAGTCCGGGCACCGTAAGTCAGACCTTTCATGCTCTGGTTCCAAAGCTGCATCTGGACATTGCACCGGGTGTTCCGAATCCGCATCTCCATGATCTACGCCACGCCTTCGCTGTTGGCGTGCTGACCCGCTGGTACCGCGACGGCCTTGATCCACAGGCGAATCTTCTTGCGCTTTCAACGTTCATGGGCCATGCCGATGTGAGCTCCACCTCGGTGTATCTGTCAACGACACCTGCACTGCTCGAGCAGGCGAACCGTCGTTACGAGGCATTCGCCGCAGCAACCCTCCAGGAGGTCATCTCATCATGACACCATCTCTCGGCCCATTGGTACAGTCGTTCTTTACGGATCATCTTCCAGTGCAGAAGGGGTTGCGCCAAGGTTCGATCCGAAGCTATCGTGACACCGTCCGCCTGTTTCTGTGCTTTGTATCCGAACGACGTGGCGGTTCAATCGCATCTCTGACCATCGAGGACCTCGGCTTCGACCAAGTCCTTGCATTTCTGAAGTACCTGGAGCAGCAGCGTGGCAATTCTGTGCGTACCCGCAACCAGAGACGCGCGGCGTTGAATACCTTCTACTCATACCTCGCTCTGCGAGTGCCGGAGATGCTTGCAGCCTGCCAGCGCGTCGCCGCGATCCCTGTCAAGCGGACAGCATTGCCTGACACCCACTATCTCGCGGATGATGAGGTGACAGCACTGTTTCGCTCTCTTCCAAAGCAGGGGCGCTTTGCACTCCGAGATCGAATCCTATTGCTCTTTTTGTACAACACCGGTGCCCGTGTACAAGAGGTCGCCGATCTTCGCATGGAGCATCTCGATTTCGTCGCTCCAGCCAAGGTTCATCTGCACGGCAAAGGAGATAAGTGGCGCATCTGCCCACTCTGGGAGGATACGGCTAAGGGTCTTCAGCAACTGCTCACAGAGCAGCATACGTCGCCTGACGGCTACGTCTTCTGTGCAGGACGAAACCGTCCCCTGACTCGCTTCGGGATCTACAAGATCGTTCGACGACATGCTGCATTGTGGGACACGGACATCCCACAGCCTCGGCGAGTCAGCCCGCACCTGTTTCGCCACACCGCCGCGGTCCACCTTCTGGAATCCGGTGTCGAAATCAATGTGATCCGTGGCTGGCTCGGACACGTCAGCGTGGATACTACAAATCGATACGCAGAGCTAACGTTAAAGGCCAAGGCTCAAGCATTGGCAGCCTGTTCGGTGAATTCTGGTATTTCGACGGGATCCCGAGCTCGTACCGCCTGGAAGGACGACAAAACCCTCCTCGAATGGCTCAATTCGCTGTAACAAATTATGTGCTCAAATATTCGCTCCCCGCCGCCTCAGCACGGGAACACCGCGCTTTCCGCCACATAACGCCAGCGGGCACAGAACCTCGATTTTGTTGCCGGGAACAAAATCCGGCACGATCAGTTGTGGAACGCCGCCGTAGAAGGTCAGCGCGCGGGCGATACCACTCAGCCAGTCCTCCATCGTCTCGGCCGGCGTGGCGCATGCGAATGTGTAGCTCGATGCACCCATGGCGGCCACGAAGATGTGCGCGCGGCGCCCTGTGGTCAACGACAACGTGGGACCGGCGAAATCGACGAATAGCTTCTCGCCAGCACGGTGGATCTGCCGCATGGAGCGCTTCAGCCGTTTCGCGAACGCCTTATAGTGCTCGCAGAACTGCGTGTAACGGTAGGTCTTCTGATTCGCGAACTCCGCCTGATATTCCTCCCACAACAACGTCAGCGTCACGCCCTTGCGGCGCAGCTCTTGATGAATGCGACCGTAGTCGGGCTGTGCATAGGCCGCGGGCCCGGTGGGCTTGCCAAGAAGCCGTCGTTCGAGCTCGCCCTCGTCCATATCACAGGCGATCGCCCAATCCAGCCCGGCGGCACCCGCCAGTCCGACGTACTTCGTGACCACGCCCTTGGAAATGCCCAGCGACGCGGCGATTCGATCATGCGAGAAACCGCCGTCGAACTTAAGTCGTAAAACGTCCTTGATCATGCGCATGTTCATCCGGTGCGCGGGCATGCTTTCTCCGGCAAAAGCCGGCGAGCATAGCTCGCGTGGTTGATGTCATGCGCAACGCCAGTCCTGTCGTCCGGTCCGTTCGGTCACGTTCCCGAAACGGCCGGTCACGTTGCCGAAATCGCCGGTCACGATCCCGAAACGGCCGGTCACCTTCGTCCGAAATACGCAGCAACGAACTTGCGCACGATTCTCTCGCCGCCATCGAATCCCTTCGACTGAATCTCGCGCCACAGAACTGTCGCTGGAATCCAGTCCGGCGCCGCTGACGCAATCCGTTCCCGAAGATAGGCTTCGAACGGTTTCAGTATCGACTCGCGCGGAGTCGCCGTGGGCCGAAACGTCGGCGCGTCCTGCGTCGCCAGATACTTCCTCACCGTATTGACGGAGCAGCCAACCTCACAAGCAATGGCACGCAGGCTCTTGCCCTGCTTGTGCAATATCCTGATCTGCATGTATCCCTCGTACGAGATCATCGCCGCTTAAAGCGGCTATTATCCCTTTGTCGAGGTGTATCAATTCCTCAGTGCCGACGGTGTATCAATTTACAGGTGCCGATGACACCCGCTTTCTGAATTCAATACGGCGGCGATATCTTCGTTTATATGCACGTCACCGGACCACCGTGCGCGATAGACGTTGCTTGCATGCTGCACTTTGCGGCTGGGCTCGAATTGGTTGCTAAGAGTGACGCAGAATGGGTGTCCGTGGACACGTTCAAGACCGAGTCTGAAGCCGCCCACACCTGCGAAAAGTTCAATCGTGTTGAGTTGAATAGAAGAATTGACTGAAGACACCGTTGTTCCGTTGAGTGAGGAAGGTGTCCAGTCAAGAGAGCGTGTTTATATCCCCGTCTCCTAAAACTTTAGATTTCGGTGGTTGCGAGTTCGGCCTCAGCGGTTGCCTCGAATGGCGAAAGCGTTAGTACGCTCGGTGGCCAATCCGTTGTTTACTGGTGTCTTCAATAGCGTAAGGACCGAGCTGCTCTTGTTCGCCACGTCGCATGGATGTTGTGTTGTTTACTTCGCCGACTTTCGGGCAACGCGTCGGTTTCGCATTGACGAACAAACAACTCGCCGCGCGTCATCGATTGCTCTACCCACTTACAGCCTGTGAAATGTCCACGGAGGGACGGAGATGGGCAGAGAGGATTAGAGAACTGAAGACGAGAGGGAGGAGAATGTCGGTCTGTGCGGGAGGTTTTTACGCCGACAAACAATTGAGCGACGTGAAGAGGTGGCGTGGACTGAAAATGAGCCGAGCAGCCAACGATGGCTTCGGGCGCTGGTCAAACTCCAGCGACTGCGCGTTCGAGTCGGGCGCTTTCTTGCGTTCAAGGCGCTACCTAATCGAGGTGCCTCGCGATTTTGTTGACAGCCGATGCGACGGTGACACGCGAGTTGGACGTCGTGCTGGCGCCGGAAGGAGTCTCGTTCCCCAACGCGCGGCCGGGAACACAAGGTTGCACGACAGGAGATCGACACGGAACACCACAGGGCGCTCGCCCTGCAGCGCCTCGGACACTCAGCACTTCCCCCGGGACCAAGATGCGGTCCGTTGATTGAAACGCTAGCGCCCGCGCTTGAGCCGTTGTGGCCGGGTGCGTTTCAACGAAGGCTTCCACGTGTCGTGCGCCTAGCCGGCTTATCCCGGCGAGGGCATGCCAACAGGGAGTCGGCGCGGCAACCGCACCATCAGTTCGGCAAGCGTACGGATGTCTGCCGCCTCCAGCGCGCGCACCACCCGACGTGGTAGCCAGTTGATGCCATCGGCCACTTGGGGATCGGGAACCGGCGCATGACGCAACACGTTTTGGGCCCGAACGACGGTGGCGCCGCGGTGCTCTGCTCAGACGCTGCAAGCTTAATAGCTCCGCCACTTGGGTTGCTGGCGCGACCGTGCGAAGGCGACCAGTTGCCGGCGAATTGGGCCGAACAGGGCGCGGGACGACTGGCCGTCCGCGGGGACATGGCCGAGGTAGCGGTGAACGGTGGCGCGCGGTGGGTCCCTCATTCCCGGCAAGCAGGGCAGCAAACGAGTCGAGGTCAGGGAAAAAGCCGGGGAGCGGGCACGCGGAGGCGGAGCGTCGGGAGGGGATGGGGCGCGCCGTGAGCGCCTAGCGGAGAGCGTTGACGGTCTCTTGCTTCTAGGTTAAGCCGACCGGCTGCTGATTTGCTTTACCAAATGACCCGGCCACGTCATTCAGGCGAGGCCCGGCACCCGGGCAGTCGGGTTGCCGTCGCCATCTCAACTGCGTTGAAGGGAAAAGGACGGCAAAGTCTGGACGCTACCTCCCGGCTCATCAAGAGACAGGTGGCAAGTTAATATAGGAGGGCTTATGGCTCAACCGAAATCAACGACTCCGGACATCCTGGGTCAGCGAATGACGGCAATCATCGGCGCTTTTGGCGTTCTGATGCACGGCGGACTGCCCCCGGTGGTGGCGTTTTTGCTGCCCGCTGTTGTCGTGGTTCTTCTGCGACGTAGATCCAGGTCGTAGCGAGGAAGACCCCCGGTGAGTGATCTCGCCGGGGTGTCGACCTCATCCCGCTTCGCCTACCAGTCACACCTGATATCCCTTTCAAGACCTCTACCTAGCGACTGCTCAGCGGGCGGCGATCGCCTCTCACGGGTCGACTGCGCCAATCGGGGAGGTTGCATTGGGCACGCATCGCTCCAGTCTCGATTTTCGGCAATCGGCCATCAAGAGACGTTCAGCAGGACCTTCACGCGGACGTTCGAATATCCGCTGAATTCGAAGAGCGGACTTACGCTCGTGATCATGTGACCGGCGCTCGGCCGCCCGGCGCAGCCGTGATCATATTGGTGGCATCCGTGTCCGCAAGCAACGCGGGCACCGGGGTTTCCGTATCCCGATAGGTCGGGGAAGCGCCCCCTTTCCCCCTGCGTGGAACTCACCGCTGCAAGAATAGCTGGCGCACAATCTTGAACACAGTCGTTGTGGTCACCAATGCCCCTCGACCGCTGACGTGCGCTTCGGTGGCGCACCGGGATTCAATTAAGGGGGAAAATGTGAGACGCCTACAGAAATGGTCAACATCCCTGATAGCAGGTGCGGCGATCAGTTTCAGTATCGGCTGCTCTCTGAATGCAGGTGTGCCGAGCACAGGTAACCTTCAGGACGAAGCGGCGATAAAGCGTGTCGTTTCCGAGATGACTCAGGGCTTCAACAGTCATGATGCCGAGGCGGCCACCCGGATGTACACCACCGATGCCGACTTCGTCAGTGTCCGCGGCGAGGTTGCAAAGGGAAGGGAAGAGATTCGAAAGGGGCTGGCGGCCATTCTGAGCACAAGGGCAAGGAATGCATCACTCGATACTCGCGCCATAACGATCCGGTTTATTCGACCAGACGTTGCTCTTGTGCACGTTGACAACGAGTTGAGGGGGCTCGTAAATTTCGAGGGACAGACGCTGCCCGCACATCGGGAGCTAAGCCTCCGAGTATTCGTGAAGGAGTCCGGGGTTTGGCAAGTTTCCGCCTTCCAAAACACTCTAACGAGACCGTTTGAGCCCAGCTCGATGGGGAAGGGAGCGGCCGCGCCGTGACGGACGAAACGCAGTGATGCTGCAAGCAGTTTGGCCCGTCGCGATAGACAGCAAGCGGCCAGTTTGCGACAGTCGGCAGCCAGCAACGTACGACCGTTTTAAGGCCAGTACGGTCACCGGAGTCGCTCAAATTGACGTCTTGTCGATTTTGGGCTGGTAGCACGCAACCTCGACCCTTGCCGTCGACTCGCGGACGAGCGTGACTAGGAGCGCCTGGCAACTCGAGTCTGGCCATCGTTATACGCGTCGAGGAACGCATCCGACGCCACGTGATCGGCGAGCGAGCGCAAGCTGGCAGCCGAATCGCGGCCCAATATCTGTTCTACGCGCTGGTTTGCCTTTGCCCAATAGGCGATGGATTCGTGCAGGCGGGCCGTGCCAGCGTCCGTCAAAACGGCGCGCTTTGTCCGTCTGTCTTGCTCATCCGTGCGCAATTCCACCAGACCATCTCGGATCAGTGGCCGCAGTGCATGCGTCACAGCCGAAATCTGGATCGCGAGCTTGCCCGCGAGATCCTGCAAGGTAGGCCATTGACGGTCACGAGCAGCCGCGAGCCGTTCGATATCCGCCAATAACCCAACCTGCGTTGCCTTCAGGCCTAACGGCGCAAGCGCATCGTCATACAGATTACCGAGGCGCCGTGCCGCGCGCCTGAGCGACGTATTGGTGCACACCAGATCCTCAAAAAGGCTCCTCTCTTCGCGTGGCGCCCGGCCCACGCCGGCTACGGAGGCAGCCGTTTCATCACGTTTCTTTCCCATGACGTAAGGATGGTTGAGTACAGCACCGTTGACAAGTACCAATGATATCGCTATAAACTTGAGCCCTCAATCAAATAATTGAGCCCTCAACTTAATTTAGCGGAGAAATGCATGTCCACTTCCAGGAAAACCGCCGTCGTGACCGGCGCATCCTCGGGTATCGGCGCTGTCTATGCTGACCGTCTGGCCGCGCGCGGCTACGACCTTATCCTGGTCGCGCGGCGTGCCGACCGCCTCGCCGCGTTGTCGAGCAAGCTGTCCGAGACGCACGGCGCCAAAGTTCAGGTTCTTGTCGCCGACCTCGAGAAGGATGCGGACATCGCCAGTGTCGAAGCGGTGCTTGCGAACGATGCCAGCGTGCATGTGCTCGTCAACAATGCGGGCTTCGCCCGGCTGCGCCCGCTCGCGCAGTCGTCGTTGAACGATTCGTCGTCGCAGGTGGCGCTGAACATTACGTCGCTGACGCGACTGACACACGCCGTGCTGCCTGGATTTCTGTCGCGCAACGACGGGGTGATCATCAACATCGCTTCGGTGCTGGCTGTCCACTCGTTGCCGGTGAGCTCGGTTTATAGCGGCACGAAGGCTTATGTGCTGGCTTTTACGCGCGGTCTTCAGGATGAACTGGCGAAGACTGGCGTGAAGGTGCAGGTTGTGCTGCCCGCGTCGACCGCGACTGAAATCTGGTCGGAAGGCGTATCCGGCGTGCCGCTGTCCGCGCTTCGACCAGAGACCGTGATGAGCGCGGAAGACATGGTCGACTCTGCGCTGGCCGGTCTCGACAACGGAGAAACGGTCACCTGGCCGTCGGTCGCCGACGAAAGCCTGTGGGCGAAGTACGATGCGGCGCGCGCCGCGTTGTTCGCGGCGACGCAGACGGGTACGCCTGCACCGCGCTATCGGAAGGCTTGACGGATGCTGACGGCAGATCCTGTTCGCGTAAGCATTCGCGAGGATCTGCCGAAAGATTGCGAATGGCAGTGACTCGTTGCGAGACCATGTTGCCGCCAGACCCAGGCAGTCCACCTGTCCATATCCGCTGTCCGTATTCATGTGGATGATGGGACGAACTTGCTTTTTGCAAAAGAAGATATCGATGACGCTCCATGGAAAAGTCGCCTTGATCACCGGTGGCAATAGCGGGATCGGCTTGGCTACGGCTCGCCGGTTTATTGCCGAGGGTGCGAAGGTCGCTATAACCGGCAGGAATGCATCTACGCTTGCACAGGCGAGAAGCGAACTGGGCGAGCATCTGTCGACGTACGAGCTCGACGTAAGCGACGCGGCAGCCATCGAGCCTGTCGTTAATCAGATCGCAAAGGATTTAGGTGCGGTCGACATCGTATTCGTGAACGCCGGTGCGGCAGGGATGACGCCGTTGGGCGGGACGACGCCAGCCGTGTTCCAGGCCTTGATTGCCACGAACCTGACCAGTGTTTTCTTCACCGTGCAGGCGTGTATTCCGCACCTCAAGACAGGCGCGTCGGTGATCTTGAATGGGTCGGTGCATGCTGTGCAAGGAGTGCCGGGCTGGTCTGCCTATGCAGCAGCGAAGGGTGCTGTTCGCTCACTCACCCGTGTCATGGCGGCCGAATTGGCCCCTAAGGGTATTCGGGTGAATCAGGTGACGCCGGGCGCCACTCGCACACCCATCTGGGATGTCGTTGCAACGTCACAGGACGCAATGCATTCGCTCGAAGCAAAACTCAAGCAGAAGATTCCGCTGAACCGCCTTGGTGAGCCGGATGAAGTTGCCGACGCAGTGCTCTTTCTGGCGTCGAGCGCATCGTCCAACATCACCGCGCAGGAGATTGTGCTGGATGGTGGCGCGACGGGCGCTCCTCAGGGGGCACCGATCTACCGCGCCTGATTGGTGATGTATTTGCGATATGACCTGATCGCCGCGCTGGCGAAAGACCGATCCGATCTCTCGCCGACCACTCAAACTTGCTGCGTGCAGGCCCTTCGTGAGCTGCTTCCCGCGGCCCTGAAAGCCGGGCGACGCCGTCACGATAACGACGCCACCTTGCCGATCCGGGGCCTGACGCGGTTTATCGCGCAACGTGACCCACGTGGTGACCGAGGCGCAGTTCAAAGTCGCCATCCTGCTGCAAACCCTTCTCATACATCTTGCCAATTAACGCTTGCGTTTCCGGCCACGAAGTCGTGCCAATAAAAGCCTGGTTCGACGACCAGCGATCCGCCTCGGTCGGAACACCCGCGCGCGCGTTGACCAGCTTTTTCGCGAGTTCCAGGGCGCGCTTTTCGAAGCTAGCGACGCGGCGGGCGAAATTGTCGACAAAGGCGTCCAGTTCCACATCAGGGATCGAACGATTCACCCAGCCGTACTTTTCGGCGGTGTCGGCATCGAAATCGTCAGCGCCGCAAATGATCTCCAGCGCGCGCGACCGGCCAGCAAGCGCGGCAAGCCATTCTGTCGCGCCGCCGCCCGGGACCACAGCAACGCCGACCTCGACCTGTGCGAGCACGGCCTTTTCCTTCGACGCGAAACGCATGTCGCAGGCCAGCGCCAGTTCAGAGCCGTGGCCGCGGGCACGGCCGCGAAGCTTGGCCACGCTGACCACGCGCGATTGCGCGAGGCGCGTGACGAACTTCGGCCATGCGCTGAATTCAGCGGAACCCGGTTGTTCGGGGACGACTTCGCCGCGTTCGAGATCGTAGTGCGCCACGAAGTAGTCGGGGTTGGCGCTTTCAAACACGACGACCTTCAACTCGCGATCGGCTTCGATCTTATCCATCAAGACATTCAGCTCCGCGAACATTTCCGGATCGTACAGATTGATCGGAGGGTTCTCGATGATGATGCGCCAGTAGGCAGAGGTTTCCGCCTTGATCGTGAGTCGGTTCTGAGTAGAAGCCATGAGGTTCTCCAGGATTCGGGTTGGGCAACGTCGGCGATGGATTCGCCAAATCTGGTTTCGTTATGAAACCGCGTAAGTAGCTTATCAATTCTGGTTTGTTAATGCAACCAGAATGTATCAGCGACTCGATGGCTGTTGCCTGGGACTATTTGCTGAACTGGCTGGATCTAGCAACAGTCATGTTCGTTATTCCCGTCCAGAATGTCTCGTGAATAGTGGTTGCATAAAACAACTAGAAGGGCTACCATCACGCTGACTTGTTTCAGGTCGGGCCCGCGCGGAACCATCGATGTGGCGCTCGACATCGCTCCCATATCGCAAGCGTTCAGGAAATTCGCAATGCCCACTCAACAGAAAGACCCCAGTCGTGATTCGACCTATTCGTGGCCCGGTGTGCTGGCGGTCGCGCTCGGCGCACTGTCGCTGGTCGTCACCGAGTTTTTGCCCGTCGGCTTGTTGCCGGGCATTTGTCGCGACCTAGGCGTAACCGAAGGAACAGCCGGCCTTGCCGTTACCGCGACCGCAATTCTTGGCTTCATCGCCGCACCGGTCACTGCCATTGCGATCGGCCGGGCCGATCGCAAGCGGGTGCTGCTCGGGCTCACGGCACTGCTCATCGTCTCCAGCGTGCTGTCATGGAAGGCAGAGAGCTTTGCAACTTTGCTGATCGCACGCGTGATCCTGGGCATCGGGGTCGGCGGATTTTGGGCGATTTCGATTACTGCCGCAGCGAAGCTTGTCCCACCGGAAAAAGTGCATGCGGCTTCGTCAATCGTGTTCGCAGGCATATCGATCGGCTCGGTCATCGCAGTGCCGGCCGGTTCGTACATCAGTGCTCATGCTGACTGGCGCGACGGATTTATGGGTGCCAGCGTGCTCGCGATCGTTTGCTTCGCGTTACAGCTTGTCTTTCTGCCGTCGCTCAAGATGAAGCACGGTGTGAACGTGCGGGATTTCTTCGGTTTGCTGAAGAATCCCAAGGTTCGTGCAATCTTCCTGACTGTCATTTTTATTGTGGCCGGTCAATACGCAGGCTATACCTTCGTCACCCCTTATCCGGAGCAGATCACGCACCTCAGTACCGCGATTGTGAGCATTCTCCTGTTTGCTTATGGCGTTGCGACAGTCGTGGGAAACTTCGTAGGGGGCGCCTTCGCTGGTCGTAATTTGCACAACACCGTAGTCGCAACAGTCTGGATCTTCGTGCTGTCGCTGGCGGCTATCGCGGCGTTTGCCGCCAGCCCGTTGTTTGCTGGCCTGGCGCTGCTGGTGTGGGCGGTGTCGTGGGGAATGGCGCCGGTCGGCCCCAGCTGTGGTTGTACAACGCGACGCTGCATGCGCCCGAAGCCGCGCAGGCGATGAACACGAGTGTGTTTCAGTTGTCGATCGGGCTCGGCTCGCTGGCGGGTGGTATCGCAGTCAACCATGCGGGGCTGCATAGCTCGATGTGGCTTGGGGCGCTGATTCTGGCCCTGGCGGTGCTGATGGTCTACATCATCGGCCGCATGAACCAGCAGACTGTTACCGCAACGTAGTGCCTGGTTTGACAGATTGCTACCGGTCGACCGCCCCGTTTTGGGCGCGCGTTAACGTACGAGGGTGAAAGGAGAGAAGCATGCAACCGACTGCAGTTGTGGTGGGCGTGGGATCGGAGGAGGGCTTAGGTGCCGCAGTGGCCCGCCGCTTCGCTCGCGGGGGCTTTCACGTCCTCGTGGGCGGTCGGACGATCGAGAAGCTCGAGCGGGTGGTCAAGAGTCTTGGCGAAGGCAATGGCACGCCTGTTGTCGTAGACGCCACCAGCGAAACGGATGTAGTGCAGCTGTTCCAGTTGGCGTCGTCGCCCGGTGCCGGGCGATCGCCCGCTAGCGTTGTCGTCTTCAATGCGGGGAATAACCAGCACATTCCGTTGCAACAGGTGTCGGCTGCTCAGTTCGAAGACTTTTGGCGTGTGGGTTGTTTCGGTGGGTTTCTGGTGGGCCGCGAGGCGGCAAACCTGCTGCTGCCCAAAGGTGAAGGCACGCTCATCTTTACCGTCGCTTCGGCCAGTCTGCGAGGCCGGCCAGGGTATGCGCATTTCGCTGCAGCAAAGGCCGGGCTTCGCATGATCAGCCAGAGCATGGCGAGAGAGTTTGGACCGCAAGGCCTGCATGTGGCGCACGTGGTCATCGATGGCGGCATCAATGGAACCCGGTTGAAGAACCTGCGTCCCGATGCGGTCGCCCACCGAGGGCCGGATGGATTGCTGAACATCGACGCCATTGCGGAAACGTATTGGCAACTGCATCTGCAACATCCGACTGCGTGGACTCAGGAAATCGATCTGCGTCCATTCAAAGAGAGCTTCTGATGCGAGCCTGCAGCGCGCCCTGCGCAACGGCTTCGTCGTGCGGCTCAGGCTCAGGTCATACGATGATCGCCGGCGTCTAGTTCATCGTAATCACGCGCGACACCAACACATCCTTCGGTTGTAGCAGGCGGCCGTCTTCCGAGCGCAATTCGAGTTTCTTGAGAGGGCGCTTCTTCTTCGCGTCCAGCGGAAGCGAGCCCAGTTCTTTAGACTCGTAAAGATACTCGCCGCCCCATTGGCCAAGGGCCACGAGAACGGGCAATAGTGCTTCGCCCTTTTCGGTCAGCGTGTATTCCTGGTATGCGCTGCCATCGGACGCGGGCACGATTTCCATGATGCCCTGCTCGACCATCGACTTCAGGCGACCTGACAGGATATTCTTGGGGATGCCAAGACTGCGCTGGAACTCACTGAACCGGCCGATTCCGGCGGTTGCGTCGCGGATGATGAGTAACGACCACCAGTCGCCGATCGAGTCGAGCGCCCTGGCAATCGCACAAAGATTTCCTTCGAAGCTTTTGCGTTTCATAGCTGACTACCTTTGCGTAACCTGCCCAGCATAACACATATGGTTTAATAATGAAACCAATCGCCTAAGAGCTTCCGATGCGCTCGTTCGAGGCTTCGCCAAAAGAGAGGCAGGCGTTTCCCATTACACAACCAGATACGAGTAACGCCTGCGAAAATCGTTCTGTTTCACGGCCTCGGGCGATCGGTGAACGTGTGTATTTGGCCATGGGAGTGAGCGCTGCATATCGCAGCCAAAGGGTATTCAACTCCGCGCTTGCAATGCGGCAAGGTATGCGTGTACACCTCACGAAAGCAATCGATCTGCTAAGAGCCTGAAATCTAAGCGGCTGGGCTTCAGCGCCGGGCCGCGATCATCGTCGTGCGGTTCGTCGCGACCAAGACACGACGATGCGCATGGCTGCTATCCCGACATAAGCAGTCGCTCAACGCAGTGGCGCCTATTGACCGAATTGGGTCGGCAACGGCCCGATCTGCTAGTTCTGATGTTGGAAGCGGAGGGTTGAACGAGCAACCGTCCGCGATTCCTCTGAACGACAGGCCCCTTCGGTTCACGACTACGTGAATCTCAACCGTCGAGATTGCTCAACTTTGAACCTTGTTCGCTCAACTCTCAACTCACCGCGTGGCAGTCCCCTCGCTCGGTCGGGCGAAACATTGAAAGGCGAAGAGGATGGACAAAGAGCGTAAGAGGTCAGATGAGCGCCTGGTCGCGGCGACGCTGAGTTGTGGTCGGCGGGCGGCTCAGGACCTCAATGCCATTGACCGTCGCGCCGCATTCGCGATTGGCGCCCATCAGTTTCTCGGCGGCCTCCGGCGTTCTCCGATAGGCCGCTCGAATCGACAAAGGCTCAATGTCTTATACGAGACGCGGGGTTTAGCTCTACTTCGGGCCGCGTTGCGGGGCTGCGGCGTAGTGGGCTAGCCACAAAAGAGCATAGCGGGAGAAAGACGGTGGTACGGTATCGGGCCGATTACCATCAGATTACGAGCTTGATTTCATCATAGCCGAATCGGTCACAATCCTCTAAGACGCGCGATCCCCGTGGGTTCAGCCGATAGCGGCCGGTTGCGGTGTCGTACGGCTCCGTCACCGTGCCGCACGTCACCCGGCAGATCCGACTTCCGGTCCCTCATCACGACTCGCGAAATGAGCCACCAGAGCGTCGATGAAGACCCTTACTTTCGCCGAAAGGCTGCGGTGGCTCGGATAAAGTGCATGCGCATCCACCATTGGCGTTGTCCAGCGCGGCAGCAGTCGAACCAGCCTGCCGTCGGCCACGGCGTCAGATGCGTGGAAATCCGGTAGGAGTCCGATGCCGATGCCAGCGATCAGCATCGTCTTCATGACTTCGGGCTCCGGGATGACGATGCCGGGTGGTACTTCGACCTCCCGAACGGTCCCGTTGGTGCCGCAGAATGCGAAGGCCTGCCTTCGATCGGCATGCGAAATCCATCGGTGATTCGCGAGGTCCTCGGGCCGCGCGATCTCGGCATGGTGTGCGAGATAGGCGGGGCTGGCACAAGGCCACAACGAGAACGTCGCGAGCCGTCGCGCTATCAGCTCGGAGTCTTGCAGCGGTCCGATGCGAATCACGACGTCCATCTGCTCGAGTTGGACGTCGATCGGCTTGTTGTTGACGGAGAGGACGACGCGGATGTCCGGATAACTGCGGACGAAGGTCGGCAGCATCGAGGCAAGCGGACCCGTAGCGAATGTGAAGGGCGCATCGACGTGCAAATCGCCGACCGGCACGCCCACCAAACCAGCCATGGCATTCTCGGCTTCACCCACCTCGTCGAGGATACGGCGAACGTGGCGCCTTAGGAGCAGGCCGGCGTCGGTGAGGCGAAGATGACGTGTGGAGCGTTCCACGAGCGCCATGCCCATGTTCTCCTCCAGGCGCACCAGCGACCGGCTCACCGACGACTTGGGCATCTTGAGGTGTCTCGCGGCGCCAGAAATGCTGCCCAGCTCAGCGATGTAAGAGAACACCGTAAGTTCGGTGATATCGAGCATGTCCTGGTCGTTCCAAAACTGGAACATCGAGTCTATCACTCCGGGACTAATCGGAGGGAGTGGAACGGGCTAGAGTGGGCCTCATCCCATCTGCGGAGGTTCCCCCATGAAGCAGGCCATCCTCGTCGCCGGTGCCACCGGCATGCTCGGCAGCCGGATCGCGCATCACTTATTAGAACGTGAAGACGCCATTGTTCGCTTGCTTTTCCGCCCAGGCCTAGAGGGGAAAAAGCGGCTCGCCGCAGATCAGTTCGCGGCCCGGGGTGCAGAAGTCGTCGAAGGCGACCTGGCCGATCACGCATCACTGGACAGGGCGTCACGGGGCGTGGACGTGATCATCTCGGCCGTGCAGGGTGGTACGGATGTGATCGTGGATGGCCAAGTCGCGCTTGCGAAAGCAGGAAAGCGCAACGGTGTGCGGCGCATTCTTCCTTCGGACTTCGGCCTCGATCTGTTCAAGGCAACGCCGGACGAGCACCCCGCGTTCAACGCCCGCGCCAGGGCCGACAAGGCTATCGAGGCGCTCGGGATCGAACACATCCACATGTTGCAGGGTGCGTTCATGAGCATGCTACAGCCGGGTTCTCCGTTGATTGATTACGACAAAGGGACAGTGACCTTCTGGGGCGACGGCAAGCAGCCGATCGAATTGACGACCGTGGAAGACACCGCCCGTATGACGGCGCGCGTCGCCCTCGATCGCGACGTGCCGAGCGGCAAATTTGCCTTTGCGGGCGATCGCCTGTCGTTCCAGCAGGTCGCCGATATCGCGGAAACGCAGACGGGCAAGCCGTTCAAGCGTCATTCCCTAGGCAACGAACAGCAGCTTCGCGGCACGATGAAAGAGATGGCGGTGAGTGATCCTGGGCAGGCGGTCATGTTGGCATACCAGCTCTACATGCTCAACGGGCAGACCTCGCTGGATGATCTCCAATCGGATCGCTATGCCGACTTGCGTTTGCAGAACTACACATCGTTCCTCACGGAGCAGCTTAGCGACTGAACTCACCTGCAGGAGAATCCGATGCCTGTCCGCATGAAGGCAATTCGATTCCACGAGTTCGGCGGGCCCGAGGTACTTCGGTACGAGGACGCCCCGAAGCCCGAGCTGAAGCCAGGCGAGGGTGCTGGTGCGCGTTTATGCCGTAGGCGTGAATCCACCCGATTGGTATCTGCGTGAAGGTAATAGGATGCCTCCTCCCGAATGGCGGCCACCAATCGCGTTGCCGGCCATTCAGGGGTCGGACATGCGTTGCTTCAGTTTAGGCGATGAATACGTTTTCACACGCCCTCGGCCATAAGGCGACGTTCGTCTTATGGCCGACTGTGTCAGAAGAACGTCCGCTTCGGGGTCTATACTCAGCCGATTGCAAACCGCGTTTCGCGCCGCTAGCGCGGATAATCTATCCTTACCGGACGTATAGCCTAAGAAGTAGCCATATTCCTTTCCCTATTTGCCGACGACTTCGAAATCAGGGAGCCTGAACGATTTGTTCATTAATGCCTCCGTCGGTCCGTAGAACCGTACCGTCGGAGCAGGACGCCGGCCAGCCGTCGGAATCCAGTTCGACTCCAGTCCTTTTGGCGCATGGGGGCCCACGTAAATTGTCACGCTCCCGTCGGCATTCAATTTCATCTTGTTCATCTCATACGAAGACAACGTGGTGCGCTCGCTGTTGCTGTAGATGTAAGTCCAGGTCGCATGGTCGTAGACAGTGACGGCCCAGAATTGCTTAGCAGGCATCGCGGCCGGAATCGTGATCTTGTAGTTCGTTTTTGCGTCGAGCAGCTTGCCGTTCTTGTCGGCCACGGCAACCATATACATCGTTCCAGGCGATTCGCTCAGCGTTTTGGGCATGTAGATGCACCAGAAGAAAGCCCTGGCCCGTCCCACGTAGTCAACTCGATCATCGTAGACATAGTCGAACTGCTTCTTTTCGTCGGGAAGCAATAGGGAAATGTAGTGGCGGTCGGGCCAGTAGAGAACCTCTTTGGGCGGATGATCGAAATAGGACTGGAGGCTGAACCATGCGTCGGCAGCGCCCTGACGCATCGCCCGAACCGTTTGGGCGTCGGGGTTGAAAGTCTTGCCTTTCTGGATTCCCAATGACGCAAGCATGCCCATCATTACTTTGTCTTCCGGCCTCACGGGTTCGACGTTGATGATGTCGGCGAGATCCTTGAAGAACCGCTCGTCATAAAACGGCAGTGTCGGATAGCGCCGATTGCCTGGGTCGACGAACCGCTGCTGTGGAGGGTTTGCAGCGTCCGCAAGATAGTACAGCCGCAGCCGGTGCGAGAAATTGAACGCATCGTCGACCGTTTTTCCGGCTTGTACTATCGAGCGGAACGCCAATGTGATTCGGTAGTTGGGCGAGGCAACGTGGATGTAGCCCTCAGGAATCGGTCCCGTGTAACCCGGCGGTGTGAACAAAAATTTGCCGCCCTTGCCCTGATCCAAGCCAGACGGGCCGACGTCGGCAATCGTAAATTGCCACGCGTCGACGACCTGTCCATACAGGCTACCGTCGGCTCCAGACGGCGGAATTTCCAGCACCACGGGTCCCTTGCGAAGGTCAGTAAATGCCGAGATATAGGGCGTCGAACTATTCCCAGTCACTACTTCGAGGTTCGGCGTCGCCGGCTTCGAATACGCGAGGATATCGTTGTCTTTCAAACCGAGATCTTCTGCGCCAGCAGGACGAAAGCGGTAAATCTCCACAGCAGGCAAAGCCCAATTTACCGCTTCGAATGCGCGCTGTCGTAGTGTCTGATAGTCAAGGTTTGCAGATGGCTGACTGCCCGCCGCTGGCTGGCCACCAAGCGGCTCTTTACCATCCTGCGCACCGACAGTGCCGGACGCGAGAGCAAGCAGGCAAACCGCTGCAGCCATAAGGCTTCGTTTTGTCATTTTCATCATGAGTTGATACCGTCTCGAATCAAAGGACCGCACTTAGGACAGGATGCACGCGCGAAGCCATTGTTGCAGCGCAACGTAAAGCGTTGCTCAGAGCCGCTGGCTGTTTTCAATACTAACGTAACGTGATTGCTGCTCGCACCGCTTAGTGTCGCCCCCGCCGGAGTAAGATGCGATAGGAGTCGGGGCAGTCTGATTGTCCTTTGGTGAAACATCCGTCCCTTAAACGACGCCACGCTCAGCTGGATATCGAATCCAGTGGCTTGAAACCCAACACAGTTCCTCGCGAGCACTGTGAATGGCCGCAACGAGTCTAGGAACTGTCGTATCCACACGATCGGCGGCTCCGCTCGGTCGGCGCAGCGGGGCCATTGGCGGTTCACGGTTCGACAGCAGGACCCAATGCCGGCTCGTTTGCCTAGACCCCACGTCGATAAAACGGCTATTGAGAACCTGAGAGGTTATCTAAACAGGCGCGCGTTTGGAGGTGAGTTTGATTTCCGCGCACATTTCCGGT
Source organism: Caballeronia sp. S22 (assembly GCF_964261745.1). Taxonomy (NCBI): domain Bacteria; kingdom Pseudomonadati; phylum Pseudomonadota; class Betaproteobacteria; order Burkholderiales; family Burkholderiaceae; genus Caballeronia; species Caballeronia sp. S22. The sequence continues at coordinate 2,479,103 of NZ_OZ180035.1, read as the reverse complement.
TAGCGGGATTTAGACCAGGCGCGGCTTTCCCTTGTGGCCCCATTTAAGAAATTCGTCAAATCTAAACACTTGCTGTCTATGGCTTTGGGCGCCACATACGCTTGAAGGTAGGCACGGCGTCGTCAGCCGCCCAAACGGGGAGACGTCGGTCCCAGAGCGGCGGCGATCGCAGAACGGCGCTGACCAAGCTGTAGTTCTGGCAATGAATCGGATTTGAACGGCTCGGCGACATCGGTTGCGTCCAGTGGCGCGCATCGTGTCGTCCCGAGTCGACAGCGGCGTCGATCAGACCGTCACCCCTCACGGCTTCGGCGGAGCCGATCGCAAGATCGCGACAGAGTCGGAGAGGGGGCGGCCGTGGCCGCACAGCTTCATGCATTGCTCGCGACGTCGACGTGGCTAGCTCAAGATGGGCGCCCGGGATTGATTGTCTTCGCGGAGTCTAAAACCCATCCAGCTCAACTGCACGTCGGTAATCGTAGTTCTGGCCGTGGCGGTAGGTCTTTCTGTGCAGACAAAACGAGTGCCAAAACATGTCATGCATGACATATTCACCATGATTGACATTAATATCAGTTTGCGCTTTAATGTCTCATAACGGCGGCGCGAACGAGCAGGGTCCGGCAAGATCCACGCCCTGCTTGAGAGGTGCAGTCCGGAGGCGGTAGCAGCAAGTTCTTTGTAACCTGTAACCGGTGCCATGAAGCGGGAACGCCTAACACGCGCGCAGCGTAAAGAGCAAACGAGGGAACGGCTGCTTGACGCCGCCGAGCGAGTGTTCGTCCGCAAGGGATTGGCTGCGACGAGCGTGGACGATATATCGGACGAGGCCGGATACACCCGCGGCGCGTTCTACTTTAACTTTGACAGCAAGGCTGAAGTGCTCATCGAGTTGTTGCGGCGGGACAGCGAGCGGACTTGTTCGAATATACAGGCGATCACGAAGGAGGGCGGCGCGCCCGATGAAGTGAAGGAACGTGCTACCGCCTATTTCACCGATGCTATCAGACCCGATTCGTTCAGCCTTTGGGCAGAAGGTTCGCTTCTAGCATCGAGGGATGGTGCGTATCGAGATCCCATCAATGCGTTGCGAAACCGGAGATTAGCTGCCACGAGTGAGTGCATTCGGAGCATACGGGCAGCCAATCAAGCCAAATTGTCGCACGGACAGGCAGAGGCACTGGCGCTTGGAATGGCGAGTATCAGCGATGGCCTTATGTTCTTCAAAATGAGTAACGGGCAAAACATGAGCGGCGAGGGCGTGATCAATGTCGCTGTCGCCTTTATATCGTGGGTACTTGGGCACGGCCCCAAATACGAAGACGATAAATAACTGAACGCCTGCCCAGAGTTGGAGCGCCCCCCGGGCCCAATTCGACCGCTGGAAAGCCTGACATCCACGAGCGAAATAAGGCCCGCCAACGAAGTCGTCTCAATCGGTAGGCATCCTAGTATTCGAAGTCCTAGCGAAGCTAGACAGAGCCGCATAAATATGCAGCCCATGTTGAACGAGGGTGAAATGTGTAGGGAAAGAAGAGATGTACCAACTGCTGTCCTTGACGACGACATGAAGGCCTCAATGCCAGGGCGATCAAGAAGAGGTCCTATCGAGACTGCGCATCCCGCATCGGCATTCAAATGGGCCTGGTTACACTCTGCCGATTCATAAGACTGGATGGATTGCCACAGCCGTTTTCCCGAGCAATCTTTCTAGGTTACGCGTATTCGGTAGTGCGGCTATTGCCTAACGAGGTCTGCGTTTTTTGATCAGTACGGCTTGGACGACGCACGAGCATTCAACTGGGTTACCGGTGACCTACATAGTAAGTCGGTTAAGCGAAGCGGCCTTAGTTTTTCAAATGCAAGTTGATCGAGCAAATTGAGTGCTCTGCCATACTCAAGGAAATTCGCTTATGAATTGCGCCGCTGATGCGTGGAGCGTGACGGTCTCACGGCTCGAAGATCCGTTGTCCGAGCGTCTTGCGGAACGCATGTTACGTCGTTGCTATGCCTCGCGAGGGGGAGTCCATATCGAGTCGCTCACGGTCCGGGTGCTGGACAAGCCGACCGTTCAAACATTAGTTGTATCGTGGTGCGATGCGCGTTTTGGCCGCCATGGCTATGAGATATGGCGTACGGGCGTGACGCAAAAGGGGGGCGCTGCGTAGCGACTGGTCGACGGATAAAAGCCGGGGAGACGGTGTACAAACCGCGAAAAGCGAAGCAAAGAGCGGTTAATGCCGACGCGATGATCTGCACGGGCATATGGAATATCGAGCCAATTGGGACCTAGAGCACTGCAAGTTGGTGCTCTACCATGCATATGCGTTTCGTAATCAGCCTGTCCACCAGTATTTAATCGTACCTAGCACGGAGGTTGTCATGAAGAAGCAGTCTATCAAAAGGGTTAGTAACGAGAAAGCCGACAACGCCCATCGGATCGTGCAGGAAGCGCTTCGCAGTGCTGCTACGGCGGCCACTACCAATGGCGCCATCGACCTGCTTGGCGAGGCGTTAGTGAAACTCGATCGCCTGCTTGCCGTAAAGGGTGGGTCGGGTTGGAAATCCTTTGGGCGCTTCGCTGCTTAATTTAAGCGTTACAAAGCGATTCAGAGGATTTGGAAGCGCATTTAACAGACCTTCCCGCCCAATGGACATTTTCGCCATTCGACATCGCGTGTTTTTCGTACCCCGAGATGCGTCGACCGGTTGAGCCGCCCAATACATGACTGCACCATTTTCAAGCGAAGAAACGCAACCAGCTAGCACCCGGATGAGAGTATCTTTGACTACCTACCATCGCCAGTCGTTATTTTGGGGCGCCGTAGCCTTGTTGGCCGGTGTTTTGCTATGGGTATTGCGTCCTGTTCTAACACCGTTTCTCCTCGGTGGAATCATTGCATACGTTTTGCAGCCGGGCGTGGAGTGGCTGGTCCGACATCGCACGCCCAGGGGCCTCGCCGCCCTGCTCATGATCTCTCTGATCGCATTGCTTATCGCGTTGTTCACATTGTTAGTATTTATTGTCTTTCAAAAGGAAGGACCTGAGCTTGCGAGGCAGCTTCCTTCAATGGTGCAGAAACTCGACGCCGTGCTGAGACCGCGGATGGCTTTCCTGGGAATTGACTACTCGGTCAATCTGGCGAATATCCGCGAGCCATTAACCGCACGCTTATCAGCGAGCGAGCAAGGCGCTGCCCCCTCGGCTTGGCAGTATTTGCGCACAAGCGGCAGCCTGATGGTCAACGTGGCTGGCAATGTGGTGCTCGTGCCCCTCGTTCTTTTCTACTTGCTCTACGACCGGCATGAGGCGTTCGAGCGGCTAGAGAGCTTTGTGCCGCGACGCTGGCTCGCGAAAACACGGGATTTCACTGCGGAGATCGATCAGATGATGTCGCAGTATCTGCGCGGGCAACTGCTCGTCGTCGGAATACTCGCGCTGTTTTATCCCGTTGCGCTAAGGATCGCCGGGTTGGACGTCGCACTACCCGTCGGTCTTCTTACGGGGCTTGCCGTGTTCATCCCTTACATCGGGTTTGCGACCGCGCTGGCATTGGCGCTTCTGGCTGCGTTTCTGCAATTCGGAAACTGGTATGGGTTCGGAACGGTGATTGTCGTGTATGGAGTCGGTCAAATCTTGGAGAGCGTCGTTCTTACGCCCAGGCTCGTCGGTGAGCGCATCGGCCTGCATCCGCTTGCCGTCATCTTCTCGTTACTTGCTTTTGGCGAGCTGTTTGGTTTCTTTGGCGTTCTGCTCGCATTGCCTGCCAGCGCGGTGTTCGCTTCTGCTTTGCGGGAACTGCGACGCCGTTATCTGATGAGCGCATTTTACCGGACCCGAACATACGAAGATCACGGACGGTAGTGCAGAAATTCTGCAATGGCCCGGGCGACGCTATTCCCCGGCAAAGCGCTCACCACCGAGATCGACGGGGGAGTCGCATCCCCTTCACAGCCAACGCAAACATCGCGGCACGCTTTGTGGCTCGCGCCGCCTCTACTCACGCGGTCGCCTCCCGGTGTGATTGCGGCAAGGGACCCCGGGCGATCTTCTCCGCTTCGATACATGGAAGGCCGAACGCCTGCAAGACGATGGCCGCCGTACTCTCGGCGAATTTTTCCTGTCTGGATCGCAACACCTTTCTCGTGCGAACTGTGCGTGTGGAAGACGCAGAAGGGTAAAGCTCAGCGGCTATTCCCGCGAGAATAGTCCCGATCACGGAAATCACGCAAATCAATACGTCTGCGACTATGAAGCGTCTTTCGGAAATCCCTCTTAAGGTATCTCGCAGCAGCCTTTGACCCAGCCCCATGCTTAACGCACGCGTAGAGAGACCTTCGCGTATCAGCAGTTGTCCCCAAACCGGTTCGCGATAGGCGCGCAAAAGCGTATGGCGTACTGACATGGCGATCACTTCGGCAGGGTCAGACAACCCGCTTGCCAGATGATCTAGCGCGGTCGCGAATTCCTCGAATAGCCATTCAACGAGCGCGGTGAAAATGCCTTCCTTCGACTTGAAGTAGTTATAGAAAGACCCGAATCCCACGTCGGCGGCATCGGTGATGTCGTTGATCGTCACGCTTTCCATTCCTTTTTTTGCCACCAGTACGAACGCAGCGTCGAGCAACCGGATGCGAGTTTCGCGTTTGCGTCTGGCAAGGCGTGGCGACCCTGCCGGGATTACGGCAGGGCCTTGAGCCGGCGCCTCGGCTACCGGTCGGCGGCGCCTGCGGGCTATTGGCAAGTCGGACATGTTGCCTCCTAATTTTGTTAGATTTTAGATTTAAGCGTCATGGTTGACAACAATATCAGAAATGGGTCTAATGTCACCTATGCGGAGGATCTGCGGAACACAGGCGCCAGCAGGACTGAAAGTGGGCGGATGCGGCGCAAACGTCTTTGAGGCGCTGTAGACACTGGACCTCACGCGGAAACCGTCCAAAGAGCGCATGGACATCGGCAAACCCGCCGATCAGATGCCGCCGATCCGCAGCGTTCCGCATGCGATCTCTCCCCGAACGCGGGGCTTCGCTGAGTTCGAGTTGTGGTAGCGAGTCAGCGACGCATCAGAGGCTTTCCTGTTTTCGTGCTGCTGGCGAGGCCTGCTCTCGCAGCCACGGCAACTCCCGTCAGCGCTGTTGGCATTTCTACCTGGACTCATCACCTGCCTTGTGAACATCGTGAAACTTTCCGGACCCGTCGCGCTAAAACGGGCGCGCTCTCTATTACCCGTCTTGTTCCGGTCGACGCACCGATTACCCGTTGTCATCGCGGCGTGCAGCGCAATCCTTCTTTCGGCATGCCACCAGCGTGAAGCCGTCGTGGCGGAAGCCAAACCGGTTGTTGCCCTTGCGGTTCATCCGGATGCGAACAAGGCGAGCGCCTCGTTGCCAGCGCAAGTACAGGCCCGTTACTCCACACCCCTGTCGTTTCGCGTGGGCGGCAAAATCATCGAGCGACGAGTGCGGATCGGCGATTCGGTCAAGGCCGGGCAGACGGTTGCGTTACTTGATCCAACCGATCTGCGTAACAACCTTGCCAACGCAAGAGCGCAGCTGGATGCCGCAGAGCATCGGCTCAGCTTCGCCAAGCAGCAGCTTGACCGTGATCAGGCGCAGGCGCACGCGAACCTGATCGCCGCTGCGCAACAAGAGCAGACTCAGGATGCCTATGCGACGGCTCTAGCGCAGCGCGATTCGGCGCGAGCCCAGATGGCGCTCGCAATCGATCAACTGCGCTACGCGACGCTGACAGCTGACCATGACGGTGTAGTCACATCGGAGGATGCCGATACCGGACAGAACATGCAGGCCACGCAGGCGGTGTATCACGTTGATTGGACCGGCGACGTCGACATCGTCTGCGACGCGCCGGAAAGGGCATTGAACTCGTTGACGATCGGGGCGCGCGCGCGCGTCACATTGCCGGCCCTGCCTGGCAGAACGCTCGAAGCGCGGGTGCGTGAGGTGTCGCCCGCGGCCGATCCCGAAAGCCGCACATGGCGGGTGAGGTTGACGTTGGCTGCACCGAGTCCCGAAGTGCGTCTTGGCATGACGGCCAATATTGCGTTCGACGTGGCAGCCGATGGTGCTACGGGCGAGCCGTTCACACTGCCGGTGACTGCGCTCTTTCACAAGGACGAGAATCCGGCCGTCTGGGTCGTGCGTAACGGCAGCAATACGCTCGAGCTGCGCTCGGTCACGATCGAGCGATATGACGAGCGCACGGTCTCGGTGAGTTCGGGCCTGCATGACGGCGACCGGGTCATTCTGCAAGGCGTGCATGCCGTGAGTTCAGGGCAACAGGTGCAGGTGGTGCCCCCGCTTCATCAGGAAAACTTCCCGACATGAACGCGCGCGACCATGAAAGCGCGCGCGCAAGCGCGCCCGTGAATGCTTCTGATAATGCCACCGCTGGCGGAACCGGTTTCAATCTGTCTGCCTGGGCGTTGCGGCATCAGCAGCTTGTGATCTTTCTGATCGGTCTGATGACGCTCTTTGGTGTGATCGGTTATACCCAGCTAGCACAATCGGAAGATCCGCCGTTCACCTTTCGGACGATGGTGATCAAGACCTACTGGCCAGGTGCGACCTCCCGCGATGTGCAGGAACAGATCACGGACCGGATCGGCCGCCAACTGCAGGCGGCGCCCTATGTGGACAACATCAAGAGCTACTCGCGCCCCGGCGAGTCGATGATCTTCTTCGCGATGAAGGACTCGGCGCCTGTCAAGGAAGTCCCCGAAACCTGGTATCAGGTTCGAAAGAAGGTGGGCGACATCCGGGCAACGCTTCCGAAAGGCGCGGTGGGGCCATTCTTTAACGACGAGTTCGGCGACGTCTACACGAACATCTACGCGCTCGAAGGCGACGGCTTTACGCCCGCGCAACTGCATGACTATGCAGACAAGCTGCGTACCGTCCTGCTGCGCGTGCCTGGTGTGGCAAAGGTTGAATACTTCGGCGATCCCGATCAGCACATCTTTGTCGAGATTTCGAATGCTCAGCTGACGCGACTGTCGATCACGCCGCAGCAGCTCGCCCAGGCCATCGATGCACAGAACACGGTTGCACCCGTGGGCACCATCACGACGGCGGATGACCGTGTGTTTGTGCGGCCGACCGGCGCGTTCAAGGACGAGCGAGCGCTCGCGGACATGTTAATCACGGTCAACAAGCGTGCGTTCCGCCTCGGCGACATCGCGACGATCAAACGTGGTTACGATGATCCGCCCGTCACGCAGATGCGCGTGGGCGGGCAGGCGGTACTCGGCATTGGTGTGACGATGCAAAAGGGCGGCGACGTAATCAATCTCGGCAAGGCACTCGACGCTAGGACGGTCGAATTGCAGGCCTCGTTGCCGGCGGGTCTGAAACTCGCTCCCGTCTCGAGCATGCCGCACGCGGTCAAGCATTCGGTAGACGACTTCGTCGAGGCGGTTGGCGAAGCAGTGGCGATCGTGCTGGTTGTCAGCCTCATCTCGCTGGGGCTGCGAACGGGCATGGTCGTCGTCATCACGATCCCGATCGTCCTGGCCGTGACGGCGCTGTGCATGCATTTGTTTGGCATTGGATTGGACAAGGTATCGCTTGGCACGCTCGTGCTCGCGTTGGGGCTGCTCGTTGACGACGCGATCATTGCCGTCGAAATGATGGCGGTGAAGCTTGAGCAGGGTTGGAGCCGCGTGCGCGCGGCGGCCTTCGCGTACACGAGTACGGCATTCCCGATGCTGACGGGCACGCTTGTGACGGTCTCGGGCTTCCTCCCGATCGCGCTCGCGAAATCGAGCACGGGCGAGTACACGCGCTCGATCTTCGAAGTGTCGGCCATTTCGCTCGTCGTCTCGTGGTTCGCAGCCGTCGTGCTGGTGCCGTTGCTGGGGTTTCACCTGCTCCCGGAGCGCAAGGATCATGCGAGCGGTGGCCACGACCATGAGCACGACGTCTACAACACGGGCTTCTATCGGCGCCTGTCGGGCTGGGTCGCGTCGTGTATTGACCGACGCTGGCTCGTGCTCGGGGTCACCGCCGCGCTCTTCGTCATCGCTATGGGAGCGTTCACGCGGGTCCCGCAGCAATTCTTCCCGAACTCCGAGCGCCCGGAACTGCTCGTCGACATCAGGCTGCCGGAAGGTGCTTCGTTCGAGGCGACATTACGTGAATCAAAGCGTTTTGAGAAAATTCTCGATGGTAAGCCCGGGATCGACCACTTCGTCGACTTCGTCGGCACGGGCGCGCCGCGCTTCTATCTCCCGCTCGACCAGCAGCTTCAGCAGCCTAATTTCGCGCAGTTCATCGTCACGGCCAAAGACGTGGAGACGCGCGAGGCGTTGATGCACTGGCTCGACGCGAAACTGGAAAAGGACTTTTCTGGCGTGCGCACACGCGTCGCGCGCCTCGAAAACGGGCCGCCTGTGGGTTTCCCGATCAAGTTCCGCGTGAGCGGCGATGATATCGCAACGGTGCGCTCGCTCGCGGACACCGTTGCGCAGAAGGTCCGTGCCGACTCACGGACGCGCAATGTCCAGTTCGACTGGGACGAGCCAGCCGAGCGTTCAGTCTCGTTCGAGATCGATCAGAACAGGGCCCGCCAGCTTGGCGTCACATCGGAGGACGTGTCCAGCTTCCTCGCCATGACGTTGTCCGGCTATACGGTTACGCAGTATCGCGAGCGCGACAAGCTCATCAATGTTGACCTACGTGCGCCCAAGAGCGAGCGCGTCGACCCCGCGAAGCTGACGAGCCTCGCCATCCCGACACCGAACGGCGCGGTGCCGCTCGGCTCGCTCGGGCACGTGCGCAACACGTTGGAATACGGCGTGATCTGGGAGCGCGATCGCCAGCCGACCATCACCGTGCAGGCGGACGTGCGCGGCGACGCACAGGGCATCGACGTCACGCGCGACATCGAGCACGCACTTACCGCTGTGCGTTCGAAGCTGCCTGTCGGATATCGGATCGAGGTGGGCGGTGCGGTCGAAGAGAGCGTGAAGGGCCAGACGTCGATCAACGCGGAAATGCCGCTGATGATCATCGCCGTGCTGACGCTGCTGATGATCCAGCTGAAGAACTTCGCGCGCACGTTTATCGTCGTGCTGACGGCGCCGCTGGGGCTTATTGGGGTGGTGGCTGCACTGCTGCTGTTTGGTAAACCGTTTGGGTTCGTTGCGCTGCTCGGCGTGATTGCGATGTTCGGCATCATCATGCGCAACTCCGTGATTCTGGTCGACCAGATCGATCAGGACATCGCGGCGGGGCACGCACGCTATGACGCCATTATTGGCGCAACGGTGCGACGCTTCAGGCCCATCATGCTGACGGCCGCCGCTGCCGTGCTCGCCCTGATCCCGCTGCTTCGCTCCGGCTTCTTTGGACCCATGGCGACTGCACTGATGGGCGGCATCACCATCGCCACAATGCTGACGGTGTTCTTTTTGCCAGCGCTCTACGCGACGTGCTTCAGGGTGCGTTGTGACGAGCGCAGTGCGCAACCGGTCGTCGTCGAGCATACGGAGGCTTGACCATGAGTTTTACGTACAAAACATCCGTGGCGGCTGTGGTCGCGGCACTCGCTGTGACGGCTTGCTCGTTCGGGCCGAGCGGTGAGCCTCCGGCCACGCCGTCGCCCCCGCACTATGGCGCCCAGGCGCAGCCGTCGAAGACCGTGGGTGCGGATGGCGTCGCGCAAACATTCGATGTCGGCGCAACTGCCGCTCCGCAATGGTGGCATCTTTACCGTTCTGACGGCCTCGATGCCCTCGTCGACGAAGGCTTGCGCAACAGTCCGACGCTCGCGGCGACGCAGCGCACGCTTGCGGCGGCACAAGAGGAACTTCGCGCGCAGGTGGGCGCATCGACGCTGCCGTCCATCGACGGCGCCGTGCAGGTCGAGCGCGCGCGTTCGCCCGTCGTTCCGGGGCTTGGCCCTGAGCAGGTGCAATACAACTTCTTTGCCGGGCAACTGCTCGCGCATTACACGTTCGACCTGTTCGGCCAGACGCGGTATATGAATTCGGCGAGCGCGGCCCGTTTGAACGTGCAGGTGTTTGAACTGGAGGCATCGCGTCGTGCGCTTGCCGCGAACATCGTCGGCAGCGCGATCAATGTGGCGGCGCTCGACCGGCAGATCGCGCTCACCGAACGTCTCGTTGCGGTGTCCGGCGATGTCGCAAACGAGGACCAGCAGCGCTACACGTTGGGCTCGGTCTCGCGCGCACAGGCGCTCGCGTCGAAACAGGACGCCGCTGCCATCGCGGCGACGTTGCCGGGGCTGCGCCAGCAACGCGCGTCGGCCGTGCATGCGCTGGCGGTGCTGATGGGCCGCACGCCGGACAACGCCCCGAGCGTCCCAGACCTCGACAGCCTGTCGCTGCCCGAGCACGTGCCGGTTGCCGTGCCCTCGGACCTGCTGCGCTCGCGTCCGGACATCCAGGCGGCCGACGCGGCCGTCAAGGCTGCGGCCGCAGACGTAGGCGCTGCAACGGCGCAACTCTTTCCGAGCCTGTCGCTCACAGGCTCGATGGGTCGCGGCGGCTTTAGTTGGCCGACCGTGCTCTCAGGCGCAGGTGGCCTGTGGGCTATCGGCGCGGGACTGTCGCAGCCGATCTTCCATGGCGGTGCGCTATTCGCGCAGCGCCGTGCGTCGATCGATGCCTACGACGCCGCCATGCTTCACTACCGCTCGGCGGTGCTCTCTGCGTTCCAGGACGTGGCGAATTCACTCGCCGCGCTGGATAACGACGCGCAGACGCTTGCTTCGACGGAAGTGGCTGCGGACGCCGCGCGCGCGGCATTCGACGATACCGCCTCGCGGTACCGCATGGGCTCGCTATCTTCGGCGGCCACGCACGTCAGCGAGTCGCGGTACCTCAATTCAAAGATCGGCGCAGTGCGCGCAACCGGCCAGCGCATGAGCGACACAGCGGCATTGTTCCAGGCGATGGGCGAGCTTCCCGCGCCTCAGCAGACGGCTGCGTCAACGAAGACTTCAGCGCAATGACGGTGTTGTTGAACGTGCGAGGGCGATCTGTCCGGATCGGATCGCCTTCGCCGTTCAGCCCGAACCAGACGATAGGCGTTTGGAACATACAACGATAGACGCTCGCTGCGGAAAACGCGTCATGCGGTGTTTGGTCCCCGAGTGAATGGTGCCCGGATTTTTGCTTTATCCCGTATGGAATATCAGAGACTGATTGCCTGCCACGAATGCGATCTGCTGTTTCGCAAGCCTTCGAATGCCAGAGGGCGCCACGCTGCCTGTTCACGCTGCGGTGCGAGCCTGACAGCGCTGCCCGGTTCCGGCCTGCCGCTTGACTCGATCTGCGCCTTAACGCTCGGCGCGTTGATCACTTTCTGCATAACGCAGACTTTCCCCGTGATCGTACTGCGCGCGAACGGCATGATGTCCGAGGCGACGCTGTTTGGCGCCGTGCGCTTCTTATGGTCGGGCAACATGCGTGCCGTCGCTGCCATGGTGTTCTGCTCATCGATCCTCTTTCCGCTGATTGAACTGCTCGCATTGTTATATCTGCTGGTGCCGCTTCGCCTGGGCAAACTGCCGCCGCGTTTCAGTTCAATGTTGCGTCTCATACAGGTTGTCCGACCGTGGGGCATGGTCGAGGTGTTCATGCTCGGTGTGCTGGTGACGATCGTAAAGATGGTGAGCATGGCAGAGGTGATCCCAGGGCCGGGATTGTTCGCATTGGGTGCGCTCACCGTCATGCTGGGGGTTGTCACCTCATTTGACCCATGCAAGCTGTGGGCTGTCCGCGACGAGATCAGGTCTCCTCGAATGGCGGGCGCTCGCTGGTCGAGAGTGAGGACGGGCGGTCGGCACTTCATACGGCCATTGCGAGCGCGCAAAGCTGGTTCGTCGCCGGATATCACGGCACAACGCGTTGGGCTTGTTTGCTGTCATGCGTGTGGGCTCGTTCAGACCCGTATCGAGCATCAGATGCACCAGCGCTGCTCGCGATGCCGACACATGCTGCACGAACGCCGGCCGGACAGCCTGACTCGAACGGTCAGTCTGCTCCTTGCCGCTGTGCTTGCCTACATCCCGGCGAACCTTCTGCCCATCATGCACGCCTCAATGCTGGGCCGCTCGGAAGACGACACGATCCTTGGAGGCGTCGCGTACTTCTGGACGTCGGGAGACTGGCCGCTTGCCGTCGTCGTCTTTGTCGCCAGTGTTCTCGTGCCGATGCTCAAGCTGGTGGTCCTCACGCTTCTCGCCGTAGGCGCTCGTCGCGGTTCCGGGTGGCGGCCTCGGGAAAGGGCAGGTCTGTACCGGATAGTCGAGCGTATTGGCCGATGGTCGATGCTTGATGTCTTCGTCGTCGCGCTGACGGTCACACTGGTGCAATTTGGCTCCTTTGCCGTCATCACTGCGGGCCCGGCCGCGCTTGCTTTTGCAGCGGTGGTGGTTCTCACCATGCTCGCGTCGCATCAGTTCGATCCGCGTCTCATCTGGGACAACGCCGGACAGCGTATCCGCCCCAGCCATGAACGATGAAGCGCCGGCCGCTTTCTTCGCGACAACCCACCGGGAATTCTGAAACAGAAGCTTGAACAATGCATCTTTCCAATCTATCCAGTCCAGAACTCAAGCCGCACAAACGCTGGTTGCCATCCCTGATCTGGTTGGTGCCGCTCATCTCCGCGTTGATCGGTGTGGCGCTCGTAGCCAGATCCGTTGCCGAAAAGGGACCGGTGGTGACTGTCACCTTCAACAATGCGGAAGGCATGGAGGCAGGCAAGACCAAGGTCAAATTCAAGGACGTCGAGATTGGCTCGGTGCAGGCCGTCAAGCTGTCGAGCGATTTGCGGCGCGTCTTCGTAAGCCTGCAGTTGAGCAAGGACGCAGCGAAATTTGCGACGCAAGGCACGCGGTTCTGGGTGGTGCGCCCGCGCGTGGGTGCCAACGGTATCTCCGGCCTCGGTACCTTGCTCTCGGGTGCCTACATCGGCGCGGATATTGGGCGCTCGACCGAAAGGCAGGCGGCGTTTCAGGGTCTTGAGAATCCGCCCATTGTCACGACGGGGCAGCCGGGGCATCAGTACACGCTGCGAGGCGAATCGCTGGGCTCGATCGATATCGGCGCCCCGATCTTCTATCATCGCATCCAGGCGGGTCAGGTGGTTGGCTACTCACTCGATCCGCATGGCGCGGGTGTCATCGTCAATGTCTTCGTCAATGCACCGTTCGACCAGTACGTCAGTACCAATTCGCGGTGGTGGCATGCCAGCGGCGTCGATCTGCGTCTCGATTCCAACGGTCTGAAGCTCAATACGCAATCACTTGCGACCGTTGTCGTCGGAGGGCTGGCGTTCCAGTCTCCCGCAGGGCAGGACACCGGGCAACTGGCAGCTGACAAAGCGGTCTTCCGCCTTGCTGCTGACGAATCGGACGCCATGCGCGAGCCCGACGGTTCGCCGCTCAATGTGGTCATGCGCTTCAATCAGTCTTTGCGTGGACTGTCCGTTGGCGCGCCCGTCGACCTTCGCGGGATCGCGCTCGGGCAGGTGACCGACATCGGTATCGAATACAACGAAAAACAGAAGAGCTTCAGCATGAAGGTGTCGATGGCGCTTTATCCTGACCGGCTCAGCCGGCGCTCCAGTGAGGCGCTGCCCGCGCCGGACACGCCCGGCGGGCACGAACTCGTGCAGCACCTCGTGACGGAAGGGTTGCGCGGGCAATTGCGGACCGGCAACCTGCTGACGAGCCAGTTGTACGTCGCGCTCGACATGTTTCCGAAAGCGCCCCGGGCGAGCGTCGATGTGCGCCGCAACCCGATCGAACTGCCGACCGTGCCGAACACGCTCGACGAACTCCAGGTGCAGGTGGCGGACATCGCGAGGAAACTGAACCAGGTGCCGTTCGACCGAATAGGCGCCAACCTGAACGGCGCGTTGGAAAACGCCAACAGGCTGTTCGGGCATATGGACACAGAGGTCGTCCCGCAAGCCCGCGAGACGCTCGCTGCCGCACAAAAGACATTTAACACCGCCGAATCGACTCTGCGGCAGACTGCGCCGATGCAGTCGGACGTTCAGGAGGCCATGCAGCAACTGACTCGTACGCTGCAGTCTCTCAATACACTCGCCGATTATCTGGAGCGTCATCCCCAGTCGCTGCTGTTCGGCAAAAAAGGAGATAGGCCATGATGCTGAGGCAACCCTGTTCATGGCGCATGATAATACGGACCGTGACCGTCATTGGTCTGGCCATCGTGACGGCGTGCGCTTCGGCGCCGACGCGCTTTTACACGCTCGGCACCGACGCACAGCCGAGGATTACTAGCAGTACTGCAAGTCCATCATTTCGTATCGAGGTGCGTCCGGTGAAGGTACCGACCGCCGTAGCGAGAAGCCAGCTTGTGGTACAGATTAATGCGGCACAGGTGCAGGTGCTGGAGGACGATCGGTGGGCGTCGTCCCTCCCGGACGAAATTCGCGATGCGCTGATTGCTCGCGTGAACCAACAGGCCGGCGCGCCAGGTGCGGGGACGGTCGCCCATGGCGAGGATGTTCCGGTATATCAGATTGCCGTCGATGTTCAGCGCTTTGAATCCTGGCCCGGTTCACATGTGCTGATTGACGTCGTATGGACCGTACGCACGTCGGCGGACGTCGAGACATTGACCTGCCACAGTGCAGTGCGCGAGCCCGTGTCTGACGGATATCAGGCGCTCGTAGGTGGCCACCGCCGCGCGATTGGCGTAGTCGCTGCACAAATCGCCAAAGTTGTACGCGCCTCCGCCGCAAGCGCGACAGATAGTCCATTGAGGTTCACCGGGGCCGCGGGCAAAGCGGCGAAGGGGATCTCCTGCCCGCATGCGGCAGACGGCGCCCAGGCAGCCGCTGACAGTGCGATTGCGCCCCTTGAGGAATGAGTCCGCTTGTCCGTCGCCAGTCTGTGCATACCTGCGCGGCGGCCCCGCCCAGATGCGCAAGCAGGTCGATCATCTCTAAATTTAGCTCTTCGACCGGTGGTGCGATCGGCGCGAGACTACGCCATTACTCTATCTGCTGCATGCCTTGCCGCTTCAGCGTGGACGCCGCATCCGGTCCGGCCCGAGTGTTTAGCGCTAGATCTCTCGAGGTATCACTGCAAAGCACCGGACACCGAAGACCAGGAGATGATCGCGAGCGTCCTTGCGCTTGGAATGATCGAGTTACGCGGGCACGGGTCGAATGGCCACGCGTGGCGATGTTTCCCCGCCGCCATCCGATGACAATCAGTTCGCACGCTTGGCAAGCGGCAGCCACGAAAGAACGCGGTAATCACATGGTCCGTCTAGCCAGAGCGTGACCACACAAGTTGCGCGCTTCGCGATCCTCAATTGTCCTCGACGGCTTCATCGACGATGGGCAATGGCCGTGCTGCGATCTTTTCCGCCTCAGCGCGCTTTAGCCCGAGTGTTTGCAGCAACATCGCTGCCGTGCGCTCCGGGAAGTGCTCGCCGCTGAAGCCGAGTTCTTTCAGTACGCCCGGCGAGCTCGCGCCCGGCGCGACGAAGTTCAGCTCGGCGGCGATCGCACAGAGGACCGTGCCGCCCACTGCGAGAAATCCGATAAACGGGTCAGCAACGACGAACCGTTTCGCGGCAATGCCGTTGCCGATGTCGCGCAGTAGCCGCTGGCCCAGCCCGCGGCTCATCGCGCGCGCAGAAAATCCTTCACGTATTAGGAAACGTCCCCACACCGGATCGTGCCGCGCACGCAGGACAGTGTGGCGCACAGAGACGGCGACTACCTCTGCGGGATCGGTAATGCCCCCTGCAAGGCGATCGAGCATGTTCGCGAATTCTTCAAACACGTTATCGACGAGCGTCGCGTAGATCGCTTCCTTCGATTCGAAGTGGTTGTAGAACGAACCAAAGCCTACGTCGGCGGCCTCGGTGATTTCGTTGATCGCCACGCCCTCCATACCCTTTTCGGCCATCAACCTGAGGGCGGCGTCGAGCAGACGTGCACGCGTCTCGCGTTTGCGTCGCGCGCCGCGTGGCTCCCGCTCTTCTACTACGGCAGGCGGATTGACGGGTGCAGCAGCGCTGGAACGTTTGGCTGGCCGGCGATGTGTCGCGTTCGTCATGATGATCCCAAGTCTGGTCATATCCGCAGTATAGATGCAAACCTCTATATTGACAAAACGATCAGCTATGAGTTTAATGTCACAAACGGCCACGGAGAGCCGGCCTTGTAAATGGAGACGGAGTGACTGTGGAGACAACAGCAAAAGAAGGTGCCGGGCCGTTCGCCTCGCACGGCCCGGCTGGTCGGCGGATCGACACGCTTGCGCCAATGGTGGATGTTCTGTTGGTGGGTTGCGGACCGGTAGGCGCAACCATTGCCAATCTTCTGGCGCGCCATGGCGTGAACGTGATGGTTGTCGACAAGTCGACAAAAGTGTTCGAGCCGCCCGGTGTGATCGAACTCGATGAGGACGCGCTGCGCGTCCTTCGGCTTGCAGGCATTGAGAAGCGCGATCTTGAGACGATAGCCATTCCAGTCGCCCACGTGCGTCCCCCCTCGCGTCACCAGTTCGCCGAGGTCGATTCGCTTGACAGCCTCGATGGTCACCCGAAGCTCAAGTTCTATCAGTCGGAACTCGAGCGTTGCCTCCTTGCTCGGCTGCGGCGCTATGAGTGCGCTCGAGTTGCGCTGGGTGTCGGGCTAATCGGCTTTGCGCTGGAACGGGATCATGTGCTCGCACGGCTGGACTTGGGGCATAGGCGCACGCATGTGATTCGCGCACGCTACCTGGTCGGCTCGGACGGGGTGAACTCGCTGGTGAGACAGTTCATCGGAAAGGAATTCGAGCGCAAGACCTTTGCCGAGGAACGACGCCTGCCGGATGCGCGGCGTGCTCTCCATTCAAGCGGTCTAACCGTTAATGCTTTCAGCAAAGGGCGTGTGTTCCTCGCGGGGGACGCGGCCTGCATCACGCCGCCATTCGTCCGCCGCGGGTTGGTCGAGGGACTGCGCGACGCAGCCAACTTGAGCTGGAAGCTTGCATGGGTGGTTCAGGGGCGAGCCGACGCACGCATTCTCGACACCTACGACCAGGAGAGGCAGCCCCGCTCGAAGCCGATGATCAAGCTCGCAAGATTCATGGAAAAGCTCGTCATTCCGCGCCATGGCGTCGTCGCCCCGTGGGCTCATGGGCTGACGCGCTTGTTGTGCCGGGTGCCCCGGCTGCACCTGCAGATCGCGGAATGGCAGAGCAAGTCAAATACTGCATCTGCAAGAGGTCTGTTCGTCAAAGGCCGCTCACCGACGAAACTGGTCCGGGGCGCTGTCATCGCGCAGGGGCGGATACGAGGTGCGGACGAGAAAACGTGCCTGAGCGACGAGGTGTTCGGGCAGGGACTGGTGCTGATTGGATTTGGCACGGATGCCCGAGCTTCGCTCGATTCTGCTACTGCCGCGGCGCTCGCTCGTGCTGGCGGAAGCATCGTGCAGATCGCGCGCTGTGGACGGCGGAGTGACAGCTGGGAGGACCTCGACGGTGTGTTCCTTCCGCATCTTGTACCGGTCGGATGGGCCGCCGTCGTACGGCCCGACAAGACCGTGGTTCACGACGGACCGGCGACCGACGCGCAGCGGCTCGTGCGCGAGAGTCTTTCCTTGCTAGGTCAGCACTGCTGGTTAGCCAGTGAGCACGACACCGCCTGGGGTCTCAAAACCGCTATCCACACCGCGTGAGTATTCGCCATGAAACTGACCACTACACATCCGGCTCGCCACCCGAATCCCACGACGAAAGCGTCGGCATTGGCCTATCTGATATTCGATCGGCCAAACCTTGAGAAAGCCGAGCAGTTTCTCAATGACTTCGGTCTTCGAACCGTGTCGCGAAGTGAAGCGCTCCTCCTCTTGCGAGGAACGGGTGCTTCGCCTTTCTGCTACGTCGTTCGGAAGGCTTCAAAAGCCCGTTTCGTTGGCTTCGGGTTGCAGGTCGATAACCGGGCCGATCTTGATGCACTTGCAAAACTGCCTGGCGCTTCGGATGTCGAACGGTCCCCCCTGCCAGGCGGCGGCTATATGGTACGACTGACGGACCCGTCAGGTTTTCGCGTCGACGCGATATGGGGCCAGGCGCGCACTGCGCCCTTGCCCCATCGGCCAGCATTGCCGTTGAACTCCGTGGATGCGACCGTCCGCATCAATGGGACGCAGCGGCCGCCCGAGCACGCCCCGGAAATTATCCGGCTCGGACATGTCGTGCTGGAACTCGCCGACTATCAGGAAACTTGCGCATGGTACACGCAGTGTTTCGGCTTCATCCCGAGCGATGTACAGGTGCTTCCCGATGGCTCGCCCGTCGTTGCGTTTATGCGGCTCGACCTGGGTGACAAGCCGGCCGATCACCATACGCTTGCACTCGCACAAGGCTTTCTGCCCACCTACAGCCATAGTGCGTACGAACTTGTTGATGCCGACGCGGTCGGCATGGGTCAGCGCATCCTGCGCGAGAAGGGATGGACGCACGCGTGGGGAATTGGCCGGCATATCCTGGGCAGCCAGCTCTTTGACTACTGGCAGGACCCGTGGGGCAAGAAGCACGAACACTATTGCGACGGCGATCTCTTTACCGCCGATGTGCCGGCGGGTGTGCACGCGGTGAGCCGCGAGGCGATGGCCCAGTGGGGGCCGACGATGCCGCGCAGCTTCACGAAGCCGAGCTTCACCCCCGCGAGCATCGTGGCGCTCATCAGGAACCTGCGCCGTAGCCCCGACCTGACGCTGAGCAAGCTGCGGACATTGGCGAAGATTTTCGCCTGAACAACCCCTTCTATAGCATCCGGAGATCGATAAATGGCACTTCACGTTCTGCATTACTTGCATGATGGCCGCGCCCAGTGGGGCGTGGTTGCACATGGCGCTATCACGCCGATCCCCGGCGAGTTTGAGTCGACCGCTGAGTTTATCGAGGCCAACCCAGTTGAACGACTATTGTTGCTAAGTGCTCCGACGATTCCGGAATCGAAAGTGCAATGGCTATCGCCCGTGACGGCCAATCAACAGTTCATCTGCCAGGGCGCGAATTATCGCCAGCACATGATTGAGTCCGGCATGGACCCGGATGTGAAGAAATTCAACATGATCTTCACGAAGGCGACGAGCTGCATCGTTTCGGCCGACTCACCTGTAGTGAAGCCAAAAGAGGTCCAATTTCTCGACTATGAAATCGAACTCGGTCTCGTCCTCAAACGAAACATCACGTCCGGCGAAACGGTCACCGACGCGAACCTGCACGACTACATCGCCGGCGCCGTCATCGTCAACGACTATTCCGCGCGCGATATCCAAATTCCGCAAATGCAGTTCTACAAAGGCAAGAGTTATCGCACCTTTGGCCCAGTCGGTCCTTATCTTTGCCTCCTGGAAGAACAGGACAGTCCGAAGCTAAAGGAGCTCGTGCTGACGCTGACGGTCAACGGAACGGTCCGCCAGAATGACACCACGGCGGGTCTTGTCTATGGCCCGGCAGAGACGTTGACGGAGCTTTCCCGCATACACGACTTGCACACCGGGGACCTGCTCGCGACCGGCACCCCCTCCGGTTGTGCACTGACCATCCCGTCACCTGAAAAGCAGCGCGCCGCGGCGCAACTGCCTGAGGCCGAAAAATGGCGGCTTTTCTTGAAGATGCAGGAAGAGAGGCCGCAATACCTGCAGGTCGGGGACGTCGTGGAAGCGCACATTGCCAGCTACGACCGCTCGATCAATCTGGGCGTGCAGCATAACGTTGTCGTCGAAGAGGCAGCATGAAAGGCGTCGCACACGTACAGGATGTCCTTGCCATCGAAGCGCAGGGGCAGGTGGCCGATCTCCCGTCGAGCACTTACGACATGATTTGCCGGGGCGCCGCCATCAATCCATCGGCACCGGCCCTTTCGTTCTTCGCAACGGCCGACGACTATCGAAACCCCGAAAGCTGGACGTATCGTGAACTGATGCGCGATGTCACGCGCACCGCGAACCTGTTCTCGCGACTGGGCGTTCAACGCAACTCGGTTGTTGCCTATGTACTACCCAACCTCCCCGAGACGCACTTCGTGATCTGGGGCGGCGAGGCGGCTGGGATTGTCTGCGCCATCAATCCGCTGCTTGAAGGGGAGGCCATCGGCGAGCTGCTGGTCGCCTCAGGGGCTAGCGTGCTTGTCACACTGGCGCCGTTTGCCGGGATTGACCTTTGGCAGAAGGTGCAGTCGGTATTGCACAAGGTTCCCGCACTACGGCATCTGGTGCTTGTCAATCTGGTCGACCGAATGTCGACTGAAAAGCGATTCGTGGCGCGGATGCTCCAGCGTGGCGAGTGTTCGCGGTTGTATGGCGAGGGCGGTGTGCGTAGCGCGGTTCCTGCGCAGATTGACATCCACGACTACAGCACCGCAATCGAACGGGAGTCGGGCGTTGCGCTCAGCAGCACGCTTCGAATCAGCCTCGATGACATATCGTCCTATTTCTGCACGGGCGGCACCACGGGACTGCCGAAGCTTGCGATGCGCCGGCACGGCAACGAGGTGGCGAATGCGTGGAGTGCAGGTCAGTTTTTCGGCGAAAGCATCGGCCCGGGAAAAGTGATTTTTTGCGGATTGCCGCTGTTCCATGTCAACGCCGTCACGGTGACAGGGCTGCTGGGGTTCTCGCGCGGTGCCCACATCGTGCTCGGCACACCGCAAGGTTATCGAGGCGAGGGCGTTGTAAAGCACTTCTGGGAGATTGTCGAGCACTATCGCATCAACTTCTTTAGCGGTGTCCCGACACTTTACGGGTCGCTGCTGGACGTTCCAGTCGGCGAACACGACATCAGCTCGCTCGAGTATGGCCTGTGCGGCGCCGCCCCTATGCCGGTGGAGTTACTGCGCACTTTCCAAAATCGTACCGGAATAAGAATCCTCGAGGGCTACGGCCTAACGGAAGGTACCTGCGTGAGCAGCGTCAACCCGCCGTTTGGCGAACGCAGGGTCGGTTCAATTGGAATTCGTCTTCCCGGGCAGGCGATGAAAGCAGTGGTGGTCGATGAAGCCGGCCGATATATACGGGATTGCGAGGCGGATGAGGTCGGCCAACTGGTGATCTCCGGCGCCAACGTGTTCGTCGGTTACACCCGTCCGGAGCAGACCACCGACATCTGGATGGAGTTGGGTGACGGCATGAACTGGCTTAACACTGGCGACCTCGGGCGCCGCGACGCCGACGGCTATTTCTGGCTCACCGGCCGGAAGAAGGAGCTCATTATCCGGGGCGGACACAACATCGACCCTGCGGCAATTGAAGAGCCACTGCATCGCCATCCCGCGGTCCAGATTGCTGCAGCCGTGGGGCGTCCCGATATGCACGCGGGCGAGTTGCCGGTCGCGTATGTCCAGCTAAAGCCAGGCACCACGGCAACCGAGGCGGAATTGGCCGAGTTTCTGCGTCACGAGATCAACGAACGCGCCGCGCTTCCCAAGGGAATACGCATCGTGGATGCGATGCCGCTGACGGGCGTCGGCAAGATCTTCAAGCCCGCGCTAAGACGCCGGGAAACGGAAGACGCCCTACGGACGGCATTGGTGGAGGCGGGCGTCGAGGACGCAACCGTGAGCATCATTGAAGACACCGCTCGCGGGATGGCACTCCACGTCGAACTTCCTAACCCCGCGCGTGAAGCATGGGCGATAGCCGCGCTTGGGCGCTTTCCGTTCGCATTTACGGTCTCGTCCGCCGCGAAGCCGTCACCGGAAGGGCACCGCTGACAGACGAACTCCATCAGAGACGCGTGGGCAGCCTAAGGTACACGAACCACGACATCGGTGGGCGCGTTCGGTCACGCCTACGGGCCCCGGTGGCGAGCTTCAAACGCGAGCGTCATGAGTTACAAGCTCGCAACGGTTAGGTGGGGAAGAGAATGAATATTGCATCGGCGGTTTCAAGCCGAAGTGCAACAAGGGGTTAATGTTTAGCGTCTTGAGGTTGACTTGCTGAGGCGAGCGTGGCGGCGAAGACCTCGAACGGTGAATGAAACGCGTGAGTTGCGCGCGGCCGGTTGTTCAAGCTGTCGGCGATAGCATCGAGTTCGTCTTGTGTGTAGACCGAGAGGTCGGTTCCCTTAGGTAAGTACTGGCGCAACAATCCGTTGGTGTTTTCGCAAGTGCCGCGTTGCCACGGGCTGTGCGGGTCGCAGAAGTACACGCGCACGCCGGTGGCCGCGGCGAGTTCCTGATGGCGCGCGAGTTCCTTGCCCTGGTCATAGGTGAAGCTCTGGCGCAGGGGTTCAGGAATCGAATTGAGTTTGGCCGAGAAGCCCGCCAGAGCTGAGGCGGCCGTAGCATCCTCCATCTTGGCAAGCAACACCAGGCGGCTGGTGCGCTCAACCAGTACGCCAACGGAGGATTGGTTGCCGGCGCCTTTTATAAAGTCGCCTTCCCAGTGTCCAGGCAGCAGGCGGTCTTCGATTTCGGGCGGGCGCACGTGAATACTCACCATCTCGGGAATCTGCCCGCGTCGGTCTGTGCCGCGTGTGCGGGACATACGGGTACTGTGGCCGTGGCGCAGGCAGGCAATCAACTGGCGGCGCAGTTCGCCGCGCGGCTGAGCGTAGATAGCCGTGTAGATGGTTTCGTGCGATACGTGCTGGGTCGGGTCGGTCGGATACATTCGCCTAAGTGTGCCCGATATCTGCTGGGGCGACCACTTCCAGTCCAGCAACGTGAGCACAACCCGCCAGCGAACGCCCTGCGTGCAAAGCTTGGCGGGGCCGCGCCCAGCGCTACGGCGGGCGGCGCATAGTGCTTGAGCTGGCACGGATGCGTAGCCAGCAGGAGAGCTGTTGCGCGTCAGTTCACGGCTCACGGTGGACGGCGAGCGACCGAGCATTCGGGCCATGGCCCGAATGCTCACATCCTGCAGTCGTAGGCTTGCGATGGCGAGGCGTTCTTCAGGTTGAAGATGCTGGTATGAAATAGTTTTGTCGGGCATTGCAACACCTTATACGAGATAGGTGTTGCACCTCGCTTTTGAGGCCGCCATCGGAAAGGTCCTTGCGGTCGCTCGTTGAAAAATGGCTCGGGCCAATCTCTGCGGTACCGGTTCGGGTTACGCGATTTGGTCATGCATCCTCGAACCAGAAACACGGTGTGCGTATCGAGCTACTGTTACCAACAGGGCCGGTTGGACTATTTTTCTTTCGCCACCGCGACGGTGCTTGGTGTGTGTTCCCGCCTGAGGCTGAACGCTTGGCGATGCGCCCATCTTAGTTTGGAGATTGAGGCATATATCAGGAGACGTACGGAGGGCAGAGTACATACCGCGTAAAAGCAAGAAGCTGGATATCGTAATTAGTATAACTACTTAAATGCGTCACCTTTAGTGTTCGTGGTCGGAAGAAGACCGTGAAGAGCGATCCAGTCACGCAGGACGGAGCGCGGACTTGTATCAAATGATGTACCGGGGGCTCATAAGAATATCAGGCAACGAGACAGGAGAAGACACTTGAGGAATTACAGGCGAACCATCAGCTCCGCCGGCATGGCGGCTTGCATCTGCTCGGCTGCGCTGACCGACAATGCCGATGCGCAGTCAGCCGGGAGCATCACACTGTCGACAGGTTGGCTCCACGTCGCGCCCCAGGGCAACGCAACGCCACTCACCGTAGAGAGCGTTGGTGGCGTAGCCGTGAATCAGCAGCTGGTTGGGAGCGGGGCACATCCGACCTCGACGGACACGGTGGGGATTACTGCAGAGTACTACGTTACGGACAACATTGGTGTCGCCATGCTTGTGGGGCTGCCGCTCAAAGTCAATCTGGTTGGAGAGGGGACGCTACAGAAGTATGGCAACCTCGGCTCGACCAAGCCGATGCCGCCCGCCGTTGAACTTCGATACCACCTGTTTTCAGCCGAATCGAAATTCCGTCCATTCATAGGACTTGGCGTGAACTACACGTGGTTCACTCAGGTTCGGATTTCCAATAGCCAATTTGTGACTGATAACTTGGGACCCGGAGGTTCGGCGCACGCGGAACTCAGTTCATCCTGGAATCCCGTGTTTGAGATCGGGGCAAATTACGCGATCACCAAACATTGGTCGGTCGGAACCTCGGTCGGCTACATTCCCGTGAAGACCCACCTTACGTTGTACGGGCAGACCGCAACGGGAACGCAGATCGTTTCCACATCGACGCTTCGACTCAATCCGCTGAACGTCTTCGTGAACGTCGCCTATACGTTCTAGCGCGTACAGGTCATCAGCGCGCCAATCGAGAGGGTTGAATGCTCATCAAACACATGGAATACGTCATGTTTCGCGTCACCGGACCCGCCTGTGGTCCGCGATTTCCAAGGCCGACTACGACCTATCGCAAGGCATGCTGCCGCAATAAGGCTCGCTCTTGCCGGGTCTACAACCCACAACGCAGCATGACGACGCTTGCCCGGGCTGCTCGCATGATTGGTGAAGCGGTCAGTCGTGCCGTCATGCCAGCGCTAGCGCAGCGAGCCTCCATTTGGATCGAATAATGAAACGACAGGCTCTGAAGACCATTCTTTTTGCGTTGCCCAAGGTCCTCGACCTGACGGCCCGCCGCTTTCCAGTCTATCGTGATCGCCTGAAGGAGCGTGATCTCGTGGCGTGGATCGGACTCGCGGATGAAAGCATCGGCCGCG
Source organism: Caballeronia sp. S22 (assembly GCF_964261745.1). NCBI lineage: Bacteria > Pseudomonadati > Pseudomonadota > Betaproteobacteria > Burkholderiales > Burkholderiaceae > Caballeronia > Caballeronia sp. S22. Next base: position 2,454,441 of record NZ_OZ180035.1, on the reverse strand, counting down.
TCATCACGTTCAAGAGCGGGCGTGTTCGGTCACGCGCCGGCAAGCATCTTCGGCCCGACGTGCGCATGGTGTTCAAGGATGTCGCCACGGCACTTAAGTTCCTCTCGCCCAGCCCGGACCAAGGCGAAATCATCCACGCCGCGAAGAACTTCAAGGTGGTCACCGAAGGCGAGGACGAACTGTTGGTTTGGCTGTTGCAAACCCTAAGCATGATGCAGACCGTCGGCCTGCCAATGGGCATGCCCATGCGTGACGGCACGCACCGCTACACGACCTGCACCAACGGCGGGCCGCTGTTCGTATACGTGAAGGACGGCCGAGTCGTTCGGGTGACGCCCATCGATCTGGACAGCAAAGATGCGTCGAGTTGGGTCATCGAGGCGCGCGGACGCCGCTTTAGCCCGCCACGGCGTGGCTTGGTCGCGCCCCATGCCTTGACGCTCAAATCGCTCGTCTACTCGGACAAGCGCATCCTTCATCCCATGAAACGGGTCGACTTCGACCCTGACGGCGAACGCAATCCCGAGAACCGGGGGAAGTCAGGCTATGTCCGCATCAGTTGGGACGAGGCGCTGGACATGGTTACCAAGGAAATCAACCGGCAGAAGCGTGTTCACGGTCCTGGTTCCATCACCTTCCCGATGTCGTCCCACCACCAATGGGGCAATGTGGGCTACTACCTCAGCGCGCTGACGCGCTTTGCTAACCTGATTGGCTTTACCCGCGTTGCCGCCAATCCCGACAGTTGGGAGGGATGGTACTGGGGCGCCATGCATCATTTCGGCAATTCGATGCGCATCGGCGTGCCGTCCGGCTATGGCGGCATCGAGGATTGTCTTCAGGAAGCCGACATGATCGTCTTCTGGTCCTGCGATCCCGAAAGCACCAACGGGGCCTATGCGGGTTTCGAAGGGACACCGCGTCGGTTATGGGCCAAGGAACTTGGCATCGAGTTCGTTCATATCGACCCGCACTGCAATCCCACAGCCCAATTGCTGGGCGGGCGCTGGATTCCTGTTCGACCGCAAACTGATGCTGCGTTGGCCACGGCCATCATGTATGTGTGGGCCGTGGAGGGCTTGTACGACAAAGATTACATCGCCACCCGTACAACCGGGTTCGACGAGTGGAAGGCCTATCTGCTGGGCGATACGGACGGCGTTCCCAAGACGCCCGAGTGGCAGGAGAGCGAGACCAGCGTGCCCGCCAAGGACGTCCGGGCGCTGGCGCGCCTATGGGGAAACAAGAAGGTCCATCTCGCCGTCGGAATGACGGGCGCGGGATTCGGTGGCGCGGGCCGTGGCGCGACCGGAGCGCAGTGGGCGCGCTGCATGATCATGATGATGGCGATGCGGGGTTGGGGTAAGCCGGGGGTCAATTTCGGCTGTCTTGAAGTCGGTGCGCCACACGACCTCCATTTCTATTTCCCTGGCTATGCGGATGGCGGCATTTCCGGCGACCTCGCGTGGACCGCTAATGCGGTCAACAATTACCAGCGCATGCCGCACATCCTGACCATGAACCCGGTCAAGCAAATGGTGCCGCGGCAGCAACTGCCCGATGCCATCATCAACGGCCATGCGATTGGCTATCTTTGGGACGGCATTTCCCAGGAAGCCCAGTTCGCACCATTCAGCTACCCCATGCCCGGGTATTCGCCGATCCACATGATTTATCGTTACGGCGGGTCCGCGTTCAGCACAGTGACGAATTCCGGACGCTGGGCCGAGGCTTACCGGCACCCAAGCATTGAGTGCGTAATCAACCAGTCGATCTGGATGGAGGGCGAGGCGCAGTTTGCCGACATCATCCTGCCAGCGTGTACTCCGCTGGAGCGCTGGGACATCGGTGAATGGTCGAATTCCGGTGGCTATGCGCACCATGGACACGGCACGGTGAATCATCGCATGGTGACGCTGCAGCACAAGTGCATTGAGCCTCTGGGTGAATCCCGTTCGGACTACGACATTTTCACCGCCATCATGACGCGGCTTGGCTTGGGCGGCGTGTTCACCGAGGGATGCCGCGAACTGGACTGGGTCAAGCGGGTTTTCGACTCGTCGGATTTGCCCGATCATATTTCGTGGCGCGAATTCTGCCGCAAGGGCTATTTTGTCGTGCCACCCGAGAAGCCCGAGCTACGCCATCCGGTGGACATGCGTTGGTTCGCGGAGGGGCGGCGCAAGGACCTGCAAGAACCCCATCCGCTACCGTCCCAGTTCGCCGAAAAATTCGGCATGGGCCTGCAGACGCCGAGTGGCAAGCTGGAATTCGTACCCGAGCTCCTTAAGCGGCACACGGCAGACAACCCCGATCGGCCCGCGCTCAACCGGTATATCCCCTCTTGGGAGGGCCTACGCTCGGAGCAGGCTCAGCGCTATCCACTGCAGTTGATCGCCACCCACAGCCGTTACAGCTTCCACACCCACTGCGACGGGAAGAATTCCTCGGTCAACAGCGTCGAAGACCATCGCGCACTGCTTGGCGGCCACCGCTTCTGGCTGCTGAGACTGAGTCGGGTAGACGCGGCCATCCGGGGCATTTCGCATCGCGACCTCGTCAAGGTTCATAACGACCGGGGCGCCGTGATTTGCGCGGCCGACGTCTCGCCCCTGGTCAATGCGGGAGTGGTCAAGTCGTACGAGGCGAGCGCCGAATTCAAGCTGATTGAGATCGATGGCGAGCGCGTCGAAATTGGCGGTTGCATGAATATGCTTACCCCTGACCGGCCGCAAACCGCCGGCACAAGCAGCATGAGCCCCAACTCCTGCCTCGTACAGGTCGAAAAGTGGAGAAGTGCCGAGGCGTTCTTGCTCGGTCGCGCAGCGTGAGGAACATAGAGTGAACAAGTGGAACCTAATTATCAAAGTTGGGCGTTGCGAAAACTGCCAGAACTGCGTTATCGCCGGGCGGGATGAGCATGTCGGCAATGACTTCCCCGGGTATGCCGCGCCCGCCGCTGCAGATGCCGTCAGCCCCCTGCGCATATTGCGCCGTGTTCAGGGCGACTCGCATATGGTAGAGACCACCTATCTGCCGGTGATGTGCAACCACTGCGACGAAGCGCCGTGCATGCGGGTAGGCGGCGACGCCATTCGCAAGCGCGCCGACGGCATCGTCATCATCGATCCGGAGAAGGCGCGGGGCCGCAAAGACATCGTGAAGTCGTGCCCGTACCAAGCCATCGTCTGGAACGAAGAACTGCAACTGCCGCAGACGTGGATTTTTGATGCTCATCTGCTCGACCAGGGCTGGGATCAGCCGCGCTGCCAGCAGTCATGCCCTACCGACGTTTTCGAGACGGTCAAGGTTGATGATGCAGTGATGGCAGAGAAGGCGCGACGCGAGGGCCTCAAAGTATTACGGCCGAACTTGGGCACGCAGCCGCGTGTGTGGTACAACCGCCTGGAGCGTTGGGAAACCTGCTTCATCGGCGCAAGCGTCAGCACTCGTATAGGCGACGTGGTCGAGTGTGTACCGGGTGCCGCGGTCGCCCTGTATGTCGGCGATCAAAAGCTGGCTGAAACCGTTTCAGACGGCTTCGGTGATTTCCGCTTCGGCGGCCTGGCCAAGGGAAGTGGAATTTACCGTGTCGAAATCCGTCATGCGCTCGGCAACGCATGGCGCGAATGCGAGTTGGGCGAAAGCGTGTATTTGGGCGAGATCAGCCTCGCCCAGTCGACCATCGACGTGGAGCTCGCGTAATCACCGTAATCGAGTGGACGACACTGGAACGCCACCCCGCCAATAGGCGTTCGTTGTTTCCCGCCGAGGAGGCTTGTTCAAATGAACGCTGTTGCTCTCACATGCGTGACGGTGCTTGGGCTACTACTCTTTGGCCTCGGGTTGTACATCTCAGTGGTGCGTTTTCGCGAACGTACCAATTTTGGCTGCGAGGCGGCCCCCGCGCACCGACGGCACAAGCTGGTTCGGGCTCACGCCAACACAGCCGAATACGCGCCGTTTCTCGCGGGTGCGGTTCCTCTAACTTGGCGCGATCGCCTTCGATGGCGGTAGAGTCGCCGACGATGACGAGATCGTTGTATCGAGCACTTGTGCGCCTTGGACAAACTGAATAGTCTTTGATTAAGGGGGCGTCGTGTGCTCCAACGCGCTTGTAGTAGCCCGTCCGCTTCCTGTTGCGAGGGAGCGGATTTTTTTTTTGGAATCGAGAGATGACAAAGCTCGGGCGTTGGTTATCCTGACGACTATCCGCCGATGGGCATACGTCGCGTGCGCGGGGCGATGCGCGCCTCGAACTTCGGGCGCCATGCGTCATTCGTCATACATCCATTCCGCGCACGAAGGCAGCCACGGTGCGCGGGAGCCTGCTACTGCGCGCGTGTTGCCGATGCCCTGCTTTGAGCATACGAGCAAAAAAGAGCCCTGAGCGCGGATCCCGCCCATCGCCGAGTTCAGACTTTCGCGAACCTCGACAGCTGCTGTCGACTGCTGCGCTGCTGCTTCTACCGATGGCGCCGTTCCGGGCGACGGGACGGTCGAAAGCGAAGTTTGGCTCACGAAGGTCAAACAAAGGGCGTCTCTGCCGCCCGTTATAATTGTTCAAAACGACGGTGCAGAACGAACATGCGACTATTCGACGAAATAGTGTCGCTCTTGAGCGATGCCGACGCGTCCCTCGCGAGCGGGCTTCTTAGAACTAAAATCCTCGTGCGGCGCATCGGCCACAACGAACTGGAGCCTTGGATTAACAACGAGCTGAACGGCTACAAGGCAGAGACGAATGTGCCGGATCACCGGATCGTCGGTGCCCGTTTGATTGGAACCGTAGAAAACATGCGGTGGAGGCAAACGGGCGTCACTCTTCCAACGCTTCACCTTCCTGCGAACATCAGGGAGAGCCTCTGCACGGCGCGCCTGGGCCACTCGGTCGTTGAGCTTGAGGGATTCAATGCAGCCAAAGACGGTACCGTCGCGACTACGGTGCGGCCGGAGCTATACGGTGTCCTGGGGCGGCCCTACGACGGAGCGCACGTGACCGGGGCTAGAAGCGTGATAGGCACGACACAAATCGCGGGCGTGCTTGTTGAGATCCGTTCAAGGCTGCTGGACTTTGTCCTTGGCTTACAGGACAGCATTGGGAATATTGCGGAGGAAGACTTGAAGAAAGCGGGAGAAGGAATCAACGCGCAAGAGATGTTCAACTCTGCGATTTTCGGTGCAAACACTACCATCGTCCTTGGCGCCAACAACAGCACGTCCGTTAGCAATACCGTTAGCAAAGGCGATATTGGGCAGCTGCGCCGGACGCTCGAAAAGTCGGGAGTAGAACAGACAGACCTGGCCTCTCTTGAGCAAGCGTTAGCCGACGATGGCGAAACGCCATATCAATCTAGAAGTATTGGCCCGAAAGTGGCCAGTTGGATAGGCAATATGGTTCAGAAAGCCGCGACCGGAGGGTGGCAAGTCGGCATCGGCGCTGCGGGGAACTTGCTCGCGCCCGCAATTTCAGCCTATTACGGACACACTTCCGTCTGACGTGCTGCTGGCCAAGCAGCGGCGACAGAAAATCGCCCGGACATTGACCGTTGCCCCATCGTCAGCAGTCGTTGGGGGGCGGCGGGTCGGAGGACTCCTTTGGGTCGAGTGCGGAGATTAGCGCCGGCGCGGATCTGCGATTTGTTCACGACATCGTGCAAAAGGGATAGATTGTGAGTTTGCGCTAGTGCGACGGTTTCCTCGGCGGAGACATCAAACATGTGACGCCCCGCGGGGATGGCTCCATGACGGAGTGTCATTGTCCGGATGCCTCCATCACGTAGGAGGGACTCGAGTGCTGTCATCGCGCTTCTGCGCTCTGGCTCGTCGAGATGCATCCACACGGCAGTGAGCGAAATCAGGTCGAACGACGGCTTGGATGCACGCAAGAGCGTCAGATCGGGAAGGCTGTCGTCGATACAAACTATCGAGTTCGACGGATGACGTGCAGCGCCTGCTGCGCGAAATGCATCAATAGGTTCGACTGCAACAACTTTGTGCCCAAGTTCGGCGAACGCTCCAGCGTCCCGGCCGCTCCCGGCGCCACGTCCAAAACATTAGCCGGTGCGGGCGGTATCAGGTGGGTAATGCCGCCGTGAAGCTGCTGATACGAAATTTTCTGCCACCGCTCAATATGCTGCGAAGCATTTTCAATGTACCCAGCCGTTCCGCTCACGTGGTCCGACACTGATGCCTCTCTTTCGCTGGTTCACCGACTATCCGAGATAGGGATTCGCCTCATCGTGCCCAAGCCGCGGTATGCGCTCCCGCGAGCACGTCCCGATTGCTAGCAGACCGGTGAAAGTCTTCAGGAGCTAACAGGGCATGCGCGAAGCGAATTTGAGCTTCCAGGATATGGCGAGCGACGAAAGGCGGCAACCCAACTCCTGCCAGGGCGACCAATTCAGCCCATCTGTCTTCCGACCATGGAGAATTTCGACTTGACACCGGCCCACAGTTCGACTCCCCAATTTGGAGCGCCTTCGGTGATTGCGCTAGACGGACTGCAGAGTGGCTCATTGGCCGGCACGGCCGACGACGCACGTTTGTTTCGCGGTCGTTCAATCTCGGTTCCTAAAATTTAGGCAGTCCACCCGTTGTTCTCATGTTGCTATATGAATTCAGAAGGTCGGTGCGTCGCGGTGAATTCGGCGGCGCATGGTTCCCTCCTTTTTAGGCACTTATCGTATCCCATCCGGCAACGGATCGGGGAATCAACATATAGACGTGAGGCACATAGAATGAAAAATGGTATTGGAAAAAGTTTCGGCTTCTTTGCAGCGGGCAATCTGGACACGGCACAGGAGTTCAAAAATGCGCGGATGGCGCGTTCTTTGCCGTCAAACTACCCTGTTCTGAGTGCTCCGATTGAACATCAGGACCTCGTCGCAATCGTCGCGCAAGCGAATTCAGGAACGGCGCTCCGTCTGGCAACAGTGGATACTCCGTCTGGCCCGTTAGTGGTTCTCACGATGCAGGCAGGCACCTGCCAAATCAACTGGGTGGCTGACGCAAGCGACCCCGAGCTTTGGGCCGCGACGGATACATGGCGCAAGACCGGGCGAGCGGCATTCGCCTTGAACATTCCGACGGGCGGCGAAAAAGGCGCCGTGTTCGGCACTATCGATTTTAAGATTCCGTGCGAAATCGAAGAGGTTCGGAAGGGAGCAACGACGAACGGCTCGTCGAACGTGTGGGACGCTATCAGTGCGCTGGCAGCAAGCGACATCCTGAAGCAAGAGGCCCGTTCCTTTTTTCCGGGCATTGCGGTCAATCGCGTTCTGGTATGCGCCTTGATGACAGAACGCATTCGTGCGGTAGTCAAGGATAAGCCTCGCTCGACGAAGCCCTTCATTGTGCTGAATGAATCAAGCGCAACTGCTCACTAAGCGGGGCAGCCGAAGTAAAGGCTCACACATTCATGACCCGGTCCGAGCCACTCCGTGAGGTGAGTGTTGCGAGACCGAATATCTAGGCGGCCTCAAAAGCGAGGTGCAACACCTATCTCGTATAAGGTGTTGCAATGCCCGACAAAACTATTTCATACCAGCATCTTCAACCTGAAGAACGCCTCGCCATCGCAAGCCTACGACTGCAGGATGTGAGCATTCGGGCCATGGCCCGAATGCTCGGTCGCTCGCCGTCCACCGTGAGCCGTGAACTGACGCGCAACAGCTCTCCTGCTGGCTACGCATCCGTGCCAGCTCAAGCACTATGCGCCGCCCGCCGTAGCGCTGGGCGCGGCCCCGCCAAGCTTTGCACGCAGGGCGTTCGCTGGCGGGTTGTGCTCACGTTGCTGGACTGGAAGTGGTCGCCCCAGCAGATATCGGGCACACTTAGGCGAATGTATCCGACCGACCCGACCCAGCACGTATCGCACGAAACCATCTACACGGCTATCTACGCTCAGCCGCGCGGCGAACTGCGCCGCCAGTTGATTGCCTGCCTGCGCCACGGCCACAGTACCCGTATGTCCCGCACACGCGGCACAGACCGACGCGGGCAGATTCCCGAGATGGTGAGTATTCACGTGCGCCCGCCCGAAATCGAAGACCGCCTGCTGCCTGGACACTGGGAAGGCGACTTTATAAAAGGCGCCGGCAACCAATCCTCCGTTGGCGTACTGGTTGAGCGCACCAGCCGCCTGGTGTTGCTTGCCAAGATGGAGGATGCTACGGCCGCCTCAGCTCTGGCGGGCTTCTCGGCCAAACTCAATTCGATTCCTGAACCCCTGCGCCAGAGCTTCACCTATGACCAGGGCAAGGAACTCGCGCGCCATCAGGAACTCGCCGCGGCCACCGGCGTGCGCGTGTACTTCTGCGACCCGCACAGCCCGTGGCAACGCGGCACTTGCGAAAACACCAACGGATTGTTGCGCCAGTACTTACCTAAGGGAACCGACCTCTCGGTCTACACACAAGACGAACTCGATGCTATCGCCGACAGCTTGAACAACCGGCCGCGCGCAACTCACGCGTTTCATTCACCGTTCGAGGTCTTCGCCGCCACGCTCGCCTCAGCAAGTCAACCTCAAGACGCTAAACATTAACCCCTTGTTGCACTTCGGCTTGAAACCGCCCTATCCGAAAACTAACATGTCTCATCAAACGAACAACATCGAGTACACGGGCGACTACACCGTCTCTCAAATGCACACCGTCGCTGACATAGAGAATAGTTGCAACGTCGAACTCGGATTTCCCGGAGGTACTCCAGTACTGGTCGCTAACCTCAAGGAGGGGGTTCTTGATTTCGAATCCGATAAGGGTGCTTCGAAGAGCCTGACGTTGGACGTCGTCCCGTTGCTCGCGGGTTTGGCTCTTAAGATTGGGTTTCGTCGAGGCGGACTTCTCATGTATTGGCTTGGTGATTTGAGTGACCAGGAAATTTCCGACGCGCTTGATGATTGGTGTCTCCAGGGACGGATTCCGATTGCTTACACCGATGGCCAGTCCTGTTTCTTCGAGTCTGCTGACTTCACTCCGCCGCTGAGTCTCTATCTCAGTTGGAACGAAGCTTCGCAGAATACGTCACCGAATATGATGCAAGCAATGAGCGCGCTCGCTGCGGCTGGTTTGATTGAAGTTCAAGGTATCAAAGACGCCGGCGCGACCGAGATTAAGGCCGTTCGTACCACGGTCCTTCAAACGAAGCGACATTATGAGGAGATTGACGGTAAGGTGATGACGGAGGACGATGACCTGTCGAGCGACGACGACCGCCAGACGCTGCACTAAGGTTGATTTCAAAGCACGGCCCCGCAAGGAGCCGTGCTTCTCTTATGGCTAGACTTTACACATGCCTTGGCCAAATCGACGGGCTGTGCGTCCAGACTCCCGCAGTCAATCAGGCTCGATTGAGTTGCCCTATTTTGGCGGATATGTGACCTGCCCATCATTGCGCGAGCGAATTCACTTGTTTTACGAGTGCTCTGTTATTTACTGAGAGTTCCATTCCCTCTCGATGAACGCGGAGCCCTCTTTATGTTCCGTCACTTAGCTCTCTGGATAGGGGTCTTGTTACTGCTCACTGCATGTGCTTTGCCATTGGTGAAAGAGGCAGGTCAAGGCCCGACTGCCGGCGGGGGCGGAGGGACGGGATACCTGCCGGAGACGGCTGACGTGAGCCTGAAGGCGGGTCCAACTGCTCAAGATATAACATATCCGGTCCTGTTCGGTACGACGCGCAAGCCGATTGCCGGCGCCGACGGCCGCACGGTTGTGGGCTTTTCGGAAGTGCGCGATTCCGTCATTCACTACGGGCAGGTATCCGTTGAAGTTCCAGCGGGCCACGAGGTTGGGTCGTTAGGGGACTCGCTATTTGGAAACTGGGGGTTAGCCTCCGACCCGGAGCTAAAAGTTGTGAGGGTGCAGGTGTCATCAAACAAGTCAGCATTTATCGACTTCGCTCGGGGCGCGATTGCTCCAGCCACAAATCCTCAAGATAGTTATTTGGTTGTGTTCATACACGGTTACAACAACTCTTTTGAAGCAGCTGCTAAACGTGCTGCTCAGCTTGGTGTCGACCTTGGAGTGCCACCGAACAACATGTTCTTGTTCTCTTGGGCGTCGCGGGGTTCCATCCCAGACTACACATATGACGAAGCGACGATTGATGCAAGTGAGATTTATTTGCGTCAATACCTTGAAACTGTGATAAAGATTGCTAATGGGCGGAAGATTCATCTGGTTGCCCACAGCATGGGCAACCGAGCTTTGTTGAGAGTCGTGTCGATCGGCGTGGCCACCTTCCGGCAACAAGGCGTGAAGTTCGGCCAGATAATTCTCGCTGCAGCGGACGTTGACCGTGACGTCTTCGCGCAGTTGGGTCCAAACTACCTTGACGTGTCTGACCGGACGACGGTTTATCTATCGCCGTACGACTTTGCGGTTAGACAGTCTGTCAGAGTGCACGACGCTCCACGTGCTGGCTGCGGCACGGCACCCCAAGTCGTCATCCCAGGCATTGACAATATTGTATCCACGGAGCGGGAGTCGTTTCCTTACCACGCGTATTTTGCTGAAACAGTTCCGATGCTGAGCGACATTAAGAGCCTCATCCTGAAGAACAAGCCTGCACGATCAGGCAAAGGATGGCAGTATCGGGTCGGCGGCTATTGGATTGCTGGGCCGCCTCTAGACGCGGGCAAGGTTCTATGCAAAACGGACAGTCCGGTTGTGGTCAAGGCGTCTACGGCCGAATGAATTGAGAGCCTGACAGATGCTTGGTGCGCGTCGGCCATGCCGACCGTAATATGATATTGGTCTTTCCAATTGCCGACGCACACATATGATGGCGGATTCCCTCAATTCCATAGGCTTGCTTGCGAACATGGTTGAGACGCTCATGGCATTGTTCTTCGGGTACCCTTAGCCAGGAGCGAAGAATCATTCGGGGCCTCTTTAAGCCGGGAGACTGTCCTAGCAGACGGAACAAAAATCGCCGACCTTGAGGATGCGGCGGGGCGCAAGAAACCTCTCTACCGCACCATGTCGTTACTTGCGCTAAGCCTGCTGTTCATCGGGTTTGCCGCGCAAGGCGCTTTGCTTTGGCTTTGTTGAGCCTTCCGCCTGGAGCGGTCGCGCATTCCTTTGCATCGCCTGAAGCTTATGTTCGCGTCGATCATTCTCTCGGCAACTTCGACGTTGCCGCTGAACCTTCCGTGTTGTGGCGCACCAACTCAATGGCATTCTGTTAGAGAAGGACGTGCGGCTGAGCAAGTGCCGAATGGGAGAAAAGTGTTGAGTGGACAAATCGAAGTGCTGTCGCTGGGGCGGATGGGTACTGCTCCGCATGCCATTTTCCGGGTTCGACAGGGTCCGTCACGTTTGATGCTGTCTACCCGCCGACACGACGGCTTTTTTGCCAGCTTCGCGCCGAATATGCGGTCGACCTTTGGGAAATCAACCGTCTGCCTGCGATTGTTAGAGTCGCTGCTTCTTTGTTCCGACGGGAGCACAGAACCTGTCACCCATTTCAGTTGGCCGATAGAGATGACGACGCGAAGTTCACGAGTCGCTCAATTCCTTGGGTAGCGGCGCAGCCATCCCAAGAAGGCGAGCGAGCAGGTCGACCAGGCGTGACGCTCGTGATGCTACTATCGATCGAAAGGTAAGCACTGTCGATGCTGAGAAAGGTGAATCGATGAAACAGAGGTATCGGCACAAGAACCGACCGAAATCAACGAGTCCGGCTGATGATATAGGGTGCAGACCGGAATATCTGTACAAGTACACGGTAGGGTGCAGACCGGAATATCTGTACAAGTACACGGCTCTGCGGGCACCACCAGATAACCCAGCGAGGCAACGACAACTTGATGCGCTACTTACCAAACCACAGCTGTGGCTCGCAGCGCCTTCGTCATTTAACGACCCGATGGATTGTAAGCCCGGATTTCGATTCAGCAGTGGAACTGCAGAGGCACGCGAGAAATTCCGTCAGGTTACAATTTTCCGTATGGTCAAACGAGATCATCCGCACGCGAAAGGCGACGAACTTAAAAGCCTAGCAGCCGAATATTCGCGAACGCGGCAAGATATTGATTCCCACTTCGAAGCAGAGGCTGATGTCGCACTCACGGAGGCCCTTCAAAGTATTGGTGTCTTGTGCCTGTCTGAACGTCACCGGGATCCTGTCATGTTCTATCACTACGGCGACAGGCACGCTGGTATGTGCTTGAAGTTCAGAACGGGCGACTTCCTGGCAGGTGTCGAGCGTGTGAACTATGGTGAAGATTATCCCGTGGTCGATTTTTTCGACGACTCGAACCATGAAGAACAGTTCGAGAAAATATTTTTAACAAAGTATAAAGGTTGGGAGTACGAGCACGAGTGGCGGTACATCGCCGCCAACCTTGACCTTGAGAGCACGCAGCGCCTGCGCGATTACTCGCCTGAGCTTCTGAGCGGCGTAATCTTTGGCTACAAGATGTCACAGGACGATCGAGACCGCGCCATCGATCTATTGAACAAACGCGCTTCGAAGGTGGACCTGTTTGAAGCCAAACTAGATCGCAACCACTACCTGCTAGACATCGTGCCTTACGTGTCCAGCAAATAACCCGCGGCATCTAGTGTCTCACCGGGCGGACGGGGAATTTTCGCGAGCCTAACGTCGGACGCGTTATGGTGATCCGGCGGCAATTCGGAGATCCGCGAAGGCGCGGCGAGGCCTGTGGTAAGCGCTATACACGCTCTCCGGCGAAAGTCATGCTGGCTTGACGTTGTCGCTTTTGCGGGAACCAGCCAGAAGTTGCCCTTCGCCGCGCGTAGGGCGGCCAAGCATTTGGACGATTGTTTCCGTCAAGAGAACGGCCTCATACAGAAGCATGGCGACTGGCGTCAAGATCGCCCGGACGGGCAGTTCAAACTTCTCCACTTATGGGCGCCTAAATTCCCCCACCCCGTAATGCAGGACGTCGTCGATGTTTAGCCTTCTTTCGTTTTCTGCGCAAGCGCCTCGGCAGCTTCCTTGAGCCTGTAGCTGCGACCATTGAATTCGAGGAGGTGGCAATGATGCATAAGGCGGTCAAGGATCGTGGTGCTCATCGTGTTGTCGCCAAGATAGGCGCCCCAGTCCTGTACGACACGATTGGAGGTGACCACCACGCTTCGACGCAACTTGTAGCGCTGATGGATCAGGGTCTGCAAAAGTGCGCCGGCGTCGTCGGGGATCGTACGTGAGAGGAACAGGGCGTCGAGCACGAAGGTCGCAATCGAGAATGGCACGCAGCCGCGCCTGCCGTTGTTCCTGCGCACTCAGCGCATAACGGTTGAAGAAGTCATCGGTCTCGAGATACTGCACCTTGTGCCCGTGGAGGACGGCCTGATATGCGACGGCCTTCGCCACGTGCGACTTACCGGTGCCAGGCTTGCCGACAATTAAACCGTTTTCGCCAGCGGCGATGAACTTCAGTGCGTGTAGCTGGAAGCAGGCTTGGCGAGGCAGCTTTGGATTGAACGACCAGTCGAATTCCGTCAGGGTAAGCCTCTCCTCGAGACCCGATTGCTAGTAGCGACGCTCGATGAGGCACGACTGTCGCCGGTCGAGTTCGTCCTGCAGAATCAGCGCGAAGGTCTCCAGAAATGGTTGCTGGCTCCCTTGGGCCTGCAGCACGCGTGTCTCGAGCGTGTTGCGTACGCCTGATAGACGCAATAGCCTCAGCGCGCGTTCGATGTCCGGTAAGGTGGTGGTCATACGGTTTCTCCCGTCGTGGAGGATCGAGATGTGGCGCTGTGCTGCGCGCCGGCGTCGAAGAGCTCGCTGTATTCGGTTGCGGGCCGAATCAACGGGTGCTCCTGGGTGAGCGGCAAGGCGAGTTGCGGCGCCCGATCGAGGCGCTCAAGTGCCTGTTCGAACAGCCGTTCGACAACGGCGCGCACCTGCCGGTAGCGATACAGGTGATGATGCAGCGCGTGGTCGCAGGCCTGCTCGACGAGCCAGGCGGGATACTTCTTCGCCAGCGCGACGATGCCCCACATGCCGCGATGCCCGACGCGTCCTTCGGCGTCAAACAGATGCTGGCAAAGTGCCTTCGTTTGTGGGCCGATGTCGCCGGCGCTAGCGAGCGCCAGGCTCGTCTGGCGCGACGGATTGAACGGTCGCTCGTTCTCGGGCAGTTCGAGTGAACCGGGCCGCGTGTGGCGTGGATGGGTGCGCAGCAGCTCCTGAGTGCGACGGTCGCGGATCTCGATCGTGGTGTCGTAGACGCGCACGCTGACGAGGCTGCCGATGGGTGCAGGCCGTGCCGCATAGTTGCTGCGCTCGACACTCACTGTGGTGTCGTCCCCGACGGTGCGTACGACTTCGGTGAAGTAGCGGAACGCGGTGGCCGGCAGCGACCGGAGATGTGGCTTCTCCTCCTGGAACATCGCTTCGACCTGCCGCCCCGCTCTGCCGTGGATGCGCCTGGCTGCCCAGCTCTCCTCCCAATGCATAAGGAATTCGTTCTGAGCTTCAAGTGATTCGAAACGCCGGCCGGTGAGCGCGGTGTTCTGCGTATGTTGGATCGCGTTCTCTACGGTGCCCTTTCGATTCGGGTCTCGTACGCGAGCAGGGTCGGCGACGACGCCGTAATGCTCAAGCCTTCGCGATCCAAAGCCACACGACAATAGGATTCGACTGCGAACCCATGACATCTTCGTCCCCACCTCCATTTTCTGCCCGGGCCAGAGGACAGCACAGGCAGATCGACGCCGACTTTCCCACTTCGGCGCGAAGCGGACTGCTGCATTTGCTATTTGACCTCATTGAGCGTCGTTACCTGCCCGACTGGACAGTGGTCGCGCGTGAATTGCATCGGATCGGCAGATTTTCTGTTGTCGAATATTCGTCTTCTCACGTACCGAGTCTTAAACAAGCCACAGTCGACGCCGAATCGGCCCTTGAAAGCCTCGCTTGGGAAAAACTCTATGACTTCTGTGAACGCTTGCATGGTCATCTTCCACAAGAAATCGGATACGAGGACAACTACGGCAGCTACATCGTGCAAGTGTCTCGTGGCGATATGCAGACGTATATCGCGACCGAGCTTCAGAGACTCTTCCTTGAAGAGGATCTTGCCTATGAGTTTACTGAAGGCACTGTTCGCAGACGCGGAAGAAAGCACACGGTGGAACAGGTGGCTAAGTCACAAGTTGTGCTTTGGGACTCACGGCTTTTGAGTGCACGCAAGCACTTCGATAAATCTCTCCGGTTCTTCCGTCATCCGACACGGCCTGACTACGAAAACGCGGTGAAGGAGGCCGTGTGTGCAGTGGAAGCCGCAGGTAAGGCGCTCTTTCCAATGGCAAAAGCCTCAACATTGGGCGATCTCGTGAAGTGGCTTGGATCGACAACTGAAATTTCAGTTCCGAAGGCCGTCTGTCAGACGCTTAACGGTGTATATGCGTTTCGGAGCGGCGGCGACGGGGTGGGGCACGGAGGGGCGAACGGTGGCAAGGCGACGCTCGAAGTCACCGAGTATTTGTTGGCGGTGTGCGCTTCGCAGATCATCTACTTTGCCGATCTGGCGAACTCTATGGAAGTTGACGTCGCATTCTAGTTTGGCGCCAGCAGCCTTCCGACGGCGCGGCGCGCAGTTAGTGTCGCTGCTCGCGGGCGTGGTCGACGCGCTTCTCGTTCGATAGGTTTCCGACATACTCTGTTTTCGCGAGATAGCTGTGACCGCGCGCCGGTCCGAAGCACTATGCAGAAGTCGCTCGCGACCTTCCTCTCGGTGATCGAGCTGCGTCATCGATGTGACGTTGGGCTGAATGGCTCTTCGGAGTCGATTTCCGCAGATCGCGTCGAGACGCGGGCCCTTGGGCCCTTGGTCCTACAACCCTCAAGTTTCTTTGGTCAGTGCCGTAAGACAAAAGCATTTTCTGTATCCGAGTCATGACGAGCGAGCTTGCCGCAGGGGCTCTTCGTTGGCCTCGTGAGTAGTTGTCCGCTAACCAAGCATCCAATCTAGTTGCTGCAGAAACTACGAAAGCAAGAGAAGAACCTTAACATGACAAAGATGGCTGAGGAGACCGCTAATTCGCACGATTTCTGGTTGAAGACCACCGGATACGACACGCATGGGAGAAGCTCTGGCCATGCGCGGATAGATACGCCTTGGAACGCGTTTACGCACGATGAGCAAGCGTTAGTTTGCACGTTGTGGGTCGATCGTATTGTCGGAATATTCGACGAACAAGAGAATCGGCTTCGCCACTTTGTGCGTCTAGGCGGGAAGTCGAGGAAATGGAAAGGGGTTGCAATAAGTCATGGCAAAGTGGCGCGAGATAACCTTGACCGGGCGAATAGGGAGCGTCTGCCAGTGTTCGGCTACGAAGCCGAACCTCAGCCAGGCGCGCTCGATCGCGGCGAGCGCAAAGTCAAGCATTTCTACTTAGGTCGCGTGCACCAGCTACAAGGATTGATCGGCACGAAGCTGT
Organism: Caballeronia sp. S22; assembly: GCF_964261745.1. Lineage (NCBI taxonomy): Bacteria > Pseudomonadati > Pseudomonadota > Betaproteobacteria > Burkholderiales > Burkholderiaceae > Caballeronia > Caballeronia sp. S22. Next base: position 2,438,017 of record NZ_OZ180035.1, on the reverse strand, counting down.
GGGACCTTGAGCAGCGAATGGATATCGCTGGCGCGTTTCGGAGCCAGGGTGTCGATGACGATGTCGATTTCAACGCACCCGGGAAGCTTTTCGAACTCGTGGACCGTACCGCCAGCTTACCTCACGCCAAGCGCCACGAAGAACTGGATTCGGCTGAGAACGAGAACGAGGTCATAAACCAAGAGTTCGATGGCAATCTGACGGCCGACGAATACGCGCCCATCGCGCTGCGTTTGCTTGTCGCCCACGTACTCGAACAGCAGGACGGAGTGCTGGAGACTATAACCTACAAGCAACTCGCCGAGCGACTCGACCGGAGGGCACGAGGCGGAAAGCCTTGGGCGAAGGGGCTGGGCAAGGTGCTTGGACGAGTAACGGCGCTCATCGAAAAGGCGAGCAGTCAATGGCTCGAGCGCCCCCCGTTGCTGACGAGCGTGGTAGTCCTGTCGACGGGGCCTAATGCCGGTCTGCCAAGCTCAGGCGTAGGAGATATTTGGCTTGGTTACGAGTCACTCTCTCGCGATGATAAGCGGGCAAAGGTACAGGTCGAATACCAGCGAATCCTCGCTTTTGGCAGTCGCTGGAACGAGGTTCTGAGGTTCGCTGGCCTTACGCAAGGCGCGCCGGCGTCGGAACATCGTCAAGGCAATGGGGATACGGGCGGCTGGGCTGATGGCGAATCGGAGGCTCACAAAGCCCTGAAGCGCTTCGTTTTGGAGCATCCGGAAAATTTCGGTGCGTCCGCGGACGGCTTTTCGCAAGAAGAATACGCCTTAAGATCGGGAGACGAAATTGACGTTATGTTCAAGTCCGACTAGGTGTGGGTAGGGGTCGAGGTGAAATCCCGTGTCTCAAACAGGAACTCGGAAGACTATGAGCGGGGGCTGTATCAAGTTGTGAAGTACGGGGCTGTCCTTGCCGCCCAGGCGAGAATTGACTTCCCGATGCACCCGCCGGAGGTGCGGGTTATGTTGGTGCTGGAAAGCGAACTGCCTGAGGAATATCGGACGCTCGCGACTGCGCTTGGCGTTTCGTACATCGAAGGCGTAACGCCTGGTGTCGCGCAATCGTCGGCTTGACCAGCGAGCAGGTGTCCGCTGCGACGCAGAGTGGAGGCCACGTATGACATTAAGTCGCCCGGTGCCTTGTGGATATCGCCCCTTCAGGGGGACTGAACGCTTTGAGTTGCACTTCTGCTGAAGACGGGCTGCAGTCGCAGTCTGATTCGGCGGTTCTCGGCCATGCTGAACATCCAGCATGGCCGAGAACTAACTCATCAGGTCGCAAGCTCCGCGTCCCACTCGCATCTAGCGCCGCTGTCGCATTTTCGGCAGCAGAACGCGTTACCGAGGTCGCCTTAGGGCGGCAGCAGTCGCCTTGAAGGGTTTCCGCTACCGAAACCTGAGCAATTTTTGGCCTTGCATTCGGACGGGGGTCATTGGTTGGTCATGTTCGAGATTTGTGCGATTCCTCACCCTAAAGTTTTCGTCTTTTGTGCCGACAGAAGTTACGATGAGGACAAATGTTCGACCTTTAAGGCGAGTAGCGGGGCGGGTAATGCACAACAAGAAGATTGATGACGAGGGGCACCGAGAGAGCGATGCCAACGTTTCAGACACGGAGCTATTTTCGGGCAAGGTAACCGTTGGCGAGGCGATTGAGCGACTTCGTACTCGGTTACTCGACTTGTCCGCGCGGAACCGACTGTTGAACTACAACCATCCGCCCGCGCGCTCCATTCAAATTGCCGATGAACCTGACCTAGACGAACTTTTTGAGCGACTTAGTGGCGAGTCGAAGGGGGTCCCGTTCGAATACCTGGCTGAACCAAGCCCGGACAGCTACGAGGGGAAGCGGCCCGAACCACGGACACACGCACCGCGCATCGGCGTGTCGGTATCCTTTGAGGGAACGCGCAAGCGAGCCGGAGCGAGAACCACGCGGACGGGCGGTATGCAGACACTCCTGTACCCGGCGGACCTCGAACGGAAGCTTCGAAAAATCAATAGCGACGCGAAGACCGCTGTTGAGGAAACGGGCAGCAATATGCTGTTTCTCATCTTCGGCTTTCTCGAGTTCTACGACAGTGAAGACTCCGAGAAGCCACTTTTGGCCCCACTGCTTTCTCTGCCCGTAACCCTGAATAAGGGTGAGATCGACCACGACACGCGCACTTATCGGTATTTGGCGCAACATAATGGCGAGGACTTGGCGGAGAACCACACACTTCGGGAAAAGCTGCGCCGAGATTTCGTCCTGTCTTTGCCAGAATTTGAAGAGGGCGAGGCGGTCGGGCAGTTCTTTGCTCGGGTGGAGTCGGCCGTCACGAAAAAGCGTCGCTGGAAGGTCCGGCGCCAACTGACTCTCGGTATGCTCTCGTTTGGCAAGCTGGCCATTTGGGCTGACCTCGATACGAAAAAGAATCCAGCGCTTGTCGAGCACGCACTCATCTCAGCCGTGTTTTCAGGGAGCGTCAGCGAGGGAGGCGCAGCACTTCACGCGCCAGACTACCCAATCGACGAACGCCCAGAGGCTGGCCAGCAGCTCATCTACGACGCTGACTCTTCACAGCACAGCGCCATCATCGATGTCCTGGCTGGAAAGAACCTCGTTGTGAATGGACCACCAGGAACGGGCAAGTCGCAGACCATCACGAATATCATTGCTGCGGCTCTCTCAAATGGAAAGAAGGTACTTTTCGTCTCTGAGAAGCTCGCGGCACTCGAAGTGGTCCGCCAGCGACTGAGTCATGCCGGACTTGGTCATTTTTGTCTTGAACTGCACTCTCACAAGACTCACAAGAAGACGCTTCTCGACGATATTCAAGCTCGAATCGAACAGAAGTTCGCAGCGCCTAACCAGTTTGAGTCTAAGCTAGCTACGCTCAGCCGCCAGAAGACTCAGCTCGCGCGATATGCGGAGCTTATGGGTAGTAACCTTGGGAACTGCCTTGGGCTGACGGCGAACGAGATATTTTGGGCGGTCGAGCGACGCAGGCAAGAACTGGGAAATGCGGTGCCTGACGTTCGCGCGTTGGCCGTGCCAGATGCACCTTCCTGGACGCAAGATGACCTGCAGCTGCGAATGGCGCGTCTCGAGTCCCTGGCGAATCTCTTTGAAGCTATAGGTCGATTCGACAATAGTCACCCGTGGTGGGGTTTCACGCCTGCGGCATTGGTGCCGGCGGACGAAGAAGCGATTTGGCGAACCGTCAATCTAGCGTCGCGATATGCGAAAGACGCAGATGAGGCCGCCGCCGAGGCAATCGACTTTTTCCATCTGCCGAAACAACCGGATGTCGTATCAGCTGGTGCGTCGGCGAGAGTTCTCGGTGAGATTGCCGATTTCCCGCTGAACGCGGATGCGAGCTTGGTTGCTCGCATGTTTGCAGGATCCGACTCGCAAGGCACGCATAGCTCGCAGATATTAGAACAAGTTGCGTCCCAGGTCGCCCAAGCTCGAGCGTTCTTGTCGTCCGCCTCCAATGTGTTGGCTGACAGCGTCCGACTTAGCGTTGACGACCTTGAACAACTCCACCAATCGATTGAACTGGCAAACCTTGATAGCAACCTAGGCGGAAAGAAGCTAAGCGACATTCAAGCAATTGTGCTTGGCCTCGAACTTGCGCTAGCTGCATTCGAGTCCGCGTCGCGCGCAGCGGATGCACCTTACAAGGCGACAAGTCAGCAAGCGCTGGACGCGTTCCTTCGCTTGACGGAAACGGCTGAGTTCGAACTTCTAAGTCGATGCACGCCGGAAATGATACGAATGCGCGTTGCGGCAGTAGCTGCAATCGTTGCGTCAGTCTCAGGGGCGCTTGCTCGTGTTCAGTCTTTCGCGGACCGGCGGCAAATTAAATTCGATGCCACTCCGCAAGCCGTGGCCCGTCTCGCCGGACCCACGGGAATTCCTGGGATAGTTTCAGGGCAAGTCATCAACCAAGACGTGGTTTCAAAGGCAGCGGATTTGGCCCGCTGCTCTTTTGGTGGCACAGCGCTCGTTCAACTGAGCAACGTTGCAAAGGGTCTAGAGCTCGTGACTGCGGAGTTTGCAGACGCACTGGGACGCGCCTCATTTGCGGTCGAACGACTCGGTTTGTCTTTCCACTGGACAGAGGAGTCACTTTCAGAAGCTGACACGTTACTGCGCGTGGCTTCGTCAGCGCCGGCAAATTTGCTTGACTCTCGTGCCGCATCGCTTGGGCAGTCGAAGACGGAAGATTTCCTAGTGAAGATGAAGTCGGCAATATCCACTGAGTCGACTGAGCGCTTGGCCCTTGAGGGTCTCTTCTACATAGATAGCGTTCCCCCAATCGATGACGTCAGGGCCGCCGTGTCGGTGCTTCGGCAGAAGGACGGTCTCGGAGGGCTGTTGGATGGTAAGTGGCGAAAAGCGCGCAAGCTGCACTCTGTACTCTCTCGCGAGAAGCGGAAACTTTCTGCACGCCAGCGCGCTGATGAACTTGCGAAGCTGCTCGCATGGCACGACGCGAAAGAGACCTTCGAAGAAGATTCTGAGCTCAAGGATTGGTTCGGCCCATTGTTCCGCGGGCTGGATACAGACGTGTCGAAAATCGACAATCTGGCCGCTTGGTATAGCGCATCACGTACCTTGATGCTGAAGTGCCCGGGACTTGTCGATAAGGTTAATCTGACGACCGTCCCGGCCGACCGCATTCTCGAAGTCGCGGCTAAGTCAGATACCCTGTCTCAAGACCTGTCTAAACTCCGAGGGAGTAACTTTGCCGTCGGGCGCCTTCTCGAGAGCTTGGAGTTTCCTTTCGCAGCTGCGCGGGAGAAAAATTGGGAAGACGGACTAAGCGTGTTACGAAGCGCTCGCTCGAACATCGAGGCAGTCATTGAATTCTTTCGTAGCCGGATTGAACTCTCGCTGTCGCCGAAGGAAGGGGCGGAGCGCCTCGCAGCAAAGCTTGAACTCGATGAGCTTGCTCCGGAGTTCGCGCTTCTTTCTTCCGGCCAGCAACGTCTTCAAGATGCGGCTGGAAGCGAGCTTCGGCCAATGGTCCAGCTCAAGGACGGGAGATGGCCGAACGAGCTACTGGACGTGTCTGAGCGTATCCGAAAGGCAGCCGAACTCGCCAGCGTTGCAGTTGAGTACGCGTGTGACTCAGTTCCCATTTCGGCGGCAGCCTCGTTCATTGCGCGCAAGAGGGAGCTGGAGTTTGCTTGGTCGGCGGTTGGAACGATGCCGCGGCACGATGAGTCTGTGTCGTGGGCTGAAGTGGTTGCTCGTTGCCGCGAAGTGGTTCGTACCGCGGAAGACGTGCTCGTGTCGATTGTTCCCACTTGCAAAACCGACGCCACCCTATCGGCTTTCTTGGACGCTGCCGAAACGGGCAATCGTGGCCACAAGATATTGGCCGAGCTCGCGGCGTCGACCGAAGTCATCGACCTCCTTGGGCCGGACTTCATTGGAGAGTCGGTCGACCTTAGTAGGCTATTTGAGACACATGCATGGGGTTCGAGAGTCGCTGCAGCGCACCTTCCCGCGGAAGTCCGGACACACCTTTTGTCGATACGGGCACCCGAGGCGCTGGAGCGTGCGCGTCGGCTTTACGGAACGATCACACAGAAGGTGCAAGAGGCTCAAGACGCGATGCTCAGGCTTTCTTCCTACGGGAGCTTTGTGTGGACCGACTGGCTGGACCTGCCAGCGGGCGACTCTACGTTGACACCGAGTATGCTCAGGACGAGGCTTGAGTCGGTCGGGCAGTCACCGGGCGCGCTTATGTCGTGGTCGAAGTATCTGGCTTTCCGGAAGCTCGCTCTGAGGGACGGGCTAGAGATATTTGTCGAAGCGATGGAAAGCGGAAAAATTGACCCTTCAATAATCGCGCCGGCGTTTGAGCTGGCGTCGTTTGAATCGATTGGGCGGACCATCTATCAGTCGCATGGGGAACTGTCCAATTTCGACGGGGATGCGCACTCATTGGTCCGTGAAGGATTCCGTTCGCTTGACGCCGAGATTGTGTCTCTCGCAGGAAAAGATTTCGCCGCAAAAATCTCGAGAAATACACGCGTGCCGGAAGGACAACGCGGAACGACGGCAGGTGACTTCACCGAGATGCAGCTCCTCCGACGCGAGATAAACAAGCAACGTCGTCACATTCCAATTCGTCAACTCTTGAAACGAGCAGGACGCGCGTTACAGCAGCTCAAGCCTTGCTTCATGATGGGCCCGTTGTCAGTCGCGCAATACCTTGAGCAGGGAGCCTTGGAATTTGACCTCGTGGTCATGGATGAAGCATCGCAGTTGAGGCCGGAAGAAGCGCTCGGCGCAATCGCCCGGGGGGCACAACTCGTAGTGGTCGGCGACCCCAAGCAATTGCCTCCGACCAACTTCTTTGACCGAATGGTGGACTCGATCGACGACGACGACGAAGACGCGTCGGCTGCTACCACGGGTATGGAGAGTATTCTAGACATCTGCCAGCAGTTGTTCACGCCAGTTCGTAGCCTGCGTTGGCACTACCGCTCGCAGCATGAGTCTCTGATAGCGTTTTCGAACCACCATTTCTACAAGAATCTAGTTGTCTTTCCTTCGCCCTATGCAAACAACGGCAGGCTCGGAGTTAAGTACCGTCACGTTCGAAATGGCGTCTACCAGGACCGTCAGAACCTGCCCGAAGCTCAGCGAGTCGTTGATGCGGTACTCCAGCATATGCTTAAGCATCCCGAGGAGTCGCTGGGGGTTGTAACGCTGAACCAGACGCAGCGGGAACTCATCGAAGAACTGCTGGAGAAGAAGCTGAAATCCTTTGATGAGGGTGCTGAGTTCGTCGATAAATGGGCGTCCGCTGGATGGCCGTTTTTTGTAAAAAACCTCGAAAACGTGCAAGGTGACGAGCGAGACGTCATCTTCATCTCGACGACTTTCGGCAAAGCTGCAGGGACCGACAAAGTCAGACAGAACTTTGGCCCCATCAGCCGAGCTGCCGGATGGCGTCGACTCAACGTGCTATTCACGCGTTCCAAGCGACGGATTGAGTTGTTCACATCCATGGCGCCAGAGGACATCATCATCGATGAAAAGAGTCCCCTTGGAACCCGCGCGCTTCGTGATTACTTGGACTTCGCGAAGCGTGGGGTGCTTGTGACCACGGACGCAGGCATGCGCGACCCGGACAGCGATTTCGAAGTGTCGGTGGCGAACGTCATCGCGTCGTTAGGCTACGAAGTCAAGCCGCAACTGGGCGTGGCAGGGTACTTCATAGATATCGCTGTCCGTAATCCAGACCGGCCAGGCGAATTTTTGGCGGCAATCGAGTGTGATGGGGCTACCTATCACAGTGGTATCTCTGTGCGGGATCGAGACCGAATTCGCCAAGACATCTTGGAATCTCTCGGGTGGAGAGGACGAATCTACCGAATCTGGTCCACTGACTGGTTCCATGATCCTCGACAAGCAACTCATCGATTGCGTGCGTTCCTCGAAGAGCGTCGCCACATCAGCGAGAGGGAGGCGTTGGCTGGCGCAGAGGAGGAAACCAACGCAGATTGGAAGACTGACGATGACGACGCGACGGAAGCAACTGAAATAATAGAGCAGGGCGCCGGCGACGCTACTGACATAGTAGTGGAAATTGGCGACAGGGTGACGTATTGCTTGGTCGACGACTCATCGGAACGACATAGCGTCCTAATCGTGGACAGCGAAGGGAATGCCCGTATGGCAATCATCAATGAAAAGTCGCCGCTAGCTCAAGCTCTATTAGGCCTCGGGCAAGGCGAGGTTGGCACCTTGCAGGCATCGGGGTTGAAACCACGTAAGGTTCGCGTGCTCGCAATTCAGCGTCAGGCGGAGTTGCTGACGTAGTCCGAGTCGCTTGTGTTCCGCTTGCAAGGAGTAACCTTCCAAGCAAGCGTGACTTTCCCCATTGCTGTCCTGAGCAAGCAGAGAGCCGTGGTGTTGGCACCGGAAACCAGCGCTACTGGTTGCGAAATCGCCGGGTTGGATCGACAAGCGACTGAATAACACGCAGTGACTCGATGTTAGACCGATGTCCGGCAGCCCATTTGAAGAATTTGATCGTCCGCGGCGGCCCTGCGATGATGCGCTGGTCAGGCGATGCGGACTCGTCAATCACCGTCTTCGACTTGAAGTCTAAGGCGAGGATGCCTTCGAATCGGTCAACAATCAACGTGAGCAACATGCACAGGTTGACATAGTCTATCTCCGTCGCTCGTTCGCCTGTTTCGTCCTGCCCGTCAGTCCCGACGCTCACCGCACCAGTGTTTTGTCGCAATGCGTGACGAAGCCCGCGTCGAGTCTCGTCCAATTCGCGTTTGAGTGTGCGCTTGTCGATCTCAAGCTGCCTGATCTTTAGCAGAAGCGCTGGAGCAGGAGCGCCGTCGGGAGAGAGTTCCTCCGAGTCGCCATCTTGGCTGATGAAGTGAAGCAGCATCATCCCGGCGTACGTCTTGTTTCGACGCGGAGATAGATTGGTTCGATGGATGCCAGTGATTGCTGAAACTTCTGCGACGAGCTTGCCGTAGTGAGAGAACTTGGCCCCTCGTCGCGTCAACGAATCCAGCGCCGCCTGTATTTCCCCGATGTTTTTCTGCCTCCGCGGTTCATTCACGAGGTCCAGATTCTTCGCGCTATTTGGTTTCCCATTCTAGCTCCGGAGCCTTGGCGGAATCTTGAAAGACGGTTGAGAGGATTGTCTCGAGCTGGTCAGGTAACTCGCGAGCGATGCTACGAAGCAACGAAGCCACTGAATCGATGGCGTTGGCATCGTTCGATCCATTGACGGCTTCGACAGTGAAGTTTCCTGAAAGCAGCCGACGCTTCAGTAAGTTGGCTTTCGCATCCAACGCCTCCGACGAAAAGGACGGATAGATATTTGATTCGAGAATTCTTGTGACCAGATTCTCCGAAAGACTCACGTCTTTGGTGACCCGGCTAAGATGCAACTTCACAATGTCTGGCTGCCCAACGATATAGCTGCTCTTATCGTTGTCCGGCTGCGCTAGTTCGCTTCGAATCTTGTCAAGTGTCTCGTTAGCGTAGCGCCACGCAAGGTACTCGTTGGTATCGGTCACGCGAGCGAGCCAAAGACGGTTGACCGCTTCTGCGGGCTCGCCTGCCTTACGCATTGTGTCAATTTTTTTGGTTGCAAATCGAATCTGTTCAAGGAGCAGGTTCGATTTGGCCGAAATCCCGGGTTGATGGTCGACACATTTCATGGCAAGTGGACAAAGCCCGCATCTATATTTCTCACCGAACGCGTCAACTACTTCCTTAGGGCACTGGTCTCCAACTGGACAGATGTGCGTCGCATGGAAGATTATTTGATTCATTGGTCCCTCTTGCAGAAGTTCGACCGCTTCGTTAGCGACGTCCTGGAGTTGGTCCAGTCCCCAGGTAACGAAAGGTGCCATGAAGCCAAACGTCCGATAGGTCTCTTTTCTATCAAGCTTGAATGCCTTGACCAGACCGCTGTTTGGCTTATCGGGCCGAATGGAGCAGTCTTGGTCAAGTGGTAGAAAATCTCTGAGCAAAGCGTGATCAGCTGAGGCGAACCGTTTTGCCATGTCACGTCGCGCCGGTTTCGTGTAGTAATCCGTGACAATTGTGTCTCGATGCCCGACGACCTCAGAAATTTCGCTCGTTTCCAGTAAACCCTGTCGCGTCGTTATGAACGTGGCGCGGCAGGCATGTGGCGTTTGGATTGCTAGGTAGTTGATCTCGCAATACTTGGACCCTTCACTTTCCTTGTACTGCTTGACGCTCACGGGTTTCGGCGGGATCTTTATGTAAACAAAGGAGATGTCATAGTCGTGAGAGATTCTGCGGTAGTAGCGTTGAAACTCGAACAACAATTCCTTCCAGACATCGTGATACAAGCCGTCAGAGATAGGCTTGCCGGTTCCAATGCCCTGAAAAAGTGGCACGATATCGTCAAATGGACTATTCTCTCGTCCCTCATACGGGACTGGCACGGTTGACGAGTCCGTACAAACTAAGGTCTGAAAGTATTCTTCTCGAAGTAACATCGCGCGAGCGCGATACACAATCAGCGACGGCCAGGGGGACGTCCTAGTCTTGTCAGTGTTCAAGGTAATGTCGTACACGTACCTACCAGTGGGCCTGAACGCAAACAAATGGTCATGCGGTTCGCGTGAATTGTTCTCATCCCATAGATAGACGGGAAGCCATTGATGCGTTTGCAAACGTTGCCCGGCCTCGTTTCCGACGAGACAAAGGCGCAAGGCTGTCAGGTGAGCAACCTCTCGTGTTGCTACTAGGTCTTTCACGTTCACTGAACGGTGTGACCAGGTAAAAACCCGAGGAACTTCAAAAATCGGATACGTGTCGCCCCGGTAGAAATAGAAGGGTACAAAACCAAGCGAATTCGCATCGTATGGTCCGCCGCTTCTACTGCAGACGCTTTTATCGAGCTTGTCCGTCGGGTCGAGCGCCCGCTGCTGCAGATATTCACCGAATGATTCAACCGCGTACCCATACATCGTAAGATGTCCCTCAATGTCGACTGGGAACGTTACTTTCGTCGTTTGACTTGGGCGCGGCTCTGGAAATTTATGCAGTTTCCAGATGACAGGATTCTTGAATGGTCCGTCACAGACCGACTTGTCATCACAAAGGAACTCCGAAACATACTCAAAATAGCCTGCCAAACAACGCATGATCGCGTTTCGGGTACTCGATGCGCTTCTGAGGGCAATTATGAACTCGCGGATTGGCATTGGAAACAGTTCAATATTCGTGCCTCCCGGAATCGTCTGAGACGATAAATATGGAAATGTCGTAAAATCGTTGGGTTTTGAAGGAATGGTAATGGTTAAGTTCGAAAAGGCTTCCTGCCACCAAGGCAGGTAGCAGAATAGATATTCGAAGAGGATGCTTCGGGTCTGAATTTCGTTATTGAGTCTCTGAATTCCCTCTGTTTCCTTCCTGTAGTAAAGGTAGCTCGAAAAGCTTTTGAGCCAGGGTGCGAGCACGCTAAGGTCGATTTTCACGTGTTCACGGCCTGAGAAAAGCAGAGGGCCGTTTTCCCAGTCGACGCTGTGCTGCTTCGCGGTCCGCATTTCCCTGATGAACTTCACGATAGCATTGTTGCGATCGATCGGGGTGGAGTCCTCCGGAATATCAGATGAAAGCGATACTGTCTTGATTGCCGATTTGCGCTTCATGTATGTCCTGCGACCCGACATCTTCTCTAGCGAGTGTAGTTCGCGGAGTTGCTCTTCAGCGTTGGCCTGGTCTGCGAGGTACTCATCGAACGAAACAATATCTTGGAATCGAGTCGACCAATTGGAAAACGACACCAAGTCCTTGCTTTCGTACGAGACGCGCGCAGGGAATTTCCGAAGTGTTTCGGAGAGGTACCAGAGTACCGGCACCGGAGAACCAGTGAAGTCATATTCGTACGTGCCGTGTCTTGTGTGCGTTACCGCGCGCAAGAAGTCTGCTGCTTCACTGACGCTGATGTCCTCGACGCGTTGCCAATCGGACGCACGCAGGATGTGCTGAATGTACTCAGACTTGCGATGCCCGTCGATTATCGACTCTTTTAGGATCGGTCGAGTTAGTTCTATCGCAGGCAGATTGGGACCGAGTAGAAACGTCGTTGGGAGAAGAATATAGCCGTCGTTCCAGAGCAGGAGCAGGGTATGCTTCAGACCCCTAACAACATATGGGAACGCCGTTCCGGCAGGGCGAGCGCCGCTGGAGTATGGGAAGAACGCTCGAACATCCTTGTCCTCGGGCTTCGCCGCGACAAAGGTTAGAGCGTTGTGAAGGAATTCAATATCGAGGGAGCGTTGCTGATGACGGGCCTTCTTGCCTAAGAACCTGCTTAACGCGCGTGTTCTATGCGGCTTCAACCACCAAAGTGACGTGTCCTTGAGTTGCCGCTCCGAGGCGTCGCAAGCCTGGTCAATTGCTCGTGCAATCGCGCGTGGACCCAACTTCTTTTTTGTCAGCATCAGGGAGTCGGTTAGGTTAATCACAGCTTTTCTCCTGGAATCTGATCTAGCCGTTGGGGAAAAATCAGTTGATCAGCCGCTTCAAGTCGTTGTTCGACTTTGTCTCGCCTGGTTCTCGCATAGACCCTCGTCGAGGTAATCTTTGCGTGACCCATCGCTGTTTGCACATCCGCCAGTGGTAGGCCCTTCTCGCCGGTTTCAGAATCGATTTCAATATCATTGAGAAGGAAGTCGCCGTACATATGTCTGAGCGAGTAGATCGTCCACGCGGATCGCGTGCCGCCCCGCGGTGGTGAAACTCCTGCGCGCTTGACTGCCGCCTTGAACTGATCGTTGAGAGCCTTGGCACTCACGTGTAAATACGGCTCTCCACGTCGTGCTCTCTCGACGTATTGGAAGATGAAGTTTGGAGCATTGCTGTCGACGTAAGGAACAAAGCAAGTAGAGTGATATTCCTGCATCGCACGGTAGAGCGGCATGATGAGGTCGGGAATCAGGAATGTGACCGATACCTCGCGTCCCTTAAATCGCAGCCGCTCCTGATTGGTCATGTCACGCCCTAGCCGACGCTTCTTAGGGTCAAGGACATAGAATCGCCCAGTCTCGAAATCGAAGTCTTCCCACAGGGTGTTGAGTCCTTCGTGGGGACGCAGGCCTGCGGCTGCAAGTAAGAGCCAAAGAAATGCGTCTCGCGGGTTCGTCGCCTGTTGGACTACAGACGCAAGAAGCGTTTTCGGGAAGGGGAGGTTTTTCACATCCGATTGAGTCTCCTTGTTTCTGGAGCCGATGTTCCTTTTGCGCTTGGGGTGGCGCGCTTTTCGCATGACCTGTCCAAGGACACTGTGTGCTTTTGCGTCCTCGGGGCTCAATTTGGCAGGTTGCTGAGGACCGAGGGAGAAGATCGGATTTGTGGCGTCCGCTATCGACGCATAACGCGGCGAAACGGCGGCGAGGTCGAAAATTACGCGACTCTCCTCGACTCCGACTTCAATGTGGTCTATTAGACTTCGAAGTGCCGGATAGATATTGTTGAAACTGTTTGGCTGAAGCGGCTTTTGATATATTGTACGTGTGACGTTAAGAAGCCAGTTGAATTCAGGATGTTTCAGTACATCTATTTCTAGCTTCTTCCTCAAAGCATCGCTTCCGTATTCGAGGAACATGAAATGTCCATCTTGAAGACGTTTTCCGGAATATCCTCATTCGGATTCAATTTGACGACTTCCAGAGCAAAGTCAACAAACTTCGCCCCGACCAACGAATATCGACGTCGCGTATTAAGGCTCTTAGTCCATAAATCTTGGGAGAAGGCATCAAAAAACGCTAGGTCCAGCGAGCTAGGCACAGTTTTGAGCTTATAGATTGTGGCGCCCAAATACGTGTCGACTGTCAGGGTGACGTTCTTTAGCATGGCACGCTCTCGCAATTGACGTGCAACCAATCTGAGCTTCGAGCGACTTCATTGAAATAAGGGTTTTCGAGAGATGAATGACGCTGGGCGGCTACGCGAACCTCTTGTCTCTAACTTCTCGTAAATTTCTTGTATTTGATCTTTCGATACCTGCTCAAAGGAATTCAAGCAATTGCCGGCCAGAGAAAGTTTTAGATTGCTTTATAAAATTTTGGCAGAAAAATTTAGATGGGTTGTTGCAAATTCGGATTATTTGCGCTCAGCGGTTCTCACCGTTTAGCAGGCGCATCTAAAATATCTGCAGGCAAGCGTCTTTGTCTTTCGACGGCATAATTAGCATCAAATAGTGCCTCAAAAAAGGCGCCATAGTGTCTCCGTCTCTGAACTAAAGGTTTTGAGCACCTGCGCACGGGTTGGGACAGAACGACGGTCGCTCGTGCCTTTTCTAAAGTTTTAGACAGGGACAATCCGTTGCTTTCGGCTGCCTGCGAGGCGCACGAGAGCCAGTCAGGAGCATCACAAATCGAAGTTAACCATGGCGCGAATTTTTCGCGACTCTCGTCGCAAAGGCGAGCAACGGCCGGCAAATTCGAGCGTTTCCTTTGGCAGAAGTCAATCAATGAGGCTGCGCGTAGAACAACGCTATAGTCGTTCTCACTGTTGTATCGGTGCTGAAGCCGCCAGCAGGAGGGTTGATGTACTGCGCCGTTTGTAGTAAATGGCATGCCCGCACTAACGCGGGTTCATTGAGGCTAAGGAGGTAACGAGGCGCACCTCGACGCCAGCCCTTTCGGGAACTGTCCGCTCGGTGGAGGCTTAGCGGGGTCAGTGTTCCGCGAAGCGTGCGAGTCTGCTCTCGGTCTCGAGTCAGAGGCGATTTGGGTCCGTCGACAGAGTGTGTCGCGGCTACGAAATGCGCGCAGACATTCGTCCGAATCCAGAAATGGTCCCGAAACATATGCGCCGTCTCTCTGCGCGGGCTCAGGGACGATCGTTGACCGTCTGAGCAAGTGGACTCGGTGACCGGGATAGTGTGTTGGCGGGTGGGGCTCGCCTGCTCGCTTCAGTGCGTTGCCGCCTTGGTCGCACTTCTGGAGGGTACAGATAAGAACTCACGGAAGGATCGCTCCTTCGCCGGTTTTCAAGACCGGTGCCTTAAACCGCTCGGCCACACCTCCAGCAAGGCGCGTATTGTAGCGCAAGTCATCGTCGTGGAGAAACGCTCATCCTTCGAGCGATTTCGTCGCCTTGAGCGCGGGAAAAAGCCGCATCCACAAAAGCGCGACGACGATCGTGCCGATCCCGCCGATCAGCACCGCCGGCACCGCGCCGAACAATCCCGCCGTCATCCCCGATTCGAACTCGCCGAGCTGATTCGACGTCCCGATGAACAGCGAATTGATCGCGCCCACGCGCCCGCGCATTTCATCGGGCGTCTGCAACTGCACGAGCGACATGCGCACGACGACGCTGATCACATCCGACGCCCCCAGCACCGCGAGCGCAACAAGCGACACAGAGATATTACGCGACAGCCCGAACACGATGGTCGCGATGCCGAACGCGATCACACCGCCAAACAGCGCATTGCCCGCGCGCTGCCGCAACGGAAAATGCGCGAGCCAGATCGATCCGGCGAGCGCGCCGACAGCGGGCGCCGCGCGCAGAATCCCGAGTCCCCACGGCCCGGTGTGCAGAATGTCGCGCGCGTACACCGGCAGAAGCGCGGTCGCGCCGCCGAGCAGCACCGCGAAGAGATCGAGCGACAGCGCACCGAGAATCACCGGCTTGCTGCGGATGAAGCCGATGCCCGAAAAGAGCGCCTCGATGGACAACGGCGCGCGCATGCGCACCGCTTCGTCGATTTTTATCGCGGCCACCGCGCACGCCGCGACGAGAAACGCGACCGTCACCGCGCCGTACACCGTCAGCGCGCCGAGCCCGTAGAGCACGCCGCCCATCGCGGGACCGAGGATTTGCGCGGTCTGGTTCGCGGAAGTCGACCACGCGCTCGCATGCTGCAACTGATTGCGGGCGACGAGATTCGGCAGAAGCGCGGCCAGCGACGGCGATTCAAATGCGCGCGCCGCGCCGGTAATGGCGGCGATCGCGTAGATCGGCGCGACATCGTGCCAGCCGTGCCGCGCGCCGAGACACAGCACGAGCGCGGCGACGCCTTCGATCGACTGACACACGAACGTGATCGTGCGCCTGTCGTAACGATCCGCGACGTGTCCGACCACCAGCGTCAGCACGAACATCGGCAGGAACTGCGCAAGGCCGACGAGACCGAGCGCGTAAGCGCTATGCGTGATCGAATAGACCTGCCATCCGATCGCGACCGACATCATCTGAAACGCCACCGACGACATCACCCGCGCGGTCCAGAAAAGCGCAAACGGGCGATGCCGCATCACCGAGTCCCGCGCCATCGTCGGCGCGCTCAATTTTGCGGATCCTTCAAGAACAGCTCCTGCAGATCGTTGAGAAAGCGCTGGCCGAGCTCGGTCGGCGCAATGCGCTCGATATCGCGCGTGATGAGCCCGCGTTTCTCCGCTTCGACGAGCGCGGGCTCGATCGCGGACAGCGCAAGCCCCGTGCGCTCGATGAACGAATGCACCGGAAAGCCTTCGACGAGACGCAGCGTGTTCAGCATGAATTCGAACGGCAGATCGCGCGGGCCGACGTCGCGCTCTTCCTGAATCGCCGTCTCGGCGGGCGAGAGCGCCTGATCCATATACGTCGCCGGATGCTTGAAGCGCGCCTGCCGCAGGATCTTCGACGGAAACGAGAGCTTCGTATGCGCGCCCGCGCCGATGCCGAGATAGTCGCCGAAGCGCCAGTAATTCAGGTTGTGCCGGCTCTGCCGATGCGGTTTCGCATACGCCGACACTTCGTATCGCCCGTAGCCGGCTTCGCGCGTGCGTTCGTGAATCCAGTCCTGCATGTCGGCGGAAGCGTCGTCGTCGGGCAGGGCCGGCGGGTATTTGGCGAAGAGCGTGTTCGGCTCCATCGTCAGGTGATACAGCGACAGATGCGGCGGCGCGAAGGAAATGGCCGTGTCGATGTCGTGCCGGCATTCGTCGAGCGATTGCTGCGGCAGCGCGAACATCAGATCGAGATTGAAGTTGTCGAAGTGCTTCGCGGCGATTTCGACGGCTTTACGCGCCTGCGTCGCGTCGTGGATGCGGCCGAGCGCCTTCAGATGCGCTTCGTTGAAGCTCTGGATTCCGATCGACAGACGGTTCACGCCGCTCGCGCGAAACGATGCGAACTTCGCGGCTTCGAACGTGCCGGGATTGGCTTCGAGCGTGATCTCGGCGTCGGCGTCGATGGGCAGCAACGCGCGCGCATCGGAGAGAAGCCGGTCCAGACCTTTGGCCGACAACAGCGATGGCGTGCCGCCTCCGATGAAGATCGTATGCACCTGCCGTCCCCACACGAGCGGCAACGCACTTTCGAGATCGGCGCGCAAGGCGTCGAGATAGCGTTCCTCGGGGAACGTGTCGTCCTTCGATTCATGCGAATTGAAGTCGCAATAAGGACATTTGCGCACGCACCACGGGAAATGCACGTACAGCGAGAGCGGCGGCAACGACGTCAGCCGGATGCTTCCCGGCGACGTGAAAGCCTGCACCACGTTGATGGTCTTCGGTCCGGCGCTCACGCGAGTTCCTTCAATCGTTGCAGCAGATCGCGCAGCGCGAGCGCGCGATGGCTCAGCGCGTTCTTGCGCGCCGGATCGAGCTCGGCGGCGCTCGCATTGAGCGTCGGCAGGAAGAAGTGCGGATCGTAGCCGAAGCCGTTCGCGCCGCGCGGGACGTCGATCACTTCGCCATGCCAGCGTCCTTCCGCGATGAGCGGTTCGGGATCGTCCGCGTGACGCACGAGCACGAGCACGCAGAAGTAGTACGCGCGGCGGTCGGTTGAACCGGCGAGATCGGCGACGAGGCGCGCGTTGTTCGCGGCATCGCTTTTCTCGCCGCCGTTCATCGACGCATAGCGCGCCGAATACACCCCCGGCGCGCCGTTCAGCGCGCGCACGCAGAGTCCGGAATCGTCGGCGAGCGCGGGCAGTCCGGTGAGCGTCGACGCATGCCGCGCCTTCGCCAGCGCATTCTCGACGAAGGTCGCGTGCGGCTCCGGCGCCTCGGGCACGCCGAGCTCGCCTTGCGCGATCAGTTCGATGCCCGCCGCATCCAGGAGCGATGCGAATTCGCGCAGCTTGCCCGCGTTGTTCGACGCGAGCACCACGCGGCCCAGACCCAATGCGTCAGACACCATGAATCCCCAATGCTTCCTTCTGCTTCAGGATCAGCGCCTTGATGCCGCTGTCGGCGAGCGCGATCAGCTCGTTCATCTCGTCACGTGTGAAGGGCGCGCCTTCCGCCGTGCCCTGCACTTCGACGAAACCGCCCGCGCCCGTCATCACGACGTTCATGTCGGTGTCGCATTGGGAGTCTTCGTCGTAGTCGAGGTCGAGCACGGGCGAGCCTTCGAAGATGCCGACCGAGATCGCCGCGACGAATTCCTTGACCGGCGTCTTCGCGATCTTGCCCGACGCGAGCAGTTTGCCGATGGCGTCGTGCGCGGCGACGAACGCGCCCGTGATGCTCGCCGTGCGCGTGCCGCCGTCGGCCTGGATCACGTCGCAATCGATATGCAGCGTGCGCGCGCCGAGCGCGTTCAGGTCGAACACCGAACGCAGCGCGCGGCCGATCAGCCGCTGGATTTCCTGGGTGCGGCCCGTCTGCTTGCCGCGCGCGGCTTCGCGGTCGCTGCGCGTATGCGTGGCGCGCGGCAGCATGCCGTATTCGGCGGTGAGCCAGCCTTGCTCGCGTCCGCGCAAGAACTCGGGAACGCGCTCGGCGACGCTCGCCGTGCAGATCACCTTGGTATCGCCGAATTCGACGAGCACCGAGCCTTCCGCGTGCTTCGTGTAATTGCGCGTGATGCGCACGTCGCGCAACTGGTTCGCGCGGCGGCCGCTCGGGCGCGGGGGAGAAGGCTTGAGCAGGGGAGAGTCGGTCATGGGTCGAGTTCGAGAGAATTGGACGGGAATACCCGGCGGAACCCGACGATTTTATCGTCATTCACCGCCGGGCGTCGGTCGCGCACCCGCCGTCCGGGCGGGCTTCGCGCCAAAAATGGGATAATGCCAATTCCTCGCCCGGCAGCCAAACGCGTGCCAATCCCAAAGCACTTTCGAGAGCGCCGGGCGTATCGTTGAATCGGCCTTCGCAATGAAGGCGCACATCGCGAGACGTACCATGATCTACAGCATGACAGGCTATGCCAGCGCGACGCGCGAAGTCGTCGCGGATGGCGCGGGACCCAATGGCGCGGGCGGTTCGGGCGTCGGTGTATCGGTGGAATTGCGCACGGTGAATTCGCGCTTTCTCGACCTGAATTTCCGCATGCCCGAAGACGTGCGCGCGACCGAGCCGCAATTGCGCGAAATGCTGATGACCAAGCTCTCGCGCGGCAAGGTCGATATCCGCATCAACCTGAATCGTGTCGAGCAGACCGCGAACGCGGGCGCGCTCAATCGCGAGGCGCTCACGCAGCTCGCCACGCTCGAACGCGCCGTGCTCGATGTCTTCGAGGGCGCCGAGCGCATGCGCACCGGCGAAATCCTGCGCTGGCCCGGCGTGCTCGCGGAAAGCGCGGTGTCGCAGGAAACGCTGCGCGAAGCGGTTCTCGCGTGCGGCAAGCAGGCGATCGCCGATCTCATCGAAGTGCGCGCGCGTGAAGGCGCGGCGCTCGGCCGCGTGCTGATCGACAACGTGACGGAGATGGAAGCGATCGTCGCGCGCATCACGCCGCTCGTGCCGGAGCTCATCGCGAAACATCAGCAGAAGATCGTCGAGCGGCTTCAGGACGCGCTTGGCATCGCGACCACCGAAGGCGGCGCGGCGGTCACGACGAGCGTGCCGCGCGAGGAAATCGCCGAACGCATCCGTCAGGAAGTGACGATGTACGGCATCCGCATCGACATCGCGGAAGAATTGCAGCGTCTCACCGCGCACCTCGCCGAGACGCGCCACGTGCTGCAAAAGGGCGGCAAGGTCGGCAAGCGGCTCGACTTCATGATGCAGGAGCTGAACCGCGAAGCGAACACGCTCGGCTCGAAGGCGGCGGCGAAGGAACTCGCGGACGCATCGATGACGCTCAAGCTGCTCATCGAGCAGATGCGCGAGCAAGTACAGAATCTGGAGTAACGCACCATCATGCCGAATACCACGCACCGCTCGCATAGTCATTACACGGGCATCTATCCCGGCAATCTGTTCATGGTCGTCGCGCCTTCGGGCGCGGGCAAGTCCACGCTCGTGAACGCGCTCCTCGCCGAGGACCGGGACATTCTACTGTCGGTTTCGTACACGACGCGCGAGGCGCGTTCGAAGGAAACCAACGGCGTGCAATATCACTTCGTGTCCGTCGACGAATTCATGGAGCGGCGCGAAAAGGGCGAGTTTCTCGAAAGCGCCGAAGTTCATGGCAACTACTACGCGACGTCGAAGCTGTGGATCGCGGACCAGATGAAGCAGGGCCACGACGTGCTGCTCGAAATCGACTGGCAGGGCGCGCAGCAGGTGAAGAAGCAGTTCCGCAACGCGGTGGAAATTTTCATTCTGCCGCCGTCGCTCGATGCGCTCGAAGACCGTCTCAAGAAACGCGGCCAGGATTCCGACAAAGTGATCGTGCGACGCCTGCTCGCGGCCGGCAGTGAGATGGCGCATGCGTCGGAAGCGGAGTATGTCGTCATCAACGAGAACTTCGATCGCGCGCTCAACGAACTGCGCTGTCTCGTCGCCGCGACGCGTCTGCGCTTCACGTCGCAATACGCGCGCAACACGCAGCTTTTTGTGGACCTCGGCATCCACTCGACGCCGCAAGCATGACGCACTGCAGTGGCCGGGTCGTTCGGTCACATAAGGTAGAATAAAACCCATATTGAGAAGGAAACAAACATGGCCCGCATCACCGTCGAAGACTGCCTGAAACAAATCCCGAATCGCTTCGAGCTCGCGCTTGCGGCAACGTATCGCGCGCGCCAGCTCGCGCAGGGCCACACGCCGAAAATCGAGAGCCGCGACAAGCCGACCGTCGTCGCGCTGCGCGAGATCGCCGCCGGCCAGGTGGGCATCGAAATGTTGAAGAAGGTGCCCGTCTAAGGGCTGCCGTTTCGCCCGGTTTTTTTTGCAACCGACAACCCAGCGCGTCACGCCACCACGGAGGGGAAGATGAGTCAGACACCGTTGCCCATCTCCGCCGCCGTGGACCCCGACCTCGAAATCGATCAGGATTCCCTGCTCGATGCCGACAAGCCGCATGCGGCGCGCAAGTACATCGACGCGGTCCTCGAACAGTCCTTCCGCCATCTGTTCGGCCCGACCGCCACGCCGGAGCAGCCGCGCAAGCACGACGTCGTTTCCATCGCGAAACTGACGAACGGGCTCGCGAGCTACATCACTCCGGAAGAGATCAAGGAAGTCAAGGCGGCTTTCCACTTCAGCGACGAAGCGCACCTCGGGCAGTATCGTCAGAGCGGCGAGCCGTACATCACGCATCCGGTCGCGGTCGCGGAAATCTGCGCGGGCTGGAAGCTCGATGCGCAATCGATCATGGCGGCCTTGCTGCACGACGTGATCGAAGACCAGGGCGTGACCAAGACCGAGATCGCGGAGCGCTTCGGCGCGAAGGTCGCGGAACTGGTCGACGGCTTGTCCAAACTGGACAAGATGGAATTCCGCAATCGCGAGGAAGCGCAGGCGGAAAACTTCCGCAAGATGCTGCTCGCGATGGCGCGCGACGTGCGCGTCATTCTCGTCAAGCTCGCCGACCGGCTGCACAACATGCGCACGCTCGGCGCGGTGCCGCCGGACAAGCGCCGGCGCGTGGCGCGCGAGACGCTGGATATCTACGCGCCCATCGCGCATCGGCTCGGGCTGAACAATACGTATCGCGAGCTGCAGGACCTGTCCTTCGCGAACTTCAATCCGAACCGGTACGCTACGCTCGAAAAAGCGGTGAAGGCCGCGCGCGGGAATCGGCGCGAAGTTGTCGGCAAGATTCTCGAAGCGGTGCAGCGCACCATCGCGGATGCCAAGATCAACGCGGAAGTCACCGGCCGCGAGAAAACGATCTACAGCATCTACAAGAAGATGCGCGACAAGCAGTTGTCGTTCTCACAGGTGCTCGATGTCTACGGCTTTCGCGTCGTCGTCGAAAGCGCGCTGGAATGCTATACGTGCATCGGCGCGCTGCATGCGCTCTACAAGCCCGTGCCGGGCAAGTTCAAGGACTACATCGCCATTCCGAAGGTGAACGGCTATCAGTCCCTGCATACCACGCTGGTCGGTCCGTTCGGCGCGCCGATCGAGTTCCAGATCCGCACGCGCAAGATGCACGAAATCGCCGAGGCGGGCGTCGCGGCGCACTGGCTCTACAAGAACGGCGGCGCGGATCTGAACGACGTCCAGAAGCGCGCGCATCAATGGCTCAAATCGCTGCTCGATATCCAAAGCGAAGCAGGCGATTCGAGCGAATTCCTCGAACACGTCAAGATCGACCTGTTCCCGGATGCGGTCTATGTATTTACGCCGAAGTCGAAGATCATGCCGCTGCCGCGCGGCGCGACCGCGCTCGACTTCGCGTATTCGATCCACAGCGACCTCGGCAATCAATGCGTCGCGGTGAAGATCAACAACGAGCTCCTTCCGCTGCGCACGGAGCTGAAGAGCGGCGATATCGTCGAAGTGATCACCGCGCCGTATTCGAAGCCGAATCCCGCGTGGCTCGGCTTCGTGCGCACCGGCAAGGCGCGCTCGGCGATCCGTCACTACCTGAAGACGATGCGTCTGAACGAGTCCGTCCAGTTGGGCGAGCGGCTCGTCGATCAGAGTCTCAAGGGCTACGGGCTCGCGCTGTCGGACGTCACGCCGGAAGTGTGGGAAAGGCTCGTGCAGTGGACCGGCAACAAGACGCGGCAGGAAATTTTCGCGGATATCGGTCTCGGCCGTCGCGTGGCAGCGGTGATGGCCAAGCGCATCGAAGTGTTGATGAACGGCATCGCAGATGACGACGAACATCCGCGCGAGCATCACAACACCAATACCGCGCCGCCGGTGGTCATCACGGGCACGGAAGGCATGTCGGTGCAACTGTCGCCGTGCTGCCGCCCAATCCCCGGCGACGACATCATGGGTTATATCGGCATCGGCCTCGGCATGGCGATTCACACGACCGAATGCCGCGTCGCGCAAAGGATTCATCGGCGCGATCCGGGCCGCTGGATCGATGTCGCTTGGGCGCCGCAGCCGGGACGTCTCTTCGATGTCGCCGTGAAGGTGCTCGTCAAGAACACGAAGGGCGTCTTCGCGCGCGTTGCGGCGGATATCACGTCGGCGGACGCGAACATCGTGCATATCGCGATGGACGAAGACGTGTCGCAGGAAGCGAAGCTCTTGCGCTTCGTGATCCAGGTGAGCGATCGCGTGCACCTGGCGAATGTCATGCGCCGCGTGCGCACCAATCCGGACGTGATGCGCATCGCGCGCGAGCGTCCGAGCGACGAACCGCATCACCGCAATCAGGACGGCGGCATGCGCATCGACCGCGAGCGCGCCGACTACTGACGCGGCGTGGTATGCGGCGTGCATGCCTGTCGTCGATCGACGAACAGGAGAACGCGCCGCAATGAACACTTCAGATCTCGAAGGCGCCACGCTCGACTACTGGGTCGCGCGCGGGCTGCACGAATTCATCCGAGAGATTCACTTCACCGACAGCGGAGAGACGCTCTCCATACGCGGCAACGACCGCGGCAAGCCTTGGGACGGACGCTTCCTGCCGTCGACGTCCTGGGAGGCGGCGGCCGTCGTTCTGGAGCGTGCCTGCAAGCTCGAGATGCACGATCACGGGCGCGGCGAGGTGGTATGCACCGTGAGCTTCGGCAAGGACGGCCAGCCGATGGAAGGGCGGGGCGCGTCGCTGCGGATCGCATTGCTGCGCGCCTTCGTGCGGCACACATTCGGCGATTACGTCGATGATGAGTTCCCGCGCCGCTCGCAGACCTTGCTCGGCGCGCGGGCGGAGGCGATCGGGGAGTCGAGCGCGGTGGCGTCGGTGGAGGACGTGCCGAGGCCGGAATTGCACATCGGCGATATCGGCTCGGTGCCGCGTCAATAGGCGACGCTTCAAGGTCGCCAGAAACAAAAAGGGCCTTCCGTATGGAAGGCCCTTCGAAAGATGGCGCGGCTGGCAGGATTCGAACCCACGACCCCTTGGTTCGTAGCCAAGTACTCTATCCAACTGAGCTACAGCCGCACGCAAAACGGTACTGCTTATACTGCACGGCGCTTCTGGTTAAGCGCTTGATCTTTTCATCGAGCGGCGCGACCGCCGGGCGTGAAAACATCAGAATAGGTGGCGCGGCTGGCAGGATTCGAACCCACGACCCCTTGGTTCGTAGCCAAGTACTCTATCCAACTGAGCTACAGCCGCACGCAGAAGCGGAATTATAGCCAAGTCCATTCCGAAAAGGAAGGGGTTTTGCCCAGACTATCGAATTTTCTATCAGAAAGCGTTCGACGAAAGGGGCTTCCGGCGTGGTAAGTTGGTATCTGGAACGCAAGTACCCCACGCAATTGGACTTCACTCGGCATCGACCGCATCATGAACAAGGCATTTGTCAAAGAGTCGGATGACACCGACGACGACCTCGAGCTCGGCCATCCCGATGTCCCGGCGGGCACGAAGAATTACATCACGCCAGCGGGCCACAAGCGGCTGCGTGACGAGCTTCTGCAGCTTCTGGATACGGAGCGCCCGGAAGTGGTCAAGCTCGTCTCGTGGGCCGCTTCCAACGGGGATCGCTCGGAGAACGGCGACTATATCTACGGCAAGCGGCGGCTGCGCGAAATCGACCGCCGCATTCGCTTCCTGACGAAGCGCCTGGATCTCGCGGAGGTGGTGGACAGCAGCAAGCAGGAGAACGTCGATCAGGTGTTCTTCGGCGCGACAGTGGACTACGCAGGCGAAGACGGCGATACGAAGACGGTGACGATCGTCGGCGTGGATGAAGTCAATCTGGACATCGGCTACGTGAGTTGGATCTCGCCGGTCGCGCGGGCGCTGTTGAAGGCGAAGACCGGCGACACGGTCGCGCTGCACACGCCGGCGGGCGTGCAGCAGATCGACATTCTGGACGTGCGCTATCCGGACTGATCTAACGTCGCTGTACAGACGAAAAAAAGCCGCTCCGAAGAGCGGCTTTTCTACAACAAGACTGCCTGTGAAGCTTAGAAACGGTGACGCATGCCGACCGTCGCCGAAACCTGGTTGCCGTTCGACGACATGCCCACACCGTTGATCACCGCACCGATCGGCAGGCCTTCCTGGTCGGTCATGTGCTGGTATTCGCCTTGCAGGTACACGTCGGTACGCTTCGACAGCGCGTACGCCGTTTGCAGGCTGATCTGGTGGAACTTCGGCTTTTCGCCGTCGATACGGCTGTCGGTGTACGTGTAAGCACCCGCGAGCGACAGAGCCGGAGTCAGGTTGTAACGGCCGTTGACTTCGTAGTTGGTGAAGCGAACGTGACCGTCGGTCAGGTTGATCGAGCCGGCGCCTTGCGAGCCGACGTTGGTGATCGACGAAGCGTTGTCCAGCATCGTTTGCGTGAACACGAAGCCGACGGTTGCCGCGCCGAACGCGTAGTTCACGCCGCCGCCGAAGATGCGCTGACGGCCAGCGACGAACGGCGTGTTGTCGGTCGTGATCGCGCCGTTGACGTTGTTCGTCGGCGAACCGACGTTGTTCAGTTGCATGTACGCGGCTGCAACGTTCAACGGGCCGTAGTTGTACGAAGCGCCGACGCTGTAAGCGCGGTTATCCGCAAAGCCGCCTGCCTCGTTCGAGAAGCCGTACATCGCGCCCAGCTTGAAGCCGGCGTAGTTCGCGCTCGTGTACTTGACCGAGTTGTTGACGCGGAACGTGTTGTCGAGGTTGTCGTTATCGAACGGGTGGGCGAACTGCGTGCCGCCGTATTGCGTGCCCGTCAGAGCGAGAGGCCCGAGGAAGTCGACCACGGAGTCATATTGACGACCGAGAGTCACGGCGCCGAACTGGTTGCTCGACAGACCGACGAATGCCTGACGACCGAACTCGCGACCACCTTGGCCATTCGTGCCGTTCATGATGTTGAAGCCGTTCTCCAACGTGAAGATCGCCTTCAGGCCGCCGCCGAGGTCTTCCGAACCACGCAGGCCCCAACGGCTGCCGTTGACGGAACCGCTCGTCGCCTTCCAGTTGCTATGGCCTTGCTGGTTGTTCGTGTAGGTGATGCCGGCATCGATCAGGCCGTACAGCGTGACGCTGCTTTGCGCGTGAGCGGCGGTAGCAAAAACGCCCGACAGGGCGGCGACCACGAGAGTCTTTTTCATCTTTGTAACTCCGAGAGCAGATTGGGCCGGGGACCCAGGCTTTGAGGAAACCTCGCTCCTGCGCGCTGCGAGAGGCGCGGTCGGAGGAGCAATGCATCGGCGATGCGACACATTTGTTTCCGGACCAGACGAAGTGTAAAGACGGTGTTACAGGCGGGACGTTCCAATTTCCACAATAAACCATTGTTGATGCCACAATGATCGTTGCAGCGTATATTTTTCTTTATATACAATGATTTATCTGGGAATAAAGTCGTAAGGACAGAGGTGTCAACCAAATGACGTTGCGCATGCGCGACATGATTCGCGTGAAAAATGACGGGAAATTTCTCAAGTTCGATTGTTGAGATATCTGAAACAGAAGTTTGCGGCTTTTGCAGGTAATTAATGCGGACCGTATCGCTATACTGTCATTTCTGCTTTCCGAAGCAGACTTTTTCGTTGACGGAAAAAGATCTCCAAACTTTGTCAGCGCGACTTCCCGGTCGCGCTTTTTTTTTGCCCATTGCGTTTACCGCGCCTGGGTGCCTTCGGCTGCCACGAGGTAGCCGTCGAGCGGCGTCGCCCAGTCCTCCATCACGTAGTGCCTGGCATCCATGGGCGATGAGAGCAGGTTCTGCCAGTGGTCGCCATGCCAGACGGGATCGAAATCGAGCGATGAACCGCTCTCTGTCGGCGGCGCGATCGATGGCGCGGCGAACGATTTCAACCAATGCACGAATCGATTAAGTGGAATCATCGTTGGTTGCCCTCCATTACATTTAAGTCGTAGCTTAGTTTCCATGTTGCTTAATGCTGGAGGATCGGGCAAGAGGAGTAAACACTTACGATTCGAATAATCTAGTTTCAGTTTGAATGAATATGCTTCGTGTGCGTCGATATATCGTTCGGGGTTTATTCGAACGTGACCCTGACTGTAGATGTTTCCAGTAGTTCGGATCGGATTTACCTTTGAAAGTCGGGCGATAAAGTCGATTATCTTTTAGCGAAAATTAAATGTGATATTCGCGTCCGTAGATAGGCGCAACGCGCCATCCCGCAAGACAACGCCGGCCGTTCGCCGCGTAGAGCCTGCGGTCGCGGGCCTACGCCGTCGCCACCTTCGATGCCGACGTGCCCGGACATGATCGAGTCACCGACGCACGCGACCGAAGACTCTGGTAATCCGGGAATGCTATTACGGGTTATCCGCCATTGCGCGGATTACAAATCAGCAAAAGCTGAATAATAAAGAAACAAAAAATCATATTCAGGGCGGTTCATTAGAGCCAAGTTCGTTCGGCGCTTGGAGATAATCCAAACCAACCGCTATCCGCGACTTCCGTGAGCAAAGCCCTAGATCCGACGCTGCGTTAGAATGGGCAATCCAGCCAACGTCCACACCGGCGCCCACCGCGCCGCCTTCGCCGTCCACGATGCATCCCGATCTGTCCGCAAACTTTGTCTTTCCATCCAAGCCCATCGTATTCGTCGATCTCGAAACGACCGGCGCCACGTTCGGCGTGGACCGCATCACCGAGATCGGCATCGTGGAGGCAGGGCCGTCGGGCATCTCGCAATGGTCATCGCTCGTCAACCCGCAAAAGCCGATTCCCGCGTTCGTCCAGCAGCTGACCGGCATCACCGACGCGATGGTGCGCGATGCCCCAACGTTCGAGCAGCTCGCATCCGGTCTGCTCGAACGGTTGAACGGCCGGCTCTTCGTCGCACATAACGCGCACTTCGACCACGGCTTCCTCAAAGGCGAATTCAGGCGCATGGGTCTTCGCTTCGCGCCGGACGTGCTCTGCACCGTGCAGCTTTCCCGCGCGATCTATCCGGCGGAAAGCCGTCACGGCCTCGATGCACTCGTCGAGCGCCACGCGCTCGTGCCTTCGGCGCGGCACCGGGCGCTGGCCGACGCCGACCTGCTCTGGCAGTTCTGGCAACACCTGCATCGCGCAAACACGCACGATGTCATGCGTGCGCACCTCGAACGCGTGACGCGCCGGTTCCAACTCGCGGCGCACATCGACGAAGACACGATCGAGCAGATCGTCGCGGGCTGTGGCGTCTACATGTTCTATGGCGACGACGACACGCCGCTCTATGCAGGCCGAAGCGTGCGCTTGCGTCAGCGCGTGCGCTCGCATCTCGTCGGCCCGCGACGTTCGGCGAAAGATCTGCGTCTGTCGGCGCTTGTGCGCCGCCTCGAATGGAGGGCGACGGGCGGCGAAATCGGCGCGCTGCTGGCCGAGGCTCAATGGATAGCGAGCGTGCGTCCGGCGCACAATCGCGCGCCGAAGTCGCGTCCGGGCGATGCCCGCGGCGCGCCGTGGCCTTACGCGGGCGCGATCGCGATCGAGGAGCGCGACGAGGCATCGGGGCAACGCGCGTGGCATGTCATCGACAACTGGTGCTATCTCGGCACCGCCAGCGCGCTGGAGCAGGCCGGCGCGCTGCACGCGAGCGCCGATTCACCCGCGTTCGAATTGTCGACCTATCGCATTTTGAGCGAGCGTCTCGCGCGCGGACTCGCCGTGACGCCGATCGCCTGCGGAACGGTTGCGTCCACGGTCTGAAGCGCGATCAGCCGACGGCGCCCACGCCGCCCGACGCGCATACGTGCGAGAGCGCGCGCATGAGCGGCGCGTTCATCGACGAGTTGTAGCGTGTCAAATGCTTCCAGCGCGCGACGCTTTCGGCGAGCCGCACCGGACAGTCCTCCGCATGTCGAATCGGCTCGACATGCGCAAGCGCCGACACGAGCGACTGCGTGAGCAGATCGAGCTTCGGTCGCGTGTCCTTCGCGAGATCGGGCGGCGATCCTTCCGGCGCCGCCTTCAGCGCACGCCAGTTGGCAAAGAGCGCGTTCTGCACATCCTTGCTGGCGTCGATCTGATCGCGGAAGAACTGCCGTGCGAATTCAGGATCGACTTGCGCGGCCGACGCCTTTTCTTCGACATGCTTGAGCAACGCCTCTTCGCGCGGCGCGTCGGTGATCGGCTCCTGATGAGCCCACTTCCACCGCGCGACCGGTTCCGCGAGCGCGAGCCGTTGCGACACGAGTGCGATGAGGTTGGTGAACGGAGTATCGTCGCCGTCCGCGTGCACGGATGAGGGCGCGGCGAGCGCGAGCACGCAGGCGAAAGCGGCGGAGGCGAGGAGGGATGAGTTCGATCGGCGGCGCATCGGTATCCGGGCAAAAGCGCCAGAATAGCGCACCGCCCTCAAATCTGAACGACAGCAGCCAATTGATGGAAGGCGATTCGACGAGGCGAGCCGCACTGCACGACTCGCCCGAATGCGGTCATGAAAGAGGGGCGCGACGCGTCCTGGCCTGAGCCATATCCGGACCGGACGGTCCGAGTGCGCCGCGCGCAGCGGGCGTCGTTCTCACGACGACGGCGTGATCCAGTATGTCCGCCTATTTGGACTGCGCCGAGTTGCGCTGTTCGTCG
Source organism: Caballeronia sp. S22 (assembly GCF_964261745.1). Taxonomy (NCBI): domain Bacteria; kingdom Pseudomonadati; phylum Pseudomonadota; class Betaproteobacteria; order Burkholderiales; family Burkholderiaceae; genus Caballeronia; species Caballeronia sp. S22. Next base: position 2,408,745 of record NZ_OZ180035.1, on the reverse strand, counting down.
AAGAACGCGCGCACATGCTCGGGCAGCTCGGTCGCGAGAAACTCGACGCCAACCGGTTCCGGATCCGGACAGTGCACTGTGTCGGGCGTCGGGATTTTGGTCGGTTTTGCGTCCATGATTTCTCTCCTCAATGACTACAACAATTGCGCCAACTTGGCCGATGCAGCTTTTGCGCCGCCACATGCAGCCAAAATACCCAATACGGTTCTCTCTATAGATGCGTTATCGGATCGCGAAAGCTTCGGCTTGAGTCCATTCGCGCGATTCGATGTTCAGCGCATGATCGTTCGTGTTGCGGACTGGTCGATATCGGTAATTGCTTGCCGGTACTTACTCAGTTGCTGCAAAAAGTACAGTTTTTACGGCAGACCCGAGAGCCGTACCCAGCATGGCTCTGCGCGAAGTACACCCGTTGCGTACTTAAACTGTAGCTTTTCCTCTATGGATATAACGATACCGGGAAACCAGCGTTGACGCTTGATGGTGCGGAGCGGAAAATGGCTCGTTGTTGTACGAAAGCGCACATATAAGGCGAATCAGGTGCGCGGAGCGGCGGCTCGTGAAATCGGTGAAGCCGATTTTGGCTGGCATCGCAATCCCGTGTACGAACTCGACGTCCGTTGCAAAAAACGCGAAACCCGTTGCTCGCGTTCCACAGGATCGACCCAAAAGCAAAAACCCGCGATCACTTGCGTAATCGCGGGTTTTTTGATGCTGCCTGAATCTTTGTGGTGCCGGAAAGAGGAATCGAACCCCCGACCTTCGCATTACGAATGCGCTGCTCTACCGTCTGAGCTATTCCGGCATCAGAGAAACAAGATTATAGCGACCACATTCTCGTTTTGGCAATAGCCTGAATCAATTTTTCTTTTCGAGGTGGTAGCGGGTCACGCGATCGACTTCGCTCTTCGAGCCGAGGAACACGGCCACGCGCTGATGCAGGCTCGTCGGAACGATATCGAGGATGCGTTGCTCACCGTTGGTCGCGGCGCCGCCGGCCTGCTCGACGATGAACGACATCGGGTTCGCTTCGTACATCAGGCGCAGCTTGCCGGGCTTCGACGGATCGCGCTTGTCGGCCGGATACATGAAGATGCCGCCGCGATTCAGAATCCGATGCACATCCGCGACCATCGACGCGATCCAGCGCATGTTGAAGTCTTCCTTGCGCGCGCCGTCCTTGCCGGCGTTCAGCTCGTCGACATAGCGCTGCACCGGCTCGTACCAGTGGCGCACGTTCGACGCGTTGATCGCGTATTCGCGCGTTTCGTCCGGGATCGTCATGTCGCGCTGCGTGAGCACCCACGAGCCGAGTTCGCGGTCGAGCGTGAAGCAGTTCACGCCGTGGCCCGTCGTCAGCACGAGCACCGTCTGCGGGCCATAAACGGCGTAGCCCGCCGCGACCTGCTGCGATCCCGGTTGCATGAACGCGGCTTCGCTCGGCTCGACGCCGTCCGGGCAACTCAGCACCGAAAAGATCGTGCCGATCGACACGTTGACGTCGATGTTCGACGAGCCATCAAGCGGATCGAACGTCAGCAGATAGTTGCCCTTCGGATAGCGATTCGGAATCGGGAAGATCTTTTCCATTTCTTCCGATGCCATCGCGGCCAGATTGCCGCCCCATTCATTGGCTTCGAGCAGGATTTCGTTCGAGAGCACGTCGAGCTTTTTCTGCACTTCGCCCTGAACGTTCTCGCTGCCGGCCGAGCCGAGCGCTTCGCCGAGCGCGCCCTTGCTCACGTGATAGCTGATCTGCTTGCACGCGCGCGCAACGACTTCGATAAGCAGACGGAGATCGGCCGGCAGGTTCTGGTGTTCACGCTGCTGTTCGATGAGGTACTTCGACAGCGTGGTGCGGCTGGAGATGGAGGACATGCTAGGGCTCCGTGAGCGTTAGACGAATATTCACGATTCTAACCGCTCGACCCGGCGACCCCATGTGACAGCGACCGCCGTGCCAAAACTTCACGCGGCGGTCGCAAAACAGCCTTCAGGCCGCGAGCGCCTTTTCGACGACCTCGCGCACGTCGCGCGATTTCGCCTTCGATGCGACTTCGCTCAGCGCCGCGTGCATCTTCTCGCGCAAACGCGGCGTAAAGCGGCGCCACAGTTCGAGCCCGCGCGCGAGACGCGCCGCGACCTGCGGATTGAGAGAATCGAGCGCGATCACCTGTTCGGCCCAGAACGCATAGCCCGAACCGTCGTCGGCGTGGAACTGCGCCGGGTTGCCGCTGCAGAAGCTGAAGATCAGCGAGCGCGCCCGATTCGGGTTCTTGATGTTGAACGCCTGATGCTGCATCAGCTTGCGCACGATCTCGATCACCTTGCGATCCGGGCCGCCGCGTTGGGTCGCCTGAAGTGCGAACCATTTGTCGATGACGAGCGCCTCGTTCTCGAAACGCCGATAGAAGTCCGCGAGCGCCGCGTCCGCGACGGTCGCATCCGCGCCTTTCGTCGCGCTCGCGAGCAAGAGCGCGGAAAGCGCCGCCGAGCGGTCCGTCATGTTGTCGGCGGCATCGTATTGCGCCTGCGCGAGCCCGACGGCTTCACGCGGATCGTCGAGCTGGCTCAAATAGGCGAGCGAGAGATTCTTCAGGCCGCGCTTGCCCGCATCTTCCGGCAGCGGGCGATATTCACCCGGCGTGCGGCTCGCTTCATATGTCGCGAGCCACTTGTCGCGCAATTGCGACGCAAGACGGCGGGTCATGAAGACGCGCGCTGCGTGCACGGCGGCCGGATCGGACACGGCCATCTGCTCGGCGAGATAGCTTTCCGAGGGCAGCATCAGCGCAAGTTCGCGGAACGCGGGCGTGAGCGTGGTGTCGTCGAGCACGCGGGCGAACGCGGCGATCACCTGTTCGTCGATGGCAAGCGCTTCGCCCTTGGCCGCGCGTCCGGCCAGCGCGAGCAGCTCGCGCGTGGCGAGACGCTGGCCGGCTTCCCAGCGGTTGAACGGATCGCTGTCGTGCGCGAGCAGGAACGCGAGCTCGTCGTTCGTATAGTCGTATTCGACGATCACCGGCGCCGAGAAATTGCGCAGGAGCGACGGCAGCGGCGTTTCGTTCACGTCGACGAACGTGAAGGACTGCTCGCGCTCCGTGAATTCGAGCACGCGCGTCGTTCCGTTCGGCTCCTTCTCGCCTTCGAGACGCAGCGGAAGATCCGCGCCGTTCCGGCCGATCAGACCGACCGAGAACGGAATCAGCAGCGGACCTTCCTGCGTGTCGCGCGCGGCTTCGGAGCCGTCGCCGTAACCCTGCGTGAGCGTCAGCGTGTAGCGCCCGTTCGCGGCGTCATGGTGCGCACGTACCGCCACGCGCGGCGTGCCCGCCTGGCTGTACCAGCGCTCGAACTGCGCGAGATCGCGCTGATTCGCGTCGGCGAGCGCGTGACGGAAGTCGTCGCAGGTCACGGCCTGGCCGTCGAAGCGCTGAAAATAGAGATCCATGCCGCGCCGGAAGCCGTCGCGGCCGAAGAGCGTCTGATACATCCGCACGACCTCCGAGCCTTTTTCGTAGACGGTCATCGTGTAGAAGTTGTTGATCTCGACGTAGCTTTCCGGGCGCACCGGATGCGCCATCGGGCCGGCGTCCTCGGCGAACTGCATCTGGCGCAGCACGCGCACGTCCTCGATGCGCTTGGTCGCGCGCGCCGCCGCGCTCGCGGCGCCTTCGGCATCGCCCGCGGCCATGTCGGCGGAGAATTCCTGATCGCGGAACACCGTCAGGCCTTCCTTCAGGCTGAGCTGGAACCAGTCGCGGCAGGTCACGCGGTTGCCCGTCCAGTTATGGAAGTACTCGTGGCCGACCACCGCTTCGATATTCGAGAAGTCCGTGTCCGTCGCGGTTTCGGGATTCGCGAGCACGTACTTCGTGTTGAAGATATTGAGGCCCTTGTTCTCCATCGCGCCCATGTTGAAGTCGCTCACCGCGACGATCATGAAGCGGTCCAGATCCAGCTCCAGCCCGAAGCGCTTTTCGTCCCAGCGGATCGAATGGATGAGCGAGTCCATCGCGTGGCGGGTCTTGTCGAGATCATGCGGCTCGACCCAGACCTGCAGCAGCTTCTCCTTGCCCGACCCGGACCGGATGCGCTCCTCGATGCACACGAGCTTGCCCGCGACGAGCGCGAACAGATAGCTCGGCTTCTTGAACGGGTCTTCCCATTTCGCGAAGTGGCGGCCGTCGGGCAGATCGCCTTCCTCGATCAGATTGCCGTTCGACAGCAGCACCGGATACGCGCTCTTGTCGGCGCGCAGCGTGACGACGTAAGTGGCCATCACGTCGGGGCGATCGAGGAAGTAGGTGATGCGGCGAAAGCCTTCCGCTTCGCACTGCGTGAAGAAGTTGCCGCTGGAGACATAAAGTCCGGAGAGCGTCGTGTTCTCCACCGGATTGCAGATGCTCTCGATGCTAAGCTCGAAAGCATCGGCAGGAATATTGCCGATGGACAGACCGCTTTCATGGACACGGACATCCGCGTGCGCGACGCCGTCGATCGCCGCGCTCACGAATTCGAGCTGTTCGCCCATCAATTCGAGGCGCGACGCATCGCCCCGGGCGTCCGGGTTGCGGCGCAGCTTCATCGTGTTCTTCACGACCGTGCGCGCCGGCACGAGATCGAACTCGAGCGCGACGGAGTCGATCAGGAAAGCGGGCGGCGTGTAGTCCTGGCGGCGAATCACAACGGATGCGGCCGTGGTAGACATGGCAAGATCTTCATGTTTGGATTGAACGGCGGCGGCGTCTCGCGTGCGCGGGTCGAGCGCACCAACGCATGCGCGCCTGGTCGGACCATTGTACAAGCCGTCCGGAGATCGTGAATCGGGCGGCGCAGCGCGTCGTGGAACCCACAGAACAGGACGCCGCCGTGCGGGCCACGGCGGTGCTGTCTATAACTGAGAAGGGTGCTCAACGAAGTGAGGATGACCATGAATTTCCCGATCAAGGCGCTCGCCAGATGGGCCGCGCTGATCCTGGCGGCGATGTGGCTCACGGGCTGCACCACCTATGTCCAGACGCAGGTCACCGCGTTCTCGGACTGGAGCGGCAGCGACACGACGCGCACATATGCGTTCGCGCGCAAGGGCGAGCAGCAGAACAGCATCGAGCAGACGACCTACGAGACGCTCGTCGCGAACGAGCTATCGAAATACAACTTCCGGCAGGTCCCCGAGGCGAGCGCGAATTATCAGATCGCGCTCGCTTATTCGATTCGCGGCGACACGGTGACCGTGCGTCAGCCGGTCTACTACGATCCGTGGCCGATGTACGGTCCGTGGGGCGCGGGTCCGTACTGGGGCGGACCGTGGGGCGGCTGGGGACCGTACGGTCCGTGGGGGGCGACGGGCTACGTCGACCAGAGCTATCCCGTCTATATCCACGCGCTGCAGATTCGCATGAACGACCGCAAGACCGGTCGCGAGACCTACAAGGTGACGGCAGTCAACTCGACCGGCGACGCGTCGCTCTATCAGGCGATGCCTTACCTCGTGCGCAGCGCGCTCGCGGATTTCCCGCTCGGCAACGGCACGGTGCGCACGGTGACGCTGCCCGTCGACAAGAACGGCGGCATCTCCAACGAAACGGCGGCGGCCGGTTCGACCGGCGGCGTGGCGCCCGCGCCCGCGGCCAAAACCGTCGATTGATCGCGGGACGGATGCGACGGCCGCGCGCCGTCGCATCGTCGTGAAATCGTGTCGGAAATTATTGCCGTGGCGTGCCGGGCCTGATTCCGTTCACGGCTCCAGCGAAAGTTTAAAAAACGCCCGCTGGCCTTGACTAAACAGGGAATTATCGACGCGACGACGGGCCGCAATATATGCAGCTTCGGCGAATTAGCGATATATTTCCGGGATGACAAAATCGTGTCCGCCCCGTCCTGAAGCCGTTCCCGAGCCCACCACATGGGATGCGCGGCTCGCACGCCGCCTCGTCACGCCGCTCGTCGGCACGCCGGTAACGCCCAACCATCTGACCACGCTGCGCCTCGCCATCGGTCTGGCCGGGGCGTATTATTTGTCGCTCGGTCAGTTCTGGATGTGCACGCTCGGCGCGCTGCTGATCGCGCTGTCGAACCTCGTCGATCATACCGACGGCGAGCTCGCCCGCATCAGCGGACAGTCGAGCAAGATCGGCCATCTCTATGACCTCGCGTGCGACGCGCTCGTGACCGTGCTGCTCTTTCTCGGCATCGGGTTTTACGTCGCCGTGCATCACCCGTCGATGCTCCTGCCCGCGCAATGGCTCGGCGGCATCGCGGGCGTGGCGGTCGCGCTGATCTTCTTTCTGCGCATGCGTATCGAATCGATGGTCGGCAAGTCCGGCACGAAGCAGGCGTCGATGGCCGGATTCGAAACGGAAGACGTGCTGTATCTGCTGCCGGTCGTGACGCTTCTGAACGGCATGACGCCGTTTCTGATCGCGGCGGCGATCGGCGCGCCGCTCTTCGCCATCTATGTGGCGGTGGACTATCAGCGCGTGAGTTCGCAGTTGAAACGCCGCGCGCAGGCGTCCCCTGCAAAAGACGGCAACGATTTCCAGGCGGTGAGATGAGCGATACGGCAACTCCGGACAACACGCTGACGCAACCCGCGCATGCGGCGGCGGTGAGCCGCCCGTCGAGGCGCGATATCGATTCGACCATGAACGCGCGGCTTGCCACGCTGCCCACGCCGAAGCTGCGCGACGAATACGGTCAGCAAGGCTCGTTTCTCTACATCGAAGATTTCCTGCCGCGCGATTTCACCGAGCGGCTGATCGCGGCCGTGCATGACGTGATGCCGTCGGTGAACCGCAACTATCTGCCGGGTCACAAGGCGGGCGGCAGCGTCAGCCGCCATACGCTCGACAAGCTCGCGCCGTTCATCGCCGATCTGTATCGTTCGGACGCGCTCATCAAGTGGCTGGAGTCGATCACCGGCGACAAGCTGCAACTCTCGCCGCAAGACGATCCGCACGCCTACGCGCTCTATTTCTACACGCGTCCGGGCGACCATATCGGCTGGCATTACGACACCTCATACTACGACGGCCGCCGCTACACGCTCCTGCTCGGCGTGATCGACGATTCCTCCTGCAAGCTCGACTACGAACTGCACACGAAGACGCCCGGCATTCCGGATCAGCCGGGCTCGGTGCAATATCCGCCTGGCGCGTTCGTGTTCTTCGATGGCGACAAGCTGCGCCATCGCGTGACGCCGCTCGGCGAGAACGAAATGCGCGTGTCGCTCACGTTCGAGTACGTGACGAACCCCAACATGCGTCCGTTCCAGCGCTTCATTTCGAACATGAAGGACTCGATCGCGTATTTCGGGTTCAGGCAGGTCTTTCGCCGCAAGGGCGGCAAGAACGGACTGGCATGAGCCGCGCGGGCACATTCCTGCTGTCGGTCGGCGTGGTGCTGTTCGTCGCGCTGCTCGGCTGGCAAGGCTTCGGATCGGTCGCATCGACGCTGGCCGCGGCGGGCTGGGGTCTGCTCGCGGTCGCGGCGTTTCACTTCGTGCCGCTCGTCATCGATGCCGGCGCGATCAGCGTGCTTTTCGCCGACCGTCAGCGCGACGTGTCCCTGCTCGACGCGTTGCTCGCGCGCTGGGCCGGCGAATCGGTGAACAGCCTGATGCCCGCGGGCCAGATCGGCGGTCCGATGCTGATGGTCCGCTATCTCGCGCAACGCGGCATGCGCGCGCGCGACGCGGCTGCTGTCATCACGGTGAGCACGACGATGCAAACCGTCGCGCAACTGCTCTTCGCGCTGATCGGCGTCGTGCTGCTGACGGGTTACGCGTCGGGCGGCTCGTCGTCGACGGTGACGATCGCCGTGCTGGCGGTGATCGGCGTGATCGGCCTCATGATCTTCGGTTTCTATCTCGCGCAGCGGCGCGGTCTCTTCGGCCGCGCGATGCGCTTCGCGTCGGGCATCGCCGCGAAATTCTCGGCCAAGCGCGACTGGTCGTCGCTCGTCACGCGCGCCGAAGCCGTCGATGCCGCCGTGCACGAGATGTATCGCGAGCGCGGCAAGGTGGCGTCGAGCTTCGGCCTGAGTCTCGTCGGCTGGATCGTCGGCACGGGCGAAGTGTGGCTCGCACTGCATCTGCTCGGTCATCCGGTCGGCTGGGCGGAAGCGCTGCTGCTCGAAAGTCTCGGCCAGGCGATCCGCGGCGCGGCCTTTGCCATTCCCGGCTCGCTCGGCGTGCAGGAAGGCGGCTATCTACTGCTCGCGCGTCTGGTCGGCTTGCCGCCCGAGGCGGCGCTCGCGCTGTCGCTCGCCAAGCGCGCGCGTGAACTGCTGCTCGGCGTGCCGGGCATCGTCTATCTGCATTTCGTTGAAAAAGGCTGGCAGCGCCGCCGTCTCGCGCGCGTGCCGGATATCGACTGACCCACCCAGAAGGGAACACAAGCATGCGCGCAATTATTCTTGCGGCCGGGATGGGCTTGCGCCTCGTTCAGCCCGAAGGCCAACAAAAGCCGAAATGTCTGCTTCGCTTTGGCGATGCTTCGCTGTTGGAGCGTCATCTGCACTTTTTGAAGTCGGCGAATGTCGATGAAGTCGTCTTCGTGACCGGCTTCAAGAGCGAGCAGATCGAAGCCGAGCTGGCCTCCATCGACTGGAAGCCGAAGACCGAAATCGTCGTCAACGAAGCATTCACGCTCGGCAGCGTGCTGTCCGTGCATACCGCGCGCGACGCGATGACGCGCGGCGGCGATGTCCTTCTGATGGACGCCGACGTGCTGTACGACGAACGCATCTTCGAGCCGCTCGTCGCGGGCGGTTCGGTGAATCGCCTGTTGATCGACCGCGATTTCGAAGCTGGCGACGAACCGGTGAAGCTGTGCGTCGAGAACGGCGTGCCGGTCGAACTGCGCAAGCAGGTTGCGGCGGGTCTCAATTACGACACCATCGGTGAATCGGTGGGCTTCTTCCGTTTCGATCATGCGACGGCCACGCGCCTCGCCGACATCTGCGCCGATTACGTGGCGACGGGCCGCGCGAAGATGCCGCATGAAGAAGCGGTGCGCGACCTGTTGCTGGAAAAGTCCCACGTGTTCGACATCGCCGATGTGACCGGCGCACCGTGGATCGAAATCGATTTTCAGAACGACGTGAAGCGCGCGGCCGATGAAGTGCTGCCGCAATTGAACGCGCTGCGTCAGTTTGCAGGAGCATCCCAACAATGAACGCACCCGAAAACATTCCCGTCGGTTACTCGCGCACCATGCGCCTGCGCGAGATGCTGCAAAGCAATCGCCTCGAATTCCTGATGGAAGCTCACAACGGCATTTCGGCGCGCATCGCGCGGGAAGCTGGCTTCAAGGCGATCTGGGGCTCGGGCCTGTCGATCTCCGCGCAATTCGGCGTGCGCGACAACAACGAGGCGAGCTGGACGCAGGTCGTCGACAACCTCGAATTCATGGCCGACGCGAGCGATCTGCCGATCCTGCTCGACGGCGACACCGGCTACGGCAACTTCAACAACGTGCGCCGTCTCGTGAAGAAGCTGGAGCAGCGCGGCATCGCGGGCGTGTGCATCGAGGACAAGCAGTTTCCGAAGACCAACAGCTTCATCAACGGCGAAGCGCAGCCGCTCGCCGACATCGACGAGTTCTGCGGCAAGATCAAGGCGGGCAAGGATTCGCAGAGCGATCCGAACTTTTCGATCGTCGCGCGCGTGGAAGCGCTGATCGCCGGCTGGGGCATGGAAGAAGCGCTCAAGCGCGCCGAGGCCTATCGCCAGGCAGGCGCGGACGCGATCCTGATCCACAGCAAACTGTCGAAGCCCGACGAGATTCTGACGTTCGCGCGCGAGTGGGCCGGCCGCGGTCCGCTCGTCATCGTGCCGACGAAGTACTACAGCACGCCGACCGACGCGTTCCGTCAGGCCGGCATCAGCTGCGTGATCTGGGCGAACCATCTGATTCGCGGCGCCGTGTCCGCGATGCAGGCCATCGCGAAGGAAATCCACGACAGCGAGACGCTCGTGAACGTGGAAGACCGCATCGCGTCGGTGAATGAAATCTTCCGTCTGCAGGACGCAGACGAGTACTCGGCTGCCGAAAACATCTATCTGAGCGCGGCCAACGAGAAGCGCAGCGCGATCGTGCTGGCGGCGAGCCGTGGCGCGGGCCTCGAAGCGCTGACCGAAGCGCGTCCCAAGGTGATGCTGCCGGTCGCGGGCAAGCCGCTTTTGCGTCACCTCGTCGAGGCGTTCAAGAAGGAAAGCATCAACGACATCACCGTGGTCGGCGGTTATCGCGCCGATGCGATCGAGAAGGGCGGCATTCGCCTCGTCGTCAACGAGCGGCACGACACCACGGGCGAGTTGGCATCTCTCGCGTGCGCGGTCGGGCACATGAACGGCGATACCGTCATTTCCTACGGCGACTTGCTGTTCCGCAGCTACATCCTGCGCGATCTGACCGAGTCGGACAGCGACTTCTGCGTGGTCGTCGATTCGTCGCAGGCACCGGAGGCGGGCGCTGCGGCGACCGATTTCGCGTACTGCTCGACCGCCGACGACCGTGCGCTGTTCGGCCAGAAAGTGTGGCTCGACAGCGTGGTCGGCGCGGGCCAGGCGCTGACGGAAGGACGCGCGCCGCAAGGCCGCTGGATGGGCCTCATCAAGGTGCGCGCCGGTGCGCGCGAACGCCTGCTCGCGACGCTCGGCACGCTGCAACAGCGCGCCGATTTCGACAAGCTCGACATGGCTGCGCTGCTCAACGCGCTGATCGCCGCGGGTCAGAAAATCGAAGTGCAGTATGTGCACGGCCACTGGCGCGGCGTGAACGATCTCGACGATTTCCGTCGCGCGGGCGATTTCGCGCACGGTCAGACGCCCATCGGTTCCGAAGGGACGGAGAACGCGCGTGATTGAGGCCGCCGAGTTCGTCGAGGCTGCGCGCGAGCGTGGCTTCGACTGGTACGCGGGCGTGCCTTGCTCGTTTCTCACGCCATTCATCAATTACGTGTTGCAGGACGAATCGCTGCATTACGTGTCGGCGGCGAACGAAGGCGATGCGGTCGCGCTGATCGCTGGAGTCGAACTCGGCGCGGGTCGCAAGCGCCGCGGCATCGCGATGATGCAGAACTCCGGTCTCGGCAACGCGGTGAGTCCGCTGACGTCGCTGACATGGACGTTCCGTCTGCCGCAATTGCTGATCGTCACCTGGCGCGGCCAGCCGGGCGTTCACGACGAGCCGCAGCACGCGCTGATGGGTCCGATCACGCCGCAGATGCTGGAAACGATGGAGATTCCGTGGGAGCTGTTCCCGACGGAAGCCGACGAGATCGGCCCGGCGCTCGATCGCGCGACGGAGTACATGGACAGCACCGGCCGTCCGTATGCGCTCGTCATGCAGAAGGGCAGCGTCGCGCCTTACGAGTTGAAGAAGACGGGGCTGTCGGGCGTGCGCGCCAATGCGCATCCCGCGACCGTTGAGCGCTTCGAAGGCGAGCGCGTGACGCGTCACGACGCGCTGCAAAAAGTCATCGCCAACACGCCGAAGGACACGACTGTCGTGCTCGCGTCGACCGGTTTCTGCGGCCGTGAGCTTTACGCGATCGACGACCGCGAGAACCAGCTCTATCTCGTCGGCTCGATGGGTTGCGTGACGCCGATGGCGCTCGGCCTGGCGCTCTCGCGTCCCGACCTGCGGGTGGTCGCGCTCGACGGCGACGGCGCGGCGCTCATGCGCATGGGCGTTTTCGCGACGCTCGGCGCGTACGGACCGTCGAACCTGATTCACTTGCTGCTCGATAACGGCGCGCACGAATCGACGGGCGGCCAGGCGACGGTGTCGCGGGCAGTCGATTTCGCGTCGATCGCGTCGGCGTGCGGCTACGCGCTCGCGCTCGACGGCGACGATATCGGCGTAATCGATCGTCTCTTCGACGCGAAAGACGTGAACGGCGCACGTTTCGCGCGCCTGTCGATCAGGACCGGCACGCCGGGCGACCTGCCGCGCCCGAAGATCACGCCCGAGGACGTGCGCGCACGTTTGCAACAACACATTGGAGACCGTTGATGCTGCTGCTCAATCCGGGTCCTGTCACGCTGAGCGAACGCGTGCGCAAGAGCCTGCTGCAAACCGACTTGTGCCATCGCGAGCCGGAGTTTTTCGATTTGCAGGATGAGGCGCGCGAGCGTCTCGTCGCCGCTTACGAACTCGATCCGGCCGTGTGGAGCGCCGTGCTGATGACGGGTTCGGGCACCGCCGCGGTCGAAAGCATGATCGCCGGTCTCGTGCCCGAAGGCGGGCGCCTGCTCGTCGTGGAGAACGGCGTGTATGGCGATCGCATCGCGCAGATCGCGAAGCAATATGGCATCGAGTACGAAGTCGCCAAATACGAGTGGATGCAGGCGCCGGACATCGACGCGATCATCGCGCTGCTCGACAGCAAGCCGTTCACGAACGTCGCGATCATCCATCACGAAACGACGACGGGCCGTCTGAACGCGATCGATCAGTTGTCCCGCGCGTGCAAGGAGCGCGGCATCGGCCTGCTGCTCGATGCGGTGAGCAGCTTCGGCGCCGAGGCGATCGATTTCGACGGCGGCGGCATCGCCGCGATCGCCGCGACCGCGAACAAATGCCTGCACGGCGTGCCGGGCGCGGCGTTCGTCATCGCGCGCCGCGATGCGCTGGCGAAGGCGGCGAGCCGCAATTACTACCTCGGCATCGCGCGACTCGCGAAGTTGCAGGACGAGCGCAACACGCCGTTCACGCCGTCCGTTCACGCGTATTACGCGCTCGTCGAAGCGTTGCGCGAGTTCGAAGAGGAGGGCGGCTGGCGCGCGCGTCACGCGCGTTACGCGAAGCTCGCGGAGCAGGTGCGCGCGGGGCTGGCTGCGCTTGGCATTGAGAGCGCGTTGTCGCCCGAGGAGTCGTCGGTGGTGTTGCGGGCGTATCGGCTGCCTGCGGGCGTCACGTATGAAACGCTGCACGACGCGCTCAAGGCGAAGGGCTTCGTGATCTACGCTGGGCAGGGCGGGTTGTCGAAGGAGCTGTTCCGCATTTCGACGATGGGCGCGCTCGATGCGAACGATATGGACCGGTTGATTTCGTCGTTCGTGGCGTTGCTGCGCTGATCACTGCTTGCAAAAAATCGCCGTAATGAAGGGCGCGACGTGGTGCACATCCGCGTCGCTGCCCGCCGCGCGCACCTGCTGTTCGACCTCCTTATCGCCGCCCCACACGACCACGCCGTAAGCGGAATCCGCGATCGGCTCGCCCTTGCCGAGTTTGAAGATCGGGTCATCCTTCTGGTACGCGACGACCACATAAACCTTGAAGCCGTAAGCCGTCAGCGTCGCGCCTTTCACCGGCTTGAACGCGTTGACGGAGTTCGGCTCCACGCGCATCGGCTTCGTTTCGAGCAATCCGTCCTGCTGCAACGGCGCGACGAAATCATGCGCGGTCGATTTGCAATCGAGTTGCGCATCGATCGGTTTCGCATGCGCGAGCGCGCCGAGTGACGCGAGCGTCACGGCCAGGGCGATTCGATAGGTTCGGACGACGTGCTTCATGTTGACGCGATGTTCAGGACAGCTTGCACTTTAGCGAGATTGCAAGGAATCTGCACGAATCGTCGCGGGGCGCGTGGCCGCGCCAACAAAAAAGCGGCCCGCGGGCCGCTTGTCGGATGAATCGTCTACGGCGCTTCAGGCCGCCAGTTCCAGCCTCGCCGTGTTGCGCTTGTCGCGCGAATGCACGCGTTTGCCGGCCGCGTACGTTTCGAACACCGCGCGATCGTCGCCGAGCAGCGCGAACGCGAACAGCAGTTCCTCCAGCGATTCCGTGCGCGAAGTGCGGCGCGCGAGCAGCGGTGTCGCGTTCGGATCGAGCACGACGAAGTCCGCTTCGCTGCCGGCGGCAAGCGTGCCGATCTTGTCGTCGAGTTCGAGCACCTGCGCGGCGCCCGTGGTGGCGAGCCAGAACATGCGCGTCGCGGTCAGATGATGCCCGGTCAGGCGCGCGATCTTGTGCGCCTCGTTCATCGTCTGAAGCATGGAGAACGACGTGCCGCCGCCGACGTCCGTCGCGAGCGCCACGGGCATGTTCGACTCGCCCGCCTTCTCGAAGTCGAACAGGCCGCTGCCGAGGAACAGATTCGAAGTCGGGCAGTGCGATGCCACCGCGCCGGTTTCCGCCATGCGCTCGCGGTCGCGCTCATCGAGATAAATGCAGTGGCCGTACACCGCGCGCCGACGCAGCAGGCCGTAGTGATCGTAAATGTCGAGATAGCTGCGATGCCCCGGAAAGAGGCTCTCGACCCACTTGATCTCGTCCGTGTTCTCCGCGACGTGACTCTGGATGAACACGTCCTGATACTTTTGCGCGAGCGCGCCGCACGCTTCGAGCTGCGCTTCCGTCGATGTCGGCGCGAAACGGGGCGTTAGCGCGTAATGCTGACGTCCGCGGCCGTGCCAGCGCGCGATGAGTTCCGCGCTGTCGTCGTAGCCGGATTGCGCCGTGTCGCGCAGAAACTCGGGGCAGTTGCGGTCCATCAGCACCTTGCCCGCGACCATGCGCAGATTGCGCGCCTCGCTTTCGGTGAAGAACGCATCGGCGGATTGCTTGTGCACCGTGCAGTACACGAACGCCGTCGTCGTGCCGCAGGCGAGCAGTTCGTCGATGAAAAAGCTCGCCGTTTCGCGCGCCACCGCCGGATTCTCGAAGCCGCGCTCGGTCGGGAACGTGTACGTGTTGAGCCACGGCAGCAGGCCCGGCGCGGGCGACGCGATCATGTCCGTCTGCGGATAGTGAATGTGCGAGTCGATGAAACCCGGCACGATCAGCTTGTCGCGCATGGTGTGGACGGTCGCGTCGGCGGCTATCTTGTCGCGCAGCGACGCATACGCGCCTGCCGCGACCACCTTGCCGTCCTCGACGAGCAGAAGGCCATCGGCCTCGTAGACCGCGCCGTCAGCGGCATGCGCGGGATCTTCCCGGAAGGTCAGCAACTGGGCGCGGTAGGCGGTTTGAGTCATGATGCAACGTCTCCGTTTCTGGGTTTAAAGCTGTGAAAGCAGCACGAGTGAGAAGGCAGCGATGATCCACATCGCCGGCTTGATTTCCTTCGCGCGCCCCGTCGCCGATTTCAGCACGACGAACGCGAGGAAGCCGTACGCGACGCCATCGGTGATCGAGTAGGTCAGCGGGATCAGGATCATCGCGAGGAACGCGGGAATGGCCTCATCGAAGCGATGCCATTCGATCTGCGTGATCGCTTCCATCATGAACACGCCGACGAGCACGAGCGCGGGCGCGGTCGCGATCGCCGGAACGAGCGAAAGAAGCGGCGAAAGAAACAGGAAGGGCAGGAAGCACAGGCCCGCGACCACGGCGACGAGTCCCGTGCGCCCGCCCGCCGAAATGCCCGCCGCGGATTCGATATACGCGTTCGCCGGGCTCGTGCCGAGCGGCGCGGAGATGAGCGCGGAGAAGGAATCGACCATCATCGACTGGCGGATGTTGCGCGGATTGCCGTCCTTGTCATAGAGCTTGCCGGCTTCGGAAATCGCCATGAACGTGGAGAGCGCGTCGAAGAACGACGTGAACAGCATCACGAAGATGAACGGCCAGTAGATGACCTTCAGCGAGCCGACGAGGTCGAGCTGTCCGACCGCCGAAAAGTCCGGCGCGGAGACGAGGCCGTTCCAGTTCACGAGCGTCTTGGTGGCGATCGCGGCGGGCCAGTACGCGGTGCCGTCGCCCCAGAAGCGGCCGATCGGAATCGCGATGATCGTCGTGAACACGATGCCGAGCATCAGCGCGCCGGTGACCTTGCGCGCGACGAGGATCGTCGTGACGGCGAGGCCGATCAGGAACGTGATGACGACGGGATTCAACGACGCCGAATGCACGATCGTCACCGGATCGCCGACGACGAACTTCGCGTTCACGAGGCCGATCAGGCTGATGAACAAGCCGATGCCGCACGACACCGCGTGCCGCAGATTCGCGGGAATCGCATCGACGACGAGCTTGCGCGCGTTGAACGCCGCGAGCACCGCGAAGATCACGCCGGACCAGAACACGCAGCCGAGCGCGGTCTGCCACGGCATCTTGCCGCCGTGAACCATCACGAACGCGAAGAGCGCGTTCATGCCCATGCCCGGCGCGACGAGCACCGGATTGCGCGCGTACAGGCCCATCGCGCAACTGCCGAGAAAGCTGACGATGACGGTCGCCGTCAGCGCGGCCGGGAACGGCACGCCC
The DNA here is from genome assembly GCF_964261745.1 of Caballeronia sp. S22. Classification (NCBI taxonomy): domain Bacteria; kingdom Pseudomonadati; phylum Pseudomonadota; class Betaproteobacteria; order Burkholderiales; family Burkholderiaceae; genus Caballeronia; species Caballeronia sp. S22. The sequence goes on along the minus strand of NZ_OZ180035.1, from coordinate 2,392,525 downwards.
GCCTGCGACAGGATGCCCGGATTGACGACGATGATGTACATCGCCGTGAGGAACGTCGTGATGCCCGCGACGATCTCCGTCTTCGTGCGCGAGCCCGCCGCGCGAATGCCGAAGAAGCGTTCGAGCGCGGTCGAGTCCTGTTGTGGTGTTGTTGCTGTGGTTTCCATGCGCTTTACTGCTTCCAGTGCTGATCCAGGCGCGCGACCATTGCGTCGCGTTCTTCTTCGGTGACGAACGAGGCTTCCAGGCTGTTCTTAAGCAGCGTGTAGACCTCGTGATCCGTGAGCTTCAGCGCATCGACGATCGCGAAGTAGTTCGCGTTGACGTAGCCGCCGAAGTACGCGGGATCGTCGGAGTTGATCATCACTGCGACGCCCTGATCGAGCAGGTCTTTCAGCGTGTGCTTGGTCATGTCGTCGAACACGCAGAGCTTGAGGTTCGAGAGCGGGCACACGGTCAGCGCGATGCGCGCATCCGCGAGACGCGCGACGAGCGCCGCGTCCTCGATGCTGCGCACGCCGTGATCGACGCGATCCACCTTCAGCAGATCGAGCGCTTCATACACATACGACGGCGGGCCTTCCTCGCCCGCATGCGCGACGAGCTTCAGACCGCGCTCGCGCGCCTTCGCGAATACGCGCTCAAACTTAGACGGCGGATGGCCGCGCTCCGACGAATCCAGCCCGACACCGATCAGCCGATGCGCGTATTTGTCGAACAGAGGCAACGCGCTTTCGTACGTCGCGAGCGCGTCTTCTTCGGAAAGATGGCGCAGGAAACAGAGAATCAGCCTGCTCGAAAGACCGCGCTTCTCACCTTCGGCGAGCGCGGCATCGATTCCCGCGACGACCGTTTCGATCGCTACGCCGCGTTCCGTATGCGTCTGCGGATCGAAGAAGATTTCCGTGTGCGCGACGTGGTCCGCGAGCGCGCGCTCGACGTAGGCCATCGTCATGTCGTAGAAGTCCTGCTCGGTGAGCAGCACGCTCGCGCCCGCGTAGTAGATGTCGAGGAACGATTGCAGGTCGGTGAACGCGTAAGCGGCGCGCAACGCATCGATCGAGTCGTAGGCGAGCTTCACGTTGTTGCGTTTTGCGAGCGCGAAAATCAGCTCCGGTTCGAGCGACCCTTCGATATGGATATGCAGCTCGGCTTTTGGCGCGCGCGCAATCTTGTCGGCGAGTGTGGGATTCATGTGGGCTTGGTTGTGTTGGGGCTACGGTTGCGCCTGTGGGTCAGGCGGTCTGTTGCGACGACGCGTGGCTCGAAGCGTTGGCTTCGACCGCCTGCAGCAGTTGGGCTGCCGCTGCAACGGCGATCACTTCGGGCGCCTTGTCGACGATGCCGTCGATGCCGATCGGACACACCATCCGCGCGATGAGCGCCGGGTCGATGCCGCGCGCCGCGAGCCGGTGCTCGAACTGCTTCTTCTTCGTGAACGAGCCGATCATGCCGAAGAACGCAAAGTCGCCGCGTCTCAGGATGCATTCCGCCAGCGCGAGATCCACCGTGTGGTTGTGCGTCATCACGATGTAGTACGTGTGGGGCGGCGCGCGGTCCACGGCTTCGTCGGGCGCATCGTTCGGCTCGATCGTCACGTTCTCCGGCACGAACTGCGGCGCCGGAAACGCGGCGTCGCGCTCGTCGACCCAGGTGACGTGGCAGGGCAGCGTCGCGAGCACGCGCACGAGCGCCGCGCCCACATGACCCGCGCCGAACAGCACGACCTGAAAGTCGCGTGGCGCGATGGTTTCGGTGAGCAGCGCGCCGCTCTCGTCGAAACCGGCGCCGTCCCACAGGAGGCAGTCGGCGTCGGTTGCGCCCGGTTCGGGATCGGAGAGCATGACGGCGTCGGGCATCGGCGCGAACGAGACGCTGCGCACGGTCGACAACCCCTGCGCGGTGCGTTTCGACAGCGTCGTCACCCAGTTCAGATCGGCCACGTCGAGCCGCTCGAACGCGAGCACGACCGCGCCGCCGCAGCACTGGCCGAGGCTTGGGCCCAGAGCGAAACGCTCCAGCCGCCGCATGCGCGGGCTGCGCATGCCGTCCTTCAGCACTTGTCGTGCGGTCTCGATGGCCTTCCATTCCAGATGGCCGCCGCCGATCGTATAGCGCGCTTCCTCGCGCGTGACGATCATCTTCGTGCCCGGCTCGCGCGGCGCGGAGCCTTCGACACGCGCGACCGTCACGAGCACGACGGCGTCGCCGTGCGCGAGCAGGTGTTGCAGGTCGTTCAGCCAAACTTGCATCGAGTGAGCTCCAAAAATGTCGTTGTGCGTCGTCGCAGGCGCTAGTTTACCGGGGCGGCTTCTTCGGCCCCGACAGTCAGCGCGTCAAGAATTGCCTCGGGCGTCGCCGGCGCGCGCAGTTTCGGCGCATCGGTCGAATCGGGCGCGACGGATGCGATCGCCGCGCGAATCGCCAGCAGCACCGAAAACGACAGCAGCAGCGGCGGCTCGCCGACCGCTTTCGAGCGGAAAACGGTCGGCTCGGCGTTGTCGTTGCCGGCGTTGCGAAACAGGGCGACGTTGAAGATCGCGGGCGCGTCGCTGACGGCCGGAATCTTGTAGGTCGACGGCGCGTGCGTCATCAGGCGGCCGTCGCGGTTCCACCACAGTTCTTCGGTCGTGAGCCAGCCCATGCCCTGGATGTAGCCGCCTTCCACCTGGCCGATGTCGATCGCCGGATTGATCGAGCGCCCCGCGTCGTGCAGCAGATCGGCGCGCAGGAGCTTCCACTCGCCGGTGAGCGTATCGACGACGACTTCCGACACCGCCGCGCCGTACGCGAAGTAGTAAAACGGATGGCCTTGCAGTGTCTTCGCGTCCCAATGGACCTTCGGCGTCGAATAGAAACCGTCCGACCACAACTGCACGCGCGCGAGATACGCGGCCGCGACGAGCTGATCGAACGGCATCTGCCCGCCGTTCACGTCCACGACGCCGCCATGAAAACGCACATCGGCTGCGTTGCCGCCGAGCTGCTTCACGACGAGTTCGGCGAGACGCGCGCGGATCGTGAGCGCCGCGGCTTCGGCGGCCTTGCCGTTCAGGTCGCTGCCCGTCGATGCCGCCGTCGCCGATGTATTCGCGACCTTCGATGTATCGGTCGCCGTGACGCGCACGCGCTGCAAGCCGATGCCGAGCACGCTCGCGACGACCTGCGCGACTTTCGTGTTCAGCCCCTGACCCATTTCCGTGCCGCCGTGATTGACGAGCACGGAGCCGTCCTTGTACACGTGCACGAGCGCGCCCGCCTGGTTCAGGAACGGCACGTTGAACGAAATGCCGAACTTGACCGGCGTGAACGCGATGCCGCGCCGGAGCACGCCGCCTTTCGCGTTGAACGCGGCGATGTCGGCGCGGCGCGTCTGATACTCGCTCGACGCGACGAGTTCGTCGGTCAATGCCGCGATCACGTTGTCCTCGACCGGCTGACCGTAAGGCGTCACATCGCGATCGCCGATGCCGTAATAGTTCGCGCGCCGCACGTCGAGCGGATCGCGTTTCAGCCGATGCGCGATCTCGTCGAGCATCACTTCCATCACGAGCGCGCCTTGCGGGCCGCCGAAGCCGCGAAACGCGGTGTTCGACTGCGTGTTGGTCTTGCAGCACAGCGCGCGGATGTCGACATCGCTCAGGTAGTACGCGTTGTCGAAATGGCACACGGCGCGCGTGGCGACCGCGCCCGACAGATCCGCCGAATAGCCCGCCCGCAACGCGATCTCGACGCGCGCGCCGGCGATGCGGCCGTCGTCATCGAAGCCGCATTCGTATTCGTAGACCGCGTCGTGACGCTTGCCGGTGATCATGAAGTCGTCGTCGCGATCGGCGCGCAGCTTCACGGGACGCTTCAGCAGATGCGCCGCGAGCGACGCCACGCACGCGAACAGCGCCGACTGCGATTCCTTGCCGCCGAAGCCGCCGCCCATGCGCCGGCATTCGCAGAGCACGGCGTGGGTCGGCCAGCCAAGCATGTGCGCGACGACCTGCTGCATCTCGCTCGGATGCTGCGTCGAGCTATGGACGAGCATGCCGTCCTGCTCTTTCGGCAGCGCGTAGGCGACCTGTCCTTCGAGATAGAACTGCTCCTGGCCGCCCACTTCGAACTCGCCTACGAGCCGATGTTTCGCCGCCGCGATGCGTCCGTCCGGGTCGCCGCGGCGCAGATGCAGCGGCGGCAGCACGAACTGGTTTCGCGCCTTCGCTTCGCGCGGCGTGAGCACGGCTTCGAGAGGCTCGTAGCGCACCACATCCTCGCTTTTTGCGAGCGCGGCGGCGCGGCGCGCCAGATCGTGACTCTCGGCGATGACGGCGAATACCGGCTGACCGAGGTACTGCACTTCATCGGTGGCGAGAATCGGATCGTCGTGCAGCACCGGACCGCAATTGTTCTCGCCGGGAATATCCGCGGCCGTCAGCACCGCGACGACGCCGGGCGCGGCGCGCACCGCATCCAGATCGAGCGACACGATGCGCGCATGCGCGTGCCTCGACAGACCGAGCGCCGCGTGCAGCGTGCCGCGCGACTCGGGGATGTCGTCGGTATAGATCGCTTCGCCGCTCACGTGCAGCGCCGCCGATTCGTGCGGCAGCGCGGCCCCGGCGGCGTCGAGGACCATCGGTTCGGTGAGTCGGTTCATGGCGCTTCCTCCACATGCGCGCCGTACGCGAAGGCGTTCACCTCGGCAAGCGCGAGCGGAGCGTCCGGGCGCGTTTCCAGATAGAACCGCCAAAGCACGTTGCGCGCGACTTTCGCGCGATAGGCGCTCGATGCGCGCATGTCGGTGAGCGGCTGGAAATCGGCGTCGAGCGCGGCCATCGCGTTGCGTGCCGTCGCTTCGTTCCATTCGTGGCCGATGAGCGCGGCTTCGGCTTGCGCCGCGCGCTTGGGCGTCGCCGCCATGCCGCCGAACGCGATGCGCGCATCCGTCACGCGATGGCTTTCGTCGAGCCTGATCGCGAACGCCGCGCACACCGCCGAAATGTCCTGGTCGTAACGCTTCGACACCTTGTACGTGCGAAAGCGCAGCGCTGCGACCGGACGCGGCACGCGTATCGCCGCGACGAATTCGCCGGCATCGAGCGCGGTCTTCTGATAGCCGAGATAGAACGCGTCGAGGCGCATCGTGCGGGTGTTATCGGCCTTCTGCAGCACGAGTTCCGCATTCAGCGCGATGAGCGCCGGCATCGAATCGCCGATCGGCGAGCCGTTCGCCACATTGCCGCCGAGCGTGCCCGCGTTGCGGATCGGGCGCGACGCGAAGCGCGTCCACAGTTCGGCCAGTTCGGGATAGTCGGCGGCGAGCGCGGCATACGCATCTTCGAGCGAGACTGCCGCGCCGATCGTCAGCGTTTGCGCGTCGCGTTCGATCGTCTTCAGCTCGTCGACGTTGCCGATATACAGCACATCGCCGAGATCGCGAAACTGCTTCGTGACCCACAGGCCGACATCGGTGCTGCCCGCGAGCAGGCGCGCGTTCGGATGCGCGGCGCGCAATCGGGCGAATTCGGCGCGCGTGACGGGCGCGTGGAACGTGTGCGGGCCGGAAGAATCGGACGCGCGGTATTCGAAGGTCTGCGCGCGCTTCAGCGCGGTCAACTGTTGCGTGATGGCGTCGGCATCGAGCGGCGAACGGGGATACTCGAACATGCGCTGCGCGGCATCGACGATCGGCCGATAACCCGTGCAGCGGCACAGGTTGCCCGAGAGCGCGGTGGCGATTTCATCGCGCGACGGCGGGCCTGCATCGCGAGGATGCTGGTGATAGAGCGCCCACAGCGACATCACGAAGCCCGGCGTGCAAAACCCGCATTGCGAGCCGTGACAGTCGACGAGCGCCTGCTGCACCGGATGCAGCGCGCCATCCGCGCCGCGCAGATCTTCGACGGTGAAAAGGGCGCGGGAATCGAGCGTGGGCAGAAACTGGATGCACGCGTTGACGGCTTTGAGCGCGAGCGCGCCGGAAGCGTCGACTTCGCCGATCACGACGGTGCATGCGCCGCAATCGCCTTCGGCGCAGCCTTCCTTCGTGCCGGTGCAAAGCGCGTCCTCGCGCAGATGCTGAAGCACCGTGCGCGTGGCGGGCGCGTCGCCGATCTCGCGCACGGCGCCGCGTTGAAGGAAGCGGATGGTTTGCGTTGTCATGATTCAGGAAGACATTGCGGACCGGGCGCGCGTTACGCGGTTTCCGATCGCTTCATGGGTTGCGGTGAGAAAAAACTCAGGCTGCCTTTGAGCGAAACGGACTGCGCGCACGTAGATCGCCATCCAGACACGACCTTAACACCCCAATATCCCAAAAATATTGCCGGGTACGTATCAAGATTATGCGGATGCGCTGATGCGGGAAAGGAGGAAGCGCGTAGAGCGCTATGAAGCGGGGAAAACGGGCGGCGCGCTGAGGTCGTCGCCCGGAATAATTTACCGGACCGTCGTGCGCAGTTTGCGCTTCAGGCGCACGCTTGCCGCGACCAGCACGAAAATCAGCGCAAACGCGATCAGCGACCATTGCGGCAGCGACAGACCGAGAATCGGCGGATACGGCGTTTCGCACAGACCCGCGACTTTGAACACCTGCGGCAGCCAGCTTGCGGGCGGCAGACCGTCGACGATCGGCTGGAGGGCATCGAAACCGCAACTGAAGCCGGGATGCGATTGCACGTACACATGACGCACGGCGGTGGCGAGTCCGCCGAGCGCGGAAATCGCGACGAGCGTTTCCAGCAGCGCGATGCCGCGCCAGTTACGGAACGCCGCCCCGAGGAACGCGAAGATCGCGATCAGCACGAAAAAATAGCGCTGGATGATGCACAGCGGGCAGGGATCTTCGCCATGAAAGAATTGCAGATACAGCGCGCCGCCGACGAGACCGAGACTGACGAAACCGAGCAACACGAGCAGGCGTCGCTCGCGGCGCAGCACCCGGTCGTCCTGATGCATTGTGAAGTGATTCAAAGAGTTGTTCATTATTTCGCAACGATTCGAGAAGGAAGCACCTGAGTTGCGTGGGTATCGCGGTGAATTCTAGCGCGAACGCCCGATGCGCAAAATCAGCCGCGATATTCAGACGGTTTTCGGGCCGCTCAGCGCGTCGTCGCCAGCACGGCTTCGACCGCGCGTCCGATCGACAGCAAGGTGTCGTCGGCGTTCGGCGCGCCCGCGAGCATCAGGCCGGCGGGTGCCTCGCCGCGCGGATGGCAGGGCAGCGACAGCGCGCACGCATCGAGGAAATTGAAGGCGGTCGGATTGCGCAGAATCAGCGCATTGGTGCGCGTGAAGGCGTCGTCGTCGGTTTCCAGATCGGCGATGCGCGGCGGCAGCACCGGCACCGTCGGGCAGACGATCGCGTCGAACCGCTGCCAGAGCGTCGTGCGGGCCGCCTCGATCATCACGTCGCGCGCTTCGCACAAGTCGATGTAGTCGGCCGCGCTCGCCGCTTCCGCGCGCTTGAGACGCGCCAGCACGCGCGGATCGTATTCGTCGCCGCGCTCGGCCATCAGCTTCCGGTGCCACGCATACGCCTCGATTGCCACGAGCGGATAGCGGCTGATTTCCGGCAGTCGATCCAGCGGCGCGAAGCGCACGTCTTCCACCAGCGCGCCCGCGGCGGCCAGATGATTGATCGCCGCAGCGACCGCGCTCGCGACGGGCGCCTCGACGCCATCGGTCACGTAGTTCGTGAGCACGCCGAGGCGCACACCGTCGAGCGGGCGCGTCGCGGGCACGCCGGGGTCGCGTCCGGCGAGAATGCGGTCGACGAGCGCGCAGCACGCGACCGACACGCCGATCGGCCCGAACGAATCGAGCGTCTTCGAGAGCGGCACGCCGCCTTGCTTCGGAATGCGGCTCGCGGTCGGCTTGAAGCCCGTGAGGCCGCACAGCGCGGCGGGAATGCGGATAGAGCCGCCGGTGTCGGTGCCGAGCGCGACGGCGGCCATGCCGTCCGCCACCGACGCCGCCGCACCCGACGACGACCCGCCCGCGATGCGCGCGTCGCCCGGCACGTCGGCGTGCCACGGGGAGCGCGGCGTGCCGTAGTGCGGGTTCAGTCCGAGGCCGGAGAAGGCGAATTCGCTCATGTTGGTGCGCCCGACGATCACCGCGCCCGCGCGGCGCAGGCGCGCGACAGCGACGGCGTCGGCCTTGGCGGGAGCGGCATCGCGCAGCGCTTTCGAGCCGGCGCGCGTCACTTCGCCTTCGATATCGAAGAGATCCTTGATCGACACCGGAATGCCCGCGAGCGGCGAAAGCGCGGTGCCGGCGCGGCGCAGCGCGTCGTGGGCATCGGCGGCGGCGCGGGCGTGTTCGGCATCGACATGGAGGAAGACGGTCGAGCCCTGACCGGCAGGATCGGCGATGCGTTCGAGCGCCGCCTCGACGAGCGCGCGGCTCGTCGTGCGGCCGCTTTTCAGATCGGCGGCGAGTTGGGCAAGCGGGGCGAACTGCGGCGAAGTGGTGGGCATGGCGTCGGGCAGTGGCGTTGCCTCATGCGAGAAGGCCGGGCACGCCCGGCGCTTCGCATCGGCAGTGAGTGGATGGGCGCGCCGTGTCGCAAATCTGGGGCGTCCAAGGTGGCTGTCATTCTAAGCCACCGACGCCGATCGAACACCGCTCAGATCGTGCGCGAGAAACGGCGCAGGCTCGCCTGTCCCAGATAACGGTCGAATACCGACGCGACGTTGCGCACCAGCATGCGTCCGGCGGGCAGCACGCGGATCGCGTCGTGCGAGAGGTCGATGAGGCCGTCGTTCGCCATCGGCGCGAGGCGCGCGAGTTCATCGGCGAAAGCTGACGGGAATTCGATGCCGTGCGTCGCCGCGACATCGTCGAAACGCAGCTCGCCGCCGCACATGAGACGCATGATGACGTCGCGGCGCAGTTCGTCGTCGGCGCAAAGTCGCACGCCGCGCGTGATGGCGAGTTCGCCCGCATCGATCGCGGCGGTATAGTCGGCGAGTTCGCGGGCGTTTTGCGCGTAGACATCGCCGATCTTGCCGATCGACGATGCGCCTATGCCGATCAGATCGCAATCCGCGCGTGTGCTGTAGCCCTGAAAGTTGCGCTGTAGCGTGCCGGCTTCGAACGCGCGCGCGAGCTCGTCGCCGGGCAGCGCGAAATGATCCATGCCGATGTACACATAACCTGCATCGCACATGCGCGCGATCACGCGCTCGAGAATCGCGAGGCGCACGGCGGGCGAGGGCAGCGCGCTTTCGTCGATCTGCCGCTGCATCTTGAAGAGCGATGGCATGTGCGCATAGCCGAACACGGACACGCGATCGGGTTTCAGATCGATGATCGCGTCGAGCGTGCGCGAAAAGCTCTCGACGCTCTGATGCGGCAGCCCGTAGATCAGATCGACGCTCACGGACTTGAAACCGTTCCTGCGCGCGGCGTCGAGCACCGTCTCCGTCATTTCACGCGGCTGGATGCGATTGACGGCGCGCTGCACGCGCTCGTCGAAGTCCTGCACGCCGAGGCTCAGCCGATTGAATCCGAGTTCGCGCAGCAACGCGATGGTCGCCGGCGATGCCTCGCGCGGATCGACCTCGATCGAATATTCGGCGCGCTCGTCGGCGACGAGATTGAAATGCTCGCGCGTCGCGGACATCAATTCGGCCATCTCGTCGTGCGAGAGGAAGGTCGGCGTGCCGCCGCCCCAGTGAAGCTGCGTGACCGGACGCGAGGTGTCGAAGAGCGCGGCTTGCAGTGCGAGTTCGCGCTTCATCCGGTCGAGATAGGGGCGTGCGTGCGCGCGATTTTTCGTCGCGATCTTGTTGCAGCCGCAATAGAAGCAGACGGTGTCGCAGAACGGGATGTGGAAATACAGCGAGAGATCGGCGTTCGCTTTCGCCTTGCGCGCGGCTTCGCGATAATGCGCGGGGTCGAACGCGTCGGTGAACTGGACGGCGGTCGGATAGGACGTGTAGCGCGGGCCGTGCGCATCGTAACGCGCGAGAAGATCGGGACGAAAGAACGGAGCGGCGGCAGTCATGGCGGATCTCTGGGAATCGTCCGAGTGTAATCGGGCGATGAGCGCAACATTCGCGCGATAAAGTCGCAGCGATTTGACGAAGCGCAAAGATGAGGCGTGGGACAATATCGCTTCCTTTTGCGCGGTTCAGTGTCGCCATGTCGATCGATTCTTCGTCTCATGCCTGCAGGGAAGCGTGCGGTGCGTGCTGCATCGCGCCTTCGATTTCGAGCCCGATTCCGGGGATGCCGCATGGCAAGCGCGCGGGCGAACGCTGCGTTCAACTGGGCGATGATCTGCGCTGCAAGATTTTCGGCGATCCGCGCAGGCCGGCGTGTTGTTCCGGTTTGCAGCCGTCCGGCGAGATGTGCGGCGAGACGCGCGAATACGCGTTGACGTGGATCGAACGACTGGAAGCGCAGACGCGGCCCACGCAACTGTCCTGACGATCGGCGGTCGAAGTTCCGAACCGCGCCTCGCGGCGCAGACCTGAATAAAAGCTTTGGAGGATTACGCATGACGGAAACCGTCGCGCCGCTGCGGCGCCGGTTCGTGCTCGCAGGACTGTTGTCCCTGTCCGCACTTGCATTCACATCGGAGGCACAATCCGCCTCGAACTCGATATTCCCCTTCATTCCGGATCACTACACATTTTCGACGCAGCAGGTGCAGGAAGCGGTCGCGCGCAAGTTCCCGCTGCAACGCACGGCTTCCCAGATATTCGATGTCGTCCTTAGCAATCCGGTCGTCGGCATGGCGCCGGATCGCAATCGCGTGACGGTGCGTGTCGATGCGCGTCTGTCCACGCCCTTCATGCCGAATCCGGTGATCGGCGCGTTCACACTCTCGACGCAACTCGCCTACGACGCGCCGAGCCGTTCGGTCATTCTCGTTTCACCATCCGTTGACAATGCGCAGTTCAGTGGTGACGCCGCCCAGTACAACCAACAGATTGCATCGGTCGGCGCGCAACTCGCGGCGCAACTGCTCGACCGCTATCCGATTCACACGTTCAAGCCCGAGGAACTCCAGTTCGCCGGCGTGTCTTACGAACCCGGTACAATCACAGTCCTTACAAACGGCATACGTGTGCAGATTGTTGAGAAGTGAGTCGAAATCTCTGCGCAATGTGCTCCACAAGCAACGGCGATAACGGCGACAAGGGCTGAACGGATGGACTGGATATTGATGGTGAAGGCGCTCATTCTGGGCGTCGTGGAGGGCTTGACCGAATTTTTGCCGGTCTCGAGCACGGGGCATCTGATCGTGGCGGGCAGCTTGCTGAATTTCACCGACGCGCAATCGAAAACCTTCGACGTCGTCATCCAGTTCGGCGCCATTCTCGCCATCTGCTGGGAATATCGCGCGAAGATCGGCTCCGTGGTCACGGGCCTGCCCGTGCGCGCCGACGCGCGGCGCTTCACGCTGAACGTGATCATCGCGACCATTCCGGCCATCGTCCTGGGTCTGCTTTTCGAGAAGGGCATCAAGTCGGTGCTGTTCTCGCCGGTCCCGGTGTCGGTGGCGCTGATCGTCGGCGGCATCGTGATTTTGTGGGCGGAGTCGCGCCAGCGCGAACGCGCCGTCGCCCCGCGCGTACATTCCGTCGATGATCTTTCCTACTCCGATGCCTTCAAGGTCGGTCTCGCGCAATGCTTCGCGCTGATTCCGGGCACTTCGCGTTCCGGCGCGACGATCATCGGCGGGATGCTGTTCGGGCTCGAACGACGCGTCGCCACGGAGTTTTCGTTTTTCCTCGCCATTCCGATCATCTTCGGCGCGACGCTCTACGAAATGGCCAAGTACTGGCGCACGCTGACCGTGGACGATCTCGGGCTGTTCGCGATCGGTCTCGTCGCGGCCTTCGTCAGCGCGTTCGTCTGCGTGCGCTGGCTGCTGCGCTACGTCGCGTCGCACGATTTCACCGCGTTCGCGTGGTATCGCATCGGCTTCGGCCTGCTGATTCTGATCGTCGGATATAGCGGCGGCCTGAGCTGGGCCGACTGAGCGCGCTTTCGCCGCGCACCATGCAAAACGCCACGGCTTGCCGTGGCGTTGTTGTTTGTGCGCGGCGCTTTAGCGTCGTTTCAGCGGCGGCGGAACATCAGATCCCACACGCCGTGCCCGAGCCGCAGGCCGCGTCGCTCGAACTTCGTGACCGGACGGAAATCGGGGCGCGGCGCGTAGCCGTCCGCGGTGTTTTCCAGCGCAGGCTCGGCGGACAGGACTTCGAGCATCTGCTCGGCATAGTTCTGCCAGTCGGTTGCCAGATGGATATAGCCGCCCGGCTTCATGCGCGACACGAGCAGCGCGACGAACTTCGGCTGGATCAGGCGGCGCTTGTGATGACGCGCCTTGTGCCAGGGATCGGGGAAGTAGATGTGCACGCCGTCGAGACTGTCGGGCGCGATCATGTGTTCGAGCACTTCCACGGCGTCGTGCTGAAGAATGCGGATATTGCCGAGCCCTTGCTCGCCGATCAGCTTGAGCAGCGCGCCGACGCCGGGCTCATGCACTTCCACGCCGATGAAGTCATCGCCGGGACGCGCGGCCGCGATCTCCGCCGTGGTCGCGCCCATGCCGAAGCCGATCTCCAGCACGCGCGGCGCCTGTCGGCCGAAGAGCGCATCCCAGTCGCCGGGCTGCGGCGTGTAGGGCACGACATAGCGTGGACCGAGATCGTCGATTGCGCGCTGCTGGCCCGGCGATACACGGCCCGCGCGCGTGACGAAACTGCGGATGCGGCGATGGCGTAGCGCGGCATCTTCGCCGATGTTGACGTCGGGCTGATCGTTGCCGTCGGCGCCGGCGTCGTCGTGGGGATCGTGGTTCATGAGGCGATGCTGGAAACAGATGCGCGAAACTAAAAAGCCGCCCAAACGTGACTCGGGGCGGCTTTCGCTGGATTTCTGGAGCGGGCGATGGGAATCGAACCCACGTCTGTAGCTTGGGAAGCTACGGTAATGGCCATTATACGACGCCCGCATGAGACGGCTATTGTAAGCGCAACGCGCCGCGAGGCGCAATTGCGCCGGCGGCTCAGATCCCGAACAGCGTCATCGATACGGCGACGCGCGTCACGACCATCAACAGCACCTGCACGATCACGAACAGCAGGATCGGCGAAAGATCGATGCCGCCGAGCCGCGGCAGAATGCGCCGCAGCGGATCGAGGAACGGCGCGGTGATCTGATAGAGCAGCGGCATCGCCGGCGATTGCGGATTGAGCCATGAAAGCAGCGCCATCAGGATCGTCACCCAGATGATCAGATTCAGCGCCCACTTGACGACGGTCAGCAGCGCGACGAGCAGGAGGATCGGCACCATGAGCGTCGGATCGACGCCCGCGAGCACGACCATCAGCGTCACATACACAGCCGATGCGATGAACGCCGCGACAATGCTTGCCCAGTCGATCTTTCCGCCGGGCAGGATCTTGCGCAGCGGCAGGACGATCCAGTTGGTCGCCTGCATCACGGCGTTCGAAACCGGGTTGTAGGGCGGCATGCGCACGACCTGAATCCACGCGCGCAACAGAAGCGCCGCGCCGAACAGGGTGAACAGGGTGTTGAGCAGAAAACGGGCGATATCGCCGAACATCTCGGGTCCTCTAGGATGCGTGCGCAGTGTCGCGACTTGCGCCGGGTCGTATTGACGAAAAGTGAAGGAAAGCGGAGGCGCTAGCGGGTGAAGATCCGCCTGATGGTGGTCTCGGAGCGGCGGCCGCCTGTGCGGCGCGAATCGGGAATGCTGACCTTGATCATTGTTCGTTCTCTGGACTTGAATATCGTGCCGAAGCCAACGCGGTGCGCAGCGCATCGTGCGCGATCCGCGCGAATGCACCCGTGCCGTTCGATGAAGCTTCGCGATTCACTGCATGCGGCGACTCGAATTCCCCGCCCAGCAGGCGTGCCTGATGGGGTGCCGGTCGTCACCATAACATGGCTTTAATGCGGCTTGGGGACGTTGTCGCACGTGGCGGAAGCGATTCTCCGGACAATCACATGAAAGGCAAGTGAAAGTCGTTGGCGCTGCTGGTTTGGGCACCAGACGCCAGCATCTGAAAAACCCTAGTGTTGCCAATTTGAGACGATCGCGAAAAGGCGCATTTCACGCAAAACTGGCAGGATATAAATACGGATAGCGAAAGAGCGAATCGTCGCGCAGCGCGCTATTGTTTCTATTGGCAGCTTTTCCCCGGCCCCAAAGGGCATATTTTCTGCTGTGTGTGGTTAGACGCACATCGACGTGAAAGATTGGTTTCTTTGCGAACATCGAGGAACGGACAGGCGCTCAATACTAAACAGAACACGGATTCAGCGGGAGGCGGCACGCGGCCTGAGGCCGGCGCTCTCCCTTCAGGTTTCATTCGCTACGTTCGGAGGTCGCCATGAGCATTTTCTCTTATCGAAAGCATCTTCGATTCTTGAGCCAGGCCCAGCGACGTCGCTGGTGGGACCAGAAAAAGCGCCTGACGCCCCGGGTCGTGATCGGTGGGGCGTATGTTCCGCCAAATGTCACGCGTGAATTCGCTTATGTGAAAGTCGGCTGAAACGCGCGTCGTTTTAAGACTTTCGCGCAATACATTAAGAGCCCCGCCGGATGCATTGTCCGGCGGGGCTTTTTCGTTCATTTGTAAATATAAGTTACGCGGTTTTAAGCGCTCGAGCCGCGCGACGTCGCGCAGAGGGCGCAGACCTCCGCCGAACGGCCGATCCGGACGCACTCGCAAGCGACGCCGTCCTTTCAAATCCGCGTCGACGTTAAGGAACTTGCAATTTGCAACAAATGGCTCCTGCGACCGACCGTGTTTTTCGATAAATTGAGTTCATACCGTCGCTCGTGAGCCGTGGGAATCGGCCAACACGCGAAGCGGCGAGGAGAACGAAAGTGAAAAAGCTCGGTGGTTTGTTGGTTGCTGGTGCGCTCGGTGCCGGTTTCGTCGGTGCCGCGCAGGCGCACGTTTCAATTGGCGTGGGCATCGGGGTGCCGGCCTATCCGGTTTATGCCGCGCCGCCTGCACCTGTCTATGTGGCTCCGCCGCAGCCCGTGTACGTCGCGCCGCCGCCGCCCGTGGTGTATGCGCCGCCGCCTGCCGTTGTCGTGGGTGGCTACGGCGGTGGCTATGGCTACTACGGCCGTCCGTACTACCGGCATCACGGCTACTACCGTCATGGTCCGGGCTGGCGTTACTGATCGGCCCGAGCGACGAATCCAAAAAGGCGATGCGAGTTGGCATCGCCTTTTTTGTTTGAAGGGCGCTTTTGAATTCCGCTGATGGAACTGGGAGAATGGTGATCCCTTCACGACGCGCTCTCACGCCAATGTCCTCTCTTCCCGCCCCGACTTTCGATGACGTCGCCGATGCCGCCCGGCGCATCGAAGGCGTCGCCCATCGCACGCCCGTCCTGACTTCCCGCACCGCCGATGCCATCGCGGGCGCGTCGCTGTTTTTCAAGTGCGAAAACTTCCAGCGTATGGGTGCGTTCAAGTTTCGCGGCGCGTACAACGCGCTCTCGCATTTCGACGATCGGCAGCGCGCCGCGGGCGTGATCACCTATTCGTCGGGCAATCACGCGCAGGCGATTGCGCTGTCCGCGAAGCTCGCCGGCATCCGCGCGACGATCGTGATGCCCGAGGACGCGCCCGCCGCGAAAATGGAAGCGACGCGCGGTTACGGCGGCGAAGTGATCACGTACGACCGCTACACGCAGAACCGCGAGGAAATCGGCCGCAAGCTCGCCGAGGAGCGCGGCATGACGCTGATTCCGCCCTACGATCATCCGCATGTGATCGCGGGGCAGGGCACGTCGGCGAAGGAACTGATCGAGGAAACCGGTCCGCTCGATTATCTGTTCGTGTGCCTGGGCGGCGGCGGACTCATCGGCGGATGCGCGCTCGCGGCGGCGGCGCTGTCGCCGGACTGCAAGGTGATCGGCGTCGAGCCGGAAGCGGGCAATGACGCGCAGCAATCGCTCGCGCGCGGCGAGATCGTGCATATCGACGTGCCGCGCACCATCGCCGATGGCGCCGCGTCCACGCATGTCGGCGAATACAACTTCCCGATCATCCAGCGTCACGTCGACCGGATCGTCACCGTCAGCGACGCGCAGTTGATCGAGACGCTGCGCTTTTTCGCGCAACGCATGAAGATGGTCGTCGAGCCGACCGGTTGTCTCGCGGCAGCGGCCGTGCTGCAGAAGGTCGTGCCGGTCGAAGGCAAGCGGGTCGGCGTGATCGTGTCGGGCGGCAACGTCGATCTCGCGAAGCTGGCTCAGTTCGTCGCGTGACGCTGCATCGTCATGAAGTCGCGTTGACGATCAGATCGCGGTAGCCGTTGACGATCACGCTGTACGCGAAGTACGCGAAGAGCACGGCAGACATCACGTGGCACGCGCGCAGGAGCCGGGTTCCGGCGCGCTTCCTGCCGTGGCTCGCGAGCGTGCAGATGAAGATCGTCCAGCCGAGTCCGCCGCAGAAGAAGCCGATCAGAAAGACGGACGCGGGGACGGGGCTCGTCGCACCGGACTTCGCGATGAGCGCGCCGCCGACCGCCGCGAACCACAGGATCGCGCTCGGCGACGACACCGCGAGCAGGCATCCGCGCAAGAAGCTTTTCAAGTGCCGGGGACGCGGCACGGTGAGATCCGCTTCGCCTTCGACGGGCGGCGCGGACGCGGGATTGAGCGCCTCACGCGCCATCTTCCACGTCAGGAAGAGCAGCACGATCGCGCCGCCGATCCACACGACCCAGCGCACCGCGGAAAACTGCAGCAGCGCCGACATGCCCGCGAGCGCGAGCATCGCGTAGACGAGATCGCCGAAACACGTTCCCAGGCCGAGCACGAGCCCCGGTTTGAAGCCGTGCGACAGCGCGAGCGAAATGATCGCGACATTGGCGATCCCGATATCCAGACACAGCGACAGCGACAGAAAAAAACCGTCCGACAGCAACGACCACGAGTGCATATTTTTATTGATGGTTGTGAAGCGGGAAGCTCACGTCGAGACGGCCGGTCGGCACGTTCATCGTGTTGCGCGTGGGCGGATTGCGGAAGGCGGCGAGCGCGTCGCGCTGCTGTTGCGTGCCGATGCAAAGCGTATCGAGCACATGGACGACGACCGCGTTGAGCACCGACGTGTTGCCGTCCTCGACCTTCACCGCGATGCCGATCGGACCTTCATCGCGGCGCACGCCGATCGCATAGCTCGCATCCGCGCCCGTCTTGCCGACGAGCGCTCCGCCGAACGCCTGCATCAACAGCGTACAGAAGCGTCCTTCGCCCGCGACGAGTTCCGGATGCGACGTCATCGCGCGATGAATGCGCGCGAGCGGCGAGCCTTCCGGCGCGGCGGCGATCTTCCCGTAGAGCCGCGCGAGACGTTCGAGCGGGAACGCGGGCGTCGGCAGATTGCAGCCGTCGATGGCCCATTGCACGTCGTCGTCGGCGAGATCGACCGCGCGCGCGACGGTGTGCTTCACGCGCGCCTGCAGCGGATGATCGGGCAAGTGGTAATCAGCGAGCGGCGCGTTCATCGCCCGCGCGCCCGCGAGCATGCCGGCGTGCTTGCCGGAACAGTTGCTGCACGCGGCGGTCGGCGTGAAGTCGCGCCTGATCCAGTCCTTGAACACGGCGTCCGATATTGGCGGATGGCCGCCGCAGCGCAGATCGCTTTCGCTCGCGTTCGATTTGCCGAGCATCGCGAGCGCGCGCTCGATATGACGCGGCTCGCTGCTATGCGATCCGCACATCAGCGCGAGGTCTTCGTCGGTGAAGCCGAAGCGCTCAAGCGCGCCCGTTTCGATGACCGCGAGCGCCTGCGCGGGCTTCGCCGCCGAGCGCGGCAGCGTGACGCGATGCGGATCGCCGAAGGAATGCACGAGGCGCCCGTTCGCATCGACGACGGCGACGTGCGCCGCGTGCGTGTTCTCGATGACATCGCCTCGATAAAGCGTGGCCGCGATCATGATTTATCCAGTCCGATTTCAGTCCACAGCGCATCGACGCGACGCTTCACCGCTTCATCCATGACGATCGGGCGGCCCCACTCGCGATTCGTTTCGCCGGGCCATTTATTGGTCGCATCGAGTCCCATCTTCGAGCCGAGGCCCGCCACCGGCGACGCGAAATCGAGATAGTCGATCGGCGTGTTGTCGACCATCACGGTGTCGCGCGTCGGATCGACTCGCGTCGTGATGGCCCAGATGACTTCCTTCCAGTCGCGCACGTTCACGTCTTCATCCACCACGACGATGAACTTCGTATACATGAACTGCCGCAGGAAGCTCCACACGCCGAACATCACGCGCTTCGCGTGGCCGGGGTAGCTCTTCTTCATCTGCACGATCGCCATCCGATAGCTGCACCCTTCGGGCGGCAGATAGAAATCGGTGATCTCGGTGAACTGCTTTTGCAGGAGCGGCACGAACACTTCGTTCAGCGCGACGCCGAGCACCGCGGGCTCGTCGGGCGGCTTGCCGGTGTAGGTGGAATGGAACAGCGCGTCGCGACGCATCGTGATCTTTTCGACGGTGAAGACCGGAAACCACTCCTGCTCGTTGTAGTAGCCGGTGTGATCGCCGTACGGCCCTTCGAGCGCATGTTCGTATTTCGCCGCCGCGGACGCCGATGGACGCGGCGGCGCGCCTTCGGGCGCGGGCGGCGGCGTGCCGTCCTGCGGATAGATGAAGCCTTCGAGCACGATCTCGGCGCGCGCCGGCACCTGAAGCGTATCGACGCCCGGCGTCAGGCACTTCGCGAGCTCGGTGCGCGAGCCGCGCAAGAGGCCCGCGAACTGATATTCGGACAACGAATCGGGTACGGGCGTCACGGCGCCGAGGATCGTCGCGGGATCGGCGCCGAGCACAACCGCCACCGGATACGGCTTGCCGGGATTCGCGAGCGCGAATTCGCGGAAGTCGAGCGCGCCGCCGCGATGCGCGAGCCAGCGCATGATGAGCTTGTTGCGCCCGATGAGCTGCTGCCGATAGATGCCGAGATTCTGGCGCGGCTTGTTCGGTCCGCGCGTGACGGTGAGGCCCCAGGTGAGCAGCGGTCCGGCGTCGCCGGGCCAGCATGTCTGGATCGGCAGCCGGTTGAGATCGACGTCCTGGCCTTCCCACACCACTTCCTGGCAAGGCGGCGCGCTGACCGACTTCGGCGCCATGTCCCACACGGCCTTCGCGAGCGAGAGCAGTTTGCCCGCGTCCTTCAGGCCTCTCGGCGGCTCGGGTTCCTTGAGCGCGGAAAGCAGCCTGCCGACATCGCGCAACGAACTCAGCGCGGCGACATCACTGCCGAGGCTGACATCGGCGCCGCTCTGCGCCTCGGTTTCGATGCCCATGCCGAGCGCCACGCGCCGCGTCGTGCCGAAGAGGTTGGCGAGCACGGGCATCGTGTGGCCCGTGGGCGCTTCGAAAAGCAGAGCGGGCCCGCCCGCGCGCAACACGCGATCCGAGACTTCGGTGATTTCGAGAACGGGGGAAACGGGCTGCCGAATGCGGCGAAGTTCACCGATCGCCTCGAGGCGGGCAGTGAAGTCGCGCAGATCTTTGTATTTCATCGATGGTCGAAATTGGACTCGAAGCCGCCGGAGCACGAGACTCGACGGGCGGGACGGCTGCGCGCAAGGCGATTGTCGATTTTACCTGCGACAGCGTCGGTGCGTTGGGGGACATTCAGCAAATTCCGCTGGGAATCGCCCGTGAGACGTGGTTTTCGGGCGCTGAACGCTGTTCAATATAACTGTAAGTAATTGAAACACAAGTCTTTAGCATTGACGGATAATTAAACCCTGATAGAATCAGCTCGCATCTCTTGCAGGTTTTGAAACTTTTTACCTTCGCCTCAGGTCTTTCTTGACGCAACATGCGTCGCCTGCGCCGCTCCTGCCCGGCGATTCATGGTGTTTGGTTGTCATGCCGGCGTTTCTCGCGCCGGTTTTTCGCGTGGAGAGCCACCCGCGCATTGAGGGCACGCAGTTCGTGCCGCGCAACCCGGCAAGCTTTTGCCGGATCGGCTTTCCAGACGGCGCATGCCGTATCCCCGATGCCGCTTACGCTTGCCGAGAGCGAGTGGTGTCTGATTTGCGCTCCGAATACGCGCTTTATTCGTATTCATCTGCGCAAATCATGCAACATTGGGAGTATCGATGAACACTTCGGTTTGGTGGGGTTCCGACACCCGCGCCGCGCAGATCATGCGCATCGCGCTCCGTCGCGGACGCCGTTTGAGTCACCATGTCTTCGCGATGGTCGGTTGTGCCGCCGTCGTCAGCGCGCTCGCACTGTGGTTGCTGCCTTCGTGGCGCACGAACTTTGCCGCAAAGATCATGCCTTTCGTGTCGGCCGCCGTTCAGGCGGGACCGGCTCGCCTGCTCGCGGGCCAGCCGTTGCCGCCGTTCTCGGCGGTGCATCATCCGTCTGGAGACGCCTCGCTGCCCGTGAACGTCGCCGCGAACACCGCGCCGTCGGACAGCCTCAAGGCGCCGTCGACGGGGCCATCGCTCGGCGCCGCCGCCAGCGACGACGCAAGCACGCATCAGCTCACCGGCGGCATCAGCCTCGCCGTGTCGCCTAACGGGCTCGACCCGCGCACCATGCCGTCCGTCGGCATGCTGGCGAGCATGATTCCCGCGCAACGCGTGGTCGCCGACGCACGCGACGACCGCGTGCTCGTTTCCACGCGCGAGCAGAAGCTCGTCTCGAACTTCATCGCGCGGCGTTATCGCGTAGCGGAAGAGCCGGTTGCCGAGCTCGTTCGCGCCGCGTTCGACACGGGCCGCGATGTCGGTCTCGATCCGCTGCTGCTGCTGTCCGTCATGGCGATCGAATCGGGCTTCAATCCGTATGCTGAAAGCGGCGTCGGCGCTCAGGGCCTGATGCAGGTGATGTCGAAGGTTCATTCCGACAAGTTCGAATACTTCGGCGGCTCGCACGCAGCGCTCGATCCGCTCGCGAATATCAAGGTCGGTGCGCTCGTGCTGAAGGATTGCATCGCGCGCGGCGGTTCGGTTGCGGGTGGCCTGCGCTACTACGTCGGTTCCTCGACGCAGGACGACGGCGGTTACGGCGCGAAGGTCCTGGCCGAGCGTACGCGTCTGCGCGATGTCGCACGCGGCCGCAACGTGCCGATCAACGCGCCGCAAGCGCCGGTTCAGGCTGCGCCGAAGCAGGTTCTGGCCTCGACGGCTGCGGACAAGCGCGTTCACGTGACCATCGATTCGAAGAAGTCGGTCTCGCAGGACGAAGGCGACGCGGAAACGAAGCACGTCGCATCGGCGGAGTTCGGCGCTTAAACATTTCGTCGGACGCAAAGAAAAGGGCACCTTTCACGGTGCCCTTTTTTCGTTCTTGCGATGCGCTTTTATCGGCGGAATAGCGTGCCCAGCCGCTCGACCGCTTCCTCAAGCTTCGAGTACGCCGTCGCATACGAAAGACGGATGTAGCGCTCCGGGGCATGAAAGCCGAAATCCACGCCCGGCACGAGCACGACGCCCGCGTCGTGGAGCATCGAATGCGTGAGCGCGTCGCTGTTGCCGGCGGCGGGGTGATGTACCGTCGTCGTATCGGCATAGACGTAGAACGCGCCGTCGGGCACCACCGGCACGCCGAAGCCGAGCGAACGCAGCGCCGGCACGATGTAATCGCGCCGCCGCTTGAATTCGAGGCGGCGCGATTCGTAGATCGCGATCGTCTGCGGCTCGAAACACGCGAGCGCCGCGTGCTGCGCCAGCGCCGACGCGCAGATGAACAGGTTCTGCGACAGCTTTTCGACCGCGTTCACCATCGCGTGCGGCACGACGAGCCAGCCGAGCCGCCAGCCGGTCATGTTGAAGTACTTGGAGAAGCTGTTCACGGTAACGACATCGTCGCCGAAGGAGAGGGCGGACACGGGCTTCGCGTCGTAGCTCAAACCCTGATAGATCTCGTCGACGATCGTGAAGCCGCCATGCGCACGCATCTTATCGACGATGCGCCGGAGCTCGTCCGGCTCGATCGACGTGCCCGTCGGATTCGACGGCGACGCGAGCAGCACGCCGCGCGTGGCCGGTCCCCAGTTTTCCTCGACATGCTCCGCCGTCAACTGAAAGCGCTCGGCCGGACCGCTCGCGATGAGCACCGGCTTGCCATCCGCCGCCGACACGAAATGCCGGTTGCACGGATAGCACGGATCGGGCATCAGCACTTCGTCGCCGTTATCGACGAGCGCCATGCACGCGAGCAGCAGCGCCGCCGACGCGCCCGCCGTCACGACGATCCGCTCCGGATCGACCGTGAGGCCGAACGTATCGCGATAATGCCGCGCGATCGCCTCGCGCAGGGGCGTGATGCCGAGCGCGTTGGTGTATTGCGTGACGCCGCGCTTCAATGCATCGGCGGCGGCGTTGATCACGGGCTCGGGCGCGGTGAAGTCCGGCTCGCCGATGCTCATGTGGATGATGTCGCGGCCCGCGCGCTCGAGCGCCTGAGCCTCTTTCATCAGCTCCATCACGTAGAACGGCTCGATCGCATCGACACGCGACGCAAGCCGGACGAGCGGTTCCGCACCCTGGTTCATTTATGCTCCGCGTCCGCGCGCCTGCGCCTCGGTGGGACGCATCACGACGGCGAGCTTGTCGAGCACGCCGTTCACATACTTGTAGCCGTCCGAGCCGCCGAAGGTCTTCGTCAGCTCGACCGCCTCGTTGATGACGACGCGATACGGCACGTCGATGTGGTGCTTGAACTCGAACGCGGCCACCAGCAGCACCGCGCGCTCGACCGGCGACAACTGCTCGATCGGGCGGTCGAGGCACGGCTGCAACTGCTCGGACAGCGCGGCGGATTCCTTGATCACGCCATGCAGGATCGCATCGAGATGCGCCTGATCGGCCTTGTCGAAGCCTTGTGCGTTGCGCAGTTGCGCGTCGATTTCGCCGGCGGGCGCGCCCGACAGCAGCCATTGATAAAGCCCTTGCGTCGCGAGTTCGCGCGAACGGCGTCGAGCGCTCTTCATGCGCGGTCCTCGTCTTCTTCGTCTTCGTCTTCATCGTCGCCGTCGAGCTGTTCGAGCGCGACGGAGAGATTCGCCATTTCGACCGCCACGCGTGCGGCGTCGCGGCCCTTTTCGGTCATGCGGGCGACGGCCTGCTCGTCGTTCTCGGTCGTCAGCACGGCGTTCGCCACCGGAATGCCGAAATCGAGCGCGATGCGCGAGATGCCCGAGCCGCTCTCGTTCGACACGAGCTCGAAGTGATACGTCTCACCGCGCACGACGGCGCCGAGCGCGATCAGCGCGTCGAACTGGCCGGATTCCGCGAGCTTCTGCAGCGCGAGCGGAATTTCGAGCGCGCCCGGCACGGTGACGAGCAGCACGTCCTGGCCGATCACGCCGAGGCGCTCCAGCTCCTCGATGCACGCGTCGGCGAGGCCGTTGCACACCGGTTCGTTGAAGCGCGACTGCACGATGCCGATGCGCAGGCCGTCGCCGTCGATATTCGGCTGGTATTGTCCGATTTCCATGAATGGTCCTTCCCTTGGAATTGTGTGGAATAGGGTTGTGCGGCCGGCGGTCTCAGACCGAGCGCAACTGGGTGATGGCGGTTTCCGTCGGCGCGGCGGTGGCGGGGCAGCCGGGCATCGGCACGAAGCCCGTCACTTCGAGCCCGTAGCCCGACATGCTGCCGAGTTTGCGCGGCGTCGCGAGCACTTCCATCTTGCCGACGCCGATATCGCGCAGAATCTGCGCGCCGATGCCGTAGGTCTTGAAGTCGATCGGGCGGCGCTTGAGTTCGGCCGCCTTGTCCTTCTGGTCGAAGGCGCGGAACACGTCGACGAGATGCTCCTTCGTGTCGCCGCAATTGAGCATGACGATCGCGCCGAGATCGCGCGCGGCGATTTCCTTCATCGCGGCGTCGATGGTCCACGAGTGCGTCGACGAATCGATTTCGAGCAGATCGAGCACCGAGAGCGGCTCGTGCACGCGCACCGGGGTGTCGCGGTCGGGATGCGGCGTGCCGCGCACGAGCGCGATGTGCGGCGAGTGCGTCGGCTCGTCGCGATACAGCACCGCGCGGAACGGGCCGTGCGCGGTCTGCATCGTGCGCTCGCAGACTTTCTCGATGATCGATTCGGTGCGGCTGCGGTAATGGATCAGATCGGCGATCGTGCCGATCTTGATGCCGTGTTGCTGGCCGAATTCGATGAGGTCCGGCAGGCGCGCCATCTCGCCGTCGTCCTTGATGATTTCGCAGATGACCGCGGCCGGCGTGAGGCCCGCGAGCGCGGTCAGGTCGCAGCCGGCTTCCGTGTGGCCCGCGCGCACGAGCACGCCGCCCGGCTGCGCCATGATCGGGAACACGTGGCCCGGCTGGACGATATGCTCGGCGCGCGCGTCGTGCGCGACCGCCGCGGCGATCGTCTTCGCCCGGTCCGACGCGGAAATGCCGGTCGTCACGCCTTCGGCCGCTTCGATGCTGACCGTGAACGCCGTGCCGTACTGCGTGCCGTTGCGGTGCGTCATGAGCGGCAGATTCAGTTGCTTGCAACGCTCCTGCGTGAGCGTGAGGCAGATGAGGCCGCGGCCGTGCTTCGCCATGAAGTTGATGGCTTCGGGCGTGACGAATTCGGCGGCGACGACGAGATCGCCTTCATTTTCGCGGTCTTCTTCGTCGACGAGGATCACCATCCGGCCGGCTTTCAGTTCAGCGATGATCTCAGGAGTGGAGGCGAGCGACATGATGACGTCCCGTGCGGGGTCCGGTTTGGGGAAAGCGCGTATTTTACGCCACGGCCGATGGACAGTCGCTGAAATCGGCGGGCAGCCGGGCGGGGAGGCTTCGTTGCAAAACGAGCAGCCCCAACGCCCGACAAAAGAGGCTCAGATCACTGCGCGCTCATCATCCGTTCGACATAGCGCGCGATCAGATCGATTTCCAGATTGACCTTCACGTCTTTGGCGAGCGCCTTGAGCGTCGTGACTTCGACGGTATGCGGAATCAGGTTGATGGAAAACTCGCAGCCATCGGCGCGGTCGCTGACGGAGTTCACGGTGAGACTCACGCCGTTCACCGTCACGGAACCCTTGTAGGCCAGATATTTGCCGATGTCCTTCGGCGCGACGATGCGCAATTCATGCGATTCGCCGACAGGCTCGAATTTCGACACGACGCCCAGTCCATCGACGTGGCCGGAGACGAGATGCCCGCCGAGCCGGTCGTGCGCGCGCAATGCCTTCTCCAGATTCACTTCGATGCCTGCATCGCCGAGCCCGACCGTCTTGTCGAGACTTTCGCGCGACACGTCGACATCGAACGCATCGGCCGACTTCCTGATCACCGTCATGCACGCGCCCTGGATCGCGATGCTGTCGCCGAGTTCGACATCGGCGAGATCGAGATCGCCCGCGGCGACCGTCAGACGAACGCCCGCTTCCGGCTCCGAGCCGAGCGGCGTGACTTTCTCGATGCGGCCCACCGCCGCGACAATTCCTGTAAACATCGCTTCGTTCCTTGAATCGGTGTGCAATCAGCTCGCAGCAATCGACTCGACGAAGCGCGCGAGTATGCGCAGATCGTCGCCGAGCCGGTCGATACGATGAAATTTCAGATGCGGCCGCGCATCGAGCGTTGCGGGCGGCGCGAAGTCGAACATGCCGGGCGCGTTGCCCAGCAGGCTCGGCGCGAGATACACCAGCAATTCGTCGACGCAGCCCTCGCGCAGCAGCGAGCCGTTCAGTTTGTGACCCGCTTCGACGTGCAACTCGTTGATGCCGCGATCGGCGAGCGCGGTGAGCATCGCGGGCAGATCGACCTTGCCGTGCTCGTTCGACAGCTCGATCAGGTCCGCGCCTTTCTCACGCAGCGCGTCGACGCGCGCCGGATCGGCGTCGGCGGCATGGAAGATCCACGGCGGCGCGCCTTCGAGAATGCGCGCTTCCTTCGGCACGTCGAGACGGCTGTCGATCAAGACGCGTTGCGGCTGGCGCGGCGTGTCCACCGCGCGCACGGTCAGTTGCGGATCGTCCTCGCGCACCGTGCCGATGCCCGTCAGGATCGCGCAGGCGCGGGCGCGCCACGCGTGGCCGTCGGCGCGCGCGTCCTCGCCGGTGATCCACTGGCTTTCGCCCGTCGGCAGGCCGGTGCGGCCGTCGAGCGTGGCCGCGACTTTCATGCGCACCCACGGACGGCGGCGCGTCATGCGCGACACGAAGCCGATGTTCATCTCCTGCGCCTCGTTCGCGAGCAGCCCGCAGCGCACGTCGATACCCGCATCGCGCAGCATCGTGAGGCCGCGACCGGACACCGACGGATTCGGATCTTCCATCGCGGCGATCACTTTCTCGACGCGCGCATCGATGAGCGCGTGCGCGCACGGCGGCGTGCGCCCGAAATGGCTGCACGGTTCGAGCGACACATACGCCGTCGCGCCGCGCGGATCCTTGCCGCGCGAACGGGCGTCCTTGAGCGCCTGCACTTCGGCGTGATCCTGGCCGGCCGGCTGCGTGTAGCCCATGCCGATCACTTCGCCGTTCTTGACGAGCACGCAGCCCACACGCGGATTCGGCGTGGTCGTGTACATGCCCTTCGACGCGAGCGCGAGCGCGCGCTCCATGTGGGTGAAGTCGGTTTGCGAGAACATCGGCGCGGCCCGCGAGCGTCAGGCGGCGAGCGACGCGAACGCGCCGCGCGCGGCGTCGATGGTCGCGTCGATCACGGCGTCATCGTGCGCGCTCGACACGAAGCCCGCTTCGAACGCCGACGGCGCGAAGTACACGCCCGCATCGAGCATCGCATGGAAGAACGCGTTGAAGCGCCTGGTGTCGCCCTGCTGGATCTGCGCGAAGCTGCCCGGCACCGAATCCATGAAGTACAGGCCGAACATGCCGCCGATCGAATCCGCGGAGAAGGGCACTTTCGCTTCGCGGGCGGCGGCGGTCAGGCCGTCGACCAGCTTGCGCGTCTGCTTCGCGAGATCGTCGTAGAAACCGCGGCGCTGGATCAGTTGCAGCGTCTTGAGGCCCGCGGCCACGGCGATCGGATTGCCCGACAGCGTGCCTGCCTGATACACGCCGCCCAGCGGCGCGAGATGGGCCATGATGTCGCGGCGTCCGCCGAACGCCGCCGCCGGCATGCCGCCGCCGATGACCTTGCCGAGGCACGTAAGGTCCGGCTTGATGCCGTAGACCTCTTGCGCGCCGCCGAGCGCGACACGGAAACCGCACATCACTTCGTCGAAGATCAGCACCGCGCCGTACTCGCTGCAGCGCTCGCGCAGCGCGTTGAGGAACTCGGGCGTCGCGCGCACGAGGTTCATGTTGCCCGCGACCGGCTCGACGATCACCGACGCGATCTCCGACCCGAACGCCCTGAACGCCTCGTCGAGCTGCTCGACGTTGTTGTACTCAAGCACGGTCGTGTGCTTCGCGATATCGGCGGGCACGCCCGCGGAAGTCGGATTGCCGAACGTCAGCAGGCCGGAACCGGCCTTCACGAGCAGGCTGTCCGCGTGCCCGTGATAGCAGCCCTCGAACTTGATGATGCGGCTGCGGTTCGTGAAGCCGCGCGCGAGGCGCAGCGCGCTCATCGTCGCTTCGGTGCCGGAGGAGACCATGCGCACCTGTTCGATCGACGGCACGAGCTTGCAGATTTCCTCGGCGATCTCGATTTCGGCTTCCGTCGGCGCGCCGAAGGAAAAGCCGTTCGCGAGCACGCGCTGCACGGCGTCGAGCACTTCAGGGTGGACGTGACCGAGGATCATCGGGCCCCACGAGCCGATGTAGTCGATATAGCGCTTGCCGTCGGCATCCCAGAAATACGCGCCTTCTGCGCGCTCGATGAAGCGCGGCGTGCCGCCGACCGAGCGGAACGCGCGCACCGGCGAGTTCACGCCGCCGGGAATGGTTCGCTGGGCGCGTTCGAAGAGAACTTGATTCTTGGACATGGATGAAGGCCTGCGCTGAAAGTGGAAGCGGGATTCGCGAAGGGCGGACCGGGCTCGAGCGGCGACGAGCGCGGCGTGCGAGACGCGCGGTCCGGCGCGAAAAATCGATGCTGAAATTGTACCGGAGTCGTTGCGAACGGGCGGTGTCGCGCCTATGACGACGGCGATCGTTTCGCGGGCGCGGACGGCGCGGGAGGCTGCGAGCGCCGGCCGGTTCGCGCAGTCCAGAGCTTTTCCAGCGCGCCCTCGGCAATAGGCTTGATGAGCGTGCCTGACATCTGCGCGTCCCACGTCTGCACGGAGAACGGATGCGCCCGCAATTCGTCGCGCGTGACGACGACTTCCTCGTGCGCATCGACGAGCCAGTCGTACACGAAGTCGATGCACAGCCGATAACCGCGTTTGCTTCCGGCGTCGGGCACTTCGTAAGGCGCGCGCGTCACCCAGCCCGACGCGAACACGCCCTTCGGCTCCTGCGACACGCGATGCACGAACACGCGATCGCCCGGCATGAGCCCGCGCGCGGTCCCGCAGCCCCATACATCGGCGACGGCATCGCCCGCGGCCACGCGCCGCGCGATGTCGGGCAACTCGGGCCACGGCCACTTTTTGGGGCTCCAGATCAGCAGAAAGGCGGTCATCGCGTCGATGAAACGGGAAGGAAAACGAGAGAAGAGCTTAGCGCAACGCGGCGATCAGGGCCGGATCACGGCGGGGCGTCGCGTACAATGATCGATCGCTTGCGCGGCACGAGGCCGTGTCGCATCCACTCATCCCCGTCTTGCGAACTTCATGTCCGACACCACCCGTCGCCGGCCCGATGGCCGGCTGATTCTGTTGCTCGGCGCGCTCGCCGCGTGCGGCCCGCTGTCGATCGACATGTATCTGCCGAGCCTGCCCTCGCTCGCCGCCTCGTTCGGCACGAGCCCGGCCGCCGCGCAGAGCACGCTCACGAGCTTCATGTTCGGCTTCTCGTTCGGCATGCTGCTCTATGGCCCGATGTCCGACGCCTACGGCCGCCGGCCCGTCCTGCTCGGGGGCATCGCGCTGTACGCGCTCGCGAGCATCGGCTGCGCGGTGGCGTTTTCGATCGATGCGCTCGTCCTCGTGCGCTTTCTGCAGGCGCTCGGTGCGGGCGCGGCGTCGGTGCTCGCACGCGCCATCGCCCGCGATGCCCACGAACCGGGCGACGCCGCCCGCGTGCTGTCGATGCTTTCCATCGTCACGTCGATCGGACCGTTGCTCGCGCCGCTGATCGGCGGGCAATTGCTGTTGCTCGGCGGCTGGCGGATCGTGTTCGTCGCGCTGACGCTCTTCGGCCTGACCTGCGCGGTGACCGCCTTTCTGCGCGTGCCCGAGACCTGGCCGAAAGAGAAGCGCGCGAGCGCGGCGGTCGGCAAGTCGTTCGCCGCGTACGGGCATCTGCTGACCGATCCCGTCACCTGGGGCCACATGATGTGCGGCGGCATGGCGTTCGCGTCGATGTTCGCGTACATCACCGCGACGCCGTTCGTCTATATCGATTACTTCCACGTGAAGCCGCAGTACTACGGGCTGCTGTTCGGGCTGAACATCATCGGGATCATCGCGGGGAATGTGCTCAACACGAAGTTCGTCGGGCGTGTCGGCGCGATGAAGATGATCTCGGCCGCGTCGTTCGTGAGCGTCGCGGCGGCGCTCGCGGTCGCCCTCGTGTCGCTGACGGGCTGGGGCGGCTTGTGGTCGATCGTGGCGACGCTGTTTTTCGTCGTCGGCGTGGTCGGTTTGCTGTCGGCCAATTGCACGACCGAACTGATGCACCGCTATCCGCGCAATGCGGGCGCGGCCGCCGCCGTGTTTGGCGCGATGCAACTCGCGCTCGGCGCGCTCGCGAGTCTCGCGGTCGGGCTTTTTCACGATGTGTCGCCGCACGGCATGGGCATTGTGATCGGCGTATGCGGCGTGCTGACCTTTGCCGGGCGCACGCTGGTGCTGCGCTCGCATGCGGTGCCGGTAAAGGTCTGAATCAGGCGAGCGGCCCGATCGTCGATGCGAGGAACGTGAACGCGGCCGCTTCCGCCTGCGCGATCGCTTCCGGCTCGACGCCCGCGCCGTGTCCGCCGTCGCCGGTTTCCTGATACCAGACGTTCGCGTGACCCTGCGCCTGCATCTTCGCGGCCATCTTGCGGGCGTGGCCGGGATGCACACGATCATCGCTCGTCGATGACGTGAAAAGCACCGGCGGATACGCGATATCCGCCTTCACGTTTTGATAAGGCGAGTACGCCATCAGATGACGCAGATCGGCGGCGTCGTCGGGATCGCCGTATTCGTCGATCCACGATGCGCCTTGCAGCAGCAAGTGAAAGCGCGCCATGTCGAGCAGCGGCACTTCGGACAACACCGCGCCGAACAACTCGGGCCGCTGGACCATGCACACGCCCGTGAGCAGGCCGCCGTTGCTGCCGCCGCGGATCGCCAGTTGCTTGGCCGTGGTGACGCCCGTATCGATGAGCGCCTCGGCCACCGCGTTGAAATCGTCGAAGGAAACCTGGCGATTTTCACGCAACGCCGCCTGATGCCACGCCGGACCGAATTCGCCGCCGCCGCGAATGTTCGCGACCGCGTAAAGCCCGCCGCGCTCGAGCCACGCGATGCCGGTCGTCGCGTCGTAGCCGGGATCGAGCGCGACTTCGAAGCCGCCGTAACCGTAGAGCAGGCAAGGGCGCGCGTCCGTGCGCGTGTCGACGTCACGTCCGATCAGCCAGTAGGGAATGCGCTCGCCGTCCGGCGCGACCGCGTGGCGGCGCACGGCCGAGAGGCCGGTCGCATCGAACTGTGCGGGAAGGCGCGCGAGCAGTTGCCACGGCGCGTCGTTCGCGAGATCCGCGTGATACAGCGACGGCGGCGTCAGAAAGTGCTCGACGTGGATGAGCACGGTGTCGTCGCGCTCGCTGTCGATCGAATCGACCCAGGACTGGCTCGCTTCCGGCAGCGCGAAGTCGCGCGCCTGCCACTCGCCTTCGAGCGTCGCGGGCGGGCGCAGCAGCGTGACGCGCGGCGTGCCGTCGTCCATCTGCGAGACGATCAGCCAGTGCTTCGTGAAGTCGATGCCGGCAAGTACGAGCCGATCGGATGGCGTGAACAACGCGGTGAAATGACGCGAGCCATCGAGAAACGCGTCGCGCCGGATCACGGTCAGCGTGCCGGGCGCGTAGCGACGGCCGCCCGCGTTCCAGAACTTGCGCGGCGTCACGAACAGCCAGCCGTTCCAGTGCTCGATTTCCGCGTGCGCCGGCAGGTCGTATTGGCGCCATTCGTTCGATGTCTCGTCGAGCCAATAGTTGAGCGTGTCATAAAACGACACCGCGCGCGATGCGAGATGCAGCTTTTCGATGGGATCGTAGTCCACGCCCGCCGATACATCGCGCCGGTTGCCGTCGAATACGACGGGCGCGTCCGCGAGCGGCGTGCCGCGCTTCCAGCGGCGCGCCTCGCGTGGAAAGCCGGATGTGGTGAGGGCGGGGCGCGGGTTCGTCTTGCTGTCGTCCCAGCCGACGTAGACCGTGTCGCGATCGATCCACGAGATATCGTGCTTGCCGACATCGGGCAGCACGAAGCCATCCGCGACGAAGCTTTTCGACGGGATGTCGAACTCGCGCACCATGCACGCGTCCGAGCCGCCCGGCGACAGGCTCACGAGCGCGCGATCGTAGTCGGGGTAGCGCATGTCGAAGTCGGCGAGCGCCCAGCGGGTGTCGTCGTTGTTGTTTGTGTTGAGTTCGAGGGCGTCGACGTCGAGGATCGTTTCCCACACGGGCGCGCCTGCGAGCCACGCGCTCCACGGCGTGCGGCGCACGATGCCGAGCGGATGCGCGTCGTCCTGCCAGGTGTTGTAGGCCCAGTCGCCATAGCGCGAGCACGAGACGATGCGGTCTTGCGATGTGTAGGCTTTTTCGAGCCGCTCGGCGAGCGCGCGCGCTTGCGGCGTGGTGCCGAACGCGGCTTCGGTGCGGCGGTTCTGGCTATCGACCCAGGCTTGCACGCGGGCGTCGTCGAGCGCTTCGAGGCCGATGAAGGGGTCGGGTGCGTCGGACGGGGTCCAGGCGAGGTCGGGATGCGAGGTGAGAAGAGTCATGCGGCAAGGGCACTTTGAAATGCAAAACGACGATTGTGCCTGCAATGGGGCGAAGGGGGTATCGTGGCGGTCTGGAATGCGTCGGGCTTCTATGGATGGCCTGATTTCGTGTCGGTCTATTGGCGTTGCCCCTGTGCGGGGCGGCACCTACTTTCTTTGCTGCTGCAAAGAAAGTAGGCAAAGAAAGCAGCTCGTTTAAGCCCGCGGTCACACGCACGTTGGCCATGCTTGCCAGCCGTCGATGGCACTCGCCTAAGTGTCGCCCTCAAAGGACTGACCGGGCTTGGATCGCGCACGGTCTGTCGCCTCGTGCCGCTTCACTGACTGGTTCAGCACCAAGTGGCTCCGGCCCGCTTCGCGGCCGACGGGTCAATCGGGTCGGCGCGGACCTTCTTGCTAACGCCGCCATCTCACCGCATTCGTGTTTCGTTGGTTTTCGTTGCATACCCGGCGGCAGCGCGTAGCGCTGTGCCGAAGCTATTTGGTGCTGAACCAGCGCGCTCAAACATTTGGGGCGGCAGACCGTGCGCGAGCCAAGACCGGTCAGTCTTTTGGGGGCGACACTTAGAAGCCGTTGCGGAAATAGGAATAGAGCACTGTTAACTTTTCTTGTGAGTTGGTAGCTTCCTGGATTGTTTGCTCATGCAGGAAGCGATGACTAAAGAACTTATAGACGACGAACTGTGGTCATTCATCGAACCGCTGTTGCCTGTTCGGCCTTCGCGCAATCGGCGCCACGCTGGGCGCAAACCGATTGCAGATCGAGCGGTGCTCAACGGCATCATCTTTGTCCTGCGCTCGGGCACGGCGTGGAATCTGCTACCGCAGGAACTCGGTTGGGGCTCGGGCAGCGTGTGCTGGCGTCGACTCGACGCATGGCAGAAGGCCGGTGTCTGGCAACGCATCCACGAAGCGTTACTCGCCGAATTGCGCCGACGCGGCCAACTCGATCTGGAGCGCGCCATCGTCGACAGCTCTTCTATTCGCGCCGTATCGGCGGGAAAAAAACTGGTCCGAACCCCACGGACAGGCGCAAGCTCGGCAGCAAGCATCACCTTATTGTCGAGGCGCAAGGCATTCCGCTCGCAGTCATCCTGAGCGGCGCGAACTGTCACGACATCAAGCAACTGAATGCGCTGGTCGCGGCCATTCCGCCGATTCGCGGCAAGCGAGGCCGACCATTGCGCAAACCCGGCATCGTCCAAGGCGATCGAGGATACAGTTCCAATAAGCACCGGCAGGCGTTGCGCAAGCAAGGCATCGTGCCGGAACTCGCCCGTATCGGCGCACCGCACGGTAGCGGTCTGGGCAAAACGCGCTGGGTCGTCGAGCGCTCGATTGCCTGGCTGCATAACTTTCGACGCCTGAAGATTCGTTATGAACGATATGACTATATTCACGAGGCTTTCCTTTCGCTCGCGTGCGCGCTGATTTGCTGGAACCGGCTTAAGAATTCATGAACTTAATTCTGCAACAGCTTCTTAGGCGAGTGCCATTGGCGGCTGGCAAGCATGGCCAACGTGCGTGTGACCGCGGGCTTAAACGAGCTGCTTTCTTTGGTTACTTTCTTTGCAGCAGCAAAGAAAGTGACTGCCGCCCCGCACAGGGGCAGTGCTAATAGACCGACGCGCAAACGGGATCCGGCGAAACACTGAAGCGTGTCATGACATTTCGCCAAGAACCTTCGCATATCTAAAAATACCTAACACACTCTAGGCCACCAGCCTTTCCAGTTCCTGACTCATGTCAGGCGCGATTTCCCGGGCTTCCTTCGCCAGATTGACCTGCTTTACTGTCTTGGCGACTTCGAGCAGATCCGCATCGATGCGGTACCCTCCGCGCTCGTTCAGCCACGAGAGAATATCGGAAAGGTGCCAAACGGACGGATTGCCTTCATGAACCGGTGCGGGGAATTCCATCGCGTTCGCGAGCATCAGCTTGCGCATGTTCTGACGCGTCATTCCCGTTGCTTCGGCTACATCCGTCAGACCGACAAAGTCCGGCGCTGCTTCGATCAGGCGTGCGGAAGGAATCGCCTGCTTCACGTTTTGTAGCGCCGATAAAATGGCGCTGCAGGCGTCGAAGCCAGTCCTCCTGAAGGCGAGTGCAATTCGTCCTGGCTGACCAATCCCGATGGTCGCGTCATCGCATCCGGCCTCGGCGAGCCGTTCCACAAGTTGCTCGTGGTCGCAGTCTTCTGCCGACAACAGATACTTGAGAGTGAACACGTACTTCATGAGGGATTCCTGCTGCTCCGCATCTGCGGCTTATCCGGCAGTTTCTTTTCTGCGCGTCGTACAGTTGTCGACAACCCGTCTCAAGTCGTTCGCGTGATTCTCCGCATTGCGCAGGTTGTCAAGTGACAACCTGCGCGACCTTCATCGCGATTCATGACGCAGGCGTTCCATCGCACGCCCCGCGTCAATCTTATCGAGAGATCGCTACATGTGAAGATAGTAAGTAATCCGAAATATGCTTCGGGAACTCGACAGCCGAT
Source organism: Caballeronia sp. S22 (assembly GCF_964261745.1). NCBI lineage: Bacteria > Pseudomonadati > Pseudomonadota > Betaproteobacteria > Burkholderiales > Burkholderiaceae > Caballeronia > Caballeronia sp. S22. The sequence continues at coordinate 2,358,009 of NZ_OZ180035.1, read as the reverse complement.
CCAGATCAATCCAATCCCGCAAAAAAAAACGCCACGGCTAACCGTGGCGTCTCATCAATCGAACAGCAACCTCAAGCCAGCCGCTCTTCCGTCTGCGGATCGAACAACACGGCCTTCGACACATCGAACAGCAGCGTCATGTTCGACGTCGGCTGCGGATTCGACGCCGGGTGCACACGCGACACGATGCGCTTCCCATTCACCTGCGCAAACACGAGCGTGTCCGGGCCGGTCGGCTCGATCACATCGACGCGCACGTCGACCGGTTGCAGGCTCGCATCCGACACATCGTGCGCGCTGCGCGAATCGGTGATGCGCTCGGGGCGCAGACCGAGGATCACGTCCTGACCGACCTTGCCACGCAGCCGGCCCGCGTCGAACGGCAGATTCAACACCTTCTGCGCGACGCCCGTATCGAGCTGCAAACCAACACCCGAGCCCGATTCGACGAGCTTGCCGGCGATGAAATTCATCGGCGGCGCGCCGATGAAGCCCGCGACGAACAGGTTGGAAGGCGAGTCGTAGATTTCCTGCGGCGCGCCGAACTGCTGCACGATGCCGTCCTTCATCACCGCGATGCGATCGCCGAGCGTCATCGCTTCGATCTGGTCGTGCGTCACGTAGACGATCGTCGTGCCGAGGCGCTGATGCAGCAGCTTGATCTCGGAGCGCATCTCGATACGCAGCTTCGCATCGAGGTTCGAAAGCGGCTCGTCGAACAGGAACATCACGGGGTCGCGCGCGAGCGCACGGCCCATTGCAACGCGCTGGCGCTGGCCGCCCGACAACTGCCCCGGCTTGCGATCGAGCAGATGACCGATCTGCAGCGTCTCCGAGACGCGATCGACGATCTTCTTCTGCTCGTCCTTCGGCACCTTGCGGATGTTCAGGCCGAACGAGATGTTGTCGCGCACGCTCATCGAAGGGTAGAGCGCGTAGGACTGGAACACCATCGCGATGTCGCGATCCTTCGGCGAGAGATTGTTGACCGTCTTGCCGTCGATCATGATGTCGCCGCGCGTCACGGTCTCGAGACCCGCGATCATGTTGAGCAAGGTCGATTTGCCGCAGCCCGAGCCGCCGACGAGGATCAGGAACTGACCGTCCTCGATGTCGATGTTGACGCCCTTGAGAACCGGCACCCCGTTCGGGTAGGTCTTGTACACGTCACGGATGGAAAGGCTTGCCATGTGAATCCTCTATATCTCTATCGAACGAAGTCGATTAACCCTTCACCGCGCCGGCCGTCAGCCCGCGCACGAAATAACGTCCCGCGATCATGTAGACGAGAATCGTCGGCAATGCGGCGATGATCGCGCCCGCCATGTCGACGTTGTATTCCTTCACGCCCGTCGACGTGTTCACGAGATTGTTCAGCGCGACCGTGATCGGCATGGAATCCACGCCCGAAAACACGATACCGAACAGGAAGTCGTTCCAGATCTGCGTGAACTGCCAGATCAGGCAGACCATGAAGATCGGCAGCGACACCGGCAGCAGGATCTTCGTGAAGATCGTGAAGAAGCCCGCGCCGTCGATGCGCGCCGCCTTCACGAGCTCGGCCGGAATGCTCACGTAAAAGTTGCGGAAGAACATCGTCGTGAACGCGATGCCGTAGATCACGTGAACCAGCACGAGGCCGGTCGTCGTGTTCGACAGGCCGAGAAAACCCTGCAGGCGCGCCATCGGCAGAAGAATCGCCTGGAAGGGGATGAAGCAGCCGACGAGCAGCATCGTGAAAAGGCCGTCCGCGCCGCGAAAGCGCCAGTGCGTGAGCACATAGCCATTGAACGCGCCGATGAACGACGAGATCAGCACGGCGGGAATCACCATGCGCACGGAGTTCATGAAGAACGGCTCCATGCCGTCGCAACGCACGCCGGTACACGCGCCCGACCACGCCTTGATCCACGGATCGAAGGTGAAGTGCGTGGGCGGCGTGAGCAGGTTGCCCGTGCGAAGCTGGTCGAGATCCTTGAAGGACGTCGACAGCATCACGTAGATCGGGAACAGGAAGTAAAGCGCGAAAAGTATGAGCACCGCATAGATGACGGCGCGGCTCAGGGTCATCTTAGGCTGCATTGCGAGTGCTCCTCGATTCGAGATACATGAGCGGCACGAGCACCGCGACGACCGTGGCGAGCATCATCATCGACGACGCGGCGCCCACGCCGAGCTGACCACGGTTGAACGAGAACGTGTACATGAAGATCGCCGGCAGCGACGACGACGTGCCCGGCCCGCCCGCCGTCAACGCGACGACCAGGTCGAAGGTCTTGATCGTGATGTGGCAGAGAATCAGCAGCACGGAGAAGAACACCGGCCGCATGCTCGGAATCACGATCTTGCGGTAAATGGTCGGCAATCCCGCGCCGTCCATCTGCGCCGCCTTGAAGATTTCACTATCGACGCCGCGCAGGCCGGCGAGGAAGAGCGCCATCACGAAGCCTGTCGATTGCCAGACGGCCGCGATCACGACGCAGAAAATCGCCTTGTCCGGGTCGCCCAGCCAGTTGAACGAGAAGCTCGTCCAGCCCCAGTCGTGGAACACTTTCTCCAGACCGAGGCCCGGGTTCAGAATCCACTGCCAGGCCGTGCCCGTCACGATGAACGAGAGCGCCATCGGGTAGAGGAAGATCGCGCGCAATGCGCCTTCGTTGCGGATCTTCTGATCGAGAAGGATCGCAAGGAAAAGGCCGAGGAACACGCAAATCGCAATGAAAGGGATGCCGAACCAGCCGAGATTGGCGGCGGAAGTCCACCAGACGTCGTTGGCGAAGAGCTGTCGATAGCGGTCCAAGCCCGCGAAATCGTAGCGCGGCATGAGCCGCGATTCGGAGAGTGACAGATACCCGGTGATGGCGATGAAGCCGTAGACGAAAACGAGCGCGATCACGACGCTGGGAGCGAGCACCAGCTTCGGAATCAGGCGATCGGCGAGCGCCGCCGTCGGTGAGACGCGACGGGGCGGATTTTGCGGCTTCTTGTCCGCGGTGATGGAGGCAGTCACGACTCGACTCCTGGAAGATGCGCCGGCGCTTGGGTGCGTTGAGGTGCGTTTAGGTGCACTGAAAGGCGCTTCTGTGGCGAATGCCTGCTGGCGCTGAAAGATGCGACGTTACAGATGCGGTCCTGCTTCGTCTTGCGCCGCCCGGCGCATGCATGGGCACACGCGCCGGGCGGAAACTGCCTTACTTCGTCTTGGCGGCGTTCGCGAGCGCGGCGACCGCGCTCTTCGAATCCTGCGACGAATTCATGAACTTCGTCACGACGTCGGTCATGGCGCCGGCGACTGCATCGCCCTGAGCCATGCCGTGCGCGAGCGACGGAACATAGCCGCCCGATTTGATCGCCGTCTGTTCATCAGAGTAGGACTTCTTCGCGCAGTCGTCGAACTTGTCCATCGGCACGCCGAGACGGACCGGGATCGATCCCTTGTTCAGGCTGAACTGCTCCTGGAACTCCGGCGTCATGATGGTCTTCGCGAGCGCGAGCTGGCCCGGCGTCGCGGCCTTCTGGCCCTTCTGCTGGAAGAACACGAACGAGTCGACGTTGAACGTGTAGGCCTTTTCCGTGCCCGGCACCGGCGCGCAGATGTAGTCCGTGCCCGCCTTCTTGTTCGCGCCGGCGAATTCGCCCTTCGCCCAGTCGCCCATGAACTGCATGCCGGCCTTGCCGTTGATGACCATGGCCGTTGCGAGGTTCCAGTCACGGCCCGTGCGGCCGCTGTCGAAGTAGCCCTGAATCTTGCGGACCGTGTCGAACACCTGAACCATCTTGTCCGAGGTCAGCGTCTTCTGGTCGAGATCGACGATCGCCTTCTTGTAGAAGTCCGCGCCCTGCGACAGCACGACGTCTTCCCACAGCGTCAGGTCCTGCCACGGCTGGCCGCCCATCGCGATCGGCATGATGCCCGCGGCCTTCATCTTGTCGGCGACCTGGAAGAACTCGTTCCAGTTGGTCGGCACCTTGCCGCCGGCCTTGTCCAGCGCGGCCTTGTTGATGTACAGCCAGTTCACGCGGTGCACGGAGAAGGGCGCCGCGACGTAGTGGCCGTCCGCGTGGATGATCTTGTCGATCTCAGGCGGTAGGTTCTTCTTCCAGTCGCCCGCGACGGAATCGATCGGCACGAGCACGCCCTGCTCGGCCCATTCCTGGATCAGCGGACCCTTGATCTGCGCCGCCGACGGCGCGTTGCCCGAGATCACCTGCGTCTTCAGTGCGGTCATCGCGGCCGCGCCCGCGCCGCCCGCGACAGCGAAGTCCTTCCAGGTGTAACCCTGCTTCGTCATGTCGTCCTTCAGCACGCCGACAGCCTTGGATTCGCCGCCGGACGTCCACCAGTGCAGCACGGAAACAGCCTCGGCAGCCTGAACCGCCGACGCCGTCGCGCCGCACAGAAGACCTGCGGCGCACAGCGCGCCCATGAGCTTACGGACTTTCATTGTTTATCTCCTCCAGACACCAGAACAAGAAACGATTGGCTCCCGATGCCGCCAGAAGCATGGGTAAGAAGCGTTGTCAAAAAAACGGCAAAACTGGATGGCCGGAAATCGGCGATGTCGGCGGGGAAGCGGCAGCGCGGGTCACCACGAACGCAGCGTGCCGGGCCGGCAGACCGATTTACGGCCGCACGGCTCTCAAGAGATGAGTGGGTTCAATCGCAACGGCTGTCTCCTCTTTTGATTTTTGCCGGGCCGTTTGAACTTGCCCCGAAGGGCGCGCTCGACGGCGAGGCGCGAGGCCGGGCGCACGGGAGCCGCAAGGGACGCTTCTCTGTGAAAAGCGGCGAGCCGCGGGCTCCGTTAACATGCGCACAGAACGTCTGACCGGAAAAAAGCCGTCACCAGATTTGACTGATTGACATGTCTTATTTTCCGTCGATGACATTTCCTCTTGATTTGGATTGTAGTTAAACTACAATTCAGTGTCAAAAAAAATTTTATCGGACTACGGCGTCATTCGTGGTCTCATTGGGCGGCACGCCCCGATTCGACTCACATCCAGTTCTGGAACCCTCGTTCAGACTCATGCAAAGCGACTCGAATTTCACCTTCGTACTCTTCGGCGGCACCGGCGATCTCTCCATGCGCAAGATTCTTCCCGCGCTCTTCGAGGCGCATCGCGCGGGCATGCTCAATCCGGCGGGCAGGATCGTTTCGGTCGCGCGCGAAGCCATGGAGCAAGCCGAATATCGCGCGTGGGTCGAGAGTCACGTGAAGCCGCACGTATCGAAGGACGGTCTCGACGACGCCGTGTGGCGCAGCTTCGTCGATCGCTTCGAGTACGTCGGGCTCGACCTCGGACGCGCGGAAGATTTCGTGCTGCTGCGCGACGTGCTCGCACAGTTCGACGGCACGCGCGTCTTCTATCTCGCGACCGGCCCGAAGCTTTTCGTGCCGATCTGCCGCGCGCTCGCCGCTGTCGGGCTGAACCAGAACTCGCGCATCGTGCTCGAAAAGCCGCTCGGCTACGATCTGAAATCGTCGAACGCGATCAACGACGCCGTCGGCGAAATCTTCCAGGAAGAGCAGATCTACCGGATCGATCACTATCTCGGCAAGGAGCCGGTGCAGAACCTGCTCGCGCTGCGCTTCGGCAACGCGCTGTTCGAGCCGCTGTGGCGCCGCGAATGGGTCGAGAGCATCCAGATCACGATCGCGGAAGAGCTGGGCGTGGAAGCGCGCGGCGACTTCTACGACAATACGGGCGCGCTGCGCGACATGGTGCAGAACCATTTGCTGCAACTGCTCTCCATCGTGACGATGGAGCCGCCGCACTCGATGGATTCCGACTCCGTGCGCGACGAGAAATTGCGCGTGCTGCGGGCGCTCAAGCCCATCGACGAGCGCGACATCAGCCGCGTCGCGGTGCGCGGGCAATATCATGCGGGTGTCGTCCGCGGCACGGCGGTGCCGGCGTACGCGACTGAACCGGGCGTGCGTCCCGACAGCACGACGGAAACCTTCGTCGCGCTGAAAGTGGAGATCGAGAACTGGCGCTGGGCGGGCGTGCCGTTCTTCCTGCGCACGGGCAAGCGGCTTGCGGACCGTGTCGCGGAGATCGTCGTGAACTTCCGCGCGGTGCCGCATTCGGCGCTCGGCGCGAACGCATTGCGCGCGGGCTCGAACCGTCTCGTGATCCGGTTGCAGCCCAATGAGTCCATCCGGCTGTATTGCCTCGCGAAGCAGCCCGGCGAAGGCATGAATCTCGCGAGCGTGCATCTGGATCTCGCGTTCGATCAGTTCTTCAAGGAAGGACAGATGGAGGCATATCAGCGCCTGCTGCTGGACGTGATTCACGGCCGCCTCGCGCTTTTCGTGCGGCGCGACGAGCAGGAAGCGGCGTGGCGCTGGGTCGAGCCGATCCTGAACGCGTGGGCATCGGGTACCAACAAGCCGAAGCCTTACGCGGCGGGCACGTGGGGGCCGGCGGCGTCGAGCGCGATGCTCGCTCAGGCGGGCACGTGCTGGCTCGAAGAAGAAAACTGATGGCGTGACGCCGACGCGGCCCCGAAGAGGTGCGCGGCGAACATGGGGAATACAAGAGACCGCTTCGCCCATCGTTGCGACGGCGCGGGCAGCAAGCGGATCGATAAACCAGAACAAGCAGGAGGAGCAATGATCGAGCTTCGCACTTTCGACGATCCGCGCGCCCACTCGGATGCGCTGGCGAAAGCCGTGAGCGACGCGCTCAAGGCGTCCCTCGCGGCGCGAGGCGCGGCATCGGCCGGCGCCACGGGACAAACCGCTCACGCCACGCTCGCGGTATCGGGCGGCACGAGCCCGAAGCCGTTCTTGCAGACGCTCTCGCGCGAGCCGCTCGACTGGGCGCACATCGACGTGACGCTCGTCGATGACCGCTGGGTGCCCGAGACCGATTCCGCGAGCAACGCTCAGCTCGTGCGCGACACGCTCCTGCAGAACGCGGGCGCATCGGCGTACTTCCTGCCGCTCGTCGATACCGGCAAGCCGCTGGAAACGCACATCGCCGAACTGAACGCCGATCCGCGCCGCCGTCTGCCGGATGTCGCCGTGCTCGGCATGGGCGAGGACGGCCATACCGCCTCGATCTTCGCCGACGCCCCCGAATGGGATGTCGCGATCTCGACGCCCGAGCGCTTCATCGCCGTGCATCCGGGCGCGGCGCCGCACGCGCGCGTGAGCCTGTCGATGTCGGCGTTAAAGCAGATCGGACAGTTGTATCTCTTCATCGCCGGCCAGAAGAAACTCGACGTACTGAACGCGGCGCTCGCCGCCCCGCAAAAGAACGCCATCTCGACGCTGGCCCACGCTGAAGGAGTGAAGCTCGATGTCTACTGGTGTGCATAAGGCAGCGGCTCAGCACGCCGACGGACCGCGGCTTCTCGCCGACATCGGCGGCACGAACGCGCGCTTCGCGCTGGAGACCGCGCCTGGCGAAATCGGGCAGATCCGCGTGTATCCGGGGGCCGATTACCCCGGCATCGCGGAGGTGATGCAGCAGTATCTGAAGGACACGAAGGTCGGACGCGTCAATCATGCGGCGATCGCGATCGCCAATCCGGTCGACGGCGACCACGTGAAGATGACCAATCACGACTGGAGCTTCTCGATCGAGGCGACGCGCCGCGCGCTCGGCTTCGACACCTTGCTCGTCGTGAACGACTTCACCGCGCTCGCGATGGCGCTGCCCGGCCTGACCGACACGCAGCGCGAGCAGGTGGGCGGCGGTTCGCGCCGGCAGAACAGCGTGATCGGTCTACTCGGACCGGGCACGGGCCTGGGCGTGTCGGGTCTGATTCCGGCAGATGACCGCTGGATCGCGCTCGGCAGCGAAGGCGGCCACGCCACGTTCTCGCCCTTCGACGAGCGCGAAGACCTCGTGACGCGCTATGCGCGCCGCAAGTTTCCGCACGTGTCGTTCGAGCGCGTGTGCGCGGGGCAGGGGCTCGAGCTGATCTATCGGGCGCTCGCCGAGCGCGACAACGTGACGGTCGCCGACGATTTCAACGCCGCCGACGTCACGAACCGCGCGCTGCAAGGCGAAGCGCTCGCGCTCGAAGTCGTGAATTGCTTCTGCGCGATCCTCGGCACGTTCGCGGGCAATATCGCGGTGACGCTGGGCGCGCTGGGCGGCATCTATATCGGCGGCGGCATCGTGCTGAAGCTAGGCGAGCTGTTCCACAAGTCGCCGTTTCGCGAGCGTTTCGAGGCGAAAGGGCGCTTTCAGCAATATCTGTCGGGCATTCCCACGTACATCATCACGGCGGAATATCCGGCGTTTCTCGGCGTCTCTGCGATTCTCTCCGAGCAGTTGTCGAACCGCGCGAACAGCGGTTCGTCGGCGGTGTTCGAGCGGATTCGCCAGATGCGCGATGCGCTGACGCCCGCCGAGCGGCGCGTCGCCGATCTCGCGCTCAATCATCCGCGCTCGATCATCAACGATCCGATCATCGACATCGCGCGCAAGGCCGACGTGAGTCAGCCTACCGTGATCCGCTTTTGCCGCTCGCTCGGCTGCCAGGGTCTGTCCGACTTCAAGCTGAAGCTCGCGACCGGCCTGACCGGCACGATTCCGGTGAGCCACAGCCAGGTGCATCTCGGCGACACGGCCACCGATTTCGGCGCGAAGGTGCTGGACAACACGGTCTCCGCGATTCTTCAGTTGCGCGAGCATCTGAACTTCGAGAACGTCGAGCGCGCGATCGATATCCTCAACGGCGCGCGGCGCATCGAGTTCTACGGGCTCGGGAATTCGAACATCGTCGCGCAGGACGCGCACTACAAGTTCTTCCGCTTCGGCATTCCGACCATTGCCTACGGCGATCTGTACATGCAGGCGGCGTCGGCGGCGCTGCTCGGCAAGGGCGACGTGATCGTGGCCGTGTCGAAGTCGGGCAGGGCGCCGGAACTGCTGCGCGTGCTCGAAGTGGCGATGCAACAGGGCGCGACGGTCATCGCGATCACGTCGAGCAACACGCCGCTCGCCAAGCGCGCGACGGTGGCGCTGGAGACGGATCACATCGAAATCCGCGAGTCGCAGCTTTCGATGATCTCGCGCATCCTGCACCTCGTGATCATCGACATTCTCGCCGTCGGCGTGGCGATTCGCCGTGCCGCGCCGAAGCCGGGCGCGAAGATCAGCGAGACGGTCGCGAAGGCGCGTCAGTCGCGCGACGATGACGCCGCCGCCGTGCTCGACTGGCTGAGCCACGGCGCGTCGGGGATGGCGCGGGACTAGCCGTTTTAGCGCGTCAACGCAGAAGGCCGCCGATGCAAACATCGGCGGCCTTTCTAATTGCGGCCCTGCGGCGATGGCTCGCCCAGATTCATCGATCAGAACGAATGCTGGATGCCTGCGTAGACGCCGCTCTGGCTGTGGCCGGGGAGCGGGTTGTCCGTCGCGACCGAGGAGCCGAAACCATTGGCGTTCAGGCCGTAGTTCGCTGTCTTGCTATTGCGCGCCGTCGCGACTTGCAGATCGAGCAGGGTGCGCTTTGACAGGTTGTACGAGCCGCCGACGGTGTAGATGGTCGCGTTGCCCGCGCCGTTGTTGCCGTTGACGTGATAGACCGCGCCGATCAGCGCCGCGGCCGGCGTCATCTGCCACGTCAGACCGCCCCATTCGTGATCGAGCGTGGTCGGCTGGCCGGGCAACTGAGCCGTCATGCCCGACGTGCGGATCGCCTGATAGCCGCCTTGCAGCTTGAACTGACCGAGGAACACGTTGAGCATCGCGGTGTACTCGCGCGAAAACGCGTAAGCGCCGTTGCTCGTGGCGTAGTCGCCGCCGAGCGTTCCGTTCGCCGGATTGCGGATTTCGTCGTAGATACCGCGCACCTGGAAGAGCGGCGCCGTGTACGTGATCTGCGCGCCCGCCTGACGGCCTTGCGCGGTGGTGCCGTTACCGTTCCAGTTGGTCGCGTTGGAGAGCGCGTACTGGCCGTAGAAGTCAAAGCCCGCGAACTTCGGCGACTGGTACGACACGTTGTTGCTCGACTGCGGCCAGTTGCGGCCACGCACCAGCGACGCCGACGACCAGTTCGACTGGCCGAACGGATCGAAGTCCCACACGCCGTTCGCGATGAAGAGCTCGCGGCCCAGCAACACGGTGCCGAACTGGTTGTTCGCGATACCGACCGTCGCCCAACGATTGAACAGGTTGCCTTGCAACTGGCCGTTCATCGCGTTGAAGCCGTTTTCCAGCTGGAAAACGGCGCGGTTGCCGCCGCCCAGATCCTCGCTTCCCTTCATGCCCCACAAGCTCGTGCCCCAGTCGCCGCTTTCCGCCCTGAAGCGATGCGAAGTGCCGGTGGCCGCGCCGTTCGCACCGGCGCCTGTCGGCACGCCGTTCATATACTCCAGTCCCGCGTCCAGGCGGCCGTATAGCGTCACGCCGCTCTGAGCGTGCGCCGCTGCGCTGAACGCCAGAAGTGCCGCTGCAGCGAGCAAAACCTTCTTCATCATCTCCTCCAAATCCCTGTCAAAAATTGAACCGATGGCTGCTGTCTGGCCCGATGCGGGTGCATCGAACCGAACATGGTTATCGAGAAAAGACACACGCGAACGTGCGCACGACGAAGCATCGCGACGACGCGATGATCGGGGGCATTCCTTGTTTTTTTGGGAGATTTTGAAGCAGAACTACGTTTTATGAGGCGCGGTTCCGTAGTTAAGGTTGTCGATTTGACAAATGTCGTGCAGGAGCCAAAAGAGCTTCCGGATCGATGTTCGTCATGCTAAGCATGGCGCACCCGGCCAACCGCGCGCCCAAATAAAAAACGGTGCGATACCCTTTCGGGCACCGCACCGATACGCGCCTCTCGCAGCAGCGTGAAAACCTTCTAAAAAAGACTCTTTGGTCAGACTCGCCGATTAGAACGAGTGCTGGATACCTGCGTACACGCCCGTCTGGCTGTGGCCGGGGAACGGGTTGTCCGTCGAAGCAGCCGAACCGTAGTTGTTGGCGTTCAGGCCATAGTTCGCGGTCTTGCTGTTCTGCACCGTCGCGACCTGCAGATCGAGCAGGGTGCGCTTGGACAGGTTGTACGAACCGCCGACCGTGTAGATGGTCGCGTTGCCCGCGCCGTTGTTGCCGTTCACGTGGTAGACCGCGGCGATCAGCGCTGCCGCCGGCGTCGCTTGCCACGTCACGCCGCCCCATTCGTGATCGAGCGCGGTCGGCTGGCCGGGCAACTGACCCGTCATGCCCGAGCTGCGGATTGCCTGGTAAGCGCCCTGAACCTTGAACTGGCCGAGGAACACGTTGAACATCGCCGTGTATTCACGCGAATATGCGTACGCGCCGTTGCCGCCCGAGCCGCCGTCGATCGGGTTGTACACGCCGCCCAGCGTACCGTTTGCCGGGTTGCGGATTTCGTCGTACATACCGCGGATCTGGAAGAGCGGCGTCGTGTAGGTGACATACGCGCCCGCTTCACGGCCTTGCGGCGTCGTGCCGTTACCGTTCCAGTTCGTTGCGTTGGAGAGCGAGTACTGACCGTAGAAGTCGAGGCCCGCGAACTTCGGCGACTGGTACGAAATGTTGTTGCTCGATTGCGGCCAGTTGCGGCCACGCACCAGCGATGCCGACGACCAGTTCGACTGGCCGAACGGATCGAAGTCCCACACGCCGTTCGCGATGAAGAGCTCACGACCCAGCAACAGGGTACCGAACTGGTTGTTCGCGATACCGACCGTCGCCCAGCGATTGAAGAGACCGCCGCCGCCCGGGCCTTGACCCGTCATGGTGTTGAAGCTGCCTTCCAACTGGAACACGGCGCGGTAGCCGCCGCCCAGATCTTCGACGCCCTTCAAACCCCACAAGCTCGTGCCCCAGTCGCCGCTTTCCGCCTTGAAGCGGTGCGACGAGCCGGTGGCAGGCGCGCCGGCCGGACCGGTCGGCACACCGTTCATATATTCGAGCCCCGCGTCCAGGCGGCCATACAGCGTCACGCTGCTCTGAGCGTGCGCGACCGCGCTGAACGTCAGCAGTGCTGCCGACGCGAGCAAAGCTTTCTTCATCATCTCCTCCAACCCTGTCAAGAAATAGAACCCAAGTGCTGCTGTGTGGTTCGATGCGAGCGCACCCAACCGAAAATTGTTTTCAGAGGAAGGACACGCGCGGGCTGTGGTGCTAGGCGATTCGCACGTCGTGGGCGCGAACCTGACGCCGACCCGTCGATCGGTGTCGTTCCTCAGTTTCTTTTGGACTTTTGAAGTAAAACTACTTTTTGGGTACTTCGTTTTGGTACTTTGGTTACCAATTTAACAAAATACGGTATAAGCGCCAAAGAAATTTGACGTTATGCGACTGTCTGTGTCAAAAATGCAATGCCCATGTGGTAGACACACTACCCACAGGATGGGAAACACCCCGCAAAGCCTTATGCCATCAGGGCTTTAGCGGCATGTAAGTTTCAGAGTCAGGTTTGTCGCCTATTGACGCGCGGGCGTCGTGGCGCTAGGTCGGAGAAGAGCGCGAAAGAGGTCGATACAACTGCGCCCGGACGCAAAAAAAGCGCCTCTTGGGCGCCTTTTCTGGAGTGGAAGGTTGCGGAAGCCGGCGTGTGCCGGGTGCTTACTTGAGGCTGCCCGACAGGAACTGTTTCAGGCGCTCGCTCTTCGTATTGCCGAACACCGCGTCGGGATGGCCTTGCTCCTCGATGCGCCCCTGATGCAGAAACACGACATGATTCGACACGTTGCGCGCGAACGCCATCTCGTGCGTCACGACGATCATCGTGCGGCCCTCCTCGGCGAGCGTCTGCATGACCTTGAGCACTTCGCCCACGAGTTCGGGGTCGAGCGCGGAAGTCGGTTCGTCGAAGAGCATGACATCGGGATGCATCGCGAGCGCGCGCGCAATCGCAACGCGCTGCTGCTGCCCGCCCGACAGATGCGACGGATACTGCTTCTCCACGCGCGGCGCGAGCCCGACCTTCTCCAGATAGGTGCGCGCGCGCTCCTCGGCTTCCTTCTTCGAGAGCCCGAGCACGTTGATGGGCGCTTCGGTCACGTTCTCCAGCACGTTCATGTGCGACCAGAGGTTGAAGTGCTGGAAGACCATCGACAACTTCGAGCGCACTTGCCTCAATTGTTTCTGGTCCGCCGCCTTCAGCGCGCCGGTCTTGTCCTTCATCGTGCGGACTTCGGTACCGTCGACGAAGATGCGCCCCTGGTTCGGCTGCTCCAGAAAATTGATACAGCGCAGCATCGTGCTCTTGCCCGAGCCCGACGAGCCGATGATGCTGATCACGTCGCCGGCCTTCGCCTTGAGCGAAACGCCCTTCAGGACTTCGTTGCTGCCGTACTGCTTGTGAATATCGTCGACGAAAAGCTTGTGCATCTGGGAATTCATGAAGGGTCCTTGGCTGACTCGATGGTCTTATTTGCCTTGCGGTCGCAGGTAAGCGAGCCAGCGATACTCGGCGCGGCGGAACAGCCACACGAGCGCGAACGAAATGCAGAGGTAGAGCAGGGCGGCGATGCCGAACGCCTCGAACGACTGATACGTCGCCGAATTGACGTCGCGCGCGATCTTGAGTATGTCCGGCACGGTCGCCGTGAATGCGACGGTGGTCGCGTGCAGCATCAGAATGACTTCGTTGCTGTAATACGGCAGCGCGCGTCGCAACGCGGACGGCAGAATCACCCGTCGATACAGCGTGAAACCCGACATGCCGTAGGCGCGCGCGGCTTCGATCTCGCCGTAGGGCGTCGCCTTGATCGCGCCCGCGAAAATCTCCGTCGTGTACGCGCAGGTGTTGAGCGTGAACGCGAGCAGCGTGCAGTTCATGCCGCTGCGGAAGAATTCGGCGAGCAGCATGTGGTCGCGCACGACCTGCAGGCTGTAGAGACCCGTGTAGCAGAGCAGCAGCTGAACGTAGAGCGGCGTGCCGCGAAAGACGTAGGTATAGAGCCACACCGAGCGCGACAGCAGCTTGTTCTTCGACACCCGCGCGACCGCGAGCGGCACAGAAAGACAAAAGCCTAAGCCGATGGAGATGACGAGCAGCCACATCGTGATCGCGAGACCGGTGATGCGGTAGCCGTCGGTGAAGAGGTAATTCTTCCAGTATTCCTGGATGATTTGGATCATGATCCCTGCCGCCCTTGAATGGACCGATTAGAGGTCGGCCTTGCGCACGCCGATGGAATAGCGCCGCTCCAGCCAGATCAGCACGAGATTCGAGATCGTGGTGATCGCGAGGTACACCGCGCCCGCGAGTAGCGTGAAGAAGAAGAAGCGCAGCGTGCCCTTGCCGGCATCCTGCGAGGCCTTGACGACATCCGCGAGACCGATGATCGACACGAGCGCCGTCGCCTTGACCATGACCTGCCAGTTATTGCCGATGCCCGGCAACGCGAAACGCATCATCTGCGGAAACATGATGCGCGAGAAGGCCTGCCACGGCGTCATGCCGTAAGCCGCGCCCGCTTCGAGCTGGCCGCGCGGCACCGAGAGAAATGCGCCGCGGAAGGTTTCGGTGAAGTACGCGCCGTAGATGAAGCCGAGGACCAGGATGCCGGCGAGGAACGGATCGATGTCGATCTGATCCCAGCCCATCGCGTCCGTGAACAGGTTCAGCCAGATCTGGATGCTGTAGAACAGCAGCAGCATCAGCACGAGATCGGGCACGCCGCGGATGAGCGTCGTGTAGACGGTGCCGAATCCCGACGCCACGCGGTTTTTCGACAGCTTCGCCGCCGCGCCGATCAGGCCGATCACAAAGGCGAACACGAGCGACAGCACCGCCAGCTTGACGGTCTGCCAGGTGCCCGCGAGGATCAGCGGACCGTAGCCTTGCAACATGGTGATTCCTTAGTGAGGTGCCTAACGTGCACGGAGTGCGACGGGCGCGGCGCGCGATACGAATGTATTCATCTCTTTTCCCAGCCGGCGGCGTACTTCCGCGCGTTTCGGCTGTCCTTCTCCGGCGCGCTCCTGCTTTGCGTCCAGCGGACGGTATTCTATGTGGTCAAAATTGCGGGGTGCCGTAATTGCGAACCGTGCCAACGCGCAATTGTTGCGCGGCGACGGGCTCGCGGCTGCCGGATTTCCGGCGCCCCGGCCGGTGACCGTCCGCCGCCGCCCCGAAAAGCGCGGTATTTTACCCGAAGCCGACGCGGGCGCGGAGGCGAAGCCGGACGAGTCTGATTACATGCATGGGTAGAACGATGTAGTGCCTGCGGGCGCGTTGTTTCGAAGCTCCGCCGCCCTTACATTCTCTCCATCGCAAAACAACGCCTTGGGCGGGAGCAAACATCATGTTCGAGATTCGCCGCAGCAATGAACGCGGTCATGCCAACCACGGCTGGCTCGACTCTTATCACAGCTTCTCCTTTGCCGATTACTACGATCCGGAGCACACGCACTTCGGCGCGCTGCGCGTGATCAACGAAGACCGTGTCGCGGGCGGCCAGGGCTTCGGCGCGCATGGCCATCGCGATATGGAAATCGTGAGCTACGTGCTCGACGGCGCGCTCGCGCACCGCGACAGCATGGGCAACGGCTCGACGATCCGTCCTGGCGACGTGCAGCGCATGAGCGCCGGCACCGGCGTGCGTCATAGCGAGTTCAACGGCTCGCCGACGGACACCGCGCATTTCCTGCAGATCTGGATCATTCCGGATGCGCCGGGCGGCGCGCCGGGCTACGAGGAAAAGCGCTTCGCGGACGATGAAAAGCGCGGCCGGCTGCGCGTGATCGCATCGCCCGAAGGGGTGGACGGTTCGGTCAGGATCGGCGCGGACGCGCGGATCTTCGCGGGCTTCTTCACTGGCGACGAACGCGCGGACTTCGACGTGCCTGCGGGCCGCCGTGTGTATGTGCACGTGGCGCGCGGCGCGGTGACGCTGAATGGCGAGGCGCTCGGCGCTGGCGACGCCGCGAAGCTCGAGGATGTGTCGAAGGTCACGCTCGAAAAGGGCGATAACGCCGAAGTGCTGTTGTTCGACCTCGCGTAAGTCCCGGTTCGCCGATGCAAAAAAGCCGCGGAGCGTCATGCTCCGCGGCTTTTGTTTTGCCGCAACCGCCGCTTACGGTTTCGCGGTAGCCGATGCGCCCGCCGCCGCACCCGGCGCGCCGTCCGGGCCGCCGCGCTTGCCCCAGCGCTCATGCATCTTGTGCTCGTGCTCGTGCATCTTCGCGAAGTGCTTCTTGAGCGCCGTGCTGACGGTGGTCTTCTGCTGGTCGTTCAGCGCGTTGTAGAAGTTCAGCCACGCGGTCGTGGTCTGCTCGCGCAGTTGCGCGTTCTGCGCCTCGATCTTCTGGTGCGCCGCGTGCATCGCGTTCAGGTCGAGGATCGGCTGGCTTTCCATCGACTTGAACTGATCGCGCATCTGCTTGTGGCTTTCGCGCATGGCCTGATGATTCTGCTTCATCGTCGTGAGCGCGGTCTGCCACAGCTTTTCCTGATCCGCGTTCAGCTTGAGCTGGCCGTGCAGTTCGTCCAGTTGCTTCTGCATGCGCATTTCCATGCGGTGGCCGCCGTGGCCGCCCATCATGGCCGGGCCGCCGGGGGGCGGCGCAGTCGGCGCGTCGCTGGTGGCCGCGTAGGCCGTGCCGAACGTCAGCGCGATTGCAGCAGCGGCGGCGGTGAGGATGCGATATTGCTTGGCCATCTTGATACTCCCTTGATTGTTTTCGATGCCGAAGCCACGAGGCCTTGATCGACGTATCGGTTGGTGTGTCGAGGTCTTGCGCTTGTCGGTGAAACACAGCGTAGGGGTTCGCGGCAGGGCGCGTGTTACGGCATGGTTCAGGCTTGTTACGCGGGTTTACGCCCCGCTTTCGTCGTAACACCCCGTAACCCTTATGGCAGGGCTGTCATCAATCGAGCTCCGACTCACGCGCTAAACTCCATCCCATGACTACGCAAATACTTGTCGTCGACGACGACGCCGAACTGCGCGACCTTCTGCGCGACTATCTGGTCCGGCAGGGCATCGAGGTGTCGGTGCTGCATGACGCCGGTGGACTCGAACGCCGCATCGAACGCGAGCGGCCCGATCTCATCGTGCTCGATCTGATGATGCCGGGCGTCGACGGGCTGACCGCGCTCAAGCAGTTGCGCGCATCCGGCGACGACATCCCGGTCATCATGCTGACCGCGCGCGCGGACGACGTGGACCGGATCGTCGGCCTCGAACTGGGCGCGGACGATTACCTCGGCAAGCCGTTCAATCCGCGCGAACTGCTCGCGCGCGTCCAGGCCGTGCTGCGCCGCCGCCGCACGATTCCGTCCGCCGCGCCCGAGCAGCGCGAGCCGTTTTCGTTCGGCCGGTTCCGGCTGGATTTCCAGTCGCGCACGCTGCAACAGGACGACAAGCCGCTGACGCTGTCCGGCAGCGAATTCGCGCTGCTCAAGATCTTCGTGAATAACCCGATGCGCACGCTCACGCGCGAGCGCCTGCTCGAACTGCTGCACGGCCCGGAATACGACGGCACCGATCGCGGCATCGACGTGCAGGTGTGGCGCCTGCGCCGCATCCTCGAGTCCGATCCTTCGGCGCCGCGCTTCATCCAGACGGTGCGGGGGCGCGGCTACGTGTTCGTGCCGGACGGCGAGCAAAATGCGCCGGGCAATTGACACGCTGTTCGGCCGGCTGGTCGTCATCGTCATCGGCATGCTGGTGCTGTCGCATGTCGCGTGGTTCGCGATCATCCGCTTCGAGCGGGACAACGTGCAGACGCGCTTCGCCGTGGAGGAAGCCGTTTTCCTCGTCGAGGCGGTCCGTCAGCACATCGCCAACACGCCGGATCAGCCTTTGCCGCCGCGCGTGCGCGTGGTCCCGCTCGCGAGTCCCGACGTGCCCAGGCAGCCCGACGAGAACATGCCGCCGCCGCTGCAGCGTTTCGTCGAGGACCTGAAAGACCGTCTGCCCGAAGGCACCGATGTGCGCCTGAGCGAGCCAGGCGGGCCGCCGAGCGTGTGGGTGCATGGCGTGAAGGACACGGGATGGGTCGTCGTGCCGGTGCAGCCGCTGCGCCCGCCGCGCTCGCGCGACCGCATGCTCGTGTGGCTCGCGCTGATTTTCTCGACTGCCGTGCTTGCCGCGCTATTCGGCGCGTGGCAACTGCAATATCCGCTGCGCTCGCTCGCGCAGGCGGTCGGGCGCTTCGGGCGCGGCCAGCCGACGCCGCCGGTGCCCGAGCGCGGCCCGCGTGAGTTGCGGCAGCTGACGCACGGTTTCAATCAAATGGTCCGCGAAGTCTCGCAGACCGAGAGCGACCGCGCCGTAATGCTCGCGGGCGTTGCGCACGATCTGAAGACGCCGCTCGCGCGTCTGCGTCTGCGCGCCGAAATGATGGACGACGAAAAGATGCGCGACGGCGTCGTGCGCGACGTCGATTCGATGGCGCATATCGTCGACCAGTTTCTCGTGTTCGCGCACGACCGCCCGGACGGCAGCGAGCCCGTTCCCGTCGACGAACAGTGTGAGCGAATCGCACGGGCGTATCGCGCGGTGTCGCCGGGCGCGCAGCCGATTCGCCTGAAACTCGAAGCAGGGCTCGCTTTCGCGCTGCCGGCGGCCACGCTCGACCGGCTGCTTTCGAATTTGCTCGACAACGCGCATGCGTACGGCGCGCCGCCGGTCGTCATCGAGACGCGGCGTGAAGCCAAGGGCTGGGTGTTGTCGGTGTCCGATCACGGCAAGGGCATCGCGCCGGACGATCTCATCAAGGCGAGCCGGCCGTTCGTGCGGCTCGATCCGGCGCGTGGCGGCAGCGGACATAGCGGGCTCGGACTCGCCATCGTCGAGCGGCTTGCGCGTCGCGTGGGCGGTGAGTGCGAGATCGGCAATCGTGCCGAGGGCGGATTGCAGGTCGCGATGACCTTTCCGTTCGACATCGCCACGCGGCCGGTAGAAGAACGCCGCGCCGGCCCGCAGCACGAAGAGCGCGTGTCGTAACGGCGCGCCAGGTGGCAGAAGCAGCGCGGCGTCAGTCGAACAGGGTTTCGAGCGCCGACGCCGCTTCGCTGTCCACCGTGTTGTACGTCACCGTCGACGCCTCGAAGATGTAGTGCGTCGTGTATTTGCCGAGGCGCGAGAGGATCTCATCCTGAATCACTTCGGGCGCGAGATCGATCTTCAGGAACCACGCCGTCGACGAAAGCCGCGTCTGAAACGAGCCGTACTCGGCGAGCAGGTGGTCGAACGTTTCTGCGTCCTGATCCCGGCACACGATGACCAGATTTCCCTTCATGCAAACCTCCCGATTCACGCCAGCGGCATTCGATTTCGAATATCGATGATACCTGCGGGATGCGTGCGCGTCGCGACATGCGCATGACCGTGCGATGGCCCGGCGCTCATTTGCCCGCGAGCGTGTCTTCCGTGTGCCGCGCTGACGGGCCGGGATCGGCGGGGCGCACTTCGCTGCGGTCGCGCCCACGAGACTTCGCCTCGTAGAGCGCGAGGTCCGCGCGGGAGAGAATCCATTCGAGGGCGTCGTCGAGCGCGAGCTCCGTGATGCCGATGGACACCGACAGCACCGCGTCGTCCGGCAGATGCGCGCAGTGCTCGTGATGAAAGCGCTTTCTCAGACGTTCGAGCACGGCTTGCGCATCGGCGAGCGAGGTTTGCGGCAGCAGAATGCCGAATTCCTCGCCGCCGAGCCGGCCGATCGCGTCGCTCGGACGAAGCTGCGCGCGGCACACTTCGACGAAATGTTCGAGCGCGCGGTCGCCCGACGCGTGGCCGAAGCGATCGTTGATCTGCTTGAAGTGGTCCAGATCGGCGATCGCGACCGAAAGCGGCGTGCCGACCGAGCGCGCGAGCTCGACTTCATGCCGCAGCGTGTCGAGGAAATATCGCCGGGAGAGCGCGCCCGTGAGCGCGTCATGGCGCGCTTCGGCCGAAAGCAGCGTATTGGCCGATTGCAACTGCTCGGCGAGATCGCGCGTCGCGCGGTGCAGGCGCCGCTCGCGCGAGTACGATGTGGCGATCACGATCGCGAGCGTCACGACGCCGAGCATCGTCAGAAACACGAGGAAGCGGTCGCGGCTGTGATTGCGGCTGATCTCCGGCCAGCTCGTGAGCGGATGGACGATATGCGCCGAAAGGCCCGAGTTGAGCCCCGTGCGTTCGTCGTAGAGCGAGGGCACATTGCTGCCGTTCGCGGCGTAGAAGGTTTGCGCGAGCGCGGGCGCGAGCCAGTGTTCGGACGCGCGCATCTGCTCGCCGATATGCGACACGCGCAGCTCCGGAAACGACTCGCGCCGGTAATGCTCGATGCGCTCGCGCTCGGTCATGCGCGCGATGGGCGCACTGGGCATCGCCTGGTATTCGAGCCTGCCGTCGTGCGCCATCACGACGACGCCGTTCTCGTCGGTCACGAAGGTGCCGGCGCGCGAGACCCAGTGCCGCAGCCGGTCGATGCTCACCTTCGCGATCACCGCGCCGACCAGAATGCCGTCCTCGTAAGCCGGCGCCGCGATGAAGATGCCCGGTTCGCCGGACAGACGCCCGACGCCATACATCTCGACGAAGCCGCCGAGCAGCGCGCGCGCCACATAGCCGCGAGCGCTCATGTCGTAGCCGATGAAGCTGTCGTCGTCGCCCGCGTTGCTCGATGCAATGCAGAAACCCTTTTCGTTGACAAGCCAGATGGAGTCGAGGCCGGAGAAGCCCTGCGCGTCGTGCAGGAAGTGATTGACCTTCGCGAGAGCGGGGCGCGCGGTCCAGTCCTTGCGGCGTTCGAGTTCCGTCCCGGCCGGGTTCGAGGCATAATTCCGCGACTCCGCGAGCGCGCTCTGCGTGAGGTCCATCTGGGCGAGCGTCGCGGGAATGGCGCGCGACATCGCCAGATCGCTCGCGATGATCTGCGCCATGTTGTCGACGATGGACGCCGCCATCTGGCGTTCGGTGCGCACCGTCGAAGTCATCTCCTGTTGTACCATTCGGTCCGACAACAAGCCGGCGGCAATCCAGCACGCGAATGCCAGCGCCGCGAGGCCGAGCGTCGCGATCACACGGTGCAGAATGAGCTTGTTCATCGATCTCGGGCGCAATGGAAGTTCACGCCGTTCGCAGGCTGAACGCGCCGTGCCGCCCGAGCGGTCCGGTCTGCGCGAAGCGGGCAAGGCGGGTGCGCGGATTACGGCGCATCATGTCAACCGCTTTCCGGGTTTCGCTCGCAACGGGGCGGCGAGTGTGGCTCAGGCGGTTTTCCGGCTCGGATCGGGCGTCTCGCATCGCATCGGCGCTCAAATTATTGTTCGTGATAAGCCAAGATTGGACGATGTTTTCCGCCGCCTATCAAGTGCCTTCTGAAGGCGGGCGACGTGCGTCCAACATAACGGATGCGCGTCGCGCGAAAGCGCCGTTCGCCGGGCAATCCGACCTGGGCGCGCCGCAGCCAGACTGAAAGGAAGCGAAAGCACGCGGGCGCGCGGCGCATTCGACGCTGACAGCCCCTTCATTTTGCCCATGCCGTGCCGAAGAGCAACAGAAACATCGCAGGAATGGCGCGCCGGACCGCATGAAGGTTGTGCCTGTCACACGGGTTGGTGTAGTGTCGCTCGGTTCAGCGCGGGGAAACGTCTGACGCGGCGACTGCCCGGCGCCGTCATTCGTGCTGAACGTGTCGTCGTATCGACGGCCGCGTGCGTTGAGCATGAGGCCGTCCCGGGCAAAGGCTTCTTGCCCGCCGGACGGTTCGTTCGCCGTCTCAAGCAACATCCCGCGCACGCGCGGTCGGAACAAAGCCTTACGGGGAGGGCCTTGCATGGAATTTGGTTTCAATCTGAATCGCACGGCGAATGCGTCGGCCTGGCGGATCCTGCCCAACCGCTGGGACTTCATCGCGTTCCCGATGATCATCTGCATCATCGCGCTCGCCGCCGTCGGATTCCACGAGACCCTGGCGCCGATCTCGACATTGCAGACCCAGGCGATCTCGCTCGACCCCGCGAACCTTCCCGAATACGCGTTGCGCACGACCTTGCGCATGCTGCTGGCGATGGTCGCCTCGCTCATCTTCACGCTGGTCTACGGCACGCTCGCGGCGAAGAGCAGGCGTGCGTCGATCGTGCTCGTGCCGATCCTCGACATCCTTCAGTCGGTGCCGGTGCTGGGCTATATCTCGTTTACGGTGACGTTCTTCCTCGCGATGTTCCCGGGGCGCGTGATCGGCGCCGAATGCGCGGCGATCTTCGCGATCTTCACGAGCCAGGCGTGGAACATGACGTTCAGCTTCTACCAGTCGCTGCGCACGGTGCCGCGCGATCTGGATGAAGTGTCGCGCGGCTTTCACCTCACCAACTGGCAGCGCTTCTGGAAGCTCGAAGTGCCGTTCTCGATGCCGGGCCTCATCTGGAACATGATGATGTCGATGTCGGGCGGATGGTTCTTCGTCGTCGCCTCCGAGGCGATCACGGTCGGCAACCGCACGATCGTGCTGCCGGGCGTCGGCGCGTATCTGGCCGCGGCCATCGGCGAGCGCAACCTGAGCGCGATCGGCTGGGTGATCCTCGCGATGACCATCGTCATCCTGGCCTACGACCAGTTGATGTTCCGCCCACTGGTTGCATGGGCCGACAAGTTCCGCATGGAGAACACGAGCTCGGGCGACGAGCCGTCTTCGTGGCTGCTCGACCTGATCCGCCGCACGCGCCTGATTCACCGTCTGCTCGTGCCGGCGGGCTGGATTCTCGCGAAGGCGGCGCGCGTGCCGATTAAGCTGCCGTCCCTGCAGGGCGCGCTGGAAAACGTGGGCTTGCCGCTGCGCGCGAAGGTGCCGTCCACGCGCGCGGGCGATATCGCGTGGGGCACGGTCGTGGTGCTGATCACGGTGTTCGTCGTGTGGAAGGTCGCGTCGTTCGTCGCGACCGGCGTGAGCTGGGGCGAAGTCGGCCACGTGTTCGTGCTCGGGTTCATCACGCTCTTGCGCGTGGTGGTGCTGATCGCGCTCGCATCGGTGGTGTGGGTGCCTATCGGCGTGTTGATCGGCCTGCGCCCGGCGCTCGCGGAAAAAATCCAGCCGCTCGCGCAGTTCCTCGCCGCGTTCCCGGCGAACCTGCTGTTTCCGGTGTTCGTCGTGGTGATCGTGCGCTTTCATCTGAACCCGGATATCTGGCTGTCGCCGCTCATCGTGCTCGGCACGCAGTGGTATATCCTCTTCAACGTGGTCGCGGGCGCGTCCTCTTATCCGAACGACTATCGCGAGGCCGCGAGCAACTTCCAGATCCGCGGCTGGCAGTGGTGGAAGAAGTGCATGTTGCCGGGCATCTTCCCTTACTACATCACCGGCGCGATCACCGCCTCGGGTGGCGCGTGGAACGCCAGCATCGTCGCGGAAGCCGTGTCGTGGGGGAAGACGGAGGTCGTCGCGCACGGCCTCGGCGCCTACATCGCCCAGACGACCGCCACGGGCGACTACCCGAAAATCATTCTCGGCATCGCCGTGATGTCGCTGTTCGTCACGCTGTTCAACCGACTGTTGTGGCGCCCGCTATACGCCTACGCCGAAGCAAGGCTTCGGCTGGATTGAGGACGAGTTCCGATGCAGAACCTGAAAAATACGTCGGCGGCGCAGGGCTTCCAGCGCCCGCAAGGCACGCCGCCGCGACTCGGCGCGGAAATCCTGCGCGTGGCGAACGTCAGCCGCGGCTTCAATAAGACGCAGGGCGAACTGCTCGTGCTCGACGATGCGAACCTCTCGCTGCGCGAAGGCGAGATCGTCGGACTGCTCGGGCGTTCGGGCTCGGGCAAGTCGACGCTGTTGCGCATCATCGCCGGGCTGATCGAGCCGACGGCCGGCGAAGTGACCTATCTGGACAAGCCCTTGAGCGGACCCGCGAAGGGCGTCGCGATGGTGTTCCAGACGTTCGCGCTGTTTCCGTGGCTGACCGTGCTTCAGAACGTGGAAGCCGGTCTGGAAGCGCAGGGCGTGGGCGCGCGCGAGCGCCGTGAACGCGCGCTGGCCGCGATCGACCTGATCGGTCTCGACGGCTTCGAAAACGCGTATCCGCGCGAACTGTCGGGCGGCATGCGCCAGCGCGTGGGCTTCGCACGCGCGCTCGTCGTCGATCCGACGCTTCTGCTCATGGACGAGCCGTTCTCCGCGCTCGACGTGCTGACCGCCGAAAACCTGCGCACCGATCTGCTCGATCTCTGGACGCAAGGGCGCATGCCGATCAAGTCGGTGCTGATCGTCACGCACAACATCGAGGAAGCGGTGTTCATGTGCGACCGGATTCTGGTGCTGTCGTCGAATCCCGGTCGCGTGATGGCCGAGATCAAGGTGCCGTTCAAGCATCCGCGCAATCGTCTGGATCCGGCGTTCAGGCGTCTCGTCGACGATATCTACGCGAAAATGACCGCGCGCCAGATGGACGAAGCGAAGAAGAAGGGGCTCGAGTTGGGAAGCTGGCTGCCGTCGGTCTCGACCAACCTGATGGCGGGCCTCATCGAAACGCTCGCGGCCGAACCGTATCATGGCCGCGCGGACATGCCCGAAATCGCGCGCACGCTGCATCTCGAAGTCGATGATCTCTTTCCGATCGCGGAAGTGCTGCAGCACCTCGGTTTCGCCGATGTGCGCGAAGGCGATATTTTCCTCACGCCGCAAGCGCGTGTGTTCGCCGAGTTCGGCACGCAGGAGCGCAAGATGATGTTCGCGGAGCATCTGCTGCGTCACGTGCCGCTGGCCGCGCGGATCAAGAAGGTGCTGAACGAGCGGCCGGGACATCGCGCGCCGCGCGTGCGCTTCGAGCAGGAACTGGAGGACTTTCTCTCCGACAAGGCCGCGCAGGAGACGCTCGATGCGGTCATCGACTGGGGACGGTACGGGGAGATTTTCTCGTATAACGACCAGACGGAGATGCTGAGTCTGGAGGATGTGGAGGCTTAAGCGGCTTCGGGTTGGATTGAATCGAAAGCGCGGTTGCCGGTGACGGCACCGCGCTTTTTCATTGGCGTTGGCCGTTCGGCTGAACGTTCGTGCAGCGCGTTGAATCGTAACGTTTTCGTCTTGAAGATCACTGCTGCGTGTGTAAAGCTACACACGCAGCATTCGGAGACGAGATGGATTCATCGCGCTTGATTCGAATGCTGATGGATGACGGCTGGGAGCTTGTGCGGACTCGAGGCAGTCATCACCACTTCAGACACGGAACCAAAATCGGTCGCGTAACCGTGGTTCATCCAAAGAAAGACGTAGCGATCGGAACGGCCAGATCGGTTCTCAAAGGCGCCGGATTGCTCAACCGTCTGTATTCGTCGTAACGGAGCCGGACAATGGAATTTGCCCTCGCCATTCATAAAGATCCTGAAAGCAGCTACGGAGTGACCGTGCCCAACGTGCCGGGCGTTTTTTCAGCCGGAGATACGATCCACGAAGCGATCAAAAATGCGAAGGAAGCCATTTTTTTCCACATCGAGACGATCATCGAGGACGGCGCGGAAGTCTCGATCACGTCGCGAAGCATCGAGGAGTTGATCGTCGATCCGGATTTCGCCACGGCCATCTGGGCCTTCGTCGAAGTGGACCTCTCCAAGCTCGATTCCCGCCCGGAGCGCATCAACATCAGCCTGCCGCGATTCGTGCTGCACAAGATCGACAGCTATGTCGAAGCGCGCCACGAGACCCGCAGCGGGTTCCTCGCGCGCGTTGCGCTGGAAGCGATCGCCAACGGCTGAAGTCATGAAAAAAGCGCGGTGTCCGTGAGGAAACCGCGCTCTTCGGAAGACCAGCCGGGAAACTACTGCAAATTCCCCCACCGCTCGACCGCGGGCTCCGCCGACGCCCATTTCCATCCGCTCGGCTGCTGGCAAGCCGTTGCGACGAACCACTCGGCGGGCGCTTTCGCATCGTCGCCATCGACGACCGAGAACGCGAATTCCTTGCACGTCGCGAGCGCGCTGCCGAACTCGCGCAGCACGCGCACTTCACCGTGACCGTTCTCGACCGGCAAGGTGTGCTTGACCTTCCACGGCCTGGTTTCGCCGACCTGAGAGATGCCCGCCGTCACCGCGATCATGACCTGCTGATCCTGATGCAGCGATTTGGTGACGCGCTTGACGGCTTCGTCCGTGGCGGCCTGCACGGCGATGCCGACGCCGAGCCCGATGGCCGGATTCGTCGTGAACGCGCCCGTCGCGATGCCGGCCGTCGCGCCAGCCGCGGCGCCAATCGACGCGCAGCCGCTCATCGACACGCACACGGCCGCGCCCGCCGCGACGATGCCGAGACGCAGCGCCAGAGTTACGTCGAGCGACAGCGTCATTGCAGCGAACCCCAGCGCGGCGTAGCGGGCTCGGCCGAGGCCCACTTCCACTTGTCGCCGTCACGGCATACCGACGCGACGTAGAACGCGCTGTCGGCCGCGCGGTCTTTGGTTGCGTCGCGATCGACGGAGAACACGATCTCCTTGCACTCGAGCACGCCGCTGCTGATCGTGCGGCTCACCGTCACGCGGCCTTTCTCGTCTTCTTCGATCGGCACCGAATGCACCGCCTTCCACGGCGCAACCGCACCGACCGCGAGCGGACCGGCGGCCGATGCGATCTGATCCTGCGTGTTGGTATGAGCGACGCGCTGCGTGTACTGCACGCCCGCGCGGGCCGCGGCGACCGCGCCCAGACCGATGCCTGTCGCCACCGCGGCGTTGCTGGTGACGCTGTTCGCCACCGCCGCGCCCGCGATACCGGCGCCTGCTGTCGCGCCTTCGCTATAGAGCGAGTTACATCCACTGAGGCTCATGCAAGCGATGACGCCTGAAATGACCGCGGCGAGCGCGGCGGCGCGCGGGCTGCGCCGATGGACCCTGATCTGCATGTTGCTTTCCTTCGTCTACCGTATCCCGACGCTTGCCAATCGGGGTTCGAGGGCTCGAATCTTCTTGAGGTATCGCCCTCAAGTCGCCGCCCGGCAACGCAAAGTCGGCACGGTGCGCGGGCTTCGCGCATTTTGAAGCATGCTTCTAATTACCGGTTCGGGAAAATTGCAAGAAATTGCAAGCGCACGAAATGTGCCTCGATCCGCGTTTCGTCGCGGACAAAAAAAGCGAGCGCGGCCATGCGCGCTCGCTTCTCAAGTCATGTCGATGAAAGCCGGCAGGCGATTCAGTTCTCGCTGCCCGACGCCCCGTCGCCGCCTTCGGTATCCTCGTTTTCGTATGCGCCGAGGCGGTTATACAGGGTCTTGAGGCTCACGCCGAGCGCCTTTGCCGCGCGCCGCTTGTCGCCGCCGCAATGCTTGAGCGTGCCGAGGATGATCTGCTTCTGCGCATCGGCGAGCGGCGTGCCGACCCAGACGTTCATCGCGTCGCCCTGCGTGACGGGCTTCTTCACGCGCGACGCGAGATGCGGATGCGCGATCTCCACCGTCTTCTCCGCGAGGATGAACGCGCGATAGACCGTGTTCTTCAGTTCGCGCACGTTCCCCGGCCATGAGTACGTGCGCAGCACGTCGAGCGCGCGTTTGCTGAAGACCTTGCTCGTGCCTTCCTGCGCGTTCATCTCCGAGAGGAAATGCTGTGCGAGCAGTTCGCGGTCCGAATCGCGCTCGCGCAGCGGCGGCGCGCGCAACGGGAACACCGCAAGCCGATACATCAGATCCTCGCGCAAGCCGTTTTCCTTCACGGCCGTGACGGGATCGCGATTGGTCGCCGCGATCACGCGCACATCCGAGCTGATGAGATCGTTGCCGCCGACGCGAAAGAACGTGCCCGTTTCCAGCGCGCGCAGCAGCTTCACCTGCCGCACCGGCGACATCTCCGTGACTTCATCGAGAAAGAGCGTGCCGCCGTTCGCGTGCTCGAAATAGCCGATACGCCCCTGCACCGCGCCCGTGAAGCTGCCTTTCTCGTGACCGAAGAGTTCGGCTTCGATGAGGTTGTCGGGAATCGCGCCGCAGTTCACCGCGATGAACGGCGCGTCCTTGCGCGCGCTGTGGTCGTGGATCGTCCGGGCGACGAGCTCCTTGCCGGTGCCCGACTCGCCGATGATGAGCGCCGTCGCATCGGTGGCGGCGACGCGCTCGATTTGCGCATACAGCTCCAGCATCACGGGCGACGAGCCGTAGAGCAGTCCATAGGACTTCAGGCCCGGCACTTCTCCCGTGTTGCGCTTTCTTTGCGCGGGTGTATCTCCGACCGCGGTGGGCGGCGGATCCAGATCGGTTGACGCCATGTGTCCTGATCGTTCCAGTTCTGCGTATGTCGTGGGCGGGCGGCGGCCTGCGCGGGCGCCCCCGGTCGTGCAGCCGGCGGGGCGCGGTTCGGCGCGCGCGAGCGGCGCAACCGTGGGTGACCGCGCGCATCGGCATATGACGCGCCCGTGCGCGTTGCCCGTCGTGCTCACGCTAGCCGTGAGCCGCTCTTCCTCATAGTGCGTCGGTCCAGGAACGTCTGCATCGGATATTTCGCAGCGCCGATTGTTTACAGACGAGCCTATCTCATAAACGCTATTTAACCATTCGCAACGACATTGCGGCAATGCGCTGGCCGGCCGGGGGCGCATTTTGTCTGAACGGCGCGGTGAGTGCGGCGCACTTCCGGAAAGGTTCTCCTTTACGCACCGAGAATTTACAAAGGCACAGCGTAATTGTTACCCGATCATCGGCGGCGGGACGTGGCGGGCGAGCGCCAAACTCCGGTTCAGCGTCACTGGCACGAAAGCTGCATGAGCTCGGTCATCGTGATACTTGTTCGAAAGTCGCCGACGAGCATCGCCCTGAGGCGCACACACGAGAATGGGCGAGAGAGGCAAAAGCATCATGGAAGACTTCTTTATTTTCGACGGGGCCGCACACGAGCGCACCATGCCCACACGGCCGCTTCGCACGCGACGCGCGTACGGTTCGGGCGGTGATCGCCAGGAACTCGTGACGGGCGAGCCGATCGACATCTATCACTGGGCCGCCGTCGCGCTTGTGACCGCGCTGATGTGCGCGGTGCTAGGCTATGCGGCGGGCACCCCCGCGCTCGCGCGCGCCGCGAACGTGACGAGCCTCGTGTTCGGCGCGATGGGCGGCGCGCTGATGGCAAGCGGCGTCGTGCGCAGCCTGCGCGCACGTCTCGAAGCAGGCGGGCGCCTTGCCGTGCCCCGCCTTCCTGTCGCCGAAACGCGCTGATTGTTGCGTCGGCGCGCTCAGACAAACCCAATTAGGCGAGGACTACATCTTATGAGTCAAACGACTGTCCAGCTTGCGTTGGGCAAGCAAAAGATCATCGAAGACATCAAAGTGCTTCTGAACGATTCGGAGGAATTGCTGCGTTTATCGGCGACGCTGCCCGGCGAGGGCGTCGAAGCGCTGCGCACGCGTCTGCGTGATCACGTCGATTCGGCGCGCAGCGCGCTGGAAGATGCGCAGGCGAATGCGCAAAGCCGTTATCGCGCGGGCGTCGATTGCACCGAGAAATACGTGAAGGACAATCCGTGGCAGTCGCTCGGCATTGCGGCGGGCGTCGGCTTTCTGGTGGGGCTTCTGGTTTCCCGCTGATTCGCCGCACATTCAACATGAATGCGCAGCGCCGTCGTTAATCGCGGCGGCGAATTTTATTGATGATGGGAGAGAACACAATGGCACGGCCCTCGATCGGAATTTTCGGCGCGTTGTTCGCAGTTGGCAGCGTTCTCGCGTGGAAGTGGGTGCAGTCGCAGGATCTCGCGGGACGGCGCGCGGCGCGTGACCTGAACCGCTGGGAAGACGAGGGCGGCAAAGTGCTGAGCCCGTCGACCGGCGCAAGCGCGAAGGCCGTAAATGGCCATGGCGTCGTCGGCGGCACTCCGGATGCGTGGCATTTTCCGCGGAGTTGAGCCCGGCTGCTTCATCCCGCTACCGCTTTTTAATGATGCGACCAAAGAAACGCGCGCTGAATCAGCGTGCGTTTTTTAGCGTGATAAACGCTTATAATCGGTGAAACTCCGGCCATAAGTTGTCTAAATGGAAAAACTTACGCTGGGTTTGAACCAAGCGTACGGATCATCGGAAATTATTCTATTTTTTGCGCATTTTGCGTCGCGTCGATTACCTTTAATTGGCGGACATCGCGAATCGCACCGGCCCGTCGGCGTCCATGCCGCACGGAGAAGACCATGCCACATCATGGCGTGTGACCTGAAAACGCTTTGGAAGAATTCGAGACGCAATGCCACACGTATTGATTGTCGATGACGATCCCAGTACCCGCGAGGCGCTAGCCGCGATCATCGGCGAAGACGGATTGACGACGGCCACCGCCGGCGATTTGCGCGAGGCACGCATTCAGCTCGTGCGGCAGACGCCGGACGTCGTATTCACCGATCTCAAGCTGCCCGACGGCACGGGCGTCGATCTTTTCGAGGATCTCGACCCGCGCTCGGGCGTCGAGGTGATCGTGATAACCGGCCACGCAACGGTGGAATCCGCTGTCAGCGCGCTCAAGATGGGCGCGACAGACTACCTCGTCAAACCGATCAACATGCAGCGCGTGAAGGCCATCCTCTCGCGCCTGCCGCGCGCCGGCGACCTGAAAGCGGAAATCGGCACCTTGCGCGGCGAGTTGCGCCGCATGGGCCGCTTCGGTCTGATGCTCGGCAATTCGCCCGCGATGCAAACGGTGTATGACCAGATCGGCCGGGTCGCGCCGACGGCCGCGTCCGTGTTGCTGATCGGCGAATCGGGAACCGGCAAGGAAGTCGCCGCGCAGACGCTGCACGAGCTTAGCCTACGCCGCAAGCATTCGTTCATCGCGGTGAACTGCGGGGCGATCTCGCCGAACCTGATCGAATCGGAGATGTTCGGCCACGAGCGCGGCTCGTTCACGGGCGCGGATCGGCAGCACAAGGGCTATTTCGAGCGCGCGAACGGCGGCACGCTGTTCCTCGACGAAATCACCGAAATGCCGATTGAGCTTCAGGTGAAGTTGCTGCGCGTGCTGGAGACGGGCATGTTCATGCGCGTCGGCACGACCAAGGAACTCGAGACGGACGTGCGCCTCATCGCCGCGACCAATCGCGATCCCGAGCAGGCCGTGCTCGAAGGCAAACTGCGCCTCGACCTCTATCACCGGCTGAACGTATTTCCGATCAACCTGCCGCCGTTGCGCGAGCGGGGCAAGGACGTCGAGTTGCTCGGACAAGCTTTCCTCGACGAGCTGAACTCCCGCTACAACACGAAAAAAGGCTTTCCGCCGGCCGTGCGCGAGATGCTGGCGTCGTACAACTGGCCGGGCAACGTGCGCGAGCTGAAGAACTACGTGCAGCGCGCGTACATCATGTCGGCGACGGATTCGGACAGCACGGCCACGGTGCCGCTGCAGATTTCGCTGTCGAAGCCATCGGCGGGCACGGCGGTGACCATTCCGTTCGGCACGTCGCTCGCGCAGGCCGACCGTCAGCTCATCCTCGCCACGCTCGACCAGTGCGGCGGCGTGAAGACGCGCGCCGCCGAAATCCTCGGCATCAGCCTGAAAACGCTTTATAACCGGCTCGTCGAGTACGGCGAGGACGCGAACAAGGCTGCTGTCGGAGAAGGCGGCGACATGAACGAGGCAGATAGCGAAAATACCTGAACGTCGCTTATCTTTAGACGAAAACAACGCCTGCGGCTTTTAAAGTGCGCAGGCGTTTTTCATTGGCAGGCGCGTTTTCTACGCCGATAATGTGACAGGAGATGCGCAACGGAGACTGATGAGGGGCATGCCCCTTGCTGCCGATCGAATGACATCCGCGCGTGGCGCGCAGGCGCCGACGGATGGCGAAAGTACGATCACAAGACCGCAAGGAGCCCGCCATGCCACACAGCCCGTCCAGTCGCGCTTCCGATGTTCATCGTATCGAAGCACAGACGCCGCAGCCGCCGGACCCGCCGGTAACGCCGCCCGACCAGCCGCCGCCCACGCCGATTCCGCCCGACACGAATCCGGATCCGACGCGCGAGCCGCCCGAGCCGCCGTCGCAGCCGATCGGCGATCCGCCGCCGGGGCCGGGCGAAACGCCGCACGTGTATTAGCAACGCAGAAGGACGCAGGACTGCAGACGTTGGACAATGCCCAGAATTCGTGCAAGGTCTGAATAAGTTTCCATCCGCAGCGTAGAGATTACAACGGATGGTGCAACTATGACCGGCGACACGTTCTGTCGCCGGTCGCTTTTTCTGAAGCCGCGCTTGCCCAAGCGCAACGGTCCGACGCCGCCGACGTCACTATCGCGACGGCCTTCTTCTCTGGAGGCATCATGAGGCATCCCGCACTCCGACGCTCCGCGCGTCATTCTTCCAAGCGCGAAGCGCGCGCCGAAGCCGCCAAGGCAGCCGGCGCCCAGGGCGCATCGGCGCCGCCCGCCGATCACGATCCCGCCGGCCAGAACCGCCCCGCGCCTGGCGTGCCGCCCGATGGCGAGCACAATCAGGGCGGCGTGCGTCGCGAAGGGATCGACTATCAACGCGACCTGGGCTCCGAGCAGGACTCGTGATTACCGGCCGGCGGACGCACCCGGCACAAGAATAAAAATTTCTACGCGGCGTGCGTTCGCCGCGTATTTTCGTTCGTCCGTAACATCTTCATACAAACTTTCATTTACAAATACCCACAAAAAGGCACAGCTTTTGCATACCCTTGATCGCCAATTCGAGCATGCAACGACAACTGATGAGGTGATGCTGTAATGAGCAGATTGATCGTGGTATCGAATCGCGTCGCACCGATCCAGGAAGGCAAGCCCAGCGCGGGCGGCCTCGCGATCGGCGTTCTCGATGCGCTCAAGGAGACTGGGGGCGTGTGGTTCGGATGGAGCGGCGAGATCGTCGGCGAGGCGGGCGCTCCGGTCGTTGAGAAAGGCGGCAAAGTGACCTACGCGACGGTCGGACTCACGCGCCGCGATTACGACCAGTACTACCGAGGTTTCTCGAACGCCACGCTGTGGCCGACCTTTCACTATCGCAACGATCTCTCGCGCTTCGATCGCGAGGAATATGCGGGTTATATGCGCGTCAATGCCAGCCTCGCCACGAAGCTGAAGACGATGCTCAAGCCCGACGACATCATCTGGGTGCACGACTATCACATGCTCCCGTTCGCGCAGGAGTTGCGAAAGCTCGGCGTCGCGAATCCGATCGGCTTCTTTCTGCACATTCCGTTTCCGGTGCCGGAAATTATGCGCACGGTGCCGCCGCACGAGGAACTGATCGCGGCGATGTGCCAGTACGACGTCGTTGGCTTCCAGACCGACAACGACAAGCAGTCTTTCATTGATTATGTGGAGCGCACGAGCCGCGGCCACTTCAACGAAGACGACGGCATGCTGCAGGCGTTCGGCCGCATGCTGAAAGTGGGCGCATATCCGATCGGCATCTATCCGGACGCCATCGCGAAGGCCGCCGACCAGTTCGCGAACCGCAAGCAGGTGAAAAGCCTGCGCGACAGCATGCACGGGCGCAAGCTCATCATGAGCGTCGACCGGCTCGACTATTCGAAGGGTCTCGTCGAGCGCTTTCAGGCGTTCGAGCGGCTTTTGCTGAACGCGCCCGGCTGGCATGGCCGCGTGTCGCTCGTGCAGATCGCGCCGCCGACGCGCTCGGACGTGCAGACCTATCAGCGCATCCGCCAGAATCTGGAAGGCGAGGCGGGCCGCATCAACGGGCGTTTCGCCCAGCTCGACTGGACGCCGATCCAGTATCTGAACCGCAAATACGAGCGCAATCTGCTGATGGCGCTGTTCCGTCTCTCGCAGGTCGGCTATGTCACGCCGCTGCGCGACGGCATGAATCTCGTCGCGAAGGAGTATGTCGCGTCACAGGATCCGGCCGATCCGGGCGCGCTCGTTCTGTCGCAATTCGCGGGCGCGGCGGATCAATTGCCGGGCGCGCTCGTCGTCAATCCGTTCGATCTGTCGCAGATGTCCGAGGCACTGGAGCGCGCGCTGTCGATGCCGCTCGCCGAGCGTCAGGCGCGTCACGCGGACATGATGGCGCCGTTGCGCGAGAACAATCTTTCGGTATGGCGCGATTCGTTCCTGTCGGACTTGCGCAGCGTCGCGACAGCGACATCGGTGACCGAAAAAACCGTCAATACGGTGAGGCAGGGCGCGACCGGCGCCAAGCGCCCGGCGGCGAAGGCCTGAGCCCGCGCCAAATCTCGTTTTGCACATACAGCCCCGCGCCTCAAAAGAAGCGCGGGGTTTTTTCATGCGCCAAGCCGGAGATCGCGGAACGGGACTTGCGGATTCATCATCGACACGATCCCAGGAGGTCATGATGAGCGGAAGTACATTGAACCCGCCCGAAGACGACGGCGCGGAGTACGGCAAGGGGCACGGCACCGGGGCGCTCGGCCCGAGCGACTCGTCGGACAGCGGCTCGGACGTGCAGGGCGAAAAGCGCTATCCGGGCGACATCGAAGATGAACTCGACGCGCACGCGCTCGGCCAGTCCAAAGCCGAACTGAACAGCGATACGGACCGCTTCGGCACCGGCGAGACCGCGTCGGCGGACGGCGACAACAATCTGGAAGCCGACGCCGATATCCTGCCCGACGAGATCGAGGACGAAGCCCGCGGCCTCGCCGACGAGGACGCCGACCCGGCCGACGATCGACCCTGAGACCCTGAGACCCTGATACGCAGCGGGACAACGCAACATGAACGCGGCGCGCTTCCAGTGGAAGCGCGCCGTTTTTTACACACGATTCGCAGCGCGGGGCTAACATCGTCGATTGACACTTCAAGCCGCGCTCACGCTTTCCGCCGATGGATCAGGACGTCTCCGCCACTCAATCCGCGCCTGTCGCTTCGGGCCGCACGTCGCGGTTCGGCTGGTTTTCGTGGATCGTCGATCCGATCATGCAATGGTCGCAGGATCATTGCCTGATGTTCTCGGCGTCGATCGCATTCTTTGCCGCGTTCTCGCTCGCGCCGACGCTCGTCATCGTGATCGCGGTGGCGAGCGTGTTCTTCGGCGCCGATGCCGTGCAAGGGCGGCTCTTCGACGAGATAAGCGGTGTCGTGGGCGTGGACGCGGCTCACACGCTGGAGGCAATCGTCGCGAACGCGTGGCATGCGGACATCGCGCGCAGCACGGCGATTCTCTCGCTCGCGGGCGTGCTGATCGGCGCGTCGGCGACGTTCTCGTCGTTGCATAGCGCGCTCAATGTCATCTGGCCGACGCCCGCCGTGAGCACGCGCGAGAGCATCGTCACGCTGCTGCGCGTGAGGCTGATGTCGTTCGGACTCGTGGTCGGCTCCGGTTTGCTCGTCGCGATCCTGCTCGTGCTCGATGCGCTCGTCGAAATACTCGGCCATTGGGTGCTCGGCGACGGCAGTCCGTTCATTGTGCTGTCAGGCCTCACGCGGCGCGCGATATCCATCGGCGTGCTGATGGTCGCCTTCACCGTGCTGCTCAAGTTTCTGCCGACGACGCGCATGCGCTGGGGCGATGCCGCGCTCGGCGCGACCGCCGCCGCGCTGCTTTTCGAAGGCGGCAAGCGGCTCTTCGCGTTCTATCTCGCGCACGCGGGCACGGCGAACATGTTCGGCGCGGCGGGGTCGCTTGCGATCATCCTCATGTGGCTTTATTACTCGGCGGCGGTGTTTCTGCTCGGCGCGGAGCTTTCGGCGACGGCCGCGAGAAAGCGCACGCATCGGGCGTCGGGGTGGCGCTGATCGCGGACAAAAAAAGGCCGTCCGAGAACGGACGGCCTGTCACTTACGCTCCTGTCGCTCAGGCGCCTCGCTTGACCGGGTCGTCGCCGAGCGCTTGAGAGCGTGAAACCATCATGCCTGACGGCGCAGTTCCGCGGGCGGCACCTTCATGAGATGTCGATACTTCGCCACCGTGCGCCTGGCGACGATCACGCCCTGATCCGCGAGCATCTTCGCGAGACTCACATCGGACAGCGGATCGCGCGTGTTCTCCTTCGAGATCATTTCCTTGAGCAGCGCGCGCACCGCCGCGGCCGAACATGTGCCACCGCTTTCCGTGCTCAATTCGCGCGGGAAGAAGTGTTTGAACTCGAAGATGCCGCGCGGCGTGGACATGTACTTGTTGCCCGTGGCGCGCGAGATGGTCGATTCGTGCAGGCCGAGCTCATCGGCGACATCGCGCAGCACGAGCGGCTTCAGCGCGATCTCGCCGTAGTCAAAGAACGCCTTCTGATGCGAGACGATGCATTCGGCAACGCGCTGGATCGTCGTGAAGCGCTGCTGCGCGTTGCGGATCAGCCAGCGCGCTTCCTGCAATTGCTGCGCGAGCGGCGAGCGACTTGCGCCGGCCGATTGCGCGAAAAGCTCCGCGTACATGCGATGGATACGCGCGCGCGGCAGCACGGCCGGGTTGATCGTCACGACCCATTGCTTCTTCACCGGACGCACGATGACGTCGGGCACCACGTAGTTGTCCTCGCTCTGACCGTAGTTCTCGCCCGGCTTCGGATCGAGGCGGCGCACGAGCGCGCAAGCGACGCGCAGTTCATCCGCGCTGCAGCCGATCTTCTTCTGCAGCTCGGCCTGCTCGCGCCGCGCAAGACGCTCCAGATGATGCCCGACGATCTCGAGCGCAACCGCGCGTCCCGGCGTGTCCTCTTCGAGCGCTTCGAGCTGCAGTGTCAGACATTCCGAGAGATTGCGCGCGCCGACGCCCGGCTTGTCGAGCGACTGCACGAGCTTGAGCGCGATGTTGAGTTCGTCCTCGTGCAGCGCGGGTTCGATCTCGACGACATTCGCGAGCTCGCTCAATTCCTGGCGCAGATAGCCGTCATCATCGAGTGCTTCGATGATGAGTTGCGCAATCGCGCGATCGCGCTCGTTCAACTGATAGAGCCGCAATGCATCGTGGAGCGTTTCGTGCAGCGACGGCTCGATGCGCACCCAGTCCGCCGGATCGGAGCCTTCGCCGTCGCCGTTGTTGCGCGACGAACCGCGTCCGAACGGATCGGACGAGAACTCGTTCATGGAGTCGTCGCGCGATTCCGAATCGGCCCTTTGCTCGCTTTCCATGTTCGATTCGGACGCGAGCGGGGCTTCGGCGGTGTTGCTGTCCGTGGTCGACGAGGCCGATTCGCCCATCGAGCTGCCGTTATCGGCGCCGAGGGCGTTGTCTTCGGTCTGCGACTCGTCGTATTCGAGAAAGGGATTCGTGTCGAGCGCGTTGCGCAGTTCTTGCTGGAACTCCAGGGACGAGAGTTGCAGGAGACGCACGGACTGCTGCAGACGCGGCGTAAGCGCGAGGGTTTGTTTCGCGCGGAGTTCGAGTGTAGGCGGCATTGCTTGCTAATCCTCGATTGTTCTAGACGTAGTGGGCTGGTTTGCGGATCAGTAAAGCAACAGCCGTGCCATCGTTCGATAAGCTCGCGCCGCGTCTACGTTTTTTGCAGTCCGCCCGGCGTTTCCGGACTGTTCGACACGCGGGTTTCACGCAGTTTTTACACGCGCTCAGACAAAAGCGCCGCGCGTTTCGGGCGGCGTCGCGTGCGCTGCGGCGGACGATTTTGCAACCGTCGAAGATTTGTTCGCAGACGCACGCACGCCTTGCCGCGCGGCGTTTTCAGCGTGCTTTTGCGGCGCGTGGATAGCGGTTGAGATCGATCCGGCACGCAAGTTGCGGTACGAAGTTCACGATCCGCGTGCTACGGCGCGGACGTGATCGCAGAGCCGCCTCGCGCACGAAAAAGGCGAACGGGGCGCCAGACCAAAATCGAAAAAATGGGAGTATTGCCATGAAGACGACTCAATTCCTGAAGGCAGCCGGTGGTATCGCGTGTGTCGTGTTCGCGCTCAACGTCGGCGCGCAAACCACTGCGGCGTCGTCGACGAGCGGTTCCGGCACGTCGATGGGCCAGAAGGTCGACGACAGCGCCGTCACCACGAAGGTCAAGGCCGAGTTGCTCGGCGCCAAGAACGTCAAGTCCACGCACATCCAC
This sequence comes from Caballeronia sp. S22, assembly GCF_964261745.1. NCBI lineage: Bacteria > Pseudomonadati > Pseudomonadota > Betaproteobacteria > Burkholderiales > Burkholderiaceae > Caballeronia > Caballeronia sp. S22. The sequence continues at coordinate 2,320,181 of NZ_OZ180035.1, read as the reverse complement.
GTGAAGACGCATTCGGGCGTGGTATCGCTGACGGGCACGGTGCCGTCGGCAGAAGACAAGACCGCCGCCGAAGAAGTCGTCTCGAACGTGTCGGGTGTTGCTTCCGTGAAGAACCATCTTAAAATTGCCGCCAAGTAATGGCATAGTTCGTATGCCCGGCTTCGCCACGGCGGGCCGCGGTTGAGTGCCAGCAGTACGGAACCCGCGCGGGGTTCGACGATTCGCCATCAGCGGCGATGAATCGGACGAAGCGCGGGTTCTCGCATGGAGGCTAGGGTTCGCGTCGCATCGCCCGATGCTTCAGTCGCACGTTCACGCATGATGCTTCACGCAGTGCGCATCACCTCGCAGCACTTCGAAACTTAAAAACGAGTACGACCGTTCAGGGCGGCACTCACACAGGTGGCTCACGAATGCGCAGTAGCCCGGCGTTCAGAGGCCCCGGCAAAACAGGAGCTCTTCATGAAGACGAAAAAGATGGCATTGATCGGCGCGCTCGCGCTGGCATTCTCGACGGCGGCGTTTGCGCAGGCAGCGTCCGATGCGGCCACGGCAGGCGCGGATGCTGGCGCGCATGCGAAGAAGCAGAAGGGCACCTATCTGCATCAGCAGGACAAGGCGCACAAGCTGAAGGGCGCGTCGGCAGCGGCGGCGGCTTCGGCGCTCGGCACGAACGACAAGGGTCAGCCGCAGTAACCTGACGCTCGACAAACAAACGGCCGCATCGCGCGGCCGTTTGCGTTCATGCGGCCCGATCGTCATCGGGCCGCTTTTGCATCAATCGCTTCAGGACTTCGCGGCTGCGTACTGATCGCGCAGATCGCGGATACGATCGTGATTTTCCAGCACGCCCTGATACTGGCGTTCGACGATCGCGCGAACATCGGCAGGCAGATCCTTGTCCAGCGCCTGACGATAGTTCTTCTTCGCGGCATCCTCGCCACGCTCGCACTCGGCGAGAATCGCGTGATCGCTATGGCCGCTCACGGCCGACTTCACATCGACCCAGCCGCGATGCAGCGCGCCGGCCACCGATCCGCCGGTTTCGGGCTTTCCGCCCAGCTGCGCGACCACGTCCTGTAGCTCGCGCGCGCCTTCCGCGCACTTCTGCGCGCGATTCTGGAATAGCAGCTTGAGGCTTGGATCACGCGTATCCTCTGCGGCCTTGAGAAAACCCTTTTCCCCGTCCTTCGAGGTTTCGACGAGATCGTTGAGTACCGATACGACGTTCGTGCTCATATAACACCTCCCATTGGTTTCGACATTGCCACTGCGCAGCCTCCCTGCGGGATGCGGCTCGCCGATTCAATACGCACGCGGCGTGCCCGCATCGTTCGCGGAAGGGCATGTGATTTGCTGCCGACACGGCATTACAGCGCGCATCCGATTCGAGACGCGCGCAGAACACGGCAACAGGAGAGCGCAGTGAATTTCTTGAACCGGCTCGCGCATCGCGAGTTTCTGATCCTTGTGGCGATGGCGGCGTCCGCGCTGACCTTGCATGTGCGTCAGCACGTCATCGAAGAGCATCCCGTGCAGGCATCGCATGCGGACTATGGGCGTATCTGCGAAGCGCCCGCCGTAAGCGAAAGCAAGGCGCGTGTGCTGCCCGCCGAATGCCGTCTGCGCGCAAATCTGCCGGCGAATCGAACGCACACGCCCTGGGTCTGACACGCAAGAAAAACAAACGCCCGCGAGAAGCGGGCGTCGTCATCGGGCACAGCGAGAAATCAGGCGCGCGTGTGCGCGAACTCACCCACCGGATGCGGCGGCTGCAGCGGATCGAAATCGCTCCAGCGACCTTGTTTCCATCGTCCCGACGCACGCTCGATATCGATACCGCCCGCCTCACGCAGCGCCGCGGCCGCCTGATCCTGCGATTCCGGCGATACATGCACCGCGACGAGGACACCCGCATGTCGCGCGGGCTCCTCGGCGTGCGCGGCGTCCTTCGGCTTCTTCGTATGCGACATCGCGCCGACGAGCGATCCCACATAAGCACCGACGCCCGCCGCGATCACCGAGACGAGCAGCGGCGCATGAAACACCGCGAAGATCGCCGCACCCACCACCGCACCGGCGACCGCGCCGATCGTCACGCCCTTGCCGGCGCCTTTGGGGGCCGCGCTCGCGCCCGCATCGGTGCCGACATCGCCGCCGACGGGATAGCGCGCGTGCTGGCCGCTCGGATTGACGAAGAAGAGCGTCACGTCTTCTTCCACGAAGCCTTTCGCGAAGAGCTTCTGGGCTGCCGATTCGGCCGCGCGAAAGGTCTGAAATCGGCCCGCAATGATCAGTGACATGTTCCCTCCTTGTTGGCTTGGGTGATTGGATGCGTTGCGCTGCGTGAGCGGCTCAGTCCGGCTCCATGCCGGCGACGCGGAACAATCCGCTTCTCAGCACGGCGGGCTGGCCGCCGTTGTCGTCGAGCACTTCGGCGCACACTGCGCGAATGCGTGCCGTGCCGCGCGCGTATGCATCGAGCAGATCTTCCTCGCGAGCCGACTTCGCGCCGAAGTGATCTTCGAGCGCTTCGGCGGTGATCGAACATACGACCGGCTCACCGTCGATGAGCGCGGCAAAGTGAATGGCGAGGTCGTCGCCGTCGAAAACGGGGGCTTCGTCTGCAAACGTGATGTGCATGGTCGAGTCCTCATAGGCGGGACGGGAAGCGGAACGGGGAGACGCCACGCGTCGGGCGACATACGCGACGCTCATGACGCCGCCTTCGCTTTCGCGAGCTGCTGCGCCATCTCGTAGTGATGGCTGATGACCGGCAACGCCTTGGCTGCCGCCGCCTTCAGCGCGGTGTCGTTGCCGCTTTCGCTTTCCTTCCTGAAGAGCGCGACGGCCTTCTGATGTCCGTCCATGGCTACCTTTTCAATATAGGCCTTGTCGAACTCCGCGCCCTGGAGATTTTGCAGACTGCCGATCAGCGATGAATCCGCCGCGGCCGGCGCGGTGATGCCGTGACGCTTCGCGAGCACGTCCAGATTGCGCGCGAGTTTCGTGTGATCGACGATCATTCGCTGTGCGAATTCCCGTACCTGCCGGTCGCTCGCGTGCGTGAGCGCGAGCTTGCTCGCGGCAAGCTCGGTCGCGCCCGCCTGACCTGCGTCCTGAAGAAACTGCTGATCGATCGGCGAGAGCTTTTCGCTTTGAGCCTGCGCGACTGGCACAGACACAGAAATTGCGGCCAGTGACAACGTAAGTGAGATCAATAGTCTCGACATCGGCTTCGCTCCGGTGCGATGGATCAGGCGCGCGCCTTTCCCAGCGCTTCGATCAGCGCCTTGTTGAATGCGGGCAGATCGTCGGGCTTGCGGCTCGTGATGAGATTGCCGTCGATCTGCACTTCCTGATCGACCCATGTGCCGCCCGCGTTGCGAACATCGTCCTGCAGACTCGGCCAGCTCGTCATCGTGCGGCCCGCGATGATGCCCGCCGAAATCGGCAGCCAGCCGCCGTGACAGATCACGGCGATCGGCTTCTTCGCCTGATCGGCTTCCTTCACGAAGCTTTGCGCTTTCGCATCGAGACGGATCGCGTCGCTGTTGACGACGCCGCCGGGTAACACGAGCGCGTCGTAATCGGCGGCGTTGGCGGCGTCGAAAGTGACATCGACGTTCACTTTGTCAGCCTTGTCGACGTGTTTGAAACCCTGGATCTGGCCGGGCTTCTGCGACACGATATCCACCTGCGCGCCGGCTTCCTTGAGCGCGCGTTGCGGCTCGACGAGTTCGGCCTGCTCGAAGCCATCGACGGCGAGAATCGCGACCTTGCAACCGTTGAGGGAATTGCCCATGAACACACTCCTTCGTTGCTGTTTTCGAAGATTCCGCGTGGGCGAAATCCATTTTCGAGGTTTCAGCAAAGGCTGTGCCCAGCGAGCTGCCGGGGACGCGAAGGAAAAGGGCGAATCAGGCGGGCTCGATGCTGCGCTTGCCGGTGAGGCGCAGCACGCTGACCACGGCGGCGGCGGCCGCGAACGCCGCCGCGACCGCAATCGCGATCACCGGACCCTGCTTCGGCGCGACGCCGAAGATCAGCGCGACGAGCGCCGCGCCCAGCGTCTGCCCGGTGAGGCGCGCGGTGCCGAGCATCCCGCTCGCGCCGCCGCTGCGATGACGCGGCGCGGCGGCGAGCATCTGTCGATTGTTGGGTGACTGGAAGAGGCCGAAGCCCAGCCCGCAGACGGCCATGCGCCACGCGATATCGAACGCGTCCGGATGCGCGCCGACGCTTGCGAGCAGCACCAGCCCGACGGTCAGGATCGCGAGCCCGATGCCGCCGAGCAGCCCCGCCGGATAACGATCCGCGAGCACGCCCGCGAGCGGCGCGACGAACACGATGACGAGCGGCCACGGCGTCATCAGAAAGCCCGTCTCGACCTGGCTCATGCCGAAATTGTTCTGCAGCAGGAACGGCAACGAAACGAACGCGAGCATCTGCGCGCAGAACGAACACACCGACGCGCCGACCGACAATGCGAACACCGGAATGCGCATCAGATCGACGGGCAGAAGCGGCGCGCTTTGCGTCAGTTGCCGCTTCACGAAGAAATAGCCGATGACCGCCGTCACGATGATCTCGCCGATCACATACGGACGATGCTCGCCGTGCCCGAAGCCATCGACCGCGACGATCGCGAGGCCGAAGAACAGCGCGTTCATGATCGCGCTGATGTAGTCGTACGGCTGCCGATGTCCCGGCGTGCGCGGCATCGACTTCCAGCCGATCGCGAACGCCACGACGCCGATCGGCACGTTGATCGCGAAGAGCCACGGCCAGGTCGCGACGGAGAGCACGCCCGAGGCGACCGTCGGCCCGATCACCGACGAGATGGCGACGACCGTCGCATTGATGGACACGCCGCGCCCGAGCTGATCGTGCGGATAGATGATGCGCACGAGCGCCGTGTTCACGCTCATGATCCCCGCCGCGCCGAAGCCCTGCACGACGCGCGCGATGGTGAGCGCGACGAGCGAGCCGGACAGCGCGCACGCGAACGACGACACCGTGAAGAGCGCGAGCCCCGCCATATACACGCGCCGGTAGCCGATGCGGTCGCCGAGCGAGGCGAGCGGCAAGAGCGAGATGGTGATCGTGAGCTGATAGGCGTTGACGACCCAGATGGAGTCGGCGGGAGAGGCGTTCAGATTGCGCGCGATGGTCGGCAGCGCGACATTGGCGATGGCGCCGTCGAGCACCGCGAGCGTGATGCCGAGCGCGACGACGGCAATGGCCCAGTATCGCTGGGGCAGCGGCAGACCTTGGTCGGAATCCATCGATGGGCGGGCAGTGGCAAGCGGCGCATTGTAAGACGCGCCGTTTTCAAATGGCTTGTACGCCGGCGCGGCCGCAGGGGTCCGCGCCACGTCTTGATGCTTACTTCAACTCGTAAAGGCCGGTGTAGGTCGCCGAATCGATCTCGTTGAGATGAGTCATGAAGCGCGCCACCGCATTGGTCACGTTCCCGTCGAGCGGCAGGCTCTCCGCCGACAGCGCATGGATGCGGAAGATATAGCGATGCGGCTTGTCGCCACGCGGCGGCGCCGCGCCGCCGAAACCGACCGTGCCGTAGTCGTTGCGAAGCTGTAGCGCGCCTTGCGGCAGCAGACTGCCGTCGGCCTTGCCGGCATTGCGCGGCAGCGAGCGCGCATCGGCCGGAATGTTGACGACGATCCAGTGCCAGAAGCCGCTGCCGGTGGGCGCGTCGGGATCGTAGACGGTGAGCGCGAGACTGCGGGTATCGGCGGGCGGATCTTCCCATTGCAGCGCCGGGGAAATGTTCTCGCCCGAACCGCCGAAGGCTTGCTGGTCGAATTCCTGCGCGTGCGTCATGAAACCGTTCGCCGGAAATTCGTCGGACCAGATGCGGAAATCAGCCATGAGAGTCGTGCCTCCTTCTTATAGCGATGTGGATGGATGCGGCACAGCGCATCGGACCGCGCGATGTCGCGGTCATCCGAGCCGTGCAGCAAACGTGCCCGAGACTGCGCGACCTAGAACACGCGCGGGCAAGGGCATGGCCAATCGAGTGTAGCATCCGCCCCCGATATCCGGCATGAGCGCGAACGCCACGGCGCGCATGTGCAAACGGGCGATTCGGCCCCGGAAATACGGCGCGCGCTACAATAATGAGATGAATTCAGGCCTCAACCAGGGACCATTTTGAGCCGGCGCGAGCCGAAAGGATGACCATGCCAAACGACCCGCGCCGCGCTGCCGGTCAATTCACGCCGGCGAGCGTGCCGGAGGACGATGCCGACATGTTCGACCTCGCGCCCGTGTCGCTCTGGCTCGAGGACTTCAGCGCCGTACGCGAGCAGTTCGAGCGCTGGCGCGCGGCGGGCGTCGCGGACCTGCGCGCGTTTCTCGCCGAAAATCCCAAGCGCATCGCCGAATGTTCGTCACGCATTCGCGTCGTGAAGGTCAATCAGCGCACGCTCTCGCTCTTCAAAGCGAGCGATGTCGATGATCTCGTGCAGAACCTCGATCGCGTGTTCCGCGACGACATGCTCACCACGCACATCGACGAACTGGAGCAGTTATGGTCCGGCAAGTCGCGCTTCGTGAGCCAGACGGTCAACTACACGCTCGACGGCAAGCGCCTCGACGTGCTGCTCAAGGCGGTTGTTCTGCCGGGCCACGAGGACACGTGGACGCGCGTGCTCGTCACCATCGAGGACATCACCGAACTCGAAGCGATGCGCCGCACGGCCGCCGCGAGCGAGCTCTATGCGCGCGGGCTCTTCGAGCATTCGCCGGTGTCGCTGTGGGTGGAAGACTTCAGTTCCGTGAAGTCGCTGCTGGACGATGTGCGCGAGCGCGGCATCGTCGACTTTCGCACGTTCACGAATGTTCATCCGGAGTTCGTCGAGCGCTGCATGCAGGAGATTCACGTGCTCGACGTGAATCAGCACACGCTGCGCATGTTCGCCGCGCCGACCAAGGCGACGCTGCTCGCGCGCCTGCCCGATGTGTTCCGCGACGACATGCAGCAGCACTTCCAGGAACAGTTGATCGATCTGTGGGACGGCAAGCTCTTCCATCAGCGCGAGGTGCTCAACTATTCGCTCGAAGGCAACGAGGTGCACGTGCATCTGCAGTTCTCGGTGTTTCCGGGACATGAGGCGCGCTGGGATCTCGTGCTCGTCGCGCTGACGGACATCACCGCGCGCAAGAAGGCCGAAGCGTATCTGGAATTCCTTGGCAAGCACGACGTGCTCACGAAACTCAAGAACCGCTCGTTCTATATCGACGAAATCAATCGCCTCGAACGCAAGGGCCCGTTCCCGGTGACGGCGATCGCCGTCGATGTGAACGGGCTCAAGGGCGTCAACGACCAGCTCGGCCACGCCGCCGGCGACGCGCTGTTGCGCCGCGCGGGCGAAGTGCTCGCCAAGGCGGTGGAGAAGCCGTTCCAGGCGGCGCGCATCGGCGGCGACGAGTTCATGATTCTTCTGCCAGGCACCGACGAGCGCGGCGGCGACGCGGTGATCGAGAGCATTCGCCAGTTGCTCGAAGTGAACAACCAGTTCTATTCGGGCAATCCGCTTTCTTTCGCGATGGGCGCGGCCACCGCGCACGAGGGCGAGCGGCTCGAAGCGATGCTGCAACGCGCCGACGCCGCGATGTACGCGGAAAAACGCGCGCACTACGACGGCAAGAACGCGTGATTACTGCTGCGTAACTTCGTCGATGCCGCGATTGAGCGCCGGGCACGCCTCGCCGATCTGCTTCTGATACTCCGACGGATTGCTCGTCTTGAGCTTCTCGAAGCGATCGACGGTCGGTTGCGCCTGCGCGAGACCGAGCTTCCATTCGCCGTCGAAATCGGGTGCGTCGGGGTAGCTCGTATGGACGACGTCTTTAAAGCGCGCGACTTTCGCGGCATCGATATGACAGACATCCGCCGCGCCGCGCGCGATGTTCGCGCTCGTCATCACGCCTTCCGCGGCCATCAGTTGTTTCGACGACGGATGGCCTGGCGGCATCGCGGTCTGCGCCGTCGCGCAGAGACACCAGGTGGCCAGAATGGCGGGAGCCAGAAAGAGCGAACGCTTGATGCGCATATGATTTTCGGTTTGTCTGCAGGGTGAAAAAATTATAGGTGAAGCCCTCCGTATTGAGCGCCTGTTATGGCGAGGATGCGTCGAAAGCGCGTGCTAGAATCGATTTTCAATGCCGTTCTCAGACAGAAAAATGAAAAAAGGAAGCAAGGCCGCGACTGCTGCGCCCTCGTCGACTACGGAGCAAGGGCGGCGCAAGTACGACCCTGAGGAGACCAAGCGGAACATTCTCGACATCGCCACGCAGGAGTTTTCGGCGATGGGCCTCGCGGGCGCGCGCGTCGACGCCATCGCGGAGCGCACCAACACCACGAAGCGCATGCTGTACTACTACTTCGGCAGCAAGGAAGGCTTGTACGAAGCGGTATTGGAGCAGGTCTACGGCGATATCCGCGCGCTCGAGCAGGAGTTGCAGCTCGCGGAAATGGAGCCAGAAGAAGCGCTGCGCGAATTCGTCGGCTTCACGTTCGATTATCACGACAAGCATCGCGATTTCGTGCGCCTCGTGACGATCGAAAACATCCACGGCGCGAAGTACATCGAACAATCGAAGACCTTCAAGGCGCGCAATTCGACGGTCGTCAAGACCATCGAGGATCTCATCGCACACGGCGTCGAGACGGGCAAGTTTCGCGACGACGTCGATCCGATCGACCTGCATCTGATGATCAGCTCGTTCTGTTTTCACCGCGTGGCGAACCGTCATACGTGGGGCGCGGCGTTCGGGCGCGATCCGTCGGGCACGCGTTCGCGGGCGCGTCATCGCGAGATGATCGTCGATGCGGTGTCGCGCTACATGCGGCGCGACGGCTGAGCTTTTCCTCGCGCGCATGGCAAAACGGCGGCACTCTCGCGAGGCCGCCGTTTTTTCATGGCTATCGGCGTTTCAGCTTTCCAGCAAGGTCTGGAAATGCGCGAACATACGCTCGGCATCCGGCTCGCGGCCGGTGAAGATGCGCAGCGCATCGACCGCCTGGCACACCGCCATGCCGCCGCCGCTCACCGTGCTGCAGCCGAGCGCCTTCGCCGCTTTCAGCAACTCGGTTTCGAGCGGGAAATAGACGATCTCCGCGACCCACAATTCCTTGTGCAGATACTCCGCCGGCAGCGGCAGGCCGGGCAGCTTCGCCATGCCCGTCGGCGTCGCGTGGATGAGGCCGCTGGCGCTGGCGAGCGTTTCGCGCAGGTCGCCGCCGCTTTTCACGACGCGATCCGGGAAACGCGCCGCGAGTTCGGCGGCGAGCGAGGCGGCGCGTGCCGCGTCGGAATCGAACAGCGTGAGCTCGCGCGTGCCCATCGACAGGGCGGCATGCGCGACGGCCGCGCCCGCGCCGCCCGCACCGAGCTGTACCACGCGTTCCAGCGGCGCGCCGGGAAGGCCGCGCTGGAACGCGCGGGCGAAGCCCGAGCCGTCGGTGTTGTAGCCGATGCGCTTGCCGTCCTTCAGCACCACCGTGTTCACGGCGCCGAGCGCGCGGGCGTCGGGGTCGAGCTCATCGAGCAACGGGATCACGCTTTGCTTGCAGGGATACGTGATGTTCAGGCCGTCGTAGCCCATGCGCTCGGCGGCGACGAGCAGATCGGGCAGGGCAGACGGCTCCAGCGCGAGCGCCTGAAGGTCGATGCGCCGATACACATAGCTGAGCCCGAGATTGCCGCCTTCCTTCTCGTGCATGGCGGGCGTGAGCGAACCGGCGATGCCGGAACCGATCAGGCCGATGAGATACGAAGTCTTGTTGGTCATGCGAGCGCGCTCCGGCATGGATGAGCACTGCATGCTGCAGTGCGAGATTGAATAGGCCGCAGTGTGAACGCACGCGCGAGGCTTGTCGGTTCGTGTTTTCACTAATTTGTACGGTCTAGTTAGTTTGTTATTATCGCGCAGAATGACATGGATTGCGCGCGTCCGTCATGCGGACGGCCTACACTGGAAGGCACCGCTTTCGATCCATCCCGCGTTCAATGAATTGCAACGAGGAGGCAGCGATGCTGCGTTCAATCCGGACTTCCATCGCAACGGTATCCATCAGCGGCACGCTTCCCGAGAAGTTGCGGGCCATCAAGGCGGCCGGTTTCGATGGCGTCGAGATCTTCGAGAACGATCTGTTGTATTTCGACGGCACGCCCGCCGACGTGCGCCGCATGTGCGCCGATCTCGGTCTCGAGATCTATCTGTTTCAGCCGTTCCGCGATTTCGACGGCGTGAGCCCCGAGCGGCTCGCGAAAAACGTCGAGCGCGCTAAGCGCAAGTTCGAACTGATGCACGAACTCGGCACGGACCGCATTCTCGTGTGCAGCAACGTGTCGCCCGATACGATCCGCGACGACGCGCTGCTCGTCGATCAGCTCGGCGTGCTCGCGAAGATCGCGGCGGACGCCGGCGTGATCGTCGCGTACGAAGCGCTCGCGTGGGGCCGCTACGTGAACTCGTACAAGCACGCGTGGAAGCTCGTCGACGCGGTGAATCATCCGAATCTGGGCCTCGCGCTCGATACGTTCCATACGCTGTCGATCCGCGATTCGGTGGAAGAGATCGCGTCGATCCCGGGCGATCGCATCGCGTTCGTGCAGATCGCCGATGCGCCCGTGCTCGCGATGGACGTGCTCGAATGGAGCCGTCACTATCGCTGCTTTCCGGGGCAGGGCGCGTTCGATGTCGCGGGCTTCACGGCGCGCGTGCTCGAAGCGGGCTACAAGGGTCCGCTGTCGCTCGAAATCTTCAACGATGGCTTTCGCGCCGCGCCGACCGCGATCACGGCGGCGGATGGCTATCGATCGCTGCGTTTCCTGGAAGAGCAGACGCGCGAACTGATGGTCTCCACGGGCAAGGACGTGCCGCCCGAACTCTTCAATCCGCCCGCGCCGCCGGAGCACATCGGCTTCCAGTTCCTCGAATTCGCCGTCGACGACTCCACGCGCGAGCAGCTTTCGCAATGGCTCGGCCGGCTCGGCTTCAGGCTCGCGGGCAAGCATCGTTCGAAGGATGTCGCGTTGTATCGGCACGGCGCGGGGTCGATCGTGCTCAACGCCGAAGCCGATTCGTTCGCGAGCGCGTTCTTTCAGAAGCATGGCTTGTCGCTGTGCGCATCGGCGTTTCACGTCGACGACGCGAAGCAGGCGTTCGAGCGCGCCGCCGCGTACGGCTCGGCGCCGTTCTCGGGGCAAGTCGGCCCGAACGAGCGCGTGGTGCCGGGCGTGCAGTCGCCCGACGGCAGCCTCGATTATTTCGTCGACGAAGCGCCCGGCGGCCCGACGCTGTGGGAGTCCGACTTCATCCTGACGGACATCGACGGACCGTACGAAGTGGGACCGCTTTCGCGCATCGATCACGTGTGCCTGTCGCTGCCCGCCGACGCGCTCGACACATGGGTGCTGTTCTTCAGAAGCGCGTTCGGCTTCGAGACCGAGGCCGCCGTGCTCGTGCCCGATCCGTACGGCCTCGTGCGCAGCCGCGCGGTGCGAAGCCGCGACGGCTCGGTGCGTATCGCGCTGAATGCTTCGGTCGATCGGTATACGGCGGTGTCGGAGTCGTTATCGACGTATCGCGGCTCGGGCCTGAACCATGTCGCGTTCAGCACGCCGGATATCTTCGATGCGATTCCGCGCCTCGAAGCCGACGGCGTCAAATTCCTGCGCATTCCGGGCAACTATTACGACGATCTCGTCGCGCGCTTCGGTCTGCCCGACGATCAGATCGACCAGATGCGCGAGCACAACATCCTCTACGACCGCGACGAGCGCGGCGGCGAGTTCTTCCACGCCTATACGGAGCAGCTCGATCAGCGCTTCTTCCTCGAAGTGATCGAGCGGCGAGGCGGCTACGACGGCTACGGCGCGGCCAACGCGGCGGTGCGGCTCGCGGCGCACGCGCAACAGCAGCAGCGCGCGCGTCAGGCGGCGTGAAGCGGGGCTAAGCGTGACCTAAAATCGATACATGGCGCCAGGGAAAAGCAGGAGGACGTCATGTGGGATTTTCCGAGCATTTTCGTCGGGCTCGCGTGTCTGGCGACGATCGTCATCGTGCTGCTCGCGCAGGACTGGCGCGATGAACATCGCAGGCGCGCGGCGACGCGAGACCACGCGCAACGGCATCCGTTGCGCGAGTGGTGGCTGAGGCATCGGCATTGAAGCGCGTTCAGGCGCTTTGAGCTTTTCCGCCGCCGGCCGCGACGGCGGGCGGCTGCTCGTGTTCGCGCTCCGTTGCCTCGAATGCGTCGATATGCAGATACAACCGGTGCACGGTCTGAATCTGCGTGTGAGAGAGATGTGACTGACGCGTGATGGATGCGAGCCGCTCGCGCCAGTACGAAGGCGGCAGCAACGGCCCGCCTAGATCGCACGACAATGAACGACGCAGCACCATTTCGAGGTGCGTCAGGTCCTGGTCGGCCAGCAACGCCGAGAACGCGCCCTGCGGCTTGGTATCGGGGAATGGGTCCATTACTCCGATGGCGGCGCGGCTCAGCGAAACTTGATAGGTGCAAACCCTAGCCGGACGGTTTTTTCCGACGCGCGCCGCCGCTTTCGAATTTCTTCGCGCCGACCCCGATGCCGCCGATAGCGTTTGCTATACTCTGCGCTCGCTTGCCGACGCTGTCGGCGACGCGCGGTCCACTCCCCGTAGTTCAATGGATAGAACGAGTGCCTCCTAAGCGCTAGATGCAGGTTCGATTCCTGCCGGGGGGACCACGATCCCACATGCCGCCCTCGCGGCCTTCTTGCCGCTGCCGCCGCGCTTTCCTCCTCATCCGGTTCACATTGGACCGCGAGCGCTTTCCCGCCGATAATGCGACCACTCCGGCTCATGCCATCTCGGCTCGCGCGCTCATGACGGAAATCCAGTCCGCGGTGCTCGTCTTCATTCTTCTGCTGGCCAGCACGGGCCTGGGCGCGATCGTGCGGCCGCTGCTGCCCGAAGAGCACAAGGCGCAGGAGACGGTGCAACTCGTGCAGTTGCTCGTCGGCATGCTGGTCACGTTCGCGGCGCTCGTGCTCGGCCTTCTGACGGCGTCGGCGAAAACCATCTTCGACACCACGAACAACGACATGCGCAGCTACGCAACCTCGATCATCGAACTCGATCGCGCCATGCGCGATTACGGCGCCGATCTCGATCACGCACGCGAACTCCTGCGCTCGTACACGGCGGGCGCGCTCGCGAGCACCTGGCCGAACGAGCCGCGCCCGCTTGGCGAATATCCGAACGTCGAGCCGTCGAAGAACACCGACAGCCTCGCGAACAACACGCTCGGCGCAATCTTGAGCAAGGCTCAGCGCGAAGTGCGCCTGCTCCGTCCGCACGATGACTATCATCGCCAGCTTGCCGCCGAAGCCGCCGCGCGCTTCGAGCAACTCATCGCGCTGCGCTGGAAGCTGGTGGAGGAGGCGCACGGATCGATTTCGTATCCGTTCGACCGGATACTCGTCTGCTGGCTGCTCATCATCTTCCTGTGCTTCGGGCTGATCGCGCCGCGCAACGCGCTCTCGCTGGTGACGATCATGCTCGGTGCGCTGTCGATCGCATCGGCGGTGCTCGTGATCCTCGATCTCGATACGCCGTTCACCGGCCCGATCATGGTCGGCAGCCAGCCGATGCGCGACGCCCTCGCGTACCAGAGCCGCTGATGCTCTACGACGATCCGCGCCTCGTCGCGCTATACGATGTTCTCAATCCGTTCGCGTCCGATACGGCGTTCTATCTTGCGCTGGCCGAGTCGGCGGAACATGTCGTCGATCTGGGCTGCGGCACAGGCCTGCTCGCCTGCGAACTGGCGAAGCGCGGGCATCGCGTGACGGGGATCGATCCGTCGCCGCAGATGCTGCGTGTCGCGCGGGCGCGTCCCGGAGGCGACAAGGTGACGTGGATCGAAGGCGATGCGAGCGCGCTGCCGTTCGTCGGCATGGCGGATCTGCTCGTGATGACGGGCCACGTCGCACAGATATTTCTCGACGACGCGGCGTTGCTCGCGACGCTTAAGGCTGCGCGTCGCGCGATCCGGCCGGGCGGCGCGGTCGCGTTCGAAAGCCGCAATCCGGCGGCGCGGGCGTGGGAAAACTGGACGCGCGAGCGCTCATCGAGATGCGTCGAAGCGCCGGACGGACGAACGGTGGAAGTGTGGCAGGAACTGCACGCGCAACCCGATCCTTCGACGACATGCCACGCCGCGTTCACGACGTACTATCGCTTCACGTCGGCGCCCGAAGATACGCTGAGCGCCACGAGCGAACTACGCTTCCGCACGCTCGACGCGCTCGCGCGCCTGCTGACCGATGCGGGTTTCGCGCGTATCGACTGGTACGGAGACTGGAATCGCGCGCCGGTGGACGAAACGAGCCGCGAACTGATCGCGGTGGCGCGGTGAAACAGCAGTGAGTATCAGAACTCGACGACGACGAAATCGGCCTTGCCCACGTCGCACAGCGGGCAGCGCCAGTCGCCGGGGATATCGCCGAAACGGGTGCCGGCGGGAATGCCTTCGTCCGGCAGACCGTCTTCCTCGTTATAGATCCAGCCGCAAATCAGGCAGACCCAGCTCTTGAATTCGATGACTTCGCTCACGACAGACTCTTGATTCGAAAGAAATAAACGGACCGCGTGCGCTCGAAGACGATGCGCGGCGCGGCGACCCGGCATCTTACAGGAATCGGCGCGATCGTCCCCGGTAGCACCGTCCGCAGGATGGTCCCGATTCCGCCAAACCGAAAGCCCGGTGTATGCTTTTTGGGTCTCGGGCGCCGCATTCGCGCCAGCGACCGGTTTCACAACATGGAGAAAACGATGAACAAAAAGGTCTTGGGTGCGATGCTGACGGGCGCGATCCTGCTCGCGCAATACGCCGGTGCGGCGCATGCGCAGGCGCGCGTCTATTTCATCGAGCCGAAGGATGGCGCAACCGTCACGAGCCCCGTGCACGTGAAGTTCGGCGTCGACGGCATGTCGATCGCGCCGGCGGGGACGATGACCGATGGCACCGGCCACCACCATCTGCTGATCGATGGCAAGGCGCTGCCGAAGGGCACCGTGATTCCGGCGAACGACACGTCGCTGCACTTCGGCAAGGGCCAGACCGAAGCCGATGTGAAGCTGCCGCCGGGCGATCACACGCTGACGATGCAGTTCGGCGACGGCGCGCATCGCTCATACGGGCCGGAAATGAGCCAGACCATCAAGGTGCATGTGAAGTAACGCGTTTTTCCGGCACGAGACAAGGGAAGGCCGCCACGGATCGCATCCGGGCGGCCTTGCTGTTTTTTGGGCTGCGAGGCCTCATCTGATCGGCGTAAGCCGCGTGCGTCGTGCGTTGTCGGGCGCGGCGCCCGGTACAATGGCCGCTTCCATCGGTCGTCGTGTTCGTCGCCGATTCTTCGCCATTCATCCGGTTTTCCCATGTCGCTTTATTCCATTTCGGACGCGCAGCTCGCGTTCGGCCACGTCGCATTGCTCGACCACGCCGACTTCTCGCTCGAAGCGGGCGAGCGTGTCGGGCTGATCGGCCGCAACGGCGCGGGCAAGTCGTCGCTCCTCAAGATCGTCGCGGGGCTCGCCGCGCCCGATGACGGCCTCGTCACGCGCCAGAGCGAGCTCACGACCGTCTATGTGCCGCAGGAGCCCGAGTTCGATCTCGACGCCTCCGTATTCGATGTCGTCGCGTCCGGCCTGACCGATGCGCGCGCACTGCTCGACGAGTACGACGCCGTCGCGCACGCCCTCGCCGATACGCCCGAAGGCGTGCAGCACGACGCGTTGCTCGCGCGCATGAACGCGTTGCAATCGGCGCTCGATTTGCGCGATGCGTGGAACTGGCGCACGCGTGTCGCAACGACGCTCGCGCAAATCGGCCTCGACGGCGACGCGCGCGCGGGCGACCTGTCCGGCGGCATGAAAAAGCGCGTGGCGCTGGCGCGCGCGCTCGTCGTGCAGCCCGACGTGCTGCTGCTCGACGAGCCGACCAACCATCTCGACTTCGACGGCATTCGCTGGCTGGAAGACCTGCTCGTCACGTTGCGCACCGGTCTGCTCTTCATCACGCACGATCGCGCGTTTCTCGATCGCGTGGCAACGCGCATCGTCGAACTGGATCGCGGGCGTCTGCTGTCGTATCCGGGCAATTTCAGCGCGTATCAGACAAGGAAGGCGCAGCAGCTCGAAGTCGAAAAGATCGAGCAGGACAAGTTCGACAAGCTGCTCGCGCAAGAGGAAGTGTGGATTCGCAAGGGCGTCGAGGCGCGGCGCACGCGCAGCGTCGGGCGCATCGCGCGGCTCGTGGAAATGCGCAATGAGCGCGCCGAACGCCGCAATGTGCAGGGCAACGTGAAGCTCGATGTCGGGCAGGGCGAGAAGTCCGGCAAGATCGTCGCCGAACTGACCGATGTGACGAAGCGCTACGGCGAGCGCACGATCGTCGATCGCTTCACGGCCACCGTGATGCGCGGCGACAAGATCGGTCTCGTCGGCCCGAACGGCGCGGGCAAGACGACCTTGCTGAAACTCATTCTCGGCGAACTGCAGCCCGACGAAGGCCGCGTGCGTATCGGCACCAACATTCAGGTCGCGTACTTCGATCAGATGCGCGCGCAGCTCGATCTCGACAAATCGCTCGCTGACACCATCAGCCCCGGCAGCGAATGGGTCGAAGTGAACGGCGTGAAGAAGCACGTGATGAGTTATCTCGGCGATTTCCTCTTCGCACCGGAACGCGCGCGTTCGCCGGTGCGCTCGCTCTCGGGCGGCGAACGCAATCGCCTGTTGCTCGCGCGGCTTTTCGCGCGTCCCGCGAACGTGCTCGTGCTCGACGAGCCGACCAACGACCTCGACATTCCCACGCTCGAACTGCTCGAAGAACTGCTCGCGGATTACGACGGCACCGTGTTGCTCGTGAGCCACGACCGCGCGTTTCTCGACAACGTGGTGACGTCCGTGTTCGCCGCGGAGGGCGGCGGCATGTGGCGCGAGTATGTCGGCGGCTTCTCCGACTGGCAGATTCAGCGCGAACGTTCGGAGCGCATCGCGGAAGACGCGGCGCGTCAGACCGCGAAGGAAGCGCCCAAGGACGACACGCCGAAGGAAAGCGCCGCGGGCCGCAACGCGCAGCGCACGGTGAAGCTGTCGTTCAAGGAACAGCGCGAACTGGAAGCGCTGCCGGGGCGTATCGCCGAGCTGGAGCAAGAGCAGAAGGCGATCGGCGCGCGGCTCGAAGACGGCTCGATCTTCGCGAAGGACGCGAAGGAAGGTGCGCGTCTGTCGGAGCGCCATGCGGCGATCGAAGAAGAATTGCTCGTCGCGCTCGAACGCTGGGAAGAGCTGGAAGCGAAACGCAAGTAGGCGCGTTTTATCGGTCCGAGGTGGGCGCGGCGGGCGAAAACCGCTATTCTCCTAGCGCGGCTCGGATCGGCGGGCGGTTTTCCGCCTCCCGCACCGGCATCCGGCCAGGCATTTTCATCACGCATTCGCCGGCAGATCGGGCGTCACGTTGTGGCATTTTCCGCGAGAACGCCCGAGAGCCGGATCAACGTTCAACTATGTCCACGAAAAAATCCAGCGCAATGGCGACAGGCACTGAACGAGGCAAACGCCTCGTCATGAACGCCAAGGCAGCCGGCTACAGCGAAGCATCGATCAAGGTGCTCAAAGGCCTGGAGCCGGTCAAGCAGCGGCCCGGCATGTACACGCGGACCGAGAATCCGCTGCACATCATTCAGGAAGTGATCGACAACGCCTCCGACGAAGCGCTCGGCGGCTTCGGCAAGCAGATCATCGTCACGCTGCACAACGACAACTCCGTGTCCGTCGAAGACGATGGCCGCGGCATTCCGTTCGGCCTGCATCCGGAAGAAGGCGTGCCGGTCGTCGAGATCGTGTTCACGCGGCTGCATGCGGGCGGCAAATTCGATAAAGCGGCGGGCGGCGCCTATACGTTCTCCGGCGGTCTGCACGGCGTCGGCGTCTCGGTGACGAACGCGCTCGCGACGCGCCTCGAAGTAACGGTCTGGCGCGACAACAAGGTCGCGCAACTCGCGTTTTCC
Organism: Caballeronia sp. S22; assembly: GCF_964261745.1. NCBI lineage: Bacteria > Pseudomonadati > Pseudomonadota > Betaproteobacteria > Burkholderiales > Burkholderiaceae > Caballeronia > Caballeronia sp. S22. Next base: position 2,302,083 of record NZ_OZ180035.1, on the reverse strand, counting down.
AACGGCGACGTCATCGAAGCACTCACGACGCGCGCAGCCGAGCGCGGCGCCAAGAAAAGCGGCACGCGCGTGCGTGCATGGCCGAATCCGAAATACTTCGATTCCGCCAATCTGCCGCTCGGCGAATTGCAGCGTCTCCTGCGCTCGAAGGCCGTGTTGCTGCCGGGCGTCGAAGTGGCGCTCGTCATCGAGAAGACGGGCGAGCGTCAGACGTGGAAGTATGAAGACGGCCTGCGCGGCTATCTGCTCGAAGGCATGGGCGGCAGCGATCTGCTGATTCCCTTGTTCGAAGGCGAGCGCTATGCGGAAAGCTCGAAGAACACCGAGGAAACCTTCGCAGAAGGCGAGGGTGCGTCGTGGGTCGTCGCGTGGAGCGAGGAAGGGCCGCTTCTGCGCGAGTCGTATGTGAACCTGATCCCGACGCCCGCGGGCGGCACGCACGAATCCGGCCTGCGCGACGGTCTTTTTCAGGCGGTGAAGAACTTCGTCGAGATTCATAACCTGCAGCCCAAAGGCGTGAAGCTGCTCGTAGAAGACGTGTTCGCGCGCGTGTCGTTCGTGTTGTCGGCGAAGGTGCTCGATCCGCAATTCCAAGGGCAGATCAAGGAACGTCTCAATAGCCGCGATGCGGTGAAGCTCGTGTCGTCGTTCTCGCGGCCCGCGCTGGAGTTGTGGCTGAATCAGCACGTCGAGTACGGCAAGAAGCTCGCGGAACTCGTGATCCGTCAGGCGCAGGCCCGCACGCGCGCCGGCCAGAAGATCGAGAAGAAGAAGAGCTCGGGCGTCGCGGTGTTGCCGGGCAAGCTGACCGATTGCGAATCGACGGACATCGCGCGCAACGAGCTTTTCCTCGTCGAGGGCGATTCGGCGGGCGGCTCCGCGAAGATGGGCCGCGACAAGGAGTTTCAGGCGATTCTCCCGTTGCGCGGCAAGGTGCTGAACACGTGGGAAACGGAGCGCGACCGCCTCTTCGCGAACAACGAAGTGCATGACATCGCGGTGGCGATCGGCGTGGATCCTCACGGTCCCGACGATCAGATCGATCTCACGAATCTGCGCTACGGCAAGATCTGCATCCTGTCGGACGCGGACGTCGACGGCGCGCACATTCAGGTGCTGCTGCTCACGCTCTTCTTCAAACACTTCCCGCAACTGATCGAACGCGGCCATGTGTGCGTCGCGCGTCCGCCGCTCTTTCGCGTCGATGCGCCCGCGCGCGGCAAGAAGCCCGCGCAGAAGCTCTACGCGCTCGACGAAGGCGAGCTCGAAGCCATCCTCGACAAGCTGCGCAAGGACGGCGTGCGGGAAACCGCGTGGACCATCAGCCGCTTCAAGGGTCTCGGCGAAATGAGCGCGGAGCAGCTCTGGGACACGACGATGAATCCCGACACGCGCCGTCTCCTGCCCGTCGGCCTCGGCGATCTCGGCTTCGATCTCACCGTCTCGCGCATGACGATGCTGATGGGCAAGGGCGAAGCGGCCTCGCGCCGCAGCTGGCTCGAAGAGAAGGGCAACGAAGTCGAAGCGGACATCTAAATCCAAGCTCGACTCAGGCAACACACAACGGATATTGATATTCGATGGGAATCACAGACGATCTCTTCGCCGAACAGACCGCACCGGACGGCGAACAACTGACGCTCGGCGATTACGCCGAGCGCGCTTATCTCGACTACGCGGTGAGCGTGGTGAAGGGCCGTGCGCTGCCCGATGTCTGCGACGGACAAAAGCCCGTGCAGCGCCGCATTCTCTATGCGATGAGCGAGATGGGCCTCGCGTCCGGCGCGAAGCCCGTGAAGTCGGCGCGCGTGGTCGGCGACGTGCTGGGCAAGTATCACCCGCACGGCGATCAGTCGGCGTACGACGCGCTCGTGCGTCTCGCGCAGGATTTTTCGATGCGCTATCCGCTCATCGACGGTCAGGGCAACTTCGGCTCGCGCGACGGCGACGGCGCGGCGGCCATGCGGTACACGGAAGCGCGCCTCACGCCCATCGCGCGTTTGCTGCTCGATGAAATCGATCAGGGCACGGTCGATTTCATGCCGAACTACGACGGCTCGTTCGAAGAGCCGAAGCTGCTGCCCGCGCGTCTGCCGTTCCTGTTGCTGAACGGCGCATCGGGCATCGCGGTCGGACTCGCGACGGAAATCCCGTCGCACAATCTGCGCGAAGTCGCGCAGGCCGCCGTCGCGATGATCCGCGATCCGAAGCTCGGCCACGCGGGTCTGATGGAGAAGGTGCCCGGACCCGATTTCCCCGGCGGCGGGCAGATCATCTCGTCGCCCGCGGAAATCTCGGCGGCTTACGAGACCGGTCGCGGCAGCCTCAAGGTGCGCGCGCGCTGGAAGATCGAAGAGCTCGCGCGCGGCCAGTGGCAGGTCGTCATCACGGAATTGCCGCCGGGCGTATCGAGCCAGAAGGTGCTCGAGGAAATCGAGGAACTGACTAACCCGAAGATCAAGCTCGGCAAAAAGACGCTCACGCCCGAGCAGGTTCAGACCAAGCAGACCTTGCTCGGCCTGCTCGACGCCGTGCGCGACGAGTCGGGCAAGGACGCGCCCGTGCGTCTCGTGTTCGAGCCGAAGTCGAGCCGCATCGATCAGACGGAGTTCGTCAACTCGCTGCTCGCGCATACGAGCCTCGAATCGAACGCGACGATCAACCTCGTGATGATCGGCGCGGATGGCCGGCCGCGTCAGAAGGGCATCGTCGAAATTCTGCACGAGTGGATCGGCTTCCGTTTCGTGACCGTGACGCGGCGCACGCAGCATCGCCTCGGCAAGGTCAACGACCGCATCCATATTCTCGAAGGGCGGATGATCGTCTTTCTGAATATCGATGAAGTCATTCGCATCATCCGCGAATCGGAGGAGCCGAAGCAGGCGCTGATCGCACGCTTCAATCTCACCGACCGGCAAGCCGAAGACATCCTCGAAATCCGGCTGCGTCAACTGGCGCGGCTGGAAGCGATCAAGATCGAACAGGAGCTGTCCGACTTGCGCGACGAAAAGACCAAGCTCGAAGAACTGCTCAACAGCGATGCCGCGATGAAGCGCGTGCTGATCAGGGAGATCGAAGCCGACGCGAAGCAATACGGCGACGATCGCCGCACGCTCATTCAGCAGGAAAAGCGCGCGACACTCGAGGCGCGTGTCGTCGATGAGCCGGTGACGGTCGTCGTGTCGCAAAAGGGCTGGGTGCGCGCGTTGAAGGGTCATGGACTCGATCCGGCGGGCTTCACGTTCAAGCAGGGCGATGGACTCTATGCGGCGTTCCTGGCGCGCACGCCGGATTCGCTGGTCGCGTGGGGCAGCAAGGGGCGTGTGTATTCGGTGCCGGTATCGGCGTTGCCGGGCGGGCGGGGTGACGGCGTGCCCGTTACCTCATTGATCGAGCTCGAATCGGGCACGCATCTGCTGCATTACTTCGCGGCGAATGCGGAGCAGCAGTTGCTGCTGGCATCGAGCAATGGTTTCGGCTTCCTCGCGAAGCTCGGCGACATGGTGAGCCGTCAGAAGGCGGGCAAGGCGTTCATGACGATCGACGAAGGCGCGGCTCCGCTTGCGCCGATGCCTGTCGTTCACGGCGCGACATACGTCGCGTGTCTGTCGAGCGTGGGCAAGCTGCTCGTCTTCGGCATGGACGAGATGAAGACGCTGTCGGGCGGCGGTCGCGGCGTCATTCTGATGGGCCTCGACGCGAAGGAAACGCTGCGCCAGGCGCTCGCGTTCGATGCGCGCGGCCTGATGATGATCGGCACCGGGCGTGGCGGGAAGGCGAAGGACGAGAAGCTCAGCGGGTCGCAGTTGCAACTGCATCTCGGCAAGCGGGCGAGGAAGGGGCGCGCGCCGGATTCGTCGTTGAAGGTGACGGAGTTGAGGCCGGTGTTCGAGGGGTAATGGTTTCGACCTGGCATCCCTTGAGTTCGTTTGCTCCGTACCTTGAAAGCCCGCTTCGTGCGGGCTTTTGTATTGCACTGTTTCCAGAAAAAGTCGACAGACGGCATCGCAACGCCGAAGCCGGACTTCGACATCGTTCGGGCGAGGTTGAAAGCCGCGCAGGACCATGCCGCAGGAGAACGCAATGATCGAGATTGAAAAGGGCAGCGGCAACGTCTATGCCGATCTGGGAACGGCCGATGCCGACGAAATGCGAGTCAAGGCGCAACTCGCCAGCAAGATAGGCGAGATCATCAAAACGCGCCGCTGGACACAACAGCGGGCGTCGGAGGTGCTGGGCATCAGTCAGCCCAAACTATCGCAACTGCTGCGCGGCCAGTTCCGAGGCATCAGCGAGGCGAAGATGATGGAGTTGCTGGCACGTCTCGGCCGCAACGTACAGATCGTCGTTGGTCCGCCGCGGCGCTCGACGAAGGCGGGGCGAGTCGAAGTTGTTTTCGCCGCGTGACCGGGAATTCAGGTTTGCGAGCGATACGGTGACGGTGGTGAGCGTCATCGCGGTGATTGCTCGCCGCATCATGAATATCCGAAATCGCGGGAACTCCCTACGCGACTCGCATTCTTAGTGTTCTGGGTTCGACCGGCTCGTCATTTTGCTGCCGCAACATCCAATCTTCGGCGTAAGTCCGGTGGTGTCTGCCCATGGCTTTCACACGGCAACCCGTCCATCAAGTCTTGAACTGCATCCGGAATCCCCAATGAACAAAGCCATCGAAGCGGCGCTCTTTCTGCATCTGCTCGGCGTAGCCGTTTGGATCGGCGGCATGATCTTCGCGCATTTCTGCCTGCGTCCCGCGCTCGGCGATCTCACGCCGCAACTGCGTCTGCCGCTCTGGGAGTCGGTCTTCGCACGGTTCTTCAACTGGGTGGGCGTCGCGGTGATCGTGATTCTCCTCACCGGCGGCTTCCTGCTCATGGAGTTCGGCGGCGGTCACGCGGCGTGGCCATTACATGCGATGGCCGGTCTCGGCATCGTGATGATGTTGATCTTCGGTCATATCCGCTTCGCTGTGTTTCCGCGCATTCGTCGCGCGGTGCAGGCGCAGAACTGGCCCGACGGGGCGAGGGCGGTCGGGACAGTGAGACGGCTCGTCGTGATCAATCTCGTGCTGGGCGTCGTGACGATCGGCACGGCGGTGCTGTCGCGCGGGTTCTGAGTCAGACGTCAGCCGCCGCGCTCGTCACTGAGCGCGGTGCTCGATTCGCGGCCCGCATCGTTGCGCGAGCGCGGCGACTGTCCGCGCGGCCATCCGCACACGCCGAAGCGATCGAGCAGCGCCTGCACGCCATCCGCCGGCACGGGACGTGAAAACAGGAAGCCTTGCGCTTCCACCGGCCCGAGCGCCGCGAGCCACGTAATCTGTTCTTCCCGCTCGGTGCCTTCGACGACCACCGTCAGCCCCAGCGAACGCGCCAGATTGATGATCGCCGACACCATCACGCACACGCTTCGGTCCTCGGGAATCGCCTGAACGAACGAGCGATCCACCTTGAGCGTATCGACCGAGAAGCGGTTCAGATACGACAGCGACGAATAGCCCGTGCCGAAGTCGTCGAGCGCGATGCGCACGCCCAGACGCTTCAACGCGACGATCTTCTCCTGCACGAGCTCCGGATATTCGACCATCACCGTCTCGGTGATTTCGAGTTCGAGCTTGTCGGGCGGAATGCCGCTCGCCTCGATCGCGCGCGCGACCGTCTCCAGCAAGTCGCCGCGCCAGAACTGCACGGCCGAAATGTTCACGGCAAGCGACAGCCCGTTATAACCGTCGCGCTGCCATTGCGCGAGCTGCATGCACGCCGTGTAAATCACGAAATCGCCGACCGCGACGATGAGCCCCGTCGATTCCGCCACCGGAATGAACTCGTTCGCCGGAATGAGCCCGTGCTGCGGATGATTCCAGCGCACCAGCGCCTCGAAGCCGGTGATGCAGCGGCGCGTGAGATCGATCTTCGGCTGATAGACGAGGAAGAGCTGCTGCTCCGTCAGCGCGACGCGCAGTTGCTGCTCCCACTTCATCAGATGGTCCGCGCGATGCGACAACTGCGGCGAATAGAACTGATAGCAGTTCCGGCCCGCGTCCTTCGCGCTGTACATCGCGAGATCGGCCTTCTTCAGCAGATCGATCTCGCTCTCGTTCGATACCGAAAATAGCGCGATGCCGATGCTCGCATGCAGCACGAACGCGCTGCCGCGCACGTCGAACGGCGTGGCGAACATCGTCGCGATGTCGTCGGCGAGCGTGACGGCGCGCTGTTCGACGTCGTCGCCCTTCACGACGACCACGAACTCGTCGCCGCCGATGCGCGAGAGCGTGCCGCTTTGCCCCACCGTCTCCGCGAGCCGCGACGCGGTCATCTGCAGGACGATATCGCCGGCGTTGTGGCCGAGCGTGTCGTTGACCGTCTTGAAGTTGTCGAGGTCGATGAAGAGCAGCGCGAGCCGCCCGATGTTCTCCGGCTGCGCCACGTCGTGCCTCAGCGCGCGCAGCGTCGAGTAGCGGTTGCGCAGACCGGTCAGCAGATCGAATTCGACGAGATGCGTCATCTCGCGCTCGCGCCCGAGCAGCTTGCCGATGAGCCCCGTCGCCACCGCGAAGAAGCCGAGCATCGCGAGCGAGATGAAGCTCGCCATCAGGAGATAGACATTGCGCGTGTGGTTGTAGTCGATCATCTCCTCGCGCTCGGAGAGACCGACGAGCACGCCGAGTGGATAGCCGTCGATATGCCGGTACGAGACGATGCGCTTCACGTGATCGATCGGATCGACATAGATGCCCGACGCGTGGTCCGTCGTCGGATAGACGCCGCTCGCGCTGAAGGCCGCATGCGCGCGGTCGGCCGGACCGCTGTGCGCGGCGCCCTTCGTGGCGGAGCTGGCCGCGGCGCTCTCGGCGAGGCTGCCGCCCGTGCTGCGCGCGAGCACGGAGCCGTTGTCCGATACGACCGCGATCACGCCTTCGCGCCCGATCGACGCGACGTTGTAGAAATCGCTCGTGAAATAGGCCGGATCTTCCGACACGACCACGACGCCCGCGAACGAGCCGTCCGCATGATTGAGCCGCCGCGTGATCTGCAATGTCCACAGGCCCGACACGCGGCCGCGCACCGGGCGGCTGATGTACAGCAGGTCGTCGTTCGAATGGGCGTGCACCTTGTAGTGCTCGCGATCGGACAGGTCGATCGGCTTCGGATGCGGATCGGACGTATTGCCGATCAGCGTGCCGTATTCGTCGATTAGCGAGACCTGCACCAAGGTGTCGCTTTGCACCACGCCTTTCTCGACCGTTGCGATCAGATCGAAATTGTCTGGCGACTTCTCATACTCGTATTTGACGAAGCGGGTGATCTGGTCGACCTGATGGATCGCCTTGATGGTGTGCTGTTCGAGCGCCGACGAGAGGATCGCGGCGGAGGCCATCGATTCATGTGTCGTCGCTTCACGCTCGACTGAGAGGCGGGCGAATATCACCGCCCACAGCAGCACCAGCACGAAGGTGCCGAGCACGGGAATCGCGAGGAGCGCGCGCCGACGCCGCGCCGACGGCGCGCCGAAGAGGGTGTCGGATGAGGCGTGGGAGCGCGTGCGCTTCATGGCGCATCCGTGGGCGCTGTGTCGCGTAGCGCGTGGCGTGTTGCGAACTGCGCGAGGTGGATGAAGCGATGCATGTTTTGAGGCGTTCAGCCGAAACGGGTGAATATACCGTGCGCGGCGCGCAGCGGATGATCGGCGGCTTGTTTCTCCGAGACCCGATCCACGTCCGGATTCACGTCATGAAGCAGCACAACGGCCGTTCGGCGAGCGATTTTTTGCGGCAGCGCCCGAAGCCCGGCATGAGTGAGACGGCCAGTATTCGATGTCGTCAAGAGCATACGTTTGCGCTGCGGCGCAAGCGGCTCAATCTCGCGACGCCCATTGTCCGCCGATGTGAAACCGCGTTTGCGTTCTGATCCCCGATTGTTCAGATATTAGCGAAGCCTCGAAGATTAAGAAAGGGGCGGCGCTTGGGGGTATACGCGCGCCCTCGCGAACGCGCGTAGGTCATTGTTTCAGATGCAAAATGTCCCGTCGATCACAGTTACCGACGAGCCGCCGATCCAGATCGGTGCACCGTGTGCCTCATCGTCGTACTCGATGCTCACGCGGCCGTCGCGGTCGAGCGCGGTGCCCTGGCGCACGGTGTACGAAGCGCCGGGCCGTCTGCCCTGTTGCGTGAGGAGCGTCGCGAGCGCCGCGTTCGCGCTGCCCGTCACCGGATCTTCGATGTTCTCCGCGCCGAGCAGGATTACGCGCAGCTCGAAGGTCGCGGGTCCATCGGCGTCATGCGGTCCGTACACGGCGATGCCGTGCGTATCCACTTCCGCGACGAGTGCCTGCAGCGTCTCGCGCGCCTGGCCGCGCAGCGACAGCGCGAGACACTGCGCCGCGTCTTTCACGCGCACGACGAGCCACGGCGCACCATTGTTGACGGCAGCCGGCGGCGCGCTGAAATCGATTACCGCGGGCGAGAGCGCATCGGCGAGGCGCTGGTTCTGCTCAGCGCTCAGCGGCGCGATGGTGGCGGGCGGCGCGGCGAACGCCCACTCGCCGTTGTCGCGCTCGGCGAGCGTGACGAGCCCGACGCCGCATTCCTGCACGAGCCGGCCGGGCGTCTTCGGCGTGTAGCCGCTATCGAGGAGCGCGTGCGCGCTGCCGAGCGTCGGATGTCCGGCGAAAGGCAGTTCGACCGCTGTCGTGAAAATGCGCACGCGATAGTCGGCGCGCGGATCGGTCGGCGGCATCAGGAACGCCGTCTCCGACAGATTGGTCCAGCGCGCGATTTCCTGCATGCGATGCGTCGAAAGGCCTTCGGCGTCGAAGATCACCGCGAGCGGATTGCCCTTGAACGGAACCGGCGTGAAGACGTCGACCTGCTTGAACTGAACAGTGCGTGTAGGCATGAATGTCATCGGTTGGATCAGGACACAAAAAAACCCGACGGCCTGAGCGCGTCGGGTTTCGCTGACGAGCGACGGGAGGCGCGCCTTATGCGACTTCCGCGATCAGCTCGATCTCGACGCACGCGCCGAGCGGAATCTGCGCGACGCCGAACGCCGAGCGCGCATGCTTGCCCGCATCGCCGAACACTTCCGCGATCAGCTCCGATGCGCCGTTCGTGACGATGTGCTGCTCGGTGAAGTCGAATGTCGAGTTCACGAGGCTCATCACCTTGACGATGCGCTTCACCTTGTTCAGGTCGCCGACATGCGCATGCAGAGTCGCGATCAGGTCGATGGCGACGCTGCGCGCCGCGGCCTTGCCTTCTTCGGTCGTGATGTTGTCGCCGAGCTTGCCGACATGCACCTGGCCAGCCTTCTTCGCGATGTGCCCGGAGAGATACACGGTGTTGCCGCTCTGCGCGCTCATCACATAAGCGGCGGCGGGCGCGCCCGCGACGGGCAGTTCGATGCCGAGTTCCTTCAGCTTGTCATACACGTTCGATGCCATCGGTTGCTCCTCTAAACGTTGAAATCAGATGCTCGCGCGAATCAGCGCGCCGAGTTTCGCCACGCCTTCGTCGATCGTCGCGGGCGGAACCGTCACGAACGAAAGACGCATCGTATTGTGCTCGGCTTCGTTCGCGAAGAACGGGCCGCCCGGCACGAAGGCCACATTTTGCGCGATCGCCTGCTCGAGCAGCTTCATCGAGTTGATGTGCTGCGGCAGCTTCACCCACACGAACATGCCGCCTTCCGGCCGGTTCCATTCGACGCCCGCGGGCATGTGACGTTCCAGCGCGTGGAGCATCGCCTCGCACTGATCGCGATAGAGCGCGCGGATGGTCGGCACGTGCCGGTCGAGGAAGCCGTCCTTGACCACTTCGTAGACGATGCGCTGCGTGAGGCTCGGCGTGTGCAGGTCGGTTGCCTGCTTCGCCTGCACCAGTTTGAAGTGCAATTCCTCGGGCGCGATGATGTAGCCCACGCGCAGGCCCGGCGCCAGCACCTTCGAGAACGAGCCGAGATGCACGATGTGCTCGGGCGCCATCGAGAGCAGGGTCGGCAGCGGCGCGCCGGCGTAGTCGAGCGCGCCGTAGGGATCGTCTTCGATCACCGGGAACGGCGCTTTCTGCGCGAACGCGGCGAGCGCGCGGCGGCGCTCGAGCGGCAGGCGGCGGCCCGTCGGGTTCTGGAAATTCGGCTGCGCGTAGAGCAGGCGCGCATTGGCGGTGAGCGCGGCGTCGAGCGTTTCGGGGATCAGGCCGGATTCATCGGTCGGCACTTGCACGTAGTGCGGCTCGAAGAGCGAAAACGACTGCAGCGCGCCGAGATACGTCGGCGTTTCGACGAGCACGCGGCTGCCCGGATCGACGAGCGTCTTGCCGAGCAGATCGAGCGCCTGTTGCGAGCCGGTCGTGATGAGCACCTGCGTCGGGCGGATATGCGCGCCATTCACGGAGTAACGCGCCGCGACCCATTCGCGCAGCGGCATGTAGCCTTCGGTCGCGCTGTACTGGAGCGCGGCCGCGGGCTGATCACGCAGGATGCGTTCCGACGCGTGGCGCATTTCCTCGACGGGGAACGTCGCGGGCGAGGGCAGGCCGCCCGCGAAGGAAATGACTTCGGGCCGCTCCGTGACCTTCAGGATTTCGCGAATCGCCGAACTGGTGAGCTTGCGTGCGCGTTCGGAGAGTTGCCACGGCGTGGCGCGGAGATCGGCTTGATTCATGAAATGCCTCGGTTGTCTCGGGGATGATGTCTCTCGCGGCGCGGGCCGCGAGTTTTTGAGTCTGGGCTGACGAGGAACGGCAAACCTCAATTATCGCGCGTGTGCGTCATCTTGCGTGCGTCGTGCCCGCCGCGACGACCGCGGCTTGCGGCGCGGGACGCACGGCGGTCTTGCGGCCGAGCACGACGGTCGCGATGACGGCGGCCGCATACAGCCACGTCGATGCGCTCACGTGCTCGCCGAAGAAGAGCGCGGAAAACGCCATCGTGAAAAAGATCTGCAGCAGTTGCACCTGCCCGACGCGCGCGATGCCGCCCATCGCGAGACCGGCATACCACGCGAAGAAACCGATGAACTGCGAAAACAGCGTGACATAGCCGAACGCGAGCCACGTTTTGAGCGCGAGCGGTTCGGGATGCGTCGCGTGGCTTCCGAACAACTGCGCCCACGCGAGCCAGCCGACCGGCAGCAAAAGGAACGGCGCGGAGAGCACGAGCGCCCAGCAGATTACCTGCCAGCCGCCCATCTGACGCGCGAGCCGCGCGCCTTCCGCGTAACCGAGCGCGCCGATGCCAACCGCGACGAGCATCAGCAGATCGCCCGCCTGCAAGCCGCCGCCGCCCGCCTGCAACGCGAACGCGACGACGATCGCGCTGCCCGCCACCGCGCTTGCCCAGAACGCCTTCGACGGCCGTTCGTGCGAGAGCCACGCGGCATAGATGGCGACGCACAGCGGTTGCAGGCCGTTCACGACCGCGCCGTGCGACGCGGGCACGGTCTTCATCGCCCATGCCGAAAACACCGGAAACGCGATGATCACGCCGAGCGCGACCACCGCGAGACTCTTGACCTGCGGCCAGGTCGGCAGCTTCTCGCGACGCCACACGAGCAGGGCGGCGGCCGGAATCGCCGCGACGAGCGCGCGTCCGAGGCCGTTCAGCAGCGGATGCACCTCTGCGACGACGATGCGCGTCATCGGCAGCGTCAGGCTGAAAATGACGACGCCGATCAGGCCGAGCAACATGCCTTCGGTTTCGCGGGTTTTCATCGTGAGGTGTCTCCTTGTTTGTTCGATGCGCAGGCTCAGTCGGGCTGCGGCGGTGTTTCGGGTTCGTCCTGCGTATCCGTTTTCTTCCCGCGACGGCGTTTGGACGCCTGCCGCGCGTCTTCCTCGCGCGCCATTGCCTCTTCCGCCGATTCACCGAGCGTCAGCGTCGATCCGTCCGGCAGATCGAACTGCGCGACGAGCACCGGCGCGCCCGCCGTCCGCTCGACGCGCATCAGATGTTCCGCGCCGAGCCACGCGAGCTGCTCAGACACTGCATCCGCGGCCGGATGGAATCCGGTCAGCGTGCGCAGCGCGATGCCCGTTTCCGGGAGCGCGTCGCTCGGATGACGCGGCGTGTCCCACTGGATCAGCGATGGCAGCACGCCGTCGCCGGCACCTTGCCACGCCGGAAACGCGCCATCGTCGGGCACGGTGAGGCCCCACGTATTGCCAGCGCGCGACATGGCCGCGACGGGCGCGATGCGCGCCGGATACTGCTCGCGCCAGCGCGCGAGCGATTTCGGGCGATCGACGCGCGCGACCCAGTGCACGAGCTGCGGACCGTCGTCTGCAAGACGACGCTGCATCGCCGGGTCGTCCAGCGCGAAAAGGCGCGGCCGGGGCGACTCGACGCCCCCCGCCGACGGATCGATCGCGATCACTTCCAGATACGCGCCGCCCCACAGATTCAGCAGCCGGTTGTGCGTGCGCATCAGCGGATGCGCACCGCCGGCCACCGTCTCGACGCCGAATTTCGCGGCGACGAACTGCGCGCCTTCTTCCAGCGTGCGGGCGGCGATCACGAGGTGATCGAGTTTGAGTCGATGATCGGTCATGACGGGGCGATGCGATAAACAGGGGCCGATAGCATAACGCTTCCGTTTCGCGCACCGGAGTGCCCGAAAGCAAAATGTAGCCGCTATCACCATAACAGTAACGGTACAATCGGCCCAATACTATTCGGTACAGTTTTCCTGGCGCACAGCCGCGCTTACGGTACACCGGAGGCCCGCATGTCCGTTCCGCTCGATCAGATTCCCGCGCCGCACGACGCCGCGCAACTCACGCTCGTCGATCAACTGGTGCAATGGGGCCGCCGCCGCATCGACGAGCGCGTGTTCCGGCCCGGCATGCGCATGCCGTCGATCCGCAAGCTCGCGCTCGACAAGGGCGTGTCGCGCTTCACCGTCGTCGAGGCGTACGAGCGGCTCGTCGCGCATGGCTATCTCGACTCGCGGCGCGGCTCGGGCTTCTACGTGCGCGAGCGCGTCGCGCCGGCGCTCGTCGCGAAAGGCGAGGCGCCCGCGGTCGCGGCGGAGCGCGAGCCGGTGCAGAACACCATCGACGTGGTCTGGCTGCTGCGCAACATGCTGCATACGTCGAGTCCGGAGAAAGGGCCCGGTCTCGGCTATCTGCCGGGTCGCTGGCTAGACGGCGAACTCATCACCAACGCGCTGCGCTCGCTGTCGCGCCAGAGCGGGGCGCAGATGCTCGGCTTCGGCACGCCGCAGGGTTTCCTGCCGCTGCGCCAGCAGTTGCAGACGCGGCTGGAAGAACTGGAGATCGGCGCGTCGGCGGCGCGGCAGATCGTGCTTGTGTCGGGCATCACGCAGGCGATCGACCTGATCTCGCGCCTGTATGTGAAGCCGGGCGATGCGGTGATCGTCGGCGATCCGGCGTGGTTCCAGATGTTCGGGCGCTTCGCGTCGCAGGGCGCGCGGCTCGTCGGCATGCCGTATACGCCCGATGGTCCCGATCTCGATGCGCTCGAAACGCTCGTCGCGACATGGCGGCCGAAGATGCTGATCATCAATTCGGTGCTGCAGAATCCGACCGGCACGTCGCTCACGGCGGCGCAGGCGTTCCGCATTCTTCAACTCGCGCAGGAATACGATTTCATCGTCGTCGAGGACGATGTGTACGGCGATCTGTGTCCGGCAGGCTTTCCCGCGACGCGCCTCGCATCGCTCGATCAGTTGAAGCGCGTGATCTTCCTCGGCAGCTTTTCGAAGACGCTCGCGGCCAATCTGCGCGTCGGCTATATCGCGTCGGCGCCGGACGTGGCGAAGGCGCTCGCTGATCAGAAGATGCTCGTCGGCATGACGAGTCCGGAAATCAACGAACGCGTGGTTTATAAGGTGCTGACTGAAGGGCATTATCGGCGGCACGTCGAACGGCTGCGCGCGCGGCTCGACGGGGTGCGCGACAAGACTGCGCGCATGCTCGAGAAAACCGGTTTGCGGCTTTTTGCGACGCCGGCGGCGGGGATGTTTCTGTGGGCCGACGCGGGTGTCGATTCCGATGGTCTCGCGGCGGCGGGACATGAGGCGGGGTTTCTGCTGACGCCCGGCAGCCTGTTTTCGCCGCATCAGTCGCCGACTACGTGGATGCGATTCAACATCGCCAATTGTGGGGATCCGGCGTTGCCCGGGTTGCTTTCGAACTATCTGGAGAAGGCGGCGCGGCGCAGCGCCTAGGGTGTGGTTGCGGTTTTGTTTGCCTGGGCTTTTATGGGTGGCCTGTGTTCTTTTTGGTTTATTAGCGTTGCCCCTGTGCGGGGCGGCAGTCACTTTCTTTGCTGCTGCAAAGAAAGTAACCAAAGAAACAGCTTTCCCCAGCCTAAGCACTTCACACCGGCCGCGGCACAGGCGATTGGCCTAATGGCCCGGCAGTAGCGAGTGCCCTCGAAGGTCTCGCGGGGCTTGGACCGCGCACGGTCTGACGCCCTAAACATCCAAGCGCGCTGGTTCAGCACGATAAAGTTCCGGCACAGCGCTACGCGCTGCCGTCGGGTATATAAGGGAAACCATCGGTATGCGTAGGCAGTGAGATGGTGGCCTTAGAAAAGAAGCGCACGCATCCCCGATTGACCCGTCGGCCGCGAAGCGGGGCGCTATTTGGTGCTGAACCAGTTACGCGTGTGGTGCGATGTGGCAGACCGTGCGCGGTCCAAGCCGGGTGAGTTTTGTGGGGGCACTCGCTACTGCCGGGCCATTCAGCCAATCGCCTGTGCCGGGGCCGGCGTGAAGCACTTTGGATGGGGAAAGCTGTTTCTTTGCCTACTTTCTTTGCAGCAGCAAAGAAAGTAGGTGCCGCCCCGCACAGGGGCAACGCAAATAAACCGACACGAACACGGGATCCGGCGACCTCTTGAAAAACCCCCACCCGCCCTCACATCAGGCAAATTGGCCGCGTCGGCCAAACACGCCGCCGCGACAATCGCACTAAACGAAATCAACACAGAGGACCCCGACCATGGCGCAAGAAACCATGAGCTTTCAGGCAGAAGTGAAGCAGCTTCTGCACCTGATGATCCATTCGCTCTACAGCAACAAGGAAATTTTCCTGCGCGAGCTGATTTCCAACGCATCCGATGCCGCGGACAAACTCCGCTTCGAAGCCATCGAGAACAGCGCGCTCTACGAAAACGATCCGGACCTGCGTATCCGCGTGTCGTTCGATAAAGCCGCGCGCACCGTCACCATCGACGATAACGGCATCGGCATGAGCCGCGAGGAAGCGATTTCCCACCTCGGCACGATCGCGCGCTCGGGCACCAAGGAATTCTTCTCGAAGCTCTCCGGCGACCAGCAGAAGGACGCGGCGCTCATCGGCCAGTTCGGCGTCGGCTTCTATTCGGGCTTCATCGTCGCGGACAAGATCACCGTCGAGACGCGCCGCGCCGGTCTGCCGGCGAACGAAGGCGTGCGCTGGACGAGCGCGGGCGAAGGCGATTTCGAAGTCGAGGACATCGAGCGCGCGCAACGCGGCACGACCATCACGCTTCACTTGCGCGCCGACGAAGACGAACTGCTGTCGTCGCACCGGCTGAAATCGATCATCCAGAAGTACTCGGATCACGTCGCGCTGCCCATTCTGATGAACAAGGAAGAGTGGGATGCCGAGAAAGGCGAGATGGTCACGAAGGACGAGGACGAGACCGTCAACCAGGCGAGCGCGCTTTGGACGCGTCCCAAGAACGACATCAGCGACGATCAGTACAAGCAGTTCTATCAGCACATCTCGCACGATCACGACGATCCGCTCTCGTGGACGCACAATCGCGTCGAAGGCCGCAGCGAGTACACGCAACTGCTGTACGTGCCGAAGCACGCGCCGTTCGATCTGTGGAATCGCGAGCATCGCGGCGGGCTGAAGCTCTACGTGAAGCGCGTGTTCATCATGGACGACGCCGAGCAATTGCTGCCCGCATATCTGCGTTTCGTGAAGGGCGTGGTCGATTCGGCGGATCTGCCGCTCAACGTGTCGCGCGAAATCCTGCAGGAAAGCCGCGACGTGAAGGCGATCCGCGAAGGCGTGACCAAGCGCGTGCTGTCGATGCTCGAAGAGATCGCATCGTCCTCCGCCGAAGCGACCGAAGACGCCGACAAAGAGAAGTACGCGACCTTCTGGAACGAGTTCGGTCAGGTGCTGAAGGAAGGCATCGGCGAGGACTTCAGCAATCGCGAGCGCATCGCGAAGCTCGTGCGCTTCGCATCGACGCACAACGACAGCGACGCGCAGAACGTATCGCTCGCCGATTACGTCGCGCGCATGAAGCCCGAGCAGACGAAGATCTACTACGTCACCGCCGATAGCTGGCAGGCCGCGAAGAACAGCCCGCATCTCGAAGTGTTCCGCAAGAAGGGCGTCGAGGTGCTGCTGCTGACGGATCGCGTCGACGAGTGGATGCTGTCGTTCCTCAATGAGTTCGATGGCAAGCCGCTCGCGAGCGTCGCGCGCGGCGACCTCGATCTCGGCGCTCTCGACGACGAGGAAAAGCAGCAGCAGGAGAAGGTCGGCGAAGAAATGAAGCCGCTCGTCGAGAAGATGAAGGAAGCGCTCGAAGGCAAGGCGAAGGACGTGCGTCTCACCTTCCGTCTCACCGATTCGCCGAGCTGTCTCGTCGCCGATGAAGGCGACATGAGCGGCTACCTGCAACGCATGCTGAAGGCGGCGGGGCAGAAGGCGCCGCAAGCCGAGCCGATTCTCGAAGTGAATCCGGAGCATCCGCTGGTGAAGGCCTTGAACGCGGACAGCGCCAATTTTGTCGACTGGTGCCATCTGCTCTTCGATCAGGCGTTGCTGGCCGAAGGCGGCGCGCTGGAAGATCCGGCGAGCTTCGTGAAGCGCACGAACGCGCTGTTGCTCGCGCGATAAGCTGCCTGAGCGTTTCGAATGAACGCGCCGCCGGGAAACCGGCGGCGCGTTTTTTCTTGTGTTCGTGCGCCGTAAGACGCGGAATTTATAATCCGCAGCATGCTCACGCCCAACGATCCCATCGATGCGCACTGGCGCGTCATCCCGCTTTCATCGCTCACCGATGCACAAAAGGACTGGCTCACGCGCGGCGGTTCGCTGACCGCGCATCTGCGCACGCTCGGCGCGGTGACGGTCGAAGTCACGCGCGAAGCCGTCGATATGCCCTGGCACGACGAAGCGCGCGCGCTCGATATCACGCCGCGCACGCCGGTGTGGGCGCGTGAAGTCGCGCTGAAAGTCGATGGCGTGCCGTTCGTCGTCGCGCATAGCATCGTGCCGCTCGCGCACAGCACGGGCGTGTGGCAATCGATGCGCCGACTGCGCACGCGTCCGCTCGCCGAACTGCTCTATAGCGACAGCAGCGTGTCGCGCTCGGCGCTCGCGAGTCGAAGAGTCACCGCGCGGCATTCGCTGCATCGGCTCGCGTCGGCGCAATCGGATGAGCAGCCGCACACGCTCGTCGCGCGTCGTTCGGTGTTCAAACGTCACGACGCACCGCTGATGGTCACCGAATGCATGCTCGATGCGCTCTGGGGGAAGCTTGCCACCATGCACGACCGGCATCGGCGCGAACATGCCCGCTCTTACGATCACTTGAGCTCGCATGCGGAGCGCGTCGCGCACGGCGAGGCAAAATGAAGCTCGCAGGATTCGCGCCCATCGGCGATGAAGGAACGCACACGCTCATCCTCGGCAGTTTTCCGGGCGTAGCGTCCCTCGCGGCGACGCAGTATTACGCGCATCCGCGCAATCAGTTCTGGCGGCTCGTCGGCGCGGCGATCGGCGAGGATCTGCACGCACTCGTCTACGATGAACGCATCGCGCGTCTCGTCGCGCACGGCATCGGTCTCTGGGACGTGCTCGCCGCATGCGAACGCGAAGGCAGCCTAGACACCGCGATCCGCAACGCATCGCCCAATGACTTCGCGCAGTTCCGCACGCGCTTTCCGAAGCTGCGCAAGGTGTGCTTCAACGGCAAGACATCGGGCAAGTTCGCGCCGGTCCTGAGCGCCGCGGGCTACGCGACGCTCGTGCTGCCATCGTCGAGCGCGGCCAATGCTATCCTCTCGTTCGATCAAAAATTGCGCATCTGGCGCGACATCCTCACCACACAATGACGAATCTCATCAAGCGTGCATCGGCTGAAGCGCGCGCGTTCAGCCGTAAAAAGAACGACAGCAAGGCGAAGCGCAAGCGCAGCGACGACGATCGCGACGATCTCGCAAACGCGCCGCGCATCGACGCGCCTCGCAAGCCGCGCTTCGCGCCCGTGACGTTCTCGGAAGAGGGCGGCGTGCGCTATCTGCACTTCGGCACCGAATGGGTGCAAGGCGCGATGCGTCTGAAGAAGCCCGATCACATCGAGCTCGAATACGCGCAGCAGATGATGGCGTGGCTGCTTTTCGTCGAAACGCCGGAACGCATCGTGCAGCTCGGGCTCGGGGCCGCCGCGCTCACGAAGTTCTGCTATCGCTTTCTGAAGCACGCGAAAGTGGAAGCCGTCGAGCTGAATCCGGCGGTCGTGATCGCCGCGCGCGCGATGTTCGAACTGCCCTACGACGATGCGCGCCTCACCGTCACCGAACGCGACGCGTGGGAGTTCGTCAACGATCGCGCGAATCACGGCACGATCGGCGCGTTGCAGATCGATCTCTACGACGCCACCGCGCGCGGCCCCGTGCTCGACAGCGTCTCGTTCTATCGCGCGTGCCGCGCCTGTCTCACGCAGCCAGCGGGCGTCGTCACGATCAACCTGTTCGGCGATCATCCGAGCTTCGTGCGCAACATGCGTCATCTGAACGAAGCGTTCGATCATCGCGTGATCGCGCTGCCCGAAGTGCACGACGGCAATCGCGTCGCGATCGCGTTCGCCGGTCCCGCGCTCGACGTTTCGTTCGACGCGCTCGACACGCGCGCGAAGCTCATCGAAGCGCAACTCGGCTTGCCCGCGCGCAAATGGGTGAAGGGTCTCGCCGCGAGCGCGGGCGTCGCTACGAGCGGCGCGTTTTCGATCTGATCGACCCGGCGCAAGAAGCCCTGGCCAGAACGAGGGTTTTGGCCTATTTACAAGATGCTTTCAAATCAGCGGAATAGTCGGGATTCCCCCTGCTTGACCGTGTTTTAAGGGTCCATATACTCCCTCTGTTATTTCGGGGTGCTTTCAGCGGCATGTCTACCCGACGACCGGCATCCCGCCGGGCTCGCAATAACGACGCGAATCAAAACAAAGAGGAGACCGTTCATGGCTCACGAAGCTACGACCGGCACCGGACAACCGCGCAACAAGCATTGGCTATGGCTTCTGATCCTTCCGTGGATCGGTGTGGTATGGGTGCCGTTTTACAACAAGATCGAGCCCGTTCTGTGGGGCTTTCCGTACTTCTACTGGTATCAGCTCCTGTGGGTGCTGATCAGCGCGGTCATCACCGCCGTCGTCTATAAGAAGACGAAGGCGCTGCCCTCGGGACGCAAGAACGGAGGTGCGCGATGATGAACGCCACCGCAACTTTCGTCTTCGTTCTCTTCTTCGTCGGCGTCACGATTCTCGGCTTCATCGCCGCGCACTGGCGCAAGGGCGATCTCGCCCAGCTCGACGAATGGGGTCTCGGCGGCCGCCGCTTCGGCACTATCGTCACGTGGTTCCTGCTCGGCGGCGATCTCTACACCGCCTATACGTTCGTCGCGGTGCCGGCGCTCGTGTTCGGCGCGGGCGCGACGGGCTTCTTCGCGCTGCCGTACACCATCCTCATCTATCCGTTCGCGTTCGTCGTGTTTCCGAAGCTCTGGAGCATTGCGAAGCGTCACGGCTACGTGACCGCCGCCGACTTCGTGCACGCGCGCTACAACAGCCGCATGCTCGCGCTCGCCGTCGCGGTGACGGGCATTGTCGCGACGATGCCGTACATCGCGCTGCAGCTCGTCGGCATCGAAGTGGTGATCGGCGCGCTCGGGTTTTCGACACAAGGCTTCGTCGGCGATCTGCCGCTCATCATCGCGTTCGCGATTCTCGCCGCGTACACGTACACGTCGGGCCTGCGCGCACCCGCGATGATCGCCGTGGTGAAGGACGTGCTGATCTACATCACCATCATCGCCGCGATGATCGTGATTCCGGCGCAGCTCGGCGGCTTCGGCCATATCTTCAGCGTCGTGCCGCCCGAGAAGCTGCTCCTGAAAGCGCCCGATGCCGCGAGTCTGAACGGCTACAGCGCGTACGCGACGCTCGCGGTCGGCTCGGCGCTCGCGCTCTTCCTGTACCCGCACTCGGTGACGGCGATTCTCTCGTCGAACTCCGGCAACACGATCCGCCGCAACATGGCGCTCCTGCC
This sequence comes from Caballeronia sp. S22, assembly GCF_964261745.1. Classification (NCBI taxonomy): domain Bacteria; kingdom Pseudomonadati; phylum Pseudomonadota; class Betaproteobacteria; order Burkholderiales; family Burkholderiaceae; genus Caballeronia; species Caballeronia sp. S22. The sequence goes on along the minus strand of NZ_OZ180035.1, from coordinate 2,281,776 downwards.
GGCGTACTCGCTGGTGCTCGGCCTGCTCGCGCTGCTCGGCTACATGGCGCTGGCATCGGGCGTGAAGGACATGCCGGAATTCGCGTCGTACTTCAAGGCCTACGGTGCGAACTTCGCGGTGCCGGCGCTCTTCCTGCACTACTTTCCGTCGTGGTTCGTGGGCGTGGCGTTCGCGGCGATCGGCATCGGCGCGCTGGTTCCGGCGGCGATCATGTCGATCGCGGCGGCGAATCTCTACACGCGCAACGTGCATCGCGAGTTCGTCAATACGTCGATGACGCCGGAGCAGGAAACCAACGTCGCTAAGCTGGTGTCGCTGATCGTGAAGGTCGGCGCGGTGGTCTTCATCCTCGCGCTGCCGCTGACCTACGCGATCCAGTTGCAACTGCTCGGTGGCATCTGGATCATCCAGACGCTGCCCGCGCTCGTGCTCGGCCTCTATACGCGCGTGCTCGATCATCGCGGCCTGCTGCTCGGCTGGGCGGTGGGCATCGGCGTGGGCACGTGGATGGCCGTGTCGCTGCAACTGAAGGGCTCGATCTATCCGCTGCATCTGTTCGGCTACGTCGTGCCGGGCTACGCGGCGGTGTGGGCGCTGATCGCGAACCTGATCGTCTCGATCGTCGTGAGCCTGCTCGTGCGCGTGCTGGGCCTCAAGCGCTCGGATGACCGCACGCGTCCGGAAGACTATCTGGATATCGTGGAAGGCTGATTCCGGCCGGTCGCGCACGCGTGCGGCGCGGCGCGCGAAAAGCTGGTAAAACGCCCGTAACAGCCATCTGGCCGTTACGGGCGTTTCGTTTTCCGGCTGCCTTGATTTGACGGGCGTGCGTGTTCATCGACTTGAGCGAACCATGCTTTCTCCGACATCGACGTCACACAGGCGCAGCCGTCTCGCGCGCTTCTTCCACTCGATCGCGTCGCCGTACTTCCGCTACCGGCACGCGAACGTGATCCACGCGGTGCGCGTCGGGATCGCGATGGCGGTGTCGATCGCGGTCACGACGGGCATCGACATGCCGCACGGCGTGTGGGCGTCGGTATCGGTGCTGGTGGTGATCGGCGGATTGCAGCATTACGGCAATATCCGCAAGAAGGCGGGCGAGCGCGCGATCGGCACGATGCTCGGCGCGTTCTTCGGGCTCACGCTCATCCTCGCGCAGATGCTCACCGGCTCCGTGATGGTGTTCTTCGTGCTGATGTGCGTGATCGCGGGCGGCTGTGCCTACTACGCGATCGGCAAGGCCGGCTATGTCGCGCTGCTCACGGCGATCACCATGGTCATCGTCTCGGGCCACGGCGACCTGCCGCTGTCCACCGGCTTATGGCGCACGGCTAATGTGATGATCGGCGTCGTGATCGCGCTGGCGCTCTCGTTCGTGTTGCCGCAATACGCGACCTATTCCTGGCGCTATCGGCTCGCGGACAATCTGCGCGAATGCGCGAAGCTGTACGGCGCCTTGCTCGACGGCACGCCGCTTCACGCGGAGGACACCGCGCGGCGCTTCTATGCGATGAGCCAGCGGCTCGTGCAATCGCGCGGGCTGATGGAATCGGTCTCGAAGGAAACCGATGTGCCGATGGCGCGGCTCGAAGAGATCCAGCGGCTGCACCGCTCGATTCTCGCTGCGCTGGAAATGCTGGTGATGTCGATGCCGGAAGTCGCGAGCGCGACGCCCAGCCGTTTCGCGATCGCGTGTTCGCCGGGCGAGTATGCGGTGCGCCAGCAGCTTCTGCAGATGGCGCGCGCATTGCGCTTCGGGCGCGTGGGCCTGCTGTACCGCGTGGTGGATGCGCCGAATGTGCCGCCATGCGCCGACGACGATGCGAACATGTCGACGCAGGGCATGCACTGGCTCGCGATGCGTTTCGTGGAGCAGGTGGATCGGCTGCGGCTGCGGTTGTCGGAAATCGAACGGCAGTGGAATATCGAAGGCGCGCGGCCGCTCAATCCCTGATGTGACGAAGCGATAAAGCGATGAAACTCAGGCCGGCTGCGCTTCGCCTTCGTGCACAACATTGATGAGCCAGGGCACGCCGAAACGATCCGTCAGCATGCCGAAGCCTTGCGTCCAGAACGTGGATTGCCACGGCGTCAGGACGTTGCCGCCTTCGGCGAGCATCTTGAAGATGCGCTCGCCGGATTGCGCATCGCTCGCGGCGATCGACAGCGTGAAGCCCGAGTATTCCTTGCGTGGCTGATCGTAGCGGCCGTCCGAGACCATGATCGCGTTCTGCCCGACAAAAAACACCGCGTGCATGACCTTGTCCTGCCAGTCGGGCGGTGCGTTGCCGCCGTCCGGCACGTCGCGAAAGCGGACCAGTGTGGCGATCTGCGCGCCGAATGCCGCCTGATAGAGTTCGAGCGCCGCCGCGCAGTCGCCGTTATAAAAAAGATACGTGTCCAGTTGCATGACCGGTGACTCCGTGCATATGAAGCGGACATGCCGCCAAAGCCAACAAGTCTATTGCAACGAAGTCCCACGCTGACTCGGAAAGAGTCAAATTACGTTGTGAAGCGGCGAAATGAAAAAAACCGCGGATCGCGCCAATATTTCGGCGCGATCCGCGGTTTTCGTTTCAGGCATGCGTTACTGAAGCGCGGTGATCAGCTTCTCCAGCTTGATCGCATCGGCGGCAAACGCGCGGATGCCTTCCGCGAGCTTTTCGGTCGCCATCGCGTCGTCGTTGACGAGGAAGCGGAAGGTCGGCTCATCGACGGCGATCTTCTCCACGTTCTCGTTCTTCACCGCTTCCGGCGAGAGCTTGCGTTCGACCGTATCGTTGCTGTCGGCGAGTTTCTTCAGGAGATCGGGGCTGATCGTCAGCAGGTCGCAGCCGGCGAGCTCGGTGATCTGGCTCACCGTGCGGAAGCTCGCGCCCATGACCTCGGTCTTGTAGCCGAACTTCTTGTAGTACGAGTAGATGCGCCGCACCGACTGCACGCCGGGATCGTTCGCGCCGCCGTTCTTCACGTCGTCCCATTCCGCGCCGGCGGACTTCTTGTACCAGTCGTAAATGCGGCCGACGAACGGCGAGATGAGCTGCGCGCCCGCTTCGGCGGCCGCCACGGCCTGCGCGAGCGAGAACAACAGCGTCATGTTGCAGTGGATGCCTTCCTTCTGCAGCACTTCGGCCGCGCGGATGCCTTCCCACGTCGATGCAAGCTTGATGAGCACGCGCTTGCGGTCGACGCCCGCGTTTTCATACAGCTTGATGATTTCGCGGCCCTTGTCGATCGAAGCCTTGGTGTCGAACGAAAGGCGCGCATCGACTTCGGTCGAAACGCGGCCCGGAACGATCTTCAGAATTTCGGTGCCGAACGCCACGAGCAGATTGTCGATGATCTGCGGCATCGGCTTCTTCGCGTGCTCCTTGACGGTGTTTTCTAGCAGCGGCTTGTAATCGTCCTTCTGGACGGCCTTCAGAATCAGCGACGGATTCGTGGTCGCGTCCTGCGGCTTGAACTGGATGAATTGCTGGAAGTCGCCCGTGTCGGCGACGACGGTCGTGTATTGCTTGAGCTGGTCGAGAGCGGATGTCATGTCGAGTCTCAGACGCGTTGCGCCTTGTCAAATTGCGGTAACCAACCCGCGGATTGCCCATGATTGCGACGCCGCGCGGCGACTTCGTTCGCGCGGCGCGCCCCTTGAATGTCATTCTCCCATTCTAGTCCCGAGCGCGGCGAGCGCGCTGATACCGTGCGCGCAGGTTTTCGACCGGGCGCGGGACTGCGCGTTCAATCGGCCTTCAATCCACCGCGTAGGCGAGTTCGTGCCAGCGTCGCACCGTGCCCGAGCCAAGTTGACCCCGTGCAAAGCGCATTTTGCGGACCTCGTCGAGCGCGTGGGCGTCCTTCGCCGTATCGCCGCAGCTCATTTTGAGGACGACGTCCTGGACGTGCCCGGCGTCGTCGAGCAGCACGCGCACGATCGTCTTGCGTTTCTGGGCGGTGCCGGGCGGCGCGGAGCGCGCCAGCAGTTTGTCGATCAAAGCCATGACGGAATTACAAAGTTCGGTTGCGGAAAAACCGGCCGGAAATCGGGGCCGATTCCGTCATTGTAGGCTGCGTCAGGATCGTCTGGCGTTGAGCACGATATGTGTCGCGACGCCCGCGATCAATCCCCAGAAGGCCGAGCCGATGGAGAGCAGCGTGAGGCCCGATGCCGTCACCATGAACGTGACGAGCGCGGGCTCGCGCTGACGCGCGTCCTGCATCGCGTTGGCGAGACCGCTCATGATCGAGCCGAAGAGCGCGAGCGCGGCCACGGACACGACCAGTTCCTTCGGAAAGGCCGCGAACAGGGCCGCGATGGTCGCGCCGAACGTGCCCGCGATCAGATAGAAAATGCCGCACCAGACGGCGGCCGTGTAGCGCTTGTCGCGGTTCTCGTGCGCTTCGCGGCCGGTGCAGATCGCTGCGGTGATGGCCGCGAGATTCACGCCGTGCGAGCCGAACGGCGCGAGCACGAGCGACGCGATGCCGGTCGCCGAGATGAGCGGGGCGGAGGGCGTCGTGTAGCCGTCGGCGCGCAGCACGGCGATGCCCGGCACGTTCTGCGAAGCCATCGCGACGACGAAAAGCGGAATGCCGATGCTGATCGTCGCGGCGAGCGAGAACGCGGGCATCGTGAAAACCGGATGCGCGAGCGCGACGTGAAAATGCGTGAAGTCGAGCAGCCCGAGGCCGCCCGCGATCGCGATGCCCACGATGAGCGTGGCCGGAATCGCGTAACGCGGCACGAAGCGCTTGGCCGTGAGATACGTGAAGAACATCGCGATGACGAGCGCGGTCCGATGCTCGGCGGCGCGGAAAATCTCGATGCCGATCTCGAACAGGATGCCCGCGAGCAAGGCGGCGGCGATGCCCGTCGGGACGCGCTTCATCAGCGTGTCGAACCAGCCGGTGAGGCCGACGGCGGTCAGGAGCACCGCGCAGACGATGAACGCGCCGATCGCATCGGCATAGGCGACGTTCGGCAGCGACGACACGAGCAGCGCCGCGCCCGGCGTCGACCACGCGATGACGATCGGCGCGCGATAACGCAGCGACAGCCCGATGGTGCAGACCGCCATGCCCATCGAGAGCGCCCAGATCCACGACGAAATCTGCGCGTTCGTGAGATGCGCGGCCTGGCCCGCCTGAAACATCAGCACGAGCGAACTGGTGTAGCCGGTCATCATCGCGACGAAGCCGGCGACGACGGTGGACAGCGAAGTATCAAAGAGGAAGCGCGGCGCGGCGGGCGCCGGTGCGGAAGCTTTCATTCGTGTTCTTTTCGGTTACTTCGACAGCGCGCGCATGGCGGTTTCCAGGCCGGCCATCGTGAGCGGATACATGCGATTGCCGAGCACATTGCGGATCGCGGAAATCGACTGCCGGTATTCCCATAGCCGCTCGGGCTCGGGATTGAGCCACGCGTGATGCGGGAATTGATCGGCAAGCCGGCGCAGCCAGACCGCGCCCGCTTCGGCATTGTTGTATTCCACGGAGCCGCCGGGCTGCAGCACTTCGTACGGGCTCATGGTCGCGTCGCCGACGAAGATCAGCTTGTAGTCGGGCGTGAACTTGTGCAGCACGTCGAAGGTCGGCGTGCGCTCGGCGTGGCGCCGGCGATTGTGCTTCCACAGATAGTCGTACACGCAGTTGTGGAAGTAGTAGAACTCGAGATGCTTGAACTCCGCCTTCGCCGCCGAAAACAGCTCTTCGACGCGCTTGATGTGATCGTCCATCGAGCCGCCGACATCGAGCAGCATCAGCACCTTCACGTTGTTGTGGCGCTCGGGGACCATCTTGATATCGAGCCAGCCCGCATTGGCCGCGGTGCTGCGGATCGTGTCGGGCAGATCGAGTTCCTCGGCCGCGCCTTCGCGCGCGAAGCGCCGCAGGCGACGCAGCGCGACCTTGATATTGCGCGTGCCGATTTCGACCTGATCGTCGTAATCCTTGTACGCGCGCTCGTCCCACACCTTCACGGCGGTGCGATTCCCCGACGATTCCCCGCCGATGCGAATGCCTTCCGGGTTATAGCCGCCGTGCCCGAAGGGCGACGTGCCGCCGGTGCCGATCCACTTGTTGCCGCCTTCGTGACGCTCCTTCTGCTCGTCCATCAGCTCTTTCAGACGCTCCATGAGCTTGTCGATGCCGCCGAGCGCCTCGATGCGCTTCTTTTCCTCCGCGGTGAATTCGCGGTCGAGGCGCTTTTTGAGCCAGTCGAGCGGAACGTCGAAAGCTTCGTCGGGCAGCTGCGTCACGCCGTGGAAATACGCGCCGAACGCGCGATCGAACTTGTCGAAGTACTTCTCGTCCTTCACGAGCGTCATGCGCGAGAGGAAGTAGAACTCGTCGAGCGACGGCGAAATCACCTGCGCCTTCAGCGCTTCGAGCAAGGTCAGATATTCCTTCACCGAGACGGGCAGCTTCGCGTCGCGCAGCGAGTAGAAAAAGTCGATGAGCATGGCGCGCTCTCCATCGTGACGGGTTTCAGCGGTCGAGCCGGTAGTTCAGGTTGGCGCGCACCGCCGGCCATTCCGACTGGATGATCGAGAACACGACGGTGTCGCGCATCACGCCATCACGGCCCACCTGATGATTGCGCAGGATGCCGTCCTGCTTCGCGCCGAGCCGCGCGATCGCGGTGCGCGACGCGTGGTTCATGAAATGCGTGCGGAACTCCACGGCGATGGCATCGAGTTTTTCGAACGCGTGCGTCAGCAGCAGCAACTTGGCTTCGGTGTTGAGCGCGGTCTTCTGCACGCGTCTTGCGTACCACGTATGGCCGATCTCCAGCCGCCGGTTCGCTTCGTCGACGTTGAAGTAGCGCGTCGAACCGACGACATCGCCCGTCTTCGCATCGATCACCGCGAACGGATGCGCGCCAAGGCGATCGCGCATGTCGAGCGCCGTGTCGATATAGCCGCGCGTCTTGTCGGGCGAGGGCACGAAGGTGTACCAGAGCTTCCACAATTCACCGTCGCTCGCGGCGGCCGTGAGGGCCGGTTCGTGTTCGCGCGTGAGCGGCACGAGCCTGACGTGCTCGCCTTCCAGTGTGACGGGTTCGATCCAGCGGCTCATTTCTTTTTAGCGATGGTTGCGATTCATGAAGAGCAGACGCTCGAACAGCGCGACGTCCTGCTCGTTCTTGAGGAGCGCGCCGTGCAGCGGCGGGACGATCTGCTTCTGATCCGACGAGCGCAGCGCTTCGGGCGGAATGTCTTCGGCGAGAAGCAGCTTGAGCCAGTCGAGCAGTTCGGAAGTAGACGGCTTCTTCTTGAGGCCCGACACGCCGCGCAGCTCGAAGAAGCTCTGCATGGCGGCGGCGAGCAGGTCCTGCTTGATGTTCGGGAAGTGCACCTCGACGATCGCCTTCATCGTCTCGGCGTCCGGGAACTTGATGTAGTGGAAGAAGCAGCGGCGCAGGAACGCGTCCGGCAGCTCCTTTTCGTTATTCGACGTGATGATCACGAGCGGCCGGTGCGCGGCCTTCACGAGCTCGCGCGTCTCGTACACATAGAACTCCATGCGGTCGAGCTCGCGCAGCAAATCGTTCGGAAATTCGATGTCCGCCTTGTCGATCTCGTCGATGAGGAGCACGCTCTGCTGGTCCGACTCGAACGCCTGCCACAGCACGCCCTTGACGATGTAATTGCCGATGTCCTTCACGCGCTCGTCGCCGAGTTGCGAATCGCGCAGGCGCGAGACCGCGTCGTATTCGTACAGGCCTTGCTGCGCCTTGGTCGTCGACTTGATATGCCATTGCAGGAGCGGCATGCCGAGCGCGAGCGCGACTTCCTCCGCGAGCATGGTCTTGCCGGTGCCGGGTTCACCCTTGATGAGCAGCGGCCGTTGCAGCGTCATCGCGGCATTCACCGCGAGCTTGAGATCGTCGGTTGCGACGTATTGCGATGAGCCTTCGAAACGCATGACGAAGATCCGGTTGGCAAAAAAATCCCAGTATAAGTCAGAAGACCTTTCGATATTGAGGCGCGCCGGGTATCGTTTGAGCCGCTCTATCGGCGGGTTGCCGAAGCGAGTCCGAATGCTGCGCAGCGTGCGCGCAAGCGGGCTCATCGCTTGTACAGGGGCGAATTGTCGCAGGCAAAACGGCTGCTTTTCAGCCGATTCCCCTTGCCAGCAGGGCTTCGGCGCGGTTCGCGTGTGGACGGGGGGTAGGTCGCGCGGTACAATTAGCGCGATTTTTTTGGCCTGCGTGGCGACCAACCCTGTAGCAGCAAACAGTCCCGAGAAGGTTGTAATGCGCTCGGCGCGGGCCGCGGCCTTTTGAGCGCCGGATTTCCCCTCAAGCCAGGTTAGAAGAGCTATGAACAATTTCGTCGGCAAATGTGCCGTGATTGCAGCGCTGTCCGGTCTCGCCGGCTTCGCGACCGAGGCGTCGGCCGACGTCGTCGGCAACGCGAAGGCCGCAGAGGGCAAGGTCGCGATGTGCATCGGCTGCCACGGCATCCCCGGCTATCGCACCGCGTACCCTGAAGTCTACGAAGTGCCGATGCTCGGTGGCCAGAACGCGCAGTACATCGCCAATGCGCTGCACGCCTACAAGAAGGGCGACCGTCATTTCGACACGATGCGCGCCATCGCGACGACGCTGTCGGATCAGGATATCGCCGATATCGCCGCGTACTACGCCGCGCAGACTCCCCAATCGAAGAACAATCCCGACAAGTGATCCGCGCGTGACACGGCAAAGCGATAAACGGGAAGGAGAATTCATGAAGCCGTCCAAGGCACTTCATTCAAGCTTCAAGGCAGCATGCGCGGCAGCGGCGCTCATCGGCATGACGGTCGGCGCCGCGCACGCGGCCGACGTGAGCAACGGCAAGGCGCTCTCCGACAGCCACAACTGCGCGGCCTGCCACGGCCCCGGTCTCAACAAGCCGGTGAGCGGCGAGTATCCGCGGCTCGCGGGCCAGCATGCGACCTATATCTACTGGGCGCTGCGCCAGTATCAGATCGGCGGCAACAATCCGAACTTCGGCCGCAACAACGCCATCATGGCGGCGCAGGTGCAGAGCCTGTCGCAGAGCGATCTGAAGGATCTCGCGGCGTATATCGAATCGCTCGACGGCAATCTCGTGCTGAAGAAGTAAGCGCGCGGCTTTCGACGATTCGCCGGCAAGCAACACCCCGCTTCCCAAGCGGGGTGTTTTCATTTTGACGGCGCGTATTTCGGATGCTTAGTCGCGCGAAGCACGGCGCTCGATCAGCGCGAGATAGGCATCGGTATCCGGCGGCGTGCCCGTGCGCTGCGCTTCCCAGATCACCTGTCCGAGGCAATCCATGATCGCGTGCTGCGCGTCGTGCGGCGAGCCGAGGCGCGCGACCAGCCTGTCGTGCGCGCGGCGGATGCCCGGCGGCTGATCGATCGACAATTGCTCGCTGATCGCGAGATGCATCGACAAATGCAGAAACGGATTGGTCTGGCCGCGATCGGGCGAGTAATCGGCTTCGCGCGATTCGGGTTTCGCGAGCGCGTCGTGATATTCCGGATGCTCGCCGATCCAGTCGGCGGCCATGCTTTCGAGCGGCGTCAGAATCTCGCCGGCGCGCTCCTTGCGCCAGGTTTCGGTAAAGAACTGGCGGACTTCGTCGCGGCTAGGGTTGAACATAAGGTATTGATTCGATTGCGGGTTTCTGAACCCGCTATTGTAGACCGTGGCGCGTGCGGTCTGCCCAAACCGCTCATTCGACCGGCGCGGGCGTCTTCGGCCGATATTCGCAGAGCGGCTCGATCGCGCAGTGCCAGCACTCGGGCACGCGCGCCTTGCACACGTAACGCCCGTGCAGGATCAGCCAGTGATGCGCATCGTGCAGAAACTCTTTCGGCGTGAACTTTTCGAGCGCGGTCTCGACGGCGCGCACGTCCTTGCCGGGCGCGAGCCCCGTGCGATTCGCAACGCGGAAGATGTGCGTATCGACGGCGATGGTCGGCTGCCCGAACGCCGTGTTCAGAATGACGTTCGCCGTCTTGCGTCCGACGCCCGGCAGCGCTTCGAGCGCCTCGCGGTTATCGGGCACGTCGCCGCCGTATTGATCGATGAGAATGCGGCACGTCGCGATCACGTTCTTCGCCTTGGTGCGATAAAGCCCGATCGTGCGGATGTATTCCGACACGCCTTCCTCGCCGAGCGCGAGCACCGCGGCCGGCGTGTTCGCGACGGGAAACATCTTGCGCATCGCCTTGTTGACGGAAACGTCGGTCGCCTGCGCGGAGAGCAACACGGCGATCAGCAGTTCGAAGGGCGTCGTGTATTCGAGCTCCGTCGTCGGATGCGGATTGATACTTTGCAAGGTCTCGTAGATGGCGCGGCGCTTCGTGGCGTTCATGGTTCGATGTCCGTTCTCACGCGGGTTTGTCGCTTCGATCGCCCTCGCCGGGATGGGACGCGTTTTTATCGTCCGTCAGCCCGAGACGGCGACGGCGCTGCTCGGCGCTGTCGATCTGCGCCTGCACCGCGGCGCTCACGTGATCCGTGTTTTTCGGACCTGCGCCGAGCTTCGCCATCTCTTCCTTCTTCTTGCGCGCGCGTTCGAGCGCGGCCTGAATGATCGCGCGTTTCTTTGCTTCCGGATCGTCGCTCGCGGCTTGCGTCGCAGCCGGGACCGGTTGCGTCGGCGGCGTTTGCGGCGTTTGCGGCGACGGCTGGTCCGCGTGCGCCGCGCGCGCGGCCTGACGCGCGCTTGCCCGCGCCTCGGCGGCCGCGCGTTCGCGTTCGAGACGCGCCATGCGGCGGTCGTGCCGCGCGCGCGCTGCATCGGCTTCGTCCTGGCTCCATGCGTCCCAGCCGGTGCGCGTGCCGGTGACGGGCACCATCGCGATGCAATCGACCGGGCAGGGCGGCACGCACAGATCGCAGCCCGTGCACAGCTCGGCGATGACCGTATGCATCTGCTTCGCCGCGCCGACGATCGCATCGACCGGACACGCCTGCATGCACAGCGTGCAGCCGATGCACACGTTCTCGTCGATGACGGCGACGGGCCGCGCGCGTTCGACGCCGTGCGTCGTATCGAGAGGAATATCGGGTTTGCCGAGGAGCGCGGCCAGTCGCGCGACACCTTCGGCGCCGCCCGGCGGGCACTGGTTGTAGTTCGCCTCGCCCGCGGCGATGGCGTCGGCGTAGGGCCGGCAGGCGGGATAGCCGCACTTGGTGCATTGCGTCTGCGGCAGCAGATCTTCGATGCGCTCAGCGAGCGTCTTGGGAGCGGTTGCGGTCACGAGGAATTGCGATGATGCCTTGGGGACTGGCGCAGCATGTGCGCGACGCAGGCGAAGCGCGTGGCTGTGATCACGTCCACAACGACGACGGCGGCACGCTGCCTGTTCGGCGCGTGTCCCGCTCTTTCGGTCACGCGCTCGGCTTTAATCGACATTATCGCCGAAGTCCTCACCAGTCGTGCCGAATGGCTTTCAATCCTAATTGCCAATGTGCTTCGATGTGCGCATAATCGAAGCGCTTTTCCGTTTGACCGCAGGACGGTGTTTCCCAATAACCATGGGCAGCGCCCGTTCACGTCATGTACCCCAACGCGGGCCGCGTGACGCTAATCCGGCAACGCGGCTCCCGAGTCATGCCACCATGAATCAGCCGAAAATCAAAAGAGATCCTGAAGGCACCCGGCGCCGTATTCTGCTTGCCGCCGCAGAAGAGTTCGCTGCAGGCGGTCTGTTCGGCGCACGCGTCGACCAGATTGCGCGCCGGGCGGAGACCAATGAACGCATGCTCTACTACTACTTCGGTAGCAAGGAGCAGTTATTCACCGCGGTGCTCGAACATGCTCTTTCGGCGCTCGTCGAAGCCGAACGCACGCTCGAACTCGACGGCATCGCGCCCATCGAAGCGATGACGCGTCTCGCGCATTTCGTCTGGGATTACTACCGGGATCACCCGGAATTGCTCCGCCTCATCAATAACGAAAATCTGCATGAGGCGAGATATATCAAAGGATCGAATCGAATCCGCGAACTCATTTCGCCGATCGTCGCGACGCTCACGGCTATTCTCGATCGTGGCCAAAAAGCCGGGCTGTTTCGCACCGACGTCGATCCGCTCAAGCTCTATATCGTGCTGTCGGGACTCGGCTATTACATCGTGTCGAACCGCTTCACGCTCGAAGCGACGTTCGGGCTCGATTTCAGCGAGCAAGGTCAGCGCGAGCAGATCGTGCGTATGAACACCGAGTTGCTGCTGGCTTATCTGACGCGCCGCTGATCGACCGCTTTCGCATTCGCGCCATCTGAAGAAAAAACGTCGCGCCCTTTGCAAGGCGCGACGTTTTCATTTGACGTGATGGAATCGGTCCCGGCGCATTCACGCTTATGCGGGCACGGCTTCCGTCTTCGGCGTCTTGTCGTGTTCGAGAATGAACTCGCGCAATTGCGGATACACCATCGTGCGCCAGCGGCGGCCCGAGAAGATGCCGTAGTGGCCGGCCTTCTCCGCCGTGAAGTGCCGCTTGTGCTTTGGCGCAATGCCGGTGCACAGATCGTGCGCGGCGCGCGTCTGGCCGCTGCCGGAGATGTCGTCGAGTTCGCCTTCGATCGTGAAGAGGGCGGTGTGCTTGATGTCTTGCGGACGCACGAGTTCGTCGTTGACTTCCCACGTGCCTTCGGCGAGGCGGAACTCCTGAAACACGACGCGGATCGTCTCGAGGTAATACTCGGCGGCCATGTCGAGCACGGCGTTGTATTCGTCGTAGAAACGGCGATGTTGCTCGGCGTCGTCATCGTCGCCGCGGAGCAGATTTTGATAGAAGTCCCAATGGGCCGTGAGATGGCGTTCGGGATTCATCGCGACGAAGCCCGCATGCTGCAGGAAGCCCGGATAAACCTTGCGTCCCACACCCGGATAGTTCGCGGGCACGGTGTAGATGACGTTGTTCTCGAACCACCCGTACGAGTGCTCGTTCGCCAGCGAGTTGACGGACGTGGGGCTGCGGCGCGCGTCGATCGGGCCGCCCATCATGGTCATCGTGCGGGGAGTGTCTTCGCCGCGGCTCGCCATCAGCGAAATGGCGGCGAGCACCGGCACGGTCGGCTGGCACACCGAGATCACGTGCAGATCTTTCGCGCCGATGTGGCGGATGAACTCCTGGATGTATTCGACGTAATCGTCCAGATGGAACGGACCGTTCTCGGTCGGCACCATGCGCGCGTCGATCCAGTCGGTGATGTACACCTTGTGGTCCTGCAAAAGCGTCTTGACCGTATCGCGCAGCAGCGTGGAATGGTGGCCGGAGAGCGGCGCGCACACGAGCACGATCGGCTCGTTCTTCAGCTTGGTGACGGTGGCGCTGTCGTCGGCGAAGCGCTTGAAGCGCAACAGACGGCAGAACGGCTTCTCGACCACCGTCTGCTCGACGATCGGAATGTTATGTCCGTCCTTGACGATCTGATGAATGCTGAACTCGGGCTTCTCGTAGTCCTTGCCGAGCCGGTAGAGCAACTCGTAACCCGCGGCCAGGCGGCTTGAGCCGGGAATATAGGCGAGCGGACTGGCCGGGTTGACGAACGACTTCGATGCAGCTTCGGCCCATGCTGTAAGAGGAGACAGCATAGCTCGCTGAAATTCGTGAATTTGATAGAGCATGGTTGCCCCAGTAACTCCGGTGGAAACCGGCACGCCCGTTGATCCCGGCAAAACATCCGGCGATGAGGCTCAACGGCATTCGATGACCCCCGGCGGCGCGGCGGGCTGTCGCCATGCTGCCGGGGCACTGTCTTTCCTGCAATTTCCTGCCTGCCTTTCCGTGCTGCCACTCGCGCAATATCGACTCTTGTACGACGAACCTTGAGCGGAGGCAAGATTTTCCGCGTACTAAGCGTTCAATTCAATAAATCGGTCGGAATTGCCTGCGTGAAAACAACACATTCCGAGATCCTATAATTTGTGCATTGCACCAATATTACCGGGAAACGCGAATTTCATCAAACAAAACATAGATTTATGACTTTCCTGTTGCAGCATCGATGGCGGCTTGCTCATCCGGTTCGTCGTGGTTTTCCGGGCCGGATGGCTGGCCAATCGCTTTCGCCATCTCCTCTTCGTGCCGCATCAGATTCATTCCGGTATGCACCAGCGCCACGTGGGTAAAGGCCTGCGGGAAATTCCCGACCATGCGCTTGGCCACCGTGTCGTACTCCTCGGCCAGCAACCCGACATCGTTGGCGAGACCGACGAGACGCTCGAACATCTCGTGCGCTTCATCGATCCGGCCTTGCAGCGCCAGATTGTCGACCAGCCAGAAGCTACAAGCCAGAAACGTGCCTTCTCCGGGCGGCAAGCCATCCGCGACTTCGGCGGTGTGATAACGCTTCACGAGCCCATCGTGCGTCAACTTGGTCTCGATCGCATGTACGGTTCCGGTCACTCGCGGATCTTTAGGCGGCAAAAATCCCAGCAACGGGATGAGAAGCAGGCTCGCATCGAGCGCATCGCTGTCGTAGGCCTGCGTGAAGGAGTTCAGTTCGGCGTTCCAACTTTTCTTCAGCACCTCGGCGCGGATGCGCGCGCGCATCTCGCGCCAGTGGTCGATCGGCCCCGGCAGCTCGAACTTTTCCGCCGATTTGATCGCGCGGTCGTAGGCGACCCACGCCATGACCTTCGAGAACGTGAAGTGCTGGCGCCCGCCGCGCACTTCCCAGATGCCTTCGTCGGGCTGTTCCCAGATCGTGTCGAGGTGTTGCAGCATGGCGCACTGGATCGACCACGCGGTTTCGTCGCTCTGCAAGCCGCCGACGCGGGCAAGGTGCAGCGCATTCATCACTTCGCCGTAGACATCGAGTTGCAACTGATCGACCGCGCCATTGCCGATACGCACCGGCGATGCGCCCTCGTAACCGGGAAGCCACGGGATCTCCCACTCGGGCAGGCGCCGCTCGCCCGCGATGCCGTACATGATCTGGATCTGCGCCGGCGAGCCCGCCATCACGCGGCCCAGCCACGCCCGCCACGCGCGGGCTTCGTCGTAGTAGCCGCCGCGCATCATCGCGAGCAGGGTGATGGTCGCGTCGCGCAGCCAGCAGTAGCGATAGTCCCAGTTGCGCGTGCCGCCGAGCTGCTCCGGCAGCGAGGTCGTGGGCGCGGCGACGATTCCGCCCGTCGGCTCGTAGGCGAGCGCCTTCAGCGTGATGAGCGAGCGGCGGATCGCGCTCGCCCAGCGGCCCTTGAGCTCGCTTTGCCCCGACCATTCGCGCCAATGGTTTTCGGTGCGCGCGAGTTGCGTGTGAGGATCGGACGCGTGCGGCAGACGCAGATGGGATTGCGAATAGCACAGCGAGAAGGGCACGCGCTCGCCCGCGCTCACGTCGAAGCTGGCGGCCGTATGCATGTTTTCGCCGACGAGATCGACCGGCGTGCGCAGCACCGCGAGATCCGGTCCGGCGATCGCGCGAATGCCGCTGTCGTCGGGCAGACGGCTGACCCACGGCACGGCCGAGCCGTAGTCGAAGCGCAGCACCAGCTCCATCTTCATGCGCACCGTGCCGCGCCGGCCGATCACGATGCGCACGAGTTCCGAATGCCCGTTGCGCAAGGGCATGAAGTCGACGATCGTCACGGCGCCTTGCGATGTTTCGAAATCCGTTTCGAGGACCAGCGTGTCCTCGCGATAGCGACGGCTGATGACGGGCGTTTCGCCGTCGGGCATCTCGGGAGCGATGAGCCATCGGCCGTGCTCGGGCGTGCCGAGCAGCGCCGCGAAGCACGCGCCGGAGTCGAAGCGTGGCCAACAGAGCCAGTCGACGGAGCCGTCGCGGGAAATCAGGGCTGCGGTGTGGCCGTCGCCGACCATCGCATAGTCTTCGATCAAAGCTGGCATAAGCGAACATCTTCCTGCTGGCGGCGCGGGCCGAATCGAAACGCGCCGCGGGTTGAGCAAAAGATTCGGGACGCGTCGCGCCCCGAGCGAGGCGCGGAGTCAAGGACAAAGGAAGCGACCGACGCCACGCATGCTTTCTGGCCGCATTCTGCCGCAATCGTTCGTTGCAAGCAGAAAACCGGGCCGCGTGTGATCACGGCGCGCAACGGTCGGTGGGACGGCGGTCGCGCCGTGATTGGCGGAAAAGCGCTAGCGAAGCGCCGATCGCGCTGTTGAAAAAGCATTCGACTGATGTTTAGAATGAAGTTTCGTGAAAGGTCGAAGCGCCGTTTCCTTTGTTACTCCCGGCGCTGAAACTCTTGCGCCTTTCACGCGTCTTTCATGCATGACCCCGGCGCGTGACGCGCGCGAGCCATGCAACGGCCTGCGCGCTCCCGGCCGGTCCCTAACGTAGCGTTTTCGAGGAACGGAACCCATGCTCTATCCGTCGAAAGCCGACTGCATCGCCATCCTTTCCGCAGCAAGCCGCGTCTCGGATGCCGAGGCGCTTCTCGCGCTCGATCACAAGCATCTCGGTCTGTCGCGCAACGCGATGGAAACCGCCGCCGCATTCCTCACGGAGCGCGGCTGCTTCAGCCGCTACACCTTCGGCGTCGCCGGCGTTTCGGTCGGCGCGCTGTCGTTGCAGGGACGCCTGCGTCTCGACCAGCTCGCGAACGGCTGACGATACACGCTCGTCCCACGCGGCCCATCCGCGTGTCCTTTTTTCGTGACACTTTGCGCACGCGCACGGCTCAACCCGTGCGCGTGCGCTCGCGTTTCCGTTCGCATGTCCGGAACCGACGCGATGAATCGGCGTCACAACGACAGTCTCGCGTCCGTCAGAAATGGGCCGATCCCATGCCGAAGAGACCGATCAGCCCGATCACGATCAGATAGATCGCGACGATGAAGTTCAGCAACCGCGGCATGATGAGAATCAGGATCCCGGCGATCAGGGAAACCAGCGGGCCAAGGCTTAGGTGAATAGTCATCGCGGCAACTCCTGTTGTTGGTTCGAATCGTGTCGGTTGGCCTGTCGTGCGTGGTGTATCTTGGCTGCGAACCCCGTCGCTCATGATGGCGGTCCACGCCGTTTGGAGCGAAATTTGCTCCCGCACGTCCTTGGGCCTTGCGATGCCGGCGAACTCGCGCGTCGCCCCGATAACAAGCAGCAAAGAGACGATGAGGAGGTTTCATGCACCCGAGCCATCCCTGCGGCGCGAATTCGCCCGCATCGATGTTGCAAGACGCGCGCCCGATGCGCGCGAGGCCCATCGCGTGGGCGAGAGGTGTCGCGCTGATGCTGTCGCTGGCGGCGGCGCAGTCCTTCGCGCAAACCGCCACGATGCCCGCCACGCCGGGCGCAGCGAGCGGCGGGGCAACGACGGGCGCGCCGGGCAAAGAGGTCTACGATCTGCTGATCGGAACCTACACGGGCGGCGGCAAGAGCGAAGGCATCTATGTCTATCGTTTCGACACGGCCAGCGGCGAACTGTCCCGCATCGCATCGGCGCAGACGGTCAATCCGTCGTATCTCGTCGTGAGCCGTGACCGGAATTACGTGTATGCAGTGAACGAATTGCCCGGCGACAACGGCCCCGCGACCCAGCGCGGCGGCGTGAGCGCCTTTCGCTTCGATCGCGCGACCGGCCAGTTGAGCTTCCTCAACCGCGTTTCATCGGACGGCAACGATCCGTGCTACCTCGCGCTCTCGCCTGACGGCAAGTATCTGCTGACCGCCAACTACTCCGTCGCATCCAATCCGGGCGGCAGCTTTGCGGTCTTTCCGCTGTCCTCCGATGGCCACGTCGGCAACTCGGTGCTGACCGTGCATCACGAAGGCGGCGGCCCGGTGAAGGGACGGCAGGACAATTCGCACGTCCATTCGACCGTGTTCTCGCCCGACGGCAAGTATCTCTTCGCGCAGGATCTCGGTGTCGACAAGGTCTTTGCTTACCGCTACACGCCCGATCCGTCGGCATCGGGACGCGGCCTCTTCGGTCCGACCGAAGCGCGCTACGCGTTGATCAAGCCGGGTTCCGGGCCACGCCATCTGATCTTCGACGCAGGCGGCAGACACGCCTATCTGACGACCGAACTGAACGCGTCGGTGCTCGTGTTCGATTACCGCGACGGCAAGCTCACGCAGGTTCAGACCAATTCGATGATCGCGCCGGGTTTCCGAGGCAAGATCGGCGGCGGGGCGGTTCATATGTCGCCGGACGGACGTTTCCTTTACGCGACCAATCGAGGCGACGCCAACGAGATCGTCCAGTTTTCGGTCGATCCGAAGAACGGCCATCTGAAGTACGTCAAACGCTATCCGACGCTCGGCAAGACGCCGCGCGAATTCGCGATCGATCCGACCGGGCGCTGGCTCATCGTCGGCAATCAGGAGAGCGACAGCACGTATTTCTTCCGCCGCGATCCGCAGACCGGCGAGCTCGCGTCGGACCCGAAGCAACTGTCGATCGGCTCGCCGGTCGATTTCAAGTTCGTATCGCCGTCGTGACGGTCTGATCGGAGCGACGAGAGCGGCCGACGAGCCGCGTTTCACACAGCGACACGCTGTCCGATGACGATGAAAACGAAACTGCTCAAGGCGGTCATGGTTTCGATGCTATGCGCGCCACTCGCGGCGCGCGCGGACGACAGCAAGGAATGCGATTTCAAGCGGGACTGGATGTCGTCGGCGTGCCAGCGCGTGATGCGCGTCGTGCACGACGGCACATGGGATCTCTACGTGACGGGTTACGGCTGGCATATCGACGGCTTCAGCGATCGCAGCGAACTCAATCCGTGGTCGTACGGCGGCGGCGCGGGCAAGCACTGGATCGACGCGAACGGCAACGAGGACATTCTGTTCGCGTTCGCCTTTTCGGATTCGCATCACAACTTCGAACCGATCGGCGGTTACGCGCGCCAGTGGTACACGCAGCCGGTGCTCGGCGGATTGCAGGCGGGCGGCGGGTTCTTCGTCGGCGTCACGGCGCGCAGCGACATCGGCCATTACGTGCCGTTGCCGCTCGCGCTGCCGATCGGCTCGGTGCGCTACCGGCGCGCGTCCGTCATGGCGACGATCATCCCGCATATCCCCGGCCTGAACGACGGCGACGTCGCGTTCTTCTGGGGCCGCTACGAGTTCTAGTACGATGCGTTTCCGAGGCGCTTTTCTTTCGCATCGACTGAAAGGTGTACTGAGGAAATCGAAAGGCAACAGCAGGGAATGCAAGATTGAACACGACTCAACCATTCGACGCGCGCGAGCGTCCGCTCAAGCGCAATGAACCGGCGCCGCCGGGATTCATCAGCGCGTTCAGCTTCGCTGGCGGCGAGGCGCTGCGCCTGACCTGGGACGAAGCGCGCGATGCCGTCGTGGGCGATGGCCCGACGTGGCTGCATCTGTCGGCGAACGACGATGCCGTCGAGGGCTGGCTCGAAGGCGTCACGTCGATGCCCGATGTCGCGCGCGAGTTCCTGAACGGCGAGGACAAGCGTCCGCGCGTGCATATCGGCTCGAACTTCATGTACGGCGTCGTCGCGGACCTCGAACTCGTCGCGAAGACGCCGGATGCCGCCGCGCCGGGCGTGCGCGAGGCGAACCGCGCGACCGGCGCGCTGCGCTTTTACGTGGACAGGCATCGCATGATCACCGTGCGCGCGCGGCCGCTGCAATCGACCGACCGCTTGCGCCACGCCGTCCTCGAAGGCGCGATGTTTCGCGATTCCGTCGATCTCTTCGCCGGGCTGATCCGCGCGCTGAACGATACCTTCGCGGACCGTATCGATGAAATCGGCGACTGTCTCGACGATGTCGAGGAAAGCGTGCTCGAAGGAGGCCATTCGAAATGCCGCGCGATGCTGGGCGGCGCGCGGAGGCGCATCGTGGAAGTGAAGCGGTTTATCGATCCGGAGCGCAACGCGCTGACGCAACTCGTGTTGCGTCGCCTGGAATGGGCCGAACCGCGATCGATGGAAGCGCTCGTGCAGGCAATTCAGGTGCTGAACGGTCTGGGCGGCGGGCTGGAAGGACTCTACGAGCGCGCGAAGTTGTTGCAGGATGAAATCGCCGCGGCGCTGTCGGAAGACATCAACCGCAAGCTGCTCTGGCTCGCGATCATGTCCGCGTTGCTGCTGCCCGCCACGCTCGTGACGGGCATTTTCGGCATGAACGTGGCGGGTTTGCCGGGCACCAAGGATCCGGCGGCGTTCTGGATCGTGGTCGGCGTGATGACGGGCTGTGCCGCCATCACGATCTTTCTGCTGCGCCGCCTTCGGCTCTGGTAACGCTCACTCCGCCGGGCCGGGCGGGGCGAGCACTTCGCGGTTGCCGTTGTTGCTCATCGACGAGACGAGGCCGGCCGCTTCCATCTGTTCGACGAGGCGCGCCGCCCGGTTATAGCCGATGCGCAACTGCCGCTGCACCGACGAAATCGACGCGCGCCGCGTGCGTACGACGAAAGCCACGGCTTCGTCGTAGAGCGGATCGGCTTCGGCGTCAGGTGTCTCGCCGAAGAGGTCCTGTCCGCCGCCGCCATCGGACGTCGGGCCGGACAGAATGCCTTCCTCGTACTCCGGCTCGCCGAACTGCTTCAGATACTCGACCACGCGATGCACTTCGTCGTCCGCGACGAACGCGCCGTGCACGCGCTGCGGATAGCCCGTGCCGGGCGGCAGGAACAGCATGTCGCCCGCGCCGAGCAACGATTCCGCGCCCATCTGGTCGAGAATCGTGCGCGAATCGATCTTCGACGACACCTGGAACGCCACGCGCGTCGGAATATTCGCCTTGATGAGGCCGGTGATCACGTCGACGGACGGCCGCTGCGTCGCGAGAATCAGATGGATGCCGGCCGCGCGCGCCTTCTGCGCGAGACGCGCGATCAACTGCTCGATTTGCTTGCCCGCGACCATCATCAGGTCCGCGAGTTCGTCGATGACCACGACGATGAGCGGCAGCGTGGACAGCGGCTCGGGCGCGTCGGGTGTGAGCGAGAACGGGTTCGTGAGCTTCTTGCCCGCGGCCTCGGTGTTGCGAATCTTCTGGTTGAAGCCTTGCAGATTGCGCACGCCGACCGCCGACATCAGCCGGTAACGCTTCTCCATTTCGCCGACGCACCAGTTGAGCGCGTTCGACGCGAGCTTCATGTCGGTGACGACCGGCGCGAGCAGATGCGGAATGCCTTCATACACGGAAAGCTCCAGCATCTTCGGATCGATCATGATGAGGCGCACGTCCTCGGGCTTCGCCTTGTAGAGCAGCGAGAGGATCATCGCGTTGATCGCGACCGACTTGCCCGAGCCCGTCGTGCCCGCGACCAGCATGTGCGGCGCGCGGGCGAGATCCGTCACGACCGGATTGCCGACAATGTCCTTGCCCATCGCGATCGTCAGATTCGACTTCGACGTGCGATACACGTCGTCTTCGAGAATCTCCGAGAGGCGGATCATCTGGCGCTTCGCGTTCGGCAGTTCGAGGCCCATGCAGGTCTTGCCGGGAATCGTTTCGACGACGCGGATCGACGTGAGGCCGAGGCCGCGCGACAGATCCTTCATCAGCCCGACGATCTGGCTGCCGCGCACGCCGAGCGCCGGTTCGACTTCGAAGCGCGTGATGACCGGACCGGCGGACGCGCCGACCACCGTCACCGGCACCTTGAATTCCTGAAGGCGCTGCTCGATCAACTGGCCGGTTTCGCTCAGATGTTCCTCGGAGACGGGCTCGATCTCGTCGGAGGCGGCTTCGAGCAAGTCGAGCGTCGGCAATTCCACCGCCGACGCGTGCGGCGCATGGAATTCGAACTCGGTCGGCGCGGAGCCGCGTACCGGCTGACGCGGTTCGGGCGGCGCCGCGTTCGGCTGACCCGGAGACTGGGTTGCGACCGACGGCGCGGCCGCGATGCCCGGAAAGCGCACGACGTTCGACGGCGAAGCGAATTCGTCGCCCGCAACCTGGCGCTCGGCGACGGGCAGCGGTTCTTCCTCCGGCATATCGAGCACGTCGTCCTGCTCGTCGACGACGCGCAAGAGCGGCGGGGCAGGGGGCTCGCTGCCGGTATCGCGCGATGTGGGTACGTCCAGCCACGGCGGCGTCGGCGCGAGATCGCGCGCGTCCGGTTCGTGTTCTGGTTCTGGCGCTCGCGCGGCGGGCGGAAGCTCGGGCGTCTCGGTCGGCGGGTCGATGCGCGCGGGCTCTTGCGCCGCGTTTGTGTCGAACGCAGAGGCAGGGGTGGAAAGCGATGGCGCGATCGGGGTGTCGGCGCTCGGCGGCTCCGGCAGACGCAAGTCGAAGAGCGGTGGCGGCTCGACGAGCGTGGGCGCGATCACGTGAGCACCGATAAGCGGCGGCTCGACGCGCGCATCGAATTCCTGGGCCTTTGCGGGCGGCGGCGTTACCGGCTCGATGCGCGATTCGGGTGCCGTCTCGACGACGTGTTCGTCGGCGGTCGTCTCGGCGTTCGGCTGAACATCGGGCTGGCCGCCACGCGCCATCGCCACATGCCCGCGCGCGAGACTCGCGCCTGCGAGCGATGTCCAAAGCGCGGTCTTCTCCTCGATGGCTCGCAACGTCGCCTGAATCGCTTCGGGTGCCGGCGGCGTGATCGGCCCGAGCGGCGCGGCCGGGCGCGAGAACGCCGGTGCGGCGAGCGGCGCCGGCGCGAACTCACGCGTCGCCGTACCCGCGGAAGGACGCGCGGGCGGTGCGGCGCGTCTGATGTTCTGTGGCGTTTGCGGCAAAGGCGTTCTGCGCGCGGCGCTAACGCCGGTCGCGACGGACGTGGATGTGCTCGCCACCCCCGATGACCGTTGCGCAGGCATCGACGTCACCGGACTGCGCGGGCGATCCATGCGAGGCGCGGGCATCGGCGGCGTGGACGCGCGCGGCTTGTCGACGGCGACGGAAGCGCGCAAGCCCGAACCCGAAGGCTCGAATGCCGACGCCCGACGCGGCGCAAACGCCGAGCCGGCCTCGCGATTCGCCGAAGACGTCGACGGGTTCAGCCAGTCCGCAGGCACGACCGGCTCCGTTTGCGCGACCGGAGGCGAGACGCCGGCGGCCTCGAAAGCGGGGCGCTTGGCGTAAGCCTCGGCGGTGGCGATTGCGCTCGCGGTGGTGGCCGAAGCGCGGTTGACGCCGCTCTTGCCGGTGGCAGGCGGGCGCCACGGCGTCGGACGCTGATAACGGCTGCTACGGGGGCCGGTCGGAAGACCGAGCGTCGGCTCGTCGTGCGACGTGCGCGGCGGCGGCGCATCGAAACGCTCGGCGCGATGAGCACGTTCCTGCGAATCGCGCGCGGCCCTTTCGCGGGTGCGGCGTTCGAACCAGCTGCCTGCCTTGTCGCGACCCTTGTCACGACCCTTTTCGCGGCCGGGCGAAGCCTGGCGCGCCTCGCTTTCGCGTTCGCGCGGGGTGAGCCAGTTTTGCGGCAGGCCGAAGCCGAACGCTTCGTCCGCCCACGCCAGCACCGAACGCCAGCTGAATTCGATCAGCCAGGGCAGGAATATCGCGAGCACGACGGCCGCGATCGCGGCTGCGCCGCCGAGATGCGCGGGTCCGCTCAACGCGGTGGCGAGCGCGCGTCCGCAGCGATTGATGTTCGCCTGCGTTTCGAGCGAGTTTGCGAGCGCGCCTTCGAGCGTGCTGCTCGCGAGCAGCACGCCGACAAAACCGAGCCAGAGACGGATCGTGCCCGGGCCGCGAACGCCTTCCCTGCCCGGCAGCGCCAGCTTGACGATGCGCCAGAAGAGCGGAAGGAACCAGACGACCGATGCACCGAACCAGCCGAGAACTACCATGTGCATGCTTGAGCTTGAATCAATGTTGGGTGAAACGAATCAGGTTGTGACCCGAAGACTGCGCCCGGCCGCGCGTGCCGGCCGGACTGTTCGATCGAGCAGTTTAACGGGAAACCGCGCGGGAACCGCGCGGGTGCCGCGCACGCACGACGCGTGTGCCGCATGTACGCAACACATCACTTCGCGCGAGCCGAGAAGGTGAGCACTTGGCCGTCGTCGAGCGTCAGTTTCAGCGCGGGCGGCGGATTCATCTGCACGCCGCTTTTCGCGATATGCGCGAGCGCGTCGAGATAGGGCCGCTCCAGCGCCGCGCCCGCACCCGAGACGCACGCCATGCGCGTGCCGGCGAGCGGGCCGAACGTCAGCTTGCCGTCCTTCAGATCGTAGGTGCCGCTGTAGCGGTTGCAGCCCGAAAAGCCGCTCGCCTGGCGATGACCGTTCGCGGTCGAGAAATCGAGCGTGAGCGGCCGCGCGCCGTTCTCGCCCGCGTGCGGCACCGCGCGCGGCTGGCCGCTCGCATCGGTCCAGCTCGTGAGTTCCCATTGCGTGTCGTCGAGCAATTGCGTGGCGGCGGGATTATAAGGATCGGTGGGCGGCGCGCTCGCATCGGGATGCTTCGGCATCGCGCAACCAGTGACGACGCTCGCCGCGACGACGAGCGCGCACGCGCGGGACGCAAGCGAAAGCGCCGCTTTGCGACGCGACAGGAAGTTTGACGATGAGTGCGCCGAACGAAGAGCGGACGCGCGAAGGAAATGCGTGGGCATCGATGATCCTGAAGCAGGCGAAACCGTAAGGGTATCGCACGCGTCCTGCGATTTGTCTAGCGCCCGCAAGCAACAAAATGTTTGCCGCGGCTGTCATCGATCGCAGATGCGCGGGGAATTTCGATCCGCATTCACGTGTCAATACCGTTCATGACGACGCCGTCAATAGACCGAACGGTAGAGTGTTGCGACGGGCGCTGCGTGTTAACATCGCGCCCAATTCCGCCGCTTTCGCTTTACTGGCCTCGTCACCCGATCGATTCCCGGAGCACTCATGCAGACCGATTCATTTCGTCCTGATGCCTTGCGCATCGGCACGCCGCTTTCCGCCAACGCCACGCGCGTGATGCTGCTCGGCGCGGGCGAGCTTGGCAAGGAAGTGATCATCGCGTTGCAGCGCCTGGGCGTCGAAGTCATCGCGGTCGACCGCTATGCGAACGCGCCGGGGCATCAGGTAGCGCATCGCGCGCACGTCATCGACATGACCGACGCCGCCGCGCTGCGCGCGCTCGTCGAGAAGGAGCAGCCGCATCTGATCGTGCCGGAGATCGAGGCGATCGCGACCGATGCGCTCGCTGAAATCGAAGCGGCGCAACTCGCGACCGTCATCCCGACGGCGCGCGCCACGCAGCTCACGATGAACCGTGAAGGCATCCGGCGTCTCGCCGCCGAGGAACTCGGTCTGCCGACATCGCCCTATGCGTTCGCGCAATCGCTCGACGAGATGAAGGCGGCAATCGCCACAATCGGTTTTCCGTGTGTCGTGAAGCCGGTGATGTCGTCGTCGGGGAAGGGGCAATCGGTGCTCAAAAGCGACGCCGATGTCGAGCCGGCATGGAACTACGCGATGGCGGGCGGGCGCGTGAATCACGGCCGCGTGATCGTCGAGGGCTTCATCGACTTCGAATACGAGATCACGCAGCTCACCGTGCGCGCGGCGGACCCCGAGAGCGGCGAAACGCAAACCTACTTCTGCGATCCGATCGGCCATGTGCAGGTCGCGGGCGATTACGTCGAATCGTGGCAGCCGCAGCCGATGAGCCCGGCCGCGCTCGAAAAGGCGCGCGATGTCGCCGCCAAGGTGACGACCGCGCTCGGCGGACGCGGACTTTTCGGCGTCGAGCTTTTCGTGCGCGGCGACGACGTCTGGTTCTCCGAAGTGAGCCCGCGTCCGCACGACACCGGTCTCGTCACGCTCGCGACGCAGCGCTTCTCCGAGTTCGAATTGCATGCGCGCGCGATCCTCGGCTTGCCCGTGGATACCGCCTTGCGCGCGCCCGGCGCGTCCGCCGTCATCTACGGCGGTCTGGATGAAACGGGCATCGTGTTCGAAGGCGTGGCGCAAGCGCTCGCGGTCCCGGGCGCGGACTTGCGCCTTTTCGGCAAGCCGGAGAGCTTCGTGAAACGCCGCATGGGTGTCGCAGTGGCGACGGGCGCCGACACCGACGAAGCACGCGAGCGCGCGAAACTCGCGGCGTCGAAGGTGCGGCCGGTTTCGGCAAAATGACCGGCGCGCGGGCGTCGGCGGGAGCATGAACGTGAAATGGAAAGCGGTGGCCGCGCTCGTCGTGGTTTCCCTGGGACTCTCGGGCTGCGGACTTGCGGCGGCGCCGTGCCGCATCGCGTCGGCGGGGCTGAAGATCGTGCCGGTCGTCGGGCATGTCGCGGCAGCGCCGACCGACGCATGCGCGGAAGTGATCGATCCGTGATCGCCGGCGCGCGCATCGACTTCGAAACCATCGCGAATCGGATGATGAAGAAAACAATCGCACTCATGCTCGCGTCGCTCGTGGCGCAGTCGGCGCTGGCCATGCCGCTCACCGTGCCGCAGATCCAGACCGCGTCGACGCAAACCACGCGCTACGACTGCAAGGACGGCAAGAGCGTGTCCGTCCAGTACACGAACACGCGCAATCGTCAGAGCTTCGCGGCGCTGACCGTCGACGGGCGCAAGCTGCTGTTCGTGAACGTGATCGCGGGATCGGGCGCGAAATACGTCGCCGATCAATACACGTGGTGGACCAAGGGTCCACAGGCGAACCTGTACGACGAAATGGCCGCGAAGGATTCGCCGCCGCTGCTCGAAGATTGCGAAGCGCGCAAGAAGTAGGCGCGCGGCATGCCGGAATGCGGTCTGACCGTGCTTTCGCGCCGCGGGAGCGCACTCGCGTGCGGTGCTACAATGTGCGGCTTTCCGGCTGTGGAAATCGCAGCCGGTCCGAATTCCGGATTTTCGGCATCGCCGTTCGATGCCGGCTGAGCGGTACACGGGCCTCGAGCGAACCGCCGCTCAGAAAATCGGGGATGCCGCTTGCCTTCAAGGCGTCATCGAAGCCGTGTCCCATCTGAGCGCAGGCTCGATACCGGCCGCCCCGTGCAGCGCGCACCGTGTGCCTGTTTGATGCGCCGCGTGCGCCAACGAAACCCATCCGCGTAAGCAAGCGGTCGCGACGTTCGACCGAACGATTCGACCGATTTTTTACGCGCGCCGCATCGAGCGGCACTTTAGCGAAAGCCAATATAGTCACCATGTCCGATTCCGCCGCCACGAACACGTCCACCGCAGGGGCCGACGCGTCGACGTTCGACCAGTTCGGATTGTCCGCCGACATCCTGAAAGCGGTGAGCGAGTCCGGCTACACCACGCCCACGCCGATTCAGGCGCAAGCGATTCCGGTCGTCCTCGCGGGCCGCGACGTCATGGGCGCCGCGCAGACCGGCACCGGCAAGACCGCGAGTTTCTCGCTGCCGATCATCCAGCGCCTGTTGCCTTCGGCAAACACGAGCGCGTCGCCCGCGCGCCATCCGGTGCGCGCGCTGATGCTCACGCCGACGCGCGAACTCGCCGACCAGGTCGCCGCCAACGTCCAGACCTACTCGAAGCACACGCCGCTGCGCAGCACGGTGGTGTTCGGCGGCGTCGACATGAATCCGCAGTCCGACGCGCTGCGCCGCGGCGTCGAAATCCTGATCGCGACGCCCGGACGCTTGCTGGATCACGTGCAGCAAAAGACGGTCAATCTCGGCCAGGTGCAGATGCTCGTGCTCGACGAAGCCGACCGCATGCTGGACATGGGCTTTCTGCCCGACCTGCAGCGCATCCTGAATCTGTTGCCGAAGGAGCGTCAGACGCTGCTGTTCTCGGCCACGTTCTCGCCCGAAATCAAGAAGCTCGCGTCGACGTACCTGCGCAATCCGCAGACGATCGAAGTCGCGCGCAGCAATTCGACGGCGACCAACGTGCGCCAGATCGTTTTCGAAGTGCACGAGAGCGACAAGTCCGGCGCGGTCGCGCAACTCATTCGCGAGCGCGAACTTAAGCAGGTGATCGTGTTCTGCAACAGCAAGATCGGCGCGAGCCGGCTGGCGCGCGTGCTGGAGCGCGACGGCATCGTCGCGACGGCGATCCACGGCGACCGCACGCAGAGCGAGCGCATGCAGGCGCTCGACGCGTTCAAGCGCGGCGAGATCGAGGCGCTCGTTGCCACCGACGTCGCCGCCCGCGGCCTCGATATCGCCGAATTGCCGGCGGTCATCAACTTCGATCTGCCGTTCAACGCGGAAGATTACGTGCACCGTATCGGCCGAACCGGGCGCGCGGGCGCGTCGGGCGACGCGCTGTCGCTGTGCAGCGCGAACGAGCGCAAGCAGCTCGCCGATATCGAGAAGCTGATCAAGCGTCCGCTTGAAGTCGAGTCGCTTCAGGTGACGACGCGCGTCCGTCACGACGGATCGGCGCCGCGCCGCGATGAGCGCTTCGGCCGTCCGGAGCGCACGGAGCATCGGCACGCGTCACGCGACGAGTCTGGTTCGCGCCGCCGTCCGGCGGGCGCGCACGATCGGCCGCGCGGCCGTCAGCAGCCCGTCGACGAGTTTTTCCTGAAGCCGTATGAACCGTCGCCGTCGGCGATGAAGCGTCACGAGGAAACGGTCGAACCCGAGCGCAAGAGCGCGCCGAAGCAGCCGCTCGCGGCATTGCTCGGCGGGCTGGGAATGCCGCGCAAGTCGTCGTGATTTCCTGAAGACGAATGAAAAAAGGCAGCCCGTGCGGCTGCCTTTTTTGCTTTTGGGCGATGGACCTAGCGTGCGAAGCGCTTCGCCCATTCGGCCGTCGCGGCGCTGTAGAACATGTCGAGCGAACCAGCCGAAACGTGGATGTCGAGATGCCTCGCCGCCTCGACGAGCGCTTCGAGCGGCGCATGCCGGTCGAGCGGCGTCGCGCCCGTCTGCTTGCTCAGTTTTTCGCCGGCATCGTTGTTGACGACGTCCACATGCAGATAAGCCGGTGTGGGCACACCGAGGCACTGCTGCAGATAGATTTGCCGTGCGGTCGAATCGAGCAGGTCGGCACCGCGCACGATATGCGTGATACTGGCGTCGGCGTCATCGACGACGACCGCGAGTTGATAAGCCCACAGCCCGTCCGCACGCTTCAGCGCGAAATCGCCGACTTCCGTCGCGAGATTCTGCGTTTGCTGTCCTTGCCAGCGATCGACGAACGTAATGACCGCCGCATCGCCATCCGGCACACGCAGCCGCCATGCGCGCGCGGGCTTGCCGTGCAGGCCGTCGCGGCATGTCCCCGGATAGGCGAGCGTAGCGTGGCGCGCATGCGCGTGGATCAGCGAATCCGCGATTTCGCGTCGCGTGCAGCCGCACGGATAGATGAAGCCCGCCGTCTGAAGGCGTTCGAACGCGGCCTGATACGCATCGCCGCGCGCGCTTTGCCAGACCGGAGCTTCGTCCGAATGCATGCCGAAATGCGCGAGCGTCGCGAGGATTTCATCGGCGGCGCCGGGCACCGTGCGCGGCGCATCGACATCCTCGATGCGCACGATCCAGCTTCCGCCGTGCGCGCGCGCATCGAGAAAACTCGCGAGCGCGCTGACGAGCGAACCCGCGTGCAGCGGACCGGTGGGCGAGGGCGCGAAGCGGCCGCGATAAGACATTGGGCGCTCAGGCCGCGCGGCTGACCTTTGCGTCGGGATGGCAAGCCGGGCACGTCTCGCCCGGTGCGTAGAACGGCGACGTCTGATCTTCGACCGACACCACCGCGCGGCAGCCGAAGCATTGCGCGGTCGCGGTGGGCTGCAGGCTCGGATCGAGCGCCGTGCGGTAATCGAACACGAAACATTCGCCGGTGTAATGCGCGCCGCCCACTTCCTCGAAGTACTTCAGAATGCCGCCTTCGAGCTGATAGACGTGCTCGATGCCGACTTCCTTCATGTGAATCGCGGCCTTTTCGCAGCGGATTCCGCCGGTGCAGAACGACACGATGGTCTTGTCCTGCAGATCCGCGCGATTCTGCTCGATCACCTCGGGAAACTCGCTGAATTTCGTGATGCGGTAGTCGAGCGCGTTGTCGAACGTGCCGACATCCACTTCGAACGCGTTGCGCGTGTCGAGCATCACGACCGGACGGCCTTCGTCGTCATGGCCGCGGTCGAGCCAGGCTTTCAGCGTGGGTGCATCGACGGACGGCGCGCGGCCGAGTTCCGGCCTGATCGCGGGCTTCTTCATCGTGATGATTTCGCGCTTGAGCTTCACCAGCATGCGGCGAAACGGCTGCTTCGCGGAAATACTTTCCTTGAACTGAAGATCGGCGAAACGGCCGCCGAAGAGCTCATCCGTGCGGATGTAGTCGATGAATTCGCGGACTTCGGCGATCGGCCCCGCGATGAAAAGGTTGATGCCCTCCGGCGCCAGCAGAATCGTGCCTTTCAGGCCGAGCGCGTTGCAGCGTTCGGTGACGAGCGGCCGCCACGCGAGGCCGTCCTCGATGGTGACGAATTTATAGGCGGAGAGGTTCAGAATGCTCATGATCGGATGACGCGCAAACGGCTGTAACGGGTAAGAAGTGCGCGGATGAATCGCGCGCAAAACACGTATTATCCCGCAAACGGCGCGTGGCCCTCCCGGATTCGATCCGCCGCGTCGCCTCGCCTTGCGCGTGCGCAATTTCGGGCGTGCGCGCGGGCCTTATCCGTTCGGCCAACGCGATCGCCGCGCCCGATTTCGCGTATGTCCCGCATGTACAATACCGCCATGTCAGATCCCCGCTTCGTTCATCTCCGCGTCCACTCCGAATTCTCGATTGCCGACGGCATCGTGCGGCTGGACGACGTCGTCAAGGCTGCCGCAAAAGACGGACAAGGCGCGCTCGCGCTGACCGATCTCGGCAACGCGTTCGGTCTCGTGCGCTTCTACAAGGAAGCGCGCGACAATGGCGTCAAGC
The DNA here is from genome assembly GCF_964261745.1 of Caballeronia sp. S22. NCBI lineage: Bacteria > Pseudomonadati > Pseudomonadota > Betaproteobacteria > Burkholderiales > Burkholderiaceae > Caballeronia > Caballeronia sp. S22. The sequence continues at coordinate 2,251,097 of NZ_OZ180035.1, read as the reverse complement.
CCATCGCGGGCTGCGATGTCTGGATCACCAATCCCGCCGATCGCGACAAGCCCTCGCGTCTCCTTCTTCTCGTGCGCGACAAAGAGGGCTATCTCAATCTGTGCGAGCTGTTGAGCCGCGCGTGGCTCACGAACCAGTATCGCGGCCGCGCCGAGGTGATGGTCGAATGGCTCGAAGAAGGTCTGGCCGCCGGGCTGCTCGCGCTCTCGGGTGCGCAGACGGGCGACATCGGCATGGCGCTCGCGGCGGGCAATGCAGCCGCCGCGCAACGCAATGCCGAGCGCTGGGCGGCGCTCTTTCCGAACGCGTTCTATATCGAATTGCAACGCGCGGGTCAGCCGGGCGAGCAGGCTTACGTTCAGGAAGCGGTCAGGCTCGCCGCGAAGCTGAAGCTGCCCGTGGTCGCGACGCATCCGCTGCAGTTCATGACGCCCGACGACTACACCGCGCACGAAGCGCGCGTGTGCATTTCCGAAGGCGATATCCTCGCGAATCCGCGGCGTCAGAAACGCTTCACGAACGATCAGTTTTTCCGCACGCAGGACGAGATGTGCGCGCTCTTCGCGGACATTCCGTCGGCGCTCGCGAACACCGTCGAGATCGCGAAGCGCTGCAACCTGACGCTCGAACTCGGCAAGCCGAAGCTGCCGCTTTTCCCGACGCCCGATGGCATGTCGCTCGACGACTACCTCGTGCAGTTGTCGAAGGAAGGGCTCGAAGTCCGGCTGCAACAGCTTTATCCCGATGCCGCCGAACGTGAAGCGCAGCGCGAAACGTATTACGCGCGCCTCGACTTCGAGTGCGGCACGATCATCAAGATGGGCTTTCCGGGCTACTTCCTGATCGTCGCCGACTTCATCATGTGGGCGAAGAACAATGGCGTGCCCGTCGGTCCGGGCCGCGGTTCGGGCGCGGGTTCGCTGGTCGCGTATGCGCTCGGCATCACCGACCTCGATCCTTTGCGCTACAACCTGCTGTTCGAGCGCTTTCTGAATCCGGAACGCGTGTCGATGCCCGACTTCGACATCGACTTCTGTCAGGAAGGGCGCGACCGCGTCATCCAGTACGTGAAGGGCAAGTACGGCGCGGATGCGGTCTCGCAGATCGCCACCTTCGGCACGATGGCCGCGAAAGCCGCGGTGCGCGACATCGGCCGCGTGCTCGATCTCGGCTACATGTTCACGGACGGCATCGCGAAGCTGATTCCGTTCAAGCCCGGCAAGCACGTGACCATCGCGGATGCGATGAAGGAAGAGCCCGCGCTGCAGGAACGCTTCGACAACGAAGACGAAGTGCATCAGCTGCTCGAACTCGCGCAGCGCGTGGAAGGGCTCACGCGTAACGTCGGCATGCACGCGGGCGGCGTGCTGATCGCGCCGGGCAAGCTCACGGATTTCTGCCCGCTCTATACGCAGGGCGAAGACGGCGGCGTCGTCAGCCAGTACGACAAGGACGACGTTGAAGCCGTCGGCCTCGTGAAGTTCGACTTTCTGGGCCTGACCACGCTCACCATTCTCGACTGGGCCGAGCGCTATATCCGCCGGCTCGATCCGTCGAAGAAGGACTGGAATCTCGCGCAGGTGCCGCTCGACGATCCGGCGTCGTTCTCGATCCTCAAGAAAGCGAACACCGTCGCCGTGTTTCAGCTCGAAAGCCGCGGCATGCAAGGCATGCTGAAGGACGCGCAGCCGGACCGCTTCGAGGACATCATCGCGCTCGTGGCGTTGTATCGTCCGGGCCCGATGGACCTGATCCCGAGCTTCTGCGCGCGCAAGCACGGACGCGAGATCGTCGAATATCCGGACCCGCGCGTCGAGCCTGTTCTGAAAGAGACCTACGGCATCATGGTCTACCAGGAGCAGGTGATGCAGATGGCGCAGATCATCGGCGGCTACTCGCTCGGCGGCGCGGACTTGCTGCGTCGCGCAATGGGCAAGAAGAAGCCCGAGGAGATGGCCAAGCATCGCGAGATTTTCGCGGAAGGCGCGGCGAAGAACGGCCTCACGCGCGAGAAGGCCGACGAAACCTTCGACCTGATGGAGAAGTTCGCCGGCTACGGCTTCAACAAGTCGCACGCGGCCGCCTATGCGTTGCTCGCGTATCACACGGCGTGGCTCAAGGCGCATCATCCGGCGGAATTCATGGCGGCCAACATGTCGCTCGCCATGGACGACACCGACAAGGTGAAGATCCTCTTCGAGGACTGCATCACGAACGGCATGGCGGTGCTGCCGCCGGACATCAACCGCTCGGCGTATCGCTTCGAGCCGGTCGCGGAACCTGACGGCAAGCGCTCGAAAACCATTCGCTATGGTCTGGGCGCGGTGAAGGGCAGCGGGCAGAACGCCATCGAGGAAATCCTGCGCGCGCGCGAGGACGGCCCGTTCGTCGATCTGTTCGATTTCTGCGAGCGCATCGACCGTCGTGTCGTGAATCGTCGCACGGTGGAAGCGTTGATCCGCTCGGGCGCGTTCGACACGGTGCACGCGAATCGCGCGCAATTGCTCGCATCGGTGCCGCTCGCGATGGAAGCCGCCGATCAGGCCGCCGCGAACGCAATGCAAGCCGGTCTCTTCGACATGGGCGACGCGCCGCTCGCGAAACACGAGTACGTCGACGAAGCCGAGTGGTCCGACAAGAAGCGTTTGCAGGAAGAGAAGACCGCGCTCGGCTTCTATCTGTCGGGCCATCTCTTCGACGCGTACAAGGGCGAAGTGCGCCGTTTCGTGCGCCAGAAAATCGGCGAGCTGAAAGAAGGGCGCGACAAGCTGGTCGCGGGCGTCATTTCGGCGATGCGCACGCAGATGACGCAGCGGGGCAAGATGCTGATCGTCAATCTCGACGATGGCAGCGGGCAGTGCGAAGTCACCGTCTTCAACGAGCAATTCGAGGCGAACAAGGCGCTCTTCAAGGAAGACGAGTTGCTCGTCGTGCAGGGTCAGGCGCGCAACGACGCGTTCACGGGGGGCATCCGCTTCACCGTCGATACGGCGATGGACCTCGAACGCGCGCGCAGCCGCTATGCGCAGTCCGTGAAGGTCGAGATGAACGGCAACGCCGATGCGTTGCGCTTGCGCCGCGTGCTCGAAGCGCATGCGGCGGGCGCCGAAGCGCCTGCGCCCGTTGCCGCGCCGTCTGCTCGCGATAACGGCCGTTCGCGTCAAAGCGCGCCGATTCCGAACGGCCTGAACGTGAGCATCGTCTATCGCAGCGAGCATGCCGAAGGCGAAGTGCGCCTCGGCGACGCGTGGCGCGTCAAGCCGACCGACGAACTCATCACGGCGCTGCGCGGTGAATTCGCGGGCAGCGCGATCGAAATCGTCTACTGACACCGCCGCTGGCGGTGTCAGCGCGTGTCGTTGAGACGGGCGAGCTTCAGAAAGCGGTAATAGACGGTTTGAGCGTTGAACACTGCGATCATGAAGCCTGTCCGACCGTCCAGAAACCCGCGACGCAGAAAGTAGGTGCGCACGAACGCCCATAGTCCGCGCGTCACGGCAATCCCCAGACTGCCGCGCTTGCCAGCCGAATGACGTTGCAGCGCGCCTGCGCTGGAATACGCATCGAGCTTGCGCAGAACGGTCTCGAAGTCTTCGTACGAGTAGTGAAGCAGCTTGCCTTCGAGTCGCGCAACGGGCTTCGCCGGGTCGAAGACCAGCCGCTCGTGCACGAGGTCATCCGAGAAGTGCGCCGCGCCGCGTCGAAAAAGCCTCGCCAGACGGTCGGGATACCAGCCGCTATGTCTGACCCATTCGCCGCAGAAGCTCGAAAGCCGGTCCACCGTGCAGACATCGGCGCGCGGCGTATCGATGGCCGTTCGAATGGCCGCCGCGAGCTCCGGGGTGACGATTTCGTCCGCGTCGATGGACAGAATCCAGTCGGTGGAAAGCGCGTCGAGCGCGCGATTTTTCTGCGGCCCGAAGCCGGGCCAGTCGCGCTCGATCCGCACGCGCGCGCCATGCGCCTGCGCGATCTCCGCCGTACCGTCGGTGCTGCCGCCGTCGATCACGACGATATCGTCAGCGAAGGCGACCGATTGCAGGCACTGCGCGAGCCGCGCAGACGCGTTGTAGGTGATGAGAGCGATGCCGAGTGTGGGTCGGTTCATTTTGCTGGGCGGTATGCCTGACGCGGGCGGCAGCGAGACGAGTTTCGCCCCGGCGACCCGCCGATTGGCCCCGTGATAGCCGGTTTCAGGAGAACGGGGACTGTATAATGTCACACATCAGTCTTGTCGCAAGAGCCCGGACGGGAAATGCGCGAGACGGTCATAGCGCTTGCTATCGCATATCTCTCGTGGCGCCGCGTTCCGGACTCACTTTCCGAAAGCAACTCTCACAACGGTCGCAACGGGCTTTCCCGCAATTTTCTGAATGAAGCGAATCTTAGTAGTCAAGGTCACTTCGATGGGCGACGTGATCCAGGCACAGGCTGTCGTCGCGGACCTGCATCGCGCGTTTCCGGGCGTGCAGATCGATTGGGCCGTCGATGAGGCATTCGCGGACATATTGCGCTGGAATCCCGGGATTTCGCGTGTGCTGTATGCGCCATTGCGGCGCTTCAAGAAAACCCGCAGCGCGAAGGATTTCGCGGCGATCTGGGCGTCGATCAAGGAACTGCGCCGCGAACGCTACGATGCGGTCTTCGATCTGCACGGCGTCTACAAGAGCGCCATCATCTCGTTTCTCGCGCGCGCAAAGCGTCGCTTCGGTTACGACAACGTCAATCTCGGTGAACGCGGCGCCGCATTCGCCTATTCGGACCGGTTCGCGCCGCGCCACGACAGGAACGCGTGGGACGGCATGCGCCGCGCGCTGAGCGAAGCGCTCGACTATCCGATCGAACCCGTTCCGTCGATCGTTCTCACCGTGCCTCAACCCGCCGTGCCGCCCGGGACGGTCAGGCACGCGCCGTACGCGCTGCTGTTTCATGCGACGTCGAAGGAAGAGAAGAAGTGGCCCGTCGAGAACTGGATCGCGGTGGGACAGTCGCTCGTCGAATGTGGCGTGACGCCTTTGCTGCCGTGGGGCACCGATGCCGAGCGCGACAACGCCGAAGCCATCGCGCGAGGCGTGCCCGGTGCGCATGTGCTGCCGAAGATGTCGGTCGTCGAGCTCGCGCAGTGTATCCAGTTGAGCGCGCTCGTCGTTGGAACCGATACCGGCCTCGTGCATCTCGCGAGCGCGCTGCGCCGGCCGACCGTGATGATCTTCAGCGCGACGTCGCGTCCGCTTTTCGGCATCGACATTCCGGACTTGTGCATTTCGATCGGCGACGACGGCAGGCCACCCTCCGTCGCCGAAGCACTCGACGCTATCGAGCATGTAAGGAAATCGGCTTGAAAATTCTTCTGACTAACTTCCACCGCGGTCGGGGCGGCGGTCACGATACCTATATCCTTGCCATCGCGCAGGCATTGTCGCCGCAGCATCGGATCTTCGTCGCGGCGCCGGCCACGAGCCGTCTCTTCATGCAGGCGGGCGCGTCGCCCGGCGTCACGACCTTTCCGATCGATTTTTCCGCGAAGTTCAAGGATCTCGCGAAGCTGCCCGGAGAATATCGCGCGCTGCGGGGTCTGCTCGAACGCGAGCGCTTCGACGTCATTCATGTGAATGGATCGCCGGATCATCGGCTGGTGATGCTCGTCATGCTCGCGTGGAAGGGAAAGCGTCCGCGAATCGTCCTGACGAAGCACAACTCGATCCGAATCAAGCACGATTTCCTGACGAGACTGCGAGCGACGCGCGCCACCGACGACGTCATCGCCGTCTCGGACTCGACCGCGCAACTGATGCGCGAGTCGGTGTACGGGCGTTGTCCCGTCACGGTCATCAAGAACGGCATCGATACGGTCGGCCGCTATGCGCCGCGCGATCCGCAGGCGGCGGCGCAACAGCGCGGCGCTTTGCTCGGGCCGCGCGCAGGCGACCGGCTCGTGATCGGCACCGTGACCGGCTTCGACTGGTACAAAGGCACCATGGGCATGATCGAGGCGGTGGCGGCGCTGCCCGAACCGCTGCGCGACGAGGTGATGGTGGTCGTGGCGGGCGTCGAGCCGAACGCCGAGCAGCGTCAGCAAATCGAGGCGCTCGGCATGAGCGGGCGCGTGCATGTCGCGGGATTCGTCGAGGATGTGCCGAATGTGATCGCGTCGTTCGACATCGGTTTCGTGCTGTCCTATGCGATCGAAACCGTATCCTTCGCGTGCCGGGAAATGATGGCGATGGGCAAGCCCGTGATCGTGTCGCGCTACGCCGGCTTGCCGGAAAATATCGACGACGGCGTGGATGGATGGATCGTGGAACCGCGCGACACCGCGGGCCTTTCTTCGCTGCTGCAGACGATCATCGCCGGGCGCGATCGATTGCCGGCCATCGGAGCACGAGCGCGCGAGCGAGCCGTCCACGAGTTTTCGGACGAGCGCTTCATCGCGGACACTGAAGAAGTCTATCGGCAGGGCGGCGCGGCGCGCAGCGTCTGACGGCGCACGCGTACACTGCATCCCAACACGGCTTTTCTGCGCGAGGTCGGGTATCTCGCGAACGGCCTGGCGGCAGCGACTGAACAACGGCGCGCATCGAGGCGCAACGAAAACGCTCGGACGAGCGCGCACGGCATCTTTACAACACTATGGAAATCACACGGATCTGGAATACGAGCTTGTCGGGTCCTGACTCTTACCAGTTGATCGCGGCGAAATGGTTCGCGGTCGTCACGCTCTGGCTCGTTCCGATTTCGACGGCGGGCGTCAATCTGGGCTCGGCGGCGTGCGCCGTGTTCGCGCTGACGTCGCCGGAAGTGTGGCGGCGGGCGGGCGGGCTGTGGAAGCGCTCGCGTGCGGCGGTTATCGCGCTTGCGCTCTTCGTCGCGCTGGCGTTGAGCGTCGCGTACACGGCCGCGCCGACGAGCGAGGCAATCGACTTCCTGATGAAGTATCGGAAGCTGCTGTTCATTCCGCTGCTGATTCTGGTCTTCGCCGACAGCGAGCGCACGAAATGGTCGGCCCTGGCGACGTGGGGTCTGTTCGCCGCGCTCGTCCTCTCGATGGTGCTGACTTACAGCAATTTTCTTGGCTGGACCGCGGTCGGGCCGCGACACGGCACGGATCCCGTCTCGAAGCCGTGGGTGTTCAAGGACCACATTTCCGGCGGCCTGATGATGGCGTTTCTCGTGTGTCAGTCCTGGTCGCTGGCCGGCACGACGCGCAACCCGACTGCCAGGATCCTGCTCGCGCTGGTTTCGCTGCTTGCGATGGGCAATGTCCTCTTCGTCCTGCAGGGCCGCACGGGTCAGGTCGTCGCGATCTTCTACATGGCGATCTTTCTCGTCATGCAGGCCGTTCAGTTCCGCAAACACGACAAGGTCTCGCGCTGGATCGCCGGCGTGGGCGCGATCATGATCGCGGTGTGCATCGCGGCGTTCGTGCTGTACGCGAAAGACTCGCGCCTCGCCGGCACCGCGCAGGAAATCACCCAGTTCGAGACGCAGAACAAAGTCACGTCGATGGGTCTGCGATACGAGTACTATCGGCGCAGCATCGAGTTGATCGCGCACAGACCCTTTTACGGATACGGCGCCGGCAGCGTGCGCACGGAGTTCGAGCGTCTCCAGAGCGCGAACGCAGGCGCGAATTTCGTCATGATCGGCAATCCTCACAACGAGTTCCTGCTGATGGGCGTTCAGCTGGGCGTCGTCGGCGTGGCGCTGCTCGTCGCGCTGTTCATCACGCTCGCGCTAGAATGCAGCCAGCTTGCCGCGCCCGAGCGAGGCGTCGCGATCGGCTATCTGTTCGCGTTCGCGCTGGGATGTTGCGCGAACTCGCTGCTGCTCAATTTCACGGAAGGAAACTTGCTGGTCTTTCTCGTTGGAATACTGCTTGCCGCGGCGCCCCGCCGCGAGAGCCAGTCCCGCGCGTCGAGCGCGGGCGCGGCTTCAAACTGACTATCTGTAGCCGCCGGGCGCCCGCGCGATGAACGAGCGAGACTGCTCGACGCGCAGGGCAGCCGACGAGTGCGGCGAGTAGGAGATCACCTCTTGAATAAACAGGCAACCTTGCGCAAGACGATCGGCGGCACCGACGTATCGTCGCCAATGGCCGTTTTGAAGCGGCTCTGGCCGTACATTCGTCCGCTGCTCGGCATGGCGTTGCTCGGCATCGCGACGATGGGCATCGTTGCCGCGAGCGAGGCCGGCATTCCGATGCTGCTCAAACCGCTGCTCGATCACGGCTTCGGCTCGAAAGGCAGCGATCACGCGCGCTGGCTCGTGCCGCTCGCCGTCGTGGGGCTCGCGCTCGTGCGCGGTGCGGCGCAGTACGCGTCCGGCTATTTCCTCTCCTACGTGACGAACAAGATCCTGCTGCAACTGCGGCTCGAAATGTTCCACCGCATGATCCACACGAGCGCGGGCTTCTTTCAGCGCGAGACCGCGAGCACGGTCATCAACGCGATCGTTTTCGAGGTGAATCAGATCCTGAACGTGCTGTCGAGCGTGGTTGTGACGCTCGTGCGCGATTCGCTCACGGTCGTGTTCCTGCTCGGTTACCTGTTCATTCTCAACTGGCGGCTTACGCTGATCGTCGCGGTGATCCTGCCCGCGATCGGCTGGCTCGTCAGCAAGATCAACCGCCGTCTGCGGCGTCTGAACCGCGAGCATCAGGCGCTGACGAACGAACTGTCGTACGTCGTCGAGGAGACGGTCGGCGGCTACAAGGTCGTGAAGGTGCATAACGGCGAGCGCTACGAGATCGACCGCTTTTCGGAGATGAGCCATCGCCTGCGCGGTTACTCGATGCGCATGCAGGTTTCCGGCGGGCTCGCGCAGCCGCTCACGCAGTTTCTCGCGTCGATCGCGCTGGCTATCGTGCTGACGATCGCGGTCGTGCAGTCGGCGCACGATCAGACGACGGTCGGCGGCTTCGTCGCGTTCGTCACGTCGATGCTGCTCGTGATTTCGCCGCTCAAGCATCTCATCGACATCAATCAGCCGATGCAGCGCGGCGTGACCGCGGCGGAACTGATCTTCGGCCTGATCGACGAACCGGCCGAGCCCGAGGGCGGCGGTCGCCGTCTTCCGCGCGCACGCGGCGAAGTCGAGTTTCGAGACGTGACGTTCAGCTACGGCTCGATCGACCGGCCGACGCTCGATCGCGTGTCGTTCAAGGTCGCACCGGGCGAGATGGTCGCGCTTGCGGGCCCGTCGGGCAGCGGCAAGACGACGCTCGTGAATCTGCTGCCGCGCTTCTTCGATCCGCGTGCCGGTCAGGTGCTCGTCGATGGCGTGCCGGTCAACGAATACAGCCTGCACGATCTGCGTAGTCAGCTTGCGATGGTCAGCCAGGACGTCGTGCTGTTTAACGATACGATCGCGGCCAACGTCGCGTATGGTCAGACGCCGGATCGCGAGCGGGTGATGTCGGCGCTCGTTGCGGCGAATCTGTCGGATGTGGTGGCGTCGCTGCCGGACGGCATCGATACGCTTATCGGCGGCAATGGCATGCGGCTGTCGGGTGGGCAGCGTCAGCGTCTCGCGATCGCGCGCGCGATCTATAAAGACGCGCCGATCCTCATTCTCGACGAAGCGACCTCGGCGCTCGATTCGGAATCGGAGCGGCACGTGCAATCGGCGCTCGAAACGCTGATGAAGGGACGCACCACGCTCGTCATTGCGCACCGGTTGTCGACGATCGAGCGCGCGGACCGCATCCTCGTGATGGAGGCGGGGAAGATCGCCGAGCAGGGCAGTCATGCCGAGTTGTTGCGCAAGGATGGGTTGTATGCGCACTTGCATAGGATTCAGTATCAGCAGCAGGCGGCTTGACGCGGGGGCAGGACGAGGAATTTCTTTGCGTGAACATATAGGAAATTCCTTGTTCACGCACATTGCGCCAAACGGGATCATGTCCTCTCTGAACCGAGGCGGACGATTCCGATGGCCTATTGCAAATATCCCCAATTTATCGAGCAAATCGATCACGCAGCGTTCGACGCACTTGCCGATCCCGGACAAGCGACGCCGCATTCAGGAATCTACCGATGCGAAGCGTGTGGCAAGAGTGTCGTGTCCGCGTCGGGTCATCCATTGCCGCCGCAAAACCATCATCAGCATTCGACCAGGGAAGCCATTCGTTGGCGACTGATCGTGGCAACGCATTAACGAAAGACGCGGTTCGGAGAAAAGATGCCGGGGAGATGCGAACGTCGCCGAGCGTCATAATTTAAACACGACGTCGTACGTGTTCAAACCGTCCGCACATACGAACGATCCATACACTTCGTTATGCTATCAATCTCGACCCTCGGCACAGCGCGAGGAATCATGCCTGTGAAGCTCGGCGTGCAGGACCACCACGATGGGGGCGGTGGATGCAGAGCGTAGAGTTGGAAGAGTGTATAGAACGACGCTGCGCCTGTTTCCCTTCTACCTTGGTAGATCAAGATGAACGATGAGGCTTTGCAGACGTGGAATTACTTCCACGACTGGTATTTGGATAGCTTGAGCATCGGCCCGAATATCGAACCTCGGACGTTCGCGCTCGGACTGCACCTCGAAAGCCGGCGCGCAGTGGTGACCTTCAATGGCGCGACGTGCGTAGCGGTTGACCGTCTCGGTTTGCTGAATATCGTTTATGGGATTCATGTCATCTCGCCGGAGGACGCGAAGTATGAGCGCGCCTGTAGGGTGCTTGCCACCGGCGAACGTCTTACTAACAGGAAGGCAAACACGCTCGCCTTCGTGTACTCGACACTGGGCGCGGAACTCGCCATTGAATGCGATTCGGTTGACGCGCGCGTGTTCGAAGAGGACACCGTCGATCCGGGTTCGACGTCGCGCCGATGAATCAAATACGAATCGACCCGGCTCAATCCTCACATCAACACAATGTCATACTGTTCCGGTTTACGTGAAAAATTATTCAAAAACAATAAGTTACGAATTAATGGTGCTGGATGTGTCGGGCTAGCTACCCATCTGGCTACCCATTGATCGGTGTTAAGGACGTCGTTCGGGTTCGTTCTTAACGGTGTGAGCAGTCCACGGTCCCGAGAACCAAATCCCTGCCTATTTTTTTTAGTCGGCGGAATCAAGTTTTAGATCGCCACACGCGCGGACGAGTTCTCGACCAAGCATCGTCATTTGGACCATCGCTACGGTTACGCCGCCGTCCCAGACCGCAGCGGCGGTAATTGCCGAGATCCGCGCCAGATTGCTCAACGCGAAAGCGACATCACCAGGAGGGTTCACAAGAGGGTCGACTGTCTGCTGGCTCAGTACAGGATGGGCCAGCCGTGGGAGATCATATGTGAGCATGGCCGTCCCCGGCCCGTTCTCAGTTTCAACGCGGAATAGCTCGTTCAAAACTTGGGCGTCGAGTGATGACATATTCTCGAGCATGCTAACGAAAGCCCGCTTTTGCGAACTCTCGGTAACCGAGGCATTCACCAATAGATGAGCCCACATGTCCTGCATGTAGTCATCATCTTCCAAGCTTGCCGCGCTTAGCAGGGGCACAGCCATCTTCAAAGGCACGGGGATGGGCGGTTCCTTCAAACCTCTCTCCTCAAGAAACTTTGTAGCGCGCTCCATCAACCGAATCTGTCGCTCCCACCTTGCATACGAAACCTTGTCCTGAAAAATCCCCATCGCCTGCTCGATTGAGCCGTGTGTGTACTTGGCGATGAATCCCCCCATCGCTCGAGCAGCGTCGACTACCTTTCCAGTCGTTTTCGCGACCTCACCGACTGCCTTCGCGGTTTCTGTTGACGCCTGTACTGGATCTGACATTGTTTATCCTCTCGTGGATCGTTGCCCTACGGGGAGACGTAACGTTGGAGTCGGGAGACGTTAACGGTGAGCCTTAGTCGCTGAGATGAGCTCACGCACAAACTCGACCTCCCGCTTCAACGCGGCCGCGTCGCTACCTGGTTTGACTTGGGCCATTGCCGCGATGACCTGCTCAAGCAGTCCATCGGCGCGAGCGATGACGTTCCAAAGAGCGGTGTTCTGCTCTCGCAGCGAATTAATGGCACCCAGGTCCCGCTTTTCGATCTCGGCGAGCAGCGCACTCGCGGCCTCGCGTCTCGGATCGTGCTGCAGCCGATACACCATTTCGCCATTGACGGTCAGGCCAGCGGCCTCGGCAGCTCGCTCGAGCTCGGCGTGCAGGGCCTTGGGCAGGCGCACGGAGGTCTTCGTAGTGGTATCAGATGTCGGCATGGGCGCGATTCTAGCCAGCCTGATAATCGGCGGCCATAGTGCCACCTAAATGCCACCTTAAATGGGTTCTTTTCGATGAATTGATTTGCCATCCGACCGCGCAGAATTGGTTTGTCGGCGGCGCTGGGCCGGCGGCAACAAGCGAAAATGAGGAATCGATGGACCGGCAGGACGAAGTGATGGCGGCGGGGAACGAGGCGGACGGAAAGGAGAGGGTGGGGGAGCTGGCGCGGCGCGCGGCGTCGGATCTGGCAGACGCCCTTGTGGCACTTCAACAGGTGCGCGCACTTTTCGCCGCGATCGAGGCAGCGGCGATCGTGAAGGACACGGATCAATCGTTCCTGCTGGCGCAGGTCGGCAAGGATCTGAGCGTTGCGGCTAAGAAGCTCGTCGCGGCGAACACGGACTTCTTCTTCGCGGAGGCTACACGATGAGCATCCGTGGATGTGCAGACGCCGCGGGCGTCATTGGCCTCTTATGGGCGAATTTCGACGCGAACTCCGCATCGGACGCCGACCTCTTCTATTTGGCGGGCGCGTCCGAGGAAGCATCGAACATGGCGCACAGCTTGAGCGCGACGGCATCGGGTATTGCATGCTTGATCGCCGAAGATCGCGATCGGCAAGGCGTCAAGCACGGCGCGCTGCAGGGCGACGATCTGCCCACGCTGTTGTGGGGCATCGCGGGCACCGCACGGGCCATCGAGAAGCTCGCGTTCGTTGGCGGCGAAGCAGGCTTCCTGCTGCAGGAGCGGTATCGCGATCGGCCGGAGCGGGAGCGCGGACGGAGGACCAACCACATTACTTCTTCCGATCGCGATTGAGAGGATAGACCTTCGGCCGTTCGGGAGGCGAAGGGTTGGCTGCCGGTGTCAGCCCAGCACGGCGCGCCAGCAAGGCCTCGTATAAAGCCCAGGTCACGACAGGACGGCCGTCGGAGCTTCGCACGATGTCGATACCGAAAGTTGTCCGGAACCATTCCGCCTGTTTGCTGTGGCGGCTCAGACCGGTGATCTCCTTGAGCTCCTCGGGCGTCATCAGCCGGTTTTCCATCTGTCTCTCTTCATGCATCTCATTGATATGTCAGCGGCGGTCGTCGTCGACGTAGTCCGCATCGGGGGTGCAGAACCACGCACTGCCGATCTTCCTAGGGGGAGGATAGATGCGCCCGTCTCTGATCCAATTGCGTATCGTGTTGCGGTGAGGCGCATGCTCGCCGAACATCATCTCGACCCATACTGCTCGGCACGTACCTCGGAGAGGACCAAGCCGAAAACCGCAAGGCCACCTGTCCCAGCTCGAAGTGGATATTGGGGCCTAGTAACTGTACGTATGCATCGACCGACATAACGAGCCGCAGCGAGCGCAGGGAACGGTCAACTTGTCTGCGACATAGTGCGCGACTTGCGGCGCGCTTGCGGCTGGGGGCGTGGTATTTCGGCTGGCCAAAAACTGCGCACGGAGATGGATTCCTTCCAACTGTTTCACATAACAGTCTGTCAAGACCGTCACCTCCGCGATTGCCTCATCCAGTGCCCACTGAGCGAGTCGATTGAGCGGTGCAATCTGGCCCGGAACTGCATTCATTTGCGACCGCCGTTCGACGGGTCCTCGGGGACTTCGGAATCAAGCATCGCCTTCGCCGCGACGCTGATGTTCGGCAGGAAGGTGTCGTCCCAGTCCTTAGCCGCAGCCGCGGCCGCTTGTTTCATCTTCCCAAGCTGGTCGGACTCAAGACGGAGTTCGAACGCCACAGCGGCCAGTACCGCTCCTTGGCGGCTATCGAGCAGATTCCGGAATTTCATGGCTCTTTTCCTATGACGAATAAAATATTCGAGTAGCCCTGCAACTAGTGCAAGGAGCGCGCCAAGGCTCAATATCGTTCGGAGCGCCATTACCAGGGCAAACGGCAACCCGTACGTTTCCTTACAAAGCGCAGTCCATGCGTCTGGCCATGTCGCTCCATTGAGCGTTTCGAACCATGCCTTGACCTGGCCTGGGCAATCACAATTGATACGCGAAAATGTCACGACCAAGACGACGAACAGCAGCAACATTCCGCCGTACGTAGTGAGCCGCAAAAGCAACGTCTGGCGGCCGATTTTGGTAACGGCGCTTGGGGGATCGCCTTTCATGCTCTCCGAGCCGCGAAAAATCTGCCTAAAAGACCCGACTTCTAACCGATACGAACGAAGGTGCACGGTCGATAATTGCATTTTTGGGTTACCTTGTCACGTCTAAGCGTGAGTCATTCCGACACTTTGCGGCCGAATTTTTCGAATGAACATACATTTTCGGTGGCTCTCCTGACGGCGTCGCTCTAGGGAGCGCGAACACCTCCGTACGTGCGACGTTAGGCTGCCGCGAGGAAGCGCCGATTGGCATTCTCGCGGCTGCGGTCCCATATCGCGCGTGCCGCCGGTGTCAGCGGCGCTGGCGCTTCATGGCTGGCCTTTGCGTTGGCCGGCGCGGCGGCGCCATCGTGTTGAGCGATCGGGTTCATGCGGGCGTTTCCTTAAGCGGGGTTCAGTGGGCTTCGACAAACTCGGTGTCCGGCTCGCCGAGCGCGGAAATCTGGTTGTGCACATATTTCGCCAATACTTCTGTGACCTTGTCGGCCGCATCGATGCCCAGGTCTGCCGCGACCATGGGGCCGAACTTCGAGGGCCAGTTCAGCCACGCATCGCGCTGCGCCCGGAACTCCTCGAAGACGATGGCTCTCGCGAGGTCAAGATCGACCAGGGCGCCAATCTTCGTTTCGTAGTCGAGCTGGTGCAGTAGGACGAGCTGCACCTCTTTCATCCGACGCGCCTCATCGAAGGACATGTCCATATCGATGTCGGCTACGCCTAAGCGCACGGCGGCGGCTTCGACCCTCTCGCCCGGCAGCAGAGCGATTTGCGTATCTCGGTCGGCCGACGACGCCTGATCGGCGGCGTTACCCACCTCGTTGTTACCCTCGCTGTTATCTGATGCGGGCAGGGTAACAGCCGAGGTAACAGCCAGGGTAACGGCGGGAGCGCCGCCGCGCCGATGCCGCGCGAGGAGAGCGAGCGACGCGTGGACATCAACCTGATCGCCTTGCAGGACAAGCCTTTCAGCCTTTTTCCATGCGCTCACGGTCTTGCGTGAAACATCGCATCGACGCGCGAAATCCGCTTGTGTTTCGAGCATGATAGATTTTTCCAATGGGCGGTTTTCGGCCCGGTTGTTACCCAAATTTCAAAACTTCGTAGGTGCAGACGTTACGGGGCGCGCAATGCCCGTGCTGCAGGAGGGTCGTTTCCAGGACCCGTCCAATCCGGGTAGGGGAGGGTGATTCCCCGGAAATCCTTATGGGACGGGGATCTCCGGGATTTCCCGCTTCTGCGGCCGCACTCGCACACGATGACCCTTTGGGATCTGCAAAGCCTTTTACGATGCCGCGTGCGTGGCATTTCTCGCCACTGGTGCGCCGTTGGGTCTCGGCTGTACTGCGAAGCCGATTCGCTCGGCGACGCGGCGCTGACCTTGTGAGACTGTGCCCATGTCGACCTCGAGATACGCGGCCGTCGTCATCAGGTTCTTGTGTCTGAGTGCGCGCTGGATCGATTGCACCGGAACGCCCGACTCGCTCAGCAGTGTTGCGAATGTTCCTCGCAAGCGGTGCGCCGTGATGTGGGGCGCGCCTACTGCCTTGTTGGCCGCGAGCATCGCCGTCCGAGTGAAGCCCGGTCCAAAGGGCTTGCCGTTCGGCTTGACGAGCATCAGGCCGTCCGTAAGGCGTTTCGGGGCCAAGTAGTCGAGCAACCACTCTGGGACGGGGATCGGATCAGCTTCCCGTCCTTTTGTGCGGCCCGGCGTGTAAGTCTGTCGCTCGATGTCGAGCCACTCCCATCGAGCCGTGATGGTTTCCGACTCGCGCAGACCCAAACCGAGCATCAGGCGCACGGCAGTGGACACCGCATCGTCCGATGCATCGCGCTCGTCGATCGCTGCGAGCCATTGCTGCGTCAATCTGATGGGCAAGATCGCGCGCGGCTTCTTCTGTACCTTCAGGGCACGAACATGGAAGGGCATCGCGGGGATGATGCCGCGGCGGGCTGCCCAACTGCAGAGAAGCCGGAGCACCTTGAGCCACTGATTTGCTGATACGGGCGCGTGCGTCTTTAGATGCTCCACGCGCGCCAGCTCAACGCGATCTGTCGTCAACTCATCGACCAGGTCGTCGGCCAATCCGTGCAAGTGAAGTCGGCCGAATGTCTCGACCACTTTGAGGTGCGCGGGGCTCGCCGTAGGGGCGTGAATCTCGATCCACTTATCGATCAACTCGCGAAGCGTGGGAATCTCTTTGCTGCTGCGCGCCCAGAGCCGTGCTTGCCGATATGTCTGATCTGCGATCACTCGCGCGAGCTGCCGGTCTGTCTCATGCGTCGAGCGTTGCACTCGCTTTCCGTCGATTTGAAAACGGAAGTGCCAAAACTGGCCAGAGCGGAAGAGGGAGGGACTAGCCATGGCGCTACTCCGTTTGATCAGGGGCGTTCGATTCGATCGTGCTGCCACCGGTCTGGACGTTGACGATCTTGTGAGTGTGGCCGTTGGCCACCGCCCTCATTCCCGACATCGTTCTAGTGTTCGTGTCGCAGTTGTCGATGATGTCCCCGGTGCATTCAAGCCGCGGCGTCACCATGCGCACCTTCGTCGCGGCATTAATGACGACGGTGGTCGCATCATTCACGGTGACCGGCTGTCCCTTCGCCTCGACGACGATGCCACCGCTCGCCGTGAGATAGACCTGCTTGCCGTCCTGGCTGTAGAGCATCGTTTCGCCAGCCGCCAATCCTGTCGGTCGCGAGGGCTGATGATTCGTGCCGAGCACGACGCCGGCCGATCGATCTCCAGCGATATGCAGAGCGATCGCATCAGAGTCGATTGGCGGGTTCGACGCAAAGCCGAACTCAGCAACGCGGAGACTATCGGGCGTCTCCAAACCGTCCATCAGAACCTGCAATGCCTGGACGGGCCCCGAGTCATCGACATACTTCACACGCCCGCGTCCGACCAGGCTATAGATGCGCCGCTTCAATACCTCTATGTCCATCTTTATCTCCGATCATTTTGCCGTCGCGATGGCCTTGGCCAGTGCTTTCGACAGTTCCGCATTGAAGTGCTGCGACACAATCTGTTTGGCGAGACGCCCCCACTTAAGCTGCTTGTTGACCGGGAGCGCATTCCCGAATCGCACCAGCAGCTTGAGATGACCTGACGTATTGGCGTTTTTCGGCATATCCGGATGCGCGCCGCGCAGCAACTTGTTGCGCTTTCTGACCGTCATGCCTGCGCCGAGCTGCGCATCTTTCCCACGCAGAAACGGGCGCTGCCAGATTCCGTTGATCGTCTGCCCGTCCTTCGTTCGCACGGCGCCGACGAACACGTCCGGCATGCCCTTGAGCTTCGCGACCATGCCGCGGGGTAACTGTCCGTATCGGTTCAGCCTGACGTTCTTGGGATTGAGCAGTGCGCGGCTGTTGAGCGTGTGAACGCCGCCGGTCTCATACGGGAGCAGATACTTCGCCGCGATGGGCTTCACGTAAACGGTCGCGACCGGGTTGCTCTTCGTCGCCTTTCGCACGGCCACTGAGTTGACAGTGAACGGCGACGGGGCCCGGAAGGTTTCCTTGAAGTTCGCTTGCTCCCCAGCGCGCACGCGCTCCGCTACTGCGTTGATCGCCTGCGCCTTGGCAAACGGAATCTGCCGGCGCACGAGATCGGTCAAATTGCGATCGATCGACTTCGTGTCGACTTTGACTTTGAGATTGATCATTGGAGCACGCTGCACGGGGGCACCGCGCGATATGCAAAGAAGCGCTGGCGATCACCGTCCCGATGACCGGCGCGCACCAAGGTTTCAAGGGCACGCGTGATCGCCAGATCTTCGGTTTCCGCTGGCAGGTCCATGAAGCCGAAGCCGATTCGCGTTTGCGAGCCATCGAGCCGCATGAGCACCATCGCCGTCTTGACGCCAGGCTCGGGTGATGAGCCGGTCATGCTGGCTTCATACGTTGCGACGCCGTCTGGATGGTCGTCTAGGCCCGAAGCGCAGAAGTCCGCCACCAGCCCGAAGATGCCTGCACTCGCGAGCGCAGTGTGTGGATCGGGATAATCGCCCAGGTGCAGGGCCGGGAAGTATTGATCTTTCATCGTGATTTCTCTGTGTGCCGCGGCGGCGACGGCTCCTTTGCCGCCGCATGCTCCATTACATTCCGTCGAGACGGTAATTCACCTTGGTCGGCAGGTAGCTCCCGTCTTGCGTCTTCGCTTCGGGCCGGACGCCGGCAGGCGTGCCGTGGAAAGTGACGTCGAGCTTCAATGTCTGCGCTTGGCTCTGTAGCTCGGACATGCGCGCGCTATGCATGGCGTCCTGCTGCATGGCTGGTGCAATGCTGCCACCCTGATTCCCAGCGAACGCAGCTGCGACGCCCGCATTGATCTGATCGGACGAGTAGGGCTGTTGGCCGTTCTCAGCTCGAATCTGTGCGGCGATCAAGGATGACACCACGGACTTGTTGTTCAAGTCTGGCACCTGGTCTGCGCGCAAGCCGGTGCCCTGCGACAGCAAGCCGACATAGTTCGCTGTCATTTGGGCTGTGTTACCCGTGCGGGCGCCGCCAGTCCATTTGTCTACAATCTCAGCCACAGTGAGGCCTCGATAGCCGCGCCGAAGGTTCTCGGCCGCTTCACGAATACCCGTTTCGGGCGTTTCGAACGTGCGCTGTTTGTCGGCACGATCGTGAAGGTTCGCGGGGTTGTTAGTGCGAATGCCGAGCGGGACTCGGCTGCCCGCGGCCGGCGTGGAGCTTGTAGCGCCATCAGCGGTAGCCGCCGGATTTTTCCCGTCTGCCAAGAAAGCAGCGATGTCAGCATTTGAGGCGCCGGACATGTGCGAGGTGTACGCACGCAGGAAATCGGCCGCTGGCAGATGCGTCGATGCGGCCATCCAATCCCCGTTTTTCACATCCTCAATTCCCTGCTTCTCGTCGACGTCGGGAAGCCCTGCGAGTTTCGCGACCTTGAGTGCGCCCCAAGCGGCAACCCCGGCGAGACCTAGCGTACCCAGCGCGGTGAGAGCGGCTGGAACCGTCGCTGTCGTTAGCGTCACCAACGACGAGATGAGATTGGCAACCGCGCCGATCGGCCCGCCAAAAGTGATCGCGGCGACGGCGATCGCAACACCCTTGATCCCGCCGATGTTGTCCCACAGCGCTTTCGCCTTCGACGCAACCTCATCCCAGTCAATTTTCGCCAGCCACGTGACGAACTTCTGCACCGCCGTCGCCACCTTGTCGGCAATGTCCGCTCGGTTCTTATCGAGCCACTCTGACATTCGCTTAACGACTGGATCGAGGACGGGAATCAGCGCACCGCCAATGCGATTTCCAAGCCCTTCGACGGAGCCGCTGAGATCGGAAATATCCTCGTTGAACGCTTTCGCTCTCGCGATCTCAGCGGCGGTCGGCACCAAGCCCTGGCGGTATGCGCGCGCCTTGTCGGCATCCCACGTGCCCTGCTGGATCATCGGCAAGATGCCGCCGTAACCAAAGGTGCCTGCCACCTCGCGCTGCGCCTCAACAGACTTCTGCCCCTGAATGGCTTTCATCAGGCGCATCTGCGTCGAGTAGTAGTCGACCGTGCCGTCCTTGTTCCGCGCGATCTGCACGCCCATCTTCTGCAGCAGAAGCATTGCCTGCGGATTGGCGCCATTTGCAGCGCCACGGATCGCCATCTGGGACGCGCTCATGCTCGAATCGAACTCCTCAGCCGATACGCCCGCGCGCTTCGCGGCGACGTGCCATGCGGCCAGGTCCTGAGCGTTCATGCCGAGCAGCTTCGACGTCTTATTCAGCGTGAAGCCGAACGAACCGAAACGCACGGCGAGCGCCGACAGGCCCGCGAGCGACCCAGCGCCACCAATGGCCGCAAGACCGGGCACGATTGCGACGACCTTTTCGACGACTTTTTCGGCCGCCGTCGCGGCGTTGCGGAAGCCTTTCTCAAGCTTGCCGAGGTTCGATGCCCCAAAGTCGCCCAGCCGCGAAAAGCGGCCCTGCATTTTGTCGATCGGCTCACTGATTTTTGCCATTGACGCCTGAATCTTCTTCAGCACATCGCTCGCGCTGTCCTCCGCGCTGATGCGGATGGTCAGGTCATTTGCCATCTAAATACCTCCTTCAGGTGGCCACCGAAGGCCGCGTGGAAGTGTTTCCCAACAGAGATCATGTTTTCTTGTCAAAGAGGGTTAATGTTGTCGCGTTGTAAGCGCGACCAGCGCCGATTCTCGTGAACGTCGAAGCTGGCGAAAGCCGCCAAATAACGGGCCTTTGCTGTTCGCATCACGAGTTGACGTTCTTGACCTTGTTCACGTCGGGACTAACCGGGAACAGAATGAAGGGTTCTTGATAGAAGGCTTGCGGCGGCATGATGAGCAGATCGGCTCGCGTGCCTCTTTCATCTCGCGTGTACGTCACGTCTGCGATCAGCCACGTCTTAGGCTCCAGCTTCAGGGTCGGAAGGTCGATGTCGACGAGCGTGTTCGGCTCGTAGAGCGTTCCCGACGAGTCGCGCCAACTGTCCGTCGACAGACGAACCTGCATCGAGCGACCCATGCGCGCGACAAGTTCCCAGTTGGCACGCTGCTCTGCGACGGTCAATCCGCCTTTCACGTTTTCGGCCACTATCGCCCTGAATCGGAATCGAGGCACGCCGGCATCAGCAATGCGCGCGATCAGGTTGCCGCCCTTGCCGATGTCCTGAAGAGTGTCTAGCCCCATATACAGAGCGTCATAGTCACTGAAGCGTCCGTCCATCCTCGACACAAAGCTGGCAGACTCGACATTCACGCCTTCTTTGAAGCCACTCGATGCCTTACGTACGCCGATGCCCGACGATGCGGGATTACCTGCAACCTCGCCCCCGCTCGCGATCGTCATGCTGCCGTCCGGCTGATCGTAGAAAATCAGCGCCTTGTACCGGCAGACCATCTCGATGACCTCGTAAGGGGTCTGACCGGGAAAGATGTTGAGCTGCTCAATTGGCGTTCCGAGAACGGTGCCGGCTGCGACATTCACGGTGATTCCGTACGGGGTGCAGAGATTCTTCGCAATCTGGTCGACCTTCACATTGAGCATCTGGCCAGCAGGCCAGTATGCGGAGCAGTCGACGAGATCCTGAGACCGACTGCGACCCGCGATCCGGATCGTGTGCTCGCGAGCGTTATAGCTTGGGATGTATGCGTCGATGAAACCGGACAGCACGACATTTGCGCCGAGATAGACCTCGACTTCATCGCCAGCCTGCACGACCAGATCGGAAGCGCCCGGGTAGACTTCAGTGAACGAAACTTCGAAGTCGGACGGCATACGCTCGATGCCGCGCGAGACCCGCACGGAAGTCCAGCCTGAGATCGTCCGGCTGTTCGTGGTCGTATAGCTTTGCAGCCCTGCACTCCCGCGAGTGCAGGTGGAGACAACGAGCGTAATGTCGTTGGGCGCGAAGTTGGAATTGATCACTGGTCAGATTCCCGTGAACCGAGCTTCGACGCGCGCCGGCGGAAGGTCCGAAAAAGACTGAAAATCGTCGGGCGCGGGTGCCGAGCGGCGAGGCATCTGCTTTGGAAGAACGATCTGCGTGAACTGCGCGAGATGCGATTCCTCGACAGTCGGCCCGATTTGAGTTGCCTGAGCTGCAAGCTGTGCCTGTGTTTCGTCCATTCGATTTCTCCGGTGCGCGCGATAGCGCCGGTTGTGTATTGCTGCCATCTTTTTTCTTGGGGAAACCCGGCGGCAGGCGAGCGTCATCAGTGCGAGGACTTCGCCTGCCTCGAGTGTTCCGATCGGTACGGACTGTTAGGACCAGGTAACCGATTGCACTGTAGAAACCGTGGTCGCTGCGTCGATCTGTGCCTTAAGTGCGGTGCGCTTCTGGAAGGCCGTCCATCCTTGTGCGAGGATGGTCACGTAGAGCCCTTCGAGATCCGTAAGGGTAAACGGGACGAGCGTGTTGTCCGCCGCTTTCCAGAAGAAGTTGGCCGGAACGGAACCCGCGATCTGATAGCCCTGCACCGCTTGTTCCAAGATCGTCTGGCTGCCAGTGTCAGCCTGAAACGACTGTGTGACGTCAGCCAAAGTCTTGAACGACACCGATTGCTGCACCGCGGCCGCATATGCGTCGTCGATCAAGTCCTTTTGAACGCCCCTCAAATAGACGATCGAGTTCGGATCGTGTGCTGCATAGACCGCCCGCACTGCCTCGATCTGCTCGGAGGTCATTGCGGTGCCATACACAAAATCACCGTCTGCCGTCCAAGAAAATGGTAGGCCCGCAAGCCCTGCCGCGTTCAGTTCGCCCGGGAACGATGGGCCAATCGCTTTTTGACTCAATTGTTTAACCCCAAGTATGGCCGATCATCGAACCGGTAACGGTGACGCTACCGCCGCCCGTATTGACATTCACCGCGCCAGCAAGCGTGTGATAGCCAGCCGCGAGAATGCCGCTGTAGAAGGACGGGTTATTGAAAATCTGGGCGGCGCTCGGACTTGTTGCGAGACCTTGCGTCGAGGCGCCAGACGCCGCGTCGATTAAGATCCCCGATGCCCATGTTCCGGCCGCAACACTGGAATAGCCATTTGCAACGAATGTGACGTTTGTTGCGTCAAGTCCGAACGATATGCAAGAGACCGTCCCGGCGTTCACAGCGGTCAGCGTTGTCGATGACGTAGACCCGTTCGCGCCTCCCAGATTGAAAGGCTTGGGACGTCGATTGAAGAAACTGGCGACGTTTTGATTCGTGCCTGACGATACGAACTGGCTACTTGCGTTCGTGTATGCGGCGCCCACCAGGCGCGCCGCAGTGTTGCCCGACATCGTGTACCGGCCATCGCTTTGCTGCGTGAAACCGGTCGTCGATGCCTGAAGCGCGATGGCGCCGCTGGAAACAATTGCGTAGACCCAGTACAACGTCGATGCCGAGAGGCCGCTGTTAGAGAGTACGACGCCAGCCGACGGAATCGCGTATGCGACGCCGCCGATGTTCAAGGCGTTGCCACTCTCAGGAAGCAGCGTAACAGCCGTGGCGCTGGTGTATGTGAGACGACACTGACCGTCGCCGCCATTCTTCGTCTGGATGGCTATAAGTGCATCGCGGACCTGCGTGTACGTCGTTTTGCTCGGCATGAGACCGCCGGCCGCGACCACGTTGAGAAGCTCCTCCTGAACCATGTTCAGAAAGTCGGCGTCGAGGATCGTCGCAGCGATGCCGCTCGCCGGATTGCCGTTCGTGAAATATCCCGGCGTACCTGCGGTCGACGGTGTTGGCAGCGTGCCCGCTGCCGTCGGTTGATCGGTTCGAAACACTCTTAGTCCTCCTTCGATTCCAAGGTCGGTTGGATAGCAGCGGGGGGCCGCTTCACTTCGCCAGCTTGACAGCGGTCTCCCACGAGGAAGAGGCCGCTATCCGGGTTTACGTTTGTCTGCGGGTCTTCGCCGCGCGTCATCTGGTCGCCCATTCGAGTCAATCCGATATGCGTCTCACGCTGCGACATATCTGCAGATTCGTCCATATGATTCTTCCTTTGCGCTAAACGGCGCCGTAAGGGATTGCTGCCACTTGATTCCTGAGTGATTTCTGCCGCCCGCCGCAGGTTGAACCCGGCCTAACTGCCGGGAAAGGCCCCTGCTTCCATGAGCGTCGGCAGATGCCGGTGTTTTCCTATGAGTGCCCACCGCCGGCTGGGACTTCGCCCTTAACGGCTACTGGACTTAGAAGGGGCGTCGGCAGTAGGCCAGGCTACCGCTCCAGTCAGATCCGTCATGCTGAAGTGCGCACCAGCCAGACAGGCACCGAGCAGGTTTGCGTGTGCAAGGCTCCCGCGCACCATGCGAACGCCGCGAAGATTGGCGTTCGAGAGGTCCGCAAACGCGAATTGCGAGTGGTCGAGCGCAGAGCATGAGAAATCGGCGCCGCGAAGATCCAAGCCCGTGAGGTTCAGCCACCTCAAATCGCGGTTGCTTAGGTCAGCATCGCGCAAATCGACGCCGCCTTGCACGGCTTCCAAGATTGCTCTATCGAGTGCTGCTTGCCGCTGCCGATCCGCGGGCAGGTGGCTCTCTGTGTCGATCGATACCTCGAACGAAAAGAGAGTCTCATTCGTGGCGACCTTTTTAATTTCGGTGAGGCTCGATGCGCGTTTCGTTGATGTGCTGATTTGGCTTGTCATATTGTGTTCGGTTGGACCGCCATGCGTCGTCCCGCCGCGAACGATTGGGCAAGCAGGATAAAGACGCGAGGGCCACGTGGCGTGGCGTGAAAGAAGGCCTAGAAGCGTGGCAGCGCTAGGCGCTGGCCGGACGATGGACCGTGACGGTGGATCCTCTGATCTGATAGGGCGCTTTCGGCGGCTCCGGCGGTCGATACTTTGAATGCGTGCGGCATTTCAGTTCCATGTCGACGACGGGCTTGAGGATCGCCGCAATCGCCTGAACATCGATGTCATCGGACGGAAGTTGCAGAAGGTCCGGGCCTCGAATCGCAGTGTCGCCATATCCCAAGTAGACGATCTGCGCTTGGCACGGATCAACGATCCTGATGGTGTTCAGAAATTCGCGCATGAAGCCGGCCGGCAGATTGGCACAGATGGCGCGAGCCTGGCTTACGGCCTTTGCGATCTGCCCTACAGCAGAGCGCACCTGTTCCGAGAAGACCGGCTCGAGCGCCTTGGCCATGTCCATCCCCGCCTGTTTGATTTCATCGCGGACGGATGCGATCGCTTCGTCGGCCAGTTGCGCTTCGGCAACGAGAACGGGCCGGAGGCGCTCACAACGATCGATTTCTGATTGCGCCGTCGAGATCGCCTCGCGCGCCTTGTCCACCGATTTCTTCAGTCGTACCACTTCCTGCTGATGCTGAGGGTCGACGACAGCCTTCGCTTCGCTCAGCACGTGCGCTTTCTCCAGGCGCGTGAGATCTTCTGTCGACTGTTTGAGAGCGGCAACTGCGCTGCCTTGCTCTTCGGTTACGCGGCGAATCGCGAAGACGATCTGCTGTTGAGTGTCGAGAGCAGCCTGTGCCTTTGCCAGTGCTGCTGCGACCTCGGGTGTGAGCGAAAGCGAGCTCGCCAGTGATTGAACCTTTGGCATGGGTTATGTCCTTTGTGGGTTGACGTCAGACCGGTGCGTGCCATACGCGGCCGTCAATAGCAATGCGCTTATCGAGAACCGGTCACCGACTCGGCGCAGATCTGTTGCATTTCAGCGATGTCCTTCGCGGAACACCTGGACAGGTGATCAAAGGAACTGTGATCGGTTTGCTCCATCGCCGTTTTCCGCTGCGATGTGGTCTTGCGGGCGCTCACGGGTTTTGCGGGGTGCTCGTCCGTCGGCGATCGACCCGCGGCTCCGCGTCGACCTAGAAGCGTCTTGAATGAGAGATTCGGCATGGTGGGTATGCTCTGTTCGCATCGCGCTCACGCGCCGCGCGGCAGATTTGAGAGGAACGAGACGATCTCCGATTCGAGATACACGACCTTTCGGGGGGAGATCTTTCGGGGCTTTGGGAACGCTGGGTCGAGGCGAGCTCGGTTGCGCAGCGTCCGCTCGCTGACCTGAAGCAGCGACGCGGCGTCCGTGGCGGAGATCAAGCCGCCGCCTAGGATGGATTTGTTCATCGACTGAACTCCGTAAACGAAAAAACCGCCCCGAAGAGCGGTTGGACGTGGCGTTACCGGCGCGCCAACGAAAAAAGCCGCCCGGTAAGGGGCGGCTTTTCATTTCGTATAGACGTGCGAAACGTGGCAGAGTTTAGATTACCGGACCATGAGACCTATTGCAACATCTTTCTCTACGTTTCCATGATCTGATGTTCCGACGCCACCGCGCGGATGGTTTGCATCAGCCCCCGCGATGCGAACATCGGCATCAGTCTCTGCTTCGCCGCCTGATACGCCACGTGCTGATCGCCGGCGCGCATGCTGCTCCACACCTGACGGCCACATTCCTTGTTGCGCATCGTCGTCGAAACCGCCGCGCGCTGCTCGAGCGGCAGGGCGTCGATGCACATCTGCACCTCTTCAGCCTGCCGATCGTCGGCCCAGCCATAACCGTCGTCTTCGTCATCCTCTCCGGCAGGTGTCTCATATCCGCGGCAGGTGCGGTCAGCCGGGCGATAGAAGTGGGCGAGGGTGGCGGCATGCGACTGGCGGATCTGCCACCGGTAGTTTTCGAGCAGCAGGTGCTCGATCTGTTCGTTTTCGACTTCCGTCATGTCCTTTCTCATTCGTTGAAGCCTCTGCTGCGTGATGTCTTGCTTACCGTGTGCGTTGGCCACGCGCCGGTGTGGTTCTCGAATGTCACAAACTCGCCGCGGTAGGTGAGTGCGACGTCACCTGTGCGGCCATGTCGGAACTTTGCCGTGCGCACCTGCGCGAAGCCGCGCCACTGCTCGCCAGCATCGGGATTTGCTACTTCCTCGCGATGGATGAAAAGCACCGCGTCGGCGTCCTGCTCGATAGAGCCAGAATCACGGAGATCTGAGAGGACCGGCATGCGACCTGCACGCTTCTCGACCTCGCGATTGAGCTGAGCCAAGGCGATGATCGCGATGCCGAGCTCCTTTGCGAGCGACTTCAGACCGCGCGTGATGCCCTCGATCTCAGAGTTCCGATTCGACCCTTCGCCGGCCATCAACTGCAGGTAGTCGACAACGAGTACGTCGAGACCGTGCTTCCGTTTCACGAGCCGCGCCTTCGACCGCACGTCGAGCAGTCGCAGCGAGGGCTGATCGTCGATGTGCAGGTTCAGTTCGCTGAGCTTTTGCCCTGCAGCTGTCAGTCCAAGCCAAAATTCGTCGTCGTTCTCGCGCACGTGCATGACACGCTCAAGCGGCACGCGACCAAGCGACGCGATGCTACGATCGAGCAGCTCCGACTCTGGCATTTCCATGGAAAGGAACAGGGCGCTGTGGTTCTCTGCGACGTGGTTTGCGACGTTCATCGCGAGCGAAGTCTTGCCGACCCCAGGACGTGCCGCGAGGATCACTAGCCAACCCGGACGCAAGCCGCCGTTCAACTGCCGATCCAAGTCGACGAGCCCGGTCGAAATCGCGCGCTCGGTTCCGGCTAAGCGGCGGTCAATTGCATGAATATGCTCTGCAAGAGCCTGCTTGACGGCCTTCGGCTCACGCCTGACTGCAACCCGACCGATCTGCTCGATCGTCGTCGCCGCGCGGTCGATCAACTCGTCGGCAGATTCGCCGGTGGTCCCGACGGAGTCTTGAATCTCCGAGGTCGCTGAGAGCAGCATGCGCTTTTGCGCTCGGTCGCGAACGATGCCGGCGTAGCGCGCAATGTTCGCCGAGCTGGGCGTGTTCTGCACGAGCGCGTTGAGGTACGCCAGGCCGCCGACATCCGCCGATTTACCCTGCGCCTGCAAGCGCTCGAAAACCGTGATCGCGTCGGCGCCGATGCCCTCGCCAATCATCGACGTGACCAGCTGAAAAATCAGCCGATGGTCCGCGCGATAGAAGTGCTCGGCGCGGAGATCGCCGATGCGGTCGATCGAGTCGTTATCGAGCATCAGCGCGCCGATCACGCTTTGCTCCGCTTCGATCGCCTGAGGGATTGCCCGCTGGATGTCGTTGGCGCTCATGCGGCCTCCGCGTCGTGGAAGCGGCCTTCGCGGATCTTCGCGAAGTTTTCGGCTTTGCAAATCCAGTCTAGGCCCGGGGTGAACGGCTTGCGAGCACCTGATCCCGCGCGGCCGGTGAGAAACTCAGACTGCGCGACGTAGCTGAAGAATCGACGCCACCATTCGAGATCTTGGCGTTTTTCGTCTTCATTCCAACGAACGCGCAAGTGCTCGGCGCGTGCGGTGGTCCAATCCCGGATTACGGGGCTCGTAGGAAGCAGTTCGTGATATAGCGCGATGATTTCCTGATGCGGACAAGGAGATTTCACAGACTTCGGTCGCTGCGCAGACGAGTCGTCAGCGTTGCTGGCGACAACCAACCCTTTAGGGTTGGTTAAGGTTAACTCTCTTCTAATCTCCTCTTCTCTGTCGTTTCCGAGCGTTGCATTGCGTTGCATGTCGTTGCCGTGCGTTGCATCGCGTCTCTTTTTGTCACGATGGAGCCGACTCCTTTCCGTGCTGGAAAGCGCGCCAGTATTGGGATTGCCGGAATCTTCACGCTTCGGCTGACGTTCATCCCAGCGCGTGAGGCGGCCGTCGACAATCAGTTTTTTTTCGATCATCGCGTCAAAAATAGCGCGGACGCTGCCGTCTTCCAGGCCGAATGCAACGTCGTAATCGTTGCAGTCGAACGATGCAACGTTGCCGCGCGTTGCATCTGCGTTGCATTGCGTTGCAGTGCTGGCGCACTCAAGGAGAGCGGCCCACACCGCGACGACAGAGGCGACGGACTGACCGCTCTTGCGCGCTACCCACCCGAATTTTGGGTCGTTGACGGTGCCGTGCCACCAGCGGAACCAATCCATGTCAGCCCTCCTGTGAGGAGTCCTCAGCGGTGTGAACCCGCCGAGCGGACGCTTTCGTGCGAGCCTCGTGGCGCATACCCAAGTAGCTGGATGCTTCCGATCCGATGAAGGCCATCTGCGCGATAGTGTCGAGCTGCTCGGAGATGCCAAAAAGGAAGGTAGGCAGCCCTTCGCCTTGGAGAGCACCACTTTTTTGCCCGTTGCTCAGATCCTCCGCTACCAGGCATCCGACGCCTGACACTGTGTGACTCAACGATCGAGCCGTCGACGAAGCCTCACAGGCCGCATCAGAGAGAAACTTCAGCTCTTCGTCGCTCGCCTTGCTCGGTTCGAACGTGCCCCACAGGAACGCCAGCAGGCCGGCTGCGTTTGATTGATTGCTCATTTATAGTTTTTCCCTTCGGCGTTCGTGATGAGGCGGCTGAGTTCGTCGGAGATCGACCGCGATTCGTTTTGATATTCGACTGCCATGTCCGCGCCAACGCCGGCGAGATCGCCGATCACGGAGCCGGCGGCGGCAAGCTGCCGGATGGCAGCGAAGAGGGCGCGCAGACGGCCGAAGCTCGTGAAGGCAGTGTCCGCTGCGTTCTTCGCGTCTTCGAGAATGGGTTTGTGGCTCAGGGGCTCAGACATGGGGCACCTCCCGCTGCGCGATGCGCGCAAGGGCGAGGAGGGCTTCGCCGGCGATGTCGAGTGCAGATGCAGGCGTGGGCGCCATCGCGGCGCGCTTGATAGCGTCGCGGGCGATGTGCTCGAGGATGGCGGGGCTTATGTGCCCAGTGAGGGCGTGAGAGGGCTGGTGCGATGCACTTACGGCTGGTCGAGCTCGACGGTCGCGCCCGCAGCGCGCATCCGCTTCAGCACGCGCTCCATCGTCTGCTCGTCGAGTTCCAATCGAGCCATCGCGAAGAACAGCATGTGCATGCCCATATCCCGCCGGTTCGGCGAGTCTGCGACCATGTACTTCCGCCACTGGGATCCGGACGTCACTCCGAACAGCTCGGCCATCTCGGTGCTGCTCTTGCCCAGCGAGTCCTTCAATTTTTTCAGGTCGTCTGCTGAGGGAGGTGCGTACTGAATCATCGGTTTTGGATGCGCGAAAAGGCGCACGAAGAAATGTCTTCATGAGGGGCGTCCTTGCGGAGAATCGGGTTGCGCGAAATGCGAGACCCATGACCGCTAAGGTAGCCCCTTTGGGTGCGCCTGTCAACTTCTCTGTCGGTGCGTTGTCGCGCATTAGCCAACCTCCTTCGGATCGAAGGACTGGCCGGCGAGGAAGAGAGCACGCGTGATTTCCGGTACTTGATCCGGCTGAAGCGTCACGCCTTTTCCTGACGGTCGGTACTCGCCGTCTTCGCCAACGTACCAGGCGCGCAGATCGATAAACATGCTGCCGCGGTAGGAACGAACATGCACACGAAGCCGTTCGCTCTTGCTCTTTCGAAGGTCGAGAAACTGTGTGCCGTGCGCTTCGATTCCGCTATGATTGCGGATGATAGGTTGTACTTGTGGGCTGGCCTTCGCGCCGGCCATTTTTTTGTCTGTCACGCTGGCTCTCCTACCAGAGCCGCACGCAATTCACCCACGTTCCATCGGGTCAAAAAGCCGAACTTTCGCGGAGCAGGAATTTTCTGCGCGGCAACGCGCCGCCATATGGTCGAGAGCGAGCAGGCGTACAGGCCCGCGACCACATGCGCATCAACGTACGCTGCGTCGGGAAGAGATTGGAACGATGCGAGTCCGTGCGGTACGGACTGCGGCTGACGAACGCGGCTTGACATTGAGTACCCCCATTGACGTCGACTGACGCTGTATGCAATGAGGTGACTCTAGTGGTGGTGAGGCCGCTGGGTAACTGCTAGTTTCGGCGCTCAGATCATCCGGAAAAATTACGGCGCGATCTTTTTCCGATTCAGCACCTTAGCTCTGGTTGCCGAGCATATCTAAGCACTCTTGGGTGAATACTTGCTCCGCGACAGGCCGAGTGTTCTTGCGAAACATCCCGTCTGTGTCGCCCTCCATGTTCGCGAAAAGGGCGCGGACGTAGAGCCACACTGGGATATGGACCTTTTCCAGATTTGCCCAAAGTTGCAGATCGAAGTAGGGCATCACCGCGTATCTGTGCCACTTTTTGAAATCGGTCTCATTGAATTCCTTCTTCCCGCTGAATGATGAACCGCGGTTAGCCTTTGCCTTCGTTACCCAAGCTGTGAACGAATCAACCAGCTCCCCGATAGGGGCGGAGAGATTGATCTCGGCGAAGACTGGCGCCCCGGAGCCGGGCCATCTGCGATTTGCAAATTCGCATGCAGAGTCATCCAAATCCTCCGCGAACCGGCTCGCCTCTTGCGACAAAGTGTCGTCGTCAGCGTCAAGCTCAACTTGATATGCCTCCCATGCGGACACGTACACATCGTTCTGCCGCAATTCATCAGCAAGGCACATAACTTCCCGCACCGTCATGTCACGGACGAGATCGAGGCATTCTGCAACAGGGGGACGGGGCTCTACGATTTGAATTGCGGTAGGTTGCGCCAGCAAGAGGTTGACCGCCTTGCGCGTAAGTCCCGCGTCTTCGTCCTGGCCCGCGTCATTCCGGGTCAGCCCGCTCACTGAGGATTGGAGCCATACGCGGTTCCGAATTTGTGCGTGCCATTCCTCCGCGCCAAAGTTGGCGACGGGAGCGTATTTCGTGATGTCAAACCACGCAGGCAATTGAGAGATAGTCTTCTGTTCGGTCAAGATCGTTCCGTGTGGTCTGTCTTACGCTGTCTTCTTGTTGAGCGGTGACACGTTCCATTTCTGTCCGGCAGCGCAGGTCGCAAGGAACTGCGCCCAAAGGTAGAGCGCAGCCTTTCGCTCGTCCCAATACGTGTACTGATCGTAAATGCCCTCCACACCTTTCAGCTTGTGATTGAGGCACATCTCCGAGATGTCTCGAGGGATGCCCAGTCTTCGCATGTGACTCTTCATGGTGCTGCGAAGGTCGTGCGGAGTGAAGCGACGGATATTGGGCTCGTGGTTATCGATCCAGTAGTCGATCGCTTCGCGTATTGCATCCTTTGAGACGTGCGTATCGCCATCGAAGCGGTTCAGGCGGTTGCTGAGCCTCGCGGGCAGCACATAGTCCGACGCACCGGCTATTACCAACAACCGTCGAAACCAATCGACGACGATCGGAGCGAGCGGGACGTCCATTTCGGACCCTGTTTTGCTTGCAGGAATGTGCCATCGCCCTTCATCGATGAACAGGTTGGCCCGGCGCGCCGTGTAGAGCTCACTGATTCGCACGCCAGTTGCTAGCGCTATTCGAACAGCGATCAGATTCTCATCGCGCATCTTCGCATTCAGAAGAACATGCAGTTCGTCGCCGTCGAGCATCAGCCTCTTCTTCACATCAGGGCGCTTCCCGATGATGGCGTCTAGCTGAATCCCAGCGCATGGATTCGCGAAGATGATCTTCTTCCCGGTCGCGTGCTTGAAGATTCCCCTCAGTACGCACCATAACGTGAATGCTTCGACCCAGCCGAGTTCATGTCTCTCGACCTCGGCAACTATGTCCGCCGGGCCGACCGACTGCACGGACATTCCGCCCATTCCGTTCTCGACCCGCTTCAAGTTGCGGCCATAGCTCCGCTGAGTGCTCGGTGCGAAGGTCAGAAGGACTTTCTGTCGATAATCATGAATGAGCTCGCGAATCGTCCAATCCTTGCGCGCCTTCACCTTCCGAACTTCGTCAGCGGGATTGACGCCTTCCGCCAGGCCGGCTCGCCGTTTTGCTGCAGCGGCGCGCGCGGAAGATAACGTGACATCAGGGTAACGCCCCAGGGTGACCTCTTGGCGGCGACCGTTATGCCGAAATCGTAGAACCCATACCGCGGCACCTGCCGTCGACAGGGTGAACGTTAAGCCGTCTCCGTCGGATTTCGCCAGCGGACCTCCCGCCTTGATCCATTTTCGGATCTGGACGTCGGTTAGAACGTTGGACTGTCGTTTTGCCATCTGACTCGGAGTCTCCCGCTAGCTACCCACCCAGCTACCCAAAGTGGGCGCGATTCAGTGAGATAGGATGATACGGGATGACACAGGCAAAAGCGAGAGAGGCTTGGATTTACGGGGGTTTCAGGCGTCCATTGACACCGGATGAGACACGATGACATTCACATCAACACAATGTCATACTGCTCCTGGCTAAGATTACTCTCCACCTGCAACGAAACCGGCTTCCCGATGAAGTCCATCAGCATGGCCAGATGCTGCGACTCTTCTTCGAGAAATAAATCGATCACCTGCTGCGAAGCCACGACCCGAAACTCGCGTGGATTGAACTGCCGCGATTCGCGCATGATCTCGCGCAGCACGTCATAGCACACGGTCCGCGGCGTCTTCACCTGACCCTTGCCTTCGCATATCGGGCACGGTTCGCACAACACATGAGCGAGCGACTCGCGCGTGCGCTTTCGCGTCATCTCCACGAGCCCCAACTGCGAGAACCCGTTCACCGTCACACGCGTCCGGTCCCGCGACAACGCCTTCTTCAGTTCCCACAGAACCTGATCGCGGTGCTCGACATTCTCCATGTCGATGAAATCGATGATGATGATCCCGCCGAGATTCCTGAGCCGCAGTTGCCGCGCGATCGTATGCGCCGCTTCGAGGTTCGTCTTGAAGATCGTGTCGTCGAAATTGCGCGCGCCGACATAGCCGCCCGTATTGACGTCGATGGTCGTCATCGCCTCGGTCTGGTCGATCATCAAATAACCGCCGGACTTGAGATCGACGCGCCGCGACAGCGCCCGCTGAATCTCCGCCTCGATGTTGTACAGATCGAATAGCGGACGCTCGCCGGTGTAGTGGTGAAGACGCGGCGCAACCGCGGGCGTGAACTCCGCCGCGAAGTCGGCGAGCATCTGATACGTTTCGCGCGAATCGACCTGCATGCGCGTGGTCTCGTCGTTGACGAAATCGCGCAATACGCGTTGCGCGAGGTTCAGGTC
The DNA here is from genome assembly GCF_964261745.1 of Caballeronia sp. S22. Taxonomy (NCBI): domain Bacteria; kingdom Pseudomonadati; phylum Pseudomonadota; class Betaproteobacteria; order Burkholderiales; family Burkholderiaceae; genus Caballeronia; species Caballeronia sp. S22. Next base: position 2,217,365 of record NZ_OZ180035.1, on the reverse strand, counting down.
CTGATAGAGCAGCGTAGTGGGCGGCACGCGCTGCGCCTGAGCCACGATCGTCGCCCAGGTCTTGCGCAGGTACGCGACGTCGGCCGCGAGCTCTTCGCTCGTCGCGTCTTCGGCGATGGTCCGCACGATATAGCCGCCTTTCTCGTCGGCGGGCAGCACGGCCGTCAGGCGCGCGCGCACGGCCTCGCGCTCCGCCTCGCTTTCGATCTTCTGCGAGATGCCGATATGCGGCTCCTGCGGCAGATACACGAGCGTGCGGCCCGCGATGCTCACCTGCGTCGACAGCCGCGCGCCCTTCGTGCCGATCGGGTCCTTCACGACCTGCACCATCAGCGACTGCCCTTCGAAGACGATCTTCTCGATCGGCACATGAGGCGCCGACGAATGCGGCTCGCCCGCGATACGTGGATGCCAGATATCGGCGACATGGAGGAACGCGGCGCGTTCGAGGCCGATATCGATGAACGCGGACTGCATGCCCGGCAGCACACGCACGACACGGCCGAGATAGACATTGCCGACGCGTCCGCGCGAAAGCGTGCGCTCGACGTGAAGTTCCTGAACGGCGCCTTGCTGAACCAGTGCGACGCGGGTTTCCTGCGGTGTGACGTTGATCAGGATTTCTTCGTTCATGGCCTGTTTAGAATGCGACGCGCGCCACGCGCAAGAGTGCTGCTGTTTCGAAAAGGGGCAAACCCATGATACCCGAATAGGACCCGTCGATCCGCTCGATGAACTCGGCCGCGCGTCCCTGTATGCCGTACGCGCCCGCCTTGCCGAGCGGCTCGCCCGACGCGGCGTAGCGTTGCAGCGCAGCACGATCGGCGCGCGCGAAGCGCACCGTCGAGCGCGAGAGCGCGGGTTCGAGCAGCGCGCCTTCCGCATCGACGACGGCGAGCGCCGTCAGCACTTCGTGCTCGCGGCCCGCGAGGCGTTCGAGCATCGCGACGGCGTCTTCCTCATGCTGCGGCTTGCCGAGGATCAGGCCGTCGATGGTCACGGTGGTATCGGCGACGAGAACCGGCGCGCTCGCATGGCCGCCCGCAACGAGCCGCGCGCGCGCCGCGTGCGCCTTCAACGCGCAGACGCGCACGACATACGCATCGGCGGATTCGCCCGGCAGCTCGGCTTCGAGCGCTTCGGCGTCTTCATCGGGACGGGGAAGGAGGAGTTCGTACCGCACGCCGAGCTGACGCAGCAGCTCCTGACGGCGCGGGCTTTGAGACGCGAGATAAACGAAGGGATGAGTCGGCATCTTGAAGTCGGGTTCGAATGGCGCGCACGGCATTCGATCCGACATCGAAAAAGCCTCACGCGCGATGATAGGGATGATTCTGCGTGATGCTCCACGCGCGGTAAAGCTGTTCGGCGAGCAGCACGCGCACCATGCCATGCGGCAGCGTGAGACTCGATATGCGCAGCATCAGCTCGGCGCGCGCTTTCACGGCCGGATCGAGCCCGTCCGCGCCGCCGATCACGAACGCGACATCGCGCCCATCCTGCTGCCAGCCGGGCAGGGCGTTCGCGAGTTGCATTGTGGTCCAGTCGCGGCCGCGTTCGTCGAGTGCGACGACGCGCGCGTTCTTCGGCAAGGCGGCTTCGATGCGCTGCTTCTCGGCCGCCATCACGCTTTCTGCATTGCGCCCCGACGAGCGCTGCTCGGGCTTGATTTCCTTCAGCTCGATGCGCAGCTCGGGCGGCATGCGCTTCGCGTACTCGTCGAAGCCATTCGTGATCCAGTCGGGCATCTTGTGTCCGACGGCGAGGATGACCAGCTTCATCGAATGAAGCGGCTTCAGTGCTTGCGCGTGGGACGTTTGACCGCGGGTGCGTCGTCTTCCTCGTCCTCGTCTTCATCGGCGGTGACGTTCGCGCCGCCGAACATGTTCGGCTTTTGCAGCTTCACGCGCACGGGTTTGTCGCCCCAGACTTCCTCGAGGTTGTAGTACTGGCGCAGCGCGGGTTGAAGGATGTGAACGACCGCGTCGCCGCAATCGACCAGCACCCATTCGCCGATCTCTTCGCCTTCCGTGCTGATGATATCGCCGCCGGCTTCCTTGACCTTCTCGCGCACGCTATTGGCGATTGCCTTGGTCTGCCGGTTCGACGTGCCGCTCGCCACGACCACGCGGTCGAACAGCGACGTCAGATGGGTGGTGTTGAACACCTTGATGTCTTGCGCCTTGACGTCTTCGAGACCGTCGATGATCGCGCGTTGAAGCTTCTGAAGTTCCATGGTTACCGTGTCTGGTACAGGTGATGTTGAACAATATAGTCCCATACAGCCGATGGGACGTGATCGCGGGCCTGCGCGCGGGCATCGTGTTCGTCTGTCATCGTGCGCGCTTCGTCGCGGATCGCCGTGGCGGATACGTCGATGAGAAGCGTCGCGTCGATGAGCACGTGCCCGTGCGGGCTCGCTTGCAGTGTTTCGGGTGACGCGGCGCGCTTTTGCACTTGCGCCGCGACCGCCGCCGGCAGCGTCGCGACATCGAAGCCGGGGCGCGTCTCCACGCAGACATGCGCGTAGTCGAAGAGCCGCATCCATTGATGCCACGAGTCGAGCTTGACGAGCTGATCCGCGCCCATCAGCAACGAAAGCGATGCGTCCGCGCCTTCGCGCTCGCGCCAGCGGGCGAGCGTGTCGACGGTATAGGTGTCGCCCTGGCGATCGATTTCATCGGTGGCGACGATGACCTGCACGCCGTCGAGTTCGAGCGATGCCGCCGCCGCGCGCGTCATCGCCAGCCGATGCTCCGGCGCCGATACGCCCGCCTTCTGCCACGGCTGACCCGCGGGCAGCAGCACGAGGTCGGTCAGTCGCAGCAACTCGACGAAACGCCGCGCGAGCGCGAGATGCCCGTTGTGGATCGGATCGAAGGTGCCGCCGAACAGGCCGACGCGCTTGGCGCACGACGCGCGGACCGATGCGGCCTGGGTCACAGCCATTCCCGCCGCACCAGGAAATCTTCGTAGAGACGCGCTTCCGGCGTGCCGGGCTCGGGTTGCCAGTCGTAGCGCCAGTTCGCGACGGGCGGCATCGACATCAGAATCGATTCCGTGCGTCCGCCGCTTTGCAGGCCGAAGTGCGTGCCGCGATCGAACACGAGATTGAACTCGACGTAGCGCCCGCGCCGATACGCCTGAAACTCGCGCTCGTGCGCCGAATACGGCGTGTCGCGGCGGCGTTCGATGACCGGCAGATACGCTTTCAGAAACGCATCGCCGACGCTTCGCATCATCGCGAACGAGCGCTCGAAGCCGGGCTCCGAGAAGTCGTCGAAGAAAATGCCGCCGATGCCGCGCTGCTCGTTGCGGTGCTTCAGATAGAAATACTCGTCGCACCACGTCTTGAAGCGCGGATACAGGTCCGCGCCGAACGGATCGAGCGCGTCGCGGCAGACCCGATGGAAATGCCGCGCGTCGTCCTCGTAGCCGTAGACCGGCGTGAGATCCATGCCGCCGCCGAACCAGAAGATCGGCGCTTCGCCCGGCTTCGTCGCGGTGAGCATGCGCACGTTCATGTGCACGGTCGGGCAGTGCGGATTGCGCGGATGCATCACGAGCGACACGCCGAGCGCTTCGAAGCCGCGTCCCGCGAGTTGCGGACGCGCCGCGCTCGCGGAAGGCGGCAGCGCGTCGCCCTGAACGTCCGAAAAGCCGATGCCGCCGCGCTCGAAAAACCCGCCGCCTTCCAGAATGCGCGTGACGCCGCCGCCGCGCAGATGCGCGCCGGGCTCGCGGGTCCAGGCATCGGTGGCGAAGGCGGTGCCGTCGAAGGCGCCGAGGGCATCGGCGATGCGCGTCTGCAGGCCCGTCAGATAATCGCGGACGGCTGCGATATCGTGGGCTGCGTCGTGTTCGTTGTGTTGTTCCGCGCTGCGGTTCGGTTCACTCATCGATTGCTGCGTGCGCCCTGTAGGCGGCCATGAATGGGCGGGGGTTAACCCTTCGTCTCGAAACTCTGGAAAGCACGCTGCCGGACACGAGGTCCGGCAGTGCGTCGGCTCATGCGGCGCAAGCCGCGCGGTGCCGCTTCAGTGCTTGTCGGCAGGCTTGTCCGCCGATTGCTTGCGGTTCACCGCCCGATAGCCGATGTCCCGGCGGTACTGCATGCCGTCGAAGGAAATCTGGTTGACTGTATCGTAGACCACGGATTGCGCGCCGCGCACGGAATCCGCCAGACCGACGACGCACAGCACGCGTCCGCCCGAGGTCGTGAGTTTCCCGTCGGTAAGCGTGGTGCCCGCGTGGAAAGTGACGGAATTCTCGGTTTCCGCCGGAATGCCGTTGATGCGGTCGCCCTTGCGCGGCGTCTCCGGATAGTTGTGCGCCGCGAGCACGACACCGAGCGCCGTGCGGCGATCCCATTCGAGATCGACGGTGTCGAGCTTGCCGTCGATCGCCATTTCCACGACCTTCGAGAAGTCGCCCTTCAGGCGCGCCATGATCGGCTGCGTCTCAGGATCGCCCATGCGGCAGTTGAATTCGAGCGTTTTCGGATTGCCGTTCGCGTCGATCATCAGGCCGGCGTACAGGAAGCCGGTGAAGCGGATGCCCTCGCTTTCCATGCCGCGCACCGTCGGCTGGATGATTTCGCGCATCACGCGCGCGTGCAGTTGCGGCGTGACGATCGGCGCGGGCGAGTAGGCGCCCATGCCGCCCGTGTTCGGACCCTTGTCGCCGTCGAGCAGGCGTTTGTGGTCCTGGCTGGACGCGAGCGCGAGCACGTGCTTGCCGTCCACCATCACGATGAAGCTCGCTTCTTCGCCCGCGAGAAATTCCTCGATCACGACGCGCGCGCCCGCGTCGCCGAGCTTGTTGTCGGCGAGCATGGAATCGACGGCGGCGTGCGCTTCTTCCAGCGTCATCGCCACGACGACGCCCTTGCCGGCCGCCAGCCCGTCAGCCTTCACGACGATCGGCGCGCCTTTCGCGTCGATATACGCGTGCGCGGCGGCGGTGTCGGAGAAGGTTTCGTACTCGGCCGTCGGAATGTTGTGGCGCTTCATGAACGCCTTCGCGAAGTCCTTCGAACTTTCGAGCTGCGCGGCTTCCCGGCTCGGCCCGAAGATTTTCAGGCCGCGCGAGCGGAACAGATTGACGATGCCCGCGGCGAGCGGCTGCTCCGGCCCGACGAGCGTGAACGCGACATGCTCCTTCTCGACGAAATCGGCGAGTTCCGCCGGGTCCGTGATGTCGACGTTGCGCAGACGCTCGTCCTGCGCGGTGCCGCCGTTGCCCGGCGCCACATAGACGATCTGCACGCGCGGCGATTGCGCGAGCTTCCAGGCCAGCGCGTGTTCGCGGCCGCCGGAACCGACGACGAGTAACTTCATTTGAATCCCCGAAATCCTGACAAAAAGCGGCTTGAGAAAAAGCGGCGGGCGCACGGCCCCTGACTTGCGCGCATGACGACGGTCGATGCGTCGCGAAGGCGGCTCGCGCTGACATCGGCTGCGTCACGCGCCTTCCAGGGGCGATGCCGCGCCGCAAAGATCGCGCGGCGCTGCTCCGGCATGCGAGCCGAAGCGAAAGATGTTCCATGCGGGGGCGGGGCGGCTTTCGTTTGCGCCGCGCCCCGCGCGATACGAAGCTCAGTCTTCGTTGATCGCGGCGTTTGTATAGACTTCCTGCACGTCGTCGAGATTTTCGAGCGCGTCGAGCAGTTTTTGCATCTTCGCTGCGTCGTCGCCGCTGAATTCGACTTCGGTCTGCGGTTTCATCGTCACTTCGGCGAGTTCCGCCTTGAAGCCCGCGGCTTCGAGCGCGTCCTTCACCTTCTGGAAATCGTTCGGCGGGCAGATCACTTCGATGCTGCCGTCCTCGTTCGTCACCACGTCGTCCGCACCGGCTTCGAGCGCGGCATCCATCAGCTTGTCTTCCGGCGTGCCGGGCGCGAACAGGAACTGGCCGACGTGATCGAACATGAACGACACCGAGCCGTCCGTGCCCATGTTGCCGCCGAACTTCGAGAACGCGTGGCGCACTTCCGCGACGGTGCGGGTGCGGTTGTCCGTCATCGTGTCGACGATGATCGCCGCGCCGCCGATGCCGTAGCCTTCGTAGCGAATTTCTTCGTAGTTCGCGCCATCGACGCCGCCGACGCCGCGCTGGATCGCGCGGTTGATGTTGTCCTTCGGCATGTTGGCGTCGTAAGCCTTGTCGACGGCCAGACGCAGGCGCGGGTTCGAATCGGCCTCGCCGCCGCCCATGCGCGCCGCGACCTGGATTTCCTTGATGAGGCGCGTCCAGACCTTGCCCTTCTTCGCGTCGGCCGCGGCTTTCTTATGCTTGATGTTGGCCCATTTGGAATGACCCGCCATTACCTTTCTCCATCGCGCTCGGGCGTCGAGCCGTGCGCCTAGTGTGCTGTCGTGCTTGCTTTGATGCCGAATGTGTCTGTCCGCGCCGCGGTTCTCCGGCGGCTGCGGGTTCGCTCGCGGATCGTCGGATCCGGCGTTACCCGAATAGGAGCAGACCGAAATTTTAGCATGGCGGCGCGCGCTCCCAGAACCGCTGCGCGCCGACTGAAACGGGAAAAATGATGGAAACCGCGTGAAATTCCGGCGAATCGCGGCGAAATCGTGCAAAGGCGGCGGTAAACGCAAACCGCCGCGCGGATGGCGCGGCGGTCGAAGGCGAAAACGCGGAATGAAACGGACGCTCAGTTCTTCGTGCCGAACAGACGGTCGCCCGCGTCGCCGAGGCCCGGAACGATATACGCATGCTCGTTCAGATGCGAATCGAGCGACGCCACGTAAAGCTTCACATCCGGATGCGCGTCCTGGAACACCTTGACGCCTTCCGGCGCCGCGACCAGCGCGACGAACACGATGTTCTCGCTCAGCACGTTGCGGCGCTTCATCACGTCGACGGCGTGCACCGCCGAGTAGCCCGTCGCGACCATCGGATCGCACAGGATGAAGACGCGCTCTTCCAGATCGGGCGGCAGGCGCACGAGATATTCGACCGGGCGATGATCCTCCGCCCGATACACGCCGATATGCCCGACGCGCGCCGACGGCACCAGATCGAGCAGGCCGTCCGACATGCCGATGCCCGCGCGCAGCACCGGCACGATCGCGAGCTTCTTGCCGGCGATCACGGGCGCGTCGATATCGACGAGCGGCGTTTCCACGCGTTTGGTCGTGAGCGGCAGGTTGCGCGTGATTTCGTAGCCCATCAGCAGCGTGATTTCCCGCAGCAGCTCGCGGAACGTGCGCGTCGACGTGTCCTTGTCGCGCATGTGGGTGAGCTTGTGCTGGATCAGCGGGTGATCGAGGATGAAGAGATTGGGAAAGCGGCTGTCTTGTTTCATGGGTCTCGCGCGCGCGGCGCGTCCTGCTCGTGTGATGTTCTGCCTGCGACGCTCGGGGAGCGACAGTGGCGACAGTTTACCCAAAAGCCCGCCCGCACCTAAGAAGAATCGCGCGCCTCGTCCCATACGGCCGCCGACGTTGCCGCCCCGATTCTTCTAGAATTGCGCGATAGACATGAGACCCGCGTGCGCCACGGCGCGCATGTTCGACCAACGCATAAACAAAACTGGAGGATCGACGATGGATATGGGAATCGCGGGCCGCACCGCGCTGGTGTGCGCGGCGAGCAAGGGCCTTGGACGAGGCTGCGCCGAGGCGCTCGCCGCCGAAGGCGTGAATCTGGTCATCACCGCGCGCACGGCGGAAACGCTCGAAGCGACGGCCGCGCACATCCGCGCGCAATACGGCGTCACCGTCACGACGGTCGCGGGCGACATCACGACGCCCGAAGGCCACGCCGCCGCGCTCGCCGCGTGCCCTTCGCCCGACATTCTGGTCAACAACGCGGGCGGCCCGCCGCCGGGCGACTTCCGCACCTTCACCCACGACATGTGGATCAAGGCGCTGGAAGGCAACATGCTGACGCCGATCGAGCTGATCAAGGCGACCATCGACGGCATGATCGGGCGCGGCTTCGGGCGTATCGTGAACATCACGAGTTCGTCGGTGAAGGCGCCGATCGATGTGCTCGGCCTGTCCAACGGCGCGCGTTCCGGGCTCACGGGCTTCGTCGCGGGCGTCGCGCGCAAGGTGGCGTCCACAGGCGTCACGATCAACAATCTGCTGCCGGGCACCTTCGACACCGACCGCATCGCCGTGACGATGGAAGCGCAGGCGAAGGCGCAGAACATCTCGATCGAGGACATGCGCGCGCGCCGTGCGCAGAGTCTGCCTGCCGGACGGTTCGGCACGTCGGAGGAATTCGGCCGTGCGTGCGCGTTTCTATGCAGCGTGCACGCGGGCTACATCACCGGTCAGAACCTGCTGATCGACGGCGGCGCTTACCCCGGCACGTACTGACCAAGGACCACGCACATGACCACACGCGTCGCGCTGATCGCGCACGACATGAAGAAGGACGACATCGTCACGCTCGCGGGCGAGTTCGTCGACACGCTCGCGCAATGCGATCTCGTTGCGACGGGCACGACCGGCGGACGCATCGCGGCGGCGCACGGGCTGGAGATCGAGCGCAAGCTCTCCGGCCCGCACGGCGGCGACCTGCAGATCGGGGCGGAACTGGCGGAAGGCCGCGTGAATATCGTGATCTTCCTGCGCGACCCGATGACTCCGCAGCCGCACGAGCCGGACATCAACGCGCTCGTGCGCGCTTGCGACGTGCACAACGTGCCGTGCGCGACCAACATCGCGACGGCGCGCATGATTCTCGACGACCTGCGCCTGCGTTTTGCGCGGGCCTGACGAACCGAAGGAGACGAACGAGCGATGACCAAGGCAATCCGATTCGACAAGGCAGGCGGCCCGGAAGTCATGAAATGGGTCGATGTGGACGTGGGCGCGCCGGGCAAGGGCGAGATTCGCGTGAAGCACCATGCGGTGGGGCTGAATTTCATCGACGTGTACTTCCGCACTGGCCTCTATCCGATGCCGCTGCCCGGCGGCCTCGGCATGGAAGGCGCCGGCGAGGTGACGGCGGTGGGCGAGGGCGTCACGCAGTTCAAGCCAGGCGATCGCGTCGCGTATGCGTCGCGTCCGCCGGGTGCGTATGCCGAAGAGCGTGTGATGTCGGCGGAATACGTGGTCAAGTTGCCCGATGCGATCGGCTATGAAGACGCCGCGTCGATCATGCTGCAAGGCCTGACCGCGCAGTATCTGCTGCGACGGACCTATCGCGTGAAAGCGGGCGATACCGTGCTGATCCACGCGGCGGCGGGCGGCGTCGGCATGCTCGCGTGCCAGTGGGCCAAGGCGCTCGGCGCGACGGTGATCGGCACGGTCGGTTCGGACGAGAAAGCCGAACTGGCGAAGGCGCACGGCTGCGATTACCCGATCGTCTACACGCGCGAGAACTTCACGCAGCGCGTGCGCGAAATCACCAACGGCGCGGGCGTGCCGGTGGTCTACGATTCGATCGGCAAGGACACGTACATCGCGTCGCTCGATTGCCTCGCGCCGCTCGGCCTCTTTGTCAGCTTCGGCAATTCGTCGGGGCCGCTGCCGCCGCTCGATTCGTCCGAGCTTGCGGGACGCGGCTCGCTGTATTTCACGCGGCCGACGCTCTTCAGCTACATCGCCAAACGCAGCGATCTCGATGCGATGGCGGCGGAACTGTTCGAAGTCGTTTCGTCGGGCAAGGTGAAGACGAACGTGCGCCAGCGCTACCCCTTGTCCGATGCGGCGCGCGCCCACGAAGACCTCGAAGCGCGCAAGACGACCGGCTCGACGATTCTCCTGCCCTGAAGTCGCGCCGAAGGGCGGGTCGTCACCATAACGAGCAACTAAAAAACCATGAGCGAGCCGTCCTTTACCGTCGTCCTGATCGAGGACGACAAGCAGATTCGCCGTTTCGTGCGCGTGTCGCTCGAAGCGCAGGGCATGACGGTCCATGAAGCGGAGACGGGGCAGAAGGGTCTAGTCGAGGCGGCGACGCGCAAGCCCGATCTCGTGATCGTCGATCTCGGTTTGCCGGACACCGATGGCATCGACGTGATCCGCGAGCTGCGCGGCTGGACGGAGTTGCCGATCATCGTGCTGTCTGCGCGCACGCAGGAAGAAGAGAAAGTGGCCGCGCTCGACGCCGGCGCCGACGATTACCTGACGAAGCCCTTCGGCGTTTCGGAACTGATGGCGCGGATTCGCGCGCATCTGCGGCGGCGCAATCAGGCGCAGGCATCGGAGACGCCGGTCGTCGCGTTCGGCGACGTGAGCGTCGATCTCGCGCTGCGCCGTGTCGTCAGGAACGGCGAGAACGTGCATCTGACGCCGATCGAATATCGTCTGCTATCGACGCTCGTGCGGCACGCGGGGCGCGTGCTGACGCATCGGCAATTGCTGGTGGAGGTGTGGGGGCCGTCGCATGTGGAAAGCCCGCACTACTTGCGCATCTACATGGCGCATCTGCGCCAGAAGCTGGAGCGCGATCCCGCGCAGCCCGAGCATATCGTGACGGAAACTGGCGTGGGCTACAGGCTCGTCGGCGCGGCGTGACGGATCGTGCGCGCGGGGTCGAGCCTGAGCGAATCGAGCACGATATCGATGGGCTCGTCGCCGCCGACGAACGCGATCATCCGGTTGTTGATGCCGCATGTCACGCATTGCAGCGCGATGCGCGCGACGTCGGCGCGCGAGACCTCGGGCTTGTGCTTCGTGAGCTCGCCGGCGAGTGCGATGGCGCCGTGCGCCGGTTCGTCCGATAGCGGTCCGGGCCGGAGAATCGCGTAAGGCACGCCGCGATGCGCGACGTATTCATCGGCTTCGCGCTTCATCCGCGAGTAGTGGCGTAGTGCGAACCCGCTGCGCTCCGGGTAGAACGCTGACAGCGCGCTGATGACAATGAGCTGCTGCACGCGGCGGCGTTTTGCGGAGTCGGCGGTGCGCATGACGGCGTCGCGGTCGATCGCGCGTTGCTCGTGCACGGTGTCCGTTTCCGCCGATCCGGCCGCGTAGATTACATGCGTGATGTCGTCGAAGGCGTGGGAGAAGTCGTTGGTGAGATCGCCGAGGACGATTTCGGCGCCCATCGCGGCGAGTTCGCTCTTGTGGGCGGATTTGCGCAGCATTGCGCGGAAGGGTATGGATTCGGTGTGGAGACGCTGCGCGATCAGTCGGCCCGTGCGGCCGTGGGCGCCGATCAGCAGAACCTTTGGCGTTTTCATGCGGGGAGGGGTCCTTTTCCACGGTGCTCGTGGCTAGCCTTTACCCGACAAAGTAGGCGATTTTTGCGTGGCGCGCTGGGGGTTGTGTTTGCGTTTGCAGCAATTTTGGTTTTGTTTTTTCGCTGGATCCCGATTTCGTGTTGGTCTATTAGCACTGCCCCTGTGCGGGGCGGCAGTCACTTTCTTTGCTGCTGCAAAGAAAGTAACCAAAGAAAGCAGCTCGTTCAGGCCCGCGGTCACACGCACGTTGGCCATGCTTGCCAGCCCGCTGTGGCCCTCGCCTAAGTGTCGCCCTCGAAGGACTTACCGGGCTTGGCTCGCGCACGGTCTGACACATCGCGCCGCTTGACTCACTGGTTCAGCACCAAATAGCTCCGGCCCGCTTCGCGGCCGTTCGGTCAATCGGGTTTGCGTGTGCTTCTTCTCCGATGGTTTCCCTTGCATACCCAACGGCAGCGCGTAGCGCTGTGCCGAAGCTATTTGGTGCTGAACCAGCGCCCTAACACAACTAGCTTGTCAGACCGTGCGCGATCCAAGCCCGATTGGGCCTTTGGGGGCGACACTTAGGCGAGTGCCATTGGCGGCTGGCAAGCATGGCCAAACTGCGTGTGACCGCGGGCTTAAACGAGCTGCTTTCTTTGGTTACTTTCTTTGCAGCAGCAAAGAAAGTGACCCCCGCCCCGGGGAGGGGCAGTGCTAATAGACCACCGCGATACCGGGATCCGGCGAAGAAAAACCGCAATTCACTCCGCCGCATTCGCGTGCCGCGCGCCCCCCTGCCGCCGCGCACGCCGCGCCTCGCCACGAATACGAAACCGATCCATATAAAGATAAACAACAGGCGTCGTATAAAGCGTCAACATCTGACTAACGATCAACCCGCCAACAATCGCAATCCCAAGCGGCGCGCGCATCTCCGACCCCTCTCCGGTGCCGAACGCGAGCGGCAGCGCGCCGAGCAACGCGGCGGCGGTCGTCATCATGATCGGGCGAAAGCGCAACAGACACGCTTCGCGAATCGCGTCCTGCGGCGTCTGCGCACCATGCCGCGTCGCCTCGATCGCGAAATCGACCATCATGATCGCGTTCTTCTTCACGATCCCGATCAGCAGAATCACCGCGATCAACGCAATGATGCTGAACTCCGTCTTGAACAGCAGCAGCGCGAGCAGCGCGCCGATACCCGCGGACGGCAGCGTCGAAAGAATCGTGATCGGGTGAATGTAGCTCTCGTACAAAATGCCGAGCACGATATAAACCGCCGCCAGTGCCGCGAGAATCAAAAGCGGCTGGTCGTTGAGCGATTGCTGGAACGCCTGCGCCGTGCCCTGGAAGCTGCCGTGGATGGTCTGCGGCACGCCGATCTCGGCCATCGTTTCGTAGATCGCGGCGGTCGCGTCGGACAGGGACTTGCCCGGCGGCAGGTTGAACGAGATCGTCGACGCGACGAACTGGCTCTGGTGATTCACGGAAAGCGGCGTATTGCCCGGCCCGAACTTCGCGATGGCCGACAGCGGGACCATCGTTTCCTTCGATGTCGATACCGCCGCGCCCGACGACGAACCGTTCTTGCCCGTCGCCGCAATCGCGTTGGTGGCGGAGTTCTTCACCGCGGCGAGCGCGAGGGTGGCCGTGGTGTCGCTCGTGCTCGTCGATGCTCCGCCCGCGCCGGTCGATCCGGTCGCGGCAGTGGATGCGGTCGAGGTCGTGCCGGACGTCGTGGTCGATTGCGTCGACGCCGAACCGCTCGCCGTGCCGCCCGACGTGCTGATGTAGAGCTGCTTGAGCGTCTCCGGGTCCTGCCAGTACTTCGGCGCGAGCTCCATCACCACGTGATACTGCGACAGCGGGTTGTAGATGGTCGAGACCTGACGCTGGCCGAACGCGTCGTAGAGCGTGTTGTCGATCTGCGCCGGCTTGATGCCGAGACGCGCGGCCGTCGAGCGGTCGAACGTGACCATCGCTTCGAGGCCGCCCTGTTGCTGGTCGGAGTTGACGTCGGTGAGCTCGGGGCGCTTTTGCAGCGCGTCGGTGAGGAGCGGCCCCCACTTGTAGAGATCGGATGTGGTGTCGGACAACAGCGTGAACTGATATTGCGCGTTCGACTGCCGCCCGCCCACGCGAATGTCCTGCACCGCCTGCAGGAACGTGCGCGCCCCCGCGACGTCCGCGAGCGGCTTGCGCAGACGGTTGATCACCTGATCGGCGGACACTTTGCGCTCGCTCTTCGGCTTGAGGGAGATGAACATGAAGCCCGAATTGGTCGAACGCCCGCCGGTGAAGCCCGCGACGCTATCGACGGCTGGGTCCGCCTCGACGATCTTCATCATCTCCGCGAACTTGACCTTCATCGCCTGAAACGACGTGCTCTGGTCCGCCTGAATGCCGCCGACGATGCGCCCCGTGTCCTGCTGCGGAAAAAAGCCCTTCGGCACGATCACGTACAAATAAATGTTCAGCCCGATGGTCGCGAGCAAAACCAGGAGAATCGTGCGCGGATGCGCGAGCGCCCAGCCGAGCGTGCGCGCGTAGGCGCGTTGCATGCGGTCGAACTGACGTTCCAGCCAGCGCGCGACGCGGCCTTCTTCCTTGCGGTCGTGCGGTTCCTGAAGAAGGCGCGAGCACATCATCGGCGTGACGGTCAGCGACACGACGAGCGATACGCCGATCGCGAGCGAAAGCGTCAGCGCGAACTCGCGGAACAGCCGCCCGACGATGCCGCCCATCAGCAGGATCGGCAGGAACACCGCGACGAGCGACACGCTGATCGACAACACCGTGAAGCCGACTTCGCGCGCGCCGAGTATGGCGGCCTCCATGCGCGGCACGCCTTTCTCCACGTGCCGCGTGATGTTCTCCAGCACGACGATGGCGTCATCGACGACGAAGCCCGTCGCGATGGTCAGCGCCATCAGCGAGAGGTTGTCGAGCGAGAAGCCGAGCAGATACATCGCCGCGAAGGTGCCGATGATCGAAATCGGCACGGCGACGCTCGGTATCAATGTGGCGCGCCAGTTGCGCAGAAACAGGAACACGACCATCACGACGAGCGCCACCGCGATCACGAGCGTCAACTCGGTATCGTGCAGCGACGAGCGGATGGTGGTCGAGCGGTCGGCGGTCGGCGTGATCTGCACGTCGGCGGGCAGCGCGGCCTGAAGTTGCGGCAGCATCGACTTCACCCGGTCGATGGTTTCGATGATGTTCGCGCCCGGCTGGCGATACAGAATCACGAGCACCGCGCGCTTGTTGTTGATGAGGCCGAGGTTGCGCAGGTCTTCGACCGAATCGACCACTTCGCCGACATCCGAGAGCTTCACCGCCGAGCCGTTGCGATACGCGACGACGAGATCCTTGTATTGCGAAGCCTTGCTCGCCTGATCGTTGGTATAGAGCTGAACGCGGGTGCCCTTGAACTCGATCGCGCCCTTCGGGCTGTTCGCATTCGCCGACGCGAGCGCGGCGCGCACGTCCTCCAGCCCGATGCCGTAGTGAAAGAGCGCGCCCGGCTCCAGCTCGACGCGCACCGCCGGATTCGCGGAGCCGCTCACGTCGACTTCGCCGACGCCCGGCACCGTCGATAGCGTCTGCTGCAGGACGGTCGCGGCGGAGTCGTAAAGCGAGCCCGCCGTGCGCGTCGGCGACGAGAGCGCGAGCACGAGAATGGGCGCGTCGGCGGGGTTGACCTTGTGATACGTCGGGTTCTGGCGCAGCGAGGTCGGCAGATCGGCGCGCGCGGCGTTGATCGCGGCCTGCACATCGCGCGCGGCGCCGTCGATATCGCGGTTGAGGCCGAATTGCAGCGTGATGCGCGTCGAGCCGACCGAGCTCATCGACGTCATCTCGCTCACGTCGGCGATGGTGCCGAGATGCCGCTCAAGCGGGCTCGCGACGCTCGTCGCAACGGTTTCCGGGCTCGCGCCGGGAAGCGATGCCTGCACGGAGATCGTCGGGAAATCGACCTGCGGCAGTGGCGCTACAGGAAGCCGCACGAACGCGAACATGCCCGCGAGCGCGATGCCGACGGCGAGCAGCGTCGTCGCGACCGGCCGGGCGATGAAGATGCGCGACAGGTTCATGGCTCAGCGTCCCTCACTGGCCGGCGCCGGGGGCGTGCCTCGATGAAAACGCGCGCGCAGCTTGCGGGCGAGCGAATCGAAGCCGAGATAGATCACCGGCGTCGTGAAGAGCGTGAGCAATTGCGACACGATCAGACCGCCGACGATCGCAATGCCGAGCGGATGCCGCAGCTCCGAGCCCGCGCCCCAGCCGAGCATCAGCGGCAGTGCGCCGAGCAGCGCGGCCATCGTCGTCATGAGAATCGGGCGGAAGCGCAACAGCGACGCCTGGAAGATCGCCTCGCGCGGCGACTTGCCCTGGTCGCGTTCGGCTTCGAGCGCGAAGTCGATCATCATGATCGCGTTCTTCTTCACGATGCCGATCAGAAGCACGATGCCGATGATCCCGATGATGTCGAGATCGTGCCCGGTGATCATCAGCGAGAGCAGCGCGCCGACGCCCGCGGACGGCAGCGTCGAGAGAATGGTGATCGGATGGATGAAGCTCTCGTACAGCACGCCGAGCACGATGTACATCGTCACGATGGCCGCGAGAATCAGGAACAGTTCGTTCGACAGCGACGCCTGGAACGCGAGCGCCGCGCCCTGGAAGCGGATCTGGAACGACGCGGGCAGGCCGATGTCCTCTTTCGCCTGCTCGATCGCCTTCACCGCTTCGCCGAGCGACGCGCCCTTGGCGAGATTGAAGGAAACGGTCGTCGCCGGGAACTGGCCGAGGTGCGTGACGAGCAGCGGCGCTGCGCGCTCATGGAACTTCGCGATGGCCGAGAGCGGCACCTGACCGTTGCTCGCGGTGGAAGAGGGCAGGTAGATGCCGTTGAGCGTGTCGCTGTAATGCGCGTCGGAAGGTTCCGCTTCGAGAATCACGCGGTACTGGTTCGACTGCGTGAAGATGGTCGAGATGATCCGCTGGCCGAATGCGTCGTAGAGCGCGTTGTCGACGGTCGCGGGCGTGATGCCGAAGCGCGCGGCGGTCGCGCGGTCGATCTCGATAAACACCGACTGGCCGTTTTGCTGCAGGTCGGTGGCGACATCGGTGAGAACCGACGTGTGTTGCAGGCGCTCGACGAGCTTCGGCACCCATTCGGCGAATTCGGACGGATTCGGGTCCGTCAGCATGAACTGGTATTGCGTCGGGCTGACGGTCGAATCGATCGTCAGATCCTGCACCGGCTGCATGTAGAGCTTGATGCCGGGAATGTCCGCGACTTCGCCCTGAATGTTGCGGATGATGTCGCTCGACGTGTTGCTGCGGTCGTCGCGCGGCTTCAGGTTGATGAGCATGCGGCCGCTATTGAGTGTGATGTTCGTGCCATCGACACCGACGAACGAGGTCAGGCTTTCCACATCCGGGTTCTGCAGGATTTTCTGCGCGAGCGCCTGCTGCTGCTCCGCAACGGCCTGATACGACGCCGCCTGCGGCGCCTGCGTGATCGCCTGAATCACGCCCGTGTCCTGCGTCGGAAAGAAGCCCTTCGGAATGTAGACGTACAGCACGGCGGTGAAAACGAGCGTGAGCACGAACACGAACAGGGTCGCGCGCTGACGCTCCAGCACCCAGGTCAGCGCGACCGCATAACGCCCGATCACGTAATCGATGAACTGGTGCGCGCGCGCCTCGAAGCGCTTGCTTTCCTTCGGCGGCGTGTGGCGCAGAAGCTTGGCGCACATCATCGGCACGAGCGTGAGCGAGACGACCGCCGAAATGACGATGGTCACCGCGAGCGTGATCGCGAATTCGTGGAACAGGCGGCCGACCACGTCGCCCATGAAGAGCAGCGGAATCAGCACGGCGATGAGCGAAACCGTCAGCGAGATGATGGTGAAGCCGATCTGCTTCGATCCCTTCAACGCGGCTTCGAGCGGCGGTTCGCCTTCCTCGACGTAG
The DNA here is from genome assembly GCF_964261745.1 of Caballeronia sp. S22. Classification (NCBI taxonomy): domain Bacteria; kingdom Pseudomonadati; phylum Pseudomonadota; class Betaproteobacteria; order Burkholderiales; family Burkholderiaceae; genus Caballeronia; species Caballeronia sp. S22. Next base: position 2,200,240 of record NZ_OZ180035.1, on the reverse strand, counting down.
CGCGCGATGTTCTCGATCATCACGATGGCGTCGTCGACGACGAAGCCTGTCGCGATGGTCAGCGCCATCAGCGAGAGATTGTCGAGCGAGAAGCCGCACAGATACATGATCGCGAGCGTGCCGACGAGCGAGAGCGGCACCGACAAGCTGGGGATGATGGTCGCGTAGACGTTCGCGAGGAAGAGATAGATCACCAGCACGACCAGCACGACGGAGAGCGCGAGCTCGAACTGCACGTCGCGCACCGATGCGCGAATGGTTGTGGTGCGGTCCGTCACGACGCGCACGTCGAGCGCCGCCGGCAGCGCCTGCTGCAACTGGGGCAGGATTTTCTTGATGCCGTCGACGACCGCGATCACGTTCGCGCCCGGCTGGCGCTGCACGTTCAGGATGATCGCGGGTGTCGCATCGACCCACGCGCCGAGCTTCGTGTTTTCCGGACCCTGCACGATGGTCGCGACGTCCGTCAGCATGACCGGGCGGCCGTTGCGATAGGCGACCACCGCGCTCTTGTAGGCGTCGGCGTCGGTGAGCTGGTCGTTCGCGTTGATCGTGTAGGCGCGCGTCGGGCCGTCGAAGTTGCCCTTCGGCGTGTTGACGTTGAGGTTCGAAATCGTCGTGCGCAGGTCGTCGATGTTGAGGCCGTACGATGCGAGCGCGCGCGTGTTCGCCCGGATGCGCACGGCGGGACGATTGCCGCCGCTCACCGATACGAGACCCACGCCCGCGACCTGCGAAATTTTCTGCGCGAGGCGCGTGTCGGCGAGATCCTGGACCTGCGTGAGCGGCAGTGTTTTCGAGCTCACCGCGAGCGTCATGATCGGCGCGTCGGCCGGGTTCACCTTCGCGTAGATCGGCGGCGCGGGAAGATCGGACGGCAGCAGGTTGCCCGCTGCGTTGATCGCCGCCTGCACTTCCTGCTCGGCGATATCGAGCGGCAAGTCGAGGCTGAACTGCAGCGTGATTACCGATGCGCCCGCCGAGCTTTGCGACGACATCTGGTTCAGGCTCGCCATCTGCCCGAACTGCTTTTCGAGCGGCGCGGTGACGCTCGATGTCATCACGTCCGGCGACGCGCCCGGATAGAACGTCTGGACCTGGATCGTCGGATAGTCGACGGCGGGCAGCGCCGAGAGCGGCAAAAAGCGCAACGCGACGAGGCCGACCAGCATGATCGCCGCCATCAGGAGCGCCGTGCCGACCGGACGCAGAATAAAAATGCGAGATGGGTTCATGCCGGATTCATTACGTGATGCCTGCGGTTACTGCTGCTGCGACTGCTGACGTCGATGCCCGCCATGCCGTGCGCCCGATGCCGCCGAAGCCGGCGCGGCCGCCGATGCGCCGGAAGCACCGGAAGCACCGGAAGCAGCCGACGCCGCCTTCGCCTTCTCGGCCGGGATCGTGATCTTCGCGCCTTCCTTCAGGCGGTCGGAGCCGTCGATCACCACGCGCTCGCCCGTTTCCAGCCCGGATTTGATACTCGTGCGCTCGCCGTCGACCGGACCGGTCTTCACGTTGCGCACCGTGACGGTGTTGTCCGGCTTCACGACATAGACGAACGCACCGGACGAGCCGTTCAGCACCGCGGAGGTGGGCACGATGGTCGCGTTTTTGATCACGTCGACGAGCAGCTTCGTGTTCACGAACTGATTCGGGAAGAGCATGCTTTCCTTGTTGTCGAAGGTGGCGCGCAGCTTCACGGTACCGGTGGTCGTGTCGATCTGGTTATCGACGGTTTCGAGGAAGCCCGCTTCGAGCGGCGTCGTGTTCGCGCGGTCGTACGCGGTCACCGACATCTTCGTGCCCGCGTGCAGCGGCTTGAGAATGGCGGCGAGGTTGTCCTCGGAGGTCGTGAAGATCACGCTGATCGGCTGCAACTGCGTGATGACGACGACGCCGTTGGTGTCGCCCGTCGTCACGTAGTTGCCCGGATCGACCTGCCGCAAACCCACGCGCCCCGACACCGGCGCGGTGATGCGCGCATAGGTCAGATCGAGCTTGTAGGTATCCACATTCGCCTGATCGGACTTCACCGCGCCTTCGTATTGCTTCACGAGCGACGCCTGCGTGTCGACCTGCTGCTTCGCGATGGAGTCCTGCGAAAGCAGCGTCTGATAGCGCTGCAAGTCGAGGCGCGCGGTCTGCAGCAACGCCTGGTCTTTCGCGAGCGCGCCTTCCGCGTTGCGCAGCGAGATTTCATACGGACGCGGATCGATCTGCGCGAGCACGTCGCCCTTCTTGACCATCTGGCCTTCCCTGAAGGCGACATCGACGAGCGTGCCGTTCAGCTGCGTCTTGACCGTGACGTTCGCGAGCGGCGTGACGGTGCCGAGCGAATTGATGACGACGGGCATTTCGCCTTGCGTCATGGTCGCCACATGCACCGGTTGCGGCTGGTTCGCCGCTTGCGCGCCGCGCCGTCCGCCCTGACGCGCGTCCTGCGGTGCGTTCGTGCCGCCGGTGCTGCCGCGATTCCACGGATGCCACCATGCGATCGCGCCCGCGACGATCAGCATCGCGACGATGAGCGGAACGATCCGGCGCCGCCGCTGCGCGGGTTCGTAGGCGGCGGGCGTTGGAGGCGTCGGGCGCGGTTGCGCGGAAGGATTCTTTTGGTCGTCCATCGGTTCGGTGGCTGGGTCTTTCAAATCTGTACGGAGCGCGGACGGGCGGCGGTCGCGGTTCGGACGCGCAAGGCGATGCGCCGCGCGCATGAACCGTGACCGAAGCGGAGGCCGTGAGAATGCGGGGGCCGTCGAAAGCGGCTGGAAAGCCTGCCTGTCGATCAGGCCAGGAATCCGGCGCAGCCCCGGTGCGCGCGAAGCATGATGCTACGTCCCGCACCCGAGGCCGTCTACCGGCCATTCTTTCTGTTGATTACGACTGTTACACGCGCGCCGACGCGAGCTTTCGATGGGCTTCGATCGCGCACCGTGCAGCCGCGTAGTCTAACCGGCGGCGCGTATCGCGTTCGTCGCGCGCGAGCCGCCGATCTCGCGGGTGATCTGCTCGATGCAATCGAGCAGGGCTGGCGCGACTTCGCCGGTGAGTATGTCTTGCGGGCACTGATGCGCGGCGCCGCCGCAATTGACCGAATACCGTTCCTCGGACGGCCCGACGAAGCCCGCCGCGACCGCGTTCAGCCCATGGTGCCATTCGCCGACGGAGGTCGCGAAGCCAAGGCGCAGGGCATCGTCGAGGCCGCGTTGCAAGCCGCCCGCGATGGCCGGCCAGTCGTCGCCCGATGCGGTCTGCAGACTGCCGATGAGCGCGCGCCGATCCGGCTCCGAGAGCACCGCGAGATACGCGCGGCCGACCGCCGTGCGGCACAGGTCCATCCTTCCGCCGACCTCGAGCCGCGAAACCAGCACGGCCGAGCGTGGCCGAATGGCATCGATTACAACCATCTCAAGACGATCGCGCACGGCGAGGTGGACGGACAGCCCGGTACGTTCCGCGAGCCGGATGAGGAACGGGCGCGCCCGAGCACGAATATCGAAGTTGCGTAAAAATCCGTTGCTCAACTCCAGAACCGATGCGGTCAGCACGAACCGCTCGCTGTCGGGCAGTCGCAGCAGCAGGCCGGCACCGACGAGCGTCGCGGTGATGCGCGAGATCGTCGGCTTGGGGATGCCGGTCCAGTCCGTCAGTTCGCGATTGCTCACGGGCGCATCGGCGGCGGCAATCCGGCGCAACACATCGAGCCCGCGGGCGAGAGCCGTGACTTCTTCGCCGTCTTTTTCCCGGGCGCGTTCCCGGCCTGGCGACCGTTCATTTTGCATAGGCATTCGTTTTGTGAAACATTGTTTTATTTGATGATAGGTCGCGATTCTACAGGGCGACACCGCGAAACTTGCAAACGATGCAAGCCTTCACGATAAGCTGCATACACGATGAAACTTTTCCCGCAACGGTCGCACCTTGAACGAAGTTTGGGCAGTTGCCCGGACCGTGAAGTTTTGCTTGACTTAGGCAGCGATCCCGGAAAAAATGGAACCGAATTTCGAAACCGGGGTGATGTGCGCATCGGCGCTTTCCGCTCAGGGCTCGAAATACAGGCTCTCAGGTTCTAGCACGGCCCTCGGAATGGCTAGAACTTTTAAGGCGCTACGGCAACGTAGCGCCTTTTTTTTCGTGCTCGCTGAGTCGAAGCGCGTTGGCGAATATACCTGAACGGGCACGAGCCGCCTGGATGCCGCGTGCGGTCGCTGGAGCGGGATGCCGGAGGGAAAGGTGATGCGAGGCGGGAAATCGGCGGCAAAGACTTTCACCGCGCGATGGCAAAACGCGGTGCACCGGGCGCCGCGTCGTGGAAATCAGTACATGTTGTTGAACACGCGAGGCTGCTTGAGCAGGCGCTTGCCGCGCGCAATCCAGTAGACGCTCGCGCATACCAGCAGCAGCGCGACGGCCAGCACCAGCAGCGGGGAAATGCGTTCCGGCGCGGGCGGGCTCGTCGCGATGAACAACGCCGTCAGGAATGCCACGCCCGCCTGGTAGAACGAGCGGCTGGCGAGATTGCGGCGCATGCGGGGCGTGGTGAAGCGGGAGACGGGGGCGCGGGTAAACGGCTCGAACAGGATCAACCCTGCGACCAGGGCGACAGCGAAATTCATGAGAAGCATGGAGCGAGACTGTGTGGGGGGGCGGGACGCCGGCGAATATATGTCAGCCCGGTACGCTCCAAAACCAGAAGTCTCTTAAATGTAGAGGGAAAATTCTATTTGCCGCTTTTCACGGGCGGCGCTTCCGTTGGCAGGTATTCGTAAGGACTGGCGCGGCCTTCGCGCCAGTCAGGTTCCCCTGCGATGCAAGGTTTCAGAGTTCGATTCGCGTGCCGAGCAGCGTAAGAAACTGCCTGATCCACGCCGGATGCGCGGGCCACGCGGGCGCGGTGACGAAATTCGCATCGGTCACGGCGTCGTCCACGGCGATATCGGCGAAAGTCGCGCCGGCGAGCCGCACTTCCGGCGCGCATGCCGGATAGGCGGAAATGCGCCGTCCCTCGATCACGCCCGCCGCCGCGAGCACCTGAGCGCCGTGGCAGACAGCAGCGATCGGCTTGTTCGACTGCGCGAAATGGCGCACCAGTTCCAGTACGCGATCGTCGAGCCGCAGATATTCCGGCGCGCGGCCGCCCGCGATCGCGAGGGCGTCATAACGGGCGGGATCGACATCATCGAAGCTCGCGTTGAGCGTGAAGCGATGCCCGGGCTTCTCCGTGTAGGTCTGGTCGCCCTCGAAATCGTGGATCGCCGTCTTCACGTAGTCGCCGCGCCGCTTGCCGGGGCAGACTGCATCGACCGTGTGGCCGACGGCCTGCAGCGCCTGAAACGGGACCATCGTTTCATAGTCCTCGGCAAAATCGCCGGTGAGGAAAAGAATCTTCTTCGCAGCCATCGCTAGACCTCGTCAGGGAATGGGTTGTCGGATGCACCGTGCTGCGCGCAAGGCGCGCAACGCGGACCAGTCTACTATTCATGTCACGCTTCGCATGTGACACGCCGGAACTGCATTCCGGAGCGGTATAGCAGCGGCAGCGTATGATGTGCGCGACTTTTGAGATCACGAATCGGGCAGAAGGTAACACCATGCAAATGAATCCCATGAGCCGCATCGCCGTGGCGCTCGCCGCGCTCGGCGTGCTGGCCGCGTGCGAGAAGCACGACGCAACCGCGGGACAGGCCGCGGGCGCATTCAACAACCTCGCGAGCCAGACGAGCCAGAAGTTCGATCAGGCCGCGAGCTATGTCGGCGCGAAGGTCGATGCGGCGAAGCAGTCGGCGCAACAGAATGTAGATAACGCCGGTTCGATGCCCGACGTGTCGGCGAGCAGCGTCGCCGCATCGGCGCGATCGAATTTCGACAGCGCCGCGAGCGCGACGAACGCTGCGATCAACAATGCCGCGAGCGCAACCGGCGCCGGCCTGCAATCGGCGGGACGCAAGCTGCAGGAATGGTCCGCGACGAGCGGCGGCGCGTCGAATCCGCAGGCGAGTGCGCAGGGTTCGGTCGCGAGCCCGGCAGCCGACGGCAGCAGCGGCACCCGCACGGAAATGGACAAATAGCGTTCATTCGTCTGAGAAAACAGGGCGAATCCGCTTAACATTCGGTTACGTCCCGGTTGGGCGGCGTTCCGGTCCCAGCCGCTAAACTGGCGGTCTTTCAGAAATCGAGACCGTTATGAAGTTACGCAAGCTCGCGCCCCTGCGCGCGGCGGCGTCTGTCGCGATGTCCTGGATGGCGGCGTTCGCGCTTTCTTGCGCCGCGCTCGTGCGCCACGCGTCGCGCGGTTTTTCGCTTGTCATGTCGTCGGTGCTTGCCGTGCTCGTCGCGTCGATCGCGCTCGCGACGCCTGCCGCCCACGCCGCTTCCGCGCTCACGCTGCCCACCTTCCAGGAACTGATCACGCCGGCCGCGCCCGCGTCCGCGCCAGATGCCGCGTCCGCGCCCGCCATGTCCGATGCCGACATGGTGCGCTCGCTCGACAACATCATCGCAACGCTCGACAGCGACAAGCAACGCGCCGCGCTCGTTTCGCAACTGAAGCATCTGCGCGATGCGAAACGCGCGGCCGACTCCACCGTTCCCGCCTCCGGCGCAGCGGCGGCTTCTGCGACGACGGACGTAACCGCGAGCGGCACGGCCGCGGCAGGCGCGACGCCGACGTCCGGCTCGACGGCATCGTCGGTGGTGGCGACCATCGCGCAGAACGCGGGGCTGCTCGGCGCGATCGCGTCGGCGCTCACCAACATCGAAGCGGACGTGAAGCGCGGCAAGACGCCGATCGCCTATTGGATCGGACGTTTCAACGCGGCCGGCAACGAGCTTTTCACGATCGTCACGAGCCAGAGCCGCGAGACGTTCGGCCGCACGCTCTTCAACTTCTTTGCGATGCTCGCTGGCTGGGCCGCGTGCGCGCTGACGCTCGTTTATCTGCAGCGGCGCGTGCAGGCGCGTTACGGCATCGACACCGGCCTGCACTCGAATCCGACGACGCGCGAGCTGCTGCTCTTCACGCTGCGCCGCGTGGCGCCGTACCTGTTCGCGTTTCTCGCGGCGCTGACCTTCACGCATTACATGCCGCTGTCGCTCGGCCGCACGCTCGCGATGGTCACCGCGTACGCAATCGTCGCGGGCGCGGTGTTCTCGGCGATCTGTCTCATCATGTTCTCGCTGTTCGGCTCGGCGCACCGCCGCGTCGCGGTGAACCTGCTGATCATCCGCGCGCGGCGGCTCCTGTTCCTGATCGGCACGCTCGGCGCGCTCGGCGACGCCGCCGCCAATTACGACGTCGCGCAGCAACTGGGCACCAATCTCGCCGGCCTCATTTCGACCTGCGCGAACATGGGCGCGGCGGGCCTCACCGCGTATTTCGCGCTCGCGTTCCAGCGGCCCGTCGCGCATCTGATCCGAAGCCGGAGCTACGAGCAGCGCAACACGCGCAAGGCCGCGACCGAAACCTTCGAAGTGGTCGCGTCGCTGTGGCAACTGCCGCTCTTGCTGCTCGCGTCGGCGTCGGTGGTGGCGACGCTGATGGGCATCGGCACCTCGGAGAACGTGTTGCAGATGGCGATCGCGACGGCGGGCCTGCTCGTCATCGCGTTCTTCCTTTCCGCGATCATCGTGCGCATCACGCGGCCCAAGTCGCGCAAACCGCGCCGGCAATCGGCGTATGTGCGCAGACTCGTCAAGTTCGTCGGCACGATGATCGTGGTCGGCGTGTGGCTCGTGTTCCTCGAACTGTCGTCGCGTTTCTGGGGCTTTTCGCTCGCCCACATGGCCGAGGAGAGCGTCGCCGCGCGCGGCATCACGCACGCCGTCGCGATGATCGTGCTGACGTTCTTCGTCGTGTGGCTGATCTGGATTCTCATCGACACGGGCATTCAGGAAGCGCTCAGGCCGGACGCGGCGCGGCGCGGCGGGCGCGGCCCGAGCATGCGCGCCCGCACGATGCTGCCGCTCGTGCGCAACGTCGTGTTCGTGTTCCTGCTGACGGTCGCGGCGATCGTGACCGCCGCGAATCTCGGCCTCAACGTGACGCCGCTGCTCGCGGGCGCGGGCGTGATCGGCCTTGCGGTCGGCTTCGGCGCGCAGTCGCTCGTCGCGGATCTGATCACGGGGCTCTTCATCATCATCGAGGACACGATCTCGGTCGGCGATTCGATCGAGGTCGAGGGCGGTCACGCGGGCATCGTCGAAAGCCTGACGATTCGCACCGTGCGCCTGCGCGACGGTCAGGGCGCGATCCACGCCATTCCGTTCTCGCAGATCAAGACGGTCAAGAACCTGTCGCGCGATTTCGCCTATGCGGTGTTCGAGGTGCGCGTGCCGTTTTCGGCCGACGTCGATGAAGTCACGCAGATGATCCGCGAAGTCGGCGCCGAGCTGATGGACGATTTCCGCTATCGGCTGGAGATGCTGGGGCCGGTCGAAGTGTGGGGGCTGGATCGTTTCGATCCGAACTGGATGGTCGTGAAAGGGCAGATCAAGACGCGGCCGCTGCAGCAATGGAGCGTCGCGCGGGCGTTCAATCTGCGCATCAAGCGCAAGATGGACGAAGCCGGCATGGAGATTCCGGTGCCGCAGATGCACGTGCAGATGACGCGCGACGCGATGCTCGGCGCCGACGCCGCCGAAGGGCGCGAGCGCGCGCGGCGCATCTGGACGGGCGGGGCGCCGCCTGCGGTGGAAGAAGAGGCGACAGCCGCGGCGCGCGACGTGTCGCACGAGCCGCAGCCCGCGCCCCCGCCGACCGATCAGTCCGTGCCGATTCCGCCGCAGATTCCGACGGCGTCCGAGCCCGGAAAAGGCTGAGCCTGCTTCAGGCTGCGAGCAGATCGTTGACGTGCGTCGCGATCTGCTCGCCCGCGACGCCGTAGACGTGCAGCGACACGGCGCGCGCGGCGGCATCGGCGCAAAGGCCGAGCTGATGAATCGCGCCGCGTCCCGCGCCCACATACGACACCGCGCCCGGCGGGCGTGGATGACGCCGCGTTTCGATCGCGCGATGCTCCGCCGCGTCCCAGCGATACAGCGTTTCCTCGAGCGTGCCTTCGATCACCGCATAGCCGCACCACGTCCGATGACCATGCACCGGGCTCGCCTGCCCCGGCGCCCAGACGAGCGCGGCGATTGCATAGCGGTTGAGCGGATCGGCGGCGAGCAGATGGCGGCAATAGGTCTGCGGATTGCCCACGCGCTGATCGGGGCGCAGCACGGCCGGATCGGCGATCGCCCGTTGCAGCGCGAGTCGCACGCGCTGCCCGAACGCAGCCTGCGGACCCGTTTCGGCGGCCGCGAAAGCCGCATCCAGCTCGCGGCACAGTTGTTCGAGCGCCGGGCTTTTGCAGGCAGCGGATTCGGACGCCGGCGAAGCCGGGGGGAAGGGCCGCGCCAGGCGGCTGACATGTTCGAGTTGCATAGTGGATGAGCCGTCTTTTCGTTGTGACCTGATCCACTCATTTATACCGGCTTGCCTCCAGAATTAGTTTCCATATAATTTCGCTCGACCATCGAGAAATAGAATAATTTCCTATAAGGGGTGCAGCATGGGAATGGACCTCATCGACCGCAAACTGCTCGAATTGCTGCAGAACGACGTGACGATGCCCATCGCGGAACTCGCGCAACGAGTGAATCTGTCGCAGACGCCTTGCTGGAAGCGCGTGCAGCGTCTGAAAGAGACGGGCGTGATCCGCGCGCAGGTGGCGCTATGCGATCCGAAGAAACTGGGCGTCGGCACGACGGTATTCGTCGCGGTGCGCACGAATCAGCACACGCAGACGTGGGCTGAGGATTTCACGCGCGCGGTCCGCGATATTCCGGAAGTCGTCGAGGTGTATCGGATGAGCGGCGAAACCGACTATCTGCTGCGGGTCGTGGTGTCGGATATCGACGACTACGACCGCGTGTACAAGCAGCTCATTCGCGCGGTGCCTTTGTACGACGTGAGTTCCAGTTTCGCGATGGAGCAGATCAAGTATTCGACGGCGCTGCCGGTGCGGCCGACGCTTGCGCCTTGAGCGTCCGCGAGTGCATTAACTTAGGATGATGAAACAAAAAAGGCCGCCCGGGCGGGCGGCTCAACACGTCCGGTCACAGATCATCCCGGCACCTGCACCTGCCACCCGCGCCGGGATCGGACGCGCATGGAATCGCATTCAGTATCGTCGTCCGGGCGGGCTTTCTTCAAGCGGCGCGGTGCAGTAGAGAATTTCGCGACCGGCGCGCGCGTATCGAAACGACATGAGTGCAAGTGCCTTGGATCGACTTGCCCCGCAATCCAACTGAAACCCGATACGGGTACCATGTCGGGTCATTCCCGAAACGTCGCCACGAACCTTTTCATGAACCACGACCCCCGCGATTCTCGCCGCCCGGACGGTAAGCCGAAGAACCCGACCCGCGCCGTCAGCGTGTTCATCGTTGTCGTGGTGCTGCTCGTGATCGGCACGATCCTCTTCAACGCGATTCGCGAAAAGCGCGAGTTCGATCAGCAAAACGCGCAACCGTCCGCCGCGAGCGACGTGCGTCCCGCGGTCCCTGCGATCGGCGCATCGCAGTAGCGCCCAAGCGGCGTTCACACTGGCAGGCGAATCTGCGCGGCGTCCTTGCCGATGAGCGACGACGCCGTCAGCATCTGCTTGCATTGATGCGCGAGCAGCTTGAGGTCGTGAAGCGCATCGGCGGACAGCGATTGCGCGCGCTCGGCATCGACGACCATCTTGTCCAGATCGCGCCGCAGCTCCTTGAGCGCGTCCGCTTGTGCGGGCGGCGCATCGGGTTTCGGTGCGGCAGGCAGTTCGCCCACGGCGTCGGCGAGGTTGTCGCGCACGATGCCGAAGGTGCGCTGCACCGGTTCGAACGGCTGGCCGCCCGCTTCGTTGAGCGACTGCAAAAGCGGCGCGGCAGCCGTGATCTGCGAGGCGAGCACATGGCTTTGCACGAGCAGATCGTTCAATTCAGCGACGTACCTTTGCTGCGCCTTCGGCTCGAGCATCATGCGCTGGAACGCCTGCGCGAGATTGGCGAAAGCGATATGCACGTTCTTGCGTGCGAGCCGGTAACGGAAATCGCGGTCGAGTGCGGTGGCGGCGACCGTCGCCGCAGCGGACGCGCCCTTGCTCGCCGTCGCCGCCGTGCTTTCCCCGATACTCACCGACGACAATCGCTGCGCCGTCGCGCTCGCGGCTTTCATCGCCGAATCGGCGACCACCGCCGGATCGAGCGGCGGCGTGGCGGCGTTCGGCTCGTTGGCCGCGACGGTTGTGATGGCCACCGTTTGCACGGGCGCCTCGACAACCGATGACGACGCCACCGCGCCCGCGTTGGCATCGGCGAACACCGCGCGCTCGACGGGCGTTTCCATCGCCGATGAAGAAGCCGCGCGCGCCTTTTCCGCCGGCGTGGCTGGCTTCGCACGCCACCACCAGCTTGCTTCCAGATAATTGCGTGTCGCGGCGAGCAGATCCTTCACGAGCTTGCCCATCAACCGGTATTCCCAATAGGGGAAAAGATGGCTCGCCGCGATGGCGATCGCGCAGCCGACGACGGTATCGATCGCGCGCTCGCCGATGAGCCGCAAGCTGCCGGGCGCGAGCAGGTGGAACATCAGCAGCACATACGACGACGTGAACACGACGCTCGCCGCGTAGTTGAAGAGCAGGAGGCTATAGCTCATGACCATCGACGCGAACATCACGACGAGCAGGATATGCGGCTCCTTCACGAAGAGAATCAGCGCGATGGTCACCGCGCAGCCGATCGCCGTGCCGATGATCCGCTGCGTGTTGCGCTGCTTCGTGAGCGAATAGCCGGGCTTCAGGATGATGACGGTCGTCATCACGATCCAGTACGCGTTCGTGAGCGGCAGCAGACGTCCGAGCCAGAAGCCGATGCCCACAGCGATCGTCACGCGCAGCGCGTGACGGAAGCTCGGCGAGGACATCGTGAGATTCGAAAAAATCTGCATGAACGGCACGCGCCGGCTCGATATGAAGCGCGAGAGCGCGTGATCGATCTGCACTTCGGTTTCGATCGCGCTTGCGCCGTCGCGCGTGCGGCGGCGCATCTTGTCGATGAGGCGCGTCGCGCTCCAGAGCCGCCTGAACACCGCCGCCGCCGCTGTATACGCTTCCGGATTCTTCTCCGGCAGACCGTGCTTGCGCATCAGTTCGAGTTCGTATTCGATCGCGCGCAATTCGGCCTTCATGCTGATCTGCCGTCCGGCCGGATTGTTCTGCAGCACCGCGAGGCCGATTTCTTCGAGATCCGCGCTCGCCTTGCGCATCAGGTCGCGATAGAAGATGAGCACGTCCGAACCCGCGAACGTCTTTCTGACGAGCGGATAATCCGTATGCGCGCCGACGAAGAACTCGTGCAGATCCACCACGTTGATGAACAGATTGAAGAGCCGTGCGCGCCGCGCGTCGAGCTTGCCGCTCTTCACTTTCGGCAGGTTGCGCAGCACGATGTCGCGCGCCGCTTCCTGCCGCTCGACGGCCGCAATCTGCTTCTCGATGAGAATGCGGTAGCACTCGTCGAGATCGGCGTCGCCGTCATAAAACTCGGCGCGCGCGAGCAGATACTCCGCGCAACTGAAAATGCTTTCGGCGAGCGCCTGCTGCTCGATGCGATACACGAGCAGGCGGGAGACGAGCGTCGCCCAGTAGGTGTACCAGAGGCCGCCCAGCAGAATCCACGAAGCGTTGATGAGCGCCTGCATCGGCGTGAAATGCTCTTCGAGCGTGACGACCATCATGAAGAGCGTGGCGAAGCTGATCTGCGGCCAGCGATTGCCATACACGACGATCAGCGACAGCACGAAAGTCAGCGGCACGATGGTCAGCCAGAGCGCGATCGGATGCGCGGTCGCGATACCCGTTGCGAGCGCCGCGAGGAAGCCGATCGACGTGCAGGCGAGCATCTCGTTGTGCTTGTGCCTGAGCGGGCCGGGCATGTCGACGACGCACGCGCCGAGCGCGCCGGTCGCGATCGTGAAACCGAGCTCGCGATTATGAAAGACGATGAGCATCAGGACGGCGGGCAGCGACACGCCCAAAGCGATGCGCAAGCCGCCGAAGAAATACTGGCTGTAAATAAACTTCCTGATTTCGAACGAATAGCGCATCGACTTCCTGTTTTGACGCTCGTTGATGTTCTGGGGACGAGGCGAGAAACGAGTCTAACCCAACTCTACCGGGCTTCTGACCTCGGCCATTCGGCCAGGTTCTCGTCACCGCGCCCGCTTTGCTATGCTGGCGCCTGGACTTACAAAGCTTTTCGAATCCCGCCATTTCAGGCCGCATAGCAACGGCGCTTCCATGCTCGAACTCTTTTATTCGAATCGTCACGAGACGCTCGCCGCTGCGCTTTTCGAGGACCTCGACGCGTTCGCGATGCGCGAGAGCGATCCCTTCGCGCGCGAAGCCGTCATCGTGCCGAGCGCGGCCGTGCGGCGGCGGCTCGAACTCGACATGGCCGAGCGCTTTGGCATCTGCGCGAACGTCGATTTTTGCTATCTCGCGCAGTGGCTCTGGGCGCAGATCGGGCGCGTGCTGCCCGTGGCCGTGCATTCGCCGTTCGCGCCGGACCGGCTTGCGTGGCGCTGCTACCGGCTGTTCGAAGATCCGTCGATCGGCGATTCGGCGCGGCTATCGACATATCTCGACGCCGCCGACGATTCGATGCGCTACGAGCTCGCGCGCCGCATCGCGACGGTCTTCGATCACTATCTGACATATCGGCCCGAGTGGCTCACGCACTGGCAGGCGGGCGGCTCGATTCTCGCGGGCAGCGGTGTCGAGACCGATGCGCGCGGCCCGCGTCTCGCGGGCGCGAACGATATCCAGCGCGAGGACGAGCGCTGGCAGGCGGCGCTCTGGCGCGCGCTGCTCGCGGATCTCGCACACGATGCGAACGGCGCCGAAAAAGATCCGACGCCGCCCGCGTACCGCTTTCTCGCCGATGCGCCCCGCCTCGATCTCGACGCCGTGATGCATGCGCAATGGCCGCGCCGCATCAGCGTGTTCGCCTTGCCGACGATGCCGCCGCTGCATATCGCGTTGTTGCGCGAGCTGTCGCGCTGGATCGACGTGCGCGTCTATGCGCAGAATCCTTGCCGCGAGTTCTGGTACGACATCGTGAGCGAGGCGCGCGTCGAGCAACTCGAACTGAAGGGCGAAGCCGACTATCAGGAAGTCGGCCATCCGCTGCTCGCGGAATGGGGCCGACAGACGCAGGCGCAACTGCATATGCTGCACGAGCTGACCGAAAGCGCGGCGTCGAGCGAGCGGCAACTCTTCGAGGACAATCCCGCGCCGACGTGGCTCGCGCGCGTGCAGAACGGCATCCTCGCGCTCGATGAAGAAAGCATCGAGCCGCAGCCCGAAACGATCGTCGGGAACGGCATCGAAGTGCATGTCTGTCATAGCCTGTCGCGCCAGCTCGAAGTGCTGCACGACCGTCTGCTCGACTGGTTCGACGAGATCGAAGGCCTGGAGCCGTCGGATGTGCTCGTCGCGTTTCCGGATCTCGCGGTGGCGGGGCCGCTCATCGACGGTATCTTCGGCACCGCGCCCGCGGGCGCGAGCAACGAGCGGCGGCGCATTCCGTATCGCATCACGGGCCTGCCGCCGTCGCAGGCGAATCCGGTCGCGCGCGCGCTCATCGACTGGCTCGCGCTCACCGAGCGCAGCGTCGGCGCGCCCGAACTCGTCGAATGGCTGCGCGTGGATGCGATCGCGGCGCGCTACGGCATCGACGCCATCGCGCTCGAAACCGCGCAGGCGTGGCTCGCGGCGGCAGGCGCGCGTCGCGGATTGCGGCCCGACGAAGTCACCGCCGCCGACGTGCCCGCCGCGCGCCACACGTTCGCCGACGCCCTCACGCGCCTCTATCTCGGTTATGCGCTGCCGGGCGGCGGCGCGCCTGTCGACGAATGGCTGCCGATCGAAGGCGCGAACGGCTCCGATGCCGAGTTGCTCGGCCGTCTGACGCGCTTCGTCGACGATATCGACGCGTTCGCCGAACGCATCGCCACGTCGCGCACCGCGCGCGCCTGGGGCGATCTGCTGCTCGATGCGCTCGAACGTTTCTTCGATGCGGGCGTCGCGTTCACCGACGCCATCGGCGACGTGCGCCGCGCGATCGATTCGCTCGTCGTCGCGATGGACGAAGGCGCGGGCGAGACCGACGTATCGGCCGCCGTGATCCGCACCGCGCTCACCGATACGCTCGACGATCCCGCGCGCGGCGGCGTGCCGTGGGGCGGCGTCACGTTCTCGTCGCTGACGAGCCTGCGCGGCCTGCCGTATCGCGTGGTGTGCCTGCTCGGCATGGACGACGGCATGCTGCCGAGCCTCACGCGCGCCGACGAGTTCGATCTGATGGCGCGTTTCGGCAAGCTCGGCGACCGTCAGCGCCGCGACGACGAGCGCAACCTGTTCCTCGATCTCATGCTCGCCGCGCGCGACCGGTTCATGATCGCCTACACGGGGCGCAGTATCCGCGACAACGCGGTGCTGCCGCCCGCCGCGCTCATCGACGAACTGCTCGACTATCTCGCGCAGTCCGTCGCGGGCAAACATGCCGCGCCCGACGAGCTCGAAGCGGCGCGCGCGCGTTTCGTGTTCGAGCATCCGTTGCAGCCGTATGCGCCGGAATATTTTCACGCAGACGGCCGACTCTTCACCTACGAGCCCGAGCGCGCCGAACTCGCTCGCGCGCTGGAATCGGGCAAGTCGCAGTCCGTCGCGCGGTTCTTCTCCGCGCCCTTGCCGCCGGAGGAGGACGTCCAGACTATCGCGTTCGACGACTTCGTGCGCTTCTGGCGCCATCCCGCGCGCGCGCTGTTGCGTGACCGCCTTGGCATCGCGCTCGTCGATGCCGAAGCCGAACTCGACGAAACCGAGCCGTTCGAACTGGGCTTCGCGGGCCGCGACGCGCTCGCCGCGCGCGTGCTGCCCGCGCTGCTCGAAGCCGCCGACGACGGCGAGCGCGCCGCACGCGAACGCGCGGGACGCGTCGCGCGCGCGAGTCCGGAAATGCCCGGCGGCGCAACGGGCGGCGTGTGGCAGGCGCGCGAGCTTCACGCGCTCGGGCAACTGGCCGAACGCGTGCGCGCTTCGACATCGGCGGGTGTCGAGCGCCTGCCGTTCTCGCTCGATCTCAAGCCGCGCTGGCCCGACACCGCGGGCATCGCGCTCTTCGGCGCTTATGACGACGCGCTCATCGACGTTCGTCCGATGACGCTCGTCGGCACGCTCAACGCGCTGACGCCGCAAGGTCAGGTGATCTATCGCTACGATGCGCCGCGCGCGCGAGACTATCTGTCCGCATGGCTCGCGCATCTCGCGTATTGCGCGGCGCTGCCCGATGGTCCGCGCCGCACGATCTGGCACGGGCGCGGCTCGCAATCGGCGGATTTCGAGCTGATGCCCGTCGCCGATCCGCTCGCGCATCTCGCCGCGCTGGCGTCGCTCTATCGCGCAGGACGGCGCATGCCGCTCAGGTTCTTTCCGAAGAGCGCATGGCTCAAGGTGAAAGAGGGCGACTCGAAAGCACAGGCCGCGTGGGAATCCGAACGCACGCGCGCCGAATCCGACGATCCGGTGTTTCGCATCGCGTTTCGCGGCGCGGACCTCGCGCTCGACGATGCCTTCGCCGCGCTCGCGCGCATCGTGTTCGAGCCGCTCGTACAGCATCTGCGGAGCGGCGCATGACCAACCTCACGACATTCATGGATGACACCGGCGTGCAGGAACTCGACGTCTTCTCCTGCGCGCTCGATGGCGTGAACCAGATCGAGGCTTCCGCCGGCACGGGCAAGACCTGGAACATCTGCGCGCTGTATGTGCGCCTGCTGCTCGAAAAGCGTCTGTCCGTCGAGCAGATTCTCGTCGTGACCTTCACGAAGGCGGCGACCGCCGAGTTGCACGAGCGCATCCGCTCGCGGCTCGCGGGCGTCGCGCATGCGATCGAAAACGGCGATGCGGCCGGCGATCCGTTCATCGAGCAACTCTTCGAAACGACGCTCGCAGACATTGACGCGGACGAGGCCGCGAAGCGCTTGCGCATCGCCGTGTCCACCTTCGATCAGGCCGCGATCCACACGATTCATGCGTTCTGCCAGCGCGCGCTGCAAGAGGCGCCGTTCGCCGCCGCGATGCCGTTCGCGTTCGAGATGGAAGCCGACGACAGCGCGCTGCGTTTCGAGCTCGCGGCGGATTTCTGGCGCGAGCGCGTGGAGCCGGTCGCGGCGCGCACGCCGTCGTTCGCGTCGTGGCTCGTCGCGAAGGGCGCGGGGCCGGCATCGCTCGATGCGCAGCTCGCCCGGCGTCTGAAAAAGCCGCTCGCGGCGCTGCGCTTCGGCGATACGAATGCCGCCGAAGCGGCCGACATGCAGGCGCTGTTCGACCAGGCCTGCGCGTTGTGGAACGCCGAACGCGACGGCATCGCGAAGCTGCTCTTCGACGCCGAAGCCATCCTCAACAAGACGACGCACAAGCGCACGATTCTCGACGCGGCCATCGACGCGTGGGCCGACTACTTCGCCAATGCCGACTGTCATGCGCCGCCGCCGAAGGAAGCGCTCAAGCTCACCGCGACCGCGCTCGCGAAGGGCACCAAGGGCAAAAACATGCCGCCCGCGCACGCGTTTTTCGATCAGGCCGATGCGCTCGCCGCATCCGCCGCCGCAGCCGAGGCGTCGCAGCGCGCGATGTGGCTCGACATCGTGCGCGAGTGGCTCGATCACGCGCCCGCGGAACTCGCCGCGAGAAAGCGCGCGCGCCGCGTCGTATCGTTCGACGATCTGCTGTCGAACCTGCATCACGCGCTCGTCAGGCACGCGTGGCTCGCCGAGGCATTGCGCGCGCGCTATCCGGCGGCGCTCATCGACGAATTCCAGGACACCGATCCGCTGCAATACGCGATCTTCAACCGCGTGTTCGCGCCGCACGGGCCGCTCTTTCTCGTCGGCGATCCGAAGCAGGCGATCTACAGCTTTCGCGCCGCCGACCTGCACACGTATCTCGCGGCGCGCGACGGCGCGAGCGCGCGCTATACGCTCGCGGTCAATCAGCGCTCGACGCCGCAGATCATCGAGGCGTGCAATCGCGTGTTCGAAGCGAATCCGGCGGCGTTCATTCTCGATGGTCTCGACTATCAGCCGGTGCGCGCCGGTACTCGCAAACGCGGGCCGTTCGTCGACGGCACGCCAGCCGCGGCCTATGCCGAAATCGCCGATTTCTGCGTGTGGATGCTGCCGCACGGCGAATCGGCGCTCCTGAAAACCACCGCGCATCGCGATGCCGCCGAAGCCTGCGCCGCCGAGATCGCGCGGCTCTTGCGCGGTGCGCAGCGCGGCGAGGTGACCATCGGCCGCGCGCCGCTTTCGGCGGGCGATATCGCCGTGCTCGTGCAGACGCACCGGCAGGGCAGTCTCGTGAAGCGCGTGCTCGCGGCGTGGGGCATCGGCAGCGTCGAGCTCGCGCAGGCGTCGGTGTTCGGCTCGCCCGACGCCGAGCAGATCGAGCGCGTGCTCGCCGCCATCGACACGCCGGGCGATTTGCGCCGTTTGCGCGCGGCGCTCGCGACCGACTGGTTCGGCCTCGACGCCGCCGCGCTCTGGCGGCTGGAGCACGCGGACGCGGCCGATCCGCACGGCGAGCCGATCGATTCGACGAGCTGGGTCGAGCGCTTCTCGCGTTATCGCACGATCTGGCATGAGCGCGGCTTCGCGGTGATGTGGCGCACGCTCGCGCGTGAATTGTCGATCGCGACGCGTCTCGTCGCGCGGCCCGACGGCGAGCGCAGGCTCACGAACGTGAATCATCTGGCGGAGTTGCTGCAGGCGCGTTCGGCCGAACAGCCCGGCATCGCGCCGACGCTGCGCTGGCTCGCAGCGCAACGCGAGCAGCAGGGTGGCGGCGAGGAAGCGCAATTGCGCCTCGAATCCGACCGCAATCTCGTGCAGATCGTGACCGTTCACAAGTCGAAGGGACTGGAATATGCGGTGGTGTTCTGTCCGTTCCTGAACGACGGCGCGTCGCGCGAGCGGTCGAAATCGGGCCTGCCCGATGCACGCGAGTATCACGACGACGCGGGCGAAGCTGTGCTTCACTACGGCATCGAAGGCGATGAAGACGATCACGTGAGCGCGGCGATCGCGCGTGAGCAGGCGGCCGAGCGCGCGCGACTCGTCTACGTCGCGTTGACGCGTGCGGTGTTCCGCTGCTATGTCGTGGCGGGTTTCTATGTGTCGAACCGATCGACGAAGGAATCGCGTCGCAGCGTGCTCAACTGGCTCGTCGCGGGCAGCGGGAAAGATTTCGATGCGTTCTGCGACGAGCCGCCCGAGGAAGCGGATGTCGTCGCGGCGTGGAATGCGGTCGCGGCGCGCTCGGACGGCGCGATCGGCGTTGCGCCGCTGCCGGTGATCGATATGCGCGAACCGCTCGTCGCGGATGCGGCGAATCAGCACGAGATCGCGGCGCGCGTGAATCAGCGCATCCTGCGCGATCGCTGGCGCATGGCGAGTTTCAGCTCGCTGATCGCGGCTGGTGCGCGCGACGAGGCGAACCAGGCGCAGCCAGCCGAAGCGCGTCCCGATCACGACGAACTCGCCGCGCTCGATGACGCCGCACGAATAGCGCCATCCGCGCGCGACGAATCGCAACTCGCGCCCGACGACATACTCGCGTTCCCGCGCGGCGCGGCGGCGGGCGAGTGCCTGCATCGCATGTTCGAGCTCGCGGATTTCACCGAGCCGTCGGGCTGGCCCGCGGCCGTCGAACGCGCGCTGCACGAGCATCCGACGCCCGCGCCGGACGCGCTCGCCCCGCGCCTGCGGCCGATGATGCTGCGTCTGCTCGCCGATACGGTCGCCGCCGAGATCGCGCCCGCCATGCGGCTTCAGACTATCGCGATGACGCGTCGCATGAACGAGCTGGAGTTTCTGTTTCCGGCGCAAACGCTCGATTTCACCGCGATGCGGCGTTTGCTCGCCGCGCACGGCTTTCCCGACGTCGCCCTCGAAAACGGCGCGTTGCGCGGGTTCATCAAGGGATTCATCGACATGATCGTCGAGCATGAAGGCCGCTACTGGATCATCGACTGGAAGTCGAATCATCTTGGCGATGCCGCTTCCGACTACGCCGCCGCGCCGCTCGCCGTGGCGATGGCGGAACATGCCTATCACCTTCAGGCGCTCATCTATGTGGTGGCGCTGCATCGTTACCTGCGCGCGCGTCTGTCGGACTATGCGTACGACAAGCATATCGGCGGGTATTTGTACCTCTTCGTGCGCGGCGTTCGTCCCGACTGGCGAGATGGCGAATCCGCAAGCGGTGTGCATCGCGGACGGCCGTCGCTGGAACTGGTCGAGGCGCTCGATCGATTGATGTCGGGAGGCGTCGCATGAGCACGCTCGATTTGATGGAAGCGGCGCGCCCCGTGCCCGCGCCCGCGGACGAAAGCGCGGCGCTCGCCGAAGGCTTCGCGCGGCGCCTGAGCGCGCTCGCGGCGCGGCTGGGCGCAGACGAGCGAAGCGTGCTGTGGGCCGAACGCGCCGCGCTCGCGATGAGCCGCGCGACCGCGCAAGGCCACGTGTGCCTACCGCTCGGCGCGCTCGCCCGGCGTCACGATGCGCACTTCAACGAAGCGCGCGACGCGCTGCTCGCGAGCGGCGTCGCGTGCCTTGCGCGCAGTAACGCTCGCGGCAACGCCGCTGATCTTTTGCCGCTCGTCATCGACGAGGATGGGCGGCTTTATCTCGCGCGTTACTTCGACTACGAGCGGCGGCTCGCGGAGGCGCTCGTCGAACGCTCGCGCGATGCGCGCGTGCCGGTCTCGCGGGAGGACATCGCGCAGCAGGCCGGACGCATCGCGCGTTATTTCGGTCCGCGCGAGGGCGACGACATCGACTGGCAGCGCGTCGCCGCACTGGTCGCGCTGGCGGGGCGGCTCACGATCGTGAGCGGCGGGCCGGGCACCGGCAAGACGACGACGGTGGTCGGCGTGCTCGCGTGCCTGCTCGATACCGATCCCGATGTGCGCATCGCGCTTGCCGCGCCGACCGGCAAGGCCGCGCAACGCATGCAGGAGGCGCTCATCGAGCGCGCGGACAAGCTGCCGCCGGAACTCGCGGAGCGCCTGCCGCGCACGTCGTTCACTTTGCAGCGGCTGCTCGGCGTGCAGTCGGACGGGCGCTTCCGGCATCATCGCGACAATCCCTTGCCGTATGACGTGATCGTCGTCGATGAAGCTTCGATGATCGACGTCGCGCTCGCGGCGCATCTGCTCGAAGCGGTCGCGCCGGCGAGCCGTCTCGTGATGCTCGGCGACAAGGATCAGTTGTCGGCCGTGGAAGCCGGCGCGGTGTTCGCGGAACTGAGCGCGCAGCCGTCGTTCAGCGCATCGGGCAAGGCGCGCATCGCGGCGGCGCTATCGATCGATGCGAAGCGGCTCGAAGCCGCGTTGCCGCACGCCCGGACGCCAAAGAGCGAGCCGCAACTCGGACTATTCGACATCGCGCCCGCCGACGATTCCGAAGGCTACGGCGCGCTCTTCGATACGCTGCCCGATGACTGGAGCGGGCGAAGCAAGGAAGGCGAAGGCGCGCTGACCGATTGCGTCGTGTGGCTGCAGAAGAATTATCGGTTCGGGCTCGATTCGGACATCGGCCGTCTGTCGATCGCGATTCGCAACGGCGACGAACAGGCCGCGCTCGATGCGCTCGATCCATCCGGCGCGCGCGCGGCCGTGCTCTTCGACGACGGCGACGCGGCGCTGTCCGAACGCACGCTCGCGCGCCTCGCCAAAGGCTTCGCGCCGTATGCCGAAGCGCTGTCCGCCGCGCTCGATGGCGCAGAGGCCGATCACGCCCGGCTCTTCGACGCGCTCAATTGCTTCCGTGTGCTGTGCGCGACCCGCAAAGGACCACGCGGCGTCGATGAAGTGAACGCGCGCATCGCCGCGAAAGTGCGCGAGCAGGCGGGCATCGCGCTTGCGCTCGGCGCACAGTGGTTTGCGGGACGGCCGGTGATCGTCACGCGCAACGATTACGCGCTCGGGCTGTTCAACGGCGATATCGGGATTGCGCTGCCGGGCGCGGACGGATCGCTGCGCGTCGCATTCCGCATGGCCGATGGCGCGCTGCGCTATGTGTCGCCCGCCGCACTGCCGCCGCACGACACCGCGTTCGCGCTGACGGTGCACAAGTCGCAGGGATCGGAATTCGAGCACGCGGCGCTTGTGTTGCCCGGCGCGTTCGTGCGCGTGCTGTCGCGCGAACTGGTGTACACGGCGATCACGCGGGCGAAGCGCAGGGTGGAGGTCATCGGCTCGGCGGCGATTTTCGCGCAGGCCGTGAGGGAACCGACGCGGCGAGATTCCGGACTTGCGGCGAGAATACGGCGTCTCACATGAGTGCAGGACACAAAGGAGCCGACCGATGACGATGACCGACAGCCTCGCCGTGCCGCCGAACGAAATCGAGCTGACGGCCGTGCGCGCGCAAGGCGCGGGCGGTCAGAATGTCAACAAGGTGTCGAGCGCGATCCATCTGCGTTTCGACATCCGCGCGTCGTCGCTGCCGGAGCACATCAAGGATCGCCTGCTCGCGCTCACCGACAGCCGCGTCACGCGCGAGGGCGTGATCGTCATCAAGGCGCAGGAGCATCGCACGCAGGACATGAATCGCGCGGCGGCGCTGGCGCGGCTGGATGAGCTCATTCGGAGCGTCGCCGTCACGCGGCGCAAGCGGATCGCGACGAAGCCGACGCGCGCATCGCAACGACGTCGCGTGGAGGGGAAGGTGAAGCGTGGCGCGATCAAGGCGGGAAGAGGGCCGGTGCGGGGGGATTGAGTTGGGCAGCCTTGTTGCGGGTTCGGGTGCGCATCGATACGTGGGGCGGGAAAGTATGACTTCAGGACATCGCGGCCGATCATCGAAGCAGCGAGATCTGGATAGATCAGTGCGTGATGCGCCGAGGCCAGGTCATGCGTGTCCTTCCAGTGGTCGAACAGCCGACGACCGTGTAGATAAGCGTCTTTTATCTCGCATTCCAGATTAGCGGAGGAAGCTGTGCCGGAGTAGTTCGGTGCTGAACCAATTCGCTTGAATCACAAGCTTGTCAGAATGCGCGAGTCTCTTGTCGGCGATCTCAGGCGAGGGCCAAGGGCGGCTGGCAAGCATGGCCAACGTGCGTGTGACCGCGGGCCTGAACGAGCTGCTTTCTTTGGTTACTTTCTTTGCAGCAGCAAAGAAAGTGACTGCCGCCCCGCACAGGGGCAATGCTAATAGACCGACACGAACACAAGGTTCCCCAAAACCTCAAGGCGCAAGCTTACGCCGCCCAACAAACGGCACACGCTTCACGGCACCGGTAGCAAGCGCAGTCCCTGCAAGCACGATCCCACACCCCGCGATCATCGCAATCGACACATGTTCGCCGAGAAACACCGCGCCCCACAGAATGCCGAAGAGCGGAATGACAAAGGTGACGGTCATCGCGCGGGCGGGCCCCGCGACCGCGACCAGATGGAAATAGATGAAGTACGCGACGCCCGTGCAGCCGATCCCGAGCGCGAGCACTGCGCCCCACGCATGCGCTGAAACCGGCACGGCGGGCCAGGTGAGAAACGCGATCGGCGCGAGCGTGAGGGTCGCGCCGATCATGCTGCCGGCGGCGTTGGTCATCGCGTCGACGTTCATCAGATACTTCTTCGCGAAGTTCCCCGCGACGCCATAAAGCGCCGATGCCGCGAGCGCCGCAGCCGCCGCGAGCATGCCCTGCACCGGCAAAGCGGCATCATGCCCGCCATGATCCGGCGCGATCTGATTCCACACCAGCACGAGCACGCCCGCGAAGCCGATCGCCATGCCGATCGAGCGTGCCGTCGTCAGGCGGTCCCTGAGCCACAGGAAAGCGACGAGCGCGCCGAAGAGCGGCGTCGTCGCATTGATGACGGACGTCGCGCCTGCCGAAAGCGTCAGCTCGGCATACGCGAAGAGACAGAACGGCGCGGCGGAGTTGAGAATGCCGACGGCGAGCAACTGAAGCCAGCGCGTGCGCAGCGTCTTGACGGTGGCGGGAACGGACGGCGCGCAAGCAGCATCGCGACCAGAAACACCGCGCCGATACCCACGCGCAAGGCCATCAGCGGTGCGACGCCGAACTCGGCCACGCCGACGCGGATAAAGAGAAACGATGCGCCCCACAGGGCGGCGAGCACGATCAGTTGCAGCAGATTGGCGGGTGACATGGCGAGGCGGACTTCGGGATGCTGATTGAAAGTCCGCGCATGTTAGCACCGCGCCTGTATCGATAGAACGCCCGCCGAACGAAAGCGCAAGAAGCGGGAGAAGCGCGCCCGATTTTCAGTGCGGCGGAATCATCCAGGTGAGAACGTTCTGCTGCAGCCACACGAGCACGCCGAGCACGATCGTGAGCAGGATCGAATGCTTGAAGGTGCGCACGAAGACGACACCTTCCTTGCCCTTGAGCTCGGTCGTCGCCACGCCGGTCGAGATGTTCTGCGGCGAGATCATCTTGCCCATCACGCCGCCCGACGAGTTGGTTGCCGCCATGAGCACCGGATTCAGGTTCAGCTGATTCGCCGCGACCACCTGCAGATTGCCGAAGAGCGCGTTGCCCGACGTGTCGCTGCCGGAGAGGAACACGGCCACCCAGCCGAGGAACGCGGACACGAGCGGGAAGAACGGCCCGACCGACGCCACGCCCAGACCCAGCGTGTAGTTCATGCCCGAATAGTTCATCAGATACGCAAGACCGACGATCGTCGCGACCGTGAGAATGGCGATGCGCGTCTGCACCCACGTATCCGCGATCGCCGCGCCGTACTCGCGCGCGGGCAGCTTCACGAGCAGCGCCGTGATGATCGACGCCACCAGGATCGCGGTGCCGGTCGCGAGCGGCTGGAAGTCCCAGATCGCGCCGTACGGCTGGTTATAGAGCGTGATATAGACAGCCTTGTCGAGGCCGGGCCACGGAACCTTGACGTCGCCGATCAGGAAAATCTTGAGCACCGTCCACACGATCACCACCACCGACACGACGATCCACGGCACCCAGCCGTGGCCGCCCGAAAGCGTCGCGCCTGTGTTGCCGAGGCGCTCGACGTTCACGGCGAAGCGCTCGTCGGCGACGGGCTTCCACACGCGCAGGAACGCGATCGTCAGAATCAGCGAGACGAGCGACGAAAGCACGTCGGTCAGCGCATAGCTGATGTAGTTCGACGTCACGAACTGCGTGAGCGCGAACGCGCCGCCGGAGACGAGCAGCACGGGCCACACGCGCATCATGTTGCGAAAGCCCGCGTAAATGCCGATCACGTAAAACGGCAGGAAGAACGCGAAGAACGGCAACTGGCGGCCGACCATTTTCGCGAGCGCATCGGTCGGCAGGTGCGTGACCGCGCCGAGCACGGTGATCGGCACGCCGAGCGCGCCGAACGCGACCGGCGCCGTGTTGAAGATCAGCGTGAAGGTGAGCGCTTCGAGCGTCGGGAAACCGAGCAGAATCAAGAGCGAGCTCGTGATCGCGATCGGCGTGCCAAAACCAGAGATCCCTTCGAGGAGCGCGCCGAACGAGAAGCCGATCACGACGAGCACGATGCGCCGGTCGTTCGGGAGGTTATCGACCATCCACAGGCGAAACGCCTCGAAACGCCCCGAGCGTTGCGCGACGTTGTAGAGCAGGATCGCGGCGAAGACGATCCACATGACCGGCCATAGCGCGAACACGGCGCCGGCCGCGACCGAATCGAGCGCGAGCGCGACCGGGAAATGCCAGCCCGCCACGGCGATGACGAGCGCGAGTATCAAGCCCGCGAGCGATGCCTGCCACGCGGGGCGGCGCGCCCAGCCCAGCAGCACGAGCACGAGGATGATCGGCAGCGCGGCGACTATGAACGATGCGAACAGGGAATTGGCGATCGGGGTGAGTAGCTGGTGGAACATCGGGTCTCCTTCTCTCTGTCATGAGCCGAAGCGGCGCGAAGCGAAGCCGCGATGCGCGTGGAGTTCGATGTTAAGCAGTAGCCGGCCGCGGGCTTAAGCAAACGCATAACGCGCACACTAAGAATAGGGCGCGAACGGCCTGCGTCAAGGCGTGAATGCCCGCCCATTGCGGCATCGGCGTGGCGGGACGCGCCGCTAGCGGGCGCGTCGTCGAAGCGGGAGCAGCGCGGAAGTGGAGAGCGTCAGCCCTTGGCGACCGCGTCCGGCGCGCGTTCGTCATGGCGGACAGATGGCGTCTGACGGAACACCCACACGGTCAGAAGGCCGAGCGAGGCGAGCATCCACAGCAGGAAAAACATAAAGGCCATCATGTCCGATCCCCCGATACGGAAAGTGCGCCAGCGATGCGCGCGAGGTTTGCTACCTGGGTCGCCGTTGCGACGTGTCAAATAGGGGAGCTATGTAGCCAGAACTGTGCCAATCGTCTGGCGAAATGTGCCGAAGCCTTGTCGGATAAGGAAAGTGTCCCGGCGCACAGTTGCGTAATGTGCGCGTAAGTCCGCGAGCCGATCAGAAAATGTTGCAGCTTTGTTACGCAGGCGTGCGCCGGACGGCTTTTCTGTGTCATCCGACGCGATCGCGACACGGCGCTCAGTGTCCGTGGCCGCCGCCTCCGCCACCGTGCCAGCTACTGCCGCCACCGTGCCAGCCGCCTCCGCCGCCGTGCCATCCGCCGTTGCCGTGCCAACCGCCGCCGTGCCATCCGTGACCCCAGCAGCAACCGCCGCCGCCCCAGTAGCCGAAGCCGATCGAGACCGCCGGATAGCCGTAGCCATATCCATAGCCGTAATACGCCGGATATCCCGCATACGGATAGTACGGATACGGATAGGGGTACGGATAGGTCTGGTAGTAGTCGGAATAGGGCGAGCCGACGGCGTACTCGTACTGCGGCGGCAGCGTGGCAGGCGAGGCCGCTACCGCCGCCCCCGATGCGGGAACGACGAACTCACGCTGCGCGTAGGTCGCACTCGTGACGGGATAGGGTGGATAAGCCGGATACCCGTAAGGGTAATAGCACCCGCTGAGAAGCAGCCCGGCGGCGAGCGCGGCGGCGGCCGTCTTGGGTCCGGGAATAAAGGCGGAAATCATGATGCTGCTCCTTGCGCTACGGCTTGCCGGACTCTTCTATCGATGAAAATCGAACGGTCCGTTAGAAACAGCTTAGACGAACGATGGCGCGCAGGCGTCCGATGTCATGTGACAAAGCATTACCGAAACGCCTTTCTGTAACAAACATGAAACAGCGAATCGGTTTAACGCGGCGAAGCGCAACGCTTCGCCGCCTAAAACGGCCACCTCCTTACTTGCCGACCTGATTGCCGATAACGCCGCCGACCGCAGCGCCGCCCAACGTCGAAAGCGCACTGCCGCCGATTACCGCTCCGCCGGCCGCGCCCACGCCTGCGCCGATCGCGGTATCCCGTTGACGCGTGGTCATGTCGCTGCAAGCGGTCAATCCTCCCAGAAACGCGATGACCATTGCAGCGGCGCCGATCTGTTTGATGTTTTTCATGTCGACTCTCCAATTCGATGATGAGATGAATCGGCTCCGGTTCACACGCGGCTACGCGAGCCGCGCAGTGACCGTTTTCGGCGTCGACCAACAAGGGCCGCCATGTTTTCGCCGGTTCGTTCGCTTTTCCAGCAGGAAAAGTGCCCGAATCGTCCGATGAACCGCTCATCCAGACGCGACAAGACTTTGCGCCCGATTGCGATAAAAAAACGGCCTGCCGCACGCGCTGTGCGACAGGCCGTTGTCAGCCAAAAACAAGCATCAAGTCGGCTGGTAAATCTCCGAGCCCTTCTTGACGAACTCGATCGCCTTCGTCTCCATGCCCTTCGCGAGCGCCTCGTGTTCGCTCACGCCTTGCTTCGCGGCGAAATCGCGGACGTCCTGCGTGATTTTCATCGAGCAGAAATGCGGGCCGCACATCGAGCAGAAGTGCGCGACCTTGGCCGAATCCTTCGGCAGGGTTTCGTCGTGGAATTCGCGCGCCTTGTCGGGATCGAGGCCGAGGTTGAACTGGTCCTCCCAGCGGAACTCAAAGCGCGCTTTCGACAGCGCGTTGTCGCGAACCTGCGCGCCCGGATGACCCTTCGCCAGATCCGCCGCGTGCGCCGCCAGCTTGTAGGTGATGATGCCTACCTTGACGTCGTCCTTGTTCGGCAGGCCGAGGTGCTCCTTCGGCGTGACGTAGCAGAGCATCGCGGTGCCGAACCAGCCGATCATCGCCGCACCGATACCCGACGTGATGTGGTCGTATCCCGGCGCGATGTCCGTCGTGAGCGGCCCGAGCGTGTAGAACGGCGCTTCGTCGCACCATTCCAGTTGCAGGTCCATGTTCTCCTTGATGAGCTGCATCGGCACGTGGCCGGGGCCTTCGATCATCACCTGCACGTCATGCTTCCACGCGATCTGCGTCAGTTCGCCGAGCGTCTTGAGTTCGCCGAGCTGCGCTTCGTCGTTGGCGTCGTAGATGGAGCCGGGGCGCAGGCCATCGCCGAGCGAGAACGAGACATCGTATTGCTTCATGATTTCGCAGATGTCTTCGAAGTGCTCGTAGATGAAGCTTTCCTTGTGATGTGCGAGGCACCACTTCGCCATGATCGAGCCGCCGCGCGACACGATGCCCGTCATGCGGTTGGCGGTCAGCGGCACGTATTGCAGGCGCACGCCCGCGTGAATCGTGAAGTAATCGACGCCCTGTTCCGCCTGCTCGATCAACGTGTCGCGGAAGATTTCCCACGTCAGGTCCTCGGCCTTGCCGTTGACCTTTTCGAGCGCCTGATAGATCGGCACCGTGCCGATCGGCACCGGCGAATTGCGGATGATCCACTCGCGCGTTTCGTGGATGTGCTTGCCCGTCGAGAGATCCATGACCGTGTCGCCGCCCCAGCGGATCGCCCACGTCATCTTGTCGACTTCCTCGCCGATGGAGGAGGTCACCGCCGAATTGCCGATGTTCGCGTTGATCTTCACGAGGAAGTTGCGGCCGATGATCATCGGCTCGCTTTCCGGGTGATTGATGTTCGCCGGGATGATCGCGCGGCCGCGCGCCACTTCCTCGCGCACGAACTCGGGCGTGATTTCCTTTGCCGCGTCCTTGCCGAACGCCGCCGCGCCAAAGGCCTGTCCGGGATGCTGACGGCCCATCATTGCGGCGAGCTTTTCGCCGTTCGGACCGCTCTGCTTCAGGCTTTCGAGATATTCCGCGCGCCGCTGGTTTTCGCGGATCGCGATGTACTCCATTTCGGGCGTGATGATGCCTTGCCGTGCGTAGTGCATCTGCGAGACGTTCTTGCCGGCCAGCGCGCGGCGCGGATGGCGATGCAGGTCGGGAAAGCGCAGTTCGGCCGTCTTAGGATCGGCGGCGCGCTCGCGGCCGAATTCGCTCGACAGTCCGTCGAGCTGTTCGGTGTCGGCTCGTGCTTCGATCCATTGCGCGCGCACGGCGGGCAGACCCGCGCGGATGTCGATGTTCGCGTCGGGATCGGTGTACGGGCCCGAGGTGTCGTACACGTACACCGGCGGGTTCTTCTCTGCCCCGAAGCCGTCGGGGGTGTCCGATTGCGTGATCTCGCGCATCGGCACGCGGATGTCGGGCGTCGAGCCGGTCACGTAGACCTTGCGCGAGTTCGGTAGTGGCGCGATGGCGGCGGCATCGACGACGGCATTCTCGGACAGGAACTTCGGGTTGGCATTCATGTGCTGTCTCTCCTGTAGGGATGGTTTATTGCCGAAGCACGACGACGCACACACAAACGCAGTCGAGCTCGGCTGATTCAGGAGCTAAACAGGGAGGAACGAGATGGAAAGGTACGGGTCCGGAAGAAGTGGCTGGATGCTGCAAACCATGGAACCCGAACGCTTCCCTGCGCTGGCATTATCCAGATCAGGTTCAAAGGGTATTTCTCACCCACGCCACACGAAGCGATTTCGTCGATAGAACCGATCGAGATCGCGATGTGCAACGCAGGACCCCCGCGTTAGCAGCCGACACGTTACACCGCGGCGTGGCGTCTTGGCAACCATTCGTAAAGTTGTGCAAACGCGTTCCGTGCTTACTGCATAATGTCGGGCGCCGCGGACTCTCGGGGTTTTCCCGAGGATCGCGCGGTCTCTCCTCGCGCAATCGCACTTCTTTCGTCCCGTCATGCCGTTCAGTCTGGTAGTCGCCGCAGCGTATTTCCCTGTTCCTTTTGCAGTTATCCGGCGCGCAGCCGTCGCGGAGTAATGCATGTCCGCTTTGCCGCCGCCGCGCCTGCCGTTCAGTTTCCCCGACCGTTTTCCGTTTCGCGCGCCGCGCTCGTTCAAAGGGCAGGTCGCGCTTGCGCTGGCCGTCGTTTATCTCGTGTGGGGCTCGACGTATCTCGGGATTCATTTGTCGCTCGAGTCGCTTCCGCCGCTCATGCTCGGCGGTTTGCGCAATCTGTGCGCTGGTGTCGGGCTGTTCGTGATCGCCGTGCATCGCAAGGCGGTGTGGCCTAGCGCGCGGGAAGTGCGCAATGCGGCGATCGTCGGCACATTGCTGGAGGGTTTGTCGAGCGGGATGATGGCCTACGGCATGCGCACGGTGGGAACCGGCACGGCCGCGGTGATGGTGGCCACCGTACCGCTCTTCGCGACGATCTTCACCGCGTTGAGCGGGCGCGGCGTCGCCAGGGGCGAATGGTTCGCGGTGGCGCTGGGTCTCATCGGCATCGTGCTCTTGAATCACGGCGATCCTTCTCCGAGTTCGACCGTCGGCACGCTGGCGATTCTGTGTGCCGCGATTTTCTGGGCGGGCGGCGCGCATCTGGCGACGCGTCTGCCGCAGCCTTCGGATCTGCTGATGTCGACGGCTTTGCAAATCGGGCTCGGCGGATTGATCGCGACGGGTATCGCGCTGGCGGCGGGCGAGCGGGTGACGCATATGAGCGTCGGTGCGGGATTTTCATTTATTTATCTCGTGGTGATCGGATCGATGGCGGCGTATGTCGCGTATAACTTTCTGATTCGGAATACGAGCACGATCGTCGCGACGAGTTGTCTTTATGTGAATCCGGTCGTTGCGGTATTGCTGGGGGCGCTGCTGCTCGGGGAAATCATCACGCAATGGACTGTTATCGCGACGGTCGTGATTTTGCTTTCGGTCGGGCTTTCGTTTTGGTTTGATTATCGGCGGCGTGGGTTGGCTTAGCGCTGGTGGTGAACTGACGCGAAACGGCTTTCATCCCGTTCCAGTTCCGCGAGCACGCGTGCCAGCACTCCTTCCCAGTCGCCACACGTTTTCTGGTTGAAGATCCGCATGCTCGGATACCACGGCGTATCTTCACGATCGCGCATCCAGCGCCAGCAGCCCTGATGCCGATTGAGCAGCCATACGCGCTTGCCCATTGCGCCAGCGAGATGCGCTATGGATGTGTCCACACAGATCACGAGATCCAGCGATGCGACGAGCGCGGCGGTATCGGCGAAATCGTCGATCTCGTTCATCCAGTCGACGATATGGGCGCGCTGCCGGCGTTGCAGTTTCTTCTCGTCGTTCACTGGCTTCTGCAAACTGATCCAGAGCGCATGCGGCCAGGAGATGAGCGCGTCGATTTTGTCGACCGGCATGCTTCGTCTCGCATCCACTTCCGGCAGCAGCCCGCCGCCGGCCCATGCAAGACCGATACGCGGCCGTGCCGCGTTTTGCAGGCCGGCGAGCTGTTTCGACCAGCGCTGCGCTGCGCGCGGTTCCGCGTGCAAGTACGGAATCGCGGCCGGGACGGAGTCGGCATCCGTGTCGAACGCCATCGGCAGTGACAGCAGCGGGCTGTACATGTCCCACTGTCGCAAATCGACTCGCGTCGCATCGAGGTACACGAACTTCGATGACGTCGAACCGAAAGCGCGGCTCAACAGGCGTCGAAGAGGTTCGGGGCCGGCAAAGCCCACCTGGGAGAAACGCTCCATCGCCATCGGGATATACCGGCAGAAGTGAAGCGTGTCACCCAGCCCGTGCTCGTGCAGTATCAGCAGACGATCCCGATCTGCTCGCGTGCTTTCGCCTTTCCATTGAGGCATCGGCAGGTTCGGGGGATTGATCTTCGAATCGCCACGCTCATCCAGAAACGTGGACCATCGATGTTCGAAATGCGGCCACGCGTCCCTGTATCGACCCGACGCGAGCAACGCGTGACCGAGGTTGCCATGAGCTACCGGATTCGCCGGTTGGATCGCCAGCGCATGATGGAGTTGCTCGACGGCCGCGTCGAGCTGGCCAAGCGCTCTTAAGGACACACCGAGATTGTTATGCGCCTCGACATGACCGGGGTTGAGATCGATCACCTCTCGATATACCGCAGCCGCTTCCGCAAAGCGCAAATCCAATTGCAGCGCACGGCCGAGGTTATAGAGCAGGATGCTCCTATCGATGTCCGGGCGCCCTTGCGCTGCGATTTCGAGTGCGGTTCGTGCGCTTTCGGCGGCGCGGGCGAATGCGCCCAGGTGCGTCTGAATCACGCTGAGCGTATTAAGGAAGACCGGATTCGGCGAACGCTCGATTGCTTTCAGAGCCCAGCGTTGCGCGTCTTTTGCATCGTCAAGCGCAAGCACGGTGATACCACGCAAATGGAGCACATCCGCGTTATCCGATTCGATGCTCAGACATCGTTCACTCCAAAACACAGCGCCTTGCCATTGGCCAGCGTTATAGCAATCGACCGCCTGCTTATATATCGACTGAAAATCATCCTGCATCCCTGAAACGACTCCGAATGTTTTGCGAACCACGTCACCGATTCTATCGATCGGTTTCGATTTGCCACTCGCCAGATTGGAAAATTGAGTGTTTCTATCGTGGGATTTGCAGCCGTGTCGTCGTGCCGAACTTGCCGCTCGTACCTTCCCGAAGCAATCCTCTAACGAAACCAAAGCCTTATCCCACAAGGCTTCGCGGCCCAATCACGTGCTCACGCACCGATCAGGGGCACGTCGATTGCTCAATGCGAACGCCCGTTCCGCTAAGTCTTCGAAATCAACTTCGTCGCAAGCGGGGAGGGAAGGTCAACAAGGGAGAGTCTCAGGCCGAGCATTACGCACACGCGCCACGGACTCGAATAGAAAAGAACCAGAGAAAAAGGTGGAACCATGAAGCTCATCCGCACCGCTGCCGCGCTCGCCGCCGTCGCCGCTTTGCTCTCCGCTTGCGGCGGAAGCTCCGACGATGTCGGCAAGGAAATCGGCGTCACGCCGGCGCAGGTCCATTTCATTCACGCGATTCCGAGCGGCCCGAACGTCGACTTCTACGACAACGCCAAGATCCTGCAGCCGAATCTCGCCTACAAGGCGGTGACCAACTTCGCGAACATCGACACGGGCCAGCACAGCTTCTCGTACGCGGCCGTCAACACGACGACGCAACTCGCCACCGACACGAGCATCTCGAACGCCGCGAAAGGGCATGAGTACACGGTGATCGCGCTGCCTGACGCGGGCTTCCTGCCGTCGATCGCGGTCATCGACGATCCGTTCGACAAGGGCTTGCTGTCGAGCAGCGCGCGCGTGCGCGCTTTCAACGCGTCGACGAACGCGCCGAACCTCGATATCTATCTCGTCGCGCCGGGGACGAACATCGCGAGCGTCAGTCCGACGATGGCGGGCGTCGCCTACAAGAACGCCGTGCCCGCGACGACGCAGGATTCCATCTATGTCTCGGGCGGCACGTACCAGTTGATCGCGACGCTGCCGGGCACGAAGACGCCGGTCTACACATCGGCCTCGTTCACGCTCGTCAACAACGCGGACTGGCTCGTGACGACGTTGCCTTCAGGCAATGCGGTCTCGCAACTCGTGCCGGAGAAGATCCGTATGCTGGTCGCGCAGGGCGGCAACACGCAGCAACCGGCGCTGGAACTGCCCGACACGCAATAACGACGAGCGCCTGAAGCAACGAAACCCGGCCGCGCAGCATCGGCCGGGTTTTTTGCGTTTGGCGCGCGCCAACGTCGACGCAAAAAAAATCCCGCCACGCGAACGTGGCGGGAAGACAGGGTCCTACATCAACGCTATGGAACGCCTGAGCGCGCGCGCCGCAACGATGTGGCGCCCGTCGCCCGTTACTTGTGCTCCTCGGCGGAATTCGAAATGGCCTGACCGCCCTTCGAAATGTCCTGGCCAGCGCCCGAGACGGTGTTGCAGCCCGCGAGAGCCGCCGTGCCTGCAATCAGCAGTAGAGCGATGAGTCGAGTCATGTTTATTCCCCTTGGAGTTGAAATGCGTGACTGGAATCGGGTTCGCGCATCATGTCTGGTGACGGACCTCTTCGACGCCCCGCATACCGGTGTGAACAATCATAAAAAAATCGGTCGGTCTCAGGCTGTAGGCACGGCTGCGATTATGCTGTCGGCGGTGTCTGCATTCGGTGTCGGCATCGTCCTACGCGGAAGGCGCGACGATGGGCGCATCGACACTGCGCTCACGCGGCATCGACACGCTGATCGACGTGCCATGCGGCGACGCGCGCTCGATCTCGAAGCGCCCGCCGCGCGCCGAGACGCGCTGGCGCATCCCGACAAGCCCATGCGTCTGCGTGCGCTTGAGATCCTGCGGCCGGATGCCGATGCCGTCGTCGATGATCGAGAGCGACACGTTCTCTTCATCGACGTCGAGCGTCACGCGGATGCGGCTCGCATGCGCGTACTTCGCCGCGTTGGTCAGCGTCTCCTGCGCGACGCGAAAGAGCGCGATTTCGATCGCCTCGCCGAGCTTCACGTCGTCGCCCGGCAGATCGAACTCGACGCTCCAGCCGTTGCGTTGCGCGGCTTCGTCGGCAAGCGAGCGCAGCGCGGTCACGAGGCCGAAGCTGGCGAGCACGGTCGGCCGCATGTCCTCGATGATGCGTCGCTTCAACGCGATGCCCTGATCCAGATTGCCGAGTGCGCGCGCGAGTTTCTCGGCCATCGCAGGTTCCGTGTTCTTGAGCTTGCCGCGCACCCACGCGACATCCATCTTGCTCGCGGTGAGGATCGAGCCGAGTTCGTCGTGCAGTTCGCGCGCAAGCTCCGTCTTCTCGTTTTCGCTGACCGATTGCAAGTGCCAGGCGAGCGCTTCGAGTTGACGCGTGCGCGCGAACACGAGCTGATCGAGCTCTTCCTGCTGCGTGATGAGCGCCTTCTGCACGCGCGCCTGCTTGTCGAGCTGAATGCCCAGATTGCGAAAGAGCAGGATGAACAACACGATATTGAGCGCGCACAACGCGCCGACACAAAGCGTCGAGATGCGCTGATCGGCGCGGCTCGCGTCGAGCGCGTGCTGCGCGCGTTGTTCCTCGTTCAGTCGCAGGAGCGATAGCGCCGCGTCGAGCGTCGCGCTCGTGTCGGGCGGCGGCGCCAGCGTGCGATTGCGTGCGGCGGCGTCGGTCGGCGGGTCGGCGAAGCGCACCGTGCCTTGCGCGATTTCATCGTCGGCGGCGGCGCGGATCTGCGCGAAGCTCGCGAGCGCGGTGTCGTCGCCGATACGACGGTAGTACGCATCGAGCCACGCCAGCGTGCGCCGCACGCGCGCCGCCGTCTCCCTGAAGTGCGTTGGAAACGCATCGTCCGCTTTCAGCGCGAAGCCGCGCTCGTCGGCGGTGAGCGTGGCGATATCGGCGGCGAGCATCGAAAGCTGCGCGGTCGCGCCCTTCGCTTCGAGCGCGGTTTCGTATTCCGACGCGATGCGCATGCGTCCCGATTCCAGAATGATCAACCCGCCCACGGTAATGACGATCGCGACCGTCATCGCGACCGCCCAGCTATAGCGGCGCATCCAGTCGTTGAAACGCGCCGCGCGGCGCGCGATGCCGGCCGGCGCGGGCGGCGTGGACGCTTTCGGCATGGCGGGCTCGTCGGCTGCGAAGAGGGGCGGGTCGTCGGGCAGGATCGCGGCTCGCGGTACGTGGCTCATGGTGTCGGTGGTGCGGCGTTTCACTTAAGGCAGCCGATTTGAAAGCGGGTGTCGGTGGATTCCCACAGCAAAAAAGGAGCCTACCCGAATGCGCCGCGTGGCGGGCATGGCTAGCATGGTTCCGTCATTCATTCTTTACGGGGAACGATCATGCTGAAGTGGGCCTTGTTTTTCGCGATCGTGGCCGTGATCGCCGGGGTGCTGGGCTTTACGGGCGTGGCTGCGGGCGCCGCGGCCATCGCCAAGTTCCTGTTCGTGCTCTTCCTGATCCTGTGCGTCGTGTTCCTGGTGCTGGGCTTCGTCGTCACGAAAAAAGCCATCGATTAGCGGCGCTTGCGTCCGCTCGCCAGAACGTTCTCAACTACTTAGGAAGGAGCTCACATGCTTCACTACGCTGCTGTCTTCTTCGTCATCGCCATCATCGCCGCCGTGTTCGGCTTCACGGGTATCGCGGCCGGCGCGGCGGAAATCGCGAAGATTCTTTTCTTCATTTTTCTCGTCGTGTTCGTGGTCACCTTGCTGCTTGGCGTGTTCCGCACATGACGCCCGCATCACGGCGAAAGCCATGAGCCATCAAGCCGCGCGCGGGACTTACGACCGTCGCGCGGCTTTTTCGAGGGGCAGGCATGGTGCATGCATCGGAGCCTCTGATTGGATAGCAGGGTTCTATGCACGCGGCATTTGCGAGGGCCTGCTCCAGCGAACAGTCATCTCACCCCGTACAGAGGAGCGAACCAAATGTCCAAATCGTCTGCTGTAAAAGCCGAGTCGAACCAGTCCTCGGGCGCTTTTGTCCTCGATGTCGAAAAAATTCGCGCCGATGCGCGTCAGCACATGGACGAAGGCGCGGTGACGGAGGGCTACGGCGCCGACCGCGAGACGGTCCTGAAGCTGCTCAACGACTCGCTCGCCACCGAAATCGTCTGCACGCTGCGCTACAAGCGTCATTACTTCATGGCGAAGGGCATTCACTCGGAAGCCGTCGCACAGGAGTTCCTGGAGCACGCGAACGAGGAACAGGAGCACGCCGACACGCTCGCCGAACGCATCGTGCAACTGGGCGGCGCACCGAATTTCGCGCCTGACGGCCTGTCGTCGCGCTCGCATTCCGAGTACAACGAAGGCAAGGATCTGATCGACATGATCCGCGAGAATCTGATCGCCGAGCGCATCGCGATCGATACGTACCGCGAGATCATCCGCTATCTCGGCGACAAGGACGTCACGACGCGCCGCATCTTCGAGGACATTCTGGCCGTCGAGGAAGAGCACGCCGACGACATGGCGGATCTGCTGGAAGGCCGTAACGGCTAAAGGGCGACGCGGCCGGATACGCTGCGGGCGTGTCCGGCGGTTTGCATGAAATGACCGATCAACTACTACAAGAGCGTCCGGCAGCGCGGACGACGCGAATGATTCGAGTCTTGATAGCCGACGACCACGCGATCGTGCGCAGCGGATTCAGGCAGTTCGTCGTGGACGAGCCCGACATGGAAGTCGCGGGCGAGGCCGCAACCGGCGACGAAGCCATCGCGCTCGTGCGCGCGCAGGCGTTCGACGTCGTGCTGCTCGACATCGCGATGCCGGACAAGAACGGCGTCGACACCTTGCGCGTGATCAAGCAGATCCGCCCGGAGCAGGGCGTGCTGATGCTCTCGGGTTTTCCGGAGAGCCAGTACGCGATCAACCTGCTGAAGGCGGGCGCGAACGGCTATCTGAACAAGGACGCAGCGCCCGACGAGATCGTGCGCGCGATCCGTACTGTGGCGCGCGGACATCGCTATCTGTCCGAGTTCATCGCGGATGCGCTTGCCGACAAGCTCGACAAGCCCGCCGCCGAACGGCCGCACGAACTGCTGTCGGAGCGCGAGTTCCAGATTTTCTGCAAGCTCGCGGGCGGGCGGATTCCGACGGAAATCGCGCAGGAACTGCATCTTTCGGTGAAGACGGTGAGCACGTATCGCGCGCGCGTGCTCGAAAAAATGCGGCTTTCCAATAACGCCGATCTCACGTATTACGCGATCAAGAATGGCCTGATCGAATAGCGGCGCATGGTTTGAAATCCGCGAGCACTGCCGGAGGGCGCCCGACGTGGGCAATCACATCACCACTGACGACCGAAGCGGGCAGCCGGGCGCGCGGCGCACGCCGCTCGCGGTGCTGTTGATCGAGGACTCGCCGCTGATCCGCCGCAGCCTGACCGAGGCGATCGATGCGCTCGGGCCGTGGCGCGTGAGCGCGTTCGCCGATGCGCCGGACGATGCGATCGCGTTGCTGTCGGCGCAGGCGTTCGACGCGGTGATCGTCGACTTGCAACTGAAGCGCGGCTCGGGCATCGACGTGCTCGCGTGGCTCGAGGAATGCGGCGCGGCGCGCTCGCCGGGCGCGTTCGTCGCGGTGCTCACGAATCACGCGCTGCCGACGTATCGCGAGCGTTGCCTGCAATACGGCGTGCGCCACTTCTTCGACAAGTCGCTCGAATTCGATCGCGTGCTCGACGCGTTGTGCGACTACGCACGCGAGCGCACCTGAATCCGCTATCGCTTATCGCGCCCGCGCCAGTGGCTGAAGCCCGCGAGACCCGTCGCCGCGAGACCGGCGAGACAGACGCCCGTCCAGCCCATCGCCTGCCACGCGAGCGACGCGACCGCTGATCCCAGCGCCCCGCCGATGAAATAAGCGACCATGTAGACCGTGTTCACGCGGCTGCGCGCCTCGGGCTTGAGCGCGTAGATGCGCGACTGGTTCGAAATCTGTGCGGCCTGCACGCCGACGTCGAGCACGATCACGCCGACGACGAGCCCCGCGATGCTCTTCGCCGAAAACGCGAACACCACGAACGACAGCGCGACGAGCCCGATGCACAGCGAGATGACGGCGCGCGGGCCGCGCTTGTCGGCGGATTTTCCGGCGAGCGGCGCGGCGAGCGCGCCTGCCGCACCGACGATGCCGAAAAGCCCCGCCGCCTGCGGACCCATATGAAACGGCTCGCCCGCGAGCAGCAGCGTGAGCACCGACCAGAAGATGCTGAACGCGGCGAAGAGCGCGCCGCCGGTAAACGACGCCTCGCGCAGCGCACGGTTTTCGGCTGCGAGATGCCACATCGAGCCGAGCAGTTTGCCGTAGGTGAGCGTCGAGGTCGGCCGGCTCTTCGGCAGCCGCGCGATCACGACGACCGCCAGCGCGATCGTCGCGAGCACGGAGGCGCCGAACACGGCCCGCCAGCCGAAGTACTGCGCGACGAAGCCCGATACCGTGCGCGCGAGCAGGATGCCGAGCAGGAGCCCGCTCATCACCGTGCCGACGGCGTGGCCGCGTTCAGCGGCGGGCGCGAGTTCGGCGGCGAAGGGCACGGCTTGCTGCGCGATCGTCGATACGATGCCGATCGCGAGACTCGCCGCGATCAGGACGGCGAGCGTCGGCGCGCTCGCCGCGGCCACGAGCGATACGCCGAGCGCCGCGAGTTGCAGCAGGATCAAAAGACGCCGGTCGAAGCGGTCGCCGAGCGGCGCGAGCACGAGCATGCCGACCGCGTAGCCGAGCTGCGTCGAGGCGGGCACCGCGCCGATCAGCCGGGCGTCGCCGGGAAAGCTCGCGCGGAAATCGCCGAGCAGCGGCTGATTGAAATAGATGTTTGCGACCGAGACGCCCGCGATGGTCGCGAGCAGCCACAGCGTGGCGCGCGAATAGTGCGGATGGCGCGCTGGAGGATTCGATTGCGGCGAATTGGGCATGAACCGAAGCCGATGAAGATCAGCCGCTGATCATACTGAAGACGCGCGGGTGCCGCAGCGCGCCGTTAGAAAGGCTGCGGGCCGCCGCCCTGATCGACGCTCATGCAATGCGTGACGAGGCCGAGATCGGCGCGCCACAGATGCAGCCCGAACGCGGGCGGCTCCATGACAAACGCCTCGGGGCCGTCGGGTTTCAGTTGCAGCGCCACCTGATGCGCGGTCGACGGCGCGCACCAGACGAGCGTGCCGCCGAACCGCGCGCCGATGGCCCGATGCACATGACCGCACACGATGCGCTCGACGTTCGGATGGCGGCGCACGAGCGCATCGAGCGCGCGGCTGTCGTCCGGCGCGAGGCGGATTTCGTCCATGAAGCCGATGCCGCATGCGATCGGCGGATGATGCATGCCGATGACGACGGGCCGGTCGCGGCAGGCGTCGAGCTGCGCTTCGAGCCAGGCGAGGCGCGCGGCGCACAGACGTCCGCCGCCCGAGCCGGGATCGAGCGTGTCGAGCGCGAGCACGCGGACATTGCCGACATCGAATGCGTATTGCACGAAGCCGTCGTGGCCCGCGAGTTCGGGACGATCGCCGAAGACCGTGCGCAGATTCGCGCGGTCGTCGTGATTGCCGACGATCACATGCCACGGCATCGCGAGCGTATCGAGCAGAGTGCGCAGATGCCGGTATTCGTCGATGCCGCCCGCATCGACGAGATCGCCCGTGACGAGCACGGCGTCGGGGCGAGGATCGAGCGCGTTGAGCAGGCCGATCGCGCGGGCGAGGAAAGCGGCGGTATCGACGCGGCCGTAGGCGAGCGTGCCTTGCGCCGTGATGTGCAGATCGCTGATCTGGGCGAGCAGCATGCGCGTGAATCTCCTCATCGCGGGCGGGTTAGAGGCTCAATCGTCGGATGCGGCGACGGGCGGCTTCGGCGCGAGTTTCGCGGGAACGAGCCACTGGAAGCCGGTCATCGACGTTTCGCTGAACGTGCATTCGGCCGCCGCGGGCACCTGCGCCGGCTTGGTGGCCGGCGGCTTCGGCGGATTCTGGATCGTGCCGTGCACGACCACCCGCGAGCCATGATAACTCGCGCCGGAGCCCGTGATTTTCAGCGGCGCGCTCGCGGCGTCGGGGTAATCCGCGCGCACCTTGTCTTTGCAGGCTTCGACGTTCTTGTAATAGGACGTGCAGCCGGCGAGAAAAGCGAGCGGAATCGTGAGCAAAACGAGCGGCAGATGGCGGATGCGATGGTTCATCGATGAATTCTGTCGGTGCCCGATGCCGCGAAGGGCTCGGAGCGGAAAGAGGACGGGGCGAAACTTTATATCATGCGCGCCCCGCGAGGGTTTGGCCGGGCGCTTGTTTTCTCGCGCGATGCGGTAGCACAATCGGCTCTGTCATTCGACCGCGCGTTGCGCACCGATGGAGACCACCGCCATGCAGAAGGACATCGAAGTAGGCGATTACCTGCTCGCCATGCAGGCCGTATCCAGGCCGATCGAAGCCGACGGCGACGAGGAGGCGGCTCCGTCCGAGGGTTACGCGATTCGCGTGCGCGTGACGCGGCTCGACCGCAAACCTGTGCACGGATCGACACTCGCCGACGACTCGGGCGAAATGACGGGCGATCACGGTCCTTTCGAGACGGTCGCCGAGGCGATCGCGCATGGCGAGGCGTGGGGACGGCATTACGTCGCGCGCGTCCTGGGGCACGCGGTGTAGCGGCGAGGGCCGCGAAAGAGGGGAAGCGTTCCCCGCGTCAGGCGGGTGCAGCGCGACGGCGGGCATCGCTAGACTCTGGTTCATCGACCGGACCATCGCCGAGGTTGCCATGACGCCCGTTGCGCTCTACATCACCCCGAACTACATCGCGTCGGTGCGAGGCGGCAAGACGCGCGACTGCTTCGGCGGAACGGTGCGGTTCATCGGCGTGGATGCGTTGCCGTTCGATATCGAACACGTCTGCCTGCTTGATCGCGATACGGCGATCGAGGCGCTGTTTGATGCGGTGAGGGACGCGGAGCGGTTGTTGAATGCGGTGTGAGGGTGTCGTTCAAGATTTCGGAAGGCGGGTCGTTATTACGGTGACCCAATCCTTTACCGAAAACCTGATCCACGAATGGCACTGAAATCCCTTGCAAGCGCAGTCGCGTTGTCCTTGTTTCTCTCCGGCCTAAATTTTCCTCTCGATGCGTTGTCACGACAGCGACCAAGGATCAACTTTCCCGCCTTGGATGACGAAGTGCTTCGCATCGGAACCCGGCTCGAAAAAGCGCCAGTCTTCCTCGTCTGATGCGCCGTCCGTCACGACGCCCAGCTCAAGCTGTCGCGACATCGATATGTAGACGTTGCCGTTCTCGCCGACCGCAACGCGCTCGACAACGAATGGACCGTCGTTGGCAATGAGGTCTCGTATCTGCTCGAGCGTTGCGCGCGTGCGATCGTCGGAAACCGCGAAATCCGGGGAGTTGGCGAAGACCTCGCCCGCCCGCTCGATGGTCCAGGCACATTGGATGTGCAGGGCCCAAGTGCCCACGCGCTTGACGGTCCCGCGCGCTGTCGTCATTTCCCGAAGGGGGCCGAAGTGCAGCGTCAACATATCCGCCGCACGTCCCGCACCGCTGAGCTCCAACCCGTTTAGGGCCGAAAGGCGCTGCATGATTTGTTCGCGGGTAGTAGCCATATCAGACGCTCCCGTCAAACAGATCCTGGGCGCGTTCCATAAGTCCGTGGTAATTCATTTCGTCATCGTCCTGTATGTCATCATGGAGTTGTCTTGCCTGCTCCTGACTCAATCCAAGGGCCTTGACCACCGCCCTGAACTGCTTGTTTTGTGCCTGATTATTGCCTGGTCGACCATCGCCGGCCGCAAATTCCTCTTTGTCAACGACCGGTGCGATTTCGCTGTATTCGAACGGCTGAGCGTCATCAGTCAATGAACCGCTCCCGTCCGAGTCGCCCAAGCTCTTCAGCATTGAGTCGTCGCCGCTGTCACCACTAATGCGGATGACGGCGGTGGCAAGCTCGCCATCGGGTAGCAAATCTCCCGGCTTGGCGCGCCAGGCGGCCATGCAGTCGTCGGCGAAGAGTCTTGGTTGCGCCGGGCGCTCATGGTAAGAACCTGCGCTTGCTATGCGCGGCGCGGCCTTGAATAGCTGTGATGGCGTGAAAGTCACCGACCGCGGCCGGGGCGTCCCGCCGCCGCGACTGCCTTGCAAGCCGCTGCTCGGTGGCTCCGGTATCGTTACGAGTTCGCCCCGCTCGATAGCACGCTTCACCTTCCAACGCGCAATCGACGGATCGGCCTCGTCAATGCTCAATAGCTCTCGAAGCTTCGCCATAACGGCCTGATCGCGCATCCAATCCGAAGAGGCGGCTAGAAGCTCGCGTCCGCTCGCGGCGGCTCGCTCCTCTGCGGCCCTGCATGTGAAATGAACGTCGCGTCGCCGACGCAGTGTCAGCTTCCAACTCGCCAGCCGAATCTCTTGGGGCAATTTCCGTCTCTCTGCGTTTCCGAGGGCGATATCCGTAGCATGTCTAAGTAGTTTAGCGACTGCACGGTCCGGCGGGCAAACGGGCCGCAATGTTTATTGATCAGGCGCAGACGTGTGAAGCGGACGAATGTTCGGCCTTTCCGAGTTCGAAGCGCGACTCAGCCTGAAATAACCTGCGCCCCTGCATGCGCTCCGTGAGAAACTCTGCCCAGTCGTACCGGAACCGATATTTCCTCGGGCCCTGGCAACGCGTTCCGCAAACAAAAAACCCCGAGAGCCTTACGCTGTCGGGGTTGTTGTCGAATCTCGAGTCGAACGCAAACTACTTGGTGCCGGGGACCGGAAACGTGCGGCCTTGTGTGGCAACGCTTTCCGGCTTTGTGTGCAGAAAATGTGCGGTCTCTCATGCGCGAGAGACCAAGAGCCTGTCTACCGCTTCAATGGGAATCGAACCCAGAGCGTTGATCCGCACGCCGTTGGCTACGAGGTGATTACGGACCGTCTGTCTACTGCGCCCAAGCATGTCGGCCGCTTGGGTAATGGTGACATGCGCCGGTCGTGGGTGGCGGGCCGCATAGAGGGCAACCGCCTTAACCGCGATGTCGAGTGCTTCGTGTTCTGTCATGTGCTCCTGTTGGAATGAATTTGCTACCCCGCCCGCCTTTTACCGGCGCTGCTCCTACGGGGCTTCTTTTCGCACCCCGTCTCTTGTATAGCGCGACCGATGCACGCCTTTAGGTCTCTCCAGTTATCGTCTTGCCACTGCTTAATCGCTCGTTCGTCCAGTCGTAGCTCCTCAATACTCAGCGTCCTCCCCGGTGGTACAGACGGCCCGCTGACAAATTCCCTAATCTCGGCAAAGTTCTTGGCGCGCATAATGCGTTCTTGCAGCACGTTACGCGAACGCTTCGGGCTAATCACCTCGCCGTTATCGTTCTTGCGCTCCCCGTACTCTCCCGGGATAAATATGCTGTCCCACATTGTTTTATTGGCGAGATTCCAAATGAACGCCTTAAGCTCCGTGATTGCGGGCGCAACCTCCAGCGTTACCGCCTTGCCCGTAACCGGGTTCTGCACCGTGGTTCCCTTGACGTTGTAGCCGCGCGGTCCCTTGAGGTTGGCGTACACCTTCTTACCGTCTCTACTCGGACGGTGGAACACCTCAACCGTAAAGGGCTTGCCGAGGAGTTGGACCATGTGCGTAGAGGTACCACCGTGCGCCGCGTTCATAGCCGCAAAGAGCTTGCTAAACATCGATTCGTAGTCAAACGATAGCGTTTCCTGCACGGTGGTACGGTGCGGTACCAGTAAGTCGGCGTCCGCTAACTTACGCGGCTCGTAGTTCGGCCCG
Source organism: Caballeronia sp. S22 (assembly GCF_964261745.1). NCBI lineage: Bacteria > Pseudomonadati > Pseudomonadota > Betaproteobacteria > Burkholderiales > Burkholderiaceae > Caballeronia > Caballeronia sp. S22. The sequence goes on along the minus strand of NZ_OZ180035.1, from coordinate 2,155,695 downwards.
GACAGTTCAAACACGAGGTCTACCTTTTCGCGGTCACGCTTACGACCCTCAAACTCCTCCTCATGCTTGCCGAGTTCGAAGTAACCAACGAGACGCGCTCCAGCGAAACCCGTGGGCGGCGGAACGTAATCGTTTGAGACCACAGGAATACGCATATCCGGGCTGGTCTTGGCGGCTTCTGCGATTAGGGCGGCAAGGTCGTAGGGGCGTTGCGTGTCGGTCATGGGTGCTCCTGGTAGGGGCCGATACGCTACACGCGAATAGCGAACACCGCCATTATTATTTTGAGGTACTAAAAGAGTGTCACTAGGTAGTCCGATGTACATACACCAAGTGTGCACCCCCTATGCTATCCGCGAGATTTGCCGGCCAGCACGAGAACGGAGTAATCCCAAGCGCGCGTATATTGCGCGCCTATCAGCAATTTCTGAGGGACTTCGCCCGCTTCGCAGAATTAGAAGACATAATAGAGGTCGTGAGCTTGCTCTGGCGGGACGCTAAAACGGCTGCGCCTTTTCTTTCAACTTTGAGATTGAAATAAATGAAACCGCGAGTGTTCATTGGGTCGTCCGTCGAAGGTTTAGATATTGCTTACGCTGTTCAGCAAAATCTGCTGCACGACGTCGAGGCAACGGTGTGGACGCAGGGAGTGTTTGATCTTTCCGACACGACTATTGAATCGTTGACCTCCGTATTGGAGAGCTCGGACTTTGCCGTATTCGTATTTAGTCCCGATGACGCAGTTAAAATGCGAGACGTAACGCATAATGCAGTGCGAGACAACGTTCTCTTTGAGTTCGGACTCTTTATTGGGAAACTTGGCAGATCGCGGGTGTTTTATATCGTTCCCTCGGACGTCGATTTGCATATTCCGAGCGATCTTTTGGGCATAACTCCCGGCAAGTTCCCGAACAGTCGGAGTGACAATAATCTGCAAGCTGCTACAGGTCCCGCGTGCAATCAGATGCGGAAGCAAATTCGTGCTCTGGGGCTGCTTAACCCCCAGATGGTCAAGCCTGACGAGCCTAAGGAGACCGCATCCGAGCCGGCGAAATATGCGTGGGTTACGTCGGTCATTAACGAAGACTATGTCGATGCGGACGAGAAAATAAAAGCAGCTATAAAAGAAGGTAGGCCTGAAGTCGAGGTTCAGGGTTTGCACGAATGGCAATGCTACGTCGAATATAAGCGCGATCCAAGCACCGGGATCGATTCAATAGTTTCATTGTTTCAGGCAAGGCGAGATGATCCAGATAAGATACAACTTTTGTGCCGTTTTTTGCTCTGGGAGGGCTTTGGAGGTAAGGCGCTCGAATTGGTTGATACTCTAGACGACCGCGTCAAAACAAACCCGGTTTTTAAATCCGTCTTATCAGACTGTTTTTCCGCAATAGGTGACGAAGTGTCGGCGGAGGCCGCGCTGGTTCCAGCGCACGGCGCTAACGTCGATCTGGCGTGTCAATTGGCGGACAAATATACAGAGAATGGCGAGCATACAAAGGCTTTTGGAGTAGTTCGAACGGCTTTAACGTCCTTCCCTCATGATGAGCGATTGCTAAACAAGTGCGCGCATGCGGCCATGAATCTGAATGAACATAGGATTGCCGCTCATCTATTCCGAAGAATAACATTTCGGCATGCCGATAACGCGGATTACTGGGGATATCTCGGAAACTGTTGCTTAGAATTGAACATGCACGACCAAGCGCTTACTGCGTATCGGCATGCCGATAAGTGCGCTGGAGGAAACGCGTCTTGGATTCAGGCGAATATCGGAAATCTTCTATCGAACTCAGAGTTGCCAACAGAGGCGATTAGCTACTTGAAGCAGGCGCTCGTTATCGATGAGGAGTCGGAATATGCGCACGATAGACTTGCGAGGGCCATTACGGGAAAAAAGGAGCGGGAGAAAGCACTGGATACCGCATGCGCTGAGGGCCGCAAGCTACTACGCGACTGGAAGGACTCGGGCGACGGGGGCAGCGCTGCCGTGACGGGTTTGCTTTCGGGCCTTACGTTTCCGATAAATATGTAGGGGCTCGCCGCTCTCGGCAAACGCGAGCACTTAGAGGCTACGGGCCGCCCACGACGCTTTTGCAGCCTGTCCGACGGCATCCACCAATGGTTACCCAAGGACTGCAGCGGTGTCGAACAGGCCCGTAGCCTCCAGTATCCCCTGATCGTTTGTCTCCGGTCGCTGCTGGAGCATCGCTGCGGCATCCCGGCCCGCCTCGTCCCACGCGGCCTTACCGGCTATCTCTGCGACTTTGGGCCAGTCGTCCTTCGATACCGACTCGGATAACCACACACGTAGCGCAACCCGCTTGCCGTCCACCTTGACCCGCATACGTCCGTCGCTCTCGTTTATGATCGTGCGACACATGCCACGGTAATGCACCGTACGAGCCGGACCAAAGGTAACCTTGTGGATACCCGCCCCAAAGGAGTACACGGTAGCGTCCTCGGCCTCGGGCTTGCCCGCCATGATCAGCCTGCGCATTTTCGTGAGCGTGTTATCCGTGTTGCTAGGAAAGTACCCCGCCTGTGTGAGCGTCTCGTACATCGGCTCGGTTTCGTAATCCTCCAGCGGGCGGACCAGACTTGCTTATCACCGCCTCGCCATCGGCCCGGATACCCCCCAAGAACGATCGATAAAGGGTGGTCACGACGGGCCGCATAGAGGGCAACCGCCTTAACCGCGATGTCGAGTGCTTCGTGTTCTGTCATGTTCTCCGTTCAGGAGCGTGCAGGGTGATCAATGGGTTGAACGCTTCAGGCCGCCGAGGTGTTCAATTTTGGGTGTAAGTTCGAACCGCTCGCCCTGTCCCCGGCAAGGCATGATGGATTCGCTGCATAAGCCGACCTATCCTTGAGTAGCACGCACTGGTGTAGGAGGGGGCCATGTGGGAACAGATTGTTGGGAAAGTCACGGGCTGGCTTCCGACAGACTGGCGAACCGGGATAGCGAAAGGTGCAGTCGTGCTAACGCTCGTTACCGTCAGTGCGCTTGCAGTCTGCCTCGTCTTGCTCACTATCATTCTCGCGTTCGAATTACTGCTAGGGCGGGGCGTCAAGACTGAATATTTCGAAATCCCAGATCGCGCGATTGAGAACTGCAAGATACTATCTCCGCATGTGGACACGCTGACAACAGCGGTACGCGACGAGCAAAACGCTTTGTCATCGCTCCAAGCCGACCTCAACAAATATCAGGCTGACTACGAACGGATCTACGTGAACGAACAAAACCCTATAGGCGCGAGTGAGTCGCTAAGTACGATCCTTAAGGATACCAAGGCGCAGATCGCGGAGCATCAAAAATCGCTCGGCACGAATGTGCAGTCTTTAAAAGAGGAAGTGGATAAGTTAAACAAAGGTTGCAAGTGATAGAGGGCCGGGCTACGTCACGCCGCAATAACTCGCTTAGCTCGTTCCTCGACCCGTTTTACGGTCTCCGCTGTGGCGGCCATTAGTCCGGCCCGCTTGCTCGATTGGCGGGCACTTGCTAGGGAGTGCGCGGCCTCGTCCAACGTGGCGAACTCGTTAATACCCATTCCCCGAACCGCGAGAAAATCCACTAGCCGTATAGCCCGGTTCGGCATTTGCACTAAGACCCGATGCCAAAGCAACGCGGTACTAGCATTCGGGTCCGGAACATACGGGTATTTAGTCCATCCGTCCGAACCACCGCTGCGCGTAGTACTCGGCCGGATTTTGCGAGGATCAAAAACGCTGATACCGTCCAGCTCTACCTTAATCTTCGAATCCAGCGAGATAACGTTCAGGCCCGTCTTACCGGCCACGATAGTTTTGGCAATGTCCATTCCTGTGTTTATCTGAGAAACGCCGTAACCGTTAGCCTTTAGGACCGGAATAACGAATATCTCCTTTGCTTTCGCTCCTAAAGCGGAGGGCATACTCAGCCGATTAGCCGAGAATTTACTCACGCCGAGCAACGATTGAACGATTAGAGCTAACTCGGCCCGTGTCTTACTTGCATCCTTTGGATGCTCGCAAAGATAGCACGCAAGCTCTCCGGCCCAATTTTTAGAACCGTCATTCTCATAAACGGTAACCTTAGCGGTTATGTCGACGCCTAACTGTGCGGCCTGCGCTTCTGCTTTATTCGCTTGCTCGTTAAGGTTGTGCTGCGCACTGACCCCGGTCAGCGTCTTAAATGTCCGTGTCAATACGTTTCCTTACGATAATGTAATTTATGTGAGCTCCAAGAATCGCAGAAACTGTTACCTGTCACAAGTCGGAAAACAGCGGCTAATCACCCGCAAACCCTTGTCCAGTAAGGGCCGAGGTACCGAAAACTATTACAGGTAACAAGTTCTGACAAACACCATGTTCTACTAGGTATCTGTGCTCTGTGTTACGGGCCGGGTCTACAAAGAACTTGTCCCGTCTCGGCGTGCCCACCGGGTCTAGGTAGTCGATGGATATCTGTCTACGTTTCACCCTGTTGGTTAGGCTGATAATGTCCGAGGACTTGGCCCTGACCGATTCATACCAAATCCAGAAGTCATCCGGTAATGACTCGTAGAACACGGGCTAATCCTCGTTCCAATGATGGCCCATGTCTTTAGGCGTACCGTCTAGGTTAGCTCCGTACTTAACCTTGTAGCCCATATCCCTATTAGTCTTGTCTACGTGACAGCTAGTGCACAGCAATTGACAGTTACTATCATCCTCGGTACCGCCGTCCTTCAAAGGGATAATGTGGTCAACTTCACCACGTCTAACGACAACGCTGCAACGTCTGCACTTAAATCCGTCCCGCTCTCTGATCCGGTCGTTACGCTTAAGGCGTGCCGAACCGCTAAGGCGCTTATCTGGACTGCCATAATCCACCCTACCTCTACGCTTGGTAACCGTAGTGCTAACTGGCTTATCGGTTGCACAGTGCGGACAGCGCCACTCCATGCCCACAGGTTGCCATTGCGGGTGCTTATCGCATTCGCTCATTGTTAATCCTTGATTAGTTACAAGCTCGACCATAACTTTATAAAAGTACTTGGCCAAAGCATGACGAGGGCTATAGAACGTCCGATATTTAGGCAGGTCGGTTAGATGTTGTGATATACCAACACTCAGCCATAGGATTATCTATTGCGGCCTAATCCTGATACAACTACCGGGGGGTATGCTGAAATCTTAAGCAATTCGACCTCGAATCCGACCGGTCAGACTTGTTAAATCGCTAAGTCCAAATAAAAGTAGAGATTAAGCTCTGGGCGCAAAATAGCGCAGATTGGCGTTAGCAAGATTAAGGCTTTACTTGACGGAAAGTATCCAATTGACCAACACATCGCCGTAGGCTGTCACAAGCGTTCCGTATAGTCCGACAGAAAAAATACGCCACTCCAAAGCGGAATAGTCCTCCGACAGAAGGCTTATTTTCTTATCTTCCTTAACCTCTATGAGATTTTTAAGCAACTTATTGCGAAATTTGGATAGCTGTTTAAATTGCGCAACAGCAACCAAAAATAACGCAAGTGCGCCCGATCGATGAAAAAGTTGAGGGCTTCCTCTCCATAAATCGATAATCAGAAAAAAAGCGGGAATTGCGCAGGCGGCGTAGACCAATTCAAAGCATGACCGGTAGAGATTCGGGTCCGCCACTGTCTCTTTGAAGTCGTTGTCCATGCTACCCCCCCCAACTTAGTTGCGCGCGATAGTGCAGGGCATCAACAACGATAGCTGACTTCTCTTGTGCGCGCGCGCAACGCGCACGAGGCTAGAACGGGCCGGAATTCCTCCCGGCTACTCGCCTATTACCTCAGCCCCCGCGTCCGCCCCTGGTGCAAATGGAGCGGCATTCCGAACGCTTTAGTAATCCACAATCCCCGTCGATTCTGTTGCATTCCATCGGCTTCCATTTCAGGGATCGTTTTGCAACGCCTCTGAGAGGGCAGATAGCCGCCGCCCGGTCCAACAGAGCCGTATGGGCCGGTTCGATGCGCGTCGAACGCCCGCGAGGAGCGGAAGCGCTCCCCACAGGTTGGACAGATGTTGTTATCGTTGCTCTGGCGCACGGCGGGCTTCCTCATGCTTGCTCTGATACTCCCGAGCCAGCGCGTAGAACTCGCTAGCGGACCGCAACCGGGCCATGCGGTGGGCGTGGGTCGTGGGTCGGAAAACCTTGCGGCCTTTGCTATCTCGGAGGATTGCCATACCCGCCCGCGCCATACGGACCTCGTGCTTTCCCGCGCGGATGCATGCCTGAGCTACGGCCAACTCGTACCCGTTCCGCATATGCACCGTGTCAACCATGCGGCCTAGTCTGAGGTCCATCTGTGCAGCATTCTGGCCGTCCGTTACGTCATTCCAATCCGGTCCGAGACAGGCATCGTGGATGGAAACGCGAAGCTCGTCATTTCCGAGCGGTACCCGGCGCTTTCCGTTGTGGCGGGACAGCGGGAGGTCAAGCGCACGCGCCAAGCGGCTAAGGTGTCGCCGCTGTGCGTTGTAGTCCTTCAAGTAACTCATGCGTGCAATCTCGGCGCGAATGTCGCGCACGCCACAAGCTCGCCCGCCGCCTCGGGCGGTAGGTCTAGGTCTCTGCACAAGTCGCGCAAGCCCTGTAGTACCGGCTCAGAAAGACCAACGTCGATGCGGCGGTGGGGGATTGCTCCGGAGACGTCAAACTTTGGGTCTGCAATGCGTACCAACTGCGACGCCTTAATACGGAAGTAGCGCGCAAGCGGAACTCCCGCCTGCTTTGCACCCTCAATAAGACGATCATATGCGGCCAAGCTCAAACTTTGGGTCTGCAATGCGTACCAACTGCGACGCCTTAATACGGAAGTAGCGCGCAAGCGGAACTCCCGCCTGCTTTGCACCCTCAATAAGACGATCATATGCGGCCAAGCTCAAACGAAAGGCCGTGTCCGAGTAATGCCCGCTCACTCGTCGCACTCCGCGATTTGGCGTTGGAGGAGGCGGAGCTTGGCCTGTGCAATTTGCCGATCATTGCGGGCAATCTCGGCGCGGAGACTTGTGTTATCCGCCTCGGCACCCTTGATGAACGTGTTAAGCGATTCGTCCGACATGTGCTCGTCAAGTACGTATTCGAATTTCATAGTTATCCTTAAGTTAGGTCGGACGGCACGGTGCCGTCCGATTTGTCTTACCGCTATTTGCTGCTTAAGCCGAGACCGGCGCAGCGGTCTCGAATGCTGCGCCGTCCACGAACGACCAATCGGCATACTGAAGACCCCGAATAGCTTGCTGACCCGACTGGAACATGCCCGTCTGAACGGGCGTAACCGTGCCCGTACCATCATCGACCGGGAACATGCCCGCCGCTGTAATGTCCAGTTCGGCGGTCCCCAGGAACGCGAGAACCCGCGCAGCATCGACCACGAACAACTTACCAACCGGGACACTGTACGAGCAGATTGCGGGCATACCGCAGTAGATACCGCCCTTGGCGGTGATTTGCGTTTCGCTCGCGCTGCGGAGGCGCACTGCCGTAAGCGGATTAACGAGGACGCTCGCGGTGGTAAGGTCGCCAGCGAACGCCTCCAAGCCTTCGGCAAACGACGCAGCCTGCGATGCCACAGCACCAAGGCCCGTAGGAGTAACGCCGTCGCGAGCCTGACCGCCGAGGAATGCCTTATCGAGACCGCGACTCAACGCACGCTGAAGCTGCGCCGCAATGAGCGCCTCCGCCGCGTCACCGGACATGCGGATAAGCTCTGCTGAGAGGACCGTGATAATTCCGACCTTGCGTTGGTTAGTCAGGGTGACGCCAAACGCACCTTGGTACGCCTGCACGGGCATGTGCTCACCGACAAAGCTAGCGGTGATCGGCACGGTTTCCACGTTCACACGGGCAAGCGCGGGGACGCGGGTAAGACCTTGGAGTTGGCCGAGAATTGAGTTGCTAAAGACAGCCTGGACGAACTGGTCCCGGCTCAAGGTTTCCGCAGCCAGCACGCCTGTGTTCTCCATACCCATCGGGTTTTCGAGGGCTTTTACTACCTTGTTGATACCTGCCGCCGCACCCCATCGGCTTTCAGCGTACGCCGCGCCTTGAGTTTCGTTACCACCAGTAATTGCGCGGAGAATCAGGCGGCGGATGAAAATGTTGTGGTTCGTGTTCTGCATATCGGTTACTTCCTTATTGATGTGGTTGATTTGAACTGCTGCGCGGGCCGGTTGATGGACAACGGCCTTAGTCTCGGCGGGTGCCGCGACGGGTCTCGGTGGTGCGTGCTCTACGGCTCGCGGTTCAATGCCGAGGCTCTTGAATGCGCTAATGAACGCCTCGGGATTCGCCGGGATCGCTACGAGGGAAAGCTCGTGTACCTCTGCGGATTTGAAGTTAAGACCACCGTCCGCGTTTGGTTCCGACTTGATAGGCCGAAATCCAAGACTCACGCCCTCGATAAGGCCGGACTTAACGCTGTGCCAAGCCTCGTTGGTCCTCGTCTGCACCGTTCCCGGCTCGTCCACCTTGGGGATAGTCGCTTTGAACGGGAGACCTCGGGCCGTAGGCGTACCAAACTGGACGGTCCCTACAGGGCTTGCATGATCGTGATTCAGAAGGAGCGGAACCTCCTTTGCGAACCGGAGGCCCATAGGGTCCACTCGGTCCTTAACCCGGTCCAAAGCTGGGGTGCTCGCCATGCCCTCAATCTCGCGCCGTTCCTCGCGGACGGTCTTAATTGTGATTGCGGAAAATGCGTTGGTTTTCATGTACTCCTAAGCAGATTGTAGATAACGATCCGGAATTTCATCGACTAGCCCATTGGATCAGTCGGCGGGCCGCCTACGGGTAAGGCCGTTAGGCCGAGGTTGCTACGATTTCCCCGCCTGCAAGCGCGTAGCGATTTGCGTAGGCGGTAACTTGGCCGTCCGGCATGGCCTCAACGAGCTTATCCTCGGCGTAATCCCTCGGGTCTTGCCCCGCAGCGGGCAGGCCTTCAATCGGGATTGCCTGCGTGTACAAGGCCCACTTACCCGCCGCGTATGCCTCGGCGGAAAGGAAAGACGAAACGGTAGCAGTCGTGAGATTGGAACCGGCGTAATCAATCTGCACCTGAGTAACCACGTGCACCGTCGCAACCGCGCCCGTAGAGGGCGTTACAAAATCCTTTTTAATCAATTAGTAAGCTCCGTAGTAGACGTACCCTTGTACGTAAGTGTCATAGGTTGCTGAATTTTTCGACGCCCACGACCACGAAACCGTACCGGTAGTCGTGTCAATCGAAAAGGTTGGGTGGATAAGGCCGCCCGAGAGGTAACCTATGTACGAGTCCGGTTGCACGGAGATAAAGCCGCCTTGCTTCATGCGGTCATCCTGTACGCCGTCGTTAAGGCCGCCCGCGAGTTGCTTCATGCCGATAAAGCGCATAACGCGGTGGGAAGCGTCCAGCACCAAATTACCGGACGCGTCCCAAATACGTAGTCCGGCGGCCATCAGATTTGCCCGTTACGAGACATGTACAGGAGCCCACCCTGTCCCATGAACCGCTGGGTAATGCGTTTATCGATAAGGGTCTGTATTGCCGGGGCGAGGGCTACGAGGTCCTCCTGCGTCAAACCGCCGCCGTTGCCCGCCAAGCTCAATTGCACATGGTTGGTAACCGAGGTACCGCCGCCTCCGCCCGAGCCTACCGCACCGCCAGTAGCGAAGTGTTGCGCTTGGCCCGAGTTAATCGACTCCAGCAACGAGCGGTACTTACGTGTGCTCGCGGCATTAACCACAAACTCCCCGTTAGAGAGCATGGCCGGTATCGAGTCGCTAGTACCCGTACCCGCTCCGCTAATGTGGCCGCCCGTAGCGAACCCGGGCAGGCTTAAGCCCATAGACGAACCGATAGCGCGGAATGCCTGCATCTCGGCCATGTGGAGCGCAATTTTCGCCATGTCCGCGAGCACCGAGGAGGTGAAGGAGGAAAAGCTAAATTTGCCCTTGGTCACAAAATCGTCTAACTGAGAGCTAGCCGTAGACCACACGGACCCGAAACCCTCGGACATAACCTGCGCCGCCGTCTTGCCGTTACCGCTAAGCTGGACAATCTGGAGGCCCATTTGCGCGTTGAAGCTCTCCCGGAGGGCTTGCTCCCTTGCCAAGTGGTCCCGCAGTAACGAGAGTTGCGCGTTATAGCCGTCCGAGGCAATCGCAAGCTTTGCGTTGTACGTCTCTTGGTCCGTCCTCGCGGAGTCGTATTCCTCCTTGAGGCTCGCCACGGCCTGATAGAAAGACTCGCGGAGCCGGAGTGCAGCATCGAACGCTGCCGCTTGGTCCGAGGTCATAAACCGTGTTGCGTCCTGCACCTCATACGCCGAGGAGACACGTTGCACCGCCGCCGCTTGCTGCGTTCTGTACTTCTCTACCTGCTCCTGTCGTTTTTTAAATTGCTCGGCAATAGCTCGGGTGTAGTCGTTCTCGGCCTTGAGTCGCTCGGCCTGGAGCTTTTGCAACTCACCCAAAGCGGATTGGCGGGCGGCAAGTTCCGTCTTTCCTGCCGCAAGCTGCACGCGCTTTTGCTGGATCGCAATTTCCTCGTCGTACGCCTTGACGTTGATATCGCGCACCTTGCCGTAGTAATCCTGATACTGGAGCCGCCCCGTATCAAAATCGGCCTTGGCCTGCGCCAACGCGTCCCGCCGCGCCGCCTCAATGGCCGTCATACGGTTCTTTTCCTCGGCAAGGGCACCGTTGATAGCCGTATTCGGGTTGCTGTGGTGGCCGCGCGTGGACTTGGCGTAGTCCTCGTCAATCTTTGCTACGTTGTCGTAGTGCCGCTTGAGGGCCGATTGGTAGTCCGCGCTGTTCTTTTCTAGGCCCTTGGTAGCCTTAGCGAAAGCCTCGTTTTCGGCGGTAAGCTCATTGGTATGTTTCTGGCCGGGGCTCGCGTACTTGTCCGAGTTCAGGTACGAGGTAACGGCTACCTTGGCGTCTCCGCCCTTGGCCGCTGCCTCCTTAGCCTTTTGGGCCTTGAACTCCTCGGCCTGTTGGTTACGGAGTACGTCTAGCTTTTGCTTTTCTACGGAGAGTTGCCGCTCCGCCGCCGTGGCCGCCGCAAGGTTACCCATGCGCCGCTGATCGTTGATATTGCGCTGCGTGGCCTCAACTACCGCGAGTTGGTCTCCAACCTGCTTAGTGATACCGTCCGGGACCCCGATACCTGCAATCGCGTTCTTGACGCGCGCAATGATGTTGGCCCAATCGGTCCACCACTTTTGCACCGCGCCCATGTGCTTATCCGCGTCCGCCTGAATGTCCGCGTGCGCGCCCACGAGGCCCCGCATAATTACTCCCGTAGCGCCTGCGGTGTCCCCGAGCTTAACAAAACCCTCAATCTCCTCAATCTGCGCCGCGTTGAATGTGTGGTGGGATTTCTGATACTCCTCAAGCCACTTAATAACGCCGTCTTGAATCTTTGCGAGGGACTCAGCCGCCTTATCCGTACCGATACCAATATCGGACGACATAGCAAGGGCCGCTTGTGTGGCGAGTTGGAGATTGTCCGCAGTAAATGCGCCCGTGGCCGCGACCTGCGCGAGAGCCTCCCGGGCGTTGCTAAGGCCTGCGTACGTGGTAGCGAGGCCGTTGGACATTGCCACGAGTTGCTCGGTAGACAACCCGAGGTACCCACCCGTAGCCGCGATAGCCTTATTGAACGCCTCGGCTTGCTTTGCACCTTCGTGTATTTTCTCAAAGAACAGATAAGCCGCGCCTGCCGAAGCCGTGAAGGCCAAACCGAGCGGGGACATAATCAAACGCATAACGTCCATCTGCTCCCCGAGCACCATAAGGGACCCGCCGAACCGAGACCACGAACCTTGCGAGGCCTCGTGGGCCAACACCATAAGCTCACGCCGGGAGGCGGTAGTGTTGAGGTTGAATTGGTGCGTGTGCTCGCTAGCTTGTTGGATAGCGTTAATGTATCCGGATACCGAGTCCGTAACGCCTAGTTGCGCGGCCCGGAGTTGTAGGATTTGGGCCTGCGTTTGGCCCGCCGTAGCCGCCGTGCGTTGGAGTTGGCTAACGAAGGAGTTAATCGCACGGGCCGAGCCGGCGGAGCCGTTCGTGGCCGCTTCTGCGATTGCCTCTTGAGCAACCTTTATGCGCTGTGCTGCTTGGTCCTGCGTTTGTTGGAAAGCTTGCGCGGATTTCCGGGCGCGGTCTAGTTCTGCCGTGTACCCTGAGGCATCGGCGGTCACTTTGACGGTAGTTCTTTGGTCCGCCATTAGTGCGCGACCCCCTTAATGTACGACTCAAGAGCGGTCTTGATAATCGCTGAGACGGCGCAATCGTGGCGCGCTGCGGATTCGCGCAACTGCTTGTGAAGCTCGGGCGGAATGCGCGTGCTGATTACTCGGCTGTCCGCGTACGGCGCGTCCGGGACGTGTGTTTGTTTCATGAGTTAGTAACTCCTGTTTGTAGACAGAACGACAAAAGAAAACCCGCCTACGAACCCCTCGTGGGAAGGGCCACGCCGTAGGTGGGCAGGGTACCGAGCTTGCGCCCGGAATTTATGAAGGTGCTGTGGAATTAAGGTAACGACACCATGCAAGTCGCCGCGCTGTCACTCAACCTGTCGATCCTTACTTGCATGTTTCAGCGCGAACAACTTAAATGGGAGCAAACGGCGGTTTCGACCACAGGCGTGTAACGTTTAGATAACTCACTTCCCTAAGACGAATTGCGGGGATACGGCGATGTCAACTATCGCGGGCCAGCAGGAAAAAGTCCTAGATATCGTAGATGAAGCGTTGGTTAGAACCATTCGGATGGTAGGTTCCAAAAAGGTTTCAAACTAGCCCTGTCCCCGCCGTCCCCGTTCTGTACGGGGAAGTCCATGCGGGCTCTTGCGCGTTGCTAAACGCAATCGTCAAAAAAGCCCACGTTGGCGGGGTGGCAGTAGATTTGCACGAGCAATGGCTAGCCGAGAGCCTTACCAAAGCCCGAGAAAGTGTCCGAGCGATCGATCCGGCAGCAGTACCGGTTCGCATCAGGGCAGGCGTGCCAACCGACAATGTTTTCGAAACGCCGATTAACGACGCGAAACAAAGTCTCGTCCGCCAACTCTCCGGAGTGTTTCCCGCACTCGATCAGATATCCAAAGAGGGGCAACGTTACAACCTTGAAGGTCTTGAGGAGTTAGCGAGAATAAAAAAGCTAGCGGGCCAGATACAAAAGGAAATCAACAATTTCCGAAAAAATTGGCCGTCTGGGTTTCTGGATGACCCTCGTCAAGAACCAACAGACCGCACACAAGCGCGGGCGTGGACCGCGTGGTTTGTCGCGTTGCTTCTGGTGATCCTATTAATTCCCACATTATATTATTACAACGTCTACAAGCAGTCGTCGGCCCCATCGTTAATAGCGGCACGACCCGAAGTACAGGAAAAACTACACAGCGACGCCGCGACTATTCGACAACAAGCATCGGCACCAAATAAGGATCTCTTAGAAAGGTCAGTTGGAGTCGTTAAAAACGTCTGGGAGATGATTGACAAGGTGCCTAAGATTTTTGGGGCAGTTGTCATTGTTTGGGGGTTTGTTATGAAAATGTTTCAACGTACCCCTAATGCCAAAAGCATTGCTAAGACGGACTGACAAAAAGAAAACCCGCCCCGGAGGGACACGCCGTAAGCGGGCGGGTACCGAGCTTGCGCTCGGATTCGGGCAGATGGCGGCTAGCTGCGCTTTCTAACCTCTCTGCGAATTTGGATTATCAGCCGATGTAATTCGACAAGTTCGGCGGGCGTGTCTGCGGAGAGGTCCGCCACGCGCCGCACGTAGGCATCCGGGAGGGCAAGCGCGTACTGTTTGTTGTAGCATCGCTTGCATAGCCCCTTTGCGTGCGGCTTATCGGAACATAGTGGCATGGTACACGCGTGCATAAGGTATCTCGCAAACAAAATCGCCCACGGCTAACCCTGCTACTGCTGGCATAGATTAAGAACGCGGGCGGAGAGTTAGCGACGCAGGAAAGCGCCGCCAGAACGAACAAAGCCCCAGCACCCGCGAGGGCGTGGAGCTTGCGCGTATCTTGAGAGGTGGATTTATTTACTTGGCGCGTTCGGGGAGACTTTAGTCCCACTTGCGATACTCGCCAAGGCTTAGCCCTTTCCGGTTGAGGAGACCGTACTCGTCCTTGCTGCTATCTAGTTTCCCTTAGGCTCACATTCCCCTTGGGCGTCTAACGTAGCTTGCTGCTTACTCAATCACACGTTAAAGCCTTTGGCGGTCGGCTTGCTACTGACAGCGGTATATCTCGGCTTGGTTTTGCGTCCCAGCGTCGGACGGCTAGCTACTGATAGCGTTTGTGCTGCGAGTCGGTATCAGGCCCCGGCTACGGCTCAACTTCGTTTGCTGCGTGCTACGGGAAAGAATCCTAAACTACTTGTCTGAGCTTTGCCAGTACTTTGTGTTACGAACTAATTTCGACGCCGCGAGCATCAAGCCGGGCAGGCCTCACAGCCGCCTCGGCACGTCAGTGCAGCACAGTGAGCGAGGCGGGCAGGGCCGCGAGAGCTTGCCGTGCGCGTTGTTCCTCGGTGCCGTCCGGGTGGTACGCATCGGCCACGACGCACATACCGCCGTCCACAATCCCCGCGTGGTAGCGGTGGAGTTCCAAACCCTGACCGCGCAGGGCGTAATGCAGCGCTTTCCAGTTTGCGCGGGAGGTGTCGGCGGTGCGGATGATAAGGCGCGTGGTCATGGTCTGTCCTCGGTTCGGCGGCGGTTCTGTTCGTATTCGATCGGTTACTGCGGTCGGACGTAGTTTCGTGTGCTGCTGTATTCGGTGGCGTCCGGGCGGACCCGGATAATCTCCGGTAGGTTTGCCGCTGCTACCGAGTACCCCGCGTTTTCGCTCGTGACGCTCGGAACGTCCAGTCTTGCCGGTGCTCTTGTGCGGGCGGGTGCGGCCCGGAATCCCGCTCTCCAACCTGCCTCGCGCGCTGCTCGTTTTGCTTTGCTGCCCATATGATCCTCCTTGGTTAGGTAAGGGGACTCGTTGAGCCGCCTTGCGTAACCCCGTAGGGTTGTTTAACCAGGGCAGGCCGGGGAGGGTTACCTCGCTTGCGGTTCTGCCTGGGCGGTGCCTGACTAACGTGGGGAGCGTCCCTGTCATCACCTGCCGCTACGTTGTTTCCTCCAGCCTCCTAGAGCGACCTCTAGGCCCTTGCGGTTATCTCGGTAGCCTCTCAACCCTGTATCGCTCGGGCGTCTCGTTTGCTGCTCACTACGGAAAGGATAGTATCGGACAACAGACACTACAGCAACTGTCACTACACTAAAAAGTAGAAAAATCTCCGATTAGCTCTTGTCGGAGTGAATTTCTATCCGGTTCATTTCTCTTTCTTTGCGTCCTGTTCCGCTTTGAACTTTGCCATCGCACGGCGTCCGCCCTCGGCCCAATCGAGAGCTTGGCGGATAGTCTCGTCCTCGCGCTTCTCTAGAATGTAGTCCGCAATCAGGAGACGCAGGATTGCGCTGATGTTGGTGCGCTCCATGCCGCTGATAACCTTAAGGTCGTCAATCTGGCTTTGGAGGATGCGGATTTGCGTAGGGACGGTCTTTTTATCGGGCGTGATACCGTGCTTGATCTCGTCCGCAATGCGCTGCGCCTCGGCCTTGCGCGCCCGTTCTTGGTCCTCCGCTGCGACGGCCTCGTCCTCGCGCCGCGCCTCGGCCTCTAACTCTAGAACCTCTTTGCTTTTACGCATTGCCATACGTCCCTTAGGTGTGGTGTGAGTTGCCTGTAGTATAACAACAGACTCTAGAGCCGCGCCGCAATGCCTCGGCGGTCTCGCGGTAATAGGTGTTCTGGAGTATCGAGAGGTCCTTGTGGCCGCTGATCTTAGCGAGCGTCATAACGTCCACTTTTCGGGACAGGCGCGTGAGGGCCTCGGCGCGTGAGTCGTGGAAATGAATCTCGCGCAGGGCGGGGCGGGCCACCGCCAACTGATCCCGAGCTTTGCGAAAGAGGGTATCCAACGAGGCCGAGGAAACGGTAAAGCACTTTTCGCGGCCTGCAATAGGGCGCAGCAACCGTGCAGCGTGGCGCGTGAGCGGGATCGAGCGCATACGGCCCGTTAGGTACTGCATCTTGTGTTCTACCGTGACCACGCGCTTACCGAGGTCGATAGACGCGGCCCCAAGGCTCAATATCTCCCCGGCCCGCATTGCCGAGCGCAACGCGATAAGGAACGCGAGGGCTACCTCTTGGCTCTTGCTCTCCGGGGCTACTCCAGTGCGGTACCCGAGGTGACGGACAAGCGGGCGGACTTCTGAGAACGGGGAAATACGGCGGTCTCGTGGCGGCGGTTCCTGCGGCATACGCAGACCCTTGAACGGGTTGCCCTCCGTCCAATGCCACTCCTCGCGGGCAATCTTAAACGCGTTGCGTAGCCAATTTATATCCCGCAGGACCGAGGCCGAGGACACCGCGTCTACCTTGGTCCCGTCATCCATCGTAAAGCCCGCCAATCGAGCGTCTCGCCATGCTGCTAGATCAGGAGTGCGTACGGCCTCCAGCGTCTTGCCAGCAAGGGCAGGGGAGTTACGGAGGAACGCCTTGATACGCATCATTTCGGGCCGCGCACCCTCTTTCTTGACGGTGACCTCTGCGGTGTACCGCTGGAGCATCTCTAGGACCGTGTGCCGGGACCCCTCGGGCTTGTCCGCCTCCTTGCGCATACCGACTTCAGTATGGGCTACCCACTCCTGAGCCTCGCGTCTCTTAGCAAAGGTCTTGGTCTTTCGCTTGCCGTTGACGGTGACAAAGGCCCGGTAGCCGCCTTTGTACTCTGTGATGGATGCCATGTGCAGACCCGTGTGCAGTTCGTGTGCAGTTCGTGTGCACGAGAGTCTACCAGTACTGCACATTGGGCGTTCAAACTTGGAATATGTGCTACCTATCGGTACCAAATAAGGCTATGATTTTTATCGATATTTACCAGATAACCCACAACTTTGGAAAGTTTGGTGTCTAACCTGTGGTGCCGGGGACCGGACTCGAACCGGCAAGCCGTTAGGCGGCGGATTTTAAGTCCGCTATGTTTACCAATTTCATCACCCCGGCAGGGCGGACGCGATTCTACCATTGCCCGACACCGCGCCAAAGCCGCGCCGGCCGCCACCACGCACGCCGTTCGACAAGTTTTCGACGCTCCCGCATAATCGGCGGCACCGATTTCGGCGCGAGGACACACGATGGGCAAGACCCGGCTCGAAGCATTCAGCGATGGCGTGATCGCCATCGCCGTGTCGTTCTGGCAGCCGGGGATCGCCGCGACGATCTACGCGCTCGTCGCGGCCGTATGGCTCGTGCCCGATCGACGCATCGAGCGCATCCTCGCGAATGAGGAAACGTGATGCGCATCGGGCTCATCTCCGATACCCACAACCTCGTGCGCCCCGAAGCGCTCGACGCATTGCGCGGCTGCGCGCACATCATTCATGCAGGCGATATCTGCAAGCGCAACGTGCTCGATGCGCTCGCGTCCCTCGCGCCGCTCACCGTCGTACGCGGCAATAACGATGTCGGCGATGACGTCGCGCGATTGCCCGAGCACGCGCGCATCGAGCTTGGCGGCGCGACGATCCACATCGTCCACGATATCGCCGATATCCCGAAGCAACTCGACGGCATCGATGTCGTCGTGACCGGTCATTCGCACAAGCCGTTCATCGAGCATCGCAACGGCGTGCTCTTCGTGAATCCCGGCAGCGCGGGGCCGCGTCGTTTCAAACTGCCGATCACGCTCGCGTTGCTCGATATCGACGATGGAAAACTGGAAGCGCATATCATCGCGCTCGTGACATAAAAAAAGGCCGGCGCTCATGCACCGGCCTTACGCCTTCAAAAAGCCCGGCGCTTTACGCGCGCACCGTGCCTTCCGGGAACGTATCGTCCATTTCGGCGGCTTCGCGATGACCGCGCAGGATCGCGTGCGCTTCCGACTTCGACGCCACGGCAGGCGGCGAACCCTTCAGCGGCTTCTTCGCCGTTTCATGCAGCGCGAGCACCGACACGATACCGATCAGCGACGCGCCCATCAGATAGTACGCGGGCATCATCAGGTTGCCGGTCTTGTCGACGAGCCATGCCGTGACGAGCGGCGTCGTGCCGCCGAACAGCGACACCGACACGTTGAAGCCGATGGCGAGCGCGCCGTAGCGGATCTTCGTCGGGAAGAGGGCCGGCAGCGACGACGGCATCACGCCCGTGAACGTCGACAGCAGCGCGCCGAGAATCATCATGCCCGCGAAGATCGACGGAACCGTGCCCATGCGAATCAGCGAAAGCGCCGGAATCGACAGCACCAGGAGGCCGATACAACCTGCGAGCATCACCGGCTTGCGGCCGATCGTGTCCGACAGGCGGCCGGCGAAGAGCGTCAGCGGCATCATCAGCACCATCACGACGAGCACGATGAAGAGGCCGTGCGTCTCGTTGAACTTGAGCGTCGCCGACAGATAGCTCGGCAGATACGAAAGCGCCATGTAGTCGGTCACGTTGAAGATCAGCACGAGGCCCACGCATTGCAAAAGCGGCTTCCATTGCTGGATCAGCGTCTCGCGGAACTGCTCCTTGGTCGTTTCGTGCGACACCGCTTCCGCCTTCTCGGCTTCGCGCTGGAACGCCGGCGTTTCCTCGAGCTTCATCCGGATATACAGACCAATCAGGCCGAGCGGACCCGCGATCATGAACGGAATGCGCCAGCCCCACGAGAGCAGTTCGCGCTCCGACATCACCGCGGTCAGCACCGCGACGACGCCCGCGCCGAGCACATAGCCGACGAGCGTGCCGAACTCCAGAAAGCTCGACATGAAGCCGCGTTTCTTGTCCGGCGAGAATTCGGCGATGAAGGTCGCCGCGCCGCCGTATTCGCCGCCCGTCGAGAAGCCCTGCACGAGACGCGCGACGAGCAGCAGCACCGGCGCCATCACGCCGATCGACTCGTAGCTCGGAATGATGCCGATACAGAACGTGCCGACGGCCATCATGATCATCGTCATCGCGAGCACGCGCTTGCGGCCGATGCGGTCGCCGAGCGGGCCGAACACCATGCCGCCGATCGGGCGCACGAGGAACGCGGCCGCGAACGTGCCGAAGGTCGCGAGCAACTGCGCCGCCGGGCTGCTCGACGGGAAGAACACCTTGCCGAGCGTCACGGCGATGTAGCTGTACACGCCGAAGTCGAACCACTCCATCGCATTACCGATGGCCATCGCGCCGACCGCGCGCTTGAGCAGGGATTGATCGACGATGGTGATGTCGTCGAGGGTGAGATCGGACTTCCGACTCGATGAATCGTGTTTGCGCCAAAGGCCCTCTTGAAGGGAAGACATAGTCTGAAAAACTCCGTATTCGATCCCGAGAACTCGCGCGGAGCTTCGGGCGCGCCGTCGAAAGGACAGCGCGTATTGCCGGGACAGTGCAGTTTCGCGACGGCGCCGCTTTGCATCGCGGGAAACGGACGCCAATGGCTCCGCGCAGCATCGTGTTCGAAGCAGATGCTGAAGAATCGAGTAGCAAGCGCGGTGCCGGTGCTTCGCGGTGGGTCGCGAAATTGCACTCGGATGAAACAAACGAATTTGACGTGCGGACGGCGAACCCGGCGTTGAACCTGAGTTGCCGCGGGTGGAGCCGCGACGTCGGCGAAAAAACAACCTGAGACGAAAAAGGCCGGCGTGAGTCTGGCAGGACCAGCTAAAAAACCGACGCGCCTCTTTGTATGAAAACTGTCACTACCGCGATGTGCCCGAAAAGCGATGCGCCGGACTCATGCGCGTGAATGATGGTGAATTACTGTTGATAACGAACAGATGATAACACGATGACAGACGATGTGCAAACCGGGCCATCGGCGCACGCATCGGAGGCTGGCCCAATCCCTTGCCTGGTCTAGGATTGCGCCGAATCCCATGAGATTCGTCTGATGGTCCATTCGGAACATTTTGCACACTCGCAGGCAACAAAAAACCGGCCGCGTGGGCCGGTTCTTGCAGTGCGATCGAGCCGCGATTTCAGCTTTGCGGCGGGACGTAGCCCGTAGCCGTATCGGCGCCTTCGCCGAAGAAATATTTCTCGGTCTGCTTGATGAGGTACTGGCGCGCGCGCGGATCGGCCATGTTCAGGCGATTCTCGTTGATGAGCATCGTCTGCTGCTTGAGCCAGCCTTGCCAGGCTTCCTTCGAGATCGTTTCGTAGATGCGCTTGCCGAGCTCGCCCGGCAGCGGCGGAAAGTCCAGTCCTTCGGCTTCCTTGCCGAGCTTCGCGCATTGAACCATTCGAGCCATTGTGAGTTTCTCCTCTGTATCGGGGGCGAAGCGCGGTTCGCGCTTCTCAAATCGTGTTCAAAGCTGTTTCATCAGGACGAGCGACTTGCGCTGCCAGTTGTAAAGGCGCCGGCGGTCTTCGGGAAGATCGTCCACGGTCACCTTCACGAAGCCGCGCTTCAGGAACCAGTGCTCGGTGCGCGTCGTCAGCACGAAGATACGCGTGAGGCCGCGCGCCCGCGCCCGCTGCTCGATGCGCTTGAGCAGGCGCTCGCCGTCGCCCGAACCTTGCGCTTCCGGCGCGACGGTCAGGCACGCCATCTCGCCGATGCGTTCCTGCGTGTACGGATAGAGCGCCGCGCAGCCGAACAGCACGCCATCGTGCTCGATGACGGAGAAATGGTCGATATCGCGTTCGATCTGGTGACGTCCGCGCCGCACGAGCGTGCCGTCGCTTTCGAGCGGCTCGATCAGCGTGAGAATGCCGCCGACGTCATCCGGCGTCGCTTCGCGCAGGCTTTCGAGGTTCTCGTACGAGATCATCGTGCCGACGCCATCGTGCAGGAACAGTTCGAGCAGCACGCTGCCGTCGAGCGAATACGGAATGATGTGGCCGCGCGCGACGCCGCCGCGGCAGGCGCGCACCGTATGCTTCAGATAAAACGCGGTGTCGCCTTGCAGCTCGCCGCTTTCCTGCAGGCGATAGGCATCGTCGAGCGACAGTTCGCGGATGAGTTCGTTTTCCGAATCGACGAGGCCCGGAATTTCGGTCACGAAGATGATCTTGTCGGCGCGCAGCGCGATGGCGGCGGCGGACGCGACATCTTCCATCGACAGATTGAACGCCTCGCCGGTCGGCGAGAAGCCGAGCGACGACAGCAGCACCAGCTTGTTCGATGCGAGCGACTGGCGGATGGAATCGCCGTCGATCTTGCGCACGACGCCCGTATGCTGGAAATCGACGCCATCCAGAATGCCGACCGGCCGCGCCGTCACGAAGTTGCCCGACACGACGCTGATGTGCGCGTGCGCCATCGGCGTGTTCGGCAAGCCCTGGCTGATCGCGGCCTCGATGTCGAGACGCACTTCGCCGGCGGCTTCCTTCGCGGATTCGAGCGCGCGGGCATCGGTGATGCGCAGGCCGTGCGAGAACGACGATTCCACCCCGTGAAGGCTCAATTGCTCGTCGAGCTGCGGGCGCGAGCCGTGCACCAGCACGACGTGGATGCCCATCGCGTGCAACAGGCCGACGTCCTGCACGAGCGCGTTCAGGCGTCCTTCCTGCACCAGCTCGCCGCCGAACGCCACGACGAAGGTCTTGTTCCGGAACGCGTGAATATACGGCGCGACGGAGCGCATCCAGTCGACGAACTGGGCGTGGAGATCGGGCGCTTCGGGCTCGGCTGCCGGCTGCGACGCGGTCATCGTGAGGTCGGTTTGGGAATTCATCCCGGGATTATAATGCGACGCTATGCCGAATGTTTCTCGTCCATCACGTCCCGATCAGGCGGGCAAGTCTCAGTCCGCCGATAAATCCCTCGATCCTCAGGAGCAGTTGCGACAACTGCGTGAAAATCTGCTGCGCGAAGCGCGGGAGGGCGGGGGCGCGTCCGGCGATTCCGGCGAAGCGGGGTTGAGCAAGAAAGAACTCGCCGCGCGGCGGTTCGCGGCGGGCGCGCCTGCTGCGTCGGCGTCGCCGCAGCAGAAAAGCGTCGCGCACGGCAAGGCCGTGGAAATGACGCGCGGGCAGAGTGGCACTTCGGCGACGAAACGTCCGCCGCCGCCTCGGCCGCCCCAGCCCGCGGAGCCAATCCGCGATCGGGCGAAGCAGAAGCCTGCGCTTGCCGCGAAAACGGATCGCGCTCCGGCGCGCGAGCCGCTCGCCGCATCCGATAAGGCCGCGCCCGCGAAGCACGATGACACTCGGCACGCGCAAGACGCGCGTCCGCCGCGCGAGGGGCATCGAGCTGAGCGACCGGACGGCGGCGCGCCGACCAAGCCAGCCGACACGCGCAAGCACGACGCCCAACGCGCCGAGCATCGAAACGAGTGGCCCGCGCCCGTCGCGCGCCGCGAGCCTGTCGCCCCCGGACGAGCCGCCGAACGCCCGCCCGCACCGCGCGAGCCTCGCGAACCGCGTCCACCGCGCGCACCACGCATCGTCACGCCAAACCCGATTCCGCCGATCGTCTTCCCCGAAGCGCTGCCAGTCTCCGGCCGGCGCGAGGAAATCGCACGCGCGATCGCGGCGAATCAGGTCGTCATCGTCAGCGGCGAAACCGGCTCGGGCAAGACCACGCAGCTTCCGAAAATCTGCCTCGCACTCGGGCGCGGTCTCGGCGCGGGCGGCAGCGGTCTCATCGGTCACACGCAGCCGCGCCGGATCGCCGCTTCGGCCACGGGACGGCGCATCGCGGAGGAACTCGGCACGCCGTTCGGCGAAGTCGTCGGCTACAAGGTGCGCTTCACGGACAATCTCGCGCCCGGCGCGTCCGTCAAGCTGATGACCGACGGCATCCTGCTCGCCGAAACGCAGACCGATCCGCTGCTCAACGCGTATGACACGATCATCATCGACGAGGCGCACGAACGCAGCCTCAACATCGACTTTCTGCTCGGCTATCTGAAGGAAATCCTGCCGAAGCGTCCCGATCTGAAGCTGATCGTCACGTCGGCGACCATCGACGCCGAGCGTTTCGCGCGCCATTTCGGCAGCGACGAGAAGCCCGCGCCGGTGATCGAGGTGAGCGGGCGGCTGTATCCGGTGGAAGTGCGTTATCGGCCGATCGAAGAGGAAAGCGAGGCGATCAAAAACGCGCAAGGCACGCTGCCCCGGCGCAACGATCGCAAGACCGACCGCGATCTGATGGAAGCCATCGTCGATGCCGTCGACGAACTGTGCCGCGTCGGCCCCGGCGACGTGCTCGTGTTCCTGCCCGGCGAGCGCGAAATCCGCGATGCCGCCGAGGCGCTTCGCAAGCACCATCCGCCGCACACGGAAATCCTGCCGCTCTTCGCGCGCCTCTCCGCGCAGGAGCAGGAGCGCGTGTTCAGGCCGTCGAATGCGCGGCGCATCGTGCTCGCGACCAACGTCGCGGAAACGTCGCTGACGGTGCCGGGCATTCGCTACGTCGTCGATACCGGCATGGCGCGCGTGAAGCGATATTCGTATCGCAACAAGGTCGAGCAGCTGCAGATCGAGCCGGTGTCGCAGGCGGCGGCGAATCAGCGCGCGGGGCGCTGCGGGCGCGTCGCGGACGGCGTGTGCGTGCGGCTCTACGACGAAGCGGATTTTCAGGCGCGGCCGCGCTTCACCGATCCGGAAATCCTGCGCTCGTCGCTGGCTGCCGTGATTCTGCGCATGAAGTCGCTGCATCTGACGGCGATCGAAACCTTTCCGTTCATCGAGCCGCCGCCGGGCCGCGCGATCGCGGACGGCTATCAGTTGCTGAACGAACTCGGCGCCGTCGATGACGACAACGCGCTCACGCCGCTCGGCCGCGAACTCGCGCGCCTGCCGCTCGATCCGCGCGTCGGACGCATGATCCTTGCCGCGCGCGATCATCATGCGCTCGCGGAAGTGCTGATCATCGCGTCGGCGTTGTCGGTGCAGGATCCGCGCGACCGGCCGATCGAGGCGCAGGAGCAGGCGGATCAGGCGCACCGGCAATTCGTCGACGAGCGCTCCGAGTTCCTGCAATGGACGCGCATCTGGAAGTGGTTCGAGGAAGCCGTCGCGCACAAGAAGTCGAACAAGCAGCTCGCCGATGCGTGCCGCGCGAATTTTCTGTCGCACCTGCGGCTGCGCGAATGGCGCGACGTGCATTCGCAATTGCTGACGGTCGTGCGCGAGCACGGCTGGCGTCTGAACGAATCGGAGGCGACGTTCGAACAGGTGCATCTGTCGCTCCTGACCGGTCTTCTCGGCAACGTCGGATTGAAAGCCGACGACGAGCCGCATTATCTCGGCGCGCGCGGCATCAAGTTCCATCTGTGGCCGGGCTCGGCGCTCCTGAAGAAGGCGGGGCGCTGGGTGATGGCGGGCGAGCTGATCGAAACGAGCCGGCTGTACGCGCGCACGATCGCGAAGATCGAGCCGGAATGGCTGGAAACCGTCGGCGCGCATCTGCTGAAAACGTCGCTTTCCGATGCGCATTGGGAAAAGAAAGCCGCGCAGGTCGTCGCCTACGAGCGCGCGACGCTTTACGGGCTGACCGTCTACGCGCGCCGCCGCGTGAGCTTCGGCAAGCAGGAGCCGAAGTACGCGCGCGAGCTGTTCATCCGCGGCGCGCTCGTCGAAGGCGAATTCGATACGCGCCTGCCGTTCTTTGCGCACAACCGCAAGCTGGTCGCCGACATCGAGCAACTGGAGCACAAGTCGCGCCGCCAGGACGTGCTCGTCGACGATGAACTCATCTACGGCTTCTACGATTCGCTGATTCCCGAAGGCATGTGGACGGGCGCGGCGTTCGAGCGCTGGTATCGCGACGAGCAGAAGAAAGAGGGCAACGAAAAGCTGCTTTTCCTCTCGCGCGACGACCTGATGCGCCACGAAGCCGCCGGCGTCACGACCGACCTGTTCCCGAAGCGCATGACGATGTCGGGCATCGAGATGTCGCTCACGTATCACTTCGAGCCGGGTTCGCCGCGCGACGGCGTCACGCTCGCGGTGCCGCTCTACGGGTTGAATCAGGTCGATGCGCGCCGCGTCGAATGGCTCGTCCCCGGCATGGTCAAGGAAAAGGCGCAACTGCTGCTGAAATCGCTGCCGCAGAAATTGCGCCGTCACGTCGTGCCGTTGCCGGAGTACGCGGCGGGCTTCGCCGGGCGTCATGCGGGGCCGAAATTTGGCGCGGGCGCGCTCGTCGATTCGCTCATCGCGGATATTCGCGAGCAAACGCAATTCGCCGTGAAGAGCGCGGATTTCAAGCTCGAAACGCTGCCCGCGCATCTGTTCATGAACTTCAAGGTGATCGACGAGCACGGCCGCCAGCTCGCGATGGGCCGCAATCTCGCGCAGTTGCGCACTGAGCTCGGCGCACAGGCGCAGCAGGTGTTCCAGAAGCTGACGTCGGCGGCGGCTTTCGACGCGCTCTCGGGCGAGTCGGAATCGGCGCCGCAAACGCAACCGGCTGGCGTCGGCACCGCGCTTTACGAGAATCTGACCACCTGGAATTTCGGCAAGCTGCCCGAATTGCTGGAAATCCGCCGCCGCGGGCAGACGCTCTTCGGTTATCCGGCGCTCGTCGATCGCGGCACGCATTGCGACGTCGAAGTGTTCGATTCGCCCGAGGAAGCGGCGCGCATCCATCGCGCGGGATTGCGGCGGCTCTTCGCGCTGCAACTGCGCGAGCCGATTCGCTATCTGGAGAAAAATCTGCCGGGCCTGCGCGAAATGTCCATGCAGTACATGGCGCTCGGCACGTCGGATGAATTGCGCGACCAGATCGTCGAGACGGCGCTCGATCGCGCGTGCCTGCAAGACCCGCTGCCCGACGACGACGCCAGTTTCCACGCTCGCCGCGACGCCGCGAAAGGCCGTCTGACGCTGCTCGCGCAGGAAATCGCGCGGCTCGTCGGCGCGATTCTGGCCGAATATGCGGCGCTCGCGAAAAAGCTGGCGCAGGCGAAGACGTTCACATCGGCGTATGCGGACATGCAGGCGCAACTGGGCGCGCTTATCGGCAAGCGCTTCGTCATCGACACGCCGTATGCGCAGCTCGCGCACTTTCCCCGCTATCTGAAGGGAATCGGCCTGCGCATCGACAAGCTCAAGGCCGATCCGGCCCGCGACGCGCGTCTTTTCGGCGATCTGCAACCGCTCGCGCAGCATTATCAGCGGGCGATTTCGCAGCGCGGCGGCGTCGCGGACGCGCGGCTTTCGGAGTACCGCTGGCTGCTGGAAGAACTGCGCGTTTCGCTGTTCGCGCAGGAATTACGCACGCCGATGCCCGTTTCGGTGAAACGGCTCCACAAGGTCTGGGAATCGATGCAGCGCTAGACCGTGACGGAAAACCTTGCAGCAACGCGCCGTTTCTTGCGCAGGTGCAGCGTACTGCGCAAAAAGCTGCAGCCGGTTAACGCGCCGCGCGAGGCAAACGTTCTACAATGACGCCTGCCTTCCGAAGCCTATTTTCCATGCGCAATATTTTCTGTTCCGGCCGTTTCCGTGCGGCCGCCGCACGCGCGGCGCTTGCTACCGGCGCCGCTTTCCTCGCCACCGCAGCGTTCGCCAACAATGTCATCGTGCTCAACTCGGCGGAAGCCACGCTGAGCCTGATCGACGAAAACACGCATCAGGTCGTCGGCACCGTGCCCACCGGCAAGGAACCGCACCATCTGATGCCGACGCCCGACAGCTCGTCGCTGATCGTCGCGAATTCGGTGTCGAACAACCTGATGTTCGTCGATCCGAAAACCGGCGCGTTCCAGCGCTGGGTGCAGGACATCGAGGACCCGTATCAGCTCGGTTTTTCGCCGGACCGGAAATGGTTCGTGTCCACGGGCCTGCGTCTCGATCGCCTCGACATCTACCATTTCGACGGCAAGAACCTGAGCATCGCGAAGCGCCTGCCGCTCGCGACGATGCCGAGCCACATCGCGTTCACGAACGACAGTTCGACCGCGTTCATCTCGCTGCAGGTGTCCGGTGAAATCGCCGCGATTGATCTGGCGACGCAGACCGTGAAATGGAAGATGAAGGTCGGCAAGGTGCCCGCCGGCGTCTGGCTCACGCCGCAGGACAAGTATCTGCTCGTCGGCATGACGGGTGCGGACTACGTGGCCGTGGTCGACTGGCGCAACCAGAAGATCGTCAAGACCATCACGACGGGCAAGGGCGCGCACAACTTCCGTTCGATGGTCGACGGCAAGCACGTGCTGGTGTCGAATCGCGTGGCGAACACGATCAGCATCATCGACGAGGACACGCTCGCCAACGTCGGGGATATCACCGGTCTGCTGCCTGGCCCGGACGACATGGAACTTTCCGCCGACAAGAAGTATCTGTGGGTTACGTTCCGCTTCGCGAAGCACGTCGGCGTGATCGACCTCGCGAATCGTAAGCTGATCGAAACCATCAAGGTCGGCCGCTCGCCGCACGGCATTTATTTCTTCAACCGCGCACCGGTGACGGCGCCCAACGGGGCGTAAGCGGAGCAGCAGAGGGCGCCTGGCGCGCCCTATACTAGGATTGAGGAAAGGCCGGCGCACCGGACGGCCGCAAGCACCACGGAGCACCATGTTTCATTCCATTCTTTCGTCGCTGGACGGTCTCGTTTCCTGGCTGCAGACGCTTCTCTATGTCGATGTCGTGCAGCCGGCGCTGTTCAAGATCGGCCTGATGGACTACGACGAGGACACGTACGACGCGCTCTACTGGGTGATCGTCGGCGTGCTGGAAGTGCTCGCGATGTACGCGATCCTGCGCCCGCTCGAAGCCTTCCGCCCCGCGGAGGAATGGAAGGACCGCAAGGGTGTGCGCGTGGACGTGCTCTACACGTGGATCGTCAAGCTCGGCATCCTCAACCTGTTTTTCTTCTTCACGTTCCAGCCGCTCTTCGATTCGATGCAGAGCTGGCTGCGCATCCATAACGTGCCGAATCTCGAAATCGACAATCTGTGGCCGGGCGTCACGACGCAGCCGCTCGTCACGTTCGTCATTTATCTGCTGATCCTCGATTTCGCGGGCTACTGGTATCACCGTCTGGAGCATCGCTTCGGCATCTGGTGGGAACTGCACGCGGTGCATCACAGCCAGCAGAAGATGTCGCTCTGGACCGACGATCGCAACCATCTGCTCGACGACATTCTGCAGGCCAGCTTTTTCGCCTGCGTCGCGCTCGTGATCGGCGTGGAGCCGTCGCAGTTCGTCGTGCTCGTCGCCATCACGAATTTCATGCAGAGCGTGCAGCACGCGAACATCCGGCTGCACTTCGGCTGGCTCTTCGACCGCATCGTCGTGAGTCCGGCGTTTCATCGGCGTCATCACGCGATCGGCTTCGGTCACGAAGGCACGACCTACGGCTGCAACTTCGGCGTGCTGTTCTCGTTCTGGGACATCCTGTTCCGCTCGGCGTCGTTCGACCGCACGGTCGAGCCGACCGGTATCCGCGACCAGCTCGGCGCGCCGGGCGTAAAGCCGGTGCATTATGGCGACGGTTTCATCGAGCAGCACTGGCTCGCGTTCAGGCGCATCGCCGCGCGCGTTTCCGCGCGTCGCGCGGGCGCGTCCGCTTCGGACAACTCGGCGGCCGTCTGAACGTTCCGTCGAGACCAGCGGCCGCGCGCGGCGCTGGTTTATCCTGTCGGTTCCTCTTTCTCTTTCTTCTTCGAATCACGCATGAGTGACCTGCTGCGTTCGTTCGTGCGCGCGCTCGCGAACGTCTTTCATCCGCGCATGCTGTGGCTGACGCTGATGCCTTTCGGCGTCGCCACGGTGCTATGGGGCGCGCTCCTCTGGTTCTTCTGGCAAACGCTCACCGGCGCCGCGAACAGCTGGCTCGACGGCTGGGCGCTCACGTCCGCGATGTACCGCCTCTTCGATACGGTCGGCTTCTCGTCGCTGCACGCGGTGATCGCGCCGTTCCTCGTCGTCATCATGACGGTGCCGCTGATCGTCGTCACGGTGCTGCTGCTGATCGCGACGCTGTCGATGCCAGGCGTCGTCACGCTGCTCACGCGCAAACCGAGAGGGCATTATTCGTCGCTCGAAGAACGGCGCGGCGGCTCGTGGTACGGCAGTCTCGGGCACTCGGTGGTCACTACGCTTGTGTGTCTCGTGTTGCTGGTCGTCACGCTGCCCTTTTGGCTGATCCCGCCGTTCTTCGCGCTGATTCCGCCGCTGCTGTGGGGCTGGCTGACGTATCGCGTGATGACTTACGACGCGCTCGCGCTGCACGCCAGCGCGGAGGAGCGCCGCGTGATCGTGCGCGATGCGCGCTGGCCTTTGCTCGCGATCGGCATCGTGAGCGGCCTTCTGAGTTCCGTGCCGACGATGCTCTGGGCGTGGTCCGTATGGCTCTTGCCGCTTTTCCCGGTCGTCGCCGCCGTGACGATCTGGGCGTATGCGTTCATCCTCGTGTTTTCCGCGCTGTGGTTCGCGCATTACTGTCTGCACGCGCTCGAGCGCCTGCGCGCGAACGAGCCGCATTATCCGGCGATCACGGTCGAATCCCGCGACGTTTCACTGTAAGAACAAAGGGGCACTCATGGGCATTGGCGTCATCATCATCGGCGACGAGATCCTGTCCGGCCGACGCACCGACAAGCATCTGCCGAAAATCATCGAACTGCTCAGTGCGCGCGGCCTGTCGCTCGACTGGGCCGAATACGTCGGCGACGATCCCGCGCGCATCACCGCGACGCTCGCGCGAACTTTCGCGTCCGGCGACATCGTTTTTTCGACGGGCGGCATCGGCGCGACGCCGGACGATCACACGCGTCAGTGCGCCGCGCAGGCGCTCGGCGTGCCGCTCGCGCTGCATCCGGAAGCGGCGGAGCTGATCCGCGCGCGCATTCGCGACACGGCGGCTCAGGCCGGCGACAAGCCGGTCGATCTGGAGTCGCCGGAGAATCTGCATCGCCTGAACATGGGCACGTTTCCGCAGGGCGCGGAGATCATTCCGAACAGCTACAACAAGATCCCCGGCTTCACGGTCGGCGATCATCACTTCGTGCCGGGCTTTCCGGTGATGGCCTGGCCGATGATCGAGTGGGTGCTCGACACGAAGTACGCGCATCTTCATCATGCGACGCCGCATGTAGAGCGCTCGCTGCTCGTGTTCGGCCTGCCGGAGTCGCGCATCACGCCGCTGATGGTCACGATCGAGCGCGATTTCGACGGTGTGCGAGCGTTCAGCCTGCCGAGCGTCGGCGATGCGGCGCGTGGGGCGCTTTACGCGCGCTCGCACATCGATCTGGGCGTCAAGGGCGATCCGGAGCAGGCGAATGCGGCGTTCGATGTGCTGCGTGAAGGCGTGATCGCGCTGGGCGGCGAGGTCGTGGAAGTGCCGCCGGAGGAAACGAAGTGACGCTGCTGGAAGTCATCGCGACCACGGTTGCCGATGCGCGCGCGGCGGAACGCGGCGGCGCGAACCGGCTGGAGCTCATCACGGCGATGGGCGAGGGCGGACTGACGCCGAGCATCGGGCTGATCGAAGCGGTGGCCGACGCGGTCGGCATTCCGGTGAACGTGATCGTGCGGCCGCATAGCCGCTCGTTCGTCTACGATGCCGACGACTACGCGGTCATCCTTCGCGACGTGCGCGCAGTGGCGAAGACGCGGGCGAATGCGATCGTCGTGGGCATGCTGAACGCGAATGGCGATGTCGACACCGACGGCCTCGCGCGCGTGATCGAAGCGGCGGATGGCTTGCAGCTCACGTTTCACCGCGCGTTCGACGAAGCACGCGATATTTTCGCCTCGTTCGATACGCTGCTGACTTTCGATGCCGTGACCAATGTGTTGACGTCGGGCGGCAAGCCATCGGTGCTGGAAGCGCGGACGACGATTGCGAAGCTCGTCGAAAGGGCGGCGGGAACGCGCTGCACGGTGCTCGCGGGCGCCGGACTGACCGTCGATGCCGTGCAGCCCTTTGTTGCTTCGACGGGTGTGGGCGCGGTGCACTTCGGCTCGGGTGTGCGCGTCGACGGGAAGGGGCTCGCGCCTGTCGATGAAGCGAGGGTCAGGCGCGTGCGGACGTTGCTCGACGCGCCGGACTAAACAACATCAAGCCCCAATCCACGGCAGCTTCCGGAAACACCATCCCGACACCGTTTTCCGATGCCCCTGCCCATCCTTATCGCCTTCAAAGCCTTCCAGCAGGTCATACGCCTGCGCGTAACCCTCCTTCTGCGCCGCGACTGCCGCGAGCTTCGAACGCGCGGCGCTGCGGCACAAAAACACGACAGGCGTATCCGGGGTGGCGACCTGTCGCAATTGTTCGATAAACTCGGCATTCGGCACGGAGCCGGGGTAGCGGATCCACTCGATATGCGCGTACTGCGCGCCATCGATGGCCGGGCGGCCGACCCAGTCCAGCTCGGCGCGCGTGCGAACATCGACGAGGCGCACGCGCGGATCGAGTTGCAGGAGTTCGAACGCCTCGGCGGGCGAGAAGGCACCCGCGTAGGTGAGGCTGTTCTCGGCGGCGCGTTTGCTGGCCTGGCTATAGAGTTGTTCGAGCGTACTCATGGCGTATCGGTCTCCGTTAAGCGCAAAGAATCATTCTAGCGCGCGGCTTAAGCCGGACAGATCGATGCTCGATACTGGTGCAAGAGCGATACGATGCACCGAAAACGTGCTTTGATATTACTGGACAACCGAGTGCGCACCGAAAAGGTGCGTATCCGATTTGCAGCGCAACAAGGATCGCTTCAAAACGCGCGCTGCTTCAAGCGCTTAGCGCAAAGATGGTGCGCTTGGCACGGAAGCTGCTTTTCCATCCTCGATTGAATCGATATACAGGATTGGTCGGGGCGGCGAAGCGATTCGCCGACTTTTGTTAATCAGGAGATAGGTAATGAGTAAATCCGTGGCCGACGTCATGCAACTCGTCAAGGACGAGGACGTCAAGTTCGTCGACTTCCGTTTCACCGACACGCGCGGCAAAGAACAACACGTATCCGTGCCGGTCTCGGCATTCGACGAAGACAAATTTGAAAGCGGCCACGCTTTCGACGGTTCGTCCATCGCAGGCTGGAAGGGCATCGAAGCGTCGGACATGCTGCTCGTGCCGGATGCGGACACCGCCTTCATCGACCCGTTCTATGAAGAGTCGACGCTCGTTCTGACCTGCGACGTGGTCGAGCCCGCCGACGGCAAGGGCTACGAGCGCGACCCGCGTTCGCTCGCGCGACGCGCGGAAGCCTATCTCAAGAGCTCGGGCCTGGGCGACACCGCGTTCTTCGGTCCGGAACCGGAATTCTTCATTTTCGACTCGGTGCAGTGGAATACGGACCAGTCGGGCACGTTCGTGAAGATCGGCTCGGAAGAAGCGCCGTGGTCGTCGGCGAAGGAATTCGAAGGCGGCAACACCGGTCACCGTCCGGGCACGAAGGGCGGCTATTTCCCGGTCGCGCCGGTCGATACGTTCCAGGACATCCGTTCGGAAATGTGTCTGCTGCTCGAACAGATCGGCATTCCGGTCGAAGTGCACCACCACGAAGTGGCGGGCCAGGGTCAGAACGAAATCGGCACCAAGTTCTCGACGCTGGTTCAGCGCGCGGACTGGCTGCAGCAGATGAAGTACATCATCCATAACGTGGCGCACACGTACGGCAAGACGGCGACCTTTATGCCGAAGCCGATCGTCGGCGACAACGGTTCGGGCATGCACGTCCACCAGTCGATCTGGAAAGACGGCCAGAACCTGTTCGCGGGCAACGGCTACGCAGGTCTGTCGGAATTCGCGCTGTTCTACATCGGCGGCATCATCAAGCACGCGCGCGCGCTGAACGCGATCACGAACCCGGGTACGAACTCGTACAAGCGTCTCGTGCCGCACTTCGAAGCGCCCGTGAAGCTGGCTTACTCGGCTCGCAACCGTTCGGCATCGATCCGTATTCCGCACGTCTCGAACCCGAAGGGCCGCCGTATCGAAACGCGCTTCCCGGATCCGCTGGCGAACCCGTACCTGTGCTTCTCCGCGCTGATGATGGCGGGTCTCGACGGCGTGCAGAACAAGATTCATCCGGGCGAAGCCGCGGACAAGAATCTGTACGACCTGCCGCCGGAAGAAGACAAGAAGATCCCGACCGTGTGCGCGGGCCTCGACCAGGCACTCGACGCGCTCGACGCGGATCGCGAGTTCCTGACGCGCGGCGGCGTGTTCACGGATTCGATGCTCGACGCATACATCGAACTGAAGACGAACGAGCTGCAGCGTTATCGTCAGGCGGTGCATCCGATCGAGTTCGAGATGTACTACTCGCTGTAAAGCGACGCACGCCCGCATGACCCGAGCGCGTTTCGTGGTGAGCAGTCAGGCGAAGCGCGCGACGCATGCGATGCAGTGAAGAAAAGGGACGGCGCGCCGTCCCTTTTTTAATCGCCGCAATGTCATAGAACGAGAAGAAGATCGGTGTCACGAACGACCTCAACCATTGCACGATGGTGCTAAAGAACCTCATCAAGGCGCGCAAGGGTCACGCCGATGCGCTGACAGACGACTCGCGACTCGCGGGAAGCGGGCTTCTCCCGGGATTCGAAGCGCTGCCCACGAACGTGCTCGTTCTGGACATACGCAATCTCAGGATCGCGTACGCGAACCCTTCGGCCGAAGCGATGCTGGAGATGTCGCGCAAGCAGCTGACGCAGATGAACTGGCCCGAGCTCTTCGCGAATTCGGACGAGCTGGCGACCACGATCGCGTCGATCGCGGAGAACCGCTTCAACGCGACGCGGCTCGATGCGGTGCTCGAACGTCAGAGCCGCGAGCCGGTGCATGTGCATGCCATCGTCGGCTATCTCGAAGCGGCGCCCGAATACGTGCTGCTCGAACTCTTCGAGAACGAGCGTCATCTGCGCACCGATCGCGAAGAGCGCATCCACGACCTCACCGCCGTCAACAAGCAACTGATCCGCAATCTCGCGCACGAGATCAAGAATCCGCTCGGCGGGATTCGCGGCGCGGCGCAGTTGCTCGAATTCGAGCTCGGCGCGCGCGAACGCGACGAACTGCGCGAGTACACGCAGGTCATCATCAAGGAATCGGATCGGCTGCAGACACTCGTCGATCGCTTGCTTGAGCCGCACCGGCATCCGCATATCGTGGGCGACGTGAACATCCACGAAGTATGCGAGCGCGTGCGGGCCGTGATTCTCGCGGAGTTTCCGCGCGGCCTCACAATCGAGCGCGACTACGACGTGAGCGTGCCCGACCTGCGCGGCGACAAGGAGCAACTGATTCAGGCGCTGCTCAACGTCGTGCGCAACGCGGCGGAAGCGCTGAAGGAGCGCATTTCACAAGGCGATGCGAGGATCGAACTGCGCACGCGCATCGCGCGCAAGGTGACGATCGGCAAGAAGCTGCACAAACTGGCATTGGACTTGCATATCACTGACAACGGTCCCGGCATCCCCAGCGAAATCCGCGACCGGATCTTCTTCCCGCTCGTATCGGGCAGGGAAGACGGCAGCGGTCTCGGTCTCACGCTCGCGCAATCGTTCGTCCATCAGCACGATGGTCTGATCGAAGTCGAGAGCCGGCCGGGCTGCACCGAATTCGCCATCCTGTTGCCGTTTGAGAATTGATCACGATCGACCAGCGACGTCACGCGAAGCACGTGACCCATCAGGCATCGAAGCCTGACCGTTTCGACGGGCTCACACCGAACCATACGAAGACTTCTCGCCGAACGATATGAAGCCGATCTGGATAGTAGACGACGACCAATCCATCCGCTGGGTGCTGGAAAAGGCGCTCGCACGAGAAAACTTCACGACGCGCAGCTTCTCCGGCGTGCGCGATGCGCTCGCCGCGCTCGAAGGAGAAAGCCCGCAAGTGCTCGTCTCCGACATCCGCATGCCGGGCGGCTCGGGGCTTGAGCTGCTGCAGACCGTGCGCGACCGCTTGCCGGGGCTGCCCGTCATCATCATGACGGCGTTCTCGGACCTGGACAGCGCCGTGGCCGCGTTCCAGGGCGGCGCGTTCGAGTACCTCGCCAAGCCTTTTGATGTCGACAAGGCCGTCGAGCTGATCCGCCGCGCCGTCGACGAAAGCATGCGCGGCGAAGCGGCAGTCGACGAGCGTGTGACGGAGACGCCCGAGATGCTCGGCCAGGCGCCGGCGATGCAGGATATGTTCCGCGCGATCGGCCGTCTGTCGCATTCGGCGGCGACCGTGCTCATCACGGGCGAATCAGGCACCGGAAAGGAGCTTGTCGCGCGCGCTTTGCACCGACATAGCCCACGCGCGAACGGACCGTTCATCGCGCTGAACACGGCGGCGATTCCGAAGGATCTGCTGGAGTCCGAACTGTTCGGTCACGAGCGCGGCGCGTTCACGGGCGCGCAGGCGATGCGCCAGGGGCGCTTCGAGCAGGCCGAGAACGGCACGCTCTTTCTCGATGAAATCGGCGACATGCCATTCGATCTTCAGACGCGCCTGTTGCGCGTGCTGTCGGATGGGCAGTTCTATCGCGTAGGCGGGCACAATCCGCTGAAGGCGAACGTGCGGGTGATCGCGGCGACGCATCAGAATCTCGATGCGCGCGTGCGGCAAGGCCTGTTCCGCGAGGACTTGTATCACCGTCTGAACGTGATCCGCCTGCGTCTGCCGGCGTTGCGCGAGCGCAGCGAGGATATTCCGCTGCTCGCGCGCCATTTCCTGCAGAAGAGCGCGCGCGATCTGGGCGTCGAGCCCAAGCGCGTGTCGGACGCGGCGCTTGCGTATCTCGCGTCGTTGCCGTTTCCCGGCAACGTGCGTCAACTGGAGAACCTGTGCAACTGGCTCACGGTGATGGCGCCCGCGCAGGTGATCGAGCAGAAGGATCTGCCGCCCGATCTCACGCCGCGCCAGGACTATGCCGCGGAGGCCATCGCCGTTTCGTCCGATGGCGCGGTGGCCCCGGCTCCCGCGGCACAGAACGGCGCGGTGGCATCGGCGCCTTCGGTGGCGGGCGTTGCGGCCAGCGTGTGGGAGAACGGCTTGCGCACCGAAGTCGCGCGCCTTTTGCGCGAAAACTCCGCCGACGTGATGGACGAACTCGCGCGCCGTTTCGAAGCCGCGGTGATCCGCGAGGCGCTCGATTTCACGCGCGGGCGCAAGGTCGAGGCGGCGGAACGGCTGGGCATCGGCCGCAATACGATCACGCGCAAGATTCAGGAACTGCATCTCGACGCGTGAGCGTTGGTTGGGCAGGGATCAGTCGATGGTCGCGATCACGGGCGCGTGGTCCGACGGCTGATCCCACTTGCGCGGCACCTTGTCCACTTCGCACGACGTGCAACGCGCCGCGAGCTGCTCCGACAGCAAAATGTGATCGATGCGCAGTCCCGCGTTGCGACGGAACGCCATCATCCGGTAATCCCACCACGTGAAGAGCTTCTCGGGCTGCTCGAACTTGCGAAAGGCATCGGTGAGTCCTAGCTCGACGAGCTGCGCGAAGTGCGCGCGCTCCTCTGGCGAGACGAGGTTCTGTCCTTCCCAGGCTTTCGGATCGTGCACGTCGCGGTCTTCCGGCGCGATGTTGTAATCGCCCAGTAGCGCAAGCTGCGGGTGACGCGCCATGTCCTCGCGCAGCCATTCGCGCAGCGCATCGAGCCAGCGCATCTTGTAGGCGAATTTCTCGGAGCCGGGCGCCTGGCCGTTCGGGAAATAGGCGGAGATGATGCGCACGCCGTCGATCGTCGCGGCGATCACGCGCTGCTGCAAGTCCTCGAAACCGGGGATGTTGCGCACGACGCTGATTTCATCCACTTCGAAGCCTGCGTCGGACCTGACCAGAATGCCGACGCCGTTGTAGGTCTTCTGTCCCGCGAACCAGCTTTTGAAGCCGGCGGCTTCGAGCTCGGCGCGAGGGAATTTCTCGTCGGGGAGTTTGAGTTCCTGAAGACACAGCACGTCGACTTGTGAAGCGGCCAGCCAGTCGATGACGTGTTGCTGGCGGACTTTGAGGGAGTTGACGTTCCAGGTGGCGATTTTCATGAATTTCGGTCTTCGTCGGAGAGCGCGGCCGTGCGCTGAAGTTAGGATTCTAGCGGAGCGTAAGGGGGTGGTTTCGCTGCGCGGGTGGCGTTGGGGAATGGGTTGGATTGGGGGGCTGCTTTCGTCGGATCCCGTTATCACGTCGGTCTATTAGCACTGCCCCTCCCCGGGGCGGGGGTCACTTTCTTTGCTGCTGCAAAGAAAGTAACCAAAGAAAGCAGCTTCTCACCGCCCGCGGGCACACGCACGTTGGCCATGCTTGCCAGCCCGCGGTGGCACTCGCCTAAGAAGCCGTTGCGGAAATAGGAATAGAGCACTGTTAACTTTTCTTGTGAGTTGGTAGCTTCCTGGATTGTTTGCTCATGCAGGAAGCGATGACTAAAGAACTTATAGACGACGAACTGTGGTCATTCATCGAACCGCTGTTGCCTGTTCGGCCTTCGCGCAATCGGCGCCACGCTGGGCGCAAACCGATTGCAGATCGAGCGGTGCTCAACGGCATCATCTTTGTCCTGCGCTCGGGCACGGCGTGGAATCTGCTACCGCAGGAACTCGGTTGGGGCTCGGGCAGCGTGTGCTGGCGTCGACTCGACGCATGGCAGAAGGCCGGTGTCTGGCAACGCATCCACGAAGCGTTACTCGCCGAATTGCGCCGACGCGGCCAACTCGATCTGGAGCGCGCCATCGTCGACAGCTCTTCTATTCGCGCCGTATCGGCGGGAAAAAAACTGGTCCGAACCCCACGGACAGGCGCAAGCTCGGCAGCAAGCATCACCTTATTGTCGAGGCGCAAGGCATTCCGCTCGCAGTCATCCTGAGCGGCGCGAACTGTCACGACATCAAGCAACTGAATGCGCTGGTCGCGGCCATTCCGCCGATTCGCGGCAAGCGAGGCCGACCATTGCGCAAACCCGGCATCGTCCAAGGCGATCGAGGATACAGTTCCAATAAGCACCGGCAGGCGTTGCGCAAGCAAGGCATCGTGCCGGAACTCGCCCGTATCGGCGCACCGCACGGTAGCGGTCTGGGCAAAACGCGCTGGGTCGTCGAGCGCTCGATTGCCTGGCTGCATAACTTTCGACGCCTGAAGATTCGTTATGAACGATATGACTATATTCACGAGGCTTTCCTTTCGCTCGCGTGCGCGCTGATTTGCTGGAACCGGCTTAAGAATTCATGAACTTAATTCTGCAACAGCTTCTAAGTGTCGCCCTCACAGGCCCAATCGGGCTTGGCTCGCGCACGGTCTGCCGCCCAAAATGCTTGAGCGTGCTGGTTCAGCACGAAAGAGCTTCGGCACAGCGCTTCGCGCTGCCGTTGGGTTTGCAAGGGAAACCATCGAAGAAGCGCGCGCAAACCCGATCGACCCATCGGCCGCGAAGCGGGCTGGAGCTATTTGGTGCTGAACCAGTGACGCAAAACAGTTGGTGCGGCAGACCGTGCGCGGTCCAAGCCCTTGTCTGCTTGTGGGGGCACTCGCTATTGCCGGGCCATTAGG
Source organism: Caballeronia sp. S22 (assembly GCF_964261745.1). NCBI lineage: Bacteria > Pseudomonadati > Pseudomonadota > Betaproteobacteria > Burkholderiales > Burkholderiaceae > Caballeronia > Caballeronia sp. S22. Next base: position 2,117,285 of record NZ_OZ180035.1, on the reverse strand, counting down.
CCAATCGCCTGTGCCGCGGCCGGCATGAAGTGCTTAGGCTGGGGATAGCTGCTTTCTTTGCCTACTTTCTTTGCAGCAGTGTATAGACCGGGGACATGGTTGACACTTTCGTCGGGGACATAGTTGACACTTTGATCATCGGGTATCGGGCTGGTTCGGGTCAAACGTCATGAGTCGGTGATGGGCGAAATAGAGGTCGTAGGCATCGGCAATCGTGCTGCTCGGTCGCGCCACGATGTGCAGTCCGTGCAGTGCGCTGGATACGCGCAAACGGTGCTTTCCAAACGTCACCTTGCCGTTCCAGCCCACCAGCAGGACCTGATCATCCGGTCCGTATTCGAGCGGTGGCAGGCGGCTGGGCATCGCCCGCGCACTGGGCCGATAGCGCGAGATCGGCGTCGCCATGCCGATGCCCGCGTGCGGGCGCTCGAAGTTATAGCTTTGCCGCCAGCGGTCGAATTCAGCCTGCACCTGATCGGGCCCGGTGAAGCTGCGGTGATTCAGCACCTCGGCCTTGAGCGAGCGATGAAAGCGCTCGTCCTTGCCGTTGGTCTGCGGGTGATAGGGACGGCTATGGCTCATACGAATACCCAGCCGAATGCATCGGATGGCCAACTCGGTCAATTCGCCAGGCTTGCTCGGCGTGCCCCACGGCGCGCCGTTATCGGCGTTGATCTGTTGCGGCAGCCCGTAACAGGCGAAAGCGTTTCGCAGATGCGTGTACACCGTCTCGGTGTCCTGGCTGCAGCACGCCTGCAGCACGAGGTTGAAGCGCGAATGATCGTCGATCACGGTGAGCGGGTGGCAGCGCCTTTGATCGAGCATGCCGAAGTGGCCCTTGAAATCGATTTGCCATAGCTCGTTCGGCTCGGCGCGCTCGAAACGGGTCCAGGCGGTGGCCGCCTCCGAAGCCTTCTCGCCGATGCATCCATGGCGCTGCAAAATGGCATTGACCGTGCTGTGCGAAGGCACGCCTTGCAGGCCTTGATCCTTCAGGCGCCGGCTGATCTTGTGCGCGCTCCAGGCCGGATGCTGGCTTCGCACCTCGAGCACCCGCGCTTGGAGTTCGTCGCAGGTCCGATTCGGGCTGCTGTGCGGCCGTCGGGAGAGATCGCCCAGCGCCTCGCGGCCCCCGGCCTGATAGCGGTTGACCCACTTGTATCCGGTCTGCCGGCTGATGCCAAAGCGTTGGCACAGCTCGCTGAAAGCAATCTCTTGTTGCAGGGCCAGGGTCACGAATTCAAGGCGAAGTTGCATGGTGTCCTGCGGGTTCCAAGGCATGGTCGGGTCCAGGCATCGAGATGCCCAAAAGTGTCAACCATGTCCCCGCGGATCTGTCAGCTATGTCCCCGGTCTATACACTGCTGCAAAGAAAGTAACCAAAGAAAGCAGCTCGCTGAAGCCCGCGGTCACACGCACGTTGGCCATGCTTGCCAGCCGCACGTGGCAATCGCCTAAGTGTGGCTCTCATAGGCCCCAACGGGCTTGGATCGCGCACGGTCTGCCGCACCAAATGTTTAAGCGCGCTGGTTCAGCACGAAATAGCTTCGGCACAGCGCTACGCGCTGCCGTCGGGTACGCGAGGGAAACCATCGAAGAAGCCCGCGCGCACGCGATTGACCCATCGGCCGCGAAGCGGGCTGGAGCTATTTGGTGCTGAACCAGTGACGCAAAACAGTTGGTGCGGCAGACCGTGCGCGGTCCAAGCCCTTGTCTGCTTGTGGGGGCACTCGCTACTGCCGGGCCATTAGGCCAATCGCCTGTGCCGCGGCCGGTGTGAAGTGCTTAGGCTGGGGATAGCTGTTTCTTTGGTTACTTTCTTTGCAGCAGCAAAGAAAGTGACCCCCGCCCCGGGGAGGGGCAACACAAATAGACCGACACGAAATCAGGATTCCACAAAACCAAGCCAGCGCAGCGAATTATGATGTCGTCTGACCACAAACCTGCAATCGATCGAATGAACCCACCGACCCTGAACGGGCAGCGCGTGCAGCTTCGCCCGCTGCAACGCGATGACCGCGCCGCCTTGCTCGATGCCGCCGCCGATGGCGAGCTCTGGAGTCTCAGCGTAACGGTCGTACCAAATGAAGACACCATCGACCGCTATCTCGATACCGCGTTCGCAGGCCGCGACGCCGGCACCGTCATGCCGTTCACGATCGTGCGAACCGATGACGACCGCGTCGTCGGCAGCACGCGTTACTGGAAGATCGATCGCGTGAACCGCAAGCTCGAAATCGGCCATACGTGGCTCGCGGCATCGACGCAACGCACCGGCATCAACACCGAAGCGAAATATCTGTTGCTCGCACACGCGTTCGAAGCGATGAACTGCGTGCGCGTGCAGTTCACCACCGACGAGCTCAACGTGAAATCGCGCGCCGCGATTCTCGGCATCGGCGCGAAACAGGAAGGCATCGTGCGGCACGAGCGCATCATGCCCGATGGCCGCAAGCGCAACTCGGTGCGCTTTTCGATCATCGATGACGAATGGCCCGCCGTCAAAGCGATGCTGCTCGCGAAGCTCAACCGTCGAGCGTAGCCGAAGCCTTCAGCGTCTTCACACGCGCTTTCATGAACGCGACGAAGCCACGCGTGACGGTGTCGTCGCGTTCGGCTTGCCATGCGAGACCGACGCGCCATCGCGCAGGCTGATCGCGCAAGGTCAGCACGCGCGCATCGCGCAGCAGGTATTGCGCGCGCGATGGCAGGAACGCGGCGCCCACGCCGCCCGCCACGGATGCGAGCACGGACTGGATATCGTCCGCTTCCTGAATCACGCGCGGCACGAACGCGTGCTCCGTGCACCAGCGATCGATCTGCGCCGCGAGACCCGGCCCGCGCGTGCGCGACAGTGCGATGAATCCCGGCTCGTTCAGCTCGTTCAGGTCCGCGGGCAGACGCTTGTAGCGCGTGTGCTCGGGCACGGCGAGCGCGAGCGTTTCGTCGAGCACGGTGACGCCCGACAGCCCGGCGCTCGCGGGCATGCGCATGAATCCCACATCGAGCTTATTGGCGAGGATGCGGCGCGTCTGCTCGTGCGACGAAAGATCGTGCAGCGTGATGCTCACGCCCGGATTGAGCGCGCCGAATTCCGCGATCAGCCTGGGCACGTGCGTGAGCGTCGACAGGCACAGGCCGACACGCAAGAACCCGCGCGCGCCGCTCGCGGCTTCGCGTGCGCGGGCGAGCACGGTGTCGGCGTCGCGTACCAGCGATTGCGCATCGGCGATGAAGCCCGCGCCGAACGCCGTCAGGTCCGCGCCGTGTCGCCCGCGTTCGAAGAGGCGCGCGCCGAGGCTCGCTTCGAGCGCGGCGATCTGCTTGCTGAGCGCGGGCTGGCTGAGATGCAGGGCTTCGGCCGCACGGCCGAAATGGCGCAAGTCCGCGATGGTGAGGAAGGCGCGCAGGAGTTTCAGTTCCATCGGATATTCGATTCCATTTGGCGATCGAATCGATCAAAACATTCATTTTACTTATCGATACGCGAGCGGTTCAATGAGGTCATCTACCCGTTTATTCCGGAGCCTCGCTTGGACGCCACCTCGTTTCGCATCGCTGTCAGCACGCTCGTGTCGCAAGGCGATGCGGCGCGCCATTGCGCGCTGATCGCGGACGCCGCATGTCAGGGCGTACAACTGGTGCTGTTCCCACAATTGAGCATCGGCGTACCGGACGACGCATCGCGAGCCGAATCGTTCGATGGCCCGTCGATCCGCGCGATTGCCGCAGCCGTCGACGGAACCGGCGTCGCAGCGGGCGTCGGCTGGATCGAGCGCACCGAAGACGCACGCCTTTACGACAGCTATGCGATTCTCTTTCCCGGCGGCGCGCGTGTGCGTCATCGCAAGCTGCATGTATCGCATCGCGGATTGCACAGCGGCGAGCGCTTCACCGTCTTCGACGCGCCGCTCGGCGCACGCATCGGCATTCTGATCGGCGATGACAACGATGTCGTCGAGAACGTGCGGATGACGGCGCTCATGGGCGCGACGCTCCTTATCGCTCCGATGCGCGGCGATCGCACGCAGCGCGCGACGCTCGCCGCGCGCGCCGCCGACAACGGCATGTTCATCGCGTGCAGCCACACATCGGGCGACGAAGCGCTGATCGCAGGCCCGGACGGCCGCGTGCTCGCGCGTCGTACATCGGAGGACGGCGGTCTCATTGTCGCGGATGTGAAACCGTCGTTGGCCGAGGCGAGCGCCGGGCGTCGGGCGCTATCCGCGCGCCGTCCCGATCTCTACGAACCGCTCGCGCGACAGGGCAACGTCTATCCGCTCAGGATCGAACCGGAACGCGCAATGTCGCGCGGTTCGCTGCCGCTCAGCTTCGCGGTGGTCGGACGCCATCGCGTGCTGCGCTGAATCGAACTCCGCACGGCCTTTCTGTCCCGATACAATCGAACGGACACATCGGACGAAAAGCCTGATACGGAGGTTTCGCACATGGATTTGATCATTCGCCGCGCGGCGCTCGCGGACTCGCGCGGGCTCGTCGATATCGGTATGGAAGCGGGGCGTATCGCCGCGATCGAGCCGCGTTTGACGGCCACCGCGCGAGAGGAAATTGATGCGAACGGTTCGCTCGTCACCGCGCCTTTCGTCGATGCGCATTTCCACATGGACGCGACGCTGTCCTATGGTTTGCCGCGCGTGAACGCGTCGGGCACGCTGCTCGAAGGCATCGCGCTGTGGGGCGAACTGAAGCCCGATCTCACGCAGGAAGCGCTCGTCGAGCGCGCGTTGCAGTACTGCGACTGGGCCGTCGCGCGCGGGCTGCTCGCGATCCGCTCTCACGTCGATGTGTGCGATCCGCGCCTGCTGGCCGTGGAAGCGCTCGTCGAAGTGAAGCGCCGCGTGAAACCGTATCTCGATCTGCAACTCGTCGCGTTTCCGCAAGACGGCGTGTTGCGCAGCGCAGGCGCGTTCGAGAACCTGAAGCGCGCGATCGCGATGGGCGTCGATGTCGTCGGCGGCATTCCGCACTTCGAACGCACGATGGCCGACGGCGCGGCATCGGTGAAGCTCCTGTGCGAGTTCGCGGCGGAGCAGGGCTTGCGCGTGGACATGCACTGCGACGAATCCGACGATCCGATGTCGCGTCATATCGAAACGCTCGCGGCGGAAACGCATCGGCTCGGACTGCACGGCCGCGTGACCGGCTCGCATCTCACGTCGATGCACTCGATGGACAACTACTACGTCAGCAAGCTCATTCCGCTGATGCGCGAAGCGGGCGTCGCGGCGATTGCGAATCCGCTCATCAACATCACGCTGCAAGGGCGCTCGGACACGTACCCGAAGCGACGAGGCATGACGCGCGTGCCGGAACTGATGGCGGGCGGCATCACGGTCGCGTTCGGCCACGATTGCGTGATGGACCCGTGGTACAGCCTCGGCTCCGGCGACATGCTCGAAGTCGCGCATATGGGTTTGCACGTCGCGCAGATGACCGGTGTCGATGCGATGCGCGCGTGCTTCGATGCGGTGACGAAAAGTCCGGCGCGCATTCTCGGGCTGGAAGGTTACGGCATCGAAGTGGGCTGCAACGCGGATTGCGTCGTCCTCGATGCGCGCGATCCCATCGAAGCGATTCGCCTGCGCGCAGCGCGCACGGCTGTCGTTCGACGCGGCAAAGTGGTCAGCCGAAGCCCCGCCGTGCGCGCGACGCTGGCGCTCGAAGGGCGGCCATCGGAAGTCGATTTCAGGATCGACAGGCGATAAAAAACCCGGTCCCTTGCCTGCGGACCGGGTTGTCGAGCCGGCTAACGATCAGTGCGCCGCTTGCCCGGACATGCCGTTATGACGCAGCAATGCGTCGATGTCCGGCTCGCGTCCACGGAACGCCTTGAACGAATCCATCGCCGGGCGGCTGCCGCCCACTTCGAGAATCTCGCGGCGATAGCGCGTGCCCGTCGTCGCGTCGAGCACCGAGCCGTTGCCGGCCTTCGCGGCCTCTTCGAACGCGGCGTACGCATCGGCTGACAGCACTTCGGCCCACTTGTAGCTGTAGTAGCCCGCCGCGTAGCCGCCCGCGAAGATATGGCTGAACGTGTTGGGCCAGCGCGAGAACGGCGCCTGCGGAATCACATGGAACTTCTCGTTGATCGAGCGCGCGAGATCGTTCACGTTCTGCGTCGCGTTCGCCGGATCGTAGGACGTGTGCAGCACCATGTCGAACATCGAGAAGACGATCTGGCGCAGCGTGCCGAGGCCGCTCTGGAAGTTCTTCGCGGCGAGCATCTTGTCGAACAGCTCGCGCGGCAGCGGCGCGCCGGTCTCGACATGCGCGGACATATCCGTCAGCACGTCCCACTCCCAGCAGAAGTTCTCCATGAACTGCGACGGCAGTTCGACCGCATCCCACTCCACGCCATTGATGCCCGACACGCCCAGCTCGTCGATGCGCGTCAGCATGTGATGCAGCCCGTGCCCGAACTCGTGGAACAGCGTGATGACTTCATCGTGCGTGAAGCAGGCGGGCTTGCCGCCCACCGGCGCCGAGAAGTTGCACGTGAGATAGGCGACCGGCGTCTGCACGCCGCCTTGCGTGCGCTTGTGGCGCGAGCGGGCGTCGTCCATCCAGGCGCCGCCGCGCTTGCCCTCGCGCGCGTAGAGGTCGAGATAGAACTGCGCGACGAGCGTGCCGTCCTTGTTCTCGACGCGGAAGAAGCGCACGTCGGGGTTCCACACGGCGGCTTCGTCGCGGCGGATCGACACGTTGAAAAGTGTTTCGGTGACCTTGAAAAGGCCCTTCAGCACGGCTTCCTGCGGGAAGTATTGCTTCACTTCGTTCTCGGAGAACGAGTAGCGCTTCTGGCGCAGCTTCTCGGCTGCATACGCGATATCCCAGGGCTGCAGTTCGGGCATGCCGAGCTCGGTCGCGGCGAACGCGCGCAGTTCCATCCAGTCGTTTTCGGCGTAAGGGCGGGCGCGCGTGGCGAGATCTTCGAGGAACGCGATGACTTGCGCGGGCGATTCGGCCATCTTCGGCGCGAGCGACACTTCCGCGAAGTTCTGATAGCCGAGCGTCTTCGCTTCTTCCTCGCGCAGCTTCAGGTTCTCGACGACATTGGCCGTGTTGTCCCATTCGGCCTTGCCGTCGCCATAAGTGCCGCCCAGTTCCGACGCACGCGTGACGTACGCGCGATACATCGCCTCGCGCATCGGGCGATGTTCGGCATATTGCAACACGGGGAAATACGAAGGGAAATGCAGCGTGAACTTCCAGCCATCCTTGCCATCGCGTTGCGCGGCTTCGCGGGCTGCTTCGATCACGTCGTCGGGCAGGCCGGCGAGATCGCTTTCCTTCGTGACGATGTACGCGTACGCGTTGGTCGAATCGAGCACGTGATCGGAGAACGCCTTGGAGAGCGCTGCCTGCTCCTCCTGCAACTGCGCGAAACGCGGCTTGCGATCCTCGGGCAATTCCGCGCCCGACAGGCGGAAATCGCGCAGCGAGTTCTCCAGAATCTTCTTGCGCTCGGCCGACAGACCGGCGAATTCCGGGCCTGCGGCGATCGCCTTGTACTTCTCGTAGAGCGCGAGATTCTGCCCGACGCTCGCGGAGAATTCGGTGACGCGCGGCAGGTTTTCGGCGTGCGCGGCGCGCAGTTCGGGCGTATCGGCGACGGCGTTCAGATGGCCGATGACGCCCCACGCGCGCGACAGTTTTTCCGATTCCTGCTCGACTGCCTCGACGACATCCTTCCAGGTCGCGGGCGTGTCCGGCGCGCTCGCGCGGTCGACGGCGGCTTTCGCATCGGCGAGCAGCACGTCGAGCGCGGGCGTGACGTGCGCGGGCTGAATCTCGCCGAAACGCGGAAGATCGGAAAAATCGAGCAGCGGATTGGCCGCTGCCGGGGTGGACGTGGTATCGCTCATGACTCTCCCGTTCTGATGTTGGACGAAGCCGGGAACGGGACGCGTGCCGCGCCGGCTCTCTCCGAGATTATTGGGGCGGGCGGGGCAAATTCCAATCGATTGTTTTTAAGGGGCCGATTAATGCCGCCCCGCGCCGATGTTCACGCCTGCGCCGCGCGTTCGGCCGCTTCGATCGTGTTGACGAGCAGCATCGTGATGGTCATCGGGCCGACGCCGCCCGGCACCGGCGTGATGAATCCGGCCACTTCGCTGACGCCCGCGAAATCGACGTCGCCGCACAGCTTGCCTTCGTCGTTGCGGTTCATGCCGACATCGATCACGGTCGCGCCCGGCTTCACCATGTCCGCGGTCAGGATGTTGCGGCGGCCGACCGCGGCGACGATCACATCGGCGTCGCGCGTGTGCTTCGCGAGGTCGCGCGTCTTGCTGTGGCAGATGGTGACGGTCGCGCCGGCTTCGAGCAAGAGGAGCGCCATCGGCTTGCCGACGATGTTCGAGCGGCCGATCACCACCGCGTTCGCGCCTTTGAGGCTGATGTCGTGCGCCTCGAACATCTTCATCACGCCGTAGGGCGTGCACGGGCGAAAGAGCGGCTTGCCGGTCAGGAGCGCGCCCGCGTTGGCGACGTGAAAGCCGTCGACATCCTTCTCCGGCGCGATGGCTTCGATGACCTTGTGGCTATCGATATGCGCGGGCAACGGCAGTTGCACGAGAATGCCGTGGATCGAAGGATCGGCGTTGAGCTTCGCGATGTGCGCGAGCAGCTCGTTTTCGGCGAGCGTCGCGGGGAAGCGGTCCATCACCGAGTGCAGGCCGTTGTCGTGGCAGGCCTTCACCTTGTTGCGCACGTAGACCTCGCTCGCGGGATTGTCGCCGACGAGCACGACGGCCAGGCCCGGCTTGTGTCCACGGGCGGTGAGTGCGGCGGCGCGCTGGGCGACATCGGCGCGAAGGGTCTTGGAAAGGGCGTTGCCGTCGATGAGTTGGGCGGTCATGGCGAATCGGATCGAGGATGGGCGAGGGCGCGCGAGGGCGTGAAGCCGACGCCGTGCCCGCCGCTTTCGTGCGGCAGCGGTGCGCGGCGCTCGCGCATGGTGCTGGGCGCCTCGTCGGCAAATGCGCGGCAAATGCGCCCCTGGGAAGGGCGAAATTATACCGCCGGGCGCTATCGTGCGTTCCGGCCCGCCATCTTCGACACCTCGCCGGGACTCACGGCGTCACCACCTTCCACGACGAATCCGGATTGAACGACTTGATCGCCGCGGCCGCGCGTGTGGACGCCGGGCCGAGATCCTTCTCGTAGATCTGCCCGTCCTGATTGACGATGAAGGTCATCACGCCGGTCTCGCCGTAGCGCGCGGGCGTCGCAATCACGCCGAAGCCGTTCGTCAGCTTGCCGTCCTGCAGATAGTTCTTCGCGCCGCCCTGCGCGTTCGCGCCCTGCGCCGTCAGGATGCGGTAGTGGTAGCCGTAGTAGCCGTCCTTGTCGGTAGGCTTGTTCGGCATCGTCGCGGCGAGCGGACCGAGCGGGCTTTCCGGATCGCCCGGCGCGGTGTGCCAGTAGAGGCCGTCGTGCTTGCCGGGCGTGCTCACGAAACGGTCGGCGTAGCGGCCGGCCGTCTTTTGATAGTCGCTTTGCGCGGCGACGACCGCGAGCGCGACCTGCATCGCCGAACGCTCGTTGCGGCCGATACGCCGCGTGAACACTTCGTCGCGCGCGGCGGGCATGTCGAAGCGCCAGCCTTTCGCTACTTTCACGAGCGGAATCGGCAGGGTCCAGCCGCTCGTGCCCGCTTCGATGTGGGCGGCCGGACGGCCATCGAGCGGCTGCGTATCCTCGACGATGCGATGCTGTTGCGCCCACGCGGCGAGGTACGCGTAGATGTCCTCTTCGCCGATGCTGCCCTCGGGCACGTAGCGCCCGTGGTCCTTGCCGAGGACTTTGGAGAGCGCGGTTTCGTCGTTGGTCGCGATGGCGTCGGTGAACGCCTGCGCGGCCGCTTCCGCGGTGGGATACACGGCCTGCGCGTACGCGAACGTCGCGCCGAGCGCGAGCGACGCGGCAACAAGTGCGCGAAGCAATGGCTTCTTCGATGAGGCGAGTGTTTTCATGTCGGGCTCCTGGATCTGGCGTTCGCTGCCTAAGCGGCGTTTGACGATGGACGCGATCATCACCGGCGGAATCCTCCTCCGCCGCCGCCTCGATGGAACCCGCCGCCGCCTCCGCCGCCACCTCCGTGAAATCCGCCGCCTCCGCCGCCGCCGCGTTGCACGCCGCCGCCGCCTCCGCCGCCTCCATGGAATCCGCCGCCACCACCACCGCCGCCGCCAAGCCCGCCGCCTGCCTGACGCTCGACACCGCCGCCGCGGTTATGCGACTGATTGGCGAACGACTCCCGGCTCGCCTGTCCGCGCTGCATGTCCTGCCGCGCGCCGTTGCCGTCGCCCGCGCCGCGCAGCGCGTTATCGCGATTCACGTCCTGCGAGCGCTGACGCAGGTCGCTCGTGTTGCGCGCGTTCTCTCCGCCGCCCTGGCGGATGCTCTGCACGCGCTGGCTGGCCGGCTCGTTGAGGTTTTGCCCGGTGCGCTGCTGCAGCGTCTGGGCCGCCTGCGCGCGCCCGTCCTCGCGGCCGCGGAACTGGTTGGCGTTCGCGTCGCGATTCGCGTTGTTCAACGTGTTCTGCCGGTTCTGGACGTTGGTCCGGTTGAACTGCGGATCGTTGCGGTTCCAGCGCACGTTGTTGCTGTTCGCGTTGATGCGGTTGCTCGTGTTGATGTTGTTGTAGCGGTTCACGTTGACGTTGACATCGCCGTGACCCCAGTTGCAATTGCCCCACAGCGAATTCACGACCGCGACGCCCGCGCCGAACGCGAGGCCGCCGACGAACGCCGACGCCATCGCATATCCCGGAGGCGGCGGCACGTAGACCGGCGGATAGGCCGGATAGGGCCATGTGCCGTACACGACCGTCGGGTTGTAGGTCGGCACGTAGACCACTTGCGGATTGGCCGGCTCGATCTGGATCACGGTCGTGCTGGTGGTCGTGCTGCCCGGCGGCGGCGGCGCGCTCGTGACCTTCTGCTGCTCGTTCGTCTTGAGATTGCCCGCGCTTTGCGCCGCGCGCCGCAGACGCTGAACCGAGTCCATCACGTCGCTCGGCTGCGCGATGAAGGCGTTGCCGAGCTGCGTCACCCAGTCGATCTTGGAGGCCATCGTCGCGAGCGCCTGAGGGAACGCGACGAGCGATTGCACGCTCGGATCCCACGGCTCGGATTGCACGGCCTTGACCGCGTCGTCGCCCTTGACGTTCGGATTCGCCTTCGACCACGCGGCCGCTTCGGTGATTTGCGACGGATACGTCGACGCCATCATCACCTGCGCGAGCAGCGCGTCGGGATAGAGCGCGACCGGCGCGGTCAGCGCGTCGAGCTGCTGGTTCGTGAGCTTCGGCGCGGTGCTCGCGGCGTCCTGCGTCTGTGCGTGCACCGGTCCGGGATGAAGCGCCGCGAGCGGCAACGCGAGCGCAACGCTCATCGCGATGATCCGCAGCGTGCGCGCGCGATGCCCGACGACGATGTAAGGGGTTCGTTTCAAGATCAAGTCCTCCGGTGCACGCGCGATGCGCACGTTGTTAGCCGACAGGCGGCGAACTGATGCGCAGTGCTTGATGAAAGCGAAGGGAACGATGCGAGAGCGCGCGCTGGTCTCGAAGGTATCGACACCAAACGTTTGACCGTCGAGCAAGTACGTGGCAGACGCCTTGTCGCGCATGACCGTTGTCCGGTAGTGGGTCCGGCCAAATTACGGGCGGGCCGCGATGTGTGTCAACGTGATTCAGGAAATATCACGTTTCACTCTCGCCGACAACGGGGGTTTCGGAAGGGGACGGACGGCGCGATGCGGGCATCGGGCGCGCCATGAAAGCGCGGCCGGCATGACGATGCCGGCCGCGAACGGGAGAGCGAAGCCGTTACTGCTGAGGCTTGTTCGACAGCGCGAGTCGCAGCAGATCGGCGACGGTGTTCACGGAGAGCTTCTCCATGATGTTCGCGCGATGCGCTTCCACCGTCTTGATGCTGATGCCGAGATCGTCGGCGATCTGCTTGTTCAGGCGTCCCGCGATGATGCGTTCGAGCACCTGATGCTCGCGCGCGGTCAGCTTGCCGAGACGCTCGGCGGCGGCGCGCTGCTGCTGCACGCTGGTGCTTTCGCTGCGCGCCTTCTCCAGCATGCGCTCCACGAGCTTGCGCAGCTCGGCCTCGTCGAACGGCTTTTCGATGAAGTCCATCGCGCCTTTTTTCATCGTCGAGACGGCCATCGGCACGTCGCCGTGACCCGTCACGAAGATGATCGGCAGGAGCGAATTCTCGGCGATGAGCTTCTCCTGCAACTCCAGCCCCGTCATGCCGGCCATCCGCACGTCGAGGATCAGGCAGGAAATCGCGCCGGAGTGCGAGATCGGCAGATAGACGTCGAGAAACGATTCCGCGCTGGAGAAACACTGAACGCGATAGCCGTTTGCTTCGAGCAGCCAGCGCAAGGAATCACGCACGGCTTCGTCATCGTCGACGACGAAGACGGTTTCCTGAGTGGTGACTGTGCTCATAGTTCTCCCGTAACTGTTTGTTGTCTCGTATGTTCGTCCTGCGCATCCGTGCCGCTTGTGCCCGAGCTGCCGTCCACTGCGCCGATCGGCAGGCTGCAGTGGAAGGTCGCGCCGGTCACGTGGCCGTCCGCTTCGACGTTGTTGACGACCCAGAGGCGTCCGCGATGCGACTCGATGATCGAGCGGCAGATGTTCAGCCCCATGCCCATGCCATCGGACTTGGTGCTGTAAAACGGTTCGAAGAGGCGTTCGGCGGTTGCCTCGTCCACGCCCGGACCCTGATCGACCACGCTGATGCACACGAAGCCGCCGTCCATGCGCTGCACGACGACGCGAATCACCGGATCGATGGCGTTCGGTTTCGCATCATGCATCGCCTCGGCCGCGTTTTTCAACAGGTTGACCAACACTTGTTCGATCAAAACCGGATCGACGTAGATCACCGGCATGCGCGAGCGGATTTCGGTGACGATGCGGATCTTGCGTTTGCGCGCCTCGATTTCGGCGAGACCGACCGCGTCCGCGACGATATCCGCGACGCGCGCGGCCTGGCGCTTGGGCTCGCTGCGCTTCACGAACTCGCGGATGCGCTTGATGATCATGCCTGCGCGCACGGCCTGCTGCGCGGTCTTTTCGAGCACGGGAAGCAGCGTTTCCTGGGTCACGCGGCCGGATTTCACCAGCGCGACGCAGCCCGAACAATAGTTGTTGATCGCCGCGAGCGGCTGATTCAGCTCGTGCGCGAGCGACGACGCCATTTCGCCCATCGTCATCAGGCGGCTCGTGAACTGGAGCTTTTCTTCCTGCTGATGCGCGAGTTCCTGCGCCTGCTTGCGCTGCGTGATGTCGGTGGCGATCTGCATCTGCGCGAGATGGCCGTCGACCCACTGGATGTACTGGCGGCGCACCTCGAACCACTTCTGGATGCCTTCGACATAGACTTCCTGCGCGTCCGCCGAGCTTTCGGTGAGCGCGGTGGCGGGCAGGCCCGCGTAGGTGTCGACCATGTCGATGGTGTCGGACGAGCTCTGCGAGCCGCCGTCGAACGCGGCGCCCGCGAGCTCCAGATGCCCGTCCGGACGGATGCCGAACAGATGCCGGTAATAGCGATTGGCGAAGAGCAGCTCGGCTTCGTCGGCGGCGAGCACGGAGACGGCCGCGTCGAGGCTTTCGAGCACGGTGGTGAAGCGCTCGTGCGCGGCGGCGAGTTCTTCGCGGGCGCGCTTGGGCTCGGTGATGTCCGTCATCGACGACATCCAGCCGGTCTGCCGGCCCGAACTGTCGATCAGCGGCGACACGTAGAGCCGCGCGTGGAAGAACGAACCGTCCTTGCGGCGCACGCGCAGTTCGAAGCCGGACGAGGGCGCCTTGCCGCGCAGCGTCATGTCGAGCTGGCGCTGCATTTCGGGATACGCGTCGCGCGGCCAGTACGGGAACGGCGCGTTCTTGCCGACGAGATCGCTCTCGTCCCAGCCCGTCATGCGGCAGAACGCGGGATTCACGTGCGTGATGCGGCCGTGCATGTCGAGCACGCGCATGCCGATCAGCACCGAGTTTTCCATCGCGCGGCGAAAAAACGCTTCGGCGTACAGCGCCTGTTGCGCCTCGAAGCGCTGGCGCGTGTGCTTCCACAGGCTCCAGAGACTCCAGAGCACGAAGCACGACAAACCCGCGACGAGCCAGACGAGCGTGTTGTTGGTGAAGTTGGTGAGCTGCGGATACGAATACACGCGCACCGACAGGCCCTGTCCCGGCGGATCGAGCGGCAGGTCGTAGAACATGTCGCGCGGCAGGCGCGGGCGGCTCGACGTGGTCGCGAGCTCGCGGTTGTTCAGGTCGGTGATGGAAATCTTGTACTTCGCCGACAGTTCGCTCGGAATGTCGTGCTTCAGGACGCCTTCGATCGAGAACACCGCCGCGATCGAGCCGAGGAACTCGCGGTCGCGGAAAACCGGTGTCTGCAGGGTGATATAGCCATTGCCGAGGTCGTCGTAGAGCAACGGCGAGTAGACTTGGCGGCGGGTGGTGCGCGCTTCGTCGAATGCGGCCTGCACGGCCTCGTCCATCTGCGTGTCGTTGGGCTTCGCGAGCCGCGATCCGAGCACGGGCAGCGGCGTATTCGGCCAGCGGGGCTTATGCTCGCTCGTGTACCAGTTCATGTAGAGGATCTCGGGATGCCCCTGCATGATGTCGGTGGACGAGGTCTGGAAGGTTTGCGGGTCGCCGTGGCCGGTCGCGATGTCGCGGGCGAGCGCCTGGATCTGCTCCTGCGCGCCGGTCATCGAAAGACGGATTTGCTGCTGTGCCCACGCGACATTCCGATAGAGCGTGTCTTCCTGCTGCTGTTGCTCGCGCCGGTTCAGGCTCCATAGGATGAGACTCATCACGACCAGGAATACCAGGATCGAAATGAGCGGCGTGAGTAAATAGGAGTTCGACCACCACGGGCCGTGGTGCCAGCGGGAGGGCGAGGCGTCGGTCGGCTTTCGCGCGACCCTCGCCGAGCGTTTGATCAGCCGTTCGGTCAACATGGAAGCGATTGTAACGCAGCGCCTGATTGTTAATCGGCGTAAAAAGACGGTAAAGAAGTATGGATTGTCGCAAAAGGAGGAGAAACATCTGAACAAAAAAGTCTTATCGGACGGTGCGTTGCAGCAATTTTTCGTATGGTGAGATTAACTCTCATGATTTGAAAAATTCCTTGCATCATGGTCTGGACCCTCTTTAGAATTGCCGGCACGCGGCCAGTGCCCGCCTTCGATCGGGCGTGCGCCGGCGGTTCTCAGAGTGTTCCTCACATCAGGAGACGAGCATGTCCGCTGTACCCGACGAAGTTCTCAAATATGTCGCCAACGCCAAGGACGACGATCCTCAGGAAACCGCCGAGTGGCTCGACGCGCTCGATGGCGTAATTTCCGCGGTCGGTCCTGATCGCGCGCACTACCTGATCGAGAAACAGATCGAATTCGCTCGCGTGCATGGCGAGCACCTGCCGTTCTCGGCGAACACGCCGTACATCAACACGATCCCCGTCGCCGCGCAGGCGAAGAATCCGGGCGATCAGGACCTCGAACACCGCATCCGCTCGTACACCCGCTGGAACGCCATCGCGATGGTGCTGCGCGCGGGCAAGGACACGAACGTCGGCGGGCACATCGCTTCGTTCGCGTCGGCCGCAACGCTCTATGACGTCGGCTTCAATCACTTCTGGCACGCGCCGTCGAAAGAACACGGCGGCGATCTCGTGTTCGTGCAGGGTCACTCGTCGCCGGGTGTGTACTCGCGCGCGTTCCTGCTCGGCCGCCTGACCGAGAAGCAACTGAACAACTTCCGTCAGGAAGTGGGCGGCGAGGGCATCTCCTCGTATCCGCATCCGTGGCTGATGCCGGACTTCTGGCAATTCCCGACCGTGTCGATGGGTCTCGGCCCGATCATGGCGATCTATCAGGCGCGCTTCATGAAGTACATGGCGGCGCGCGGCATCGCGAAGACGGAAGGCCGCAAGGTCTGGGCGTTCCTCGGCGACGGCGAAACGGACGAGCCGGAATCGCTCGGCGCGATCGGCATGGCCGGCCGCGAGCGTCTGGACAACCTCGTGTTCGTCATCAACTGCAACCTGCAGCGCCTGGACGGTCCGGTGCGCGGCAACGGCAAGATCATCCAGGAACTGGAAAGCGAATTCCGCGGCGCGGGCTGGAACGTCATCAAGGTCATCTGGGGCAGCCGCTGGGACGCGCTCTTCGCGCGCGACAAGACCGGCGCGCTGATGCGCCGCATGATGGAAGTCGTCGACGGCGAGTACCAGACGTACAAGTCGGAGTCGGGCGCGTTCGTACGCGAGCACTTCTTCAACACGCCGGAACTGAAGGCGCTGGTCGCCGACTGGTCCGATGACGACATCTGGAACCTGAACCGCGGCGGACACGATCCGCACAAGATCTACGCGGCATTCGACGCCGCTACAAAGACGAAGGGCGCACCGACCGTCATCCTCGCCAAGACCATCAAGGGCTATGGCATGGGCGAGCACGGTCAGGCGATGAACATCACGCACCAGCAGAAGAAGCTGCCGATCGACACGCTGAAGAAATTCCGCGACCAGTTCCGCCTGCCGCTCAGCGACGAGCAAATCGCCGACGTGCCGTACCTCACGTTCGAAGAAGGCTCGAAGGAACTGGAGTACATGCGTCAGAAGCGCATGGACCTGGGCGGCTATCTGCCGTCGCGCCGCGAGAAGGCGGAATCGCTGCCGGTGCCGGCGCTCTCCGCGTTCGAGCCGCTCCTGAAGGGCACGGGCGAAGGCCGCGAAATCTCCACGACGATGGCCTTCGTGCGGATCCTGAACATCCTGCTGAAGGACAAGGCGCTCGGCAAGCGCGTCGTGCCGATCGTGCCGGACGAGTCGCGTACCTTTGGCATGGAAGGTCTCTTCCGCCAGATCGGCATCTGGAATCAGGAAGGCCAGAAGTACGTGCCGGAAGACTCCGACCAACTGATGTTCTATCGCGAATCGGAGACGGGTCAGATCCTGCAGGAAGGCATCAACGAAGCGGGTGGCATGTGTGACTGGATCGCGGCCGCGACGTCGTACTCGACGCACGGCGAGATCATGATCCCGTTCTACATCTTCTACTCGATGTTCGGCTTCCAGCGCATCGGCGATCTTGCCTGGGCCGCGGGCGACATGCGTTCGCGCGGCTTCCTGCTGGGCGGCACCGCGGGCCGCACGACGCTCAACGGCGAAGGCCTGCAGCACGAAGACGGCCACTCGCTGCTGTGGGCGGCGTCGGTCCCGAACTGCGTGAGCTACGACCCGACGTTCGGCTACGAGCTCGCGGTCATCATGCAGGATGGTCTGCGCCGCATGGTCGCGGATCAGGAAGACGTGTACTACTACATCACCGTGATGAACGAGAACTACGAGCATCCGGCGATCCCGCAAGGCGATGCCGTTGCTTCGGACATCATTAAGGGCATGTACGCGTTCAAGAAGGCCGAAGGCGCGGGCAAGGCGCACGTTCAACTGATGGGCGCGGGCACGATCTTCAATGAAGTGATCGCCGCCGCCGATCTCCTGAAGAACGACTGGAACGTCACCGCCGATCTCTGGAGCGTGCCGAGCTTCACTGAACTGGCGCGCGACGGTCAGGCGTGCGAGCGCTGGAACCTGCTGCACCCGACGGAAGAGAAGCGCGTGCCGCACGTGAGCGCGCTGCTCAAGGGCGCGAAGGGCCCGGTGATCGCATCGACGGACTACATCCGTGCGCTCGTCGACCAGATCCGCGGCTATGTGCCGAACAAGTTCGTGGTGCTCGGCACCGACGGCTACGGCCGCTCGGATACGCGCGAGGCGCTGCGCCACTTCTTCGAAGTCGACCGCTACTGGGTGACGCTGGCCGCGCTGAACGCGCTGGCCGACGAAGGCACGATCGAGCGCAAGGTCGTCGCCGAGGCGATCAAGAAGTACAACCTCGACCCGTCCAAACCCAACCCGATGACCGTCTAAAGGCATCGCCCCCGTGCGTTGTGACGCGGCCTCCTTCCGAAGCGGAAGGAGGCCCGCGTGCAACCCAGGAGACACTAATAATGAGTCAAGCGATCGAAGTCAAAGTGCCGGACATCGGCGATTTCAAGGACATCCCCGTGATCGAAGTGCTGGTCAAGGTGGGCGATACGGTCGAACCCGAGCAGTCGCTCGTCACGCTCGAATCCGACAAGGCGACGATGGACGTGCCGAGTTCGGCGGCGGGCACCGTGAAGGAGGTCAAGGTCAAGGTCGGCGACAACGTGTCGGAAGGCACGCTGATCGTCGTGCTGGAAGGCGGCGCATCCGCATCCGCGCCTGCCGCCAAGCAGGAAGCGGCCGCACCGGCGCCGGCGGCGGCGCCCGCTGCCGCGCCCGCGGCGAGCGGCGGCGGTACCATCGAAGTGAAGGTGCCGGACATCGGCGACTTCAAGGACATTCCGGTCATCGAGATCGGGGTGAAGGTCGGCGACAAGGTCGAGAAGGAGCAGTCGCTCGTCACGCTCGAATCCGACAAGGCGACGATGGACGTGCCGAGCCCCGAAGCGGGCACGGTGAAAGAGCTGAAGGTCAAGATCGGCGACACGGTTTCCGAAGGCACGCTGATCGTCGTGCTGGAAGGCGGCGCTGGCGCAGCGGCGCCCGCGGCGGCTCCCGCGCCCGCGAAGCCGGTCGAAGTGCCGTCCGATGCGCCGGTGAAACCCGCTCCCGCGAAAGAGGCGCCGTCCGCGCTCGCGCAGGCGCCCCTGATGCCCGCCGGCGACGGCACGCGCACGTCGAGCCACGCGTCGCCGTCGGTGCGCAAGTTCGCGCGCGACCTCGGCGTCGATGTGTCGCGCGTGCGCGGCAGCGGTCCCAAAGGCCGCATCACGCAAGGCGACATCACCGCGTTCGTCAAGGGTGTGATGTCGGGACAAGGTGCTGCGCCCGCAGCGGCTGCACCGGCTGGCGGTGGCGGCGGCGAGCTGGGCCTCCTGCCGTGGCCGAAGATCGATTTCACGAAGTTCGGGCCGATCGATCCGAAGCCGCTGTCGCGCATCAAGAAGATCTCGGGTGCGAACCTGCATCGCAACTGGGTGATGATTCCGCACGTCACGAACAACGACGAAGCCGACATCACCGAGCTCGAAGAACTGCGCGTCAAGCTGAACAAGGAACACGAAAAGGCGGGCGTGAAGTTCACGATGCTCGCGTTCGTCATCAAGGCCGTGGTCTCGGCGCTCAAGAAGTTCCCGGACTTCAACGCGAGCCTGGACGGCGACAACCTCGTGTTCAAGAAGTACTACCACATCGGTTTCGCGGCCGATACGCCGAACGGTCTCGTCGTTCCGGTGATCCGCGACGCGGACAAGAAGGGCCTCGTCGATATCGCCAAGGAAATGGCGGAGCTGTCGAAGCTCGCGCGCGACGGCAAGCTCAAGCCCGATCAGATGCAGGGCGGCTGCTTCTCGATCTCGTCGCTGGGCGGCATCGGCGGAACGCACTTCACGCCGATCATCAACGCGCCCGAAGTCGCGATTCTCGGCCTGTCGCGCGGTCAGATGAAGCCGGTGTGGGACGGCAAGCAGTTCGTGCCGCGCCTCACGCTGCCGATGTCGCTGTCGTACGACCATCGTGTCATCGACGGTGCGGCTGCCGCGCGCTTCAACGCTTATCTGTCGGCGATTCTGGGCGATTTCCGTCGCGTCATTCTCTGATCTTCGGATCTGGCCGACGGCGGAACCTCGGGGCTTTGCCCTGAGGTTCCATCCGCACATCTCTTAGGGGACAACATGAGTCTCGTCGAACTAAAAGTACCCGACATCGGCGACTTCTCCGATGTCGATGTCATCGAAGTCAATATCAAACCCGGCGACAGCATCGAAAAGGAACAGGGCGTCATCACGCTCGAAACCGACAAAGCCACGATGGAAGTGCCTGCCGATGTCGCGGGTACGATCAAGGAAGTGAAGGTCAAGCAGGGCGACAAGGTCAGCCAAGGCTCGGTCATCGCGATGGTCGAAACGGAAGGCGCGGGTGCTGCCGCTGCGCCCGCTGCCGCGCCGGCTCCGGCCGCCGCACCCGCGAAGGCTGCGGGCGGTGGCGGCGTGCAGGACGTGAAGGTGCCGGATATCGGCGACTTCAAGGATATTCCGGTCATCGAAGTGCACGTGAAGCCGGGCGATACGGTCGAGAAGGAACAATCGCTCATCACGCTCGAATCCGACAAGGCCACGATGGACGTGCCTTCTCCGGCTGCGGGCACGGTGAAGGAAGTGAAGGTGAAGGTCGGTGACAACGTGTCGGAAGGCACGCTCGTCCTGACGCTCGAAGGCGGCGACGCGGCTCCCGCGGCCGCGCCTCAGAAGGCCGCTCCGGCAGCCGCCGCAGCCGCTCCGGCGTCCGCGTCCACGCCCGCGCCGCAGGCGGGCAGCTACTCCGGCGCCGCCGATGTCGAATGCGACATGCTCGTGATCGGCGCGGGCCCCGGCGGTTACTCGGCGGCGTTCCGGTCCGCCGATCTCGGCATGAAGACGGTGCTGGTCGAGCGTTATTCGACGCTGGGCGGCGTGTGTCTGAACGTCGGCTGCATTCCGTCGAAGGCGCTGCTGCATACCGCGCTCGTCATCGACGAAGCGGCGGAACTCGCGGCGCACGGCATCAGCTTCGGCGAGCCGAAAGTCGATCTCGACAAGCTGCGCGGTTTCAAGGAAGGCGTCGTCAAGAAACTGACCGGCGGTCTCGCGGGCATGGCGAAGGCGCGCAAGGTGCAGGTGGTCACCGGCGTCGGCAGTTTCGTCGATCCGAACCATATGGAAGTGCAGGGCGCGGACGGCAAGAAGGTCGTGAAGTTCAAGCAGGCGATCATCGCGGCCGGCTCGCAAGCCGTGAAGCTGCCGTTCTTCCCGGACGATCCGCGTGTCGTCGATTCGACCGGCGCGCTCGAATTGCGTCAGCTTCCGAAGCGCATGCTCGTGGTGGGCGGCGGCATCATCGGACTGGAAATGGCGACCGTTTATTCGACGCTCGGCTCGGACATCGATGTCGTCGAAATGCTCGATGGCCTGATGCTCGGCGCGGACCGCGATCTCGTGAAGGTTTGGGAGAAGTTCAATTCCAAGCGCTTCACGAACGTGATGCTCAAGACCAAGACGACCAAGGCCGAGGCCAAGGAAGACGGCATCTACGTGACCTTCGAAGGCGAGAAGGCGCCGAGCGAACCGCAGCGCTATGACCTCGTGTTGCTCGCGGTCGGACGCAGCCCGAACGGCGGCAAGGTCGGCGCGGACAAGGCCGGCGTGGCGGTGACGGATCGCGGCTTCATCAACGTCGACAAGCAGATGCGCACCAACGTGCCGCACATCTTCGCGATCGGCGATCTGGTAGGCCAGCCGATGCTCGCACACAAGGCGGTGCACGAAGGCCATGTCGCGGCGGAAGCGGCGCACGGCGAGAAGGCGTATTTCGACGCGCTGCAGATTCCGTCGGTGGCGTACACCGATCCGGAAGTGGCGTGGGCCGGCAAGACGGAAGACCAGTGCAAGGCCGAAGGCATCAAGTTCGGCAAGGCCGTGTTCCCGTGGGCCGCGTCGGGCCGCGCGATCGCGAATGGCCGCGACGAGGGCTTTACCAAGCTGATCTTCGATGAAGAGACGCATCGTGTGATCGGCGGCGGCATCGTCGGTCTGAACGCGGGCGATCTGATCAGCGAAGTGTGTCTCGCGATCGAGATGGGCGCGGATGCAACCGATATCGGCAAGACGATCCATCCGCACCCGACGCTCGGCGAATCGGTCGGGATGGCCGCCGAGTTGTACGAAGGCGTGTGCACGGACTTGCCGCCGCAGCGCAAGAAGTAAGCGTTCGCGCTTCGGAAAGTGCAAAGGCGCGCTCCTTAACCGGAGCGCGCCTTTTTCATTTGCAGGGCAAATGGCGGACGACAAACGACAAAAAACCCGGCACGGTGGCCGGGTTCTTCGTCATGCGTGCTGCATCAAACCGGGCAGGGCCCGGCGGCAAACTTACGCAACCGACTTCTTGGCAGCGCGGGAAGCTTGCTCGGTCGCTTGCGTAGCGGCCTTCGTCGCAGCCGTAGCGGCAGCGTTGAAGTTGCTTTCAGCGATTTCGACAGCTTGCTTCGTTGCCTTGTGAACCGTTTCGTACGTCGTGTTGGCAGCGGTGATAGCCGACTTCATCACGGCGACAGCCGTTTCCGAACCAGCCGGTGCGTTCTTCGCGACGTTGTCGACGAGCGTTTGCACCTTGCGGTTTTGCTCTTCGTACTGCGCTTCTGCGACGCGGGCGAATTCAGCTTGCGTGGCCGACGCGATTTCATACAGGTGACGGCCATACGACAGCACCTTTTCCGCGACCGGCTGCGTCAGGCTGGCTTGCAGCGCGAGCAGTTCTTGAGCGTCCTTGACCGACAGCGCGCGTTGCGCGTTTTCCTGGCTTTCGGCCAGCGTCGACTTCACGACTTGCAGGTTCAGTTCGACCAGCTTCTCGACGCCTTCGAACGCCTTGTTCGTCAGACCGAACAGCGTGTCGAAGTTAGCTTTTTGTGCAGCGGCGATTTGCTCGGGGGTCAACAGCGTCATCTCAGGCTCCTGATGGCCGACCCATCAAACGCGGGTCGTGGTTTGGGTAGATCCGGCGCGATGAACCTGGCCGGCTAGGTGCAACTGCAATTGGTGCGTCGCAACATGAGACCCATTTTAGAGATATTCCGATGGATGTCAAGCACTTTTTGTGCGCCGCACAATGAATCGAAATTGTATGTTAAACAAGGACTTAGTTGCTAAAAAAGCGTGCGAGACGGGCATCGGTGGAAACCCTGGGCATCCGTGCTGCACATAGCCTTTGGTAGCGTCCGTTGCGCTTTCCCGAAGTGGATGAGAACACGTCCGGATGAACATTTGATGTTGCCCGCGCGCGCGAAGTCCGAGTCTTATCGCGATGCAAAACGAGAAGTTTCCGAAGTTTGTCTTAATTTTAAGATGTTGCCGTACACCAAATTGTTGAAGAAACGTTAACATTTCGGCTGTCCGATCTGTCGCGTGTTTGTCCGCGGCATCCGACCGCCCCTCCGTCGATTCGAAGTTCTGCGTTTTGTCCGATTCGGTTCACACGTTTAACTAAAGTCGTGGAAAGTTTTGCCGATAGTGCGTTTGCCGTCGTGTAGAAAAGCGCGCTTTTGGCAGCACGGTTCCGCCGGGACGATCGTTTTTTTCCGATCGAGGCGCGCTGTTGATCGGCAATATGCAATCCAGGCTTACAACTCAGTTTAACGAGTGCCGATAAGTGCTTAATATTGCTTAAATTTCGTTGCTTCACTACACTTGGCGGTACCCTCCAGCCGCCCAACAGAACACTAATGAAAACCGAAATGTTTTCGTCGTTGAAGGTGGTGCATGGCGTGGCAGTGCGCTCGGCATTGTCCATCGCTGTCTCCATCGCAGTAGCGACGTCCTTCGCAGCGGCTCCGGCTGAAGCCCTTGCAAAGACCGCCACGGCAACCAAGACCGCAAAGAAATCCACCGCGCAAGCCGAAAAGCCTGCACGCGTGGCGAAAACCACGCTCAAGGCGCCGAAGGCCGCGAAAGCCGCCAAGGTCGCCGCCACGGATGACGACGACGATGCGCCCCGCGCCTCGCGCAAGCGTCGGGTGTCGTATCGCATGGAACCGCATGCGCGCCGCGGCGCGGTGCACGCAGTTGCGTTCCAGCCGCGTGCGACGTCGGTCGGCCAGGCGTTCGGCCTGCATGACACGCCCGACAGCCTCGCGCTGCGCTCGAGCGTTGCCTATGTCGTCGACCAGAACACGTCCGAGACGCTCTTCGACAAGAACTCGCGCGCCGTCGTGCCGATCGCGTCGATCACGAAACTCATGACGGCGATGGTCGTGCTCGACTCGCACATGCCGCTCACCGACGAGATCAGCGTCACCGACGAAGACCGCGACTATGAGAAGTTCACCGGTTCGCGCCTGGCGGTCGGTTCGGAGCTGAATCGCGAGGACATGCTGCACATCGCGCTGATGGCATCCGAGAATCGCGCGGCGGCTGCGCTGTCGCGTTATTACCCGGGCGGCCGTCCGGCGTTCATCGCCGCGATGAATGCGAAGGCGAAGTCGCTCGGCATGACCGACACGCACTTCGAGAACTCGACGGGTCTGACGAGCCAGAACGTGTCGAGCGCGCGCGACCTCGTGAAGATGGTGAACGCGGCGTATCAATATCCGCTGATCCGCAAGTTCTCGACCGATCGCAGCTACGACGTGTTCACCGGCAAGCGCAACATTGCCTACAACAGCACGAACGCGCTGATCCGCAATGCGTCGTGGGATATCGGCCTGCAGAAGACGGGCTTCATCAACGAAGCGGGCGAATGTCTCGTGATGCAGGCGAACGTGAACGGCCGCCCGGTCGTGATCGTGCTGCTCGACTCGTACGGCAAGTACTCGCGTTTCGCCGATGCGGGCCGCCTGCGCTCGTTTCTCGATACGCTCGGCGAGCCGCACATCATGAGCGCCGATATGGGCAGCGGCGCGAATCCTTGAGCGTCTGACTTTCGCCGACTCTAGCGGCCGACTCACAAGAAAACGGGATTCGTCGAAAGACGAATCCCGTTTTTTTCATGGAGCGCGGTTCAGCGGTGCGCGTGCGGCGCTTCGGCGGCCGCCTGTTCCGGGTGATACCCGAGCGACTGCGAGATTTCGAGCGCGGTGTGGCTCAGTTGCTTGAGCCAGGCGTCCTGCAGACGATCGGCAGGTGCGGACAGCGACAGACCGGCCACGAGCCGTCCGGTGTCGTCGTAGATGCCGGCCGCGATGCAGCGCACGCCGAGCTCCAGTTCCTCGTTGTCGCGCGCGCAGGCTTGCTGGCGCACCAGCGACAGTTCGCGCTCGAGCTTCGAGAGGTCGGTGATGCTGTTCTGCGTGTGGCCGGAGAGACCGGTGCGCATCGCATAGGCGCGCACGCGGGTGGCTTCGTCGGCGGCGAGGAACAGTTTTCCTACCGACGTCAGATGCAAAGGCGCACGGCCGCCGATCGCCCGCACGACCTGCATGCCCGAGCGCTCGGAATACGCGCGCTCGATATAGACGATCTCGTCGCCTTGCCGTACCGACAAATTGACGGTCTGCCCGGTCTGACGATGCAGCTCGCGCATCGGCGGCATCGCGGCCTCGCGTACCGAGAGACGCGCCTTCACGAGATTGCCGAGTTCGAGCAGCCGCATGCCGAGCCGGTAGGTGCCCGGATCGGAACGATCGACGAGACGGCACAGCACCATGTCGTTTAGGATGCGATGCGCGGTTGACGGATGCAGTTCCGTGCTCTGGGACAGCTCTTTCAGGCTGACGGGGTCAGTGTGGTCGGCGAGGGCGTCGAGAAGACGCATCATGCGCTCGATCACCTGAATGGACGTTTTGGATTCCGGGTTCGTATCGCTCATCGTGAAAAATCGGTTGATGCGTCAAACAGCGGAATGGCGATTGTATCTCATAATGTGAAAAAAGCGAACGCCGGTCAAAAAGATGCCCTTCGTCAATGATGCTCGCGGACCGGCGCGAGCACGACGGGCGGGACTTTCGCGGATAATCGTCGGTGCGTTCAATCACTTCTACAAAACAGGAAACGCCCCCAATGCGAGTCGGACTATTCGTCACGTGTCTCATCGACATGATGCGCCCTGAAATCGGCTTCTCGGTGATCAAGCTGATCGAGCGGGCGGGTTTCGAAGTCGTCGTGCCGCCTTCGCAGACGTGTTGCGGCCAGCCCGCCTACAATTCGGGCGACCGTCCGCTCGCACGCGATCTCGCCGAAAAAACGCTGCGCGAGTTCGAGCAGTTCGACTATGTCGTCGTGCCGTCGGGTTCCTGCGGCGGCATGATCCGCGCGCATTACGGCGATCTCTTTCGCGACGATCCGCAACTGATGGGCCGCTTCGCGCGCCTGCAACCGCGTGTTTTCGAGCTGACGGATTTTCTCGTGAATGTCGCGAAGGCGCGCATGGAGCCCGGCGCATTCGACGGCATGGTGACCTATCACGATTCCTGCTCGGGATTGCGCGAACTCGGCGTGAAATCGCAGCCGCGCGAACTGCTCGCGCAGGCGGGCGTTCCGGTCACGGAGATGGCGGGCTGCGAGCATTGCTGCGGCTTCGGCGGCACATTCGCGGTGAAGTACGGCGACATTTCGACCGCGATCGTCGATGAAAAGTGCGCGAACATCAAGGCGAGCGGGGCGGACACCGTCGTGCTCGGCGATCTCGGCTGCATGTTGAACATCGAAGGGCGCCTGCGCCGCACCGGCGATACGTCGACGCGCGTGCTGCACATCGCGCAGGTGCTTGCCGGCGACGCGCAAGGCCGCGCGTGAGCGCATCCTGAAAGAGAGACCGCACATGCAAGTCCAGACGATGCATTTCAAGGCGCGCGCTTCAGCCAAACTCGCCGACGAGCGCCTGCAACAAAATCTCACGAAGCTCTCGACCAAGTTCGTCAGCGCGCGCGCGAGCGCGGTGCGGGACATCGACTTCGAGGCGACCCGCGCGGCGCTCAAGGAGCGGCGCGATCGTGCGCTCGACAATCTCGACGTGTGGCTCGAAACCTTCGAGCGCGAAGCGACCCGGCGCGGCGCCACGGTGCTCTACGCCGAATCGACGCAGGACGCGGCGAGACTCGTCGCGGATATCGCTCGCAAGCACGACGTGAAAAAGGTCATCAAGACCAAGTCGATGGTCTCGGAAGAGATGCAGTTGAATCGCGTGCTCGGCGAGATGGGCGTGCAGTCCATTGAGACCGACCTCGGCGAATACATCCTGCAGATCAACGACAACGAGCCGCCGAGCCACATCATCGCGCCGGTCGTCCACAAGGATAAGGAACAGATCGCCGATCTCTTCGCGAAAACGCACAACAAGCCGCGCCTGACCGATATCCCCGAGATGACGCGCGAGGCGCGCGAAGTGCTGCGCCCGCATTTCATGTCGGCCGATATGGGCGTGACGGGCGGCAACTTTCTGATCGCAGAAACGGGATCGGTGGCCGTCGTCACGAACGAGGGCAACGAAGGCATGTGCACGGTGATGCCGCGCGTGCATGTCGCGGTGACGGGCATCGAAAAGGTGCTGCCGACGCTCGAGGATCTCGCGACCGCAATGCGCCTCTTGCCGCGTTCGGCGACCGGGCAGACGATCTCGAACTATTTCTCGCTTCTGACCGGGCCGCGCGCGCCGGACGAATCGGACGGGCCGGAGCACATGTATTTCGTGATCGTCGATGGCGGGCGCACTGGGCTTATCGGTGGGGAATTTCAGGAGATGCTGCGCTGTATCCGCTGCGGCGCGTGCATGAATCATTGCCCGGTCTATCAGAAGATCGGCGGACATGCATACGGCTGGGTCTATCCGGGCCCGATGGGATCGGTGTTGACGCCTGCGTATGTCGGGATCGACAAGGCGCTGGATCTGCCGCAAGCCGCGACGCTCTGCGGCGAATGCAACAGCGTGTGCCCGGTGGGCATTCCGTTGTCGGATTTACTGCGCAAATTGCGCGAAAAGCAGATGGAGCGCCGCCTGCGACCGTGGAACGAACGCGCCGCGCTCGCGGCCTGGGGCTATCTCGCGAAACGACCGGTTGCGTATGCGCTCTTCACGAAGCTCGCCGTGCGTGTGCTCGAACGGATGGGTGGCAGCAAGAAAGCGATTTCGCGCTTGCCGTTTGGCGGTGGATGGACCGGTACGCGCGACATGCCCGCGCCGGTCGGGCGGACCTTCAGAGAGCTGTACAAGGCGCAGCACTCGCATCTCGGATAGAAAAAGGCCACGGCAATGTGCCGTGGCCCGTATCGATGAGTGCGCCTTTCGCCTTATCCGCCGTAGCGTCCGAGGAAGCCGCGTGAGTTTCCGCTCTCGCGGTTGCCGCCATTTGCCGATGGCGGCGGGGCGCGATTCGGCCCCGGTGGTTGACCGCCGACAGCCTTGGGAATCGGCGCGCCGCTCGCCTGTGGAGGCGGAGGGGCTGGCGGCCGTCCGCCGCCTGCCTGCGGCGGCGGTCCGTTCGGGTGTCCGTTCCCGCCCGCTTGCGGCGGCGGCCCGCCCGGACCACGATCGCGCGGTTGCTGATTACCATGCCAGCCGCCGGGCGGCGGCCGGCGCCAGCCCGGACCGTCATCCCAATAGCGGCTTCGGTTCGGTCCGTAATACGCGGGCCCCGAGTAATAACCGCCACCGACGACGACGCCCGGCTGAACCACCGGCGGTCCGCCGTAATATCCCCCGTAACCCGGATCGTCGTAGACACCGGGATAGCCGCCGCCATAGGACGAGCCATCGGGATAGACCGCGCAGCCGCCGAGAAATGCTGCGGATGACGCGATAAGAAGACCAGCAACTGCGGATTTCATGATCTTGATAGAACCTGTCGAACCATTACTGTATGAGACAGCATCGGTGAGCGGATGTCCCCAACAACTTTGTAAGCCTTTATGACGGCAAAGCGTCATAAAGACGCGAGCGGAGGCGCGCATTCACCAGACATGCTTGTTGTCGCGAACGCAACAATCCTTTGCTTTTCAATGGCTTTTTAAGATCGGGACGATTCCGTAAAATTCGAAGTGTCCGGCAATGGGTCACTAATGCTTGTTACCCGCTGCGACATCTCGACCAAAGGCAGTCCCATGAAAAAGACAATATCGACCTACTGGCCCGTCGCCATCGTACTTCCGATCGCGCTGGCTTTCTGCATGCACGCCGGCGAAAGCGGCAGCGCGGCCATGCGCCACGAGGAAACCAGCGTCGCCGGCGTGAGCGCGGAGCTCGCACGCGCGATTTCGCTAGGCTTCGTCGAGGACGACGACGCGACGCCCGCCGTGACGTCCGCGCAAAAGACACTCTGAATCGCCGCTTTCGACGCGCACAAAAAATGGCGCCCCGCGAAGGGCGCCATTTTCATTTGGAAGCTGCCGGAACGGCTTACTTCAGCACGGCGGCGACGGCGTTCGCGACGGCGTCGAGGTTGCGCGTGTTCAGCGCGGCCACGCAGATACGGCCGGTGCTCACGGCATAGATGCCGAATTCCTCACGCAGACGATCGACTTGCGCCGCCGTCAGGCCCGAGTACGAGAACATGCCGCGCTGCTTGCCGACGAACGAGAAGTCGCGATCGACGCCGCTCGCCTTCAGGCGCTCGACGAGACCGTTGCGCATCGCGCGGATGCGATCGCGCATTTCGCCCAGTTCCTGTTCCCAGGTCGCGCGCAGATCCGGCGACGCCAGCACGGCCGCGACGATCGAGCCGCCGTGCGTCGGCGGGTTCGAATAGTTGGTGCGGATCACGCGCTTGAGTTGCGACAGCACGCGGGCCGATTCTTCCTTGCCCGTCGTGATGATCGACAGCGCGCCGACGCGCTCGCCGTACAGCGAGAACGATTTCGAGAACGACGACGAGACGAACACGTTCAGATCGGCGGCGGCGAAGAGACGCACGGCGGCGGAGTCCGCGTCGATGTTGTCCGCGAAGCCCTGATAGGCCATGTCGAGGAACGGCACGAGATTCTTCGCCTTCACGACTTCGACGATCTGCTTCCACTGATCGTCCGACAGATCGACGCCCGTCGGGTTGTGGCAGCACGCGTGCAGCACGACGACGGTGCCCGGCGCGTAGCCGTTGAGCGCCGCGAGCATGCCGTCGAAGTTCACGCCATGCGTGGCGGCTTCGTAGTACGGGTAGTTGACCACCTCGAAACCGGCGCCTTCGAAGAGCGCGCGGTGGTTTTCCCAGCTCGGATCGCTGATCGCAACGATCGCGTTCGGATTCAGACGCTTCAGGAAGTCCGCGCCGATCTTGAGCGCGCCCGTGCCGCCGAGCGCCTGCGCCGTCACGACGCGGCCCGCGGCGATCAGCGGCGAGTCGTCGCCGAGCAGCAGTTTCTGCACGGCCGCGTCATAGGCGGCGATGCCGTCGATCGGCAGATATCCGCGGGGCAGCGCAGCGTCGACGCGCGCTTTCTCGGCTTCGCGCACGGCGCGCAAGAGCGGAATCTTGCCTTCCTCGTTCGTGTACACGCCGACGCCCAGATTGACTTTGGTCGTGCGCGTATCGGCGTTGAAGGCTTCGTTGAGGCCCAGGATCGGGTCGCGGGGAGCGAGTTCGACGGCAGAGAAAAGAGACATGATCTATCGGCAGTGAGGGAAGGACGTGCGGCAGGATGCAAACGGATGATGTGTGGCGATAAGCGGCCCAAAACCGTTATGCCAGTCGCACATTGTAGCGAATCCGGTGTGGCTTTTCGGACGAATATGGTGCGAATGCGCGTGCTTTTCGGCCCTTTTTTATATCGAAGCACGCGAAATCGACAATAAAAAAGGGCGCGAAGGTGCGCGGTTGAGATTCCCGATCCATGCCCAATCTGACGACGATCAGCCTCCCGAATCCCGGTCACGTCATGGCGAGCGCGCGCATTGCGTACGACGCTAGAATGCTTGTTTGCGCAGACGTTGACTCTCTCGATCTCTCATGTCCGACACTCTCATCGCATCACCCGAAGAACTGGACGAATCGAAGTTCGTCACGTTCGAAGGTTCGCCGTTCCAGCTCTACCAGCCGTATCCGCCCGCGGGCGATCAGCCCGAAGCCATTTCGACGCTCGTCGAAGGCATCGAGGACGGTCTCTCGTTCCAGACGCTGCTTGGCGTGACCGGCTCGGGCAAGACCTTCACGATGGCGAACGTGATCGCGCGCATGGGCCGCCCGGCGATCGTCTTCGCGCCGAACAAGACGCTCGCGGCGCAGCTTTACGCCGAGTTCCGCGAGTTCTTTCCGCGCAATGCCGTCGAGTACTTCGTCTCGTACTACGACTATTACCAGCCGGAAGCGTACGTGCCGCAGCGCGACCTTTTCATCGAGAAGGATTCGTCGATCAACGAGCACATCGAGCAGATGCGGCTTTCGGCCACGAAGAGCCTGCTCGAACGCCGCGACGTCGTGATCGTCGCGACCGTGTCCGCGATCTACGGTATCGGCAATCCGTCGGAGTATCACAAGATGATTCTCACGCTGCGCACGGGCGACAAGCTCGGCCAGCGCGACGTCATCGCGCGTCTGATCGCGATGCAGTACACGCGCAACGAAGCCGATTTCCAGCGCGGCTCGTTCCGCGTGCGCGGCGACACCATCGATATTTTCCCGGCGGAGCACGCTGAAATGGCGGTGCGCGTCGAGCTTTTCGACGATGAAGTCGAATCGATGATGCTCTTCGATCCGCTCACCGGCCGCGTGCGCAACAAGATTCCGCGCTTTACCGTCTATCCGTCGTCGCACTACGTGACGCCGCGCGATACCGTGATGCGCGCGATCGAAACCATCAAGCTCGAACTGCGCGAGCGGCTCGAGTTTTTCCATGGCGGCGGCAAGCTCGTCGAAGCGCAGCGGCTGGAACAGCGCACGCGCTTCGATCTGGAAATGCTCCAGGAGCTCGGCTTCTGCAAGGGCATCGAGAATTACTCGCGGCACTTTTCGGGCGCGGCGCCTGGCGAGCCGCCGCCGACGCTCGTCGACTATCTGCCGCCCGACGCGCTGATGCTGCTCGACGAATCGCACGTCTTGATCGGCCAGTTGAACGGCATGTACAACGGCGACCGCGCACGCAAGGAAAATCTCGTCGACTACGGTTTTCGCATGCCGTCCGCGCTCGATAACCGGCCGCTCAAGTTCAATGAGTTCGAGCGCAAGATGCGTCAGGCGATCTTCGTTTCCGCGACGCCCGCCGACTATGAAAAGCAGAAGGCGGGGCAGGTGGCCGAGCAGCTCGTGCGGCCGACCGGTCTGGTCGATCCGGAAATCGAGGTGCGTCCGGCGCGTTCGCAGGTCGACGACGTGCTGTCGGAGATCAACGCGCGCGTCGCCGTGCATGAGCGCGTGCTGGTCACCGTGCTCACGAAGCGCATGGCCGAGCAGCTGACCGAGTTCCTCGCCGATCACGGCGTGAAGGTGCGCTATCTGCACAGCGACATCGACACGGTCGAGCGCGTGGAAATCATCCGCGACCTGCGGCTCGGCACGTTCGACGTGCTCGTCGGCATCAACCTGCTGCGCGAGGGTCTCGATATCCCCGAAGTGTCGCTCGTCGCGATTCTCGACGCCGACAAGGAAGGCTTTCTGCGCGCCGAGCGCTCGCTGATCCAGACGATCGGCCGCGCGGCGCGCAACGTGAACGGCAAGGCGATTCTCTATGCCGACAACATGACGGACTCGATGAAGCGCGCGATCGGCGAAACCGAGCGGCGCCGCGAGAAGCAGATCGCGCACAACCTGAAGATGGGCATCACGCCGCGCGGCGTCGAAAAGCGCATCAAGGACATCATCGATGGCGTCTACAACGCCGACGAAGCCCGCGCCGAACTCAAGGAAGCGCAGACGCGCGCGAAGTTCGAAGACATGTCCGAGAAGCAGATCTCGAAGGAAATCAAGCGCCTCGAGAAGCAGATGATGGATCACGCCAAGAATCTCGAATTCGAAAAGGCGGCGCAGACCCGCGACCAATTGGCGCTCCTGCGACAGCGTGTGTTCGGCGCGAACGTCGGCGATCATGTGAGCGGCATCGGCGGAAAGTAAGCTTTATGTAAGTGGAATTGCGCTGAAAGCCGGAAAGCGCGGCGAACCGAATGGTTCGCCGCGCTTTTTTATTGCTTTTGGAAATCGCGCGATTCCGCGAAAAGCCTTGCCGCGTCTGGGTCTGTAAGCTCGCTCAAATTGTTGCGGGTGTCGAACGATGCTAAACTGACGAACATTGAGAATGGTTCGTATTAACGTTCACAGAGTTGTGCTAACGCGCCTCTGCGACATGTCGATTGCGGACGTTCCAACGGGAGGTATTGCTCCGGCCGACGCTTCTCCTTGAGGCGTCCGGCGCGCCGGTCCGGTACTTCAGTGGCAGGGCTCGCGTGGCACGCGCGCCAGTCGATAACAACAAGGAGTTTCTGATGGGTTCAACGTTGGTGCGCGGCCTCGTCGCCGCCGCAGGTCTCACGGCGATGATGGCAGCATCGGCCGCCGAATATCCGATCGGCAAGCAGCACATCGAAGGCGGCATGGAAACGGGCGCCGTGTACCTGCAGCCGATCACGATGGCGCCGGAAGGCATGATGCGCAAGGCGTCGGATTCGGACATCCACCTCGAGGCGGACATCCACGCGGTCAAAAACAACCCGACCGGTTTCGCCGAAGGCGACTGGATGCCGTATCTGAATGTCACGTATGAACTCACGAAGGTCGGTACGACCCAGACCCTCAAGGGCGACCTGATGCCGATGGTCGCGAGCGACGGCCCGCATTACGGCGATAACGTGAAGCTCTTCGGCCCGGGCAAGTATCACCTGAAGCTGCACATCTCGCCGCCTTCGCAGGAAGGTCATATGGCGTTCGGCCGTCACACCGACAAGGAAACGGGCGTGGGTCCGTGGTTCAAGCCGTTCACGATCGAATACGACTTCCCGTTCGCGGGCATCGGCAAGAAGGGCGGTTACTGATCGTCGCAGGCGCCCGGCATCCCGGACCGGGCGCGTTCATCCTCAGGAAGTACGCATGAAACTGAAAATTCAGGTGGCCGCGCTTGCGATGTCCGTGTTTGCCTCCGGGACCGCGTTCGCCGCCGACCTGCCGACGTTCAAGCTCGAAATGAACGACGGCAAGCTCAACCCGGCGCGCATCGAGGTGCCGGCGGGGCAGCGCATCAAGATCGAAGTGCACAACATCGGCAAGGGCGCCGCCGAGTTCGAAAGCGTTCAGTTGCGCAAGGAAAAAGTCCTCGCGCCGGGCGCCGATTCGTTCGTCGTGATCGCGCCGCTGGACCCGGGCGAATACAAGTTCTTCGACGACTTTCATCAGTCCGCGCAGGGCGTGATCGTCGCGAAATAAGCGTCGTGCCGGCACGAGGCGTCATGTCGCGCGCGGCCGATCGAAGTGCAATTGCTGGAGGTTTGGAATGGGGCAGGTACTTTTCATCGTGTGGCGGGAGAGCGTCGAGGCGTTGCTCGTCGTCGGCATTCTCTACGCGTGGCTGAAGAACGGCGATCATCAGGCGCGCCGCGGCCTGCCTTATCTGTGGGCCGGCGTCGTCATCGGCCTGGTTGCGGCGGTGGCGCTGGGCGCCGCGCTGATCGGCTTCACCGAAGTGCTGTCGGGCAATGCGCAGGATTACTTCCAGACCGCGATGGTGCTGGTCGCGTGCGTGCTGATCGTGCAGATGGTCCTGTGGATGAAGCGCCACGGCCGCACGCTGAAGCGCGACATGGAGTCGTCGCTGCAAAAGAGCACGCAAGACGGGCACTGGTGGGGCATCGCGCTGCTCGTCGCGCTCGCGATCGCGCGTGAGGGCAGCGAAACCGCCGTGTTTCTGTATGGCGTCGGCTTCGGCCAGTCCGGGCATGTCGACGTGTCGCAGTATGTCGCGATCATCATCGGCTTCGGCCTCGCGCTCCTGACGTTCTATGTGCTGCAGCTCGGCGGCAAGATCTTCTCGTGGCGCTCGTTCTTCCGCGTCACCGAGATCATGCTGCTGTTTCTCGCGGCGGGCCTGTTCGAGACCGGCGTCGACAAGCTGATCGACATGGAAGTGCTGCCGGTGATCGTCAATCAGGTGTGGAACACGTCGTGGCTGCTCGACGATTCGAGTACCTTCGGCTCGCTCGTTGCTACACTCACGGGTTATCGCGCGCATCCGGCGGGCATGAACCTCGTCGCGTATGCGCTGTACTGGATCGTCATCTATCTCCTGATGCGCCATTCGAAAAACCGGATGGCGCAAAAACAAAAGGCGGCAAGCCGTCCAGCATGAGTTCTGTGATACCTAGACCGGGCCGGCTGCAACAAGCCGGTCACTGGATGCAACGTCACGGCAGCGCGATCCGCATGATTCAGTGGGTCGTCGTTGCCGTGTACGCGTTTCTGATCGCCGTTCCCGCCGTGATGCCGCTGCCCGATGGCTCCGCGCATTTGTGGAGCAATCTCACGCTCGCCGCGCAGTTCGTGTTCTGGGGCATCTGGTGGCCGTTCGTGCTGCTGTCGATGGTCATGCTCGGCCGCGTCTGGTGCGGCGTGTTGTGTCCCGAGGGCGCGCTGTCGGAGTTCGCGAGCAAGTTCGGCCGCGGCTGGGCGATTCCGCGCTGGATGCGCTGGGGCGGCTGGCCCTTCGTCGCGTTCGGACTGACGACCATCTACGGCCAGATGGTCAGCGTCTATCAGTATCCGAAAGCGGTGTTGCTCGTGCTCGGCGGCTCGACCGTGGGCGCGATGATCATCGGCGTGCTGTATGGCCGCGAGAAGCGCGTGTGGTGCAAGTATCTGTGCCCGGTGAACGGCGTGTTCTCGCTGCTCGCGCGGCTCGCGCCGTTCCACTACAAGGTCAGCGAAGACGCCTGGCGACGCTCGTACAAAGAGGGCGAGCATGGTCATCGCGTCATTCCGATCAACTGCGCGCCGCTCGTCCCGCTGCGCAACATGAAGGGCGCCGCCGACTGCCACATGTGCGGCCGATGCAGCGGCCATCGCGATGCGATCGCCCTCAAGTGGCGCTCGCCGTCGGAAGAAGTCGTGACGCTCGGCGACAAGGCCGCGAATCCGTGGGACACGGCGCTGATTCTGTATGGCCTGCTCGGTATCGCGATCGGCGCGTTCCACTGGACCGTGAGCACGTGGTTCGTCGACCTGAAGCAATATCTCGCGGCGTGGCTCATCGATCGCAATATTCTCTGGCCGCTCGATACCAACGCGCCGTGGTTCCTCTTCACGCATTATCCGGAGCAGAACGACGTCTTCTCGTGGCTCGACGGGACGATGGTGATCGGCTATATCGTCGTGACGGGGATCGTGTATGGCACCGCGTTGCTCGCGCTCCTCGCGATGGGCACGCGCATGCTCGGCAAGATGAACGCGACGCGCCTGCACCACCTGACGCTCGCGCTGATCCCGATTGCGGGCGTCGGCGTGTTTCTCGGCCTGTCCGCGACCACGGTATCGCTCTTGCGTGCCGAGCATTTGCCGTTGTGGTGGGTGCCGGGCCTGCGCCTCGGTTTGCTCGGCGCGGCGAATCTGTGGAGCGCGTGGCTCGCGTGGCGCGTGACGAACCGCTACTCGCCGACGCTTGTTCCCCGCGTGCTCACGATGGTATGGTTTGTCGCTGCGCTGGCCGTCGCGGACAGCGCGTGGTACCTGATGTTCTGGGGCTTCAGTCGATAAACCGTCCACGCCGTCACGCGCGGCAACGAGAGCGAGAAGTGAGAACCAAACCCGTACTGACCGATGAAGACGTGAAGGCCATGGCCGCCGCTGCGGAGGCGCATGCCAGGGAGCACAACTGGAACGTGACGATTGCGATCGTCGACGATGGCGGGCATCTGCTGCATCTGCATCGTCTGGACGGGACGGGCGCGAGCACCGTCGAAATGGCGACGGGCAAGGCGCGCACCGCCGTGCTGGGCCGCCGCGAAACCAAGGTCTACGAAGACACCATCAAGCAGGGCCGCACGGCATTCCTTAGCGCGCCCATGACGGCGATGCTCGAAGGCGGCGTGCCGATCTTCGTGGGCGCGGATATCGTCGGGGCGGTGGGCGTGTCGGGCGTGAAGTCGGATCAGGATGCGCAGATCGCGAAAGCGGGTATCGCGGCGCTGGGTATCGAGAACGTCTGAAGCTTTCGCGCGATGCGCGCAATAAAAATGGCACGTCTTCGTCGCGAAGGCGTGCCATTCTGTTTCCGATGCGGCGCTCGTCGGCGCGCATCGTGAGAACCCAAGCAGGAACCAAAAAAAGCGGCTTCGCTTGCTATCGACGACTGGCTGGTATTTGCACGAAGGGGTCTAAATTCTCGCGTGCAAGTCGTCCTCGCTGGCTAAGGCCAAACACCTCTTGGCGAGGTGGTCCCCACAATACCCTGTACGTCCTGCTGTTCTTGCGTGTCTTGCGCGTTACTTCGTCAGGATCAGCTTGCCCAGACGCGTCGCGCGCAACTGATACGTTTCCCCGTTATGCACGATGCTCACGTGGCTGCGTCCCTGCAGCAGCGCGTCGCTCTTGAGCGAGCGCTCCCCGTTGCTTTCCGCTGCGTGAGCGACGTGAACCGTCGTGACGGTCGTCGCCTTCGGGCGGGTGATCGCGGCGTCGCGGACAGCCGGACGGCGCAGCCTGAGCGTGGAGGATCGCAGCGTGTCGGTCATGTCGGAAGTGTGCGTTCGTTGATTCGATGGGTCTATGGTAAATGATAACTATTCCTATTTGCAACTAGACTTTCCGATTGAAGCGCAACTTTTGATAGCCAGGCTCGATGCGGCGGAGAAGCAATCGCCGCCGCATCGCGCGATACGCTCAATGCAGCGGACTCTCGTCCTTGCGACCGTGCACGAACTGGCGAATCAGCCGCACGGTGTCGATATCCGACTCGCGATAAGCCGACTTCACGATTTCCTGCGTCTGACGCTCATCGGGCGTGGCGTTTTCGTTCTCCGGCAGCGTCGTGCTGTAGGTGAAGCGCAGGAATAGCTGAAGCGAGTCGGGCTGCACGATCGCCATCGTCAGCGAGCCGCCGACGTAATCGGCAGTCGGCAGGATGTCATAGCGCACGCTCGACCCGGGCGTCAGCGTCACGCGATCGCGCACGGTGGCCTGGCCGTAGTGCAGTTCGCGCTCCATCGTGTCGCCATCGCGCGAGAGGATGTCGCAGCTATCCAGCCCCAGCACGAATAATTGCGGCTGTTCCGCGCGCAGGACGAGCCCTTCCCAAAGCTGTTCGGGCGTGAGCGAATCGACGAGCGGGTTGAGCGGATCGTTGATCTGGATCAGGTGTTCGAAATTCAAGACGACGTTTCCTTGGACGTTCGTGGTGCCCGCGATGCATCACTGCGGCGTGAGACCGGAGTCGATGCGAATCGCGCCGGACAGAACCTTGTGGATCGGGCACGCATTGGCAATTTGCAAAAGCCGTTGCCGCTGTTCATCGGACAACGCACCCTGGAGCGAGATGCGGCGATCGATGTTCGTACCTTCCGCGGTGCTCTTCATCGACAACTCGACGTGCACGCCTTCCAGCGGCCATTCCTTGCGCTTCGCGTACATCTTCAGCGTGATGGACGTGCACGCGCCGAGACTCGAGAGCAGCAGCGACGCCGGTTCCGGTCCCGTATCGCCGCCGCCGAGGCTGGCCGGTTCGTCGGCGATCCATGAATGCGTGCCATCTGCGAGGCGGACTTGATAGTCGATATTGCCGATGTCGGCGGTCACGGAAGGTCCGGCCATGCGTTGCTCCTTGTTTTGAGAGGGACTGCAAGAATGACGAAAAACGGCGCGGCAAGAACGGTCATTGTGACGCAATGTGTCCGTTCATGCCGCACCGTCTCGTCGATTGCGCGCTGGTACGTCGGCGAGGACGCTCAGTGCGTGATCGCGCCCATCCGGCCCGCCTGATAGTCGACCACCGCCTGACGGATCTCATCCTCCGTGTTCATCACGAACGGGCCGTAGCGCACCACCGGCTCCTTCAGCGGCACGCCGCCGATCAGAAGCAGTTCGACGGGTTCATCGCTCGCGGCGAGAACGATCGTATCGCTGTCGTCGCGAAAGATCACCATCTGCTGCGCGCGCACCGGCTGGCTTTGCGGACCGTACAGCGCGGTGCCCGACAGCGGATACGCGAACACGCGGTAATCGCGTGGCACGGTCAGCTCGATCCGCGCGCCCGGTTTCAGCGAAAAGTGTTGATACAGAATGGGCGTGCGAGTTTCGATCGCGGCCTTCACGCCGAGCGCCTCGCCCGCGATCACCTTCACGCTGACCTTGCCGTCTTCGCTGGTCGCGACAGGAATCTCCGTCGACGGAATCTCCTGATAGTGCGGCGCGATCATCTTGTCGCGCTGCGGCAGGTTCACCCATAGCTGCAGGCCGTGCACGCGGCCGCCACGGCGCGTGAAGTCCTCGGCCGGCATTTCGCTATGCACGACGCCCGCGCCCGCGGTCATCCATTGCACGTCGCCGGGGCGCAGCGTGCCCGAATGACCCGCCGAGTCCTTGTGGCCGAACTCGCCTTCGAGCATGTACGTCACGGTCTCGAAACCGCGATGCGGGTGGTCGGGCGCGCCCTTCGCCTCGCCGGGCGCGTAATCGGCGGGGCCCATTTCGTCGAGGAGAAGGAACGGGTCGAAATCCATCAGAAGACGGGTCGGAAACGGGCGATGCACGACAAATCCGCCGCCTTCGACAGTGCGGGTCGCCGGAATGATGCGTTCGATGCTGCGGCTGGTGGACATGGTTGCCTCGTGTCGAATATGCGGAAATAGGGGAATAGCGATAAATTTGAAACACAGGTCTATTATATGGGCCGCGTTTCACGGTAAAAGACGCTGCCGCGCAATGGATTGTCGCGCTGGCGATAACGAACCGCGTCAACTCGAATCCCTGTCTCCCGAGCGACCATGAAAGCCGACTCGCATGATCTGAACGATCTGATGTATTTCTCGCACGTCGTCGAGCACGGCGGATTTTCGGCTGCGGAGCGCGTGCTCGGCATCTCGAAGTCGCGGTTGTCGCGGCGTGTGTCTGAGCTCGAAGCGTCGCTCGGCGTGCGCCTGTTGCAGCGCTCGACACGCAAGCTCGCGCTGACCGAAGCCGGACAGCTCTTCTACCAGCATTGCCAGGCGATGCTCGCGGAGGCCCAGGCGGCCGTCAACGTCGTGCAGAGCCTGCGCGATTCGCCGCGCGGCACCGTGCGCGTGAGCGTGCCCGTGACGATCGCGCAGACGTTTCTCTCCGCAGTGATGCCGGATTTCATGCATCGTTATCCGGAAGTGCGCGTCGTGCTGCGCGTGACGAATCGTGTGGTCGATCTGTTCGAGGATGCCATCGATGTCGCGCTGCGCGTGCGCTCGGAGCCGCCCGCGAGTTCGAACGTCGTCGCGCGGCCGCTGTGGCGCACGGAGCAGATGCTGGTTGCGGCGCCGTCGCTCCTGAAGTCGAACGCGCCGCCGATGACGCCCGCCGAGCTCGCCCAGTACGACACGATCGACACGCCCTCCGCCGATGGCCGCCACGTCTATCGCCTTATCGCGCCGGACGGCACGCGCCACGAGTTCGAGCACGAGCCGCGGCTCGTCACGGCGGACTTGTCGATGATCCGCGAAGCCGTGATGCGCGGTGTCGGCATCGCGGCGTTGCCCGAGATGATGTACGGCGCACCGCTGCGAACGGGGCAACTCTCGCCGGTGATGCCGGGCTGGACGTTTCCGTCGCCGCAACTGTATGCGGTTTTTCTGTCGCGCCAGGGCATGGTCCCGGCCGTTCGCGCTTTCGTGGATTTTCTCGTCGAGTCGATAGGTAGCGGTCAGCGCTTCCCCGGAGAATGTCCTGTTCAGGAAACGCCGGAACGGGAAACAGTTTGACCGCATCCGCGTTTGTCATTGGTTTATGACATTGAAGCGCGCGTTTGCGATGGTCAGATTCAATTGAACGTCCCTCATCGCAGCGGTATATTGAAACCTCCTTCGCTAAGGAGCTCCTTATGCGAAAACTCACGGCTGCTCTGATAGTTAGCCTGATAGGGTTGATTGCGCTGTCCGTGTCGACCACGGCTGCCGCATGTGACGGAACTTCTGGCTCTGGCTATTCGAACCCGAAGTGACCGCCTCACCCGAATGCGCCGAGTGCGCACGAAAAAAGGCCTTCATCTGACGATGAAGGCCTTTTACTTTTGAGGCTTGCGCGAGCGCTTATTTGCCTGCTTGCCGCCTTATTTGCCGCTCTTGGGCTCCGTGACGAAACCGATCTTCGTCAGTCCGCCTGCCTGCGCCGCCGACATCAGATCGGCGACCTTCTCGTATGCCACCTGACGGTCCGCGCGCAGATGAATCTCCGGCTGCGGATTCTGCTGCGAGGCCTGCGCGATGCGCGCATTGAGCGTCGCTTCGTCGATCGGCTGATCGTCCCACAGCGTCGTGCCGTCGGCCTTGATCGCGATATTCACGTGCGCGGGCTTCTCGTCCTGCGGCTGGCTGCTCGCGTGCGGCAAGTCGATCTTGACCGCGTGATGCATGGCCGGAATCGTGACGAGGAAGATGATCAGGAGAACCAGCATGACGTCGACGAGCGGCGTCATGTTGATCTCGCTCATCATGCCGTCGTCTTCGTCTCCGGCGAAAGGGCTCATGGCCATTGCGAGTCTCCCGGACTTACGACGCGCGCGTCGCGAGACGCAGGCTGTCGGTCGAGCCGTTCGTCGCGCGCTTGGTCGACGAGAGCTTCGAGCCCGTGACGAAGAATGCGTGCAGGCCGTGCGCGAAGCGGTTCAGTTTCGTGACGATGCCCTTGTTCGCGCGGGTGAGGGCGTTGTAGCCGAGCACCGCCGGAATCGCGACGAAGAGGCCGAACGCGGTCATGATGAGCGATTCGCCGACCGGACCGGCAACCTGATCGATCGAGGTCTGGCCCGTCGCGCCGATGGTCAGCAGCGCGTGATAGATGCCCCAGACCGTGCCGAACAGGCCGACGAACGGCGACGTGGAACCGATCGACGCGAGAATCGCGAGACCCGACTGCATGCGGCCGACGCCTTCGTCCATCACGTCCTTGAGGCAGCGCGTGATCCAGTCCGACACGTCCATGCGGTCGTGCAGATGCGGCTGCGTCTGGTGATGATGGTCGGCGGCTTCTTGTCCGGCGAGCGCGAGCGCGAGGAACGGGTTGTCCGCCGGGCTCGACGACTGGCTGCCGAGCTTCTTGATGCCGTCGCTGAAGTCGTCGGAGTGCCAGAACGCCTGTTCGGCGTTCTTGGTCAGGCGCTTCAGGCGCACGACATTCCACGCCTTCACGACGATCACCGTCCACGAAAGCACCGACATGATGACGAGTGCGAGCGCGATGCCCCGCGTCACGAAGTCGCCTTGCGCCCAGACGTGCGCAATCCCGTAGTTTTCCATTTTCTCTTTCCTTCCTTGTATCTAAAAAAATCGATCAGTCGTTCAGACTGAAAACGAATGGCACCGTGGCGGTCGCGCGAATCGCTTCGCCATTTTCCTTGTACGGGCTGCACGCGCTGCCGCGTACCGCTTCGAGCGCCGCGTCATCGAGCCGCGACGAACCGCTGCTCTTTTGCAGCGTGATGTTTTCGATCTTGCCCGACAGCCCCACCGTCAGACGAACGACGGCCGTGCCGGTTTCGCCGCGGCGCTTGGCTGTCGCCGGATAGTCTGGCTGCGCGATGTTACAGCTGAGGCGCGCGACATTCTTCGGCGCGGCGAGATCCATGCTCGGCTTGCCGATGGCGGGCGCGGCAGGCGGCGGCGCGGGTTGGGCAGACGCGGGCGGCGTCGGCTCGGGCGCGGGCGCGGCGATTTGCGACGGCGCTTCCGTGACCGGCATCGGCGTGGGCTTCGGCTCGATCTTCGGTTTGACCTTCGGCTTGGGCTGCGGCTTCGGAACGGGCTGCGGGACCGGTTTGGGCGGCGGCGGCGTCTCGACGGCGACCGGCTGCGGCGCGGGTTGCGGCGTTTCGCTGATCAGTTGCGCGGTGATCGATTTGGCTTCGATCGGGCGCGGCAGCGGCTCGTGGCGCATCGTCAGCGCGACGCCCAGAAGCGCGGCGTGAATGACGACGACAGCGGCGCATGCCGCGATGACGCGCGGATTGGCGTTCGATGCTGGCGCTGTCTGAAATGCGGCGGGAGTAGTGGTCGGGGACTGCATTGTTATTGGCTGCTTGCAATACTGCGTGAATGCTTGCTGAAAACGCTGCTTTCCAACTCGAGGTCCAGCGACTGCGCAGGCACGGTGCGGAAGAAACCAGACGACGTCATTTTCGGAAAATAAGCAGGGAGATAAACACGGTGGCCACGAAGCCGATCAGCAGTTCCATCTTTCCCTCCAGGGGTAAAGGGGTTGCGCGGCTGGCTAAAAGTGACCGGAAGTTCGAAGGTAACCTGGCTTGCTGGAAACGAGAAAACGTCCCGAGGCGCCGCTGGAGAACAACGGGCGCCGCCGGTTGTGCGCGGCGCAGCGGCTGCGCGAGTTTCTTCAGGCAGCTTGACGCTCGTAGAACGTGAGCGGCGCGACATGCTCGCGATGCTCGACGCCACAGCGCGAGGCGCAGACGCCGCTTTGTGCCATCACATCGCGAACGCTTTCCTCACACTTGCCGCAGCACAGCGCGACACCGAGCTCGAATTGCAACTCGTCGAAGGTATCCACTCCTTCGGCGATGGCGGTTCGAATCTTCCGGTCGGACACTGACTTGCAGACACAGACAATCATGATCGTTCGCAATAGTTAGCGTTAATGCGAATTATTATCATTCGGTATTGGCGCGTTTGCAAGCGAGGCTCGGTGTTTTTTGTAACAGAGCGCGCAAGTTAGCGGGGTTATTGCTAGAGAGCCTTGCCTGGCGGGGGAAAGCGCGCAGCAAGACCGGCGGCGCGCGTGAAAAACCCTCAGACGATGTCGGGTTCCGCGAGGCGCGTGCGGCGCGAAGGGATGTCGACGTGCTCGACTCTGGCGTCGAGTTGCAGCAGGGCCGCGGCGAGCTGACGCTGGGAATCGCCGTCGGCGGTGGAATAGAAGCGCGGCAGGGTGTCGGGCGGCGCGGCGAGGTTCTTCAGCGCGTGAGCGTCCAGCAGACGATCGAGCTGGCGCGCGATGGCGACACTCGTATCGACGATCTGCAGCCGCTCCCCGGCGATATCGCGGATTGCGCGATCGAGAAAGGGGTAGTGCGTGCAGCCAAGCACGAGCGTGTCCGCGCCCGCGTCGAGCATGGGCGCGATGTAGCTTTCCAGCAGCGCCATCAGCGCCGGCGACGACGTATCGCAACGCTCGACCGCCTGAACCAGCCCGTGTCCTGCCTGACAGATGAATCGGCAATCGCCCGCATAACGGTCGAGCAGCGACTGAAAGCGCGCGGAGCGCAATGTGACGGCCGTAGCGAGCACGCCGACCACGCGCGACTTCGACACCGCCGCCGCAGGTTTCACCCCCGGCTCGACGCCGACGAGCGGAATCGGCAGGCGCTCGCGCACGAGCGCGATCGACTGGGCGGTGGCCGTGTTGCACGCGACGACGAGCGCCTTCGCGCCTTGTCCGACGAGCCAGTCCCCGATCGCCATCGCGCGGTCGACGATGAAGTCGTCGTCACGTTCACCGTACGGCGCGTACCGCGAATCGGCGACGTAGATCAGGCGTTCGTGCGGCAGCGTCGCGCGCACGGCGCGCAGCACCGACAACCCGCCGAGACCGGAATCGAAAATGCCGACCGGCGCGCTCGCGTCTGACGCGGCACGCTCCTTCGGCTTCAGGGAAGGCACTGCGCCGGGCATGCGATTACTCGTGATCGCCCATCATGGTTTGCTGGTAATTCTGGATGCCGACCTTGTCGATCAGATCGAGCTGCGTTTCCAGCCAGTCGATATGCTCTTCGGTGTCATGCAGGATCTTTTCGAAGATTTCGCGCGACACGAAGTCACGTACCGACTCGCAATACGCGATGGCTTCCTTGCAGGTCGACTGGGAAATCTGCTCGAGCTTCAGATCGCATTCGAGGATTTCCTTGGTTTCTTCGCCGATCAGCAGCTTGTGCAGGTCCTGCAGATTCGGCAGGCCGTCAAGCATGAATACGCGCTGGATGAGCCAGTCG
Source organism: Caballeronia sp. S22 (assembly GCF_964261745.1). NCBI lineage: Bacteria > Pseudomonadati > Pseudomonadota > Betaproteobacteria > Burkholderiales > Burkholderiaceae > Caballeronia > Caballeronia sp. S22. Next base: position 2,072,625 of record NZ_OZ180035.1, on the reverse strand, counting down.
GCGTGCTTCATTTCGCCGATCGATTCGTCGTATTCGTGCTTGTTGAGCTTCTCGAGGCCCCAGTGCTGATACATCCGGGCGTGCAGGAAGTATTGATTGATCGCAGTCAGTTCGTTCTTCAACTGCGAATTCAGATATTCGATGACTTTCGCGTCGCCTTGCATGATTTCGTGTCCTGTTCTTAACGTGGGGCTTCTGAAAAGATAAACCTTGAGCGTGACAATGCCAAGGTTGAGTAGAAATTTTTTGTTTCAGACGAAACTGAGAATGAAAACCTTTCTCGACTAGCGGCGTTCGAAAGAAAAGAGCCGGGCGGATTGCCCGGCTCCTGACAGTCTCTAGCGGTAATAAACCGCCATTAAGCAGCGATCAAGCCGTCGCGACCGGAATCTTGCCGATCTTCGCCTGCCATTCGGCGGGACCGGTCTTGTGGACCGACGTGCCGCTCGAATCGACGGCGACCGTCACCGGCATGTCCTGCACGTCGAATTCGTAGATCGCTTCCATGCCGAGATCTTCGAACGCGAGCACCTTCGCCGCGCGAATCGCCTTCGACACGAGATACGCAGCGCCGCCGACCGCCATCAGATACGCGGCCTTGTGATTCTTGATGGCCTCGATCGCGACCGGGCCGCGCTCGGCCTTGCCGATCATCGAGATGAGGCCGGTTTGCGCGAGCATCATCTCGGTGAACTTGTCCATGCGCGTGGCCGTGGTCGGGCCTGCCGGTCCGACGGCTTCGTCGCGCACCGGATCGACCGGGCCCACGTAGTAGATCACGCGGTTCGTGAAATCGACCGGCAGCTTTTCGCCCTTGGCGAGCATGTCGGCGATGCGCTTGTGCGCGGCGTCGCGGCCCGTCAGCATCTTGCCCGACAGGAGCAGCGTCTGCCCCGGCTTCCACGACGCGACTTCTTCCGGCGTCAGCGTGTTCAGGTCGATGCGCTTGCTGGTTTCCGTGTTCGGCGCCCAGGTGACCTTCGGCCATGCGTCGAGCGGCGGCGCTTCGAGCTTCGCTGCGCCCGAGCCGTCGAGCGTAAAGTGCGCGTGGCGCGTGGCCGCGCAGTTCGGGATGATCGCGACCGGCTTCGATGCCGCGTGCGTCGGCGCTGCCATGATCTTCACGTCGAGCACGGTCGCGAGGCCGCCGAGACCTTGCGCGCCGATACCGAGCGCGTTCACTTTCTCGTGCAGTTCCACGCGCAGCTCTTCGATCCAGTCCTGCGGCCCGCGCGCGATGATGTCCTGAATATCGATCGGGTCCATCAGCGATTCCTTCGCCATGACCATCGCCTTTTCAGCGGTGCCGCCGATGCCGATGCCGAGCATCCCCGGCGGGCACCAGCCGGCGCCCATCGTCGGCACGGTCTTCAGGATCCAGTCGACGATCGAATCCGACGGATTCAGCATCGCGAACTTCGACTTGTTCTCCGAGCCGCCGCCCTTGGCCGCGACCTGGACGTCGACCTTGTCGCCCGGCACGATCTCGTAGTGGATCACGGCCGGCGTGTTGTCCTTCGTGTTCTTGCGGCCGCCTTCGGGCGGACTCACGATCGATGCGCGCAGCACGTTGTCCGGGTTCAGGTAACCGCGGCGCACGCCTTCGTTGATCATGTCGGTGACCGACATCGTCGCACCGTCCCAGCGCACATCCATGCCGACTTTCACGAACACCGTGACGATGCCCGTGTCCTGGCAGATCGGCCGCTTGCCTTCGGCGCACATGCGGCTGTTGGTCAGGATCTGCGCGATCGCGTCCTTCGCGGCGGGGCTCTCTTCCAGCTCGTAGGCGCGGCCGAGCGCCTGAATATAGTCGAGCGGATGGTAGTAGCTGATGTACTGCAGCGAATCGGCGATGCTCTGAATCAGGTCTTCCTGCTTGATGACTGTCATGGCTTGGGCTCTGGGGGACGAAATTATTTGTGCGCGTTCTGTCGGACGCTTCAGTCGAGGGCGCTGCGGGGCGCGACGGTTTCGCTGTGAAAGTGCGTCGGATGCGTATGCGTGGTCAGCCGGTCGACATACGCCATGATGAGCGCGGAAACGAGGAACGCGACATGGATGATCACCTGCCACATCACCCCGTAGAACGTGTGCTGGTCGGGGTTGATGAAGGTTTTCAGCAGGTGGATCGACGAGATGCTGATAAGCGCCATCGACAGCTTCACTTTCAGCACGCCCGCGTTGACGTGATCGAGCCATTCGGGCTCGTCGGGATGGCCTTCCACGCCGAGGCGCGACACGAAGGTCTCATACCCGCCGACGATCACCATGATGAGCAGATTCGAGATCATGACCACGTCGATCAGGCCGAGGACGACGAGCATGATGTTGGTTTCGTCGAGCGTCATCGCGTGCGTGACGAGGTGCCACACTTCCTTCAGGAACAACACGACGTAGACGGCTTGCGCGACGATCAGGCCCAGATAGAGCGGGACCTGCAGCCAGCGGCTCATGAAGATGACTTTCGGCAGCACTTTCATCGAGCCGGGCTGAGAGGGCGAGGCGGAAGAATGCTTGGGAGCGGACATGGGCGGCTTTTCAGTCGAGGTGGATCGGACCGGAAATGATGACGGGCGAATATGACGAAGAAAAACGTACGATGCGCCGGCAAACGCGCGTTTGAGCGCAATTGCGGTGTCAGGAAGCCCGCTATTGTAGCGCGTCGCCGCGCGGGCCTGCCGAAAGCTTTCAGAATCCGCTGAGGAACGGCCTAGCTGTTTCTAAACACCCGTTTCCCTCGGCACGGTTCCGGTGGCGCGCGATTTGAAACTCGCGAGCGCGATGCCCGTCACGACACACGCGAGCGCGACGCCGTGCGCGAGCGTCGGCCGTTCGTCGAGGAAAGCGATGCCGTAGAGCGCCGCCGCCACCGGCAGCACGGCGCAGAACACGCCGGCGAGACTGCCGTCGACGTGGCGGATGCCTTTCATCCATAGCCAGAACGAGAAGATGCTGGCGGAGAGCCCATACCATAGGACGAGCGCCCACGTGTCCCAGGCGACGCTGGTCCAGTCGAACTGCGCGAGCGAAGCGGCACCGACGGGCAGCATCAGCAGCAGACCGATGGCATGTGTGTACGCGCAGATGTCGATGGCGGGCAGCGTCTGCGTGAGACGGCGCGACAGGATCACATAGAGCGATTCGCAGCACACCGCGCCGAGCACCATCAGGTTGCCGGGCAACGAGCTCGCGCCCGTGTCGCCGGCCTGAGCGACGTTGATGACGAGCACGCCCGCGATCGCCAGTCCGATGGACGCGAACGCGCGTCCGCCCGGCTTCTCCTTCAGGAAGATCCACGCGAAGAGCGCGACCACGGCCGGAATCGTGCTCGTGATGACGCCCGCCGCGACCGCGCTCGTGCGCGCGACGCCGCCCAGCATCAGCAGCGTAAAACCAAATGTGCCGAACAATGCCTGCAGGAAAAGATTGAGCCACTCGCCGCGCGCGACGCGCTTCATCTTCGTCCAGCGCAGCAGCGGCCAGAGCACCGCGAGCGCGATCACAAAGCGCAGCAGCGCGAAGAGCGGAACGGGAACGGAAGCGACGATCGACTTGCCGATGCCGACGTTGCTTCCGACGAGCGGCATGGAGCCGATGAGTAATAGGGCGTAGCGATTCAAGCTGGATACCGCGCGGGTAGTTCAGTTACGATTGTGGGGACGCATTGTAGAAGCCGCGTGGACTCCGTGTATACCCCGTGCCCGTTGGGCCGGCCACGTAAGAAGCGGGTAAGTTGAACGGCTTATCTTGAATTCAATGCAGGATGTCATGGGCGGCCGAATGTGCCCTGACATGCTTTTCGTGCCGCCCGGCACGGTTCAACGGAGACAAGGTTGGAAACGGGAACGCCGCGCGCTTCCCGCGTTCGAACCTCATAAACATGCGGCGCACGCAGCCCATTCAGCGATGCGCGCGCCGCCGGATTTTGGAAACACCATCAGGAGAGGTTGTCGATGTCTGCGATCGAATCGGTTCTTCAGGAAAAACGTGTGTTCCCGCCGTCAGCCAAGGCAACGTCGGGTGCGGCAATCTCCGGCATGGACGCCTACAAGGCGCTGGCAGCGGAAGCAGAGCGCGATTACGAAGGCTTCTGGGCACGCGTCGCACGCGAGACGCTCACCTGGCACAAGCCGTTCACCAAGGTGCTGGATGAATCGAAAGCGCCGTTCTATACGTGGTTCGAGGACGGCGAACTCAACGCGTCGTACAACTGTCTCGACCGTCACGTCGAAGCAGGCCGCGGCAACGAGAACGCGATCATCTTCGAAGCCGACGACGGCACCGTCACCAACGTCACCTATCAGGATCTGCTCGAACGCGTCTCGCGCCTCGCCAATGCGCTCAGGAAGCGCGGCGTGAAGAAGGGCGACCGCGTCGTGATCTATCTGCCGATGTCGGTCGAAGGCGTGGTCGCGATGCAGGCGTGCGTGCGCATCGGCGCGACGCATTCGGTCGTGTTCGGCGGCTTCTCGTCGAAGTCGCTCAATGAACGTCTCGTCGATGTCGGCGCGGTCGCGCTCATCACTGCCGACGAGCAGATGCGCGGCGGCAAGGCGCTACCGCTGAAGAGTATCGCCGACGAAGCGCTCGCGGCCGGCGGCTGCGAGAAAGTGAAGGACGTCATCGTGTATCGGCGCACGGGCGGCAAGGTCGCATGGACCGAAGGCCGCGACGTGTGGCTGCACGAGATCGTCGAAAACGAATCGGCGACGTGCGAGCCGGAGTGGGTGAGCGCGGAGCATCCGCTCTTCATCCTCTATACGTCGGGCTCGACGGGCAAGCCGAAGGGCGTGCAGCACAGCACGGCGGGCATCCTGCTGTGGGCTGCGCAGACGATGAAGTGGACCTTCGACATGAAGCCCGGCGACATCTTCTGGTGCACGGCGGACATCGGCTGGATCACGGGCCATAGCTATATCGCGTACGGGCCGCTCGCGATCGGCGCGACGCAGGTCATGTTCGAAGGCGTGCCGACGTATCCGCACGCGGGCCGCTTCTGGGAAATGATCGACCGCCACAAGGTCACGATTTTCTACACGGCGCCCACGGCCATCCGCTCGCTCATCAAGGTATCGGAAGCGGACGAGAAGGTGCATCCGAAGAGCTACGACCTGTCGACGCTGCGCATTCTCGGCACCGTCGGCGAGCCGATCAATCCGGAAGCGTGGATGTGGTATCACGAGAACGTCGGCAAGGGTCAATGCCCGATCGTCGATACCTGGTGGCAGACGGAGACCGGCGGCCACATGATCACGCCGCTGCCGGGCGCGACACCGCTCGTGCCGGGTTCGTGCACGCTGCCGCTGCCGGGCATCATGGCCGCGATCGTCGATGAAACCGGTCAGGACGTGCCGAACGGGCAGGGCGGCATTCTGGTCGTCAAACGTCCGTGGCCGTCGATGCTGCGCAACGTGTGGGGCGATCCGAAGCGCTATCAGACGAGCTACTTCCCCGAGGAACTCGGCGGCAAGCTGTATCTCGCCGGCGACGGCGCGGTGCGCGACAAGGAAACCGGCTACTTCACGATCATGGGCCGTATCGACGACGTGCTGAACGTCTCGGGTCACCGTCTCGGCACGATGGAAATCGAGTCGGCGCTGGTCGCCAATCCGCTGGTCGCGGAAGCGGCGGTCGTCGGCCGGCCGGACGATACGACGGGTGAAGCCGTGGTCGCGTTCGTCGTGCTGAAGCGCACGCGTCCGGAAGGCGACGAAGCGAAACAGATCGCGACCGAGCTGCGCAACTGGGTCGGCAAGGAAATCGGCCCGATCGCGAAGCCGAAGGACATCCGCTTCGGCGAGAATCTGCCGAAGACGCGTTCGGGCAAGATCATGCGGCGTCTCTTGCGCTCGCTCGCGAAGGGCGAGGAAATCACGCAGGACGTCTCGACGCTCGAGAATCCCGCCATCCTCGATCAGCTCGGCGAAGCGCGCTGATCCTGCGCCGGCCGCTGCCCGAAGCGGGCGCGGTCGATCCTTATTGCCGACGCCATGCGGTTTTGTTAAAAAGCCGCATGTCCGATTTCTCCAGCCCGACGCCCGCCTCACCGCCGCCCGTATCGGCGGCGATGGCGCGTGCGCATCGGCGCTACTGGCGCTTCAACCTCGCGCTGATCGCCGTGCTGATGACGATCGGCTTCATCGTCTCGTTCGGTCTGCCGCTTTTCGCGCAACGCTTTGAGCACGTACGCGTCGCGGGCTTTCCGCTGCCGTTCTACTTCGGCGCGCAGGGCGCGATTCTCGTCTACGTCGCGCTGATCCTCGTCTATATCGTGCTGATGCAAGTCGCCGATGCGCGCCTTTTGCGTGCCGCCCGGTCGGAACAGGGCGACGAAGCATGAAGCTCACGAACCGGCTGATCCTTTACTACACGCTCTATACGCTCGGCTTTCTGCTTTTCATCTTTCTGATGGAGCGCATCGAGCGCACGACAGGGCCGGGCATGTGGATCGGCTACGTGTTCCTGTTCGTGCCGATCGCGGTGTATGCGGTGATCGGACTTTTGTCGCGCACATCCGATCTCGTCGAATACTACGTGGCGGGGCGGCGCGTGCCGTCCGCGTTCAATGGCATGGCGACCGCCGCCGACTGGCTCTCGGCCGCGTCGTTCATCGGTCTCGCGGGATCGATCTACGCGAGCGGCTACGATGGCCTCGCGTACGTGATGGGCTGGACGGGCGGCTACTGCCTCGTCGCTTTCCTGCTCGCGCCCTACGTGCGCAAGCTCGCGCGCTACACGATTCCCGATTTTCTCGGCACGCGCTTTTCCAGCAATCTGGTGCGCGCGCTCGCGGCCGTCGCGGCGATTCTCTGTTCGTTCGTGTATCTCGTCGCGCAGATCCAGGGCATCGGGCTGATCGCGTCGCGCTTCATCGGCATCGAGTTTTCGATCGGCATTTTTTGTGGCCTTGCGGGCATTCTCGTGTGCTCGTTTCTCGGCGGCATGCGCGCGGTGACATGGACGCAGGTCGCGCAATACATCATCCTCATCAGCGCGATGCTGATTCCCGTGTCGATGATCGCCCATCGCGAAGGGCTCGGCTGGTTTCCGCAATTCAACTATGGACGCGTGATGGAGCGGGTCGAAGCGCTCGAACGTGCGGTCGCCGTCTCGCCCGATGAAGCGCGCGTGCGCGCCGATTTTCAGCGTCAGGCCGCGCAGATTCAGCAGCGCATCGATGCGCTGCCGCGTTCGTTCCACGACGAGCATGCGCGCCTCGTCGCCGAGATCGCCGAATTGCGGCGGCACAACGGTCCGCTGCGCGAGATCAACGAGCGTGAGCGTGAGCTCGCGGCCTTTCCGCGCGATCCCACTGACGCGCAAGCCAAATGGTCGCGCGAACGCGATGCATTGATCGAACGCGTCGCCGCGCCCGTGCCGATGACCGAGGCGTTCGCGCCCGGTTCTTCCGGCGACGAGAGTCCGCGGCTGCATCAGGTGAACTTTCTGTCGCTGCTCCTGTGTTTGTCGATCGGCACGGCGAGCTTGCCGCACATTCTCACGCGCTATAACACGACGACGTCGGTGTCGTCCGCGCGGCGTTCGGTCGGGTGGACGCTGTTCTTCGTCGCGCTTTTCTATTTGACGGTGCCGGTGCTCGCGGTGCTCATCAAGCACGAGATATTGACGGGACTCGTCGGTCATCGCTTCGCGGATCTGCCGCAGTGGGTCACGCAGTGGCGGCGGGTGGAGCCGTATCTGATCCGCATCAGCGACGTGAACGGCGACGGCATCGTGCGCTGGGCCGGCATCCAGATGCAGCCGGACATGGTGGTGCTCGCGGCTCCCGAGATTGCCGGATTGCCGTATGTGATCTCCGGCCTGATCGCGGCGGGCGCGCTGGCTGCTGCGCTCTCGACGGCCGACGGCTTGCTGCTCACGATCGCCAACGCGCTGTCGCACGATGTGTACTACTGCATGGTCGATCGTCGCGCGTCCAGTCAGCGGCGCGTGACGATCTCCAAGATTCTGCTGCTCGGCGTCGCGTTGCTCGCGTCGTATGTGGCGTCGCTCAATGCGGGCAACATTCTGTTTCTCGTCGGCGCGGCGTTTTCGCTTGCGGCGTCGAGTCTCTTTCCGGCGCTCGTGCTCGGCGTGTTCTGGAAGCGGACGACACAGCGCGGCGTCGTCGCGGGGATGATCGCGGGGCTCGTCGTGTGCGTGTATTACATCGTGTCGACGTATCCGTTCTTCGTGCAACTGACGGGCTTCGCGGGGCCGCGCTGGTTCGGCATCGAGCCGATCAGCTCGGGCGTGTTCGGTGTGCCGGCGGGCTTCGCGGTGGCGATCGCGGTGAGTCTTGTCGATCGCAAACCGGATGCGTACACGCGGGCGCTCGTCGATTACATTCGTCATCCGTAGGGGCTGGCGCACGCGCGGGAAGTTGGTATAATCGCGGTCTTCCGGAGAGATGGATGAGTGGTTTAAGTCGCACGCCTGGAAAGCGTGTATAGGGTAAAACCTATCGGGGGTTCGAATCCCCCTCTCTCCGCCAGAATCTCAAGCCCTTGATCTTCAAGGGCTTTTTTATGCGCGATTGATATTCGATTTTGCGCATTGTCGATCAGCGTGGCGCGAAACGTCGAGCGCTGCCGTTTCGATGATCGTCTGATTTCGACTTCAGAACCCCGCGCACTTTCATCATTTTCCTAAGCCGTCACCGCAGTCGCGAACCTGGTTCATCGACGAGTCACGCAGTCAAAATTTCGGATAACTATATAAAGCTGATCGCGCACAATCAGCAGCACGGCAAGCGCGCGCGTGAAAGAACGGGAGAAATGGAGGCAGACAGGAATGGATGTCGTAAGAGTAGTGGGCGCCGGTATGGCTGCGCCTCTAATAATGCTCGATGAACTCTCGCACATGGCAGGGCGTAGCGGCCCATGCAACCCACCTCTTACGACATTCAGAAGGATAGTCGATACGCGCCAGAAAGGAATCGGATAAGTCGCGTTATGCGAGCAATAAACCTTTCAATTTCAAGATCGCTCAATGGCGTACCGGCTTTCGGGCGAACGCGGCGATAGGATCGTCGTCCGCCGTGGTGACCGCGGTCTGAACCGGTGCCTTATGCGCCGCCTTCCTGCTTTTCTGCGGTGCAGCAGACTTTGGCTGAGTGTGAGCAATCTCCGCGCTCGACATCCACTGCTCTGTGTATCTCGCGCAGGCGGGCGAGGCGCTCGAAAAGAGCGCAACGGTGACCGTCGTCAGAATAACGCTGGGTGTTCGCATGGTTGTGATGTAGTTCTGGAACGATAAGGCACCGCGAAACGATGACATTCGCGGCGTGGAGCGAGATGGAAAAGCTCAGTGCGAAAAGAGAATCATCTGGGCGGTCAGATTCTGGATGTCGCGGCGCATCGAATCGGGATATGCGCAGATCTGTTCGAAACCAAGGCGAGCGCGACTCGCGCAATGCTCGCTGATCTGCACCGATTGCGAGAGCGTCGCGTAGCCGTTCGCATCGACGGAAATCTGCAGTTCCTTCATTTTTTTAGGCTCTTGTAAAAACAGAAGGTCCGCATTTAAGCCGCTCAAGCATTAAAAAACGCTCGGACAAATCCGATTACCTCGGCACGCGACGATCCTTTACCTTCGGATGCGCTCGCTCACGCAAAGAGCCGCACGAACGCGCGCCAGAAAGCGCTCCAGCGACCCTGCGTGACCGTGCGCGACGCGTCCATGTCGCGCTGCCAGGTTGCGTTTTCCTGATCGTCGCGCGCCCGCGTGACGAGTGTCCCGAAGTACATGGCGAATCCTCTGTGCGGATATCGATGACGGAAGGCGTCGCTGTGAGCGACAGCCATGCGTTCAGGATGCCGGTGCGGCCGCAATCGCAACACCCGGATGACGGCTGCCAACCGAAGGAGGGAGCGCAGATGGACGAAAGGAGGGACCGGCTTGCGCGCGCGTCAGACGGAATGAGGCAGCGAGCGCAGACGCTTGAGCGCCGCGCGCGATTCGTCGCGGGCCGTCTTGTCGAGCCAGCGCGCCGCTTCGTCGATGGCGTCCTTGTCGTTCAGCGCCCGCGCGACACGTCGCAGGACCGCCTCGCTCGCGAGCACGTCGTGGAGTCGCACGAGCGCGGACTGTGCCGCGAGAAGTTGCGTCATCGTGTGCCGATGCCCGCGCTCCAACACCGGAGCGAACATTTCGAGCAGGCATTGTAGTTTCGTCGCCGCTTCCTCGATGCTGCGCAAGGTCTTCGCATCCACACGCTTCATCTTCGACGCCCGATGTTCCCGCTTGCTGAGCATGTCATCGGCGAGCGAGACGCGCTGGCGTGCAAACTCTTCCAGCGTGCGATCCTCGCCGCGCGCCTCGAGACGCCGCCGCGCATCCGCGAGCGCGCGACGCAGCAATACATCGACGTGCGCCTTGCGCAGCGTCACGCAACTCGTCGCCGATGCGTCGCGACGCTCCAGCCGCAGTGTGCGCACGACTGGCCCGAGGCGCGTGCAATCCTCGTTGGCATGTGAGAGCAGATCGCACGCCGCATCGAGTTCATGCGGCTCGCCCGCGATGTCTGCGAGACGTTTGAAGCGCTTGCGCACTACGCGCGCTTCCTTCTCGTCGAGCAGCGGTTCGAACGCCCACCATATTGCGCGCAGCCGGCTCAGCGTCGAACGCAGCCGTTCCAGCAATTCGATGTCGGTACGCTCGGCCATCAGTTCCGTCTGCTGGAATGCTTCGCTTGCGAGCGGGGCGGTCAGCATGATGAAAGCATCGGCGACGGGCTGATCGCGAAGGGCGTACGGATCGGACACGCGCGCGCGTGACTCGCCGGAGTAAGGGCTGAGCGAACCGCTCAGGCTCTTGCGAACAAGCGCTGGGTCGAAGTTCAGTGTCATCGTCTCTCGGTATGCACTTATATCGCACGACGCTTCTTTTATATTTCGGTTTCGTTCGTGCGCCAGCAGTTTTCGCCATCATTCGGTGGGCGTGCTGGCCGGAAACATAGACATGCAGAATGTCACTCGTATGACAGCGCGGACTTTTCCCGATGAAATCGTTCTCGCGGCCACGGCACGGATCTCGGCTGCGCATGGCGAAAGTTTTACGCGAGGTGTTGACACAAAAGATTCACAGTCGGCAAGGTCGGCCGAACGTATGCTTTGCACCGCTACGGTAAACGCGCGAGGCGATCATGCCGGATGTTGCATTTCCCCAGCAAGGCGGCGTTAGCGAACGCGCGCGCCGCACCAGTCTCCTCGTTTTCCTCTTCATTCTCATCGGCGGCGTCGGTTATGTCGGATTGCATCTGGCGACCGATCTCGAGTCCGTCCGGATGAGTTCCGCACTACCTTACTTTCTGCTTGGCGTCGCGCTTCTGATCGCGCTCGGATTCGAGTTCGTCAACGGCTTTCACGACACCGCCAACGCCGTCGCAACCGTCATCTATACGCACTCGCTGACACCGAATATCGCGGTGGTCTGGTCGGGTACGTGGAATTTCATCGGCGTGCTCGTTTCGAGCGGCGCGGTCGCGTTCGGCATCCTGCAACTGCTGCCCGTCGAACTGATTCTCCAGGTCGGCAGCAGCGCAGGCTTCGCGATGGTCTTCGCGCTGCTCATCGCCGCCATCATCTGGAATCTCGCGACGTGGTATTTCGGCCTGCCGTCGTCGAGCTCGCATACGCTGATCGGCTCGATCATCGGCGTGGGACTGATGAATCAACTGATGCGCGGGCCGAACGGCACGAGCGGTGTCGACTGGTCACAGGCCGCCGGTGTCGGCAAGTCGTTGCTGTTTTCGCCGATCGTCGGCTTCGTCTGCTCCGCGTTGCTGCTGCTCGCCCTGAAGGCGCTCGTGCGCGTGCCGGCGCTCTACAAGGAACCGAAGAAGAACCATCCGCCGCCATTCTGGATTCGCGCGTTGCTGATTCTGACGTGCACGGGCGTGTCGTTCGCGCACGGCTCGAACGACGGGCAAAAAGGCATGGGCCTCATCATGCTGATTCTGATCGGCACGGTGCCCACGGCTTACGCGCTCAACAAGGCGGTGAGTCCTTCGGAGACGCAGAGCTTCGTCGCCGTGGCGCACGAGGCATCCGCGACCTTCGCGAAGTATCTGAATAACGCGCCGCCTTCCTCCGATGCGCGCGAGGACACGCAGTCCTATGTCCGAACCCGCCAGCTTTCACCCGCGACCTTGCCCGCGGTGAAGCAACTGACCGATATCGTCGCGAACCAGGTCGGCGCGTCGGGATCGCTCGCAGCGGTGCCGAAGGATATGGTCGATAACGTGCGCAACAACATGTACCTCGTTTCCGAAGCGATCCGGCTGATGGAGAAGGCGAACACGCCCGCGTTCGCGCCCGAAGATCGCAGCGTGATCGACAACTACAGGAAGCAGCTCGATCACGCGACGAAGTTCATTCCGACGTGGGTGAAGGTCGCGGTAGCGATCGCGCTCGGTCTCGGCACGATGGTCGGCTGGAAGCGCATCGTCGTGACCGTGGGCGAGAAGATCGGCAAGCAGCATCTGACGTACGGGCAGGGCGCTTCGGCCGAACTGGTCGCGATGCTGACTATCGGCGCCGCCGATGCCTATGGCCTGCCGGTCTCGACGACGCATGTGTTGTCCTCGGGCGTCGCGGGGACGATGGCCGCCAACGGCTCGGGGCTGCAATGGAATACCGTGCGCAGCCTCGTGCTCGCATGGATATTGACCTTGCCGGCCTCGATCGCGCTGGCAGCCGCTCTCTACTGGGTCTTCCGAAATCTCTTCTGAGGCCCGGACGTTCAGGCGTTCGCGGGACGGCCGGTCTTGACCGTTTCGAGCGCCTTGATCGCTTCGACGAGACGCTTCTCGGGCGCGGCGTCGAGCATCGCGAGCGCGGCGCGCAGCAGTTCGCTCTTCTTCACGCGCACGCCGTTCTTCTGGCACTTTTCCTTGAGCGCGGCGATCTTCGCGTAGTCCGACTTGGGCATCGTGAAGCTGTCGCGCACGACCTTTTCCTTCTTCACGCGCCTGGTTTTCGCGTCTGCTCTGGGCCGGCTCTCGACGGTCTTCGCGGTCTTCTTCGCAACAGCGGCGGCTTCGACCGAAGGCGTCTTCGCGGCTGGTTTCTTCGCGGTCTTCTTCGTCGTGGCCGGAGCCGCCGCCTTCGCCCGGGTCTTCGGCGTCGCGGCCGCCTTGGCTTGCGTCTTCTTGGCCACCTTGTCGTCGGCCTTCGCGGGGGCCTCGGCCTTGTCGGCGGCGCCCTTCGGGAAATGGAACGCCTTCTTGGTCGGCGCCTTGACTTGCGGTGTGCTCATCCGTTCTCTCCTCGCGTGTGTGGAGAAAACAGTATATACGGTTTATGCTCGTGCGGGCCGTGCGCGCGTTTCCCTAACGCCCGTCGCATCGACGTGACAGGCGCGCGGCGCGCGAGTTATCTACACGTTTGTCCACTGAAACTGTGGACAAGCCTACTTGCCGTGACCATGCGCGTGATCGTGATCGTCGCGATCATGGTCATGCCGATCTGATCGGCAAGCCTTGTCGTCGCGGCCCTGTGCGCTGGGCAGACGTTGCGCGACATAGTCCGGCAGATCGGCGGCGTCGATCGCGAACACGAAGAACTGATTCGGATTGTCGATGCCGTTCGGATGATTCGAGTCCTTCACGGTGCCGACGAAGTCGTTGTCGTTGGCGATGAAAAGCGTGTGCTTGAGCACGCCGCCGACGCGCACGTCCGGCCCGAACGCGAGGCTTTCGAGCTTCGCGGGAATCTCCGTCGATGCGATGCCGTACGCGTTCAACACGCCGACGACGTCGAGAAAGAGCGTCTTCGCGAGCGCGTAGGGCGCAAGCCCGCTTTCGCCGCTCGTCTGACTCACGTCTTGCGCGCCGGCAATATCGACGCGATACACGCGCTTGATCTTCGCGGTCGAGTCGTCGCCGAGTCCCTTGCCGTCGCGTTCGTCGAGCAGAAGCTCGTGATCGTTCACCGCGACGATGTCGCTGATCGTCGGATAGTTGGGCGCATCCGCCGTGCCCATGTTGGTGAGCGGATACGCGTATTGCGTCGTCTTGCCCGTGCGCAGATCGATGCGCAGGATGCGCGTGTAGGCGCCGTTGGTGCCGCCGTCCTGCAGCAGCGGGCTTTGCATCACGCCGAAGAGCGTGTCGCCGTCAGGAGAGATCGCGAGGCCTTCCATGCCCTTGTTCGCGACGCGGCCCGACGTGTTCTCGCTGATCTCGTCGTTGCCGATCGGCGAGAGTGTCGTCACCGCGAACGACGCCGGCACGCGATAGGCCGCGATGCGCTCGCCCGTGCGCCGGTCGAATCGATAGATGTAGGGGCCGTACTCGTCGGAAATGAAGACGCTCGCGCCGTCGCGCGCCACGCGGATGCTTTCCGGATCGAAGCGCGCGTCGCGCGGATAGGTGGAGGGCTTCGTCGGCGTGAAGTTGTCCGAGCGGCCCGTGAAATAGTGCGTGTGATCCGACGCGTTCAGCGCGGGCGCGCCGTTGCCGACGTTTGCGGCAGCGCCGTCGCCATAGACGAGCGGTTCGCGCGCGTGGAGCAGCGTCGTATCGACGAGCTTCGGATCGAGCGTGTAAGGCAGCTTGCCGCCTTGCGCGCCGGCTTCGAGGCGCAGGATCAGCGTCTGGAAGCGATTGATGTACGACGCGGTGTCGTCGATGGCCTTGTTATAAGAGATCGCGTTGGGGCCGCGGTCGGGCACGGCGACGAACGTGTCGCAGCCGGCATACGCGAGGCCCGAGCCGAGTCCGCCGAGCAGATTGCCCGGCGCGCCGTTTTCGAGCGGGGCAGCCGTCGCTTTCGAGCGATCGGCGGCGTTGCCGCTCAACTGGCCGATCGCGATGAGATCGACGCCCGCCCACGCGGACGAACACGCGACAGTCAACGCGGACAACGCAAACGACAAGGCACATGCACGAGCGCGAACCATGAAGCTCTCCTTTCGATGGATGAAGCGAAGCGTGAGCGAGCCTAGCGGCCGAGTTCGCGCAGATAAGCCGTGCGGGACGCGAAGCCGGTGTTGGCGAAGTCGGTGAACACGCCGTCGACGCCGAGCCTGAAGAACTGCAGATATTCGCCCGCCGGATCGCCGTTATAGCTGGCCGCGAGATACTTCTTCTCGTTGCGGAACGTGAAGACGTGCACGAAAAGCCCGGCCTTGTGCGCATCGCTGATGACGCTGGTCGGGGTTTGCGTCGCCGCTTGCGGGGTCGAGCCGGTGAACGGCGTGCCGTCGGGATTGGTGGCGGGGAAGGGCGTGATCCTGAGCGGCACGATCTGCGGTTTCCACGGGCCGATGCCATCCGCGTAGGTCTTGATCTGCGCGAGTCCCGAAGGCGTGAGCATCGCGTCGAACCAGCGCGGGTCGCCGGCGACGGTCCAGTCGAACGGCCGGCTGTCGGTGATTTCGTTGTAGATCACCGCGCCGGTGCGGAAATCGATGTCGTAGCCGTCGATCAGTTGCACGACCTTCGTATTCAAGCCGTGCGTGCGCATGTATTGAAGACTGCCCGGCTCGAAGCTCTGCACGAACACGGGCGCGTTCCGGGTGTTGAGGCCGTTGTCGTTCAGAATCCTGATGAGCGCGTCTTCCAGCGGATGACTGCCCGGCGCGCCGCAGCCATTCGCGATCGCCTGGGCGTTGTTCCAGGTCGGGTTCTTCGTCTCGGGATACACGGCGATCGCGCGCCCGGTCGACGCGCTCTTCGCCTTCGCAATATCGACGATCTGCTGGAACGTGAGTATCGGAAACTTGCCGTTGAACTCGGTGGGGCGCTCGTTCGCGGCGTCGTAGGTCGTGCCGCCGAGGAGCGTGCCGAGTTCGGCGGCGGTGAAGTCGGTAATCGACCAGTCGCCCGTGTGATCCTCGCCATCGACGACCAGCGATTTCAGCACCGACCTCGGATCGGCCGGGTTTGTCAGGTCCGTGAGATACCGCGATGGTCCCGTGTCGGGCGTGGACTGCCACTTCACGTCGACGAGCACGCCGGGCACGGTGCGCTTTCTCGCCGCCACCGACGGGTTCGTCTTCGCCACATCGGCGATATTGGTGTTATCGGAGAGCCACGGATTGTGCCGCGCGACGAGCACGCAATCCTTCGAAAGATGCAGGTCTTCTTCGAGCGCGTCGGCGCCGCTATCGGCGGCGAGTTCGTAGGACGGCTGCGTTTCTTCGGGGCGCAGGCCCGGCAATCCACGATGGCCGATGACGAGCGGCATCTGACCGTCGAGCGTTGAGAACGCGGTGGGTGTTGCGGCTGCAGGCGGAGGGGTTGAAGCGCCGTCGCCGTGACAGGCCGCGAGCGCGAATGAAAAAGCGAGCGCGGCGCGCGCCGCGATGGAATGCCTACGATGCGTTCGTGCAAGCTTCATTTCGCTTCCTGTCTGCTTCGAATTGTCCCCGCGCATTATTACGAGCGGCGAGTGACGTTTGTATGACTAAGGAAGCGCCCCTTTAACTGTACGAACTATCGGCTGACTGTGGCGATTGCGGGTTACGAAAAAAACGCCGGCGCGCGGCCGGCGTCGTGGACGAAGCCGTGTGAGTTACTGCTTGATCGTTCCGGTAGATTGAGAACCTTGCGACTGATTCGGCGACATGCCTTGCTCGCGCTGCTGCATGAGCGTGCCGCTGCCGGACGTGCCGGACTGTACGCCGCCCTGAGAGGCATCGCCTGTTCGCGGAGCGGGCATCGGCTCGTTCTTGCCTGGCTGCATTTGCTGCTGGCGTTGCATCAACTGATCGCGCGACATTTCCTGCGAAAGTGCGACCGTGCTGGAGAGCGCGAGGAGCGCTCCGGCAATTATGATGGGGGTCTTCATGTTCGTCTCCTTGAAACCGGCGCAAGTCGCGCCGCTTACAGGGTTGTCAGCATCGATCGTGCCGCATTGATGCGAATTAGGACTGTCCTTATTTATGTCTGAAGCGACGATAAACGGTCGATAAACGGATAGCATATTCGGTAGGCGATCAAGAGCGCGACTATTACAATTCGCGATCCAAACAATCTCGAATTGCCTGAATCCGACTCAAAAGGGCTGAACGCCACGGAGTATTTCATGTCGATCTCACTGAACGATTTATTGGTATGGCGCGATCGTTCGCTCGAAGAGTCTGGCGAAGAAGCGCACATGCTGCAAGCACTAATTGCGCGCCGGGAAGCGGAGATGCGCGCGAGCATCGCGGATTTGATCGCGCTGGCCAGCCAGCGCGAAAACTGGAAACTGCAACGCTGTGCAACGATTGCGCGCCGCGTCGAGCAAGCGCCTGTGCAGCAACTCGAATCAATTCACGAATTTTTTCAGAATCGCGCCAATGAGACGCAGCGAGTCGAAACGCCTGCAGTTCTGTCCGACTTCTTCGCCGATGACCAACAGGAACAGGATGCTCCGCGCCCGCCGGCGGAGATGCCTCACGTGGCTAATATCAGCGTCGACGTGCCTGCGCCGATCGAAAATCTGCATGGCGTGATGCGCATGCTCGAATCGCGCGTCGCCAATACGCCGGGATACGCCTGCGGCGTACAGGGCATTAGAATCATGCGCATGGTTGCGCTGATGTCGAAAGCGCGCTCCGCCCAGATCGCGAAGATGAGAATCAGCGGGACACAAGCGTCTTATCGTCACTCCTGATGTTTCGATAATTTCAATCAGCGCGTTCTGATTTCGTCGCGTTATTTTTTTGAATCCGCTTACCGCAACGGCGATCTTTCGGGTCGGTTGAAACGTCGAACGTCTAGCCTATACTTGATTCGACAGCTTATTTGACCAAGAACCAATCGACGTCGTTCGTCATGCAGAATAATCGCGTTCTGCATTCAGGAAATTAGAATAACGTAAGTTGCGATCCTGTTTTCCGCAACGTCACTGCATGATCGCTGATACTGAACAAGGATCAGCCAGGGAGCCATCGTGAAAAGCCTGCTGAGCAGAAGAGGGAGCTTGCTCGACAATGCACCAACGTTTCTGCGCCAAAAAGCGCACAATCCGGTCCGTTTCGTCGAGCCTGAAATTCACGCGCAAGATGAACCGGAAGCCGACGAAGTCCCGGTAACGGCTTCTTCGACACGGGTAACGCCGCTGCGGCCCGCTGCGGTTCCGGTGCAGCAACCCTCCAAGCAAGGGCTGCAAGCCGCGCAACTCACAGAGGTCGATTGGCTCGTCCAGCAAGGCGTGCTCTCGACGTTTCGCACCTTTCAGAGCTTCGGCTATTCCGCAAGTCTGCTGTTCTATCCGCGCGATCTTGTCTACTACGCCGTCCTGTATCACGAGGGCGCGATCTGGCGCGTGCTCAAGGCCGGCGACATCAGTGCAGCCGAGCCGGCATTCCGACATTACGTCGAACAGGCGATGCGCCTCGCCGACGCCGAAATGCGGCGCGCGCATCTCGAGGCGCAGAACGAACAGTTTTCGCGTCTCATCGCGGAATCGGAGGCGCAGATCGAGCGCGTGCGTGTCGACCTCGGTCGAGGCAGTGATCAGGATCAGGAGGTTGCGCTGAAACAGCAGGAAGTACGCAAGGCACTGGCGCAACTGGAAGGGCGTCGCGCCGCCTCGCAGGCGCAACTGAGCAAACTGCGCCGCCAACTTCATCAGCTCGAATCGACAGTGAACGAGAGCGTGCCGCACTTGCCGTCCGTCCGATGAAGTCCACGTCGATTCGTCCGAAGAAAACTTTTCGATCTCGCGTAGAATCGCCCCTTCGGGCAGCTAGTCGATTTTTTCGGCATACTCCGCACCGATCTTCGCAATATATGTGCTGAGCCCGCGTCCGGCGCGGGCGAGCTGCTTCATTTCCTCGACCCGCGCGCGACCGGGCACGCGATAGTCATACAAGTATGTCCCGCCGCTGACAAAGCGCACCTTGATGCCATCGCGCAGGATGTCGAAGGCTTCGACCCCGGAGTTGCCGGCAAGATTTCGGTAGGGTTGCATGGTGCGTTCAAGCTCGAAAATGCGCAAACGATTGCGTGTTCGAAGCAGGCCTAAAGTTTTGTCGGCCGGGACCGTTAAGGGTGTCATGGATAAAGATCAATTCCCGTTCCTCGACTCGGACGACCCGCACTTTCAGCACGCACGCGCGCTGAGCCTTTCGGTCGGAGCGATCCGACGTGCGCAGGGCAAGTGCAGTCCGAACGACTTCCCGGTCGGCTCGCTCGAATGGCACTTCGCCATCGAGGATTTCGCGGGCGACGTCCTTCGCGCGCTGATGGGCGAAACGGAAAACACCGACGTTCAAGTCGGCGAGCGTCGTCGCGACTGATCGCTCGCACGCGCTTCGCCGCATCCCGGCCGCCGTTCGGCGGCAATTCCCTTTTGTTTATAGCTTCACGCCGCCCGCTTCGGGCGCATCCACGCCGCCTGGCGGGATCGCGCCGCTCGGGCTGACGTCGCTCGCGCGATCACTCGACCAGTAGGGCTCGCGTCCGTAATGCTGATGCACGGTGCTCGCCCAGACGCGGTCCGCCATTGACGGCCACGAATCCTTGTCGAAGCCCGGCGAGTTGCGCACCTGTTCGGCGGTCGCGTCGAGTCTGAAGCAGCGGTTGTCGGTATCGAGCGTGAGCGCGCTCCACGGCACGGCCAGCAGCTTATCGCCGATGCCGAGAAAGCCGCCGCTCGACAGCACTGCATACGCGACGCGTCCGCTCGTCACGTCGAGCATGATTTCCTTCAGCGAGCCGACGTCATGGCCGTCGCTGCTCATCACCGAATTACCGTCGAGCGTGCTCGCCGCCATGACATCGGGTCCTGGGCCCGCGGCCGTCGCCGCGCCCTTGCCAACGATCTTCGCGCCTGCCGAAGACGGCTCCGTCGATTCAATCATGATCCGCTCCCTGACTGGTTGTGGGGATGCGTTTCAATCAGCAACGGTCATACCATGACGCGTCACGGACGTCTGCTAAGCTCGGGATTCGTTCAATCCCGTCGACACCCATGATTGCTTTCGAGGAACTGCTTGCCGTTGCGTACAAGAGGGAGCGTGTGCTGAGCCGCCGGCTTGCCAAAGGCGCGGCGATTTCCGAACATGTGGCGCTCGTCAGGACTCTGGAAAAAGCGGCGGCAGGGCAATCCTTGCGCGATCTGGTCGATGCGCGCCGCGCCGCGCAAACCCGACACGCCGACGTGCTGCGTTCGCGCGAAAGCCGGCGCGCCGAACGCGCGAATCGCACGAGGCGCAATACCGAGATCGACACCCACGGATGGCGCGGCTGGTTCGACGGCTCCGCGCTGCCGAATCCGGGCCGGCTCGGGATCGGCGGCGTGCTGATCGGGCCGCTGGGAGAAACCGTCGAGATCAGCGTCACCGCGGGCATGGGCGACAGCAGTGCGGCGGAATATCTCGCGCTCATCGCCGTGCTCGAGGCGGCGGAGCGCGCAGGCGCCACGGATGCGGTGATTTATGGCGACAGCCGCGTCGTGATCGATGACGCCGGCGCGCTGGATGGCGCAGGCATCCGCTCACTCGCGCATCATGCCGCGCGCGTCCGTGCGCTCATTGCGCGGATCGGTGATGTACGGCTGCAATGGATCCCGCGTGCGCGCAATGTCCGCGCGGACGCCCTGTCGCGTGGGGCGTTCGATTCTGCGCGCGCGACGGTCGAAGCGGCCTGACGCGGCGCGCGCGAGCCATAAGGCATTCATAAGCCGCTGGCTTCAATAATCCCTGCAGTCACTTCAAATCGCGGACGTCCGCCGTCGGCGTGTCGCCGAATGCATCGCTCAACAGATAATCGACGACCTTTTGCGCCGACTGTTCGGGCGTTGCGAGTTGGCCATCGCGTTTGAGCGCGTCGAAGCGTTCACGCAACGGAAAGCGTTCGAGTTCCGTACCGCGGATTTCGGCCTGCATCTCGGTATCTACGACGCCCGGCGCGACGCTGCAGATGCGCAGCGCGCGATCGCCGTCGAGCGCGACCGCGCGCGCGTGATGATCGAGCGCCGCCTTGGTCGCGCAGTAGATGCTCCAGCCGGGATAGGCGTTGCGTGCGGCGCCGCTGGAAATATGGGCGATGCGCGTATCCGTCGCCGGCGCGGTCGCCTGGACCACCGCCGCCGCGAGCATCAGCGGGGCGGCGACGTTCACGCTGACCGCCCGCGCGACGGCAGCCGGTTCCTGAACCGCGAGACTGCCGACCGGCGCCAGCATCCCGGCATTGTTCACGAGCAGCACGCGCGCCGTACCGGAAACGAAACCCGACAAGGCTTCGCCCGACAGCCATTCGGTGAGCTTCGTCAGATCGGCGAGATCCAGTTCGATTTCGTGCAAGCGGCCGGGATAGCGCGCGGCGAGTTCGTCGTTGCGCTTTCGGGAGATCGCGAGCACGTCGACGCCTTGCGCGAGCAGAAGCTCCGCGAGCGCGGCGCCGAGTCCGCGGGTGTGGCCAGTGAGGACGGCGCGAGTCTGATGGGACATGAGCGTGATCGGGTTGGCTGAAGTCGTCCCGATTCTACGGCCAAGCGTGGCCGCGTGTCGGCTACGCCCAGTCTTGACGATCGCGCAACATGAAAACGTGCGGAAAACGGTCGTTCGTTGGTTCCAGGACACAGCAGCGAGCGGCGGCCTTTTTCTGACTGACAAACGGCTTCACAAAATTGACAATCTTCTTCAAACAAGAACCGCCGGAGCCTTCCATGCCGAACCGCGCCAAAGCGTCCCGAGCTGTGCCGTCGATTTCCGGGGCCGGCCATGCCGTCGCGCCCGACACGTGTTCGCTGACGTTTTCGATGGCGGTATGCGCGACGCTCATCGGCTTGCCGGCGGCAGCCTGGGCGCAGAGTTCGGTACAGCTCTACGGCGAGCTCGACACCGGCCTTGCCTACACCAGCAACGTGGGCGGCCATTCGCAATATCGGCTGACGAGCGGCACCGTCGATGGCAGCTACTGGGGTTTGCAGGGCTCGGAGGATCTGGGCGGCGGCGCGCGCGCGATCTTTCGACTCGAGCGCGGCTTGTCGGTCGCGACGGGCGAAGGGCTCAACGATCATCCGGTGTATGTCGGCATCGGCTCGGATACGCTCGGGACGGTTACTTTCGGCCGCCAGTACGATTCGATTCACGATTATTTTCAGACCTTCACGCTCACCGGCAACACGGGCGGCACCGCGTTCGCGCACGTGCTGGACAACGACAACGCCAACAACTCGTTCCTTGCCTCGAACTCCGTCAAGTACACCAGCGCGAACTACGGCGGCTTCAGTTTCGGCGGCCTCTACGCGTTCTCCAACGAAGCGGGCGCGTTTGCGGACAACCGCGCGTACAGCGTCGGGGCGAACTATGCGGCCGGCTCGTTCAATGCCGGCGCGGCCTACCTGCATAACAACGGGCGCGGCAACACGACGGGCGGCGCCTACGACTCGCTCGCGCTTCCCGGCTCGGGCAATACGGTCTTCAACGCGAACGTGCAGCAGCAGAACACGTTCGGCGTCGGCGTGAGCTACGAGCTCGGCGAATTCACCCTCGGCGGCGCGTTTTCCCGCGCGATCAACTCCGGCGTCACCGACGCCGATAGCGGCAACCTCCTGCCGTCGCTCGCGCTCAACAACTACGAGATCAACGGCATCTACAAGCTGACGCCGGCCATCCAGTTGTCGGGGATGTACGTGTACACGAACGGCGGCGGCGCGCACTGGCACGAGGGCGCGCTGCAGGTCGACTATCTGCTGTCCAAGCGCACGGACGTGTATCTCGAATCGATCTATCAGCGCGCGTCGGCGGGCGCGCCGGCGGTGATCAACACCAACGATCCGTCGAGCGGCCGCAATCAACTGATGCTGGGCACGGGCATCCGTCATCGTTTCTGAGACTGTTGAGGCCGTCGCGCGCGTGCTAACTTAGCGGTCTACTTTCCGCTGGCCAGCAGGTGTCACATGTCGCTCCAGACCTTCTCGATTTTTCTGCCCGCGTGCTTCGCCATCAACATGGCTTTCGGGCCGAACAACGTTCTGTCGCTGTCGAACGGCGCGCGCGATGGCGTGCGCGCGTCGGTGCTGGCGTCGTCGGGACGGATCGTCGCGTTCGCGATCATGATCGCCATCGCGGGACTGGGGCTCGGCGCGCTGCTGCTGGCGTCGCAGACGCTGTTCACTGCGATCAAGCTGGCCGGCGCGGCTTATCTCGTCTGGATCGGCGTGAAACTGATTCGCTCGGGCCCGTCGCTCGTCATCGAGGAGGAGGGCGTGGCGCGCGGCCCCGTGAGCCTCGCACGGCTCACCAAACAGGAATTCTGGGTCGCCGCCGGAAATCCGAAGGCGATACTCGTGTTCACGGCATTCTTTCCGCAATTCGTCGACCGTGGCGCGTACGCGACCAGCTTCGCGATTCTCGGGGCGACTTTCCTGCTGCTCGAACTGGTGGCGATCGTCATTTATGCCGCATTGGGCGCGCACCTGCGTTCGCTCTCGCGCGGCGCGCGCGGCTTCACCTGGTTCAATCGCGTGAGCGGGGCGCTCATGATCGGGTTCGGCGTCATGCTGGCTTTTGTCCGCCGGCCTGCGACCTGAACCGGGGAATATCGACATTGCGTTAATCGCGAGGATTACTACATTGAGTCATGGGGAATGACGGCGCATTAAGTCTTTAGGGCTATCCCCGAGTGACCCGAAATACAAATAACAACAAAATGCGGCAATCGCGAATCGCAATAAGCTTGCGATTCGCTTAATTCAACTGACACGCACGGAAGCGATCCTTCTGCGCGTTCGAATCCTCAACGATCGCATTCTCGCCATACGCGAGATTTCGGTCAGGAAAATGGAAGTTCAATGAAAGTTCAAAGCTCTGCACGCCCGGCGATGCCGCGTCGCGCGTCTGTCTCCCGCTCCTTCTCCGATAACGCTTTCCGCCGCATCTGTTGACCGCAAGCAGGATTTTCGCTGCAATTTGCGATAATCACGTGCTTCGCCCACGGATAATCGCACGCGCGTAATCCGCGCTAATCGCTCGTTTCGTCATTGCTTGCGTCCGGCATCTTGAATCGCGCCGATTCGCTTATCGTTGTCTGAAGGATCTTCTCCGATGCTTAATCACTCGTCCGGCACCTCGCAGACGCGCTCGTTCACGACCGTCTTTCTCATCGAAATGTGGGAACGCTTTGGCTATTACGGGATGGCCGCGCTGCTCGTCCTGTTCATGGTCGACAAAATCGGTTTCGCCGATGACCACGCCAACCTGACCTGGGGCGCATTCACGGCGCTCGTGTTTTCGGCGCCGTCGATCGGCGGCTGGATCGGCGACAAGGTGCTCGGCACGCGCCGCACCATGACCGCCGGCGCGATCGTGCTCGCGCTCGGCTATCTGATGCTCGCGCTGCCTGTCGACACGCTCGGATTCATGTACGCGTCGCTCGGTGTGATCGTCGTCGGCAACGGGCTTTTCAAATCGAATGCGGCGAATCTCGTGCGCCGCATCTACGAGGGCGACGACGCGCGCATCGACAGCGCGTTCACGATCTACTACATGGCGGTGAATATCGGCTCGACCATCTCGATGCTGGCGACGCCTTGGATCAAGGATCACTGGGGCTGGCACGCCGCGTTCGCCGTGTGCTGCGGCGGCATGGTGCTTGGCTTGCTCAATTTCGCGTTGATGCGCCGCACGCTTGCGCACATCGGCTCCGCTCCGGACGATGCGCCCATTTGCTGGAAGCACGCATTTACGGTGGCGGCGGGCGGCATCGCGCTTGCCGCCTCGACCGTGTTCATCCTGCAGCACAAGGCGGTGGCCGTCGCGTGCGTTTATGCGGCGGGCGTCGCGATTCTCGCGATTTTCGGCTACATGCTCACGAAATGCGACCGCAGCGAGCGCGCCGGCCTACTCGCCGCGCTGATCCTGACGCTCCAGGTCATCCTGTTCTTCGTGTTCTATCAGCAGATGTCGACGTCGCTCACGCTGTTCGCGCTGCGCAACGTCGATCCGTCGTTCTCGATCGGCGGCGCGGCGCTGTTCACGTGGAGCGCGGCGCAGTTCCAGGCGCTCAACCCGATCTGGATCATGCTGCTGAGCCCGATCCTCGCGTTCGTCTACACGCGACAGGCACGCCGCGGCCGCGATATTCCCGTGGCGGCGAAGTACGCGCTGGGCTTCGTCGTCGTGGCGATCGGCTTCTTCGTCTTCGGTCTGAGCGGACGGTACGCGGTGGAAGGGCGTGTGTCTTCGTGGTTCATGGTGGCGGGCTACGGCCTTTATTCGCTCGGCGAACTACTCGTGTCGGGTCTCGGCCTCGCGATGATCGCGCGTTACGTTCCGGTCCGCATGAGCGGCTTCATGATGGGCGCATATTTCGTCGCGACGGGCGTGTCGCAGTATCTCGGCAGCGTCGTGGCCAACTTCGCGCGCATGCCGTCCGGGAATCTCGAGCCGCTGCAATCGCTGCCGCTTTACACGCATCTGTTTTTCGGGCTCGGCTGGCTGGCGGCGGCCGGTGCGGCGATTGCGATGGCGCTTCTGCCCGTGCTCGGCAAACTGTCGCGAGCGCATCAGCGCGCGGTGGACCAGGCTGTAAATGTCGGCGCGAAGGAGCGCACACAGCCGGCGACGAGGTTGAGTACAAACAACGTTTGACTTCGACGAATACTTCGGTCTATAATCTAATTCTTCAGACGCGGGGTGGAGCAGTCTGGCAGCTCGTCGGGCTCATAACCCGAAGGTCGTAGGTTCAAATCCTACCCCCGCAACCAAATCTTCAAGCAAAGAGCCCGGTTAATCCGGGCTCTTTGCTTTTCTGCGCGCGCTTTCTTCGCTTCTTCTTTATATCGACAGGGCGAGCCCAATCTCTCAGTCAGAAAAACGCCTCACCAAGCACGAAAAGCCTGCATGAGCTTTCACTCATGCAGGCTTTGTGCGATCTTGCCAACTCGTATCGATTGGGGCGCAACTCAAAGTGCGCAAATCCGCGAGCTTTCACGCGACCTGCGCGCGAAACCGCGACCCGATCGATCTCAGGCTGCGATGCCGGTCCTCTCAGGACGGACGAGGGCGCGATGCCCTGCGTCGCTCAATAGAATTTCTTCGGCAGTTGCGCGCGACGGATCTGCTTGCGCAGACGAGCGACAGCAGCAGCTTTCTTGCGCTTGCGCTCGGTGGTCGGCTTTTCATAGGCCATGCGCGACTTGAGCTCTTGAATCAGGCCCGTGCGTTCGACGGTACGGCGAAAACGACGCATGGCGACGTCGAAAGGCTCGTTCTCTTTCAACAGTACTTTAGTCATTGAAATCTCGGTTGATCTGGCCCTGCCAGAATTTAGGGCAAAACGCAATTGTACACTTTTTGAGAGTCGGCCTGCACGCACTTTGTACGAAATCCCGTACACGCGGACTCGGGAATCACATCGTAGGTCGTTGAATCGAGACGACAATCCCGAAATACCCGGGTTCAGAAGCCGCGCGAACGGACAGGCCGCGAATCGGGCGCGGCCTCGCGTGCGTCGGGCTGGTCGATGGTCACGTCCGATCGAGCGAGCGCGACGCAGGGCAAAATCCATCCCTCGGTCTTTTCCTCGGCGGTGAGTCCCGGCCACTCGATGCGATACGCGATCTCGCCATCGACGAGCCGGCACATGCACGCGCGGCAGGTGCCGTTGCGACACGATCGCGGCAGCGACAGCCCCGCCTGCAACGCTGCTTCGAGGAGCGTGACGCCGTCGCTAATCGCGACGAAGTGCCCGGCCGGCTCGATGACCATCGCGAAGGCGCGCGGCGCGTCGTCGCTCACGCTTTCACCTCGACAGCCGCGCGGCCATGGGTGAGATCGCGCAGTTCGGCGGCGGCGGGCTCGCGCGCCACGGCAGGCATGCGCACCACCAGGCGCACGCTCATCCCGTATTCGCTTTGCACGAGTTCGGCGTCGTGCTGCTCGATCCAGCGGCGCACGCGCGCTTCGTCGGCGTAGTCGATTTCGATGCCGATCAACCCGCGCTCGATGCGCTCGATGCGCTCGGCCAGTTGCATCGCGCTGGCGATCGCGTCGGTATAGGCGCGCACGAGCCCGCCCGCGCCCAGCTTGATGCCGCCGTAGTAGCGCACGACGGCGGCCAGCACGCCATCGACTTCGTGATGGCGCAGCACTTCGAGAATCGGCCGGCCGGCGGTGCCGGAGGGCTCGCCGTCGTCCGACATGCCCGACTGACCGCCCGCGAGCAGCGCCCAGCAGACGTGCGTCGCAGCCGGATGCTCGGCGCGCAGCCGTTCGAGCTCGCGCATGGCTTCATCGCGGTTCACGACGGGCAGCGCGAGCGCGATGAAGCGGCTCTTGCGGATGTCGATTTCGGCGCTGACGGGAGAGGCGAGGGTGTACGTTGGCAAAGCGAGAATGCGCGGAAAGGCAAATGTCGAATCATAGCCGCTCGGCGCGCCCGCTTATGCGGCGGCGTCCGAGGCCGTGTTCAGCGCGCGCTGCATCAGCACCGTATCGACCCATCGTCCGTGCTTGAAGCCGACATCGCGCAGCACGCCGACATGCTCGAAGCCGAGCCGCGCGTGCAGCGCGATCGATCCGGCGTTGCCGCTGTTGCCGATCACCGCGATCATCTGCCGCCACGGTCCGCGTTCGCATCGCTCGATGAGCGCCGTGAGCAGCGCGAAGCCGATGCCGCTGCGGCCGAAACCCTCGGCGACATAGACCGAATCTTCGATCGTATGGCGGTAAGCCGAGCGCGGCCGGAAAGCCGACGCATATGCATAGCCCGCCAGCCGGCCATCGAGTTCGGCGACGAGATAGGGCAAGCCCGCCGCCGCGATCGCCGCGTGACGCGCGCGCATGTCGTCGACGGACGGGGCGATCTCCTCGAAAGTCGCGAGCGCGTGTTCGACGTAGTGCGAATAGATGCGCGCGATGGCGTCGAAGTCCCCGGGCGCGGCGTCGCGCACGAGCGGACGCGGGCAATCGTGTGAGTTCATAGTTGTCGTTCGATGCAAGGAAAATCGCCGTTTCTGGTCTGGCCATTTTCGCACGGCGCACGGTCCGCAAAAAAAGGGCTCGCGGGCCGTGCGGAAGCCCACTAAAGGGGCGAGTTTTCGGGCAAAGAAACGTTGAATCGGGTGATGCGCGGCCCCTACACTAGGTCGTTTGTCCGAGACTCTCGCAAGAGCGGCGCAACACGAGCCGACGTAGTCGAGCAGGGAACGAAAAACGCGCGCGCGACGTGCCTCGCGCCGCGGTCCATAACACGCAATGAACAAAATTCAACGTGGTGCGCTGGCGGCGCTTCTGATCGTCATCGTGGTAATCGCGGCGCTTGCGCCGGCGGGGATCGGTTTTCTGTTCGCGCAGCGCAGCCAGCGGCATGACGAGGCCGAGCGCCTCAACACGGTCGCGCGAGCCGCGCTCCATCGTGCCGAAGACGTGACGCGACGTCTATCGGGCGCGCTCGGGGAGATCGGCAAGGTGGCGGCGACGCCATGCTCGCCGCCGTATCTGAAGGAGCTGCGGCGCATCGCGCTCACGCACGAACAGGTGCGCGACGCGGGCGCCTACGATCACGATGGCCGCTGGCAATGCTCATCGTTGCTCGGCGCGGTGTCGGCGGGCGTGCTCGATGGCCTCACGCTGCCGCCCCCCGACTGGCGCTCGCGCGACGGAATCATGGCGTGGTACGGCCTGTCGCGTCTGCCGGGCGGCAAGTCTTCGCTCGTGATGGGCCGAAACGGCTTCTACGTCGCCGCCGATCCTTCGCTTTACGTCGACACGCTCGATGCCAACGACGAAGTCGCGAGCGGCGTCGCCGTCATCAACACGGAAGTGAGCCGCGTGATCGCGACCACGCCCGCCACCGACGCCAACGCCATCCTCGCCGTCTATCGCACCGCGCCGCCCGCGCGCGACTGCTCGCCGTATGTCGTGCGCCGTTCGGTGTCGATGCCGCTCGCCGTCGTCGTGAGCGCGCCGCATCAGACGCTGCATCAGCGCCTGCGCACGCTGCCCTGGGGCTGGCTGCTCGGCGGCGTCGTAGTGGGGCTCGCGTGCGCGAGCTGGGCGGCGTTCTTCATCGTGCGCCGGCTGTCTCCGCGCGGCCAGTTGACCGACGCGGTGCGGCGGCATCAGTTCATCGTCGCGTATCA
Source organism: Caballeronia sp. S22 (assembly GCF_964261745.1). NCBI lineage: Bacteria > Pseudomonadati > Pseudomonadota > Betaproteobacteria > Burkholderiales > Burkholderiaceae > Caballeronia > Caballeronia sp. S22. Next base: position 2,043,592 of record NZ_OZ180035.1, on the reverse strand, counting down.
GCCGATCGTCGATCTCGGCACGCGACGCTGCGTCGGCGCCGAAGCGCTCGTGCGCTGGAAGTATCACGATCGCATCGTGCGGCCCGATCATTTCATCCCGCTCGCGGAACATCGCGGGCTGATCCAGGCGATCACCGATCAGGTGCTCGACACGATCCTGCTTGAACTCGGCGATTTTCTTAAGCGCTACCCGGAGTACTACGTCTCGGTGAATCTTTCCGCGCAGGATCTCACGACGCATCGTTTTCTCGACGTGCTCGGCCCGGCGATCGCGCAACAGGGCGTGCGGCCGTCGCAAATCCGCATCGAGGCGACCGAGCGCAGCTTTCTCGACGCCGAAGCCGCCAAGGAAGTCATCAGCGCGTTCCGGGACGCGGGCCACGCCGTCTATCTCGACGATTTCGGCACCGGTTATTCGAGCCTTTCGCATCTGCAGAACTTTCGCATCGACGGCCTGAAGATCGACAAGTCCTTCGTCGATACCGTCGGACAGGATGCGGCGTCGAGCAGCGTCGCGTCGCATATCATCGACATGGCCACGACGCTCGACGTTCAGGTAATCGCCGAAGGCATCGAGCACGAGGAGCAGGCCGCGTATCTGTACGCGCGCGGCGCGCAGTTCGGGCAGGGCTGGCTCTTTTCCGCGCCGCTTTCCGCCGCGGAATTCATCCGTTACGCGGGCAGGACGCGCGGCGCTTGATCGATACCGAATCGTCCTCACATTAGTCGTTTCCAGACGAGGCACGACCATGAACGACCAGACAGCCACCGCTTTCCTGCGCGACGTGCGGCATCCGCTGCTCGCGCTTCATCGCAGCGTGCTCGCGCATCTGCGCGCGCGCCACGAAGCCGAGTTCGGGCCGGTGTCGCCGGGCGAATTCCTGCAGATCGTGATCAACGGTTCGGCGTATCGCTGGCTCGCGCCGCTGTCGACGCTGATCGCGGCCATCGACGACGTGCTCGACGACGACGAGGCCACCGCCGACGCGCGCATCGCGCACGCGAAGGCGGTCGCCGACATGTTCAGCGCCGGGACGCGCGATCCCGTTTTCGCGGAGCAGTTCCTGCCCTTGCTGCAGGACAGCCCGGAGATCGCCGTGGCGAACGGGCAGGTCGCGCAGCACGTGCGGAGCGTCGCGCGCGCGTGAAACGCCGGCGCGCGGGCTATCGAAAATGCGACCTGAAAAACGCAAGTTTCGTCCGCCGCGCGTATGCGGGTTTTCCTGTCTGTCGCGCGCGGGCAGCGTTGCGCGGCGGGCGCATGAGCGCGCCGCCGCTCACGCCGTCCTGATGCTGCGTCGCAGCAAACACACTTCCTCATCATTGAGCGATTGATCTTCGCTTGCGAGTATCGCCGCCATCGCCGGAGCGTGTCTTTCGAAGCGCGCTCCGTCTCTTTCCGATCAACACGAAAGACGTTGGAGGCGACACTTGAACCTGTACGGCTTCGGCCCGGTCCTTTGGGCGGGCGCTAAAGAAACGCTCGCGCTCGCGGTGCTGTCTCTCGCGGTATCGGTGCTGCTCGGCCTGGCCGGCGCATCGGCGAAACTCTCGCGTCACGCGCCGTTGCGCGGCATCGCGACCGCATACACGACGCTCATCCGCTCGGTGCCCGATCTCGTGCTGATGCTGCTGCTTTTCTACAGCATCCAGATCGCGGTGAACAATCTGACCGATGCCTTCGGCTGGGATCAGTTCGACATCGATCCGTTCACGGCCGGCGTGCTCACGCTCGGTTTCATCTACGGCGCGTACTTCACCGAAACCTTTCGCGGCGCCTTTCTCGCGGTGCCGCGCGGCCAACTGGAAGCGGGCAGCGCATACGGCATGAGCGGCATGCGCGTGTTCGGCCGCATCCTCTTTCCGCAGATGATGCGCTTCGCGCTGCCGGGCATCGGCAACAACTGGCAGGTGCTCGTGAAGGCGACGGCGCTCGTGTCGATCATCGGTCTCGCCGACGTCGTGAAGGCCGCGCAGGACGCGGGCAAGAGCACGTTCAACATGTTCTTCTTCATCCTGATCGCGGCGCTGATCTATCTCGCGATCACGAGCGCGTCGAATCTCGTGCTGATGGCGCTTGAGCGCCGCTATTCGATCGGCGTGCGGCACGCCGAACTCTGACCTACGCCAGCGAGCGACAAGCCATGATCCAGATCTTCGCCGAATACTGGCGTCCGTTTTTGTACTCCGACGGCATGCGCGCGTCGGGCCTCGTCGTCACCTTGTGGCTGCTCGCGGCCTCGATCGTGCTCGGCTTTTGCGCGGCGGTGCCGCTCGCCTGCGCGCGCGTGTCGCGCAATCGCTGGCTCTCGACGCCCGTGCGCATTTACACGTATGTGTTTCGCGGCACGCCGCTCTATGTGCAACTGCTGCTGCTCTACACGGGCATGTACAGCCTGGAATTCGTGCGCACGCAATCCCTGCTCGAAGCGTTCTTTCGCAGCGGCTTCAATTGCGCCATTCTCGCGTTCGCACTGAACACCTGCGCCTACACGACCGAAATCTTCGCCGGCGCGATCCGCGCGATTCCCCACGGCGAAGTGGAAGCCGCGCGCGCCTACGGCATGAGCACGTTCACGATGTATCGCCGCGTGATCCTGCCGTCGGCGCTGCGCCGCGCCTTGCCTTTGTACAGCAACGAAGTGATCCTGATGCTGCACGCGACGACCGTCGCCTTCACCGCGACCGTGCCGGATATCCTCAAGGTCGCGCGCGATGCGAATTCGGCCACCTATCAATCGTTCGAGTCGTTCGGCATCGCGGCGCTCCTGTACGTGGCGATCTCGTTCGCGCTCGTCGCGGCTTTCCGGCGCGCGGAGCAGCACTGGCTCGCGTATCTGCGGCCGGCGGGCGCGGCGCGCCCGGCACGGCGCGCCTGAGCGGTAGAATTCGAACCCATGCATCAGTCCCTGTCATCACCCGAGGAGAAAGCGTTGGAGCCAACCGCCAAAGACGTCGCGACCAAGCTCGTCGCCGAGGACATTCACAAGCGCTACGGCGACAACGAAGTGTTGAAGGGCGTCTCGCTCGCCGCCCGCGCGGGCGATGTGATCAGCATCATCGGCGCGAGCGGCTCGGGCAAGAGCACGTTTTTGCGCTGCATCAACTTTCTGGAGCGGCCGAACGCGGGGCAGATCATCGTCGATGGTGAAACGGTGCGCACGAAGGCCGACCGCGCGGGCAATCTCGAAGTCGCGGATCACAAGCAGTTGCAGCGCGTGCGCACCAAGCTCGCGATGGTGTTCCAGCATTTCAATCTCTGGTCGCACATGACGGCCATCGAGAACGTGATGGAAGCGCCGATGCACGTGCTCGGCGTGTCGAAGAAGGAAGCAGAAGACCGCGCACGCACGTATCTGGAAAAAGTGGGCTTGCCGCCGCGCGTCGAGAAGCAGTATCCGTCGCATTTGTCGGGCGGTCAGCAGCAGCGCGTCGCGATTGCGCGCGCGCTCGCGATGCACCCCGACGTCATGCTCTTCGACGAACCCACGTCCGCGCTCGATCCCGAACTCGTCGGCGAAGTGCTGAAGGTGATGCAGAAGCTCGCCGAGGAAGGCCGCACGATGATCGTCGTCACGCACGAGATGGGCTTCGCGCGCAACGTGTCGAATCACGTGATGTTCCTGCATCAGGGGCGCACGGAAGAAGAGGGCGCGCCCGCGGAAGTGCTGAGCGCGCCGAAAAGCGAGCGTCTGCGCCAGTTCCTGTCGGGCAGCCTGAAATAACGTGGCAGGCGCGCCGCTGCAGGTTGCGATCGTCGCGCTCCCGCCGATGTCGATGAGCGGCATCGGCCCGATCATCGACACACTTTCTCTCGCCAACGAGATCGACGGCCATCGTCTCTACGAATGGCGCATCTGTTCCTGGGACGGCCGGCCCGTGCCGCTTTCGGGCGGCGCGCAACTTCCGGCCGATTGCGCGTTCAACGACGCGGTGCGCTGCGACTGGCTCATCGTCGTGTCGGAGCGCTATCAGCAGTTCGCCGACTACCGGCTCTTTCTCGCGAGCCTCGCGCGCGTCGCGCCGCGCACGCCGCTCGTCACCGGCATCCATCACGGCGTGTGGTGGCTCGCGATGGCCGGCCAGCTCGCGCAATATCGCGTCGCGGTGAACTGGGAGACGTATCAGCAATTCACCGAGCAGTTCGAACGCGCGATCGTCAGCCAGCAGATTTTCGAAATCGACCGCGATCGCGCCACGTGTTCCGGCGGCCAGGCGAGCATCGACTTCATGCTCGCGATGATCGCGCGCGATCACGGCCCGGATCTCGCGGAGCGCATCGCGGATTCGCTCGGCATCGGCACCTTGCGCGCGGGCACCGAGCGTCAGCGCATTCCGTTCGTCACCGCGCCCGGCGAGCGTCATCCGCGCCTGAACGATGCATTGCAACTGATGGAAGCGAACATCGAAGATCCGCTCGCCACCGATGAAATCGCGAATCTCGTCGGCATTTCGCGACGGCAACTGGAGCGGCTCTTTCGCCAGTATCTCGGCGCGATGCCGTCGAAGTATTACCTCAACCTGCGCCTGACGAAAGCGCGCACGCAGTTGCAGCGCACGAGCAAATCGGTGGTGCAGATCAGCCTCGCGTGCGGGTTTTCATCGGCGGCGCACTTTTCCAATGCGTATCGCGACCGCTTCGGCGTGACGCCGCGCGAGGAGCGCCGCAACTGGATCGAAAAGCAGCGCGGCGGCGCCATCGACGAGCCGCGTGGCGGCGCGCTGATCGAGCCGCCCGAACCCGCCTGAAAAGCAGCGAAAAAGCCCATCGAAGCATGTCGCGAACGCGCAAGACGGAACGCGCGCGATTGCCTAATATCGAACCTGACTGCCAAGAACCGGTGCACAACACCGATGCACGAACCTGACGAGGAGTGGCTCATGACCGACATCAATGTGAATCGCGGTACATTCGACGAAGTAATGGTTCCGGTGTTCGCGCCGGCCAGTTTCGTGCCCGACCGGGGCCGCGGCTCGCGCGTATGGGACACCGAAGGCCGCGATTACGTCGATTTCGCCGGCGGCATCGCGGTGACGGCGCTGGGCCACGGCCATCCCGAATTGCTGAAAGTGCTGCACGAGCAGGGCGAAAAGCTCTGGCACATCGGCAATGGCTACACCAACGCGCCGGTGTTGCGCCTCGCGAAACGCCTGACCGATCTGACGTTCGCCGATCGCGCATTCTTCGCGAACTCGGGCGCGGAAGCGAACGAGGCGGCGCTGAAGCTCGCGCGCCGCTATGCAATCGACAATCACGGCGACGACAAGATCGAGATCATCTCGTTCACGCAGTCGTTCCATGGCCGCACGTTCTTCACAGTAAGCGTCGGCGGCCAGCCGAAGTACGCCGAAGGTTTCGGCCCGCAGCCGCAGGGCATCCGTCATCTGCCGTACAACGATCTGCCGAAGGCGCTCGAAGCCATCGGCCCGAAAACGTGCGCGGTCATCGTCGAACCGGTGCAGGGCGAAGGCGGCGTGCTGCCCGCCGATCCCGCGTTCCTGAAGGGTTTGCGCGAAGCGTGTGACAAGCACGGCGCGCTGCTCATTTTCGATGAAGTGCAGACCGGCGTCGGCCGCACGGGCACGTTCTACGCGTACATGCAATACGGCGTGACGCCCGACATCCTCACGAGCGCGAAGGCGCTGGGCAACGGCTTCCCGATCGGCGTGATGCTGACGACGAACGAGATCGCCGCGCATTTCAAGGTCGGCGTGCACGGCACGACGTATGGCGGCAATCCGCTGGGCGCGTCGATCGCGGAGAAGGTCGTCGAACTCATCAGCGATCCGAAGCTGCTCGAAGGCGTGAACGAGCGCAGCCGCGCGATCAAGGCGCATCTTGAGCGTCTGAACGAGCGCTTCGGCATGTTCAAGGAGATTCGCGGGCGCGGTCTTCTGATCGGCGCGGAACTGAACGACGCCTACAAGGACCGCGCGAAGGACGTGCTCAATGCGGCGGCGGCGAACGGCGTCATCATGCTGATCGCCGGGCCGAACGTGCTGCGCTTCGCACCGTCGCTCATCATGCCGATGGCCGATCTCGACGAAGGTTTCGCGCGCATCGGCAAGGCGATCGAACAGGTCGTCGGCGCCGCCGCCGTCAAGTGACCCACAGGACCCGATGATGCTATTCGTCCGTCCCGCAAGACTCTCCGATCTCGACGAGCTCGAACGGATGGCGCGCGCAGCGCTTCCCGTGCTGCACTCGCTGCCGCGCGACAGGCGCGCGCTCGAAACGCGCGTCGCGCTGTCGGAAGACTCGTTTCGCGCCGAAGTCGAATTTCCCGGCGAGGAGTTCTATCTCTTCGTGCTCGAAGATTCGCAAACGGGCAGGCTGCTCGGCACGTCGAGCATCGTCGCGTCTGCGGGCTATTCCGAGCCGTTCTACGCGTTTCGCAACGACGCGCTGATCCACGCGTCGCGCGAGCTCAAGGTGAACCGCAAGATCCACGCGCTCACGATGTCGCATGAACTCACGGGCAAGAGCCGCCTGACGGGTTTCTACATCGATCCGTCGCTGCGCGACGAAGCGAACGAAGCGGCGGCGCATCTGCTGTCGCGCGCGCGCATGATCTACATCGCCGCGAACCGCAAGCGCTTCTCGGGCGAAGTCTTTTCGCTGATGCTCGGCGTCACCGACGATACCGGCGCGTCGCCGTTCTGGGATGCGGTCGGGCGCAAGTTCTTCGGTCGCGACTTCGAGCAGGTGGAGTCGGAATCGGGCGGACGCAGCCGCACGTTCATCGCGGAAGTGATGCCGAGCTATCCGCTCTATGTGCCTTTGCTGCCCGGCGAAGCGCAGCGCGTGCTCGGCGAGCCGAACGAAGGCACGCTGCTCGCCTACGACATCCATCTCGAAGAGGGCTTCGAGCCGGATCGCTTCGTCGATATCTTCGATGCGGGCCCGGTGCTCACGATCGCCGTCGGCAAGAGCGCATCGGCGAGTTCGAGCGAGCTGCGCACGGTGCGCGATGGCGCATCCGAAAGCGGTGCGCCGTATATCGTCGCGGCGGGCGGGGCGCATGAGTTCCGCTGCATCGCCGCCGGTCTCGCGGGCACGCGCGCCGACGGCGCCGCACTGACCGCCGCCGCGCGCGCCGCGCTCGGCGTGGAGGACAAGGACACGGTGCGTTGCGTGCCGTTGCATCAGGCATCGGGAGAATTGCAATGATCGTCGTGCGTTGCACGCAGCCGGGCGATGTCGATGCGCTCGTCGCGCTCGCCCAGGAAACGGGTCCGGGACTCACCACGTTCAAGCCGGATCGCGATGCGCTCGCGGCACGCGTCGAACGTGCGCGCCGCACGCTCGATGGCGATGCGCAAGCCTTCGAAGCGGGCTATTTCTTCGTGATGGAAGACACCGCGACGGGCGACGTCGCGGGTGTGTGCGGCATCGAAACGGAAGTCGGGCTGGAGCAGCCGTTCTACAACTATCGCGTGTCGACGGTCGTGCATGCGAGCAAGGACATGGGCGTCTGGACACGCATGTCGCTGCTCAACATCTCGCACGATCTGACCGGTTATGCGGAAGTGTGCTCGCTGTTTCTGAGCCCGCGTTACCGGACGGCCGGCGTGGGCGGTTTGCTGTCGCGTTCGCGCTTCATGTTCATCGCGCAGTTCACGGATCGCTTTCCGCAGCGTTTGTGCGCGGAATTGCGCGGCCATTTCGACGAGAACGGCGAGTCGCCGTTCTGGAACGCGGTCGGCTCGCACTTCTATCAGATCGATTTCAACGAAGCGGATTACCTGAGCTCGCATGGCAAGAAGTCGTTCGTCGCCGAGCTGATGCCGCGCTATCCGGTGTATCTCGATTTGCTGCCCGATGCCGCGCAACGCGCGGTCGGCGTCACGCACAAGGACACGACGCCCGCGCGCAAGATGCTCGAAGCCGAAGGGCTGCGTTACGAGAATCACGTCGATATCTTCGATGCGGGCCCCGTGCTCGAATGCCATACGGCCGATTTGCGCACGGTGCGCGAGAGCGTGCTTGCCCGCGTGCGCATCGGCGATCGCACGGAGACGGACAGCAACGCGAAGAGCCTCGTATCGAACACGCTGCTCGAAGACTTCCGCTGCGGCGCGACGACGGGCGCGGTCGAGAACGGCGCGTTCCTGCTGACGGCGGAAGAAGCCGCCGCATTGCGCGTGAAGGAAGCCGATGACGTGCGCGTGCTGACGTCCTATCCGCGAGCAAAATGAATGAGAGAGAACATGGATATTTCGAACCAGTTGTATATCGGCGGCGCCTGGCAGGAAGGCAAGGGCGCGGCGTTCGCATCGCGTAATCCGGGTTCCGATGAAACCGTATGGCAAGGCCGCAGCGCGTCGGCGGAAGACGTGGATCGCGCGGTGTCGTCGGCGCGGCGCGCGTTCGCTTCGTGGTCCGCGCTTTCGTTCGACGAGCGCGTCGCGATCGCCAAACGCTTCGCCGCGTTGCTGAACGAAAACAAGGACGCGCTCGCGAGCGCGATCGGCCGCGAGACCGGCAAGCCGCTGTGGGAAGCGCGCACGGAAGTCGCATCGATGGCGGCAAAGGTCGATATCTCCGTGCAGGCATATCACGAGCGCACCGGCGAAAAGCGCGCGCCGATGGCCGATGGCGTCGCGGTATTGCGGCATCGTCCGCATGGTGTCGTCGCCGTGTTCGGGCCATACAACTTTCCGGGGCACTTGCCGAACGGGCATATCGTGCCGGCGCTGATCGCGGGCAATGCCGTCGTGTTCAAGCCGTCGGAACTCGCGCCCGGCGTCGCGGCCGCGACGCTCGCGCTATGGATTCAGGCCGGATTGCCCGCGGGCGTGCTCAATCTCGTGCAGGGCGAGAAGGATACCGGCGTCGCGCTCGCGAATCACCGGCAGATCGACGGGCTGTTCTTCACCGGCAGTTCGGACACGGGCACGCTGCTGCACAAGCAGTTCGGCGGCCGTCCCGAGATCGTGCTCGCGCTGGAGATGGGCGGCAACAATCCGCTCGTCGTCGCGAACGTCGAAGATATCGATGCAGCCGTGCATCACACGATCCAGTCGGCGTTTCTGTCGGCGGGGCAGCGTTGCACGTGCGCGCGCCGTCTCTTCGTTCCCGACGACGCCTTCGGCGAGCGTTTCATGCAGCGCTTCACCGAGGTGAGCGCGAACATCGCCATCGGGAAATTCGACGATCAACCGCAGCCGTACATGGGCGCCGTGATTTCGGCGCGCGCGGCGGCGCGCCTCGTCGATGCGCAGACGCGTCTGATCGAAGCAGGTGCGAAGCCGGTGCTCGAAATGACGCAGCGCGCGGCGAACCTCGGCTTCGTGTCGCCCGCGATTCTGGACGTGACGAACGCCCGCGACGTGCCCGACGAAGAGCACTTCGGCCCGATGGTGCAGATCACGCGCTACAGGACTTTCGACGAAGCGATCGAGCGCGCGAACGACACCGCCTTCGGCCTCTCCGCAGGCCTGCTCGCCGACGACGAAGCCGCATGGAAGCACTTCCAGCGCGCGATCCGCGCGGGCATCGTCAACTGGAACCGGCCGACCAACGGCGCATCTTCGGCGGCGCCGTTCGGCGGCATCGGACGCTCGGGCAATCAGCGGCCGAGCGCGTACTACGCGGCGGACTATTGCTCGTATCCGATGGCGTCGGTGGAAAGCGCGCAATTGCAGATGCCCGCGAGCGTATCGCCGGGACTCACGTTTTAAGTACGGGAAATGACCATGCAGGCATCGAAAGCATACGAGGCGAACTTCGACGGATTGGTCGGCCCGACGCACAACTACGCGGGACTTTCGTTCGGCAATGTCGCGTCGCGCAGCAACGAGAAGTCGGTGGCGAATCCGAAGGCCGCGGCGAAGCAGGGCTTGCGCAAGATGAAGCGGCTCGCGGATCTCGGTTTTCAGCAGGGCGTGTTGCCGCCGCTGGAACGCCCGTCGATCAGGCTGTTGCGCGATGTCGGCTTTTCCGGCGACGACGCCAGCGTGATCGCGCGCGCCGCGCGCGAAGCGCCCGAACTGCTCGCCGCGGCAAGCTCCGCATCGGCGATGTGGACCGCGAACGCCGCGACCGTGAGCCCATCGGCGGACACGGAAGACGGCCGCGTGCATTTCACGCCCGCCAATCTCGCGGCCAAGCTGCATCGCGCGATCGAGCATGGCGAAACGCGCCGCTCGCTCGGCGCGATCTTCGCCGATGAAGCCCGCTTTCGCATTCATCACGCGCTGCCCGGCACGCCCGCGCTCGGCGACGAAGGCGCGGCGAACCATACGCGCTTCGCTCGTGAATACGGCGACAAGGGCGTCGAGTTTTTCGTGTATGGCAAGAGCGAGTACGGTCAGGGTCCGCAGCCGCAGCGCTATCCCGCGCGTCAGACGCTCGAAGCGAGCCGCGCGGTCGCGCGTCTGCATGGCCTGTCCAATGACGCAACCGTGTTCGCGCAACAATCGCCTGACGTGATCGATGCAGGCGTGTTCCATAACGACGTGATCGCGGTCGGCAATCGCACGACGCTCTTTTGCCACGAGCGCGCGTTCGTCGATCAGCACAAGGTCTATGACGAGTTGCGCACGAAGCTCGACGCGCTCGGCACGCCGTTCACCGCGCTCGAAGTGCCGGAAAGCGAAGTGAGCGTGGAAGACGCGGTGTCGTCGTATCTTTTCAACAGCCAGTTGCTGTCGAGTACGGATGGCAGGCAACTGCTGATCGTGCCGCAGGAATGCCGCGAAAATGCGCGCGTGGCGGCTTATCTCGATTCGCTCGCGTCGCGCAAGACGCCTATCGACGAAGTGCTCGTTTTCGATTTGCGCGAGAGCATGAAGAACGGTGGCGGCCCGGCGTGTCTGCGTCTGCGTGTCGTGCTCGATGAAGCCGAGCGCGCCGCGGTCAATGCGCGCGTATGGATGAACGACGCGCTCTTCACCCAGCTCGATGCGTGGATCGACAGACACTATCGCGACCGACTCGCGCCCGCCGATCTCGCCGATCCGAAGCTGCTCGCGGAATCGCGCGCGGCGCTCGACGAACTGACGACCATCCTCGGACTCGGTGCCGTCTATGACTTCCAGCGCTGATTCATCCCTGCTCGACGATTTCCTCGCTTTCACGCTCGAAGGCAGGCGTCCCGTGACGAACGCTGGAACCACGCCGTCCGGCGTGCGCTGGACATGGCAGGGCGAAGGCGTGCTGCTGCTCGAACCTGCGCGGGAAGCGACGCACAGCGTGCTCGTATCGGCGGGCATTCATGGCGATGAAACCGCGCCGATCGAGATGCTGTCGCCGCTCGTCGCGGATATCGCGCATGGCCGCGCGCCGCTCGCCGCGCGTGTGCTGGTCGTCCTCGGGAACATCAGCGCGATGCGCGCGGGCGATCGGTATCTCGACGACGATCTCAACCGCCTGTTCAGCGGCCGTCATGCGCGTTTCGAGAAGAGCCGCGAAGCACCGCGCGCCGACGAACTGGAGCGCGCCGCGCTGAACTTCTTCGCTGCCGTTGAGCATTCGAAGTGGCACATCGATATGCACACGGCGATCCGCGCATCGGTGTTCGAGCAGTTCGCGCTGTTGCCGCACACGGGCGCGCCGCTCGCACGCGCGATGTTCGACTGGCTGCGCGATGCGCGTCTGCAAGCCGTGCTTTTGCATCGCGAGAAGGGCAATACCTTCACGCACTTCACCGCCGAGAAAGCGGGCGCGCTCGCGTGCACGCTGGAACTGGGCAAAGTGCGGCCGTTCGGGCAGAACGACCTCGCGCGCTTCGCGGCGTCGGATGCGGCTTTGCGCCGTCTGATCGCGGGCGAGGCAGCCACGGAGCAGACGCCGTTGCGCGTGTTCACGGTCGTTGCGCAGATCGACAAGCAAAGCGAGCACTTCGTGCTGAATGTGGCGAGCGATGTGCCGAACTTCACCGCATTCTCCGCAGGCACCGAACTCGCGCACGACGGCGACTATCGCTATCGCGTGTCGCACGATGAAGAACGCATCGTGTTTCCGAATGCGAAGGTCAAGCCGGGGCTGCGCGCTGGCCTGATGGTCGTCGATACGACCGAATCGACGCTCGCCTCTCTCGATTGAATCCGGTTCGCACGCGCTACAATCGCGCCCCGGTGTCGGGTGCGAATGGGGAATTTTGTGCCGCATGCTTCATCGGATGTGCGAAGCCGCATCATGACACCAGAATCGAACCGCAACGGAAGGAGATGGAAGTTGAAGAAATCGTATCTGGTCGGTCGCAAGTTCGCCGCGTTCGCAGTGCTGGGCGCCACTATCGTCACGGGCGTCGCGGCGTTCAATGCGCAAGCAGCCGGTAACATCAAGGAACTGCGCTTCGGCGTTGAAGCGTCTTATGCGCCGTTCGAATCGAAGTCGCCGAGCGGCGAGTTGAAGGGCTTCGATATCGACATCGGCAACGCGGTGTGCGCGAAACTGAAGATGAAGTGCGTGTGGGTCGAGAATTCGTTCGACGGCCTCATTCCCGCATTGCAGGCGCGCAAGTTCGACGGCATCAATTCGGACATGACGATCACCGACAAGCGCAAGGTCGCGATCGACTTCACGGACCCTATCTATACGATTCCCAATCAGTTGATCGCGAAGAAGGGCAGCACGATCCAGCCGAGCGTCGATGGTCTGAAGGGCAAGCGCGTGGGCGTGCTGCAAGGCTCCATCCAGGAGACCTACGCGAAGGCGAAGTGGGCGCCGGCGGGCATCGATGTCGAGTCGTATCAGGCGCAGGACCAGATCTACGCGGACCTGGCGTCGGGCCGTCTGGATGCGGCGTTCCAGGATGCCGAAGCGGCGTCGAAGGGCTTTCTGAAGCAGCCGCAGGGCGCGGGTTTCGCGTTCGCGGGACCGGCTGTGTCGGATGACAAGCTGCTGGGTTCCGGCGTGGGCTTCGGCGTGCGCAAGAACGACAAGGCGCTGAAGGAATCGCTCAATCGCGCGTTGAAGGAACTGAAGGACGATGGGACCATCGATCGCTTCGCCCAGAAGTACTTCGATGTGAAGGTGGTGTTGAAGTAAGGCGGCGGTGTTGAAGGTTGGGTTTGTTGCCGGATCCCGTTTTCGCGTCGGTTTATTAGCGTTGCCCCTGTGCGGGGCGGCACCTACTTTCTTTGCTGCTGCAAAGAAAGTAGGCAAAGAAAGCAGCTCGTTTAAGCCCGCGGTCACACGCAGTTTGGCCATGCTTGCCAGCCCGCGGTGGCACTCGCCTAAGTGTCGCCCCCAAAGGCCCAACCGGGCTTGGCTCGCGCACGGTCTGTCGCGTCGCATCGCTTGCGTCATTGGTTCAGCACCAAATGGCTCCGGCCCGCTTCGCGGCCGACGGGTCAATCGGGTCTGCTTCTGCTTCTGCTTCTGCGCTTCTCTTTTCTCGTCGGTTTCCTTCGCATACCCAACGGCAGCGCGTAGCGCTGTGCCGGCGCTATTTCGTGCTGAACCAGCGCGTTCAAACAACTCGCTCGTCGGACCGTGCGCGGTCCAAGCCCTTATCTGCTTGTGGGGGCACTCGCTACTGCCGGGCCATTAGGTCAATCGCCTGTGCCGCGGCCGGTGTGAAGTGCTTAGGCTGGGGATAGCTGTTTCTTTGGTTACTTTCTTTGCAGCAGCAAAGAAAGTGACTGCCGCCCCGCACAGGGGCAGTGCTAATAAACCGACACGAATACGGGATCCGGCGTACACCGCCCCCCAAAAAGGCCGCCGCCTCGCTCAACTCGACGGCGCAATCACCACCGTACAAGTCGTCCCCGCGCTCAATAGCACCCCCTCCGGCACGTCATCGATATGCAAGCGCACCGGCACGCGCTGCGCCAACCGCACCCAGTTGAACGTCGGATTCACGTCGGCGAGCAGTTCGCGGCTTTGCGGATTGTCGCGGTCATAAATCCCGCGCGAGATGCTCTCCACATGCCCCTTCAGCTCGCCGCCGCTCATCAGGCGAATCGACGCCTTGTCGCCGATACGCACGTGCGGCAGCTTCGTTTCCTCGAAGTAGCCGTACACCCAGAACGAATGGCTATCGACGATCGCGAGCTTCGCCGCGCCCGCCGTCGCATAATCGCCGCGGAACACGTTCAGGTTCGTCACATAGCCATCCACCGGCGAAAACACCTTCGTGCGCTCGAGGTTGAGCTTCGCGGCGTCGAGCACGGCCTGCGCCTGCTGCAACTGCGCTTCGGCGGTCGATGCGGTCTGCATCGCGTTCTCGCGCGCTTCCTTCGACACGACCTGGCTGTCCATATCGGCGCGGCGCGCGGCATCCGCACGGCGCATGCGCAGTTCGGCCGCGCGCGCCGCGACGCTCGCCTGCGCCTGCTCGACCGCGATCTGATAGTGCGACGGATCGATTTCCATCAGCAGATCGCCTTTCTTCACGAGCTGGTTATCGCGAACCGGCAACTGCACGACCGCGCCCGACACATCCGGCGCGACATTGACGACATCCGCGCGCACGCGGCCATCGCGCGTCCACGGCTCGTCCATGTAATGCACCCACAGCACGCGCCCGATGATGAGCGCGACCGCGAAGATGGCGATCGTCAAAACGAGTCCGATTATTTTCCGAAGAATCATGATGCAACTCTTTGTTCAGCTTGGATGAAAGTGACGCCGCTCATCGATACGCGACGAGCCCGAGCGTGCCGCAGATGCACACGAGCAGACTTGCCCGAAAGAGCGCCGGATGCCAGACCACACGATAGAGCCCCGTCAGCGAGAGCACCCGATCCACGACCCACGTGATCATCGCGCCCGCGATGAAGAGCAGCAGGATCGTCGGCACATAGGCTTCGAGGATCGCGACATTACGCGGGAACATGGGGCGCTCCTTCGGGCGTGGGTTTTTCGGCGGGCGCGAACTGCGCGAACGGAGATTCGTGATCGAGCAGCGCAGTGCGGATGAAATGCAGATGGCTCGCGATGCGCTGCAACCGGTGTCTGTCTTCACGCGGCCGATCGGCCGACGCGAGCAGCGCTTGCGTATCGGCGATCGCACGTTCCGTCGCGGCGAGCGCGGCGTCGAAGCGCTTCGCCTGTGGCCGATCGAAGAGGCGCGCGACAGCATCGAGCGTTGCGTCGATCGGACGTCGGCATGACATCGGCTCGCGCGGCAGCGCCGCCATTTCGTGCCGCAAGTCGATCACCGCATTGCCGAATTCGAGCACCGCGAAGAGCCATTGCAGCGCGTCGCGTTGCAAATCGGCGCGGCCGTTGGCGAGCGCGTTGATCTGCGAGAGCAGATCGCGCGTGCGGCTCTCGAAGTGCGTCGTGAGACTGGCGAGCGGTCCGCGGCGCGCGTTCACGACTTCGCGCCGCAAGTCGCCGAGCAGCAAATGACGCAGCCACGGCGCATCGGTCGGCAGGAGCACGGCGAAGGCGATCGCCGCGACGATCATCGACAGCACGAGCGCGAGCGCATCGTTCATGAAGCCGGTCGGATCGTAGTGGACCAGATTGTCCGGCCCCGCAAGAAAGCAGAAGAAGATGCAATAGCCGATGCCCACGCCCGCGAGCGTGCGCCGCGTGCTCAGATACGCGCCGAGCAGCAGCGCGGGCGCGAGCGCGGCGCACATCATCGCGAAGCCGTCGATATGCGGAAACACGCCGAACACGACGATCATGCCGACCACGCTCGCGAGCATCGTGCCGATCGCCATTTGCGCCGACATGAGCGTCGGGCGCGGCGAGGACGATGCCAGCGCGCACACGGCCGCGGCGTTGAGCACCATCGTGCCGCCGCTCGGCCAAGCGGTTTCGATCCAGAATGCGGAGAGAATGAACATCACCACCGCGCCGCGCAGGCCCGAGATGGCCGCCGCGAGCAGGTTGGTCTTCGGCACGTAGCGCGCGATCCAGCGCTCGCGTTCGTGCGACGGCGATGTCAGCGACGCATACGTTTCGGCATACGCGAGCATGTCGTCGACGAAGCGGTAGAGCAGTTCCGCGGCGGTATCGAATTCGAGCTGCGCGAAGTCCGGATTCGTTTCGAGCGAGACACGCGCCGCGCGCACGCGCTTCGGCAGCGCGGCCTTGTAATCGCGCAACTGCGCGGCGGCGTGCGCGGCATCGGCGGCGTTGCGCACCGGCTCGCCCGACAGCGACAAGAGCGGCGGCACTTCGCGAAAGAACGGTTCGAGCGCGGCGATGGTCGTCGCCGATGCGTTCTCGCGTAGCCGGTTCATCAACTGATGCAGCGCGTGAAAGCGCGTCGACGCGCTCATGAATTCGCTGTTCAGACGCGCGAGCCGCCCGCCGCGCATACGCGACTCGGGATTCTCGAACACGGCGACACTGCGCGCAGCCTCGAAGCCGACGATATCCGACACGAACGCCAGGTTCGTCCGCTCGATCTGCGCGCGTTCCATGTTGCCCGACAGCGCGCGGCACACGTAATCGACGAACTGCGTGAAGCGCCGGCGCACCGTCGTCTTGACCTGCTCGCCCGCATGCTGCGGAAAGATGAGCGCGCTCACCGCGCCGGAACACACGATGCCGAGCGTCACTTCGCCGACGCGCGTAAGCGCCGACAGATACGCGGCCTCCGGATGCTGCGCCGCCGGAATGCCGATCAGCGCGGCTGTGTAGCCCGCGAGCACGAAGCCGTACGAGCGAAAGTTGCGGTTGCGCGCCGCTCCCGCCGTGCAGATGCCGACCCACAGCGCCGTCGCGGACAGAAACAGCACCGGCTGCTGCGAAAACAGGCTGATGAAGACCATCATCACGACGAGGCCGACCATCGTCCCGCAGAAACGATAGAAGCTCTTCGCGAGCACCATGCCGCTCTGCGGCTGCATCACGACGAACACGGTGGTCATCGCGGTGCGCGGCTGCTGCATGTCGAGGCGCATCGCGATCCACAGCGCCAGGAGCGCAGCGAGCACGGCCTTGAAGATATAGACCCACGCGAGACCGTCGGTGCGCGCCCAGTCGAGCAGGGCCAGCCTGAGCGACGGACGTTCGATGAGCGTAGCGGGCGTCGACATGCTCAGTTGCCCGCCTTGCTGAACGGTCCGATGTGCTTCGACGGCGCGAGCGCGGTCTGTTCGGGCCCGTTCGAAGGATCGTCGATGCCGCCGCCGAGCGCCGACGTGAGCGTCGCGTAGGACGCGAGCCGTTGCGCGCGCACGCGTGCCTGTCCGTCCTGCGCCTTGAGCAACTGCGTCTGCGCGATGAGCACGTTCAGGTAGTCGGTGAGACCGCGCTTGTAGCCTGCGTTCGCGAGATCGTAGTTCTTGCGCGCGGCGGCGACGGAGCGGCCGCACGCTTCGAGCTGTGTGTCGAGCGAATGCACGCGCACGACCTGATCGGCGATGTCCTTGAGCGCCGCGACGAGCGTCGCGTTGTAGTGATCGACGGCCTGATCGTATTGCGCCGATGCCGCGCCGAGCTGCGCGCGCAGGCGTCCGCCTTCGAAGATCGGCAGCGAGATCGCCGGGCCGAAGCTGTAGCCCGACGCATCGCGCGTGAGGAAGCTCAGCAGCGCGCCGCCCGCGAACGCCTGCGTCAGAGAAGCCGCGAGATTGATGTTCGGATAGAAACCGGCCTTCGCGACATCGATGCCGCGCGCCTCTGCCGCGACCAGCCAGCGCGCCGCGACGATATCGGGCCGATGCCCGACGAGTTCCGCCGGCAGCGCGGAGGGCAGCGGCAGCGGCGTCGCGAGCGAGAGCGCCGGACGCGTGAGCGCTTCGCCCGCGCCGGGACCGTCGCCAGCGAGCGCGGCCAGTTGATTGCGCGCGAGCTGGATTTCTTCCTTGTAGACATCGACCTGACGCTCGTACTCGGGCAGCGGCGCTTCGGCCTGGCTCACCTCGAGCTGCGTGCCGAGGCCGCCTTTCAGACGCCGCCGCGCGAAATCCGCGATGCGCTCCTGCTGCGCGAGCGTGTCCTGCGCGATATCCAGCAGCGCGAACGACTGCGAGAAGCCGATGTAAGCGCGCACGACGTTCGTCTCGAGTTCGAGCTGCGCGGCGCGCGCATCGGCGGCGCGCACATGAGCGACGTCGAGCGCGCGTTCGGCGTTGTTGTCGTCGCGATGCCAGAGATCGAGGTTGTAGGACAGCGAGAGGGCGGCGGTGTTGTCCCAGGTGGTCGTATCGGCGTAAGGACCGGGGCCGTAGAAATCGTTATTGGGCCAGTTCTTGCGCGACACGCTCATCGCGCCGTCCACGTGCGGCAATAGCTCGGAGCGCGCGACGCCCGCCTGCTGCTGCGCCTCGCGCACACGTGCGGCCGCCATCGCGAGCGTGGGACTGCCGTTGGTCGCGCGCGAGATCCAGGCGTCGAGTTGCGGGTCCTCATAGGCGCGCCACCATTGCGCCTCGGGCCATTGGGCGTCGGCATTGGCGGCGCGAATGGCGCTGCCGACATCGAGCGTCGCTGCGTCCTTGAGCGAATCCTGCGGCGCGTTCTTGCCCGTGCTCGCGCACCCGGCAATTGTTAATATCGCTGTAAGAACGACGGCACAAGCAGCGCTTTTGGACACGCGTCCTCGCACGATTCACTCCCAAATTCGAATTAGATTCAAGGGAGTAATTATATTTTTGCGCGGATTGTCGAATAACCCGTAAGGATGCAAAGCATTCTTACGATACTTGTGATAATCGTTGTTACGAGCCGTGCAACAATTCGATCCACGAACAGTTCTTGAAGACGGAAAAGCGCCATGGACACGCTCCAGAACATGCGCGTATTTGTGCGGGTCGTCGAAGCGGGCAGCTTCACCGCGGCCGCGCAGCATCTCAATACGACGACGGCCTACGCCTCGCGGGCCGTATCGGACCTCGAAGCGCATCTGCGCGCGCGCTTGCTGAATCGCACGACGCGGCGCATCGCGCTCACCGAAGCGGGCGAGCGCTATCTGCAACGTTGCGAGCAGATTCTTGCCTATGTCGATCAGGCCGAAGCCGAAGCCGGCGACGCCCACGCGCGTCCTTCCGGCAAGCTCAAGGTCCATTCGATGACGAGCTTCGGCCAGCACTACATCGTGCCGATGATCTCGCGCTATCAGCAGCGCCATCCATCGGTGCAGGTCGATCTGACGCTCGCGCAACGGGTGCCGGACCTGCTCGACGAAGGCTATGACGTGTCCGTCGTGCTCGCGTCCGATCTGCCGGATTCCGGACTCGTTTCGGCGCGGCTCGGCTCGGTGTACAGCATTGCGTGCGCTTCGCCGGCCTATATCGAGCAGTACGGCGCGCCGCACGTGCTTTCCGATCTCGTGCGCCATACGTGCCTGCATCTGATGACGCCGGTGTTTCCGCCGGATCGCTGGGTGTTCGACGGCCCGAACGGACAGGAGACGGTGAGCCTCGGCCCGTCGACGTTCACGGTGAACGTCGCCGAGGCGATGGTCGTGGCGATCCGCGAGAGTATGGGCATCGGCGTGCTGCCGACGTCGTCCGCGCTTCCCGGTCTGCGTGCGGGCACGCTCGTGCGCGTGTTGCCGCAGTACACGATGCAGGAGCTGAATGTCTACGCGCTCTATCCGTCGCGCCAGTATCTCGACGCGAAAATCCGCACATGGGTGGAGTTTCTGCGCGAGGCGCTGCCCGACACGCTCGCGGCGGACGCGGAATCGTTGAAGGAATTCGTCGTCACCTGAAGTTACGGGCGCTCAGTTACGAAAAAAGCCGCGCCGCAACACTTGCTTACGCACGATATGCCCGCAGCTTGGTACTTTCTGCACTGGTTCCATCGCACTTTTAATCGGGATAGGTCACATGAGTACGCCACTTCTGCTCGCACTCGCAGCGCTTCTGGTGCTGATCGCCGTTCCGGCGTCGCGCGATTTCTTCAACGACATGCGTGGCCAATCGGAGCGCAACGCGAAGCGGCGTCTCGTGCCGGTGCGCATCGACGACGATCGCGATGCGCGTCTACGCCGCATGCGCGACCCATACGATCGCTGAAGTTCAGAGCAGCGTTTCGAGCGGCTCGATGAGTCGCGGTTCGTCGTTGGTCGCACGATTCACATCGCTCGATACGCGATGCCACACGAAGTGCGACGCCGGCACGCCGTCGGCTTTGACGAGCGCCGCGAGATCCTCGAGTGACGCGGCGGGATCGAGCCAGCGTCGCGCGACGGCGGGCGAGAACACGAGCGGCCGGCGGTCGTGCACATCGATCAGGCCTTCGTCCGCCGCGGCCGTCACGATGACGAAGCCCGCGCCGGGCGCCGCGGCATCTTCGTCGCGCATGATGCTGGTGAGCGCGGCGAGGTACATCGGCTCGCCGTCCGCGCGCTGAATGAAATACGGCTGCTTGAAGGGCTTCGCCGCCGGATCTGCCGGGCGCGGCTCGATACGCCATTCGAACCAGCCATCGGCGGGCACGAGAATGCGTGCCTTCTTCCACAAGTGTTTGAAGTAGGCGCTCGTCGCCGCGGTCTCGACGCGCGCATTGATGGTCTGCGGCAACTTCTTCTGGATGGCCCACGGCGGGCAGTAGCCCCAATGAACTGCGCGGATCGTTTCGTCGGGATAGACGGCGAGCGGATGCGTACCGGGCGAGAGGTTATAGCCGGGACGCCTGTCGGCGGCGTCCACGAGCACGAACGGATTTTTCAGATGCAGGCGCTGCGCGTAATGCATCGGTAGTCGGTACTGGCTGATTCGGCCGCACATGGCGTTCCTCCGCAAAGTCCAACACGGTTCCGTGCTTCCTGATTCGTTGCCGCGCTATATCTCGACGACCTTGTCCCACGCGAACTCGGGATTCTCCCACTCCTGGCGGCGCCGGCTGAAATAGCCGCGCGGATTGCACACGACCCGCGTGCCCTCGACGACGTAATCGAACGATGTATGCGTATGGCCGTGAATCCACAGCGATACCGGCGCACGCGCGAGCGACGGCAGATGATTGACGAAGCCCGCCGACACGAGATCTTCCGCATAGCGCGGCGCGAGGCTTGCGCGCATCGGCGCGTGATGCGTGACAACGATGGTCTGTCCCGTGAACGGTTTCGCGAGTTCACGTTCGAGCCACGCGCGCGCCTGTTCGTGCAACGCGAGCGAGTCGTCGGGCGCGAACTCGCGGTGCTCGCCGTCCGGCTCGGGCCACGCGAGCTGGATCAGGCCTTTGTAGTCGAGCATGACCTTCGTGCACGCCTCCTTGGCGTTTTCGATGTCCGCGTCGCCGGACCCGAACAGCGCGAAGTCCGTCCAGAGCGTCGTGCCGAGCACGCGCCACGCGCCACGCCGATCCACCAGCGACGCGTTGTTCAGATAGTGCACGTTGTCGACGCTGCGCGCGGCGTCCTGCATCGCCGCTTCCATTGCGCCGAACTCGGCGTCGTAATACTCGTGATTGCCGGGCACGTAGATGATAGGGACATCGGAACCGAAATTTTCTGCAGCCCAGCGCAAACCTTCGGCGTGGTTGTGAATGTCGCCCGCCAGCACGACGAGATCGGCCTCGGCGTAGGGAATCGCCAGCGGCTCGTCGCATTCGAGATGCAGGTCCGACAGCACGCGAATCTTCATGCGATGTTCTCCTTCGCGAGCGCCGCGCTCCAGCGCACGACCTTGCCGGGATTCATCAGATTGTCCGGATCGAGCGCGGCCTTGATCGTCTGCATGAGGCGCACTTCGACCGGCGACTTGTAGTGCATCGCTTCATCCACTTTCAACTGACCGAGACCGTGTTCGGCGCTGATGCTGCCGCGATGCCTGTGCACCTGGTCATACACGAGCGCGTTGATCGGCGTCTGGAATTCGTCGAGGAACCGCTTCGCATCGACGCCTTCGGGCGCCTGCACGTTGTAATGCAGATTGCCGTCGCCGAGATGGCCGAACGTCACCATGCGCACGCCGGGCACCGTGTCCGCGATGATCGCATCGGTTTCGTCGATGAAGCGGCCGATGCTCGAAATGGGCACGGCGATGTCATGCTTGATGTTCAGACCTTCCTCCGCCTGCGCAAGCGGAATATGCTCGCGCAAACTCCAGAACGCCTGCGACTGCGCGAGACTTTCCGCGACGACGGCGTTTTCCGCGATGCCTTTTTCGAGCGCGTCTTCCATCAGCCGTTCGAACAACGTGCGCGCGTGCGTCTCGCTTTCGCTGTCGGAGAGTTCGAGCAGGACGGTCTGCCCGTGCGGCTCGTCGAACGGATAGCGCAATTGCGGGAAATGCTTGCCGACGAGGCGCATCGAGAAATCGGACATGAGCTCGAAGCCGGTCAGCAGCGCGCCTGCATGATGCTGCGCGAGCGAGAGGAAATCGAGCGCGGCGTGCGGCGACGCGAGCCCGGCCAGCGCCGTGACCTTCGCGACCGGCGCGGGATGCAGCTTCATGACCGCAGCCGTGATGATGCCGAGCGTGCCTTCCGCGCCGATGTAGAGATCGCGCAGATCGTAGCCGGTGTTGTCCTTGCGCAGCCCGCGCAGGCCGTCCCAGATTTCGCCCTGCGGCGTCACCACTTCGAGTCCGAGGCACAGCTCGCGCGTGTTGCCGTAACGCAGCACGCCGGTGCCGCCCGCGTTCGTCGATAGATTGCCGCCTATCGTGCAACTGCCTTCGGCGGCGAGACTCAACGGGAACAGCCGCTGCGCACTGGCGGCGCGCGCCTGGATCTCGGCGAGCACGACGCCCGCTTCGACGGTCATCGTATTGTTGTGCGGATCGACGCCGCGAATGCGATTGAGCCGCTTCAGGCTGATGACCGCCTGCGCGCCGCTCGTATCGGGCGTCGCACCGCCGACGAGGCCGGTGTTGCCGCCCTGCGGCACGATCGCGATGCGATGCTCGCGTGCGAGCCGCACGACTGCCGCGACCTGCGCCGTATCCGCGGGCAGCAGCACGGCGCATGCGTCGCCGCGATAGCGCTTGCGCCAGTCGACGAGATAGGGCTCGGTATCGTGGGCGCCGGTCAGGACATGCGGCGCGCCGAGAACGTCGGCGCAGGCGGCGATGAAAGCTTCAGTTGCGGTCATGGGCAGATCAACAAAATTTCGATGGAGCGTAGTGCACAGTATCGCGCAGGCACGCGGCGCGCGATCCTCGTCCGAATGGCATAGGCCTGCGCGTCGGACGGCGTTTCGTGCTACAAAGCATCACGTCTGCACGACGTATGCATCAAAAAAGCGGGTGATTCAGCTTTTTTTCGAACGTGCGTTCAGCCGGGCGGCACGTTTGAATGGCGCGACATACGCGAGCGCGCAGACGAAAAACGCGAGCGCGAGTAGCGCTTCGAGCCAGGCGAGCGAAGCGGAAAGACCCGCATCCGTCATGCCGCGCACGACGCCTTCGGCCAGATAGAGAAGCACGAGCATCGACGCCCATTGCAGCGTGTAGACGTTCTTGCGAGCGACGCCCGGCAGCGCGCACGCCAGCGGCAGCGCCTTCAACGCGAGCGCCCATGCGCCCGGCCGCAGCGGCGCCAGCCAGAGCTCCCAGACGAGCGTGAGCACGATCAGCGCGGCGAGGCTCGCAAGCGCGGCCAGCGCGAACGCGGCGTTCGATCGCGCGTTGATGGCGGCGGGCGCGTTCATTGGCCGGTTCATGCCGAACGGGCGCCGCGCACGAGATTGAGCGCGGTGCGCGCGAGCCGTGCCCCGAGCGCGATGGCGAGCGCCTTCTCGTCGGCGGAAATGCCGTGGCGCTGGTTTTCGTCGCCGCCCGCGCGCGCGTGGTGCGACGCGCCGTAAGGCGTGCCGCCGCTTTGCGTCGTGGTGAGCCGCGACTCGGTGTATGGGATGCCGACGATCATCATGCCGTGATGCAGGAGCGGCAGCATCATCGAGAGCAGGGTGCTTTCCTGGCCGCCGTGCAGACTGCCGGTCGACGTGAAGACGCTGGCGGGCTTGCCCGACAGTGCGCCGGAAAGCCACTGCGGCGTCGTGCCGTCGAGGAAGTATTTGAGCGGCGCGGCCATGTTGCCGAAGCGCGTGGGCGAGCCAAGCGCGAGACCCGCGCATTCTTCGAGATCGCGCAACTCGGCGTACGGCGGGCCGTCGGCGGGAATGTCGGGGTGAGTGGCTTCGCAGACGGTGGAGACCGGCGGCACCGTGCGCACGCGCGCTTGCATGCCGGGCACGCTGTCGACGCCCTGGGCGATCGCAAGCGCAAGCTCGCGGGTCGCGCCGTGGCGGCTGTAGTAGAGCACGAGGATGTCGTTCATAAGGCTTTTTTAGTGAACGGCTATTATAGGTATTGGGTGATTTTCGTGGCGAGACGCGGCGTGGAGCGTGCGGGCCGCCACGACGGGAGAATGCGTTTGCAGCACGTTTCCATCGATCTCGCGGCGGTCAAGCGCCTCGCCAGTTTTGTCGCGCGACGCATCGGCGAAGATCGCGTCGCGCAAGTGGCGGGCAGCCTCACGTTCACGAGCGTGCTGTCGATCGTGCCGCTCGCCACCGTCGCCTTCGCGCTCTTTACTGCGTTCCCGATCTTCGGCTCGTTCCAGGCATCGTTGCAGGATTTCCTCGCGGTGCACCTGATGCCGCCGCAGATCAACGACCAGATTTTCAAGTATCTGAACCAGTTCGCGTCGAAGGCAAAGGGGCTCACGACCGTCGGCATGATCATTCTGTTCGTGACTTCCGTCATGACGATGATGACGGTCGAGTCCGCGTTCAACGTGATCTGGCGCGTGAAGAAGGCGCGTCCGTTCGCGCAGCGCGTGCTCGTCTACTGGTCGATCATCACGCTCGGGCCGATTCTCTTCGGCTGCAGCCTGTCCATCTCCTCCTACGTGTTCGCGCATTCGGTCGCGTTCGCGGGCTCGCACAACCTGATGCCGCCGATCGTCGAATGGGCGCTGACGGGCGTGTCGCTGCCGCTCACGGCGCTCGCCTTCACGATCATTTACGTCTACATGCCGAACTGCAAGGTCGAATGGCGCGATGCGATCGTTGGCGGATTGATCGCGGCGGTCGCGTTCGAGCTCGGCAAGCGCGGCTTCGGCTATTACGTGCGGCGCATTCCGACCTATACCGCCGTCTACGGCGCGTTCGCCGCGCTGCCGGTGTTCCTGTTGTGGGTCTATCTGTGCTGGATGTTCGCGCTCGTCGGCGCGATGGTCACGTCCGCGCTGCCCGCCATTCGCACGGGCCAGTACCATCGGCGCGATTTTCCGGGCAGCGATCTGCTCGATGCGCTCGAAATCCTCGCGCGGCTCGTCGAGGCACGCGACGAAGGCAAACCCGGCCACACCGCATTGCAGCTTTCCAGCATGGCCCGCTGCGATCTCGATACGTCGACGCGCCTGATCGCACGGCTCGATGCGCTCGGCTGGATCGGCCGGCTGGAGGATTCGCGCACGCCGCGTTATGTGCTGATCGCCAATCCGAGCCAGATCACGGTGACGATGCTCTTCGAGCAGTTCGTCATCGACCGCGCCGAGCTGGAATACCAACTGAAGCTCGACGCGGCGCAGGTCGATTGCGCCGCGCTCATGAGCGCGCTGGAAAATGACAAGCTGGAGATCACGCTCGGCTCGCTGATCGCGGCGCGCGTGTCGGCGCTTACGAGCGCGCGCCCACGCGAGTCGCCGCGCTCGTCGATGCCGGGGCAGCCCGCGTGAGCGCGTGCCGGGCGTCGATCACAGAGAGATCTTGCCGACGCAGATGTCCTTGAACATCACCCAGTCGCCCATCAGGCTGTAGACCGGATGGCGAAACGTAGCGGGGCGGTTCTTCTCGAAAAAGAAATGGCCGATCCACGCGAAACCGTAGCCGCAGACGACGGCCGCGGGCAGCCAGAGCCAGTCGCCGGTCGCGATCGTCATCGCGACGCAGCCGATCACGCCGAGCGAGCCGATGAAATGCAGCCTGCGCGAAACCAAATCTCGATGTTCGTCGAGATAAAAGGGATAGAACTCGGCGAAGTTCGCGAAATGTTCACCGTGTGCGGTGTGCGCCATGACGGCCTCCCTGATGATGCATGCCGGTGTCGTTCGGGCGATGCGCGCCTGTCTGACGATTCACCAGCAAGAACCATTCTGCGACTGCGATGCGCGCCATGCAAGCGGCTGCGGCGAGCTTGCGCGGTCCGCCGCACGCGCGGATTCAGCCGGACCTCGTTTCCGCCTTGGCGCAGGCGAGCGCGAATGCGAACAAGGTATTCAGCGTCGCGTCGGGCTGCTCGGACATCAGCGCGTGTCCGGCGTCCAGTTCCACCGTTTGCACCGTCGCGCCGCCTTTGCGCAACGCATCGGCGAGCGGCCGGGCGGCTCGCGGCGGCGTCATCATGTCACGCTTGCCGCTCACGATGCACACCGGGCAGCGCACGGCGGCCGCCCGTTCGGGCGCATCCGCGTAGGTATTGCAGGCGCTGAAATCGGTATGAAAAAGGAGCGCTTCGCCGCGCAGGCTCACGCGTTCCATGAGCCGCTGATTCACGCCCTGCAACCAGAAACCCGGCGCGGGGCTCGACGGCTTCGCGGCGATCGTCGAATGCGACCACTGATTGACCATCGCGATGGCTTCGGGCTCGTGCTCGCGCGCGGCGTCGAGCAACGTGTCGGAGACGGCCATCGGCGCGGCGGTCGCGAGCAGGGCGAGGCCCGTCGCGCGATCGGGATAGCGGCCCGCGACGTCGAGCGCGATCAGCGAACCCATGCTGTGGCCGACGAAGATCGCCTTTTGCACCTTCGCCGCGTCGAGCACGGCGATCACCCAGTCGGCGAGTTGGTTGATGGTCGGCAGCGCGGGGCCGTCGCTTCGTCCGTGACTCGGTAGATCGAGCGCCAGCACGCCGAAGCCGTGATGGGCGAAATAGCGCGTCTGCAACGCCCATACGCTGTGATCGTGCTCGGCGCCGTGAATGAACACGATGGCGGGCCGGGCGGCGTCGAGCGGCTTGCCGCCGGTGTAGGCGTAGGCGGCGCGGCCGTGAACGTCAAGGATCATGCGCGGCTCCCGAGCGGCGCGCCCGCGCCTGCGTCCTGGCCGCTTTCGGCGGCTTTCTGGGCGGCCTTCAGCCCGCGTTTGAGATCGTCGATGAGATCGTCCGGGTCTTCGAGTCCGATCGAAAGACGGATGCGCCCCGGCCCGATGCCCGCGGCTTCGAGCGCGGCGGCATCCATGCGGAAGTGCGTCGTGGAGGCGGGATGGATCACGAGCGAGCGCGCATCGCCGACGTTCGCGAGATGCGAGAACAGCGTGAGCGTTTCGATGAACTTGCGCGCCGCCGGCACGCCGCCCTTCAGATCGAAGCTGAACACCGCGCCCGCGCCGCGTGGCAGCAGCCGCCCGGCGAGCGCGTGATCGCGATGCGTCGGCAGTTCGGGATAGGCCACGCTTTCCACCGTCGACGAACTCAGCAGGAACTGGATTACCTTGCGCGTATTCGCGACATGGCGATCCATGCGCAGCGGCAAGGTTTCGATGCCTTGAAGCAGTTGCCAGGCCGCTTGCGGATGCAGGCACGCGCCGAAATCGCGCAAGCCTTCGCGCCGGGCGCGCAACAGGAACGGCGCGACCGTGCTCTCTTCGGCGAACACCATGCCGTGAAAGCCGTCGTAGGGTTCGGTGAACTCCGGGAAGCGCCCGCTCGCGGTGAAATCGAAGGTGCCGCCGTCGACGAGCACGCCCCCGATCGTCGTCCCGTGGCCGCCGAGAAACTTGGTAGCGGAGTGATAGACGAGGTCCGCGCCATGCTCGAACGGGCGCAGCAGATAGGGCGTCGTGAACGTGGAATCGACGAGCAGCGGCACCGCGTGCTCGTGCGCGATTTCCGCGACGCCCGCGATATCGAGCACGTCGAGGCCCGGATTGCCGAGCGTTTCGCCGAAGAAGAGCCGCGTGTTCGGCCGTGCGGCCGCGCGCCACGCGTCGAGATCGTGCGGCGGCACGAAGGTCGTCTCGATGCCGAAGCGTCGCAGCGTGTAATGCAGCAGGTTGTGCGAGCCGCCGTAGAGCGCGCTCGACGCGACGATATGCGAGCCCGCGCCCATCAGCGTCGCGATGGCGAGATGCAGCGCGGCCTGGCCGCTCGCCGTGCCGATCGCGCCGACGCCGCCTTCGAGCGCGGCCACGCGTTCCTCGAACACCGCGACGGTCGGATTCGAGATGCGCGAATACACGTGCCCCGAGCGCTCCATGTTGAAGAGCGCGGCGGCGTGATCGCTGTCGCGGAAGGTAAACGATGTGGTCTGATAAATCGGCGTCGCGCGCGCGCCTGTGGCGGGATCGGGCGCGGCGCCCGCGTGCAGCGCGAGCGTGTCGAAACGGTTGGCTGGCATCATAGGCGGCCGGCGCGCGAGGCGGCGCCGGCATGCGGCAAAAAATGAGGGTCAATCATCCTAACATCGGATGCACGCGCCCAAACCTAGGGCGAACGCTTGTCAAAAAAACGCGCAAAGCCTTGTCCGTTCGGCTGATGCGGGCCATGTTCGCTTTCCTTTTGCGGGCCTTTCCGATAGCATCGACCTATGGTTTCATCACCGTTTGGGCATCTGAACAGGCATTTCGCGAGGAGATAGTCATGCGAGTCAGCGACATTCTGAAAGTGAAGGGCAACACGCTCTTTACCGTGACACCCGATACGCCGCTCTCCGACGCGATCGACACAATGGCCGCGCACGATATCGGCTCGCTCGTCGTCATGGAGTACGGCGATCTGGTCGGCATGCTGACCTTCCGCGAGATCATCCTGACCTTGCACAACAACAGCGGCTCGGTCGGCGCCACGACCATCCGCAAGATCATGGACGACCATCCGCTCACGTGCACGCCGGAAACGGACGTGAACGAGGTGCGCCGCATGATGCTCGAACATCACGTGCGCTATCTGCCGGTCATGGAAAAGCGTCAGCTGATGGGCGTCATCTCGTTCTACGACGTGGCCAAGGCCGTCGTGGAAGAGCAGGGCTTCGAGAATCGAATGTTGAAGGCGTATATCCGCGACTGGCCCGAGCAGCAGGAAGAAGCTCGCTGAGCGTCGCCGAGCGTCGATACCATGCTGCGAGGCGTCGCGCTTTGCGGCATGGTGTATCAACCGATGCTTCGCGCAGAATTCAGCATATGCAGCGCGCCCCTCATGGCGCGCTTTTTTTTGGTCTCCTGAGGGCGAAGCCAGCCTTCGGCCCGCTTTTCGTTTCATTCGGATTCGATCGCCGTACGCACGGGATCAACACCGAACCTAACCTGTACGCAAGACATGAGTGACAAACCGATGCGCGACTCGTCGCGCACTTCCCGACGTTCGCATGCCGAAGGCGAAGGCCAGTTCAGCCTTCTGCGCGAGCGCCGCTTCGCGCCGTTCTTCTGGACGCAGTTCCTCGGCGCGATGAACGACAACATCTTCAAGGTCGGCTTCACGTCGCTCGTGACGTTCCAGGCCGCGCGCTTTTCCGGCGTCGATCCGAAGACGGCCGCGTTTCTGATTTCCGCGATCTTCATCGTGCCGTTCGTACTGTTCTCGGCCACCTCGGGACAGATCGCCGACAAGTACGACAAGGCCGTGCTCGCGCGCCTCGTGAAGAGCTTCGAGATCGTCGTGATGCTGATCGGCGGCGCGGGCTTCCTGTTGCACAGCGCGCCGCTTCTCTATGCGTGCACGTTTCTGATGGGCGTGCATTCCACCGTGTTCGGGCCGGTGAAGTATGCGTATCTGCCGCAGCATCTCGATTCGCACGAGCTCGTCGGCGGCAACGGGCTCGTCGAGACGGGCACGTTCGTCGCGATCCTGATCGGCACGATCATCGGCGGCGCGGCGGCGGGCGCGACGGAGCATGGCGCGATGCTGCTCGCCGTCGCGTGCATCGCGTTCGCGATCATCGGGCGTGTCGCGTCGGCGTTCGTTCCGAAGTCGGACGCTTCGCAGCCGGATCTGCGCATCAACTGGAATCCGTTCTCCGAGACGTGGCGCAATCTCAAGCTCGCGAAGTCCGATCGCACCGTGTTTCTGAGCCTGCTCGGGATTTCGTGGCTCTGGTTCGTCGGGGCGACCTTTCTCACGTCGTTCTTCAATTTCGCGAAGGACGTGCTGTCCGCGGATCCCGATGTCGTGACCATTCTTCTCGCGACGTTCTCCATCGGCATCGGTACGGGGTCGCTCCTGTGCGAGCGGCTTTCGAAGCGCCGCGTCGAGATCGGGCTCGTGCCGCTGGGCTCGATCGGCATCAGCGTGTTCGCGATCGATCTTTTCTTCGCGAGCCATCGCATCGCGCCCGCTGGGCACTTGCTCAACGTCGGCGAATTCCTGCTGGCGCTGCCGCACTGGCGCATTCTCGCGGACCTGTTCCTGCTCGCGATGTTCGGCGGCTTTTACAGCGTGCCGCTCTATGCGCTGATTCAGGCGCGCAGTCAGCCCACTCACCGGGCGCGCATCATCGCGGCGAACAACATCCTCAATTCGTTCTTCATGATCGTCTCCGCGCTGATGGCGCTCGCGCTGACGTCGTTCGGCGTCGGCATTCCGGGGCTTTTTCTCGCCACGGCGCTCCTCAATGTCGTCGTCGCGGTCTATATCTATTCGCTCGTGCCGGAGTTTCTGCTGCGCTTCATCGCGTGGATTCTGGTGCACACGTTCTATCGCATTCGTCTCGTCGGCGCGGAGCGTATTCCGTCGCACGGCGCGGCCGTGCTCGTGTGCAATCACGTGAGTTTCGTCGATGCGGTCGTCATCATGGCCGAAAGCCCGCGGCCGATCCGTTTCGTGATGGATTACCGCATCTTCCGCACGCCGTTCGTCGGCTGGATGTTCCGTCATGTGAAGGCGATTCCGGTCGCGCCCGCGCACGAGAACGCCGACATGCTTGAACGCGCCTACGCTGCGTGCGGGCAGGCGCTGAAAGAGGGCGATCTCGTCTGTATCTTTCCCGAAGGCAAGCTCACGCGCACGGGCGAGATCAATCCGTTCCGGCATGGCATCGCGGAGATTCTGCGACGCCATCCGGCGCCCGTCGTGCCGATGGCGCTGCGCGGGCTCTGGGGCAGCGTGTTCTCGCGCCACGAGGATGCACAATGGCCACGCCCGATCCAGCGCGGCGCGATGACGCGGCTGACGCTCGCGGTCGGCGAGCCGATCGCGCCGGAAGACGCGACGCCGCAGCATCTGCAGGAAGTCGTGAGCGCGCTGCGAGGCGCCAGGCGCTGAGCGCGACGGCTGGCATAATATCGGTTTCCCCGACACTTTTTTTCAGGTCGACGCTCATGTCCGGCAATACCCTTGGCACGCTCTTCACCGTCACGAATTTCGGCGAGTCGCACGGTCCGGCGATCGGCTGCGTGATCGACGGCTGCCCGCCCGGCATGGCGCTCACGGAAGCCGATATCCAGATCGAACTCGATCGCCGCCGCCCTGGCACTTCGCGTCACGTCACGCAACGGCAGGAGGCGGATCAGGTCGAGATTCTCTCCGGCGTGTTCGAAGGCGTGACGACCGGCACGCCCATCGCGCTCCTGATCCGCAATACCGATCAGCGCAGCAAGGATTACGGCAACATCGCGCAGACGTTCCGGCCGGGTCATGCGGACTACACCTATTGGCAGAAGTACGGCGTGCGCGACTATCGCGGCGGCGGCCGTTCGTCGGCGCGTCTGACTGCGCCGACCGTCGCCGCGGGCGCGGTCGCGAAGAAGTGGCTGCGCGAGAAGTTCGGTCTGGAGACGCGCGGCTGCATGAGCGCGCTGGGTGAAATCGAGATTCCGTTCGTCGACTGGCAGCATGTGCCGGAGAATCCGTTCTTCTCGCCGAATGCCGAGATCGTGCCGCAGCTCGAAGCGTACATGGACGGACTGCGCCGCGATGGCGATTCCGTCGGCGCGCGCATCGAAATCGTTGCGTCCGGCGTGCCTGTCGGACTCGGCGAGCCGCTGTACGACCGGCTGGATGCGGACATCGCCCACGCGATGATGGGCCTCAATGCAGTGAAGGCGGTCGAGATCGGCGCGGGCTTTGCAAGCGTCGCGCAACGCGGTTCGCAGCACGGCGACGAGATGACGCCCGAAGGCTTCGCGGCCAACAACGCGGGCGGCATTCTCGGTGGCATTTCGAGCGGACAGGACATCCGTGTGTCGATCGCGATCAAGCCGACGTCGAGCATTCGCACGCCGCGTCAGTCGATCGACAAGCAGGGCGCGAGCGCGACCGTCGAGACCTTCGGCCGTCACGATCCGTGCGTCGGCATTCGCGCCACGCCGATCGCCGAAGCGCTGCTCGCGCTCGTGCTGATGGATCACGCGCTGCGTCATCGCGCACAATGCGGCGACGTGGTCGTCGAAACGCCGAGAATCGCTGCGCAAATGCCTTCGAAATAAAAAACGGGCGCCGGTTTGAAACCCGGCGCCCGTTTTTCTTTCAGCGGCGAAAAATCACATGTTCGGATAGTTCGGCCCGCCGCCGCCTTCCGGCGTGACCCACACGATGTTCTGCGTCGGGTCCTTGATGTCGCAGGTCTTGCAGTGCACACAGTTCTGCGCGTTGATCTGCAGGCGCTCGTTGCCGTCGTCGGACTTGACGAACTCGTACACCGCGGCCGGGCAGTAACGGCCTTCCGGACCGGCATAGGTGCGCAGATTGACGTTGACCGGCACGCTCGAATCTTTCAGCGTCAGATGCGCGGGCTGGTTCTCCTCGTGATTCGTGTTCGAGATGAACACCGACGAGAGCCGATCGAACGTGAGCTTGCCATCGGGTTTCGGATAGACGATCGGCTTGCACTGCGACGCCGGCTTCAGCATCTCGTGATCCCAATGCTGATGATGCAGCGTCCACGGCACGTTGCCGCCCATCACTTTCTGCTCCAGACCGACCATGAAAGTGCCCAGATACAGGCCCTTGCTCATCCACTGCTTGAAGTTGCGCGCGCGATGCAACTCGGTCTTGAGCCAGGACGTGTCGAACGCTTCGGGGTAAGCGGTGAGTTCGTCGTTCTGACGGCCCGCCTGCACGGCTTCGAACGCGGCTTCGGCGGCCATCTTGCCCGACTTGATCGCCGCGTGACTGCCTTTGATGCGCGATGCGTTGAGGAATCCCGCGTCGTCGCCGGCGAGCGCGCCGCCGGGGAACGCGAGCTTCGGCAACGACATCAGGCCGCCAGCGGTGATCGCCCGCGCGCCGTAGGAGATGCGCTTGCCGCCTTCGAGGAACGGGCGGATCGACGGATGCGTCTTGTAGCGCTGGAATTCCTCAAACGGCGACAGATACGGATTCGAATATCCCAGCCCGACGACGAACCCCACCATGACCTGATTGTTGTCCATGTGGTACAGGAACGATCCGCCGTAGGTGTCGGGATCGAGCGGCCAGCCCGCGGTGTGGATCACGAGGCCGGGCTTGTGCTTGACCGGATCGATTTCCCACAGCTCCTTGATGCCGATGCCGTACACCTGCGGATCGGAATTCTGGTTGAGTTTGAACTTTTCCATGAGCTGACGGCCGAGATGCCCGCGCGCACCTTCGCAGAAAAGCGTGTATTTCGCATGCAATTCCATGCCGAGCTGGAAATTCTCGGTCGGCTGGCCGTCCTTGCCGACGCCCATGTTGCCCGTGACGACGCCGCGCACGGACCCGTCCTCGGCGTAGAGCACTTCGGCGGCCGGGAAGCCGGGGAAAATTTCGACGCCGAGCGCTTCCGCCTGCTGGCCGAGCCAGCGCGTCACGTTGGCGAGCGAAATGACGTAGTTGCCGTGATTCTTGAAGTTGTCGGGAAGCAGCCAGTTCGGCACCTGCTTCGCGTCGTTCTGCGTCAGGAAGAGGAACCGGTCTTCCGTGACTTCGACGTCGAGCGGCGCGCCTCTTTCCTTCCAGTCGGGAATGAGTTCGGACAGGCCGCGCGGGTCCATCACCGCGCCGGACAGGATGTGCGCGCCAATCTCGGAGCCTTTCTCCAGCACGCACACGCCGATTTCGACGCCTTTTTCCTCCGCCAGTTGCTTCAACCGGATGGCCGCCGACAAACCGGCCGGCCCGCCGCCGACGATGACGACGTCGTATTCCATCGATTCGCGGGGACCGTATTGCTCGATGAGGCTCGCCGGGGTCATCAATGCTCCTATGTACCGTTAGAATGCCCTTTCGGGATCGCGTATTTTCAGGGAAGGTGAGGCGGGCTGCAACCAAAGCTCGCCAATTTAGCACGATCGTACTATTATTGAGACACCCGCGCTATTGGTGTTGACGCTAACAGCCTGCATTGGCGCATCTTGCGCGTCCGCCGAGGCTGAGCCAACCAAAATAAGGAAGCACAATGGGCCGTTCGATCAACCTGGAAGGCAAGGTCGCGCTGATCACCGGCGCGTCAAGTGGTTTGGGCAAGCGTTTCGCGCAAGTGCTGTCGCAGGCGGGCGCCAAGGTGGTGCTCGCGAGCCGCCGCACGGAGCGCCTGAAGGAACTGCGCGCTGAAATCGAGGCGTCGGGCGGCGCGGCGCATGTCGTCTCGCTCGACGTGACCGACTATCAAAGCGTGAAATCGGCGGTTGCGCATGCCGAGACGGAAGCCGGTACCATCGATATCCTGGTCAATAACTCGGGCGTGTCGACCACGCAAAAGCTGACGGACGTCTCGCCCGCGGATTTCGAGTTCGTGTTCGGCACGAACGTGCGCGGCGCGTTTTTTGTCGCGCAGGAAGTCGCGAAGCGCATGATCATGCGCGGCAACGGCGCGGCCAAGCCGGCGTATCGCATCATCAACGTGGCGTCCGTGGCCGGCTTGCGCGTGTTTCCGCAAATCGGCCTCTACGCGATGAGCAAGGCCGCCGTCGTGCAGATGACGAAGGCGATGGCGCTCGAATGGGGCCGCCACGGCATCAACGTCAACGCGATCTGTCCGGGTTACATCGACACTGAAATCAATCACCATCACTGGAAGACCGAGCAGGGGCAGAAACTCATTTCGATGCTGCCGCGCCGCCGCCTGGGCACGCCGAACGATCTCGACGGTCTCTTGCTGCTGCTCGCGGCCGACGAATCGCAGTTCATGAACGGCTCGGTGATCTCGGCGGACGATGGCTTTTCGCTCTGAACATCGCCCTTATTCTGATAGCAGGCAATGACCACGCATAACGATTTTCATACTGTATTCGAACTGTCCATGCCGATCCGCTGGGGCGACATGGACGCCTTCGGCCACGTCAACAACACCGTCTATTTCCGCTATATGGAGCAGGCGCGCATATCGTGGTTCGAAGAGATCGGCATCGCGGGCGGCAACGGCGAGGGGCACGGGCCCGTGATCGTGAACGCGTCGATGGAGTTTCTGAAGCAGCTTCACTATCCCGGCGACGTGATCGGGCGGATGTTCGTCGGCAAGCCCGGACGCAGCAGCTTCGACACGCGCTTCGAACTCTTTCGCGCCGATGCGCCCGGCGTGCTCCACGCGCGCGGCGCGGCGAAGGTCGTGTGGATCGACTATGCCGCGGGCAAGTCGGTGCCGATTCCGGATTATCTGCGGCGGACCATCGAAACGAGTTCGCCCGTCGCACTCTGATCGTGCATGTCAGGTGCCGAGCAATCGCTGTAACAGCTCGGTGGCATTGCCCGTGTCGTACTTCCTCATGAGCCGCGCACGGTAGATGTCGACCGTGCGCGGGCTGATATCGAGCACGCGGCCGATCTGCTTGCTCGTCTTGCCCGTGACGAGCTGCGCGGCGATTTCCCGCTCGCGCGGCGTCAGTTCGATCGCGACCCGCCGCGTCGCGCTCAAATCTTCGAATGTCCAGACGCCCGCCGCATGCGGCGCGGCCCGATCGAGCGCGCGTCCGGTCACGTGGCACCAGAACAGTTCGCCGTTGCTGCGCTTCATGATCCGGTCGTCGCTGTAGGTGCCTTCCTTGCTGATATGCGCGGCGATGCGCTCGCCGATGCGCGCGAATTCGTCCGGCGATGGATACAGCACCTCGAACGACTTGCCGATGAGCGCGTCGCTCGCATAGCCGAAGATCGCGCAGACCTGCTCGTTGCAGTCCTCGATGATGCGCTCGCGCGAAAGCACGAGCCCGACGGGCGCGAGATGAAACGCGGTTT
Organism: Caballeronia sp. S22; assembly: GCF_964261745.1. NCBI lineage: Bacteria > Pseudomonadati > Pseudomonadota > Betaproteobacteria > Burkholderiales > Burkholderiaceae > Caballeronia > Caballeronia sp. S22. Next base: position 2,007,709 of record NZ_OZ180035.1, on the reverse strand, counting down.
GATAATCCAGTGCACGCATGTGAAATCGGGCGCGCGTGCGCTTGCGTTTCGCGGCGAAAAGGCGCCGGGAACCAAACGTGCGCGGGCAAAGACTTATGTATTTTTGCGTATTGTGCCGGATCGCCGGCTCAAAGTACTCTTTCGCCATGCCAAAAAGGCCGCGCGACGCGCTAAACACAGCGCGGGCCGGCATCAAAAAGCCGATTTTCAGTTGGTTTCAACATGGAAGGGACAATCAGATGAACAAGGTCTATCCCAGCGCGAAGGATGCGCTCGCGGACATCGTCAAGGACGGGCAGACGTTTGCCGTCGGCGGTTTCGGGCTGTGCGGCATTCCCGAGGCGCTCATCGCCGCGCTGCGCGACACGGGCGTGAAGGGCATCACCTGCATCAGCAATAACGCTGGCGTCGATGGCTTCGGCCTCGGCCTGCTTCTGGAAACGCGCCAGATCAAGAAGATGATTTCGTCGTACGTCGGCGAAAACAAGGAGTTCGAGCGGCAATATCTCGCCGGCGAACTCGAACTCGAATTCACGCCGCAAGGCACGCTCGCCGAGAAGCTGCGCGCGGGCGGCGCGGGCATCCCGGCGTTCTTCACGAATACCGGTTTCGGCACCGTGATCGCCGACGGCAAGGAAACGCGCCAGTTCGGCGAGAACCACTACGTTCTCGAACATTCGCTCACGGCCGATGTCTCGCTCGTGAAAGCCTGGAAGGCCGACAAATCCGGCAACCTGATCTATCGCCGCACGGCGCGCAACTTCAACCCGAATTGCGCGATGGCCGGCAAGATCACCGTCGTCGAAGTGGAAGAGATCGTCGAGACGGGCGAACTCGATCCGGACATGATTCATACGCCCGGCATCTTCGTGCAACGCATCGTCCTGAATGCGCATCCGGAAAAGCGCATCGAACAACGCATCGTCCGCGCGAAAGGAGAGTAATCATGGCATGGACTCGAGACCAGATGGCCGCACGCGCGGCGCAGGAACTGCAGGACGGCTTCTACGTGAACCTCGGCATCGGCCTGCCGACGCTCGTCGCCAATCACGTGCCGGACGGCATGGAAGTGTGGCTGCAATCGGAAAACGGCTTGCTGGGCATCGGCCCGTCGCCGTATGAAGACGAAGTCGACGCCGACCTCATTAACGCAGGCAAGCAGACGGTGACGACGCTGCCGGGCTCGTCGATCTTTTCGTCGGCGGATTCGTTCGCGATGATTCGCGGCGGCCACATCAACCTGGCGATCCTCGGCGCGATGCAGATCAGCAAGAAGGGCGATCTGGCCAACTGGATGATCCCCGGCAAGATGATCAAGGGCATGGGCGGCGCGATGGACCTCGTCGCCGGCGTGAAGCGCGTCGTCGTGCTGATGGAGCACGTCGCGAAGGGCGATCAGCACAAGATTCTCGAAGAGTGCTCGCTGCCGCTGACGGGCGTGGGCGTCGTGAATCGCATCATCACGGATCTCGGCGTGATCGACGTCACGGACAATGGGCTGAAGGTCGTCGAACTGGCGGACGGTGTGACCGCCGAGGAAATCCAGAAGAAGACGGGCGCGCCGCTCGATGTCACGAGCGTGAAGTAACGCTGACGTGACGCAACGCCGCTTGCGCGGCGTGAGCGCGACTCGGAAACCATCGCGGGCGGGCGAAGCTTTTGAAGCTTCGCCCGCTTTGTTTTTTGCGCGATCGGCCTCATCTGCGGTGCGCGCGGGCGGGTCATCCGTTCGGCCAGCGCGCGCTCGATCGGGCGTGATGCGCTTTACAATCGTTTCGACACTTGCCACGAGGAAAACTCTCCATGACCGCATCCATCGTCGTCGAAGCAGTGCATTCCGATTTGAGCGATCCGCGTCAGCGCTTCGTGCAATGCGCGAGCCAGGCGGGTCTGCATCGCATGGCCTATACGGAGTGGGGCGATCCGGCGAATCCGCGCGTGCTGCTGTGCGTGCACGGACTGACGCGTTCGGGCCGCGACTTCGACAAGCTCGCGCAGGCGTTCGCGCACGATTATCGCGTCGTGTGTCCGGATGTGGTCGGGCGCGGCCTGTCCGACTGGCTCGCCGACTCGCGCTACTACGGCGTGCCGCAATATGTCGCCGACATGGTCACGCTGATCGCGCGCCTGAACGTGGAGACGGTGGACTGGTTCGGCACATCGATGGGCGGGCTCATCGGCATGGCGCTCGGCGGGCTGCGTAATACGCCGATCCGCAAGATGCTGCTCAACGATGTCGGGCCGCATATCGAGCCGATCGCGCTACAGCGCATCGGCGACTATCTCGGCAAGCCGGCGCGCTTCGCGTCGCTCGACGAAGGCGTGCGGCATGCGGCGGCGCTGGCGTCGTCGTTCGGGCCGCTGACGGATGCGCAATGGACGGACATCAATACGCCGCTGCTGCATGAGCGCGACGGCGCGTGGGGCTTTCGCTACGACCCGGGCATCGCGACGCCGTTCACGTCGGCGACCGAAGAGCAGAACGCGGCCGGCGAGGCATATCTGTGGAACGCGCTTGCGTCGATCAGGACGCCGGTGCTCGTCGTGCGCGGCGAGACTTCGGATTTGCTCTCGCGCGAGACGGTCGCCCAAATGGTCGAGAAAGGTCAGGCCGTGACGAGCGCCGAGATTCCGGGTGCGGGACATGCGCCAGCATTTCTTGCGGAAGATCAAATCGCTGTCGCCAGGGGGTTCTTTCTCGGGAATGGCGGCAGCGGGGCATAATATTGGGCTGAGCGTACGCTTGTGCCGGTTTTTCACCATTCATCGATCAGGAACACACAATGGCAGTCATTCGTCATCACGTCGGCCCGCGCCTCTCCGAAACGGCCATCCACAACGGCACGGTCTATCTCGCCGGCCAGATCGCCGAAGACACGGACCAGGACATCACCGGTCAGACGCGCGAAGTGCTCGGCCACATCGACCGTTTGCTCGAAGAAGCGAACAGCGACAAGTCGCATCTGCTGACGGTGCAGATCTATATCTCGGACATGATTCACTTCCCGGGCATGAACGCCGTGTGGGATTCGTGGGTCGCGGAAGGCAACACGCCGCCGCGCGCGACGGTCGAGTCGAAGCTCGCCAATCCGGCGTGCCTCGTCGAAATCGTCGTGATCGCCGCGCAACGCGACTGATTCGTCGCATCGCCTGAAGCAGTGGCATTACCCGCATGACTTCGACCGCCGCCCCCGCCGAAACGCTGCCCGAGCCGTCCATCGACGACGCGCTCGCGTTCGTGCGCGAGCACGCGAAGGATGCGCGCGTCTCGACCGGCGAACTGCTCGCGGATCACGCGGCGGGCACCGCGCGCATCATGCAGACGCTCAACGTCGATTCGCATGCGATCGCCGCGGCGGCGCTGTTCGTGCTGGCGCCGCATCTCGACGATCCGGAGAAGGTCATCACCGAGCGGTTCGGCCCGGAAGTGCAGCGGCTCGTCGGCGACGTGCGCAAGCTCCTGCGGCTCGGCTCGCTCAGCTCGCGCGCGACGCTCGCGCAACTGCCCGAGAACACGCGCGATGCGCAGGCCGCGCGCCGCGCGCAGGTCGAGTCGCTGCGCAAGATGCTGCTCGCTTTCGCGCAGGACATACGCGTCGTGTTGATCAGGCTCGCGTCGCGCGTGCAGACCTTGCGCTATCACGCCGCGCACAAGACCGATCCTTCGCCGGACGTGCCGCGCGAGACGCTCGAGATCTACGCGCCGCTCGCCAATCGTCTGGGCATCTGGCAACTGAAGTGGGAACTGGAGGATTTGTCGTTCCGCTTCGAGGATCCCGTCACGTACAAGCGCATCGCGAAGCTGCTCGACGAGCGGCGCGTCGAACGCGAGAGCTATGTGACCGAAGCGATCGCGCGCCTGCAAAAAGAGCTCGACACCGCGCACATCAAGGCGGAAGTGAGCGGTCGGCCGAAGCACATCTACAGCATCTGGAAGAAGATGCGCGGCAAGCACCTCGACTTCGCCGAACTGAACGACGTGCGCGCGTTTCGCGTGATCGTCGGCGACATCAAGGACTGCTACACCGTGCTCGGCATCGTGCACAACCTGTGGCAACCGGTGCCGCGCGAATTCGACGACTACATCTCGCGTCCCAAGCCCAACGGCTACAAGTCGCTGCATACGGTCGTGATCGGCGATGACGGGCGCGCGTTCGAAGTGCAGATCCGCACGCAGGAAATGCATCAGTTCGCCGAATACGGCGTGGCCGCGCACTGGCGTTACAAGGAAGCGGGCGCGCGCGGCTATGCGGGGCAAGTGACGGCGAGCGAGAAATACGACGAGAAGATCGCATGGCTGCGTCAGCTTCTCGCGTGGAAGGATGACGTCGAAGGCGAGGGCCAGGGCGAGCAGCGGGGCTGGCAGCATCTGCGCGACGCCACGCTCGACGACGATCATATTTACGTGCTGACGCCGCAGGCGCGCGTGATCGCGTTGCCGCAAGGCGCGACCGCCGTCGATTTCGCATATCACCTGCACAGCGAGCTCGGGCATCGCTGCCGCGGCGCGCGCGTTGACGGCGCGATGGTGCCGCTCAACACGCCGCTGCAGAACGGGCAGACGGTCGAGATCGTAGCGGTCAAGGAAGGCGGGCCGTCGCGCGACTGGCTCAATCCTCAGCTCGGTTATCTGCATAGCGCGCGGGCGCGGCAGAAGGTGCGCTCGTGGTTCCTCGCGGCCGACGCGGCCGAGCACATCGCGGCGGGGCGGGCGATCGTCGAAAAGACCTTGCAGCGCGAAGGAAAGACGTCGGTGAGCCTGGAGCAGCTCGCGACGAAGCTCGGCTTCAAGACGCCCGAGGATCTTTACGCGGTCGTCGCCAAGGAAGAGTTCAGCCTGCGCAACATCGAGCAGGCGCTTTCCGACGCGCCGCCGCCCGAGCCCGAGCCGGAAGCGCCGGAGCAGTTCGAGAAGCGCAGCAGCGGGCAAAGCGTCGCGCACGGCGCATCGACAGGCGTGCTCGTCGTCGGCGTGGATGCGTTGCTCACGCAACTCGCGCGCTGCTGCCGTCCGGCGCCGCCCGATTCGATCGCGGGCTTCATTACGCGCGGTAAGGGCATGTCGGTTCACCGCACCGATTGCGCGACGTTCAAGCGCATGGCTCAGCGCTCGCCCGAGCGCGTGCTGCACACGACATGGTCCGCCGATGTGATGAACGGGCGCGGATCGTCGGTGTATCCGGTGGATCTTTCGGTGGAGTCGGCGGACCGGCAGGGGTTGCTGCGCGATATCTCCGAAGTGTTCGCGCGCGAGAAGATCAACGTGATCGGCGTGAAGAGCCAGAGCCGCAGGAATATCGCTTATATGCAGTTCACGGTGGAAGTGTCGAGCGCGGCGCAGATTCAGCGCGCCTGCACGCTGCTCGATGAAGTGCAGGGTGTGATTCGCGCGTCGCGTCGCGCGTAATAGGCAGGTGTTGAACGGATCGGCGAATATCTTCGACTTTTCTGAAGATAAGCACTTGCCAAAATCCGAAACGCTCCATATAATCTCACTTCTTTCAGGCTCGTAGCTCAGCTGGTTAGAGCACCACCTTGACATGGTGGGGGTCGTTGGTTCGAGTCCAATCGAGCCTACCAACGAAAACGAAACTCGGCGGACTCTGGTTCGCGGAATTTCAAACCGCAAGAAGCGCTCAGCGCAAAAGGCGAAAAGAAATGGCACGTCGAACGTTGACCGAAACAAATTCGGAGCGACGCTAGTCGAGGACCTATTTCGCCTTCTGCCAAATTGTTTCGCGGTATGTGTGAAAAGTGAATGCGGCCCCTCGATAGCGGGGCCGCATTTTTTTTGCCTTGCGATTTTTGAAGTGAATCGCGGGGCAATGCTTAAATCGAAATCGCTCGGCATGCGCCGGCGTCTTGGAGAACGATATGGTTTCGGTACGTTTGCCTGATGGGTCGGTCCGACAATACGACCACCCGGTGACCGTCGCGGAAGTCGCGGCATCGATCGGCGCGGGCCTTGCCAAGGCGGCGCTCGCCGGCAAGCTCAACGGCGAACTCGTCGATACCTCGTTTCTGATCGACAAGGATTCGTCGCTTGCCATCGTCACTGACAAGGATCCGGAAGGCGTCGATGTCGTGCGCCATTCCACCGCGCATTTGCTCGCTTATGCGGTGAAGGATCTGTTCCCCGAAGCGCAAGTGACCATCGGGCCGGTCATCGACAACGGCTTCTATTACGACTTCTCGTACAACCGTCCCTTCACGCCCGAAGATCTCGAGAAGATCGAAAAGCGCATGCAGGAACTGGCGAAGAAGGACGAGCCGGTGTCGCGTCGCGTCGTCTCGCGCAACGAGGCGGTAGAGTACTTCAAGAGCATCGGCGAAAACTACAAGGCCGAGATCATCCAGTCCATTCCGGAAAGCGATGAGATTCGCCTTTACGGGCACGGCAACTTCATCGACCTGTGCCGTGGCCCGCACGTGCCGTCCACCGGCAAGCTGAAGGTCTTCAAGCTGATGAAGGTCGCGGGCGCTTACTGGCGGGGAGATTCGAAGAACGAGCAGTTGCAGCGTATCTACGGCACCGCGTGGACCAAGAAAGAAGACCAGGACGCTTATCTCCACATGCTCGAAGAAGCCGAGAAGCGCGATCACCGCAAGCTCGGCAAGCAACTCGATCTGTTCCATCTGCAGGACGAAGCGCCGGGCATGGTGTTCTGGCATCCGAAGGGCTGGTCGCTGTGGCAGCAGGTCGAGCAGTACATGCGCCGCCGCGTGAACGATGCCGGTTACCTCGAGATCAAGACCCCGATGGTGATGGACCGTTCACTCTGGGAAGCGTCGGGCCATTGGCAGAACTATCGTGAAAACATGTTCACGACCGAGTCGGAAAAGCGCGACTACGCGATCAAGCCGATGAACTGCCCGGGTCACGTTCAAGTATTCAACCACGGCCTGCGTTCGTATCGCGATCTGCCGCTGCGTTACGCGGAATTCGGCTCGTGCCATCGCAACGAGCCGTCGGGCGCGCTGCATGGGCTGATGCGCGTGCGCGGCTTCGTCCAGGACGATGCGCACATCTTCTGTACCGAAAATCAGTTCATCGCGGAATCGATCGCCTTCAACACGCTCGCGATGAGCGTGTACAAGGATTTCGGGTTCGATCACATCGACATCAAGCTGTCGCTGCGCCCCGAGCAGCGCGCGGGCACCGATGAAATCTGGGATCGCGCGGAGCAGGGCTTGCGCGAGGCGCTGACCGCTTGCGGTCTGCAGTGGGAAGAACTCGCCGGCGAAGGCGCGTTTTACGGTCCGAAGATCGAGTACCACATCAAGGACGCGCTCGGCCGCTCGTGGCAATGCGGCACGCTGCAGCTCGACATGGTGCTGCCGGAGCGTCTCGGCGCTGAATACGTCGCGGAAGACAACAGCCGCCGCCGTCCGGTGATGCTGCATCGGGCAATCGTCGGATCAATGGAGCGATTTCTCGGCATTCTCATCGAGCACCACGCGGGCGCAATGCCGCCGTGGCTCGCCCCGACTCAGGCTGTTGTGCTGAATATTGCCGAAAGTCAGGCTGAATATGCGGGTAATCTGGCCCAATCGTTGCAAAAACAAGGGCTTAGAGTAGAGTCCGATTTGCGCAACGAGAAGATTAGCTATAAAATACGCGAGCACACGCTGCAAAAGGTGCCGTATTTGCTGGTCGTCGGCGACAAAGAGCGTGATGCGCAAACCGTGGCCGTGCGTGCTCGTGGCGGTGTCGATCTGGGCGTGATGCCTGTCGACGCATTCCTCGAACGTCTGCAGCAGGAAGTGCGGGCGTTCAAGTAAGTCACTCGCAGCGCGGCTTGTTTTTTCATTTTTAGAGGAAACGTAACATCGCTACTGATAAGTCGTCACATCGCATCAACGGTGAAATTACCGCGCCGGAAGTGCGCTTGGTCGGAGTGGACAACGAGCCGCTCGGAATCGTGAAGCTGGCCGAAGCTTTCCGTCAATCGGAACAGCTCGACGTGGATCTCGTCGAAATCGCGCCGCAGGCGTCACCGCCTGTCTGCCGTTTGATGGACTACGGCAAGTTCAAGTATTCGGAAGCGAAGAAGCAACACGAAGCGAAGTTGAAGCAGAAGATCGTGCAGGTGAAGGAAGTCAAATTCCGCCCCGGCACGGACGACGGTGACTACAACGTCAAGCTGCGCAACCTTACGCGCTTCCTCGAAGACGGCGACAAGACGAAGATCACGTTGCGTTTCCGCGGCCGTGAAATGGCGCACCAGGAAATCGGCATGCGCATGCTCGAGCGACTGAAGTCCGATCTGGACGAATTCGGTCAGGTCGAACAGATGCCGAAGATGGAAGGGCGCCAGATGATCATGGTGCTTGCCCCGAAGAAAAAGGGTAAGTAAGCACGAGCGGTAGGACGATGGATCGCGCGCCGTCGCAAGGCGGCTGGCGCGGCATTGTCGGAAGTTTCAGGGCGTTGCCGCTTCGGTGGCGGCACTCATGAAAGGCGGCGGTTCTTCACTGAGCCGCTCGCACATAAGTGGAGCGTGGGTTTCGAAGGGCGGGAAGGGGTTCGCAGGCAGTATCGGCGAATCAGCCGCACACCCATGACCATCTAATAAACTGGAGTTGTTTCATGCCGAAGATGAAGACCAAGAAGAGTGCTGCAAAGCGCTTCGTGGTGCGTCCGGGCGGTACCGTCAAGCGCGGTCAGGCCTTCAAGCGCCACATTCTTACCAAGAAAACCACCAAGAACAAACGCCATCTGCGTGGCTCCACGGCTGTTCATGATTCCGATCTGAACTCCGTCCGCGCAATGCTGCCGTTCGCCTAACCTCAACTTAAACTCATAGGAGCGCAACATGCCTCGAGTAAAACGTGGGGTTACCGCACGGGCCCGTCACAAGAAGATCATCCGTCTGGCCAAGGGTTACCGCGGCCGTCGCAATAACGTCTATCGCATCGCCAAGCAGGCGGTCATGCGCGCAGGGCAGTACGCCTACCGCGATCGCCGCAACAAGAAGCGTGTGTTCCGCGCACTGTGGATCACGCGTATCAACGCGGCGGTGCGTCAGCACGACATGACCTACAGCGTGTTCATCAACGGCCTGAAGAAGGCGTCGATCGAACTCGACCGGAAGGTTCTGGCTGACATGGCTGTGTTCGACAAGGCTGCTTTTGCTGCGATCGTGAAGCAGGTGAAAGCCGCCGTTGCAGCCTAATTGCGAAATTAGTACTGCGTGGTTCGCCTCTTCGTCGCCGGGTTGTTGACGGCGGCGGGAAGGCAGAAAACGGGGCTCTCACCGAGCCCCGTTTTTGTTGGTCGGACGGTTTTGCACATCGCATGCGAGTCTGCAGGCGTGGATGAGCAAAACCGAACCTCAGTTTGAACTTCGACGTTAAAAGATGGGATCAATGGATCTGGACCAGATTGTCGCCGACGCTAAAAGCGCCTTTGAACACGCCACCGATACCACCACGCTCGAAAACGAGAAGGCCCGGTTTCTCGGCAAGTCCGGTGCGCTGACCGATTTGCTGAAGGGTTTGGGCAAGCTCGATCCGGAAGCGAAGAAGAGCGAAGGCGCGCGTATCAATCAGGCAAAGCAGCAGGTCGAAGCCGCGCTCAACGCGCGCCGTCAGGCGCTCGCGGACGCGTTGCTGAACCAGCGTCTCGCGGCGGAAGCCATCGACGTTACGTTGCCGGGGCGCGGCGCGGGCGCGGGCACGCTGCACCCGGTGATGCGCACGTGGGAGCGCGTGGAGCAGGTGTTCCGCACGATCGGCTTCGACGTCGCCGATGGTCCCGAGATCGAAACCGACTGGTACAACTTCACCGCGCTGAACAGCCCGGAGAACCATCCGGCGCGCTCGATGCAGGACACGTTCTACGTCGACGCCAATGACGCCGATGGCCGGCCGCTGCTGCTTCGCACGCACACGAGCCCGATGCAGGTGCGCTATGCGCGCATGAACAAGCCGCCCATCAAAGTGATCGTGCCGGGCCGCACGTATCGGGTCGACAGCGACGCCACGCACTCGCCGATGTTCAATCAGGTCGAAGGCTTGTGGATCGAAGAGAACATCAGCTTCGCGGACCTGAAGGGCGTCTACAGCGACTTCCTGAAGAAGTTTTTCGAGCGCGACGACATTCTCGTGCGCTTCCGTCCGTCGTACTTTCCGTTCACGGAACCGTCCGCCGAAATCGACATGATGTTCGAGCATGGCAAGAACGCGGGCAAATGGCTGGAAATCTCCGGCTCGGGTCAGGTGCACCCGACCGTCATTCGCAACATGGGCCTCGATCCTGAGCGCTATATCGGTTTCGCGTTCGGCAGCGGGCTCGAGCGCCTGACGATGCTGCGCTACGGCGTGCAGGATCTGCGTCTGTTCTTCGAGAACGATTTGCGTTTCCTGCGCCAGTTCGCGTAAAGCGGCGGCCTTGCCTGCGACGTTCGGCGCGCGAAAGAGAAGCCGAACGAGACTCCAAACATTTCGAACGTAGACACACATGCAATTCCCAGAATCCTGGCTCCGCAGTTTCGTCGATCCCAAGCTCTCTACTGACGAACTCGCGCACGCGCTGACGATGGCCGGTCTCGAAGTCGAAGATCTGCGTCCGGTCGCGCCGCCGACCACGAAGATCGTCGTCGGGCAGGTGCTCGAAGTCGCCAAGCATCCGAATGCCGACAAGCTCAATGTCTGTCAGGTCGACGCCGGCACGGGCGAGCAGTTGAACATCGTGTGCGGCGCGCCGAATGTGTCGCCGGGCATCAAGGTGCCGGTGGCGCTCATCGGCGCGGTGCTGCCACCGGCCGAAGCGGGCGGCGAGCCGTTCGCGATCAAGCCGACGAAGCTGCGCGGTGTCGATAGCCAGGGCATGTTGTGCTCGGCGCGCGAGCTGAAACTCTCGGAAGATCACAGCGGTCTGCTGATCCTGTCCGCCGATGCAAAGGTCGGTCAGGACATCCGCGAGGCGCTCAACCTTGACGACACCGTGTTCGAGATCAAGCTCACGCCGAACAAGGCGGATTGTTTGTCGGTGTTCGGCGTCGCGCGCGAGACCGCCGCGATCACCGGCGCGCCCCTCAAGCAACTGGACATGCCCGCCGTCGAAACGAAGCTCGACGAAAAGCTGCCCGTGAAGATCATGGCGCCCGATCTGTGCGGCCGTTTTTCCGGCCGCGTGATCCGTGGCGTGAACGCGCACGCGAAGACGCCGCAATGGATGGTCGAGCGTCTCGAACGCGCGGGCCAGCGCAGCATTTCCGCGCTCGTCGATATCTCGAATTACGTGATGCTCGAACTCGGCCGCCCGTCGCACGTGTTCGATCTCGACAAGATCCACGGCGCGATGGAAGTGCGCTGGGGCAAGAAGGGCGAGTCGCTGAAGCTGCTCAACGGCAACACCATCGAGGTCGATGAAACCGTCGGCGTGATCGCGGACGATCACCATCTCGAAAGCCTCGCCGGCATCATGGGCGGCGACAGCACCGCCGTGTCGCTCGACACGACCAACATCTATCTCGAAGCCGCGTTCTGGTGGCCGGACTCGATTCGCGGCCGCGCGCGCAAGTACAATTTCTCGACTGATGCGGCGCATCGTTTCGAGCGCGGCGTCGATTACTCGACGACCGTCGAGCACATCGAACGCATCTCGCGCCTGATCCTCGACATTTGCGGCGGCGAGGCCGGTCCGGTCGACGATCAGATCGTCAACGTGCCTGAGCGCAATCCGGTGTCGATGCGCGTGTCGCGCGCGCATCGCATCATCGGCGTTGAGATTGGCGCCGAAGAGATCGCGCGGATCTTCACGCGCCTGAACCTCGCGTTCGAACGCGACGGCGATACGTTCAAGGTCACGCCGCCGCCGTACCGCTTCGATATCGAGATCGAGGAAGACCTGATCGAAGAGGTCGCGCGTATTTACGGCTTCGAAAAGATTCCGGCGCGTCCGCCGGTGGCGCGCAGCGAGATGCGCATCACGAACGAGACGAAGCGCTCAATCCACACGCTGCGCCATGAAGTGGCCGCGCGCGACTACTCGGAGACGGTGAACTTCAGTTTCGTCGATGCCGAGTGGGAGAAGGACTTCGCTGGCAACGACAACCCGATCAGGCTGCTCAACCCGATCGCGAGCCAGCTCTCGGTCATGCGCACGACGACGTTCGGCAGCCTGATCGAAGTGCTGCGCCATAACCTGAACCGTCGCGCGGACCGTATTCGCGTGTTCGAGGCGGGTCGCGTGTTCCATCGCGATGCATCGGTGAAGGCGGGCGAACTCGCGGTCGAAGGCTTCGCGCAACCGAAGATGATCGGCGGCCTCGCGTATGGTCCGGTGATCGAGGAGCAGTGGGGCGCGGCTTCGCGCAACGTCGACTTCTTCGACGTGAAGGGCGACGTCGAAGCGCTCTTCGCGCCGGTCGCGCCGCGCTTCGTGAAGGCGGAGCATCCGGCGCTGCATCCGGGACGCAGCGCGCGTATCGAAGTGGCGGGGCGCGCGGTCGGCTGGATCGGCGAACTGCATCCGCGCTGGCTGCAAAAGTACGATTTGCCGAATGCGCCGATCCTCTTCGAAATCGATGCTGAGGCGCTGATGGATCGCGCGTTGCCGACGCCGTCCGAGGTGTCGAAATTTCCGCCCGTGCGGCGCGATATCGCGATTGTCGTGGATCAACACGTGCCGGTTCAGGCGCTTCTCGACGAGCTCGAAAACGCCCGCTCGGAGGCCGCTTGCAGACACGTCACAAGGGTTGCGCTTTTCGATGAATTTCGTCCAAAATCAAATACTTCCGGCGGCTTGGGAGCACATGAGAAAAGTCTTGCCTTCCGTGTAACGTTGCAAGATACTGGCGGCACGCTTCAGGACGAAACGGTCGATACGGCTATCAAAACGCTGGTGGATCGCCTGGCTCGAGTACACGGCGCGCGGTTACGCGGATAGCCTGCAGTTGGCCCTTTCCGTCTCAATCGCCAAGTCTTCAATGTGGCAAGCGCCGGTCTACCGATATGAACCAAATGAACTCGAGTGATTTCGAAGCCCTTCTTTCGGCGCAGCGTAGCGCCATGACCCGAGATACCCCGACCACGAGCGCGCCCGGCGACACGCCGACGCTCACCAAAGCCGAACTGGCCGAGATGCTGTTCGATCACGTCGGTCTGAACAAGCGCGAAGCCAAGGACATGGTCGAAGCCTTCTTCGAAGTCATTCGCGATGCGCTGGAGAGCGGCGAGAGCGTCAAGCTCTCCGGCTTCGGCAACTTCCAGCTGCGCGACAAGCCTCAGCGTCCGGGCCGCAACCCGAAGACGGGCGAGGCCATTCCTATCGCCGCGCGGCGGGTCGTCACGTTTCATGCAAGTCAGAAGCTGAAGGCGCTGGTCGAAACGGGAGCGGAGACCGATCTCACTCGCTGATGTCCCGGCGGCGCGCGGAGACTCGCGCCGCGCTGCATGACCACCGCGCTTCAATCGACATCACTTATAACGATGGTTGATCGACGATGGAAAAAGTCGTCTTGCCTCCGATCCCCGCCAAGCGTTACTTCACGATTGGCGAAGTCAGCGAGTTGTGCGGCGTCAAGCCTCACGTGCTGCGCTATTGGGAACAGGAGTTCACGCAACTAAGACCGGTCAAGCGGCGGGGCAATCGACGCTACTATCAGCATCACGAAGTCTTGCTGATCCGGCGCATTCGCGACCTGCTGTACGAACAGGGTTTCACGATCAACGGTGCGCGCAACCGGCTCGATTCACAAGGGCGCGCGATCAGCGATGAAGCCGAGATGGACGACCCCCAGGCGTCGGCGCAAGCGCAACCGGGCGTCGATGTCGATCAGCTTCGCAAGGATATTCTTCAGGTGATCGATCTCCTGGGCGGATGAGTGCCGCCGTGATCCGCATCCAAAATGCCGCGATTCGTCGCGGCATTTTTTTCGTCCGTACGACGCGCGCTGCACGCCACCGGCGACGGCAGTAGCATGGTTGCTTGCTGTTTCCTCGTCGCCGCGCCGGGCGTGGGCGCTGCGGCTTCATCACATCGATTCAGGAGGGCTTATGCGAGTGTTGCTCGTTGGCGCAACTGGGATGTTGGGCACGGAGATCAAACGGATTCTCGAGCCCGCGCACGAAGTGATCAGCGCGAGCCGCAAGGGCTCGGACATAGCCGTCGATTTGTCGGACAAGGCGAGCATCGTCGCGATGTACGAGAAGGTCGGGAAGGTCGGCGCTGTCGTGTGTGTCGGCGGCGCTGCGAAGTTCGCGCCGCTCGATGCGCTCGCTGATGACGACTATGCCTTCAGCCTCGCGAACAAACTCATGGGGCAGGTGAATCTCGTGCGCTGCGCGATCAGTCATGTCGATGAAGGCGGTTCCGTCACGCTGACGAGCGGCACGCTCGCTCAAGATCCGATGGTCGGCAGCGCGGCGGTGAGCCTCGTGAATGCGGGCGTCGAGGGATTCGTGCGCGCCGCCGCGCTCGAGTTGCAGGGCAAGCTGCGTGTGAACGTCGTGAGTCCGGGCTGGGTCTCGGAAACGTTGGCGTCGATGGGAAAGGATGGATCGCAAGGCATCGCGGCGGCCGACGTGGCGAAGGTGTACAAGCGCGCCGTCGACGAGACCATGACCGGGCAGACGCTGCCCGCGGCTAAGACTTGATGCCCGCGCGAAAGCGCCGCTTCGGGCCTGCCGCCGTTTCGGAACGGGTGACCGGCATCTTCACGTTGATCGACCAATAGACGATGCTCGGCCCGACGCCCCACGGCGGATAGATGCGCCAGTCGTCGGTGCCGTGGTGGAAGAAGTAGAGCGCGAAGCATCGGCCGGGCGTGGTCGCGCTCACGCACACATAGCGGCTGCCGCCGGGATAGATGCGCCCGAAGCGCGTGACGCGCGCGCGGCTCGCCGGATCGAACCATCGGGCGACTTCCGCGTGCAAGGCGGAGCAGGTTCGACCAGATCGGATACGCCGCTGTTGGGCGGTCGCTAGGACAGACAAAGGCATGGCGCGCCGTTCCTTATATATCACCTTAAGACTAAGGCTTAAATCACTGACATACAAGTGTTTTTTCGGCTTTTACGTTTGAGTAAAGAGGCGCTGGGCGTCTGTATTGCGGCCGTGTTCGGTCAGCGCGAACGGTGTCAGATGCTCATGCCCATCATGGCGGTCGCGTTGGTCAGGGTTTCCTCTTCGGCGCGGATCCTGAGCATGGCGTCTGCCAGGCGATAGTAGAGTTGCGCGCGCTGTTCGAGGAGCTCGGGTGGCGCGTCGATGGGAAGGCTGTCGCCAGCCATTGCGCCAGCCAGCGCCTGCCCCGCGAAGTAGTCTCGCAGTGACATGCCGTAGTTGCTGTTGCCGGGAAAAGCGCGCGGGTTGTTGAGCTTGTTATATGCCATTGTTCGTGCTCGTCTTCATCGATACGACGGCCTGTGATCGGCCAAAGAAAAAAGGCTCTCCGGCGAAAGCCGGAGAGCCTTTGATTTCTGGTCGGGGCGAGAGGATTTGAACCTCCGACCACCTGCACCCCATGCAGGTACGCTACCAGGCTGCGCTACGCCCCGAAAGAGCAAAAGTATATCAGAGAGAAACGAATAGTAGAACTGCTCCGAACAATTTCGCTGTTGCACTCACCAAATTCACTCGCTGCGCGTCAAAGCGTCAACTCGGATTGCGTGTAAGGCGAGGTTTGAATCTGCACCGCGCCTTCGCGCTCCGTTTCGCTCCGGCCGTGGGCATTCGCGCGCGCGAAGCGCTGACGCCGACGAAACCTCAATGCCATCAGCAGCGATATCGCGCACGGAACCAGATACGTGACGATCCGCTCGCTCCACGCGATCCTCGATCCGAGGCTGTCGTATTTCGTGCGCTCATGGAAGCCCGCGGATGCAAACACCATCGTCAGCGTGAAATCCAGAAGCATCGCCAATACGCAAAGCGCCAGGAAGAGCAGTGCGCCGTTCCATTTCAGCGCGCCGAGGCTCGCGTTCACGGCGCGGCAGATAAAGAGCGCCAGGCCAAGCAAGGTCAGACTGAAGGTCAGGGGAAGCCAAGGGAAATCCATATCGCGCGTGCCTCGCTTTCGGGTAACAGGGACGATCCCGGCGGCGCAAGATGTAATTTCCTGTCGCGTCTCGAGCGCCGATCCGGAAGCGGCGCGATATTCACACGCGAGACTCATCGATAAAATAAGAGTAATCCTAATTAAATTGGCCGATCGGCCAACGACTCCGAGAGGAAGTCGATGAAGGTCCGCACTTTCGTCGTCATGTATTTTCGGCTCGTATACACCGCGTACACCGACGGCGCGAACGCCGTATAGCTCGGCAGCACGCGTACGAGCGAGCCCGATGCCAGCTCGGGTTCCACGATCCACGCCGGAAAATACGCGAGGCCGAGTCCGGCGCGCACGAGTTGCAACGCCATCGACGTATCGTTGGTCTTGAGCACGGCCTGATTCTTCACGGTGAACGCGCCATCCGGCCCGGTCAGCGTCACGGAGTCGACGTTCGTGTATGTCGGCAACACGAAACGATGACGTGCGACATCGTCCGGATGGCGAAGCTTGCCGTGCTGTTCGAGATAGGCGCGCGAGCCGGCGAGCACGAAGGGCATCTTGCACAGCGGCCGCACGATCAGTGAGGGCGACGGCTCGGATGTCGCGCGGATCGCCATGTCGTAGCCTTCCTCGACCAGATCGACGAAGCGGTTCTCCAGCCGCAGATCGACAAGCACGCTCGGATAGCGCGCCTGATACGCGACGAGCAGATCGGCGAATGTGCGATTGGCGAACCAACCCGGCGCGGTGACCTTGAGCACGCCTTGCGGCTGCGCCGTCTGCACGCCGACCGCGGCTTCCGCCGCCTGCAGGATGTCGAGCGCCTCGCTGCACTGCTCGTAATAGACGTTGCCGGCTTCCGTGAGGCTCAGATGGCGCGTCGTGCGGTTCAGGAGGCGCACGCCCAATTGACGTTCCAGATTGGCGACGTGCTTGCTCGTCATGGCGGTGGAGATGTCGAGCCGCTCCGCGGCTTTCACGAAACTTCCCGCGTCGACGACTTCGCGAAATACGCGCAGGCTGGTCAAAGCATCCATCGATCATTTCCTGTGCGGAAACAAAACGCCAATATTAGCCGGATTTATCGACGGACGGTGTCTGCCTAGACTTGAGGTAATCCACCTTCATAGGAGTATTCCGATGTCTACGACTCAAGTTCGCTCAGTCTCGCCCAGCGTGCCGGCGCTAGCGAGCTACGTGCACGCGCTGTTGCGCATCGTCGCTTCGTATCTGTTGCTCACGCACGCGAGCGCCAAGCTGTTTCACGTTCCGCATATCGCGATGTTCGACGGCCTTCCACTCTTCTCCTTGCTCGGCGCGGCGGGCATCATCGAACTGGTCGGCGGCGTGCTTGTGCTGATCGGCTTTTTCACGCGCGCGGCGGCCTTCGTGCTGTCGGGCGAACTGGCGTTCGCTTATTTCATCGGACATGCACCGAATGGGCATTTCCTTCTGCCGCTCCTGAATCAGGGCGAGCCGGCCGTGCTGCTCTCGTTCATCTTTCTGTTCATCGCGGCGGCGGGACCGGGCGCGTGGAGCATCGACAACCGGCGTTAAAGGCTACTTGGGCCACTCGTCGAGCTCGTCGTTGAAGAGCGACGCGACGATCCGGCGCAGCCACATCGTGCGCGCGTCGTTGTGGAACTTGCGATGCCAGTGCTGCTTCAGATCGAAGCGCGGCAGCGCGAGCGGTGGCTCGGCGAGCGTGATCGACGCATGCTCGGCGACATACGCGAAGCCAATTGCATGCGGCACGGTCGCGATCAGATCGGTGCGCGACAGGATGAACGGCAGGCTCATGAAGTGCGGCGTCTCGAGCACCGCGCGGCGGCGCACGCGTTCCCTGTCGAGAAAATTCTCCAGAATCTCCTGGCTGCGGCCTTCGGCGCGCACGACCGCGTGGCCGGATTGCATGAAGCGCTCGAGCGTAAGCGGCTCGCTCGCGAACGGATGATCTCGCCGCATCAGACAGATGAAGCGATGCGAGAAGAGCCGCTGCTGAAAGAAGTTGTTGCCGCGCAGGTCCGGAAAATAGCCGACCGCGAGATCGATGTCGCCCGTTTCGAGCCCGCGCTCGACATCGCCGTGGGACACGGACACGGAGCGCAGATTCGCGTTCGGCGCTTCCTTCGCGAACGCCTGCAGGAGCCGCGGCAGGAAGACGATTTCGCCGACATCGGACAGCGCGATCGAGAAAGTGTCCGTGCTCGCCGACGCGTCGAAGTGCTGCCGGTCGAGCAGGCCGCGCTCGATGCAGGCCAGCGCCTCGCGCGCCGCGGGCACGAGCGCGACGGTGCGCGGCGTCGGTTCCATGCCGCGCGAGGTGCGCACGAAGAGCGGATCGTTGAAGTGCTCGCGCAGGCGCGCGAGCGCCGTCGACACACGCGGCTGGCTCACGCCGAGCCGCTCGGCCGCGCGGCTCACGTTGCGCGTCTCCTCGATGGCGACGAGGTACGGAATCAGATTCAGATCGAGGTCGTTCATGGCGTGATGCTCCGCCAACGATGTTGGCGCGCGGCATTCTCCACGTCAACGCGCGCCATCAGCCGCGCCGCGCGACCATGTCCGACACGCGCTGCGCCGCTTCCTGCAAAGGCTCCAAAAACGCCTTCACCATCTGCTTCGCGTTCTTGCGCTGGGCGTTCCCGCTGATGTTCAGCGCCGCGATTACGCGCCCCTGCCGGTCGCGGATCGGCGCGGACATCGAAATCAGTCCTTCCTCCAGTTCCTGATCGACGATCGCCCAGCCTTGACGGCGCACCACGGCGATCGCTTCCTTCAACGCGTCGCGGTCGACAATCGTGCGCGGTGTACGCGCGACGAGCGAGCTCGCATCGAGCACTTCGTCGAGACGCGCATCGTCGAGCGCGGCGAGCAGCACGCGGCCCATCGACGTGCAGAACGCGGGCAGGCGGCTGCCGATCGACAGATTCTGCGTGATGATCTTGTGCGTCGGCACGCGCAGCACATAGACGATCTCCGCGCCGTTCAGCACCGCCGCCGAACAGCTTTCGTGAACTTGCTCGACGAGGTCTTCCATCACCGGCTCGGCGAGATTCCAGAAGGGCATCGAAGTCAGGTACGCGAACCCGAGATCGAGGATTTTCGGCGTAAGTTGAAAGAGACGCCCGTCGGCCTCGACGTAGCCGAGCGCCTGCAGCGTCAGAAGAATGCGGCGTGCGCCCGCACGGGTAAGGCCGGTCGCGGCGGCGACATCGGTCAGTGTCTGAGCGGAGCGGTTCGCATCGAACGACCGGATCACCGCGAGCCCGCGCGCGAAAGACTGGACGTATGCATCACCGGGGCGCGCCTGCGCGTCTTGCGGCTCGGCGTCCGGATTGAGCGTGGCTGAATTCTTCATAAGGCTCGTCAGGAAAGAGGCGGACGGTCGGCGACTCCGTGAAAACCCGAGGTTTGCAGATGCTTCGTTGACACGACAACGAACGCAGGACTAACATGCCGATGTTCGCTAAACGAATCCATGTTCGCATGACGAACAATTTGAAGCAAGTCTGATTACCAACTGGTAAACCCGAATTCGGGAAGCGCGATCGCGGATCGGCAGTCCCGAAACAGGAGAAGGAACGGCACATGATCAACAAGATTTTCGATTCGCTCGCCTCGGCCGTGACCGACGTCCACGACGGCGCGACCATCATGATCGGCGGTTTTGGCACGGCGGGCATGCCGTCCGAGCTGATCGACGCGCTCATCGAGCAGGGCGCGCGCGAGCTCACGATCGTCAACAACAACGCCGGCAACGGCGACACGGGCCTGGCCGCGCTGCTCAAGGCCAAGCGCGTGCGCAAGATCATCTGCTCGTTCCCGCGTCAGACGGATTCATATGTGTTCGACGCGCTCTATCGCGCGGGCGAAATCGAACTGGAACTCGTGCCGCAGGGCAATCTGGCCGAGCGCATCCGTGCGGCGGGCGCGGGCATCGGCGGCTTTTTCACGCCGACCGGTTACGGCACGAAGCTCGCGGAAGGCAAGGAAACACGCGTGATCGACGGCAAGCACTATGTGCTCGAAGCGCCGCTGCACGCGGATTTCGCGCTCGTGAAGGCATTCAAGGGCGACCGCTGGGGCAATCTGGTCTATCGTAAAACTGCGCGCAACTTCGGCCCGATCATGGCGAGCGCCGCGAAAACGGCGATCGCGCAGGTGTCGAAGGTCGTCGCGCTCGGCGAGCTGGACCCCGAAAACATCGTGACGCCGGGCATTTTCGTGCAGCGCGTCGTGGAAGTGCCGCAAGCCGTGCATCAAGCCGAACTCGCAGCTTAAGGACGAAAAGCCATGAAGAAACTCACTCGTGACGAAATGGCCAAGCGCGTGGCCGCGGATATTCCCGAAGGCGCCTACGTGAATCTGGGCATCGGCGTGCCGACGCTCGTCGCCAATCACCTCGCGGCAGATCGCGAAATCTTCCTGCACAGCGAAAACGGTCTGCTCGGCATGGGCCCGGCGCCCGCTGCGGGCTCGGAAGACGACGAACTCATCAACGCCGGCAAGCAGCACGTGACGTTGCTCACGGGCGGTGCGTATTTCCATCACGCGGACTCCTTCGCGATGATGCGCGGCGGCCATCTCGACTTCTGCGTGCTCGGCGCGTTCCAGGTATCGGCGACGGGCGATCTCGCGAACTGGCACACCGGCGCGCCCGACGCGATTCCGGCCGTCGGCGGCGCGATGGATCTCGCGATCGGCGCAAAGCAGGTCTATGTGATGATGGAACTGCTCACGAAGCAGGGCGAAAGCAAGCTGGTCGCGGAATGTTCGTATCCGGTGACGGGCGTGCAGTGCGTGGACCGCGTGTACACCGACCTCGCCGTGTTCGACGTGACGCCGGAAGGCTTCGTCGTGCGCGAGATCGTGGAAGGCCTGTCGTTCGAAGAATTGCAGAAGCTGGCCAAGGTGCCGCTTCAATACGCGCCGCTGACCGAAGCCGCCTGAGCCTGAGAGACACAAAGAGAACTGGAGCAACTGATGAAAGAAGCTTTCGTATGTGATGCCATCCGCACGCCGATCGGCCGTTACGGCGGTTCGCTGTCCTCGGTGCGCGCCGACGATCTCGGCGCCGTGCCGCTGCGCGCGCTCGTCGAGCGCAACAAGGAAGTGGACTGGGAAGCCGTCGAAGAAGTGATCTACGGCTGCGCGAATCAGGCGGGCGAGGACAATCGCAACGTCGCGCGCATGTCGGCGCTGCTCGCGGGCTTGCCGATCAGCACGCCGGGCTCGACGGTGAACCGCCTGTGCGGTTCGGGCATGGACGCGATCGGCGTCGCGGCGCGCGCGATCAAGGCGGGCGAGACGAGCCTGATGATCGCGGGCGGCGTTGAAAGCATGAGCCGCGCGCCGTTCGTGATGGGCAAGGCGACGAGCGCATTCTCGCGTTCCGCCGAGATCCACGATACGACCATCGGCTGGCGTTTCATCAATCCGCTGATGAAGAAGCAATACGGCGTCGATTCGATGCCCGAGACCGCCGAGAACGTCGCGGACGATTACAAGATCAGCCGCGCCGATCAGGACGCGTTCGCCTTGCGCAGCCAGCAGAAGGCGGCGCGCGCGCAGAAAGACGGCACGCTGGCGCAGGAAATCGTCGCGGTGACGATTCCGCAGAAAAAGGGCGACGCGCTCATCGTCGATAAGGACGAGCATCCGCGTGAAACGAGTCTCGAAGCGCTCGCGAAGCTGAAGGGCGTCGTGCGTCCGGACGGCAGCGTGACGGCGGGCAACGCGTCGGGCGTGAACGACGGCGCGGTCGCGATGCTGATCGCCGACGAAGAAAGCGCGAAGCGCCACGGCCTCACGCCGCGCGCGCGCATTCTCGGCCTCGCCACCGCGGGTGTGCCGCCGCGCGTGATGGGCATCGGTCCGGGTCCGGCATCGCAGAAGCTGCTTGCGCGTCTTGGCATGACCATCGACCAGATGGACGTGATCGAGCTGAACGAAGCGTTCGCGTCGCAAGGACTCGCGACGCTGCGCATGCTCGGCGTCGCCGACGACGATCCCCGCGTGAACCCGAACGGCGGCGCGATCGCGCTGGGTCATCCGCTCGGCGCATCGGGCGCGCGTCTCGTCACGACCGCGAGCTATCAGCTTCATCGCACCGGCGGCCGCTTCGCGCTGTGCACGATGTGCATCGGCGTGGGCCAGGGCATCGCGATGATCATCGAGCGCGTCTGACCCGATGTTCGCATCCACGGGACGTCTCACCGATCTCGTTTGCGGCAACGCCGCCGCGAACGAAATCTGGTCGCCGCGTGCGACCGTGCAGGCGATGCTCGACGTCGAAGCTGCGCTCGCGCGCGCTTCGGCGCTGCATGGCGTGATTCCTTCGAGCGCGGTCGAGTCGATCGTCGCCGCTTGCAACGCGGACAACATCGACGCAAACGCGCTGATGACCGGCGCGCAAGCGGGCGGCAACCTCGCGATTCCGCTCGTCAAGCAACTGACGGCCGTCGTGAAGGCGAGCGATGCCGAAGCCGCGAAGTATGTGCACTGGGGCGCGACGAGTCAGGACATCATCGATACGGGCGTCGTGCTGCAATTGCGCGCGGCGCTCGATCTGCTCGATGCCGATTTACTCGCACTTTCCGATGCGCTCGTCATCCAGGCTCAAGCGCACAAAAAAACGCCGATGATCGGCCGCACCTGGCTTCAGCAGGCGCTGCCGATCACGCTGGGCCTGAAGTTCGCGCAATGGCTCGATGCGGTGACGCGCCATCGTGAGCGTCTTGGCGAGTTGCGTTCACGCTCGCTGGTGCTGCAATTCGGCGGCGCGGCGGGCACGCTCGCGAGTCTGCGCGACAAGGCGCTGCCCGTTGCGGCATCGCTCGCCGAAGATCTGAAGCTGACGCTGCCCGCGCTGCCGTGGCACACGCAGCGCGACCGTATCGCCGAAAGCGCGTCGTTCTTCGGGATGTTGACGGGCACGCTCGGCAAAATCGCGCGCGACATCTCGCTCATGATGCAGACCGAAGTCGGCGAAGTCGCGGAACCCGCTGCGGCAGGCAAGGGCGGTTCATCGACGATGCCGCACAAGCGCAATCCCGTCGGCTGCGCCGCGGTGCTCACCGCCGCGACGCGCGCGCCGAATCTCGTCGCGACGATCTTCGCCGGCATGGTTCAGGAACACGAACGCGCACTGGGCGGCTGGCAGGCCGAATGGGAAGCGCTGCCCGATCTCGCGCGTCTCACGGCGGGCGCGCTCGCGAACATCGTGGGCATCGTTCCGTCGATGGAAGTCAACGTCGAACGTCTCGCGCACAATCTCGATGCGACGAACGGCCTCGTGCTCGGCGAAGCGGTGATGCTCGCGCTCGGCGACGCCATCGGCAGGCTCGATGCGCACAAGCTCGTCGAAGGCGCATCGAAGGCATCGGTCGCGAACGGCACCTCGCTCTTCGACGAACTCGCCGCGAACGAAACCGTCACGCGCCATCTGTCGCAAGATCAACTGAAGCAATTGCTCGATCCGGCGAACTACGTCGGTCAGGCGCAGGCGTTCGTCGCCGCCGCCATTGCGAGCGCCAACTCGAAAAAACAGGAGCAGTAAAAACATGCCTCTTGCCGAAGTGAACGGAACGCGGATTCACTATCGCATCGATGTCACGGCGGGCGACAACGCGCCGTGGCTCGTGCTGTCGAATTCGCTCGGCGCCGATGTCTCGATGTGGACGCCGAACATCGAAGCCTTCGCGAAGCATTTCCGCGTGGTGCGTTACGACACGCGCGGCCACGGCCATTCCGATGTGCCAAAAGGACCGTACACGATCGATCAACTGATCGGCGACGTGATCGGCCTGATGGATCATCTGAAAATCGAGCGCGCGAATTACTGCGGCCTGTCGATGGGCGGGCTGACCGGCATCGGTCTTGCCGCGCGTCATCCGGAGCGCTTCTCGCGCGTCGTGCTGTCTAACACCGCCGCGCTGATCGGCTCGGACGCGGTGTGGACGCCGCGCGCCGCGAAGGCGCGCGAGCCGGGCGGCATGCCCGCGCTGACCGACGCCGTGATCGCACGCTGGTTCACCGCGCCGTTCATCGAGCGCGAGCAACTCGAACTCGCGAATATCCGCGACGTGTTTCGCCACACCTCGGGCGACGGTTACGCGTCGAACTGCGAGGCGATCCGCGACGCCGATCTGCGCGACGAAGCCAAAACGATCACGCTGCCGGTGCTCGTGATCGCGGGCACGCACGATCTGTCGACGACGGCCGAGCAGGGCCGCGAACTCGCGGGTTACATCGGCGGATCGCGTTACCTCGAACTGGACGCGGCGCACCTGTCAAACATCGAAAAGCGCGACGACTACACGCGCGCCGTCCTCGATTTCATCGGAGAACAAAAATGACCGACGACGAACGCTACGAAGCCGGGATGAAGGTGCGCCGCGCGGTGCTGTCCGATGCGCACGTGGACCGCTCGCTTGCGAATCGCACGGAGCTGACGACGGAGTTCCAGAACTTCATCACGCGCTATGCATGGGGCGAGATCTGGACGCGCGAGGGCTTGCCGCGCCATACGCGCAGCCTTCTCACGATCGCGATGATGGTCGCGCTGAACCGCGGCGAGGAACTCGCGTTGCACTTGCGCGCGGCGAAGAACAACGGCGTGACGCAGGACGAGATCAAGGAAGTGCTGTTGCAGACGGCGGTCTACTGCGGCGTGCCGGCGGCCAATTCGGCCTTCCACCTCGCGCAGAAGATCTTCGACGAGGAAAGCAAGGCGTAGTCACGCAACACGTTCGACACGTTCGACACATTCGACAGAAAGCCGTCTCCGGGCAACCGGAGACGGCTTTTCGTTTCTGGAATCAGAACGCGTAATACGGTCCCGGTCCCGCCGGCGTCGCGCGTCCTTCGAGCGCCGTGAACACGCGGCGCCCGTAGAAGAACGGCAAGCCCCAGTCGAAGAAGCCGCTCGCCGTGCCAGCGAGATTATCGAAGGCGAAGTTGCCCGTACCGAACAACGCCGTCGATTGCGCGACCGTGAAGCTCACCGCGCTTTGCGCGCCGCTCGACGAGCGGATCGTCGCCGCGATCGTCTGCGGTGAGGACGGGCAGTACCACACGCCGCATCGGGCCAGTGTCGTCGACGGGAAGAAGACGCCGTTCGATCCGCTGTCGATGAAGCTCGATCCGTACTGGCTGCCGCCGAAATCCGTCGTGACATAGCCGGACACGGAGCTCGACTTGAGGACCGTCGCCGAGCCGAGCAGATTGTTCGATTGCGAGCCGATGCCGAACGTCATCGTTCCGGTCACGGTGGCCGCGCCGCTGTCCGGTACGTCGGGAAGCTCGATGAGCACGCCGTTGTTGTCGGTGGCGAAATTGGCGACCGGATTGGTCACCTGCTGCGCGACCGCCAGCGTGCTCGCGACGCAGTTGCCCGAGATGCAACTGTAGTACCAGCGCGGCAACGCGGACACCGCGCATCCGGCGCCGCAATCGGCGGTGAAGGGCCCGACGCCGAGTATGCCGTTGCCGCGCAAGGACGACGCGGTGAGCATCGGCAGGCCGGACTGGCTGCAATCCTGTGGAGCGCCGGATGCGGCGCTATCGGCGATCAACTGGACGGATGTGGAGCGCGCGACCTGGCCGGCGAGCCGGACATCGGCCGTACGCACCGCGCCCCACGTATAGCCGGAACCGAACACCGCACATTCCGCAACGATCGCGCTTTGATTGCTGCCCGCGACGAGCGGCAACGCAATCGACGGGCTGAGCGCGGATGCGAGGACGCGTAGGCCATGCGAGCCGGTATCGACCTGAATGTTATCGATGGTCTGACAGGTGTTCGTGCCAGGCACGCAGATCGTCACGCTGGTTTGCAGCATGTTGCGCGTGTTGGTGGGCGTGCTGGTGACGCGGATCGTCTGGACGTTGGGCGTCGTCGATTGCACCACGCTCGTGTTCGCGGACGAAGTCGATGGCGCGCTTGCGGGCACGGCGGCGCTCGCTGTGTTCGGCGCGCTCGTTGTCGCTGGCGCGCTTGCCTGCTGGGGCGGCGCGGCGGAACTGCCGTCCGAGCCACCGCCGCCGCCGCAGCCGTGAAGCAGGACGCAGAGCGCGAGCAGGGGCATCGAGAGAAGGGCGCGAGTGTTCATCGTCGGCTCCTTACTGGATGTCGGTCGACATCACGCCCGGCGGCAGGGCGCTCGCGAGCCATGCGCGTCCGCTAAACTCGCGCAGCCGCACACGATTTTCGACGACGAGATCGCCTTGCTCGACGCGCGTCGCATGCAGGCCGGCATCGCCCACCGACGCATTCGCGCCTTGCCTGAACGTCTCGAAGTACGCGCCGAGCAGCGAGTGGATGTCCGGCATGGCGGGCCCGCGCCAGGAAACCGCGTACACCGCGCCACTCGAATCGACATACTCACGCACGACGATGCCTTGCGCGTCGATCGTTTCGCGATATTGCACGAATGCGTCCTGCGCCTTCTGCACGACATCGCTGTCCGATGCCCCGGCAGCGCGCCCGGTCGCGCCGAGTTGCGCGAAGGCGGGCGCGGTCGCGCTGCTTGCGAGGATCGTCAGGCCCGCGATCACGTAGTGAGGAATTCTGATCTTTCTCATATGCTTTCTCTCCGTTAATTAGGACTCTTCTTATTTTCTGGAAGAGATTTTAGAGATAAGCACGACAAGGCGATACGGGGCGACAGGCAGAAGCAAACGGATCGAATCTGCAAGTCGAACCGATGAAACTTCATAAGAATCATTATGTTGCAAACGGCGACAGGTGGAATTGCCGTTTTTTGTGATTGTCATAAATTGTCAATTCGATGCGGAGCGACTTAAATACGAGATGGAAATGCGCTATTTAGCTGCTTTCGATCCGCATTCAGCGGCGAAGAGCAACTTCTGAAATGTGCGCGCTCCAAACGCCCGCCAGAGGCTGCCTGGTCCTCTTTTTTTCACGGCGCGGCGCCGGACCGGTAAAATGCTGGGTTGATCCACGGAAGAACGCCCGTGGCGTAGCGGAAGGACTTCTCCAAATGACAGATTTTCGTGTAACCAAGCGCATCACTGCGCTTTTCGCGGTGGCCGGAATCGTGGCGGGATGTGGCTCGTCCAATCCCAACGCATTCAACTACAAGAGCGATCAGCGTTCGAAACAGGTGTCTCTCGCCGTTCCGCCGAATCTGCTCGATGAAGCGGCCGACCAGCGCTCGCTGCCGCCGCAGGGCGGTCAGACGTCGCTGTCCGAGCTCCAGCAAGTCCAGAAAGTCGCACCGAACGCGCCCACGGTGGTTCCGCCGGTGTCGGGCATGCACGTTCAACGCGACGGCACCGAGCGCTGGCTCGTCGTCGATGGCAAGACGCCCGATCAGGTGTGGCCGCAGGTTCGCCGCTTCTGGCAGGAGCAGGGCTTCCTGCTCGTCGTCGATCAGCGCGACAAGGGCGTGATGGAAACGGACTGGAACGAAACCCATCCGCAGATTTCGGACGGCCTGATCCGCGACACCCTCTCCAAGGCAACGGGCAATTCGTATGTCACGGCTGAGCGCAACAAATACCGCACGCGCCTCGAAACGGCGCCGAGCGGCGGCACCTACGTGTTCATCAGTCAGAAGGGCATGCGCGAGGCGCTGACCGGCGTGAACAACGATTCGAGCCAGTGGCAGGCGCGCCCGAACGATCCGGCGCTCGAAAACGAATATCTGAAGCGCCTGATGTCCTCGCTCGCGATGGCCGATCAACGGGCGGCTTTGGGCGGCGCGACGCCGCTCGACACGCTGGCGCCGGCCGGTGCAGCCGGTGCGGCGGGCGCCGCGAAGGGCGGCGATTCGAAGGCCGCGTCGGTTGCGGCGCAGAACGTCACGAACGCCGGCAACTCGCCTATCCGCAACGAGGTCGTGCCTGAGGCCACGTCGTCGCAACTGACGTTGCCGGAAGCGTATGACCGCGCGTGGTTGCGCGTGGGCATCGCGCTCGATCGCGCCAACTTCACGGTGGACGATCGCGACCGCAGCAAGGGCGTCTACTTCGTGCGCTATGTCGATCCGACGGACAAGACATCGGCGGAGCAGGGTTTCTGGAGCCAGGTGTTCCACGGCCGCAAGGAAATGAAGGCGAAGCAATATCAGGTCAACGTGCGCGCCGTCACCGAGCAGCAGACGCGCGTGGCGATCGTCGACGACAAGGGGGATCTCGATTCATCCCCGCAGGCGCGCCAGATCATGGCGTTGCTCGCCGACCAGATCAGCTGATCGTTTTCCAAGCTCGATCGCCCGAAAAACCGCCTCGTTTACGAGGCGGTTTTTTTATGGCCTCCTACGCCGCCCCATCCGCGCAAACGATTTATTCAGCATGCATAGAAATGCGAGCGTCGGGTAAGAATTGCGCAGACAATTCTTTCTATCGGGAAATGTGCGCAAAAGCTTATAGAAATGAACGCGTGGACAGTACATTGCATCAATGGCGTAATTCACCCGCCCGAAGCTCTTCGAAAGCGCGCTCATCCGGCGTGTCGCACCGTACAAACAGACGATTGGTTCGCTACGCGCGAACCCCGATGGCCCCGTCGCCTATCCTCGTAGGGCGACGGTTTTTGCCCGCGTTCGCTTGGAACGCGGGCTTTTTCTTTTGACACGCCAATCGGTGTTTTCGGCGATGTCCGTCGCGCACGGTTATGCTCCTGATTTCATCGTTTCAACGAAAACAGGAGAACACTCATGTCGGAAGTTGCCGTCGTCGCTATTTTCGTCGCCAAGCCGGGCAAGGAAGAGGAACTGAGGCAAGTGCTCGAAGCCAACGTCGAGCCGACGCGCAAGGAACCGGGCGCGCTGCAGTACGACTTGCACCGCGACATCAAGGAGCCGCGGCGCTTCATCTTCGTCGAACGCTGGGAGAGCGAAGCCGCGCTCGCGAAGCACGGCGAATCGGCGCATATTCAGGCGTTTCGCGCCAAAGCGCCGGATCTATACGAGCACGGCGAGGTCCGCGTAGCGAGCAAGATCGTCTGACGGCGAAGACCGTCTTCAGTGCGTTTCGTGCGGCACGTCGAGGATGAGGATGATGGTCCAGTCGGCGTCGCCGTCGTGATGATACTGGCGCTCCGCGACGATGAACGGCTGCTGCTTGCCGCTCGGCCCGAGGAAAAGCACGTCGCCTTCCATCGGCAGACATTCGACCGGCGGCAGCGCCAGATACGAGTCCTTGTTCACGTTGCGCGGCATCAGTTTTTCGATCTTGCGCGATGCCGCTTCGGTCCATTCGATATCGAGCTGGATATTGCTCATGCTGTCGTTCGCACGGTGAGTGCGCTCCACGGTTGAATCGTTGAAAAGACGATGCGCAATGTAGCACACGCCGTGCTCGATCCATGAGGCGCGCCAAACGGAAAAACGGCCCTGAGGCCGTTTTTCCGTCATGCGTCAGAACCCGCGAAACGCTCAGATTTCCTCGTACAGCGGCAGCGTCAGAAACTCGGTGAACTGCGCCGATGTCGACATTTCCTCGAAGATCTTCGCGGCGCGCTCGTAAGGCTTCGTGTCCGCGCCAGTCGCGCTGACGGCCTGTTTCACCTTCTCCAGTTCGTCGATGGTGATGTCGCGCACCATCGCGGCCGTGACCTTGCGGCCGTCTTCGAGCTTGCCCTTCGGCGAGCGGATCCATTGCCACACTTGCGAACGCGAAATCTCCGCGGTCGCGGCGTCTTCCATCAAGTTGTGGATCGGCACGCAGCCATTGCCCGCGAGCCACGAACCGAGATAGTGCACGCCGACGTTCACGTTGTTGCGCAGGCCCGCTTCGGTGATCGGCTCTTCCGGACGGAAATCGAGCAGATCGTGCGCGGTAACCTGCACGTCGGTGCGCTGCTTTTCGATCTGATTCGGCTTGTCGCCGAGCACCTTCACGAACTCTTCCATCGCCACCGGCACGAGTCCCGGATGCGCGACCCAGCCGCCGTCGTAGCCGTCGGTCGCGTCGCGCGCCTTGTCGGAGCGCACGCCGCCCATCGCCTTGTCGTTCGCTGCCGGATCGTTCTTGATCGGAATCAGCGCGGACATGCCGCCGATCGCCGGCGCGTTGCGCTTGTGGCAGGTCTTCAGCAGTTCGAGCGCATAGGCACGCATGAACGGCGAGGTCATCGTGATCTTCGCGCGATCGGCGAGGCAGAAGTTCGTGTCGTTCTTAAACTTCTTGATCGCCGAGAAGATGTAATCCCAGCGGCCCGCGTTGAGCCCGGAGCTATGCTCGCGCAGCTCGTACAGGATCTCGTCCATCTCGAAGGCCGCAAGAATCGTTTCGACGAGCACCGTCGCGCGAATCGTGCCGCGCGCAATGCCGACGCCTTCCTGCGCCGCGACGAAGATGTCGTTCCACAGGCGCGCTTCGAGATGGCTTTCCATCTTCGGCAGATAGAAGTAGGGGCCGCTGCCGCGCGCGATCAGTTCCTTCGCGTTATGAAAGAGGAAGAGCGCGAAATCGAAGATCCCGCCCGACACGCGCTGACCGTCGACGCTCACGTGCTTTTCATCGAGATGCCAGCCGCGCGGACGCACGATCAGCGTCGCGATCGTATCGTTGAGCTTGTACGACTTGCCGTTCTGCTCCAGCGAGATCGTGCGGCGCACGGCTTCCTTCAGGTTCATCTGGCCGACGATCTGGTTGTCCCAGTTCGGCGCGTTCGAATCCTCGAAGTCGGTCATGTACGAATCCGCGCCGGAGTTGAGCGCGTTGATGATCATCTTGCGCTCGACCGGACCCGTGATCTCTACGCGCCGGCGTTGCAGATCCTTCGGCAGCGGCGCGACTTTCCAGTCGCCTTCGCGGATCGATTTCGTTTCTTCGAGGAAGCCGGGGCGCTCGCCCGCGTCGAGACGTTTGGTGCGTTCGACGCGCGCCGCGAGCAGTTGCTGGCGGCGCGGTTCGAACTGGCGATGCAGCGAGGCGACGAACGCCAGCGCCTCGGGCGTCAGGATGGTCTCGTAGCCGGGCTTGATGTCGGCTGAGATTGCCATGCCTTTCGGAAGCGAAAGCGGATTCGATGGATGCGTCATGGTTTTCTCCTTGGTCGGTCAGACGGTTTTGCTAGTGGTTGTGCTTGA
Organism: Caballeronia sp. S22; assembly: GCF_964261745.1. Taxonomy (NCBI): domain Bacteria; kingdom Pseudomonadati; phylum Pseudomonadota; class Betaproteobacteria; order Burkholderiales; family Burkholderiaceae; genus Caballeronia; species Caballeronia sp. S22. Next base: position 1,976,643 of record NZ_OZ180035.1, on the reverse strand, counting down.
AACAATGAAAAGGCAGCCGGCGGCTAAGTGCTGGGCGGCCGGCGTGCGCTGCCCGATTTGCGGCTTTTCGATGCGGCCGCCGCGCGCGCAGCGCCGCCTTCGATGAACGCGATGAGTTCGGCCATGCCACGGCCGCTGCCATGCGGCGTGACGCCGAGTTCCTCGAATGGCAGCGCGGCGCGGTTGATCCAGAAGGTCGTGTAGCCGAACCATGTCGCGCCGGCGACGTTCCAGCCGTTGCTCGACGCGAACACGATGTCGCGCGCGGCGGCGCCGAAGGCACGCGTGCCGAGTTCGTATGCGGCGGCGGCGGGCTTGTAGGCGCGCGCCGAATCGGCCGACAGCACGTGATCGAAAAGCCCGCTCATGCCGGCGCTTTTCACCGCGACGTCGAGCATCGGCGGGTTGCCGTTCGAAAGAATCGCAAGCGGCATCGCGAGGTCATCGCGCAACGATCTGAGCGCGGGCACGGTGTCGGGAAAGGCGGAAAGGCACGCGTATTCGTCCATCAGCCGCTTCTCGGCGGCGCTCGTCAGCGCGTCGGCGAGTTTCAGACGCGCGGCGGCGTGGCGCAGCGCATCGATCGTGATCTTCCAGAAAGGCTCGTAATGCGCGCCCGCCGGATCGGCGAGCGTGCGCAGTTGCGTGTATTCGATCTGCTTGCGGCGCCAGAGCTTCGAGAGCGCGTCGCCCTGGCCGGGAAAAAGCTGCTCGGCGGCCGCGACGACCGAATGGACGTCGAAGAGCGTGCCGTAAGCGTCGAAGATGACTGCTCGGGGAAGCATGGAGGATTCGAAGGACGATGCGGGTGTCGTTATGGCCGACATAGCCGTGCGCTCCGTTTAGAGGTCGGAATCGATTGTATTCGTGATCTCAGTGATGGTAAAAGCACCGCAGCATCACTTGATCTTTTACTTTTGCTTATCTAATCTGAGCGTGCGTACCCTTATTGACGACGAACACGCATGGATCGATTCAAGCAGATTGAGACCTTTGCCTCGGTTGCCGCGAAGGGCAGCCTCTCGGCGGCGGCGCAGGCGGAGGGCATCGCGCCGGCTGTCATCGGGCGCAGGCTCGATGCTCTCGAAGAGCGGCTCGGCGTAAAGCTGCTCGTGCGCACCACGCGCAGGATCACGCTCACTTTCGAAGGCTCCGCGTTTCTCGAGGACTGCCAGCGCATCATCAACGACATGCAGAACGCGGAGGCGAGCGTCTCGGCGGGCGGCGTGAAGGCGAGCGGGCATTTGCGCGTATCGGCGCCGGCGGGCTTCGGGCGACGTCACGTCGCGTCGCTCGTGCCGAAGTTCACGACGCTGCATCCGGATGTGTCCGTCAGTCTCGATCTGACCGACCGCATGGTCGATCTCGTCAACGAAGGCTTCGACTGCGCGGTGCGTCTGGGCGAACTGCCGGATTCGTCTCTCGTGTCGCTGAAACTCGGAGAGAACCGGCGCGTGTGCGTCGCATCGCCCGACTATCTCGCGAAGCGCGGCGAGCCCGCCGATCTCGCCGCGCTCGCCCATCACAACTGCCTCGCGCTCGGCGCGTCGGCGAATCAGCAGCGCGGCTGGGTATTCGAGCAGGACGGCAAGGTCGTGACGATCAAGGTTTCCGGCACGATGGAGTGCTCGGACGGCGCGGTGCTGCACGAATGGTGTCTCGAAGGTCGCGGCCTCGCGTGGCGCTCGTGGTGGGAAGTGGGCGAGGACATCGGCGCGGGGCGTCTCATGAGCGTGCTCGATGCGTTCGCCGCGCCGCCGATCGGCATTCATGCGGTGTTTCCGCAGAGAAGGCATTTGCCGTTGCGTGTGCGATTGTTTCTCGATCTGCTCAAACATACGTATAACGCGACGGGGTATTGGGGGTGAGTCCCTGGAGAAACTTCGGATTCCTATGCGGGCGCACAGCGACGGCCGAAGCGGCGCTTCGCCGCGCACTTTCATCGAAACTTTCTCCGCTTCCATCCCCGTTACTACAATACAACCACGCACCTAAACGTGACGGGGGACGCCATGTTCAAACACATACTCGTGCCGACCGACGGCTCCGAGCTATCGCAAAAGGCCATCGACGGCGCGATCGATCTCGCGCAATCCGTTGGCGCGCGCATCACGGCTTACGCGTGCCTGCCGCAATATCCGTATTCGCCTTTCGCCGATGTCGCCGTCGAGCCGCCCGACGACTTCCACGCCCGCGCCGAAAACGAAGCGCGTGAGCACCTGCGCGCGGTCGAGCGCGCCGCCGAGAGCGCCGGCGTGGCCTGCACGAGCGTGACGAGCATCGATGCCGCGCCGTATATCGGCATCATCGAGGCAGCCGAGCAAAACGGCTGCGACGTGATTCTGATGGCATCGCACGGACGTCGTGGCCTCGGAAGCTTGCTTATCGGCAGCGAAACGCAGCGCGTGCTGACGCATACGAAGATTCCGGTCATCGTGTACCGCTGATGCTCAAACGAAAAGCGCACGCGACGCGCTTTCGTTTGAGCGTCGGGCCGTGGCGCATTGCTGCATGCGCCACGGCCGATGCTTCTTTTCACCGCTCTCCCTGATTCAACCTGCCTGATGCGGTATTACGCGACCTTCTTGTCGAAGAACTGCTCGTCTTCGGTCGAGCCGTGCAGCGCGGTCGTCGATGCGTCGCGCTCGACCGTCTGCGTGACGGCGTCGAAGTAGCCCGTGCCCACTTCGCGCTGATGCTTCACCGCCGTGAAGCCCTTGTCGGCGGCGGCGAATTCGGCCTGCTGCAACTCGACGAACGCGCTCATCTGCGAACGGGCGTAGCCGTGCGCGAGGTTGAACATCGAGTAGTTCAGCGCGTGGAAGCCCGCGAGCGTGATGAACTGGAACTTGTAGCCCATCGCGCCCAGTTCGCGCTGGAACTTGGCGATGGTCGCGTCGTCCAGATTCTTCTTCCAGTTGAACGACGGCGAGCAGTTGTACGACAGCATCTTGTCCGGGAACTGCTTGTGGATCGCTTCGGCGAACTTCTTCGCGTATTCGAGATCCGGCTTGCCGGTTTCGCACCACACGAGGTCCGCGTACGGCGCGTAGGCGAGGCCGCGCGAAACCGCCTGTGCGAGACCCGGCTTCGTGCGGAAGAAGCCTTCCACGGTGCGCTCGCCGGTGAGGAACGGCTTGTCGTTGTCGTCGATGTCGGACGTGACGAGATCGGCGGCTTCGGCATCGGTGCGCGCGATGAGCAGCGTCGGCACGCCGCACACGTCCGCAGCGAGGCGCGCGGCCGACAGCTTCGCGACGTTCTCGCGCGTCGGCACGAGCACCTTGCCGCCCATGTGGCCGCACTTCTTGACTGATGCCAGTTGATCTTCGAAGTGCACGCCCGCCGCGCCGGCTTCGATCATCGCCTTCATCAGTTCGAACGCGTTGAGCACGCCGCCGAAGCCCGCTTCGGCATCGGCCACGATCGGCGCGAAGTAGTCGATATAGCCTTCGTCGCCCGGATTCTTGCCTTCCGACCATTGAATCTGATCGGCGCGCGTGAGTGTGTTGTTGATACGCTTCACGACGAGCGGCACGGAGTTCGCTGGATACAGCGACTGGTCCGGATACATTTCGCCCGCGACGTTGGCGTCGCCGGCCACCTGCCAGCCCGACAGATAGATCGCCTTGAGGCCGGCCTTGACCTGCTGCATCGCCTGATTGCCGGTCAGCGCGCCGAGCGCGTTGACGAAAGGCTCCTCGTGAATCGACGCCCACAGCCTCTCGGCGCCGCGGCGTGCGAGCGTGTGCTCCGGCTGCACCGAGCCGCGCAGACGCACGACGTCATCCGCCGAGTAGCCGCGCTTGATGCCTTTCCAGCGCGGATCGGATTCCCATTGCTGCTGGAGTTGCTGGGCCTGTTGTTGGCGTGAGGTCATGGCGTTTCTCCTCTAGACCGGACTGATCTTCCTGAAATGGCTTTGAGCTGCGATGCGCCTGGGTGGGCGGCCTACGTTTGCTCAACTCTTATATAAGAGTCTAGGCAAACGACGATCTGCGAAACACCCCTCGGAAGGAGATTTACGCATTATTTTTATCGCAATAAATCAATCAGATACGATCGGCATACCGTATCGCGGAACGATGTTTTCTATCTTGCAACGGACGAGTTTGTGCCGCGCAGCACATCTTTTGCGACACAAAAGAACATTGCACATCGTGAAATTTGGCGACGGGACGAAAAAAAACCGATGCGCGAGGCATCGGTTTTTTGTCGAATCAGAGAACGGTGATCGAAACCGTTCCCTGAAAGCCGCTTAGCTGCCGCGGCGCGGGGCGCGCGGGCCGTCGTTGCGGCGTGCGCTGTAGCCGTCGCGCGAGCCGAAGCCGCCTTCGCCACGGTTGCCGCCGCGATAACCGCCGTCGCTGTTGCCACCGCGATAACCGCCATCGCTGTTGCCGCCACGATAGCCGCCGCCGTCACGCGAACCTGCGTTCGATTTGTTGCCATAGCCGCCCGCGTTGCCCGGACCGAAGCCCCGGCCGCTGCTGCTGCTACCGCCGCCGTTGCCGCCGAAACGACGACCACCGCCGCCGTTGCCGCCCGGACGGCCACGACCGCCGCCGCCACCGAAACCACCCTTCGGCGGCGCCCTGCGCGGCTCGAAGCCCGCAACGACGTTCACCGGCAGCGGCGTGCGCACGAAGCGCTCGATGCGCTTCAGCGCGCCCATTTCGGCGTAATGCACGAGGCTCACCGCCGTGCCGCTACGGCCGGCTCGACCGGTACGGCCGATACGGTGCACGTAGTCTTCCGCGAACTTCGGCAGGTCGTAGTTGAAGACGTGCGTGATGCCGGGAATGTCGATGCCGCGCGCCGCGACATCCGTCGCGACCAGCACGCGCACACGGCGCTCGCGCAGCGCACGGATCGTGCGATTGCGCGCGCCTTGCGGCAGATCGCCGTGCAGCGCGGCGGATTCGAAGCCCGCGTCGGCGAGACGATTGGCGATGAGATCGGCGTCGCTCTTCGTCGCCGTGAAGACGATCGCCTGATCGAGACCGGAGTCGCGCAACAGGTGGTCGAGAAGACGATCCTTGTGATCGCGGTCATCCACGTAATGCACGGCCTGCGCGATGTTGCCGTTCGCTTCGAGCTTCTGCACGATCTCGATGCGCTCCGGATCCTTCAGCAGACGCCCGGTCAGCGACGTGATCTTGCTGTCGATGGTCGCGGAGAAGAGCAGCGTCTGACGCGAGGCCGGCGTCGCGTCGACGATACGCTCGATGTCTTCGATGAAGCCCATGTCGAGCATGCGGTCGGCTTCGTCGAGCACGAGCATGTCCAGGTTCGACAGATCGATACGGCCGCGCTCGAGGTGATCGATCAGACGTCCGGGCGTCGCGACGAGAATCTCGGGATTCTTGGCGAGCAGCATCAATTGCTGGCCATAGGCGACACCGCCGAGAATGCTGACGGTGCGCAGACGGCGCAGGTGCTTGCCGTACGTGGTCGCGGCGGTGGAAACCTGCATCGCGAGTTCGCGTGTCGGCGTGAGCACGAGCAGGCGCGGACGCGCGACCGGCTGCGGACGACGGCCACGCGCCGCATTCGGGTCACGCGGTTCGCGCGACTGCTGCGCTTCCTGCTTTTGCAGTTGCGAGAATTTTTCGATGGCCGGCAGCATGAATGCCGCCGTCTTGCCCGAACCGGTCGGGCTGGAAACGAGCAGGTCGCGGCCGGCGAGCGCTGCGGGAATCGCGCGCTGCTGCACGGGCGTCGGGTTCTGGTAGCCCGCGGCGGTCAGCGCGGACACGATATCGGCGCAAAGGCCGAGCGATTCGAAACTGGGGCCGGCGGGCTTTTCTGCCTGCGCTGCGGGTGCGTCGGTGGCCGGGATGTCGGCGGTGGGGGCGATGCCAATGTTTGCTGCGAGATTGTCCAACGGGCTAGCGGTGAAGCTCGAAGTCATGTCGATCCTTGAAACGAGGAATAAGGCGTCGGCGCCAATCGGCATACCCAAGTCGTTGGATTCAGCGAGCGAAGAAACAGCGAGCAAATCGAAAAACGGGGGCTGCTCGCGCGAACGTGCGGCGAGCATGTTTTGTTAGAAGCTGTATCGGATACGGCAGGCTCTATCGTTCGAACATGAACGACGGGCGCTGACGTCAGCCTGGTGCATGACGGGCCGCGAAACATACTGCGCGCAATAAAACCGCGCAACGGCCTAGCAGGGAGGGGACAGTTTCTAAACTGGATTGGGGCGAAACGCTACGAAGCGCCTTGCTGCGCGAGGCTTTGCCGAAGAAGCAGGCAACTCGCAGTCGAGCGCTAGCCGCAAGTATATCTGAATTTGCTGCACCGCGCCACATTTTGAAGCGTGGCCGCGCCATCGCAGGGCATCGACGGCGCGGGGTGTCATCCGGAAGAGCGTCAGGCCGCTTCGCCTCGCTTGAGCGACTCGACGAGTTCCACGTAGCGCGCTTTCGCATCGTCGGCGGGGGTGCCTTCGAGCGCTGCCCACGCTTCGTATTTGTACTTGCCGGCGATGTCCGTGAAACCCGGCTTGTCGCCTTGCACATCGCCTACGCTCGCCTGCTTGAACAACGCGTAGAGACGCAACAGCGTGAGATTGCCGGGACGCTCGGGCAACTGGGTTACGTCGGTCTGGGCGGCAGCGAATTGCTGGTCGATGTCGGTCATGCGTTCTCCGTTCTTATCGAGATAGGACCGGACGATCTTAGCAAGCGAGGCGGGCGAGACAGGTCGAGGCTTTCCTCCAACCGAGGATGCCTACCAGACGCGATCCGGATCGCGACGCCTGTGCGGATGGCGCGAATGCGGCGCATGTCCCGCATTACAATACCGGCTATGACACGCACCGTTTTGCTCGCCCTCGATACGTCGACAGAGTTTTGCTCCGTCGCGCTCCTGCTCGCCGACACCGCATCCGCCGCCATTCAACCTGCCGTCGCAGCGCAGTATTCAAACGGCGACACGCGCGTCTGGTTTCGCCACGAGGCGACCGGCGCCGTTTCGAGCACACGCCTTTTGCCCGCCGTGCGCGAGCTATTCGATGACGCCGGTCTCGCGCTCGCCGATTGCGCCGCGATCGCATTCGGTGCGGGCCCCGGCTCGTTTACTGGCCTGCGCACCGCGACGGGCGTCGCGCAAGGGCTGGCGTTTGGCCTGAGCGTGCCGGTCGTGCCGGTGAGCACGCTGCTCGCCTGCGCGGAAGGCGCGCGGCTGAACGATCCGTCGGTCCCGCCGCGCGTACTCGCGGCGCTCGATGCCCGCATGGACGAGGTGTACTGGGCCGACTTCGAATTCGATGCCGTCGCAGGCGATTGGCGCACGCTGCACGGCGCCGCACTCGATGCACCCGGCGCGCTGCCGCTGCCGGACGTGCCGTTCACGCTCGCCGGCAATGCAGCGGCGGCGTTTGGCGATCGCCTGCCGGCAGTGCCCGCCGCCGCGCGTGTCGATCGTGAGGCGTTGCCGCATGCTTTGCCGCTCGCGCTCATCGGCTTGCGTGCGTTGCGGGCGGGTCGCACGGTCGCGCCCGAGCACGCCGCGCCGGAATACGTGCGCGACAAGGTCGCCCAGACGACGGCGGAGCGCATGCGGGCTCGCGAGGAGGCGATTCGGTGAGCGGGGTGCTGCTGGCCGATCGGTATCTCACGCCGATGACCGAAGCCGACCTCGACGAAGTCGCCGCGGTCGAAAAACTCGCCTACGAGTTTCCCTGGAGCCGCGGCAATTTCCAGGATTCGCTGCGTAACGGCTATTACGGCGTGTGCCTGCGCCATGTGACCGGCACGCTCATCGGTTATTGCGTGCTGATGCCTGTCGTCGACGAGATGCATCTGCTCAACCTGTGCGTCGCGCCGGCGGCGCAGCGCGCGGGCGCGGGACTCACGCTGCTGCGCGAAGCGGTGCGCATCACGCGCACGGAGAAGCTCGAAGGCGTGTTGCTCGAAGTGCGGCCGTCCAATCCGCGCGCGATCCAGCTATACGAGCGCTTCGGCTTCACGGCCATCGGACGCCGCAAGAACTATTACCCCGCGCGGCATCGCTCGCGCGAGGACGCAATCGTCATGCGTCTGTCGTTTTCGAAGGAGAGTGCGCATGGCGCTCGATGAATCGTTGATTGAGGAACTGGGATTCGGGCCTGTGTGGGTGCGACGGGGTGTCGTGTCCGTGGCGCCTGTCGAGTCGGTTGAATCCGTTGAATCCGCCGCGCCGGAGCCGGAAGCGCCCGCGCCCGTCGAAATGCGGCAAGCGCCGAAGCCCGCCGAGCCGCCGTCGCCGGTCGTGCAGCCGGAATCCGACGTACCGCCGCTGGACGCCTACGACGATCTTCCCTGGACCGACGACGCGCCCGCGCACGCCGAAGCCGCCGCCGTCGAAGCACCGAGCGACGTCCACACGCTCGACTGGGATGCGCTCGCCGAACGCGTCGCGAACTGCGAGCGCTGCCGGCTGTGCGAGCGCCGCACGAACACGGTCTTCGGCGTCGGCGATCGCGAAGCGGACTGGATGCTGATCGGCGAAGCGCCGGGCGAGAACGAGGACAAGCAGGGCGAACCGTTCGTCGGCCAGGCCGGCAAGCTGCTCGACAACATGCTGCGCGCGCTCACGCTGTCGCGTCAGTCGAACGTCTATATCGCGAACGTGATCAAGTGCCGCCCGCCCGGCAACCGCAATCCCGAACTCGATGAAGTCGCGCGCTGCGAGCCGTATCTGCAACGACAGGTCGAGCTCGTGAAGCCGAAGGTCATCGTCGCGATGGGGCGCTTCGCCGCGCAAAGTCTCCTTAAGAACGAGGCCAGCATCGCGTCGATGCGCGGACGCGTGCACGAGTATCGCGGCGTGCCGGTCATCGTCACGTATCACCCGGCCTATCTGTTGCGCAGCCTTCAGGACAAGTCGAAGGCGTGGGCCGATCTCTGCCTCGCGCGCAACACGTATCGCGAGGCGCTCGCCGCGCTCGCCGCGCTCGGCGTCGAGCAAGGAGCGCAGAAGGGCGGCATCTGATGGTTACGCAGACGAGCGAGCTTACGCGACTCGTCGATCGTTTCGACGACGTCACGGTCCGCGATCTCGCCTGGCTGCTTTTTGCGCCCGATCTATTGCGCGAGGGCGACGTGCCTCTCGCGCATCCGCTCGCCTCGACACAAGAGCGCGACGCGACGCTCGACTGGCTCGCGACGCTCGATGCCGCGCCGCAGCCGCTCCACGATCACGCGCGCGATCCCAAGCTCACGCGCCTCGGCATCTACGCCGAGAGCCTCATCCGATTCTTCCTCTCGCACGGACCGGCGGCGCGCCTCGTCGCGGCGAACGTGCCGTTGCGACGCCAGCGGCGCACCATCGGCGAATGCGATTTTCTGCTCGAATCGGCGAACGGCGTCCGGCTGCACTGGGAACTGGCGGTGAAGTTCTACCTGCATATCGGCGATGCCGATGCCGCGAGTGCCGTGCGTCTGTCCGACTATGTCGGACCGAATCTCCAGGACCGCTTCGATCTGAAGCACGCGCGGCTCGTCACGCATCAGCTCGCCATGACCTCGCGCGCGGAATTCGCCGCGCTCGGCTTCGAAGGGCCGTGGCGCGCGCAGTTGTTCATCAAGGGGCGGCTCTTTTATCACGGTCTCGGCGACGCGCATGTCGAGCCGGCGCCCGAGATCGGCGCGAGTCATTTGCGCGGATGGTGGCTGACGGCGTCGGAATGGCGCGAGGCGCGGGCGAACGTATCGGACGATGCGCGCGCATGGGTCGTGCAGCCGCGCATGGCATGGCTCGCGTCGCGGCGTCTCGATGCGGCCGCCGCCACGACGTTGATCGCGGAATCGGATGCGATCCGCGCGCGTCTGGAAACGACCATCGCGCCGACGATGATCGCGGCTTATGCGCGTGACGACGCGGGGAAATGGATCGAGGAATCGCGCGGTTTCATCGTGCCGGACGACTGGCCCGCGCGTGCGCGCGAGTTCGCCGCAGCGGCGCCCTGATTGCCGCGCCGCTTACCACCAGCGATAGAAGTGATGCACCGGACCGACGCCGTGACCGACGTCGAGCCGCACGCTCGCCTCGATCGCGCCGGTCAGATAGCGCTTTGCTTCGGCCGTCGCGCTCGCGAGATCATCGGTTTGCGGGATCAGCGCGGCGATCGCCGACGACAACGTGCAGCCCGTGCCGTGCGTGTTCTTGAGCGGCACGCGCGCGCCGCCGAGTCTGAGCGAACCGTTCTCCTCGATGAGCCAGTCGGGGCTGTCGGATGACGCGAGATGGCCGCCTTTCATCAGCACGGCCTGCGCGCCGAGCGCGCGCAATGCTTCGCCCTGACGGACCATCGCGTCTTCATCGACGGCGCTTTCGACGCCGAGCAGCGCCGCCGCTTCCGGCAGATTCGGCGTGACGAGCGTCGCGAGCGGCAGCAGTTCGTCGCGCAGCGCGGCGACCGCGTCCGGCGCGAGCAGCGCGTGATTGCTCTTCGAGATCATCACGGTATCGAGCACAACATGTCCGGGCCGATGACGCTTCAGCGCATCGGCGACCGCGCGCACGATGCCCGCGTTCGCCAGCATGCCGATCTTCACGGCATCGATGCGGATGTCGTCAAACACGGCGTCGAGTTGCGCGGTGATGAACGCCGGTTCCGGCGCATGGACCGCCGTGACGCCGCGCGTGTTCTGCGCGGTGAGCGCCGTGACGACGCTCGCGCCGTACGCACCGAGCGCGGAGAAGGCCTTCAGATCGGCCTGGATGCCCGCGCCGCCGCCCGAGTCGGAGCCGGCGATCGTGAGCACGTTGGGAATGGTTTTCGTGGCGGACATAGCGGAATCAGGTTCGGGCGCGCAGGACGGTGGCACGCAATGCCGCGGCGGCTTCGCGCGGATCGGCGGCCTTGCAGATGGCCGAGACCACGGCGAGACCGGCGGGCTTCGCGCGCATCACGTCGGCGGCGTTATGCGCCTGGATGCCGCCGATCGCCACGGTCGGCAAGCGCGCGGCGGCGCAGATTTCAGCGAGGCCGTCGATGCCGCAGGGTGTGGAGGCGTCGGTTTTCGTCGGTGTCGCGTACACCGGTCCCGCGCCGAGATAGTCGATGACGCCCGCGAGCTTTTGCGCGTCCGCGGTTTCATCGAGATTCGATACCGACAGCCCGATTAGTGCATCCGGCCCGAGCAACCGACGCGCGGCATCGGCGGGAAGATCGCGTTGCCCGATATGCACGCCATCGGCGCCGACGGCCAGCGCGACATCGACATGATCGTTGATGACGAACGGCACGCCGTGCGCGCGCGTGATCGGCAACACCGCGCGCGCGAGGTCGAACCACGCGCGCTTGTGCCATTCGGGCGCGCGCAGTTGCACGATGGTCGCGCCGCCTTCGAGCGCGGCGCGCGCGACGGCGATCGCGGCATCGTGCCCGCCGCACTGAACGGGATCGAGCACGAGATAGAGCGAGAGATCGAACGAAGCGCGCATGATCAGCCGGAAACGATGTCGCGCTGCACGAGCGTTTTCTCGAACGCTTCGGCATCGAGCGAGGCGAGCCGGTCCAGATACGCGACGGCGAAACTGCCGGGCAGGGCCGCGTCGCGCGCGGCGAGTTCGCCCGCGATGGTCGAATACGCGATCGCGGCGACCGTCGCGGCCCAGAACTCGTCGCGATCCGATGCCGTGCCGACGAACGCCGCGACCGTCGCGGAGAGCGCGCAGCCGACGCCCGTCACGCGCGTCATCAGCGGCGAGCCGTTCGACAGCGCGATCACGCGGCGGCCATCGGTCACGTAATCGGTCTGGCCCGTCACCGCGACCACGGCCTGCGTCTTCAGCGCGAGGACTTGCGCGGCATCGAGCGCGGCATCGGTGGCGGCGGTGCTGTCGACACCGCGCCCGCTCGCGGCGCCGCCCGACAGGCTGATGATCTCCGACGCGTTGCCGCGAATCACCGCGGGCTTCGAATCGAGCAGATCGAGCGCGAACTCCGTGCGGAACGCAAGCGGGCCGACCGCGACCGGATCGAGCACCCACGGCTTGCCCGCGCCGTTGGCGGCCTCGACAGCGGCGCGGATCGCGCGGCTCTGCGGCACGTCTAGCGTGCCGAGATTGACCGACAGCGCATTGGCGATGGGCGCGAACTCGCCGACTTCCTCGCGCGCGACGACCATCGCCGGCGCGGCGCCGATCGCGAGCAGCACGTTCGCGGTGAAGTTCGTGACGACGAGATTCGTCAGGCAGTGCACGAGCGGCGCGCGTTCGCGCACGCGATTGACGAACGAGAAGAGGTCGGCGGCGAGCATGATGGAGTCGATCGAAATGAAGGCGCGCGACGTGTCAGTGCCGCGCTTCGCCGATCAGCGCGACCGAATCGAACGCGCGCTGATTGGCCTGATGCCGCCGCATCACGAAGTACATCATCAGGCAGACGAACGAGCCGAACAGCACGATGACGAACTGGATCGGCATGTCGAGCCACACGAGCACCGCGTAGAGGCACAGCATGACGAGCACCGAGAGGTTCTCGTTGAAGTTCTGCACGGCGATGGAATGTCCGGCGGACAGCAGCACGTGTCCGCGATGCTGGAGCAGCGCGTTCATCGGCACGACGAAAAAGCCCGACAGGCCGCCGACGATCATCAGGAACAGATACGCGACGAGCAGATAGCCGGGGAAGTGCATCTTGCCGAAGTAGATGCCCCAGTGCGCTGGAAAGAGGTGGCGCGTGTAGAAGGCCATCAGCATGACGGCGAGGCCCATGATGATGCCCACAGGCAGCACGCTCAACGAACGCTTGAGCGGCACGCGCGCGGCCGCGAGCACCGCGCCCACCGCGACGCCGACCGCGATCACGGCCTGCAGGATCGCCGCCTGGGAAAGCGTCATGCCGAGCGACACTTCGGCCCATTTCAGCACGATGAACTGCAGCGTCGCGCCTGCGCCCCAGAAGAGCGTCGTGACGGCGAGCGAGATCTGGCCGAGCTTGTCGCGCCACAGCACGAGAAAACAGTCGGCGAAATCGGTGATGAGCTTGAGCGGCCGCGTTTCCTGCTTCGGATAGCGCGCGCCGGTGTCGGGAATGCGCAGGTTGAACATCGCGGCGACGATGTACATCAGCACGATCACGAGCATCGCGGCTTCGGCGGGCGTGTGGATGCGCGGAATGTTCAGCGACAACAGGTGACTCGCGATATGCGGGCTGATGAGCGCGCCGCCCATCACGGTGCCGAGAATGATCGAGCCGACGGTCGTGCCTTCGATCCAGCCGTTCGCGGCGACGAGCCGGTCGGCCGGCAGAAGTTCGGTGAGAATGCCGTACTTTGCCGGCGAATACGCGGCGGCGCCGAAGCCGACGATGCCGTACGCGAGCAGCGGATGGGCGCCGAAGAGCATCGTCAGGCAACCGACGACCTTGATCGTGTTGGTCACGAACATCACATGGCCCTTGGGCCGGGAATCCGCGAAAGCACCGACGAAAGCCGCGAGAATCACATACGACAGGACGAAGAACAGCTTGAGCAGCGGCGTCATCCAGTTCGGCGCGTGAAGGTCTTTCAGCAGTGCAATGGCAGCGATCAGTAGAGCGTTGTCGGCCAGCGAAGAGAAAAACTGCGCGGCCATGATGGTGTAAAAACCTTTTTTCATCTGATCCGAAGCTTTCCTCACTGCGGGTGATCCGCCCCGGGCGCCTGTCATGCGCTCGGGCTTATGCCTTTCGAAATGGGTTGTGCGCACGGCTTTATAACACGAAAATAGGCGCATTCTGACTAGCAGTAATCTCGATCGCGCGAGAAATGACACGTTCGTGCCTGAGATTCCTCATAAGATACTGATTCGCAAGGTGTCCCGGTCGGAGCAGCGCGACGCGTCCCGCTGTCGTATGCTCACCTTTTGGACCGCACTCACTGCAATTCCACCAAACGCTCATGCCTCGCCCCCTTTCTGCAACGATCCACACCGCCGCACTCGCCAACAACCTCGCCATTGCACGCAAGTACGCGCCGAAATCCAAGATCTGGGCCGTCGTCAAGGCCAATGCGTATGGCCACGGACTCGCGCGAGCGTTCCCCGGCTTGCGCGCAACAGACGGCTTTGGCCTTCTCGACCTCGAAGAAGCCGCGAAGTTGCGTGAATTGGGCTGGGCGGGGCCGATTCTTTTGCTGGAAGGCTTTTTCCGGCCGACCGACATCGACGTGATCGACCGCTACAGCCTGACTACGGCCGTGCACTGCGACGAGCAGTTGCGCATGCTGGAAATGGCGCGCCTCTCGAAGCCCGTCAACATCCAGCTGAAGATGAACAGCGGCATGAACCGCCTCGGCTACACGCCGGAAAAGTTCCGTACCGCGTGGGAGCGGGCGCGCGCCGTGCAGGGCATCGGTCAGATCACGCTCATGACCCATTTTTCCGATGCCGACGCCCCGCGCGGCATTGCGCATCAACTGGAGGCGTTCGAGCGCGGCGCGGAAGGCATTTCGGGCGCGCGCAGCCTCGCCAATTCGGCGGCGGTGCTGTGGCACCCGGACGCGCATGTCGACTGGGTGCGGCCGGGCATCATGCTGTACGGCGCGTCGCCGTCGGGCGTGACCGCCGATATCGCCGGCACGGGTCTCAAGCCCGCGATGACCTTCCAGTCCGAGCTGATCGCCGTGCAGACGGTGGACGCGGGAAGCAGCATCGGCTATGGCTCGACGTATACGGCGGGCACATCGATGCGCGTCGGCGTGGTCGCGTGCGGCTACGCGGACGGCTATCCGCGCGTGGCGCCGGAAGGCACGCCGGTGATCGTCGATGGCGTGAGGACGAAGCTCGTCGGCCGCGTATCGATGGACATGCTGACCGTCGATCTCACGCCGTGCCCGGGCGCGGGCATCGGCTCGCGCGTCGAACTGTGGGGCGCGAATCTGCCGATCGACGACGTCGCAAGCGCGGCGGGCACCATCGGCTATGAACTCATGTGCGCGATCGCGCAGCGCGTGCCGGTGCGCGCGGAATAACTCTTTCAGCGTCAACGACGCAATTCGAAGCAAGGCTCTGTGTGGCGAAAGCAGCAAAAGCAAAAACGCTCTATACGTGTAGCGAATGCGGCGGACAGTCGCCGAAATGGACGGGCCAGTGCGCCGCGTGCGGGGCGTGGAACACGCTGGTGGAATCGGTGGAGCAGGCGGCGTCGGCGCATCGCTTTCAGGCGCTCGCGAAGAGTTCGCCGGTGCGCAAGCTCGCTGAAATCGAGGCGTCGGACGTGCCCCGCTTCACGACCGGCGTCGGCGAGTTCGACCGCGTTCTGGGCGGCGGTCTGGTGCCGGGCGGCGTGGTGCTGATCGGCGGCGATCCGGGCATCGGCAAATCGACGCTGCTGTTGCAATCGCTCGCGGAAATTGCCCGCGAGCGGCCCGCGCTCTACGTGAGCGGCGAGGAATCCGGCGCGCAGATCGCGTTGCGCGCGCAGCGGCTCGGGTTGATCGGCGAAGCGAGCGCGGTTGGCGATCTCGGACTGCTGGCGGAAATCCAGCTCGAAAAAATCCAGGCGACCATCGACGAGCAACGGCCCGAAGTCGCCGTGATCGACTCCATTCAGACCATCTACTCGGAAGCGCTGACGTCCGCGCCCGGCTCGGTCGCACAGGTGCGCGAGTGCGCGGCGCAACTGACGCGCATCGCCAAGCAGACCGGCACGTCGATCATCATGGTCGGGCACGTGACGAAGGAGGGCAGTCTCGCGGGGCCGCGCGTGCTCGAACATATCGTCGATACCGTGCTGTATTTCGAGGGCGACACGCATTCGTCGTTCAGGCTCGTGCGCGCGTTCAAGAATCGCTTCGGCGCGGTCAACGAACTCGGCGTCTTCGCGATGACCGAAAAGGGGTTGCGCGGCGTCGCGAATCCGTCGGCGCTGTTCCTGTCGCAACACGAGCAGAGCGTGCCGGGTTCGTGCGTGCTCGTGACGCAGGAAGGTTCGCGGCCGCTTCTGGTCGAGGTGCAGGCGCTCGTCGATACGGCGCACGTGCCCAATCCGCGCCGGCTCGCCGTCGGTCTGGAGCAGAACCGGCTCGCGCTGTTGCTGGCCGTGTTGCACAGGCACGCGGGCATCGCGTGTTTCGATCAGGACGTGTTCCTGAACGCGGTCGGCGGCGTGAAGATCACCGAGCCCGCCGCCGATCTGGCCGTGCTGCTCGCCATTCACTCGTCGATGCGCAACAAGCCGCTGCCCAAGGGCCTCATCACGTTCGGGGAAGTGGGGCTGGCCGGCGAAATCCGGCCCTCGCCGCGCGGTCAGGATCGTCTGAAGGAAGCCGCCAAACTCGGCTTCTCGATGGCGCTGATTCCGAAGGCGAACGCGCCGAAACAGGCGATCGACGGCCTGAAGGTGATCGCGGTGGACCGCATCGAGGAAGCAATCGACCGGGTCCGCGATCTCGAATGACGAAGTGATCGGGCCCTTCGTAACGGGGCGTAAGAATCCGGTTGCTCTATGTAACCCAAGCGAGGCGCGGTTTTTCTATCCTTACGGGGCTACGGACCTGGCCAACTTTGCTCGAGGCAGTTCAAAAGGCGAAGTGGCTGGAAGGATCGAGAGGACCACGCATTGAAACACTCAAAATCAACCCGGCCGAAGCCCGCGTTCCATCTGCGCGGATGCCGCGTCTCGGCGCCGCTTCAGCAGCCTTGGGGCAGCGGTTGCCGGATCGTCGAATGGATCGACGAGCAAGGGCAGATCTCGCGCCGCGTCGTCGCGGCCGATATCACCGAGGATCAGGTCGTCGCGACCATTCGCCAGCATGTGACGGGCCGCAAGCACGTGCTCGTCGACGACGAACATCAGCCGCGCCAGGTTCTGCCCCGGCGTTAGGCTTCCCGAAAGAGCGGATGCGCCGCCGCTTCGGCGGGCGTGAGCACGGGCGCAACGCAGCAATCGAGCGGCTCGAGCAGCGTCATCCATTCGTCGCGTGTGCGTTCACGAAAGCGCGCGGCAAGCTGCGCCGACAATTCCGCCGCATCTGTTCCGCCGATCGCCTGCCCGAGACTCCAGTGCCGCGTCGCCCAGTCGGGACGGCCGAGCGCCTCGCACAAGGTCTGCCAGAACTTCAGTTCCAGCGCGCCGACCGCGACGAAGCGGTCGTCGCGCGTGCGATACACGTCGTAGCAGGGCACGCCGCCGTTCAGGAGGCCCGCTCCGGCCCGCGTCCCCGCTTCGTTGGCATTGGCGAGCGCGATATGCGCCATCACGTTGTGCGCGTGCGTCGCGTGCGTCATCGAGACATTCAGGCAGCGCCCTTCGCCGCCGCGTGCGACATGCCACGCCGCCGCGAGTATTTCCATGACGGCCGAAAGCGCGCCGCCGAGCAGATCCGCCAACTGAAAATTCGGCGCGACAGGCGTGCCGTCACGCGTCGCGAGCTGATCGAGCACGCCCGCGTACGCGATGTAGTTCAGATCGTGACCGGCCTTGTGCGCAAACGGGCCGTCGCTGCCGAAGCCCGTGATCGCGCAATAGACGATCTTCGGATTCGCGTCGCGCAACACGTCATAGCCGACGCCCAGCCGCGCCATCACCGAAGGGCGGAAGCTTTCGACCAGAACATCCGCGTCGCGCGGGAGCTCGATCAGCTTCGCGCGGCCTTCGTCCGTTTTGAGATCGAGCGTGAGTTGCCGCTTGCCGCGATTCACGATGCGATAGAACGCGCTCGGCGTGTCGTTTTGCCGGTCGGCTTCGGTTTGCAGCGTCGTGCGCGCGTAGTCGCCTTCGCCGGGCGGCTCGATCTTGAGCACGTCGGCGCCGAGCTCGGCGAGCCGCAACGTGGCGACGGGACCCGGAAGAAGCCGCGTCAGATCGAGCACGCGCAGGCCGGTAAGAGAAGGCGTCAAGTCGTCGATCTCCGGTTATGAGCCGATCTGCTCCAGTTCCTCGTGCGTTTCGAGCCACTCCATTTCGAGCGTTTCGAGGCGGGCATTGACTTCGCCCTGACGGCGGATCGTCTCGGTGAGTTTCGTCTTCATCGCGGCTTCGTAACTCGCGGGCTCGGCGACGAACGCATCGAGCTGCGTCTTCTCCGCGTTGAGCTTCTCCATCTCCTTCTCGATCTTCGCGATGCGCGATTGCAGCGGCTTCCTCAGATGCGCAAACTTTTGCCGCTCCTGAGCTTCCTGCCGGCGCTGCTCCTTGCGATTGAGCCCGCTGTCCTGCGCGTCGCCCGATGCCGCGCCGCCCGCTTCCTTCGCCGCCGCACGCGTCTCGGCGGCGTGTTGCAGGAGCCAGTCGCGGTAATCGTCGAGATCGCCGTCGAAAGGATTCAGACGATGCTTCGCGACGAGCATGAAGGTATCGGTGGTCGCGCGCAGCAGATGCCGGTCGTGCGACACGAGAATCAGCGTGCCCTCGAACTGCGCGAGCGCCATGGTCAGCGCGTGACGCGTTTCGAGGTCGAGGTGGTTGGTCGGCTCGTCGAGCAGCAGCAGATTCGGCTTCTGCCAGATGATGAGCGCCAGCGCGAGCCGCGCCTTCTCGCCGCCCGAGAAGGGCGCGATTTTCGCCGTCGCCATCTCGCCGGAAAAGTTGAAGCTGCCGAGGAAATCGCGCAGTTCCTGCTCGCGCGTGTCGGGCGCGAGGCGCGCGAGATGCTGAATCGCGGAATCGTCGGGGCGCAGGGTTTCGAGCTGATGCTGCGCGAAATAGCCGATTTGCAGGCCTTTGCCCTGTCGCACGTCGCCGGAAAGCGGTTCGAGCGTCTGCGCGAGCGTCTTGATGAGCGTCGACTTGCCCTGGCCGTTCGCGCCGAGCAAACCGATGCGCTGGCCGTTCTGAATCGACAGCGTCACGCCCTCGACGATCGGAATCTCGCCGCCCGCGTCGTTGTGATAGCCGCAGCGCACGCTCTCCATGACCATCATCGGATTCGGAGCGGCATCGGGCTCGCGGAATTCGAATGTGAAGGGCGAACTCGCATGCGCGGGCGCGATGAGCTCCATCTTCTCCAGCGCCTTCACGCGGCTTTGCGCCTGCTTCGCCTTGGTTGCCTTGGCCTTGAAACGGTTGATGAAGCTCTGCAGATGCTCGACGGTCTTCTGCTGCTTTTCATACGCGCTTTGCTGCAGCGCGATCTGCTGCGCGCGCAGCACTTCGAACTGGCTGTAGTTGCCGCCGTAACGCTTCACCTGACGATTTTCCAGATGCAGCGTGACATTGCAGACCGAATCGAGAAACTCGCGATCGTGCGAAATGACGACGAGCGTGCCCGGATAGCGCCCGAGCCAGTCTTCCAGCCAGACGATGGCGTCCAGGTCGAGGTGGTTGGTCGGTTCGTCGAGAAGCAGCAGATCGGATGGGCACATCAGCGCCTGCGCGAGGTTCAGCCGCATGCGCCAGCCGCCCGAAAAGCTCGTTACCGGCTCGCGCGTCTGCTCGAGCGTGAAGCCGAGGCCGAGCAGAAGCGTTTCGGCGCGCGCGGGCGCGGTGTAGCCGTCGGCGTCGGCGAAGGCTGCGTGGGCTTCGGCTTCGGCGGCGCCTTCGTGCGCGGCTGAGGCCGCCGCGATACGCGCTTCGATGTCGCGCAGATGCGTGTCGCCGTCGAGCGTGTAATCGAGCGCGCTGCGGTCCACGGCGGGCGTTTCCTGCGCGACATGCGCAATGCGCCACGACGGCGGCATCGAAAAGTCGCCGCCGTCCGCGTGCAGCTCGCCGCGCAGCACGGAAAAGAGCGTGGACTTGCCCGCGCCGTTCGCGCCGACGAGACCGGCCTTCTCGCCCGGGTTGAGCGTGAAGCTCGTGTCTTCGAAGAGCGGCTTGGTGCCGCGGGACAAGCTGAACTGATTGAAACGGATCACGTCGGAGGGGCGGCGAAGGGGCGCGGCTTTTGATGGAAAGCGCTATTTTAGACCGGACCGCCTGCGAGGCAGGGGTCGGCTGTTCGGCCAATGGCAGACGAACGCGCGCCGGGTTAGCATCGCCTATCTTTCATCGACTTCATTTCGCGGAGCACGCCATGAGCGCAGCCAACGAAGGCATCTACGGCTTCTCGGCCGAAACACTCGACGGCGCGACCGTCGGTCTCGACACCTACCGCGACAAGGTGCTGCTCATCGTGAATACGGCGAGCGAATGCGGTTTCACGCCGCAGTACAAGGGTTTGCAGGAGATCTACCAGCAATTCTCGGCGCGCGGTTTCGAGGTGCTCGGTTTCCCGTGCAACCAGTTCGGCAAGCAGGAGCCGGGCGACGCCGGGCAGATCGGCGCCTTCTGCGAGAAGAACTACGGCGTCACGTTTCCGATGTTCGCCAAGATCGAGGTGAACGGCGCGAACGCGCATCCGCTCTACAAATATCTGAAGGACAAGGAGCCGGGCCTGCTCGGCATCGAAGCGATCAAATGGAACTTCACGAAGTTTCTCGTCGATCGCAAGGGAAGCGTCATCAAGCGTTATGCACCGCAGACGAAACCGGAGTCGATCACCGAGGACATCGAGAAGCTGCTCTGAGCGTCGGGCGCGCTCACAGGATCGGCGAGAAAAGGCGCGCGACGTGCATCGCCATGCGCCGCCAGAACGCCTTGCCGCGATAGTCGTCGCTGTCGATCTCGAAGGATTCCGCGAAGTCCGCGAGCAGCATCGATTCGACCTGGCTCGCGAACGCGCGATCGACCGTCAGCACCGTGATCTCGAAGTTCAGGCGAAATGACCGATTGTCGAGATTCGCGCTGCCGATCGACGCGGCGATGTCGTCGACGAGCACGACCTTCTGATGCAGAAATCCCGGCTGGTAGCGGAAGATGCGCACGCCCGCCTGGACGAGATCGTACGCATAGAGCCGTGACGCCGCGAACACCACGCGATGATCGCGCCGGCTCGGAATCAGGATGCGCACGTCCACGCCGCGCATCACCGCGAGCCTCAACGCCGAGAACACGGCTTCGTCGGGAATCAGATAAGGCGACGTGATCCAGATACGTTCGCGCGCCGCGTTGATCGCCTCGACGAAAAAGAGCGAGCAGGTTTCCTGTTTGTCGGCGGGGCCGCTCGACAGCACCATGCAGTGCATGTTTCCGTCCGAATGCGGCGCGGGGCCGAGTTCGGGCAGACGCTGCGTCGCCCAGTACCAGTCTTCGGTGAACACGAACTGGATGCTCGCGACTGCCGGACCGCGCACTTCCACGTGCGTGTCCCGCCACGGCGAAAGCCGCGGATTGCCGCCGAGATATTCGACGCCCACGTTATGCCCGCCGACGAACGCGCACTTGCCGTCCACCACGACGATCTTCCGATGATTGCGGAAGTTGATCTGGAAGCGGTGCACGAACTTGCGCGTGGCCGCGAACGGATGCGCCTCGACGCCGCCCGCGCGCAACGCGTTCACGTAGCGATGCGGTAGGTCGAAGCTGCCGATGCTGTCGTAAAGGAAGTACACGCGCACGCCCGCCTGGGCCTTTTGGATGAGCGCGTCCTTGAGTTTGTCGCCGAGTTCGTCGGCGCGCACGATGAAGAACTGCACGACGATATAGCGTTCGGCCGCGGCGATCGCTTCGAGGATCGCGTTGAAGGTGGCATCGCCATTGATGAGCACGCGCGCCGAGTTGCCGCGCAGGAACGGCATGCCGGAGAGACGCTGCAACGTGCGGATGGTCGGATTGCCGAGATAGGCCGCCGGTCCCGGCGCGATCTCGCCGCGCGCGCCGCTGGCATCGACGAGCGCTGCCGTTTCGGGCGCATCGCTGCGTGCGCCCGAGTCCCATTCGGCGGGTTTCGAGCGGCTGCGCAGTATTTCGATTTCCAGCCGCCGCTCGTCGATATAGCCCGCGAACTTGCTGCGGCCGAGAAAGAGATAGGGAATCAGCGTGAAGTAAGGCATCGCGACGAGCGACACCGCCCACGCCACCGCGCCTTGCGACGTGCGAGTGTTGATGACGGCATGGATCGCGGCGATCACGCCGAGGACATGCGCGGCCATCACGAGCGTGCCGAGGTGTAGCCAGTCGGATGCTTGCATAGGCGCGAGAGGGAGCGAAGTGCTTCGCTAATGGCGATTTGCCATCTTACCCAACCCTTCCGCGCGAAGTGTTGGCGAACGTTGCAGCGTGCGTCGCCGCAACGTTCTGTCAGGCAGAGGGTTTACGCCGGGAGATCGGCGGCCTGGATCAGGAACACGTTGTCGTCGCCGGCGCTGGTCGAGAGCCAGACGAGATCGAGGCCGCCGAGCGCCGCTTCCACATTCGGCCGCTCGTTGCCGATTTCGACGACGAGCACGCCGTCCTCGGTCAGCCAGTTGCGTGCGTCGCGCACGATGCGCCGCACGACGTCCATGCCGTCCGCGCCCCCCGCGAGCGCGAGTTCGGGCTCGTGGCGGTACTCTTCCGGCAGCGCCTGCATCGCCTGCGCGTTGACGTACGGCGGATTGGTGATGATCACCTCGTAGCGCGCGGACGGCAGCGGCGCGTACAGGTCGCCTTCGTAGAGACTCACGCGCTCGCCGAGTCCGTATTCGTCGACGTTGCGGCGCGCGACCGCGATCGCATCGGCGGAGATGTCGACGGCATCGACATCGGCGTTCTCGAAGGCCTGCGCCGCGAGAATCGCAAGACAGCCCGAGCCGGTGCACAGTTCGAGCACGCGCGTGACCTGATCCGGATCGGCGACATACGGCTGCAAGCCGTCCTGCAGCAGTTCGCCGATGAACGAGCGCGGCACGATCACGCGCTCGTCGACATAGAAGCGGCGGCCGTGCATCCAGGCTTCCTGCGTGATGTACGCGGCGGGAATGCGTTCCTTCGCGCGGCGCTCGATCACTTTCATGACGGCGTCGATTTCCTCGTCGAGCAGGCGCGCGTCGAGGAACGGGTCGAGCGTGTCGAGCGGCAGATGCAGCGTATGCAGGATCAGATACGCGGCTTCGTCGTAGGCATTGGCCGAGCCGTGGCCGAACGACAGGCCTGCTTCGGTGAAGCGCGAGACGCCGAAGCGCAGCAGGTCGCGCACGGTGGTGAAGGGCAGCGCCATCGAAGGCTCCTTTTTATTGTGTGAGATTGAATTCAGGCAATCAGTGCTTCGAGCACGCGCCGGTACACGTTCTTCAACGGCTCGATGAAGCGCACTTCGACATGCTCGTCGATCTTGTGAATCGTGCCGTTGGGCGGGCCGAACTCCACGACCTGATCGCAGATGCGCGCGATGAAGCGTCCATCGGAGGTGCCGCCCGTGGTAGACAGTTCGGTGCGCACGCCGGTTTCATCGGCGATGGCTTTTTCGAGCGCCTCCGACAGCGCGCCGCGCGGCGTGAGAAAGGGCAGGCCGCTCACGATCCATGTCAGATCGTAGTTGAGGCCGTGCCGGTCGAGAATCGCGTGCACGCGGCTTTGCAGGCTTTCGACCGTGCTCGCCGTCGAGAAGCGGAAGTTGAACATCAGTTCGGCGTGGCCGGGAATGATGTTGGTCGCGCCGGTGCCGGAGTGCAGGTTCGACACTTGCCAGGTGGTCGGCGGGAAGTATTCGTTGCCGTCGTCCCAGCGCTCGGCGACGAGTTCTGCGAGCGCGGGCGCGAGCAGATGCACCGGATTCTTAGCGAGATGCGGATACGCAATGTGTCCCTGCACGCCCTTGACGACGAGCTTGCCCGTCATCGAGCCGCGCCGGCCGTTCTTGACCATGTCGCCGAGCGTGGCGTTCGATGTCGGCTCGCCGACGATGCAGTAGTCGAGCCGTATGCCGCGCGCCTGCAACGCTTCGACGACCTTGATCGTGCCGTCGGTCGCGGGGCCTTCTTCATCGCTCGTGATGAGAAACGCGAGCGTGCCGCGATGCTCCGGATGCTTTGCGACGAACTCTTCGCTCGACACGACGAACGCCGCGAGCGACGCCTTCATGTCCGCCGCGCCGCGGCCGAAGAGCTTGCCGTCGCGGTGAGTGGGCGTGAAGGGCGGCGAGGTCCATTGTTCGAGCGGGCCGGTCGGCACGACATCGGTGTGGCCGGCGAACGCGAGCAATTTGGCCGACGCGTCCGTGCCGCGCCTCACGGCCCACAGGTTGGTGACGCCGCCCGATCGGATCGTTTCACATTCGAAGCCGATCGCCGCAAGCCGCTCGATCATGAGCGCCTGACAAGCCTGATCGTCGGGCGTGACGGATGCGCGTTCGATCAGCGCTTCGGTGAGGGAGAGGGTGCCGGACATGGTCGTATTGAATCGATGCGATAAAAAAATGCCGGCGCGCAGGCCGGCACTCGTAGCAATCTTGCGATGACCGTCGAGTTCACAGTCATCGCGTTCACTTCAGGCGAAGAGCGTTTCGTACTGCTCGGCGGAAAATCCGAGCGTCTTCACGCGCCCGTTCACGACGACGACCGGCCGCTTGATGATCGACGGCTTGTGGATCATCAGCGCGATCGCGCCGCCGGTCGTATCGGCTTCGGCCTTGTGCACATCCGACAAGCCGCGCCACGTCGTGCCGCGCTTGTTGATGAGCTGCTCGAGCGGCACGTCCTTCAGCCAGTCCTGGATCAGCGCGTTCGACACGCCAGCCTTCTTGAAGTCGTGAAACTCGAACGGCACGCCGTGCTCTTCCAGCCACACGCGCGCTTTCTTCACGGTGTCGCAATTCGGAATGCCGTAGACGACCGTGGTCGGGGTCGAGCCGCGCGCCACGATCAGTCGCCTCGCAGCAGTTCGTTCAGGCCGACCTTCGCGCGCGTCTTGGCATCGACCTTCTTGACGATCACCGCGCAGTACAGGCTGTGCGAGCCGTCCTTCGAAGGCAGATTGCCCGCGACGACGACCGAGCCCGCCGGAATGCGGCCGTAGCTGACTTCGCCGGTTTCGCGATCGTAGATCTTGGTCGACTGGCCGAGATACACGCCCATCGAAATGACGGAATTTTCTTCGACGATCACGCCTTCCACCACTTCCGAACGCGCGCCGATGAAGCAGTTGTCCTCGATGATGACCGGGTTCGCCTGCAGCGGCTCCAGCACGCCGCCGATGCCCACGCCGCCCGACAGATGCACGTTCTTGCCGATCTGCGCGCACGAGCCGACGGTGGCCCATGTGTCCACCATCGTGCCTTCATCGACATACGCGCCGATGTTCGTGTACGACGGCATCAGCACGACGTTCTTCGCGATGAACGAGCCGCGGCGCGCGATGGCCGGCGGCACGACGCGAAAGCCGCCCGCAGCGAAGTCTTCGGCCGTGTAGCTGGCGAACTTCGAGGGCACCTTGTCGTAGAACTGGGAGTAGCCGCCCGCGGGCATCGGCGCGTTGTCTTCCAGGCGGAACGAGAGCAGCACGGCTTTCTTCAGCCACTGATTCACGACCCAGTCGCCGTCGCGCTTCTCGGCAACGCGCATCTGGCCTTTATCGAGCTGCTCGATGGCATGCGCGACGGCTTCGCGGACTTCGGCGGGCGCGGCCTTGGGCGACAGCTCGGCGCGGTTTTCCCAGGCGGTATCGATGATGCTCTGAAGTTGTTGCGACATAGTGGTATCAAGGATGGAGGATTGGACCGGCTGCGCTCAACGTCAGTCAGGACTTGAGCGAGCGGCAGAATTCGACGATGCGGCGGGCTCCTTCGACACATTCCGCGATTTCGGCCACGAGCGCGATACGCACGAAACCTTCACCGGGATTCGTGCCGTGCGCGAAGCGAGCGAGAAAAGAGCCCGGCAGAACCGTCACATTATAGTCGGCGTACAGGCGCGCCGCGAACTCGGTATCCGTGAGCCCGGTGCCCGAAACGTTCGCCCAGAGGTAGAACGCGGCGTCGGGCAGGCGCACGTCGAGTACGTCGGCGAGCATCGGCGTGACTGTCTGGAATTTTTTCAGATACTTGGCGCGGTTGTCGCGCACGTGCGTTTCATCCTGCCATGCGACGACGCTCGCGCGCTGAAACACCGTCGACAGCGCCGCGCCGTGATACGTGCGATAGAGCAGGAAATCCTTCAGGACCGACGCGTCGCCCGCGACGAAACCCGAGCGCATGCCGGGCACGTTCGAACGTTTCGACAGGCTCGACAGCATCACGAGGCGATCGAAACCGCGATCGAGCAGCCGTGCCGCTTCGAGGCCGCCGAGCGGCGGATGGCCTTCGTCGAAATAGATCTCCGAATAGCACTCGTCCGACGCGATCACGAAGCCGTGTTTGTCCGACAGCGCGAAAAGTTCGCGCCAGTTGTCGAGCGTGAGCACCGCGCCCGTCGGATTGCCCGGCGAGCACACGTAGAGCAGTTGCGTGCGCGCCCAGATGTGATCGGGCACCGCGGAATAGTCGCACGCGAAGTTGCGCGCCGGATCGCAGTTGACGAAATACGGCTCGGCGCCCGCGAGCAAGGCCGCGCCTTCGTAGATTTGATAGAACGGGTTCGGACAGAGTACGATGGGCGGTTCGGCGGCGCTGGCCGTGCGGCTGTCGATCACGGTTTGCGCGAGCGCGAAGAGCGCTTCTCGCGAGCCGGACACGGGCAGCACCTGCGTCGCCGCATCGATCGATGCGAGGCCGTAGCGCTGCATCACCCACGCCGCGATCGCCGCGCGCAACGGCTCGCTGCCGAGCGTCGCCGGGTACGACGCGAGGCCGTCGAGCGAATCGATCACGGCGTCGCGGATCAGCGCGGGCGTCGGATGCTTCGGCTCGCCGATGCCGAAGCTGATCGGCGTGAATCCCGCGCGCGGCTCGATGCCCTTGAAGAGCGCGCGAAGCTTTTCGAACGGATAAGGCTGAAGTTTCTTGAGAAGTGGATTCACGGCGTGACCGGTAAGCAGTGAGCGATGCGCGCGAGGCAAAAAGCGCCTGCGAGCGCGGCATCGGAAGACATCGAACGGACGCGAAGCAAGCCTGGGATTATAGCGCGCGGCCTTGGCCCGGAAACGGACAGCGGCGCGCGACACGAAGGACGACAGTACGAATGACCGTAACAAAAACAGATGAGGCGCCGGCATGACCCGCAGCCTCAGTAATGCATGGCCGACGCTCGCGATCATGCTGGGCGCGTCGGTGTGGGGGCTCGTCTGGTATCCGATGCGCATGCTCGCCTCGATGGGCCTTTCCGGCACGGCCGCCAGCGCGACGACGAGCGCCGCCGCGTGCGTCTTCGTGCTGCTCGCGAAACGCCGCTCGATCAGCACGCTCTCCTGGCACTGGCCGCTGGTCGCGCTCGGCGTGGCGGCGGGCGTGACCAATATCGGTTTCGTGTGGGGCGCGATCCACGGCCAGGTGATGCGCGTGCTGCTGCTCTTCTATCTGACGCCCGCGTGGACCGCGATCTTCGCGCACTTCATCCTCAAAGAGCGCCTGACCCGCGCCGATGCGGCGCTCTCGCTGCTTTCGCTGGCGGGCGCCGTGACGATGCTGTGGTCGCCCGAGCTCGGCATGCCGCTGCCCGCCGATCTCGCGGAATGGGCGGGCCTCATGGGCGGCATGGGCTTCGCGATGAGCAACGTGCTCGTCGTCAAGGTCACGCGCACCTTGCCCGCGATGAAGCCCGAGATGCGCACGGCCGTGATCTTCGGCGGCGCGGCGCTGATCGCGTCGCTCGTCACGTGTTTCGAGCCGATGCCCGCGCCGCCCGCCGCCGCGCTGTTGCCCACCGTGACGCTGATCGTGATCGGGCTGGGCGTCGTGCTCGCGGGCAACAACATGATCGTGCAGATCGGGCTCGCGCGCGTGCCGGCCAATCGCGCGTCGATCATCATGCTCTTCGAACTCGTCGTCACCGCGCTCTCGGCGTGGCTCTTCGCAGGCGAAGTGCCCGGCCCGCGCGAATGGGCGGGCGGCGCGTGCATCGTCGTCGCGTGCGTGCTGTCGGCATGGGTGCATCGGCAGGGCGGGCAGCGCTCGTCTCCCGCGTCCGAAGCGCCCGAGATCGCCAAAGACGCGCCGGAAAGCAAAAAGAAATCGACTCGCGCGATGGTATGATGGTGTCCGCTTCGCCGGGACACGCATGTGTTGTCGCGCTGCGTGACCGAATGCGATCGACGCGCCGCAATGCGGTTCGTCTGCCATCTATCCTCCGTCATCAATTCCAAACAGCGATATCGCCGTGCGTCTGACCTCGATAAAACTCGCTGGCTTCAAGTCCTTCGTCGATCCCACGCATTTCCAGGTCCCCGGCCAGCTCGTCGGCGTGGTCGGACCGAATGGCTGTGGCAAGTCCAACATCATCGATGCCGTGCGCTGGGTGCTCGGCGAATCGCGCGCCTCCGAGCTGCGCGGCGAATCGATGCAGGACGTGATCTTCAATGGATCGACGGCGCGCAAGCCCGGCAGCCGGGCGAGCGTCGAACTCATTTTCGATAACGCCGACGGCCGCGCCGCCGGTCAGTGGAGCAGCTACGGCGAAATCGCCGTGAAGCGCGTGCTGACACGCGATGGCACCTCCAGCTACTACATCAACAATCTGCCCGCGCGCCGCCGCGACATTCAGGACATCTTCCTCGGCACCGGCTTAGGCCCGCGCGCCTACGCGATCATCGGGCAGGGCATGATCTCGCGCATCATCGAGGCGAAGCCGGAAGAGCTGCGCGTGTTTCTCGAAGAAGCCGCGGGCGTGTCGAAGTACAAGGAGCGCCGTCGCGAGACCGAGAACCGTCTGCATGACACGCGCGAGAATCTGACGCGCGTCGAGGACATCGTCCGCGAGCTTTCGAACAATCTCGAGAAGCTCGAAGCGCAGGCGGTCGTCGCGACCAAGTACAAGGAGCTGCAGGCCGAGGGCGAAGAGAAGCAACGCCTGCTGTGGCTGCTGCGCAAGAAGGAAGCGGGCAACGAAGCCGAACGCCAGCAGCGCGCGATCCGCGAGGCGCAGGTCGAGCTCGAAGCGCAGACCGCGCGCCTGCGTGAAGTCGAAGCGCAACTGGAAACGCTGCGTGTCGCGCACTACAGCGCGAGCGACACGATGCAAGGCGCGCAAGGCTCGCTCTACGAAGCGAATGCCGAAGTGAGCCGGCTCGAAGCGGAGATCCGCTTCATCGTCGAGTCGCGCAATCGCGTGCAGGCGCAGATCGCCGCGCTCACCGCGCAGCGCGAGCAATGGCAGGTGCAGGCGCAGAAGGCGCACGACGAAATCGACACCGCCACCGAAGCGCTCGCCGAAGGCGAGGAAAAAGCCGCGATCGCCGCGGATACCGCCGCCGCGAAGCACGACGCGCTGCCCGCGCTCGAAGCCCGCTGGCGCGACGCGCAGGCGCAACTGAACGAAGAACGCGCGGGCATCGCGCGCGCGGAACAGGCGCTCAAGCTCGAAGCGGCGCATCAGCGCAATGCGGATCAGCAGCTTCAGCAATTGCAGCAGCGTCAGGAGCGGCTCAAGAGCGAAGCGAAAGGGCTGGACGCGCCCGATGAAGCGCATCTCGAAGAGTTGCGCATGCAGCTTGCCGAGAACGAAGAGGTTCTCGCCGAAGCGCAAGCGCGCCTCGCCGATGCTCAGGAAACGGCGCCGCGTCTGGACGCCGAACGCCGCGAAGCGCAAGAGCGCGTGCAGAAGGAAAGCGCGCAGATTCATCAGCTCGAAGCACGCCTCGCCGCGTTGAAGCAGCTTCAGGAAAGCGTGCAGACCGAAGGCAAGATCCAGCCTTGGCTCGACAAGCACGAGCTCGGCGCGCTGCCGCGTCTGTGGAAAAAGCTGCACGTCGAGACCGGCTGGGAAGCGGCGCTCGAATCCGTGCTGCGCGAGCGTCTCGCCGCGCTGGAAGTATCGAATCTGGATTGGGTCAAGGCGTTCGCCACCGATGCGCCGCCCGCCAAGCTCGCGTTCTATTCGCCGCCCGCCGCGGGCAAGCCGGTTCAGACACCCGATGGCCTGCGCCCGCTGCTGTCGCTCGTGCGCATCGACGATCCGGGTCTGCGCGCCGTGCTCAACGAATGGCTCGCCACGACTTTCATCGTCGACGATCTCGCGCAGGCGCTGGCTTCGCGCAATCAGTTGCCGGAGGGCGCCGCGTTCGTCGTGAAGGCGGGACACATCGTGACGCGCGTGGGCGTGCAGCTCTACGCGCCGGATTCCGAACAGGCAGGCATGCTTGCGCGGGCCCAGGAAATCGAGAATCTCACGAAGCAGGTGCGCGCGCAGGCGCTCCTGTCCGACGAAGCGAAGGCCAACGCCGTGCGTGCCGATGCCGCGCACACGCAGGGCTCGCAAACGCTCGCCGAGGCGCGCGCCGCCGCGGAGCGCGCGACGCAGCGCGTCCACGCGTTGCAGCTCGATGTGCTGAAGCTCGCGCAGGCGCACGAACGCTACACGCAGCGCAATACGCAGATCGGCGAGGAACTGGAAGAGATCGCCGCGCAGGTCGAAGAGCAGCGTGCGTTGCGCGCCGAATCGGAAGCCGCGTTCGAGCGTCACGATGGCGAGATCGCGCAATTGCAGGCGCGTTTCGAAGACAACCAGCTCGCGTTCGAATCGCTCGACGAAGAACTCACGAACGCGCGTCACGAATTGCGCGAACTGGAGCGCGCCGCGAGCGACGCGAGTTTCGCCGTGCGCGGCTTGTCCGCGAAGATCGACGAGTACAGGCGCAACATCGACACGGCGCACGATCAGAGCGAGCGCATCGCGGGCGCACTGGAAGATGCCCGCGCCGAGCTCGAAACCATCAACGAGCAGACTGCGCAAACCGGTCTGCACGACGCACTCGAAGTGCGCGCGGCGCGCGAGGAATCCCTGCATGCGGCGCGCGTCGAACTGGACGATCTCACTGCACGTCTGCGTCAGGCCGACGAGCAGCGTCTCATGGCCGAACGCTCGCTGCAGCCGCTGCGCGACAAGATCAACGAATTGCAATTGAAGGAGCAGGCCGCGCGTATCAGCGGCGAGCAGTTCGTCGAGCAACTACAGGCGGCGGGCGTCGATGAAGCCGAGCTCGCCGAGAAGCTCACGCCGGACATGAAGCCGTCGTATCTGCAAGGCGAAGTCACGCGCCTGAACAACGCGATCACGGCGCTCGGCCCGGTCAACATGGCCGCGCTCGAAGAGCTCACGGCGGCGACCGAGCGCAAGCACTTCCTCGATGCGCAATCGGCGGATCTCAACAACGCCATTGGCACGCTGGAAGACGCGATCCAGCGAATCGACCAGGAAACGCGCGCGCTGCTGCAAGGCACCTTCGACGAGGTGAACCGTCACTTCGGCGAACTGTTCCCGCGTCTCTTTGGCGGCGGGCAGGCGAAGCTCATCATGACCGGCGACGAAATCCTCGACGCCGGCGTGCAGGTGATGGCGCAGCCGCCCGGCAAGAAGAATTCGACGATTCACCTGCTCTCTGGCGGCGAGAAAGCGCTCACCGCGACCGCCCTCGTGTTCGCGATGTTCCAGTTGAACCCGGCGCCGTTCTGTCTGCTCGACGAGGTGGACGCGCCGCTCGACGACGCGAACACGGAGCGCTTCGCGAACCTCGTGCGCGCGATGGCGGCCAAGACGCAGTTCCTGTTCATTTCGCACAACAAGATTGCGATGGAAATGGCGCAGCAACTGATCGGTGTGACGATGCAGGAGCAGGGCGTGTCGCGCATCGTCGCGGTGGACATGGAAGCCGCGGCGGGTTTCGCGCAGAACGGCTGAAGCATCGCGGTTCGCAAAAGTTTCGATTGATTGAAGGGCCGGACAGTGATCCGGCGGCGTGCGTCAAGGCGCGGAGTGGCGCGCATCGGCCAGGCGGCGGCGAAGAGCCGGAACGCGGCGCGATGCGTGCGACAGATCGCGCGGCGCTTCGTAACCTAAAAGGATGATGGAGCCTGCATGGACGAGTTGACACTCGGTTTGATTGGAGCCGGAGCCGTGGTGGTGGGCGGCGTGGTCGTGTACAACGCGTGGCAGAGCGCGAAGGTGCGTCGCAAGATGCCGCGTCCGATGCCCGATGATGCGGCCGATGCGCTCGCGCGCCAGGACGCCGACGACGAACAGCCGTTCATCGAGCCCGTGCGCCAGTCGCGGCGCGAGCCGGTCGCAGGCGAGGTCGATAGCGCCGACGATCAGCCGCGCGATACGCGCATGGAACCGAGCTTCGGCGGCGCGAATCCGCCGCCGGTCGCACCTGCGGATACGGCCGTCGATCTCCAGGCCGAGGCGACGTCCGCCAATGGCGCCGCGCAGGAAACCGAAATCGACAACGAGGATGAGCGCACCGAACCGGTGATGCCCGCCGCCACCACGATTTCGTCGGCGCCGCCGGCGGTCGTGGATCGGCGCATCGACTGCGTGGTGCCGATTCGCCTCGCCGCGCCGGTCCCGGGCGATCGCGTGATTCCGCTCGCGCAGCGTCTGCGTCGCGCGGGCACGAAGCCCGTTACGATCGAAGGCAAGGCCGAGGGCGAGGCAGCGTGGGAATTGCCGCGCAATGGCATGCGCTACGAAGAGCTGCGCGCGGCCGCGCAACTCGCGAACCGCAGCGGCCCGCTCAATGAACTCGAATTCTCCGAGTTCGTGACGGGCGTGCAGCGCCTCGCCGACGCCATCGACGGCGCGCCCGAATTTCCCGACATGATGGAGACCGTCGGCATGGCGCGTGAGCTCGACGCGTTCGCCGCGCAGTGCGACGCGCAGCTCTCGATCAACATCCTCTCCGACGGCGCGCCGTGGTCCGCGAACTACGTGCAGGCGGTGGCGTCGCAGGACGGCCTGCTGCTGTCGCGAGACGGAACGCGCTTCGTGAAGCTCGACGCGAAGCAGAATCCCGTCTTCATGCTCCAGTTCGGCGACACCAACTTCCTGCGCGACGACCTCACCTACAAGGGCGGCCAGATGATTACGCTGGTGCTCGACGTGCCCGTCGCCGACGAGGACATCCTGCCGTTCCGCCTGATGTGCGATTACGCGAAGTCGCTGTCGGAGCGCATCGGCGCGCGCGTCGTCGACGATCAGCGGCGGCCGCTGCCCGAATCCGCGCTGCTCGCCATCGAAAAGCAGTTGATGACGCTCTATGCGAAGCTGGAGCAGGCGGGCATGCCGGCCGGCTCGCCTGCAACGCGACGTCTTTTCAGCCAGTAAGCGTTCGATGCGCGCGGCTCGCAACGCGCGCTTGCCGCAAGAGAAACGCGCCCCGGCCGGGGCGCGTTTCTTTGCGTGCGCGCCGCCGCACCGACGCCCGCACTTAGGCCATTCGGCCGATGCCACGATTTACCGATCTTCTGAGACAATCGAACGGTCGGTTGACTGACTTATCCACTTTCCCGAAGCCGCATGTCCCGAAAAACAAAAGCCGAGTCCGCCGCTGCCGCCACGTCGGGAGCCGCCGTTCCAAGCGCCGATCGTCCGGCCGAGCGCGCGGCGTGGCTGCGCTCGGAGCTGGAGCGCGCGAACTACGCGTACTACGTGCTGGATCAGCCGGATCTGCCCGACGCCGAATACGACACGCTCTTCAAGGAGCTTCAGGGCATCGAGACCGATCACCCGGATCTCGTCACGCCGGATTCGCCGACGCAGCGCGTGGGCGGTGAAGTGGCCGAGGGCTTCACGCCGGTCGTCCACGACGTGCCGATGCTCTCGCTCAACAACGGTTTCGCGGACGAGGACATCGTCGCGTTCGACAAGCGCGTGTCCGACGCGCTGGGCCACACGCCCGTCGAATATGCATGCGAGCTGAAGTTCGACGGACTCGCCATTTCCCTGCGTTTCGAAGACGGCCATTTCGTGCAGGCCGCGACGCGCGGCGACGGCGCGACCGGCGAGGACGTCACCGCGAACGTGCGCACCATCCGCTCCATTCCGCTCACGCTGAAAGGCAAGAACGTGCCGAAGCGGCTCGACGTGCGCGGCGAGGTGTTGATGTTCAAGCGCGACTTCGAGCGACTGAATGCACGTCAGCGCGACGCGGGACAGCGCGAATTCGCGAATCCGCGCAACGCGGCGGCGGGCGGCTTGCGCCAGCTCGACTCGAAGATGACCGCGCAACGCTCGCTGTCGTTCTTCGCTTACGGCATCGGCGTGCTGGAAGGCGCCGAGATGCCGGCCACGCACGCGGCGCTGCTCGACTGGTACAAGGAACTGGGCTTGCCGGTGAACGCGGAGCGCGCGGTGGTCGAAGGCGCCGAGGGCTTGCTCGGCTTCTTCGGCAAGATCGGCGAGAAGCGCGACAAGCTGCCGTATGACATCGACGGCGTCGTCTACAAGGTCGATCGCCGCGACGAGCAGGACAAGCTCGGCTTCGTGTCGCGTGCGCCGCGCTTTGCGCTCGCGCACAAGTTCCCGGCGCAGGAGGCATTGACGGAGTTGCTCGCCATCGACGTGCAGGTCGGCCGCACCGGCGCGATCACGCCGGTCGCGCGTCTCGCGCCGGTATTCGTCGGCGGCGCGACGGTCACCAACGCGACGTTGCACAACGAGGATGAAGTCCGGCGCAAGGACATCCGTATCGGCGATACGGTCACGGTGCGGCGCGCGGGCGACGTGATTCCCGAAGTGGTCGGCGCGATTCTCGATCGCCGTCCCGACGATGCACGCGAATTCGTGATGCCGACGGAATGCCCCGTCTGCGGCTCGAAGATCGAGCGCCTGCCGGACGAGGCAATCGCGCGCTGCACGGGCGGGCTCTTCTGTCCGGCGCAACGCAAGCAGGCGCTCTGGCACTTCGCACAGCGCCGCGCGCTCGACGTCGACGGGCTGGGCGAGAAGATCATCGATCAACTGGTCGAACAGAACCTCGTGCGCACGCCGGCGGATCTCTTCAGTCTCGGCTTCTCGACGCTTGCCGCGCTCGATCGCTTCGCGGACAAATCCGCGCAGAACCTGATCGATTCGCTGGAGAAAGCGAGCAAGACCACGCTCCCGCGCTTCATCTATGCGCTCGGCATCCGGCATGTGGGCGAATCGACGGCGAAGGATCTGGCCAAGCACTTCGGCTCGCTGGATCCGATCATGGCGGCATCCGTCGAAGAGTTGCTTGAAGTCAACGATGTCGGCCCGATCGTTGCGGAAGCGATTCATAACTTCTTCAGCGAAGAACACAACCAGCATGTGATCGAGCAGTTGCGCGTGAAGGTGTCGTGGCCGGAAGGACCGCCTGCGCCGAAGGCGCCGCAAGGCGTGCTGGCCGGCAAGACCGTCGTGCTGACGGGCACGCTGCCCACGCTCGCGCGCGAGGAAGCAAAGGAGATGCTGGAGGCGGCCGGGGCGAAGGTGGCCGGCTCGGTATCGAAGAAGACCGACTACGTCGTGGCGGGTGCGGAAGCGGGCAGCAAGCTCGCGAAAGCAGAGGAACTCGGTGTCCCCGTTCTCGACGAAGACGGCATGCGTAGGCTTTTGGAAGGAGTCACTCCATGATTCGCGAAATCCTGAAGATGGGCGATCCGCGGCTTTTGCGTATCGCGCAACCGGTCGAGCATTTCGACACCCCCGAACTGCACGCGCTCGTGCAGGACATGTTCGACACGATGCGCGACGCCAACGGCGCGGGACTCGCCGCGCCGCAGATCGGCGTCGATCTGCAGGTGGTGATCTTCGGCTTCGGGCATAACGAGCGTTACCCGGACGCGCCGTCGGTGCCGGAGACGGTGCTCATCAATCCGATCATTACGCCAAACGGGCACGACATGGAGGAAGGCTGGGAAGGGTGCCTGTCCGTGCCGGGCTTGCGCGGCGCGGTGCAGCGCTTTTCGATGATCCGCTACCAGGGCTTCGACCAGTACGGCAACGCCATCGAGCGGCTGGCCGAGGGCTTTCACGCGCGCGTCGTGCAGCACGAGTGCGACCATCTGATCGGCAAGCTCTACCCGATGCGCATCACCGACTTCTCGAAGTTCGGCTTCACGGAAGTGCTCTTTCCGGGGCTCGACCCGGCGCGCGACGACTGACGCCGCGCGCTTCGGACCGTACGGAATCACGCAAAGGGCCGCTTCGGCAGAAGCGGCCTTTTTACGCCAGTGTTTTCGAGCTGCCGCTGATTTCCGGCTGGCGGAATACGGCGACGTGCTCCGGATTCGCGGATGCCTGGAGGCGTCCGTCGGGCAGGCGCGCGATGACCATTTCCCCGATGCCGGGGCTCATCACGACGACTTCGTCGCGCAGGGCGAGCAGGGCTTCGAGCCGTCGTCGGCCGCTCACGATCTCCAGACCGGTTCCTGTCTCACGAACGATGATCTCAACTGACATGGCGATTCTCCATCATTGCCGTTCAATGCTGCTGATCCTGCTTCCGTCCATCTGAGCGGGGGGCCACGTGGCGCGCATCCGCCTGACAGGTGTAACGGATCGATGATTCATTTTCTTTAGTCAAAAAACGGCTGAAAACGAAAAGGCACGATCGGGACTGCATCGTGCCTATTTTTTCGCGGGAACGTCGTTTTTTTGCGACGCAACAGACGCGCGCACGCACGTTCGAACGAAGGTGCGTGCGGACCGTGCGGCTCGCCTAGAACATCTCGTTCGGGCCGAGATAGCGCCACTGGCCGGCCGGCAAGTCGCCGAGCGTCACGCGGCCCATGCGAATGCGCTTCAGGCCGACGACGTCCAGTCCGACCAGTTCGCACATCCGGCGAATCTGCCGCTTCTTGCCTTCGCGCAGCACGAAGCGGAGTTGTTCGCCGTTCTGCCAGCTCACCTGCGCGGTCTTGAGCGGCACGCCGTCGAGTTCGAGGCCATGACGCAGGAGCGCGAGTTTCTCGGCGGGCAGTTGCTGATCGACATCGACCGTGTGCTCGCCGAAGCGCACGCGCACGAGGTACTCCTTGTCGACTTCCGAGTGACCGCCGATCAGTTGCTTCGCGATGCGGCCGTCCTGAGTCAGCACGAGAAGTCCGGTGGAATCGATGTCGAGACGTCCCGCAGGCGCGAGCGTGCGCAGATGTCCCGGCGCGAAACGGATGCCCGAGCGATCCTCGTTCCAGTGATTGCCCGGGTTGATGAGCGTGACCGCGGGCTCGTAGCCGTCTTCCGCCTGCCCCGATACATAGCCGACCGGCTTGTGCAGCAGGATCGTGACCAGTTGCGACTGCGCCGAACGCGCCGCGGGCAGGATTTCGACGTTCTGCGTCGGACGGATACGCGTGCCGAGCGTGTCGATGACTTCGCCGTCGACGAGCACCCAGCCTTTCTCGATCCATTCGTCGGCTTCGCGGCGCGAGCAGAGGCCGAGTTCCGACATCACTTTGGAGAGGCGCACGAGGCCGTCGTTGTGGTCGCGATGCTTCGGCGCGGATTCCGCGGCGGGTGCGGGCGGCTTGCGCGCTTCGATACGATCGTCGCGTTTGGCGAATGGTCGATCGTCGTCGCGGCGTGTGGGACGCGTGCCCGGCGCGCGGTCGTCGCGCGATTTGAACGGGCGATCTTCGGTTGATCGGCGCGGGCCGCGATCGCCGAACGCGGGGCGTGAATCGTCGCCGCGTGGTTTGAATGTGCGACGCTCGTCGCCACCGGCTGGGCGCTCGCCGCGCGCCGGCGGACGACCTTCGCGACCGCGATCTCCAAATGCAGGACGCGAATCGTCACCACGCGGTTTGAACGTGCGACGTTCTTCGCCACCAGCAGGACGCTCGCCGCGCGCCGGCGGACGACCTTCGCGACCGCGATCGCCGAATGCAGGACGTGAATCATCGCCACGCGGCTTGAACGGGCGACGCTCGTCGCCACCGGCTGGGCGCTCGCCGCGCGCAGGCGGACGACCCTCGAACGATTTGCGCGGACCGCGATCGCCGAATGCAGGACGCGAATCATCGCCACGCGGCTTGAACGGGCGACGTTCATCACCACCGGCAGGACGCTCACCCCGCGCAGGCGGACGACCTTCGAACGATTTACGCGGACCGCGATCGCCAAATGCGGGACGCGAATCGTCGCCACGCGGCTTGAATGTGCGACGTTCATCACCCCCGGCAGGGCGCTCGCCGCGCGCAGGCGGACGGCCTTCGAACGATTTACGCGGACCGCGATCGCCAAACGCAGGACGCGAATCATCGCCACGCGCTTTGAACGGGCGACGTTCGTCACCACCGGTTGGGCGCTCGCCACGCGCAGGCGGACGGCCTTCGAACGACTTGCGCGGACCGCGATCGCCAAACGCAGGACGTGAATCATCGCCACGCGGCTTGAACGGGCGACGTTCCTCACCACCGGCAGGACGCTCGCCACGCGCAGGCGGTCGACCTTCGAACGATTTACGCGGACCACGCTCGCCAAACGCCGGACGCGAATCATCGCCACGCGGCTTAAATGGGCGTCGCTCGTCGCCACCGGCAGGACGCTCACCACGCGCAGGCGGCCGGCCTTCGAACGACTTGCGCGGACCGCGATCGCCAAACGCAGGACGCGAATCGTCGCCACGCGGCTTGGACGCGCGCGCTTCGCGCTTGTCGGTCGTCGGCGGGCTCGCGCGCTTGGGACGTGCCTCGTCCGGCGACGGCGCGCGAACAGGCTTGCGCCCGGTGACCGTGCCGGTTCGAACCGGTGAACGCGTCGCCGAAGTGGGACGCGGATGTTTGGCTGTCAGTTTGACGCGCATAAAGTCTCAGGCTGCGATCGCGCGCAGCAGCTCGGTTTCCACCTGGATCTGGGTGCGGTTGTTCGACAGGCTCTTGCCGTCGAGCAGGAACACGTCCTCGACACGTTCGCCGAGCGTGTTGATCCGCGCCGCCTGCACGCCGATCCGGTGTTGCGCCAGAACGCGCGCGATCGAATAAAGAAGGCCCTGCCGGTCGTTGGCCGACACGGACAGGATGTAGTACTGGCCGCGATCGTCGGGACGCAGGTCCACGCGCGGTGTGATCGGAAACGTGCGCACGAGCCGCGATACGCGGCCCTTCGACGGTTCCGGGAGTATGCGCTCATCCGCGAGCAGCGCGGCGAGTTGCTGCTCGACGAGGTTGGCGATGTCGCGATAACTCCCGTCGTGATCCGGATGCGCGACGAGGAAGTTATCGAGCGCGTAACCGTGACGGGTCGTCGTCACGCGCGCATCGAGCACGGAGAGACCGTTCTTGTCGAAATACGCGCAGATGCCGGCGAAGAGATCGGGCCGATCCTTCACGTACACGAGCACCTGCAACGCCGCGCCGATGGGCGAGGGCCGCGCGCGCACGATCGGCTCGTCGCTCTCCACGTGACGGTAAAGCACGCGCGTCTGCCACGCGATGTCGGCCGGATCGTGGCGCAGGAAATAGCCGACGTCGAGCTGATCCCACAGGCGCTTTTGCGCGTGCTCCGGCACGGTTTCCAGCCGCAGCAGCGCGAGCGCCGCTTCCTGGCGCGACTTGAGCTCCGAATGCGCATCCGGCTGCGCGCCGCCGAGCACGGCCTGCGTCGCACGGAACAGGTCTTCGAGCAGCTTGCCTTTCCAGTTGTTCCAGACTTTCGGGCTCGTGCCGCGGATATCGGCGACGGTCAAAAGGTAAAGCGCGGTGAGTCGCCGCTCCGTCTTCACCACCGACGCGAATTGCTTGATGACTTCGGGATCGCTCGTGTCCTGCTTCTGCGCGACCTGGCTCATCGTCAGATGCTGCTGCACGAGCCAGATCACGAGCTCGGTATCTTCGGCGCCGATATCGTGCTCGCGGCAAAAACGCCGGGCGTCGGCCATGCCGAGCGTCGAATGATCGCCGCCGCGGCCCTTCGCGATATCGTGGAAAAGAGCCGCGACATATAGCACCCACGGACGCTCGAAGTTGCCCATCAGCTGGCTGCAGAACGGATACTCGTGCGCATGCTCGGCGATCGCGAAACGCCGCAGGTTGCGCAGCACCATCAGGATGTGCTGATCGACGGTGTAGACGTGATAGAGATCATGCTGCATCTGCCCGACGATGCGCCGGAAGTTCAGCAGGTAGCGCCCGAGCACGCTCGTCTGGTTCATCAGTCGGAACGCATGCGTGATGCCTTCAGGCTGCTTGAGGATCTCCATGAACAGCCGGCGATTCTCCGGGTCGCGCCGCCAGTCGCGGTCCATCAGATCGCGTGCGTTGTAGATCGCCCGCAGCGTGCGCGCGGAAAATCCCTTGATGCCGCGCGTCTGTTCGTACAGCAGGAACGCTTCGAGAATCGCGTGCGGCTCGCGCTCGAATACATCGTCGCGGGCGATTTCCAGCATGCCTTGCTTCTCGACGAAGCGCCCGGAAATGACCCGCGTGATGCCGCTCGTCGACGGGAAAAGCTGTGCCTCGACGTTCTGGATCAGGATGGTGGCGAGCTGCGTGACCGCCTTCGCCGCCCAGTAGTAGCGGCGCATCAGCTGCTCGCTCGCGCGCTTGGCGGTGGTCGCCTCGAAGCCGAAGCTCTCCGCGAGCGGCGTCTGCAGATCGAAGACGAGAATGTCCTGGCGGCGCTTCGCGATCACGTGTAGCCGCGCGCGCAGCGCCTTCAGAAAGCCTTCGTTGCGGCGCAGTTCGCGCGCTTCGCGTTCGGTAATGAGCTCGCGCGCATCGAGTTCGCGCCAGCTGCTGCCAAAGCCCGCCGCGCGCGCGATCCACAGAATCAGTTGCAGATCGCGCAAGCCGCCGGGGCTTTCCTTGATGTTCGGCTCGAGGCTGTAGGGCGTGTCCTGAAACTTCGCGTGACGCTGGCGCATTTCCAGCACTTTCGCCTGGAAGAACGCGCGCGGATCGAGCGTCTCGCGATAGCGCGCCGAAAAGCGCTGGAACAGGGACATGTCGCCGCAAATGCGCCGCGCTTCGAGCAGCGACGTCTGCACGGTGATGTCGTTGCCGGCCTCGGCGATGCATTGCTCGACCGAGCGCACGCTGCTGCCGATATCGAGTCCCAGATCCCACGCCATCCCGATGAAACGCTCGACGCGGCCGTTCAGCTCCGCATCGCCGTGTTGCGGCGACGCTTCGGGAAGGAGCACGAGGATGTCGACGTCGGAATAGGGCGCGAGCTCGCCGCGCCCGTAACCGCCGACCGCGACGAGCGCCGCGCTCTCGGGCATGTCGCAGGCGGCCCACGCGCCTTTGAGGGCGTCGTCGGTGGCGCGGGCGAGCGCGTGCATCAGCGGCTCGACGTTCGACGCCGCCCCGAAGCGTTCGATAAGCGCCGCCTTCGCCGCCTTGTAGGCGGCGCGCAACGTTTCACAGGGCGTGGCGACAGCGGCGATTACGCTCATGAATGGAAAGTGGCGAGGACGGCGGAAGGATGCGCCCGCGTGCATGCGCGGCGGGCGCCGGGAGAGACGAAATCAGGCGGTCGCGGCGATCAGTTGCGAGGGCGCCTGCGTGCCCGCCGAAACGGTCAGCACGTCATAGCCCGTCGGCGTGACGAGCACGGTGTGCTCCCATTGCGCCGAGAGGCTGCGGTCGCGCGTCTTGACGGTCCACTGGTCCGGCATCGTGCGGATTTCGCGGCGGCCAGCGTTGATCATCGGCTCGACGGTGAAAATCATGCCGGCCTGCAGTTCGATGCCCGTGCCGGCACGGCCGTAGTGCAGCACCTGCGGCTCTTCGTGGAACACCTGTCCGATGCCGTGGCCGCAGTATTCCCGCACGACGCTGTAGCCTTGCGCTTCGGCGTGCTTCTGGATCGCCGCGCCGATGTCGCCAAGATGCGCGCCGGGGCGCACCTGTTCGATGCCGAGCCACATGCAGTCGAACGTCGTCTGAACGAGGCGCTTCGCCAGGATCGATCCCTCGCCGACGATGAACATGCGGCTCGTGTCGCCGAAATAGCCGTTCTTGATGACGGTGACGTCGATATTCAGCGCGTCGCCGTTCTTCAGCACCTTTTCGCCGGGGATGCCGTGGCAGATCACATCGTTTACGGAAATGCAGGTGGCTTTCGGGTACGGCGGATAGCCGGGCGGCTGATAATTGAGCGGTGCGGGAACGGTGCCCTGTTCCTTCACCATATATTCGTGACAGAGGCGATCCAGCTCTTCGGTCGTCACGCCGGGAGCGATATGCGGCGTGATGAAATCGAGCACTTCGCTGGCGAGCCGGCAGGCGACGCGCATCTGCGCGATATCGTGTTCGTTTTTCAGCGTAATGGACATGACTTGGCCCGAAATGCGTGTGTGCGGCAGTGAGCCGCGAAAGCGGCATTATCGCACCTTAAGAAATGCGCCGCACCCGGATCGTTTGGACCGGACGGGGCTAGGGCGCTAAGGTTGATGCAAAGACGCGCGGTTCCGGATCGGTCGTGCGGCTTGAGCCGACCAATCCTCACATGCTATACTCGAAGGCT
Source organism: Caballeronia sp. S22 (assembly GCF_964261745.1). Classification (NCBI taxonomy): domain Bacteria; kingdom Pseudomonadati; phylum Pseudomonadota; class Betaproteobacteria; order Burkholderiales; family Burkholderiaceae; genus Caballeronia; species Caballeronia sp. S22. The sequence goes on along the minus strand of NZ_OZ180035.1, from coordinate 1,934,631 downwards.
AAGTCGTAATCCATATTGCCGTCACGATGTCGTATGACAATCCGGGCGTGAATAGTGGAATGCGGCTTGGAAACTTGTTTCAAGTCGATACGCAAGCCGGCGCACCCAGGGTGTCCGGCGCCCGGTTAAGCGAAAACAACCAGGCGCGGGATGCGGCAGCCGGCTTAAGACCTAACCCTCGCGGAGAATTTCATGGCAGTCACGATGCGTCAAATGCTGGAAGCCGGTGTCCACTTCGGTCACCAAACGCGCTTCTGGAACCCCAAGATGGCCCCGTACATCTTCGGTCATCGCAACAAGATTCACATCATCAACCTCGAAAAGACCCTGCCGCTCTACAACGACGCGCTGAAGTATGTGCGCCAGTTGGCAGCGAACCGCGGCACGATCCTTTTCGTCGGCACGAAGCGCCAGTCGCGCGACACCATCGCTCAGGAAGCAGCGCGCGCCGGTATGCCTTTCGTCAACGCCCGCTGGCTCGGCGGCATGATGACCAACTTCAAGACGCTGAAGGTTTCGATCAAGCGCCTGAAGGACATGGAAGCGGCGCTGGAATCGGGTGAAACCGAGCGCATGAGCAAGAAGGAAGCGCTTCTGTTCGAACGCGAAATGGTCAAGCTGCAAAAGTCCATCGGCGGCGTGAAGGACATGGGCGGCATTCCTGATGCAATGTTCGTGATCGACGTCGGCTACCACAAGATTGCCGTGACCGAAGCGAAGAAGCTCGGCATTCCGGTCATCGCCGTGGTCGATACGAACCACTCGCCGGAAGGCATCGACTACGTGATCCCGGGCAACGACGACGCCTCCAAGGCAGTCGCGCTGTACGCTCAGGGCGTTGCCGACGCGATCCTCGAAGGCCGCGCGAACGCGGTGAACGACGTTGTCCAGGCCGTCCGTAACGGCGAAGGCGACGAGTTCGTCGAGGTCAACGCAGAGGCGTAATCGAGCCCTGCGGCCGACAAAAAAGGGGGCTTTGCGAAAGGCCCCTTTTTTTTAGTCGAAGCGATAGAAATGCCTATTTTCCTGCCGTGGGCGCGATGTAAAGCCGGCGGCACGTATCAAACAGACTCAAGGAGCGAATGATGGCGGCAATTACCGCAAGCATGGTGGCAGAACTGCGCGCAAAGACCGACGCGCCGATGATGGAATGCAAGAAGGCGCTGACGGAAGCCGACGGCGACATGGCGCGCGCGGAAGAACTGCTGCGCGTGAAGCTCGGCAACAAGGCGAGCAAGGCGGCATCGCGCGTGACGGCTGAAGGCATCGTAACGGCGCACGTCGAAGGCGCCGTGGGCGCGCTCGTCGAACTGAACTGCGAAACCGACTTCGTCGCGAAGAACGACGACTTCCTGGCCTTCGGCAAGACGATCGCCGAACTGGTCGCCAAGAACAACCCGGCCGACGTGGCCGCGCTGTCGGCGCTGCCGCTGGAAAGCTCGACGGTCGACGCCGTGCGTCTCGCGCTCGTCGGCAAGATCGGCGAAAACCTGTCGATTCGCCGTTTCGTGCGTTTCGAGTCAGCCAACAAGGTCGCGTCGTACCTGCACGGCACGCGTATCGGCGTGCTGGTCGAGTTCACGGGCGCTGACGACCAGATCGGCAAGGACGTCGCGATGCACGTCGCCGCGATGAAGCCGGTTTCGCTGTCGTCGGACGAAGTGCCGGCCGATCTGATCGCCAAGGAGCGCAGCATCGCCGAGCAGAAGGCCGCTGAATCGGGCAAGCCGGCCGAGATCGTCGCGAAGATGGTCGACGGCTCGGTCCAGAAGTACCTGAAGGAAGTGTCGCTCCTGAACCAGCCGTTCGTGAAGAACGACAAGCAGACGATCGAACAGATGCTCAAGGCAGGCAACGCATCGGTGCAGAAGTTCGCGCTGTTCGTCGTGGGCGAGGGCATCGAAAAGCGCCAGGACGACTTCGCAGCCGAAGTCGCTGCGCAAGTCGCAGCGGCCAAGCAGTCCTAAGGCTCGCTTAAGGCGCGTGTGCTGTGATAGCGCGCCGAGTTCGCGGTACCCGCGGCGGAACATTCCGCCGCACGCATTCAGCGATCGGATCGCACAAGCAGCGGGCGCGTTAGGCTAGGGATAACCCTGATCTACCGCGCCCGCCGCCCGATCCGGCCCGCTTGCGGTAAGTAATGTTTCACCCCTACAGTTCTACGTTGTTGCAACCCTCCTCGGCGCGATCGGAACCTCATATGCCCACAGCCTACAAACGCGTACTCCTCAAACTCTCCGGCGAAGCCCTCATGGGCGACGATGCTTTCGGCATCAATCGCGCAACGATCGAAAGGATGGTGGCGGATGTCGCGGAGGTGGTGCGGATCGGGACGCAGCTTGCCGTCGTCATCGGCGGCGGCAATATCTTCCGTGGTGTGGCGGGCGGCGCGGCCGGCATGGATCGCGCGACGGCCGACTACATGGGCATGCTCGCCACGATGATGAACGCGCTCGCGCTCCAGGACGCCATGCGCCACGCGGGCATCGAAGCGCGTGTGCAGTCGGCGCTGCGCATGGATCAGGTGGTCGAGCCCTACATCCGTCCGCGCGCGATTCGCCAGCTCGAAGAGGGCAAGGTCGTGATTTTCGCGGCCGGCACGGGCAACCCGTTCTTCACGACAGACACGGCAGCCGCGCTGCGCGGCTCGGAAATCGGCGCCGAAGTGGTGCTGAAAGCGACGAAAGTCGATGGCGTATACTCCGCCGACCCGAAGAAGGACCCGCACGCGACGCGCTACAGCACGATCAGCTTCGACGAGGCCATCGGCAAGAACCTTCAAGTGATGGACGCCACTGCGTTCGCGCTGTGCCGCGACCAGAAGCTGCCGATTCGCGTGTTCTCGATCACGAAGCCGGGCGCGTTGAAGCGCATCGTGCAGGGCGACGACGAAGGGACCCTCGTCCACGTGTAAACTCTCGCGGTATCAGGCGCTGCGCGGCTGGCGGGGAGCCCCGCGCGTGATGCGCCGCTTTTCGCCAGTAAAACCCAGGTTTGGAGGTTCAAAATGAGTGTGGCTGACATCAAAAAAGGCGTCGACCAGAAGATGCAGCGGTCGATCGAAGCGTTCAAGGCCGATCTCGCCAAGATTCGCACGGGTCGCGCCCACACGGGGCTGCTCGACCACATCCAGGTTGATTACTACGGCTCGAACGTGCCCATCTCCCAGGTCGCGAACATGACGCTCGTCGATGCGCGCACGATCGGCGTGCAGCCGTGGGAAAAGAAGATGGTCGCGGTGATCGAGAAAGCGATCCGCGAATCGGATCTCGGCCTGAACCCGGCCACGCAGGGCGACCTGATCCGCGTGCCGATGCCCGCGCTCACCGAAGAGCGCCGCCGCGAACTCACCAAGGTCGTGAAGAGCGAAGGCGAAACCGCGAAGGTCGCCGTGCGCAACCTGCGCCGCGACGCGAACGATCAACTGAAGAAATCCGTGAAGGACAAGGAGATTTCCGAAGACGACGAGCGCCGTGCGAGCGACGAAGTGCAGAAGCTCACCGACAAGTTCGTCGCTGAGATCGACAAGCTCGTTCAGACCAAAGAATCCGAAATCATGACGGTGTGAGGCCGTAGAAACGGTCCTGCCAGCCCTGGGCGTGTATATATCCGGGCTGGCTTTCACTCTTTCAGATTCCCAGATTCAGCGGCCATGACCTATACCAGCTCTACCGTTACCGTGCCCGATGTCGCGGCTGTCCCGCGCCACGTCGCGATCATCATGGACGGCAATGGCCGATGGGCGACCGAGCGCCGCCTGCCGCGCGTCGCCGGTCATACGCGCGGCGTCGATGCGGTTCGTGCGACCGTCGAAAGCTGCGCGCGGCGCGGCGTCGAATTCGTCACGCTCTTTGCGTTCAGCTCCGAAAACTGGCGCCGTCCGACCGACGAAGTGTCGTTCCTGATGCGCCTGTTCGTCACCGCGCTCGAGCGCGAAATCGGCAAGCTGCACGCGAACGGCATCCGCCTGCGCGTCGTCGGCGACATCAGCATGTTCGACGACCGCATCCGCGCGCTGATTCAACGCGCCGAGACCAAGACGGCCCGCAACACCCGCCTCACGCTGACCATCGCCGCCAACTACGGCGGGCGCTGGGACATCATGCAGGCGACGAAGAAACTCATCGCCGAGTCCCTGGAGACGGGCACGCCCGCGCGCGTGGACGACGAGTCGTTCGCCGCGCATCTCGCGATGGCCTATGCGCCCGAACCGGATCTCTTCATCCGCACGGGCGGCGAGCAGCGCATCAGCAATTTCCTGCTGTGGCAGCTCGCGTACACCGAGTTTTATTTCACCGACATCTACTGGCCCGACTTCGACGCCGACGCGCTCGATCGCGCGATCGCTTCCTACGGTGACCGCGAGCGCCGCTTCGGGCGCACGAGCGCGCAACTCGCTTCTCAATCGCAGAAGGCCGACACCCTTTCATGCTAAGAACCCGTGTCATCACGGCAATCGTCCTGCTCGCGGTACTGGTGCCGATCACGCTGTTCGCGCCGATCGGCGCGTTCGGAGCGCTCATCGGTTTCGTCGTGGTGTTCGCGGCCTGGGAATGGGGACGTCTCCTCAAGCTGAACGGAGCGGGGCCGGTTGCCTACGCGCTCGTCGCGGGGCTCGCGCTCATTTTCAGCACGTTTCTCGGGATCAAGTCCACGCCGCTGTACCAGATGGCTGCGATTTTCTGGGTGCTGGCCGGTCCCTACGCCTTGCTGCGCAAGCCCGCGCTAGCCGCCCACACGTGGCGCGCGTTCCTGCTTTTCGCGGGAATCGTCGTGTTTCTGGCCTGCTGGCATGCCGTCGTCGATGCGCGCACGCGAGGCGTTGCATTCGTGCTATCGCTTCTTCTAGTAGTCTGGCTGGCTGACATAGGCGCATACTTCGCCGGAAAAGCGCTCGGCCGCCACAAACTCGCTCCGTCGATCAGCCCGGGCAAAACCTGGGAGGGCGCCATCGGTGGGTGGCTCGCCGTCATCGTCATCGGCGCGCTCGCCGCTGCCACCGGCTTTTATGCGCCTACCGTATTCACGGCCTTCGTCGGGCATCTCGGCTGGGATCGCTCGTTCGTCGCGCTTTCCGTGCTGGTCGCGTTCAGCGTGGTCGGCGATCTGTTCGAGTCGCTGCTGAAGCGCCAGGCCGGCGTCAAGGACTCGAGCGGCCTCTTGCCCGGTCACGGCGGCGTCCTCGACCGCATCGACGCATTGTTGCCTGTATTGCCGATCGCATTGCTCATGCTTGGCTAATCGGCTAGAGAAGAATTTATGCAAAAACGTCTCACATTGCTCGGCTCCACGGGCTCGATCGGCGACAGCACGCTCGACGTCGTGGCAAGGCACCCGGACCGTTTTTCGGTCTACGCGCTCACCGCTCACCGCAACGGCGACAAACTCGTCGCCCAGTGCCTGAAATTCCAGCCCGAGGTGGCGGTCGTCGGCGATGCCGAAACGGCCGCGCGCGTCGCGTCGGCATTGCGCGCGCAGGGCTGCAAGACCGAAGTGACGCACGGTACGGAGGCGCTCGTCGAGGTCGCACGCGCGACGCAGTGCGACACGGTCGTCGCGGCCATCGTAGGCGCTGCGGGCCTCGCGCCCACGCTCGCCGCCGCGCGCGCCGGCAAGCGCATCCTGCTCGCGAACAAGGAAGCGCTCGTGATGTCCGGCCAGATTTTCATGGACGCGGTGCGCGACAACGGCGCGATTCTGCTGCCGGTCGACAGCGAGCACAACGCCGTGTTCCAGTGCCTGCCGCCTTGCGCGGACAAGGAAGCGCAACTGCATGGCGGCGTGTCGAAGATCATCCTGACGGCGTCGGGCGGCCCGTTCCGCACGCGCGAACCGGCGACGCTCACGAACGTGACGCCCGAGGAAGCCGTCAAGCATCCGAACTGGGCGATGGGCCGCAAGATCTCCGTCGATTCCGCGACGATGATGAACAAGGGCCTCGAAGTGATCGAGGCGCACTGGCTCTTCAATCTGCCGGGCTCGCGCATCGAAGTGCTGATCCATCCGCAGAGCGTGATTCATTCGATGGTGTCCTACGCCGACGGCTCGGTCCTCGCGCAACTCGGCAACCCCGACATGCGCACGCCCATCGCGCACGCGCTGGCGTATCCTGACCGTGTGGACTCGGGCGTGGCGCCGCTGGATCTCGTGCAGATCGCGACCCTCACGTTCGAAAAGCCCGATTTCGCGCGCTTCCCGTGCCTCGCGCTGGCCATCCAGGCGCTCGAAGCGGGCGGCATCGCGAGCGCCGCGTTGAACGCGGCCAACGAAATCGCCGTGGAAGCGTTTCTGGAGCGCCGCATCGGCTTCATGGCAATCGGCGGCGTGGTCGAGCGCGTGCTGAACGACCTGCCGAATACGAGCGCCGCGACGCTGGCGGACGTGCTCGCGGCCGATGCGAGCGCGCGCCGTCTCGCATCCCGTTTCGTCGCTGAGCTCACCGCGAGCGCGCCGGGCGCCGAACCCATCGCCCATTGAGGCCGTCATGAACTTTCTGACCGAAATCGTCGCCTTCGTCGTTGCGATAGGCGTACTCGTCGTCGTCCACGAATTCGGTCACTACAGTGTCGCGCGACTGTGCGGCGTGAAAGTGCTGCGTTTCTCGGTCGGCTTCGGCAAGCCGCTCGTGCAGTGGGTCAGCAAGAAGACGGGCGTTCAGTGGACGATCGCCGCGCTGCCGCTCGGCGGCTACGTGAAGATGCTCGACGAACGCGAGGTCGATCCCGATAGCGGCACGACGATTCCCGCCGAGGACTTGCCGCGCGCTTTCAACCGCCAGAGCGTCGCCAAGCGGATTGCCATCGTGGCGGCGGGGCCCATCGCCAATTTCCTGCTCGCGATCGCGCTCTTTTCCGCCGTGTTCGCGGGCGGCGTGACCGAACCCGCCGCGATCGTCTCGCAGCCCGCGCCCGACACGGCGGCGGCGCACGCGGGTTTCGAAGGCGGCGAGACGGTGCTCTCGATGCGCGACGCGCAGGGCGGCGAGACGCATCCGATCCGCTCCTGGTCCGATTTGCGCTGGAAGCTGCTCGACGCGTCGTTCGATCATCGTCGCATCGTGCTGACGGCGAAGACGCACGACGGGACCTTCGACTTCCCGGTGACGGTCGCGGGCATCACCGACGAGCAAGCCGATCAGGACTTCATGGACAAGCTCGGCTTCGCGCCGGGCGGCGGCACGTTGACGGTCGCGGGCGTCGAGGCGGGGAGCGCGGCGCAGAAGAGCGGGCTGAAGGCGGGCGACATGCTGCGCGCGATCGATGGCCGCAGCGTCGACAACGCGACGAGCTTCATCGATTACGTGAAAGCACACGGCGCGAAGCCCGTCACGCTCGTGATCGAGCGCAACGGCAAGCGCGAGTCCGTGCAGATCGTGCCCGACCTCAAGCACGATGCATCGACGGGCAAGGAGATCGGCCGCATCGGCGCCGCGCTCGCGAATCAGCTGCCGACCGTGGACGTGCGCTACGGGCCGCTCGAAAGCCTGCGCCTCGGCGTGAACCGGACGTGGGACATCAGCATCTACTCGCTGCGCATGTTCGGGCGGATGATCGTCGGCGAGGCTTCGCTCAAGAATCTCTCGGGACCGGTCACCATTGCCGACTATGCGGGCAAGAGCGCAAGGCTCGGCGTGGCGGCCTTTGTTTCGTTTCTCGCCCTCGTCAGCATCAGTCTCGGAGTGTTGAACTTGTTACCGATTCCGGTATTGGACGGTGGGCATCTGTTATATTATTTGGTTGAGGCTGTTACCGGCAAAGCCGTATCCGATCGCTGGCAGCTGGCTCTGCAAAGGGCGGGCCTGGTCTGCATCGTCGCACTGTCGATGATCGCGCTGTTCAACGACCTCGCTCGTCTGATTCGTTTTTGATCCACTTTGACAATTTCTGGCGGCGCGTTTCGAGCGACCGCCGGAACGAATGCAGCTTTAAATACTGGGGAAGCACGTTGTTCAAACCTCATCGCTTTGTTCCTAAGACGGCTGTGGCCGCGGCACTCGCCGCAACGGGTATGGCGGCGCACGCCACCACGCCGTTCGTCGTGCAGGATATTCGGATCGACGGTCTCCAACGCATCGAGCCGGGCTCCGTGTTCGCTTATCTGCCGATCAAGCAAGGCGACACCTTCACCGACGACAAGGCCTCCGAAGCGATTCGCGCACTCTACGCGACGGGCTTCTTCAATGACGTTCAGATCGCAACCGAAGGCAACGTGGTGGTCGTGCAGGTGCAGGAGCGCCCGGCCATCTCGGCTATCGATTTCGCGGGCCTGCACGAGTTCGACAAGGACAATCTCACGAAGGCGCTGCGCTCGGTCGGTCTGTCGCAAGGCCGCTCCTACGACAAGGCGCTCGTCGACAAGGCGGAGCAGGAGCTCAAGCGCCAGTATCTGACGCGCGGCTACTACGCGGCGGAAGTCACGACCACCGTGACGCCTGTCGACCGCAACCGCGTCGCCATTCTGTTTTCCGTCGCGGAAGGTCCGAGCGCGAAGATCCGCCAGATCAACTTCGTCGGCAACAAGGCGGTGAGTTCGGGCACGTTGCTCGGCGAAATGCAGCTCTCCACGCCGAACTGGTTCTCTTGGTACACGAAGAGCGATCTCTACGCGAAGGAAAAGCTCACGGGCGACCTCGAGAACGTGCGCTCGTACTACCTGAACCGCGGTTACCTCGAGTTCAGCATCGATTCCACGCAGGTGTCGATCTCGCCGGACAAGAAGGACATGTATCTGACGATCGCCGTGCATGAAGGCGAGCCGTACAAGATCAGCAGCATCAAGCTCTCGGGCAATCTGCTCGACCGCGAGGCCGAGCTCAACAAGCTCATCAAGATCAAACCGGGCGAGCGCTTCTCCGCGGAGAAACTGCAGGCGACGACCAAAGCCATCGTCGACAAGCTCGGCGAATACGGCTACGCGTTCGCGCAGGTCAACGCGCAGCCGCAGATCGATCAGTCGAACCACACCGTGGCGCTCACGCTGCAAGTCGACCCGAGCCGCCGCGTGTACGTGCGGCGCGTGAACATCGTCGGCAATACGCGCACGCGCGACGAAGTGGTCCGTCGTGAAATGCGCCAGCTCGAAAGCTCGTGGTTCGATTCGAGCCGCCTCGCATTGTCGAAGGACCGGGTCAACCGTCTCGGCTACTTCACCGACGTGGACGTCACCACGACGCCCGTGGAAGGCACGAACGACCAGGTCGACGTGGACGTGAAGGTCGCGGAAAAGCCGACCGGCGCGATCACACTGGGCGCGGGTTTCTCGTCGACGGACAAGGTGGTGCTGTCGGCGGGCGTGTCGCAGGACAACGTGTTCGGCTCGGGCACGAGTCTCGCGGTCAACGTGAACACCGCGAAGACGTACCGCACGCTGACCGTGACGCAGGTCGATCCGTACTTCACGATCGACGGCATCAAACGTATCACCGACGCGTACTACCGTACGTATCAGCCGCTGTACTACTCGACCGATTCGAGCTTCAAGATCATCACGATGGGTGCGGACACCAAGTTCGGCATCCCGTTCTCCGAGCAGGACACGGTGTTCTTCGGCGTCGGCGCCGAACAGAACACGATGGACGTGGACTCGAACACGCCGCAGTCCTACATCAACTACGTGAACGAGTTCGGCCGCGTGGTGAACAACTATCCGCTGACGATGGGCTGGTCGCGCGACAATCGCGACAGCGCGCTCGTCCCGAGCCGCGGCTACTACATCCAGTCGAACGCGGAATACGGCACGCCGCTCGGCAACACGACCTACGCGAAATTCGACGCGCAGTTCCAGTATTACTACTCGTTCGCGCGCGGCTTCGTGCTCGGTTTCAACCTGCAGGGCGGCTACGGCAAGGGCCTGCAAGGTCAGACGTACCCGATCTTCAAGAACTACTATGCGGGTGGTATCGGTTCGGTGCGCGGCTACTCGCCGAGCTCGCTGGGTCCGCGCGACGCGAAGACGAACGACCCGATCGGCGGCTCGCGCATGGCGGTCGGCAACATCGAGCTGACATTCCCGCTTCCGGGCACGGGCTACGACCGCACGCTGCGAGTCTTCACCTTCCTCGATGCCGGTAACGTCTGGGGCGACCCGAACCAGGGCGGCACGAGCGGCGGTGCGAACGGCTTGCGCTACGGCTACGGTGTGGGTCTCGCGTGGATCTCGCCGATCGGCCCGCTCAAGCTGAGCCTTGGCTTCCCGCTGCAGAAGCACGAAGGCGACCAGTATCAGAAGTTCCAGTTCCAGATCGGTACGGCCTTCTAAACGGTATGCCGACTGTCACGAACTTCATCCATTCAGACGTAACGTGAGGAACACTTTGGGAACCGGTAAGCATTCGAAACATATGGCGCTGGCGCTTGCGTTGTCGATGGTTCTCGGCCTGGGCACGGCGATGTCCGCCAGTGCTCAGGAAGCGCGCATCGCTGCGGTCAATTCGGACCGCATCCTGCGCGAATCTGCAGCGGCGAAAGCCGCTCAGTCGAAGCTCGAGCAGGAATTCTCCAAACGCGACAAGGCGCTGCAGGACATGGCGCAGCGTCTGAAGGCGATGTCGGACAACATCGATAAAAACGGTTCCTCGATGTCGCCGACCGACCGCGCTGCGCGCCAGCGCGACCTCGCGCAACTCGACGCGGACTTCCAGCGCAAGCAGCGCGAGTTCCGCGAAGACCTGAACCAGCGCCGCAACGAAGAACTCGCGGCGGTGCTGGATCGCGCGAACAAGGTGATCAAGCAGATCGCCGAGCAGCAGCACTACGATCTGATCGTGCAGGAGGCGGTGTACGTGAGTCCGCGCATCGACATCACGGATCAGGTGCTGAAGGCGCTGGCCGCGGGCGCGACCGGCACGGGTTCGCTCACGAGCCCGAACTGACGAGGACTGAGACGAGATGGCATCAGGCATGGCGATCACGCTCGACGAACTGGTGAAGCGCTTCGGCGGCGAGGTGGTCGGTGACGGCGCGCACGCGGTCGGGAGTCTCGCACCTCTCGACAAGGCTGGCTCGGCACAGCTCGCGTTTCTCGCGAATCAGAAGTATCTGCCGCAGGTCGAGACGACGCGCGCCGGCGCGGTGCTGATTTCCCCGGCCGATCTCGAGAAGGTGACGAATCGCGCGGGCAGTAATTTCATCGTCACGCCGAACCCCTACGCTTATTTCGCGCGCGTGGCGCAGGCGTTCATCGATCTGGCGACGCCCAAGGCGAGGCCGGGCGTGCATCCCAGCGCCTATGTCGATCCGGACGCGAAGGTCGCGGCGAGCGCCGTGATCGGACCGCACGTGACGGTGGAGGCGGGCGCCGTCATCGGCGAGCGCGTGAAGCTGGATGCGGGCGTGGTCGTCGGCCGGGGCGTGAAGCTCGGCGACGACGTGCATCTGTATCCCAACGTCACCGTCTATCACGGCTGCAAGTTCGGCGCGCGCGTGATCGTGCACGCGGGCGCGGTTATCGGCGCGGACGGCTTCGGCTTCGCGCCGGATTTCGTCGGCGAGGGCGATGCGCGCACCGGCAGCTGGGTCAAGATTCCGCAGGTCGGCGCGGTGGATATCGCAGACGACGTGGAAATCGGTGCGAACACGACCATCGATCGCGGCGCGATGGCCGATACCGTCATCGAGGAATGCGTGAAGATCGACAACCTCGTGCAGATCGGTCACAACTGCCGCATCGGCGCGTACACGGTGATCGCCGGCTGCGCGGGCATCGCGGGCAGCACGAACATCGGCAAGCATTGCATGATCGGCGGGGCGGTGGGTATCGCGGGCCATGTGACGCTCGCGGACTATGTGATCGTCACGGCGCAATCAGGCGTCTCGAAATCGCTCCTGAAACCCGGCATGTACACGAGCGCGTTTCCGGCCGTGCCGCACGGCGACTGGAACAAGAGCGCGGCCATCATGCGCAATCTGGACAAGCTGCGCGATCGCATCAAGTCGCTGGAAACAGCGCTCGCCGATACAGCCAAGCGTGGCGATACGAGCGGCGACGAATAAGCAAGAACCTCGCGCAGAGCGGGCTCATCCAAGCCGCCGAAGCGCCAAGAGCAATTCCGGGCGGGCGTCCGATACGGCCCGCCATCCAAATTTCCGCGCCTGACGCGCGCGTGAGCAGAACGACCATGAGCACAGAAAAAATCAATCTCGACATCCACAAGATCCTCACGCTGCTGCCGCATCGCTACCCGATCCTGCTCGTGGACCGCGTGCTCGAACTCGAGCCGCACAAGAGCATCAAAGCGTTGAAGAACGTGACGATCAACGAGCCGTACTTCCAGGGCCACTTCCCGACGCGGCCGGTGATGCCGGGCGTGCTGATCCTCGAAGCGCTCGCGCAGACCGCGGCGCTGCTGACCTTCGCGGAAGAGCCGCACGATCCTAGCAACACGCTCTATTACTTCGTCGGCATCGACGGTGCGCGCTTCAAGCGCGTGGTGGAACCGGGCGATCAGTTGATCCTCAACGTCCACTTCGAGCGGTACATGCGAGGCATCTGGAAGTTCAAGGCGCGCGCCGAGGTCGATGGCGCGACCGCGGCCGAAGCCGAGCTCATGTGTACCGTCAAGAGCACGGACGCCTGAGGCATCTGCGTTCACTCCGCGTTCATCGTAACAAGCAGCACGAACAGCATAGGCGAAATGCGCATGAGCAAGATTCACCCAACCGCGATCATCGAGCCGGGCGCCCAGCTCGACGAGTCCGTCGAGATCGGGCCGTACGCGATCGTCGGTTCGCACGTCGTGATCGGCGCGGGCACGACCGTCGGCTCGCACAGCGTGATCGAAGGCCACACGACGATCGGCCGCGACAACAGCATCGGCCATTACGCATCGATCGGCGGCCGTCCGCAGGACATGAAGTACAAGGGCGAGCCGACGCGCCTCGAAATCGGCGACCGCAACACAATCCGCGAATTCACGACGCTGCACACGGGCACGGCGCAGGATCAGGGCTTGACGTCGATCGGCAGCGATTGCTGGATCATGGCGTACGTGCACGTCGGCCACGACTGCCGGCTCGGCGACAACGTCATCATGTCGAGCAACGCGCAACTGGCCGGGCACGTGTTCGTCGGCGATCACGCGATCATCGGCGGGATGTCGGGCGTGCATCAGTTCGTGCGCATCGGCGCGCATTCGATGCTCGGCGGCGCTTCGGCGCTCGTGCAGGACGTGCCGCCCTTCGTCATCGCGGCCGGCAACAAAGCTGAGCCGCACGGCATCAACGTCGAAGGACTGCGCCGCCGCGGCTTCACGCCCGAAGCGATCTCGGCGCTGCGTTCGGCGTATCGCATCGTCTACAAGAGCGGTCTGTCGCTCGAAGAGGCGAAGGTGCAGTTGAAGGAACTGAGCACGGCAGGCGGCGAGGGCGACGAACCCGTCACGGCATTTTCGGATTTCATCGCGGCGTCGCAGCGCGGCATCATCCGCTAGACACGCCGCCCGATGACCCTGATCACCAACCCGCCACGCATCGCGATGGTCGCGGGCGAGCCCTCTGGCGACCTGCTCGCGGCCTCGCTGCTCAAGGGCCTCACGCAAACCCTGCCGGAAGGCACGCGCTATAGCGGTATCGGCGGCCCGCGCATGACAGCCGAAGGCTTCGAAGCGCACTGGCCGATGGACAAGCTGACCGTGCGCGGCTATGTCGAAGCCCTGAGGCATATCCCCGAAATTCTCGGCATCCGCAACGAGATCAAGCGTCAGTTGCTCGCGGAGCCGCCGTCGGTGTTCATCGGCGTGGACGCGCCGGATTTCAATTTCGGCCTCGAACAGCCGCTGCGCGAAGCAGGCATTCCGACCGTGCATTTCGTGTGTCCGTCGATCTGGGCGTGGCGCGGCGGCCGCATCAAGAAGATCGCGAAAGCGGTCGATCACATGCTGTGCGTGTTTCCGTTCGAGACCGCGTTGCTGGCTAAGGCGGGCGTGGAGGCGAGCTACGTCGGTCATCCGCTCGCCGACGAAATTCCGCTCGAACCCGACGTCATGGGCGCGCGCCGCGAACTCGGCATCGCGCAGGGCGGGCCGGTGATCGCCGTGCTGCCCGGCAGCCGCCGCTCGGAAATTTCGCTGATCGGTCCGACCTTCTTCGATGCGATGGAACTGATGCAGCGTCGCGAGCCCGGCGTGCGCTTCCTGATGCCCGCGGCGAATCCGGCGTTGCGCGAGTTGCTTCAGCCGCTCGTGGACGCGCATCCGAATCTTTCGCTGACGATCACCGATGGCCGCGCGCAAACCGCGATGACCGCCGCCGACGCGATTCTCGTGAAAAGCGGCACGGTGACGCTGGAAGCGGCGCTGCTCAAGAAGCCGATGGTCATCTCGTACAAGGTGCCGTGGCTGACGGGCCAGATCATGAAGCGGCAGGGTTATCTGCCGTACGTCGGTTTGCCGAACATTCTGGCGGGCCGTTTCGTCGTGCCGGAAATCCTCCAGCACTTCGCGACGCCCGAGGCGCTCGCCGACGCAACGCTGAAACAGTTGAACGACGACGCCAACCGCCGTACCCTGACGGAAATCTTCACCGACATGCACATCGCGCTGCGCCAGAACACGTCGCAAAAAGCGGCCGAGGCGGTCGCGCGAGTGCTCGAAACGCGGAGGCCGCGATGATGGCGGCGAAACCATCGGCTCAGGCAGGACTCGATTTCAGCTCACCTTTCGACATCATCTGCGGCGTCGATGAGGCGGGGCGCGGTCCGCTGGCCGGCCCGGTCGTGGCAGCGGCCGTGATTTTCGATCCCGCGAAGCCGCGCATCAACGGTCTCGACGATTCCAAAGCGCTGACCGCCAAAAGGCGCGAGGAGCTCTACGAGAAGATCGTCGATCGCGCGCTCGCGTTTTGCATCGCGTCGGCGAGCGTCGAGGAAATCGACACGATCAACATCCTGCACGCGAGCATGCTCGCGATGAAGCGCGCGGTGGAAGGCCTTTCGGTCGCGCCGACGCTCGTCAAGGTCGACGGCAACCGCTGCCCGACGCTGTCAATTCGCGCCGAAGCCGTGATCGGCGGCGATGCGCTCATCAAGCAGATTTCGGCGGCATCGATTCTCGCGAAGGTCACGCGAGATCGCATGCTGGTCGAGCTTCACGAAACCTTTCCGGTGTACGGCTTCGATGCGCATGCCGGCTACGGCACGCCGCAGCATCTCAGGGCGCTGCGCGAGCATGGCCCGTGCGAGCATCATCGGCGTTCGTTCGCGCCGGTGCGCGAGGCGCATATCCGCTTCGG
This sequence comes from Caballeronia sp. S22, assembly GCF_964261745.1. NCBI lineage: Bacteria > Pseudomonadati > Pseudomonadota > Betaproteobacteria > Burkholderiales > Burkholderiaceae > Caballeronia > Caballeronia sp. S22. The sequence goes on along the minus strand of NZ_OZ180035.1, from coordinate 1,919,407 downwards.
CTCGGTGCTGCCCGAGCTCGCGCCGGAAGTGCTTCAGGTCGCCGCGGCGCTCGAAGACGATCCCGATTCGCTCGCTTTCTGAGCGGCACTCAATTCAACGTGAAATCCATCACTTCGCGGGACAATCCGCTCTATAAGCGCATCAAGGCGCTGGCCGGCTCTACCGCGCAGCAGCGTCGCAGCGGCCATGCGCTGCTCGAAGGCCTGCATCTGGCGTCGGCCTATCTCGATGCAGCCGGACAGCCCGAAACGTGCGTGGTCACCGAAGGTGCGCTCACGCATGAGGAAGCCCGCGACATCGTCGCGCGTATCGAGGAAAAGCGGGTCGTCGTTTTGCCGGACGCGCTCTTCGGACAGCTTTCGAGCGTCGTGCACGGCGTCGGCATGCTGTTGCTCGTCGAGAAAATCGATGCCGAGTTGCCCGCGCGCGTCGCCGAAACCTGCGTGATTCTCGACGGCATCCAGGACGCGGGCAATGTCGGCTCGATTCTGCGCAGCGCGGCGGCGGCGGGCATCACGCGTGTGTTCTGCGCGCCGGGCACCGCGTACGCGTGGTCATCGAAGGTGCTGCGCTCGGGCATGGGCGCGCACTTCCTGCTGGATATTTTCGAAGACGTGGATTCCGCGGATCTGATCGCGCGGCTCGATGCGCCCGTGACCATCACCGATTCGCATGGCGCGGTCGCGCTCTACGATTGCGATCTGTCGGGCGCGCTGGCGTGGGTGTTCGGCAATGAGGGCGCGGGCGTGTCGCAGGTCTGGCGCGATGCCGTGACGCATCGCGTGACCATTCCGCAGCCGGGCGGGATGGAGTCGCTCAACGTGGCGGCCGCGGCGGCGATCTGTCTTTTCGAGCAGTGCCGCCAGCAGCGCTGAGCATAATCAGTAATACGACGGCCGTTCCGGCTTGATTTCCTGCAGGATCGTCGTGGCGATTTCCTCGATCGACTTGTGCGTCGACGAAAGCCACTTGACGCCCTCGCGCTTCATCATCATTTCCGCTTCGTTGATCTCGTAGCGGCAGTTCTCCAGCGCCGCGTACTTGCTGCCCGGGCGACGCTCGTTGCGAATTTCCGCGAGCCGCTGCGCATCGATCGAAAGGCCGAACATCTTCGCCCGATGTTCGAGCAAAGGCGTAGGCAGCTTGCCGCGCTCGAAGTCTTCGGGAATCAGCGGATAGTTCGCGGCCTTCACGCCATATTGCATCGCCAGATAGAGGCTCGTCGGCGTTTTGCCGCTGCGCGATACGCCGACCAGAATGACATCGGCATCGGCGAGGTTGCGGTTGGACTGGCCGTCGTCGTGCGCGAGCGAGAAGTTGATCGCCTCGATGCGATTCTTGTATTCCTCGGTGTCGGCATTCTGGTGGACGCGGCCCATCGCGTGCGTCGACTTCATTTCCAGTTCGTGTTCGAGCGGCTCGATGAAGGTCTGGAACATGTCGAGGACGAGCGCGTTGCAGCCCTTGACGACTTCGTTCGACGCGCTGTCGACGAGCGTGGTAAAGACGATCGGACGGCGGCCATCGAGGTCCACAACCTCGTTGATCTTTTCCACCGTCGCGTACGCCTTGTCGATCGAATCGACGAACGGCACGCGCACGAGCCGGAATTTTTGATCGAACTGGGCGAGGATCGAATGCGCGAAGGTTTCGGCAGTGATCCCGGTCCCGTCGGAAACGATGAATACGGAAGGCGGCATCGGCAAAAGACCAAATGGGGAACGAGTTGGGGCGGGCGCGCTCAAACGGTAACACGCGAAATAGACCGCGGGAACGCCCTGCACGGCTCACGAAAGCGCCTGTGTTACATTGGTTGCCCAGCGGTGTGCGCCGGCGAACCGAGCGGCGTGAAAGACTTCGATTTTGCCGTGGAATTACTGTCTCTGCCGAAACAAATTGAGAATCGGCACGGTAGAATAGCGGCAACCTGTTCGATAAGCAATTGCGGACAAATTGATTCGGATTTTCGTCAAATCGCGGTGGGTTCGTCGGTTTTGGCAGCAAAAACCTACGATTTCGAGCAGATTTCAGACGTCCCGCTTCTTTTTGCAACGCGCCCGGCTCCGGTGACGCGCTCCCCGATGGTTTATCAAACAGGTTGTACGAGATGCGGCCGCGCTTCCAATGAGCGCCGCCGCATATGAGCCCACTCGTGCGATCGTGAATTCCATCCACCTTAGGGGCTTGTATGACTAACGCAGTTAATGTTGCGAAAGATGTCGCAAAGGATCAGGCGTATGTAGTTCCATTCGAGCAGTTGCGAATGACCGACGTGGAAATCGTCGGTGGCAAGAATGCGTCGCTCGGCGAAATGATCAGCCAGCTTTCCGAAGCGGGCGTTCGTGTGCCGACGGGCTTTGCCACAACTGCGCTCGCATTCCGCGATTTCCTCCAGCACAACGACCTGACCGAGCGCATCGCCAAGCGTCTCGAGACGCTCGACGTCGACGACGTGAAATCCCTTGCCGAAGCGGGCAAGGAAATCCGCCAGTGGATCGTCGACGCGCCGATGCAGCCGCGTCTCGAAGACGAAATCCGCCGCGGTTTCGAAGTGCTCCAGAACAGCTCGCCCGAAGAGCTTTCGTTCGCCGTGCGCTCGTCGGCGACCGCCGAGGACTTGCCGGACGCATCGTTCGCGGGCCAGCAGGAAAGCTATCTGAACGTGGTCGGCATCGAGGACGTACTCGATCGCATGAAGCACGTGTTCGCGTCGCTCTACAACGACCGCGCCATCTCCTATCGCGTCCACAAGGGCTTCACGCATGCAGAAGTCGCGTTGTCGGCGGGCGTGCAGCGCATGGTGCGCTCGGACGTCGGCGCGGCGGGCGTGATGTTCACCATCGACACCGAATCGGGCTTCAAGGAAACCGTGTTCATCACGTCGAGCTACGGCCTCGGCGAGACGGTCGTGCAGGGCGCGGTGAATCCGGACGAGTTCCACGTCTTCAAGACCACGCTCGAACAGGGCAAGTACCCGATCATCCGCCGCTCGATCGGCTCGAAGCTCATCAAGATGGAGTTCACGAAGCCGGGCGAGCCGGGCCGCGTGAAGACCGTCGACGTGCCGCACGAGCAGCGCAACCGCTTCTCGATCACCGACGAAGACGTGATCGAACTCGCGAAGTACGCGGTGATCATCGAGAAACACTACGAGCGTCCGATGGACATCGAGTGGGGCAAGGACGGCCGCGACGGCAAGATCTTCATTCTCCAGGCGCGCCCCGAGACGGTGAAGAGCCAGGCGTCCGGCAAGGCCGAGATGCGCTTCAAGCTGAAGGGTCAGTCGAACGTGCTGGCGACGGGCCGCGCAATCGGCCAGAAGATCGGCGCGGGCCCCGTGCGCGTGATTCACGATCCGTCGGAGATGGAACGCGTGCAGCCGGGCGACGTGCTCGTCGCCGACATGACCGACCCGAACTGGGAGCCGGTGATGAAGCGCGCATCGGCCATCGTGACGAACCGCGGTGGACGTACGTGCCACGCGGCGATCATCGCGCGTGAACTGGGCGTGCCGGCGGTGGTCGGCTGCGGCGACGCCACCGACGTGCTGAAAGAAGGCGCGCTCGTCACGGTATCGTGCGCGGAAGGCGACGAAGGCAAGATCTACGACGGCCTGCTCGAAACCGAAGTCACGGAAGTGCAGCGCGGCGAGCTGCCGAAGATTCCGGTCAAGATCATGATGAACGTCGGCAATCCGCAGCTTGCGTTCGACTTCGCGCAGTTGCCGAACGCGGGCGTGGGTCTGGCGCGGCTCGAGTTCATCATCAACAACAACATCGGCGTGCATCCGAAGGCGATTCTGGAGTACCCGAACGTCGACGCCGATCTGAAGAAGGCAGTCGAGAGCGTCGCGCGCGGCCATGCGTCGCCGCGTGCGTTCTACGTCGACAAGCTGACGGAAGGCATCGCCACGATCGCGGCCGCGTTCTATCCGAAGCCCGTCATCGTGCGTCTGTCGGACTTCAAGTCGAACGAGTACAAGAAGCTGATCGGCGGTTCGCGCTACGAGCCGGATGAAGAAAACCCGATGCTCGGTTTCCGCGGCGCGTCGCGCTATATCGCGGAAGACTTCGCCGAAGCGTTCCACATGGAATGCATCGCGCTGAAGAAGGTGCGCGAGGAAATGGGTCTGGACAACGTGCAGATCATGGTGCCGTTCGTGCGCACGCTGAACCAGGCGGATCGCGTGATCGAACTGCTGAAAAAGTTCGGTCTCGAGCGCGGCAAGAACGATCTGAAGCTCGTGATGATGTGCGAGGTGCCGTCCAACGCGATTCTCGCGGAGCAGTTCCTGGAGCGCTTCGACGGCTTCTCGATCGGCTCGAACGACTTGACGCAGCTCACGCTCGGCCTCGATCGCGACTCGGGCATGGAACTGCTCGCGGCGGACTTCGACGAGCGCGACGAAGCGGTGCTGTTCATGCTCAAGCGCGCGATCGAAACTTGTCTGCGGCTGAACAAGTACGTCGGCATCTGCGGGCAGGGGCCGTCCGATCATCCGGACCTCGCGGAGTGGCTCGCGAAGGAAGGCATCGAATCGATGTCGCTGAATCCGGACACGATCATCGAGACATGGCAGCAACTGGCGAAGACCTTGTCAAAATAAGTCAGCAGCGCCTTTCCGGTTGCTTTCGGAAAGGCGCGAGCGTGCTATAAAAACACCCCGGACTTCTCCGGGGTGTTTTCGTTTGGAGACCGGCGATGCTAACGAGTGGACTGATTTGGTGGGTCGCGGCGGGCGCGCTGATCGTCGCGGAGCTGTTCACCGGCACGTTCTATCTGCTCATGATCGCGCTGGGCATGATCGCGGGCGGCATCGCTTATGTGTCCGGCGCGCTGCCGCATGTGCAGATGGGCGCGGCGGCCGTCATTGCGCTGATCGCCGTCGTGGTTTTGCGGCGCTCGCGCTTCGGTAGCTGGAAGGGGCGCGATGCATCGCGGGATGCGGCCGTGAATCTCGATATCGGCGCGACGCTGGAAGTGGATCAATGGCGCGATGGCCGCGCGCGCGCAATGTATCGCGGCGCGCAGTGGGACGTCGAACTCGCGCCGGGCGAAACTGAAGGCGCGCGGTACTACCGCATCACGGCGCTGGACGGGAACCGGCTGATCGTCGCGGCCAAACGTTAGACACGCTCGCTCACTATAAGAAGGAGTCACACAATGTATTTCGCGCTCATCGTGCTCATCATCGCCATCGTGATCGTGGTGAACACGGTCAAGATCGTTCCTCAACAGCATGCCTGGGTGCTGGAGCGATTCGGCCGCTATCACGCGACGCTCACGCCGGGTCTCAACATCGTGCTGCCGTTCGTCGATCGCATCGCCTACAAGCACATGCTGAAGGAGATTCCGCTCGAAGTGCCGAGCCAGGTGTGCATCACGCGCGACAACACGCAGTTGCAGGTAGACGGCGTGCTGTACTTTCAGGTGACGGACGCGATGAAGGCGTCGTACGGTTCGAGCAACTTCGTGTTCGCGATCACGCAGTTGTCGCAGACGACCTTGCGCTCGGTCATCGGCAAGCTGGAGCTCGACAAGACGTTCGAGGAGCGCGATTTCATCAATCAAAGCATCGTGAATGCGCTCGACGAAGCCGCGTCGAACTGGGGCGTGAAGGTGCTCCGCTACGAGATCAAGGACCTGACGCCGCCGAAGGAAATCCTTCACGCGATGCAGGCGCAAATCACCGCCGAGCGCGAAAAGCGCGCGCTGATCGCCGCATCCGAAGGCCGCAAGCAGGAGCAGATCAATCTGGCCGCCGGCGCACGTGAGGCCGCGATCCAGAAGTCCGAGGGCGAGCGTCAGGCGGCGATCAATCAGGCGCAGGGCGCGGCATCGGCGATTCTCGCGGTGGCCGAGGCGAACGCGCAAGCCATTCAGAAAGTCGGCACGGCGATTCAGACGACGGGCGGCATGGAAGCGGTGAATCTGAAGATCGCGGAGCAATATGTCGGCGCGTTCGGCAATATTGCGAAGACGGGCAACACGCTGATCGTGCCGGGGAACCTGTCCGATATGAGTTCGATGATCGCGTCGGCGTTGACCATCGTGAGAGGCGAGGGCGGCGGCGTCATCAAGAAGAGCTGACGCGCGGCAAAAGCAAACGGGGCGCTCAAGGCGCCCCGATTCGTTTAACGCGAAGCCGTGCGCATCAGGCGCCCGCGCTCGCGTTCCCAGTCGCGCTTCTTTTCGGTCTCGCGCTTGTCGTGCAGCTTCTTGCCCTTCGCGAGCCCGATCTCGCACTTCACGCGGCCGTCCTTGTAATGGAAGTTGAGCGGCACGAGCGTGTGTCCGCGTTGCTCGACCTTGCCGATGAGCTTGTCGATCTGGTCGCGATGCAGCAGCAGTTTGCGCGTGCGCACCGGATCCAGATTGGCGAACTTCGATGCCTCGGGCAGCGGGCTGATATGCGTGCCGATCAGAAAGAGCTCGCCGTGCTTGATCACGACATAGCCTTCCTTGATTTGCGCTCGGCCCGCGCGCAGCGCCTTGACTTCCCAGCCTTCGAGCACGAGACCGGCCTCGTAGCGCTCTTCGACGAAGTAATCGAAGAAGGCTTTTCTGTTGTCGATGATGCTCATGAATGGAAAGTGCCCAACTCGTTTAAAATCACGATTTTAGCAGCGTGCCGTCCGGCAGACGAACTCCGGCCGTGTTCTCTTGCGCGTTGCAGCCCAATTCAGCCACCGCTGCGCCCTATATGGCAGACGTCCAGAAAACCGTATTGATCCGCCATTCGGCGGAAGAAATGTTCGACCTCGTCACCGATGTCGCCGACTACCCCAATTTCCTGCCCTGGTGCGGCGGCGTCGAAATCGGCCGCCAGGACGAGAACGGCATGGAAGCGAAGATCGACATCAGCTTCAAGGGCATCAAGCAGCACTTCGCGACGCGCAACACGCAGAAGCGTCCGACCACCATCGATATGGAGTTCCTGAGCGGCCCTTTCAAGAAGTTCACCGGTTACTGGCGCTTCACGCCGCTGCGCGCGGACGCGTGCAAGATCGAATTCGCGCTGCACTACGAATTCTCCAATGTGATTCTGGAGAAACTCATCGGGCCGGTGTTCAGCCATATCGCCAACACGTTCGTCGATTCCTTCGTGAAGCGCGCGGATCAACGCTACGGCAAGCGATGATGCATATCGACGTCTGCTACGGCCTGCCCGATCGCGCGTTTCTGAAGCGCGTCGAGTTGCGCGAGGGCGCGACGGTGCGCGACGCAATCGATGCGAGCGGCGTGCTGCTCGTCCATCGCGATATCGATCTGTCGACGCAAAAGGTCGGCGTGTTCGGCAAGGCGAAGGCGCTCGACGCGGCGCTCGCCGACTTCGATCGCGTGGAGATTTATCGGCCGTTGAAAGTCGATCCGAAGGCCGCGCGCCAGCGTCGCGTCGACAAGGCGCGCAAGGCTGGTTCTATCGAAGGCCGCAAGTGGCACTCGAAGGATTCGCGCTGAGCCGTTTCAATGCGCGGGCGCTTCCTTCGCGCCCGCCGGCGCAGGCTCCAGCGTGTGTTGTCTGACCGACCAGAGCACGCCCACGAGCAGCAGCACGATCGCGAGCACTTCTGGCGTACGCGGCCAGCGGCCGTCGTAGACGAAAGCGTAGAGCAGGGCGAAGAGCGTTTCGAAGACGATCATCTGACCCGCGAGCGTGAGCGGCAGGCGTTTCGCCGCCGCATTCCACAGCATGTTGCCGAGCCACGAACCGCCGGTCGCCAGCGCGAAACACACGATCCAGAACACGTGCCAGCGCGCGGCCGGCACGCTCGCCTGAACCGTCCCCGCGGGCAGCATCCAGACGACGGCGCCGAGCACGAGGCCCAGGAGGCCCGTCACGATGCCCCATAGCACGGACCACTCGTTGCCGTCGAAGTGGCGATTTGCTTGCAGATAGCGTGCGTTGACGACCGCGTACCACGTCCACGATGCGAGCGCGCCGAGGGCGCACGCGAGACCGGTCAGGCGCGTGAGCACGCTCGCCGCATGCTCGCTACCGCCCGACGACGACACCACGTCGCTGAACACGTCCAGGTTGATGCACGCGATGCCGGCCAGCACGAGCAGCAAAGGTCCGACGAGCCGCCTGAGATCGATTGCGCCGTGGTCGCGCCGTCCGGCGAGCGTGACGGTGACGGGCAGAATGCCGACGATCAGCGACGAAGGCGCGACGCCCACCAGTTGCACCGCGCTCGCGAGCAGCATGTAGTAGAGCAGGTTGCCGATCAGCGCCAGCTTCACGAGCGCGATGAAATCGGCGCGCGTGAGTTTGGCGAAGAGCCTGCGGGCGAACGGCAGCGCGACCGCGAGCGACACGGCGCCGTACATCAGATAGCGTCCGACGCTCAGCGCGAGGGGCGAAAAATCCGGCAGGAGCCGGGGCGCGAGAAAGATGAAGCCCCAGATCGCTCCCGCTGACATTCCGTACATCACACCGCGCTGCATTGCCCGACTCCCTGTCGTTGTTTCATCTGACGGCACGAAGGGTAGCGTGGGCCCCGGGCGGCCGTCTTGTCGAAAACTGCATATGCGCGAGCGCCCGGCACGCGGGCGCGGACGGCCCGGATTTTGCGGCCGAACGGCCTAAGCTGCTGTTCGGGCAGTGAAAATGCAGGGAACTATCGGTATAATCTGCTTTTGCGCCCATAGGATTTGCCATGCGTCTGATCCAGAAAGCACTCACGTTCGATGACGTGCTCCTCGTGCCCGCGTTTTCCAGCGTTCTCCCGCGCGACACCAGCCTGAAATCACAGCTGACCCGCAATATTTCCCTGAACATGCCTCTCGTGTCCGCCGCCATGGACACGGTCACCGAAGGCCGGCTCGCCATCGCGATGGCGCAGATGGGCGGCATCGGCATCGTTCACAAGAATCTCACTGCCAAGGAGCAGGCCCGCGAAGTCGCGAAAGTGAAGCGCTTCGAGTCGGGCGTCGTGCGCGATCCGATCACAATTCCTCCGCAGATGCGCGTGCGCGACGTCATCGCGCTGACGCAGCAGCATGGCATTTCGGGCTTCCCGGTGGTCGAGGGCGCGCAGCTCATCGGCATCGTCACGAATCGCGACCTGCGTTTCGAAGAACGTCTCGATGAGCCGGTGCGCAACATCATGACCCCGCGCGAGCGTCTCGTGACGGTCAAGGAAGGCACGTCGCTCGCCGAAGCGAAAGCATTGATGCACGGCCATCGCCTGGAACGCGTGCTGGTCGTCAACGATGCGTTCGAGTTGCGCGGCCTGATGACCGTGAAAGACATCACCAAGCAGACGGAAAACCCGGACGCCTGCAAGGACGAAGACGGCAAGCTGCGTGTGGGCGCGGCGGTGGGCGTCGGTCCGGATAACGAAGAGCGCGTCGACCTGCTGGCGCAGGCGGGCGTCGACGTGATCGTCGTCGATACCGCGCACGGCCACAGCCAGGGCGTGCTCGAACGCGTGCGCTGGGTCAAGCAGAATTACCCGCACGTGCAGGTCATCGGCGGCAATATCGCGACGGCGGCGGCGGCGAAATCGCTCGTCGAATACGGCGCGGACGCGGTGAAGGTCGGTATCGGCCCGGGCTCGATCTGCACGACGCGGATCGTCGCGGGTGTCGGCGTGCCGCAGATCACGGCGATCGCCAACGTCTCCGAAGCGCTGCGCGGCACCGGCGTGCCGGTCGTCGCCGACGGCGGCGTGCGCTTCTCGGGCGACGTCTCGAAGGCGCTCGCGGCGGGCGCGAACGTCGTCATGATGGGCAGCATGCTCGCGGGCACGGAAGAATCGCCGGGCGACGTGTTCCTGTATCAGGGCCGTCAATACAAGTCGTACCGCGGCATGGGTTCGGTCGGCGCGATGAAGGACGGCGCGGCGGACCGCTACTTCCAGGACAACTCGGCGAACATCGACAAGCTCGTGCCGGAAGGCATCGAAGGCCGTGTGGCCTACAAGGGCTCGGTCAACGCCATCCTGTTCCAGATTGTCGGCGGTGTGCGCGCGAGCATGGGCTATTGCGGTTGCCGCACGATCAACGAAATGCACGAGAAGGCGGAATTCGTGCAGATCACGGCGGCCGGCATGCGCGAGTCGCATGTGCACGACGTGCAGATCACGAAGGAAGCACCCAACTATCACGTCGACTAATCGCGCGGAGCGATCATGAAACCGTTGCTGCGGGTCGTGCTCGTCATCAATGCCCTGATTTTTCTGGCGTTCGGCCTGCTGTTTCTGCTGACGCCGTGGGCCGGCTTGTACAGCGCGCTGCAACTGGATTCGATCCGCGTGCAACCGGTGTTCGCCGGGCAACTGCTCGGCATCGCGCTCATCGGGCTGTCGTGGCTCGCGTCTCATGCTTCCGTCGATGGCGCATTGACGGCCCGGGCCGCCCGCGTCTCGGGTCACGTGCAGTGGCTCTCGGGCGTCGTGGTGCTGGTCTGGTTGCTCGGGCTGCACGCGCCGCAGGTCGATGGCTTCGGGCAGATCAGCGCGGCGGTGGTCGGCGCCGTGCTGCTCGTACTCGGTTTGGGTAGCGTGAGGCTGTCGTCGGCGGTGCGGCGACGCGAGCGCGCGGCGCTGGCGGGCGCTGCGTCCGCCCAGCGGGCGGAGAAGAAGGCGGCGCAAAAGCGCGAGGATGTTCGCACGAGCGCCACGGTGCCTTCGGCGCGCGTCGAGCCGATCGATACCGCGGTCCGTCCCGCGGCGCGCGCGCCGCAAGCTACGGCCATCGATCCGGTTTCGGGTCGTGCGATCGATTCGGCGGGGCGTCCGCTCGATCCGGCTTCGCCGATCTCATCCGCCGCGGTGCGCGCGCATCCGGACGGCGCCGTCGATCCCGTCACGGGCGGCACGCTCGATCCGGTGACGGGCCGCGCGGTCGATCCGGTCACCGGCAAGCGCATCGAGCCCGTGATCAGCGGCGAGATCGATCCGGCGACGGGCCGAAGAGCCGATCCGCTCGCGCCCGACGCGAGCCACGCACCACGTTGAGGGCGCGAAGCGCATGCCGCAAGCCACGCGAGCGCAGCATCGGAAACACGCAGGACAAGCACGGTCGGCCATTGCGCCGGCCGTCGATTTATTTGCAGGCGGGCCGCGCGACGTCGCGTCCCGGCCGCACAGACATTATTCGTTCACTTAGCCTTTGGCCGCAGCCATGCACGACAAAATCCTGATTCTCGATTTCGGCTCCCAAGTCACCCAGCTGATCGCACGGCGCATCCGCGAGTCGCATGTCTACTCGGAGATCCATCCGTACGACGTCGATGAGACCTTCATCCGCGAATTCGCGCCGAAGGGCATCATCCTGTCGGGCGGCCCGAACTCCGTCACCGAGGCGAAGTCGCCGCGCGCGCCGCAGATCGTCTTCGATCTCGGCGTGCCGGTGCTCGGCATCTGTTACGGCATGCAGACGATGGCCGATCAGCTCGGCGGCAAGGTCGAACTGGGCAACGTGCGCGAATTCGGCTATGCGGAAGTACAGGCGCTGAATCACACGGGTTTTCTGGAAGGCATCGAGGACTTCAAGAGCGGCAAGGACGAGTCGATGCTCAAGGTGTGGATGAGCCACGGCGACAAAGTGGTCGACTTGCCGGCGGGCTTCAAGCTGATGGCCTCGACGCCGTCGTGCCCGATCGCCGCGATGGCCGACGACGACCGTCGCTTCTACGGCCTGCAATGGCATCCGGAAGTCACGCACACGGTGCAGGGCCGCGCGATGCTCGACCGTTTCGTGCTGGAACTGTGCGGCGCGCAGGCGGACTGGGAGATGGGCCATTACATCGACGAAGCCGTGGAGAAGATCCGCGCGCAGGTCGGCAACGAGCATGTGATTCTCGGTTTGTCGGGCGGCGTCGATTCGTCGGTGGCGGCGGCGCTCTTGCATCGCGCGATCGGCGACCAGTTGACGTGCGTGTTCGTCGATCACGGCTTGCTGCGTCAGAACGAGGCGGAGCAGGTGATGTCGACGTTCGCGGATCATCTCGGCGTGAAAGTGATTCACGTCGACGCGAGTGCGGAATTTCTGCAGAAGCTCGCGGGCGTGACCGATCCGGAAGCGAAGCGCAAGATCATCGGCGCGGAGTTCGTCGAGGTGTTCCACAAGGAATCGGACAAGCTCACCGATGCGAAGTGGCTCGCGCAGGGCACGATCTATCCGGACGTGATCGAATCGGCGGGCAAGGGCAAGAAGGGCGCGCACACCATCAAGAGCCACCACAATGTCGGCGGCTTGCCGGAGACGTTGAATCTCAAGCTGCTCGAACCGTTGCGCGAACTCTTCAAGGACGAAGTGCGCGAGCTCGGCGTGAAGCTCGGTTTGCCCCACGCGATGGTGTATCGACATCCGTTCCCGGGGCCGGGTCTCGGCGTGCGGATTCTCGGCGAAGTGAAGCGCGAATTTGCGGATCTGCTGCGTCGCGCGGATGCGATTTTCATCGAGACGCTGCGTAACACCATCGACAAGGAAACGGGCAAGTCGTGGTATGACCTCACGAGCCAGGCGTTTGCGGTGTTTCTGCCGGTGAAGAGCGTCGGCGTGATGGGCGATGGCCGCACTTATGAGTATGTCGTCGCGCTGCGCGCCGTGCAGACGCTTGACTTCATGACGGCGCATTGGGCGCATCTGCCGCATGAGTTGCTGGGGCATGTGAGCAATCGCATCATTAATGAGGTTCGCGGGATCAATCGGGTGGTGTATGACATCTCGGGGAAGCCGCCTGCGACGATTGAGTGGGAGTGAGGCGGGATCTCGTCTCTCGTTGACCCTTGCAGCGCCATCGATTTGCGAAGCTCAATCGCAATTTGATTGATGAAAATTTGTTTGCTCTCAGATGATTCAGTGAGATAGCGGGGTCGCGTTGGTGGTTGCGTCCTCGCCAATCTAAAACAAAAATAATGAGTGACATCAAGCTCTTCAAACTGGTCGAAGGTGTGGCCGTTGAGTTGAACGGTCAAGCCTCTGACCTCGAAAAACCGTTGCAGTCGCTGATCGAAAAGAATCTCGAAGCGCTTCTCGGGATTCGTTTTCTAGCGACGGAATACGCGACAGGAAAGACGCACTCCGGGCGGATCGACTCGTTGGGGCTGGATGAAAACAACAGCCCGGTGATCCTCGAATACAAGCGATCCGTAGGCGAAAACGTAATCAATCAGGGCCTGTTTTATCTCGACTGGCTGATGGATCATCAAGCCGAATTCAAGCTGCTAGTGATGGAGCAGCTTGGTCATGCGGCTGCGGCGCTGATCGATTGGAGTGTTCCTCGTCTCCTTTGTATTGCCGCTGATTTCACTCGATACGACGTCCATGCGGTGCAACAGATCAATCGTAACGTCGAGTTGATTAGATATCGCCGATTCGGGTCCGATCTCCTACTCTTCGAACTTGTTAATGCGACTATCGCCGCTAAGCCGAAGACAGGCCTGAAGCTATCGAATTCTGCGAAGGCAGTAGCTCCCCCGGTTCCTGCTATGCCAGTGGGACCGGCGATGCCGACGGTAACCAGTGTCGCTGCCAAGTCGGCAGTTTCGAGCGGAGACAAAAGCTATGCGGAGTGGGTTGAACAATACCCGGCTTCGATGCTCGAACTGTTGACGTCGATGGAAGACTTCATCGGTTCTTTGGGTGACGATGTTCAGCGTAAGGAGCTCAAACTGTACGTCGCGTTCAAGCGGTTAAAGAACTTTGCTTCTATCGTCCCGCAAAAGACCAGGTTCTTGCTGTTTCTTCATCTTGACCCCGATAAGATCAATCCCTTGCCGGGCAATGCCCGCGACGCGCGAAAATTCGGTCACTGGGGGACGGGGGATGTGGAGCTATCGATCGCCAGTTTCGACGATTTCGAACAGACAAAACCGTTAATCTTGACGGCATATGATGGGCATGGTGGGTTGAAAGTGCAGTAGCAAGCGGCGCGCACGAATCCGGAGGAACACGAATCATGAACGCTATTGTCTCCGAGCATGCGCCCTCCGTGCACCTCACTGAATCCATCTTCTTCGCGCTCTATCCCGACGCCCCCGCCGCCACCCGAATCACCGAACTCGCGGCTCGTCTGCGCATCGACCACAAGCTGAAGGCGACGCCGATCCCCGCCGCTCGCCTCCACATCACGCTGCAATACCTCGGCGCCTTCCCTGGCGTCCCCGCCGATGTCCTCAAGCAAGCACACACCGCGGCTTCGCAAATCACATCGCCGCCCGTCGAACTGACACTCGACCGCATCGAAAGCTTCTCCGGCCGCCGCGCGAAACGCCCGCTCGTTCTCTCAGGCAACGTCACCGCGCCACTCGACGCCCTCGAACAAACCCTCGGCGCAGCGCTCGCAACCGCCGGCATCGCACTCAAGCGCCATCCCCGCTTCACGCCCCACGTAACCTTGCTCTACGACGAGCATCGCATCGCGCGCCGGCCCGTCGAGCCCATCGCATGGACCGCGCGCGAGTTCGTGCTCGTGCGCAGCCTGCTCGGCCGGTCGCAATACGAAGTCCTCGCGCGCTGGCCGCTCGTATCGTGAGCCGTCGGATCCACCCAAAATAAAGGGTTTCGCGGATTTTTCTAACGCGTTAAGGTTCGTGTATCGGAATAAATCGATACGAAGCGCTTACATGACCCGGTCCCGTCTCCTGCACATCACGCCCGAAACGCATAACGTCCAGATCGATCTCGTCTACGCCACCGATCGCAATTTCACCGGCAAGCCGATCTACAAGGCGCAGCACTGCCTGCTGCTGGAACCCGCCGAAGCCGCATTGCGCAAAGCCGTCGATATCGCGCGGAGCATCGGCATGACGCTGCGGATCTTCGACGCCTATCGTCCGCCGCAAGCGCAAAAAGTGCTGTGGGACTTCCTGCCCGATCCGACCTTCATCGCCGAACTCGGCCGCGGCTCGAACCATAGCCGCGGCACGGCAGTGGACCTGACGCTCGTCGATCGCGACGGCAACGAGCTCGACATGGGCACCGGATTCGACGCGATGGTCGTCGAATCCGAGCATTTCCACTTCGGCCTGCCGGAGCACATCCAGCGGAATCGAACGCTGTTGCTCGGCGTGATGCACGGCGCGGGCTTCACTCACATCAAAAGTGAGTGGTGGCATTACGAATTGCCAGGCTCGCGCGAACTTGCTCTGATCGATAACGAAGAAAGCGGCCCGCTGCGGCTGATGTGAACCCGAAACCAACAGGACGACATCACATGAAAAAGGCATTGGCAGCGGTCATGCTCGCCTCGGCGCTGACGGCATTCACCGGCTTGCAGAGCGTGCAGGCGGCCACGCCGAAGGACATGTTCGTCATGGCGACGCTGCTCGATGAATTCACCTCGCTCGATCCCGGCGAAATCTACGAGCTGGTGCCGGAGGAATATGTCGCGAACACGTATGACCGGCTGGTGCGCGTCGATCTGAAGGATCCGTCGAAATTCAATGGCGATGTCGCCGAGTCCTGGACCGTGAGCCAGGACGGCCTCACGTTCACGTTCAAGATTCGCCCGGGCCTCAAGTTCCACTCCGGCAATCCGCTGACCGCCGACGACGTCGCCTGGTCGATCCAGCGCACCGCGCTGCTCGACAAGGGCGCGGCGGCCGTGCTCGCGGGTATCGGCCTGACCAAGGCGAACGCGCTGCAGAACGTGAAGAAAGTGGACGATACGACCGTCTCCATCACGACCGATCAACACTACGCGCCGACGTTCGTGCTCAACGTGCTCGGCTCGTGGCCGGCGTCGGTGGTGGATCGCAAGCTCGTCGAATCGCACGCGAAGGGCAGCGACTACGGCAACGAGTGGCTCAAGACCAACGAAGCGGGCTCGGGCGCGTACAAGCTCGTCAAATGGACCGCGAACGACAGCATCGTGCTTCAGCGCTTCGAGGGTTATCGCATCCCGCTCGCGATGAAGCGTATCGTGCTGCGTCACGTGACCGAGGCGGCGAGCCAGCGCCTCATGATCCAGAACGGCGACATCGACGTCGCGCGCGATCTGAGCCCCGACGATCTCGACACGCTCTCGAAGAGCGGCGTCATCAAGGCGACGGCCGTGCCGCAGGCGACGCTCATGTATCTCGGCCTCAACAACAAGAACCCGAATCTCGCGAAGCCCGAGGTCTGGGAAGCGATGAAGTGGCTGATCGACTATCAGGGCATCCAGAAAAACGTGATCCGCACGACCTACAAGGTCCACGAGACGTTTCTGCCCGAAGGCTTTCTCGGCGCGCTGAACGAGAACCCGTATCACCAGGATGTCGCGAAGGCGAAGGCGCTCCTCGCCAAGGCGGGTCTCGCCAACGGCTTCACCGTGAAGATGGACGTGCGCAACGACTATCCGTACAGCGAGATCGCGCAGGCCGTGCAGGCGAATCTCGCACTCGCGAACATCAAGGTTCAGCTCATGCCGAGCGACAACAAGCAGACGCTCGGACGCTATCGGGCGCGCGCGCATGACATCTATATCGGCGAGTGGTCGGCGGATTACATCGATCCGCACAGCAACGCGCAGGGTTTCGTCTGGAACCCGGACAACTCGGATGCATCGAGCTACAAGATGCTCGCGTGGCGCAACGCTTGGGACATTCCGCAACTGACCAAGGAAACCAACGCCGCGCTGGCCGAAAGCGATACGAAAAAACGCGCGCAGCTCTACGAGAAAATGCAGCGTGAAGTGCTCGCGAAATCGCCGTTCGTGATCATGTTCCAGAAGGTGTCGCAGGTCGCGGCGCGGCCCGGCGTGACCGGTCTCGAAGTCGGGCCGATCAACGATCTCGTGTCCTACCGCAACATCAAGAAGCAGTGAGCGCGGTCACGTTCATCGAGCGCTTGCGTGCGATGAGCGCGCATCGGGGCGGCGTGCGCATCGGGCTCGCGCTCGCGCACTGGATCGTGATGCTCGTCATCACGTTCACGGGCCTGCTCGCGATCACATTCTTCATCGGCCGCAAGATTCCGATCGATCCTGTGCTCGCGATTCTCGGCGATCGCGCGTCCGCGAGCGCGTATGCCGCCGCGCGTCTGAGACTCGGGCTCGACAAGCCGCTCATCGATCAATTCGTGATCTACGCGCGCGACGTGCTGCACGGCAATCTCGGCGTCTCGCTGCTGACGGCCAATCCGGTGATCGACGACATCAAACGCGTCTTTCCCGCGACGCTTGAACTCGCGACGCTCTCGACGTTCATCGGCATCGCGATCGGCGTGCCGCTCGGCGTCGCGGCGGCGGTGAAGCACAATCGCATCGTCGATCACATCGCGCGCGTGATCGGGCTCGCGGGCAGTTCGGTACCGGTGTTCTGGCTCGCGCTGATGGGCCTCCTGCTGTTCTATGCGCGGCTGCACTGGGTGTCGGGGCCGGGGCGCATCGATCCGGTCTATGACGGCATGGTCGATACGCGCACGGGCAGCCTTCTCATCGATTCGATCATGGCCGGCGAATGGGACGTTTTCCGGAACGCGTTTTCGCATATCGCGCTGCCGGCGAGCGTGCTCGCGTTTTATTCGATCGCGTATCTGTCGCGCATGACGCGCTCGTTCATGCTCGAACAACTGAGCCAGGAATACGTGACGACCGCGCGCGCCAAAGGCCTGCCCGAGCGCCGCGTGATCTGGCGGCATGCGTTCGGCAATATCGCGGTGCCGCTCCTGACGGTGATCGCGCTCGCATACAGCTATCTGCTCGAAGGCTCGGTGCTGACCGAAATCGTGTTCGCGTGGCCGGGCATCGGCTCGTATCTGACGGGCGCGCTGCTCAACGCCGACATGAACGCCGTACTTGGCAGCACGCTCGTGATCGGCGCGACGTTCATCGCGCTCAATCTCCTGACCGACGCGCTCTATCGCGTGTTCGACCCGCGCACGCGCTGACATGGAGGATTTTGCCCAGATGAAACCGGCGCGAACGAGCTTGCGCACGTGGCTGCTCACCGACACGCCCGCGTCCCCGCGCCAGGCTGCGCTCGGTCGGGCTTACCGGCGCTGGCGGCGATTCTCGTCGAATCCGCTGAGCATGCTCGGACTCGCGATTCTGCTGCTGCTCATCGTGGTCGCGGCAATCGGACCGATGCTCGTCGCGCAGGACCCGTTGCAGCAAGTGCTCGCCGAGCGTCTCACGCCGCCCGGCGCGGCGCACTGGTTCGGCACGGATCAGCTCGGCCGCGACATCCTCTCGCGGCTCGTGTACGGCTCGCGTCTCACGCTGGCGATTGCCATGCTCGTCGTCGTGCTCGTCGTGCCGGTCGGCCTTGCGATCGGCACGGTGGCGGGCTACTGCGGCGGTATCGTCGATACGGCGCTGATGCGCGTGACCGATGTCGCGCTCGCGTTCCCGAAGATCGTGCTCGCGCTCGCGTTCGCCGCGGCGCTCGGGCCCGGCGTGCTCAACGCGGTGATCGCGCTATCGATCACCGCATGGCCGCCGTATGCGCGTCTCGCGCGCGCGGAATCGCTGCGGCTCGCACAGGCCGATTACATCCACGCGGCGCGTCTGCAAGGCGCATCGCATCCGCGCATTCTGCTGCGCTATATCGTGCCGCTGTGTTCGTCGTCGGTGATCGTGCGCGCGACGCTCGATATGGCCGGCATCATTCTCGCCGTCGCGGGTCTCGGGTTTCTCGGACTGGGCGCGCAGCCGCCGAGCCCGGAATGGGGCTACATGGTGGCGTCGGGCCGCAATGTGCTGCTCGATGCCTGGTGGGTCGCGACGATCCCCGGTCTCGCGATTCTCGCGGTGAGCCTCGCTTTCAATCTGCTCGGCGACGGTCTGCGCGACGTCTTCGATCCGCGTCATGGAGGCTGACTTGTCCGATGTGCTGGCGCGGATCGACGGGCTCGAAGTGGCCTTCGCGGGCCACGACGGCGCGCTCATGCCTGCGGTGCGCGGCGTGTCGTTGACGGTGCGGCGGGGCGAGCGGCTGGGGATCGTCGGGGAATCGGGATCGGGAAAATCGCTGACCGGGCGCGCGCTGCTCGGGCTTCTGCCGCCCGAGGCGAAATGGTCGGCGAAGGGGCTGCGTTTCGAAGACCGGGACCTGCTCGCGATGCGCCCGCAAGAGCGCCGGCGCCTGTGCGGCACACGCATGAGCATGATCCTGCAAGACCCGAAGTACTCGCTCAATCCGGTGATGACCGTCGCGCAGCAGATGCGCGAAACCTTCGTGCGGCAAGGCGTGCGAGAGAGCCGGCGTGCGCTGCGCGAACGCATCGTCGCGGCGCTGGAAGCGGTGCATATCCGCGATCCGCAGCGCGTCGCCGATGCTTATCCGCATGAACTCTCAGGCGGCATGGGCCAGCGCGTGATGATCGCGATGATGGTCTCATCCGGTCCGCGCCTCCTGATCGCCGACGAACCCACGAGCGCGCTCGACGTCCTCGTGTCGATGCAGGTGCTCGCAGTGCTCGACGAGATGATCGATCGCCACGACACCGGGCTCGTGTTTATCAGCCACGATCTGCCGCTCGTGATGTCGTTTTGCGATCGCGTCGCGGTGATGTATGGCGGACGCGTCGTCGAGACATGCGCGGCGCGCGATCTCGTTCACGCGACGCATCCGTACACGCGCGGGCTGCTCGAAGCGAATCCGCCGCTCGACAATCCGCCCGACGAGTTGCCGACCTTGCGCCGCGACCCGGCGTGGCTCGACGAAGGGACGACGCGATGATCGACATCGAGCACGCGCACATCCGCTTCAGGACGAAGACCGGCCACGTCGACGCCGTGCGCGACGTTTCCTTGCGCGTGGAGGAGGGCGAAGTCTTCGGGCTGGTCGGCGAATCGGGCAGCGGCAAGTCCACCTTGCTGCGCGCGCTCGCCGGACTGACGCCGCTCGCGGGCGGCAGCATACGCATCGGTTCGCGTCCCGTGCGGCGCGATGTGCAGATGGTGTTCCAGGACCCCTATGGCGCGCTGCATCCGCGCTTCACCGTCGATAAAACCTTGCGCGAGCCGCTCGCGATCAACGGCATCGGCGACGAAGATGCGCGCATCCTCGATGCGCTCGCCGAAGTCGGCCTCGGCCCGGCATTCCGCTTTCGCTATCCGCATCAGTTGTCGGGCGGGCAGCGCCAGCGCGTGTCGATTGCGCGGGCGCTGATCGTCGAGCCACGCGTCCTGCTGCTCGACGAGCCGACCTCAGCGCTCGACGTCTCCGTGCAGGCCGAGATTCTGAATTTGCTGCGCCGTCTGCATCGCGAGCGCAAGCTGACGATGATTCTCGTGAGCCATAACCTCGCGGTGATCGGCTTTCTCTGTCAGCGCGTCGCGGTGATGCGCAATGGCGAGATCGTCGAGCAGCTGGGCGTGGAAGCGGTGCGCTCGCGCAACGTCGAGCACGAATACACGCGACGGCTGCTGCTCGCGACGCAAGGCTATACGCGCGAAAGCGCGACGCGTCAGGAGCGCGGACAGGGCGGTTAGTCATCGTACAAGCACAGTTGCCTTGAGGCAGTCAATGCATGTTGCGCAAACGACGCATATGAACCGCAATAAGCCCGGTATACGGTGACGCGCCGCGAACAGGCGCGTGTTGCGCGAAAACCTCTCGGCGGCCGCTGATAGAATAGGATCTGGATTGTCGAGACGTGCCGAACAACGCGCGAGCGTGGTTTTCCGGCTGCCTTCCGACTTCGAGCTAACCAACGGAAATCGTGACAGACCGCGCCCGTTCGCGGGTGAAAGCCGGTCGTAATCCCCGATGAAATTGCTAGATGCTTTGGTCGAACAGCGGATCAACGAAGCCGCTACGCGTGGCGAGTTCAACAACTTGCCGGGCGCGGGCGCTCCGCTCCACTTCGACGACGACGTCCTCGTGCCCGAGGAAGTGCGCGTCGCCAATCGAATCCTCAAGAATGCGGGCTTCGTCCCGCCCGCCGTCGAACAGCTTCGCGCGCTGCGTGGGCTACAGGAAGAGTTCGACAAGGTGACGGACCCCGCGGCCCGCTGCCAGTTGCAAGCCAGGATGCTCGCGCTCGACATGGCGCTCGAATCGCTGCGTGGCGGCGGTTGCGTGCCGCACGAGTACCGTCGGCGCATCGCTGAGCGGCTTTCCGAGCGCGCACAGTCGCGCGTGGCGGTGGAAGCCAAGTGACCGGAATGCCGGACGCGCCCGATCCCGCGCCGAACGCTTTCATCGCAGATCCATCCAGCGAACGCGATCGCCGCTTCATGGCGCTCGCGCAACACGCCGCCGACGAAGCCCGTCGCGCGGGTGAAGTCCCTGTGGGCGCGGTGATCGTGCTTGGCGATGAAGTCATCGCCACCGGCTTCAATCATCCGATTCGCGGCCACGATCCGTCCGCGCATGCCGAAATGGCCGCGCTGCGCGCCGCCGCCCAGAAACTCCAGAACTACCGTTTGCCGGGCTGTGAACTCTACGTGACGCTCGAGCCGTGCCTGATGTGCGCGGGCGCGATCATGCACGCGCGGATCGCGCGAGTCGTTTATGGCGCGACAGACCCGAAAACCGGCGCGTGCGGCAGCGTCGTCGACATGTTCGCGAATGCGCAGCTCAATCACCACACCACGGTGACGGGCGGCGTTCTCGCCGACGAATGCGGACACGCGCTCAAGAATTTCTTCGCCGAGCGGCGTCGTCTCGCGCGGGAAGAGCGCGATGCGCGTCGGGCGCGTGAAGCCGGCTCAATAACGAATCCAACGACAATATTGTGAAATCACGCACCATCGACCTCGTCGCGCCCTCTGGCTATCCGCACGATCCGGCGGCTGTGGAGCGCGCCCTCGGGCGATTGCGCAGGGAAGGGCATCGCCTGGAAAACGTCGATGCGACGCGGCGGCGTTTCCAGCGCTTCGGCGGCACTGACGCCGAGCGCGCGGCCGATCTCAACCGCCTCGCGGACGCATCGCGGCCGTTGCCAGACATCGTACTTGCGGTGCGCGGCGGCTATGGCGCATCGCGCATCCTGCACGGACTCGACTATCTCGGCTTGCGCAGACTCGCCGATCAGCCGGTCGCGATCGTCGGCCACAGCGATTTCACAGCGATCCAGTGCGCGCTCTTCGCCCACGCTGGCGTGAAAAGCTTCGGCGGGCCCATGTTCGCGGGCGATTTCGGCGCCGAACAGACGAGTTCGTTCACGATGCAGCACTTCTGGAACGCGATTTCCCATTCGAGCTTCACCGTGACGAGCAAAACGCCGCAGCGGCAGACCGTGGATGCGACCGGCATGCTGTGGGGCGGCAATCTCGCGATTCTGGCGTCGCTTGTCGGCACGCCGTATATGCCGCCGATCGAGGGCGGGATTCTCTACATCGAAGATGTGAACGAGCATCCGTTCCGGATCGAGCGGATGATTTATCAGTTGCATCAGTCGGGCATGCTCGGACGTCAGCAGGCGATCGTGATGGGCGAATTCTCGGGCGGCCGGCTTTCGGATTACGACAACGGCTATTCGCTCGACGCGATGATCGAGCAGGTCAGATCCGTGATCGGCATTCCGGTGGTGACGGGCCTGCAATTCGGGCATGTGGAGAATCTTCTGACGCTTCCTTTCGGTGCGACTGCTCACCTCGTGGCGACCGAGCGGGGATTTACGTTGAAGCTGTCGGACTATCCGCATCTGGCTTGACGCGGAAAGAACAGGGCGCTCCAGCGAGCGCCTAATTTTTAACCTTATTAAGCAACTAACGGTCTTGTTGTGCACCATCCAGGGGTCAACCGCGCACCAGACCCGAGGATGAGATTGTCGACAAAAAAGTGCTGGCAATGCTGACAAAAACTTGGTGAATTCGCTCAGACGTCCGTCCGCACTGGAGTAGAGCCGGATTCGACACCACGGAAAAGACCTTGAGTCGCAGAATCTCAAAATGAATTGTTGACAATCTTTATGTCGATTCTAAGATGCTTAACATGCAAGCGAGCACATCATGTCCGACACCAACCGTAGTGCTGAATCGAATGCTTTACCGGCCGCGCCGAACGGGGCGAATGCCGAGTCGATCGCCGAAAATATCCGCGCCGCGATCCTCGAGCATCGCCTGGCGCCGGGCGCGAAGCTGACCGAGGCGCAGTTGTGCGAGGTGTTCGCGGTGAAGCGCGGCACGGTCCGTCAGGCGCTCGCGCAACTGTCGAACGAGCGGCTGGTCGATCTGGAGCCGAATCGCGGCGCGTTTGTCGCAAGTCCGTCGCTGCAGGAAGTGCATGAAGTGTTCGAGATGCGCCGCATCATCGAGCTGGCGGTGGTGGAGCGGATCGCGCAAGGACACGGCATGCGTCGGCTGAAGTCGATCAGCGCCACCATCGGCAAAGAGCGCCGCGCATTCGAGAGCCACGATTTTTCCTCGTGGATCCGGCTTTCCGGCGAGTTCCACACTGAGCTCGCGGCGCTGACCGGCAATACGGTGTTGTGCGAATGTCTGTCGGGACTCGTCGCGCGCTCGACGCTGATCTCGGCGTTGTACGAATCGCTCGGAAAGAGCTCGTGCTCGTTCGAGGACCACGAAGAGATTCTCGCCGCGCTCGATGCCGGCGACGCCACGAAAGCGGCTGTTCTGATGGCGCAGCATCTGCGCGATGTCGAATTGAAGATGCTGGAGCGGCCGGCGCGCGGCGCGGTCGATCTGAAGGAAGTATTCACGAAGCCCGCCGAGCGCGAAAGGGCGCTGGATACGTAAGCGCAATGACGAGGCAGATCGGAGAATCTGCCATCGGCTGAATGTAGCAGGACTAAATAATTGGAGACCGTGCCCCGCGCGCCGCGCCGGGCACGCGGAGAGTCGCACGCGCAAAAAATCCGCAGCGTGGGCCGCATCGAACAGGACGCTCGTGTGAGCGTGAAATGAAAGTCGCCACAGGGCGAAAACGCAAATCCGAAGAATGCCGCGCCGATTCGATATCAGCGAAGGCATCAGATCGAAGCTCGTCACATCAGCATTTGCATCTTTTCACTACGCAAGCAGCCAATGAAGGAGACGTCATGGCCCAGTTCAGTGCACCCGGCAGCTCAGCCCTGCCGCAATACGAAGAGCAGACAGCAGGACACGATCCGAATCTGCCCGCAGGTTACAGCGATCGCCTTTACAACGAGGACCTCGCGCCGCTCAAGAACCAGACCTGGGGCGCGTACAACATCTTCGCGTTCTGGATGTCGGACGTGCATAGCGTCGGCGGTTATGTGTTCGCCGGGAGTCTCTTCGCGCTCGGCCTGACGAGCTGGCAAGTGCTGGTGTCATTGCTGATCGGCATCGGGCTGGTGAACGCGCTCTGCAACATGATCGCAAAGCCGAGCCAGGTGGCCGGCGTGCCGTATCCGGTCGCGTGCCGCGCCACCTTCGGCGTGCTCGGCGCGAACATTCCGGCCGTGATTCGCGGGCTCATCGCGGTCGCGTGGTACGGGATCCAGACGTACCTGGCTTCGAGCGCGCTCGTCATCGTCGTGTTGAAGTTCGTGCCGTCGCTGATGCCTTACGCCGATGTGCACAAGTACGGCTTCGTCGGGCTCTCGGCGCTCGGCTGGGCGGGCTTCATGCTGCTCTGGGTGCTGCAGGCCATCGTGTTCTGGCGCGGCATGGAGATGATCAAGAAGTTCATCGACTTCGCCGGTCCCGCCGTCTATGTCGTGATGTTCATGCTCGCCGGCTATATGGTGTGGCGCGCGGGCATCAAGAACATCGGACTGAATCTGGGTGGCGTGAAGTATCACGGCATGGAAGTGATTCCCGTGATGATTACCGCGATCTCGCTCGTCGTCTCGTACTTCTCCGGCCCGATGCTCAACTTCGGTGACTTCTCGCGCTACTGCAAGAGCTTCCGCAGCGTTAAGCGCGGCAACTTCTGGGGTCTGCCGGTCAACTTCCTGGCGTTCTCGCTGGTGACCGTTATCACGACCGCGGCGACGCTGCCCGTGTTCGGCCAACTGATTACCGATCCCGTCGAAACCGTGGGCCGCATCGATCATCCGACCGCCGTGATTCTCGGTGCGCTGACCTTCACGATCGCGACTATCGGCATCAACATCGTGGCCAACTTTGTGTCGCCGGCCTTCGATTTCTCCAACGTCGCGCCGAAGCTCATCAGCTGGCGTATGGGCGGCATGATGGCCGCGACCGCGTCGATCTTCATCACGCCGTGGAACCTGTTCAACAACCCGGCCGTGATCCACTACACGCTGGATATTCTCGGCAGCTTCATCGGACCGTTGTACGGCGTGCTGATCCTCGACTTCTATCTCGTGAAGCGCGGCAAGCTCGCAGTGGACGATCTCTACTCGGTGTCCGAGGAAGGCAAGTACTGGTACACGAAGGGCGTGAACCGCCGGGCGGTGATGGCGCTCCTGCCGGCCGCCGTGATCGCGATTCTCTGCGTGATGCTGCCGTCGCTCGAAGGCGCGGCGAATTTCTCGTGGTTCATCGGTGCGGGCCTGGCTGCGGTGTTCTACTTTTTCCTCGCCGATCGCAAGCGCCCGGTGTGAAGCTTGACCTATAACGAACGATAGAACCTGAGAGAACCTTCCAAAGCAGTCTGGAGAACAGCAATGCGCATCAAACTGATCAACCCGAACACGACGCAGCGCATGACCGACTCGATGGGCCGCTGCGCCCGCGAGGTCGCCGCGCCCGGCACCGAGATCGTCGCCGTCAGCCCGACGATGGGCCCGGCGTCCATCGAAGGCTATTACGACGAGGCGATCGCGTCGTTCGGGCTTCTGGCCGAAGTGGAGGCCGGAGAGAAACAGGGCTTCGACGGCTACGTGATCGCCTGCTTCGGCGATCCGGCCCTTTACGCCGCGCGTGAGTTGGCGCGCGGTCCGGTGATCGGCATCGCGGAAGCGGCGATGCACGCGGCGAGCGTGATCGCGCCGGGCTTTTCCGTCGTGACCACGTTGCAGCGCACGGTCGGCATGGCCTGGCATCTGGCGGAGCGCTACGGCATGACGCGCTTCTGCAAGAACGTGCGCGCAACCGACGTCCCCGTGCTCGAACTCGACGTGCCGGGCTCGCCCGCGCGTCAGACGATCATCGACGAATGCCGGCGCGCGCTCGACGAGGACGGCTCCGATGCGATCGTGCTCGGCTGCGCGGGCATGGCTGAGTTCTGCCGCGAGGTGGAAGACGCGATCGGCGCGCCGGTGGTGGAGGGGGTGACGGCCGCGGTGAAATGGGCGGAGGCGCTGATCGCGTTGAGGCTCCACACCGCGAAACGCGGCGATTATGCGCGTCCGCTCGCGAAACGGTACGACGGCGTGCTGTCGGATTTCAGCCCGCGCTGATGGCGCTTCGGACCGACACATACGGACGACGTGACCCGGAATATCTGACCTGATGTATGGGCGGGCCCGGGTCTTTTAGCTACACTGAATCGTCGACAATCCCGCTTTTTTCAACGCTTGAGTTCAACGCCTGCCATGTCACTCGATCCGAAATACCCACGCGACCTGATCGGCTACGGCCGCCACCCGGTGCAGGCGAACTGGCCGGGACGCGCGCGCGTCGCCGTGCAGTTCGTGCTCAATTACGAAGAGGGCGGCGAGAATTGCGTGCTGCACGGCGATCCGGGCTCGGAGCAGTTTCTGTCGGAAATCGTGGGCGCGGCGGCGTATCCCTCGCGGCACATGAGCATGGAGTCGATTTACGAATACGGCTCGCGTGCAGGCGTGTGGCGCATCCTGCGCGAATTCGAAAAGCGCGCCATGCCGCTGACGATTTTCGGCGTCGGTATGGCGATCGAGCGGCACCCGGAACTGGCGAAGGCGTTCGTCGAACTGGGGCATGAAATCGCGTGTCACGGGTATCGCTGGATTCACTATCAGGACATGTCGCCGGAGCGCGAGGCGGAGCACATGCGCCTCGGCATGGAAGCGATCGAGCGCGTGACGGGCGTGCGGCCGCTCGGCTGGTACACCGGACGCGACAGTCCCAACACACATCGGCTGGTCGCCGAATACGGCGGCTTTCTCTACGACTCGGACAACTACGGCGACGACCTGCCGTTCTGGACCGAAGTGGAGGTGACGGGCGGCGGGAAGAAGCCGCATCTGATCGTGCCGTACACGCTCGACACGAACGACATGCGCTTCGCGACGCCTCAGGGTTTCAACACGGGCGAACACTTCTTCACGTATCTGAAAGACGCGTTCGACGTGCTCTACGAAGAAGGCGACGAAGCGCCGAAGATGCTGTCCATCGGCATGCACTGCCGCCTGCTCGGACGTCCCGGGCGTTTCCGCGGCCTGCAGAAATTCCTCGATCACATCGAGAAGCACGATCGCGTGTGGGTCACGCGGCGTGTCGACATCGCGCGTCACTGGCGCGAGCAACATCCTTTCGAGAAAACCAACAACGGGACGGCGGCATGAAGGCGATGCAATACACACTCGACCAACTCAATACCATGCCCGCCGACACGTTCGTGACGGTGCTCGCGGGCATCTTCGAACATTCGCCGTGGGTGCCGGAAGCGGCGGCGCGACAGCGTCCGTTCAAGGACATCGACACGCTGCACACGGCGATGTCGCATATCGTCGAAACCGCGGGCGAAGAGAAGCAGCTCGCGCTCATCAACGCGCACCCGGAACTCGCGGGCAAGGCGGCGGTGCGCGGCGAACTGACGGCCGAATCGACTCGCGAGCAAAGCGGCGCGGGCCTCGGTCTATGCACGCAGGAAGAGTTCGACAGGCTGCAATCGCTCAATACGCGATATCGCGAAAAATTCGGTTTTCCGTTCATTCTCGCGGTGCGCGGGTATGACCGTCACGGCATCATCGCGAACTTCGAAAAGCGCGTGAATCACGACCGCGCCGAAGAACTGCGCACGAGTCTCGACCAGATTTACCGGATCGCGCGTTTCAGGCTGAACGACCTGATCCAGGCTGCGTAATCCGCATCAACCGTCACAACCGAACGAAAAGCAAGGAAGCAGACAAATGGCAATCCCGACACTCGATCCCAACGCGCCCGAATTCACGCGCCGCTATGTGAACCTCGCGGATCCGCGTCTGGGCGCGCAGGCACTCGAGGCGAGCGACGATTTCTTCGCGCCGAAGGACCGCATGCTGAACCCGGAGCCGGCGGTGTTCATTCCCGGCAAGTACGACGACCACGGCAAGTGGATGGACGGCTGGGAAACGCGCCGCAAGCGCACGACGGGCTATGACTGGTGCATCGTCAAGCTGGCGCGTCCGGGCGTGATCAAGGGCATCGACGTGGACACGAGCCACTTCACCGGCAATTTCCCGCCGGCGGCGTCGATCGAAGGCGCGCATGTCGCCGACGGTTCGCCGAATCAGTCGACCCAATGGACGGAAATCGTCCCGTCGACGACGCTTCAGGGCAACCATCACCACTATCTCGAAGTCAAGGCCGAGCAGCCGTTCACGCATCTGCGCGTGAACATCTATCCGGACGGCGGCATCGCGCGTCTGCGCGTGTACGGCCAGCCGCAGCTCGACTGGAGCAACGCGGACCGCAACCAGCTCGTCGATCTCGGCGCGATGGAAAACGGCGCGTACATGGTGGGCACGAACAACCAGCACTTCGGCCTCGCATCGACGCTGCTGATGCCGGGCCGCGGCGTGAATATGGGCGACGGCTGGGAGACGCGTCGTCGTCGCGAGCCGGGCAACGACTGGTGTATCGTCGCGCTGGCGCAGCCGGGCGTCATCAAGAAGGTCGAAGTGGATACCGCGCACTTCAAGGGCAATTTCCCGGATCGCTGCTCGCTTCAGGCGGCTTACGTGAAGGGCGGCACGGACAGTTCCCTCGTCACGCAGGCCATGTTCTGGCCCGTGCTGCTCGGCGAGCAGAAGCTGCAGATGGACAAGCAGCATTTCTTCGAGTCGGAAGTGGCGGCGCTCGGCCCGGTGACGCACGTGCGCTTCAATATTTATCCCGACGGCGGCGTGTCGCGTCTTCGTCTCTTCGGAACCCTCGCATGATGAAAAAGCTCGCTATCGAACCGTTGACGCGCGCTGCGTTCAAGCCTTATGGCGATGTCATCGAACTCGATGGCGCGAAGCAGATCCCGATCAACCTCGGCACCACGATCCGCTTTCACGATCTGTGCAACGTGGACGTGACGGATCAGGGCGGCGATGCGATCGTCAATCTCTTTCGCGGCCAGCCGCGCACGCTGCCGTTCGAATGCAAGATGATGGAACGGCATCCGCTCGGCAGCCAGGCGTTCATTCCGCTCGATGACCGGCCGTATCTCGTCGTCGTCGCGCCCGCCGGCGATCTCGACGAGTCGAAGATTCGCGCGTTCGTCACGAGCGGCTGGCAGGGCGTGAACTACGCGAAAGGCGTGTGGCACCATCCGCTGCTCGCGTTGGGGAAGGTGAGCGATTACATCGTCGTCGATCGCGGCGGTGGCGAAGGGCACAACCTCAACGAGCTGGATCTGAAGGAATCGCTGTGGCTGACGGACGAGGCGATGCGCTAGACCGCTTTTTTCGGGCAAGGGAAGGACCGGTGCGGTAAGACCGGTCCTTTTGCTTTTGGGGCGTTAAGATAAGCAGTTCATTTCCGATGACCCCCAACCCACGATGATCGATCTTCGCAGCGATACCGTCACCCGTCCCAGCCAGTCCATGCTCGCCGCCATGTCGGCCGCCGAAGTCGGCGACGATGTCTGGGGCGACGATCCCACCGTCATCCGCCTTCAGGCCGCGCTTGCCGAACGCACGGGCAAGGAAGCGGGCCTGTTCTTCCCGAGCGGCACGCAAAGCAACCTCGCCGCGTTGATGGCGCATTGCGAGCGCGGCGACGAGTACATCGTCGGGCAGTCCGCGCACACGTACAAATACGAAGGCGGCGGCGCGGCGGTGCTCGGCAGCATTCAGCCGCAGCCGATCGAAAACGCGCCCGACGGCTCGTTGCCGCTCGACAAGATCGCGGCCGCGATCAAGCCGATCGACAACCACTTCGCGCGCACGCGTCTGCTGGCGCTCGAGAACACCATCGGCGGAAAGGTGCTGCCGGCCGATTACGTGGCAAAGGCGACGAAGCTCGCGCGCGATCGCGGTTTGTCCACGCATCTCGACGGCGCGCGCGTGTTCAATGCCGCGGTGGCGTCGGACAAGCCGGTCAGGGATCTGTGCGCGCCGTTCGACAGCGTGTCGGTCTGCTTCTCGAAGGGTCTGGGCGCACCGGTCGGTTCGGTGCTGGTCGGATCGAAGGCGTTGATCGATGTCGCGAGCCGCTGGCGCAAGGTGCTCGGCGGCGGCATGCGTCAGTCGGGCCTGCTCGCCGCGGCGTGTCTGTATGCGCTCGATCATCACGTCGACGCGCTCGCGCAGGATCACGACAACGCTGCTCATCTCGCCGCGGGCCTTGCGCAAATCGATGGAATCGAGGTGCAATCGCACTCGACGAACATGGTCTTCGCTCAGATTCCCGAAGCGCATTGCGCACCGCTCGAAGCCTTTCTGAAGGAGCGCGGCATTCTCATGCAGATGCTCTATGCGTCGCGCTTCGTCACGCATCGCGATGTGTCGCGCGCGGATATCGATACCGTGATTCGCGCGGTGAAGGACTACTTCGCGCGTTGAATAAAAAATGCCCCGCTCGAACATCAGCGGGGCATTTCTCGACTCGGAACGGCAGACTTATTCGACGGCGCCGCCTGCAAACCACGCCGCCACCTTCTGACGCTCGGCATCGGTCATCTGCGTGACATTGCCGAGCGGCATCGCCTTCAGCGTCACGGCTTGCTGATGCACGCGCTGGGCGTTCTGCTTGATCTCGGCGGGCGTATCGAGCAACACGCCGGCGGGCGCGCTGCCCATCATCGTCGGATGCGCGGAGTGGCAGGTCGCGCAACGTTGCTGGATGATCGGCTGAATGTCGGAGACCTTGATCGTCGGCGCACCGGCGGCCTGTGCGACCGCCACGGTCGGCGCGGGCATCGTCCAAGCGAACGCGCCGAGCACCAGCACCAGACCCGCGACCGGCATGTACCACAGCACCTGGCCGCGATGGCGCATCACGAAGAACTGGCGAATGAGCGCGCCCGCCAGCATGATCAGCACGAGAATCAGCCAGTTGAACTTGTGCGTGTAGGTCATCGCGTAGTGGTTCGACAGCATCGCGAACACCACCGGCAGCGTGAAATACGTGTTGTGCACGGAGCGCTGCTTGCCGCGCTTGCCGTAGATCGCGTTCGGCGTTTCGCCCTTGAGCATCGCGGCGACCATCTTGCGCTGGCCCGGAATGATGACGAAGAACACGTTCGCCGACATGATCGTCGCGATCATCGCGCCGGTGATCAGATAGGCGGCGCGGCCCGCGAACACATGGCACGCAATGAACGCCGCGACCAGCACGTAGATGCCGACGCAGATGCCGAGCAGCTTGTCGTTGGTGCCGAGCACGCGGCACAGCGTGTCGTACACGATCCAGCCGGCCATCAGGAAGCCGAGCGCGGCGGACACGGCGACGACCGGGCCCATGTCGAGCACGCTCTTGTCGATGAGATAGGTGCTCGGCGACAGCAGATACAGCACGAAGAAGAGGCCGAAGCCCGACATCCACGTGGTGTAGGACGGCCAGAACGACCAGTGCAGGTTCTCCGGCATGTCCTGCGGCGCGACGGAATACTTCTGCATGTGATAGAAGCCGCCGCCGTGGACGTGCCAGAAATCGCCGAACACGCCGCGACGGCGCGCGTTCGGGTCCGTGGGCGGTTTCAGACTGTTATCGAGCGCAACGAAGTAGAACGATTCGCCGATCCATGCGATCGCGACGATGACGTGCAGACAGCGCAATACGAGATTGAGCCAGTCGGTGACAAAGCCTTCCATGTACTCCTCCACTACCGATTCGTTATGCGCACATCGTCAGATTTATGGGGACGGGCGCGATATATATGTTTTAGCTGCCGCGATACGTGCTGTACGCCCACGGCGATACGAGCAGCGGCACGTGATAGTGCGCGCCGGAATCCGCGATGCCGAAGCGCAACACGACGCGATCGACGAAGCGCGGCTCGGGCACCTTCACGCCGATCGTGGCGAAGTAGTCGCCCGCGTGGAACACCAGTTCGTATTCGCCGGTTTCCAGATCGGCGCCTTCGAGCAGCGGCGCATCGGCGCGGCCGTCGTCGTTGGTGTGGATGGTCTTGATCGCGCGGCGGGCGTCGCCGTTGAGCGCGAACAGCTCGACTTTGATGTTTGCGCCCGGGCGGCCGTGCGCGGTGTCGAGGACGTGGGTGGTGAGCTTGCCCATTCGCAGTTTCCTTGAGTTGTGCGAGATCCGGCTTTGCGCATCGATCCGAAATTCGGCACCTTGAAACGTCAGTGCGTCTGCGGCGGATCGAGGCTCCACGTCAGTGGCTACATACCCGTCGGCGTTTCAGATGCGCGCCGTGTACAGCATTGTAGGAATTTGAGACGCGCTGTGCGCCCGCGATAGGAAAGATAATGCCCAACGCATGACAGCGGCGCGTAAGCCTTGCCGCAAAGGGTTCGCCGACGTTCCCGGCGGCTTCCCGACGACTCTTCCGGCGATGCTACCCGCGCCAAAAATCGGGAATATATCGCCGCCGTGAAGACGACTATGACGGCAGTCTGATTGCGTCCGATTTTTTGATTGCGGACAGTGGCGGTGCGCGCAGTATCGATGGATATTTGCCGCGTCCCGAAGACGGCGGCAGACGCTGGGTAACCGGGGCTTTTACTGGTTCCCTTACCGTCTCTGGAGATAACGCAGATGCCACGCAGTCTTTTGGTCAAAAACGCTCACATGCTCGTCACGATGGACGAGCAGCGCCGTGAAATTCGCGACGGCGGCATGTATATCGAAGACAACCGGATCGTGCAGGCGGGACCGACGAGCGAATTGCCGCAAACCGCCGACGAGGTGCTCGACATGCGCGGCCATCTCGTGATTCCGGGCCTCGTCAACACGCACCATCACATGTATCAGAGCCTGACGCGGGCGATTCCCGCGGCGCAAAACGCCGAGTTGTTCGGCTGGCTCACGAATCTCTACAAGATCTGGGCGCATCTCACGCCCGACATGATCGACATCTCGACCAAGACCGCGATGGCCGAGCTGCTGCTTTCCGGCTGCACGACGTCGAGCGACCATCTGTATATCTATCCGAACGGCAGCCGGCTCGATGACAGCATCGCGGCGGCGCGCGAAATCGGCATGCGTTTTCATGCGGCGCGCGGCAGCATGAGCGTGGGACAGAGGGATGGCGGCTTGCCGCCCGATTCGGTCGTCGAAAAGGAGGACGCGATTCTGAAGGACTCGCAGCGCCTGATCGAGACGTATCACGACGAAGGCCGCTACGCGATGCTGCGCGTGGTCGTCGCGCCTTGCTCGCCGTTTTCGGTGAGCCGCGAATTGATGCGCGACGCGGCGCTGCTTGCGCGCGAATACGGCGTGTCGCTGCACACGCATCTGGCCGAGAACGTGAACGATGTCGCGTACAGCCGCGAGAAATTCGGCATGACGCCCGCGGAATATGCCGAGGACCTCGGCTGGGTCGGGCATGACGTGTGGCATGCGCACTGCGTGCAACTGGACAAGCCGGGCATCGAACTGTTCGCGCGCACGGGAACGGGCGTCGCGCATTGTCCCTGCTCGAACATGCGGCTGGCATCCGGCATCGCGCCGATCCGCGCGATGCGTGATGCGGGCGTGCCGGTTGGTATCGGCGTGGACGGCTCGGCGTCGAACGATGGCGCGCAGATGGTCGCGGAAGTGCGGCAGGCGCTGCTTTTGCAGCGTGTCGGGTTCGGTCCGGATGCGATGACGGCGCGTGAGGCGCTTGAAATCGCGACGCTCGGTGGCGCGAAAGTGCTCAATCGCGATGATATCGGCGCGCTCGCGCCTGGGATGGCGGCGGATTTCGTGTCGTTCGATCTTTCGCAGACGGCGTTTGCGGGCGCGTTGCATGATCCGGTGGCGGCGCTGGTGTTCTGCGCGCCGTCGCAGGTGTCGACGAGTGTTATCGATGGGAAGATCGTGGTGAAGGATGGGCGGTTGACGACGGTCGATTTGGGCGCGGTGGTGGAGCGCCATAATCGCCTGGCGCGGGGGCTGGTTGAGGCTTCGGGTTTGTGAGGGTTCGGTTTGGGCGGGGGCTTGCTTTTCGGCTTCTATGGATGGCCTGAGTTCGCGGTGGTCTATTAGCACTGCCCCTCCCCGGGGCGGGGGTCACTTTCTTTGCTGCTGCAAAGAAAGTAACCAAAGAAAGCAGCTTCTCACCGCCCGCGGTCACACGCACGTTAGCCATGCTTGCCAGCCGCAGGCGGCACTCGCCTAAGTGTCGCCCTCGAAGGCCCATCCGGGCTTGGCTCGCGCACGGTCTGCCGCACTAAATGTTTTGGCGCGTTGGTTCAGCACCAAAGAGTTCCGGCACAGCGCTACGCGCTGCCGTTGGGTATGCAAGGGAAACCATCGAAGAAGCGTGCGCAAACCCGATTGACCCATCGGCCGCGAAGCGGGCCGGAGCTATTTGGTGCTGAACCAGTTTGTTGTGTGGTGCGATGGGTCGGACCGTGCGCGGTCCAAGCCCTTGTCTGCTTGTGGGGGCACTCTCTACTGCCGGGCCATTAGGCCAATTGCCTGTGCCGCGGCCGGTGTGAGGTGCTTAGGCTGGGGAAAGCTGTTTCTTTGGTTACTTTCTTTGCAGCAGCAAAGAAAGTGACCCCCGCCCCGGGGAGGGGCAGAGCAAATAGACCGACGCGAAAACAGGTTTCACGAACGAACGCAAAGACAAGCGAGCGAAAAACCAAAAGCAACATCAAGGCTGATCGATCAACGACCGCGTCGCCTCGGCGACGAGCCCCCGCAGCCAGCGAACCTCATCGGAATAATGACACCGCTCATGCCACAACTGGTAATACTGCATCGGCGGGAAATCGAGCGGCGCCGGCACGACCGCGAGCGGCAGAAACCGCGCGTAATGGTCCGCGAAAAGCCGCGTCGTCGTGAAGACGAGATCCGACTTGATCAACACATAAGGCGCGAGATTGAAGTACGGCAACGTAACGACGACATGACGCTTCAAACGCTCCCGCGCAAGATGCACGTCGATCGCACCGCGCTGCCCGACGGAATAGGGCGTCGGCGCGAGATGCGGCGCGTTCAGGTACTGATCGAGCGTGAGCCCGCCGCGCTTGGCGAACGGATGCTGATTGCTGACGAGACACACGATCTTGTCGACGAACAGATTGGAGAGGTGCAACTGTTCGGGCGGCTCGGGCCAGTTGCCCACGACGATATCGAGCTTGCCGTCCTCGAGCGCCAGCTCGTAATCGAACGCGGGGCCGAGCGAATGGAACTCGAGCGTCGCGTCGGGCGCAGCCTGCCGGAATCGTTCGACGACGGTCGGCACGAACAGCACGTTCAGATAGTCGGGACAGCCGATGCGATAGCACCGCACCGACGTCGAAGGATCGAAGTTGTGCTGCTGGACCTTGATGCGCTCGATTTCGCGCAGCGCGTTCTGCGTAGGTTCGAGCAGGCGCAGACCATATTCGGTCGGCACCATGCCGGACTTGCCGCGCACGAGCAACGGGTCGCCGGTGATATCGCGCAACCGGCGCAAGGCGGCGCTGATGGCGGGTTGCGACTGATTGAGCTTGACGGCCGCACGCGTCACGCTGCGTTCCATCAAGAGGGTATGCAAGACGCGTAACAGATACGTATCGATCGCCTCGCGTTGCTGACTCATGTTATCTCCACTATATGTTCTGGCTGATCGATGCGGGGGTGCAACATATCATTTTTAATATGACGTAAAAATTTCGTCAAGGTGTGGCTTACCCGCAAACACTGGCTTTAGCGGTACGCAACACATAATTTTGAGTTATCGACTTAGCGTCCCGAATTCTGTAAATTCTGCCCGCGATATGAGTTTGTGCGACACCGCCGTGTCACGCGCTCGTGAGCGGTAACTTTTCCAGCCCGGTCTGCTCGGTGGCCAGGCGCATTTCTGGATTTCAATGGGCGACGCCATTTCCACGTCGATGACGCCACCGCGCCTGGCGTTGTCGGGTATCAGCAAACAGTATCCGTCCGTCAAGGCGAACGACGGCGTGAATCTCGTCGTCATGCCGGGGGAAATTCACGCCGTGCTCGGCGAGAACGGCGCGGGCAAATCCACGCTGATGAAAATCATCTACGGCGCGGTGCGCCCGGATGAAGGCGAAATCCGCTGGCAGGGCGAAACGGTCGAGATCGGCAGCCCGGCCGCCGCGCGCAAGCTCGGCATCGGCATGGTGTTTCAGCACTTCTCGCTGTTCGAGACGCTTACGGTCGGCGAGAACATCGCGCTCGCGCTCGACGAGAAGTTCGACATGAAGGCGCTCGGCAAACGCATCCGCGAAGTGTCGAAGGACTACGGCCTCGATGTCGATCCGCAGCGGCACGTGCACAGCCTCACCGTCGGCGAGCGGCAACGCGTGGAAATCGTGCGCTGCCTGCTGCAGAATCCGCGTCTGCTCATCATGGACGAGCCGACCTCGGTGCTCACGCCGCAGGCCGTGCAGAAACTCTTCAAGGTGCTGCGACGCCTCGCCTCCGAAGGTTGCAGCATTCTCTACATCAGCCACAAGCTCGACGAAATCCAGTCGCTCTGCGAAAACGCCACCGTGATGCGAGGCGGGCGCGTGACCGGCAACGTCGATCCGCGCAAGGAAACGCAGGCATCGCTCGCGCAACTGATGGTCGGCCATTCGCTACCCGACTACACGCGCCGCGAGCACAATCCGGGCGAGGTGCGGCTCGCGGTGAAGAACCTGTCGGTGGCGAGCCCCGATCCGTTCGGCACATCGCTGGAGAACGTCTCGTTTTCCGTGCACGCGGGCGAGATCTTCGGCATCGCGGGCGTGTCGGGCAACGGACAGGCGGAACTGCTCGCGGCGCTCTCGGGCGAAATCCGCGACCGTCACGTCGCGCCCGATGCCGTCTCGATCTGCGGCAAGTCCGCCGCGCGTCTGACCGCGGGCGGACGACGCCGGCTCGGCTTCGCGTTCGTGCCCGAGGAACGCCTCGGGCGCGGCGCGGTTCCGGCGATGTCCCTCGCCGATAACGGTCTGCTCACCGCGCATCGCGAAAACATGGTGCGCGGCGGCTGGATCAGATCGGGCACGGTGAAGTCGTTCGCCGAGCGCTGCATCAAGTCGTTCGACGTGCGCTGCGGCGGCAGCGATGCGCTCGCGCAGAGCCTGTCGGGCGGCAACCTGCAGAAGTTCATCGTCGGGCGCGAGATTCTTCAGGAGCCGAAGGTGCTCGTGGTCGCGCAGCCGACCTGGGGCGTCGATGTCGGCGCGGCGGGCTTCATCCGCCAGCAACTGCTCGATCTGTCGGCGCGGGGCGTGGCCATCCTCGTCATTTCCGAGGAGCTCGAAGAACTCTTCGACATCTGCGACCGGCTCGCCGTGATCGCGCGCGGCAAGCTCTCGCCGGTGCGCAAGACGAGCGAAACCAACGCGGAGGAAGTCGGCCTCTTCATGGCCGGCCTTTTCGAAGGCAAGTCCGCGCCCGCCGCCGAACCCGACTCTCTCTTGAAGCATTAAGCACGATGATCTTCCCCTATCGACTCGAAGCGCGCCCGACGCCCTCGCGCGCCATGCAGCTCGCGGTGCCGGTGGTTGCCGCCGTCGCGACGCTCGTCATCGGCTTTCTGATTTTCAGTCTCGTCGGCCAGGACCCGTTGCGCGCGATGCACGCGTTCTTCATCGAGCCGCTGTCGAGCGTCAACGGCTGGTCCGAGCTCGTGCTGAAAGCGTCGCCGTTGTGTCTGATCGGACTCGGGCTCGCGGTCGGCTATCGCGCGAACGTGTGGAACATCGGCGCGGAAGGGCAGATGCTGCTCGGCGGCATCGTCGCGGGCGGCATCGCGATCCATGTCGGCGATGCTTCCGGCTGGTGGACGCTGCCGCTGATGATGGCGGGCGGCGTCATCGGCGGGATGGTGTGGGCGGGGATTCCCGCGCTGCTGAAGAGCCGCTTCAACACCAACGAAATCCTGACGAGCCTGATGCTCACCTACGTCGCGGCGCAATTGCTGATCTATCTGGTGAGCGGCCCGTGGCGCGACCCGGAAGGCATGAACTTCCCGATCTCGGCGATGTTCGGCGACGATGCGCTGTTCCCGCGTCTCTACGGCGACTGGCACTGGGCGTGGCTCAAGGGCACGCGCATCAACGCGTCGGTGTTTCTGACGGCGATCGCGATTCCGTGCGTGTGGCTCTTCATGCGCAAGAGCTTCGCGGGCTTCCGGATGAACGTCGGCGGTCTTGCACCGCTCGCCGCGCGCTACGCCGGTTTCTCCGACAAGAAAACGATCTGGACATCGCTGCTCTTGTCCGGCGGCCTCGCGGGCCTTGCCGGCATGGGCGAAGTGGCCGGTCCGATCGGCCAGCTTCAGGCGGGCTGGTCGCCGGGCTACGGCTTCACGGCGATCATCGTCGTGTTCGTGGGACGTCTGCATCCGGTGGGCATCGTGCTCGCGAGCCTGCTGATGGCGCTCCTGTATCTCGGCGGCGAAGCCGTGCAGACCTCGCTGCAATTGCCGCAAGCGCTCGCGGGCGTGTTTCAGGGCTTGCTGCTCTTTTGCCTGCTCGGCTGCGACCTGTTCGTGAATTACCGCATCAAGCGCAGGACGCCTGCGCATCACGCCGCATGACGAGGCAATAAAAATGGACATCAATCAGGCCAGCAACCTCGCGTCGAGCGCCGTGATCGCCGCCATCCCGCTGATGTACGCGGGCGCGGGCGAACTCGTCGCGGAAAAATCGGGCGTCCTGAATCTCGGCGTCGAAGGGATGATGCTGATGGGCGCCGTCACCGGCTACGCCGTCACCGCGATCACCGGAAGTCCGTGGCTGGGCATCGTCGCGTCCGTGTTCGCGGGACTCGCGATGGCGCTGCTGTTCGGCTTTCTCACCATCACGATGCTCGCCAATCAGGTCGCGACGGGCCTGTCGCTGACGATCTTCGGCATCGGCTTTTCGGCGTATGTCGGCAAGCCGTATACGTCGGCGGCGGTGCGCGCGAGCATCGACGTGATGCCGCTTCCCGGCCTCGCGAACATTCCCGTGCTCGGCCCCGCGATCTTCTCGCTCACGCCGCTCGGCTATCTCGCGTTCATCATGTTCGGCGTGATCGGCTGGTTCCTCTACAAGACGCGCGCGGGGCTCGTGCTGCGCTCGGTCGGCGAATCGCCCGCGGTCGCGCATGCGGTGGGCTTTCCGGTCGTCGGCGTGCGTTATGGCGCGACGCTCTTCGGCGGCGCGATGGCCGGCATCGCGGGCGGCTATTACTCGATCGTCTATCTGCACGTCTGGCAGGAACAGTTGACTTCGGGCCGCGGCTGGATTGCGCTTGCGCTCGTCGTGTTCGCGACCTGGAGGCCGGGCCGCCTGCTGATCGGTGCGCTGCTCTTCGGCGCGGTGATGGCGCTGCAGTTTTACGCGCAGGCGATCGGCGTGCCCGTACCGACGCAATTCCTCGCGATGCTGCCGTATATCGCAACGATCGTCGTGCTCGTGCTCATCTCGCGCAACCCGAACACGATCAAGCTCAACGCGCCCGCATCGCTCGGCAAGCCGTTTTTCGCGGCGAGCTGATGCTGTTGTTCTCGCGCAGCATCGCGGTTTCGCTCTCATTTTTGACCGACCAAACTGACGCGGGGCTGCATGACCGCTTCACACAACATCGACCAGGAGAATCACAATGAATAAACCATGGCTGAAGGCGATCACCGCGACGGTCGCATTGTCCGCCACCGTCGCGGCCCTGAGCGCGCGGGCAGCGGATGCGCCGGGCGTCGCGTTCGTCTATCTCGGCAATCCGGGCGATGCGGGCTGGACCTTCGCGCACGATGCGGGCAGCAAGGAAGCCGAAGCGAAGTTCGGCAGCAAGATCAAGATCACGCGCGTGGAGAACGTGCCTGAGTCGGCGGATTCGGAGCGCGTGTTCCGCGATCTCGCGAACAAGGGCAACAAGGTCATCTTCGCGACGAGCTTCGGCTATCAGGATTTCGCGCTGAAGGTCGCGAAGGATTTCCCGGACACCATCTTCCTGACGGCAACGGGCTTCAAGAAGGCGAAGAACTTCGGCACCTATGACGTGCGCATGTATCAGGGCGCGTATCTGGCGGGCGTCGCCGCGGGCTACGTGACGAAGACCAACACGCTCGGCTTCGTCGCGTCGGTGCCGATTCCGGAAGTCGTGCGCAACATCAACGCCTACACGATGGGCGCGCGCTCCGTGAACCCGAAGGTCCATACGAAGGTCATCTGGATCAATAGCTGGTTCGATCCGGGCAAGGAAAAGCAGGCTGCCGAAACGCTGATCGGGCAGGGTGCCGACGTGCTGCTGCAGAACACGGATTCGAATGCGACGCTCAATACCGCCGCCGAGAAGAAAGTCTTCGCGTTCGGCTGGGATTCGAACATGAAGAAGTTTGGCCCGAGCGCGCATCTGGGCTCGGTGGTCGCGCACTGGGGCGTGTACTACAACACGGTGATCCAGCAAGTGCTCGACGGCAAGTGGAAGAACGATCCGGTGTGGCTCGGCATTCCGCAGAAGGCTGTCGATCTCGAAGATTTGAACACTGGCGCGATTCCCGCGAAGGCGGTGCAGGCGGTTGCCGCGAAGCGTGACGAACTGCATACGGGCAAGTGGGATGTGTTCAGTGGTCCGATCAAGGATCAGTCAGGCGCGGAGAAGGTGCCGGCGGGCAAGACGCTTTCCGATCCGGAACTGCAGCGGATCAATTGGTATGTCGAGGGGGTCGACGGGTCGTTGCCGAAGTAAGTTTTTTTGCGATTGATCCCGTGATCGTGTCGGTTTATTAGCACTGCCCCTGTGCGGGGCGGCACCTACTTTCTTTGCTGCTGCAAAGAAAGTAGGCAAAGAAAGCAGCTCGTCCAAGCCCGCGGTCACACGCACGTTGGCCATGCTTGCCAGCCCGCGGTGGCCCTCGCCTAAGTGTCGCCCTCACAGGCCCAATCGGGCTTGGCTCGCGCACGGTCTGCCGCACCAAATGTTTTAGCGAGCTGGTTCAGCACGAAATAGCTTCGGCACAGCGCTACGCGCTGCCGTCGGGTACGCGAGGGAAACCATCGAAGAAGCCCGCGCGCACCCGATTGACCCATCGGCCGCGAAGCGGGCCGGAGCTATTTGGTGCTGAACCAGTTTGTTCTGTGGCGCGATGTGTCAGACCGTGCGCGGTCCAAGCCCTTGTCTGCTTGTGCGGGCACTCGCTACTGCCGGGCCATTCAGCCAATCGCCTGTGCCGCGGCCGGTTTGAAGTGCTTAGGCTGGGGATAGCTGTTTCTTTGGTTACTTTCTTTGCAGCAGCAAAGAAAGTGACTGCCGCCCCGCACAGGGGCAGAGCTAATAGACCGACGCGAAAACGGGATCCGGCAAAAAGCCGGCCCCGGCATGCACGCATCCATCATCGAACGCCAACGGGATCGGCCAAAAGCCCACCCCCGGCTCGCGGGGGCGCCGCCATCAATCGATACGCAGTCCCACCTTGATCGTCACCTGCCAGTGCAGGACCTTGCCATCATCGATGTGTCCTCGTGTTTCCACCACTTCGAACCAGTGCATGTTGCGCAGCGTTTTCGACGCCTTCTCGAGCGCGACGCGCACGGCGTCATCGCTCGATTGCGGCGATGAGCCGGTCAATTCGATCTGCTTGTAGACGTGTTCCGACATGGTGTTCTCCTTGTAGTCCCTCAAGGGGATGTCTTCCGATGCAGCAAGGCACGCGCCATCACGCTTTC
Organism: Caballeronia sp. S22; assembly: GCF_964261745.1. Classification (NCBI taxonomy): domain Bacteria; kingdom Pseudomonadati; phylum Pseudomonadota; class Betaproteobacteria; order Burkholderiales; family Burkholderiaceae; genus Caballeronia; species Caballeronia sp. S22. The sequence goes on along the minus strand of NZ_OZ180035.1, from coordinate 1,877,742 downwards.
GCGCGTGGCTTCCATTAAAGGACAGGAACGCTTACGGGAGTAGTCGGGGTTTGCGCGAAGCACGTCGATGCGCAGACAACGGCACGCGAGGCCTCGTTCACGAGGCCCGCATGCATCGGGGACAAACAGGAAAGCTCAGAGAAGGATCAACGCAGCGGCCGTGAGGCAGCATCGCCCGCGTCCTGACGGCGCGTGCCGCGACGCCTGCGCGCCGAAACCGTCGCGCCGAATTCGCTCAGGATCTGCGTTCGGGCGCGGCTCGCGAACACGAGGAAACCAAAGCCGTTCGCCTCGTACCAGTAACCGCCGTTCTCCAGTCCGTCGAGTGGCTGCTCGAGCGCATTGGTGATCGATTCGACACAACGCCTGTGCAGCTCGTCGATGGCCGGGTACGGCGGCTGGGCGCCGCGCACGCTGCACAGAAGAACATCGAGCCCCGGCAGGACATGCGCGTACAGCACCGGTTCATCCTGGGCGCGAGCTCGGGCAATCTTCGTGTCGAGCTGACCAAATGGCTTGAAATGCCGCAGCACGGCGAGAAAAGACTCGTCGCCATCGGCCTTCACGCGCTTACGCTTTTTCGGGAAGGACATAAAAACTCGCCTGAAAAAGAATTGCAAGAAACGCAGCGTCCTCATGCGGCCACTCCCGTCTTGCGCGCCGCACGTCGATCTTTTATAGCGCATCGATGTGATTAGGTCACGGTGAATCGGGCCATTCGTCATTGTGACCGGCAAAACGCCGGTGCACGTTCCTGGCGCATGATTCGTGCCGATGACCGTTTGGCGGCCCGCTTGGCATCCCTCTGAGCATCTATCCCAATAATAGTCCCGCTGCTACCCGCGCGAACAGCTTTCGTAAAGAAAAAAGCGGGTGGGCGCACCAAGCGTGCGGGGTGACTCTTTGGGCAGACCCATGCGCATCGCACGGGTTCCGCCCGTTTCGAGCGGGTTTGCCCGGCTAGACGCGCGGCGCGTTCTTGAGTTCGTCGCGGATTTCGCGCAGCAGCAGCACGTCTTCCGGCGTCGCGGGCGGCGGCGTGGTTTCGGAAGGCTTGCGCAGATTGTTGATGAACTTGACCATCAGAAAGATGATGAACGCGAGGATGATGAAGTTGATCAGCGTCGTGATGAACGAGCCGTAGCCGAACACGGCGACGCCCGCCGTCTGCAAGTCCTTGTACGAATCCGGATTGCCCTTGAAGGTTGGCGGTATCTGTCCGAGTTTTACGAATAGGTTTGAAAAGTCCAGGCCGCCGGTGGCAAGACCGACGACCGGCATGATCAGATCCTTCACGACGGAGTTCACGATCGTCGAGAATGCGCCGCCGATGATGACACCGACCGCGAGGTCCATGACGTTGCCCTTCAGGGCGAAGTTCTTGAATTCTTCGATCATGCTCATGCGCGGCTTCCTCCAGTTTGAGTTAGACGGTTGTGCGGGCCAAAGCGGCAGCAAGGGCTATGCCATTGAGACATCCGCGAAACGCGCAGCGAAGTGTTTCATCGCGGACAGCGTCAATGATAGTCAATTCGACTGCGGACCGCCCGCGTGCCGAAAATCGCGCACGCCCGCGATCATCATGCGGCAGGCACGCGGCCCACGCTGATCGCCGCGCAAAAGGCGGCGTGATCGGCGACTGTCTGCGCGCCGTAGCGCTCAGCCCAGCTCGCGTAGGCCGCGTCGAGTCGATCCGAGTTGCCGCAATACCCCGCGATGAGCGCGGCGTCGCCCGTGCGCGCGTGGGCCCGGCCGAGCAGGAGGCCGAGACACCACGCGTAAAAATCGAAGGTGGCGCCGTGCAGCCAGTCCATGGGAATCGAGCCGCGAATCTGTTTCATCTGTCGTACGTAGAAATCGCGGCCGGATATGGTCGTCCAGCCGAGCAGCGCGTCCGACGAACTCTGCAAAAGCCGCTGGCCATGCACGACACGCCGTCCCTGATGCCGATACGGTTCGTCGAGCGGCGGCACGAAGGGCGCGGCGGCGGGCACGATGCCTTCCTTCACCTGAATGAAAAGCGGATCGCCGAGCGCGCGCCCGAGCATCAGCACGAGATACGCGCGCGTGCCGACACTGCCCACGCCGACGACGCGATGCGCCACATCCACGACGTCGTAGCGCTCGAGCATCATGCGCCATTCGCCCGCGATGGTCTGCAGATACGCCTTCAGGCCATCGATCACATGATTTTTTTCGGCGGCGTCGAGACTCGTGAGGATCGGCGGATCGACCTTGAAGCGATAGCTCTTGCCGACAGGTTCCGCGACTTTCGCGAGCATCGTCGCGTGCGAGCGCTTCATCGCGCGCTCGACGGTCTTTTCGATGGTCGCTTTTTCGTCGGCGTCGAGCTTGGTCGGGGCGTCCATGTGCAACGCGCTCGCGTAGGAGCGCATCTGCCAGAGATCGTAGGGGCTCACTTGCCAGAGATCGGCCATCGTCGTGCGATACGCGGCACATGCCGAGCGCACCGCGCGCTCGCGCCCGGCGGCGTCGACGCCGTTCTCGCGCGCCGCCACGTTGATGCTCGCGGTCAGGCGCTTCAGATCCCATTCCCAGGGACCGACTAGCGTTTCGTCGAAGTCGTTCAGATCGAACACGACGTCCTGGCGCGGCGTGCGAAAAAGGCCGAAATTATTGACGTGCGCATCGCCGTCGATGATGACGTTGTGCCCGATCGACGGGGACTTCGCCAGATCCCACGCCATCACGGTCGCGGAGCCGCGCAGGAACGCGAATGGCGACTCGGCCATGCGCTGCATGCGCAGCGGAATAAGCCGCTCCTGCCGGCCTGCGTTGCCCGCGAGCACGCGCTCGACGGGATCGGGCCTGTCGTGCTCAGGCGACCACGCGCCGTGGGCGTCGAACGGAACCGCGTCGCGCAACGCGCGGCCGGTCGCACGGCTTTCTTCGGCGGTGCCGTTGAGCGGTGAATTCGACGTCGCGGAAGCTGGGCGTGTGGACAAGGCGTATTCTCCTTCGGCGATGGGCGCGTGCGTCGAACGTGCCGGGGAGCGTCGGGCACGGAACGTTTTACACGCGGCGCGTGGCGAGCATGAGGCGTCGGATGTCGCGGAAGGTATGAAGCAAGCGGCGCGCCGACACAGCGCAAACGGGCACGCTAAATGCTCCTTACGATCGGCTTGAAGCCCCGCAATGCCAACGCACGATTCCGACGCAGCGCGCGTCAACCATTCGAACACATCATCTCATGCCGAACGAAATCCGCATTGCCGAAGGCTCCCCGTTTCCGCTCGGCGCTAACTGGGACGGAAAGGGCGTCAATTTCGCGCTCTTTTCCGCGAACGCGACCAAGGTCGAGCTGTGTCTCTTCGACGAGAAGGGCGAGAAGGAAACGCAGCGCATCGAGCTGCCCGAATACACCGATGAAGTCTGGCACGTCTACGTGCACGGGCTCGAACCCGGCGCGGTCTACGGCTATCGCGTGCACGGTCCTTACGAACCGGAAGCGGGACATCGCTTCAATCCGAACAAGCTGCTGCTCGATCCTTACGCGAAGGCGCACGTCGGCACGCTGCAATGGGATCCGGCCTTGTTCGGCTACACGCTCGACGCCGAAGGCGACGATCTCACCTTCGACGAACGCGACAGCGCGCCTTTCATGCAGAAGTGTCAGGTCATCGATCAGACCTTCAGCTGGACGCACGCGACGCGCGTGCGCGTCCCGTGGGAACACACGATCTTCTACGAGACGCACGTGCGCGGCTACACGAAGCTGCATCCGGCGATTCCCGAGCACATGCGCGGCACCTTCGAAGGGCTCGGGCAGAAGGAGGTGGTCGAGTACATCAAGAGCCTCGGCGTGACATCGGTGGAACTGTTGCCGATCCATACGTTCGTCAACGACAGTTATCTGCTCGACAAGGGCCTCACGAATTACTGGGGCTACAACACGATCGGCTTTTTCGCTGCCGATCCGCGCTATTTCGCGCGCGGGCCGGGCGTCGTCGCCGAGTTCAAGGAGATGGTCGACCGGCTGCACGAAGCCGGCCTCGAAGTGATTCTCGACGTCGTGTACAACCACACCGCCGAAGGCAACGAGCGCGGGCCGACGCTGTCGTTCCGCGGCATCGACAATGCGTCGTACTACCGGCTCATGCCGGAGGAATCGCGCTACTACATCAACGATACCGGCACGGGCAACACGCTCAATCTCTCGCATCCGCGCGTGCTGCAGATGGTCACCGACAGCCTGCGCTACTGGGTGACGGAGATGAATGTCGACGGTTTCCGCTTCGACCTCGCGACGATCCTCGGCCGCGAGCCGTACGGCTTCGACGAAGGCGGCGGCTTTCTCGACAGTTGCCGGCAGGACCCGATTCTGTCGAGCGTCAAGCTCATCGCGGAGCCGTGGGATTGCGGGCCGGGCGGCTATCAGGTCGGCGGCTTTCCGCCGGGCTGGGCGGAATGGAACGATCGCTATCGCGACACGGTGCGCGAGTTCTGGAAGGGCGACGAAGGCGTCGCGCCGGAACTGGCGACGCGCATCACCGCATCGGGCGACAAGTTCAACAAGCGCGGACGCAGGCCGTGGGCGAGCGTCAATTTCATCACCGCGCACGACGGTTTCACGCTGAACGATCTCGTGTCGTACAACGAAAAACACAACGAGGCGAACGGCGAGGATAACAACGACGGCCATTCGGACAACAAGTCGTGGAACTGCGGCGCCGAAGGCCCGACGGACGACGCGGAAATCCGCACGCTGCGCGAACGCCAGAAGCGCAACATGCTCGCGACGCTCCTGTTCTCGCAAGGCACGCCGATGCTGCTCGCTGGCGACGAATTCGGCCGCACGCAGAAGGGCAACAACAACGCGTACTGCCAGGACGACGACATCAGCTGGGTGAACTGGGACCTCGACGACGATGGCCGCGCGCTCGCCGAGTTCGTGCGCAAACTGACGACGCTGCGTCACACGCTGCCTGTGCTGCGGCGCCAGCGCTTCCTCACGGGCGAATACAACGAGGACTTGCAGGTTGCCGACGTCAGATGGCTCGGCACGACCGGCGACGAGCTCACGCAGGAGCAATGGGACGATCCGAACATGCGCTGCTTCGCGATCGTCTTCGACGGCCGCGCGCAGGCGACCGGCATCCGCAAGCCGGCGTCGGACGCAACGCTTTTGCTGATCGTGAACGCGTATCACGACGTGGTCGATTTCACGCTGCCCGATATTCCGGGCCCCGACGAATGGATCTGTCTGATCGACACGAATGCGCCGATCCGCGAGGAATTGCCGGAGTTCGGTTCGGACGACGTGTATCAGGTGACGGGGCGCTCGCTGCTGTTGTTCGCGCTTCAGCCGCGCGGCGCGACGAGGCGGATTTTCAAGCGTCTGGAGGAAGCGCTGACGGACGAAGCGCCGCCCGAAAGCGACGAGAAGAAAGCGGAAGGCTGAAGCTCGCGTCGACGGGCCGTCATGCGCGACCGGGTATCATGCGATTCTTTGCACTAGAGACAGGAGGCGGCGCGAGCCGCCTTCTTTTTTCCACGATGCCTGTTTCATTCACGCATGAACGCGCGCTCATCGAAGGCCGCGCTGCGCCGACGGCATGATCCTGCACGCCATTCTGCACGTCGCGAGCTGGGATCAGCTCGAACGCATCTGGGAATTCATCGTCGGCTTCTTCAAGTTTCTGTGGGGCCTGTTGCGTTTTCTCGGCGGCGGCTGATGCGCCAATTCTCCACGCCGTAACGAAAAGGGCCCCGCGCAAACGGGGCCCTCGATCATGCGTGCGCGACAAGCGGCAGGGTCAGGAATCGCGCCAGCTGTCGTCGCTGCTGCCGAGGTCTAGGCCTCCGCCGCCGCTGCCATCGTTCCAGTCGTTCGAGCCGTTGCCGAAATCGAGGCCGCCGCCGTTGGTGTTGTTGCCGAAGTCGAGACCGCCATTGTCGTTTTGCGCCGGGCGATCGACAGGCACTTCGCGCTCGATCACGCGATCGCGCCCATGCGACAGCGCTTCGCCCAGCAACACGCCGGTGAGCAGTCCGCCCATGCCGCCGCCGAATCCGCCGCCGCCTTGCTGAATGATGACGGGCGGTTGCTGCCCCTGCTGCGGCGGATAAGGCGGATAGGGCCCTTGCTGCGGATACTGCTGCTGGCCACGTCCGAAACGCTCGGCTTCCTGCGCATACGGCGAGCCGGCCGCCGCACCCGCTTGAGCGTTGTTCGCGGCGTTCGGATCGGGACGGCCCTCGGCGCGTGCCTTCAAACTTGCGACCTGATTCGCCAGATCTTCGATCGCATACGGCGGCACCGGATTCTTCGAGTTCGATAGCGACTCGACCATCTCGCGCAACTGCGTCTCCGCGCCTTCGACATCTTTAAGGAGCGCCTCGTGACCCGGCGCGGTGGAGAGCCGGACGTCGAGCTTGAGCGTGCGCACGTCGTTGAGCAGCTCGGTCGCGCGCTTGATCTGCGAGCGGCGGTCGTTCTCGGCCTGACCGTCGTCACGTGCGCGGGCACGTCGCAAGCCCCAGCGCAGCACGAGCGCGATCGCCGCGATCAGCAGCGCGAAACCGATCCACGCGCCCATGCCGATGCCGTGCTTTTGCGGCGCGGCGGACGCCTGTTCCTGATTGAACGGATTCTGCGCGCTCGAAGTAGTTGCGCCGTTGTTCGAGCGCGGCGAGATGCTCGCGCGCGTCGCATCGGCCTGGATGCGGGCCTGCGTAGCGGCGAAGCGCGATGGATCGGTGAAGCTCAGCGAGGGATCGAGCGATTTCGCCTGCTGAAGCTGCGAAAGCGCGTCGCTATAGCGGCCCTCGCGGTCGAGCACCTGTGCATACAGGTAGTGCGCATGCGCGTTCTTCGGATGCGCGCTGAGCACTTCGCTCAACTGGGAGTCGGCCTGTTGCCAGTTGCCCTGCGTCATCGACTGCTCGACCTGCTGCGCGGTCGGCACGGCGAACGCGAGCGGAGAAGCGAGCGACAGCGACAACGCCAGAGCCGTCAAAGTCTTTTTCATGATGCGGGCCGGACGCGATGAACGTCCGTCTCCTGTCGATGCTGCAAACGGGTGATGCAAGTCGTGATGCTCAAGGTAACGCATATTCGTGCGACGCGCGGCGGACCCGGAAGTTCGCCGCGCGCCGCCGCCTTTCAGATGCAGCACTTACTGCGCCGGCGTATTCAACTGCTTCTTCAGCGCTTCGAGACGATCTTCCACCGATGGCCCGCGATTGAGCGCGGCGAGCTTGTCCTCGAGCGCCTTGCCGGAGTTCTGGTCCGCCGAATTCAGACGCGCGTCCGAGCGGGCGTTGGCGAGTTGAACCTTGTCTTCGAGCTTCTGGAAGTCTTCGGAAAGATTTTTTCCGCCGATGCCGCCCAGCGCGGTAGCCGCCGTGTCCTTCGCCTGCGCGATCTGCTGCTTGGCCTGAAGAATATTCGAGCGCGCGTTGAGATCGTTGCGGCGCTGGCGCATGTCCGCGATCTGCTTTTTCAGATGCTCGACCGAGGGCACGAGCGTTTGCAGTTCCGCCGCGAGCGCGTCGCGTTCGGTTTCGGCGTTCGACTGCGCCGCGAGTGCTTCGCGCGCGAGACTTTCATCGCCCGACTGAAGCGCGCGCTTCGCGCCGTCTTCGTACTTCTTCGCCTTGTCGGCTGCTGCGTCGCGCTTGCTTTGCTGCGTCGCGACCTGCGCTTCGATCTCGATGAGCGAGTTCTCCGCCTTCGCGATGCTGTCGTCGAGCTCGCGCACGATCTGGCGTGCGTCGCGCGAAGGGTCCTGCATGGTGTCGGCGGCGTCGTTCAAGAGGCCTCTGACCGTGCGCGTGATGGAATCGAAAAGCGACATGTATTTCTCCTGGATGAAGACGGCGGCGTGCGCGCCCACCTGCGTGCCACGCGGCTCGAATGTGAGGCGCAATGCGCGGGATTGCAAGCGTCGTGAGCCTCACGCTCACGCCGGGTTTACCCGCTCATTAGATCATGCCGTGACTTAATCGGGACTTAACGGAAGGTTAAGGAGTGTAACGATGCGCCGTGCCGAAGAAGCGGACTACGGCAGCGGCGGCTAGCGTTCGGAACGCGTGTCGTCCGTCAGCGAGGCATCGTCGCCCTGATCCGTGTCGTGCTCGGCATCCTCTTCAGATTGGGCTTGCTGAGCTTGAGAAACCGTACGCGCCTGCGCCGCCCGCTTGGTTGCGCTCGCCGCCGCTTCGCGGGCCTCGCGCGCGGCGGCTTTCGCGGCGACGCTCTTCAGCGCGGCGTTGAGCGCATCGGGGGCTTTCGGCGCACGCAGACGATCGACGATGCCCGCGACCTTGATCTGCTCGCTCGTCGCGTTGAAGTTCAGCACCGCGCGCCGCATGAGCTCGCTCACGCTGATGCCGAGGTTGTCCGCTGTCTTGCTGATGGCCAGCTTCTGCGCGGGGGTCACGAAAACAACGATGCGTTCGCTGGGTTTGGTCGTCATGAGCGGCTCGCAAACAGTAAGGCAATCGTATGGGACGATCGCGACTTCGGTTCATCAAACGGCACGACATCGTTACTGCAGGCCCACCCGACCTGTTCCGGGGAACCTGCGATCCACTCAACCATCATATCGGTTTGCGGGCGGCCGTGCGTGTGAACCACCGCGCATCCCATGCGTTTGAGCATTGCGCAAAAACGGCGCGCGATCAACGACTTGGATATTTTCTCATACGGTTGTCCACAAGGCTCTCAACACTTTCTGTGGGTAACCCAACATTCACGCGCGTTCCGGCGGCGCGCGGGCATTTACTTACAAAAAATTCCCGCTGGTTTTGTAGTGGCGCCCGCGAATTCTTTAAAATGCGCTGTTATCTTCGGTCGATACCGGCCCGCACATTCACTCGTCCCGCCTTTGCAGTAGCGCCAGGGCTTCGGCGCATCGCATCGCAGCTCGGCAGCGCGCGCTTCACGGCGCGCCGAACGAACCCAGTCATGCCTATCATCAAACGACCCGACTCATCCAAATCCTCGCGATACGATCGCGAACCCCGCTGGAACGACTCTCGCAACGACTCACGCAATGACTCGGGCGGCCGCGACGGCGGCGGGCGCAATGGCGGAAACGGCCGTAACGATCGCAACGGCGGCGGCCGAGGCCGTTCGCCCTTCGCGCGCATCGCGCTCTGGTTCGCGGGGCTCGCTGCGATCGGCGTCGTGATCGGCGCGCTCATCGTCGGCTATGCGCTCGTCGTCATGGGGCCGAACCTGCCGTCGCTCAATGCGCTGATCGACTACCGGCCGAAGGTGCCGCTGCGCGTCTATACCGCCGATCACGTGCTGATCGGCGAGTTCGGCGAAGAGCGGCGCAGCCTCGTGCGCTTTCAGGACATCCCCGACCAGATGAAAAAGGCGGTCCTCGCGATCGAGGATTACCGCTTTTACGATCACGGCGGCGTCGACTTCGTGGGCATCCTGCGCGCGGGCGTGACCGATCTGACGCACGGCGGCGCATCGCAGGGCGCGAGCACGATCACGATGCAGGTCGCGCGCAACTTCTTTCTGTCGAGCGAGAAGACGTACACGCGCAAGATCTATGAAATGCTGCTCGCGTACAAGATCGAGCGCGCGCTGACGAAGGATCAGATTCTCGAGGTCTATATGAATCAGATCTATCTCGGCGAGCGCGCCTACGGCTTTTCGGCTGCGGCACGCGTGTACTTCGGCAAGGATCTGAAGGACATCTCGCTCGCCGAAGCGGCGATGCTCGCGGGTCTGCCGAAAGCGCCGTCGGCGTATAACCCGGTCGTCAATCCGAAGCGCGCGAAGGTGCGTCAGCAATACATTCTCAAGCGCATGCTGGACCTGAACTTCATCACGCGCGAACAGTACGATCAGGCGATCGCCGAGGATATCCACACGAAGTCCGCGGGCACCGAGTACGGCGTGCATGCGGAATACGTCGCGGAAATGGTGCGGCAGATGATGTACGCTCAGTACAAGGAGGAAACGTACACGCGCGGACTCACGGTGACGACGACCATCGATTCCGCCGATCAGGACGCCGCGTACAAGGCCGTGCGCAAGGGCGTGATGGATTACGAGCGCCGGCATGGCTATCGCGGGCCGGAGGGCAACATCAATCTGCCGTCGAACGCGGACGACCGCGCCGAGGCGATCGAAGACGCGCTCGTCGATCATCCGGACAACGGCGAACTCGTCGCTGCGGTCGTGACGGCCGCGAGCCCGAAGCAGGTGACGGCGCAGTTCGTCGGCGGCGATACCGCGACCATCGCGGGCGAAGGACTGCGCTTCGTGGCGGCGGGATTGCGCAACAATGCGTCGAAGGCGCTTGCGATCAAGCCGGGTTCGATCGTGCGCCTCGCGAAGGACGACAAGGGCAACTGGCAGATCACGCAACTGCCGCAGGTCGAGGGCGCGCTGGTTTCGATGACGCCGCAGGATGGCGCGATCCGCGCGCTCGTCGGCGGCTTCGACTTCAACAAGAACAAGTTCAATCACATCACGCAGGCCTGGCGTCAGCCGGGTTCGAGCTTCAAGCCGTTCATCTATTCGGCGGCGCTCGACAAGGGTCTCGGACCGGCGACCATCATCAACGATGCGCCGCTGTACTTCCCCGCGGCGGGCGGCGGCGATGCGTGGGAACCGAAGGACGACGACCAGCCCGACGGCCCGATGTCGATGCGCACCGGCTTGCAGAAGTCGAAGAACCTGGTGTCGATCCGCATTCTGTCGTATATCGGCACGGGCTACGCGCAGGACTTCGTCACGCAGAAGTTCGGCTTCGACAAGGACAAGACGCCGCCTTATCTCCCGCTCGCGCTCGGCGCCGGCCTTGTCACGCCGTTGCAACTGAGCGGCGCGTATTCGGTGTTCGCGAACGGCGGCTATCGCATCAATCCGTATCTCATCGCCGACGTCGCCGATGCGCGCGGCACCGTGATCTCGCGCGCCAATCCGCTCATGGCCGGCAGCAACGCGCCGCAGACGCTGGAGCCGCGCAACGCGTACATCATGAACAGCCTGCTGCATACGGTCGCGACGCAGGGCACCGGCTCGGGCACCAATGTGCTCAAGCGCAACGACCTGCAAGGCAAGACCGGCACGACCAACGACGCGAAGGATGGCTGGTTCGCCGGCTATCAGAAGCAGCTCGTCGCGGTTGCGTGGATGGGCTATGACCAGCCCAAGACGCTCGGCAGCCGTGAGTTCGGCGCGCAGCTCGCGTTGCCGATCTGGGTCGAGTACATGGGACGTGCGCTGCGCGGCATTCCGCAGGAGCAGATGGCGAAGCCCGATGGCATCACGACCGTGGACGGCGAATTGTTCTACGCCGACCGCACGCCGGGAGCGGGCTTCGTGGCGAGCATCGGGCTCGACAACACCAATCCGATGGCGGGCGATGCGACCACGATGGGCGGCGTCGGACCGGCGGGCATGCAGGCGCCGCCGACACCGCAAGTCACGACCGACGAACGCAAGCAGATCATGGACATGTTCAGCAGGCCGTGAGGTGATGCGGCACAGTCGATAAAAAAGCGCGCCGGGCTAAACACCCGGTGCGCTTTGCATTTCGGAGGCGTGAGTTCAGTGACCGACGGTCGCGGGTGACTTCACTTCACATTTCACGTCGAGCGTGGACTTGTCCGCGAACGAAAGGGTGAGGAGAATCGTCGAGCCGACCTTGAGCGGCTTGGGCGGCTCTTCTAGCATCAGGTGATAGCCCTTCGGCGCGAAGCTCAGCGTGCCGTGCGCGGGGACATCGACGGAATCGACCGGCGACATCGTGGCCGTGCCGCTTTTGCTCTCGGACTTGTGCATCATCGCCATGCCGAATGCGGGCGTCGCCGCGGCCGTGAGCGTCGCGGGCTTGTCGCCGTTATTGGCGACGGTGAAGTAGCCCGATGACGGCAGGTTCGGCGGCATCGCGCGAATCCAGCAATCGCGGGCTTCGAGCGTCGCGGCCTGTGCGAGCGATGCGCAGGCGAGGGTGCCCACGAGTACAGCGATTTTTTTCATTGCGTTCTCACTTGACGATGAAGTTGTAGTGACCTTGCGTGCGATGCCCGTCCGCTGCGACCGCGGTCCATTGCACCTTGTAGACGCCCGGCGCGAGATCGGGAAGCGCGACGCTCATGTGCTTCTTGTCGCTGGCATCGACGGTGGATTTCGCGGTGTTGATCTGCGTGCCCTGAGCATTGGTGACGATGAGCTTGCTGAAGGTCGGTTCGAGCGCTTCGCCGAAGTCGATCGCGACTTCGTGCGGCGCGCTGACGGTCGCGCCGGGTCCGGGCTGTTGCACCTTCGGCAATGCATGCGCGAGCGCGAGCTGTGCCGAGCCGAAGAACGCCAGCGCGAGCGCGCCGCGCATGATCGATGATGAAAGCATGATGGTTCCTTGCGTGCTCGAAGCCGCTGGCTTGTCGAGCAATGTTTGCTGCGTGCGAATGACGGACTTCATCTCGCGCGGTGCGATGAACGAAGTCCATGCGTAGGAGCGTGAATCAGGCGAAGGCGGGCGGGGCGCGCGGTTGCGCGGCGCTGAGCAGCTCACGGCGCGGCGCATCGTCGAAGGTGGCGTCGGCGAATGTTTCGTTTGACGGGAACGCGCAGAAGGTTCGATCGAGCGATACCGGCGGCGTCGGTGCGTGCGCGATGAGATCGCAATAAGCGCACACCTGAAAATGACCAACGGCGTCGTGATCGACCGGATGCGAATCGTGCGATGTGCGTGCATCGGCGGCGCACACGGAAGCGAGCATCGATTCGATGCGCGCATGTTCGAACGCCTGCGATGCGACGGGCGCGAGCGAGAGCAGCAGGATCGCGCATATCGCCGCGAACCCGCTTATCTTCCCGATGATGCCTCGACGCAAGTGATGCATGTCGCGTTTGATCCGTTATCGATACATAGACCATGCTGAGCGGACGATTATGCCATGCGTGTTTTCACACGCTTTGCATCGGAGCGAGTCGCTTCGACGCAGCATCGATGCTTCGCTTCTTCTTTTTCTTTGATCGAAGCAGATGGGGTCTTGCGACAAAGTAAGCGAGGACTTATAATCTTTTCTTCGACGGACGCGGGGTGGAGCAGTCTGGCAGCTCGTCGGGCTCATAACCCGAAGGTCGTAGGTTCAAATCCTACCCCCGCAACCAACACCGTCCAGCATCACGCAGAAAAGCCCGGTCAAGCCGGGCTTTTTGCTTTTCAGCGCACGCATCGCAGTGCGTCCATCGTGCAAACCCACGAACCGCACGAAGTCGCAATCTAACCAGTTCATGGCCGAAGCGCATGTGGCGGCTTCACATGCGCATGTCAAAATCGCAAAGACCGGCGCATGCACATGCGCCAATCCAATCCCATTCCACGCACGATAAAAGGAGTCCTCGCTCATGGACATTCCACACGTTCTGCAGGCTATCGCGCATCAGGAACACACGCTCGTGTTTCAGCAGTTTCACGCCGAGCATGCGTGGCAGATCGGCTCGCAATTGCGCGAGATGGCGCTCGCGCGCGACGCAGCCGTCGTCATCGACGTGCGTACGTTCGGGCGCAAGCTCTTCTATGCCGCGATGGACAACACGACGCCCGACAACGCGCGCTGGATCGAACGCAAGTCGCGCACCGTCGAGCATTTTCGACGCAGCTCGTATGCAATCGGGCTCGCGCTCCAGCAGGCGGGCACGACGCTCGCCGACAAACACGCCCTCGATCCCGCCGAGTTCGCGACGCACGGCGGCGCGTTTCCGTTGCGCGTATCGGGCGCGGGCGTGATCGGTTCGGTCGCGGTGTCGGGTCTTCCGCAGCGCGACGATCACCAGATGGTCGTCGAAGCGCTATGCGCCGTGCTCGGTGAGAACTTCGGCAATCTTTCGCTCGGACGCGACTGACGTCATCGGCATCCTCGAATCGACACGACAACCAAGATGCGCTCAACCGCTTATGTGCTTCTCGCCATCGCGATCGTCGCCGAAGTCGTCGCGACCTCCGCGCTGCGCGCCTCCGACGGCTTCACGCGTGCGCTGCCCGCGGCCATCGTCGTGGTCGGCTACGGGCTGTCGTTCTATCTGCTGTCGCTGACGTTGCGCGCGTTGCCCGTCGGCGTCGTGTATGCCGTGTGGTCGGGCGCGGGCATCGTGCTTATCACGATCGTCGCGGCGCTGCTCTTCAAGCAGACGCCCGATCTGCCCGCCATGCTCGGCATGGGCCTCATCGTGGCGGGCGTCGTGGTGCTCAATGCGTTCTCGAAGATGAGCGCGCACTGACACGCCCGAGCGCGCAGGCTTATTTGCAGCGCACGATCATCGAGCGATTCTTGACATTCGCCGAGATCACGTTGGTGATGCCGCCGCCGGTCGGGCCGCCTTCCTCGTTATCTTTCGAGACGATGTCGTATCCCGTCGCGCCGCATTTCTTGCCGGCGAGCACATAGCAGCTCGCCCAGCTCGATCCGGCGTCCGCGCCGCTGCAGTTGACGGCATAGCCGGTCTGTCCATCGGGCAGATTGATGAGCGATGCGTCGTTCGACGATGCGCACGCGCCGAGAGTCGAGATCGCGACGACAGCCGCGCCGAGTGCCGCGGCACGCAGCCAGGAGACACGCGAAACAGCGCCGCCATGTGCGGCACGTGCGGAGATACGGCGCATGCGCCGACCAGGTTCCTTCATCTTTACCTCGTGAGAGCGAAATGACGATATGCGCCCGCCGGCCTTGAGTTCGCGGGGAGGGCGCATTTTTTGAGATGTGCATTGTCCCATACGCCGCTTACGCGACACGTAAGCGGATGTTATCCGCGCGGCGCATGCCCGAAGCGCGATGGTCGCGCGGGCGCGTTGCTTGCGGAGCCACGATTGAACGCGCAAATCCGATGAACTATTTTCCGGATCGCGCACCTTATTCTCTGCAGTTTCGGTTGGAATTGCTTATCGGACGGCAGGACCAAAAGTGCCGCGAGCGAAAAAAGGAGAGAAAGCCATGGCGGAAAGAGTCACGGGGCCATATCGAGGGTATTACATCAGCGCGTCGGCGCGGCTCGTGCAATCGCACGGCGAGCATGACGGCGATGCGCCGATCTATGTCGGCTCGGTCAGTCTCGCGCGCGGCGGGCCCGACGACGCGCATCGCTTCGAGGCGCTCGTCGATCTCGGATCCGAGCGGCGCTTCGCAACCGAAGGCGAGGCGCTCGAGCATGTGGAGCAGGCCGCGCGCGAATACATCGACCGCTTGCTGCAAGCGACGTGATGCGTCCCATCCATCTTCGACACGCCGTGCTGTACGACGTCGCGAATGGCCTGATCGATCTTTTTCCGAGCGGCGCGGATATCGCGGAAATCGGTCTCGAGGCGACGCCCGCGCTCTTCGTGAGCTGGCGTACCGGCGGCGTCGCGAATCACCCCGGCAACATCGCGTGGGGCGTGCACTATCGCTTCGACGCGCAGGTGCTGCGCGACTATCCGCATCTGTCGGAGGAGGCGCGGCAGCGCGTATGCGAGCGCGTGCGCGAAATGAGCCGGTTGCTCGACTTCAACTACGCGGACCCTCTGGCGAGTTCGCTGCTCGTCGTGGATGTCGACGAACCGTTCTTGCCGCGTGAACGGCGCGGGCGCTGGACCGCGTGGCGCGAGCGCGAGTACCATAGTCGCCGAATCGATTCGTGCGATCGTTTGCGGCGCTGCAAACACATTCGCATCGAATGGAGCAACGAAGCGGAGCAACGAAGCGCTTGAACGTCTTCGCGTTGGCGCCGACCCGATGCTTTCCCGGCCGGGCGCCACGCATCAGCAACGAGACAATCATGGATATTCGATTCCTCCCCGACGCGCCCGATTACCGCGATGCCAACCTGACCATCGAGTTCGCCGCGATCGTCGACGGACGACGCGTGCCGTGCGCGATTTCGGTGGAAGCGCTGGAAGATCATTTCGGCGCGCAAACCTATGACAGCGCCGGCTGGATCGATGCGTTCGATTCGGGCCGCACGCGTATCGAAGCCGTGGCGCGCGAGCATCTGCGCGTGACCAACGGTATGCCGGTGCTCCTGAAAAGCGGACACTTTCCGCCGGGACGCGTCACGGTCTGATGCGCTGACGCACACGCACCTTCTCCTCTTACACGGCGCGATGTAAGACCTCCATCGCACCGCGTCCTTTATCGACGGCGGATGCGTTGCGCCTCCTTCCGCGTGATCGCGCATCGGAGTACCATCGCTCTATTCGCCGCACGCGATGCGATTCGCTCGGCACATTATTTGCTCGAAGGCATGCGCTTCTTGAGCAATCAAATATAAAAATCGCGCGGGGTCGTCATGCTTCAATCCTTTCTTCACTCACTTGTCGAGTCCAATGCGCTATGGCTCATCTGGGCAGCCGTTGGTGTGCTGATTCTTGCGCTGTGCATCGTGTTCGCGTCGGTTCTGCTGAGCGACTCGGACGAGCCGCTTTATCGGGCCGCGCCGCGCCGCGACGACGACGCCAAGATCACTATCTGAGCGCGCGCGGGCGCGCCGCGATTTGACTTCGACAGAGGCGGTGCCGACAATGCCTCGCATGGGACCGCAAGAGCGGCGCACCGAGCAAAGACGCGAACAGCGCCAGGCGCTGCGCGAGCGCATACTCGAGGTCTCGCGCGAGATCGTGAAGCGCGAAGGGTTCGCATCGCTCTCGATGAGAAAGCTCGCCGAAGCGATCGATTATTCGCCCGCCGCGCTGTACCTTCATTTCAAGAGCCGTGGCGATATCGCGCGGGCGTTGCGCCGCGAAGGGCACGCGAGTCTGCGCGATGCGTTCGTCGCGCATACATCGATCGCGGACCCGGCCGCGCGTTTGAACGCGATGGGCCGCGCGTATGTCGAATTCGGGCTGGCCGAGCCCGAGACGTATCGGCTGATGTTCATGGAGCCCGCGGGTTCCGCCGAAGCGGCCGCCGATGCCGATGCCGATGACAACGGCAACGGCCACGCGGCGGAATCCGGCGCGGCGACGCTTTCGCTGATCGCGGATGCGTTCGTCGAGTTGCGCGCGGCCGACCGGCTGCCGCCGCGCGCCGCGCCGATTGCGTGCGCGGAAGGGCTGTGGGCGAATCTGCATGGCATCGTCGCGCTGAAGCTCAATGGCGCGGCGTTGCCCGAGACACCGGCCGCGACGCTCGTCGAGTTGTCGCTCGACGTGTGGTACGCGCCGGTCAACGGAACTGAACCTCGGGGAACCGAAACTCGATTCAACTCACCGGATCGATCCGACACTTCAACACGATGACCACCGAAGACATCCGTATCGACACCGCCAACGGCATCGGCTTCATTGCACTCGATCGTCCGAAGGCACTCAACGCGCTGACGCCGCCGATGCTGCGCGCGATCAGCGAGGCATTGCGCGCGTGGCGCCACGATCAGGCGATCCGCGCGGTCGTCGTCTATAGTCCGCACGTGCGGGCGTTCTGCGCGGGCGGCGATATCCGCTTTCTGTACGAGTCCGCGCAGGCGGGCGCGCGCGACGCGATCGACGCGTTCTTCACCGACGAATACAAGCTCAATCACGCGATCTTCACGTTTCCGAAGCCGTATATCGCGGTCGTGAACGGCGTCGTGATGGGCGGCGGCATGGGCATCTCGCAGGGCGCGCATCACACGGGCGGCCTGCGCATCGTCACGCAATCGACGAAGATGGCGATGCCCGAGACGCGTATCGGCCTCTTTCCCGATGTCGGCGTGAGCTGGTTTCTCGCGCGCGCGCCGGGCGCGATCGGCCGTTATCTCGCGGCGACCGGCGCGAGCCTCGCCGCCGCCGATGCGCTCTACGCCCGCATGGCCGACGCTTATCTCGACGATGGCGCGCTGCCCGGACTCGTCGAATCGCTGAGGCATCAGCGCTTTCTCGATGGCGTGGAAATCGTGCGCTTCGTGCAGAACGAAACGACGAAGTACAAGGTCGCGCCGATCCCCGAGAGAAGCGAGCTTGCCTTGGCGCGCACGATGATCGACAAGCACTTCGCGGCGGGCAACGGCGCGTCGATTCTCGCGTCGCTCGAGCGCGAGGCGGACGCCGGCAACGACTGGGCGAAGCGCACCGCAGCCGACTTGCGCGAGCGCTCGCCGCTTTCCGTCGATGTAGCGCTGCAGCAGGTCGATCGCGCGAAGTTCTCGACGATGGCCGAAACGCTGCGCCGCGACTTGGATCTCACGCGCACGATGTTCGAGCGTGGCGATGTGCTGGAGGGTATTCGGGCGCGCATCGTCGACAAGGACAACGAGCCGCGCTGGAAGATCGCACGCGCCGAGGATGTGAACGCCGCCGATATCGACCGCATGTTCGAAAGCGCGTGGACGCCCGCGGCGCATCCGCTGCGGCTCTTGAAGGACTGATGCCGCGCGGGTGATTTCGACGCCGGATCAGTCCGGTTCGCTGCCGGCCATGAATGCGCGCATGAAGACGAGCGCGCCCCAGCCCCAGATCGCGTTGGCGATGAAGTTCGGCGCGAGGCGCGGCAGCATGTTGCCGCTCGGCCAGATGCCGCGCGCCGGATCGATCACGAACACGCCGACCGCGGTCAGCACGATGCCGCCGAAGACGAGCGCGCCGATCCAGGGCGCGTTGCGCTCGGGCGCGACACGCAGAAGCCACACCATCAGCACGGCGAAAATCGAGCTCCACAACGCATTAGCGATGAATTCGGGGATGCCGAGCGGAACAAACGGTGCGGTGGAAAAGCCGGCCGGATCGACGAGACCCGCTGCGTGCAGCAGCGCCAGGGTCGATTCGCGGAAAAAGAGCGCGGCGAGGAAACCGGAAACTAACGGCAGTATGACTTTTTGCATTGATTGGACCGCTTGAAGCCGGAGGGCGCGGTTCTCTCCGATTGTCATGACGAGCGCCATTATAGTTGCGTCGCGCGTGCTTCCAGGCGGGGTCCGGGGCCTTCGCGGATTATTTTGCGATCGCGTCGCTCGCCGGGCTGTGATGCAGCATGCGATCGCTGTTCTGCGGCGGATTCGGGCGCTTCACCGGCATGTTGTCGGGGTTGTCGGGACGCGTGGCGCTCGCGGATGGCGCACCGGGTGCGCCCGGCGGCTTGACCATCGATGCGCTGTCGTCGGGGCGCGCGGTCTGGGCGTGGGCCGCGAAGGTGGTGAGGAGCAGAAGGGCGGCTGTCGCGAGGTGATGCCGGGTCATGATCGCTCTCCGCGAAGGGGAGATTTTTGATGTGCATGACGCGTGCCTGAGGTCCAAGCGACCCGGCATAACAACCGATCCGCAGCGCTGCGGTAAAATCGCGGATTCCCCTTGAGATTCAGGCGGTTCGCACGAAAGCGCGGCCGTCGTCGCCCATGTCAGCCGTATCGAAGATCAGCCCCCGCCGCGTTTCCATTGCACCGATGATGGACTGGACCGACCGCCATTGCCGGTCCCTGCACCGGCTCGTGTCGCGTCATGCGTGGCTCTACACGGAGATGGTGACCACGGGCGCGCTGCTCTACGGCGATGTCGCGCGGCATCTCGCGTTCACGCCCGCCGAGGCGCCCGTCGCGTTGCAACTCGGTGGCAGCGAGCCGACCGATCTCGCCAAGAGCGCGAAGCTCGGCGAACAATGGGGCTACGACGAGATCAACCTGAATTGCGGATGCCCTTCCGAGCGCGTGCAGCGCGGCGCATTCGGCGCGTGCCTGATGAAGGAGCCGCAGCTCGTCGCGGATTGCGTGAAGGCGATGCGCGATGCCGTGTCGGTTCCGGTGACGGTCAAGCATCGCATCGGCGTGGATACGGTCGAGGAGTACGAATTCGTGCGCGATTTCGTCGGCACGATCGCCGATGCGGGCTGCGAGGTGTTCATCGTGCACGCGCGCAACGCGATCTTGAAAGGCCTGAGCCCCAAGGAAAACCGCGAGATTCCGCCGCTCAAGTACGAGTATGCGTATCGGTTGAAGCGCGACTTCCCGCATCTGGAGATTTCGATCAATGGCGGCATCAAGACGTTGGACGAAGTCGAGGAACACCTGAAGCACGTCGATGGCGTGATGCTCGGGCGCGAGGCTTATCACAATCCGTACGTGCTCGCGGGCGTCGACACGCGCTTCTACGGCGCCGCTGCGCCGGTTCCGTCGCGCGAGGACATCGAGGCGGGGTTCATCGACTACGCGCGCCACGAACTTTCGCGCGGCACGTATCTCGGTGCCATGACGCGGCACGCGCTGGGGCTGTATCGCGGCGTCGCGGGTGCGCGCGGATGGCGTCGCGTGCTCTCGGACAATCGGCGGCTCGCCAAAGGCGATCTGACGATTTTCGACGAGGCGCGTGCGCATCTTCGCGAGGCCGTGGAAGCTATCGAGTCCTGACGGCGCACTTCGGAAAAAGATGCTCGAAGGGACTAGGCAAGTGCAATCATTGTTCGTATAATCTCGCTTCTTGATTGCTACGGCAGTTCTGAAGCAGTCGGGATCGCGGTAACAGTGGTGGCTGTAGCTCAGTTGGTAGAGTCCAGGATTGTGATTCCTGTCGTCGTGGGTTCGAGTCCCATCAGCCACCCCACCGAGAATTCATGCAAAAAGCCCAGTCATCCGACTGGGCTTTTTGCTTTGCGCGACGCTTCGGCGCAAACGTTCACCCGCTTCGCCTCACCATGCTAGGATTTCCAAACCACCCCCAACGACGACATCGGAGACAGACATGACGACTTTGGCGATCGACGGTGTGCGCTGGGTCAACGATCGCGTGACCAACGTGCGCTGGGGCAGCTTCGATCCGGCCACGAACGACTGGACCGCGCCCACCACCATCGTGGACGTCCAGCAAGTCGTGGACGCTCTCAAAAGCGGCAAGGAAGTCCGCACGCTCTTTACACTCGGCGGCCGCGTCTTTCTCGGTCCAAAAGTCAGCGCGCTGCCGTATACGAACGGGCATATCGGCATCGAGGCGCGCGTGCAGGACGGGCAGATCGAGAAATCGCTCGAAGATCTGCCGCCCGTCTGAAGGTATCGCAAAGGCGCACTCGCGGAGACGAGCGTTGAATCGGGAACACGCGCTGCAGTTCGAAACCGAGTTCATGCCGCGCATCGTCGAGCGTGTGATGCGTGTCCTCGGGCGCGGCGTGCGCGTCGAGATACTTCCTTACGAGCGCGCAGCCGTGCCGACGCGTTTGCATGCCAACGCCGATGCGCATCGAGCGGGCGATGAGCATCGTCACGTCTATCCATATCCGCTGAACGTATTTCTGACCTGGGACGACGAAGAAATCGAACGTTTGTTGGGCGACGGCGGCGAGGCCCGATTCCTGCGATATCTCGACGCGATGGCCGCCAAGCTCGACGCCTGGCAGGGCGCACGCGACGTCGATCTCGCGACGCGTTCCCAGGCGGAGCCGTCAGTGCTCTTTGGCGGTCTCGATTTCGAAGCCTGATCACGGCGGCCGGCTGCCGCCCGTTAGCGCCCGATCAGCCGACGCATCGCATCGCCGGGGCTCACGCATTGCGTGGCGTCGGCAGGGCGCATCAACATGAACGTGGAGGTCGGTATGGCATCGTCGAATGAAGGCGATCTGCGCGCATTCGTGCAGACCGCGGAACAGGCGGGCGGTTTTGTGTGGGTCCTTGCGCTCGTCGATTTTTCGGCGCGCGAGGTGAAGCGCGTGCTGGTCTCCGAAGAAAATTTCGCCACCGCCGACGCAGCCCGCGACGCAGGCAATGATCGCCTGAAAGGGATGTCGAACGACCGCTGACGAAGCCTCGCGCGCGCGGCCCGCGACGGATTCACTTCGTCGCGATCACCATCGACTCCGGTCCCGCGAGAGGCTCGACGCGCGCCGTTGCGAAGCCCGCTTCCTTCATCCAGGCGCAACATTGCGCGCCGGTGTAATCGAAGCCGCCCGGCGTTTCGATCAACATGTTGAGGCTCATCAGAAGGCCGAACGCATTCTGACGGCGTTCGTCGTCGATGATCGCGTCGTACACGATGAGCACGCCGCCCGGCGGCAGCGCCGCATGGCACTTCGCGAGCAATTCGAGCTTCTGCGGCAGGTTCCAGTCATGCAGGACGTGACCCATCACGAGCACATCCGCCGACGGGCACGGGTCCTTGAAAAAATCGCCGGGATAAAAGCGCAAACGCTCCTGCAGCCCGTGCGCCGCGACGTAGTCGTCGAAAATGGGTCCGACCACCGGCAGGTCGAAGCCGCCTCCCGTCAGATGCGGATGCGCCCGCGCGACCTGCACCGGCAACGCGCCTTGCGCCGCGCCGATATCGATGAACGTCCGGTACTCGCTCCACGGAAACTGGCGGGCGATCGCCTGCGCCGCGCCCATGCTCACGCCGCTCATCGCTTGCAAAAAACCGCGCAGGCGCGCCGGGTCGCTATAAAGCGTCTCGAAGACATTGCCGCCGTGCTTCGATTCGTTCTGCGGCAAACCCGTGCGCAGCGCCTCGGTCAACGATCCCCAGAACGGGTACAGCCGCGCGTTCGCCATCTCCAGCAATCCGCCGACATACGAAGGCTTCTCGCGATCGAGGAAGAAATCGGCGTCGCTGGCGTTCGCGTAGCGGCCATCCTCGCGCGTAAGCAGATTAAGCGCGACGAGCGTATCGAGAAAATCCAGCGCCCCGCGCGGATGCAGTTCGAGCGCCTGCGCCAGGTCTTGCGCGGTTCGCGGTCCGCTTGCCAGTTGCGTGAACACGCCGAGTTCGACCGCCGACAGCAGCGCTTTCGACGCCCAGAACGCCATGCCCATCTGCAGCAAGCGCTCGGGATTCGGCTGTGCGTTCATACTGCCTTGCGCGTCTTGCATGATGCGGCTCCCTGAAGCTGAAAGCAGGCTGGAAAGGTCTGCGTACTCTAGGATCGGTTCGCGTCCGGTTCAAGGAGTTATGTGGGCCGCACCACGCAGACGAAAACATGTTCGATGATATCGAACGAGTGCGCCGATGACGTCGTACGGCAGCGCGCGAAGTACCGCCCATAATGACTTCACACTGATCAACGTTCAAAGGAGAACGTCATGAATCGCTTCGAAGGCAAGACAGTTCTGGTTACCGGCGGAAACAGCGGCATCGGTCTCGCGGCGGCGCAGGCATTTGCGGCGGAAGGCGCGCGGGTCGTCATCACGGGACGCGACGAAAGCTCGCTCGCCACGGCGCGCGCGTCGCTGGGCGCGGACGCGATCGCCATCCGCAACGTCGCCGGCACGGTCGGCGCGGCGCGTGAACTGGCGCAAGCGCTCGTCGATGCGAACATCCGCCTCGATGCGATCTTCGTCAACGCGGGCGTCGGCACGTTCGCACCGTTCACCGACATCGACGAAAAGGCGTGGGACGAAACCTTCGCGATCAACGTGAAAGGGCCTTACTTCCAGATTCAATCGCTGCTGCCGCTTCTGAACGAAGGTGCATCGATCGTGCTGAACGGTTCGATCAACGCGCATATCGGCATGCCGATGTCCTCGGTGTATGCGGCGAGCAAGGCGGCGCTTGTGTCGCTCGCGAAGACGCTGTCGGCGGAATTGCTGCCGCGCGGCGCGCGCGTGAATGTCGTGAGCCCCGGCCCGGTCTCGACGCCGCTGCATGAAAAACTCGGCCTCGTCGACGAAGCCGCCGCGCAACTCCAGAGCCAGATTCCGCTCGGGCGCTTCGGCAAGTCGAGCGAAGTCGCTGCGACGGTGCTGCATCTGGCATCGGCGGAATCGGGCTTCATCGTCGGCACGGAGATCATCATCGACGGCGGCATGAGCCAGCTCTAAGCCAACCGCACGGGCCGCACGCGCGGCCCGTGCTCCGCGAGGGATTCATCATGAGTGACATCACTTCGTTCGTCGTGCATCTGCCGGGCAAGCCGGAGCATCGCGATGACCTCGAAACGCGTCTTCTCGATGTGCTGGACCGCATGTCCGACGAGCCGGATTTCATCAACACGTATCTGCATCGCGCGGCGGACGATCCGAATACCCTCGTGCTGTACGAAACGTGGGCGTGTTCCGCCGAGCATTTCCGCGCGCATCATCTGGGCCGGCCTTATCGGCAGGCGTACGAGGCCGTGCTGCCGCAATTGCTCGCGCGCGACCGGACGATCGAATTTCTCACGCCGGTGCGAACCTACGAACGCGGCGCGCTCAGCGCATCGCCGGCTGCAGTTCGCCCCAGCTGACGAGAATTTGCTGGATGCTGCGCGCGTAGGCATCGCGATGTTTCGGCGACTCCGAGTGATAGGCGCCGATCGCGCGCCACGTGTTGCCGTACTTCACCATCTTCTGCTTCAGGAGCCACGCGGCGACGAACACATTGACGCACGGATCGGCGAGCGCGCGATGCGGGATGCCCTGACGCGCCAGATCGGTGAAATGGATCGAGTTGATCTGCAACTGGCCGACATCGATCGAGCCGTTGGCGTTGCGGTTGATCGCGGCGGCATCGCCTTTCGATTCGCGCCAGGCGACCGCGCGCAGCACGAGCGGATTGACGCCCTGATAGGCGGCGGCCTGCTCGAAGCAATCGTCGGCGTGAGCGGCGCCCGACGCGAGCGATGCGCCGAGCAGCACGCAGGCGGCGAGGGCGGCATGAGTCGAACGGAACATGAGGCGTGGCTCCTTCGGAAATGGGCGCGCGTCGCTTACGGCGCGAGCGCGATGTCGATGCGATGCTCGACGTCCTTCATGTACGCGCGCGATTCGTCGGACACGACGAGACGCGGTTCCGGGCCGCTGCATTTGCAGTCGGCGACGCGGCGCGTTTTCTTGCCTTTCTTGCTCGCGGACTTGACGGGCGGATCGTCGTCGTCGGTGGCGGCGGGGGGCAGCATCGCGAGCGTGGGCAAGGGCGGATAGACCTTCTGGACGACGGGGCCCAGCGCCGCGAGCGTTTGCACGGAGGCGGGCGCGCTCACGTCGAGCGGACCTGCGAAGGCGCTCGCCGAAAGCAATATGCCGGAGGCGAGGATCAGGAATCGGCGCATCGCGTCAGCCTCCCTGCGTCGGCTTGATGGACACGCTGTAGGGCTGTCGCGCGCCGGCGGTCAGATTTTCGAGGCTGAGCCTGACCGTGTGCCGGGCGGGAACGCCTTTCCAGATCGCCTGGTTGAGATACGGAAAGTCCTGTGCGAGCGCGGTGACGAGGATGGTCGTCGGCTGCTTCTGCGCGGCCGCGAGCGCACCGGCCTTTGCGAGCATCGCGGTGAGTTGCGGATCGCGCGCGCCGAGCGCGTCAGCGGGAATCTCGAAGCGGATGATTTCGGCGGACACCGCCGGCTTGTCGGTCTGGGCCGTGCTGGCCGCCTGCATCGGCGCGCAGCCGGTCACGGCGAATGCGACGGCGATGGCAAAAAAAAGTGACGCTGCCCCCTTCACTGGCATCTCCTGATTCAGTCATGGTGATATGCGAGTTGACGGCTCGCACGCGCGCGACTTGATAGCCGCGCGCAAACGTTTCGCCAAATAGCAAGACTTGACTCAGAAGACAGTGATTCGGGAAATCGCCCTGCACGGATTGCGGCAAACGATGCCGCGACGTTACCGATGTGACGGTGAAATGACGCGGGGATCGATCAGATGGGCCACCACGCGCCGATGCTCGGCTCGGCGTCGAGCGCGCGGAGGAAATCGTTGGCGAAGGCGTCGGCGGCGATTTCTCGCTCGGGCGAGCCTTCGGGTAGATCGTGGGGATTCTTCAGGCCGCGCGCGTGGCGGATGGCGGCGACCGTTTCGGTCAGGGCAGCGAGCGAGTCGAGCGTGTGGGAGTTCATACCGCGGATTACGGCACAGACGACGAAGGCTTTAGCCCTCACGTCATAAAACCGTCACGCCTTCGGCTTCCGATGCCCCGAAACGAGCGCGCCCGCATCCCTCGCGAGCCCGAACAGGTCCAGCACGCCCACCAGCCCCACGAACGCGACGATCAGAAACGCGACGCCGAAATCCTCCGGCCCGATCGAATGCGCATCGTGCCCGTGCAGCCACTCGCCGATGCGCAACGCGATCGCGCCGACCGCGACGCCGATGCCCATCGTCATCTGAAAGAGCGTGCTGGACAGCGCCGATGCGCCGCTCATCTGTGCTTTGGGCACATCGGCGAAGCTCAGCGTGTTGAGCGCCGTGAACTGCAGCGAGCGCGACAGGCCGCTCGCGAACAGCACGACGACGATCACGAGCTTCGGCGTCGTCGGCGCGAGCAGGCTCATCGCGGCAAGCGAGAGCGCCGCGAGCACGCCATTGACGATCAGCACCGGCCGAAAACCGAACTGGCGCATCACGGGCGTGGTGACGAGCTTCATCGACAGATTGCCCGCGAACACGGCAAGCGTGAGCAGGCCCGATTCGAACGCGTTCATGCCGAAGCCGACCTGGAACATCAGCGGCAACAGAAACGGCGCCGCGCTGATCGCGATGCGAAAGAGCGATCCGCCGCCCATCGCCACGGCAAAGGTTTTCACCTTCAGCGCCGACAGATCCACGACCGGATGCGCCGCGCGCCGCAGATGCCACCACGAAGCGATGCCCGCCGCCACGCCCACCGCGACGAGCACGCCGACGAGCGTCCAGTCGGCGTCGCTGCGGCCGACCAGTTCCATCGCGTAGAGCAGCGTCGTGCACGCAATGCCGCAGAGCGCGAAGCCCGGCAGGTCGAAGCGCCGTGTCGCGTCGCCGCGCTCGTTGCCGATGAAGCGCAGCGTCAGCAGCAAGCCGATCAGACCGAGCGGCACGTTCAGATAGAAGATCCAGCGCCACGACGAATACGTCGTGATGAAGCCGCCGAGCGGCGGGCCGATCACCGGGGCGACGAGTCCCGGCCACGTGATGATCGCGATGGCGCGCATCAGGCCTTCCTTGGGCGTCGCGCGCAGCACGGCCAGCCGGCCGACCGGCACCATCATCGCGCCGCCGATGCCCTGCAGCACGCGCGCGGCGGCGAACGCGGGCAGCGTCGAGGTCGTGGCGCACAAAACGGACGCCGCCGTGAACACCGCGATCGCGCTCGCGAACACGGTGCGCAGGCCGAAGCGGTCGGCGGCCCAGCCGGAAATCGGGATGAAGACGGCGAGCGTCAGCAGATACGCCGTGATGCCGAGACTCATGTCGGCGGGATGCACGTTGAACGAGCGCGCCATCTGCGGCAATGCGGTGGCGATGATCGTGCCGTCGAGGTTCTCCATGAAGAAGGTCGCAGCGACGAGCGTGACGATGAGCGACGAACCCTTGTTGTCGCGATCGCTTGCGGACGGCATCGGTCGAACGCTCCTGCATGACGTGTTGGAAGCTTGCCATTCTAGCCGCGAGAGCAGAGCTTTCGCGGCTATGGTAGTTTTTGCGATTGCCGGAAGACCAGCCATGCAGCATTTCCGACAATGCGCCGACAACGCGCAAACACAACGCCAACAAGAGGAATGAGCAATGAAGTTTCGGAAACTGGGTGATTCGGGTCTCGACGTCAGCCTGATCGGGCTCGGCACCATGACCTGGGGCGAGCAGAACACCGAAAGCGAAGCGCACGAGCAGATCGACTACGCGCTGGCCCAAGGCGTGAACCTGATCGATGCCGCCGAAATGTACCCGGTGCCGCCGCGCCCCGAGACGCAGGGCCGCACGGAGGAATACATCGGCACGTGGCTCGCGAAGAACGCCGCGAAGCGCGGCGACATCGTGCTCGCGACGAAAATCGCCGGGCCCGCGCGCCAGCCGCACAATCCGCGTCATATTCGCGGCGCAGGCAACCAGTTCGACCGCAAGAACCTGAACGAAGCCATCGACGGCAGTCTGAAGCGTCTGCAAACGGATTACGTCGATCTTTACCAGTTGCACTGGCCCGATCGCAGCACGATGACCTTCGGCCGCCCGTCATACCCGTATCTCGACGACGAATACACGGTGCCCATCGAGGAAACGCTCGCCGCGCTGGCCGATCTCGTGAACGCGGGCAAGATCCGCCATGTGGGCGTGTCGAACGAAACGCCGTGGGGCGTCGCGCAATTCCTGCGCGCCGCCGAAAAGGCCGGATTGCCGAAGATCGTCAGCATTCAGAATCCGTACAGCCTGGTGAACCGCACGTACGAGCTCGGCCTGTCCGAGTTCACGCACAAGGAAGGCGTCGGGCTGCTCGCGTATTCGCCGCTCGCGTTCGGCTGGCTGTCGGGCAAGTATGAAGGCGGGGCGCGTCCGGCGGGCGCGCGCATCACGCTGTTCGAACGCTTTCAGCGCTACAGCAAGCCGCAGGCGATCGCTGCGATCACGTCCTATGTCGAGCTGGCGAAGCGCCACGGACTCACGCCGACGCAACTCGCGCTCGCGTTCGTCAACACACGGCCGTTTACGACGAGCACGCTGATCGGCGCGACATCGATGTCGCAACTGAAGGAGAACATCGAGAGCGTGAATGTCGAACTGTCGGAGGAAATTCTGGCCGAAATCGAAGCGCTGCACGAACGACAGCCGAATCCGGCGCCCTGAAATTCCCTGTCCGGTCATGCATTTGTCGAAGAATCGGATGCGCTGGCCGCGAATGTGTCAGCATTGACGTTCGCATGGCAGTCGCGTAGTGCCTGCATCCTTTTCGTAATACCGCCGTGGGCCGAAGCGCCTGACGCTTTGACCCACGGCGCACCCCTCGCAACGTTCGCGGTGCGGTGCCGGCTGCAAGGCACTACACTTGCTCGATGGTCCTGGTTGCCCGCTGCGGCGCCTTTCGCCACAGCGCGCTCTTCGCAAAGGAGTCGTCGCTCATGTCTCAAGGAACACCGCAGGCCAAAGATCTCGATCGCCTCACGATCGACACCATCCGCACCCTCTCGATGGACGCCGTGCAGAAGGCCAATTCCGGCCACCCCGGCACGCCGATGGCGCTCGCGCCCGTCGGGTTCCATCTCTGGCAGAACCATCTTCGTTGCGATCCCGACGCGCCGCTCTGGCCCAATCGCGACCGCTTCGTGCTGTCGGTCGGGCATGCGTCGATGCTGCTTTACTCGCTCCTGCATCTGGCGGGCGTGAAGGAGTTCGACCAGGACGGCAAGCCGACCGGCAAGCCCGCGGTGTCGCTCGACGACATCGAGCACTTCCGCCAGCTCGACAGCAAGACGCCCGGTCATCCGGAATACCGCATGACGACCGGCGTCGAGACGACGACCGGCCCGCTCGGGCAGGGCCTCGGCAACAGCGTCGGCATGGCGATGGCCGCGCGCTGGAAGGAAGCCCACTTCAACAAGGGCAAGGATGCGATCTTCGATTACCGCGTCTACGCGCTCTGCGGCGACGGCGACATGATGGAAGGCGTATCGCACGAAGCCGCGTCGCTCGCGGGGCATCTGAAGCTCTCGAACCTCATCTGGATCTACGACAGCAACCGCGTCACCATCGAAGGTCATACGGACCTCGCCTATAGCGACGACGTCGAGGCGCGCTTTCACGGCTACAACTGGCACACGCTGCATGTCGACGACGCCAACGACGCGCAGGCGCTCGAAGACGCCATCAACAAGGCGAAGTCGCACACGGACAAGCCGACGCTGATCGTCGTGAAGAGCATCATCGGCTGGGGCGCGCCGAACAAGCAGGACACGTCGAGCGCGCACGGCGAAGCGCTCGGCGAGGAAGAGGTCAAGCTCGCGAAGAAGTTCTACGGCTGGCCCGAGGACAAGCAGTTCTACGTGCCGGACGGCGTGATGCAGCATTTCGCCGACGGCATGGGCGCGCGCGGCAAGAAGCTGCATGCCGAATGGAAGCAGCGCTTCGACGCCTACGAGAAGGCCAATCCGGAACTCGCGAAAGAAGCGTGGCAGATGCTCGAATCGAAGCTTCCCGACAACTGGGACGCCGACATTCCGACTTTCGAAGCCGACGCGAAGGGCATCGCCACGCGCGATTCATCGGGCAAGGTGCTGAACGCCATCGCGCCGCGCCTTCCCTGGCTGATCGGCGGTGCGGCGGATCTCTCGCCATCGACCAAGACGAATCTCAAGTTCGAAGGCGCGGGGAGCTTCGAGCACGACAGCTACGGCGGACGCAATCTGCACTTCGGCATCCGCGAGCACGGCATGGGCGCGGTCTGCAACGGCCTCGCGCTGTCCGGGTTGCGCCCGTACGGATCGACGTTCCTGATTTTCAGCGACTACATGAAGCCGCCGATCCGCCTTTCCGCGATCATGGAAGTGCCGGTGATCTACGTGTTCACGCACGATTCGATCGGTGTCGGCGAAGATGGTCCGACGCACCAGCCGATCGAGCAGCTCGCTTCGCTGCGCGGCGTGCCGGGTCTGTGCACGCTGCGCCCCGCCGACGCGAACGAGGTCGCCGAAGTGTGGCGCGTCGCGCTGACGCATTCGAAGGAGCCTTCGTGCATCGTGCTCACGCGTCAGGCGCTGCCGACTTTCGATCGCAAGAAGTACGCATCGGCCGATGGCGTGAAGCGCGGCGCCTACGTGCTCGCCGATGCCGATAGCGGCAAGAAGCCCGAAGTGCTTCTGCTCGCGACCGGCAGCGAAGTCTCGTTGTGCGTCGAGGCCTACGAGAAGCTGAAGGGCGAAGGCATCGCGGCGCGCGTCGTGTCGATGCCGTCGTGGGACATCTTCGAGAAGCAGGATAAGGCGTACAAGGACTCGGTGCTGCCGCCGGACGTGAATGCGCGCGTTTGCGTCGAGCAGGCCGCGACGCTCGGCTGGGACCGCTATGTCGGCCGCCTGGGATCGCAGATCGTGATGCACACCTTCGGCGCATCGGCGCCATTGAAAGCGCTGAAGACGAAATTCGGCTTCACGCCGGAAGCGGTCTACGACGCCGCGAAGAAGCAGATCGAACGCGTGAAATCCAACGGCAAGGAGTGAATCATCATGCAGATCGGCATCGTGGGACTGGGGCGCATGGGCGGCAACATCGGGCGGCGGCTGATGCGCGCCGGGCATACGTGCGTCGCGTACGATCACAATCCGCAAGCGACCGAAGCGCTCGCGAGCGAAGGTGCGACGGGCGCGAAGGATCTCGGCGATCTCGTCGCGAAGCTGAGTGCGCCGCGCGTTGTCTGGCTCATGCTGCCCGCCGGAAAGATCACGGAGGATACGCTCGACGATCTGCACAAGATCCTCGGCGCGGATGACGTGATCATCGACGGCGGCAACAGCTTCTATAAGGACGATATCCGTCGCGCCGCGCAGTTGCGCGAGAAGGGCATCCATTACGTCGACGTCGGCACGTCGGGCGGCATCTGGGGACTGGAGCGTGGCTACTGCATGATGATCGGCGGCGACGAGGCGATCGTGCGGCGGATCGATCCGATTCTCGCGACACTCGCGCCCGGACGCGGCGACATTCCGCAGACGCCCGGCCGCGAAGGACGCGATGCGCGCGTCGAGAACGGCTATATGCACTGCGGGCCGGTCGGCTCGGGGCACTTCGTGAAGATGGTGCACAACGGCATCGAGTATGGCCTGATGCAGGCGTATGCCGAGGGCTTCCACATTCTCAGGCACAAGGAGTCGAAGGATCTCGCGGAAGGCGAACGCTACACGCTCGATCTCGCGGATATCGCCGAAGTATGGCGGCGGGGAAGCGTCGTCTCGTCGTGGCTGCTCGATCTCACCGCGGGCGCGCTCGCCAGCGACGGAACGCTCGAACGTTTCTCGACGGAAGTCGCGGACAGCGGCGAAGGGCGCTGGACCATCGAGGCGGCGATCGAGGAAGCGGTGCCTGCGCAGGTGTTGTCGGCGGCGCTTTACACGCGCTTCCGCTCGCGCGATGCCGAGTCGTTCCCCGAGCGCATGCTTTCCGCGATGCGCTTCGGCTTCGGCGGGCATCACGAGTTTCCCGTGAAGTAGCTTTTTTTCTTCGATGATACGAACACGGCGATGGACTTCAACGGTCCATCGCCGTTTTTCATTTCATCATGCGTCGCCGGAAGAGCCACGCGCACAGGAAAAACGGCACGACCGCATAGGCGGTCAGCACGAGCACGTGCAACGCTGCGCCATCGAACGGACGGCCGAGCATCGCCGGGCGGATCAGCTCGACCGCATGGAAGAGCGGCAGAACCTGCGTGACGTGCCGGGCGATCGCGGGCAGTTGCGCGATCGGAAAGAACACGCCGGAGAGCAGCAGCATCGGCGTGAGCGCGAGCGTCTGATAGAACATGAAGAAGTCGTAGCTCGGCGCGAGCGCGGTGATGACCATCGCCGTGCTGGCGAACGCGAGTCCCGTAAGCACGATCACGGGCAGCGCGATCAGCATCGACGGAAAGCTCGCATAGCCTAGCGCGCCCGCGACGATCATGATCGCCACGCCCGACAGCACCGACTTGCTCGCGGACCATACGATCTCGCCAAGCACGATGTCGCCGAGCGTGAGCGGCGTATGCATGATCGCTTCCCACGTGCGCTGCACGTGCATGCGCGAGAAGCCCGAGTACATCGCCTCGAAGCTCGCGGACATCATCACGCTCGATGCCGCCGTTCCCGCCGCGAGAAACGCGATATACGACACGCCGTCGACATGCCCGACCATCAGCCCGAGACCCAGCCCCAGGCCGAAAAGATAGATCATCGGGTCGGCGAGATTGCCGATCATCGAGGCGATCGCGAGCTTCTTCCAGACGAGATAGTTGCGCCGCCAGACCGACATCCAGTGCGTTGCGTTGGCGGGCAGCGCGCTGGATAGCGGCGTGAAATTTTCCGCGTGCTTGGACTCGCGTTTTCGTCCGATGCGGGATGGTTCGAGCGTATCCATTGATTCAGTCCACCATCTCACGTCCCGTGAGACGCAGGAAAACATCTTCGAGATTCGCCGGACGATGCAGATAGCGCACGTCCGCGCGGCCTTTCACGCGCGCATGCACGGGCTGCGGATCGTCGACATAGCAAAAGAGCGTTTCGCCGCTCACTTCCATGCGCTCGACGAACGGTTCGAGCTCCGCCGCGAGCGCCTGCGGATCGGGCCCGTAGATCTCGATCACATCCGAGCCGATCACCGATTCGATGAGATCGCGCGGCCGTCCCTCGGCAATCTTGCGGCCTTCCTCGATCACACAGAGGCGATCGCAAAGTCGTTCGGCTTCTTCCATGAAATGCGTCGTCAGAAGGATGGTCTTGCCGCGCGCGAGGAGCGAGCGCAGGCGCTCCCAGATCATATGCCGCGCTTGCGGATCGAGTCCGGTGGTGGGTTCGTCCATCACGAGGACATCGGGATCGTTGACGAGCGCGCGCGCGAGCGTGAGACGCCGCTTCATGCCGCCCGACAGTTCGCCGACGCGCGCATCGGCCTTGCTCTCCAGGCGCGCGAACTCCAGCAGCGATGGCACGAGCGCATCCATGCGCGCGCCGGTGAGACCGAAGTAGCGGCCGAACACAGTCAGGTTTTCGCGCACCGTGAAATCGGGATCGAGATTGTCGAATTGCGGCACGACGCCCACGCGTTCGCGCGCGAAACGGGCGCGCGCGGGCACCGGCTCGCCGACTAGACGGATCGCACCGCTATCGGGCGAGGTGATGCCGAGCAGCATCTTGAGCGTCGTCGTCTTGCCCGCGCCGTTCGGGCCGAGCAGTCCGAAGCATTCGCCGGGCCGCACATCGAACGACAGACCATCGACCACGGTGCGCTCACCGTAGTGCTTCCTTACTTCGCTGAACTCGATGGCGGGCGCGCCGTTTTCATCGGACTCGCGTGATGTTTGATCAGTCATGCATTCGTGCCGCAGGAAAATCGCGTAGGGGAAATCCAGCGGGCTAGTGTAATCCATTGCACCAAGGCGATGCCTGGCGTGCAACCGCGTGCGGCGAGCGCGTGTCAAACCTGTGCGACGGGCGCCGAACCGGTTCCGGCCGAAAGTGCCAGAGGCTTGTCCGTCGGCGTGTTCGGAGTTCTGGCACGGTGCGAGCTAGCATGTTCGCGTCGGTAAGCGTTTTCCAGCGTTGTCACCCAAGGGGCGACGCACGATGATGAAGCAACGCCGCGGGTAAATCGCGCTTCGGGTCGCGTCGGGCGGGCGCGAAGGGCAAGTTGGCCAGGGAGGTCATGATGGAAAGCTACCGAAAAATCCTGCTCTGCTATGACGGCTCCAGAGAAGGTCGCAAGGCATTGCGCCAAGGCGCGAATCTCGCGCTGGATCTGAATGCCGAGACGCACGTCCTCGCGGTGGTGGATATGCGCTCGAGCATCGCGCAGAGCGCCGGACTGCTAACCGATATGGCCTGCGGACGCTTCGAAGAAGCCGCGCGCGACATTCTGCAGGAAGGCGTCGAATGGCTGCGCGAACGCGGTCTTCAGGCGCAGGGACATTTCGCGTTCGGGCATCCGATCGACGAGATCGCCGCGCTCGCCGAAAGCCTTCAGGTCGATCTCGTCGTGGTCGGGCATCGTTGCCGCAATGGTCTCGCGCGCTGGTGGATGGGCGCGGGCAACACGCCCTTGCTCGACCGCGTGAAGTGCAGCATTCTCGTGGCCGTCTGTCAGGCGGGTGAATCGGCGGAAGCGGAAGACGAAGCGGCTTACGCGGCCAAGCCCGTCAAGGCCGAAGCCGGCGCCTGATCGTCAGCCTCAGCCATTGAGATCGACCGCGACGAGCTTCCATGACACGAGGCCGTAGCGGTGAAAGATCGCCGAGTAACGCGCATCTCCGGCGCCGTGCTGATAGGTGACGACGAACGTGTTCAGGCTTCGATAACCGGCGGTGGTCTGCGGCGGTTCCTTGGGCGCCTGCTGCGCGGCCGTGACGCCCGAGGCCGGCGCGTTCGACGGCGTTGCCGATGAACCGTTTCCGGCTTGCGGCGGTTGCTCGCCCGGATCGCCGCGCGGCGGAATGCCGTTCAGAATCGCCGCGACGCCGTCCGGTGTCGCATATGAATCGACGAGAGGACCGACGAGCGCCGCACCTATCATCGCCCCGATGATTGCGAGCGGATTGCCGCTCTTTTGAATATCGACGCGGCGCGTGAGCAGCGCGCCGACCTGTTCCTTGAGGCTCGCGCGCAACGCGGGAAAATCGACGTACTGGTTGACGGTCTGCGCGTCGCGGGCATCGGCTGCGCGCTTCACGCGATTCAGCGCGATATAAGGTGACGCGTAAATAAAAGCGAGCGCCGCGACGAGAATCAGGACGACGAACGCGGTAGCGACAGAACGGGTAGTGCGGGACATGCGACGACGAAGCCTCTTTGCGAAACGTGAATTCGGGATTGACCACGCCGGCGCGCGATAAATCCCGTGAATTCACGTTCCACTCCGATTCAGGCGAGGATGCCGCCGGCGAGCCCCGCGTCTTCCTCCGCGATGCAACGGTCGATCATGCGCGACACTTCGTCGATCTTGCCCACCAGAATCACGCGCGATTGCCCGCGATAGACGCGCACCGGCGCGCGCTGTTCCGGCTCCGCGTGCACCGTGCTGCTCAGCGACACGCGCGCGAAAGCCGGCTGCCGGGAGGGCAGCGCGGGCATGTCGTCGAAGAGGTCGGGGGCGATTTCGGCGTGCGGCGTGCCGCATGCGATCAGCGTGCGCAGATGGCGCAGGCGGCCAAACTGACGGAAGGGCAGCAGACGGGCAAAACGTTCCATGATGACTCTCCAGACGATAGGACGCACCGCGGCGCACCGCGCACGGCGGCCGTCATGCTTGTTGTGTTTGAGCCGCCTCGACTGAGCGTTAAAGCGGTTGGTGAGGCTATCTTGCGATGTCAATGGGACATTTCTTGTCCCATTCTTATCTCTTTCTGAACGTGAGCGAACGATTTGCCCGCGCTTTTCGCTCCCCGCCCTTGCCGGACGGAGACTTCAGAACTCGCCAGAACGAATCAGGCCAACCGCGATGCCTTCCAGCGCGAAATCGCCGCTGCCGGAGCGCACGAAAATGTTCTCGTAGTCCGGATTCTCGGCGATCAGTTCGACGCCGTCCGGACGACGTTTCCAGCGTTTGACCGTGACGTCGTCGCCCAGACGCGCGACGACGATCTGTCCGTCCTTCGCCTCGGTGCGCTTCTGCACGGCAAGCAGATCGCCGTCGAGAATGCCGGCGTCGCGCATCGACAGGCCCCGCACTTTCAGCAGATAGTCCGGCTTGCTGGAGAAGAGCGCGGGATCGCATGCGTAATGCTGCGAGATGTGTTCCTGCGCGAGGATCGGGCTACCTGCCGCGACGCGCCCGACGAGCGGCAGCGACAATTGCATGATGCTCTGATGCGGCAGCGTGAACTGATGCGGCATTTCTTCGGAGCGATCGATCCGCGAGGCGTCGCCGAGCAGCCGGATGCCGCGCGACGAGCCCGCCGCGAGTTCGATCACGCCCTTGCGCGCCAGCGCCCGCAAGTGCTCCTCGGCCGAATTCGCCGAGCTGAAGCCGAGTTCCGCCGCGATCTCGGCGCGCGTCGGCGGAAAGCCCGTGCGGTCGATCGCGCGCTGAATCAGTTCGAAGACCTGCTGCTGCCGCGCGGTAAGTTTTGATGTCTTGGTCACAGGCTCTGGCCCCTGGTGCACTGTATGGATGGACAGTTGACTGTATTTTTATACAGTATTTCGCGCTTTTCAAGCTTTACTTTAAGTTCGCCCGCCCGCGGCAGCCGAGGACGCGTTTCACCGCCGCCGTCGCTTCTTCCACCCAGGAA
Source organism: Caballeronia sp. S22 (assembly GCF_964261745.1). Classification (NCBI taxonomy): domain Bacteria; kingdom Pseudomonadati; phylum Pseudomonadota; class Betaproteobacteria; order Burkholderiales; family Burkholderiaceae; genus Caballeronia; species Caballeronia sp. S22. The sequence goes on along the minus strand of NZ_OZ180035.1, from coordinate 1,841,251 downwards.
TATGCTTCTTAGCAGTTTTACGTATAAAAAAGTGAATAACGATTATTTCTAATCATATAGACGCCTCGATAGACTGATTCCGTCAATTCGATAAGACGGAGAACGGGGAATGCGAAGCATCAGATTGGGATTGGGCAAAGGCGCGCGGCGCGTGCTCGCGGCGGCGGCGCTGACGGCGGCGGGCGTCGGGCTGGCTGCGTCGGCGTTCGCGCAGACGTCGTTTCTGAACGTCTCCTACGACCCGACCCGCGAGCTGTATCAGGACTTCAATCAGGCGTTCGCGAAGAAGTGGAAGGCCGACACGGGCGAAACGGTCACTTTCAAGCAGTCGCACGGCGGCTCGGGCGGACAGGCGCGCGCGGTGCTCGATGGATTGCAGGCCGATGTCGTGACGCTCGCGCTCGCCTACGACATCGATGCGCTCGCGTCCAAGGGACTCGTCAACGCGGACTGGCAGAAGCGTCTGCCGGACAACGCGTCGCCGTACACATCGACGATCGTGTTCCTCGTGCGCAAGGGCAATCCGAAGCACATCAAGGACTGGGACGATCTGGCCAAGCCGGGCGTGTCGATCGTCACGCCGAATCCGAAGACCTCGGGTGGCGCGCGCTGGAACTATCTCGCGGCGTGGGCGTATGCGCAGCACAAGCCGGGCGGCAACGACCAGACCGCCAAGGACTTCGTGACGAAGCTCTACAAGAATGCGGGCGTGCTCGATTCCGGCGCGCGCGGTGCGACCACGAGTTTCGTGCAGCGCGGCCAGGGCGACGTGCTGATCGCATGGGAGAACGAGGCGTTCCTCTCGGTGAAGGAATTCGGCACGGACAAGTTCGAGATCGTGGTGCCGTCGGTGAGCATTCTCGCGGAGCCGCCGGTCGCGGTGGTCGACAAGGTCGTCGACAAGCACGGTACGCGCAAGCTCGCCGATGCCTATCTCAAGTATCTGTACAGCGACGAAGGACAGCAGATCGCCGCGCGCAATTTTTATCGGCCGCGTTCGGACAAGGTGCCCGCTGAACTCACGAAGCAGTTCCCGAAGCTGAAGCTCTACACCATCGACGACACGTTCGGCGGCTGGACGAAGGCGCAGAAGACGCACTTCGCGGACGGCGGCGTGTTCGATTCGATCTATCAGCCGCAGTAAGCGAAAGAGCGGGCGACGCGGCGCGTCAATGACGCCGGGCGCCCCGAAGCAGCGACGCGCCCAACCCCGGCGCAAGAAAAGGATCAATCAAGGATGACGACCCTCACATTCAAGAAGCCGAGCGCGCTTCCCGGGTTCGGCCTGACGCTCGGCATCACGGTGGCGTACTTAAGCCTCGTGGTGCTGATTCCGCTTGCCGCCACCTTCGCGAAGACCGCGACGCTCGACTGGGCGCAGTTCGTGCGCGCGGTTACGTCGCCGCGCGTGCTCGCGTCCTATCGGCTCACGTTCAGTGCCGCGCTCGGCGGCGCGCTCATCAACGCGGTGTTCGGCTTTCTCGTCGCGTGGGTGCTCGTGCGCTACACGTTTCCGTTCAAGCGCATCGTCGATGCGATCGTCGATTTGCCGTTCGCGCTGCCGACCTCCGTCGCGGGCATCTCGCTCGCCGCGGTCTATGCGGGCAACGGCTGGATCGGGCAATATCTCGCGCCGCTCGGCATCAAGGTCGCGTTCACGCCGCTCGGCGTGCTCGTCGCGCTGACGTTCATCGGCTTGCCGTTCGTCGTGCGCACGGTGCAGCCGGTGCTGGAGGAGTTCGAGCGCGAGCAGGAAGAGGCCGCCGCGTGCCTCGGCGCGACGCGCTGGCTGACGTTTCGCCGCGTCGTGCTGCCTTCGGTGTTTCCCGCGCTCCTGACCGGTTTCGCGCTCGCGTTCGCGCGTGCGCTCGGCGAGTACGGCTCAGTGATTTTCATCGCGGGCAATGTGCCGATGAAATCCGAGATCACGTCGCTGCTCATCATCACGAAGCTCGAACAGTACGACTATGCCGGCGCGACCGCGCTCGCCGTCGTGATGCTGTGCGTGTCGTTCCTGATGCTGCTCCTCATCAACACGCTGCAATGGTTCCTGCAGCGGCGCACGAGCAAGACGGGCGCGGCGCCTGCCGTCGCCGCCGGTCCTTCGCTGCATGTCGGACATCCGGGCGGAGGTCACGCATGAGTACGCCCGATAGCAAAGCGCTTCCGGTGCACGCCAGCGCGCGCGTGCGCGCCAGCAGCCTCAATCCCGTCACCGAACCGCGCGCCGTGCGCTGGCTGCTGACGGGCATCGCGCTCGTGTTTCTTGCGCTCTTTCTCGTCGTGCCGCTCGTCGCGGTGTTCGTGCAGGCATTCGCGAAGGGCATCGATTATTACTTCGAGTCGCTGAAGGATCCCGATGCGTGGTCCGCGATCAAGCTCACGCTGATCACCGCGGCGATCGCCGTGCCGCTGAACGTCGTGTTCGGGCTGGCCGCTTCGTGGGCGATCGCGAAGTTCGACTTTCGCGGCAAGGCGCTCCTGACCACGCTCATCGATCTGCCGTTTTCAGTTTCGCCCGTGATCTCCGGTCTCATCTACGTGCTGATTTTCGGCGCGCAAGGCTGGTTCGGTCCGTGGCTCGCCGCGCATGACGTGCAGATCATCTTCGCGGTGCCGGGCATCGTGCTCGCGACGATCTTCGTGACGTTCCCGTTCGTCGCGCGCGAGCTGATTCCGCTGATGCAGGCGCAGGGCAACGACGAAGAGGAAGCGGCGCACGTGCTCGGCGCATCGGGCTGGCAGATCTTCAGGCGCGTGACGCTGCCCAACGTGAAGTGGGGCCTGCTGTACGGCGTGATTCTCTGCAACGCGCGCGCGATGGGCGAGTTCGGCGCGGTATCGGTGGTGTCGGGCCATATCCGCGGACAGACCGACACGATGCCGCTGCACGTCGAAATTCTCTACAACGAATACAACTTCTCGGCCGCGTTCGCGGTGGCGTCGCTGCTTGCGCTGCTCGCGCTCGTGACGCTCGCGCTCAAGCTCCTCGCGGAGCGGCGCATGTCGCAAGCCATCGGCGAAACCCGGACACCCGCACAGAATTGAAGAGGCCGACAACATCATGAGCATCATCGTTCGCAATCTGCAAAAACGCTTTGGCGATTTCACCGCGCTCGACAACGTCACGCTCGATTTTCCGGCGGGCGAACTCGTCGCGCTGCTCGGGCCTTCGGGCTGCGGCAAGACCACGCTCCTGCGGGTCATCGCGGGCCTCGAATTCGCCGATGCGGGCCAGGTCGTGCTGCATGGCGAGGACGTCGCGGCAGTCGGCGCGCGTGAGCGGCAAGTCGGCTTCGTGTTCCAGCATTACGCGCTCTTCAGGCACATGACGGTGTTCGAGAACGTCGCGTTCGGCCTGCGTGTGAAGCCGCGCCGCGAGCGTCCGAGCGAAGCCGTGATCCGCGAGAAGGTGCATGAACTGCTGAAACTCGTGCAGCTCGACTGGCTCGCCGAGCGTTTTCCGTCCGAACTGTCGGGCGGGCAGCGGCAGCGCATCGCGCTGGCTCGCGCGCTCGCCGTCGAACCGAAAGTGCTGCTGCTCGACGAGCCATTCGGCGCGCTCGATGCCAAGGTGCGCAAGGAACTGCGCAGTTGGCTGCGCCGCCTGCACGACGATCTGCATATCTCGACGCTCTTCGTCACGCATGACCAGGAAGAGGCGCTCGAAGTGGCGGACCGTATCGTCGTGATGAATCATGGCCGCGTGGAGCAGGTGGGCAGTCCGCAAGACGTGTACGATCATCCGCAGACGTCGTTCGTGTACGAGTTTCTCGGCGCGGCGAACCGGCTGCAGGGCAATGTCGATGCCGGCGGCTTTGTCGTCGATGGCGCAGCAAGCCCGATCGCCGCGGAGGCGCATTTCAGGGGCCGGGCGCTCGCGTATGTGCGTCCGCACGATCTCGCGCTGTATCCCGCCGACGGCACGCATCGCGACGGCATCGTGGTCGGCGTGCGGCGCGTCGTGACGCTCGGCGGCTCGGTGCGCGTCGAGCTCGAAGGCAGTGCGGGCGGCGTGATCGAGGCGGAACTGGATCGCGAGGCATGGCGCGCGCTCAAGCTCGATGTCGGCGACGGCGTGACGGCCGTGCCGCGCGCGCTGCGCGTCTTTCCGGCGCCGTCGCCGGCGCAATGAGATAACAACATAAAAGGATCGCGGAGAGGTTTCACATGAATTTTCAGCAATTGCGCTTCGTGCGCGAGGCCGTGCGTCAGAACATGAATCTGACGGAGGTCGCCAACGTGCTCTACACGTCGCAGTCGGGCGTGTCGAAACAGATCAAGGATCTGGAGGACGAGCTCGGCGTCGATATCTTCATTCGCCGCGGCAAACGTCTCACGGGTCTCACCGAGCCGGGCAAGGAGGTGCATCAGCTGATCGAGCGCATGCTGCTAGACGCGGAGAACCTGCGGCGCGTGGCGCGCCAGTTCGCGGATCAGGACAACGGCCACCTTGTCGTCGCGACGACTCACACGCAGGCGCGTTACGCATTGCCGAAGGTCATCCGACAGTTCACCGAGGTGTTCCCGAAGGTGCATCTCGCGCTGCGCCAGGGCAGTCCGCAACAGATTGCGCAGATGATCATCAATGGCGAGGCGGATATCGGCATCTCGACCGAAGCGCTCGACCGTTATCCGGATATCGTCACGTTTCCGTGCTATTCGTGGCATCACACGGTCGTCGTGCCGAAGGGTCATCCGCTCGTCGGCCGCGAGAACATCACGCTCGAGCAGATCGCCGAATATCCGATCGTCACTTACGACCAGGACTTCACCGGCCGCTCGCACGTCGACCAGGCGTTCGCGAGCGCGGGCGCGATTCCCGATATCGTGCTCACCGCGATCGATGCCGACGTCATCAAGACGTATGTCGAGCTCGGCATGGGCATCGGCATCGTCGCGGCGATGGCCTACGACGCGAAGCGGGACACCGAGCTCGTCGCGCTCGATACGCAGCATCTGTTCGAGGCCAGCACGACGCGTGTCGGCCTGAGAAAGGGCGCGTTCCTGCGCGCGTATGCGTATCGATTGATCGAGATGTTCGCGCCGCAGCTCGAAGAAGCGCAGATCGCGGCCCAGCTTCGCGAAACGGCGTGATCCGCATGCCGGCTGATTTACAATCGCCGGCATGAATACATCCTCTCTCCCTCGCATCGCCGTGCTGGCGACGGGCGGCACTATCGCCGGGTCCGCCGGTGACGCATCGAAGACGGCGGGCTACAAGGCGGGCGTCGTCGGCGTCGACAAATTGCTCGATGCCGTGCCCGCGCTCGGTTCAGTGGCGCGCATTCACGCGGAGCAGATCGCGAGCATCGACAGCAAGGACATGAGCGCCGCGCTGTGGACGACGCTCGCATCGCGCATCGACGAACTGCTCGCGCAGGACGATATCGATGGCGTGGTCGTCACGCATGGCACCGATACGCTCGAAGAAACCGCGTATCTGCTGCATCTCACGGTGAAGAGCGCGAAGCCTGTCGTGCTGACGGCGGCGATGCGCCCATCGACTGCGCTGTCCGCCGATGGCCCGCTCAATCTGCTGAATGCGGTGACTGTCGCGGCATCGAGGGACGCGGCGGGCAAGGGCGTGCTCGTCGCGGTCAATAACCAGATTCATAGCGCGCGCGATGTCACCAAGACGAGCACTTATGCCGTCGATGCGTTTCGCTCGCCCGAGACCGGCGTGCTCGGTTTTGTGCAGGACGGGCGCGTCGAGTTTCAGCGGATAGTCGTGCGGCCGCATACCGTTGCGAGCGAGTTTTCCGTGAGCAGTCAATGGCCGATGGTCGAGATCGTCGCGAGTTACGCGGATGCATCGCGGGTGATGGTCGATGCGCTTGTCGCGGCGGGAGTGCGGGGGATCGTCGTTGCGGGCACGGGCAATGGCTCGATGCATGCGACGCTTACGCAGGCGCTCGCCGATGCCGTTTCGCAGGGCGTCGCGGTCGTGCGCGCGTCGCGCGTGGGGACGGGGCATGTGATGCGCAACGGCGCCGCGAATGATGACGCGATCGGGAGCGTCAGTGCGGGGACGATTAACCCTTATAAGGCGCGGGTTTTGTTGATGCTTGCTCTTGCTTCGGGAGTTGATGACTTGCAGCGCGTTTTTGATGTTTATTAGGGTTTTTTGTGCTTGCTTGGGTTTCTATGGATGGCCTGATTTCGCGGTGGTCCATTAGCACTGCCCTCCCCGGGGCGGGGGTCACTTTCTTTGCTGCTGCAAAGAAAGTAACCAAAGAAAGCAGCTTCTCATCGCCCGCGGTCACACGCAGTTTGGCCATGCTTGCCAGCCCGCGGTGGCCCTCGCCTAAGTGTCGCCCTCGAAGGCCCAATCGGGCTTGGCTCGCGCACGGTCTGACGCACCAAATGGTTAAGCGCGCTGGTTCAGCACCAAATAGCTTCGGCACAGCGCTACGCGCTGCCGTTGGGTATGTGAGGGAAACCGTCGAGGAAGAAGCGCACGCAAACCCGATTGACCCATCGGCCGCGAAGCGGGCTGGAGCCATTTGGTGCTGAACCAGTTTGTGGTGTGGTGCGATGTGACAGACCGTGCGCGAGCCAAGCCCGATTGGGCCTTCGAGGGAGACACTTAGGCGAGTGCCACTCGCGGCTGGCAAGCATGGCCAACGTGCGTGTGACCTCGGGCGGTGAGAAGCTGTTTCTTTGGTTACTTTCTTTGCAGCAGCAAAGAAAGTGACTGCCGCCCCGCACAGGGGCAGTGCTAATAAACCGACACGAACTCAGGCCATCCATAGAAACCAAAACAAACAATCCGACGCGGACACCCGACGATAAACCGTCTGACCGACCAAGGCTTACCCGGCGCATCACCGGGTGCCGCTTCTCGGACCCCACTTTGTCGCCCTCAGCCCAGAGCGACATTTGTCCCGCGTGCCCATACGCGGGACGCCCCACGGCTCAGGTGCTGCTTACGCAGCCTTGGCTTGCGCCGGCTCGTCAGCCACCTGGAAGTTCGACATGATTTCGAGCGCACGTACGAGCGCCGAGTGATCCCACGCCTTTCCGCCGTTCGCGGCGCACACGCTGAACAATTGCTGCGCGCTGGCCGTGTGGGGCAGGGCTAGGCCCATCTTGCGCGCGCCGTCGAGCGCGAGGTTCAAATCCTTCTGATGCAGCTCGATCCGGAAGCCCGGATTGAACGTGCGCTTCGTCATGCGCTCGCCATGCACTTCGAGAATGCGCGACGATGCGAAGCCGCCCATCAGAGCACGACGCACGCGCTCCGGATCGGCGCCCGAACGCGACGCGAACAGCAGCGCTTCCGCGACCGCCTCGATGTTCAGCGCGACGATGATCTGGTTCGCGACCTTGCAGGTCTGACCCGCGCCGTTGTCGCCGATGAGCGAGATGTTCTTGCCCATCAGTTCGAACAAGGGCTTCGCGATCTCGAACGACTTCTCGGGGCCGCCGACCATGATCGTGAGCGTCGCTTCACGTGCGCCGACTTCGCCGCCGGAAACCGGCGCGTCGAGATAGTCGCAGCCGAGCGCGTTGATCTTCTTCGCGAACTCCTGCGTCTCCAGCGGGGCAATCGAGCTCATGTCGATCACGAGCTTGCCCTTCGTGAGACCCTTCGCGACGCCGTCATCGGCGAACAGCACATTGGCGACATCGGGCGTGTCGGGCACCATCGTGATGACGATCTCGCTTTCCTGCGCGACCGCCGAGGAATCCGCGACGACCTGCGTTTGCGCGCGGATATCGTCCGGCACCGGAAACTTGCCGTTCACGACGAGCTTGTGGCCGCCCTTGATGAGATTGCGCGCCATGTGCGCGCCCATGATGCCGAGGCCGATGAAACCGATCGTTGCCATACTTCGAGCTCCTCCTGTGTGTCTGGTTTAAGCGGTTGCGCCTTGCTTCACGCCGCCGATCGATTGAAGCCAGCCGAGGCCCGCTTCGGTGCCGTCAAGCGGCTTGTACTCGCAGCCGATCCAGCCTTGATAGCCGATCTCGTCGAGCAGACCGAACAGATACGCGTAGTTGATTTCGCCCGTGCCCGGCTCGTTGCGGCCAGGGTTGTCGGCGAGCTGGATATGCGCGATCTGCGGCAGGTTCTTCCGGATCGTCGCGGCGAGTTCGCCTTCCATGCGCTGCATGTGATAGATGTCGTACTGCAGGAACAGATTGTCCGAACCGACCGCGCGGATCACATCCAGTCCTTCTTTCGAGCGGTTCAGCGCGAAGCCCGGAATGTCGTACGAATTGCACGGCTCGACCAGCAGCCTGATGCCTTCCTTCTTCAGCGCTTCCGCGGCAAAACGCAGATTCTCGATGATCGTCGTGCGCGCCTGTTCCGCCGATACGCCCGCCGTCGGAATGCCGACGAGGCAGTTCAATTGCGGCACGTTCAGCGCCTTCGCATATTCGATCGCGCGCGGCACGCCTTCGCGGAACTCCGCGACGCGATCCGGCAGGCAGGCGATGCCGCGCTCGCCCGCTTCCCAGTTGCCCGCGGGCAGGTTGTGCAGCACGATCCGCAGGTCGTTGTCCTTCAGGCGCTTCTGGATATCGCTGATCGAGAACGCGTAAGGGAACAGGAACTCGACCGCCTTGAAACCCGCGTTCGCGGCCGCGGCAAAGCGGTCGAGGAACGGGACTTCGTTGAACAGCATGGTCAAATTCGCGGCAAATTTCGGCATTGTTCTTTCCTGATGGTCGGTCAGTGAATGTTCGCCGCGCATTCGCTCGATCGAACGCGCGGCGGCGAAGCTTCAGTCGAGCGGCGTGACGGCGGTCGGCGCATCGGCCTTGGTTTCGGCGAGTTCTTCGAACTCGTTGATCGCGTCGATCTCGGTGCCCATCGCGATGTTGGTCACACGCTCGAGAATCATCTCGACCACGACCGGCACCTGATGTTCGGCGGCCAGCGCCTGCGCACGCTTCAGCGCCGGTGCAATGTCTTCCGGCTTGTGCACGCGCAGCGCCTTGCAGCCGAGGCCTTCGGCGACCGCGACGTGGTCCACGCCATAGCCTTCGAGTTCAGGCGCGTTGATGTTGTCGAACGCGAGCTGCACGCAATAGTCCATGTCGAAGCCGCGCTGCGCCTGACGGATCAGGCCGAGATACGAGTTGTTCACGACCACATGCACGTAGGGCAGCTTGAATTGCGCGCCCACCGCGAGCTCTTCGATCATGAACTGGAAGTCGTAGTCGCCCGAGAGCGCGACGATCTTGCGTTGCGGGTCAGCCGCACGCACGCCGAGCGCGGCGGGAATCGTCCAGCCGAGCGGGCCGGCCTGGCCGCAGTTGATCCAGTTGCGCGCCTTGAACACGTGCAGGAACTGCGCGCCCGCGATCTGCGACAGACCGATCGTCGTGACGAAACAGGTGTCGCGGTCGAACGCGAGGTTCATCTCTTCGTAGACGCGCTGCGGCTTCATCGGCACGTTGTCGAAGTGCGTCTTGCGCAGCATCGTGCGCTTGCGCTGCTGGCAGTCCGCCACCCACGCGCCACGATCCTTCAGCTTGCCGGCGGCCTTCCATTCCTTCGCCACTTCGACGAACAGTTCGAGCGCGGCCTTCGCATCCGACACGATGCCGAGGTCCGGTCCGAACACGCGGCCGATCTGCGTCGGCTCGATATCGACGTGCACGAACTTGCGGCCCTTGGTGTACACCTCGACGCTGCCGGTATGGCGATTCGCCCAGCGATTACCGATGCCGAGCACGAAGTCCGAGGCGAGCATCGTCGCGTTGCCGTAGCGGTGCGACGTCTGCAGGCCGACCATGCCTGCCATCAGCGGATGATCGTCGGGGATCGCGCCCCAGGACATGAGCGTCGGAATAACGGGCACGCCGAGCGTTTCCGCGAACTGCACGAGCAGGTCTTCCGCCGCCGCGTTCAGCACGCCGCCGCCCGAGACGATCAACGGCTTTTCGGCGTCGTTCAACATCGTCAGCGCCTTTTCGATCTGCCCGCGCGTCGCTTTCGGCTTGTAGACCGGCAGCGGTTCGTACGTGTCGATGTCGAATTCGATCTCGGCGAGCTGCACGTCGATCGGCAGGTCGACCAGCACCGGACCCGGACGGCCCGAGCGCATCAGATGGAATGCCTGCTGGAACACGCGCGGCACGAGCGCCGGCTCGCGCACGGTGACGGCCCACTTCGTGACCGGCTTGGCGATCGATTCGATATCGACGGCCTGGAAGTCTTCCTTGTAGAGACGCGCGCGCGGCGCCTGGCCGGTGATCGCGAGAATCGGAATCGAATCCGCCTGGGCCGAGTAGAGGCCGGTGATCATGTCCGTGCCCGCCGGGCCCGACGTGCCGATGCAAACGCCGATGTTGCCGGGCGCGGCGCGGGTATAACCTTCGGCCATGTGCGATGCGCCCTCGACGTGGCGCGCGAGCACGTGGCTGATGCCGCCCGACTTCTTCATCGCCGAGTAGAACGGGTTGATCGCTGCGCCCGGCACGCCGAACGCGGTATCGATTCCTTCTTTTTCCAGCACGAGGACGGCTGCGTCGACGGCTCTCATCTTGGGCATGGTTGTCTCCTTCCTGGGGGTCTCTATCCGAAATGGCTGTCTGCATTCAAGCAGGGTTCCGTTGCACTTTAAGTCTGTGAAAAAGGTTTGATAAGATCAGCCGCAGTCGCTTTTTCCCAAACAAAAAGTATCGAATGCCCGTTCCGCGCGGTCGGGCGGCTGGAGACGAGAGATGGACCGCTTCAAGCAGATAGAAACTTTCGTGCGCGTGGCCGAAGCCGGCAGCCTGGCGGCGGCGGCGCTGGAGGAGGGCGTGTCGCCGGTGATTCTCGGCAGGCGCATCGACGCGCTCGAGAAGCGCCTCGGCGTGAAGCTGATGTACCGCTCGACGAGGCGGCTCGTCGTGAGTGAAGAGGGCGCCGCGTTTCTGGACCGCTGCAAGAATCTGCTGCTGGAATGGGATCAGGCGGAGAACGAGCTCGCGGCGGGACGACGCGCGGTCGGCGGGCATCTGATCGTATCGGCGCCGGCGGCGTTCGGTCGCATGCACGTCGCGCCGCACGCGCCCGCATTCGTCGCCGACAAACCCGAACTGCAGATGTCGTTCAATCTGACCGACCGCGTCGTCGATCTGGTGCGCGAAGGCTATGACCTGTCGATTCGCATCGGCGGAGCGGTCGATCCGAATTTCGTCGCCGTGAAGCTCGCGGGCAACCGGCGCGTGGTGTGCGGCACGCCCGCCTATTTCAGGAAGCACGGCCGGCCGAAAGCGCTCGAAGACCTGCCGAATCACAACTGCCTCGCGTTCAATCTCCAAGGCGGGCAGAATCGCGGGTGGTATTTCCGGCGTAACGGCAAGGTCGTGACGGTTCGCGTGACCGGGACGCTCGATTGCAACGATGGCGAGTTGCTGCATCGCTGGGCGTCGGAGGGATTGGGGCTCGGCTGGCGCTCGACCTGGGAAATCCAGCGGCAACTGGAATCGGGCGAGCTCGAAACCGTCCTCGACGAATTCGAATTGCCCGATTACGACATCCTCGCGGTCTATCCACAACAGCGCTATGTACCGGCGCGCGTGCGCTATTTCATTGATTATCTTAAGGAAATCTATGCGCAACCCGGTTACTGGAGCCGTCGGCTGACGCTTCCGGGCGAGCCGCAGACGGCGCCCGCGCAGGCGTCGTAACTACTTGAAAACGCGTTCAAAATCGTATTTGCGCAGCCGCATGTAAAAAGCTATAATCTTTGGCTTCTCACTTGCCGCACCGGTCCGACGCCCGGGCGGCTTATATCCACAAGGAGTGAATATGCGTCATTACGAAATCGTCTTCATCGTGCATCCCGATCAGAGCGAGCAAGTGCCCGCCATGATCGAGCGCTACAAGGGCACGATCACGTCGCACGGTGGTCAGATCCACCGCATCGAGGACTGGGGCCGTCGCCAACTGGCCTACATGATCGAGAAACTCGCGAAGGCTCACTACGTCTGCATGAACATCGAATGCGACCAGGCCACGCTCGAAGAACTGGAACACGCGTTCAAGTTCAACGACGCCGTTCTGCGTCACCTCATCGTCAAGATGAAGAAGGCCGAAACCGGCCCGTCGCCGATGATGAAGGAAGTGCAGCGCGAAGAAGCCAAGAAGGCGGCTAGCCAGCCGTCCGAAGCGCAGGCTTAAGGACAGTTCAATACTGTCAAGCCACCAGGGAACAGAAGCTATCTCGTGAACCGGCTGCAACTGACAGCAAGCGTCGTGGAACGCGAACCGGTGCGGTACACGCCCGCCGGCATCCCGATCGCAAGCTGCACGTTGCAACACCGCGCGGAAGTCGTCGAAGCGGGCATCGCCCGTCAGATCGAACTGACACTGCAGGCGGTCGCGGCCGGAGAAGCGAGCGGCAGGCTGGAAAGCTGTCCGATGGGCGTCGAAGCACGCTTCACCGGATTTCTGGCCAAAAAGAGCCGTAACGCGCGGACCCTGGTGTTTCACATCACAGAATTGCAGGACATTGGAAAGGACTAATCATGCCCCGCCCGACTGGTAAGAAATTCGACAAGCGTCGTCAGCAACAAAACCCGCTCTTCAAGCGCAAGAAGTTCTGCCGTTTCACGGCAGCCGGTGTCGAGCAGATCGACTACAAGGACACGGAAACGCTGAAGGACTTCATCGGCGAAAACGGCAAGATCACGCCGGCTCGTCTGACTGGCACGAAGGCGCACTACCAGCGCCAGCTCGATACGGCAATCAAGCGCGCGCGTTTCCTCGCGCTCCTGCCGTACACCGACCTGCACAAGGCCTAATCAGACGACGCACTAAGGAAAGCCAAAAATGCAAATCATTCTTTTGGAAAAGGTCGTCAACCTGGGCAACCTCGGCGATATCGTCAAGGTCAAGGACGGCTACGCACGTAACTTCCTGATCCCCGGCAAGAAGGCACGCCGCGCAACGAAGGACGCAATCGCCGAATTCGAAGTTCGCCGCGCCGAGCTCGAAAAGGTCGCCGCTGAAAAGCTGGCGGACGCGCAAAAGCAAGGCGAAAAGCTGAACGGCTTCACGGTTCAGGTTTCGCAAAAGGCTGGCGTGGACGGCCGTCTGTTCGGTTCGGTCACGAATGCGGACATCGCCGAAGCACTGAAGTCGCAAGGCTTCGCCGAAGTGGAAAAGGCGCAAGTGCGTCTGCCGCAAGGCCCGCTGAAGATGGTCGGCGACCATTCGGTTCAAGTGGCGCTGCACACGGACGTGCTGGTCGACGTCACCGTGTCGGTGCTCGGCGAGCACGCGTAAGTTTGACGCGAGACTTCGGTCTCGCGTGCGGTACGAAAAAGCGGAGCCTTTCATGGCTCCGCTTTTTTTCGTCTGAACGTAGCCTAGCGCGCGACATTAATCGATAATTCCACCCCATGAACGCTCCGTCCAAAGACCCGCAACTCGACGCGCTGAAGGTCCCGCCGCATTCGATCGAAGCCGAGCAATCCGTGATTGGCGGCCTGCTGCTGGACAACGCCGCATGGGACCGCATCGCCGATGTCATGCACCAGAGCGATTTCTATCGCTACGACCATCGGATCATTTACGAGCACGTCGGCAAGCTGATCGCGGCGACGCGCCCGGCCGACGTCATCACCGTCTACGAAGCGCTCACGATGGCCGGCAAGGCCGAGGAAGTGGGCGGCCTCGCGTATCTGAACGCGCTGGCGCAAAACACGCCAAGCGCCGCGAATATCCGGCGCTACGCGGAGATCGTGCGCGATCGCGCCGTGCTGCGCCGCCTCGTGTCGGTCGCGGATGAAATTTCCGCCGATGCCTTCAATCCGCAAGGCAAGGAAGTTCGCCAGATTCTCGACGAAGCCGAAGCGCGCGTGTTCTCGATCGCCGAAGACGGGGCGCGCGGCACGCAGGGCTTTCTGGAAATCGGGCCGCTGCTCACGCAGGTCGTCGAGCGCATCGACACGCTGTATCACACGGCGAATCCGAGCGATGTGACCGGCACGCCGACAGGCTTCGTCGATCTCGACCGCATGACTTCGGGCATGCACGGCGGCGAGCTGATCATCGTGGCCGGCCGCCCGTCGATGGGTAAAACCGCGTTCTCGATGAACGTCGGCGAATATGTGGCGGTGGAGTACGGCTTGCCCGTCGCGGTGTTCTCGATGGAAATGCCGGGCACGCAACTGACGATGCGTATGCTGGGTTCGGTCGGCCGGCTCGATCAGCATCGTATGCGCACGGGCCGTCTCACGGACGAGGATTGGCCGAAGCTTACGCACGCGGTGCAGAAAATGAGCGAGGCGCAGCTTTTCATCGATGAAACCGGCGGCCTCAACCCGATGGAGCTGCGCTCGCGCGCGCGGCGTCTGTCGCGGCAATGCGGCAAGCTCGGCCTGATTATCGTCGACTATCTGCAATTGATGTCGGGCTCGGGCGGCGGCGAAAACCGCGCGACCGAAATCTCCGAAATCTCGCGTTCGCTCAAGAGTCTCGCGAAGGAACTCGACGTCCCGGTGATCGCGCTGTCGCAGTTGAATCGAGGTCTCGAACAGCGTCCGAACAAACGCCCGATCATGTCGGACCTGCGCGAATCCGGCGCTATCGAACAGGACGCCGACGTGATCCTCTTCATCTATCGCGACGAGGTCTACAACCCCGACAGCCCGGACAAGGGCACCGCGGAAATCATCATCGGCAAGCAGCGTAACGGTCCGATCGGCCCGGTGCGCCTGACCTTCCACGGTCAGTACACGAAGTTCGACAACTTCGCCGGCGCGCAGAACTTCTACGGCGGCGAATAGGCCTCCGATCGCATCCACTGTCAATCCCTGACGACATCGGCCACCGCGTGTCATGAACGCGCGGTGCGTCCGCCAATGTGCGCAGGTACAATATGACGGTTTGATGTACGTCTCAAATTGACCCATTTAGCGGGAATTTCATGTTCGGTCGTTTCATGCCCACCGAGGGCAAATTCTTCGAGATCTTCAACGCGCACGCGAAGTGCATGGTCGATGCAAGCCGCGAGCTCGAACTGCTGATCGATAACCTTGACGATGCCGAGGTCCACAAGCAGAACGTCCAGGCGAACGAAAAGCGCGCGGACAAGCTCACGCACGAGACCATCGATCTGCTGCACAAGACGTTCATCACGCCGCTCGACCGCGACGAAATCCACAAGCTCATCACGACGATGGACGACATCCTCGATCTGATGGAGGACGTCGCCACGGCCATTTCGCTGTACGACGTGCGCGCGGTCACGTCGGAAGCGAGCCAGCTCGCGCATATCTGCACCGGCACGGTCACGCGCGTGCAGCAGGCCGTCGGACTGCTGGCCGACATGAAGCGCGCGAGCGAAATCCTGAAGATCTGCGAGGAAATCGACCGGCTGGAGTCGGACGCCGACCGCGTGCTGCGCTCGGCGATGTCGAAGCTCTTCCGCGAGGAAGACGACGTGAAGACGCTCATCAAGCTGAAGGCGATTTACGAACTGCTCGAGACGATCACCGACAAGTGCGAAGACGTCGCGAACATCATCGAAGGCATCGTGCTGGAAAACGCCTGACCACGCCGTCCAAGCCCCCGGCGCGCGGCAGGCCCGCGCGCGGCGGGACACGAGAAAACCGGGACGACTAACCGGCAGCGCATTTCAAGACCGGTCAAAACAACACCAACCGATGCATTCGATTCAACTCGCCATCTGGGCAGTCTCCTTGCTCGTCATAGTCGCACTCGCGTTCGACTTCATGAACGGCTTTCACGACGCCGCCAATTCCATCGCGACGGTCGTCTCGACCGGCGTGCTCAAACCGCAGCAGGCCGTCGCGTTCGCCGCCGCGTTCAACGTCATCGCGTATTTCATCTTTCACCTGAAGGTCGCGGCGACCGTCGGCAAAGGCACGATCGATCCCGAAATCGTCGATCACTACGTCATCTTCGGCGCGCTCGTCGGCGCGATCGGCTGGAATATCGTCACGTGGCATTACGGCATTCCGTCGAGCTCATCACATGCGCTGATCGGCGGTCTCGTCGGCGCAGCGCTCGCGAAGTCGGGCTGGGGGTCGCTCAACTGGGACGGATTGCTGAAGACCGTCGCATTCATTTTCATCTCGCCGCTGCTCGGCTTCGTGCTGGGCTCGTTCTTCATGCTGCTCGTGTCGTGGCTGTATTTCCGCACGCCGCCCTCGAAGGTCGACCGGCGTTTCCGGCGCATGCAGCTCGTGTCGGCGGGCCTGTACTCGCTCGGCCACGGCGGCAACGACGCGCAGAAGACCATCGGTATCATCTGGATGCTGCTGATCGCGACCGGCTACGCTTCGGCAGCCGCCGATGCGCCGCCGATCTGGGTGATCGGCCTGTGCTATCTGTCGATGGGTCTCGGAACGCTCTTCGGCGGCTGGCGCATCGTGCGCACGATGGGCCAGAAAATCACCAAGCTGAAGCCGGTCGGCGGATTCTGCGCGGAGACGGGCGGGGCGATCACGCTCTTCGTCGCGTCGTTCCTCGGCATTCCCGTTTCGACGACGCATACGATTACCGGCGCGATCGTCGGCGTCGGCGCGACGCAGAAGTTCAGCGCGGTGCGCTGGGGCGTCGCGGGCAATATCGTGTGGGCGTGGATTCTGACGATTCCCGCGTCCGCCGCGCTCGCCGCAGCGGGCTGGTGGGTCGGCCACCGCTTCCTGTAAGCGTTTTATCTTGCCTCGGGGCCCGAACCGCTTCGGAGCCCGAGCGCGTCAAATGATCGGCGACGACACACCGTCCATCGGAATGATCGCGCCCGACACGTAACTCGCGCGCCGGCTCGCCAGAAAGAGCGCCACGTCGGCGATTTCCTCAGGTTTTGCATAGCGTCCGAGCGGCACTTTCGCCTGGCTTTCGGCAAGCACCTGATCGCGCGTGACGCCTTGCCGTTTCGCTTCCAGATCGAGTGCTTCCTCGACGCGCTCGGTGAGCGTCGCGCCCGGATTGATCGCGTTGATGCGAATGCCGAGCTTCGCGTAATGATGGGCGAGGCCGACGGTATTGAGCATCAGCGCCGCATTGGCCGCGCCGCCCGCGATATGGATGTCCGTCGCGATCTTCCCGCCCATTCCGACGATATTGACGATCGCGCCGGGTTCCGTGCCCGGTTCGTTGCGCAGGCGCTCGGCCATGCGCTTCAGCACGACCTGCTGCGGATAGACGTAGGAGAAGTATTTGGCGTCCATGGCCGCTTTATAGGCCGCGGCATCGAGCGTGTCGGGATCGTAGCGACGGGCGGCGCCCGCGCTATTGACGAGGATATCGATCGGTCCGAGCGCGGCGCTCGCTTCCTCGACCACATCCTCGGCGCTGTGCGCTTCGTGCAGGTCCGCGCGCGCGAGATGCACGTGATAGCCGGCGCTCGCCAGTTGTTCGCGGGCGCGGGCGAGATTCGCGGCATCGCGTGAGACGATCGCGACTTTCGCTCCTTCGCTCGCGAACGCCTTGGCGCATGCAAATCCGATTCCCTTGCTGCCGCCCGTGATCAGGACGACCTTGCCCGCGAGTCCCAGGTCCATGGTATTGCGCTCCGTCGAAGAATGATCGAAACACGATAGCAGAGACGCGTGGCGCGCGTCAGTTCGTGCCGGTCGCGAAGCTTGCGATGGGATCGTCGGTTTGCGCGGGGCGGGGCGCGGCGAGCGAACCGGTAGAGGCGCGCATCACGCGTACGGGCGCTTCGGCGGGATCGGTTGAGTCGGTGGCCTGAGCGGCGCGCGCCTGTTGACGTGCGGCGCGCGAGGTCGGAGGCGGCGGCTCGAAGGCGTCGGCGGCTGCCTGGATCGGATCGGACGACGCGTTGACGGCGGCGGCTGTCTGCGGCGCGATCGCGCCCGCGGCTTGCGATTGTCGTTGCGCGGCGGTGAGCGTGGAGGGCGGCGGTTCGAACGCGTCAGTGTTTGCCGGAACGGGGGGCGTTTGCCGCGCGTAAGCAGGCGTCGGCGCGGGCGTTTGCACGGGTGCGGGCGATGCCAGATAAGTCGGTGCATCGAACGGCGCGGGTGCGGCCTTGGGCGGCGCGACGCGTCGGATTCCGTCGAAGCGTTTCGCCCAATACGGGTTCGTCAGATAGTCGAGCCGCACGGTGCCGCCCGTCGACGGCGCGTTCACGAAACGCAGTTTGCCGACGTAAATGCCCACGTGCGAATGCGGCCGCCCGGTCGTGTTGAAGAAGATCAGGTCGCCCGGCGCGATGCCGTCCGGCTCGACCGATTCGCCTCGCGAACTCATGTCGGCGGTCGTGCGCGGCAGATTGACCGACGCCGCGCGGTCGACGACATAACGCACGAGCCCGCTGCAATCGAAACCCGCGTCCGGCGTGTTGCCGCCCCAGCGGTAGGGCACGCCGACGAGCGACATCGCCTGAATGGAGATTTCCTCGCGCCCGACGCTGTGATCGACGAAGTTCGGAAAGCCGGGTGGCGGCTGGTAGGTGCGGTTCGCGGTCGTGCTGGCGGCGGGCTTGCGTGCCGTCTGCTGCGGCGCGGATCCACACGCGGCGAGCAGTACGGTGACGGAAAGCAGCAACCAGATTCGACACATTGCATTAGGCGAGCGAAATCTCGCCGGGAGGGCACTGTGCCGATACTAGCCCGCCGAACGGGCGTGCGACAAGATGTCTTCAGGATTTACATGAAGCTTGTGCCGTAAGTGTTGCAGCCGGGGAACGTTCAGACAAAAGAAGCGGCCCGGCGAATTGCTTCGCCGGGCCGCATGGAAACGCAAAGGCGTGGTGCTTACAGGATGTCGGACGCGTAATCGGCGAGGCGCGAACGTTCGCCGCGCGCGAGCGTCACGTGTCCGCTATGCGTCCAGCCCTTGAAGCGATCGACTACGTACGTAAGACCCGAGCTGCCCTCGGTCAGGTACGGCGTGTCGATCTGCGCAATGTTGCCAAGGCAGATGATCTTCGTGCCCGGACCTGCGCGCGTGACGAGCGTTTTCATCTGCTTCGGCGTCAGGTTCTGCGCCTCGTCGATGATCACGTACTTGTCGACGAACGTGCGCCCGCGCATGAAGTTCATGCTCTTCACCTTCAGCCGCGAACGGATGAGTTCCTGCGTCGCGGCGCGGCCCCATTCGCCGGCGGCATCGTCGGTCTTTTGCAGGACTTCGAGGTTGTCGTCGAACGCGCCCATCCACGGCTGCATCTTCTCTTCCTCTGTGCCCGGCAGAAAGCCGATATCTTCGCCGACCGGCACCGTCGCACGCGTCACGATGATCTCGTTGTAGCGCTTGTCGTCGAGCACCTGCGCGAGGCCCGCGGCGAGCGCCATCAGCGTCTTGCCGGTGCCCGCCTGGCCGAGCAGCGTGACGAAATCGACTTCCGGGTTCATCAGCAGGTTGAGCGCGAAGTTCTGCTCGCGGTTGCGCGCTGTGATGCCCCACACGTTGTTCTTGTGATGGCCGTAGTCGCGCAGCGTCTGCAGGAGCGCGGTCTTGCCGTTCAGTTCGCGCACGACGGCGTGGAACGACGGCTCGCCGTTCTGCGGCTCCAGATAGACGAACTCGTTGACAAGCATCGACGGGCACAGCGGACCGGTCACACGGTAATACGTCGTGCCGGTCTTGGTGTCCTGCCAGCTCTCCATGCCCTTGGCGTGCTTGGTCCAGAAGTCCTGCGGCAGCGCGCGCACGCCCGAATAGAGCAGGTCCTTGTCCTCGAGAACCTGGTCGTTGAAATAATCCTCGGCGGGCAGCCCGAGCGCGTGCGCCTTGATGCGCATGTTGATGTCTTTCGACACCAGCACGACTTGCCGATCCGGCCGCTCCTTTTGCAGCGCGCGAACGACGCCGAGAATCTGGTTGTCCGCCTTGCCGACCGGCAGGCCTTCCACCGGCTCGATGTCGGTGAGCGTGGTCTGGAAGTAAAGGCGGCCGAGCGCGTCGCGGTTGCCTTGCGCGGCGAGCGGCAAACCTTCCGCCATCTTGCCGGCGTCGCCCGCGTGCGCGACGAGCGCATCGAGCGTGCGGCTCACCTGACGGGCGTTGCGCGCGACTTCCGACATGCCCTTCTTGTGATTGTCGAGTTCTTCCAACGTCATCATCGGCAGATAGACGTCGTGTTCCTCGAAGCGGAAGAGCGAGCTCGGATCGTGCATCAGCACGTTGGTGTCGAGCACGAACAGCTTGCGCAGTTCGGCTTCCGCCGCCGTGCCCTTGCGGCGCTTGTTTTGCGTGCGCGTGTCCCTCGGCGCGGTCCGCGCCGAAGTCTCCGGCGCCACAGGCGTCTCGGCGCGCTCGGTGCGAGCTTCGACTGGTTCCGGCGTGGCGCGCGCGGGCGGCGCCGGCTGCAGGAGCGCCGCGGTCTGTTTCGATTTTCGGCCGCGCGTCGGCACGGTGCCCGGCGCGGGCGGCGGCACGACCGCTTCCACGTGCGGTTCGGCCGGAATCTGGGTCAGCACTTCGCTCGCGATCGAGCGCAGCGTGTGCGCGGCGTTCGTGGCGGGACGCTCGGCGGCGACGGTCTCGACCGCGCCGTAGGCGTCGTCATCGCTCGCCGCGGCTTGTTTCTTCGACTGTTTCGAAGGCCGGGCTTTGGCCTTGTATTCTTCAGCCGGAAGGAGGTGGCCGAGCTTGGCCGGGGCGGTAGGCAAAGGCATAGTGTTCCCTCGAAAGGAATCGGGTCGTGTATCGTGCGCCGCCTGTCGCATCCTGCTCGTCCGCCCTCGAAGCGATACGAATCCCGCAGTTTGCGCCCGGTGGCGCGCTTAGTTGTCGAAATCGCCGGTTCGCCTAAGTTTCGATCTGCTCCTTGGGGGTCGCGTGCAACGCGCCGCTCGCGAGCCGGTCAACCGTGGCTTTTGTGCGACGCCAAATAAAAAAGCCGCCGTTCCGACTACCGGAACCAGCGGCTGACTTCTGTTTCAGAGCGCCTTTCCCTTGCCGGCTCCACGTAGCCCGGGTCCATGCCGACCGTACCGACAGGCACACGGCGGCTCGCGCTAAGACAAAGGGAATGGGGAGGACAGGCGCTCATTGCGAACCAATATATCGTGCCTCAAATCGCTTGTACAGCCTCGACAATAGCCTCTACGTGGCCTGGCACCTTGACGCCGCGAAACTCGCGGCGAAGCACGCCTTTCGCGTCGATGAGGAAGGTCGAACGCTCGACGCCGCGCACTTCCTTGCCATACATTTTCTTCATTTTGATGACATCGAAGGCCGAACAGATGGCTTCGTCGCCGTCGGAAACCAGCGTGTAGGGCAGTTCCAGCTTGGCCTTGAAATTGTCGTGCGATTTCACGCTGTCACGCGAGATGCCGATCACTTCCGCGCCCGCCGCCCTGAACTGGTCGTAGTGGTCGCGAAACTGCAGGCTTTCGGTCGTGCAGCCCGGCGTGTTGTCCTTCGGATAAAAGAAGAGCACGACCTTTTTGCCGCGCAGGGAGGACAGGGTGAACTCGCCACCCGTCGCGGGCGCGGTGAAGTCGGGAACGGGCTGGTCGACTGCGACTGACACGTAGGTTTCTCCGGTTGTTCTGATTTGTAGGTGAGAAAGAAGACGAAACTCGCGGCGAGTCCCGAAAAGCGGCCACGCGCCGCTTCAGCCCGCCTGAACGATCAGCTCGCCCGCGCGGCCCGGAATCTCGCCCCACGTCACAGGGTACGTGGGCAGCGACGCGCGGTCCAGCGCCGCATGGTAATCGCCCATCGTGGCGAAGGTGTGTCCCTGCGCGCGCCAGCCGGCGAGCAGTTGCTCGAACACCGGCGCGAGCTTCTGGCCTTCGAGTTCGGCGTGCAGGGTGAACACCTGATCGTGCGGATTGTCGGCCGTATGGCGCAGCACATGGGCCGCGACGTTGCTTTCGTCGACGCCGTCGACACCCAGCACTTCGTCGAGCGTCGGGAGCGTCGTGGGCATCTGGATGTGGTTCAGCGTGCGGCCATCGAGAACGGGAGTGTACGGCGTGTGGCCGCGCCCGTCGGACGCATAGCGCATGCCCCATGCATCGATCTGTTCGAAAGCGTAGCCGTTCATCTGCCAGCCGGCCGCGCCGTGCGTGACGGGCGGTCCGCCGAAGATCTCGATGAAACGCGCATGGCTCTGCCGCATCTGCGCGACGGTCCATTCGCGGTCGCGCCCACGCACGTTGTCCTGCCAGTAGACGTGGTCCCACGTATGGATGCCGCATTCGAAGCCGGCTTCGTGAATCGCGCGCATCTCCGACACGGCTTCACGGCCGATGTCCGGCCCCGGCAGGAGGACGCCGTACATGAGCGTCTTCACGCCATAGTGCTCGACCACCGACGTGCGCGACACCTTCTTCAGGAAGCCGGGCCGGAAGACGCGCCGCAGCGCCCAGCCGGTGTGATCGGGGCCGAGGCTGAAGAGGAACGTCGCGCGGGCGCTGTACTTGTCGAGCAGACGCCCGAGATTGGGCACGCCTTCGCGCGTGCCGCGCAACGTATCGACGTCGATTTTGAGAACGATGCGGGCCACGCGCGGTTCCCTCGCTTACGACTGTTCGACGAGCTTGCGGGCTTCGCCCACGTGGCCGCGATACGCTTCGAAGATCTTGCGCAGCGCGTCGTCCATGGACGCTTGCGGCGCCCAGCCGAGTTCCTGCATCGTGTTGTCGATCTTCGGCACGCGGTTCTGCACGTCCTGATAGCCGTTGCCGTAGTACGCGCCCGACGAGGTCTCGACGAGCTGCACCTTCTTCGCGGTGTCCGTGTACTCGGGGAACTCGTTCGCGAGCGCGAGCATCTTGTTCGCCAGCTCGCGCACCGAGAAGTTGTTCGTCGGATTGCCGATGTTATAGATCTTGCCCGACGCCACGCCGTCCTTGTTCTCGATGATCTTCATCAGCGCGCCGATGCCGTCGTCGATGTCGGTGAACGCGCGCTTCTGCGCGCCGCCGTCGACGAGGCTGATGTTCTCGCCGCGCACGATATGGCCGAGGAACTGCGTCACGACGCGCGACGAACCTTCCTTCGGCGTGTAGATCGAGTCGAGGCCCGGGCCGATCCAGTTGAACGGACGGAAGAGGGTGAAGTTCAGCCCTTCCATGCCGTAGCCCCAGATCACGCGGTCCATCAACTGCTTCGAGCACGCGTAGATCCAGCGCGGCTTGTTGATGGGACCGTAGGAGAGCACGGAGTTTTCCGGATCGAACTGCTCGTCCGTGCACATGCCGTAGACCTCGGAGGTCGACGGAAACACGAGATGCTTGCCGTACTTCACGGCCGAACGCACGATCGGCAGATTCGCTTCGAAGTCGAGTTCGAACACGCGCAGCGGCTGCTTCACGTAAGTCGCGGGCGTCGCGATGGCGACGAGCGGCAGGATCACGTCGCACTTCTTCACGTGATACTCGACCCACTCCTTGTTGATCGTGATGTCGCCTTCGAAGAAATGCATCCGCTCGTGATTCGCGAGGTCGCCCAGGCGATCGGTTTGCATGTCCATCCCGAAGACTTCCCAGTCGGTGTTTTCGAGGATGCGCTTGGACAGGTGATGGCCGATGAAGCCATTGACACCCAGGATCAGAACTTTTTTCATGAATGACGAGAGGATTGAATGATGCGGCCGAATTCGGCGGGATCGACGGGGCGCTCTTCGTCCACGGGTTGCGAATCGGGGCCGAGCGTCCGATGGCGCAACTCGTGGATGGCGATGACGCGGCCATCGCCGCAGACGCCGAACAGCGCATTATCCGCCACGCTTAGGCCCGGGGGCAAACCCCGCAACTCACCGAGCCTTTCGGAGGACAGGCCGGGCGCGCCGGTTTCGGGCACGAGCCGCGCCCGCGCGACGATGAAACGGTCCGCGCCGATATCCGTGAACGCGCCCGGATACGGCGGCGCGACCGCGCGGATCAGGTTGTAGACACGCTGCGCGGGCTGCGACCAGTCGATGCGGCCGTCTTCCGGCTTGCGCCCGCCGTAATAGCTCCCCGACGCGAGATCGTTCGGCAGATGCGGCGCTTCGCCCGCGAGCAGCGCGGGCAGCACGCGCCAGAGCGTCTGCTCGGCAGCGACCACGGTCTTGTCGAACACGAGCGCGGCGGTGTCGTCGGGGAGAATCGGCACCGGCGTCTGCGCGAGGATCGCGCCCGCATCGGGCTTCTCCGCCATTTCGTGCAGCGTCGCGCCGGTCTCGGTCTCGCCGTTGATCACCGCCCAGTTCGTCGGCACGCGGCCGCGATACTTCGGCAGGAGCGAGCCATGCATGTTGTACGCGCCGCGCCGCGCGAGCGAGAGCAGCGAAACCGGCAGCATGTGGCGGTAGTAGAACGAGAAGATGAAGTCCGGCGCGATCTTTTCCAGCGTGTCGTACAGCTCGGGCGACTTGGGATCGGCGCGCGTGATCGTGTCGATGCCGTGCTCCGCCGCAACCTGCGCGACGCTGCCGAACCAGATGTTCTCGCTCGCGCTGTCCTCGTGCGTGACGACGAGCGCGACATCGACGCCGCGTGCGAGCAGCACCTGCAGACAGCGCACGCCGACGTTGTGATAGGCGAAGACGACTGCGCGCGGCTTCATCGGCCGTCTTCCTCGCGCGTGACGACGGCCACGTGCTGCACGGATTCCTGCAGCGGCTTGATCGCAGTGGGCAGGCCGTCGCGCTGTTCGAGGATCGTCTGGACGAGATAGCGGGGCCGCGCGCGCACTTGCTGATAGATGCGCCCGATGTATTCCCCGAGCAGCCCGAGCGCGAAGATGATCACGCCGAGCATGAAGAACGTGATGGCGAAGAGGGTGAACACACCCTGAACTTCCGCGCCGAACATGAAGCGGCGAATCAACAGCAGCAGGAAGAGACCCGCCGAGCCGACCGACAGGATCACGCCGATGAACGACAGCCACTGCAGCGGCACCACCGAGAAGCCGGTGACGAGATCGAAGTTCAGGCGAATGAGACTGTAGAGCGAATACTTCGACTCGCCCGCAAAGCGTTCTTCATGCGCGACATCGACTTCGATGGGGTTCTGCGCGAACGTGTACGCAAGCGCCGGAATGAAGGTGTTGATCTCGCCGCAGCGGTTGATCGTATCGATGATATGGCGGCTGTACGCGCGCAGCATGCAGCCCTGGTCGGTCATGCGAATCTTCGTGATGCGTTCGCGCAGGCGGTTCATCGCGCGCGACGCTTTCTTGCGCCACAGGCTGTCCTGCCGCTGCTGACGAATGGTGCCGACGTAGTCGTAGCCCTCGCGCATTTTGTTGACGAGCTTGGCGATTTCCTCGGGCGGATTCTGCAGGTCGGCATCGAGCGTGACGACGATTTCGCCGCGCGACTGTTCAAAGCCCGCGAGAATCGCCATGTGCTGGCCGTAATTGCCATTGAGCAGAATCACGCGCGTGGTGTCCGGCCGCACGTGAAATTGCTGTGCGAGCAGCGCGGCCGATTTGTCGCGGCTGCCGTCGTTGATGAAGATCACCTCGTACGACGTGCCGAGCGCGTCGAGCGCGGGATACAGGCGCTGGAAGAGGGCCGCGAGGCCGTCTTCCTCGTTGTACACCGGGATGATCACCGAAAGCTCGGGAGACGTCGCCGGAAAATCCAAATGACTCATATTGGGCTGAGTGTCCTTGCTGGTTACCCGTTGTGCGCGAACTGTTCGCAGATTTCGTCGACTGATTTCACGACGTGTTCGACATCGTCCGTGCTCATCAGCGTGAAGAGCGGCAACGTGACCGTCGATGCGCCGTAGCGCTCCGCATGCGGAAACATGCCTTCTTTAAAGCCACGCGCGCGATACAGCGTGAAGAGATGCAGCGCCGGGTAGTGCAGACCCGTGCCGATGCCGCGTTCCTTCATCTCGGCCATGAACTCCGCGCGCGAGAGCCTGAGCTTTTCGAGCGGCAGCGCGATCTGAAACATGTGCCAGTTGCTGTCGGTGAAATTCTTCGTCGGCAGGCCGGCGCCGAGTTTGACCGCCGCGCCGCCTTCGAATGCTTCGAAGTACGCGCGCGCGAGTTCGCGGCGCTTTTCGGTGAAGCGCTCGATCTGCCGCAACTGGCCGAGCCCGACGCGCGCGGCCACATCCGTCAGGTTGTACTTGCCGCCGAGCACGTCGCAGTCCATGCCGTCGAAGCCCGTGCGCGTGATGCCTTGCAGGCGATACTTGCGCGCCAGTTCCGCTTCGTCCTCGTTGTTGAGCACGAGCGCGCCGCCTTCGATCGACGTCACGTTCTTGTTCGCGTGAAAGCTGAACGACACGATGTCGCCGATCGCGCCGATGCGCTTGCCCTTCCAGCTCGAACCGAACGCCTGCGCGGCGTCCTCGATGACCCGCAGCTTGTGGGCGCGCGCGATCTCGTAGAGCCTGTCCATGTCGACGGGCAGACCCGCCAGATAGACCGGCATGATCGCCTTGGTGCGCGGCGTGATCGCGCGCTCAAGCAGGTTCAGGTCGATGTTGCGCGTGAGCGGATCGATATCGACGAACACCGGCGTCGCGCCCACTTCGAGGATCACGTTCGCGGTCGACACCCAGGTCATCGGCGTGGTGATGACTTCGTCGCCCGGACCCACGCCGGCGATGCGCAGGCCGATTTCCATCGTGCACGTGCCCGAATTGAACGCCCGCACCGGACGGCCACCGACGTACGCCGACAGTTCGGCCTCGAACTGCTGGTTCTGCGGTCCCGTCGTGATCCAGCCCGAGCGCAGCACGTCGACCACGCCCTGGATGGTTTCCTCGTCGATCTCGGGCTTCACGAAAGGCAGAAACAGCCGCGTTGTTTGAGTCATTGGACTATGCGTTTAAAAATGAATTGATCTGCACGACGCTTCGATTCGACGAACTAGCCGCGCGCGAGCACCACCACGCCGATCAGGATGATGCCGATGCCGATGAGCCGCTGCATCGACAGCACTTCGCCGAACAGATACCACGCGGCGAACGCATTGACGACGTAGCCGAGCGAGAGCATCGGATAGGCGATCGATACATCCACGCGCGACAGCCCCACGATCCACACGACGACGCTCAGCACATAACACGCGAGCCCGCCGATGATCGGCCACTGCGTCGCAATCTTTAAGCCGACGGGCAGAATGTTGGCGGGCGTGAAGTCGAAATGGCCCACCGCATTCACGCCGGCTTTGAGCAGCAGCTGGGCGCACGCGTTCAACGATACGCCGATGACGATGCAAATAAAGGAAATCGGGTTCATCGCGCGTTTTTCAAATGCGGAACAAGGATACTCGGTTCAGCGGCAAATGCCGAACGATCGTGCGGCGCAACATCGCCGCTGAAACAGATGACGAGGCTCACGGCTGCGGCTTTTCCACGATCACGCGGCGTTCGTCGCGCGCGATCAGTTGCATCGGCACGTGGCGCGCGCTCAGTTCGTCGTAACGGGACGGCGACATCAGCGCGAGCGCGTAGCGTTGCGAATCCCACAACTTGATCCACTCGTCGATGCTCGGCACCCATTTCTGCGGTTCCGTGCGCACGCCGAAGCCCAGTTCGTCGGCCTCCGCGACCATGATCATGGTGTGGCCGAGGTAGAAGGGCATCGTGTGATCGAGCTTCGCGACCCCATAGAACGGCGTGTCGGGCGGCAGCTTCGCCATCGCGGCTTTGACGGCGGGCACGAGCCGCACACCGGAGCTTTCCGTACCGAAGACGTCGTGGCCGGAGCCTGCGATCGTGCCGAGCAGCAGCCACGCCGCGCCCAGGCCCGCCGCGCCCGCGAGCACGCTGCGCCGGTTCAGCCAGATCGCGAACACCGTCACGACGAACGCAACGGCGAGGCCCGCGTACACCCAGATCTGGAACTCTCGATACAGCACGTTCGGCGTGTTGGCGCTGCCCGCGCGGCCGATGAAGATGGCGCCGAATGCCGCCGCGACGAGAAAGACCGCATAGCCGATCAGATGCATGCGGTAGCGCGCCTGCGTGAGCGATGGCAGATAGAGCCCGATCACGAGCGCGATGGCGGGCGCGACCGGCAGCACGTAGGAAACGAGCTTGGAGTGCGACGCGCTGAAGAACAGGAAGATGAACGCGGCCCAGACGAGCAGCAGTGTGACCGGCGCGAAGCCGTTCGGCTGGCGCGGCGTCTTCAGGCCGTGACGCACGCTCTGAAAGGTGATCGACAGCCACGGCAGAAAGCCGACGATCAGCACGGGCACGAAGTAGTAGAACGCGCCCGGACGATTCTGCTCGGGCGTCAGATAGCGCTTGAACTGCTGAACGATGAAAAAGAAGTTGAAGAATTCCGGGTTCTTCATCTGGACGAGCGCGAACCAGGGACCGGTCACGATCAGGAATACGATCAACCCGCTGCCGATGTAGAGCCGCCTCCAGAGCGCCCAGTCCCGCGAGACGAGCGAGTACAGGACGAGAACCGCGCCCGGCAGGATCAGTCCGACCAGTCCCTTGGACAGCACGGCGGCGCCCATCGCGGCCCAGCAGAGCCACATCCACAGGCGCACTTCGCGCGTCGGCAGGCCGGGGCGCTGGGCGAGCAGCAGCGCGCAGAGCGTCAGTTGCATCCAGAACGACAGGCCCATGTCGAGCGTGTTGAAGTGGCCCATCAGGTTCCAGTACGGGCAGGTCGCGAGGATGACCGCGGCGGCGAAGCCCGTCATCGCGTTGAATACGCGCGTGCCGGTGTAGCCGACGAGCAGCACGCCCGCGAAGCCCGTGAGCGCCGTATAGAGCCGCGCCTGCCATTCGCCGATGCCGAACCACGCGAACGAGAGCGCGTTCGCCCAGGTTTGCAGCGGCGGCTTTTCGAAATATTTGTAGCCGTTGTAGCGCGGCGTGATCCAGTCGCCGGTCACGAACATCTCGCGCGCCATTTCGGCGTAGCGGCCTTCGTCGCTCGGCACGAGATGACGATAGCCAAGCGGCGCGAACCAGATGATCGCGAGCGCGAGTACGAGAAGAATGAGCGAAAGACGCGTGAGCGGTAGCCGGGAAGGCGTATCGTTCATGAAGTCGACCTGTCCGATGCCGCGATGCGCGGCGCTAGTGAAACGAAATGGGCGATGATCGCGGGCTGCGTGAGACTACAGTACGCGCCTGCTCAGGCATGCATTTTCGCTGTGAGTTCGCGAGTTGCGGCGCGCTACGTCCGAAGCGACTCCGCCGAATGCCCACCGAACACCCACGCCGGGCGGGAGTGTAGCGCACAGCCGGCCCGCATTCTTTAAATTCGGTACGCGGCGGGCGCGGGCGCGCGCCGATGGCGGATGAGCGGCGGAAGTCTGCCACCGCTTCCTTAGCATTTTCTTAGGCTTTCCTCAGGCTTCGATCAGGAGCGCGGCCGCCACGCGCCGGCCCTCGGACATCAGAATGTTGTAGGTGCGGCACGCCGCGCCGAAGTCCATCGTCTCGACGCCGATGCGCCGTTTCGCCAGTTGAGCCGTGAGCCGCGGATGCGGAAAGCGCAGCCGCGACCCGCTGCCGAAAATGACGACTTCCGGCGCCGCCTGGACGAGCGCATCGAAATGTTCGGACGTGAGCGCCTCGAACGACGACACCGGCCACGCCACGACGGGCGTCTCGGGCATGACGATCACGCTGCCTTCGTGGCTTTCGAGATTGATCGCCACGAAACCGTCTCCGTAGCTCGTGATGGTATTGAGCGCCTTGTTGGATTCCTGGTGCAGTTTCAAAACGATGATCCGGCAAGAGAAAGGGTGACGGCCCAGGGTCTGCGGCAACGGCGAAGGACTGGTCAGACGCGTTCCTTTGGTGCATTGCGGAACTGGGCCATAATCAGTAAATTATAACTTTTCGGCCGCCGGGCTTGCTCGTGCGCCATTCCGTTGCGCTCGCGTGCCGCCACAAGCCGCCTCCGACACGCAATCCGGTCCGCATCGCCCATGCCCTACCTGGCGCGGCGTCTAAAATGCATCGTTCGGCGCTCGGGAACGCGCGAGTCGTCCGGGCGAGCCGCCTTCAGGCTTCAAGTCCGGTTTTCATCGCAACGCCCGTCCGCTGTCCGCGCGCGAGGCTGTCCGCCCGAATGCCGAGCAGCACCTGAGCGACATCAGAACAACCAGTCCGCATCAACACCCAGACCCAGAGCGCCAGCCGTGAAACCGATTCTCAAATCCAACAAGCTGCAAAACGTCTGCTACGACATTCGCGGGCCCGTGCTCGAACACGCGAAGCGCCTTGAAGAAGAAGGCCACCGCATCATCAAGCTGAACATCGGCAATCTGGCGCCGTTCGGTTTCGAGGCGCCGGACGAGATCATTCAGGACATGATCCGCAATTTGCCGGGATCGTCGGGCTATTCGGATTCGAAGGGTGTGTTCGCCGCGCGCAAGGCGATCATGCATTACACGCAGCAAAAGGGCGTGACGGGCGTCGAACTGGACGACATCTACATCGGCAACGGCGCGTCCGAGCTGATCGTGATGGCGATGCAGGCGCTCCTGAACGACGGCGACGAAGTGCTCCTGCCCGCGCCGGACTATCCGCTGTGGACGGCCGCCGTGAGCCTGTCGTCGGGCACGCCGCGCCACTACATGTGCGACGAGAGCAACGGCTGGATGCCCGATCTCGACGACATCCGCGCGAAGATCACGCCGAACACCAAGGCGCTAGTCGTCATCAACCCGAACAATCCGACGGGCGCGCTGTACTCGGACGAGTTGCTGCGCGAGTTGATCGGCATCGCGCGCGAGCACGGGCTGATCATCTTCGCGGACGAGGTCTACGACAAGATCGTCTACGACGGCGAAACGCATACGTCGATGGCCGCGCTGTCCGAGGACGTGATCACTGTCACGTTCAACAGCCTGTCGAAGAGCTACCGGTCGTGCGGTTATCGCGCGGGCTGGATGGCGATTTCCGGGCTGATCGAAGAGAACCGCCGCCGCGCGAAGGATTATCTGGAAGGCCTGGGCATTCTCGCGTCGATGCGGCTGTGCCCGAACGTGCCCGGCCAGTACGCGATCCAGACCGCGCTCGGCGGCTATCAGAGCATCAACGACCTGATCGTGCCGGGCGGACGCCTCTACAAACAGCGCGAGCTCGCCTACGACATGCTCACGGCCATTCCCGGCGTGACCTGCGTGAAGCCGCAGGCCGCGCTCTACATGTTCCCGAAGCTCGATCCGAAGATGTACCCGATCCAGGATGACCAGCAGTTCATCACGGACCTGCTGCTCGAGGAGCGTGTGCTGCTGGTGCAGGGCACGGGCTTCAACTGGCCGACACCGGATCACTTCCGCGTGGTCTTCCTGCCGAACGTCGACGATCTCGCGGATTCGATCAACCGCATCGCGCGCTTCCTCGACGGCTATCGCAAACGACATTCCGCTTAATCTCTCTTTTAAAGACTCGCCCTGCATGGAACCGATCAAAGTAGGACTCTTGGGCTTCGGCACGGTCGGCAGCGGCACCTTCACGGTGCTGCGCCGTAACCAGGAAGAAATCAAACGACGCGCCGGACGCGGCATCGAAATCGCGCGCGTCGCGGTGCGCACGCCGGCGAAGGCCGAGGCCGCGAAGCAGGCAGGCATCGCGGTGACGGACGACTTTGGCGCGGTCGTCGACGATCCTTCCATCGATATCGTGTGCGAAATGATCGGCGGCACGGGCTTCGCGCGCGAGCTTGTGCTGCGCGCGATCGCCAACGGCAAGCATGTCGTGACGGCCAACAAGGCGCTGCTCGCGGTGCACGGCACGGAGATTTTCGAAGCCGCGCGCGCGAAGGGCGTGATGGTCGCGTTCGAAGCGGCGGTGGCGGGCGGCATTCCGATCATCAAGGCGCTGCGCGAAGGGCTGACGGCGAATCGCATCGAGTACATCGCGGGCATCATCAACGGCACGACGAACTACATTCTCTCGGAGATGCGCGACCGCGGCCTCGACTTCGCGACCGCGCTGAAGGCCGCGCAGGAGCTCGGTTACGCCGAAGCCGATCCGACCTTCGATATCGAAGGCGTCGATGCCGCGCACAAGGTCACGATCATGAGCGCGATCGCGTTCGGCGTGCCGGTGCAGTTCGATCGCGCGTATGTGGAAGGCATCAGCAAGCTGGCGGCCATCGACATTCGTTACGCGGAGGACCTCGGCTATCGCATCAAGCTGCTCGGCATCGCGCGGCGCACGGAGAAGGGCATCGAATTGCGCACGCATCCGACGCTGATTCCCGCCAAACGCCTGCTCGCGAACGTCGAAGGCGCGATGAACGCGGTCGTCGCGCATGGCGATGCGGTCGGCACCACGCTGTACTACGGCAAGGGCGCGGGCGCGGAGCCGACCGCTTCCGCCGTCGTCGCCGATCTCGTCGACGTGACGCGCCTGCACACGGCCGATCCGGAGCATCGCGTGCCGCATCTGGCGTTCCAGCCGGATAGCCTCTCGAACACGCCGATCCTGCCGATCGACGAAGTCACGAGCGGCTATTACCTGCGCCTGCGCGTCGCGGACGTAACAGGCGTGCTCGCGAACATCACGCGCATTCTCGCGGACAAGGCCATCTCCATCGACGCGTTGCTGCAGAAGGAATCGGAAGAAGTCGACGGCGCGAACAAGGGCGAAACCGACATCATCCTCATCACGCACGAAACGGTGGAGAAGAACGTGAACGCGGCGATCGCGGAGATCGAAGCGCTGTCCACGGTCGTTTCGAAGGTGACGAAGCTGCGCATGGAAGCGCTCAACTAAGGGCAAGCAAGATGAACTACATTTCGACGCGCGGCGCCGGCAGCAACGAGCGCCACACGTTCTCGGACATTCTTCTCGGCGGCCTGGCGAAAGATGGCGGCCTGTATCTGCCGGCGGAATATCCGCGCGTATCGGCCGATGAACTCGCGCGCTGGCGCACGCTGTCGTATGCGGATCTCGCATTCGAAGTGCTGTCGAAGTTCAGCGATGACATTCCTGCCGAAGACCTGCGCTCGCTCACGCGCAAGACCTACACCGCGCAGGTGTACAGCAACGTGCGCCACGAAGAGAGCGCCGTGCAGATCACGCCGCTCAAGACGCTCGGCGAAGAAAACGGCACGACCTTGTCGCTGCTGGAACTCTCGAACGGCCCGACGCTCGCCTTCAAGGATATGGCGATGCAACTGCTCGGCAATCTGTTCGAGTACGCGCTCGCGAAGCACGGCGAGACGCTGAACATCCTCGGCGCGACCTCGGGCGACACCGGCAGCGCCGCCGAATACGCGATGCGCGGCAAAAGCGGCGTGCGCGTCTTCATGTTGTCGCCGCACAGGAAGATGAGCGCGTTCCAGACCGCGCAGATGTTCTCGCTGCAGGACCCGAACATCTTCAATCTGGCCGTCGAGGGCAACTTCGATAACTGTCAGGACATCGTGAAGGCCGTATCGAACGATCACGCGTACAAGGCGAAGCACAAGATCGGCACGGTCAATTCGATCAACTGGGCGCGCGTCGTCGCGCAGGTCGTGTACTACTTCAAGGGCTACTTCGCCGCGACGGCGAGCAACGACGAGCGCGTGTCGTTCACGGTGCCGTCGGGCAACTTCGGCAATGTGTGCGCGGGACATATCGCGCGCATGATGGGCTTGCCGATCGATCAACTCGTCGTCGCGACCAACGAGAACGACGTGCTCGACGAGTTCTTCAAGTCGGGCGTGTATCGCGTGCGCGGCGCGGCGGAGACGTATCACACGACGTCGCCGAGCATGGATATTTCGAAGGCGTCGAACTTCGAGCGCTTCGTGTACGACCTGCTCGGCCGCGATCCGGCGCGCGTGCTGCAACTGTTCCGCGATGTCGAGGAGAAGGGCGGCTTCGATCTCGCGGCGAGCGGCGATTTCGCGCGCGTGCGGGAATTCGGCTTCGTGTCGGGCAAGAGCGATCACGACGACCGCGTGAACACCATCCGCGACGTGTACAAGCGCTACCAGACGATGATCGACACCCACACCGCCGACGGCGTGAAGGTCGCGCGCGAGAATCTGAAGCCGGGCGTGCCGATGATCGTTCTGGAAACCGCCCAGCCGATCAAGTTCGGCGAGACGATCCGCGAGGCGCTCAATCGCGAGCCCGAGCGGCCGTCGGCGTTCGCGGGACTTGAAAAACTGCCACAAAGGTTCGATATCGTTCCTGCGGATGCGGGCGTGGTGAAGGCTTTCATCGCCGAGCGCACCTGATCGGGGAGGCACGTCCGCCTCGTGCGGATTTATCGCGAAGACGCACGGGGCGCGGCCAGTCTGGACCGCGCCCTTTTTCATTCGATGCGCGGCGAACGCGGGTTCCAAGCCTCGCCCCCCGTTAAATCCCGCCAAAAGCTGCTAAAATCTTAGGTTTTTCGTCGTACCCCATTCAAAAGGACGCGCCGTGCTGTCTACCGCCAATATCACCATGCAATTCGGGCCCAAGCCCCTCTTCGAGAACATCTCGGTCAAGTTCGGCGAAGGAAACCGCTATGGCTTGATCGGCGCCAACGGCTGCGGCAAGTCGACCTTCATGAAGATTCTTGGCGGCGATCTGGAGCCGAGTGCGGGCAACGTCATGCTGGAGCCGAACGTCCGTCTCGGTAAACTGCGCCAGGATCAGTTCGCGTACGAAGACATGCGCGTGCTCGACGTCGTGATGATGGGCCACACGGAAATGTGGGCCGCGATGACCGAGCGCGACGCGATCTACGCGAACCCGGACGCCACCGACGACGACTACATGCGCGCCGCCGAACTCGAAGCCAAATTCGCCGAATACGACGGCTACACGGCCGAAGCGCGCGCGGGCGAACTGCTGCTCGGCATCGGCATCAACATCAACGATCACAACGGCCCGATGAGCAATGTCGCGCCGGGCTGGAAACTGCGCGTGCTGCTCGCGCAGGCGCTGTTCTCGAAACCGGACGTGCTGCTGCTCGACGAGCCGACCAACAACCTCGACATCAACTCGATCCGCTGGCTGGAAGACGTGCTCAACCAGTACAACTCGACGATGATCATCATCTCGCACGATCGACACTTCCTGAACCAGGTCTGCACCCACATGGCGGACATGGACTACGGCACGCTGAAGGTCTGGCCGGGCAACTACGACGACTACATGCTCGCGTCGACGCAGGCGCGCGAGCGTCAGCAGGCGGCGAACCAGAAGGCGAAGGACCGCGTGGCCGATCTGCAGGATTTCGTGCGCCGCTTCTCGGCGAACAAGTCGAAGGCGCGTCAGGCGACCAGCCGCCTGAAGATGATCGACAAGATCAAGATCGAGGAATTCAAGCCGTCGTCGCGTCAGAATCCGTTCATCCGCTTCGAGTTCGAGAAGAAGCTGCATAACATCGCGGTCGTGGCCGAGGATCTGACGAAGAAGTACGACCGGACGATCTTCCAGAACTTCTCCCTCTCGGTGCAGCCGGGCGAGCGCATCGCGATCATCGGCGAGAACGGCGCGGGCAAGACCACGCTGCTCAAGTCGCTCAAGGGCGCGCTGGATCTCGATCACGGCACCGTGAAGTGGGCGGAGAACGCGAACGTCGGCTACATGCCGCAGGACACGTACGAAGAGTTTCCGAAGGACGAGACGCTGACCGAGTGGATCGACCAGTATCGCAAGGAAGGCGACGACGAGCAGATGATGCGCGGCACGCTCGGCCGCCTGCTGTTCAATGCGGACGACATCAAGAAAAACGTGAAGGTGCTGTCGGGCGGCGAGAAGGGCCGCATGATCTGGGGCAAGCTGATGCTCGGCCGTCACAACGTCCTGATGATGGACGAGCCGACCAACCACATGGACATGGAGTCCATCGAGTCGCTGCAGATCGCGCTGGACAAGTTCGAAGGCACGCTGATTTTCGTGTCGCACGACCGCGAGTTCGTGAGCGGACTGGCGAACCGGATCATCGAAGTGAAAACCGATGGCACGCTGCGCGATTTCGGCGGGAATTACGAGGATTTTCTGTCGAGCCAGGGGATTCAGTGATCTTCCTGCTTACGCACTGATCGAAGCGGCCCGTCTCGAAAGAGCGGGCCGTTTTTCATTGCGCTCAGAGCCTGTCGTTCCGAAACCGCATCGCCGTGCCCTCGTTCGTGATGCGAGTCCAGATCGCGCGTTTCTCCTCGTCAGAGAGGAAAACCCAGTTGGACACCTCGCCCGCGGTGCGGCCGCAGCCTTTGCAGACTTCGTCGAAAAGCGTGGAGCACACGCCGATACAGGGGCTGTCGGGCAGGTCGTGAAGATTCGAAGACATTGGGCTGGCTCGTGACCGCATCATCGCCGGAAAAGAGGGCGACAACGCGGCGTTCAAATTCGTAAAAAAAACTCAACGCGCGATACTGTAGCCTATCCGCGCGATCCAGTGATTTCGCTGGTTGTAATCGAGGATGTCCTCGCCGTAGCCGTTGAAGTAACTCACGAACAGATAGCCGCCCCATGCGCTGCCGATCAGCTTCGCGAGCGGGTACGTGAGCTGCGAATCGACGCTGCCGTACCAGTGTTTCGTACCCTTGCGCAGTGTCGTGGCGAGCTGCCATCCGTCCGGGCTGCCGTACTTCACGAGAAAATCGACATAGCCGCGATAATTTGCGATGTCCTCGTTGCCCGACTTCGACAGGTAGTAATAGAACTTCGGCGACAGCGTCAGGTGGTTGCCGTTCAGGTCGCCGAAATCCCAGGTCGGGCGCACGAACGCAATGTTGATCGAGCGCGAATCGTCGCCGCTCCTGCCGTTCGACTCGTGTCCGAAACCCGCCGACACGCCCATGCGCGTGAAGAGCGCGCTCTTCCAGCCGGTGTCCTCCACGTAGTAGAACAGTTGCGGCTGAAAACTGATGTCGCGGAATGGCACGGACTCGGCGGAGAGGTTCCATATCGCCGTCTGCGTGTAACCGAAGTAGAGATTGTCCAGCAAGCCGCGCGAGCGCGGGTCGTCGGGCAGATGCAGGCGATATTTGAAGCTGAACTGAAATTTCGCGAGGTTGTCGCCGTTCTTGCCGTCCGCGAAGTACATCGGCTCGAAGGTGGAGAGGCGGCCGGAGAGCATCGTGTCGGTGGTGGTCGTCGGCACGGCTGCGGTGTTGGCGGCGGCGCTGGCGCTCGCGAGCTGCGCGGGTGTCGTCGCCTGCGTCTCGCGACGCTCGGCTGCGGCGACTTGCGTCTGCGTGTCGCTCCGATTGATCGTGACGAGCATCGGCGATGCATCGAAGCCGACCGGATCGATCTTCACCGTCCCGCGCGCCGATTCCGGCCAAGGCGCGGTAAAGCGCACGCGGCGATATTGGCCGGGCGCGAGCCGCAGACGGTCCGGCACCTTGGGGTCGCGTTCGAGCGTGAGCGGCGCGGGCGGCAGATCGCCGTTCGTCAGATTCACGGTCAATTGTTTGGGCACGTCGACGGTGAGGGGTTTCGCGTCATCGTCGGTGTAGAGGAGCGTCAGTTCGAGCGGCTGCGAGGCGGCTGCTTCGCGTGCGGGCTGAAGCACCGCGACGGTCGCGTGGGCCGCGCCGCTTGCGCCGATGGCGGCGAAAAGAAGTGCAAGCGAGCGTGCGCGGACGGAAAAGAAAATCGATCGTGGGCCTTGAGCCATATGGTTTGTGTCCTGTTTTTGGGCGGAGGCGAGCGCCAGAACGGTCTGACAACGCGAGCCGCGTCACGATCCCGAATCGACACGAAATCAGAAAGCTCAGCCCGGAAACACCGCCTGCCACAGCATCGCGCCGTTCAATGCGACGATCACGCCCGCGCACGCCCACGCGAGCGCGAGCGGCACGCGCGCGACGCGCCAGCGGCCCATCAGCCCGGCATCGGAGGCGAAGCGCACGAGCGGAATCACCGCGAGCGGCAATTGCAGGCTCAGCACGACCTGCGTCGCGACGAGCAGCGCGTTCGAGCCGTGCTGCCCGAAGCTCGCCACCGCGACGAGCGCCGGGCCGATCGCGAGACCGCGCGTTAGCAGCGCCCGTGCCCAGCGCGCCATCTTCAGCCGCAAGAAGCCTTCCATGACCGCCTGGCCGGCGAGCGTGCCAGTCACCGTCGCGTTCAGGCCGCAGGCGAGCAGGGCGGCAGCGAACACGACGCCCGCCCAATGGCTGCCGACGAGCGGCTCGATGAGCCGGTGCGCATCGGCGAGATCGTCGACGTCCGTATGGCCGGTCGCGTGGAACACGGCCGCCGCGACCACCAAAAGCGACGCGTTGACGATGAACGCGAGCCCGAGCGCGCCGAACGTGTCGATGTTCACGCCGCGCAGCGCCCGCCCGATGGCCGCGTCGTCGCGGGGGTCCGCGTGGTCCTTGACGAGCGCCGAGTGCAAATAAAGGTTGTGCGGCATCACCGTCGCGCCGAGCACACCCGCTGCGAGCCAGAGCATGCCGGCATCCCGCAGCAGCTTGCCCGAGGGCGCGAGCCCGCGCATCGCGTCGCCCCAGACCGGATGTGCGAGCACGAGTTCGACAACAAAGCAGAAACTCACGAAGAAGATCAGCGCGGTCACGGCGCGCTGCAACGGGCGTCTGCCGCGGCTTTGCAGCGCAAGCATCGCGAACGTCGCGACCGCCGAGATCAGCACGCCCACGGTCAGCGAGAAGCCGAATAGCAGTTGCAGCGCGACCGCACTGCCCACGACCTCCGCGACATCGCACGCGATGATCGCGATTTCGCACGCGATCCACAGCACGAGCGTCGTGCGCCGGCTGTAGCGCTCGCGGCAGAGTTGCGCGAGATCGCGCCCGGTCACGACACCCACGCGCGACGCGATCCATTGCAGCAGCATGCCCATCAGGCTCGCGAGCAGCACGACGAAGAGCAGCGAGTAGCCGTAGCGCGCGCCGCTCGCGAGCGCCGTCGCCCAGTTGCCGGGATCCATGTAGCCGACGGCGACGAGCGCGCCCGCGCCCGCGAAGGAATACCAGCGTCCGTGCGGGCGCGGGTCCCGTCGGCGGTCCTCGCGGCTCGCCGCGGGCGACTGCGCGTCGGACGGCGCGGCGGAAAGCTGGGCGAGCACGGACGGATTGGTGTTCATGCGGAAAGCGGCCTCGAATAGCGATGCAACGGCGGCGCCGATTCAGTCGTATGCGCGTGCGTTGCCGGTTCAGAAGACGCCGCACTTCGCGGCGCACGTCGAATTGGCTCGCAACAACTGTTCCGCTGGCTATTCGTCAGGCGCGGGCGCCCATTCGCGGGCGCCGGAGGCCGATTGCGAATGATGACATTGCATCGGGCTTACGCGATCGCGTCCCCTTTTGACGAGTGTGGTTTTATCAGGTGCCGCCGGGGCCGATTAAGGGCTAAAATGCGCGCTCTTTCCTGCCGGCCGCGCGTCGCGCGAAGCCGTCGAGAAGCCCGCCTGGCAAGACTGTCGCCGCACCGCGCAAGGGCGTGTACATTTTGCGCGACACGCGACTCTTTATTTTCTGTCGGGCATGCGTTTAATGGTAGTTTTTCGGGGTTTTAAGGGAGTCGCGGCCAGATCGGCGATGAGACGAAGCGCCGGGCCGGCGCAGCGCGACACCGTGACAAGTCGGAACAAGGGAGAATCGAAATGAACCAGAAACTGGCGGGCCGCACGGCCAAGCTGGCGGGCGCACTGGCATGCGTCGCGATGCTGACTCCGCTCGCGGCATCCGCGAAGGACACGCAGTTGAATGTGTACAACTGGTCCGACTATATCGCGAAGGACACGATTCCCAACTTCACCAAGCAGACCGGCATCAAGGTGAAGTACGACAACTACGACAGCGACGACACCCTTCAGGCCAAGCTGCTCACCGGCCGTTCGGGCTATGACATCGTGGTGCCGACGAGCAATTACGCGGGCAAGCAGATCGCCGCGAATATCTTCATGCCGCTCGACAAGTCGAAGCTGCCGAACCTGAAGTATCTCGATCCCGATCTGATGAAGCTCGTCGAGGGCGCCGATCCGGGCAACAAGTACGTGGTGCCTTGGGCCTACGGCACGACGGGCCTCGGCTACAACGTCGACAAGGCCAAACAGATTCTCGGGCCGAACGCCGAACTGAACAACTGGGACATCCTCTTCAAGCCCGAGAACATCTCGAAGCTGAAGGCGTGCGGCGTCTCGGTGCTCGACGCGCCGGACCAGATGTTCGCGGCGGCGCTCCATTACATCGGCAAGGATCCGATGAGCACGAATCCGGCCGATTACCGCGAAGCGCTCGCGATGATGAAGAAGATCCGCCCGTACATCACGCAGTTCAACTCGTCGGGCTACATCAACGACATGGTCGGCGGCGACATCTGCTTCACCTACGGCTGGTCGGGCGATGTCGTGATCGCGAAGCATCGCGCGGTCGAGGCGAAGAAGCCGTTCAAGATCGAGTACTACATTCCGAAGGGCGGCGCGCCCGTATGGTTCGACGTGATGGCGATCCCGAAGGACGCGAAGAACAAGGACGCCGCGCACGAGTGGATCAACTACATCGAGACGCCGCAGGTTCACGCCGCGATCACGAACGCGGTCTACTACCCGAGCGCGAATCTGGAAGCGCGCAAGTATGTGGACAAGGACGTCGCGAACGATCCGGCCGTGTATCCGCCGCAGGACGTCATCAAGACGCTGTTCCTGCTGAAGCCGCTGCCGCCTGAAATCCAGCGCCTGCAGACGCGGCTCTGGACGGAATTCAAGTCCGGCCGATGAACCCCAAAAGCCGGTTATTCTTTTGAATCGACGAAGCCCCTGGACCTCCGGGGGCTTTGTTCGTGATCGCATCGCATGGAAGCAGGAGTCGAATAGGCAATCATGAGTGAGCAGTCGAGCGCGTTGAAGGCAGCGCCTAATTCCGGCCGGCGCGAGCCGGGCATTTCTCCATCGGCCCAGGGCACGGACGAGAACTTCGTGCAGATCGTCGACGTCGTGAAAAAATTCGGCGAGACGACGGCCGTGCGGGGCGTCAACCTGTCGGTGAAGAAGGGCGAGCTGTTCGCGCTGCTCGGCAGTTCGGGCTGCGGCAAGTCGACGCTTTTGCGCATGCTCGCGGGGCTCGAGTCGGTGACCGAAGGGCAGATCCTGATCGACGGCGAAGACCTCGCGAAGATGCCGCCGTATAACCGGCCGGTGAACATGATGTTCCAGTCCTACGCGCTCTTTCCGCACATGAGCGTGGAATCGAATGTTGCGTTCGGGCTGAAGCAGGAAGGCGTGAAGGGCGGCGAGCTGAAGGACCGCGTGAACAACGCGCTCGAACTCGTGCAGATGGGGAAGTTCGCGAAGCGCAAGCCGCATCAGTTGTCGGGCGGCCAGCAGCAGCGTGTCGCGCTCGCGCGCAGTCTCGTGAAGCGCCCGAAGCTTCTCCTGCTCGACGAGCCGATGTCCGCGCTCGACAAACAAATCCGTCAGCGCACGCAGATCGAGCTCGTCAACATTCTCGATCAGGTCGGCGTCACCTGCATCATGGTGACGCACGATCAGGAAGAGGCGATGACGATGGCCAATCGCCTCGCCGTGATGAGCGAAGGGCAGATCGTGCAGCTCGGCACGCCGCACGAGGTCTACGAATATCCGAACACGCGCTTCTCGGCGCAGTTCATCGGCTCGACCAATCTTTTCGATGGCAATGTCGTGGAGGACGAGCCGGATCA
Source organism: Caballeronia sp. S22 (assembly GCF_964261745.1). Lineage (NCBI taxonomy): Bacteria > Pseudomonadati > Pseudomonadota > Betaproteobacteria > Burkholderiales > Burkholderiaceae > Caballeronia > Caballeronia sp. S22. Next base: position 1,799,839 of record NZ_OZ180035.1, on the reverse strand, counting down.
CGTCTTCGTCGAATCGCAAGATTTGCCCGTGCGTCTTTATGTGAGTCACGGCATCACCGGGCCGCTCGGCATGCCGGTGACGATCTCCGTGCGCCCCGAACGCATCGCGCTCACGCGCAAGCCGCCCGAAGGCACGTACAACTGGGGTCGCGGCAAGGTGTCGAACATCGCGTACATGGGCGGCTACACGCTTTATCACGTGACGCTCGATTCGGGCAAGGTCGTGGTCGCGAATTTGTCGAGCCTCGCGATCGGCGAGATCGATTCGCCCACCTTCGACGACGAAGTCTACGTGCGCTGGAGCGCGTCCGCGGGCGTGGTGCTGACCTCATGATGAAGTTGCTCAAGCGCATGGGCGTGTCGGGGCGCACGCTCGTCATCGGCGGGCCGTATCTGTGGCTCCTGCTGCTGTTCTTCGTGCCGTTCCTGCTCGTCGTGAAGATCAGCTTCGCGGACAGCCAGCTCGGCATTCCGCCGTACACGGATCTCGTGTCGATGGAACAAGGCGTGATGCATATCGCGCTCGACTTCGCGCACTACGCGTTCCTCGTGCAGGACAGCCTGTACTTCGCGACCTACATGAACTCGCTGCTGGTCGCGGCCGTGTCGACGCTGCTGTGCCTTCTGATCGGCTATCCGATGGCGTATTACATCGCGCGCTCGAATCCGTCGTCGCGCAACATCCTGATGATGGCGGTGATGCTGCCGTTCTGGACGTCGTTTCTGATTCGCGTGTATGCGTGGATCGGCATTCTCAAGAACAACGGCCTGCTGAACAATTTCCTGATGTCGATCGGCCTGCTGCATTCGCCGATCGAGCTGTATCACACGAATATCGCGGTGTATATCGGCATGGTCTATTCCTATCTGCCGTTTCTCGTGATGCCGCTCTACGCGCATCTCGTGAAGATGGATCTGACCTTGCTCGAAGCCGCCTACGATCTCGGCGCGAAGCCGTGGAAGGCGTTCGTGCAGATCACGTTGCCGCTGTCGAAGAACGGCATCATCGCGGGCTGTCTGCTCGTGTTCATTCCGGCGGTGGGCGAGTACGTGATTCCTGAACTGCTCGGCGGCGCGGACACGCTGATGATCGGCCGCGTCATGTGGAACGAGTTCTTCAACAACGCCGACTGGCCGATGGCGTCCGCCGTCACCTGCGCAATGGTCCTGCTGCTGCTCGTGCCGATGGCGCTCTTCCAGCACTTCCAGGCGAAGCAACTGGAGGAGAAGCGATGATCAAGCCCAGCCGTCCATTGCAGATCACCGCGCTCGGCCTCGGGTTTGCGTTCCTCTATATCCCGATCCTGAGTCTCATTGTCTATTCGTTCAACGACTCGCCGCTCGTCACCGTGTGGACGGAGCCGTCGCTCAAGTGGTATCGCGCGCTCATCACGGATGACGAGCTGATCAACGCGGCGTGGCTGTCGTTGCGCATCGCGTTCTTTACGGCGTGCGCGTCGGTCGTCATCGGCACGTGGGCGGGTTTCGTGCTGGCGCGCATGGGACGCTTCAAGGGCTTCACGCTCTACGCGGGCATGATCAACGCGCCGCTCGTGATTCCCGAAGTCATTCAGGGCATTTCGCTGCTGCTGCTGTTCGTGGAAATGGCGAAGCTCATCGGCTGGCCCGATCGCGGCTTCTTCACGATCTGGATCGGGCACGTGATGCTGTGCATTTCGTATGTGGCGATCATCGTGGAATCGCGCGTGCGGGAGTTGAATCCGTCGCTGGAAGAAGCCGCGCTCGATCTCGGCGCGACGCCGCTGCGCGTGTTCTTCTCGATCACGCTGCCGTTGATTTCGCAGGCGCTCGTGGCCGGCTGGCTGTTGTCGTTCACGCTGTCGATCGATGATCTCGTGCTGTCGGCGTTCCTGTCCGGCCCGGGCTCGACCACGCTGCCGCTCGTCGTGTTCTCGCGGGTGCGGTTGGGTCTGAATCCCGAGATGAATGCGCTCGCGACCTTGTTCATCGCGCTCGTGACGATCGGTGTGGTCGCGGCGAATGCGTTCATGCAGCGCAGCGAGCGCAGAAGGCTCGCGGGCGTGATGTAACGCCAGAAAGTACACGAATGGAAACGCGGCCCCTGTACGGGGCCGCGCGCATTTCAGGCGTTCGCCAGGTGTTTCGCGAAGGTCGCCGGATCGGTATTGGTGCCGCACAACAGCACGCCGACGCGCTTGCCCTGCAAACGCTCGCGCAGCGGGCCGAGCAGGGCGGCGGTGGCCGCCGCGCAAGCCGGTTCGACCGCGAGCTTGAGTTCGCTGAAGAGTTGCAGCATGCCATGCCGCAATGCATCGTCCGACACGGTCACGATGTCGTCGATATGCCGCCGGCACAGTTCATAGCTGTACTGCTCGGTGTGCGGGGCCATCAGCGAATCGGCGATGCCGTGCATCGCGCCCATCTTGATCGTGTGATTCGCTTCGAAACTGCGCTTCATCGCGTCCGATCCTTCCGGCTCCACGCCGAAGACGTGCAGCGACGGATTCGCGAGACGCATCGCCGTCGATACGCCCGCGGCGAGGCCGCCACCGCCGATCGGCAGGATCACGGCGTCGAGATCGGGCGCTTGCGAGGTCCACTCGTAGCCGAGCGTCGCCGTGCCGAGCACCGTGCGATAGCCGTTGAACGGATGGATGAAGACGCGTCCTTCTTCCGCTTCGACGCGTCGCACGACATCGAATGCCTCCGCGACGTTCTCCGCGAACACCACTTCCGCGCCGAAGCGCCGGCACAGCGCGACGCGCGCCGGACTCGCGCTCTTGATGATCACGACTTTCGCACCCACGCCCATGCGCTGCGCCGCGTAGGCCACGGCCACCGCGTGATTGCCCGCCGACACGCAGGTGACGCCCGCCGAGCGTTCGCTTTCCGAAAGCGCGAGGATGTTCGAGAACGCGCCGCGCGCCTTGAACGTGCCGCTCGCCTGCAGCAGTTCGAACTTGAACGTGATCGGTGTGCCTTCGAGCGTCGGAAAATCGTGACGCTCGAAGGTCGGCGTGCGCGCGACCCAGGGCGTGAGCGCCATGTGCTGCTCGGCGATTTCGTCGAGCGTCGGAATCGGCGTGCCGTCGATCGTATTGTCGGAATGCTGCGTGGCAGTGGACATGGCTTTTTGTTCTGAAGAGTCAGCGAGCCTGTGCTTCGACGGACATGCTGTGAATGAACTTGCCGAGGAACGCCTCGCACTGGACGAGCTGTTCGAGCGACACGTACTCGTTCGCCTTGTGCGCCTGCTCGATATTGCCCGGACCGCACACGATGCTCGGCACGCCGGCATTGGCGAACAGGCCTGCTTCGGTGCCGTAGGCGACCTTGTGCTTGTCCTGATCTTGCGTGAGCGCGCGCACGAGTTGCGTGATCGCGGCCTGCTCGGTGGCGTCGAGGCCCGGCGCGGACGCGAGCTTCGTGAATTCGATGGCCGCGTTGCCGTGCTCCTTCAGCATCTTCGGCAGCAGCGTGTCGTGCGCGTACGCCTCGATGCGTCTGAAGATCTGGTCGGGATCTATCGTCGGCAGATTGCGGAACTCGAACTCGAAGTTGCATTCGGCGGGCACGGTGTTGATTGCGTTGCCGCCTTTGATCGTGCTCGTCTGACCGGTGGTGAAGGGCACGTCGTAGAGCTCGTCGAACGGACCCTTCGCGCGGAACTCGTCGACGAGATCGCGGATGTGACAGATGAGCCGCGCCGCATATTCGATGGCATTCAGGCCCTTCGGCGTCAGCGACGAGTGCGCGGCGAACCCGCGCACGCAGCAGTGATACGTGTTGATGCCTTTATGCGCGATGATCGGGCGCATCGATGTCGGCTCGCCGACGATGCAGCCGTCCGGTTTCACGCCACGCTTTTGCAGGTCCGCGATCATCAGCGGCGCGCCGGCGCAGCCGACTTCTTCGTCGTAGGACAGCGCGAAGTGGATGGGTTTGGCGAGCTTCGTCGCCTGCATTTTCGGCAGCATCGCGAGCGCCGCGCCGATGAAGCCTTTCATGTCGCACGAGCCGCGGCCGTAGAGCAGGCCATCGCGGACTTCGGGCTTGAACGGATCGCTCTGCCAGTCCTGACCGTCGACCGGCACGACATCGGTATGACCTGACAGCACGATGCCGCCGTTGGTCTCGCCGTCGTGCGCCGGGACCGTGGCGAAGAGGTTCGCCCACTGGCCGCGCGGATCGTTGGTGATGGTCGCTTCGATGCCTGCGTGGCGCAACTCGTCGCGAACGGTTTCGATCAGGCCGAGGTTCGGATTGCGGCTGACTGTATCGATGGAGACTAGCCGTTCGATCCACGGCAGGGAAATGGGCGTTTCGGTGCTGGATTGAGCTTCGGGATGCGCCGCATTAGCGGTTTGGGACATTTTTTGGCTCCGGCGGGTAGGGTTTGATCATAGCCCAAATGTGGGGTGCTGGCCCGCAGCCGGGGGCTTTTGGGGTTTTGGTTTTTGGGTTTCGCTGGATCCCGTATTCGTGTCGGTCTATTTGTGTTGCCCTTGTGCGGGGCGGCAGTCACTTTCTTTGCTGCTGCAAAGAAAGTAACCAAAGAAACAGCTATCCCCAGCCTAAGCACTTCATGCCGGCCGCGGCACAGGCGATTGGCTGAATGGCCCGGCTGTAGCGAGTGCCCCCACAAGCAGACAAGGGCTTGGACCGCGCACGGTCTGACACATCGCACCACTCGCCTCACTGGTTCAGCACCAAATAGCTCCAGCCCGCTACGCGGCCGATGGGTCAATCGAGTGCGCGCGCGCTTCTTCTTAGTTGGTTTCCCTCGCATACCCAACGGCAGCGCGTAGCGCTGTGCCGAAGCTATTTGGTGCTGAACCAGCACGCTATAACGTCTAGCGCGTCAGACCGTGCGCGAGCCAAGCCCGATTGGGCCTTTGGGGGCGACACTTAGGCGAGTGCCATCGACGGCTGGCAAGCATGGCCAAACTGCGTGTGACCGCGGGCTTAAGCGAGCTGCTTTCTTTGGTTACTTTCTTTGCAGCAGCAAAGAAAGTGACCCCCGCCCCGGGGAGGGGCAGTGCTAATGGACCGACACGAATTCAGGCAATCCATAGAAACCAAAAACCTCACCGCACAGCAACAGCCTGCCTCACCGGCCCACCCAACGCCCGCAGCGTCTCCTTAACCGTAGAAATCCGCACCGCAAGATCGGGACTCCGCGCCTCGATGCGCAACTTGTCCTGCCCCGCGAGCTTGATGTGCTTATGCTTCTGAACCATCTCGATGATCTTCATCCCATCAACCGGCGGATTCGGAATGAACTGCAACGAGATCGACTGCTCGGCCGCATCGATCTTCGAGATGCCCAGCGGCTTCGCGGCCAGCCTCAACCGATGCGTCTCGACGAGCGCATGAGCCTGCGGCGGCAGCTTGCCGAAACGGTCGACGAGTTCTTCGAGAATGCCGTCGATGGCATCGCTCGATTCGCAGTTCGCAAGCCGCTTGTACAGCGATAAACGCTCCTGCACATCGCCGCAATAATCGGCGGGCAGGATCGCGGGCGCGTGCAGGTTGATCTCGGTCGTCGCGGCAAGCGGTGCGTTCAGATCCGGCTCGCGACCTTCCTTCAAAGCGCGCACCGCGTCGTTCAGCATGTCGGTGTAAAGCTGGAAGCCGATCTCGTGAATCTCGCCCGATTGCTTGTCGCCGAGCACTTCGCCCGTGCCGCGGATTTCGAGGTCGTGCATCGCGAGATAGAAGCCCGAGCCGAGCTCCTCCATCTGCTGGATCGCTTCGAGCCGGCGCTGCGCCTGCTTGGTCAGCGACTGCGGATCGTGCACCAGCAGATACGCATACGCCTGGTGATGCGAGCGCCCCACGCGTCCGCGCAACTGATGCAGTTGCGCGAGACCGAACTTGTCCGAGCGATGCATGAGGATCGTGTTCGCGCTCGGCACGTCGATGCCCGTTTCGATGATCGTCGTGCACAACAGCACATTCGCGCGCTGCCCGACGAAATCGCGCATCACGCGTTCGAGCTCGCGTTCGTGCATCTGTCCGTGCGCCACCGCGATACGCGCTTCCGGCACCAACGCTTCGAGCATCGTGCGGCGATTCTCGATCGTCTCCACTTCGTTGTGCAGGAAGTACACCTGCCCGCCGCGCTTGAGTTCGCGCAGCATCGCCTCGCGGATCACGCCGTCTTCCTCGCGCCGCACGAAGGTCTTGATCGCGAGTCGCTTCTGCGGCGCGGTCGCGATCACGGAGAAATCGCGCAGGCCTTCGAGCGCCATGCCGAGCGTGCGCGGAATCGGCGTCGCGGTGAGCGTGAGCACGTCGACTTCGGCGCGCAACGCCTTCAGCGCTTCCTTCTGCCGCACGCCGAAGCGGTGTTCCTCGTCGATGATCACGAGCCCGAGACGCTTGAACTTCACATCGCCCGACAAGAGCTTGTGCGTGCCGATGACGATATCGACCGAGCCGTCATTGATCTGCTGCACGGCCGTCGACACTTCCTTGCCGGTCTTGAAGCGCGACAGCTCCGCGATCCGCACGGGCCAGTCGGCGAAGCGGTCAGTGAAGGTCTGCGTGTGCTGTTCGGCGAGCAGCGTAGTGGGCGAAAGAATCGCGACCTGCTTGCCCGCCATCACCGCGATGAACGCGGCGCGCAACGCGACTTCCGTCTTGCCGAAGCCGACGTCGCCGCACACGAGACGGTCCATCGGCTTGCCGCTCGTCATGTCGCCGATCACCGCCGCGATCGCCGCCGCCTGATCGGGCGTTTCCTCGAAGCCGAAGCTTTCCGCGAACTTCACGTAATCGCGCGGTTCGAGCTTGAACGCGTAGCCCTCGCGCGCGGCGCGGCGTGCGTAGAGATTGAGGAGTTCCGCCGCCGTATCGCGGATTTGCTGCGCCGCCTTGCGCTTGGCCTTTTCCCATTGGCCCGAACCGAGCGTATGCAGAGGCGCGCTTTCCGGGTCTGCGCCGCTGTAGCGCGAGATCACATGCAACTGCGCGACCGGCACATACAGCTTCGATTCGTTCTGGTACTCGAGATGCAGGAATTCGGTTTCGCCTTCGCCCAGATCCATCGATACGAGGCCCATGTAGCGGCCGATGCCGTGCTGCGCATGAACGACGGGATCGCCGATCTTCAGCTCGGCGAGATCGCGGACCATCGAATCGACGTTGCTCGCCTGCTCCTGGCGTCGTCGTCCGGCGCGGCGCGCGAGCGGCCCGTAAAGCTCCGTCTCGGTGATGATCGACAGCTTCTCCGCGGGCAGCGCGAAGCCGTTCGCCAGCGGCGCGATACCGAGCGTGAATCGGGCGTCGCTCGTGAGCCATTCCTGGAACGTGTCGCGCAACTCGCCGCGCAGGCCGTTGTCCGCGAGCAGTTGCTGCATCGTCTCACGCCGTCCCGCCGATTCCGCGACGAGCATCACGCGGTTCTCCGTCTGCTCCAGATAATGGCGCAACGCGAGCAAGGGTTCGTCGGCGTGACGGTCGAGGGCGAGTCCCGGCAGCGGCACCGCCCAGCCGCCTTCCGGCGTGCTCGGGAATTTCAGTTGGGCGAAGGGCTTCGCGAACGTGAAGAAATCGTCGTCGCTCAGAAAGAGCCGGCGCGGTTCGAGCAAGGGCCGCTCGCGGTCGTGCGAGAGAAAGTCGAAGCGCTGCTTCGTGTCGTTCGTGAAGCGCTTGATCGCCGCATCCATGTCGCCGACGAAAGCGAGCTGCGAGCCTTCCGGCAGATAGTGGAAGAGCGTGGCGGTTTCGTCGAAAAAGAGCGGCAGATAATATTCGATGCCCGCCGACGGCACGCCGATGCCGATGTCCTTGTAAATCTGCGAGCGGCTCGGATCGCCCTCGAAGACCTCGCGCCAGCGGCTGCGGAAAGCGGTGCGCGCGGCTTCGTCGAACGGAAACTCGCGGCCCGGCAGCAGACGCACGTCGCGCACGGGGTAGAGGCTGCGCTGCGTGTCGGGATCGAACGCGCGGATGGAGTCCACCTGATCGTCGAACAGGTCGATGCGATAAGGCAGCGCCGAGCCCATCGGATACAGGTCGATGAGCGAGCCGCGCACGCAGTATTCGCCCGGCCGCACGACCTGACTCACGTGCTCGTAGCCCGCGAGCGTCAATTGCGCCTTGAGCTTGGCTTCGTTCAGGCGCTCGCCCTGCGTGAACGAGAACGTGTAGGCCGCGAGAAACGAGGCGGGCGGCATGCGGTAAAGCGCCGTCGTCGCGGGCACGATCAGAATGTCGCAACGGCCTTCGCCGAGGTCGTGCAGCGTGGCGAGACGCTCGGACACGAGATCCTGGTGCGGCGAGAAAGTGTCGTACGGCAGCGTTTCCCAGTCCGGCAGAAGCCGCACGCGCGCGTCCGGTGCGAAGAAGGGGATTTCGGCGGCGAGACGCTGCGCATCGACGGCGCCCGCGGTCAGGACCGTCAGGAGCGGCAGGCTCTCGCGATACGCGGTGTGATAGCGCGCGATGGCGAGCGCATCGGCGGAGCCGGAGGCCCCGTCGAAGACGAAACGCTGGCCCGGCTTCAAGAGCGCGATGGGAGAACTGGACTGCGCGTTGACGGCTTTGGAAGGCATAGAGTGTGCATGGAGCCGTCCGGCAAACGCGGGTTCGGAGAGTCGACTACCGCGCGCGGGACGTGATCGCGAAAGACCTATTATAAAATCCGGGATTCAACTTTGACTTGCCCACATTATTCGCCCGTGACTTCGCGCCTGTTTTCACTGATTCCCTGCGCCGGAACCGGCAGCCGTTCCGGTGCGCCGATGCCGAAGCAATACCAGACTGTCGCGGGCCGTCCGATGCTCGCGTACTCGCTTGCGGCGTTCGACGCGTGCTCCGAATTCTCGCAGACACTCGTCGTGCTCGCACCGGACGACCATCATTTCGACGCCCGCCGCTTCGCCGGACTGCGCTTCGCGGCCGAGCGCTGCGGCGGCGCCTCGCGGCAGGCGTCGGTGTACAACGGGCTGCTCGCGCTCGCGAAATTCGGCGCGCGCGAGGACGACTGGGTGCTCGTGCACGACGCCGCGCGGCCCGGCATCACGCCGGAGCTGATTCGCAAACTTGTCGCGGAACTGCGCGATGATACGGTCGGCGGCATTCTCGCACTGCCGCTCGCGGATACGCTCAAGCGCGTCGCACCGAACATGCCCGATGTGCCGGCCGTTGCCGGCGAAAGCGAGACGCGCATCGCACGCACGGAATCGCGCGACGGGCTCTGGCAGGCGCAGACGCCGCAAATGTTCCGGCTCGGCATGCTGCGCGAAGCGATCGAGCGTGCGCGTCACGACGGCCACGATCTGACGGACGAAGCGAGCGCCGTCGAATGGCTCGGGCACTCGCCGAAACTAGTTCAGGGCAGCTTGCGCAACTTCAAGGTGACCTATCCGGAAGATTTCGCGCTCGCGGGCGCGGTCCTCTCCGCGAACGCCTGACTCACACTCAACGAAGGTTTGAATCGATGGATTTCAGAATCGGACAAGGGTACGACGTCCACCAGCTCGTCGAGGGCCGCCCGCTCATCATCGGCGGCGTGACGATTCCCTACGAACGCGGCCTGCTCGGCCACTCCGACGCCGACGTGCTCCTGCACGCGATCACCGATGCGCTCTTCGGCGCGGCGTCGCTCGGCGATATCGGCCGGCATTTTCCGGACACGGCGACGGAATTCGCCGGCGCCGACAGCCGCGTGCTGCTGCGCGAGGCGTTCAAACGCGTGTCGGAAGCGGGATTCGCGATCGCGAACGTCGATAGCACGATCATCGCGCAGGCGCCGAAACTCGCGCCCCATATCGATGCGATGCGCGCGAATATCGCCGCCGATCTCGATCTCGCCATCGACCGCGTGAACGTGAAGGCCAAGACCAACGAAAAGCTGGGCTATCTCGGCCGCAAGGAAGGCATCGAAGCGCAGGCTGCGGTGCTGCTGCGCCGCACATCGATCGACGGATGAGACGACGCCACGCTGCCAGAGCGTGGCGTCTTCGAAGACTTACTTCCCTTCCGCTTCGATCGTCAGCGCGACGGCATTGATCACCGCCGCGATGCGTCCGACGTCGCGCAATTGCGTCGTCGACATGCCTTCGGTCACGAGATTCGCGTAGTGCGATTTCACGCAGAAGTGGCACTTGCCGATGATCGACGCCGCGAGCGCATACATCTCGAAGCGCCGCTTGTCGACGCCGCCGTGCGACGCATAGGCGTTCATGCGCAGGCCGGCGGGCTGCGTTTTGAGATCGGCGTTGTCGGCCATCTCGAGGTACGGATACCAGACGTTGTTCATGCCCATCAGCGCGGCGGCGGTCAGCGCGGCGTTGGTTTCTTCCGGCGACAGCACGCCTGCATTGCGGATGATGCCGGTGAGCTTCGTCGCCTTCGCGGCATACGCGGCGGCAAGCGCGACGCCGACCGCATCGTTGCCTTCGAGCGACGAGCGGGCAATCGTGCCATCGACGTTCAGGCGAATGTCCTTCGCGTAGTCGGGCACGAGTTCCTTGATCGCAGACAGGAATTCCATTGTTCTCTCCAGTTCAATGGCGTTAAAAAGCCCGCCGCGGCCGGATACGCTTGGCCGAAGGCGGGCTTCGCGGCATCAGGAAACGCTTACAGCGTCGAGCCGCCGACAGCGCGGTTGCACGGGCACAGTTCGTCCGTCTGCAAGCCGTCGAGAATGCGCAGGACTTCTTCCGGGCTGCGGCCCACGTTCAGGTTATTGACCGACACGTGCTGAATGACGTTGTCCGGATCGACGATGAAGGTCGCGCGCAGCGCCACGCCGGCTTCCTTGTCGCGCACGCCGAGCTGGTCGATCAGCTCGCCCTTCACGTCGCCGAACGCATAGTGATTCAGCTTGTTCAGATCCCTGTGCTCGCGGCGCCATGCGAGCTTGACGAACTCGTTATCGACGCTGCCGCCGAGCAGAACCGCGTCGCGATCTTCGAAATCCTTCGCCAGCTTCGCGAACTCGACGATTTCCGTCGGGCACACGAACGTGAAGTCCTTCGGATAGAAGTAAATGATCTTCCACTTGCCCGGAAACGACTGCTCGGTGATTTCCTCGAAAGCGGACTGGCCGTTTTCTTCGTGATGGTTGAAACCCGGCTTCGCAGCGGTAACGGTAAATGCTTCGACTTTATCGCCAACGGTCTTCATGCAGTAACTCCTGTGAAATCGTTGAAAGGACAAGCTCGACCAAATTACTGGATCGCCATAACGCACGCGTGACACTTTCATGCCAAGGCGTGCTACGCGTTAACCCGGTTTATCTTAACTCTAATTAAATGATCGGCTCGGTGGTTTCTGGCTACCGATTCGGCCGATATGCAGGCGTCTAGCCTTCGAAGCGCGCGCCGCCTTTCACGGGCGGGAAATCGATCGTCACTTCGAAGCCGGGAAGCGGCGTGCGGTTGCGCAGCCGCAGCGTGCCGCGCTGACGCGTGACGAGGCGCTGCACGATGGCCATGCCGAGACCCGTGCCGTTCGCCTGCGTGCGCGCCGTATCGACGCGATAGAACGGGCGCGTGATGAGCGCGACCTGATCGTCGGGAATGCCGCGGCCTTCGTCCATCACGGAGAGTTCGACCTTGCCGTGCGCGACGCGCGTCTGCAACGTGATGCGCGCGATGTCGTCCTGTTCGCTGCGTCCGTACTTGCGCGCGTTTTCCAGCAGATTGCCGACCACGCGGCGCGCATCGGTCGGATCGCCTTCGATCACCGCGCCTTGCGCGAGATCGGTATGCATCACGACGCCGTCGTCGGCCTGGAAGCGCGCGGCGAGCTCGCTGGCGATCATCGAGAGATCCACCGCTTCGGGCATCCGCTGCATCGGCCGCGCGTAATCGAGGAAGCGGCCGATGATCATGTCCATCTGCTCGATGTCGTCGATCATCGCGAGCTTGGTCGCTTCGTCCGACGGGCTCATTTCCGTTTCCAGACGCAGGCGCGCGAGCGGCGTGCGCAGATCGTGCGAGATGCCGGCGAGCATCAGCGCGCGATCCGCTTCGAGCTGTTCGAGATCCTGCACCATCTGGTTGAAGCTTCGGTTGGTTTCCGCCGCCACGCCCATGCCGCGCTCGGGCAAAGGCTCAGGCGACTGCCCCGAGCCAACCTTGCGCGCCGCGAGCGCGAGGCGCGCGAACGGCCGGTTCACGAGACTGGTGATGAACGCCGCGCCGAACAGCGACAGCGCGAGCGCGAACACACCCCAGCCGGCCCATTGCAGGCCGGTGACAGTGTCGAGCTGATCGCGGTCGAGCGCGACCCAGTAATCGTCGTCGTCGATCTTGAAGCTGATCCAGACGCCGGGAATGTCGTTCACCGATTGCGCGATGATCGTCTCGTTGCCGAGCCGGCCGCGCACGTCGCGCTCGATCAGCCGGTTGAGCGATTCGTCCGGCTGCAGCTTGTATTTGTCGGTGGTCTCGCGCGGATACACGCGCACGCCCTCGTTGCTCTCCAGATCCTGAAGCAGCGCGCGGCGCAGATCGGGATCGGAATAGAGCAGGGCGGTGCGCGTGAGCTTGACCACGGCGACGAGCTGAAGCGCCACGCGCTGCGCGCGCGGTTCGCGTTCGATCACGCGAAAGCTCTGGAACCACGCCGTCAGACTGACGGCGATGAGCAGCGCGATCAGCGCGAAGGTTCGCCAGAACAGGCCGCCGAACGCGAGCGCCAGTAGCCGCCTGTCGATGCGCATGGGTCTGTCGGGTTCAGCTCGGTAAAGGGGAGAAAGCGTGACGAAACTCGCTCAAATATCGATCAGGCTGCGCCGTCGGGAATGAAGACGTAGCCGAGCCCCCATACGGTCTGAATGAAACGCGGGCTGCTGGGGTCGGGCTCGATCAGCTTGCGCAAACGCGAGATCTGCACGTCGAGGCTTCGATCGAACACTTCGTATTCACGTCCGCGCGCGAGTTCCATCAGCTTCTCGCGCGAGAGCGGCTGACGCGGATGACGCGCGAATACCTTGAGCACCGAAAACTCGCCGGTGGTCAGCGGAATTTCCTGGCCGTTCTTCGTGAGCGTGCGCGTCGCGAGGTTCAGCGCGAACTCGCCGAACTCGAACACTTCGGTGGTTTCGGACGGCGCGCCCGGCAATTCGGACGGTGTCTGACGACGCAGCACCGCGTGAATGCGCGCGACGAGTTCGCGCGGATTGAACGGCTTCGGCAGATAGTCGTCCGCGCCCATTTCCAGTCCGACGATGCGATCGACGTCTTCGCCCTTCGCGGTGAGCATGATGATCGGCGTGCGATCGTTGCTGCCGCGCAGACGCCGGCAGATGGAAAGCCCGTCTTCGCCGGGAAGCATCAGATCGAGCACGAGCAGATCGAAACGCTCGCGCACCCAGAGCTTGTTCATCGACGGCGCGTTTTCGGCGACGTACACGTTGAAGCCCTGTTCACCGAGATAGCGCCGCAGCAGATCGCGCAGGCGCGGATCGTCGTCGACGACGAGAATTTTTGAAGGGTTCTTGGTTTCCATGGAGGCATCTTAGCGCGTTTGATCAAACGCCGAGTTTGTAACAAAAGCGAGTGTAACAGTTCGTTACAAAATTTACGGAGGCTGTGGCACGGCCTAAGGGTTTGCTGCGTACACTCCTTTACCTAAGCCCGCCATTCGGTAGATACTCCATTAGACCAGCGCGTCATGCGGCCCGACCAAGCCCTTGTAAGACGTGCGCGAAAAGAATGAGGCTGTCCGGTTGTCGAGCAACGAAGGGAACAACATGAAGGGAGCGCGGCAGCGCGGACCTGTGCGCTCCGAGCGCATCTTCAGAAAGACACTTCTTGCCAGTGCGCTCTACGCAGTACTGAGCACACCCCACGCCTATGCGCAGTCCACGGGCTTCGATCGCGGCATCTCCACTTCGCCAAATCGCTTCGACGGTCGCATGATTCGCGCGCAGCAGCGCGTGAATAGCGTGAATAGCGCGGGTAAAGGCTCGACTCCTTCGAGCCAGGATCGCGACCCGAAAGGGCTGGCGATGCAACCCATCCAGCAGGTCGATCAGACACCGCCCGCGCGCCCGCCGCGCCACACAGTGATGACCGCCGACGAGCGCCGTCTCCTGCGGCAGCACATCGAAGAAGCGGTGCGCGATCTCTATAAGCGGTAAGCAGCGCGACCCGCGATGAACCGACGTCAATTCCTCTCGATTGCCGGCGCGTTCGCAGGATGTGCGGGCAGCTTGGAAGAAGCGTGCGCTATCGCACATTCCAATGCTTCGTCTTCTATTCGCACGCTCGTGCTCGTCGATCTCGACGGCGGCAACGATGGGCTGAACACCGTCATTCCAGTCGCGGATCCTCGCTATCGCGCGTTGAGGCCGAAGCTCGCCATATCGAAAGACCGGGCATTGACGCTCGATGAACGCACGGCACTGCATCCGTCGCTGTCGCCGTTGATGAGCGCGTGGCGCGCGAACGATCTCGCGATCGTGCAGGGCGTCGGTTACGACGCGCCCAACCGCTCGCATTACCGCTCGCGCCAGATCTGGGATACCGCATCGCATGTCGATGAATATCGTGCCGTTGGCTGGCTCGATCGCGTGAATGTCGTCACCGAGGTGAAGACGTTCAAGGCCGCAAGCGATGCCATCGCGCGCGCCTCGCCGCATGAAACAAGCGTGATCCGCATCGCGCTGCATGGCTTCGATACGCACGAGAATCAGGCGCGCCGACATGCGGCATGTCTTGCACAACTGGCTGAAGGACTCGCGTCGCTGCGCGCGTCGTCGATCGCGTCCGGCGCGTGGAGCAGTACGCTCGTGATGACGCGTTCGGAATTCGGACGCACCGCGCGTGAAAATGCCGCGGGCGGCACGGAGCACGGAGCGGCTTCGGCGCATTTCATGTTGGGTGGACGTGTGCGCGGCGGACTGTTCGGCACGCCGCCGCGACTCGATCGGCTCGACGCGGACGGCGGCTTGCCCGTCGGCATCGACTTCAGACGGCTGTATGCGACGGTCCTCGACGCATGCTGGCAGAGCGATTCCGCATCGATCCTCGGCGCGCGTTTCGAGCCGCTACCGATTCTTCGCGTCTAACGTGTGCGCCATGTGATCCACAGCTTGCGGATCGGCGTGAGCGCGATGCGTTGATGCAGCACCTGAAAGTTTTCACGTTCGATCTCGTCGAAGAGCGCAAGCGACAGCGCGGCCTGCGCGCGCAGCACGCGCTGCGTCGAGCGTTCCGAGGCGGGGATGGCAGCCAGCGCATCGTCGAGCGCCTGGCGGGCGCGTCCGGTCTGAAAGCGCATGAGATCCGTGAAGGCATCGCTGTACTTTCGATTGATGACATCCGCGGCGGTCACGTTGAAGCGCTGCAACTCGTCGATGGGAATATAGATGCGGCCATTGCGCGCATCGCCGCCGATCTCCTGAACACGCTCGGCGAGCAGCAACGCCGATCCCAGCGGAGCGGCCCACGCGGCAGCCTGAACCGGATCGCGCGCGCTCGCCCGCGCAAGCGCCGTCGCGAACGCGCCGCCCGTCTGATCGAGATACCGTTTGAGACCGGGCCAGTCGAGATAGCGCGCCTGATCCAGATCCATGCCGAAACCATCGACGACCGTGGCGAGCGACGTGCGCCATGCTGCATCGCCTTCATGCGCTTGCAATGCCTTGGTGACCGGGTGCGTCGGCTCGCCGCCATCGAGTCGACCAAGCTCGCTCTGCCACCACGCGTGCTTCGTGCGGCCGATGGTCGGATCGCTGGTTTCCTTCACGGTCTCTTCGAGTTCGCGATAGAGCGCGAAGAGCGCGGTCAGAAGCGGCTGACTCGCGGCCGGCGCGCGGCGCAGCGCGTAGTACGTGCCGGAGCCTTCGGGGGCGGCCTTTTGCTGGCAATAGTCGTCGAAATTCACGAACGGGGCTTATGGGAGTTCGAAGGGGAGGCGTGTCGTCTTGCGGTTTCGCCACGCGGCGGACCGACGCACGGGCGCTCATTTTATCCGGCGGGGCGCGGCTTCGCCGACGCGAGATCAGGCGGGTGATGGAGCGCGGGCATCGACTTCGCGGGTCGCTCGCAGGCGAAACGCGAGGCGATGACGATCGAGCTGGGCGACATCGGCATCTGACCGGTGAAAGCAGAGCCCGAAAACGAAAAACCCCTTTGCCGATGAAAGGGGTTTCGTTGTGGTGCGAGGAGGGGGACTCGAACCCCCACACCCTTGCGGGCGTCAGGACCTAAACCTGGTGCGTCTACCAATTTCGCCATCCTCGCAGCACGGCAGGCTCTGGGCTGATTCGGTGACGATTCGCGCCCGGCGATGCCGCCGTGTCCGGCACCGGTCCACTGTGCCAAGCCCGAAATTCTAACCGATCCGTCCGACGATGTCTGCGAAAATGCGTCGATGCTTTTCACTCGGTGAATCGGCTTGCAGGGCGCGCGCATGAGCGCCGATCCCGGACATACACGCTCCAGGATTGCCGCTTCGTGAGCGGCTGCCTACAATCCCGTTCATTCATCCGTCTCGACACCCGGGCTTCCTTTCATGACTCGCAACGCGCGCAATTGCTTCGTCGCATGGCTCGGCATCGCCGCCATGTGGCTCGCGTTCGTCGCGCCGGTCATCAGCCAGACGCTCGCAGCACGCGACGCCACGACCGATCCGCAAGCGATCCTGTGCACGGTCGATGCAAACGGCGCGGATGCGCACGCGGGTCATCACGACGCCGCGAATCACTTCGACGCCTGCTCGTACTGCGGATTGCTCGCACACGATCTGCCCATCGCTACGAGCGCCGCGCATGACGTGGCATCGATCGAGCGCGTCGTACGTGCCCCGACGTTCGCGAGCGCCGATCCGGTCGCCTCGAAATCCTTCAACGCCGCGAGCCCGCGCGCGCCTCCCGTTCTTTCCTGACATCGTCCTTCGTCCGACCGTCTCGCTCATCCAGCGAGGGCGTCGGCGTTCGCGCCAGCATTGCGTGTCCTGCCCGCATGCCGCGCGCACGCTCAGTCTGAAAACACGAACATTCAACGAGAATCGCCATGCTTGCACCCAACCTGAACGCGGAGGTCGCGGCGCACCGTCGCACGCTCTGGCGCTGGCATTTCTATGCGGCGCTCTTCGTGATGCCGCTACTCATCGTGCTCGCGATCACCGGCACGATCTATTGCTTCCAGCCGCAGATCGAGCCGCTTCTGTATCGCGACCGGATGGTCGTCGCGGATACGCACGGACCGCAGCTTCCCCGCGATGTCCTGCTTGCGAAGGCCGCCGCGAACGAGCCGCCCGGCGCCGTGCCGACGCTCGCGCAAATCGAAACCGATCGCACGCGCAGCGCCGAGTTCGTCTTTCGCCTGCCTTCGGGCGAGAGCGAAAGCGTGCATGTGAATCCCTATGACGGCGCGGTGCTCGGCACGCTGTCCGTCGAACATCGATTGATGAAGCAGGTGCGCAATCTGCATCGCGGACTGATGCTCGGCAAGACCGGCGAACTCGTGATGGAACTGGCCGGCTGCTGGACTCTCGTGATGATCGGCACGGGCATCGCGCTGTGGTGGCCGAGCCGGTCGAACGCGCGACAGGGCGGCGTGTGGCTGCCGCGTCTGTCGTTGCAAGGACGCGCGTGGTGGCGCGATCTGCATGCGGTGGGCGGCATCTGGCTCGCCATCGGCGCGCTGTTCTTCGTGCTCTCGGGGCTGCCGTGGTCGGGATCGTGGGGCAAGGAGTTCAAGGCGCTCGCGACATCGGCGTCGCTCGGCTATCCGAAGGGCGCGTGGGGCGAAGCGCATGTGCATTCGGCCGCGCCCGGCGCCGCATCGAAGAACACGGATGAGCACGCAATGCACGGCATGCACATGAAGATGGACGACCTCCCGCTGCATCAGACGCCGTGGGCCGTCGGTGCGACGACCGTGCCCGATAGCGCGGACGCTTCTTCGCCGGCCGCGCGCGTGTCGATCGACGACGTGGTCGCGCTCGCCGCGAAAAACGGAATCGCCGACGACTACGGCATCGCGCTGCCCGACAAGCCGACGGGCGTCTACACGGTTTCGTACTTCCCGGCCGATCCGCGCGCCGAACGCACGCTTCACATCGATCAGTACAGCGGCCGCGTGCTGTCCGATATCGATTACGCGAGCTACGGACGCGTCGCGCAATGGATTTCGTATGGCACGTCGCTGCACATGGGACGCTACTTCGGGCTCGCGAACCAGATCGTCTGCTCCGCGATTTCGCTCGGGCTCGCGACGCTGGCCGTGACGGGCTTCATCATGTGGTGGAAGCGCCGGCCCGCGCGTGAACTCGGCGCGCCGGCGCGTCCCATCAAGCGGCCGCCGATGCGCGCGTGGCGCGGCGGCCTCACCTTGCTGGGCGTGGTTTTCCCGCTGATGGGCGCGACGATGCTCGCCGTCTGGTGCCTCGACCGGTTCGCGTTCGGCGCGAAGCGCGCGGTCGTCTAGCGGTTCCCGACGCTCAGATCGAACCGAACCGGAGCCGCGTGAGTTGCTCGGCTTCGTTAGCGAGCAGGCGCGCGGCGTCGCGGATCGCCGTATCGAGCGTGATCGGGCCCGGCGCGGGCGAGAAGCAGCCGCTGAAAAACTCGGAGAGCCGCGGCAGCGCAGCCGAATCGACCGCGCCCGACAGCAGCGACGCCGGCACGCCCGAATCGCGCGCGTGCCTGCAGGCGATGAAGGGCGCCTTGCCGTGCAGCGTCTGGACATCCGAACGGCCTTCGCCCGTGATCAGCCAGTTCGCGCCTTCGAGCGCGGCATCGAGGCCGATTTCGCGCGCGACCACTTCCGCGCCCGTCTCGAAGCGCGCGCCGAGCATGTGCAGCGCGAAGCCGAGTCCGCCGGCCGCGCCCGCGCCGGGTTCGTTGCGCTTCGCGACGCCCATCGCGGGTTCGAGGAGATCGGCGAAATGGGTGAGGGCGGCGTCGATCGTCGCCACTTGTTCGGGCGTCACGCCTTTTTGCGGACCGAAGATCGCGGTCGCGCCGTGATCGCCGGTGAGCGGATTATCGACATCGGACATGCCGACGAACTTTGCATCCTTCACACGCGCATCGAGTCCCGATGCGTCGATCCGCGCGATCTGCGCCAGCGCCGACGGCACCGGAGCGAGTTCCTTGCCGGCCGCATCGAAGAGTTTGAGCCCGAGGCCGACGAGCAGGCCCGCGCCGCCGTCATTCGTGCTGCTGCCGCCGAGCGCGACGTAGAACGTGCGCGCGCCGGAATCGAGCAGCGCGCGAATCGCCTCGCCCATGCCGAGCGTGCTGCGCTCGGTGACCGGCACGGCCATGCCATCCGGATCCGTGATGCCGACGACTTCCGCCGTCTCGATGATCGCGCCGCCGTCGTCGAGCAGGCCGGTCGCGGCATCGCGACGCGCGGCGGCCGCGCCGCGCACGTTGAGCATGCGGCGCTCGCCGCCCGCCGAGAGCATCGCGTCGAGCGTGCCTTCGCCGCCGTCGGCCATCGGGCGGATGCGGATGTCGGCGTCCGGCCGTGCGCGCCTGATGCCTTCCGCGATGGCGTTCGCGACGCCTTCCGCGGAGAGCGAGCCCTTGAAGGAATCGGGAGCGATGACAACTACAGGAGCAGCAGACGTGGCGTTAGGCATGGTGTCTCGAATGTTCTGGTGTGAAGGAACGATTGAAAAGCCGCGGCGATGCCTTATCTATGCACTTGTTGCATGCGCTTCATGCCTTGCGGCAATGGATTGCGCGCCGGGCGGCTTCGTCGCGTGAATCATGCGCCGGCAAGCTTATCAGCGCGGCGCGCGCCGCAAAATAGCGGCGCGCCGATAACGGGAATTGTGCGCGTGGGAGCGCGTCGGAAAAACGCGGATTTACGCCGAAATTTCCTCGTTAAAAGGGCGCTTTGCCGGGGAAATCCGGCTGAAACGGCGCGTTCACGAATTCGTCGGACGGACCGCGCGGAATTGTTTGCTAAAATACTTGGCTCTGTTGACTGACACCGTGTCGGGCGACGTTCCGGCACGCCGCGAGATGCGTTTTTTGCGCGTCTTTCGGCGCCAGGCGTCGATTTCGGCCGGCTCCCGCAGAGCCCGCATCCGGACCCGCGCCTTAAGAACCGCGGAAGAACCGAACACCGAATTTACGATTTACTCTAGGACGATTTCAGCCATGGCTAACGTAGTTGAGAACCTCGGCAAGCTCGAACGCCGCGTGACGATTTCCCTGCCGAAAGACACC
The DNA here is from genome assembly GCF_964261745.1 of Caballeronia sp. S22. Taxonomy (NCBI): domain Bacteria; kingdom Pseudomonadati; phylum Pseudomonadota; class Betaproteobacteria; order Burkholderiales; family Burkholderiaceae; genus Caballeronia; species Caballeronia sp. S22. Next base: position 1,779,699 of record NZ_OZ180035.1, on the reverse strand, counting down.
GTGCAGAAGGAAGTGGATTCGCGCATCCGCCAGTTGGCCAAGAACGTGCGCATGCCGGGCTTCCGCCCGGGCAAGGTGCCGCTCAAGATGGTGACGCAGCAGTACGGCGGCCAGGTCGAGGCGGAAGTGCTGAGCGACAAGGTCGGCAAGGAATTCTTCGACGTCACGCGCGCCGAAAACCTGCGCGTCGCGGGTCAGCCGAGCTTCGCGCCGAAGTCGGAAGTCGCAGCCGACGCCTACGCGTTCGACGCGACCTTCGAGGTCTATCCGGAAGTGCAACTCGGCGATGTGGCGAACGCTGAAATCGAACGCACGGTCACGACCATCTCCGAAGCTGAAGTCGATCGCACGCTGGACATCCTGCGCAAGCAGCGCGTGCACTTCCACGCACGCGGCGAAGCCGGCGAGCATGGCGACGGCGGCGAGAGCACGGCAGCGGCCGACGGCGACCGCGTGACGCTCGACTTCGTCGGCAAGATCGACGGTGTCGCATTCGAAGGCGGCAGCGCGGAAGACTTCGCGTTCGTGCTGGGCGAAGGCCGCATGCTGCCCGAATTCGAGCAAGCCGCAACGGGCCTGAAGGTCGGCGAATCGCGCGATTTCGACCTCAAGTTCCCCGAGGACTACCACGGCAAGGACGTCGCGGGCAAAACGGCGCAGTTCACGATCACGGTCAAGAAGATCGAGTGGCCGCATCTGCCGGAAATCAACGCGGACTTCGCGAAGTCGCTCGGCATCGAAGACGGCGATCTCACGAAGATGCGCACCGAGATCAAGGACAACCTGGAGCGTGAAGCGAAGCGCCGCACGCAGCAAATCGTGAAGAACCAGGTCATGGACGCGCTCCTGAAGATCTCCGAGCTGGACGTGCCGAAGGCGCTGATCGAGCAGGATCAGCAGCGTCTCGTCGAAATGGCGCGCCAGGACCTGCAGCAGCGCGGTGTACCGAACGCCGCCGACGCGCCGATCCCGGCCGAAATGTTCGCCGAGCAGGCCGAGCGCCGCGTGAAGCTGGGCCTCGTGCTGGCCGAACTGGTGAAGGCCAACGAACTCCAGGCGAAGCCGGAACAGATCCGCGCTGAAGTGGACGAATTCGCCAAGAGCTACGAAGACCCGAAGGAAGTCGTCCGCTGGTATTATTCGAACCAGCAGCGCCTCGCCGAGATGGAAGCGTACGTCGTGGAAAGCAACGTCGTCGATTTCGTCCTGGGCAAGGCCAAGGTGACCGACAAGGAAGTCAGCTTCGAGGAACTGGCCAGCGCAACGGCGCAAGCCTGACGCGTTAGGCAAGGGGCGTGCGGAGTCGTCGGACTGACGGCTCGCACGCCTTTTTTGCATTAAAGTTTGGGCGTTTGCATGCCGTTCTATTGGATGTTCCTTTGTCGTTCAGTATCCCTATTCCGAACAAGGAAATTGCATGACCTTTCGCGCTGAATTGCTCGACACGTTGGCGTCCCACGCATCGCGGGACTTCGAAGCCCAGGCGCTCGGCCTCGTTCCGATGGTCGTGGAAACGAGCGGCCGCGGCGAGCGGGCCTATGACATTTATTCGCGCCTCCTGAAGGAGCGTGTGGTGTTTCTCGTCGGCGAGGTGAACGACCAGTCGGCGAACCTCGTCGTCGCCCAGTTGCTGTTCCTCGAAAGCGAGAACCCGGACAAGGACATCAGCCTGTACATCAACAGCCCTGGCGGCTCGGTTTCGGCCGGCATGGCGATCTACGACACCATGCAGTTCGTGAAGCCCGATGTCTCCACGCTTTGCATGGGTCTCGCCGCGAGCATGGGCGCGTTCCTGCTGGCGGCGGGCGCGAAGGGCAAGCGCGTCGCGCTGCCGAACGCGCGCGTGATGATTCACCAGCCGCTCGGCGGCGCGCGCGGCCAGGCATCGGACATCGAGATCCAGGCGCGGGAGATCCTGTACCTGAAGGAACGTTTGAATCAGTTGTTGTCGCATCACACGGGTCAGCCGGTCGAGCGCATCGCGCGCGACACGGATCGCGACAACTTCATGTCGGGCGACGATGCGCAAGCTTACGGCCTCGTCGACCAGGTGCTTCACAAGCGTCCCTGAAGGCGTCCGGAGCGGCGCCGCGCCGGCCCTCGGAGACGAAAAGCCGGCCAGGAGTGCGAAGTCGCGCATGCGGCGCAACGCCAAAAACGCGCTTCTTTCGACCTCGCGGGTGCGAATCTGCGTCGTCGAATCGAAGCGCGTATCATGTAACAAGAGTGTCCGGAGGCTTACACATTTATGGCGGACAAAAAAGGTTCCAGCAGCGAAAAGCTGCTGTATTGCTCGTTCTGCGGAAAAAGCCAGCATGAGGTGAAGAAGCTCATCGCTGGGCCGTCGGTGTTCATCTGCGACGAATGTATCGATCTGTGCAACGAGATCATTCGCGACGAGGCAGCCGGCGCGGCGGAGGAGGCCGGGCTGACGAGGTCCGACCTGCCGAGCCCGCAGGAAATCAGCGATATCCTCAACCAGTACGTCATCGGCCAGGAACGCGCGAAGAAAATTCTCGCGGTGGCCGTGTACAACCATTACAAGCGGCTCAAGCATCTCGACAAAAAAGACGAGATCGAGCTGTCGAAGAGCAACATTCTCCTGATCGGGCCGACCGGCTCGGGCAAGACGCTGCTCGCGCAGACGCTCGCCCGCATGCTGAACGTGCCGTTCGTGATCGCGGATGCAACGACGCTGACCGAAGCCGGCTATGTCGGCGAGGACGTCGAGAACATCATTCAGAAGCTGCTGCAGAACTGCAACTACGAAGTCGACAAGGCGCAGCGCGGAATCGTTTACATCGACGAAATCGACAAGATCAGCCGCAAGTCCGACAACCCGTCCATCACGCGCGACGTGTCGGGCGAGGGCGTGCAGCAGGCATTGCTCAAGCTGGTCGAAGGCACGATGGCGTCGGTGCCGCCGCAAGGCGGACGCAAGCACCCGAATCAGGATTTCATCCAGGTCGATACGACCAACATCCTGTTCATCTGCGGCGGCGCGTTCGATGGGCTGGAAAAGGTCATCACGGACCGCACCGAGAAGACTGGTATCGGTTTCGGCGCGAGCGTGAAGAGCAAGCAGGATCGCGATGCGGGCGAAGTGCTGCGCGAAGTCGAGCCGGAAGATCTGATCAAGTTCGGTCTGATTCCTGAACTGATCGGCCGTCTGCCCGTCGTGGCGACGCTCGGCAAGCTCGACGAAGCCGCGCTCGTGAAGATTCTCATCGAACCGAAGAATGCGCTCGTGAAGCAGTATCACAAGCTCTTCGCGATGGAACGCGTGGAACTGGAAATCCGCCCGGCGGCGCTGCAGGCCATCGCGCAGAAGGCGATTCGCCGCAAGACCGGCGCGCGCGGCCTGCGTTCGATTCTGGAACAGGCGTTGCTCGACGTGATGTACGAACTGCCGACCATGAAGGGCGTTTCGAAGGTGATTGTCGACGACAACACGATCGACGGCGACGGCAAGCCGCTGCTCATCTACGAAGACGCACCGAAAGTAGCAGGATCGAACTGAAGCAGGCTGTGTGTCGGCGAAAGGCCGTTCATGGCGACGTGAACGGCCTTTTATTTTTTTCGGTTTATCTTGTGGACGTTACTGACGCGATCTTTGACTAACGACTTTTCCCTTCCGATAAAGGCTTGCAATAGCTCTGAACGGCCTTACTTACGACTGAACTGATTCCATTAATGGGGAAATGAAATGTCAGGAACCCAACTCCTCCCGCAGGAACGCATTACGCTGCCGCTGCTCCCGCTGCGCGACGTAGTCGTTTTCCCGCATATGGTGATTCCGCTCTTCGTCGGGCGGCCTAAGTCGATCAAGGCCCTCGAAGCCGCGATGGAAGGCGGCAAGCACATCATGCTCGTCGCCCAGAAGACGGCGGCGAAAGATGAACCGACCGAAAAGGACATGTACGAAGTGGGATGTGTCGCCAACATCCTGCAAATGCTGAAGCTGCCCGACGGCACCGTTAAAGTGCTCGTCGAAGGTTTGCAACGCGCCAAGACGCTCTCGATCGAAGAGCAGGAAACGCAATTCTCGTGCGACGTGATGCCGCTCGAGCCCGATCACGCCGACAGCGCTGAAACCGAAGCGCTGCGCCGCGCGATCGTTTCCCAGTTCGATCAGTACGTGAAGCTCAACAAGAAGATTCCGCCGGAGATCCTGACGTCGCTGTCGGGTATCGACGAAGCGGGTCGTCTTGCCGACACCATCGCCGCGCATTTGCCGCTCAAGCTCGATCAGAAGCAGCACATCCTCGAGATGTTCCCTGTGATCGAGCGTCTGGAGCATTTGCTCGCGCAGCTCGAAGCCGAAATCGACATCCTTCAGGTCGAGAAGCGCATTCGTGGCCGCGTGAAGCGTCAGATGGAGAAGAGCCAGCGCGAGTACTACCTGAACGAACAGGTCAAGGCCATCCAGAAGGAACTGGGCGAAGGCGAAGAGGGCGCGGATCTCGAAGAACTCGAGAAACGCATCACCGCCGCGCGCATGCCGAAGGAAGCCAAGAAAAAGGCCGATGCCGAGCTCAAGAAGCTGAAGCTCATGTCGCCGATGTCCGCGGAAGCGACCGTCGTGCGCAATTACATCGACACGCTGATCGGTTTGCCGTGGCGCAAGAAGAGCAAGGTCAACAATGACCTCACGAACGCCGAGCGTGTGCTGGACGAAGACCACTTCGGTCTCGAGAAGGTGAAGGAACGCATTCTCGAGTACCTCGCGGTTCAGCAACGCGTCGAGAAGGTGAAGGCGCCGATCCTGTGCCTCGTCGGGCCTCCGGGCGTCGGCAAGACCTCGCTTGGGCAATCCATCGCCCGCGCGACGAACCGCAAGTTCGTGCGCATGGCGCTGGGCGGCGTGCATGACGAGTCCGAGATTCGCGGTCACCGTCGCACGTATATCGGTTCGATGCCCGGCAAGATCCTGCAAAGCCTGACGAAGGTCGGCGTGCGCAATCCGCTCTTCCTGCTCGACGAAGTCGACAAGATGGGCATGGATTTCCGCGGCGATCCGGCTTCCGCGCTGCTCGAAGTGCTCGACCCGGAACAGAACCACACGTTCGCGGACCACTACATCGAAGTGGACTTCGACCTGTCGGACGTGATGTTCGTGGCGACGTCGAACTCGCTGAACATTCCGCCGCCGCTGCTCGACCGGATGGAAGTCATCCGTCTGTCGGGTTACACGGAAGACGAGAAGGTCAGCATCGCGACGCGCTACCTGTTGCCGAAGCAGAAGCGCAACAACGGCCTGAAGGACGGCGAGATCGATGTCACCGAGCAAGCCATCCGCGACATCATTCGTTACTACACGCGTGAAGCGGGCGTGCGTTCGCTCGAGCGCGAAGTATCGAAGATCTGCCGCAAGGTCGTGAAGATGTTGCTGCTGAAGAAGGCCGAAGGCGCCGTGAAGGTCGATGGCTCCAACCTCGACACCTTCCTCGGCGTGCGCAAGTATGACTTCGGTCTGGCCGCGAAGGACAACCAGATCGGTCAGGTCACGGGTCTTGCGTGGACGGAAGTCGGCGGCGATCTGCTGACGATCGAAGCGGCGGTGATGCCCGGCAAGGGCGGTGTGATCCGCACGGGTTCGCTGGGCGACGTGATGAAGGAATCCGTCGAAGCGGCGCGCTCGGTGGTGCGTTCGCGTTCGCGTCGTCTCGGCATCACGGATGAGTCCTTCGAGAAGAAGGACATTCACATCCACGTGCCGGAAGGCGCGACGCCGAAGGACGGTCCGTCCGCCGGTATCGCGATGACCACGGCGCTGGTGTCGGTGCTGACGGGCATTCCGGTTCGCGCGGATGTTGCGATGACGGGCGAAATCACGCTGCGCGGCGAAGTGCTGCCGATCGGCGGATTGAAGGAGAAGCTGCTGGCGGCGCATCGCGGTGGCATCAAGCTCGTGCTGATCCCCGAGGAGAACACCAAGGATCTGGCCGAGATTCCCGACAACGTGAAGAACGCCATCGAGATCGTGCCGGTTCGCTGGATCGATCGCGTGCTGGAACTGGCGCTCGAACGTGCGCCGGAATCGTTGCCCGAGGAAGAAGCGAAGGCAACTCCGGTCACAGCCGAGCAAAAGGACGCGCCTGCATCGGGCGAGTTTGTGAAGCACTGAGCGCTTCTCGCGACACGGTTTCATCGCCGTGTTGCGTGATCGAAGCTAAAACCCGCAGGCGTTTGCCTGCGGGTTTTTCTTTTTGCGAAACGCTTTTCCGAAGAGGTGTTCTAAAACGCTTCAAAGCCGCGCCGAATAAGGCTCAACCCCCGTTGACACGCTTCTTTCGGCTAAGTTAAATGAGCGCCGCATCCATCATATCGAGATGCCATTCGCATCGATGCTGGACCAGATCGATTACAACGTGCCAATACTGATTCGGGGATCACCATGAACAAGACGGAATTGATCGACCATATCGCGCAGCAAGCCGATATCTCCAAGGCCGCAGCCGGCCGCGCGCTCGAAGCGGTGATCGGCGGCGTGAGCGCGACGCTGAAGAAGGGCGGCACCGTGACGCTCGTCGGCTTCGGGACGTTCGCCGTGGGCAAGCGCACCGCGCGCACGGGCCGCAATCCGCGCACGGGCGATGCGATCAAGATCGAAGCCGCGAAGGTCCCGAAATTTCGCCCTGGCAAAGCGCTGAAGGATGCGCTAAACTAGCGGACTCGCTGGATACGGCGCTTCTCAAGACGAAGCGCATGAATTCAGCGCAGCGCAAACCGAATGAATTTGCGGACCGGGTGCTTAGCTCAGTTGGTAGAGCGGCGCCCTTACAAGGCGTAGGTCGGGAGTTCGAGCCTCTCAGCACCCACCAGGTCTCAGTTCATTGCGCGCTACCCAGGAGCGGTAGTTCAGTTGGTTAGAATACCGGCCTGTCACGCCGGGGGTCGCGGGTTCGAGTCCCGTCCGCTCCGCCAGAATCGAACATGAAAGTCCCGCAAGCTGCATCGCTTGCGGGACTTTTTTGTTTTTTGCGCGTGATTCCGCGTCGTTAAGAATGCTAACGATTGCGCGAAGAAGCATGCGTCTGTGTGCCGCTGATTCGCTGCACGCAAGGTGTTTCCGGAGCGTGAGACCTTTCACTACGGAAAATCGGCGCGACTATTTCGCTCTTGGGAACGCAAATCCCATCTGCCTTTCGCCTTTTCCCCGTCCACTGTTGTAATATCGAGCGTTTTGTTATAACCACGCAGCGCTACGCATGCTCGACTTTTTCCGTAATCACCAGCGCCTGATGATGGCTCTGCTGATCCTGATCATCGTGCCCGGTCTGGGCATGGTCGGGATCCAGGGCTTCAGCAACTATTTCGACGAAAGCTCCTATGTCGCCAGCGTGAATGGCCACAAGATCACGCGCGCGGAGTTCGACAGCGCCTTCCGTCAGCAAGTGGACCGCGCCCGCTCGATGCTCGGCGCGCAGTTCGACGCCAAGATGTTCGATACGCCCGAGGCACGCGCCGCGATGGTCGACAGCCTCGTGCAGCAACGCGCGATGGCCGACGAAACGCAGCGCCTGCATCTGACCGCGTCGGATGACGCCGTGCGCCGCGCGCTGCTTTCCGATCCGGTGATCTCGTCGCTGAAGAAACCAGACGGCAGCATCGACCTCGATCGCTACAAGCAACTGCTCGCGATGCAGGGCATGACGCCCGCGCAGTACGACGAGCGCATGCGCTACACGATCGCGACCGAGCAGATTCCGGGCAGCATCCAGACGACATCGTTCACATCGAAAGCGCTCGCGCAGAGTCTGACGGAGCTTGCCGAGCAGAAGCGCTCGGTGCAGGGTCTGTCGCTGCGCGCGGCCGACTACACCGCGAAGATCCAGCCCACCGACGCGCAGCTCAATGCTTACTACGACGCGCATCGCAACGACTTCGCGACGCCGGAGACGGCCACGATCCAGTATCTGCTGCTGTCGCCATCGACGGTCGCGGCGGCATCGAAGCCGAGCGACGCCGAGCTCAAGAAGTATTACGACGACAACATCCAGCGCTATCGCACGGAAGCCGAAGTGCGCGCGAGCCACATTCTCGTGAACGCGCCGAAGGACGCGAGCGCGGCGGACAAGGCGAAGGCGAAGCAGAAGGCCGAAGAACTGCTCGCGCAAGTCAAGGCGCATCCCGACCAGTTCGCGCAGATCGCGCAGAAGAACTCGGACGATCCCGGTTCGGCGAGCAAGGGCGGCGATCTCGGCTACTTCGCGCGCGGCCAGATCGCGGGCGGCAAGGCTTTCGACGACGCCGCGTTCGGCCTGAAGAAGGGCGAGGTGAGCAATATCGTCGAGTCGGATTTCGGGTATCACATCATCCAGGCGACCGATGTGAAGCCGTCCATCACGAAGCCGTTCGATGAAGTGAAAGATTCGCTCGCCAAGGACTATGCGGCCCAGCAAGGCACGAAGGGCTTCGCCGAAAACGCGCAAGGCTTTACCGATCTCGTCTACGAGAAGGCGAAGACGCTGCAACCGGCCGCGGACAAGTACAAGCTGACGATCCAGACCGCGACGGTCGGCCCGAAGCCGAATCCGCAGTTGCCGCAGGACAATCCGCTCAACAATCCGAAGTTCCTCGCGGCCGTCTTCGCGCCGGACGCGGTGAAGGACCGCAACAACACGCAGGCCATCGACGTCGGCAACAACACGCTGATCGCCGCGCGCGTGACCGACTACAAGGCTCCGTCGGTTCCGGCGTTCGACGCCGTGAAGGACGACGTGCGCAAGAAGGTGATCGCGGAAATGGCCGCTGCGATGGCGAAGAAAGAAGGCGAAGCGAAGCTTGCGAACCTGCAGAAGTCGAAGTCGGCCGATGGTTTCACGTCGCCCGTCACGGTTTCGCGTAACGACGCGCAAGGCTTGCCGCCCGCTGCGCTGAGCGCGATCTTCAAGGTGGATGTATCGAAGCTGCCGGCTTATGTCGGTGTGGATCTCGGCGCGGACGGTTATGCGATCTATCGCGTGAACGGCATCGAGAAGGCCACGCCGGTTGCCGCCGATCGTCTCGCAGGTGCGCAGCAGCAGGTCGCCCAGGTCTATGCGCAAGCCGACATGGAGGCTTATATCAACGCATTGAAGGCGCGCTCGAAGGTCAAGCTGAGCCAGGCGCCGCCGCCGTCGTCGTCGAACTGATCGACGCTGGCGTCGTAAAAAAGCCCCGCATCTGAAAGGATGCGGGGCTTTTGCTTGGCTACGCCGCCGTAAAGCCGGCAGGCGTCAGAACTCGCTTACAGGCAAGCCTGGATATCGCCGGTGGCCTGGCTGCCGGCAGCGCCCGAGGCGCGGAAACCGACCCACGTGCCCGAACCCGACCATGCCGGACGGACGACGGCCGCAGCGCCGCTCGGCGGTTGCTGGCCGGGAACGTACACGTCGACGGCCTGATCGTTCGCCAGCGTGTCCTGCGACACGACTTGCTGCTGCGACGCGTCGGCCCACTTCTGGGCGACGCATTGCGCGACGACCTTCGGCGCCTTCTGGCTCGTGCCGACCTGCTGCACGCCGGCAGGCGGCTGAGCGGCGCAGGCCGAGATCGCAACGGTCAGGGCGAGAAGAGGGATAAATTTCACGTGACCTCCTTGTAGAGTCGCTCACGAAACGAGCGGGGTTATAAGAGTTACGCGAAAGTCTCAGAGATCTGAATCTTGGCCGTGCTCCGCGTTGGATTGCTAAAGCTGTCGCGCGTCCGGCGTCTTCGTTAGTGCGACGCACTGGCGCCCAGCAAGGGTTTCAAGGTTGGCCAGACGTTATCCAATAGCAAAGGCTGGGCCTGCACCGTCGGGTGAATCTGGTCGGCCTGGAACATGGCGGGCTTGTCAGCGATGCCCGCGAGCAGAAACGGCACGAGCGGCACGTTCTTGTCCTTCGCGATACGCTCGTAAACCGCGTGGAACTTTTGCGTGTAGTCGGGGCCGTAATTGGGCGGAACGTACATGCCGATGAGTAAAACCTTCGCGTGCGCGGCCTGCGATGCATCGACGATGCCGCGCAGATTCGTCTCCGTCGTCGAAAGCGGAACGCCACGCAGCGCGTCGTTCGCGCCGAGCTCGACGATCACGACCGCGGGCTTGATGCGCGAAAGCACCGCGGTCAGGCGCGCGCGCCCGCCGCTCGTGGTGTCGCCGCTGATGCTCGAATTGGCGACGCTATAATCGAAGCGCTCCTTCGCCAGCTTGTCGCGCAGCAGATTGACCCAGCCGGTGTCGCGCGGCAGACCGTATTCCGCCGACAGACTATCGCCCAGCACGACGATCGCGGGCTTCGGTTGCGATGCCGCCTGCGCATCCGCGGCGTGCGCGGTCGCACAACATGCCGTCATCATCGCGAACGCGGTAACGAGGCCGCGCAAGTTTATTTTCAAGGTGTCCATGCAAAACAATATCGAGCCGGTCATCGAAGTACGGGGATTAAGCAAGCGAGTGAAGGACGCAACGGGCGAACTCACGATTCTCGATCACATCGATCTGTCGATCGCGAAGGGCAGCAGCGTCGCGATCGTCGGCGCATCGGGCTCGGGCAAGTCGACATTGCTCGGCCTGCTCGCCGGTTTGGACAGCGCGAGCGAGGGCTCGGTTCGTCTGCTCGGCAAGGAGTTGTCGACCTTGAACGAAGACGAGCGCGCCGCGCTCAGAAGCGGCGCCGTCGGCTTCGTGTTCCAGTCGTTCCAGTTGATGCCGCATCTGACCGCGCTCGAAAACGTGATGCTGCCGCTCGAGTTGCGCGCCCAGACGCCGCACAGCGAGATCGCCGCGCGCGCTCGTTCGCTGCTCGATCAGGTCGGACTGGCGCAACGCACAGGACATTATCCCAAGGTGCTGTCCGGCGGCGAGCAGCAGCGTGTCGCGCTCGCGCGCGCGTTCGTCACGCATCCCGCCGTGCTCTTCGCCGACGAACCCACCGGCAGCCTCGATGCCGCCACGGGCTACGCGATCATCGATCTGATGTTCGAGATGAATCGCCGCAACGGCGCGACGCTCGTGCTCGTCACGCATGATCAGGAACTCGCGGAACGTTGCGATGCCACGGTGACGATCGAAGCCGGGCGTCTCGTCAACGGTCTCGGCGTGTAAAAAAGCCCGCAACGCAGAAGCGTCGCGGGCCATCGACGACAAAGCCGGGCGTCAGCGCTTCAACGCACTGCGCGCACGCGCGATCAACGCCGACGTCGACGAATCATGCTTCGCCGCATCGACGCTCGCGGCGGTGATATCGGCCTCGACGACCTTGCCGAGAATCTTGCCGAGCTCCACGCCCCACTGATCGAACGAGTTGACGTCCCACACCGTGCCTTGCACGAGCACCTTGTGTTCGTACAGCGCGATGAGCGCGCCGAGCGACTGCGGCGTGAGCGCATCGAGCATGATGGTCGTGGTCGGGCGGTTGCCGGGGAAGCTCAGATGCGTCGCGAGTTCTTCCTTGCCCGGACCGGCCACCTTCTTCGCTTCTTCCAGCGTGCGGCCGAGCATCAGCGCTTCGCTCTGCGCAAAGCAGTTGGCGAGCAGCTTCGCGTGATGATCGACAAGCGGATGCTCCGGCGTCATCACGGCGATGAAGTCGATCGGGATCAGCGTCGGGCCCTGATGCAGCATCTGGAAGAACGCGTGCTGGCCGTTCGTGCCCGGCTCGCCCCAGATCACGGCGGCGGTCGGATAATCGACCATCTTGCCGTCGAGCCGCGCGGACTTGCCGTTGCTTTCCATCTCCAGTTGCTGCAGATAGGACGGCAGATAGTGCAGCGCCTGCGAATACGGCGCGATCAGATCGCTCTGCGAGCCAAAGAAGTTGCGATACCAGATGCCGATCATGCCCATCAGCACGGGCAGGTTCTTGTCGAGCGGCGCGGTGCGGAAGTGCTCGTCCATCGCGGCCGCGCCTTGCAGGAGCGCGTCGAAATTCTGCGGACCGACGGAGAGCATGATCGAGAGACCCACGGCCGACCACAGCGAGTATCGGCCGCCGACCCAGTCCCACATCTCGAACACGTTTTCTTTCGCGATACCGAACTTGACCACTTCGGCCGGATTCGCCGACACGCCGACGAAATGCTTCGACAGTTGATCTTCGGGACAGCCGGATTTCAGGAACCAGTCGCGCATCGAATGCGCGTTGGTCATCGTTTCGAGCGTCGTGAAAGTCTTGGAGACAACGATCGCGAGCGTCTCTTCGGCGTCGACTTGCTGTAGGACGCTCCAGAGATCGGCGCCATCGACGTTCGATACGAAGTGCGTGTCGAGATCCTTCGACGCGAGATGATGCAGCGCGTGCACGACCATCTTCGGCCCGAGGTCCGAGCCGCCGATCCCGATGTTCACCACGTGACGGATGCGCTTGCCGCTATAGCCTGTCCACGAGCCGTCGCGCACGCGATCGGAGAAGGCGGCCATCTTGGCCTTTTCCTTCTGCACCTGCTCGTAGAAGGGCGCGTCGGGCGACTGGGCGCGCAGCGCGGTATGCAGCACCGCGCGATGCTCGGTGATGTTGACGATATCGCCACGGAACATCGCGTCGCGGCGTTCGGTGACCTTGGCTTGCTGCGCGACCTCGACGAGCAGCTTGAGCGTTTCGTCCTTGACGCGGTTTTTGGAGAAGTCGATTGCGAGGCCGCCGCCTTCGAAGGTCAGGCGCTCGGCGCGCGTCGGCGCGGTGTCGTTCTCGGGCGCGAACCAGTCGCGCAGGCGCTCGCCGGAGATGGCATCGTAATGCGACTGGAGCGCCGACCAGGCAGGAAGCGAATTGAGCATCGAGTTTTGGGTCATGAGCGGTCCGTTAGTCTGAGAGTGACAGAGGAATACGTTCGTGCGATTGCGGCTCGGCTTGCCTGTGCGTGTCGTGTCTGGTGAACGCGACTGAAACACGAGTGAGCGGCCGCGGTTGCCCGAATCAAAAAAGAGTATAGCGACGATGCATGAACGGATGCTTGCAAAGCGTCACGATGGCCTTGCAGGCGAGCGCCAGAAAACCGTCAGCTTCGGGCATGCCCCGCGTAAAAGCGGCGGTTGATGAGACTGCGCACGACGGGCGCGAGTTCGCCCGCGGTCAGTCCGGCCGGGCCGATGCCGTCGTCGGTGAGCGTCTGCGCGGCGAGCCCATGCAGATAGACGCCCGCGAGCGCGGCTTCGTAAGCCGGCAGCTTCTGCGCGAGCAATGCTCCGATTAATCCGCCGAGCACGTCGCCGGTGCCGCCGGTCGCGAGGCCGGCGTTGCCGGTCGGGTTCACCGAGACGCGGCCATCGGGCGACGCGATCACCGTGCCCGAGCCCTTGAGCACCGCGATCGCCGCATAGCGCGCGGCGAGCTGGCGCGCGGCGGCGATGCGGTCGGCCTGAACGGTTTTCGCGTCGGTTTGCAGGAGGCGCGCCGCTTCGAGCGGATGCGGCGTCAGGATGCACGGATCGCCCTGAGCGCCGCGCGTCGCGACGGCGGAGGCGAGCGCCTCGTCTTTCGCGACGAGATTGAGCGCGTCGGCGTCGAGGAGTTTCGGGACGTCGAGCTTCAGCACGTCCGCGAGCACGTTTTTCGCGCGCTCGCTCGTGCCCATGCCGCAGCCGATCGACAGCGCGTCCATCCTGTCGAGCGCGAAGCCGTCGGCGCGATGCAGCATCAGTTCGGGATGCGGTGGATCGTAGGGCGGAAAGGCGTCGCCGAGAAACGCGACGTGGACTTTTCCCGCGCCGCCGTAGAGCGCCATGCGCGCGGCGAGAATCGGCGCGCCGCACATGCCGGTATCGCCGCCGATCACCGCGAGCGAGCCGAACGTGCCCTTGTTGGTCGCGTTGTCGCGCGGCGGCATGCACGGGCCGAAGAGCGCGGGCGCGTTGAGCACGATTGAGGGCGCGGCGCTCGATTCGATCTCCAGCGTCGAAACGAAGAGCCGTCCCGTCAGATCGCGGCCCTGCGACGTGAAATGACCCGGCTTCGCGCCGATGAACGTGATGGTGTCGGTCGCGCGCACGGCTTCGCCGCCGTTCACGGGCGCGCCGGTGTCGCTGTTCAGGCCGCTCGGGACGTCGAGCGCGAGCACGCGGCCGGAAGCAGCGTAACGGCGCGACATGCGCGCGGCGATATCGGCGAACTCGCCTTCGAGCGCGCGCGTGAGACCGATGCCGAACATGCCGTCGACGAGCCAGCCGAAGCCGTCGAACGATGCGGGCGGCTGGCCATCGATCGGCACGCCCGCCGCGCGCGCCGATTCGAGCGCCCAGCGCGCGTCGTCGGGCTTTACTTCGACCGGCATGCACACGCGCACGGCAATCCCCGCTCGATGCAGCCGCTCGGCCATCACGAGCGCGTCGCCGCCGTTATTGCCGGGACCGGCCACGAGCCATACCGGCCGTGCGCGGGAATCGGGATCGTGCTCGAACACGTCGATGAGGCATTGCGCGGCGGCCGCGCCCGCGCGCGCCATCAACGTGTGGGGCGGCAGCGCCGCGGCTGCGCGCGCTTCGAGCGTGCGCAGCTCGGTGAGCGTCAGCAGCGCGAGCGGATCGTCTTTGGGGCTGAAGTAGGGCGAGCGGGCAGCGGTCATGGCGGCGGCGGGAAGGGCGATCGGAAACCCGGCGTTTTCGCAGCAATCGTGCCCGTCGCGGCGGCGCGCGCCGCGAGGTCGCTAGAAGCGTTCGATGCTCAGCGCGGCGAGCGTGCCAGCGGGCAAATCGGGCGTGACGCCGGAGACGAGGTCCGCGATCACTTTAGCAGACCCGCACGCGAGGCCCCAGCCCGCCGGGCCGTGCGCCGCGCTCACGAAAAGCCGCGGATGGCGGGCCGCGCCGACGATCGGCAGCCCGTCGGCGGTGATCAGTCGCAGACCGTCCCACGCGCGCGCGGCGGAGACCCGCGCGGCGCCCGGAATCCAGTCGTGCGTGCCCTGGCCGAGCAGGTCGAGCGCGCGCCGGGAAAGCGTGGCGTCGAGCGGCTTGTCGGCCTTCGACGCGCTCTGAAACACGCCCGCGCCGCCCACGCGCAGCCGTTGGTTCACGCGCGTCATGGTGATGCGCTTGACCGTATCGACGACCGTGAGATGCGGCACGCGCTCCTCATACGCGACGGGCGCGGTCAGCGTGTGCACACGCAGCGGAAAGAGCGAGGACGCCGATTTCACACCGCCGACGAGCCCCGGCGTGCCGGTGCCCGCCGCGACGACGATCGCATCCGCGGTGATCAGCTCGACGTCGGCGCTGCGCTTCCTGCCCTCGTTCGGATCGCCGAGTTCGACCGCGGCGCGCGCGCCGTCCAGCCGGACCGACGCGACGCTCCGATGCATGCGGAACTGCACGCCGTCGTCTTCGAGCACCTGCTTCAGTTGCTTCGTGAAGAGCGGGCAGTTCGCCGTGCGTTCCTCGGGCAGCAGCACGCCGCCCGCGAATTCGGGATAGTCCGGCACGGAAGGCTCGACGGCGACGCATTCCTCGGGCGTCAGGAGCCGGTACGGCACGCCGCAGCCCTTGAGCAGATCGATGGCCGGCTGCGCGTCTTCGAGTTCGCGCGGCTGCCGGAATACGTGCAGCATGCCGCGGCGTTGTTCGAAATCGAGTTCCAGACGGCTTTCGATGTCCGCCAGCACGCGCCGCGACAACTCGACGAGCGGCTGCAGATGCGCGTATTGCGCCGCGAACGCGTCGGGATCGCGCAGCGTCGCGAGTTGCTTGATGAAATCGCGCGCGGCCGAATCGAAGCCGGTCTTGACCACCATGCCGCTTTGCTTCGAGCGGCTCGACGCCATGAAGGTCGGGCCGAACCAGACATCGAGCGGCGAGGGCAGAAGCGGGCCGCCCTGGCCGTAGGTCGCGCCTTGCGCGACGGTCGCGTGGCGCTCGATCACGCAGACGCGATGCCCGGCCGCATGCAACTGATAAGCGGTGGCGATGCCGGCGATTCCTCCGCCGATGACGATGACATCCATGACTTTTTTTGTGCCCGAAGGCGCGAGATTGCAGTGCTGCGCGGCGTGACGCGCGGGCGGAAGCGCCCGAAGCCGCGCGCCTTGACGGTAGAACGACGGAACCGGCGGCGCGACTTTACGCCGGACCCGAAGAAAGCGCGCCATGATAGCGCCAAAATCGTTTGCGAGGGACGGCAAGCCGCGTGGTCGTGGGCCGCGCGGCGCCCTCCGTTGAACGCGGCCGGGCAAGCCCCGGTGATTTCGAGATGAGCATTCGATGCATTCGGCATCGCCGGGCCGCCGCCGTGCGCCGGTCGCACGGACCGCCCCGGCCGATTTCGAGACGCTTCCGGGTTATAATCGCGGTCTTCCTTTCGCCTCACGCCGTTTTGCGCGCTCGAGTCCGGATTTGCGAATTTTCTGGATTCGCAAAAATGCGAGCGTCGCGCGAGCGGCACACAGACGTCATCGACGCACCGTCACAATGGCCCACTTCTCGTGTTTCCCCGGCGCTTCGGCCCTCTCCGATTTTCGTCAGACCCGCCTTCTCGAAACGCTCGCCCGCATCGACGCGAATATCGTCGGCGTGCGCGGCCAGTATCTGCATTTCGTCAACGCGTCCGAGCCGCTCACCGACGATGACACCAGCCGCATCGACGCGCTGATGCATTACGGCGCGCCGTTCGACGCATCGAAGGAACGCGGCCACGTCGAAACTTTCATGGTCGTGCCGCGCTTCGGCACGGTTTCGCCGTGGGCGAGCAAGGCGACCGACATCGCGCATCACTGCGGGCTCGAGAAGGTGCGGCGCATCGAGCGCGGCGTCGAGTACTCGGTCATCATGAAAAGCGGCTTTCTCGGCGGCAAGAAGGCGCTGTCGGACGAAGCGCGCGCGGCTGTCGCGGATGCGTTGCACGACCGCATGACGGAAAGCGTCGCGGCATCGCGCGATCAGGCGCTGCATCTCTTCGATGAACTGCCGGCCAAGCCCTTGCAGACGGTCGATATCATCGGCGCGGGCCGCAAGGCGCTGGAAGCCGCGAATATCGAACTCGGCCTCGCGCTCGCGGACGACGAGATCGACTATCTGGTGAGCGCGTTCGAAGATCTGAAGCGCAATCCCACCGATGTCGAACTGATGATGTTCGCGCAGGCCAACAGCGAACACTGCCGCCACAAGATCTTCAACGGCGAATGGACCATCGACGGCGAAAAGCAGGACATGTCGCTGTTCCAGATGATCCGCAACACCGAAAAGCTGAATCACGAAGGCACGATCGTCGCGTATTCGGACAACTCGGCGATCATGCAGGGCGGCATCGCGGAACGCTGGTTCCCGCGCGGCCGCGACGAGCAGTATCAGCGTCACGTGGAAATGACCCACACGCTGATGAAGGTTGAGACGCACAACCATCCGACCGCGATTTCCCCGTTCGCGGGCGCGGCGACGGGCTCCGGCGGCGAAATCCGCGACGAAGGCGCGACGGGCCGCGGCGCGCGGCCGAAGGCCGGTCTCGCGGGCTTCACGGTGTCGAATCTCGATTTCCCCGACGCGCGCGAAAAGTGGGAAAACGATCGCGATGCCGCCGTGCCGCTCGCATCGCGCAACCCCGCCGACCAGCACGCGCCGTATGGCCGGCCCGACCGCATCGCGTCGCCGTTGCAGATCATGATCGACGGGCCGATCGGCGCCGCCGCCTTCAACAACGAATTCGGCCGCCCGAACCTCGGCGGCTACTTCCGCACCTACGAGCAGAACGTCGCGGGCCGCGTGCGCGGCTATCACAAGCCGATCATGATCGCGGGCGGCATCGGCAATATTTCGGATCAGCACACGCACAAGAACGATCTGCCGGCCGGCACGCTGCTGATCCAGATCGGCGGGCCGGGCATGCGCATCGGCATGGGCGGCGGCGCGGCGTCGTCGATGGCGACCGGCGCGAACACCGCCGAACTCGACTTCGACTCGGTCCAGCGCGGCAATCCGGAAATCCAGCGCCGCGCGCAGGAAGTCATCAACACCTGCTGGCAGATGGGCGACGGCAATCCGATCCTGTCGATTCACGACGTCGGCGCGGGCGGCATTTCGAATGCATTCCCGGAACTCGTCGATGGCGCGGGCAAGGGCGCGCGTTTCGATCTGCGCAAGGTGCAGCTCGAAGAAAGCGGTCTTTCGCCGCGCGAAATCTGGTCGAACGAAGCGCAGGAGCGTTACGTCCTCGCGATCTCGCCCGCCGATCTGCCCGCGTTCCAGGCCATCTGCGAGCGCGAACGCTGCCCGGTGGCAGTCGTCGGCGTGGCGACGGAAGAGCGCCAGTTGAAGCTGATCGACGACGCGAACGAAGGCCAGGAACCCGTCGATATGCCGATGGACGTGCTGCTCGGCAAGCCGCCCAAGATGCATCGCGACGTGAAGCGCGAGAGCACGCAGTTCACGCCGGTCGATGTGACCGGTCTGCCGCTGTCGGCGGTCGCGGTCGATGTGCTGAAGCATCCGACGGTCGCGAGCAAGTCGTTCCTTATCACCATCGGCGACCGTTCGGTGGGCGGCACGACCGCGCGCGACCAGTTCGTCGGCCCGTGGCAGGTGCCCGTCGCCGATTGCGCGGTCACGACGATGGACTACGCGGGCTTTCGCGGCGAAGCAATGACGATTGCCGAGCGCACGCCGCTCGCCGTCATCGACGCGCCCGCATCGGGCCGCATGGCGGTGGGCGAAGCGGTGACGAACATCGCGTCGGCGCCGATCGAATCGCTGAACAAGCTGAAGCTGTCGGCGAACTGGATGGCCGCGTGCGGCAGCGCCGGTGAAGACGCCGCGCTCTACGAGACGGTGAAGGCGATCGGCATGGAACTGTGCCCGGCGCTCGGCATCAGCATTCCGGTCGGCAAGGATTCGCTGTCGATGCGCACCAAGTGGCAGGACGCACGCGGCGGCGCGCGCGAAGTGGTGTCGCCGGTGTCGCTGATCATCTCGGCATTCGCGCCGGTGGAAGACGTGCGTCGTCATCTGACGCCGCAGCTCGTCAACGACGCCGGCACGGTGCTGATCGCGATCGATCTGGGCCGCGGCCGCAACCGCATGGGCGGCAGCATCCTCGCGCAAGTGACGCAGCAAGTCGGCGATGCCGTACCCGACGTCGACGATCCCGAAGACCTCAAGCGCTTCTTCGCCGCGATCCAGGCGCTCAACGCCGACGGCAAGCTGCTCGCCTACCACGACCGCTCCGATGGCGGCCTGTGGGCAACGGTCTGCGAAATGGCGTTCGCGGGTCACGTGGGCGTGTCGCTGAACGTCGACATGCTGACGCTCGACGCCGAACACGAATCCGACTACGGCGACGCGAAGGACTGGGCGAAGCAGACGAGCGGCCGCCGCGACGACCGCACGATCCGCGCGCTGTTCTCGGAAGAGCTCGGCGCGGTGGTGCAGGTGCGCGCATCGGACCGCGACGCGGTGCTCGGCGCGCTGCGCGAGCATGGCCTGTCGGCGTGCTCGCATGTGATCGGCAAGCCGAACGAAAACGGCGCGATCGAGATCTATCGCGACGCGAAGAAGATTTTCGATGCACCGCGCGCCGAGCTGCATCGCGCGTGGAGCGAGGTGAGCTGGCGCATCGCGCGTCTGCGCGATAACCCGGCCTGCGCAGACGCCGAATACGACGCGCTGCTCGATGCCGCCGACCCCGGCATTTCGCCCGTGCTGAACTTCGATCCGGCCGAAGACGTCGCCGCGCCGTTCATCGCGACGGGAAAACGTCCGCGTGTCGCGATTCTGCGCGAGCAGGGCGTGAACTCGCATCTCGAAACGGCCTACGCGTTCGATCGCGCCGGCTTCGATGCGCACGACGTCCACATGAGCGACCTGCTCGAAGGCCGCGCGACGCTCGCCGATTTCGCGGGCGCGGTCGCGTGCGGCGGCTTCTCGTACGGCGACGTGCTGGGCGCGGGCGAGGGCTGGGCGAAGACGATCCGCTTCAATCAGCGTCTCGCCGACATGTTCGCCGCGTTCTTCGGCCGCGCCGATACCTTCGCGCTCGGCATCTGCAACGGCTGCCAGATGATGTCGAGTCTCGCGTCGATCATTCCCGGCGCGGAAAACTGGCCGAAGTTCACGCGCAACAAGTCGGAGCAGTTCGAGGCGCGCTTCTCGCTCGTCGAGGTGCAGAGTTCGCCGTCGATCTTCTTCGCCGGCATGGAAGGCTCGCGCATTCCGGTGGCGGTCGCGCACGGCGAAGGTTTCGCCGACTTCTCGCAGCAGGGCGATCAGGCGCAGGCGCTCGTCGCGATGCGCTACGTCGATCATCGCGGCAATGCGACGGAGCAGTATCCGTTCAACCCGAACGGCTCGCCGCAGGGCATCACGTCCGTGACGACGCCCGATGGCCGCTTCACCGTGCTGATGCCGCACATGGAGCGCGTGCATCGCAACGTGCAGATGAGCTGGACGCCCGACGACTGGACCACCGACGGCAGCCCGTGGCTGCGCGTGTTCCAGAACGCGCGACGCTTCCTCGGCTGATCGCGCTTCGCGTCGGAATTTGCGTCAGAAACAACAAAGCCGCCCGAGGGCGGCTTTGTCATGATCGCTGATGCGCGAACGGAACGATCAGGCAAGCACGCTTACTTGATCACCGCCTTGCTTCGCAGACCTTCTTCGAATGCCTGCAGCTTTTCCTGCTGAATCTGCTGCGCGATCTGCGTCTTGACCTGATCGAGCGGCGGCGGGGCGATTTCGCGCGAATCGTCCAGGCGGATCACGTGCCAGCCGAACTGCGTCTTCACCGGCTCCGGCGTGACTTCGCCCTTCTTCAGCTTCTCCGCGGCGGCGCCGAATTCCGGCACATAAGCCGAAGGCGACGACCAGTCCAGATCGCCGCCGTTCTTGCCCGATCCCGGGTCTTTCGAATATTGCTTGGCGAGATCCTCGAAGCTCGCGCCGGCCTTGATCTTCGCGATCAGATCCTTCGCCTGCGCTTCGTCCGCGACGAGGATGTGATGCAGATGCAGTTCCTTGCCGCCACCGTTCTGCTTGACGAGCTGGTCGTAGCGCGCCTTGATCTCGGCGTCGGTCGGCGTGTTCTTCTTCACGAAGTCTTCGATCAGCGCGCGCAGCACGACGGTCTGCTGCGCCACGGCGACCTGCGCCTTCACGTCGGGACGCGTCGCGACGCCTTCACGCGCGGCTTCCTGCATCAGGATTTCGCGGTTGATGAGTTCTTCGCGTACGGCCTGCTGAAGTTGCGGCGAGTCCTGCTGACCCTGCGCGACGAGCTGCTTCACGAGCGCATCGGCGCGCGACGTGGGAATCGGCGTGCCGTTGACGACGGCGACGTTTTGCGCAAAGGCGGGCGCAGCCGCGAACGCAGCCAGCAACACCCAGACGCGGGTTTTTTTCAAAGTCATCGGAGGTTCCTAACTGAGCAAACAGACGCCTTCAAAGGCGAATTTAAGAGGCAAAGCTTTGTGATGAAGCGCGCGCGCGTCTATTCGAATTGTTCTGCGAACTCCTGCGGCGTGTAAGCCCGGATCGCGAGCGCGTGCACGCCGCGCCGCATTTCCTCAGCCAGCGCATCATACACCAGCCGATGCCGCGCCACGCGCGCCTTGCCGGCGAAGCACGCCGCGACGATCGTCACCGTGTAGTGGCTGCCGGCCGCAGCACCCGCATGGCCCGCGTGCGCGGCGCTGTCGTCGTCGATATGCACCGACTGCGCTTGCAGCGCCTCGTTCAGACGCGCTTCGAGATGCGCGATCTTGTCCGCCGCCGACGCGCTCATGAAATCGAACGATGCGTTCATTGTCCGTCCTCCTTCATGTGTTTCGCGAGCCAGAAACTCTGCGCGACGATGAACAAAACGAGACAGCCCGTCGCGCCGAAGAGCTTGAAGTTGACCCACTGATCCGTCGTGTAGTTATACGCGACGAAGAGGTTCACGATGCCGAGCAGCGCGAAGAACACGGCCCACGCGACGTTCAATTGTCCCCACACGCGATGCGGCAGCACGATCTGCTTGCCCATCATCGCTTCGATCAGATTTTTTCTGAAGCCGATCTGCGCGACGATCAGCGCGAACGCGAACAGCCAGTAGAGCGCTGTCGGCTTCCATTTGATGAAGGTGTCGTTATGCAGCACGAGCGTCGCGCCGCCGAACACGACGACGACGCCGAGGCTCACCCACAGCATCGGATCGACCTTGCGATGACGGAACGCGACCCAGGCGATCTGCACGAGCGTCGCCGCGATCGCAACCGCCGTCGCGGTATAGATGCCCCAGACCTTGAAAGCGACGAAAAAGAGAATGATCGGAAACAGATCGAACAGAAATTTCATTGGCGTCCGGACGTGATGGGCATCGGATGGATGCGAGGCGCGCGAGGGAAGAACGCCCGCTCGAACGGAGCGGGCGTCGGTACGGCGTGGCACGGTCGCTCCCCGAGCGAGGGTGCCGGGCTCGCGCTTACTTGGGTTCGAATTGTAGCGCAGCCGAGTTGATGCAATACCGCAGGCCGGTCGGCGCGGGGCCGTCCTCGAATACATGGCCGAGATGCGCGCCGCAGTTCATGCACAGCACTTCGATGCGCAGCATGCCGTGCGTGCGGTCGGTTTTCTCCTGGATCACTTCGCCGTTGATCGGCTTGAAGTAACTGGGCCAGCCGCAACCAGCGTCGAATTTCGTGGCGGATTCGAAAAGCGGCGTGCCGCAGCACACGCAATCGTAGACGCCGCGCTCGTCGTGATCCCAGTATTTGCCGGTGAACGGGCGCTCGGTCACGGCGTGGCGCGTGACCTGATACTGCATGTCGTCCAGTTCACGGCGGTAGGTGGCGTCGTCTTTCTGCAGCGGATAGTTCGTCGGGGTGTCTTCTCTGCTCATCTCTCGTTCCTTTGGTCTGGCCGGGAAGGCCTTGTATATGAGGGCGATCCTACGAAGAACAACTGACTTCGAGGTCGCTCGCCCAGTTGGGCGGCAGGCCGGCATAAGCCTCGTATTGCGGCTGTTCGTCATACGGATGGCGCAGCACGTCCAGGAGGCGCTCCACTTCTGAAAAGTCCTTCTCGGCCGCCCGGCGGATCGCTTGTTCGGCCAGATGATTGCGCAGCACGTACTTCGGATTCACGCGATTCATCGCCGTGGCGCGCGCGGCGTCGTCGCGCGGCTCGTGCGCCAGGCGCTCGCGATACTGCACGGCCCACGCATCGAAGGCGGCGCGGTCGAGGAACAGATCGCGAACCGGTGCATCCTGGCTCGCGTCGGATTTCGAGAGCTTCGACAAGTTCCGGAACGTGAGCGTGAAGTCCGCGCGATTCGCATGCATGATTTCGAAGAGACCGTTGGCGAGCTTGTCGTCGCCGTCGCGCTCGATTTCGAGGCCGAGCTTCGCGCGCATCGTCGCGACGAGCGCGGGCCCGAAGCGATCCTTGTATCGCTCCATCACTTTCTGCGCCTCTTCGACCACGCGTTCGGCGCGTCCTTCCTCGGGCAGATTCCCGCCGAAGAGCGGCACGAGCGCCTGCGCGAGACAGAAGAGGTTCCAGTATCCGACCTGCGGCTGGCGGCCATAGGAATAGCGTCCCTGCGTATCCGAGTGATTGCAGACGTGATGCGCGTTGAAGGCGTCCATGAAGCCGAACGGACCGTAGTCGATCGTGAGGCCGAGAATCGACATGTTGTCGGTGTTCATCACGCCGTGGCAGAAGCCCACGCCTTGCCATTGCGCCATCAGATCGGCGGTGGAGCGCACGGCTTCGTCGAGCAGCGCGAGATAGGGGTCGTCGGCGTCGCGGCAGTGCGGATAAAAGCGGTCGATCACGTGATCGGCGAGCGTGCGCAGATCGTCGATGCGGTCGTTCGCATAGAAGTGCTCGAAGTGGCCGAACCGCACGAAGCTCGGCGATACGCGCGTGACGATCGCCGCCGTTTCGATGGTCTCGCGGCGCACCGGCAGATCCGAGCCGATGACGGCGAGCGCGCGCGTCGTCGGAATGCCGAGATGGTGCATCGCTTCCGAGCACAGAAACTCGCGGATCGACGAACGCAGCACCGCGCGGCCGTCGCCCATGCGCGAGTAGGGCGTGCGTCCTGCGCCCTTCAGTTGCACTTCGAGGCGCTCGCCATCGTGCTGGACCTCGCCCAGGGTAAGCGCGCGGCCATCGCCCAGTTGACCCGCCCACACGCCGAATTGATGCCCTGAATACACGGCGGCATAGGGCAGCGAATCGCTCGCCCAGTCGCGTGTCGGATTGCCGGCCAAGTACGCGGCGAATGCATCCTTTTCGGGGCCGGTGGCGACTTGCGGATCGAAACCGAGCGTTTCGGCCATCTCGCGCGAAAGCCCGACGAGATACGGATCGGGCACCGGCGCGGCGGGAAGACGCGTGAGAAAAGCGCTGCCGAGCGCGGCGAACGAACCGGGCTCGCCGACGCGGATCGCGCCGGCGATTTCGCTCATGGAACGCGCGTCGGCGGGCGTCTCGTCGCGCGTCGCGCGTACGGCATTGCTTGGGGAAAACGACATATTGAGCGCCTCTGAGTTAAACGATATTGTAATTCCGCGCCCGCGGGCCTGCAGGAGCGTGGCCCGGCCATCCGATCAGCATCCGACAGATTCGAGGACCCCGCCTATGACGTCGCCGCTCTACGGCCAGATGATGGAAGTACCGCTGCTCGCGTCGTCCCTGCTGTCCCATGCCTCGCGCCACTTCGGCGATAACGAGATCGTGTCGCGCCGCATCGAAGGCGACATCCACCGCTACACGTACCGCGATTGCGAGAAGCGCGCGAAGCAGCTTGCGCAGGCGCTGAGCGCGCTCGGCGTCGAGCAGGGCGAGCGCATCGGCACGCTTGCATGGAACGGCTACAGACATCTGGAGTGCTATTACGGCGTGAGCGGCATGGGCGCCGTTTGCCACACGATCAATCCGCGTCTCTTTCCCGACCAGATCGCGTTCATCATCGATCACGCCGACGATTCCTATGTCTGCTTCGACATGACCTTCGGCCCGCTCGTCGAACTCATCGCGCCGCAGTGTCCGAACGTGAAAGGCTGGATCGCGCTCGGCGATGCCGCATGCATCCGCGAGCATCTGTCGGACATGAGCGTGCCGGTGATGAGCTACGAGAGCCTCATCGGCGAGCATGACGGCGACTACGAATGGCCGATGCTCGACGAGCGCCAGGCCTCGTTTCTCTGCTACACGTCGGGCACGACCGGCAATCCGAAGGGCGCGCTGTACTCGCATCGATCGACGGTGCTGCACGCCTACGGAGCGTCGCTGCCCGATGCGATGGGCGCGTCGTCGAGCGATGCGATTCTGCCTGTCGTGCCCATGTTCCATGTCAACGCGTGGGGCATTCCGCATGCGGGGCCGCTCGTCGGCGCGAAACTCGTGTTCCCCGGCAAGGACCTCGACGGCAAATCGCTCTACGAGCTGATGGAGGCGGAAGGCGTCACGTATTCCGCGGGCGTGCCGACTGTCTGGATGGCCTTGCTCACCTACATGAAGCAGCAGAACGTGCGGTTTTCGACGTTGAAGCGCACGGTGATCGGCGGCTCCGCGTGTCCGCCCGCGATGCTGCGCATCTTCGAGGAAGAGTACGGCGTGCAGGTGATCCACGCGTGGGGCATGACGGAGATGTCGCCGCTCGGCACGTTGGCCCGCCTGAACTTCAGGCAGAAGCAGCGTCCGCTCGAAGAGCAGCGCCGCTCGCTCGAGAAGCAGGGGCACACGCTCTTCGGCGTCGATATGAAAGTCGTCGGCGACGACGGTGCCGAGCTGCCTTGGGACGGAAAGTCCTTCGGCGATCTGTATGTGCGCGGGCCGTGGGTCATCGACCGCTATTTCCGTCGCGACGACTCGCCGCTCGTCGACGGCTGGTTCCCGACGGGCGATGTCGCGACCATCGATCCGGACGGCTTCATGCAGATCACCGATCGCAGCAAGGACGTCATCAAGTCCGGCGGCGAATGGATCAGCTCGATCGAACTGGAAAATATCGCGGTGTCGCATCCGCAGGTGGCGGAGGCCGCGTGCATCGCGTGTTCGCATCCGAAATGGACGGAGCGGCCGTTGATCGTGGCGGTGCTCAAGCCTGACGCTACCGTCACGCGCGAGGAACTGCTCGCGCATTTCGAGGGCAAGGTCGTGAAGTGGTGGATTCCGGACGATGTCGTGTTCGCCGAGTCTTTGCCGCACACCGCGACCGGCAAGCTGCAGAAGCTGCGTCTGCGCGAGCAGTATCGCGATCACGTTCTGCCGGCGTCCGCCTAAGTCACGTCGGTACGTTTGAAGCTTCGCTGAATTCGGGTGAATGCGCGGTAAGGGCGCCAATCAGGCGCTCTGACTGCGCTCTCGCAGCATCCCTTTCAGCCACCGACAAAATACCCGTGCCATCTGCACATGTCGGCTCCGCGAATTGACGTACGCCACGTACATGGCCCCCGACGCCACTATTTCCTGATCGGCCAAAATCAGTGTCCCTGTCTGCAAATGGTCCTGCACGACAATACGCGGCACGATCAGAAGGCCGTTGCCACCGATTGCAGCAGCCACGGCGAGAAACAGGTGATCGTACACAGCGTGGACCTGGAGCGATTCGACCGGGATGTTCTTGGCCAATGCCCAGACGGCAATGGTGTCCGGTCGCGACCGCGATGCTATCAGCGGCCACCGATACAGCGCCTTTGAACGATGCGCTGACTGCATGGACGGCGAACAAACGCAAACGAGTTCTTCCTGGATGAGTTCCCAACTCTCCGTGTCCGGAAGGCTGAGATCTCTCGTTATCAAGACGTCGAACTGCTCGCGTGGCTGAGGCGGTGAGAGAGACGTGACAAGGTCGATCTGCACGGGATGACTGATCGTGAAAGCGCCCAACGCGGGAATCACAACCGTCATTGCAAAGCTTGGCATAGACGTTCTTACGGTGATTCGGTCATGCTCCTGCTGACCCTGCATGAGCTGCAAGGTAGCGAGTTCAATCGTCGAGACCGCATCTTTAACCGCGTCGTGAAACTGAGCGCCTGAGGGTGTCAGCGTCAACTGGGGGCCCCGACGCTCGAACAGCGAACATCTCACCAGCGCCTCAAGCGTTGCAATGTGACGACTGACGGCACTCTGCGTGATGCCCAACGCTTCCGCCGCGCGCGTGAAATTCCCATGCCTGCCGACCGTTACGAAAACACGTATCGCAGTCAAGGGCAGCGTCGATTTCGGCACCATAACAAAAACTCATGCTAGCAGGAGTGGATCATATAACCGTCATTTTTACGATGATATCTTTTTTCCATCGTAACCAGGTTTTAAAGCTGCACCACGCCATCGTGCCAAGGGGATAACAATGTTGAAGCGGGTTCAATTAGCATGCATTTCAATCATGATAGGGCCTTTGTTGCAGCATCCGGCACAGGCAGCTGATGTCGTGCTGTATTCATCTAACGACGTTGAAACAGTCGCCAAGGTTGTCGAGCAATTTGAAAAGCAGAATCCCGCCATCAAAGTTTCGGTTGTTCGTGCCGGGACAGGAGCGCTGATGCAGCGGATCAAAGCCGAAGCGGCTAACCCGCTTGGCGATATCTTTTGGTCGGGAGGAATCTCGACGATCAGCGCTTTTCAGGATCAGTTCCAGCCCTATAACTCCCCGGAGGAGAGCGCGGTTCCAGCGCAGTATCGAAGCAAGCAAGGTCTGTGGCTTGGAACCAATACGCACGTGTCTGTGCTCATGGCCAATCTTCGCCAGGCGCCGGGCGGGCAAGCACCGAAAGGCTGGAACGACCTTGCAGACCCAAAATGGAAAGGGAAAATTGTTATCCCCGATCCGCAATTCAGCAGCGCCTCGTATGTCGCCCTTTATGGGCTGAGTAAGTTGGTTTCGCCTGGCGTATACGCGCAGATCATTCGCAACGCAGTCATCGTCGGCACGACATCGGCCGCGTACCAGGGTGTCGCCAATGGAGAGTTTGCTATAGCGGTGACTATGGAATACGCCGCGTACCAGTATGTTGCCGGTCAACTCGACAGCGTGAAACTGGTCTATCCCGCTGAAGGCACTTTCCTTTCACCGGAAGGCATGGCGCTCATCCGCGGTGGAAAACACCCATCGGAAGCTCGAAAACTTTTCGATTTCCTCGCGTCGAAGCCGGTTCAGACAGAGATCTTCAAAAGCGCGTTCCGGCGGCCGCTGCGGACCGATATCGACGTGAGCAAGATGTCTGCGCTTCCGGCGCTCGACAATATCAAGGTTATCGCGCTCGACGCCAGTCAGATGGAAGCAGCGCGCGCGGAATTCCTCTCGCAGTGGCGCCAGATTGTGGCCTCCAAGTAACGGGCGACGAGGAACCGATATGCAGGTTTCATTTGAAAAAATCGATCAGAGCTACGGACGACAGATGCTGTTTCGTTCACTCGACCTGGTCATTCCGAGCGGCCAGTTTTTCACGCTGCTCGGCCCATCGGGCTGCGGCAAGACCACCTTGCTGCGAATGCTTGCCGGATTTGTACGGCCCGACCGTGGACGTGTTCTTTTCGGCAACGAGAACGTCACGTCAATTCCGGTGCACCGACGGGGCGTGGGCATCGTGTTTCAGGACTACGCACTTTTCCCGGATCGGTCGGTGATGGCGAATGTCTCATACGGGCTGCTGGCCCGCGGTATGGCGAGGCAGGAAGCGTTTGAGCGATCGGCTTCGATGCTCGAGCGCGTTGGACTTGGCGCCTTTCTCGATCGCGCTCCGGCCGCACTGTCCGGTGGCCAACGGCAACGGGTGGCGATGGCTCGCGCTCTTGTCATCGAACCAAAAGTATTGCTGCTCGACGAACCACTGTCAGCGCTCGACGTAAAACTGCGCGTTGAACTGCGTTCGATGATTCGCACCTTGCAGATCGAAGCGGGGATAACGACAGTGTTCGTGACTCACGACCAGGAGGAAGCGCTCGCCGTGTCGGATCAGATCGCTGTCATGAATCGCGGCGAGATCGTGCAGATCGGATCACCACTGGGAATTTACACACGCCCTCGCACCGCATTCGCGGCCGACTTTGTGGGCGGCGCCAACGTTATCCCGATCATTCAGGAGTTGGCCGCCCGCAGCGATGGTCTGCGACGGATGGAAACGCCAGCAGGCATTCTGCTCACAAGAAGCGATGCGCATGTTCCAGACGGCGCTTCGCTGGCGGTCCGTGGAGCGGATATTTCCATCGCTGACGCTTCGCCCGTAAAGGACGGGGAAATAGCCGGATCAATCGTTCAGGTCGAATATCGCGGTCACACGGTTGGGTACTCCGTCCAGACGAGTATCGGACCGATCCGCGTCGATGCCTCCGCTTCACAGGGTACGCGGCTTCGATCGAGGGGAGAACCTGTTGTGTTGAGAGTGCCGCACTCTTCGCATATCGTGGAGGGAACGCTATGTTAGGCAGCCTCCGGCGCGATCCCGTATGGCTCGCGCTAGCCGTTCTCTCAATTGCCTTGTTGTGCGCGTTTTTGCTATGGCCGTTAGGCACGATGCTCGGCAAGTCTCTGATCGACTCTAGTGGCGCTGCTGACTTCAGCGGTTATGTGCGTTTTTTTTCTGAGCGTGGGTATCGCGAAGCGCTATTCAACACACTGATCCTAGGGGGTGCCGTAACCGTCTCTTCGATGCTGATCGGCGGAGGACTCGCAATCGTTGTTGCGCGTTGCGCATTCCCTCTGGCGGGACTGGTTTCCGCGCTGCCATTCATCACGCTCGTGGTGCCCGATGTCGTGGTGGCCGCGGCCTGGGTATTGATCCTGGGCAAGCAAGGGGTGGTGAATATGGTGCTAACGCCGACAGGACTCCAGGTGCCGTCATTGTATTCGTGGTGGGGTCTCGTATTTGTGATGACCCTAAACAACTACGTCTATGCGTTTGTAGCGGTCTTCGTCGGACTGAAGTCGATGGATCGCAATCTGGAAGAAGCTGCGCTTAGCCTTGGTCGGCCGATGAGCCGAGTGCTGTCGGGTGTCACCTTGCCGATGCTGCTGCCCTCGGTATTCGCCGGTGCAATGATTGTCTTTACGCACGTCATCGGCAGCTTTGGTGTTCCGGCCATCATCGGCGCGCGGACGCCTGTTCTCGCAGTGAAGGCATACAACGAGTTTGTCAGCGAAATGGGCGGCAGTGCGCAGATGCAGACCACGATGGCGTCGTTGCTCGTGTCGTTGGGAGCCGGCGCTCTGCTGTTTCAAAAAATCGTAGTCGAGCGACGACAGTTTCAGATGGAATCCGGGCGGACACCGGCATCCTCCAGGATATCGGGTTGGCACGCCGTGGCAGCGACGTCCAGTGTGTCGCTGGTAGTCGTCATGTCGCTGCTACCGGCGCTCGTTGTCGTTGTGACTGCGTTCACGCCGTCGATCGGTCCAGTACTGAGGTATGGCAGCTTCACGCTGGACAACTTGACGCATGTTTTGTTTCAAGCGCCAGAGCCGCTCTATCGCTCGCTATTCCTTGCAACGATCGCCACCGTCGCCGGGACATGTTTCTCAATTGCCGCCGCCTATCTCATCGTGAAGCGGCGTTCGGCGCTCTCGCATACGCTGGACGTCCTCGTCACGCTTCCTCTGACCGTCGCCGGTACGGTTATGGGGATCGCCTTGACGAATACCTTTGGCAGCGGCTGGCTTGTCCTGACTGGAAGCTGGGTCATCATGGCGCTCGCCTACTTCTTGCGAAAAGTGCCGACGAGCGTGCGCGCTGCAATCGGCCCACTTCATAACCTGAAGGACTCGATCGAGGAAGCGTCGATGAGTCTTGGGGTTAGCCCGATCAAGAGCTTCTTCAAAGTCGTTCTGCCTGTCATTGGCCCATCGGTCGCGGCTGCCGCCGTTCTGATGTGGGTCACGACATTGTCCGAACTGTCGGCGACGATCGTGCTGTATTTCGGCGGTATGAGCACGATGCCGATCGAAATCTTCCAGCAGGTCGACAGTGACCGTCTGGCGCTCGCCTGCGCGTACAGCCTCTTGCTTCTGCTCTCCATCTTTGTGCCGCTTGCGGTGGCCAAATGGAAACTTCGCCTCAAAATAGGAACGATCGAATGACCGCAATCGAAACGACACTTCTGGCAAATCGGGTCCTCGGCGCCAAACCCTCCGCCACCAAGGAAATGACCCGCCTTGCGAATCAGTTGAAACGCGAAGGCGCGGACGTAATCGCGCTCAGTCAGGGCGAACCGGATTTCCCGACGCCAGAGCACGTTCGCGAGGCTGCCAAACTTGCGATCGATCGCAATGAATCGCGTTATACGGATGTCGCCGGTACGCTCGAACTTCGCGAGGTCGTGGTACGCAAATTCCAGCGCGACAACGGGCTCGACTATCGACCGGAGCAGATCCAGGTAGGGTGCGGTGCCAAGCAATTGCTGTATAACGCGCTTCAGGCCACGATCAATCCCGGCGACGAAGTCGTTATTCCGACTCCCGCGTGGGTGTCCTACCCGGAGATGGTGCTGCTTGCCGGGGGTCGTCCAATCATTGTCCGCTGTGGCGCCGCCAGCGGCTTCAAAATCACGCCAGCGCAACTCGAAGAGTCGATCACGCCGCGCACGAAATGGCTGATGCTGAATTCTCCGTCGAATCCAAGCGGTGCAGTCTATAGCGCCGAAGAACTCTCCGCGTTAGGAGAGGTGCTTCTGCGACATCCGAACGTTTGGGTGATGGCCGACGACATCTACGAAAAAATCCGTTACGACGATTCGGCCTTCGCCACGCCGGCCGCCGTGACCCCCGAATTGGCTTCTCGCACGCTGACAATCAACGGAGTGTCCAAGGCATACGCGA
This sequence comes from Caballeronia sp. S22, assembly GCF_964261745.1. NCBI lineage: Bacteria > Pseudomonadati > Pseudomonadota > Betaproteobacteria > Burkholderiales > Burkholderiaceae > Caballeronia > Caballeronia sp. S22. The sequence continues at coordinate 1,748,014 of NZ_OZ180035.1, read as the reverse complement.
TGACTGGCTGGCGGGTAGGGTTCGGAGCAGGACCTACCGAGCTCATCAAGGCGATGAATCTCGTTCAGTCGCAATCCACGTCTCATACCAGTTCGATCAGTCAGGCGGCATCGATTGCCGCGCTGGATGGTCCGATGGACTTCCTAGACGGTTTTGTCGAACAGTTTCGCAAGCGCCGTGACAACGTCGTCGATACTTTGCGTGGGATCAAAGGCCTGACATGCGATCTTCCGCCCGGCGCCTTCTACGCTTTTCCTGGTTGTGTCGGTCTGCTCGGCACCCGTGATGAATCTGCAAATCTGATCGCGACCGATATCGATCTTGCGATGTACATCCTTCGGACAGCCGGCGTTGCGGTTGTACCCGGCACGGCCTTTGAACTGCCGGGCCACTTTCGCATCTCGTATGCTGCGTCCGACGCCGAGTTGCGCGAAGCAATGAGCCGCATCGCCCGAGCCTGTTCCGCGCTGCGTTAAGTCACGCCGTCAAAGCTCCCGACAACCTTGAAGTTACCATAGGATACCTAAATGACAAAGAATGAATTCCTGCGTGAAACACTTAACCAAGGCAGGCTTTTCACGGCGATGGCGGCACATAATCCATTGTCTGCCAAGCTGGCCGAGCAGGCTGGTTTCGATGGTATATGGGGTAGCGGCTTCGAGCTTGCGGCGAGCTATGCGGTCCCCGATGCGAACATTCTTTCGTTCGGCACACATCTGGAGATGATGCGCGCCATCGCTTCGGTTACCTCGATTCCTCTTATTGCCGACATCGATACCGGTTTCGGCAATGCCGTCAACGTCCGATACGTCGTACCTCAGTACGAAGCGGCCGGGGCGTCGGCGATCGTGATGGAGGACAAGACATTTCCCAAGGATACGAGTTTGCGCGCGGAAGGGCGGCAAGAACTCGTCCGCATCGAGGAGTTTCAGGGAAAGGTCGCAGCCGCTGTGGCGGGACGACATGATCCTGACTTCGTGATCATTGCGCGCACCGAAGCGCTGATCGCGGGGCAAGGGCAGGACGAAGCGCTGCGCCGCGCCGCCGCATACGAAGAAGCTGGCGCCGATGCAATCCTGATCCACTCGAAGCAGAAGACACCCGACGAAGTACTCGCCTTCATCAATGCGTGGAACGGCCGCGTGCCACTGGTACTTGTTCCGACTGCATATCCTGAACTGACTGAATCAGATATCAAGGCACTTCGCAAGGTCGGTATCGTCATCTACGGAAATCATGCGATCCGTGCAGCTGTGGGAGCGATGCAAACCGTCTTTGCAAAGATACGGCGAGAGGAAGGAATTCGCGAAGTCGATAAAACGTTACCGTCCGTCCAGGAAATCATTAGTCTTCAGGGCGACGCGCACATGGGCGATATCGAAGCGAAATTCCTTCGCTGAACACGGTTGGCAAGCGCGCGCCGGATTGCCGGCAAAACCACGGTAGGCGCGCGATTCATCTATTGCGAGGAACAGAATGGCGATCGACGTTTTTTCGTTTCACGGTGGCCGGGTCACGAGTCCAACCACCACGCTCTGTGATCGCGCGGATGGTGGCCACCTCATTGTCTACCCGTCTCAATCGGTCTGGGAGCGAAGCGAACTCGCCCCGCTCGATTTGTATCATTGGTCATGCCTTGTCGCAGCGACCGGCCGCGCGATGCTCCAGGTCTTGCCTCAACTCGACGGCGGGTGCGTGAATTACTGGGAAGCGGGAAATTGGTCGCTGAACGACAGCGCAGACCCTGCGGGACCCAAGAACGTAGCGGAGTATCGCAGAGTGCATCATCACATTTTCGGCAGAAGCCGGAACGCGCTCAGTGATGACTGGAAATGGGGCGAGGCTCCGAAGTTTCCGGACTTCGCGAAGAAGAAACAATGGGCATGCAACCGCAATCCACTCAACGGCGATGAGCGTGAAGCCATAGCGCGGCGCGTCGGTGAAATCTTGCGTGAGAGCTATGGGCTATAAGTTCGGCAAGCTCTTCGCTGCTCACCCGGAAGCCCATCGGATGTCCTGGGCGCTGAAGGGGGCCGATCATGTCGCATACAGTGGAGACGCGACGAAAAACTCGGTCTAGCGCAGTCGCGCTCGTCGAAGCTCCGGTCCGCTCGCGCGGAGCCGGGGCTTCGTCGTATTCGGCGTCTGCATGACACTAGGCAATCATATTAATTGAACGGTCGTGCTTTTTTGTGTATTCTGCACCCATCGCCCACAATTAATCTGATATCCGGTCGACAGGAGACGCTCATGGCAGTGGACTACACGAACCGCGGCGGCATCGCGGTCATTACCCTCGATAACCCGCCGGTCAACGGGCTCGGGCATTCGACGCGCGCGGGCATCGTAGAAGGCATCGAACGCGCCAACGATGACGACGACGTGCGCGCCATCGTCATCATCGGCGCGGGCAAGGCATTTTCGGGCGGCGCGGACATCACCGAATTCAATACGCCGAAAGCCACGCAAGAGCCCACGCTCATGACCGTGATCAAGGCGCTGGAAGAGAGCGCGAAGCCGGTGGTCGCAGCGATCCACGCGGTCGCGATGGGCGGCGGTCTCGAACTCGCGCTCGGCGCGCACTACCGCATCGCCGCGCCCGGCGCGCAGATCGCGCTGCCGGAAGTGAAGCTCGGCCTGCTGCCCGGCGCGGGCGGCACGCAGCGCCTGCCGCGCGTGGTCGGGCTGGAAACGGCATTGAACATGATCGTTTCGGGTGCGCCGGTGCCGTCGGAAACGCTCGCGCAGACCGCGCTTTTCGACGAACTCGTCGAAGGCGATCTGCTGACCCGCGCGCTGTCGTTCGCGAGCAAGGCGGCGGATTGGGGCGGTCCGCATCCGAAAGTGCGCGACCGCGAGATCGAGCACCTGAACGCCGAAGGTTTCATCCAGTTCGCGAGGAACGGCGTCGCGGCGGTCGCTAAACAATTCCCGGCACCGCACAAGTGCATCGACGCGGTAGAAAAAGGCGTGAAGGAAGGTTTCGAGCGTGGCCTCGCATTCGAACGCGAATGTTTTCTCGCGCTCGTGCAGACACCCGAGAGCCGCGCGCTGCGGCATGCGTTTTTCGGCGAGCGCGCGGCCGCCAAGATCGCCGATGTGCCGTCGAATACGCCCGCCAGGACCATCGCGCAAATCGGCGTGATCGGCGCGGGCACGATGGGCGGCGGCATCGCGATGAACTTCCTCAACGCGGGCTTGCCCGTCGTGCTGCTCGAAACGAAGCAGGAGGCGATCGATCGCGGGCTCGCCACGATCCGACGCAACTACGAAGCCCAGGTCAAAAAGGGCAAGCTCACGCAGGAGAAGGTCGAAGCGCGCATGGCGCTGATTCAGCCGACGCTGTCGTTCTCCGATCTGGCGAACGCGGATCTGATCATCGAAGCCGTGTTCGAGGAACTGGGCGTGAAGGAGCAGGTGTTCCGCCAGCTCGATGAAATCGCGAAGCCCGGCGCGATCCTCGCATCGAACACCTCGACGCTCGATCTGAACCGGATCGCCGCGTTCACGAAGCGTCCCGGCGATGTCATCGGCATGCACTTCTTCAGCCCCGCGAACGTGATGAAGCTGCTCGAAGTCGTGCGCGGCGAGAAGACGGACAAGGACGTGCTCGCCACCGTCATGCAGCTCGCGAAGAAGATCAAGAAGACGGCGGTGGTGTCGGGCGTGTGCGACGGCTTCATCGGCAACCGGATGATCGAGCAGTACATCCGGCAAGCGCTTTTCATGCTGGAGGAAGGTGCGCTGCCCGCGCAGATCGATCGCGCGATCGAAAAATTCGGCTTCGCGATGGGCCCGTTCCGCATGAGCGATCTCGCGGGCAACGACATCGGCTGGGCGATCAGAAAGCGCCGCTATCGGGAGCAGCCTGATCTGCACTATTCGCGCGTCGCGGATCGCCTGTGCGAGACGGGCCGCTTCGGGCAGAAAACCGGCGCGGGCTGGTACGACTATCAGCCGGGCAGGCGCGACGCGGCGCCGTCGAAACTCGTCAACGACATGATCGTCGCGTATTCGAACGAGCGCGGCGTCGGGCGGCGCAAGATCGGCGACGAAGAGATCGTCGAGCGCCTCGTGCTCGCGCTCGTGAACGAAGGCGCGAAGATTCTCGCGGAAGGCATCGCCAGCAAGGCGTCGGATATCGACATGGTCTATCTGACGGGCTACGGCTTTCCGCTCTGGCGCGGCGGCCCGATGCTCTATGCGGACACCATCGGCCTCTACAACGTGGAGCGCGCGATGCGCAAGTACGCGAAGCAGGCCAACGGCGAAGCGTGGCAACCCGCCGCGCTCGTGACCCGGCTCGCGCAATCGAATGGACGCTTCAATGACTGAGATGAAACCCGTCGAAGACGTGTTGCTCGTCGTGGATGTGCAGTACGACTTCATGCCGGGCGGCGCGCTTGCCGTCGCGCGCGGCGATGAAGTCGTGCCCATCGTCAACCGGCTTGCGCGCGCGTTCTCGCACGTCGTGCTGACGCAGGACTGGCATCCGCGCCCGCATGTGTCGTTCGCGGCGAATCACGCGGGCCGAAAGCCGTTCGAGACGATGACGCTGCCGTACGGCGAACAGGTGCTGTGGCCGGTTCATTGCGTGCAGGACACCGAGGGCGCGGCGCTGCATCGCGATCTGCATGTGCCGCATGCCCGGCTCGTGATCCGCAAGGGACATCACGAGCAGGTCGACAGCTACTCGGCGTTCATCGAAGGGGATCGCGTCACACCGACCGGCCTCGAAGGCTATCTGCGCAACGTCGGCGCGAAGCACGTCTGGCTCGCGGGACTCGCGACCGACTATTGCGTCGCGTGGTCCGCGCTCGATGCGCGCGCGGCGGGCTTCGACGTGACCGTGATCGAGGACGCGTGCCGCGCGATCGATCTCGACGGCTCGCTCGAGCGCGCGTGGCAGGACATGCGCGACGCCGGCGTTCGGCGCGTGGACTCAGCAGACATACTCAATTAAAGCAAGGGAGACAACATGACCGATGCAGTCATCGTATCGACGGCGCGCACCGCGCTCGCCAAATCGTGGCGCGGCGCGCTCAACATGACCCACGGCGCGACGCTCGGCGGGCACGTGACGAAGGCCGTCGTCGAACGCGCGGGCATCGATCCGGCGCGCGTCGAGGACGTCATCATGGGCTGCGCGAATCCCGAAGGCGCGACGGGCATGAACATCGCGCGGCAGATCGCATTGCGCGCGGGTTTGCCCGTTTCCGTGGCCGGCATGACGGTGAATCGATTCTGCTCGTCGGGCTTGCAGACGATCGCGCTCGCCGCGCAACGCGTGATCGCGGGCGAGGGCGATGTGTATGTCGCGGGCGGCGTCGAATCGATCTCGTGCGTGCAGAACGAGATGAACCGCCACATGCTCACCGATGGCTGGCTGAACCAGAACAAGCCGGAGATCTACTGGTCGATGCTGCAGACCGCCGAGACCGTCGCGAAGCGCTACGAGATCTCGAAAGCGCGGCAGGACGAATACGGCGTGCGCTCGCAGCAGCGCGCGGCGGCGGCTCAGGCCGCGGGCAGGTTCGACGATGAAATCGTGCCGATCACCGTGCTCGCCGGCATCGCCGACAAGGCGACGGGCCGCATGTTCACGAAGGAAGTGACGCTCGCCGCCGACGAAGGCATCCGCGCCGACACGACGCTCGAAGGCGTGTCGAAGATTCGGACCGCGCTGCCCGGCGGGGTCGTCACGGCGGGCAACGCGAGCCAGTTTTCCGACGGCGCATCGGCGTGCGTCGTGATGAACGCGACGCTCGCCGAGAAAGAGGGACTTCAGCCGCTCGGCATCTTCCGCGGCTTCGCGGTCGCGGGCTGCGAGCCGGACGAGATGGGCATCGGTCCGGTGTTCGCCGTGCCGAAGCTTTTGAAGCGCGCGGGCTTGTCCGTCGACGATATCGGCCTGTGGGAATTGAACGAAGCCTTCGCCGTGCAGGTGCTCTATTGCCGCGACACGCTGGGCATCCCCGATGAGCGACTGAACGTGAACGGCGGCGCGATCGCGGTCGGGCATCCGTACGGCGTTTCGGGCGCGCGCCTGACGGGCCATGCGCTCATCGAAGGCAAGCGGCGCGGCGCGAAGTTCGTCGTGGTCACGATGTGCATCGGCGGTGGGCAAGGGGCTGCGGGGCTGTTCGAAATCGTGTGACGGTTGCGCGTTTCTCGCCGCACGGCGATTTTTGCTACGCTTCAGTTCTCGTTCGACAACAGGAGTCGCCGTGGTACGTCACATCGTCATGTGGAAGCTGAAGGAAAACGCCGAGGGCGCGAGCCGCGCCGAGAACGCCGAAAAGCTGAAGGCGAAGCTCGAGACCTGCCGCAGCATCGTCAAGGGGCAGGGACATTTCGAAGTCGGCACCGCGCAGCCTGGTTTCGCGTGCACGTACGACGTCGTGCTGGTCTCCGACTTCGACGACCACGCCGCGCTCGAAGCCTATCAGGTTCATCCGAAGCATCAGGCGCTGAAGGACTTCGTCGCGGCGATCCGCGAAGACCGGCAGTGCGTCGATTACGAAGTGTGAGCGCGATGTCTTCTTCAGATTCATCAAGCAACGTTTCGATCGAAAGCCCGTTCATCGACGCGCTCGGCGTGCAGCTCGTCAAGGCCGCCGACGGCGAGAGCGAAGTGCGCATGCCGCTTCAGGAAGCGCACATGAACACGTGGGGCATCGCGCACGGCGGCGTCACGATGACGCTTCTCGACGCAGCGCTTGCGCTCGCCGCGCGCAGCGTCGCGGGCGATGGAATAGGCGTCGTCACCGTCGAGATGAAAGTCAACTTCATGCAGCCGGGCCGCGGCGAGTTGCGCGGCTATGGCCGCGTGCTGCATCGTTCGACGACGATGGCCTATTGCGAAGGCGAGATCCGCGACAGCGAAGGCCACTTCGTCGCGAAGGCGCTCGGCACGTTCAAATACATGAAGCGGCTCGCGGTCGGGCGCGACATCGTCAGGCAGAAGATGCGTTCCGATCCGAAGGCGACGCCCGGTCCGAGCGACGCCTGATCCAAACAATCCGCGAAGGAGAATCCGCATGGCTGAGACACACATCAACCGCCAGATCCTGCTCGTGTCGCGCCCGCAAGGCGAGGCGTCGGTGTCGAACTTCAAACTGGTCGAAACGCCGCTCGCGCCGCTGCAAGACGGCGAAGTGCGCGTGCGCAATCACTATCTGTCGCTCGATCCGTACATGCGCGGCCGCATGGACGAAGCGAAATCGTACGCCGCGCCGCAGCCGCTCAACGAGGTGATGATCGGCGGCACCGTGGGCGTCGTGAGCGAATCGCGCAATCCGGCGTTCGCGGTGGGCGATAGCGTCGTCGGCGTGCTCGGCTGGCAGGAGTTCGGTACGTCCGATGGCCGCGGCCTGAACAAGGTCGATGCGTCGCGCGTGCCGCTGTCCGCGTATCTCGGCGCGGTCGGCATGCCGGGCGTCACCGCGTGGTACGGGCTCAATCGCATCATCGAGCCGAAGGCCGGCGAGACGGTCGTCGTGTCGGCGGCGAGCGGCGCGGTGGGCAGCGTCGTCGGGCAACTGGCGAAGGCGGCCGGATGCCGCGCGGTCGGCATCGCGGGCGGACCGGACAAGTGCCGCTATGTCGTCGAGACGCTCGGCTTCGATGCCTGCGTCGATTACAAGGCGGGCAAGCTCTACGAGGATCTGAAGGCCGCGACACCCAACGGCGTCGATGGCTACTTCGAGAACGTCGGCGGCGCCACGCTCAATGCCGTGCTCGCGCGCATGAATGCGTTCGGACGCGTCGCCGTGTGCGGAATGATCTCCGGTTACGACGGCAAGCCTTTGCCGATGGACGCGCCCCGACTCATCCTGACGCAGCGGCTCAAGCTCCAGGGCTTCATCGTCTACGAACATCTGGATATCTGGCCGCAGGCGCTCAAGGAACTCGCCGAGCGCGTCGCGACGAAGAAACTGCATTTTCGCGAGAGCATCGCGCAAGGGCTGGAGAATGCGCCCGAGGCGTTTCTCGGCCTCCTGCGCGGAAAGAACTTCGGCAAGCAACTCGTGAAGCTCGTCTAGCCGCGAAGGAACGCACGTGGATCGATTCGAAGGCAAGGTCGCCGTCATCACCGGCGCGGGTAGCGGATTCGGGCGCGAGTTCGCGAAGCTGGGCGCGTCGCTAGGCATGAAGCTCGTGCTCGCCGATCTCGACACCGCCGCGCTCGCCGCGACCGTCGAAGCGGTGCGCGCGGAGGGCGGCGATGCGATCGGCGTCACGACGGACGTGTCGGACGCAGCTCAGGTCGAAGCGCTCGCGCGCGCATCGCTCGAAACGTACGGCGGCGTGCATCTGCTCTTCAACAACGCGGGCGTCGGCGCGGGCGGCTTCGTGTGGGAGAACAGCGCGAACGACTGGCAATGGGTCTTCGGCGTGAACGTGATGGGCGTCGCGAACGGACTGCGCGCGTTCGTGCCGGTCATGCTCGAACAGAACGAGCCGGCGCATATCGTCAACACGGCGTCGGTGGCGGGCCTGCTCGCCGCGCCCGCGATGGGCGTCTACAACGCATCGAAGCATGCGGTCGTCGCGCTGACCGAGACGCTACATCACGACTTGCGGCTCGCGGGTGCGTCGCTGATCGGCGTGTCGCTGCTGTGTCCCGCGTTCGTGCCGACCGGCATTGCCGACGCCGAACGTTCGCGGCCCGAGGCGCTCGCCAACGAGGCGCCTTATACGGCGTCGCAGAAGCTCGCGGCCCGGCAACTCACGCGGGCGGTGGAAGGCGGCAAGCTCACCGCGCGCGACGTCGCCCTTTTGGCGTTCGATGCGGTGCGCGAAGGGCGCTTCTATGTCATCACGCATCCGAACATCATGGCGTCGGTGCAACTGCGGCTCGACGACATCGCGCAACTGCGCAATCCAACCGATCCGATGTCGCTGAAACGGCCGCGCTGACGGCGTGGCGTGGCATCATCGTGTCCCTTTGACATTCACTTCGCCGATGCCGCTCAATCCGAAGATCGCGCAAATCCTGGAGATGGTCGCGCGCGCGAATCGACCGCCGTATCACACGCTCACGCCGCAACAGGCGCGCGCCGCGTACGCGATGAGCGCGCAAATTCTCGACATCGCGCCGCTGCCGATGTTCAGCGTCGAGGACCTGCGCATTCCCGTGCGCGATGGCGAAACGATCGGCGTGCGCATCTATCATCCGGTCGAGCCGGGCTGGGCCGAGCCTGTCGCGGCGCTCATGTATCTGCACGGCGGCGGCTTTACGGTCGGCAGCATATCGACGCATGACGCGCTATGCCGCAAGCTCGCGCACGACGCGGGCTGCGCGGTCGTATCGGTCGATTACCGTCTCGCGCCCGAGCACAAGTTTCCCGTCGCGGTGAACGATGCGTTCGACGCGCTGCAATGGCTCGTTCGAGAAGCGCCGACGCTCGGCATCGATCCGGCGCGGCTCGCGATCGGCGGCGACAGCGCCGGCGGCACGCTCGCGATCGTGTGCGCGGTGCTCGCGCGCGATGCGGGCATCGATTTGCGGCTGCAGTTGTTGATCTATCCGGGCACGAGCGCGTGGCAGAAGAGCGCGTCGCACGCGCGGCTCGCCGATGGCTATCTGCTTTCCGGCGAAACGATCCAGTGGTTCTTTGCGCAATATCTGCGCGACGATCGTGACCGCGACGACTGGCGCTTCGCACCGCTCGATGCGGCGGGCGGCGTGCCGGACTTAAAAGGCGTTGCGCCGGCGTGGATCGCGGCGGCGGATCACGATCCGCTCTATGACGAGGACATCGCATTTGCCGCCACGCTTGAAAAGGCGGGCGTGGCGGTCACGCTCGTGCGGTATGAAGGCATGATCCACGAGTTCTTCAAGATGGGCGGATTCGTGCCAGAAGTTGCCGAGGCGCATGCGGAAGCGGTGAGGGTGTTGCGGGCGGCGTTCGACGCTTGATAGCGACCGGTAAGCAAATGGATAAAATCCGAATTTCCGTTCGGGCGAATTAATCCGGATTCCGAAGTGTTAGGATCGGTTTGACGCAAAACGAAGTTGAAAACATGTCAGATCGATACGCAGCAGAACACGGTATTCCGCGCGGCCCTTCCTGTTCCAGGTCCGAAAACATTTCGCTGCGCTTTGACGGCGATACGCTGATCATGCATGGACCGCGCGGCGGGTCTTATCCGGCGGTGTCGGGCCGTCCGAACGGAGGCAAGTTTGATTATTCTTCAGGGCGATTCGGCATGCGCAGCGACGGTCCCATTCCTCCCGGACGGTATTGGATCAAACCCTCGGAAATGTGGTCGAACCACTGGTACAACCTGGCCTCTCGCTCCGCATGGGGCGATCATCGAATCACGATACACGTCTTTCCCGGCACAGAAACCTATGGGCGCGGCGGTTTCTTCATCCATGGTGGAACGCACGCGGGCAGCGCTGGTTGCGTCAACCTTCATTCGCGAATGGAGGATTTCGTTCGTGAGCTGGAAGCCGCAACGAAGGACTCGCAAGACTGCTATGTACCGTTGACGGTTCGATACTAAAGCAATGACCAAAGGAAGATTTCGCGCTTTGCTCTATTGGGGCTTGCTCGTCACCGTGTTTCTCGTGGGCGCATTCAACGTGCTCAATCTCAACGAAGCCTATGGCGACGGTCCGCCGTACTACGCACGCACGATGAACATGGACAAGTGGACCGATCCGCTACCTGCGCTCGCAGCGATCGATGCCGTGACTGTCCTGCTCATCGCCGCGGTCGTATATGTGGCTCGACGTACTCGCTGATCACGTAATCTCGAACGCAAACGCCCGCTCGAAAGCCCCCGGCCGCACGATGCGATGCGAACCGTCATCATCGCTACGCTCCTTGATTTCCAGCGACAGTCCCCGCGCAAACGGCTTCACCCGCAACGCCGTCGTGCTGCGCGTCGCGTAATCGGGCGTTTCGATGAACGCCGCCGACAGCACGCGCTCCCGCTCGATCGAGATTCCCGTCGATGGCAGATGCTCGTCGTTCGCGATACGCGGATCGCGCAATGTGTCGATGAGCACATCGAGCGACGGACGTTCATCGGCGTGAATCAGATCGCACAGCGCTTCGCGTTGCGCGACGAGCTTCGGCCAGGGCGTGTTCAACAGACTGTTGGACAAGCCGTGCACGCCTGCGTCGAGCAACGCGGGCGGCGCATCGGCGCGATTGCCGTACCAGCCGAGCTCGCGCCGCGTGAAGTCTCCGCACAGCAGGTTGAAGCCGTTATATCGATGACCTTCCCGCGCCACGTTCTGTAAGTAATCCAGGGGCGCTTCCCGTTCGCCCGCGAGAAAATTGCTTACGAGCGTGCCGCGCGTCGGCGCGTTCGGCTTCATGTCGCCCGGCGCGCGATAGTTGGTGAGCGCCGCGAAACGGCCATCGCGCGAGACGCCGAGCCACGTTCCGCCGCCCGTCAGATCGCGGCCCGCGAGTACGCCGAGCGCGTCGTTCCACCAGTGCATCGGCTCGGCGTCGCGGCGCAGGAATTCGTCGCGGTTGGCCGAGAGCGTCAACAATGCGCGGCCGCTTTCCTCGGAAGCCGCGGGCTGCCAGTCGAAGACGATCAGACACATGCGCGCGCGACCTCAGGCGTCGGCGGGAAAAGCGTAGGGCAGCGGCACGAAGCCGAGCGCGGGGCCATCGGCGGCGCCGACGTGCACCGAGCCGCTTTCGAGCGCGGCGAGCTTGATTTCCACGAGACAATCCACGCCGCCGTGCTCGCCGGGCGCCACGTTGACGACGAGTCCGCACGGCTGGCCGGGATCATCGGAATGAAAGAGCTCAGCGCCGGGCAGGACGGAATCGGCGCCGGTATCGACGTGTGCGAGCGCCGTGCGCCGCTTGATCGTGCCGCGATACTGGCTGCGCGCGACGATCTCCTGTCCCGGATAGCAGCCTTTTTTGAAGTTCACCGCGCCGAGCACGTCGAAGTTCACCATTTGCGGAACGAACTGCTCGACCGTCGCGTGCGTGATGCGCGGCTCGCCGGCGTGGATATCGAGCCAGTCCCACATTTGCTCGGGCACGCGCTTCAGTTTTTCGTCGAGCTTCGCGATGTGCGCCTCGACATCGGCTTTCGGTCCGACCCACAGAAAGCGCGGACGATGCGCCGCATCCGGCACGCGGATCAGCGCGCCGTGCGGGCCTTCGACCTTCACGTGCACGCCGTCGGGCAATGCGTCGAAGATGCCGGAGAGCGCCGCACGCACGTCGCCCGCGAAGCCGACTGCCGCCACTTCCGAAGTCGCGTCGGTGAGCTTCGCCTTCGAGCGCAGCACGAACATCGACAGGCGCTTCTGCACGGCGGCCTGCACGTCGTGCGCGATCAAGAGGCGCACCACGTCGGCCGTGCGCCACATCAGGAACGAACCGAGCAGGCGGCCCTTCGGCGAGCAATAGCCCGCGAGCCGCGCGGTGGACGCATCTAAATGCTGGACATCGTTCGTGACCTGGTTGTGCAGGAACGAGGCGGCGTCCTCGCCCTTGACGTCGATCACGCCGAACTGGGTGAGCGGCATATACGCGCCGGCGGTCTTGACGGATTCGAAGTCTGAAGCGGCGAGGGCGATGGTCTGGGAATTCATGAGCGGGCGGGCTGTCAATCCTATCGTTTGGGCGCAAGCCGCAGAAAGCGGCTCTGACGCAGGCGGCAAGTTATTATATTGGTCTTATCTCAAGCGTGTTTCGCATGTCCTTTTTCAAGAAATGCGTCGTGGCGGCGGTGTTCGTCGCGATGCTCGCGGCGGCCGTCGCAGGCGGCATGTACTGGTGGGCCAACCGGCCGATGACCCTGTCGACGCCCGAACTCGACGTCACCATCAAGCCCCACAGCAGCCTGCGCAGCGTGAGCGCCCAGTTGAACCGCGGCGGCGTGCCCGTCGAACCCGAGCTGTTCGTGCTGATGACGCGCGTGCTCGGCCTGTCCGCGCAACTGAAGTCCGGCAACTACGCTTTCAAGAGCGGCGTCACGCCTTACGAAGTGCTGGAGAAGATCGCGCGCGGCGACGTGAACGAATACGTCGCGACCGTCATCGAAGGCTGGACGCTGCAAAAAATGCGCGGCGAGCTCGACGGCAATCCCGCGCTCACGCACGACACGGCAGGCATGACCGACACCGACCTGCTGCGGGCGATCGGCGCGGCCGAAGTCGACAAGGCATCGGCCGAAGGACTGTTCTTCCCGGACACCTATCTCTTCGACAAGGGCACGAGCGATCTCGCCGTCTACAAGCGCGCGTATCGGCTGATGCAGGCCCGCCTCACCGAAGCGTGGAACACGCGCGCGCAGAATCTGCCTTACAAGACGCCGTACGACGCGCTCATCATGGCGTCGATCGTCGAAAAGGAGACAGGGCGCGCGTCGGATCGTCCGCTCGTCGCGGCGGTGTTCGCGAACCGGCTGCGTATCGGCATGCCGCTGCAGACCGACCCGACCGTCATCTACGGCCTCGGACCGGCTTACGGCGGAAAGCTCAGGAAAAAAGACCTGCAGACGGACACTCCGTACAATACCTACACGCGCATGGGCCTGCCGCCGACTCCGATCGCGCTGCCCGGCGTGGCCGCATTGAACGCCACGCTCAACCCCGCCGCGAGCAACGCGCTGTATTTCGTGTCGCGCGGCGACGGCAGCAGCATCTTTTCCGACAATCTGGGCGACCACAACAAGGCCGTCGACAAATACATCCGGGGTCAATGAATGGCGCGCGGCAAGTTCATCACGTTCGAAGGCATCGACGGCGCGGGCAAGACCACGCATCTGGACTGGTTCCGCCAGCGCCTCGAAGAGAAACTGGCGTCGGGCGGGCATCAGGTCGCGATGACGCGCGAACCGGGCGGCACGCCGCTCGGTGAAACGCTGCGCGGCATCCTGCTGAATCAGCCGATGGACCTCGAAACCGAAGCGCTGCTGATGTTCGCCGCGCGCCGCGAGCATCTCGCGCAGGTGATCGAACCGGCGCTTTCGCGCGGCGACTGGGTATTGTCGGACCGTTTCACCGACGCGACTTTCGCGTATCAGGGCGGCGGGCGCGGCCTGCCGCGCGACAAGCTGGAGGCGCTGGAGCGCTGGGTGCAGGGCGGTTTCCAGCCCGATCTGACCGTGCTTTTCGACGTACCGACCGATACCGCCAGCGAGCGCCGCTCGGCGGCCCGCGCGCCGGACAAGTTCGAGAGCGAGTCGGAGGCGTTTTTCGAGCGCACGCGCAACGAGTATCTGCGCCGCGCGGAGGAATCGCCGCAGCGGTTCTTCATCGTCGATTCGACGCGGTCTATCGAAGACATTCGTGAAAAGCTTGAAGAAGTAGTCGCAAGCCTCTGATTTAACATAGAAACATATCGATGATCTACCCTTGGCAAACCGACGACTGGCAGCGTCTCCCGCAACTGCGCGCGCACTGGCCGCATGCGCTTTTACTGCATGGCGAGGCGGGCATCGGCAAGCTTCAGTTCGCGCAGCATCTCGCGCAGGGACTGCTGTGCGAGATGGCCGCGCCGAATGGCGAGCCGTGCGGGACTTGCCGGGCATGTCTGTGGTTTTCCCAGGGCAATCATCCCGATTACCGCGCGGTGCTGCCTGAAGCGCTCGCGGGCCTCGCGGCCGGCAGCGCCGACGCCGCCGACGCATCCGCCGACAAAGCCGATGGCGACGAAGGCAAGAAGACCCGCACGCCCAGCAAGGAAATCAAGATCGAGCAGGTGCGCGCGCTGCTGGACTTCTGCGGCGTCGGCTCGCATCGGGGCGGCCTGCGTGTCGTCGTGCTGTATCCGGCGGAAGCGCTCAACGTCGCGGCGGCGAATGCGTTGCTCAAAACGCTCGAAGAGCCGCCATCGGGCGTCGTGTTTTTGCTGGTGTCGGCGCGCGTCGACCGTCTGCTGCCCACCATCATCAGCCGATGCCGCCAGTGGCCGATGAGCGTGCCGCCGTCGAACGAAGCGAGCGCGTGGCTCGCGTCGCAGGGCGTCGACGATCCGGCGGGACTGCTCGCGCAGGCAGGCGGCGCGCCGCTTGCTGCGCTTGCGCTGGCGAACGACGAGAACCGCGCCCTGCGTGACTTCACGCTCGCGCAACTCGCCGCCGGACCGAATTGCGACGCCTTCGCCTGCGGAGAAAACCTGCAGAAGCTGCCGGTGCCGCTCGTGCTCGGCTGGCTGCAACGCTGGCTCTACGATCTGCTTGCCGAGCGCACGGCGGGCCGGCCGCGCTATTTTCCCGGCGCGGCGAAGGCACTCGCCCGTTGCGCCCAGAGCGCCGACCCCGCCGCGCTCGCACGCTACATGAAGACCGTCACGCGGCAGCGCGCGGTGGAAAATCACCCGCTCAATGCGCGCCTCGTGTTCGAGGAACTGTTCATCGGCTATCGCGGCATTTATACGGCCTGACATACGGCCTGACCGCGACTTGCGCCCCACGCGCAGCAGCACATGTATTAAGGAGCACCGGATGTTCGTCGATTCACACTGCCACATCAACTTCGAAGGACTCGCCGACCGTCTGCCCGACGTTCTCGACAAGATGCGCGCGCACGCCGTGACCCACGCGCTGTGCGTGTCGGTCGATCTGGAAACGCTGCCTTCGGTGCTCGACATCGCCGAAAAGCACGAGAACGTGTACGCATCCGTCGGCGTGCATCCGGATCACGAGGATGCGAAGGAGCCGAGCGTCGCGGAACTCGTCGAACTGGCCGCGCATCCGAAGGTTTGCGCGATCGGCGAGACCGGGCTCGACTACTATCGGCTGGAAGGGCGCAGCATCGCCGACATGGAATGGCAGCGCGAACGCTTTCGCACGCACATCCGGGCCGCGCACAAGACGGGCAAGGCGCTCATCATTCATACGCGCTCGTCGTCGGACGACACGCTGCGCATCATGGAGGAAGAGCGCGCGGGCGTGCCGGGCGGCGTGATGCATTGCTTCACGGAGCCGTGGGAGATCGCGGAACGGGCGCTCGCGCAGAACTTCCATATTTCGATCTCGGGCATCGTCACGTTCAAGAACGCGAAAGACGTGCAGGACGTTGCGCGGCGCGTGCCGATCGAGCGTTTGCTGATCGAAACCGATTCGCCGTATCTCGCGCCGGTGCCGTATCGCGGCAAGCCGAACGAACCTGCGTACGTGAGTTATGTCGGACGTTTCATCGCGCAGTTGCGCGAGCAGCCGGAAGAGGCCGTCGCAGAGGCGACCACCGAGAACTTCTTCCGGCTCTTCAAGATCGCGCGGCCAGTCTGAGGGCAGCCGGCCCGCGCGCGAAAAAAACCTGTTTCAAGGCAATCCGAAGGTCACTATGAACAATTCCCCGATGGTTTCCACCCTGTCCGTGGCGAGCGTGCCAAACGTTTCCCGTGCCCGCGATGTCCGCAATGCACGAGCGGGCGCGGCCGTGCGCGGCCTCGTCGCGGGCGCGCTGCTGGCCGCATGCGCGATCGCGCAGCCGGTCTGGGCCGCATCCGTGGACTCGCTCATCAAGGCGGTCAAGTTCGACGACGTCTCCGCAGTCAAGAAACAGCTCGCACAGGGCGCGGACCCGAATACGGTCGACAACACGGGCACGCCGATCATCGTGATCGCCGCACGCGAGAAGTCCGACAAGGTCGGCCAGTTGCTCGCCGACAATTCGAAGACCGATCTGGAGAAACTCGACCCCGCCGGCGAAAACGCGATGATGCTCGCCGCGCTCAACGGCGACGCGACCTTCGTGAATCTTCTGATCGCAAAGGACGCCGAAGTGAACAAGAAGGGCTGGACGCCGTTGCACTACGCGGCAACCAATGGCCATGACGATATCGTGAAGATCCTGGTCGATCATTCGGCCTATATCGACGCCGGTTCGCCCAACGGCACGACGCCGCTCATGATGGCCGCGCGCGGCGGTCATCTTTCGACCTGCAAGCTGCTGCTCGACGAAGGCGCGGATCTGCGTGTGAAGAATCAGCTCGGCATGACGGCGGTGGACTTCGCCCGCAAGTACAACGAGAAGGACGTCGCGGAAGGCCTGCAGGCGCGTCTGGATTCGATGCCACAGAGCGGCGGCGCTCCGCAAAGCGGCTCAAACGGTGCAAAATAGCGCAGCGCGACAGTCAAGCTCCGGGGCACGCGCGGTCAGGCGCGACCGCGCATCGCCCCGAACCCGTTGCCCCATTCAAGCCGCCGCTCAACATAAAAGGAAGACCATGCTGCGGGAATTCGTCCTCGCCTGTGCTCTCGCGACGCCCGTCTGCGCGTTTGCGTTTACCGGCAACGATCTGAACAAGCTCTGCACCAAAACGGATCCCAATTCGCGGACTGCCTGCGCGGCCTATATCGAAGGCGCGGCGGACGGCATCTACAACACGATCGAGGCGATCGGCGGAACCTCCGGGCCGCAGGTCGGCCAGTATTTCTGTCTGCCGGCGGACGTGAAGCCGCAGCAACTCACGGACGCGGTGCGCAAGTACATCGCCAATAATCCCGACAAGGCCGATTTCAACGCGACCACGATGGTCTCGCTCGGCCTCGGCAAGGCGTTCCCCTGCAAGGCGGAGCGCTGATCGTCTTTTGACGCCGGGGCGCCATCGGGCGTCCTGGCGTCGCGCTGCATTGCGCGGCGATCCGCATCCGTGCGATGCGGCCGGCGTATCCACATCGCCGCCTCCACTTTCACGAAGCTGATCTTCGCGACGCTCATGCTCCCACTCGATCACTTCCTGAATCTCGCAGAACGGCCGCTCGGCACCTGGCCGGGCGCGCTCGTCGTGGCCGCCATCGCGGTGGTATTCGCGATCGGCGTGCATCGCATCGGCGCGCGGATTCTCGTGCGCATCGCGCGGCCGTATCCGCTGATGAGCGTCGTCCTGCGCTACGTCGACAAGCCCGCGCTCGTCCTCCTCATCATCCTCGGAATCGGCTTCGTGATATTCGAGGCGCCCGATACGCTGCCGTTCATCGGCGTGCTGCGCGATATCGAAACCGTCGCGCTGATCGGCGCGCTCACGTTTCTCGCGATGCGCTCTGCGGGCGCGGTAGGCGAGGCGATTGTGCAGGCGCATCCGCTCGACACCGACGACAACCTCAACGCGCGCCGCATCCACACCCAGGCGCGCGTGCTCGCGCGTTCGGTGATGGTGGTGATCGTGATCATCGGTTTCGGCGCGGCGCTGATGGCGTTTCCGAGCGTGCGGCAGATCGGCGCGAGCCTTTTGGCATCGGCGGGCGTCGCGGGGCTCGTCGCCGGTATCGCGGCGCGGCCGGTGCTCGGCAATCTGATCGCCGGATTGCAGATCGCGCTGTCGCAGCCGATTCGCCTCGACGATGTCGTCGTGATTCAGGGCGAGTGGGGACGCGTCGAGGAAATTACCGGCACGTATGTATCGATTCGAATCTGGGACCAGCGACGCCTCATCGTGCCGTTGCAGTGGTTCATCGAGAATCCGTTCACGAACTGGACGCGCAACAGCTCGCAGATCATCGGCACGGTGTTTTTGTACGTCGATTACCGCATGCCGATCGCGCCGCTGCGAGAGGAACTGGAGCGCATTCTCGCGCACGCGCCGGAATGGGACGGCCGCGTGCAGGTGCTGCAGGTCACCGACGCCACCGACCGCGCGATGCAGCTTCGCGTGCTCGTCAGTTCGTTCGATTCGGCGCTCAACTGGGATTTGCGCTGCCGCGTGCGCGAAGGGCTCGTGAACTTCGTGCAGGCCGCGTATCCGCAGTATCTGCCGCGTGCGCGCGCGGATTTGTCGACGGATAAGGATCGTCATGTCGATTTCGCGCCGCCGCTCGAACGCGAGGGCGCGACGCATGCCGCCAGCACGGCGAACACACCCGCCGATCCGGTCGCGAGCCGCGGCGAGCCGGGCGGGCCGGATCCACGAGCGCATGCGGCGGCATCGACCGGGAAGAACTGAGGGCATCGACGGAAACCCGCGCGGGATTTTCCAGTCGAAAATTTCGGGTTTATTCTAAAAAGAAAAGTTCGAAGAGGAAAAGGAAAGCATATGAGCCGTCTCGTCGTCGTATCCAACCGGGTCGCCACGCCGACCGAAACCAAAGGCTCCGCGGGCGGCCTCGCCGTCGGCGTCTTCGGCGCGCTCAAGGACAGCGGCGGCGTCTGGTTCGGCTGGAGCGGGGACGTCGTGAGCGAAACCGTCGCGAACCAGGGGCCGAAGCTCGAACAGGACGGCGCGGTGACTTTCGCGACCGTCGGCCTGCCGAAGAAGGACTACGACCAGTATTACCGTGGCTTCTCCAACGCGATGCTGTGGCCGGTCTTTCACTATCGCAACGATCTCGCCGTCTACGACCGCGACGAATACGCCGGCTACCGGCGCGTGAACGCGTGGCTCGCGCACAAGCTCATCAAGCTGCTCGAACCCGACGACATCATCTGGGTCCACGACTATCATCTGATCCCGTTCGCCGAGGCGCTGCGCTCGGCGGGCATCACCAATCGCATCGGCTTCTTTCTGCATATCCCGTTTCCGTCGCCGCAGATTCTCTTGAACATTCCGCCGCACGAGGAACTGGTCAAGTCGCTGTGCTGCTACGACGTGGTCGGCTTTCAGACCGAACGGGACCGCGTCGCGTTTCATGATTACATCGTCCGGCACGCGCACGGCACCGCAACGCCCGACGGCCACGTCGAAGCGTTCGGCAGAAAGCTCAGGACGAACGTGTATCGCATCGGCGTGTTTCCGGACGAAATCGCCGAACAGGCCGAACGCGGGGAAGCGCGTCAGGACGTGATGGACCTGAAGCAGAGCCTCGAAGGCCGCAAGCTCATCATGAGCGTGGACCGGCTCGATTACTCGAAAGGACTCGTCGAGCGTTTTCGCGCGTTCGAGCATTTTCTGGAGAAATCGCCCGAATGGCGCGGCAACGTCACGCTCGTGCAGATCGCGCCGCCGACGCGCGCGGATGTCGAGACCTATCAGCAGATTCGCCAGAACCTGGAATACGAAGCGGGGCGCATCAACGGGCGCTACTCCGGGCTCGATTACACGCCGATCCGCTATCTCAACCAGCGTTACGACCGATGGAAGCTGATGTCGCTCTTTCGCGAATCGCAGATCGGGCTCGTCACACCGCTGCGTGACGGCATGAATCTCGTCGCGAAGGAATACGTCGCCGCGCAGAATCCCGACGATCCCGGCGTGCTCGTGCTCTCGCAGTTCGCGGGCGCGGCCGATGAAATGACCGGCGCGGTGATGGTCAATCCGCACGATATCGTCGGCACGAGCGAGGCGATCGGGCGCGCGCTCGCGATGCCGCTCGCCGAGCGCAAGGAGCGCTACGAAACCAACATGACCGCGCTGCGCAAGCACGACCTGGGCGTGTGGCGCGACGACTTCCTCGCGGATCTGCGCGGCGACGCTCAAGCGTAACCGTCTCCCGAAACGAGTGTTTCGCCCCTGTAACAGAGCGATGAAAGTGCAATAGACGCCCACGGCAGGCGTATTCGCACTCGATAATGGGTTCAGCACGCTGGCGCTTGCCGGCGCACGACAGGCATGGGCGAACCGCGCGAGACGGAATTACGCGTAAGGGCAAACCTTGTTGGCCCGGCTTACGGCCCGCTGTCATACTCGATGCGCGCCGCGGCCGGTACATGAAGTTCGCGCCGCACGTCGATATTCGCATGGAGACGAGAACGATGAGAATTGCCCAGATTGCTCCGCTGACCGAGTCGGTGCCGCCGAAACTATATGGTGGAACCGAGCGCGTCGTGTCGTACCTCACCGAGGCGCTCGTCGAGCTCGGTCATGACGTGACGCTCTTCGCGACCGGCGACTCGCAAACCAGCGCCAACCTGGAAGCCGTATGGCCGCGCGCGTTGCGGCTCGACCCGGCGATCCGCGACCGCATCGCGCCTCACATGCTGCTGATGGAACTGGTGCGTCGTCGCGCCGAAGAGTTCGACGTCCTGCACTTTCACATGGACTATTACTCGTTCTCGCTCTTCAAGCGCCAGGACACGCCGTTCGTGACGACGATGCACGGCCGTCTCGATCTTCCCGAGCAGCAACCGGTATTCGATACGTTCAATACCGCGCCCGTGATCTCCATTTCCGATGCGCAGCGCCATCCGCTGCCGCAGGCGAAGTGGGTGAGCACGGTGTATCACGGCCTGCCGGAGAAGCTTTATACGCCGCAGCCGGTGGAACAGAAGTACCTCGCGTTCCTCGGGCGCATCTCGCCGGAAAAGCGTGTCGATACCGCGATCCGCATCGCGGGCCGCTGCGGCTTGCCGATCAAGATCGCCGCCAAGGTCGATTTCGCCGATCACGAGTATTTCGAGCGCGAAATCGCGCCGTTGCTGAAGTTGCCGTACGTCGAGTATGTCGGCGAAATCAACGACAGTCAGAAGGCCGAATTTCTGTCGGGCGCGCATGCGCTCATGTTCCCGATCGACTGGCCGGAGCCCTTCGGGCTCGTGATGATCGAAGCGATGGCGTGCGGCACGCCTGTCATCGCGTTCAATCGCGGCTCGGTGCCGGAAGTGCTGGACGAAGGCGTGTCGGGCTTTATCGTGGAGGATGAAATCGGCGCGGTGGCTGCGGTGAATCGTCTGCACACCTTGTCGCGCGAACGCGTGCGCGCGCGCTTCGAAGAGCGCTTCACATCGCATCGCATGGCGCGGCAATATCTGGAGGCGTATCAGGCAGTCGTGCGCGCGCAAAAGCGTACGCGCTTCAAGCTGATCGATCGCGCGACGACGACCTGATCGGTCGAGCTTCGACGAAAAAAACCGCCGTGTGGCGCGGCCCGAAGGTCGCACCACACGGCGGTTCTGCATTCGCCGCGCGGGAAGAGCAGCGCGCTCAGTACTTGATGCGCGACACCTTCGTGCCTTGCAGCGAGACATCCGCCATCAGGCCGGCGTTGGTCAGCACGATCGCCTCGACAGGCTTGGTGGCCGTGGTGGTATCGATCACGCCGTTCGCGCCCATCTTCACCAGCGCCACCGATGCATCCGCGCCCGCCGACCAGCCGTCGGAGTTGCGGAATTTGTCGAGGGCATCCTGCGTCATGAACAGGAAGATCAGCGCCTTCGATTGCGCGCCCGCCTGCAGGCCGAACGAGCCGGACGTCGTGCTGTAGTAGCCGACCGAGCTGCCGCCGACACGCAGCGCACCCTTGCCGTATTGCGCGCCGACGATAAAGCCGGCCTGAAGCACTGACGGGAACACCAGCACGCCGCGCGCTTTCGCCACCAGCTCACGCGAGCCGCCCACCGTTGCGTAGAGACGCTGGATGGTGCTGTCGACGTCGGCGTCGATGGAGCGCCGGTCATCGGCGGCGCCCGCAGCCGCTTCACTGCCGGCGTTTCTGTTTGCCGTGCAGCCGGCAAGCGCGAGGCCTCCCAGCGCCAGAACGGCGGTCGACTTGAGCATGAAGTTTCGTCTTTGCATCATTGTTCTCCATCGTGGAATTTAGGAAACCCCATAGAGCGGGAGGGTGAGGCACGCCAAGTTATAGCACAGCAACCTGAAAACACGAGCCCCGATCCTTGCGCCCAAAGCCTTGTCACGCTTGGGTTCTCAGGCTACGCACCATTCAGGGAAAACGCTCGGAGCTAGCTTACTCCGAATCCGGCCCCATAAGCGACATGCAGCACGCTAAATTACATCCGACTTTCGATCGACACTTCGCCTGATATTAGGGTAGACGAAGCTTCGACCAAACGAAATGGAACCGGCGTTTTCGCCCGAAGTGCGCCCTCAAGACAAGCATAAATTTCGTCCAGCTTCCTTAAGGTCGTACGAGAAAACCGCAAGCAGAAGTAGCAACGACCGTACCCGACCCGCGCTCACGGATGGGTCGTCGTTTTTACCTCGGAGGCAGATGTGCTCGGATGCTGCGGGCGGCGCAGCGCGCGCCTGACGCCGCCGACGAGCATGCCGAGCACGAGCAGGAAGGCGGCGGGCACGATCCAGTAGCCGACGAACGCATGCCACAGATAATCCGCGAGCGTCGCCTTGCGATGCGCGTATTCGTCGAGCGCTTCCTGATGCTTCGCCGCGGTAGCCGCGATGACATCTTCGGGGCAGCCGGCGGCACGGGCCTCGTCGGGCGCGCCGTGGCAGCGCGCGGCGACGCCTGCCGCGCGTTGCGCGTCGGTCAGCTCCCAGGTCGAGAGCGCCTTTTGAAGATCGACGTTGTTATACGCCATCTCCTCGCGCACCTCGTTCACCGCGACGATCAGCACCGGCACGAACCAGAACGTGATTATCACGAGCCACCGCCTGAACCAGCGATTTTTATGTCTCCATGCCATCCGGATGCCTCCATGCGCGGCTTTTCGCCTCGCTCGAAACGGCGGCGGCCGATGGCGTGTTTCTTGTATTCGTGAGGGGCCGCCTTCGCGCCATCTTATGAGAAAAAGACGACGGTGCGAATCAATTGCTTGGGTGCAGTGCAATATCGGCCGGTAGGCTGAGTAAATACGAAAGGGTCGCCGCGCGCGAATGGCGCGGCGTGAACATGCGCGCGAGCGGGATCAGCCCTTGTTGCTGAGGCAGCTCTTCATGAACGTCTTGCGTTCGTCGCCTTTCTTGTCGCTTGCCTGCTGATTGCACGCGGTCATCTTCTGCTGCTGCGTCATCGGCGCGGAAGCAGCGGCGGGCGCGGCGGACAGACAGCTCTTCATGAAGGCCTTGCGGTCGTCGCCTTTTTTGTCGCCCGCCTGCTTGTTGCAATCGGTCATCTTGCTTTGCTGACTGTTGGCGGCGATAGCGACGTTCGCGCCGAGCGCGAGGCTCAACACAGCGACGAGGGCGGTGGCTCGAATAGTCATGTGACGCTCCCTGATTTGAGTGACGGTTTATTCTTCGGCGGCGCCTGTCTAGAGCGGCATGCCGCCCGCGCATTATGGCAAACCCAATATGAACGGTGTGTGGGATAAGGTGAAATCGGGAGACGGACGCGGGAACGAGGCTTGCAGCCGCCTTTCACTCATCCACGACCCACGCGAAGCATGCAGCCGACGTATGATCGTGCGATGCATCTCAACGCAAAGGAGACGCTTCATGTCCACACCGCTGTCCGACCATTACAAGGGCTTCGAGATCAAGGTGCAGGCATTGCGGCGCGCGAAAGAACGCGACGAACCGGACGACGGTCCGCGCCACTTCGACATCGTCGTGACGATCGCGAAGAGCGCGCACGGCGAGAGCGGCCGCGCGGTGATGTTCGGCGTGCCCGAACAGGAACCTTTCGATAGCCCGATCGACGCGACGCGCGCGGGCATCGACTACGCGCGCGACATCATCGACAAGAAGGTGGACGGGCAGTCGGTCGAAGATCTCTGACTTTGACAGCAAGCCGTTGCACGCTGGCAACCACGGAACACCGACAATGCCGCCGATCCTTTGATCGACGGCATTGTCGCGTGTGGACTACACGTTAGCCCGATTGACCTCGGGCGTCTGTCCAACGAGAATCGACGACGAGCAAACGTTGACACCGCGTCCGGACAGAACCATCGAAGGCTTTGGCGCGCAACACGAAGCGAGGGGCGCGACAGGGCGCCCGCAATCGCTTCCCTTCGTTGCCCGGCGCGGATCGACACGCGTTGCTCGCGTTCGCTGCATCTCGAAAGACCAGACAAACCAGAACAAAGCACTGGAGATCCGCATGAACCGAACCATCCGCCGACGCGTCCTGTCGGCCGCCGTCGCGCTCGCCGCCTGCACCGCATTGCCGTTCGCTTCGTCATCCGCATTCGCGCAAACGGCGGGCAAGCCGAAGGTCGCGCTCGTCATGAAGTCGCTCGCCAACGAGTTCTTCCTGACGATGGAAAACGGCGCGAAAGACTATCAGGCGCACAACCCCAGCCAGTTCGACCTGATCACCAACGGCATCAAGGATGAGACCGACACCGCGGCGCAGATTCGCATCGTCGAGCAGATGATCGTGTCGAAGGTCGACGCGCTCATCATCGCGCCGGCCGATTCGAAGGCGCTCGTGCCGGTGATCAAGAAGGCGGCGGACGCGGGCATCATCGTCGTGAATATCGACAACCGGCTCGATCCGGACGTGCTCAAGTCCAAGGATCTGAACGTGCCGTTCGTCGGACCGGACAACAAGAAGGGCGCGCGAAAGGTCGGCGATTATCTCGCCCCGAAACTCAAGAAGGGCGATGAAGTCGCGATCATCGAGGGCGTGACGACCACCACGAACTCGCAGGCGCGCAGTGCGGGCTTCAAGGAAGCGATGGACGCGGCCGGCATGAAGGTCGTCGCGCTCCAGTCCGGCGAATGGGAAATCGACAAGGGCAACGCAGTCGCAGGGCAGATCCTGAACGCGAACCCGAACGTGAAGGCGCTCCTGTGCGATAACGACAACATGGCGATCGGCGCCGTGTCGGCGATTCGCGCGGCGGGCAAGGCGGGCAAGGTGCAGGTCGTCGGCTTCGACAATATCGGCGCGATCAAGCCGATGCTGAAAGACGGCCGCGTGCTCGCGACCGCCGACCAGTACGCGGCGAAGCAGGCCGTGTTCGGCATCGACGTGGCGCTGAAGGCGATCGCCGGCCACAAGAAGCAGTCGGAGCTTTCGCAGGTCGTGGAAACGCCGGTCGATCTCGTGACGAAGTAAGCCCGGCGCGCGGCGGCGTCGTCGGGCGCCGTTTCGCGCGAAAAGCCTAAAGTTCGCGGCCGGCGTGCCGATAACACACTGACGAGCGCGGAAGGCAGACGGCGCGGGCATTGTCCGCCGCCATCCGGACGCTTTTCCGCGCGGGACTACCACGAGGATGCACA
Source organism: Caballeronia sp. S22 (assembly GCF_964261745.1). Taxonomy (NCBI): domain Bacteria; kingdom Pseudomonadati; phylum Pseudomonadota; class Betaproteobacteria; order Burkholderiales; family Burkholderiaceae; genus Caballeronia; species Caballeronia sp. S22. The sequence continues at coordinate 1,722,272 of NZ_OZ180035.1, read as the reverse complement.
GCGAAGCCTTGAAGCGCCCCATGAGCGGATCGAACGATGCGAACGTGCTGACGGTGACGGGCATCGGCAAGACCTATGTCGAGCCGGTGCTGGCGGACGTCTCGCTGGCGCTCGTTCCCGGCGAAGTGCTCGCGCTCACGGGCGAGAACGGCGCGGGCAAAAGCACGCTGTCGAAGATCATCGGCGGACTCACCGACCCGACCACGGGCACGATGACGCTCGCGGGCCAGCCCTACTTGCCGAAGAGCCGCTCGGACGCCGAAGCGCTCGGCGTGCGTATGGTGATGCAGGAGTTGAACCTGCTGCCCACTTTGTCGGTGGCGGAGAATCTGTTTCTGAACCGGCTGCCGCGCAAAGGCTTCGGCTGGATCGACCGGAAGCGGCTCGCGCAAGACGCGCGTCACGCGATGGCGCAGGTCGGGCTCGACGCGATCGATCCGGACACGCTCGTCGGCGGCCTCGGCATCGGGCATCAGCAGATGGTCGAGATCGCGCGCAATCTGATCGACGATTGCCGCGTCCTGATCCTCGACGAGCCGACCGCGATGCTCACCGCCCGCGAAGTCGATCTACTGTTCGAGCAGGTCGAGCGGCTGAAGGCGCGCGGCGTCGCGCTCGTCTACATCTCGCACCGGCTGGAGGAATTGCAGCGCATCGCCGAGCGCGCGGCCGTGTTGCGCGACGGACGCCTCGTGCATATCGGTCCGATGGACGAACTCACGAGCGACCGGCTCGTCACGCTGATGGTCGGACGCGAGATCGGCGAGCGCATCGATCTCGGCGAGCGGCGCATCGGCGGCGTCGCGCTGAAAGTGGAAAGCATGACGCGTGCGCCCGTGGTGCGCGACGTGTCGTTCGAGGTCCGCGCGGGCGAGATTTTCGGCGTGAGCGGGCTGATCGGCGCGGGCCGGACCGAACTCATGCGCCTCATTTACGGCGCGGATCGCGCGGACGCGGGCACGGTGTCGATCGCGCGCAACGGCGAGCCGCTGCGGCGCGTGTCGGTGCGCTCGCCGTCGGACGCGGTCGACGAAGGCATCGCGCTGATCACGGAGGATCGCAAGGGCGAGGGCCTTTTGTTGAGCCTGCCCATCGCCGCGAACGTTTCACTGGGCAATCTGGGCGCGGTGGCGCGGCATGGCGTCGTCGATACGCGCCGGGAATCCGCGCTCGCGCAGCGCCAGATCGACGCGATGCGCATCCGCACGTCGGGGCCTGCGCAGGCGGTGTCGGAGCTGTCGGGCGGCAACCAGCAAAAGGTCGTGATCGGCCGCTGGCTCGCGCGCGACTGCACGGTGCTGCTGTTCGACGAACCGACGCGCGGCATCGACGTCGGCGCGAAGTTCGACATCTACGGGCTGATGGGCGCGCTGGCCCGCGAAGGACGCGCGCTCGTCGTCGTGTCGAGCGATCTGCGCGAGCTGATGCTGATCTGCGACCGGATCGGCGTGATGTCGGCCGGGCGCATGACGGGCGTGTTCGAGCGCGCGAGCTGGACGCAGGACGCGCTGCTCGCGGCGGCGTTCTCGGGTTACGCGAAGCGCGAGGCGATCTTGCACGATCCGATCGCGCCCGATGCGAAAGCGCCCGAAGACAACCTGGAGCACTGAATGAGCGAAGCGAACCTGCCCGCCGATGCACCGAAGAGCACGAAAGGCGTCGGCACGCGTCTCGGCATTTCGAATTACCTGGGTCTCGCGGGTGCGCTCGCCGCGATGATTGCGCTGTTTTCGGTGCTGAGCACGCACTTCCTGACGTACGACACGTTCAGCACGATCGCGAACCAGATTCCCGATCTCGTCGTGATGTCGGTCGGCATGACGTTCGTGCTGATCATCGCGAGCATCGATCTGTCGGTGGGTTCGGTGCTGGCGCTCGGGGCGTCGGTCGTGAGCGTGGCCGCGCTGAAGTGGCACTGGCCGGCGTTTCCCGCCGCGCTGATCGGTCTCGCGGCCGCCGCGCTGACCGGCACGGTGACGGGCCTCGTCACGGTGGCGTGGCGGATTCCGTCGTTCATCGTGTCGCTCGGCGTGCTGGAAGGCGCGCGCGGGCTCGCGTACCAGATGACGAACTCGCGCACGGCGTATATCGGCGATGCGTTCGATTTTCTGTCGAATCCGATCGCGTTCGGCATCTCGCCCGCGTTCCTGATCGCGGTCGCGGTGATGATAATCGCGCATCTGGTCTTGACCCGGACGGTTTTTGGCCGATATCTCGTAGGGATCGGCACGAACGAGGAAGCGGTGAGGCTCGCGGGCGTCAATCCGCGGCCGTACAAAGTCATCGTTTTCGCGCTGATGGGCGCGCTCTCGGGACTGGCGGCGCTGTTCCAGATCTCGCGGCTCGAAGCCGCCGATCCGAACGCCGGCGCGGGAGTGGAACTGCAGGTGATCGCGGCCGTCGTGATCGGCGGCACGAGTCTGATGGGCGGGCGCGGCTCGGTCATCAGCACGTTTTTCGGGGTGTTGATCATTTCCGTGCTGGCGGCGGGACTGGCGCAGATCGGCGCGAACGAGCCGACCAAGCGCATCATTACCGGCGCGGTGATCGTGGTGGCGGTGGTGCTGGACACATACCGCAGCAGAAGGAAGCGTGTGTAATCGTTTGTCTGACCGATGGACGGCGACGGCGCGCACCGCACGGGGCGGAAAAGCGGCCGGCGACGGTGGTTGAAGCAGGAGCGGCAAGCAGGGCGCGCGCGATGAGAAGTACGCGCCGGACGCCTTACGACCAATAAGAGCAGTTGGACCAAAGCATAGAGAAGGACGATGTATGGCGACGATCAAAGACGTGGCAGCCATTGCCGGGGTGTCGTTTACGACGGTATCCCACGTAGTGAACAATTCACGGCCGGTGTCGGCCGACGTGCGGGCGAAAGTCGAGCGGGCGATCCTGGAACTCGACTACGTGCCGTCGGCGGTCGCGCGCTCGCTGAAGGCGCGCTCGACGGCGACCATCGGCCTGCTCGTGCCGAACGCGACGAACCCGTATTTCGCCGAACTGGCGCGCGGCGTCGAGGACGGCTGCGCGAAAAACGGCTATTGCGTGTTCTTCTGCAACTCCGATGACGATCCCGCCAAGCAGCGCAGCTATCTGCGCGTGCTGCAGGAAAAGCGCATCGATGGACTGGTGATCGCGTCGGCGGGTGAGGATTCGGTGCTCGCGCAGTGCCTCGCGGGCGCGCGTGAGCCGCTCGTGATCGTCGATCGCAATATCGAAGGGCTGCAATCCGACCTCGTGCAGATCGACCACGAAAAGGGCGCGTATCTCGCGACGCGGCATCTGCTGCAACTCGGGCACTCGCAGATTGGCTGCATCACGGGGCCGGTCGCGACAGCCGTTTCCGCGATGCGCCTGCACGGCTTCATCCGCGCGATGGCCGAGCGCGGCATCGAGATCGAGCCGAACGCGATCGTCCAGAGCGACTTTTCCGCGACGGGCGGTTACGCCGCGGCGTCGCAATTGCTCGACAACATGAAGCCGACCGCGATCTTCGCGTGCAACGACATGATGGGCATCGGCGCGCTGCGTGCGGCGGCCGAGCGCCACATCAACGTGCCGACGGAATGCTCGATCATCGGTTTCGACGATGTCGAGCTGTCGCGCTACACGTATCCGGCCTTGTCGACGGTGGGACAATCGGTGCGCGCGCTCGGCGAAATGGCCGCGCAGACGCTGATCGACCGCATCACCGGCAAGCTGACCGGCACGACACGCCGGCGCGTGGTGGCGCCGCGCCTCGTGCGCCGCGAATCGACCGCCGTGGTGCCCGAATCGCGCAGCGCGAGAGCATAACGAAGGCTGTTCGAAAAGGAAGCGAGATGGGCGACAACGCCAATTCAGGCGACGCAGGCAAGACCGGCCGAGTGACCGTGGTCGGCAGCCTCAACATGGATCTCGTCGCGCGCGCGCCGCGTCTGCCGAGGCCGGGCGAAACGCTCGCCGGACATGCATTTGCGCAAGTGCCGGGCGGCAAGGGCGGCAATCAGGCGGTCGCCGCGGCGCGCCTGGGCGCACGGGTCGCGATGATCGGCTGCGTCGGCAACGATTCGAACGGTGCGACGCTCAAGGGCAGTCTGGAGGCGGAAGGCATCGACTGCACGGCCCTCGCGACCAGCGAGAATGCGCCGACGGGCGTGGCGCTCATCGTCGTCGATGATGCGAGCCAGAACGCGATCGTCATCGTCGCGGGCAGCAACGCCGAAGTGACGCCCGCGCGCATTGAGGCGCAGGAAGCGCTGATCGCGCAGGCCGATGTCATCGTGTGCCAGCTCGAAACGCCGCCCGAAACCGTGCGCGCCGCACTCGCCGCCGGCCGGCGTCTTGCACGCACGACGATCCTCAATCCCGCGCCCGCCGCGCGCAAGTTGCCGCCGGACTGGTTCCCGCTCGTCGATTATCTGATTCCGAACGAACTGGAAGCCGCGACGCTCTCGGGCGTGGCGATCGACACGCCCGACGACGCGCGCCGCGCGGCGCAGGCGCTCAAGGCGAAGGGCGCGCGCAACGTGATCGTGACGCTCGGCGGACAAGGCGTGCTCGCGCTGCTGGATGGCGGGGACGACGCCGGCGTACATCTGCCTTCGCCGCTCGTCGAAGCAGTCGACACGACCGCCGCCGGCGACACGTTCATCGGTGGCTTCGCGGCGGAACTCGCGCGCGGCGCCGCTCCGATCGACGCAATCGCATTCGGCCAGCGCGCCGCCGCGGTGGCGGTGACACGCGAAGGCGCCCAGCCGTCGATTCCGCACCGCAGCGAAATTTCCGCATAACTTTTCAATGATCGCTGAAAAACGGCGCGCCTGACGCGCTGTTTTCTTTTCGGACGAAATAATTCCCTCAAGTGCTTACGCTTTCGCGCCGTTTACATCGATAGCGGTCGCGTGATCCTTCGCGCGCGCAGACACGAAACGACGACTCCGCTCGCGGGCGGCATCAGGGAAAACTCAATGAAAAAGGCTTTGACGATCAAGGCGCGCCTCGGCATCTCGATGGCGTTTCTGGGTGGGCTGCTCATCGCGATCGGCGCGCTGGGACTCACCGGCATGAGCCATTCGAACGGCGCGTTTCAGGAAACATACTCAGTGCAGATGCCTGCGGCGATCGCCGTCGGCAACGCGGAAATGTACGCCGCGCGCGAGCGGCTCGTGTTCGATCGCGCGGCGCTCCTCGCCGGCACGCCGGAAGTGGCGTCCACCGTCGAGCGCGCGCGCATGATGCGCGATCGGGCGGACGGCTACTGGAAGGAATACATGTCCTTGCCGCAGGCGCCGGGCGAAAAGCGCCTCGCCGACGCCGCGCAGGACAAGCGCCTCGCGCTGCAGGGCATCGTCGACAAGGGCATCGCCGCGGTCATGGAGAACGATCACGACGGCATCATCGCGAACGCCAAGGCGATGCAGTCGATGTACAACGAGCTCGCCAACGCGGACGACGCACTGCGGAAGTATCTGACCGAAGCGTCGAAGCAGAGCTACGAAGAGACGCAGAACCGCTTCCTGTGGTTCCGCGCGCTGAGTCTCGGCGCGATCGCGCTCGGCATGGCGGCTGCCGTGTTCGCGTGGGTATCGCTGCGGCGCGCGATCGCGCGTCCGCTCGAAGCCGCGCTCGGTCATTTCGACGCGATCGCCGCGGGCGATCTGCGCCGCGAGGTCGTCGTCACGTCGCGCGACGAAATGGGGCAGTTGCTCGAAGGGCTCGCCAGAATGCGCACGAGCCTGCTCACGACCGTGCGCACCGTGCGCTCGGGCAGTGAATCGATCGCATCGGCGACGCAACAGATCGCCGCCGGCAATACCGATTTGTCCTCGCGCACAGAAGAACAGGCGTCCGCGCTGCAGGAAACGGCGTCGAGCATGGAAGAACTGACCGGCACCGTCCGCCAGAACGCCGACAATGCGCGGCAGGCGAGCGCGCTCGCGGCGAATGCGTCGGACATCGCGGGCAAGGGCAGCGCGGTGGTCACGCAGGTCGTCGACACGATGCGCGAGATCAACGGCAGCTCGTCGAAGATCGCGGACATCATCACGATCATCGAGGGCATCGCGTTCCAGACCAACATCCTCGCGCTCAACGCGGCCGTCGAAGCGGCGCGGGCGGGCGAGGAAGGGCGCGGCTTCGCGGTCGTCGCGGGCGAGGTGCGCAGCCTCGCGCAGCGGTCGTCGGCGGCGGCGAAGGAAATCAAGGAACTGATCGACACCTCGGTGGCGCGCGTGCGCACGGGCACGACGCTCGTCGATGAAGCCGGCCGCACGATGAACGAGATCATCGGCGCGGTGCAGCGCGTGACCGACATCATGGGCGAGATCGCGGCGGCGTCGGAGGAGCAAAGCAGCGGCATCGAGCAGGTGTCGCGCGCCGTCACGCAGATGGACGAGGTGACGCAGCAGAACGCGGCGCTCGTCGAGGAAGCGGCGGCGGCCGCGCAGTCGCTCGAAGATCAGGCCGCGCGCCTGCGGCAGGCGGTGGCGGTGTTCCAGGTGGCGGACGGCGCGCCGCTCGCAGTGACAATGTCCACGTCCACGCCGGCCACGAAAGTTGCACCGCGTGCAACGATGACGCCGCGTGTCGCGCCGCGCGTTTCGCCCGCCAAGCGCGCGGTCACCGCGCCGGCAGCGCCCAAGGCTCCGGCGACCGCGGAGACGGCCGGCGACTGGGAGACGTTCTGAGCAACGCCATTCGGCGTGTAGCGGCAAACGGGCGGTGAATGCGCGCGAAGGCACACGCGCGCGACCAACGTCGATCCGGTAACCCGTACACTGATGGGTGTGCGTCACCGCTCACACGAGGATATCGACATGACCGGATCGACACTCGCCGCGAAGTTCGCGGACGCCCGCCGCCGGCATCAGCTGATCGAAACGCTGGCGCCCGCCGACATTCCGGCCGACGCGCCCACCGCCTACGCGATCCAGCACGAGATGCTGAGAGAGTCGGATGCGCGCATCGGCGCGTGGAAGATCGGCGCGCGCGCGCCCGATGCGCTCGCCACCGGCGCGCCCATCGACGCCGCGCTTGTTCACGTTTCGCCCGCGCGCGTGCCCTTCGAATCGTTTTTCCGCGTGCTGGTGGAACTCGAAGTCGCGTTCCGCTTCGCCTATGCGCTGCCCGCGCGACATGACCCTTACACGCGCGAGGAAGTATTCGATGCGATCGGCGGTATCGCGGTCGCGCTCGAAGTGGTCGACAGCCGTTTCGCGCAATGGCCCAATGTCGATCCGCTCGCCCAGCTCGCCGACTCGCAGAACAACGGCGCGCTCGTGGTGTCGGGCATGGAGCCTTACGACGTCGTCGCGCCGGGCTTCGACTTTCTCCAGCCGCGCCTGGAATTCACGCTGGATGGCGTGTCCATCGCGCCGGCCGCGCTCGGCAATCCGGCGGGCGATCCCCGCGAACTGCTGCCTTGGCTCGTCAACCATTGTTGCCGCATGGGTTTGACCGTCGAACCGTTCTGGACCATCACCACGGGCTCATATACGGGCGCATATCGCGTCGATGGACCTGGCATGCTCCATGGCGCGATCGACCGCATCGGCGAACTGGAACTGGTGCTCGCATGAAGCCGGAACATGCGCATCGATTGCATCGATACTTTGCATCTCATGAGCGCGCGCGCACGTATCCGTCATGACGTGATGAATGCATGTGCGCGAGTGAGGCGCACGTCGCATTGGCGGACAGAAGCAGTGGATAAGTAGCAAAGAGCGCGCGGAAGCGAACAGGCAGCGACGATGTCCAGCAAGAGGATAGAGACATTGGGATGAGGATTGTAGGTGAACGAAAATAACTCACCAAGATAGGAATTCTTCGAAGCAAATGAACAACGCAAGTGCGTGAAAAAAAATTCGAAAGGGTTTAGGATGATTTCAAGCGATGTCGTTTCGATTACGCGCGTTGCGCACGACATAGCTTTCTGACTTCGGCGAGGAGGTAGCATGGATATCTACAGCAGTTTCGCGACCCGCTTCGAAAAAACCCGCGAGGAGGAATTCTCGCTCGAAGAGTATCTCGCGCTCTGCAAAGAAGATCCTGCCACATATGCAACAGCGGGCGAACGCATGTTGACGGCCATCGGGGAACCCGAATTCGTCGATACGCGACTCGATCCGCGGCTGTCGCGTACGTTTGCGAACAAGGTCATCAAGGTGTATCCCGCGTTCCGTGAGTTTTACGGAATGGAGGAGGTGATCGAGAACGTCGTGTCGTACTTCCGGCACGCGGCACAGGGTCTCGAAGAAAAGAAGCAGATCCTGTATCTGCTGGGTCCGGTGGGCGGCGGCAAGTCGTCGATCGCCGAACGGCTGAAGCAGCTCATGGAGCGCGTTCCGTTCTATTCGTTGAAGGGCTCGCCCGTCAACGAATCGCCGCTCGGTCTCTTCGATTACGACGAAGACGGCCCGGTGCTCGAAGAGCAGTACGGCATTCCGCGCCGCTATCTCAAGAGCATTCTCTCGCCGTGGGCCGTGAAGCGCCTGCACGAGTACAACGGCGACATCCGCAAGTTCCGCGTGGTGCGCCGCTATCCTTCGATCCTTCGCCAGATCGGTATCGCGAAGACCGAGCCTGGTGACGAGAACAACCAGGACATCTCGTCGCTCGTCGGCAAGGTGGATATCCGCAAGCTCGAAACCTATTCGCAGGACGACGCTGACGCGTACAGCTATTCCGGTGGCCTGTGCCTCGCCAATCAGGGCCTGCTGGAATTCGTCGAAATGTTCAAGGCGCCGATCAAGGTGCTGCACCCGCTGCTCACCGCGACCCAGGAAGGCAACTTCAAGGGCACGGAAGGCTTCGGTGCGATTCCGTTCGACGGCGTCATCCTCGCGCACTCGAACGAGTCGGAGTGGAAGGCGTTCCGCAACAACAAGAACAACGAAGCACTGCTCGATCGTATCTTCGTCGTGAAGGTGCCGTACTGCCTGCGCTACGGCGAAGAGATCAAGATCTACGAGAAGCTGCTGCGCAACTCGTCCCTCGCCGAGGCGGTTTGCGCACCGGGCACGCTCAAGATGATGGCGCAGATGGCCGTGCTCACGCGTCTGCACGAACCGGAGAATTCGAGTCTCTTCTCGAAGATGCAGGTCTATGACGGAGAGAACCTGAAGGACACGGACCCGAAGGCGAAGTCGTATCAGGAGTATCGCGACTACGCAGGGGTCGACGAAGGCATGACGGGCGTGTCCACGCGCTTCGCGTTCAAGATCCTGTCGCGCGTCTTCAACTTCGATTCGAGCGAAGTGGCCGCGAACCCGGTGCATCTGATGTACGTGCTCGAACAGCAGATCGAGCGCGAGCAGTTCCCGCCGGAGACGGAGCAGAAGTACCTGTCGTTCATCAAGGACGTGCTGGCTTCGCGCTACGCAGAGTTCATCGGGAAGGAAATTCAGACCGCTTATCTGGAGTCGTACTCGGAATATGGTCAGAATATCTTCGATCGCTATGTCACCTATGCCGACTTCTGGATTCAGGACCAGGAGTTCCGCGACCACGACACCGGCGAGAGCTTCGACCGCGCATCGTTGAATGCCGAACTGGAGAAGATCGAGAAGCCCGCGGGCATCAGCAACCCGAAGGATTTCCGCAACGAGATCGTGAACTTCGTGTTGCGTGCGCGTGCGGCGAACGGCGGCAAGAATCCCGCGTGGATCAGCTACGAGAAGCTGCGCGTGGTGATCGAAAAGAAGATGTTCTCCAACACGGAAGAACTTCTGCCGGTTATTTCGTTCAACGCGAAAGGGTCGGCCGAAGAGCAGCGCAAGCACGAGGACTTCGTCAATCGCATGGTCGCGAAGGGCTACACGCCCAAGCAGGTCCGGCTCCTGTGCGACTGGTATCTGCGCGTGCGCAAGTCGTCGTGATGTAGAGTGGATGGGTATGGGGCAATCGACGGGAGTGGGCGCCATCGCGCCTTACTCCGGTCCCGCGCAAAGCGATAGTCAGGATGTCCCCTGCGGCCCGGGCGCGTGGATTGCGTCCCGACCGCACAGTGGACAGTTTGCGAGACGAAAGACGCCGCGATCAGTCGAAGCTGCACGCCGCGCCTCGAAAGCTCGCCAATAACGCGGGAGACTGGATGTGCTGCACCAAATCATCGACCGCAGGTTAGCCGGCAAGAACAAGAGCATCGCCAACCGCGAGCGCTTCCTGCGACGCGTCAAGAGTTACATTCGCCGCGCGGTGTCTGACGCGGTGCGCGATCGCAGTATCAAAGACATTCAAAGCACCCAGAGCATCACCATTCCCAAGAAGGACATCTCCGAGCCCTCGTTCCGTCACGGACCGGGCGGCAAGCGCGAGTACGTCCATCCGGGCAACGCCGATTACATTCGCGGCGACAAGATTCCGCGTCCGCCGGGCGGTTCGGGCGGCGGCGGCAAGAGCGCCAGCAACGAGGGCGAAGGGCAGGACGATTTCGTCTTCGAACTGTCCCGCGAAGAATTCATGCAGTACTTCTTCGACGACCTCGAACTGCCGCGCCTCGTCAAGACTCAGCTGCTCGCCGTACCGACCTGGAAGAATGTGCGCGCGGGCTGGGCGGCGGAAGGCACCCCGAATAACATCGATGTGGTCAGGTCGCTGCGCAGCGCACTCGGACGGCGCATCGCGCTCGGCTGGCCGCTCGCGTCGCAACTGCGCGAGATGGAGCGCCAGCTCGAGCAGTTGAAGGAAGAGAACGCCGACGAGGAAGAGATCGCGCGCCTCGAAGCGGATATCGTCGTCATGCAGGGCCGGATCACGCGCATCCCGTTCATCGATCCGTTCGATCTGCGCTATATCAACCGCGTGAAGCAGCCGACGCCATCGAGCAAGGCCGTGATGTTCTGCCTGATGGACGTCTCCGGCTCCATGGACGAGCAGCGCAAAGATTTGTCCAAGCGCTTCTTCATCCTGCTGTATCTGTTTCTGCAAAGGAACTACGAGAAGATCGAAGTCGTGTTCATCCGGCACCATACGCGCGCCGAGGAAGTGGATGAAGACACGTTCTTCCATTCGACCGAAAGCGGCGGCACTGTCGTGTCGAGCGCGCTCGAACTCATGAAGAAGATCATGGACGAGCGTTATTCGCCGACTGAATGGAACATTTACGGCGCGCAGGCATCGGACGGCGACAACTGGACCGACGATTCCCCGAAGTGCCGCAGGCTGCTGGCCGAAGACATCCTGCCGAAGGTCCGGTATTTTGCCTATATTCAAGTTGCGCCGGAGGAGCAGAACCTCTGGTTGGAGTATGCTCAGCTTGCGATGGGCGCGCCCGAACTGGCCATGAAAAAAGTCGATTCGGCTGCGGACATCTATCCGGTGTTCCGCGAGCTGTTCGAAAAACAGCAGGCGGCCGCATGACGACGCGGCATTGGCACAACGAGACGCGCGGGTATCAACTGGACAGCACGGACGATCGTGCGGCTTCCAGGCTGGGACCCGAGGCAGAGCAACGCAAGGCGTCCGCAGAGACAGACGAGGCGCACGAGGAAGGCAGAATGAATGTATCGGAGAAGCGGCGACCGCTGCCGTGCCCGTCGGACTGGAGCGTCGAGCTGATCGAAGAGTATGACGCCGAGATTTCGCGCGTCGCGAACGGTTACGGTCTCGACACTTATCCCATTCAGCTCGAGATCATCAGCTCCGAGCAGATGATGGATGCGTATGCGTCCGTCGGCATGCCCGTGAACTATCGGCACTGGTCGTTCGGCAAGCACTTTCTCGCAACGGAGAAGGGCTATCGGCGCGGGCAAATGGGTCTCGCGTACGAAATCGTCATCAATTCGAATCCCTGCATCGCGTATCTCATGGAAGAAAACACCATGACGATGCAGGCGCTCGTGATCGCTCACGCGGCATACGGGCACAACTCGTTTTTCAAGGGCAACTATCTCTTCCGTCTCTGGACGGACGCGCACGCGATCATCGATTACCTCGTCTACGCGAAGAATTACATCGCGGAATGCGAGGAGCGGCATGGACTGGATCGCGTCGAGGAACTGCTCGATTCGTGCCACGCGCTGATGAACTACGGCGTCGATCGCTACAAGCGGCCGCAGAAACTTTCGCTCGCGAAGGAAGCGGCGATGCGGCGCGAGCGTGAAGCGTATCTGCAATCGCAGGTCAACGAATTGTGGCGCACGCTGCCGAAGGGAAAGGACCCATCGCCGGAGGAAATCGAGAGCCGCTATCCGCCGGAGCCGCAGGAGAATCTGCTGTACTTCGCGGAGAAGAACGCGCCCTTGCTGGAGCCGTGGGAGCGGGAAGTCATTCGCATCGTGCGCAAGATCGGCCAGTATTTTTATCCGCAGCGGCAGACGCAGGTCATGAACGAAGGCTGGGCGACCTTCTGGCACTACACGCTGCTGAACACGCTCTACAACGAAGGCCGTCTCGAAGACAGCTTCATGATGGAGTTTCTGCATTCGCATTCGAACGTCGTATATCAGCCGCCGGTGACGAAGCCGTATTACAGCGGCATCAATCCGTACGCGCTCGGCTTTTCGATGATGAGCGATATCCGCCGCATCTGCGAGAACCCGACGGACGAAGATCGCGAGTGGTTCCCGGAACTCGCGGGCAGCAACTGGCTGGACTCCTTGCATTACGCGATGCGCAATTTCAAGGACGAAAGCTTTATCGCGCAGTATTTGTCGCCGCATCTGATTCGTGAGATGCGTCTGTTCTCGATTCTCGACGACGACATGCGCGATGCGCTCGAAGTGTCGGCAATCCATGACGACAGCGGATATCGCTATGTGCGTCAGGCGTTGTCGCGACAGTACGATATTCATCATCGCGAGCCGAACATTCAGGTGTATTCGGTGAATACGCGCGGCGATCGCAGTCTGACGCTGCGTCACTTCATGACCGACAACCGCCATCTCTCGAACGACAGCGATGAAGTGCTCAAGCACATGGCGCGCTTGTGGCAGTTCGATGTCTATCTGGAAAGCGTCGACGAGAACGGGACGGTGAGGAAGCGCTTCGACTGCCGGTACGTGCCGCCGAATACGCGTTGAACTCCGTGAAAACCGGCGCTCGATAGCGCCGGTTTTTCGTTGTGGTTACTGCTTGCTTGCCTCGTCCTGCGAAAACAGATCCCAGCTCGCCATGAACAGCGCCGCCACCAGCGGCCCGATCACGAATCCGTTGATGCCGAAGAGCGCCATCCCGCCGAGCGTCGAGATCAGCACGACCCAGTCGGGCATCTTCGTATCCTTGCCGACGAGAATCGGGCGCAGCACGTTATCCACGAGTCCGATCACCACGACGCAGAACACGACGAGAATCAGTCCCTTGATGATCTGCCCCGTCATGAAGAAATAGAGCGCGGCGGGCACCCAGATGATCGCAGCGCCTACCGCGGGCAGCAGGGAAAGGAAGGCCATCAGCACGCCCCACAGCAGCGAGCCGCCGATGCCCAGGATCCAGAAAATCAGCCCGCCGAGCAAGCCTTGCACGGCCGCGACCGCGATATTGCCCTTGACCGTCGCGCGCACGACCGTGGTGAACTTCGCGATCAGATGCTGCTTGGGCTCCGGGTCCAGCGGAATCGCGCGCCGGATGCGCCGGCCGATCTCGCCGCCGTCGCGCAGCAGAAAGAACACGAGATACAGCATCACGCCGAAGCTTACGACGAACTGGAACGTGTTCTGCCCGATCGACAGCGCCTGCGCCGCGGCGAACTGACTGATCTGCGACGCGCCTTCCATCAGCTTCTGCTGCACGCCGACGATATCGTCGAGCCCGAACCGCCCGAGCAGTTGCTGCGCCGATACCGGCAATGCATGCAGCACATGCTGGAAATACAGCCCGAAATTCAGATCGCCGCTCTTGATCCGCGCATAGACGAGGCCGACTTCCTGAACGAGCGTCACCGCGACGACCGCCAGCGGAATGATGACGATGAGAATCGCGGCGGCCAGCGTCGTCAGCGCAGCGAGATTGCGGCGCTTGCCGAAGCGCGCGGCGAGATAGCGCTGCATCGGCTGGAACAGGATCGCGAGAATCGCGCCCCAGAAGATCGCGCCGAAAAACGGCAGCAGCACCCACGCCAGCGCGAGCGTCACGGCGCACAGCAGGATATGGAAAAAATTTTGATGGACAGATTGGTTATTCATTAGCGACCAGTAGGGCAGGCGAGAGGGCGAACGCAATCGCGCGGGCGGCCATGCTAGCACGGCCCTTCCGACGGCTTTCGCGCTCAGGGTTCGAGCAGGAATCCGGCCAGGGGTTCGCCTTAAATCTGTCATCGTTTGATTGCCGCTGGAGCCAAACCCCGTGCGTCGACTAAAATCCGGCTTCCAATCCTTGCGGATCGCTTTCCTGCCGGACGGCCAGGCGAACGCGGGCGAACGAGCCGATCGTTCGTGCGCGGCCACTCCGCTCTACGCATCGAACAATGAATCCAGGCGTCATCTACGCATTCTCGGCCTTCGCCATCTGGGGCCTTTTCCCGATCTACTTCAAGGCCTTGCACTCGATCGGCGCGGTCGAGATGCTCGCGCACCGCATGGCGTGGTCGATGCTCTTCCTGTTGATCGTCATGACCGTGCGCCGCCAGTGGAAGTGGCTCGGCCCCGTTTTGAGCGACCGGCGCCTGCTTGCGCGCTTCGCCGCGAGCGCGGTGCTGCTGTCGGCGAACTGGGGCATCTATATCTGGGCGGTGAACGATGGCCGCATCGTCGAGGCGAGCCTCGGCTACTTCATCAATCCGCTCGTCAACGTGCTGTTCGGGATGGCGTTCCTGCACGAGCGGCTGCGGCCGGTGCAATGGATCGCGGTGACGATCGCCGCGCTCGGCGTGCTGTGGCTGACGTGGGTGAACGGCGCGCCGCCGTGGATCAGCTTAGCGCTCGCGCTGACGTTCGGCGGCTACGGGCTCCTGCGCAAGACCGCGTCGCTCGGCGCGCTCGAAGGGCTCACGCTCGAAACGATGCTGCTGTGTCCCGTCGCGCTGCTCTATCTCTTCTTCCTGAGTTCGCACGGCGGCAGCGGCTTCGCGCACGCGTCGCCCGGCGTGAAGCTGCTGCTCGCGGCGGCCGGGCCAGTGACCGCGGTGCCGCTCTTGCTGTTCGCGGCGGGCGCGCGGCGCATTCCGCTATCGATGCTCGGGCTCATTCAGTACATTACGCCGACGCTGCAATTGCTGATCGGCGTCGTGATCTATCAGGAATTCTTCGGGCACGATCAACTGCTCGGCTACGGCGCGATCTGGGCCGCGCTCGCGATTTACTCGCTCGAAGGCGTGTATCGCGCGCGCGCGGCCCGCGTCTGAACGAGGATCAGCGCAACGCGTCGCCGAAACGATATTCGACCGTCGCTTCGTCGAGCTTCGCTTTGACTTCCGGATCGATCGGCTGATCGACAGCGGCGAGCGTCTCGTTCAGTTGATCGGGCCGGCTCGCGCCGATGATCGCCGAAGTCACCGCCGGATTCGCCAGCACCCACGCGAGCGCCGTGCTCGCGAGCGAACGTCCCGTCGGCGCGACGATCTCGTTGATCCGCTCGATCGTATGAAACTCGCGCTCGTGCCAGTAACGCTCGGTGTACGTCGCGCCCGCCTTGCCGACCGCGCCGGTGAAGCGGCCTTCGCTCGGGCCGGCACTGAAGCTGTGCTTGCCCGTCAGCAAGCCGCCCGCGAGCGGGTTGTACGGGATCGCGGCGAGATTTTCCTCGGTCGCGAGCGGCAGCAATTCGCGCTCGATCTGGCGGAACAGCAGGTTGTAGCGCGGCTGCACGGAAACGAAACGCGCCGCGCGCAACACGTCCGAGCGGCCGAGCGCGCGCGCGAGCCGGTACGCAAGAAAATTCGATACGCCGATATAGCGCGCCTTGCCTTGCCGCACGATGGTGTCGAGCGCTTCGAGCATCTCGTCGAGCGGCGTGTCGTGATCGTCGGTATGGAGCTGGTACAGGTCGACATAATCCGTGTCGAGCCGCTCGAGCGACGCGTCGATCGCATCGAGCAGATGCTTGCGCGAAAAACCCTTGTGCCACGCGAGCGGCCCCATTTCATGCGCGGCCTTGGTCGCGAGAATGAAGTTGTCGCGACGGCCCTTCAGCCAGCGGCCGACGATCTCCTCGGTGCGGCCCGCGAGATCGTGTCCGCTGCCGAGCGGATAGACGTTCGCCGTGTCGATGAAATTGACGCCCGCGTCCGCCGCGCGGTCCATGATGCTGCGCGACACGTCTTCCTCGGTCTGCAGGCCGAACGTCATCGTGCCGAGCGTGAGACGCGAAACGGTGAGACCGGTATTGCCGAATTTGCGGTATTGCACGGTTGCGCTCCATAAGAGAACGAGTCGATCGGACCGACAGAATAGCCGCAACGATCAGGACGTGCCGGCGCGGGCGGGCGCGGCGCCCTGCGGCGCGGAATCGAGATAGCGGAACACGACGCCCGACAGCAGCGTGACCACGCCCATGCACACGAAGCTCAGCTTGAAGCCGGCCGCGGTCGAGAACGGCCCCTGGAACAACTGCACGAGCGAGCCGCCGATCGATACGCCTAGGCCGATCGCGAGCATCTGCACCATCGAAAAGAGGCTGTTGCCGCTGCCGGCGTCCTTGCTCGACAAGCCTTTGAGCGTGACGCTGTTCATCGCGGCGAACTGCATGGAGTTGCACGCGCCGAACACGACGAGAATCGCGATTTCGACGGCGAGCGGCAAGGTCGGCGAGAACAGCGCGAACGCGACGATCGACGCGCCCACGAGCGCCGTGTTCACGAGCAGGAACATGTCGTAGCCGTAATGCTTCACGAGCTGCGCGATCCAGCGCTTGCTGACCGTTCCGGCGATCGCGATCGGCAGCATCATCAGACCCGAATGCAGCGGGCTGTAGCCGAGTTCGAGCTGCATCAGAAGCGGCAGCAGAAAGGGCACCGCGCTCGAACCGATGCGGCACAGCAGGTTGCCGATCAGCCCGACGCTGAAGTTCGGTTCGTGAAAGAGCGCGAGATGAAAGATCGGATTGCGCTTGTGCCGCGCGTAAGGGACATACGCGAACGCCGACACCGCCGCGAGCGCGAAGAGCGCCGCCGAGACCGCGCCGCGATGCGTTTCCACCGGGCTATCCAGCGCGAGCGAAAACGACACCATGCACATCGACAGCAATCCGCAGCCGATGAAATCGAAGGGCGGCGCATCATGCAGCGTGTCGTTCGGCAGGAAGCGCTGCACCGCGTAGAGCCCGACCGCGCCGATCGGCACGTTGATCAGGAAAATCCAGTGCCACGTAAACGACTCGACGAACCAGCCACCGAGCGTCGGGCCGAGAATCGGGCCGACCTGGCCGGCGACGGAAATCATCGCGAGCGCGGAGACGTAGGCTTCGCCCGAGACGGCGCGCAGCACGGCGAGGCGTCCGATCGGCAGCAGCATCGAACCGCCGACGCCTTGCAGCACGCGCGCGAGCACGAGCTGATTCAACGAATGCGCGCCCGCGCAGGCAAGCGAGCCGATGACGAAGAGCGAGATCGCGACGAGATAGACGCGGCGCGTGCCGAAGCGGTCGGCGAGCCAGCCGGAGGCGGGCGTGAGCAGCGCCATCGTGAGCGTGTAGGCGACGACGATCGACTGCATCGCGAGCGGCGCGGCGCCGAGGCTGCGCGCGATGGAAGGCAGCGCCGTGTTCACGATGGTCGTGTCGAGCGCCTGCATGAAGAAGCCCACGGCGACGATCCAGAGCAGTGCCGTGTGCGAAGAACTTTTGGTCATGTGGGAAGCGGGGTTGCGGTCGCCGCGCAACGAAGAAAGCCTTTTGAAAACAAGCCCATCGCGCGATATGTGAAATGTTAATGACTTGCGGCGTCATCGGGAAGACCGCTAACCGCATTGACTGTCATCGTTTTATCCGATCACAATGACGCATGCTCAATCCAGTCTGGCTGAACACGTTCGCGACCGTGGCCGCGTCGCACAGTTTCACCGATGCCGGGCGGCAGCTGGGCCTGCGGCAATCCAGCGTCTCCGAGCACATCCGGCGTCTGGAGGAGAGCGTCGGCCGGCGCCTCTTCGTGCGCGACACGCATTCGCTCGCGCTCACCGCCGACGGCGAAGCGATGCTCGTCCACGCCCGCGTGATCCTCGAAGCGATGGCGCACGCGCAATCGCAATTCAGCTCGCCGCGCCTGCGCGGACGCGTACGGCTCGGCTCATCGGACGATATCGCGCTCGGGCCGCTGCCGAGCGTGCTCGCGGCGTTTCGCGACACGCATCCGGACGTCGAACTGGAAATCACGATCGGCATGACGGGGCGGCTCTATCAGATGGTCGATGCGGGCGAGCTCGATCTCGCGGTCGGCAAAAGGCGTTTCGGCGATGCGCGCGGCACGCGGCTTTTCTCCGGACGGCTCGAATGGCTGGCGAAACCGGGCACCATCGTCGATACGAGCGAGCCGCTGCCGCTCATCCTCGTTTCCGAACCGAGCGTCACGCGCGGCGTCGTGCTCGATTCGCTCGCGCAGACCGGCGCAAGCTGGCAGATGGTCTGCACGAGCAGCAGTCACGCGGGCTGCATCGCCGCGGCGCGTGGCGGACTCGGCCTGACCGTGCGTTCGCATTTTCTGGCGGCGCGGGGACTGGCTCCGCCCGTCAATCGCGCGGAGTTGCCGGAATTGCCCGAAGTGGAGTTCATCGCGTTCGGCGCGAAACATCTGAGCCGTCCGGCCGAAACCTTGCTACAGCTTCTCGAAAACAGTGATTTGCGCGGCGAATGGGACGGCGAATGAAACCGAAAGCGAGCGCGGGCGAGGGCAGGGGCACTGGTTGCGTCGCAGCAACGACCGGCAGACCCGAATGGCTATCGTAAATCCGTTCTTATATATTGTGCGGCGATTGAAGTAGCCACTTCCAAGACGTGTTTCGCCTCTTCCGCCCACTTTTCTCCGATGTATCCCGATTCCGTGCGTTTGTCGCGGTGATCGCGCTCGCGGCGTTTTCGAGCGCCCACGCGGCCTCGTACGTGGCGAAGCACTGCGACGACCTCGAAGGCAAAAACGTGCCCGCATCGATCATCGGCTTGCCGACGCGCGGCGCGACGATCGTCTCCGCGTGGGTCGTCAAGGCGGCCGCGCCCGGCAACCGCAACGGCGAGTATTGCCGCATCACGGGCTTCATCAAGGCGCTGCAGGACTCGACGCCCGACATCCGTTTCGAAGTGAATCTGCCGAGCCGCTGGAACGGTCGCGCGCTACAGATGGGCGGCGGCGGCTACAACGGCACGATCGTCTCGGGCACCGAACCGATGCCTTTCGCGCCCGACTCGACGCCGCTCGCGCGCGGCTACGCGACCTTCGGCTCGGACTCGGGCCACGTCGGCAACGCGGGCCGCGCGGACTTCGCGGGAAACGACGAAGCCATCGTCAATTTCGGCTTCGGGCATCTCAAGAAAACCCGCGACGTCGCGCTCGCGCTGATCCAGATGGGCTACGGGCGCACGCCCGAGAAAACCTACTTCGCGGGCGGCTCGACGGGCGGGCGCGAAGGTTTTACCGTGATCGAGCGCTTTCCGAACGACTACGACGGCGTGATCGCCAACGCGCCCGCGATCAACTTCTCGGGCGTGCGTCTGATGGGCGTGAAAGTCGGGCAGGCGTCGTATGCGAAGCCTGGCGGTTTCGTGGGCGTCGCGCAGCAGCGGCGCGTGTTCGAAACCGTCGTGCACGAATGCGACCGGCTCGACGGTGCGGCGGACGGCATCGTCGGCAACGTGGAGGCGTGCAGGAAGCTGGAGCCGCAGATCATCGCGTCGCTGCGCTGCGCGAACGGGCAACGTCCTTCCTTGCGCGACAGTTGTCTTTCCGATGCGCAGATCGATACGCTCGAGACGCTGCGCGACGGCGTCACGCTGCCGTATCCGCTCGCGTATGGCGTGGATACCTATCCGGGCTACAACGTGTTTCAGGGCGTCGATTTCTCCGGAACGCTCGGGCTCGGCGACTCGCCGACGCTACTGACTCCGCCGACTTTCGGCGCGAACGGCTATCTCTTCGCGCAAGGCGACGCGTATGTCCGTCACTTCGTCACGCGCGACCTCGGCTTCAGCGGGCTCACGTTCGATCTCGACAACCCCGGCCGCTTCAGGCAACGCCTCGTGACGCTCGCGTACACCGTCGGCGCGATGAACCCGGATTTCTCCGCGTTCATCGCGCACGGCGGCAAGCTCATCGCGATGCACGGCCTCGCCGATGAAGTCATCAGCCCGAATCAGACGATCGCGTTCTATCGCGGGCTCATCGATCGATATGGAAAGGACACCGTCGAATCGTTCATGCGGCTCTACATGGTGCCGGGTTTTCAGCATGGCAACGGCGTGTTCATTCCCGCGTGGGACGAACTCGGCGCGCTCGACGAATGGGTAAGCCGCGGCGTCGCGCCGGAAACGCTCGTCGGCAGCGATATCGCGCCCGCCACCAACGGACGCACACGACCGATCTGCCGTTATCCGGACTATCCGCGTTATCTCGGCAAGGGCAGCATCAACGTCGCCGCGAACTTTCGCTGCGTGGAGCCTTGAGCGGTCGCATCATCAAAGCGCGTTCACGTCCCGATCCGCGATGCGCGGCCAGCGCTTCGCGAGCCAGCGCGACAGGAACCCGCGCGCAGCCACGCGATACGACGTGAGCGATACCTCGAAAGCCTGATCGCTCTCCGACATGAGCCATACGCGCTCGCCGCGCGACAGGCGCACGACATCGCCGGGCTTCATCCAGTAGTCGTACGGATCGCGATGACGCGTGAGCCAGAGCGAACACGCGGATGCGCCGCTGATGCGCAACTCGGCATCGCGCGTGAGCCGCCACGACACCACCTGATGCGGATGCACTTCGACATGGACCACGACGCGCGCGCCCGATGCAGCGAGGCGACCCGACGCTACGCCGTGACCGACGCCATGACACGCGAAAACCTGCGATACCTCTTCCATCTCTGCTCTCCATGATGTGAGCCGAAGACGGAACCTTGCACGCAAAAACAAGAAGGCCCCGTCTTGCGGCGGGGCCTTCGGAATCTGTTTGCTTGCTGTCTCGCTAGCGCACACGCTGTCCCGATGACCCGCCACGGATGGCGTTCACTCGGTTTTTAATCGCGGCGATGGAGAGCATGAGGGCTGCGTGCATGTGTCGCAGTATCGTGTGGCGCGATGGGGCTTGTCAATATCGAGATAAGCACGCGATGCGAAGACGCTGTCCGACAGACCCTTGCCGACGCGCCCGCGACGGTTTAACTTGAACGCCATCAAAACCTTTCGGAGGCTCGTCGTGGCTTATCTGCTACTCGTGATGGAACCCGTCGAACAGCGCGGCCAGCGCACGGAGGAAGAGGGGCGTGAGGCGTACCGGCAGATGGCTGAATTCGCCGATACGCTGAAGACGCGCGGCGTGCTGCGCGCGGTGGAATCGCTGACATCGATGAAGGATGCGGCGCGCGTGACGAGCGCTCAAGGCGATACGCGCGTGATCGACGGACCGTTCGCCGAAGCCAAGGAAATGATCGGCGGTTTTTTCCTGATCGATTGCGAAACACACGCGCAAGCCGTGGCGATTGCTGCCGAATGCCCCGCGGCGAAGTGGTGCACCATCGAAGTCCGCAAGGTCGGACCTTGCTATGCGTGAGGTTCGTGTCGATTTTCACGCGCGCGGATCGTCGTGCATGTATCACGCGTAACGATTCACCCTGGAGACCACCGCCATGCACAAGCAGATCTTCGTGAACCTTCCGGTTCGCGATCTCAAGCGCTCGATGACCTTCTTCAAGGCACTGGGCCTGAATTTCGACCCGGCATTCACGAACGACGACGCCGCGTGCCTCGTCATCGGCGAAAACATCTACGCGATGCTGCTCGTCGAAAAATTCTTCCAGACCTTCACGGAGAAGCCGATCGCCGACGCCCACGCGAGCACCGAGACGCTCGTGTGCCTGTCGTGCGAGAGCAGGGCGGAAGTCGATGAACTGGTCGCGAAGGCCGTCGCGGCGGGCGGACGCGC
Organism: Caballeronia sp. S22; assembly: GCF_964261745.1. Classification (NCBI taxonomy): domain Bacteria; kingdom Pseudomonadati; phylum Pseudomonadota; class Betaproteobacteria; order Burkholderiales; family Burkholderiaceae; genus Caballeronia; species Caballeronia sp. S22. The sequence goes on along the minus strand of NZ_OZ180035.1, from coordinate 1,700,299 downwards.
GCCGCGCGAGCCGCAGGATCACGGCTTCATGTACGGCCACGGCTTCGAGGATCTCGACGGCCATATCTGGGAACTCGTGCACATGAATCCGGAAGCGGCGTGAGCGGGCGCGGGAACGCGCAGGGCGCGGCGAACGATGCGGCCCGGCGCGCCATCGACGCGGTGTGGCGCATCGAGTCCGCGAAGGTGATTGCGAGCGTGGCGCGCGTGGTGCGCGATGTCGCGCTCGCCGAGGAACTGGCGCAGGACGCGTTCGTCGCCGCGCTGGAGCACTGGAGCCAACCGGGCGTGGGCGTGCCCGAAAAGCCGGGAGCGTGGCTCATGACAACAGCGAAGAACAAGGCGCTCGACCGTCTGCGGCAGCACGCGCTGCACGCGCGCAAGCACGAGGAGTACGGACGCGATCTCGACGCGCAGGAAGCGCACATCACGCCCGATTTCGTCGATGCGCTCGACGCCGCGCGCGAAGACGACATCGGCGACGATCTGCTGCGGCTCATTTTCACGGCGTGTCATCCGGTGTTGTCCGTCGATGCGCGCGCCGCGCTGACGCTGCGCCTGATCGGCGGACTCACGACCGACGAGATCGCGCGCGCGTTTCTCGTGCCGGAGCCGACGATCGCGCAGCGCATCGTGCGGGCGAAGCGCACGTTATCGGCGGCCCGCGTGCCCTTCGAGGTGCCCAAGGCCGACGCGCGCGTCGCGCGGCTCGGCTCTGTGCTCCAGGTCATCTATCTGATTTTCAACGAAGGCTATTCGGCGACCGCCGGCGACGACTGGATGCGTCCGGGACTGTGCGAAGACGCGCTCAGGCTCGGGCGCATCCTCGCCGAACTGACGCCCGATGAGAGCGAGGTCCACGGGCTCGTCGCGCTGATGGAGATTCAGGCGTCGAGAACGAAGGCGCGTGTCGATCGCGAAGGCCGGCCGGTGCTCTTGCCGGATCAGGATCGCAGCCGCTGGGATCCGCTTCTGATCCGGCGCGGGCTCACGGCGCTGAAACGCTCGGAAGCGCTCGGTGGTGCGCGCGGCGTCTACGCGCTGCAGGCGGCGCTCGCGGCATGTCACGCGCGCGCGCCGACCGCCGCGGACACCGACTGGCCGATGATCGTCGCGCTCTACGATGCGCTGATGCAGACCGCGCCGACGCCGGTGGTCGAACTGAATCGCGCGGTCGCGGTGAGCATGGCGTATGGGCCGGACGCGGCGCTGCCGATCGTCGATGCGCTTTCCGGGATGGCCGCGCTGAAGAACTATCACTGGCTGCCGAGTGTGCGCGCGGATTTGCTGGCGAAGCTCGGGCGCAAGGACGAGGCACGCGCGGAGTTCGAGCGCGCCGCGGCGCTGACGAAGAATGCGCGGGAGCGGGAGTTTTTGTTGGAGCGGGCTGGTGAGATGGGGTGATGGGTGGGTCGGTTGGAGGATCGGATTGGCTGCATGGTCGATTTAACATAAGATAAATTATCAACTTTTTGGTTTCTAGCGGCTAAGTTGTAATGTCCGCTTTTAGCCAAGTTGAAAGTGTCCGCTCGTAAGCTGACCGGTCGCGGGTTCTGCGGCGGCGGAGGTTTCGATAGCGAGCGAGGTCATTCTCGCTGTACCAGCCCGTCGGGTTCGACAGTGAGCGTGTCGAATTCCACTGCGATCTCGAAACCAGCTGTCGGATAAAGGATGACCGTATTGTCGGCAACCCGTGGGCCCTTCAGAGAGTTCTTGAACAATTTCGCGGCCAGGCGTTCTGTCTCGGTATCAGGTTGCACAGGCTCGAGCGACAGCACGATGTTGACGGTGCCACCCCCATCGATGCCCAAGCGCGTCATGCCGTGGAACGTGACGATCACGCGACGATTGACGAGCCTCAGTTTCAGAACCAGCGTATCAGGACAGTCCGCATCTTCATCGCTGTGCAGCGCGATGGCGTCTACATGCCAATCGTGGAAGAAATCGAACGATTCAAGCGTTTTGCGAATGTTGGTCAAATGATGCCTCACCGGGGAAAGCCCGAACCCTCGCTCGTCAGCCAACCGTTGCATAGCAACGAATAAATTAACGCCTTTGGCAACGGTGCCACACACTCGGGGCTGCAGGAAGCCACATTTCGGCCCAGAAGCAGACTTTCGTGCCGCCCCTCCGGCTGACTAATTTTCGCCATCACCCATCACCGCAGGTGTCGCCGCCGAACCTGCCAGGAGCCCACCATCGATGTTTAATTCGCTGCCGGTGATGTACTTCGCCTCATCCGAAGCCAGCAACAATGCCAGGGCGGCAACTTCCTCAGGCATACCGAACCGCCGAAGCGGAGTATCACGGACCAGCGCAGCCTTTCGTTCCTCGCGGCCTGCGTCAGTGCCCAACATGGGTTCCCAGATGGGCGTGAGAATGGCAGCCGGGTGAATCGAATTGCACCGAACCTTGAGGTTTTGCTCTGCGCAGTAGAGTGCAACAGTCTTTGTGTGGTTACGAACAGCTGCCTTCGACGATGCATATGCTGCAGCGCCTGGAATACCGACCAGGCCAGAGCGCGACGAGATGTTAATGATCGAACCCTGTCCGTGACGTCGCATGGCCCGAATGGCGTACTTGCAACCGAGGAACACGCCATCGAGATTCGTTCGATGCACAGCGTGCCAGTCCTCCAGGCTCGCGTGCTCTGGGTCGTGCGGCACGGCCCGGGCCTCAAAGCCGGTAATTCCGGCGTTGTTGACCAATACGTCCAATCGGCCGCGCTCGTCCAGGACCTGCGTCGTTACGCGCTGCCAATCGCTTTCCACGCGAACGTCAAGCGGCAAATACGCAGCGAAATCGCCAATCGATGTCGCAGTAATTCTGCCGAGCTCGTCGTTGATGTCAGTGACATAGACGAAGCAACCGTTCTGCGCGAATGATCGTGCAATCGCCGCGCCTATTCCTTGGGCTGCCCCAGTGATGACCGCGACCTTGGAAGCAAGTCTCTCATTCATACGGTATGTGACGCCGCACTTTCGTTTGGCGCGTGATGTGAGCAATAAGACCGTAGTCTACGCCGAGGTTTCGCCCGAATGCAGACGTTCGGAATGGCGACTCCTAGGAGCGTCGAATGTCGCTGCGCTTAACTGAGTTCACTGTTCCATTGATCCCCAGACCCCAAAATCGCCGGCCCATCTTCGGCCGATAGCTTCGCCCCCGATGGAGCAGCCCGCTCGAAATAGCTCCTCGCTGCCGCCTGACGAACCCTGCCGACAAGCTGCGATGGAGTCACCGTCGCATAGCGGGGCCGGACAGTCTGCGCTGAACTGCCTCCGCCGCCTGATTGCTGTCGTGAAGTCGACACGACCACAATGTCGCCGCGGGCCACCGCGTCCTTCAGTTGACTCAGAACCGCTGAAGGAGCCGCGTCGTAAGACACGTATCTGCCGCCTACCCGGTTCAAGAGCTGACGCACATCATCGGCGTCCCGGCTGGAAAGGTCATTCGATGATGCATCTTCAATCGCGCGACGCCCTTCGATATCGCTGACAGTCCGAGCCCCGTTACGGGAATACAAGATGCACTCAGCGAATCCGATCGATATTCGAAATACCATCACGTGTCTCGCCCGCTCTCCAAAATACTTAGGAGAAGAGAATATCGGAGGTCAGCGCTCTTCCGGACGAACTGGCGCTTCTTTCACACTTCCTTTTGACAAATGCCCTTCTTTCCGACGCCTATAATCGAATCAAACTCGCCGCGATAATTTCGAATATTGTCGATTTACTAAAACATTGATCAATATTCTGAAATTTTTGTGAGAACAGCAGGATCCCCACGCGACCGCACATTCGAGCGCGCAATAATCCGGCACCTTTGAATCGACGCTTTTCCCATGATCGACCAATACGACGCGCAGCTTTCCGCCAGACTCTACGCGGGCGAGATCGACGAATGCTTTCGCTTCCTCGACGAACGCGCCACGGAGGATCAACACCTCGCGGAATACTGGCATTGGCGAGCGGTCACGCATTTGCGGGGCGGCGAGTTCAAAGAGGCGCTCGAGATCTGCTGCCGGCTCACGCGCGAATCGGACCGCTTCGCATATCAGATGCATTGTCTGAGCGACGTATGCGCCCATCTCGGCCTCAAGGAAGTCGCGCTCGCCATGATCGAGTACTACGCGCACAAGGCTTCCACAGTGCCGATCGGCGCGTTCTTGTGGCGCGTCTACGGCTGGCACTATCTCGGCGAAGACGAGCGCGTCCTCCAGTTGAGCGCGGAAGGCGTCGCCGAGCATTCGGCATACGTGCTCGGCCATCATCAGGGGCGCAGCGCGATGCGCCTGAACGGCATCGCCAGCGGCGTCGAATTGATGCACCGATACTGGTCGTCGCGGGAGTCGCGGCGCGTGCTGTTTCCGCATGTCGACGTCGAGCACTATTGGTGCGGGGAGCGCGTGTTGCCCGCGCATATGACGCTGACATCGATCGCATCGGGCCACGGAGACCAGGTCAACTGGGTGCGCTATGCCGCGGCGCTTCAGGCGCTGGGCGTGCAGATCGCGTACGCCGACGGCTCCGATCTCAACTATCGCCTCGCGATGCCCGCGGACGAACAGCAAAGAGACGCCGAGGCCATGCGCGCCGCGGACTTCGTCGTGGCGCCCGATGGCGCGCTCTGGACCGATCCCTTCGCCCTCTTCACTTCGCTCTTTCCGGTGCTCGGCTACGCGCCCTCGACACGCTACATCGAACCGGCCGAGGCCGATATCGCCGATGCCTTCGTCGATGAAATTCGCCGGCGCGCGGGCGGACGACGCTGCGTCGGCATCTTCTGGTCGTCGTGCGAATCGTCGAACAATTTCGCCAATCGCAGTCTCACCCTGCCCCATCTCGCGCCGCTCTTCGACGGCACGAACGACATTCACTGGGTCATCATGCAGCGCGGCTTCGAGCGCAAGCGCTGGCTGAACGACCCGCGCGCGAACGATCCCGAACGCTTCACGACGCTGCCCGACATGACGCTCGCGCAGAGCGTCGCCATCATCGACAGACTCGACGCGTTCGTCGGCAACGACGGCGGCTTGTCTCACATCGCGGGTGCGCTCGGCAAGCGCTGCTATCTGTTCCTCAATCAGGTGGCCGAATGGCGCTACGAACGCGATCCGCATCGCACGCCGTGGTATCCGACGATGCAGCTGGTACGCGCTCGCCGACTCGGCGATTGGAACGATGTCGTGCGCAAGCTGCAACAGCACCTTGCTTCGGACATGCCCTGAAGATCCGACACACAGAGGCGCTATGCAAAGCGCGCCGCGAGCGTCTGCGGAATCGCGCTGCGCCGCGTGAGCGCGCAAGTCGGCATGTCGTGACCGGGTCCGCGCACGTAACTTTCCAGTTGATCGATGGCGAACTGCTGTTCTTCGATCAGATGCCGCACCATATCGCCGATCGAAATCATGCCGACGAGCCTTCCGCCCTCAATCACCGGCAGATGACGGATGCGTTGCTGCGTCATCAGGGTCATGCATTCGTCGGCGCTCGTTCTGAGGCTCACGGCCATCACGGGCGCGGTCATGATTTCGCATACCGTCGTCGTCCGTGAGGCCTTGTCCTGCATGATCACCTTGCGCGCATAGTCGCGCTCGGTGACGATGCCGCACACCGCGTCTCCCACCATGACGACGAGCGCGCCCACTTCCGCCTTCGACATCAGCGCGACCGCTTCGTACACGCTCGCTTCCGCGTCGATGGTATGAATCGTCGCGTCGCTCTTCGCCTTCAGCACTTGCTTGACCGTTGCCATTTGCTGTTCTCCGTTGCTGTTGTCCGTCGCGTTTGAAAAGCTTGCCGATGCGCCCGCCTCTTTCACCTTCAATCGAAATCGAAGAGATCGCCGAGAAACGATTTCTTGCGACGCGCGTGTTCGCGCCTGCCGCGCTGATCGCCGTAGTGGTAACCGTCGTGGCGAGGCGTGCGGTGCTCGCGATCGTGGCCGCGCTCGTGCCATTCGTCGCGTCCGCCCGCCTGTGCTTCGGCATGCGACACTTGCGACGCGCGCCGGATGATCTGATCGAGTTCGCCGCGATCGAGCCACACGCCGCGGCATTGCGGGCAATAGTCGATCTCGATGCCCTCGCGCACGGTCATCAGCAGTTCTGTGTCGGGACAAACGGGGCATTTCATGTCGATTCCTTTCTGATTGCTTTCAATGAGAGACAATCTAGCGGAAGGATGTCGATGGAAAAATGCGAGATTTTGAGCGCTTCGGTTCGGGAAAACCGAAGTAAGCGGCGGCATCAGTGCGTAAAAACGAACGAGCGTTTGCGCGGCAGCGCGGCAAACGCTCAGGCGGGATCCGGCGACACACACTTGCGATCCATCTCAAAACCCCGCAAGCTCTCGGTTTGAGGCGGCGCGCGTGGCGTGCGCCGCAACCGCACACCAAAGGCCCCACGATGCCCGATAAATCGATGAGCGAAGAACGCGGCGGCGCCGAAACGCCCGATCTCCTGTACCTGCTTCAAGGCGCCGACGATTTCAACCGTCACGTATTTCCCGACAGCGAAGCGCTCTTCAAGAGCCTCGCGCGCCAGCAGGCGCCGCACACGCTATTCATCACCTGCGCCGATTCCCGCGTTTCGCCGGAAATGATTACGCAGACGCGCCCCGGCGAGCTCTTCGTGTGCCGCAACATCGGCAATATCGTGCCGGCTTACGGCGAGATGCTCGGCGGCGTGTCGGCGGTCGTCGAATATGCGGTGCTCGCGCTCAACGTGCGGCAGATCGTGATTTGCGGGCACTCGGACTGCGGCGCGATGAAGGGGCTCGCGTCGGGTGCGACCATCGCCGATGAAATGCCTACCGTGCATGCATGGCTGCGTAATGCCGAAGCGGCGCGCAGCGTCGTGATGGCGCGAAAGCTGGAAGAAGAGCGCATCGTCCAGGCGATGGTCGAGGAAAACATCCGCCTGCAACTGACGCATCTGCGCACGCATCCGGCGGTCGCCGGCAGGCTCGCGCTCAACAAGCTACAAGTGCAGGGCTGGGTGTACGACATCGGACGCGGCAAGGTGTCGATCTACGACGAAGCCGACAGCAAGTTCGAATCGCTCGAAGAAGCGCGCCTGCGCATGCTGCGCAAGGCGCGCTGATTTCACGACGCCGCGCGCATGACACGCGCGGCACGTCGTCGTCTTACTGCACGCCCTTTTTCGCGGCGAGTTCCTGCGCCATCTTCAGGTGCTGCTGAATCGTCGGCAGCGCCTTTTGCGCAGCCTGCTTGAGCTTGGCGTTCTGGCCTTCCGTCGCTTCTTTCTGGAATACCTGCACAGCCTCTTCATGCCCCTGCACGCCCAGCTTCTGGATGTACGCGGCATCGAAGTCCTTGCCGTGCAGCGCCTTGAGCGAATCGAGCGCCGACGTGTCCGAGTTGCTCATCGGCACCGTGACGCCGTGCGGCGCGGCCATCTTCAATTGCATCGCGAGTTTGGTGTGATCGACCATCATGTGATGCGCGAAGCTTTTCACGTCCTTGTCCTGCGATTGTTTCGTGGCGAGCTTGGCGGCGTCGATTTCCGTCGATCCCGCCGACGATGCCGCCTGCACGAAAGCCTTGTCGACGGGCGGCAGATCGTTGGCCATGGTCGAGCTGGCCGCCTCGGTTTGTGCGAGCGCGCCGAGCGGCAGCGTCGCGATGAGCGCCGCGGCGAGCGCCGTGCGCAGCTTTGCATTGCGATTCATGAGAATTGACCTCCTGAGCGATTGATCCCGCTTCCATTGCAGCAATGGCGGTGCCACGGCGCATCGCGGCGCGGACCGAAACCCTTGCTAAACTGAGCGCATCAGCGATTTTTCTTCGAGTGGAAACGTCATGCCTGTCTACGATTACGATTGCGCGGATTGCGGCGCATTCGAAGCCGTCCGCCGCATCGCCGAACGTGACGAACCCGCGGCGTGTCCGCAATGCGGCGCGACGGCCGCGCGCGTGACGATCGGCGCACCGAGCGTGGGCAGCGCGAGCTCATCCGGCGACGGCGCGGCCGAAGCCGGCAGCTACGGCATGACTCATCGGGGCGGCTGCCTCTGCTGCCGCTAGCCTCTTTTACGGCACGCGCCCGGGCACGGCCATTGCAAAGTCACCGTCTCGAACGTCTCGCGCATCGCGGGCGTATCATGCAAGACGACGGTGCGCGGCGCGCAAGGCCGCGCGCAGTCGAGGGCATCGCCATCGCGGGCCGCGCAGTTTCGCTTCCCGCGATGATCGCGCTTAACGTGTTCCGATCGGATAACAGGAGGTGATAAGGATGACGATAGAGTTCAGCGGGCGGCGTCATGTCGTGGCGGCAGCGCGTGTCGCTTTCGAGGCCAGGGTGGATGGCCGCGAAGTGTGGTGCAGCGTCTCCCTCGATGCGCTCAACGATCACTTCGGCAACAGCGGGACGTCGTCGCACGATCTCCTCTCCGCGTTCGAAGGAGGACGCGTGCAAATAGAAGATGCGGCCCGGCGCACGCTGGAGCGCAACCACGGCCAGTCGGTCGAGCTGGAAACCAGCGATTTCAAGGCTTCCCGGGCGGTCTGAGACAGCGCGGCGGGCGGCGGCTCATCGGCTGGCCGCCTGCGTCACTGTGCATAGAAGCATTTCAATACATCGAACATCCACCACACCGGACACGGCGTTCTGCAAAAGCCGTCATAGCCGGCTGCGTGGAGCGTGTCGCGCGGGTCGCGTCCTGCATCGGCGGCGAGCGCGATGAACATCTCCACTTCGCCTTCCAGCCGATCCAGCATCAGCGTATCGCGCAGCGTGCGCGCGAGCGCATGATCGTGAAGTTCGCCGATGAGCGTATCGACGAACAGCACTTGCGGCCGCCATTTACGCAGAAACTGCAGGACGCCGAGCGCATCGCCGATCTGCACGGCCTCGAAGCCCCGCATCGCGAGCAGAAGCGCGAAAGAATCGCCGACGTTCGATTCCGAATGCACGATCAACACGCGTCGTGGACCCGCGAGCGCCATGGTCAGCGGATTGAATATTTCGCACCGCTCGTTGCAAAGATCGTACGATCGTTCTTCCATGTCGGCCCGGCACGGCAAGGAGCCGTGTCGGTACCTTTGATACAGCAAGGTTGAGGCCCGCCTGCCGCCTGCTTACACGCCGTTACGTCGGCCGCCGGTTCTTCAGCGCGCGGCCAGCAGTCCGACGATCAGGCCGCCGACCGCCGCCAGCGCGATCGACTTCCAGGGGTTGTCGTGCACGTAGTCATCGGTGCCTTCCCTCGCCTGCCGATATCGCGTCGCGACGACATCCTGCGCTCCCGTCAGCATGTCGCGCGCGCGCCGCGGCGCTGGCCGCGACGGATGGTATTGGCTGCCCTGCCCCGCGGAAGTGGTGGCGGCCGGTTGCGCGAGCACCGACGGACTGTCGCCGCCTTCGAGCACGCTGCCGTGCACGTGATACGGCGCATACATCGCCGGCCTGTGCGCCGCGCCAGGCGTGAGCGGCGTCACGCTCGCGGCCTGCCCGTGCGCCATGCCCGGCGCGAGCGCCGCTTCCATCGCGCTCGTCACCGTGCGGCGCGCGAGCGGCGGATCGTCCGTTTGCATCGATTGAATCGTGGATGCGCTGCCGTTTGCATTGTCCATGGCTTTTCTCCAGTTGACCGCGTCCATCGCGCTGCAAAACCTTCATCCATCTTCCAATGATGCAAGAGTCGCACCGAATCCACGCGCCGGCAACCCGCGCGCCGGCGGCCCGGCACGCCCCGCCGCTCATGACAATTTTTCTCACATAGCGGTGAGAATTGCTCGTTTGTCCGCGCGTGCGCACGCGCTTACGATCCTTGGCGTAGAGCGAAGCCGGGCGAGCGTCCCGAACGAAGCGGCGAGCACGAGCCGCGCCGATAACGCTGCATCTTTCGTTTCACGCCGGGCCGAAACGTCGGCCTGCCGCACGCCGATACGATGGCTTCGCCCTCCTACTCCTTATGCGAAGCCCGCCATGAATCCCGTCAATCTCGCTCAACTGTTCATCCTCGCCGCGTTGTGGGGCGGCTCGTTCCTGTTCATCCGCGTCGGCGTGACCGATCTCGGCGTCGCGCCGCTGATGGCGTTGCGCGTGGGCATCGGCGCGCTGTTTCTGCTGCTGATGCTCGCATTGCGCGGCAAGGCGCGACAGGCGTTCTCGACGATGCGCGAGCGTGCGTGGCCGCTCATCGTCGTGGGCGTGCTCAACTCCGCCGCGCCGTTCTGTCTTTTCGCGTATGCGGAGCTGACGTTGTCGGCGGGCGTCACGTCCGTCATCAACGCGACGACGCCGCTCTGGGGCGCGCTCGTCGCGTACCTGTGGCTCAGCGACCGGTTGACCGGCATGCGCGTTGCCGGACTCGCGATCGGGTTCGCCGGCGTGCTCGCGCTCGTCTGGAACCAGATGTTCATGCACGATGCGAGCGCTGTTCCCGTCTCGCCGATGACCACTGCACTCGCCGCGCTGGCCGCGCTCGCCGCGTCCGCCAGTTACGGCGTCGCCGCGAGCTATACGAAGAAACATCTGATGGGCGTCGATTCGCTGACGGTCGCCGCCGGCACGATGAGCGCCGCGACGCTCGTGCTCCTGCCGTTCGCGCTCTTCTTCTGGCCCTCGGGCGTAGTATCGCCGCACGCATGGGGCGCGGTGCTCGGACTGGGCGTCGCGTGCACCGGCGTGGCCTACATGATGTTCTTCCATCTCATCGCGGTGGTCGGCCCTGCCCGCGCGATCACGGTGACCTTTCTGATTCCGATCTTCGGGATTCTGTGGGGTGCGCTGTTTCTCGCGGAACGTGTGTCGGTGGGGATGGCGGTGGCGTGCGCGATCGTGCTCGTCGGCACCGCGCTCGCGACGGGCGTAGTCAAGCGCGTGCCGTTGTTCAGCGCGCGCCGGACGCAGTGCGCGAAGGAAAGCAAAGCCTGAGCGGTTCAGCGCCAGTGACGCGCGAGCGGGCCGTCTTCTCCGGCGACCGGATCGCTTGTCGGGAACGGAAGCGCTTCCATCGCGATGCGGTCTGCCTCGCTGATCGCGTCGCGGCGGATGTCCCATTGCTGACCGGGCGGATACGCGCCGATCACTTGAAACCGGCGGCCCGCCGTCAGCAGGCAATGGCCGGTGCCGGCGGGCAGAATGAGGGCGTCGCCGGCGCTGACCGCGATCACACGGCCGTGCGGGCCGCCGAGAATCAGCTCGGCATCGCCGGAAGCGATACCGAGCGCCTCATGCGCGGTCGAATGGAAATGGTGATAGTCGAAGACGCCGTCGCGCCATTGCGGCGGCCAGCCGTTTTGCACGAACAGCGCTTCGAAACGCGCGGCGCAGTCGGAGACTTTGGGATCGATCGCGCCGCGCCACACGAGCACCGGCAGGCGTGAATTGTTCGGCACCCAGCCATTCGACGGCAGCATGAAGTGCTCGCAGCGCGCGCCCTGCGCCTGAAGCATTACGGTTTGCTCAGCCATGTTGCGCTTATCTCCTGAAGAGTCAGCGAAAAGCGCAGCAACGGCCGTTCCACTTCGATTCAGGCTGGCCTCAACGTCCGTGCCAGTGCCCGCCGCCTCCGCCGGAAAAGCCGATACCGAGCGACACCGACGGCGCCGCGTAATACCCCGGCCCATACGCGTACCCATAGGCAGGTGCGTAGCCGTATGCAGGCGCGGGCGCGTAGCCATAAGGCGGCGCATACACGCAGCCGCCGAGACCGGCCGCCAGCACCAGCGCAACGGGCACGATCAGCGCCCTGATTCGAGTTCGAGATGAAGTTTTCATGATGATGCCCCGCTCCCTTTCGTTCTCCGCTTACCAGTGGCGATAGCCGTAGCCGCCGTGATGCGCGTACCAGTCGCGGCGTCCCCAGTAGCGGTAACCGTCCCAGTACCGGTCGCCATGCCAGCCGACGACGATGGCGGGCGCGGGCGCGACGACGACCGGCGCCGGCTGATACACGACCGGCGGAGGCGGCGGAGGCGGCGGAGCCTCATAGACGGGCGCAGGCGCGACATAAACGGGCGCGGCATAAACCGGCGCCACCGGCACGCCGAGATTGACGCCGACGCTCACGCCCGCCATCGCGGCTTCGCAAGCGAGGCCCGCCGACAACGCAATTCCGATCCCGACCAAGCCCTTGATGTTCATTTCGTCCTCTTCAGATAAGGCCATCACCGAGACTGCGATGCGCTCCTGAACTCGCATGCAGCCATGAATCCATCGTAGCCGCGCCGCTTGCCCACTGAGTTACAAGCGCTGTAACAGATGTGAATCCTGAAACGGATGTGCTTATATCGAGCCGGCACCCATCGTCCGCGCCGGTTGCGCGCCCTTGCGCCGTCGTGGGATAGTTCCGGCTTCGTCAAACGGATGCCGGGCCGATGGACTTACTGCGGAGCATGAGAATCTTTGCGCGCGTGGCGGAAGCGGCGAGCTTCACTGTCGCGGCGCAGCAAATGGACATTACGACCGCGCAGGCATCGCGCGCGGTCACCGAACTCGAAACGCATCTGCGCACGCGTCTTCTGAATCGCACGACGCGGCGCGTGGCGCTCACCGACGCCGGCAACCGCTATCTCACCCGCTGCAAGGAAGTGCTCGAACTCGTCGATCTCTCCGAGGCCGAAGCGGGTGACGCGCAAGTGTCGCCGAGCGGCGTGCTGCGCATGCACGCGCCGATCACCTTCGGCCAGCACTACGTCGTGCCCGCGCTCACGCGTTATCTGGAGGAACATCCGCAGGTGCGCGTCGAGCTGACGCTCTCGCAACATGTGCCCGACATGCTCGACGAAGGCTTCGATGTCTTTCTGCAAGTCACCACGTCCACGTTGCCCGACTCCGCGCTCGTCTCCACGAAAATCTGCTCGATGCCGAGCGTGCTCTGCGCATCGCCCGGCTATCTGAAGCGCGCGGGCGCGCCGCAGCGCATCGAAGACCTGACGAATCACGCGTGCCTGCAACTCGTGACGACCTTCTTCCCGGTCGACCGATGGGTCTTCGAAGGCCCGCGCGGCAAGCACGAAGTGGAGCTGGAACCCGGCCGCCTGCGCGTCAATTCCGCCGATGCGCTCGCCGTCGCCTTGTCGAACGGTCTCGGCATCGCTCCGTTGCCGATGCTCGCGGCGCTCCCGTGGCTGCAAAACGGCGCGCTCGTGCGCGTGTTGCCCGACTGGGAACTACAGAGCATGACGATCTACGCGATGTATGCGTCCCGTCAGTATCTCGATGCGAAGATCCGTACCTGGGTCGCGTTTCTGCGGGAATTCGTCGAAGGCACGCTCGCGAACGAGCCGGTCTGAACGTCATATAAATACATCGCATTCCTAAGACAAATGAAGTGATCACGTGCGTAATCGAACGCACATAACCAACGCCCGCGTACATTCTCTAAACGCGTAGTTGCATGCATGATTCGGAACACTAAACTGCTTGATGGTGCGCCTGCATTTCGTCGCGACGATGCAGCGCAACAGAAAGGAGTCTGCCGACATGATCAAGGCTCTGCGCGCAAGCACCGCGTCCCCCGCGCTGCGTTTTTGCTCCGCCACGCTTCTGAGCGCGGCCTTCGCGTATGCGCACGCGGAGCCGACCGGCGCGCGTGTCGTCGGGGGTTCCGGCTCCGTGACGAGCGCGGGTCCGAACACAACGATTCAGCAGAACAGCGGCCGCCTCGCGATCGACTGGAACTCGTTCAGCACGCGCCCCGGCGAATCGGTCACGTTCAATCAGCCGGGCGCGAATGCGATCGCGCTCAACCGCGTCGTCGGGCCGCGTCCTTCGGCGCTGTTCGGCAGGCTCGACGCAAACGGGCAGGTGTTCATCGTCAATCCGAACGGCGTGATCTTCGGGCCGGGCGCACAGGTGAACGTCGGAGGATTGCTCGCTTCGTCGCTCGATCTGTCGACCAACGACTTCATGAGCGGCCATTACACGTTCGCCGGCGGCGAGCGCCATCATCACCATCGCGGCGGCGGCGCGGTCGTCAATCTCGGCACGATCGAGAGCGCGCCCGGCGGCTACGTCGCGTTGATCGGCACGCGCGCGATCAACGCGGGCACGATCGATTCGCCCGGCGGCTTCGCGGCGCTCGCGGCGGGCGAACGCATCGCCGTCACGCTCGGCGACCACAGCATGATCGGCTTGTCGGTGGAGCGCGGCGCGCTCAATGCGCTCGCGGCCAATCACGGGCTGATTCAGGCCGATGGCGGTCAGGCGTGGCTCGCCGCGAGCGCCGAGGACGCGCTTTTCAACAACGTCGTGAACAACACGGGCATCATCCGCGCGCGCAGCGCCGTGAACCAGAACGGCGTGATCCGGCTCGTCGCGGACACGGGCGTCGTGCAGGTCGGCGGCACGCTCGATGCCTCGGCGCCCAATGGCGGCAACGGCGGCATCATCGAGACGGCGGGCACGCAGGTGCGTGTCGCGCCCGACGCGCAGGTCACGACGGCGGCGGCCTCGGGGCAGACCGGGACGTGGCGTATCGCGAGCGATTTCGCGGCGCTCGTCGGCGCGGACGATGACATCGGACGGCGCTTCGGCACGATCCAGAGCGCGACGCTTTCGCGCGTGCTCGAATCGACGAATGTGTCGATCAGCGCCGCGTCGCCGCCCGGCTTCGCGCCGTTCGGCTTCGTGCTGATCGACGGCCCGGTCGCGTGGCGCGGGTCGAACATGCTTTCGCTCGCGGCGCAAAGCGGCATCCGGCTCGATGCGTCCATCAGCGCGCCGCTCGGCACGCTCTCGATGACGACGGGCGGCACCGCCACGCAGCGGGCGCCGATCGAAGCCGCCAATGTCGCGCTGCAAGGCGGTGCGGGCGTCTATCAACTGACGAACGCCGGGAATCGCATCGGCACGTTCGCCGCCAATGCCGGTTCGATCGCCCTCGCCGATAGCGCGCCGCTCACCATCGGCAACGTCGCGGGTTTGACGGGCATCTCGGCGAGCGGCGCAGTGACGCTCACCGCGCCGTCGCTCACGCTCGCCGCACCGGTCGCGAGCCGCGCGAGCGGCACGGCCATCACGCTCGCGGCCGCGACCTTCGTGAACCGCGCGGGCGCGCAGGCGCTTGCGACGCCCAACGGACGCTGGCTCGTGTACTCGGACGCGCCCGATTCGGACGCATTCGGCGGCCTGCAAAGCGCCAATCTCGCGCTCTGGGGCGACGCATACACAGGTGCCGCCGATGCGCGCGCCGCATCGGCATCGGGCAACCGCTTCGCGTTCAATGCGCTGCAACAGGTCACGCTGAGGGCGATCAACCTCGACGTGCCGTTCGATACGCCGCGCACGCTCGGACCGAACGACGTCACGATCGCGCTGCGCTACAACGGCGCGAACTACGGCGGCGCATTCGCCGACAGTCCGTCGATCCACGAGCCTTTCGTCTTCACCGTGACGAGCACGGGCGCGGCGCCCGGAGCGACGATCGGCACCTACGCGATCACCATCACCGCGACGGGCGGCCCCACGGGTTACAAGATCACGACGCAAGGCGGCACGTTGAGGATCGCGGGCGCGCCCGCTCAGCCGGTGACACCGCCCTCGCCACCCGTGCAGCCGGTAACGCCGGTAACGCCGGTAACGCCAGAAACGCCCGGGACCGTCGTCACGACGGCGGCGACGGTGCCCGGCATTCTCGATTCGGTGCGCACCGACGCCGCCAATCCCGCGCCGCTTTACAATGCGACGCCCGGACTTCAGCCGGAGTCGGCGCCGCTCGTGCAGCAGCGCACCGATTCGACGAGCGACGGCAGCCGCCTGCCGGACGACGCATGGCCCGGTCACGTATGCCGCATGTGAAGCCCGGGCGCGTGCAACGCTTCGGGCCCCGCGAACGACGCCGCAGCGGCGCTTCCCGCCGGCTCGCCGTGCTTTTCGCGACGCTCGTCGCGGCGAGCGCGCGCGACATCCGCGATGCGCACGCCCAGGCGCTGCCGAATGCGGGCAGCATCCTGCGCGAACAGCAGCAGCAATCGCCCGCGCCGTTACCGCCCTCCGACCTGCGTCTGAACGTGACGCCCACGCCCGGGCCGCCGCCCGTATCCGGCGCGCCCGGCGGCATCCGCTTCGAGGTGAAGGGCTTCGAATTCACCGGCAACACGCTCTTCCCCGCCGAGGCGTTGCTCGACGCCGTGCGTCCGCTCATCGGCCCGGACCGTTCGCTCGACGATCTCGAAAGCGCCGCCGATCGCGTGAGCGCGTTCTATCGCCGGCACGGCTATCTGGTGGCGCGGGCCTACGTGCCGCCGCAGCAGATCGACAACGGCATCGTGCGCATCGCGGTGAGCGAGGGGCATTACGGGCGCATCGACATCGATAACCAGTCGCGCACGCGCGATGCGGTCATCGCGCGCTTCTTCGGCGGCCTCAAACCGGGCGACGTGATCGACGAGCACGCGCTGACCCGCGCCACGCTGCTCGCGCAGGACGCGGCCGGCACGACAGGCGCGAACGCGACGATCTCGCCGGGGCTTCTGCCCGGCACGTCGAACATGACGCTGCAGGTGCCGAAGGCGCGGCCCCTCTTGGGCAGCGTGCAGGCCGACAACTACGGCCAGGCGACGACCGGCACCGCGCGTCTCATCGGCGCGCTGCAATGGAACAATCCGCTCGGCATCGGCGATCAGCTCGGCGCGCGGCTGCTCGGCTCGATCACCGGGCAGTTCTACGGCAACATCGGCTATACGGTGCCGGTCGGCGGCAGCGGGCTCGCGTGGGGCATCGGCTACACACGCTCGACGTATTCCGTCGGCGGCCAGTTCGACGATCTCGACGCCTACGGCAGCGCAAACGTCTTCTCGACGTTCGTAAGCTATCCGCTGCTGCGCTCGCCAGCGGCCAACGTGTACACGACGCTCGGCTTCGACCACAAGCTGCTGTCGGATCATCTGGGCGCATTCGATTCCGTCAGCGACAAGAACAGCGACGTCGGACGGCTCGGCGTATCGGGCAATCTCACGCTCGAAAAGAGCATCACGACCTTCGACACGGGCATCCAGCAAGGCAACCTGCGCTTCAAGTCGCCGCAGCCGGCGCAGGTCGCGTCGCAGATCGCCGGCTCGTTCACGAAGTTCGTCTTCGCCGCGACGCACACGCAGGTGATCGGCAATCAGGCCAACGGCACGCAGCTCTATTTCTCGCTCAACGGCCAGACGACTTCGCGCAATCTCGACTCGTCCGAACAGATTTCGCTCGGCGGGCCCTATGCGGTGCGCGCCTATGCGACCGGCGATGCGCCCGTCGACGAAGCGTATATCGCGACCTTCGAAGTGCGGCAGACGATAAGGCAATCGCTCGTGCCGGTGCTCGTCACGCTGGCGGGTTTCATCGATACCGCCGATGGCAGGATCGTCGCGCATCCGGTCGTGCCCGGCAGCAATCACGTGAGGCTTTCGGGACTCGGCGTCGGTGCGACCTTCACCGCGCCGCACGAGTTTCTGCTGTCGATGTCGTACGCGCACACCCTCGGCTACGTCCCGCCGACGCTCGGCACGGGCCACGCGAACCGCTTCTGGGTCGCGCTCACGAAGTCCTTTTGAGACCGACCATGATGCGCGTCCGACACTTCCTCCTCTTTCTCCTTCTGGCGATGACCGCGCGCGTGGCGTCGGCCGAGCCGGTCGCGACGATCACCGCGCTCGTCGGCAATGTCGCGATTCAAGCTGCGAACGGCGCGCAGCGCGTCGCGGCGATGGGCGGCAACATCGAAAACGGCGACACCGTGCAGACCGGCGTCTCATCCGAGATCGTGATGATCTTCACCGACAAGCAGCGCGTGTATCTGAAACCCGGCTCGGTCTTCCGCGTCGACGATTTTCGCTACGCGGCGAACGCGCCGCAGGAAGACCGCAGTTTCCTGTCGCTCGTGAAAGGCGGATTGCGCGCCGTCGATGGACTCGTCGCGAAGGAAGGCAAGCCGGAGAACTATCGCGTGAAGACGCCGACTTCGACCATCGGCATACGCGGCACCGAATATTCCGTCACCGATTGCGCGAATCTCGAACCCGGCGCCAATGCGGATTGCAAGGGCGATCAGATCGTCGTCTACGACGGGCAGATCGTCGTGATCAATCAGGTCGACAGGCAGATCGTGCGCGCGGGCGAAGGCACGATCGTCATCAATGCGCGCTCGCCGTTCGGCGTGCTCCGGGCGTCGCGCGTCACGCCGGTGGTGCCGTCGGCGGCGTGCCGCTAGCGGGACCGGCGATGAGCGAGAACACGAGCCGCGACGCGAAACTCATGCGCGCATCGCCGGGCGCGGGCGCATCGAGCGTTCACGCGGCCATCGCGGCGTTCGGCGTCGATGCCCTCGCGGGCGTGCTGACCGCGCTGCTCGCGCTCGCCTACGCCGCCGGTTACGGCGCG
The DNA here is from genome assembly GCF_964261745.1 of Caballeronia sp. S22. Lineage (NCBI taxonomy): Bacteria > Pseudomonadati > Pseudomonadota > Betaproteobacteria > Burkholderiales > Burkholderiaceae > Caballeronia > Caballeronia sp. S22. Next base: position 1,681,965 of record NZ_OZ180035.1, on the reverse strand, counting down.
ACGATCTTCTCGGCCGGCCTCACGCCGTGGCTTTCCGCCGGCATGCCGACCGCGCTCTTGAGCTGCGTGATCGTCGCGTTCGTGGTCGCGCTGACGAGCTCGGTGCCCTTCATGATCGCGGGCCCCGATTCGAACGCGACCGCGCTGCTCGCGGGCATGGCCTCGTCCGTCGCGCTGTCCGTGCATGCCGCGGGCGGCGACGATGACGCCGTGCTCGCCACCGTGCTGCTGCTGATCGCGGTGTCGTCGCTGACGACGGGCACGCTGCTCTTCGCGCTCGCGCACTGGAAACGCGGCAACGCGATCCAGTACATCCCGTTTCCGGTGATCGGCGGCTTTCTCGCGGGCACCGGCCTCCTGCTGCTCGAAGGCGCGCTGCGCGTACTCACCGACACGCCCGTCGGCGCCGCGACGCCGCGGCTCGTCATGGCGCTGCCGTGGCTCGCGAGCGTGCCCGCGCTCGTCGTGGGCGTCGGGCTGCTGGTGCTCACGCGCATCACGCCGCTGTCGCGCTACGTGATCGTGTTGCCGTCGATGATCGCGCTCGGCATCGCCATCTTCTACGGCGGGCTGCACGGCTCCGGCAAGACGCTGGAAGACGCGCGCCGCATGGGCCTGCTGTTTCATTACGAGTCGATCACCGGCATGCGCCTGCCGTTCGCGCTGCTGCACGACGCCTGGCTGCCGACGCTCGTCTCGCGCGCGCCCGAGATTCTCGCCGTCGCCGCGGTCTCCTCGATGACGGTGCTGCTCAACACGACGAGCATCGGCGTGACGGCCTCGCGCGATGTCGACTTCAATCGCGAGATGCGTGTGGCGGGCATCGCGAACGTGCTGACCGGGCTCGCGGGCGGACTCGTCGGCGCGCAGTCGATGACGCGCACGGTCACCAACTGGCGTCTCGGCGTCCGAGGCCGGCGCGCCGGCGTGCTCGCGGCGTTGTTCTGCCTTGTCGTGGTCGCGCGCTTTCCGAGTCTGATGGCGCTGTTGCCGAAGCCCGTGCTCGTCGGGCTGCAGATTTTCATCGGCGCGGCGATGCTCAACGAATGGCTCATCAACTCGTTTCGGCGCCTGCCGTGGCACGACTATCTGCTGATTCCCGCGATCATGGTGATCATCGAGGCGTACGGGATCGTCGCGGGCGTGCTACTCGGCGTGATCGCCGCGTGTCTGCTGTTCGTCGTGCGCTATGGCCGCGTGAACTGCTTTCGCCTGGAGTTCGACGGACGCGGGCGGCGCTCGAACGTCGAGCGCACCGTCGATGAAAGCCGCGCGCTCGATGGCGAGGCCCGCGCGCTCTACGGCGTCGCGTTGCAGGGCTTTCTGTTCTTCGGCACCGCGTATTCGATACTCACGCATATCCGCGCGCGCCTCGAAGCGAGCGCCGATGCCCCCGATGCGCGCCCCGGCGTGCGCTTCGTGCTCGTCGATTTCGCCCGCGTGCATGGCGTCGATGCGTCGAGCACGGCGAGCTTCGTCCGGCTGCGCCAGGCGTGCGCGCGCGCCAACGCGCAACTCGTGCTGACCGGCCTTTCGCCGGCGTTGAAGGCGTGGTTCGCCAAAGGCATCACCGATACGAAAGGCGCGAGCGGCCCGCATGAATTCGCCGACCTCGACAACGGTCTCGAATGGATCGAAACGCAGATGCTGCGCGCGCTGAAGCCGTCGCAGGCGACGCGCGCGGGCGGGTTCGCATCGACCTTGCCCGACACGCTCGACGCGCTGCGCCCGCATCTCGACACGCTCGCGCTCGCGCCCGGCGAGTACGTGTTCCGGCAGGCCGATCCGGGCGATTCGATCTACTTTGTCGAAACCGGACGCGTGACGGTGGCGCTCTCCGTCGGCGAAGGGCGCACGTTGCGGCTGCGCAGCTTCGGCGCGGGCACGATCGTCGGCGAGATGGCCGTGTACACCGGCGCGCGGCGCAGCGCGGATGTCGTCGCCGATGAGCCGACCGTCGTGCTGCGCCTCGCGCTCTCAACGCTTAAGCGGCTGGAAAGCGACGATCCCGCGCTCGCCGCGCGCATGCACAAGTTCGTCGCGCGCGTGCTGGCCGCGCGGCTCGTCGCCGCGAACGAGCAGATCCGGGCCGCGCAATGAGCGCGCGCGAGCCGATCGCGTTCGTGCTGAGACGCTCGGGCGCGCGCTGGGCGCTGGGGCTCGCCGTCGTCGCCGCGCTCGCGGGGCACGCGCTCGCGCGCTACGACATCCGCTTCATCGACTCCCTGTCCGCGATGATCTACGACGCCAAAGTGCGCCTCTTCATGCCGCGCACGACCGACGCGCGCATCGCGATCCTCGACATCGACGAGAAAAGTCTCGCGGAGCTCGGCCGCTGGCCGTGGGATCGCGCGCGCATGGCGACGCTCGTCGATACGCTGTTTTCGCGCGAGCGCATCGCCGTGCTCGGCTTCGACATGGTGTTCGCGGAACCCGACGCGAGCTCGGGCCTCGCCGTGCTCGACCAGCTCGCGCACGGCGCGCTCGCCGATAACGCCGCTTACCGGCAGGCGCTCGACCAGCTCGCGCCGCGCCTGAACTACGACCAGCGCTTCGCCGATGCCCTTGCGGGCCATCCCGTCGTGCTCGGGTATTACTTCTCGAATCAGGATGCGTCGAGCGGCGCGATTCCGGCGCCGCTGATGAGCGAGCGCGCGTTCGGCACGCACCCGCTCACGCTCTTCGACTGGACGAGTTATGGCGGCAACCTTCCCGCGCTGCAAAACGCGGCGCGGCGCGCGGGCTATTTCAATCCGGTGATCGACTTCGATGGCTCCGTGCGCCGCGTGCCGCTCATCACCGCGTTTCGCGACGGCGTGTACGGCGCGCTCTCGCTCGAAGTGTTCCGCGCGCTGTTCGGCGACGCGTCGGTCACGCCCGTTTTCGACGATCCGACCGATCCTGCCGCGCCGCTTTCGGGCCTTGCGCTCGCGACGCCGCGCGGCACCCGCGTCATTCCCGTCGATGAGAACGGCGCGGCGCTCGTCCCCTATCGCGGCACGACCGGCAGCTTTCCGTACTACTCCATCGCCGACGTGCTGGCGCAGCGCATTCCGGCAGGCGCGCTCGCGGGCAAGATCGCGCTCATCGGCACCACGGCGCCGGGGCTGATGGATCAGCGCACGACGCCCGTCGGCGAGGTGTATCCGGGCGTCGAGGTGAACGCGAACCTGATCGGCGGCATGCTCGACGGCACGATCCGCTTCGAGCCGCCGTTCGCGGCCGCGTTGCAGGCGTCGCTGCTCGTGCTCGCCGGTCTCGCGATGATCTTTCTGTGGCCGTGGCACATCCCCGCGCGCGCGACGCTCTTCAGCGCGATGCTGTTCGCGGCGATCGTCGCGGCGGATCTCGTCGCGTTCGCGCGGCTCGGCCGGTCGATTCCGGTGGCGTCGCTGCTGCTCACGGTGCTCGCGCTCTACGTGCTCAACATGTCCTACGGCTATTTCGTCGAGGCGCGCGCGAAGCGTTATTTCGCCGCGCTCTTCGGGCAATACGTGCCGCCGGAACTCGTCGAGGAGATGAGCCGCCATCCCGAGGACTACAGCATGGCGGGCCGTCGCGCGGAGCTGACCGTGCTCTTCTGCGACGTGCTCGGCTTCACCGCGATCGCCGAGACGCTGGAGCCGGAAGCGCTCGCGCAACTGATGAACGAGTATCTCGGCACGATGACCGAAGTGATCCGCGCGCATCGCGGCACGCTCGACAAGTACATGGGCGATGCGATCATGGGCTTCTGGGGCGCGCCCGTCGACGATCCGGATCATGCGCGTCATGCGGTCGCCGCGGCGCTCGGCATGCGCGAGGCGCTCATCGAACTGAATCGCACGCTCACGACGCGCGGCTGGCCGACATTGTGGATCGGCATCGGCATCAATACGGGGCCGATGACGGTCGGCGACATGGGCTCGTCCGTGCGCAAGGCGTACACGGTGATGGGCGATGCGGTCAACGTCGCGGCGCGGCTCGAAGGACTCACGCGACGCTTCGACATCGACATCATCGTCGGCGAGGCGACGCGTGAACGCGTGCCGGATGTCGTGTTCCGCGAGATCGATCGCGTGCGCGTGAAGGGACGTGTCGCGCCGATCGCGGTGTTCGAGCCGCGGCCGCCGCACGAACACGCCGATGCGCTTGCGCGCTGGCACGCGGCGCTCGGGCACTATCGCGCACGCGAGTGGGATGAGGCGGAAACCCTACTCGCGACGCTCGCGGCGCAGTATCCTGAGCGGCAGGTGTATGCGATCTATCGCAAGCGCATCGATGCGCTGCGCGGCGTCGCGTTGCCCGAGGACTGGGATTGCGTAAGCGCATTCGATACGAAATGAACCATCAGGCGGGGCGCATCATGAATGTTCGGGTACTCGGCTGTAGCGGCGCGATCAGCACTGGCCCGGACGCGGCGGACGATCCCGGCGGCACGACCGCACTGCTCGTCGATGACGACATTCTGATCGACGCAGGCACGGGTGTCGCCGTGCTGACCGACGATGAACTCGCGCGCATCGATCATGTGTTTCTCACGCACTCGCATCTGGATCACATCGCGTATCTGCCGCTCATGATCGACGCCGTGGGCGAAGCGCGCCGCGGGCCGCTGACCGTGCACGCGAGCCGCGCGACGCTCGACATCCTGCAGGCGCATATCTTCAACAATCTGATCTGGCCGGACTTCACGCGCATTCCTTCGCCGGATGCGCCGGGGGTGCGCTTCGAAGCGCTGGAGACTGGCGAGCGCGTGACGTTGAATGGGCGCACCGTGATGGCATTGCCTGCGCGGCATACGGTGCCGGCAGTGGGTTTTGCCGTGTGCGGCGAGACGGCGTGCCTCGCCTTCAGCGGGGATACGACGACCAATCCCGAGTTCTGGGCGGCGGTCTGCGCGTTGCCCGGATTGCGTCATGTGATCGTCGAGACCGCGTTTCCCGATGCGCAGATCGCGCTGGCGCATGCGGCGCATCATTATTGTCCGAGGCTTATCGCGGATGACGTGCGCGGCGTCGAACTGAAGGCGGAGTTGCTGATTTCACATCTGAAACCGCCGCACGGCGCGCAGATTCTGGATGAACTGCGCGCCGCGTTGCCGGGCGTTTCGCTGCGTGCGTTGCGTTCGGGCGAGGTGTTGATCTTGTGATGTACCGCCGATGGCTCATGACTTCAGCGTGAGCCCGCTGCCGCACGGCGTTCGATGGAGAGCACGTTGTCCTTTGGGGCTGTCACGTTCACGGCCGGCAGCAGCTTGCCTCGCACTATCGCTCGCACGGTTCCCGCGACCATCAAACCGATCACCACGTTCGCCAGGACGAACGCCACCGGCGCGATCCACGCCATCGGTCCCGTGGTGCCGCGTTCGAGCATCCGGATCGCCATCGTCGGCAACGCCGCCGCGCCGAAGCTGAATGCCCAGTACGAAGGCGTGAAGGTGCTTTGACGAATCCACGGGATGAGACGCGCCAGCATCAGCGCCTGATAGAGGCCATAGCCGAGCATCATGTAGGCGAACATGTCCGGCACGCCATGCGTGATCGCGAGATACGACACACCTCCGACGACCGGCGGCGCGAGCTGAATGCCGAGGCTCGGCCGCAACGCTTCGGGCAGCGGCTCATGCACGGCCGCGCGATGCAGCACGATCGATTCGATAGCGAGCCACGAGAACACCCCCGCGCCGAAGAACAACATGCCGAGTTGCGTGAAGCCGAGACCAGCCGCCGCCGTTGCCGCGACGAAGCTCGGCGCGACCGTCGGCAGGTAGATTGCGGGCGTGGTGAATTCGGGCTTGCGTCCGCCTTGCCAGAATCGCCCTTGCAGATACACGCCGAGCGCGAGCGAACTCACTACGCCGATCACGAAGAGCGCGATGGCAAGCTCGCGCGAATAGGCCTGCACGGCTTGCGCGGCGAGCATCATCGATACCGGGACGAGCGCCGCAAACGAAGACTGCACCGGATGACGCATCTCTGCGATAGCCGCGTCGCGTTCGACGAGCCACTTGCGCCCATAGGCGACGAGGACCGCGAGCCACACGACGAGCGCACTCGCCGTCAGCAGCACGGGGACCGCTTCGGGAATCGTCCATACGCGGGCCGCCGCGCGCCATGCGCCCGCGAGCGCAAGCGCACCGACGCCGATGCCGAAGAACGCCACCGGCATCGGTGCATATTTGTTCTTACCATTACCATTATCCATTGCCCTTCTCCGTGAATTCCGTCGAAAGCGCGGCTGCGCTCTCGTTGTGTCGTTGGAGAAAGGTTAATGGCGACGGCCTTCCGCGCGAATGTCGCAGCGTCTCGTTGCGCTGCTCGCGCGTCTCAAATCATTCGCCGCCGCGCAGCTTCACCGCGATGTCGTGCCAGTCCTGCACCGCGTGTTTCAGCTCGCGGCACAGTCTCGGGTCGAGCGCATCGAGACGTGACCACAGGTTATCGAGCGACTTTTCGCGGGCCTCGAATACGGCCGCCGCCGCGAGCTTGCTCGCACCGGACAGACGCGCTTCGGCATCGACACATTCCATGTACAGATGCGCGAGATGCGGATCAGCGAGTTCGACAGAACGCAGATGAACAGCGGTAAAGCGTGACTTCATGATGTATCCCCGGCTCTCTTCTAGTTATCGACGCGAGTGCTTGCGCCTCACGACTGCGGGAAGTATGAAGGTCCGTCGAATCTCCTGACAAGCCAATTCATCGCCGCTTCGTGCGGTATGAATCGGCAAACGTTTTCGAGTCGGCAGCGCGGTAATATTGCCGTCATGAACCGCTCGACAAGTTCCTCATCCACATCCGCGCAAGGTCCGCACGTCAAGCGTCGCGGCCTCATGCGCGCCGTGTTCGCGCTGCGTCATTCATGGGCGGGCATCGTCGCGACATGGCGCGGGGAAAGCGCGTTTCGCCAGGAAGTATGCATCGCGATCGTGCTGCTGCCGATCGCCGCGGTGGTCGTTGTGAGCGCCGCCGAGCGCGTGTTGCTCGCGGGATCGGTACTGCTCGTGTTGCTCGTCGAACTGCTCAATTCGAGCATCGAAGCGGCGATCGATCGCATATCGCTCGAACGTCACGAACTTTCCGGACGGGCAAAGGATTGCGGCAGCGCGGCCGTCATGATCGCGCTCGTGATCGCCGCGATGACCTGGGGCATGATCTGCGGCCCGCTCGCGTGGCACTGGCTGCGCGGATGGATTTGATGCGGGCGCGGCTTCGACCGGTGCGCCCGCGCGTTGCGCAAACGGGTCAGGCCGCCTCTGCCAGTTCCCGCTCGCGCAACGCGATGTCGTAGCGCATCAGCAAGACGCGCATGCCTTCGGACATGCCGTGGTAATGCACGAGAAAGCTCGACGGCATGCGAAAACCCCACGGCGTGTTGATCTCGACGAAGCTATAGACGTCGTCGTTGGTCAGGCCGGAATGTTCGAGGACCGCGCGGTTGAAGTGATATTGATCCCCGGGGGCCGTCACGACATTCTCTTTGTCTTCGATGTTCTCGATGCCTTCGACGCTGCTCGCGAGCAGCGTGCTGTTGGTGTGCGTGCGGCGAAAGCCCATCACGCCCGAATTGAAGAACCAGTTGCCGATATCGCGCGCCAGCACGATATCGCGCCCGTCGCACAGGGGTTCGAGCGGCGTGCTGACATCGTTGACGAGGATATCGGCGTCGAGCCAGAAGACCCACTGGTGATGCGGCAGATTGTCCAGCAGCAGATACGGCTTGACCCAGTTGCCACGAATTGGCAGGCGTGCGCCGAGGTGTGCCGGAACATCACGATGCACGTAAAGGGTATAGCCGTGACGATCGCAATAGGCGCGCATGCGCTCTTCCGCGATGTAGCCATATTGCGCAACGTTCGGCGTATAGAGCGTGCAAATCGCGATACTCTTGCCCGGATTGAAGACGTCGAGCGCCTGCGTCCGCGGGGGCGGCGCGCCGTGGAACGGCACGAGCGAGCGCGCCTGCGGGTCCTCGCGCGTTGCGTTCAGATGGCTGAGCAAAGCCTCGCGCAGCCTGGGGTGCGCGGCCTTGCGCGACAGATCGTTGTGACCCTCGGCGATGCTGAGCGCAAACACCCGCCGGCTTTGCCATACGGGATAGTGTGCCCCCGATGCCGGAAGGACGGCGTGGAACTCGCCCGCTTCGTCTCGGGAGGTCTCGGTCCAGTGGACCCAGTCGAATTCACGCAGCAGTTCGGTTTCGACGGCGGGCAGCTCGGTCCCGAAGCGGCAATGATGCACGACGTTCAGCAACATCGAGCGAACGCGCGCCGTGTTGCGCCAGATTTGCACGTCGGACTGCGGATATTCGCTGTTCTCCAGCCGTGTGAGCCGCCAGTCGGACTCCCCGAGCGCGGCCTCCAGGTTAATCGGCTCGACGATCGCGGCGTTTTCGCTGAGCAACAGCACGATCTCGTCGTCTTGCGCGCGGCACGCTTCGCTAAGCCGAACTTTGAGTGTGCGCCGCGCATAGACCATTGATTTCTCACGGTTATGCGTGCGTGAACGAGACGATTACTGGGTACAGATTGCGGGGCTGACGTTGAGCAGGCGGAAGGCCTTTGTTTGTACCGGCGTCGGCCGTGTGATCATGACGATCTTCGCTTGCGGATTGAGAGGGGTGTGACAGACGTTGTAGGCAAGCGTAGCCAGATCATCGAGCAACGTGCGAAAGCTATGGAGCGGCAAGCCGTCCTCGCTAAGCCGGGTGGCATCCTTGGCTTTCGCGTGATCCGAGCGCCGTGCTTTAGCCACTGGTGAGACCCGCGTTGCACGCGCGAATTCGATATATTCGTCATCGAACAGCATCGGCTTTAAGGTCTCGCGCATGTGCCACTCGACGTAATAGGCAAGCATGCATAGAAAGACGTGCGCGCGCACTCGTTGGGCGTTCCAGTGGAATACTGGGCGCACCTGCAAATCGACCGTCTTAAGCGAACGGAAAGCGCGCTCCACGACCGCGAGTCCTTTGTAGGCCGTCACGGCCGCCTCGGCGGGCAGTTCCGTTGCCGATAGACTCGTGCGCACCACATACAGGCCATCAAGCGCGGCCTCTTGCTGGATCTGTTCGGACTTACGCAGCCACGTAAAGCTCGAGTCGGTGATGTTCAACTCGAAATGCTTGGCCATCTTGAAATGATCGATGATGCGGCCCACGCGCAAAGCAATCGCTTCGATGCCCTTGAGTCGATTACGCATGCGCTGGGTCGCCTCGGCGATCTTCATCAATTCGGCTTCAGTGGCCTGCAGCAGCGCCTCGCGTTTGCGACTACGCTCCTCGGCTAATAGCGGATTGCGGCATACGATGAGTCGCTCACCGGGAAACGCCTCACTGGTCACCTCCAGCAGATTGCGCTCATCGAATAGCGAGGGCTGGAAGGGTCCCTTGTCCTGAGCGAGTGCGGCCATTTGCGGGGCGCGCAGGCTGCTCACCCAGTCAAGGCCCGCCGGGCGCAAGACCGTGTCGATGCGCGCCTGCGTGAGCATGCCCCGATCGCCCACCCAGGCGAGCTTCTCGATGCCATAGCGGTGCTTGAGCTTGTCCACCTGCGAGGCCACGGTAGCGGGATCAGCAGTATTGCCCGCGAAGACTTCGACGGCCACCGGACAACCGTCGCTCGTGCAGATCAAGCCGAACACGATTTGCGGATCGTCGCGCTTGCCATCGCGGCTATAACCGTGGGCGGCGAGCTCGCAGCAGCGCCCGGTCAGCCACGTGGAGGTGAGGTCATAGAGCACCAGCATGCTGCCGCTCAGATGGCGCTGCGCAAGTCGCTTCTCGATGCCTTCCTGCGCTTCGCCGAGCCAATCGAGCGCGGCATAAAGCTGCTCGAGTTCGATATCGTCCAACTTCAGCAGTCGCGACAGCGAGTGAGTCGCGGTCTGTTCGCACAACATGCGATGGGTGGCGAGCTTGGAGGCAGGCGAAACCACCCGCGCCACCAGAAGTGCCATCACCACCGAGCGTAGCGCAGCAGGCGCGGCCGCAAACCACTGCTCGGCGCCGCAGGCGCGCGCCGCGCCGAGCACGGCGGCCACGTGTCCGTGTGGCAGGCTGCGCTCGATCACGAAAGCCTCCTCGGCGGAGGCCACCGCGACGCCGCCGCGTAACAGAACCTTCAAGCCTTCGATAACTTCGGCGGGCAGCGCTGAGATGTTGGCGAGGGTGCGCTTCTTAACCGTGTTGCCTTCGCGATAAGACTCGCGCAATAGCACGGCCGGAGGGGAGTTACGGTTGGGGACGTGTTCGATATACATGAACACTCATTCAAGCATATATGCACAGAAAAGCAATACAAAAATACTCATTTACATGGGTACATGATAGCTTAAAAAATAGCCGAAACCCAGCGCTGACGCGGATCTCGGCTACTTGAGAAGCCAAAGCTCGGGCTAAGCAACGTCTCGTATCTGAAAAGCCACTGCGCGGACGGCGACTCATAGATGTCCGCCGCTTCGACGTAGACGTGGCGATAGCCGTGCAGCGCTGCGTAATGCCGATGATTGTCCAGCGCCGCGGGGGAACGTCGAAAAAAGAGGCTGATGATGAGCATGAGTCAGAATTTCGAGATGGACTGCATATCGCTGCGAGTCCAAATACTGGGACTCGCAACTATGACGCAAATCTCAAAATAAAAAACTCAGAAATTTCAGAATTAAGCGCCTACCTAATATATCTGACAAATGCCTGAATATGTCCTGCCAGTTCGATCGGGTACTGGAACATCAGCGCATGCCCCGCGTCCGCGACCACATCGAGCGTCGCGCGCGGAATCATCTGTTCGAGATGGCGCGCGTTGGCATCGGCGAGAACATCGTCGTTCGCGCCCGCGATGATCAACGTGCGCACCGGCGAGCGGCGCAGCCGATCGGCGGCGGCGGAATCCGCGAACCACTGCGTCATCGCCCGATTCTGCTGATCCGCGACCGCATCGGGCACGGGCGGGCCCTTGTAGCCGCGCGGCGCGAACATGTCGCCGACGAAACACTTCGACGCATCCGCGACGGCATCGGCGGGAAAGAGCACGGCCATGATTCTGGGAAACGCGTCCGCGCCCGAACTCGACAGCACCTGCTGCACTTCGGGCGTCAAGGGCACCGCTTCCGGACCCGGCGGCGCGGTCGCGATCAGCGTGAGCGATTCGACCTTCTCGCGCGCATCGAGCGCGAGCTGCTGCGCGATCATGCCGCCCATCGACCAGCCGACCACGTCCACGCGCGCGAGCTTCAGACCCGCGATGACATCGGCGGCATCGGCGGCCATGTCGCGGATGCCGTAGTCGGGGCCGTAATGCCCCGCCATCGGCGTCGAGCGTCCGATGCCGCGATTGTCGAACACGATGACCTCATGATGCTTCGCGAGCGCGCCGAGAAAATACGCGTTCCATTCGCCGAGCGTCGCGCGATAGCCCGTGATGAGCAGAAGCGGCGTGCCGTGGCCGAAGCGCGCATAGCCGATCGGCCCGTTCCTGCCCTGCACGGTTTTCACCTGCACGGCGGCGTTCCGGTCGGGGCGCGCGCTCTGCAAGCCGCAAAGCTGGCTCGCGCCGAACGAGACATCGTCGGCGAACGCGGGCGATGCGATCGATAACACTGCGACGGCGAAGCACGACGACACGACGCGGGCGAGCGGCATGAGTTTCATCGGGGCTCCAGGCGGAATAAAAAAACGCGACGCGCGTCACGACAGCGGGGAATAATAGGCGGCCGATCGTGCGCCTTCAACAAGAGCTTAAGAAAAAGGAGTTCAAGCAGATGAATCGACTTTTCCGCTCGTGCTTTCTTCCCGCCGCCGCACTGATGCTCGCCGCGTGCAGCACGCCCGTCGAATTCTCGGCGAGCGCGAACCCGCCCTCATGGAACGATGCCGGTCCCGATGCCGATTTCAGCGGCATGGACAACTCGATGTCCGCATGCAAGGCCGCCGCGAAGAAAGCGGGCGCGGGCCGCTGCACGCAGGTGCGCGCCTACGAGGCGTGCATGAAGGACAAGGGCTACATCACCGTGCTCGGCCCGGAGAATCCGCCGAACTGCGGCCAGCCCGAATGGGAGCAGGACGTGCGCAAGTGGCTCAAATAAAGCCGCGTTATTTTCGATTCGCCATGCGCATCAGCACGACATAGAGCAGCGCGCCCGCGGCCGCGCCGATCAGCCAGCCGAGATTGTTCGGCGGCAGGAGCTTGAGCATTTGCGTCGACAGCTCCCAGCCGACCGAGATCGCGCCCGACACGAGGAGCGCCGCGAGCCCGACCTTGTTCCAGCCGCCATCGTAGTAGAAGCGTCCGCCGGGCTGCATCGTGTAGAGGTCGGCGGTCTTCACCTGCTGACGCTTCACGAGGTAGTAATCGGCCATCATCACGCCGTACATCGGCGCGAGCACGGCGCCGAACACGGACACGAAAATCGTGATCGCCTTCGGGCTGTCGACGAAGATCCACGGGCACACGAGCACGGCGAGAATCGACGCGATCAGGCCGCCCTTCTTGAAGTCCACATGCTTCGGAAAAAGATTGGCGATGTCATACGCGGGCGACACGAAGTTCGCGACGATATTGATGCCCATCGTCGCGATGACGAACGTGATGCTGCCGATCGCCACCCACACCTTGTTCTCGATACGCGAGACGATCTCGACCGGGTCCATGATCATCGTGCCGAACACCTTCTCGCTGCCCGCCGTGACGATCACCGTGATGATCGCAAACGCGACGAAGTTGAACGGCAAGCCGAGAAAATTGCCGATCTTCATTTGCCGCTCGCTCTTCGCGAAGCGCGAGAAGTCGCCGAAGTTCAAGAGCAGCGCGGCGAAGTAGCTCACGACGAGCAGGGTCGCGTTGACCATCGCGTGCAGTTGCTCGTCGCCTGACAGCACCTTGCCCGACAGCGTGAGATTCAAGCTGCCGAGACCCGCGCGATACAGGATCCAGCCCATCAGCACGAACATCACGACATACACCGCCGGCCCGCAGAAATCGATGAACTTGCGGATGATCTCCATGCCGCGCTGAAAGATGATGAGCTGCAGCAGCCACATGAAAAGAAAGCTCACCCAGCCGAGCATGTCGAGCCGCAGGAAGCTCGTATCGCGCCACGCCACGACCGACGGCACGAACAGAAGCAGGAGCGTCGCAACGGCCTTCGACGCGAAATACGTCTGCACCCCGTACCACACGATGCCGACCACGCCGCGGATCAGCGCGGCGAGATTCGCGCCCATCACGCCCATCGAAACGCGCGCCATCACGGGAAACGGAATGCCGTGCCTGAGACTCGGCTTGCCGACCCAGTTCATCAGCACATACACGATGAGAATGCCGATGGTCAGCGCGAGCAGCACCTGCCAGCCGGAGATGCCGAGCAGAAAGAGGCTCGCCGCGAAGGTATAGCCGCCGACGCTGTGCACATCCGACATCCACATCGCGAAGATGCTGTAGCCGTTCCAGGTTCGCTTTGCGCGCGGCACGGGCGCGAGATCGTGGTTGTAGAGGCGTTCGTCGGCGTTGACGATTTCGGCGTCGGCGCCGAGCGGGTCGGCGGCGGAGGTTGCGTGGGATGCGGCCATGATGTCCTCCTGTGCCTTCGACGGGCGCGTGTTATGAACCTAGGTTAATCCATCCAGAAGCGGAAGGTGAAAGTGGAATGCGCGCTGCGCCGCCGCACATTAAAGTCCGGCCGTGCGGCTGCCGTTATGTGAACCATGAGAAAACGACGCCTTAATTCCCGCGATATGAACGACGCCTTCGCCGCCGCAGCCGAGGCGCTCGCGCTTTTCTGCCGACTGCGCAACGTCGACGCGACCGAGTTGCCCGCGTGCGAAGTGGATATCCTGCTCGATCTCGCGTTCGAGGAAGCCGCGCAGCAGGCCGCCGCGCGCAGCGAGGCGCGTCGCCCCGGCTGACCTTCCGCTTCGGACTTCCGCCAGGCGCGTGCGCGCACGGGAGCGATCCTTGCTCGTCGGAACAGGATGGGCAGCATCGCGCCGCGGAGGTTCCATGTCGAAGATTCTCGGTCCTGTGCTGGGCCCTCAGGTGAGAAGCGTCGCGCGCCATCCGTTCGGCTTCGCGATGCGGACCATGCGAGCGTTCCGTGCGAACCAGGGCCTGCTGCTCGCGGGCGCGGTGGCGTATTACGCGCTCCTGTCGATCGTTCCGTTGCTGATCCTGATCGTGATCGTGCTGTCCAAATTCATCGGTCAGCAAGAACTGCTCGAAACCCTCGCGCATCTGCTCGAATGGCTCGTGCCCGGCCAGGCGCGCGCCGTCGTGCGCGAACTCGCCAACTTCCTCGCGCATCGCGCGGTGCTCGGCTGGCTGCTGCTCGTCACGATGATCTTCTTCAGCTCGCTCGCGTTCACCGTGCTGGAGAACGCGATGTCGGTGATCTTCGTGCATCGCGTCGCGATCCGGCGGCGGCACTTTCTGCTCTCGGCGCTCCTGCCTTACTGCTACATCCTGTTTCTCGGCGTCGGCATGCTGATCGTGACGCTCGTGTCGAACGGCCTGCAGGCGATGGGCAGCAACAGCGTCGATCTGCTCGGCGTCGAGGTGTCGCTCAAGGGCGTGTCGCGGCTCCTGCTCTATCTGCTCGGCGTGGCGGGCGAGATATTCGTGCTTACGTCGATCTATCTCGTGATGCCGGTCGGCAGGCCGTCGCTGCGGCTCGCGCTGCTCGGCAGCGTGACGGCGGCCGTGCTGTGGGAAATCACGCGCCATGTGCTCGTGTGGTACTTCGCGACGCTCTCGCAGGTGAGCGTCGTGTATGGCTCGCTGACGACGTCGATCGTCGTGCTGTTCAGCCTGGAGGCGCTTGCCACGCTGCTGCTCTTCGGCGCGCAGGTGATCTCCGAATTCGAGCGCTTCGGCACCGAAGGCGATGCGCCGCCGCAGCCTTTCACCACGGGCTGACGCGACTGCGCTAGAGTGAGGCGCCCTCGTCCATCGCGCTGCCGATGTCCAAGTCCGATTTCGATGCTTCATCCGCGAGCGCGTCGCATGGCGCGCGCATCGCGATGCTTACCGTCGTCGCGATGCTCGCCTTCGCCGGCAACTCGCTGTTGTGCCGTCTCGCGCTCAAAGGCACGCAGATCGACGCGGCGAGCTTCACGCTCGTGCGCATCGCGTCGGCGGCGCTCGTGCTGTGGGTTATGCTGCGCGCGCGCATCAGCCATGCTCGCGCCGATACGCGCCGCGCCGGGAACTGGGTATCGGCGCTCGCGCTGACCGTCTACGCCGCGCCGTTCTCCTATGCCTACGTGCGGCTCGCGGCGGGCACCGGCGCGCTGCTGCTGTTCGGCGCGGTGCAGGCGACGATGATCGGCTACGGCATCGCGATCGGCGAACGTCTCGCCGCGATGCAATGGCTCGGCTTGCTGCTCGCGCTCGCCGGACTCGTGTGGCTCGTGCTGCCGGGCCTCGCCGCGCCCGATCCGTTTTCGTCGGCGCTGATGATCGCGGCGGGCGTCGGCTGGGGCGTCTACTCGCTGCGCGGACGCGGCCGGTCCGACCCCGTCGCCGAAACGGCCGGCAACTTCGTGCGTGCGCTGCCCTTCGCGCTCGCCGTGTCGGCGCTCGCGTGGCCGTTCGCGAGCTTCGACGGCCCGGGCTTGACCTACGCCGCCGCATCGGGCGCGCTGACCTCGGCGCTCGGCTACGTCATCTGGTACGCGGCGTTGAAAGGTCAGAAGCCCGCGACGGCTGCCACGGTGCAACTGAGCGTGCCCGTGATCGCGGCGGCGGGCGGCGTGCTTTTGCTGGGCGAGCCGCTGACCGCGCGGCTCGCTGCGAGCGCGGTCGCGATACTCGGCGGCATCGCGCTCGTCGTGTCGGCGAAACGGCGCTGACGGAGTGTGGCGCGCGCTCCACACTCGAAATCTCGCCGCGCGCGTATGTGCGCGACCTCACATACGCGCGGGAACTTCCTCTGAAGAATGATGCATGCACCGTTCATCAAATCGGGGCTGGAATGAAGAATGCTGCAATAGTGGCCGAACTTGCTTCGCCGTCGCGTCGTGCGATGCGGTGAAATCACCGCGCACTGGTCCGTCCGGCCCCGCCAGCGCCCATTTCGCCGAGCATCGAACGCGCTAATCCGCGTCTTCGTTCCCGCGCCTCATCGCCGCCCCTAATTGTGGCGGTATGTGGCGCGAGTTACATTGTTTGGCAAAAATTGGCCCGGCAGTGCAGGCTGAACCGGCATTCGGCTGTCACGTTCGACGTCGCCGCGGCGCGTTCATCGTCCAAATGACGGGACGCGCGGGGCAAGTGCCGGACCGAGCGCGCGCCCTGCGTCCGCGCCGGTCCGCTGTCTGACGAATACGTTCTGGAGAGCGCTGTCATGCCTCAGCACGCAAAGCTACCCGAAGAGAGCATCGCGGATCGTGCAAGTCCCGCGAATGATCCCACTGTCATTCAACCGCCCGAGCCTGCAATCGATTACGACGACGATCCCGGCCCCCTGCGCACACCGCTGCGTTTCGGGCGACTCGCGCTGTGGATGGCATCGGCGACCGCGCTCGGCATCGGCGTGCTCGGCACCGTCGCGTACGGCATGTGGTTCAACCACGACCAGCGCGTGTATGCCGAAGCGATGGCGAGCGCGCGCCGGACGCTCGGCATCGACCAGCCCGCCATTGCCGCGCAAACGCAGTCAGCGGGGGCCGTCGAGACGCCTTTGACCGGCGCGCTCCCCTATGCGTCGAACGAAGCGCCTGCGCCCATCGACACGGCATCGCTCGCGGACAACGCACCGGCCGCCGACGCCTCCGATGAGCCGACAGTCGCAGATAACGGCGCCGACACGGCCCTCGCGACGGCCGCCGTATCCGCTCAGGCACAGCAAGCCGACGCATCTTCCGCCGCGCCCGTACAGAGCGCCGCCGTGCAACGCCGCGGCACGCCATCGGCGACGCAGCGGGCCGCCGTCAATCGCGGCAACGCCGATCCGTACGCGCAGGCGCGCAAGCGTCAGCAGCCGCACGCGAAGCCCGAGGGCGGGCTGTTCGCGCGCATGGGCGCGTTTTTCCATCGAGTGAGCTATCGACACAATGTCCCGAACCGTCAGCGAGAGGAGTATTCACGCCCCTGAGGACACGCTGGCGGGCCGTGTGCGGCATGCGCTCGTGCGCATGCGCGTGCCCGGCCCCGCGCCGCTCGCGGGCGCCGCATTGCTGTGCCTGCTGATCGGCCTGCTGTTCCTCGCGATGCAGATCCGCGCGATTTTTTCCGCGCAACTGCAGCAGGAGTATGTCGGGCTCGTGCTCGAAGCGGTCGAACGCGCCGATACCGCGCGTGCCGCCGCGCTGTCCCTGCAGAACGCCCCCGCCGGCGACGCCCAGCGTCAGGCCGCCTATCGCGAGTCGCGCATCGAACTGGCGGCACGGCTCGCGTCGCTGCACGCGCTGGTGTCGGCGAGCCCGATGTCGGCGCCTTCCGTGCCGCTGGCCGTGCTATCGCCGGCCATCGCGCTCGGCGAGGCAAGCTCCGCGCTCGATTCGACTTACGCCTGGTGGCGCACCGAGCGCGATCGCGCGAGCGCGGACGTGCGCGAGCGCATTCTGAGCGTGTCGCACACGTTGATCGCGCTATCGGCGATCGTTTTCGGCGTGCTCATCACCGCGCTCGGCATGTATGCGAAGCGCAACCGGCAACTGCTCGGCCTGTCGAACGAGTTCGAGCAGGCGTCGCTGCACGATCCGATGACGGGCCTGCCCAATCGCCGCAAGCTCTTCGCGGCGCTGGAGGAAGCGGCGAATGCGCTGGCGAGCGGCGCGCGCGGCTCGGCGCGCATCGCGGTGCTGTATATCGATCTCGATGGCTTCAAGCGCGTCAACGATACGCACGGACACCGCATCGGCGATGAATTCCTGATCGCGGTATCGCGTCGATTTCGTCAGGCGGTGCGCGGCGGCGATCTGGTCGCGCGTATCGGCGGCGATGAATTCGCGCTGCTCGTGAGCGAGTTTTCGAACGACGGCGAACTGGCCGTGATCGCGCAACGAATCATCGCGTGCGTCGGCGAGACCGATGCGCACATGGGGCTGTCGATCGTGCGGGCGAGCATCGGGATCGCGAGCTTCCCGGACCGCGTCAACGATTACTGGCGGCTGGTGGCCGCCGCCGACGAAACGATGTACACCGTCAAGCGCAACGGCAAGAACGGCTACGCGTTCTCGCCGTCGCCGTCCGCGTGACGCCGGTTCCTATGCGGCCGCGCGCAGGTCTTCTTCGCCGCCGAGCGCGTCGGTCAGCGCCGACAGCATGCGCGCGAGCTCGCCCGTCATCAGGATGAAATCGGATTCGAAGCGCTCGTCGTCGTTCGCCGCGGTGGGATCGGCGGCTTCCTTGATGACATCGAGCGCGCTTACACGTTTCAACGTGAGCGATGGCGTCAGCACGAAGGAAACGCGGTCGTTCCAAGTCATCGCGAGACGCATGCACTGCTTGCCCGCTTCGATATGGCGGCGCATGTCTGCGGTTTCGAGCGCGTGGCCGACGTAGCGGACGGTCGCGTTGCCTTCGCCGGTCGAGCGCAGTTCGGTGTCGCGATCGAGCGTGAAGCCAGCGGGACCTTCGCCTGAGAGCAGCCACTCGGTCATCGCGGATACGGGCGAGCGCGCGGTGCGCACGCTGGCGAGCGGCAGATCGGTGACGGACTTCACCAGCAAGCCGATGATGTCGTCGCACACCGTCGCCGACGATGAATCGATCGCGAGCCAGCCGTTCACCGGATCGATCCAGACGCGCGTGTCGCGGCGAATGCTGAATGCACGCGGCAGGAGTTCGTCGGTGACCTGCTCTTTCAGCTCGCGCAACTGCTTTCTGCCCGGTTTGAAGCCCTGCTGCTCTTCAATCTCGGCCGCGCGTTCCTTCACGAACTGCGTGACGACCGACGCGGGCAAGAGCTTCTTCTCCGCGCGATAGACGATGAGCATCTGACGATTCGCCGTGTAGACGAGTTCATCGTCGCCGCGCGGCGAGACCCAGCCGCGCCGCTCGTTCTCGATGCTCGACGCCGCGCTGAACGCGAGCGGCGCGAGCCATTGCTGCATGTGCTGCGGCGTGACGGACCAGTGTGCGGGGAGACGGTGAAGCTGAAGGTTCTTGAACCACATGGCGCGAATTTCGATGTAGTCGGAAAGGGGCGCCATTCTATACGACATGGCATTTCACGTTGAACCGACTCGCGTCGCGTTCACACGCCGCTATACGGCAATGCCGTATAATGCCGCGATGTACTCGATCATCGAAACAGCAATTTTTCAGCGCTATGCCGCCGAGATCTGGCAAGACGCTGAACGTGAGGCGTTCATCGTATGGCTTGCGAACAACCCGCTCGCGGGCGCTGTCATTCCAGGTTCGGGAGGATTACGCAAAGTCCGCTGGACCACGCCGGGCAAAGGAAAACGCGGTGGCGCGCGCGTCATCTACTACAACATCCTTGAAGACGGCGAAATTTGGCTGCTGATCGCGTACTCGAAAGCCAAATTCGACAATCTGCCAACGGCTTTCCTCAACCAGCTTCGAGAGGCGATTCAACATGGATAAGGAACTCGAGAAATTCCAGGCCGACCTTCTTCAATCGGTGCGGGACATGAAGAAGGGCCGCGCGGCACATACCACACGCATCGAGCCGACCTTCGCGGCATTGGCGCGCGCGAAGGTCGGCGTGTCTCAGTCGGAATTCGCTGCCCTGCTGGGCGTCTCCGTGCGCACGATTCAGGACTGGGAACAAGGCCGCCGCAATGCAACGGGTGCAGCTCAAACGCTCCTGCGCGTGGCCGTCGCGCATCCCGAGGCGCTGCGCGATCTGCCGCGCGCGGCGTAGTCGCCGTGCGGCTTACGGGTTCGGTCTGCGCGGCACGATCCGCCACTGCAGATTCACCCCCGCCGCGGCGAGCAGAATGAGCACCGCGCCCGCCACCTGCAGCCACGCGAGCCTTTGCCCGAACGCGAGCCAGTCGACGACGATCGCCACCACCGGATAGATGAACGACAGCGCGCCTGTGGTCGCGGTCGGCAGCTTCTGGATCGCGCCGTAGAGCAGCACGTACATGAGCCCCGTGTTGACGACGCCGAGCACGACGAGATCGGACCAGCCGCCGATCGACGCGGGCGTCTCTGCGAAGCGCGCGAACGGCGCGAGCATGACGATGCCGAACAGCACATGCAGCATCGCGATCAGATGCGGCGGCGTGCCCTTCAGGCGCTTCGTGACGATCGACGATATCGCGTACAGAAAGGCCGCTCCGAGCGCATACGCGATGCCTTCCAAGTATTGCCCCGGCATCGCCAGCACGGCGGGCTCGACGCGCACCACCATCACGAGGCCGATGAATGCAACGCCGAGCCACGCGATCGTCGATGCCGACACGCGCTCGCGCAGCACGATAACGCCCAGCGCGACGAGCATGAACGGCTGCGTGTTGTAGACGGTCGTCGCCATCGAGATCGACGCGCGCGAATACGCGGCGAACAGCAGAAGCCAGTTGCCGACGATCGCCACGCTGCCGAGCGCGACGAGCCCGATCATGCGCCACGAAAAATAGCGCATCTTCAGAAAGCCGAGCGCCGCGCACACCGCGATGAGCGTCGCCGCGCCGAACACGCAGCGGAAAAACACCACGTTCCAGGGCGTCTGCCCCGACGACACGACGAGCCAGCCGATCGTGCCCGACATCAGCATCGCGAGCGACATCTCGATCGCGCCGCGACGCAGTTCATGCGCGTTCGATGCGCCGGCGAAGCGCGCGTTGATTCTTTCCGTGTTCATCTCGTTCCCGTCATGCAATTCCGATGGTTTCAAGTCTATCGATGCGCTCTGCCCAAAACCATGCCTAAAATTAGGCATCGACATCTTTCGACCTTTGAATCGAAGGCCATCATGGGAAAAAACCTGGGCAGCACGCCGCAGATGGGGATCGACGCCATCGATCGCGAACTCATCGCCGTGCTCGCGAGCGACGGGCGCATCGCGGTGAGCGAACTGGCGAAACGCGTCGGGCTATCGGCGCCGAGCACGGCCGAGCGCATGCGCCGGCTCGAAACGCAAGGCGTGATTCGCGGCTTCACGGTCGATATCGATCCGCGCGCGCTCGGCTACACGCTGCAGGCGATCGTGCGTGTGCAGCCGCTGCCCGGGCAATTGCATCTCGTCGAGGAAGCGATCCGGCGCATTCCCGAGTTCGTCGAGTGCGACAAGGTGACGGGCGACGACTGCTTCGTGTGCCGCCTCTATTTGCGCTCGATCGAGCATCTCGACGACATCCTCGGGAAAGTGACCGAGCGCGCCGCGACGAGCACGGCCATCGTGAAAGCGACGCCGATCGAAAGACGCCTGCCGCCGCTCGGCTGAATATCGCCCGTTTTTACCTGCGCACGAACGGCGTTACACTTGAGGCGCTTGCCAACGCATCACAGGTTATGCGCGAGAGGAACGAACATGAGTGACTTAGACGCCAACCGCACCTTCCGCGGGCTTCCGCTGACATCCGAGCAGGATGCCGAAATCCGGCACTACATCAAGAAGAAAAAGCAGCGCGGCGAGCCGTGGGATACGCCCGAACTGGAGGCAATGCTGCAGGACATGCTGGAGCCGCCCGCCGACGAGGACAGCGTCATCGACGACGAAACCGACGAGGAAACACGCTCGGTGGCGGAGCGCGCGTCCGCGTTCATCGATGAAGGCATGGACCCGATCGAGAACAGCGAGGAATGGCACGCCGCGATGGAAGCCGAGGCGATGAAAGGGCCACGCCGCTGATGCGTTTTGCGCCGCGCAAAAAATAGCGCCGGTCGATGCCGGCGCCCTAACCGTTTAATTCACGTCCCGCTGCAGGTCAATGCCTGTGCCGCCAGTCGCGCGGCGGATGCGTATCCAGCCAGCGCGCCTTCGGAACGGGAATATGCGGGTGCCGGTGATGCATCACGAGAACCACCGCGACGCATAGCACCAGAACGACTCCCGCCATCAGGCTGATCATCGGCTCGGCCATCGTTACCTCCTCTTTCGGTCCAGGGGCGATGCCTATAGTTTAGGCGCTGTTTTCCCCGGCGAATCACGCGTCGTGCGAAAGCAAAGCAGAAAAGCAGCTTTGCGCCGTGAGTGCATCGGAAGCGTGTCGCGTGCTTGTGTCCTATAGTGCTTTTGCAAGCGAATCGACGACCACACAATCGGGAGACGCAGCATGGCGACATGGAAACCGGATCCGAGCTTCTACCCTTCCCCGCGGCTCGCGGCGAAAGCGCCGCGCGAAACGCTGGCCTACGTCGCGACGTTCGATCCCGAGCGCCAGACGCCCGACAAGATCGCCGTCGTCGATGTCGATCCGGATTCGCCGGACTACACGAAAATCGTCGGCGAAATCGCGATGCCCGATACCGGCGACGAACTGCATCACTTCGGCTGGAACGCGTGCTCGTCGTGCCTGTGCCCGAACGCGCCGCATCCGCATATGGAGCGGCGCTATCTCGTCGTGCCGGGGCTGCGCTCGTCGCGCATTCATATCATCGATACGAAGCCCGATCCGAAGAAGCCCGTCATCGTGAAAACGATCGAGCCCGAAGAGCTCGCGGAAAAGACCGGCTATACGCGGCCGCACACGGTGCACTGCGGGCCGGGCGGCATCTATATCACCGCGCTCGGCAATGCCGAAGGCAAGGCGCCCGGCGGCGTGCTGATGCTCGATCAGCAAAGCTTCGATCCGCTCGGTCGCTGGGAAGTCGATCGCGGTCCGCAGCAACTCGCGTATGACGGATGGTGGCATCTCGGCTACGACACGATGGTCACGAGCGAATGGGGCACGCCCGATACCTTCGAGAACGGCCTCGTGCCCGACCTGCTGCTCGGCGCGAAGTACGGGCGCAAGCTGCATTTCTGGGACTTCACGAAGCGCAGGCACATTCAGGAGATCGATTTCGGCGACGAATATCAGCTCGTGTTCGAACTGCGCCCGGCGCACGATCCGACCAAGGCATACGGCTTCGTCAACTGCGTGATCAGCCTGAAGGATCTGTCGTCGTCGATCTGGACCTGGTATCGCGACGGGGACAAATGGGCGGTGAAGAAGATCATCGACATTCCCGCCGAGCCCGCCGATGCCGACGCGCTGCCGCCGCTGCTCAAGGGCTTCGGCGCGGTGCCGCCGCTCGTCTCGGACATCGATCTCTCGATGGACGACCGCTTTCTCTACGTGTCGTGCTGGGGCACGGGCGACATGCTGCAATACGACGTCTCCGATCCCTTCGCACCGAAGCTGACGGGCAAGGTGCGCATCGGCGGCGTGGTCGCGCGGGCGACGCATCCGGGCGCCGCGAACGGCGCGTTGAACGGCGGACCGCAGATGGTCGAAGTGAGCCGCGACGGGCGCCGCGTCTACTTCACCAACTCGCTGTACGGCGCGGTGGATGCGCAGTTCTATCCCGAAGGCATCGACGGATGGATGGTGAAGCTCGACGCCGATCCCAACGGCGGCCTCACCGTCGACGAGAAATTCTTCATCGACTGGCCGAAGGGACATCGGCCGCATCAGATCCGGTTGCAGGGCGGCGATTGCTCGTCGGATTCGTACTGCTATCCCTGAGACGCGACGAGACGTTTCGCATGGACGCCGCGTCGCCCGCGCTCATCGTCACGGCCGCGGGCCTCGGCGCGTTTCACGGCCTGAATCCCGCGATGGGATGGCTTTTCGCGGTCGCGCTCGGTCTTTATGCGCGAAGCCGCCGCGTTGCGCTCGTGTCGCTCGTGCCGATCGCGCTGGGTCACGCGGCATCGGTCGCGCTCGTGCTCGCGGGCGCGCTCACGCTCGGCATGGCGATCGGCCATGACATGCTCGCGCGTGCGTGCGGAGCGCTGCTGATCGGCTGGGGCGTGTGGAGCGCCTGGCGCGGGCATCGCGGACGTCCGACCGTGGGCATGCGTACCGGGCTTGCGGGCCTCGCGTTGTGGTCCTTCGTGATGTCGAGTGCGCACGGCGCGGGACTGATGCTCGTGCCGGCGCTTTTGCCGTTATGTACTGGTCAGGTCGCGAACACGGCGCTCGAAGCCACCGCGCTCGCGCTGACCGTCCATACGGGCGCGATGCTCGCCGTGATCGCCGCGATTTCCATGTTCGCGATGTCCGTGCAGGAACGCGGCGGACTCGGCTTTCTGCGAAGCGGCTGGATCAATGTCGATTGGGTCTGGAGTGCTGCGTTGATTGCGTGCGGTGTGTTTTTGCTCGTCTAGCTTCGACGTTGCTTTCTGGCATGTCTCGCGCGCCGGGAAAAGCGCATTTTGCATGCGCAATGCCCAATGGCATTTTGCACGCATCGCGCAAAATTCAATCACGCCGCGAAACCGCTTCCGCGCTCGGCAACTCAACCGTGGTCCATCCCCCGCCCAGCGCTTTCACGAGCGCGACGCTCGCGGCCATACGCCGCCGTTCGATACCCACCGCCGTGCGCTGATCCGACAGCACGATCGCCTGCGTCACCACAACGCTCAAATACGTGATCGCGCCGTTCTCATAGCGGTTGCTTACCTTGCCGAGCGCGCGCTGGGCGGCATCGACCGCATCGCGCTGTGCTTCGCTTTCGCGGCGCAGCACTTCCAGCGCGTTCAGGTTGTCTTCCACTTGCCCGAACGCAATCAGCACCGTCTGCCGGTAATCAGCGACGTTCTCGTCGTAGGCGGCGCGTGCCGCATCTCGGGCCGCCGCCCGTCCGCCGAAGTCGAGCACCGTGAACGCGAGCTGGGGACCGAGCGACCAGAAGCGGCTCGGCGCTTCGAGCCACGACGAAAAGCGCGTCGCTTCTAGACCGCCCGTCGCGGCGAGCAAGAGGTTCGGAAAGAAAGCCGCCGTCGCCACGCCGACGCGCGCATTGGCCTCGGCAACGCGCCGTTCCGCTGCCGCGATATCCGGCCGCCGTTCGAGCAGCGCGGACGGCACGCTGAGCGGCAACACCGCGAGCGCCGCCGACGGATGCGGCGAATGCGCTTCGTTGAGCGGCGCGACATCGAGCGTAAAGTTCGACGGATTCTCGCCGACAAGAATCGCGATCGCGTTGACGAGGCTCGTGCGTGTAGTCTCCAGATCGATGCGTTGCGCCTGCGTCGCGCGCAACTGCTCCTCCGCCTGCGCCACGTCCGATTCCGCCGCGACACCGCCCGCGAACCGATCGCGCGTGAGTGCGAGCGCTCTCTCATAGGCTTGCAGCGTGGCGTCCAGCAGCCGCTCTTCTTCGACGGTGCCGCGCAAATCGAAGTAGTTGGTCGCGAGCTCGGCCTGCATCGACAGAATCGCGCTTTGCAGGTCCGCGGCGCTCGCCTGCGCTTCCGCCCGGCCGCCTTCGACCGCACGCGAGATGCGTCCCCACAGATCCGGCTCCCAGGAGATTTGCGCGTCGATCAGATAGTCGGGCACGGTCACGCCCGCACTCGATTTGTACAGCACGTTCGACGACACGCGCGACTGGTTGAATGCCGCGTTCGCGGTGATCGTAGGGAAGTAAGCCGAACGCGCCTGCGCAGCCGCGGCGCGTGCCCCGCGATAACGCGCGGCGGCCGCGGCAACGGTCTGGTTCGCAGTCACGACGCGTTCTTCGAGCGCGTTCAATTGCGGATCGCCATAAACCTGCCACCAGGGCGCGCGCGGCGTCGCGTCGGCGGGCTGCGCGGGCCTCCAGTCCTGCGATGCCGCAGCGGACGCGGCCTCGGGCAGATCGAGCAGCGTCTGCGACTTGTACGCTGCGGGCACCGGCACGTCGGGCCGGACATAATCCGGGCCCACAGCGCAGCCGGCCGATACGGCGATAGTTAGCCATCCTACGATTCTGACCGATGCGCGCATCATCACGATTCGTTTCCTTCCGCCTTCGCCGCCCCGCCGCGCGCGGCCCCGCTCGCACCCGCGCCCGTGTCCGAGCGGCCGATACGCACCGTCGCGCCATCGATGACCGAATCGGGCGGATTCACGATCACGCGCTCGTCGCCATTCAGACCGGAAACGATGGACACGCGCGTGCCGTAGTCCGTGCCGAGCGTGATCGGCAGAAGCTTCACGCGATCGTTCGCATCGACGCTCGCGGCATGCACGCCATTGGGCCGAAACAGTAGCGCATTGCCCGGCAGCGTGAAGGAAGGATTCGCGCTCGTGAGACGAAAGCGCACCTGCGCATAGGCACCCGCGAGCAACTCGCCGGTCGGATTCTTCACATCGACTTCGACACGCATCGTGCGCGCGACGGGATCGACCGCGCCCGCCGTGCGTACCGTGATGCCATCGAACTTGCGATCGCGTTCCTCGTTGAGCAGCAAATCCGCGGGCAAGCCGACCGTGATCATGCGCGCATACGCCTGCGGCACATCGACGAACACGCGCAACGTCGACGCATCCTGAATATGAAAAAGCTCGCGGCCCGCTGCGCCGCTGCCCGCATCGATCAACTGGCCGACATCGGTATTGCGCGCCGTGACGACGCCATCGAATGGCGCATAGATCTTCTGGAACGACACGAGTTGTTCGAGCCGCGACACGTTCGCCTGCGCCGCATTCAGCGCGGCTTCCTTCGCGAGCATGTCGCCGTTCTTCTCATCGGTTTCCTGACGCGACACCGAGTTGTTCTTCAGCATCTGCGCCCAGCGTTCCGAAGTCGTCTTCGCCAGCAGATAGTTCGCGCGCGCCGTTTGCGCATCGGCGCGGGCCTGACGAAGCTGATCGTTGATCTCGGGCGCATCGATCTCCGCGAGCAACTGGCCTTTCTTCACCTTCGTGCCGATATCGACGGTCCAGCGTTTCAGATAACCGTTGGTGCGCGCGAAGATCGGCGCATCGGAAAACGCGCGAATATCGCCCGCGAGCACGAGATCCTGCGAAGCCTTCATGCGAGCCGGCTTGATGACCTCGACCGTCTGCACGCCATGCTCGTTCGCATCGCGCTCGAGTTCCGCATGCGCCGCGCGCCGCGACCATATGCCTTGCGCGACGAGCACGACGACCACCACGAGCGCGATCACGAGCCATAAGCGCCCGCGTCGCTGATTGCCCGATCTTTGCGAGCCCTGCTCTTTCATCCTTGCTCCACCCACGTATCGATTGCTTATTGATTCGTTCTATTGCGCCGCTTCTCTCGCCGCCGCGTCCGGTCCCTTGCCGCGCGCTTCCATGCGCCGGTAGATCATCGAGAACACGACCGGCACGAAGAACAGTGTCGCGATAGTGCTGACCATCAGACCGCCGATCACCGCGCGCCCGAGCGGCGCATTCTGCTCGCCGCCTTCGCCGAGGCCGATTGCCATCGGCACCATGCCGATCATCATCGCGAGCGCCGTCATCAGCACGGGCCTGAAGCGCGAATAGCCCGCTTCGAGCGCGGAACGCACCGCATCGCCGTGCTCGGCGAGCGCCGATCGCGCGAAGCTCACCACGAGAATGCTGTTCGCGGTCGCGATGCCGATACACATGATCGCGCCCGTCAGCGCGGGAATCGACAGCGTCGTGTGCGTGAGGAACAACATCCACACGATGCCCGCGAGCGCGCCCGGCAATGCGGTGATGATGATGAACGGATCGAGCCACGACTGGAAGTTCACGACGATCAGCAGGTACACGAGCACGACCGCGAGAATGAGGCCGAACGCGAGACCGGAAAATGATCCGTTCATCGTCTCGACCTGGCCGCGCATATCGATCGACGAGCCCTTGGGCAACTCACCGCGCGCTTCGTCGATGATGCGCTGCACGTCGTCGGACACCGCGCCGAGGTCGCGCCGCTCGGTTGTCGCATAGAGATTGATGGTGGTCTGCGCGTTGTAGTGATAGACGACCGCATCGCGCGCGCTGCGCGACAGCGATGCGAGCGCGCCGAGAATATTCGTCTTGCCGCTCGCGGACGTGACCGGAATGTTCGCCACCGATTGCAGCGAGTCCATGTCGTATTGCGGCGCCGTCGTGATGACGTTGTAGCTCACGCCGTTCACGGGATTGAGCCAGAACGTAGGCGTCGTCTGCTGACTGCCCGAGAGCGTGATGAGCAGGTTGTTCGCGACATCGCGCTGCGTGAAGCCCGCTTGCAGCGCCTTGGTGCGATCCACTTCGACATTGATCGACGGCAGATCGGACGGCTGCTGGATGCGCGCATCGACGAGTCCCGGCACGCGGCGGATCTTTTCCAGCAAGCGGTTCGCGAGCGCGCGATTGGCCTGCGCATCGCGCCCGGTGATGGCGATGTCGATGGGCGCGGGCACGCCGAAGTTGAGAATCTGGCTCACGATATCCGCGGGCAGGAACGAGAATGTCACGCCGGGAAACTCTTGCGGCAGGCGCTTTCGCAACTCATGGATATAACCTTCGGTCGGCGCGTGATCTTCGTTCAGGCTGATGAGCACGTCGGCGTCGGCGGAACTGACCGTGCCCGTGTTGCTGTACGAGAGGTTGATGCCCGACACCGGCAAGCCCATGTTGTCGATGATCGAGCGAATCTCGCCGCGTGGAATCAGTTGCCTGATGCGTGCATCGACGCGATCGGTGAGCGCAGCCGTTTCCTCGATGCGCGTGCCGGTTTTCGCGCGCAAATGCAGGGCGATCACGCCCGAATCGATCGACGGAAAGAAGTCGCGTCCGAGGAACGGTGCAAGCCCGAGCGAGAGCAGACAGCACAACAGGAAGAGCGCCGCGAAGCGTCCCGGATGCATGAGACGCGCTTCGAGAAAGCGTCGATAGCGATTGCGCACAGATTCGAAATGTCGCTCGAACGCGAGATGGATGCGCACGAACGGATTGCGCGAGCCCTTCATCGATTCGACATCGCCGCCCATGTGCTCGTGATGGCGCAACAGGTATTTCGCGAGTGTCGGGATCAGGGTGCGCGAGAAGAAGTACGACGCGAGCATTGCGAACACGACGGCCTCGGCCATCGGCACGAAGAGGTAATGCGCGACGCCGGTCAGGAGGAACATCGGGATGAACACGATGCAGATCGAGAGCGTCGATACGAGCGTCGGCACGGCGATCTGCTGTGCGCCATCGAGAATCGCCTGCTCCAGTTCCTTGCCCTCTTCCAGGTTCTGGCTGATGTTTTCGATTGCAACTGTCGCGTCGTCGACGAGAATGCCGACCGCGAGCGCGAGACCGCCGAGCGTCATGATGTTGATGGTCTGCCCGATCGCGGACAGCGCGACGATGGACGTCAACATGGACAGCGGTATCGAGATCGCGATGATGAGCGTCGCGCGCCAGCTTCCGAGGAAGAGCAGGACCATCAACGCAGTCAGCCCCGCCGCGATCACCGCTTCACGCAAAACGCCCGACACCGATGCGCGAACGAAGAGCGACTGATCCGCTACCGGTTCGATCCTGAGCGACTCGGGCACCATGCCGCGTAACGTCGGCAACAGGTTCTTCACGCGCGCGACGATATCGAGCGTCGATGCATTGCCGCTCTTGTTGATCGTGAGTAAGGATGCGCGCGTGCCGTCCACGCGCACGATATTGGTCTGCGGCTGAAAGCCATCGCGCACATGCGCGACGTCCTTGATATAGATCGTGCCGCCCGGACCCGTGCGGATCGGTATGTCGTTGAGTCCTTCGATCGAACCGGGGCTCGCGTTCAGGCCGACCGAGTATTCCGTCGAGCCGATCTTCGTCGTGCCCGTCGGCAGAATCAGGTTCTGCGCGCTGATCGCGTTGACGACATCGGTGGGCGCGAGGTTCTTCGCCTGCAGCTTGCGCGAGTCGATATCGACCATGATCTGCCGCTGCTTGCCGCCATAAGGCAGCGGCACCGATGCGCCCTGCACGGTCGCGAGTTGCGTCTTCAGGAAGCTGTTGCCGAAGTCGTAGAGCTGCTGCTCGGTGAGTTCCGCCGACGACAACGCGAGCCGCAAAATCGGCACTGTCGATGCATTGAACCGCAGGATGTTAGGCGGCGTGATGCCCGGCGGCAGCGAGCGCAATTGCGTCTGCGAGAGCGCGGTGATCTCGGCGATCGCTTCATCGACATTCGCGTTCGGCTGGAAGTAGATGCGAATCACCGCGATGCCCGGCAGCGATTCCGACTCGATATGCTCGATGTCGTTCACCGCCACCGACAAGCCACGCTCGTAGTTCAGCGTGATGCGCCGTTCCATCTGATCGGGCGGCAAGCCCGTGTACGACCAGATGACGCTGACTACGGGAATATCGATGTTCGGAAAGATATCGGTCGGTGTGCGCAGGATGACGAGCGGACCGATGATCAGCAAAAGCAGCGACAGGACGATGAACGTGTACGGGCGCTTGAGCGCGAGTCTGACGATCCACATCTAAATTCTGCCTGCCCCGTTTGGTGTTCGTTATTCGAATACTGTTCGACTACTGCGCGAATGCACCCGCTACGATGACACAACAGAAGCTTACGAAACAATTCGCGCAAACGGTTGCGAGGGTTTATGCGGAAGGATTTCTGCAGAAGAATGCGAGGCCGCACCGAAATTGGAGCGCGAGCGCCAATTGGTGGGAAGCGGATTGCGCCTCGCAGAACGCGAGGCGCTTAAAGAAAAACAGGGCTTTTAGACGGTCGCGGGACGCAGGTCGAGCACGCGTTTCGCCTTGCCCGTGGCGGTCGTCGGCAGCTCGCCGGAATCGAGCACGCGCACTTGCGTCGACACACCGACCATCGTCTTGACGCGGCTTTGAAGCTCGCGCGAGAGACCGGCACGCTCGCTGTCGTTCAACGTCGCGCAGACTTCGGCGCGAGCTTCCACGGAAACGGACAGCGAATCCATGTGACCCTCGCGCGATACGCACAGTTGATACTGGCCGCTCAGGCGCGGAATCGCGAGAATCAGTTCCTCGATCTGGCTCGGGAACACATTCACGCCGCGAATGATGAGCATGTCGTCCGAGCGGCCCGTGATCTTCGCGAGACGGCGCATCGAGCGCGCGCTCGGCGGCAGCAACGACGTGAGATCGCGCGTGCGATAGCGGATCATCGGCATCGCTTCCTTCGTGAGCGACGTGAAAACGAGTTCGCCTGTGCTGCCTTCAGGAAGCACTTCTCCCGTTACCGGATCGATGATCTCGGGATAGAAATGATCTTCCCAGATGGTCGGACCATCCTTCGTTTCGATGCATTCGCATGCGACGCCCGGACCCATGATTTCCGACAGCCCGTAGATATCGAGCGCCTGAATGCCCGCGCGCGTTTCGATCTCGCTGCGCAAGCCCTGGCTCCACGGCTCTGCGCCGAAGATGCCGATCTTGAGGGACGTGTTGGCCGGGTCCATGCCCTGGCGCGCCATCTCGTCGAGGAGATTCAACATATACGACGGCGTGACGAGAATGATCTTCGGCTCGAAGTCGCGGATCAGTTGCACCTGCTTCTCGGTCTGGCCACCCGACATGGGCACGACCATGCAGCCCAGACGTTCCGCGCCGTAGTGAATGCCGAGGCCGCCCGTGAAGAGGCCATAGCCGAAGGCGTTGTGCAGTGTATCGCCCTTGCGCCCGCCCGCGGCGCGAATTGAGCGCGCGGTGACATTGGCCCATGTGTCGATGTCCTTCGCCGTGTAGCCGACCACTGTCGGCTTGCCCGTCGTGCCACTCGATGCATGCACACGCACGACCTGATCGCGCGGCACCGCGAAAAGCCCGAAGGGATAGTTGTCGCGTAAATCGGTTTTCGTCGTGGTCGGAAACCGCGCGAGATCGGACAGCTCGCGCAGGTCATCCGGATGCACGCCTGCCGCATCGAATGCGCGGCGATAGTGCGCCACGTTCTCATAGGCGTGTCGCAACGACCACTTCAGGCGTTCGAGTTGCAGCGCCTGAAGTTCGTCACGGCTCGCGCGCTCGATCGGTTCCAGTTCGCCTTGCTGCGCATTGGATTGGACCACGGTTGTCTCCTGCATGATTGAATGAATGATCGATGAATGACGCGAATTCGCTTTAGTGGAAGCGCTGGCCCGAATAGCGCAAAGCCGAAATCAGCGGCGATGCGCGATAGCGGTCTTCGCCGTAATGCGCTGCGAGATTAAGCAGTACATCGTGAATGCGTGCGATGCCGATGCGCTCGCCCCACGCGAGCGGCCCGAGCGGATAGTTCACGCCCTTCTCCATCGCGAGATCGAGATCGGCGCTCGTGCAGACGCCCTGATTCACAGCGTCTGCCGCTTCGTTGACGAGCATCGCGACGGTGCGCATCACGGCCATGCCGGCGATATCGTTCAACGGCACCACGGCATAGCCAGCCTTTGTCAGCGCGCCGGCTGCGGCGGCGTAAGCATCGTCGTCGCATTGACGCGCAAGCGTGATCGCGATGCTCGGCGCGTGCGCATAGTCGAGCGCGAGATCGATCAGCACGATGTTGTCGATGCCGAGCGCGTGCGCACGTTGGGTGGCGGTGCGGCCATCGGTGACGAAGAGATACGCGTCGTCGATTTGAGCGACGAGGCCGGGCATATCGTTGCGCTTCGCGCTCGCATCAGCGAGGCGCGCTTGCAGATGCTCATACAACGGCGCGCTTTTACCGAGCACGATGTTCGAAGGCGTGCGCGTATGCGTCTCGATGCGCGCAGCAGGCTTCGCGGCATCGGCGCCATAGTCATAGAAGCCACGGCCCGTCTTGCGGCCGAGAAAGCCCGCGTTCACCAGTTCCTGCTGAATCAGCGAAGGCGTAAAGCGCGGATCGTTGAAATACGCGTTGAACACCGATTGCGTCACGGCAAAGTTCACGTCGTGACCGATCAGATCCATCAGCTCGAACGGGCCCATTCTGAAGCCGCCCGAATCGCGCATGACGGCATCGATGGACGCTGCGTCCGCGCCCTGCTCATTGAGGACACGAAGAGCTTCGGCATAGAACGGCCGCGCCACGCGATTGACGATGAAACCCGGCGTCGACTTTGCATGAACCGGCTGCTTGCCCCATGCGGCCGACGTGGCGTACACGGTCCGCGCGACATCATCGGATGTAGCGAGTCCGCGCACGACTTCGACGAGCGCCATCAGCGGCGCGGGATTGAAGAAGTGCATGCCGACCACGCGCGATGGATGCTTCAGGGGCGCAGCGATCGCCGTGATCGAAATGGACGATGTGTTGGTCGCGAGGATGCACTCGGGCGTCACGATGCTTTCCAGCTCGCCGAAAAGCGCGCGCTTGACGTCGAGCCTCTCGGCGACGGCTTCGATGACGAGCGACGCCGTGCGCAAGTCCGCGAGATTTGTAACGATACGCACGCGGTCGACGGCGTTATCTCCTGTTGCCTGATCGAGCTTCTTCTTGTCGATCAGGCGCTGCACGTTCGTCGCGATGCCGATGTGCGCCTTGTCGAGCGCTTTCGCGTCGAGGTCGTAAAGCAGCACGGTGTGCCCCGCGAGCGCCGCGACTTGCGCGATGCCCGCGCCCATCGCCCCCGCGCCGATCACGCCCAAGATCGCCGATGTCTGGATAGCCTGTGTCATGTATCGCCGCCCTCAAACGCGCTCAATCGCGATCGCGATGCCCTGGCCCACGCCGATGCACATCGTGCATAGCGCATAGCGGCCGTTGCGGCGTTCGAGTTCGTACATCGCGGTCGTGACGAGACGCGCGCCGGATGCGCCGAGCGGATGACCGAGCGCAATGGCGCCGCCGTTCGGGTTCACGCGCGGATCGTCTTCCGCGAGGCCGAGTTGACGCAGCACCGCGATGCCTTGCGATGCGAAGGCTTCATTGAGTTCGATGACGTCGAACTGTTCCAGCGTAAGACCCGTGCGTGCGAGAAGCTTCTTCGTCGCGGGCGCGGGACCGATGCCCATGATGCGCGGCTCGACGCCCGCCGTCGCCATGCCGATGATGCGCGCGCGCGGCGTGAGGCCATTGCGCTTTGCCGCCTCCTCGTTCGCGATGATGAGGGCGCATGCGCCATCGTTCACGCCCGATGCATTGCCCGCCGTCACGCTGCCGTCGGGACGCACGACGCCCTTCAGCTTGGCGAGCGTGTCGAGCGTGGTTTCGCGCGGATGCTCGTCGCGATCGACCGCAATCGTTTCGCCCTTCTTTTGCGGCACATTCACTGCAACGATCTCCTGCGCGAGCGTGCCATCGGCCTGTGCGCGCGCGGCGCGCTGCTGGCTGCGCAGTGCGAAGCGATCCTGCGCATCGCGAGAGATACCGAAATCGACGGCTACGCTCTCCGCGGTCTCGGGCATCGAATCGACGCCGTAGCGCTCGCGCATCGCACGATTGATGAAACGCCAGCCGATGGTCGTGTCGAAGATATCGGCCGAACGCGAGAAAGCGCTCGAAGCCTTGGGCATTACGAATGGCGCACGCGTCATGCTCTCGACGCCGCCAGCGAGATAGAGCGAGCCGTCGCCCGCCTTGATGGCGCGTGCGACGCTGCCGACCGCATCCATGCCCGAGCCGCACAGGCGGTTGATCGTCGAGCCGGGCACGTCGATGGGCAAGCCCGCCAGCAAGCCCGACATGCGCGCGACGTTGCGGTTGTCCTCGCCTGCCTGGTTCGCGCAGCCGTAGATCACATCGTCCACCTGCGTCCAGTCCACCGATGCGTTGCGCTTCATGAGCG
This sequence comes from Caballeronia sp. S22, assembly GCF_964261745.1. NCBI lineage: Bacteria > Pseudomonadati > Pseudomonadota > Betaproteobacteria > Burkholderiales > Burkholderiaceae > Caballeronia > Caballeronia sp. S22. The sequence continues at coordinate 1,647,463 of NZ_OZ180035.1, read as the reverse complement.
CGGTGATGGGCACGGCGCCGAGATCGTCGGCGCGGACGTCTTTGAAAACACCACCATAGCGGCCGATGGGCGTACGAATCGCATCGCAGATGAAGGCTTCAGTCATGACAAGTCTCGATGTGGAGGATGATCGATCGCCACGAAGCCGCACAATGGTTACATTGCTAAGGGCTTCGGGCTTGAATTGATTGTTCTGGAAATGCTTCGGCTTCAGGCGCATCGTTGCGATGCGCGTCTTTCATAGGAATCGGGACGGCGTCTCTTTAGCGCTCGTCGAAACTCACCACCACGCGCTCGCTCACCGGATGACATTGGCAAGTCAGCACGAAGCCATCATCGATTTCGTGTTGTTCGAGCGTGTAGTTCTTCTCCATCTTCACTTCGCCTTCGAGCACTCTTGCGCGGCACGTGCAGCACACACCGCCCTTGCACGCATACGGCAACGCGAGTCCCGCTTTCAAGCCCACATCGAGCACGCTCACGCCTTCATACGGCAGCCGCAATTTGCGCTTCTTGCCGTCGATGATCAACTCCAGATCCGCCGCCGGCGTGCTCTCCGTGATCTCGATGGCAGGCACGCCCGCTTGCGGCAACGGCGTGCCGAAGCGCTCCACGTGTATCTGCTTGGGCGCCACGCCCGAGTCCTTCAACGCCGCTTCGGCTGCATCCATCATCGGGCCGGGGCCGCAGATGAACGCCTCGTCGATTTCTTCGGGCGAAAGCAGCGTCTCCAGAAACGCCTTGCACTTCGCTTGATCCAGCACGCCGTTAAACAACTCCACGTCCTGCAGGTCGTCCGACAGCACGTGATACAGCGAGAACCGGTCCATATATCGATTCTTCAGATCTTCGAGCTCTTCGGCGAACATGATCGCATCGACGCTGCGATTGCCATACACGAGCGTAAAGCGGCTCGTCGGCTCCGTATCGAGCGTCGTCTTGATGATCGCCAGCACCGGCGTGATGCCCGAGCCGCCCGAGAACGCCACGTAGTGTTTTGCGTGATCCGCGTTCAGGTGCGTGAAGAAGCGCCCGTCGGGCGTCATCACGTCGATCTCGTGGCCGGGCTTCAGGGTATCGAACGCGAAGTTCGAGAAGCGCCCGCCACGCACGCGCTTGATGCCGATGCGCAATTCGCCGTCGCGATCGTAGTCGGTCACGCCCACGCAGATCGAGTACGAACGGCGCGTCTCCTCGCCATCGATATGCGTCTTGAGCGTCACGAACTGACCCTGCGTGAAGCGAAACGCATCGCGCAGCGCGGGCGGCACCTCGAACGAAACGGTAAACGCGTCGGCGGTTTCGGGGCGGACCTCACGGATGCGCAGCGGATGGAATTGCGGAGTCGCCATGTTTTTTCGGCTCGCTATCGTTGATTCGGTTGATTCGGTTCAGTACGGCTTGAAGTAGTCGAACGGCTCGCGGCAGTCGATGCAGCGATACAGCGCCTTGCACGCCGTCGAGCCGAATTGCGCCAGCTTCTCCGTGTGCGTCGAGCCGCAGCGCGGACAGGCGATCGTCGCTTTCTGGTAAGGCACGAAGCGGATCGGCTTTTCCGTGCTGCTGCATACGCCCGTCGGCGGTGCGATGCCGTAACGGCGCAGCTTTTCGCGTGCTTCGTCGGTGATCCAGTCGGTCGTCCACGCGGGCGCCAGCACCGTCTCGATGCGATGCGCGCCGAGCTCAGCCCGATCGATCGCGTGTGCGATGTCCTCCGCAATCTGCGACATCGCAGGACAGCCCGAGTACGTCGGCGTGATCACCACTTCGAGCACGCCATCGTCACCGTGACGCACCTCGCGCAGAATGCCCAATTCGCGGATCGATACCACCGGAATCTCCGGATCGGGCACCGCTTCGAGCACGTCCCACGCGCGTTCGATGGTTGCGTTGGCGGTATTCATTTACCAGCTTGCGCCCGGATGCTGACGCGCGAGACTCTGCATCTCCGCCAGCAGATAACCCATGTGCTCCGAGTGCTCGCCGTGCTTGCCCGTGGTGATGTGCTTCACCTCGGCGGGCGCTTCGAGCGTCGCTTCTTCCAGTGCCGATGCGACCTGCTCACGCCATGCCGCTTCGAACTCGCTCGCGAGCGGCGCGATGCCCGCATCGGCGACAGCTTGTTCGATCGCATCGGTGGCGAAGAACTCGCGCGTGTACGGCATCAGATAATCGAGCGCGGCCTGCGCACGACGATGCGACTCCTCCGTGCCATCGCCGAACCGCACCAGCCAGTCGCGCGCATGATGCAGGTGATAGCTCGTCTCTTTGACCGACTTCGCCGCGATCGCCGCGAGTTGCGCATCGCTCGATGTCTGCAGCGCGCTCCACACTTCCATCATCAGCGCGCAGTACAGGAAGTTGCGCACGATCGTCACCGCGTAATCGCGCTCGGCGCGCGTCGTGCCCGCGAGCGGGCCGAAGTGCGGCAACTCCGCGATCGTGTAGTTGGCGAACTCGCGCTCGCTGCGAAAGTACGCGTAGTCGTCTTCGGTTTTCTTGCTGCCGTTAAGCGATGCTTCCAGCGACGCCGCGTGCGTGTACAGGAGGCGCGCCTGACCGATCAGATCCAGACTGATGTTCGCCAGCGCGATGTCTTCCTCCAGCGCCGGGCCGTGGCTGCACCATTCGGCGTTGCGCTGCCCGAGGATCAGCGCGTTGTCCGCCAGACGCAGCACGTAGGCGAGATGGTCCTGACTCATAGCTCTGTCGCCCTTACATGTGATTGATTTCGTCGGGCAGCACGAAGAATGTCGGATGCCGATAGATCTTGTCGGCCGCGGGCTCGAACAATTCGCCCTTGTCCGCCGGGTCCGATGCGGTGATCGCCGCCGAGGGCACCACCCAGATGCTCACGCCTTCCTGACGGCGCGTGTACACGTCGCGCGCCATGCGCAGCGCCGCACCCGCATCCGGTGCGTGCAGGCTGCCGCAATGCTTGTGATCCAGTCCCTGCTTGCTGCGCACGAACACTTCCCAGATCGGCCATTCCTTGTTCATCTTCATCGTCTCCATGCTCATGCAGCTTGTTTGTGGGCGCGGACCTTTTGCTTCTCCGCGTAGGCGAGCGCCGCTTCGCGCACCCAGGCGCCTTCGTCGTGCGCCTTTACGCGCGTGGCGAGGCGCTCCTTGTTGCACGGGCCGTCGCCGTTGACCACGCGCCAGAATTCTTCCCAATCGATCTCGCCGTAGTCGTGCGCGTTTCGTTGCGCGTTCCACTTCAGATCGGCGTCCGGGAGCGTGACGCCCAAGATCTTCGCCTGCTCGACGGTTGCATCGACGAACTTCTGGCGCAGGTCGTCGTTCGAGATGCGCTTGATGCCCCATGCGAAGGACTGGCCGCTGTGAATCGAGTCCTTGTCGCTCGGGCCGAACATCATCAGCACCGGCCACCACCAGCGGTCCACCGCCTGTTGCACGAGGTCCTTCTGCGCCTGCGTGCCCTTCATCATCGCGAGCAGCGCGTCGAAGCCCTGGCGTTGATGGAACGACTCTTCCTTGCAGATACGGATCATCGCGCGGGCGTACGGCCCATAGGTGCAGCGGCACAGCGGAATCTGATTCATGATCGCCGCGCCATCAACCAGCCAGCCGATCACGCCGACATCGGCCCAGGTGGGCGTCGGGTAGTTGAAGATGCTCGAGTACTTCGCCCGGCCAGCGTGCAGCGCAGCGACGAGCTGGTCGCGCGAGACGCCCAGCGTTTCGGCCGCGCTGTAGAGATACAGGCCGTGGCCGCCTTCGTCCTGCACCTTCGCGAGCAGAATCGCCTTGCGCTTGAGGCTCGGCGCGCGGCTGATCCAGTTGCCCTCGGGCTGCATGCCGATGATTTCCGAGTGCGCATGCTGCGAAATCTGCCGCACCAGCGTCTTGCGATAGGCCTCGGGCATCCAGTCCTGCGGCTCGATTTTGCCGTCGGCCTGCATCACCGCGTCGAAGCGGGTTTGGTCGGGAGATGAGGCGGATCGGTCCGCGTCAGTGGCCTGCGTGGGGCTCGGGAGGTCGAGGGATTGGGTGTACATGCGGGGCTCCGCCGTCTTTTTTGAGATGCGATGGAGCGAGTATAACTATTAACCGACCGGACGGTTGATTAATTTTGCATGCAACTATTGCGACATAAATAGCATCGCGTTAACCCGAAATTCCAGTCTCACGAGAGGTCCGAACACACGCAAAAAAGCCCAGCCGTATACACGGACTGGGCAAAACCACCGGTTAGCCGGCGGCGGAGGTTGCTTCACGTTCGCGCAAGCCGCGCCGAGAAGCGCATTTCGAATTTCGTATGCAATCGACCGGAACGTGGCATCACGGATGCCGATCGCCGAACATCTTGAACTACTTTATTGCCCGAAGAACACACCCTGCGGATCGACGCGCTTGCTCGCACGGCCCGATTGCGACGCCGCGCCCGTCGACGCTCCATAACCTTCCGCCTGCGCCTGAGCGATGCGCACATCGGCGACGCGCGTTTCGGCTACCTGAAGTCTTGCGGGGTAAGACGCGTCTTCCGCGATGGGCGAATAACCGGCCTTCTGAAGCTGGACGAGTTCCCCGCGAACCTCGGCGCGACTCACAGGCGCGCTCGATTGTGCGAAGGCTGCAAGCGGTGCGGACAAAACGGCGGCTGCGATGACTGCATTGACCCATGATTTCATGATCGGCTCTCCCTGTTATTCGATGAAGCCCGGCGCGCTGGAAGTCTCGAGACATGCCGAGCGGACGACCGAAGTGTAGGTGCACAGCCGTCGATGATCATTCACCGGTACAAAGAAGCATCTTTACGAAATTCGTAAAGAAACAGCGGGCCAATGTGACGCTAATAATGCAGTGCAAGAAGAAGGGACCACACGAACCTGTCATCGCCGACATTGCGCGGACACTTCCACGCAATGCAACAATGCCTCGACGCAATTATTCCTATATCGACAAAGATCATTCAACGGAAACGAGAATGATCTTCGGGAGGCTCGTCTTTACACTCCGTTCACAAGCTGCTTAACACGAAACCAGCAGCACGATCAGATATCCGAATCGGAGGTAGTCAACATGAAGACGTTCATTTCCGCAGTCGCAGTCGCCGCTGCTCTTGCCGTTCCCGCACTCTCGTTTGCACAACAGGCGGATACGCCGGTCACGCGCGCTCAGGTGCGTGCCGAACTCGTTCAACTCGAAAAGGCCGGCTATAACCCGAACATCAGCGACCCGTCGTATCCGTCGAACATCCAGGCAGCGCAAGCCCGCGTGAGCGCTGAGCAACTCGCCCAGGCGCCGGTCCACTCGAGCGACTATGGCTCGGTCACCAACGGCTCGTCGCAGTCGGGCCGCACGACCGGCACTCAGCCGCGTGCGCTCGGCGCCTACTTCGGCCAGTAAGAAGCAGACAGCATCGCCGGCCGATTTCGGTTGGCTATCACACAAGAGGGCGACATCCGTGCGATGTCGCCCTCTTGCGTTTTGCACGCGAAATGCTTTGTGCACGATGGCATTTTGCATTCGACATGTTTAATACCGCGCGGCGGCAGCCGATCGTCGCATCGTGTCCGCGACGATTCACACCGACGCGTCCTGCCCCTACTCTTGCCCCTCACGCCACCGGCTGCGAGCGGCTCCAGTCGCACTCCGGATAACTCAGCGGGCTCCACGCATTAAGCCATACGACTGCATCGTAGAAGCTCATGCGAACGCCGCGTCGACTACGAAGTGCGCACGAGTGCTCGATGTCCGCCGCGCGTCATAAGCGACCTGTCTTCCGCGCCCGCAATTCCAGTCGGGCCACCGCCCCTTTAGCGGTGATCGATTCTTCCGCCGGTTCTTGGGAAGCACGTCCATCGCTCTCACTTGCCGCACGAGTCCGTGAAAAGGCCGTCCATCGCGTTCATAAAATCAAATTCGATCGCGGCCATTCAGCCCCTCGATAACCCACCTCGCAGCGTGGTTCGCGCCACGTATCGACGCCATCGATAAGGTCTATCGATGCGGCTTTATGGACACCGCGCACACGATGTCTATGATCCGCAGGACAGATGCGGCCCGATGCAGGCCGCCTCACCGCAAGCGACATAGCCGCGAAGCCCCGACGTGCAAAACGTCGCTTCACACGGCCTCGCAAAACAGAGATACAAGGAGACAGTCTTGAGCTCACCCATCGCCTTGCGCGTCGATCAATTCATCGATACGCGCGCCCTCTCTTCCTTTCAGAAACGCATCCTGTTGTTGTGCTTCCTGATCGTAGCCATCGATGGCTTCGATACCGCGTCCATCGGCTTTATCGGGCCGGCCTTGCGCGAGCAATGGCATCTCACTGCCGCATCGCTCGCTCCGCTCTTCGGCGCAGGACTCTTCGGTTTGATGGCGGGCGCGCTTATCTTCGGCCCGCTTGCGGATCGTTTCGGACGCAAGACGGTGCTCGTCGGATCGGTCGGCGTGTTCGGTGCCGCGAGCCTCGTATCGTGTTTTGCGCCGGATCTCGCGTGGCTCATCGCTTTGCGCTTCATCACGGGCCTCGGGCTCGGGGGTGCGATGCCCAATGCGATCACACTGACGTCCGAGTATTGTCCGAGCGAGCGGCGCTCCGGCCTCGTCACGCTGATGTTCTGCGGCTTCACGGTCGGCTCCGCACTCGGCGGTCTCGTCAGCGCGCAGTTGCTCGCGCAGGTGGGATGGCGCGGCATTCTCGCCATCGGCGGCGCCGCGCCGCTGCTGCTCTTGCCCGTTCTCATCGTCGCGTTGCCCGAATCGATGCGCTTTCTGCTCGTCGCGAAGCGTAGGACCGCCGCGCGCAACGACGAACGCATCGAGCATATCGCTCGAAGCATCGATCCTTCGCTGCCCGTCGGTACGCGCTTTCAAGCAGGCGAAGCGCCGATGAAGTCGTCGGTGCGCGCGCTCTTCGCGCCGGACGTGCTCGCGGGCACGCTGCTCTTGTGGGCCACGTTCTTCATGAGCCTGCTGATCGTCTATCTGCTGTCGAGCTGGATGCCCACGCTTCTGTCGAGCAATGGCCTATCGCTGAGGCAGGCGTCGTTCATGAGCGCGACGTTCCAGATCGGCGGCACGGCGGGCGCGATCCTGCTTGGCCGCCTCATGGATCGCCGCGAGCCGCATCGCGTGCTGTCGTCGGCATATCTGGTCGCGGCGGGCTTCATCGTGTTGTGTGCGTTCGCGGGCGGATCGGTGCCGATGATCGTCGTTGCGATCTTCGGCATCGGCGTTTGCGTGAGCGGCGGACAGGTCGGCGGCAATGCGCTCGCGGCAGGCTTCTATCCGACCGGCAGCCGCGCGACAGGTGTCGCGTGGGCGAACGCGGTGGGCCGCAGCGGATCGGTTACGGGATCGCTTCTCGGTGGCGTGATGCTCGGCCAGCAGTTCGACTTTCGCACCATCTTCCTGCTGCTCACGGTGCCGAGCGTGATCGCGGCGATCTCACTCGCCATGCTGGCGCGCGAGCGCCGCCGTCAAAGTTTCGACGCCGCTTCGGCCGCGATGACCGTGGCTGAATGATGCATCAAGCATATTGAATGCAAAGCGCCGGAAGGCATTTTGCATTCATTGCCCTTCGCCGCGTTCATGCGATTCCAGAAATAATTCCGTCAGCACCGTGCGCAGCCAGCGATGCGCGGCATCGTGATGAAAGCGCTCGTGCCAGTGCTGCTTCACTTGATACGTCGGCACGTCGAAAGGCAGTTCGAACAGGCGGATGCCTGCTTCATCGGCGATCGGTTCTGCGAGTCTGAGCGGCACCGTCGCGAGCAGATCCGTGCGCGCGATGATGTTGGCGAGGCCCAGATAGTTCGGCAGTTCGAGCACGGCGTGACGCTCGACGCCGAGCTGCCGCAACGTGCGGTCGACGACCGAATGCCCCGTGCCCGAAGGCGTCACGACGATATGTCCTTCGGCGAGAAATGCATCGAGCGTGGGCGCATCGGCGGCATTCTGAATGCGCGGATGATGGGCCGCCACCATGCCGACAAAATGCTGCGTGAATAACTTCTGCTGATAGAAGCCCGCTTCGAGTTGCGGCATGAAACCGACCGCAAGTTCTGCCTCGCCCGATTCCAGCAACTGTGGCGTCGTGTCGTCGATATGCAGCACGCGAATGCGCACACCCGGCGCAATCGCACGCAGCCGCTTGAGCAACGTCGGCAGGAGCACGATCTGGCTGATGTCGGTCATCGCGATGCGAAACACCTGCTTCGCGGTCTCGGGATCAAAAGACTTGCGATGCTTCGAAAGCGCGTCGAACGAAGCGAGCAACGTGACCGTGCGCTGATGCAGGTCGCTGGCGAACTGCGTCGGCTCCATCCCGGCCGACGAGCGCACGAAGAGCGGGTCCTGATAATGCTCGCGCAGCTTCGCGAGATTGAAGGAGATCGTGGGCTGCGACAGCCCGAGATTCGCCGCGGCTTGCGAAACGCTGCGCGTCGCGTGGATTTCGGCGAACACCTGCAGCAGCCTGATGTCGATGTCGGTCATCGGATCATTGTAGTCACGGCCCTTCATGCACGAAAGCGAGAGGAAGGACCATGACGGACCCGGCAGACTAGTTCGCCGGGATCGTGACCACCGGCGACTTCGCCGTGTCCGTGACCTCCGCGAGCGCCATCAGGTTTTGCACGACCGTGAACGCGTATTTCGAATCGAAGTCGCCGCGATCGATCCAGTAATGCGACTCGTCGTAGAGCACGCTCACATACGCGTCCCGCGGCACCTTCTCGCCCACCTTCACGACGATGGTCGGCCGCGTCTCCCCACCGATCAGCCCGATGCCCGGCTTGGTCGCGCCGCTGCCCACTTGCGCGTCGGGAACCGCGATCTGCGCGCCGAGATCGGTGAGGATGCCAAGCACCGAACGCGTGACCATCGGAATGCGGTTCTGCTCCGACGATTGACCATAGATGATTTCGTAAGTCTTCATTTTCGGGGAGAGGTGCAGGAGCTTTCTCACGAGCGTTAGATCGTCGACCACTTCCTTGTTCGACCCGCTGCGCGTCGCGCCGAGCGTGATGAACACGCCGCCCTTGTCGGCGCTGTTGCCCTTCGCGCTCTTGTCGGGCTTGCCGTTCTTGCCGGCCTTGTCGTCATCCGTGTTGCGAGTTTCGATGTTGAGCTCGCCCGCCAGTTGCAGCCTGCGCAATGCCTGTAGCAGCAGAAAGAACTCCGGCGATCCGGATGCGTTCGGCCCGCCCAGCGCATTGCCATTCTGCAAGCCGCTGATCGACTGCGCGGTGATGCGCAGCAGCAGGTCGATTGGAATGCCGCTTTCCGCGAGCGGCATCACGAGCGTCGGCGAAAGCGGCCGGATGTAGGCGCTCGCGTAGGCATCGCCGGTGGTTGGCGTGAATGTGAAAGTCGGATGATTGGAATACGAGACGCTGCCCGTCGCCTGCGCATAGTTAGGTTGCGCGCCGGAGCCGGCATTGAGCACGACGCCGCCTGTCGTATCGAACGTATATGCGGCGATGATGCTGCTCACGGTGAGAAACGACGGCGCGTCGGCGAAGCGCAAACCGACAATCGCTGCAAGAATTTCTCGCTTCTTCGCATCGCCGAGCGCCCGGGCGTAATCCACCTGATCGGCTTTGAGGCGGCCCGGGCCGATGCCCGCGCAGCCTGCTGCGAGAATGGAAACGGAGAGTATGGCAATCGATAGGGCTTTCCTTGGCATGGCTCTGTATGAAGGTGATGAGGAGGATCGTCGGCGTGTAGCCACGGAACATCCGGGCCACCGCCGCAAATTTCATACCTTTGAGCGCAAATGAACGGCCGAGACCGGCGCGAACGATCGCATCCGGCGCGTTGCACGCCGGTTTATCGACAGCGTCGCGACCCGACGGGCTTCGTCAGGCCGCAAGCACGATCAGCCTACGACGCGCCGTGCTGCTGCGCTTTCGACTGAGCGTGCGTTTCCTGCGAGGGCCCCTGGGCGATGTGACGGTTCGCTTCCTTGTGCTGAGCGACGAGCTCATCGAGCCGGTCCTGCGCGAAGCGCGGACCGTCGTCGCGTGCGAAAGCAGGTGCGGCAAGCGTCGCTGCCGCAAGGACGATGACTGTGGCGAAAGGCGTTCTTTTCATGATTCACCCCGCGATTGAATGCGGCATGCCCCGATTGCCGCCGCCCGACTAGCATCGCACATCGGCGTGAAAGCTGCGCGGCGTGCGCTCGCGGCGCGTTCGGCCGTTTTTTGCACGCCGTACGCAAAATGCAGCCGCGCGTGGCGGGCACGCGCGAATAAAACAATCGACGTGATCCAGTTCGAAACGCGTCAGCGCACGGCTTCTCGACATGCATTCATCGATCGATCCAAATTAATTCAGTATTCCGAATTGACTATCAAGTTGGATGCCGATTGCTCGTGTGCGCGCCACGCCGATCCGCCCGACGAAGATGACGAGGCTAGGCCGACATAGAACGTCTCGTCGCGAGCTAACTCTCGTCGAGCTCGAACTCGACGCTCGGATAATCCTGTAGCCGCCCACTCACCTCCGCTTCGCGCTCGCTCGTGAAAAGACCATCGAGATAATCGAACGAGAGCTTGCCGGCGAGCGCCTTCAACGCGAGTTCCGCGCTGCGCTTCGGCTCCGTGGCGATATCGCCCGAATCCATGCACGCGCAAAACTGTCCATTCCTGGAATCCATCGCGCCGATGTCGATCACCTTGCCATCGACGTTTTGCGCAAGCACGCGCTGCTCCACCGCGTAAAGCCTGAACGGCCGTTCGAAGCTCGCGGGCGGCTCGGGATTGCCTTCCTTCATTCCACGATTGACCATGATGCGATTCTCCCGGTCCGTGTATCGATCGAATCGATGCAGCAAGGGCCGAGCCCGCCGTCTTTGCATTGCAGCATCGACGCGCCTTTCTGCGTGCGCCGCGCCGTCCTACATTGAACCATCGGGCACGCAATCAAAGGAGCAGTCACCGTGAACGGAACCATGAGCGGCAAGATCGCGGTCATCACCGGCGCGAGCCGCGGACTCGGACGCAACGCCGCATTGCAACTCGCGCAGCACGGCTGCGGCGTGATCGGCACTTACAACCGCAATGCGGATGCCGCGCGATCGCTCGTCGACGAAATCGCGAAAGCCGGCGGCAAGGCGGCCGTGCTGGAACTCGACGTCGCCCGCTGCGAAACGTTCGCCGCCTTCGGGGACGCGCTCTGCAAGACGCTCGAAGACAAGTTCGAGCGTGAGAACTTCGACTTTCTCGTGAATAACGCGGGCATCGGCATTCATGCGCTCTTTGCCGAAACAACGCCCGCGCAATTCGACGAACTCGTCAACATCCAGCTGAAGGGACCGTTCTTTCTGACGCAGACGCTTCTGCCCTATCTCCACGAGGAAGGCGCGATCCTGAACGTGTCGAGCGGACTCACGCGTTTCGCGTTACCGGGCTTTGCGGCGTATGCCGCGATGAAAGGCGGAATCGAGGTGCTCACGCGCTATCTCGCGAAGGAACTCGGGCCGCACGGCATCACTGTGAACACCATCGCGCCGGGGGCAATCGAGACGGACTTCGGCGGCGGCGTCGTACGTGACGATCACGACACCAATCAGTTCGTCGCGGACAACACGGCGCTCGGGCGCGTCGGCTTGCCGGACGATATCGGCGGCGCGATCGTGGCGATGCTCTCGGATGGCAATCGCTGGATGACGGCGCAGCGCGTCGAAGTGTCCGGGGGAATGTTCATCTGACGCAACCATTGCGCCGCACGTAAAAAAACCCGGACGCACAAGGCGTCCGGGTTTTGCATACAACATGCGTAATGCCTAATGCATCACGCAGTGAAACGTCGCTTAGAAGCGGTGGATGATGCCCACGCCTGCTGCGAACATGCTGCGCGATGCCGACGGTGCGCTTTGGAAGCCATCGCCGATGGTCGCGTTCGCTGCGGTCTGGCTATTCGTAGACGTGTTCGACGGAACAGCCAGCGTGTTGCCGTTCGCGCGCTGGAATGCTTCCAGTGCGTACAGGCCCGTGCGCTTCGAGAGCGAGTAGTACTGGGACAAGTTGAACTGGTGGTACGACGCTGCGTCGTTGATGCCGTTCGCCTTGCTCGCCCACGTGTAGCTGTAGCCCGCCGCGAAGTCCCATGCCGGCGTCGCCTTCCAGTGCAGCACCGTGCCGGCCGTGTTGAACACGGCTTGGTCGGTGAAGCGCGAGTTCACGCCAGGAATGTACTGAACGTTCGTGTACGTGACCGAGATATCCCACGCGCTGTTGAACTGGTAGCCGCCCGCAACCGCGAAGCGCTGCTGAGCCTGTGCGCGCTGGTAGCCAGCCGTCACCGCCGACACGCCCGGTTGGCCCGAGCCATCGGTCGCTGCCGTGCTGTTGATCGTCGTCGAGTTGCTGCTGTAGACGCCGCCGCCGTTGGCCGCGTTGTTGATGCGCGAGAACGCCACCGCACCACCGATCGGACCTTGCTGATACTGGATCGCAGCCGACCACGTCGAGCCTTGGTACACGCTGTCGGGCACGCCCGCGAACGAGTACGAACCGCTCACCGTCACGCCGTAGAACTTCGGCGACGTGTACACGACCGAGTTGTTCGCACGGTAGATCGTGTCCAAACCGTCCAGATCGCCCGGGTGCGCGCCGAAGTAGCCGGTCAGCCAGTTCGTCGGGCTATACGGAGAAAGCAGCGTGTAGTACGAGGTGTACTGGCGACCCAACGTGAAGGTACCGTAGCCCGGATTCGTCAGACCGACCCAAGCCTGGCGGCCGAACATCGCGTTGGTGAACTGCTGTTGCCCGCTGTTGATGTCGAAGCCCGATTCCAACTGGAAGATGGCCTTGTTGCCGCCGCCCAGATCTTCCGCGCCCTTCAAGCCGAACCGGCTGCCCGCCCAGATGCCCGACGCCATCTTGACGTTCGAGCGGCCCGGGTTCGTCTTGGCCAGATTCGTCTGGCTGCTTTGGTAGACGATCGAATCGTCGACGATACCGTACAGCGTGACGCTGCTTTGCGCGAATGCCGGCGCGGCGGCTGCAAACGCCGTGGCTGCGACGACTGCGGCCTTGGTCAACGTGAAACCCTTCATTTTTTCTCCTCAAGCGGTGGGCAATGACTTGCGTGCGAGTGCTGGAACCGGTGCCGCGTTCGCGACTTCGTTATGTTTCAACTCGTAACTTTTATCGCTGGCAAGTGTATGGCTTACAGACCGAATGGGAAAGAAAGACGCACTGGGGTGTCGTTTTTTTTCACTGTCTGGTTAACCAGTATTTTCTGGCTTGCAGATATTAGGCAACCGGGCGCGAAACTGACAACAGACTGACGGAAACGTGGCGTGCCGACGGCTTCAATGCGACCGTTCAATGACGTGCCGGATGTTTAAAAACGATCGTCCGTTCGTGAGAAAGCGACGCGTGGCCCGGTGCGTGCGGCTCGCGAGGTTGCTGCGCCGCAAAATCCGGCGATGCCTTTTGAAATGGGAGGAAGGATGGCCGAAGCAGATGGCCCGAGAACCGCTGACTCGCTTACGCGCGTTATTCAGGCGACAAGGAGCGCCGGCGCATCGAGAATTTTCTGAAGGCTACCCGACGATGCCCCGACGTGAAAATGAACATCAGGCGAACGCGGTGCAAGCTTGGTCCGCCCGATCGACGGTCAGTGCTCGATCTTTGAGCGCAGTTCGCGCGCCGTTTCGAGCAACCCTTCATAGCCCGAGCGCGCGTGCGATGGCAGGTCCGGATCGCCGACGAGCGTGCCGAGCGTCTCGATGATGCTGTACAGAATGCCCTTCGCCGCGCCGGCCGCCATCTTGCCCGCAGCGTAGGATTCGTCGACGTGCGAAATGGCCGCGTCGAAATGCTCGACTTCGGGATGCGCGTCTCCGATACCCGATGCGTCGTCATCGCGCGGCTTGGTCGGGTCGCTGTTCATGATGATGGTCCTCCGTGTGTGGTCTCTGTCTTCTGTATAGCGCCACCGCGGGCGGCGTGCAATCGGCGCAACGCCGCACATCTCAGGATACGGGCTATTCCTGGATCGGCTGGATAAAGTGCACGCGGCGCGTATCGCCCGTGCTTCTGCCCGCGCCATGCGGCACGCCGCACTCCGTCAGAAGCGCGCGCAGTTCGATGATCACCGGAAACACCTCGTGATTGTGGTCCGCGCCCTGCCGGTCATGCGCCTCCTGCTCGCGCTCGACGATCCACCGATCCTCCTTGAAGATGCGCTCGGTAAACCACACGAGCAGCGGCCAGGCGGCATCGAGCAAACCGGGAATCTTCGGGCGGCGGATCGACAAGAGACCAAACGTGCGGTTCGTGCGCTGCTCGGCGTCGAGCGGCACATAGGCGATCCACAGATCCATCACCATGGTGTCGTCCTTCGTGCGGATCTTGAGCGTCTGATACGGATAGTCGGTGCGGATCGTCATCACGTCCTTATCGCTATCGTCGGGCTTCGCGCCGCGCTTTTCCCCGAAAACGAGCGCCTCGCCGATCGGCTGCTTGCCCGCCTCGCGCGCGAAGATGTAGTCGACTTCGACCCAGTCGTCGCCGCGCCGTCTGCCGAGCGAACGCGCGCGCATGCTGCCCATCTGTCGCCGATGCAGAAACTGATGGTTCATGTCCATCAGGTTTTCGTGCATGAAGGAATAGTGGCACTTCACCTCGCGGCCGAAGCGGCGCGTCTTGTAGGCGCGATCCGAGGCGGAGCCGAGCTCGGGGAACTTCGCGGCTTCGGCGCGCGCGGGGTCGCCGGTGAACACGAAGACGAGCCCGCCTGCTTCGCGGCACGGATATCCGCGCACACCGTTGGGCAGACGCTCGCGGCCGAGATAGGGGATATCGGTGCAGCGGCCGGTGCAGTCGTAGGTCCAGCCGTGATAGCAGCAGCGGATCGATTCGCCATCGACGACGCCCGCGGACAAGGGCACTTGCCGATGCGCGCAGCGGTCCTCGAGCGCGAACACATTGCCCGACGCGGTACGCACGAGCACGATCGGATCGCCAGCGAAGCGCACGGCGAGCGTATGGCCGGCCTTCACCTCGCGCGACCACGCGAGCGGATACCAATGATCGGGATGAATGTCGACCCGGCGCAGATCGCGCGGCGGCCTCGTCGGGGTATCGACGGAACCGGCTTCCTGCTCGCCCTGCGGTAACGCTGCGTGCATGTACGACGCCTCCGTTGAAAGGAGATCGGATTGAGCGCCGCATCCACACGCGGCGCAATGAACGACCATTCGCAGTCTACACGGCGTCGATCATTTCGGCGCGTGCCGAATAGCCGGGCGATGCCCACGCGCGCACGTCATGTCGCCTGCCCGAGATGCGCGTGCAGATGATCGATGAGCGCGCGCACCTTCGGCGGCAGAAAGCGATTGGGTGGATAAAGCAGCCACACAGGACCCTGATAGGCGCGCGCCTGCGTTTCCCAATCCGCGAGCACGGCCTCCACGCTGCCCGACGCGAGCGCATCGCGGGCGGCGAACTCCGGCAGCGTCGCGATGCCGAGTCCGCCTTCGGCCGCTTCCAGCCGCGCGCCCGCGTGATTGGCGATATAGCGCCCGCGCACCGCGACCGTCACCGTTTCGCCGCTTCGGGTGAAGCGCCAGCGATTGTCGTCGGCTGTTTCGCCGAGATGGATGCAATCGTGATGCGCCAGCTCGCGCGGATGCAGCGGCACGCCGCGTTCCCGCAGATATTCCGCCGCTGCGCACAGCAGCCAGCGCACGCGCCCGAGTGGCCGCGCGGCGAGTCCTTGCGGGGGATGATTCGTCGCGCGGATGACGAGATCGACCTCGCTGTCGAGCGGATCGATGTCGTGATCGGTGAAGACGAGTTGCAGATCGACGTCCGGATACGCCGCGAGAAATGCCGGCACGAGCGGATGAATTACGGATTTTGCATACGCTGTGGGCGCTGACAACACGACGCGCCCCTGCGGCTTGCCCGACGACTGCCCGGCTGCATCGACCGCGCCCGATGCGGCCGCCGCCATGTCGCGGCAATGGCGATACACCTGATAACCGGACTCGGTCACGCGAATCTTGCGGGTCGAACGCTCGAGCAGGCGCGTGGCGAGCGCCTCTTCGAGACGCTTGATCTGGCGGCTGACCGTCGATGGCGTGCTGCCCAGTTGCCGCGCCGCGACCGAAAAATTGCCCGCATCGACGACGCGTGCGAATACGGCCATATCGGGCATCAGGTCGAACAGATCGGCTGGGTTCATTTGTGCATTCGCGACCATAAAGCTGTGCGTCAGAACCGGATTATCGCTTCGCCTGCATCATTCGACAATGACGGCTATTCCTCACGGAGACGCCGCATGACCATCGAATCCCCCGCCCGACGCTTGCTTCCTCTTTCCGACCTGCTGCTCTTCGTCGTTGCGATGGTGTGGGGCAGCAGTTACGGCATTGTCAAAACCGCGCTCGCGTTCTCCCCGGTGCTCGCGCTGCTCGCGTTGCGCTTCGGCATCACGTTCTGCCTGCTCGCCGTGAACCTGCGCCATCTGCGGCACGCGAGCGCGGCGACGTTGCGCGGCGTGCTCGTTCTCGGCCTGCTGCTGCTCTCGATTTTTCTCGCCGAAACATTTGGTGTTTTGCATACGCGCGCCGCAAACGCCGCGTTTCTCATCAGCTTGTGTGTCGTGCTGACGCCGCTCGTCGAATGGGCGCTGCTCAAGCGGCGTCCCGGCGCGGCCGAGTGGCTTGCGGTCGGCGTGTCGTTCGCGGGCGCGTGGCTGCTCGCGGGCGATGGCGCGTTGTCCTTCGACTTCAATTTCGGCGATGGTCTCATCCTCGTGGCCGCCGTGCTGCGTGCGCTGTCGGTCTGCGTGACCAAGCGCGTGATGCGCGCGGCGCCACTGCCCGCGCTCACTGTGACAGCGGTGCAGGCGGGCGTCGTCGCATCGGGAAGCGCGGCGATCGCCCTGATGTTCGCGCCGTCGCAATGGCAGCCCTTGCCCGCGCTCGCCGGCCACGGCATGTTCTGGGGCTCGGTGCTGTATCTCGTGTTCGCATGCACGCTCTTTGCATTCTTCGCGCAAAACTACGCGATCGGACGAAGCAGTCCGACGCGCGTGTCCCTGTTGATGGGCAGCGAGCCCGCATTCGGCGCGCTCTTCGCGAGCGCATGGCTCGGCGAGCATGTGTCGATGGCGGGCTGGATCGGCGGAGCGATGATCGTCGCGGCATCGCTGATGGCGACCGTGCGCTGGCGCGGCGCGTTCGTGGCGCGTCCGGGCGAAGCGTGAACGCACGGTGAACGCGGACCGCTTTACGCCTGCTTCTCGAACACCACACTGAAGTTATTGGCCGGCATCGCGACCGTCTCCACGAGCGTCAAACCGGCCTTCTCTCCCAGCGCCGCGACCGCTTCCATGTCGCGCACGCCCCAACGCGGATCTCGTGCGCGCAATTGCTGATCGAAGGCTTCGTTGCTCGGCGCGGTATGCGCGCCGTTGCGCCGATACGGCCCGTACAGATACAGCACGCCTCCCGATGCCAGGCGCGCGCCCGCGCCGCGAAAGAGCGATTCGGCGGCCTCCCACGGCGCGATGTGAATCATGTTGATGCACACGATGGCCGCCACGTTTCCGATGCCCCAATCGTTGTTCAGTACGTCGAGCGCGAGCGGCGTGTTCAGGTTCGCGAGTCCTGCGTGAGCGCGCCAGGCAGCGATGGAATCGCGCGCATCGGCATCGGGATCGCTCGGTTGCCAGGCGATGCCCGGCAGCGCCGCCGCGCAGTGCACGGCGTGCTGTCCCGTGCCGCTCGCGATCTCCAGCACGACGCCGCTGCGTGGCAGCACGCGCGCGAGGACCGATAGAATCGCATCGCGATTGCGTTCGGCGGCGGGCGCGCGGCGGCGCACGGCGTTGTCCCAATGTGCGGTGTCGTCGGACCCGGAAGGTGCCTGATTCATATTCGATGGCACATGCGTGCGCGTAGAGTGAAAGTCGCATCGAGCCTAACGGGACGTGCCAAGAAGCGTCAAGCAGCACGCTCCGCAAGCGAGAAACATCACTGCCATGGCGCGATTCCTGCTGACTCGGCCCGCGGAAAAGCGCGGGCTGCAAGCAAACCTGTGTATGCTCCCGGTTGATCCCGCGTCCGCTTTCGCATTTTGCATGCATGCGTGTTGCATGCCGAATGCCAAATTGAATGCATTCGATGCGCATGCAAAATTCAAGCGCGACACGACATGCGCGCCGAAATGCATCCCGACAGACTCAGGCCCGCGCACGCGGCGCGATCGAAATGGAGTGAATCATGGAGCACGATCAGAACCGGAACGCGGCAAAGCAATCGAACGACGGCCCCGACGACGACATGATCGCGTTCGCGAGCGAGGTGTTCGATGTCGCCCGCCGTGGCGATGCGGCGATGCTCGATGCGCTCCTGAACAAGGGCTTGCCGCCGAATCTGCGCAACGACAAGGGCGACAGCCTCGTGATGCTCGCGAGCTACCATGGCCACGCGAACGCGGTGCGGGTGCTGGTCGAGCACGGGGCCGATGCGAACCTGCGCAACGACAATGGCCAGACGCCGATCGCGGGCGCCGCGTTCAAGGGCTTCAAGGACGTGATCGAAACGCTGCTCGAACACGGCGCGGATGTCGAAGGCGCATCGCCCGACGGACGCACCGCGTTGATGATCGCGGCGATGTTCAACCGCGTGGAGATCGTCGACTTGCTGATCGCGCGCGGCGCCGATCCGGATGCGCGTGACGCGGGTGGTTTCTCCGCGCGGGACGCCGCCGAGAAGATGGGCGCGCCCGATACGGCGGCACGGCTTGCGAGGTCATCGGATGAGCGGACGCCGCCGCCTGAAGCGTGAGGGCATCCGACCGGCACAATGTTCCTTGCATGCAGAATTCAGTCCGCTGAACGAACGACGCCTCGCGCACGTCGAATCGACCTGACAACCACCGATCCAACAACGAACCAGACAAGCAGGTGACCCGGAACCATGGAGCTTTTGCGATGACAGGCGGTATCCCGCATCGGGGTGATGCGTCGCCGATCGACCTTCACGCGCCTGCGCGAGCGTGTCGGGCGGACAGCGCCTTCAATGCCGCCGCAGGTTTTATGCTGCGCGTGGCTGCGTTCATCGTCGCGATTGCGCGCACGTTGCGCGCGCTGCGTCTCGCCGCGAGCCTTTCGATCGCCGCCGCGCTCGCGCTCTCGGGATGCGGGCTGATGCCCAAGCAGGTGCCCGCGCCGATCGTCGAACACTCGTATATCCCGGCGCCCGATGAAGCCGGCTCCGGCGAGCCCGAAGAGCCCTTGCCCGCCGTGCAGGCGCCCGAACCGGCGTCCTCCGTGAAGCCCGCGCCCGCGCCGAAGCCGAAGCGCCGCGTCGTAAAGCCGAAGCCGCCCGAACCGGCCGTGGCGCCGCCGCCGGAACCGCCCGAGCCGCCGCCGCCGCCGCAGATCATCTCGACGCGCATCATGCAGCACGATCAGTTGCACGGCCTGCTCGATGCCGAGGTGCAGCGCCCGGACGGCAAGGTCGTCGGCCGCGCGGTGGACATGTATATCGACGGATCTGCGAAGCCGAAGCTCCTGATGGTGAATCTCGCGGGCTTCCTCGGTGTCGGCGACCGCAAGGTCAATTTCCCGTGGACGGCCTTCCGCTTCACGCCGAATTCGAAGACCGCGCCGATCACCTTCGTGCCGCCCCCGCCGCCCGCGAAGGGCAAACCGGCCGATCCGGTGCCGAAGCCGCAGCCCGTCGCGGAGGCACCGGCGAATTTCATGCAGCTCGTCGATTCGACGGTGTCGCAGAAGAACGGCTCGCGCATCGGGCGCGTGGTGGACGTGCTCGTCGACGCTCAGGCGCAGCCCCAGGCGCTCGTGCTCGATCTTTCCAGCTCGCTCGCGGGCGACAAGCGGCATGTCGCGGCCAACTGGGGCGACCTGCATGTCCTCTCACGCAACAAGCAATGGCAACTGCAGATGGATTTCAACGACGCGCAAATGAAGGCCGCGCCGACCTACTCGCCCGAGCAGCCGATCAAGATCGTGTCGCCCATCGTGCCTGCGCCGGCTTCGTCGGCGAGCGCGGCTTCGGCACCGGCTTCGTCGGGCGCGGCCGGGGCTGGGGCGACAGGCGCGCCCGGCGCGGCATCGGCGCAGGTACAGGCTTCGGGCGCGCGCCCGGCCAGATAACGGATAACGAGATCGAGAACCGATTCACAACATGGTAATTGCACGCAGTCTGCGCGCGCTCGACTGGCTGAACTTTTTCGTCGCCAACGTGCAGACCGGCTTCGGCCCTTTCATTGCTTCGTACCTCGCGGCCAACAAGTGGACGCAGGGCGAGATCGGCCTGATGCTTTCCGTCGGCACGATCAGCGCGATGGCGAGCCAGTTGCCGGCAGGCGCGCTCGTCGATGCGATGCGCAACAAGAAGTTCGCCGCGCTCTCCGCGATCATCGCGATCATCGTGAGCGCGCTCCTGCTCGCCGCGAGCCCGACGTTCGTCCCCGTCTTCGCCGCCGAAGTGCTGCACGGCTTCGCGAGCTGCATGCTCGTCCCGGCGATGGCGGCGATTTCGCTCGCCCTCGTCTCGCGCGCCGATCTCGGCGACCGGCTCGGTCGCAACGCGCGCTGGGCGTCGATCGGCAGCGCGCTTACCGCTGCGTTGATGGGCGCGTTCGGCGAGTACCTGTCGCTGCGTTCGGTGTTTTTCCTGACCGCTGCACTCGCGGTGCCGGCGATTTTCGCGCTGCGCATGATTCACTACGATGCGCCGCCCGTCGTGCCGCGCGCACCGCCCGGCAAGCCCAAGCTCACGCCCGAGGGCGAAGAGCGCGAATCCTTGCGCGACTTGCTGAAGGACAGGCGGCTTTTGATTTTTGCGGCGTGCGTGGTGCTGTTTCATCTGTCGAACGCGGCGATGCTCAATCTCGCCGCCGGCGAAGTGACCGCGCACATGGGCGACAACGTTCAACTCGTGATTGCGGCGTGCATCATCGTGCCGCAGTTCATCGTCGCGGCTTTGTCGCCGTGGGTCGGACGACAGGCGCAGAAGTGGGGCCGCAGGCCGGTGCTGATCCTCGGATTCTGCGCGTTGCCGGTGCGCGCGATTCTGTTTGCGGGCGTTAGCAGCCCGTATCTGCTGGTGCCGGTGCAGATGCTTGATGGCATCAGCGCGGCGGTGTTCGGCGTGATGCTGCCGCTCATCGCGGCGGATGTCGCGGGCGGGCGCGGGCATTACAACCTGACGATCGGGTTTTTTGGGCTTGCGGCGGGAGTTGGGGCGACGCTTTCGACGGCTGCTGCCGGGTTTGCTGCTGATCGCTTTGGCACTGCGATGAGCTTCTTTGGACTCGCCGGTGCGGGGGCGCTCGCGGTTCTGATGGTCTGGCTTGCGATGCCGGAGACGCGGACCGCGCATGGGGTGGTTGAGGGGGAGGTTAAGCCTTCGGTTTAGGGGTTGTTTTTTTCGCCGGATCCCGGTTTCGTGTCGGTCTATTAGCACTGCCCCTCCCCGGGGCGGGGGTCACTTTCTTTGCTGCTGCAAAGAAAGTAACCAAAGAAAGCAGCTTCTCATCGCCCGCGGTCACACGCACGTTAGCCATACTTGCCAGCCCGCGGTGGCACTCGCCTAAGTGTCGTCCTCAAAGGCCTAACCGGGCTTGGCTCGCGCACGGTCTGTCACCTCGCACCGCTTCACTGACTGGTTCAGCACCGAATAGCTCCGGCCTGCTTCGCGGCCGATGGGTCAATCGGGTTTGCGGGCGCACGCGCACTGCGACGCTTCCATCTCACTGCATTCGTGATTCGATGGTTTCCCTAGCATACCCAACGGCAGCGCGTAGCGCTGTGCCGAAGCTCTTTCGTGCTGAACCCGCGCCCTAACACCACTAGCTTGTCAGACCGTGCGCGAGCCAAGCCCGATTGGGCCTTCGAGGGCGACACTTAGGCGAGGGCCACCGCGGGATGGCAAGCATGGCCAACCTGCGTGTGACCGCGGGCCTGAACGAGCTGCTTTCTTTGGTTACTTTCTTTGCAGCAGCAAAGAAAGTGACTGCCGCCCCGCACAGGGGCAGTGCCAATAGACCGACACGAATACGGGACCCAGCGAAAGCAAAAACAAAAAAACTCACCCCAACGGCCTCAACCCCTCAAGCAAAGTAGGAATCAACTCACTCACCGTCGGATGAATATGCATAGCCCGCTGCAAAGTCATAAACGGCGCATCCGCATTCATGATATCGATGAACGTATGAATAACTTCATCCCCTTCGATGCCATAAATCGCCGCACCTAAGAACCTTTGCGTCCTGGCATCGACGAGCGCCTTCATAAAACCATCGGTTTCACCGCGCTCTCTCGCGCGCCCCACCCGCGACATCGGCATGGTCGCAAGGAGCGCCTCGCGGCCGTCCTTGCGCACCTCTTCCTCGCTCATCCCCACACGCGCGAACGGCGGATCGACGAACACCGCGTAAGCCATGATGCGCGTATCGACGCTTCGCGACTCCCCATCGAGGAGATTCGAAGCGATGATCTCGTAGTCGTTCCAAGACGTATGCGTGAACGCGCCGCGCCCGTTGACATCGCCGAGCGCATACACGCCTTCCACTTGCGTGCGCAACTGCCCGTCCACGTCGATCATGCCGTGCCTGTTCACCGCGATGCCCGCATGCTCCAGACCGAGGTCGTCGGTGTTCGGCGTGCGTCCCGTCGCGAAGAGCAGATGCGACGCGTCGATGGTTTCATCGCCGCAGACGATGCGCATACCACCCGACAACGGCTCCACGCGCCCGATCTGCGCCCCGAACCGGAACACGACACCTTCGCGCACGAGCACGTCCTGCATCGCGCGCGCAACGTCTTTATCTTCACGCGTCAGAATGCGCTCGCCACGCACGAGCAAGGTTACGCGGCTGCCGAAGCGCCGGAACATCTGCCCGAATTCGAGCGCGATATAGCTCGCCCCGACGATCACGAGATGCTCGGGCACTTCGGTCAGTTCGAGAATCGTCGAATTGGTCAGATACGGCACACCTTCGAGCCCATCGACCTTCGGCACCACGGCGCGTGTGCCCGTGTTGATGAAAACGAGATCGGCTTCGATGTCTTGCGTCGAACCATCGGCCGCCTCGATGGAAAGCGCGTGCGGCGCCGTGAAGCGTGCATGTCCTTTGAATACCGTGACGTTCTTCGTCCCGCGCAGCCACTTCTCGATGCCCGTGCGCGAGCCTTCGATCACCTCGTCCTTGCGCGCCTTCACGCGCGCCATGTCGATGGTGATATCGCCGCCGATCATCACGCCATACTGCGCCGCCGTTCGCGCGACATGCGCGGCGCGCGCGCTCGCCACGTACGTCTTGGTCGGCGTGCAGCCGACGTTCACGCAAGTGCCACCGAACAGATGCCGCTCGATCACGGCCGTGCGCTTGCCGCTTTGCGCGAGCCGCACGGCAAGCGGGGAGCCACCCTGCCCCGTGCCGATGACCACTGCATCGAAATGCTGTGCCATGCTGGGTTCTCCGTGCGAATGAAGCAGATGACGAATCGCGATGCCGCCATCGAAATGCATCTTACGCGCAAGTCGATGAACCGGCAGACACGCTGTACGAGGCGTGTCCCGCGCAAACGGGCATGGCGCGTGCTGTCGCTGTTACGAACGTGACGCGCGTCACGGCGCGCGGTCCGCTCAACCCTCAGCACACGAAGTCCGAAGGCATTCATGATCGAGACGATCTGGTTTCTCGTCGTCGGCGGCGTGCTCATTTTCATGGGCCTTGCCAGCTCGACGTTCAAGCGCCTGCCGATCAGCACCGCGATGTTCTATCTCGCGATCGGTTTCGCGATGGGCCCCGGCGTAGCCAATCTGCTGACGCTCGACCTCGCGGCCGATGCAACCGTTCTCAGGCGCATCACCGAAGTCGCGATGCTCGTGTCGCTGTTCGCGATCGGCCTGCGGCTGCGCGTTCCGCCCATCGACCGCCTCTGGATTCTGCCGATCCGGCTCGGCTTCGTCGCGATGGTGCTCACGGTCGCCGTCCTCACGCTCTTTGCCGCGTACGCGCTCGGGCTCAACTGGGGACCGGCGCTGTTGCTCGCCGCGATGCTCGCGCCGACCGACCCCGTGCTCGCCCACGACGTGCAGGTGGAAGCACCCGGCGACATCGACTTGCTGCGCTTCTCGCTGACGGGCGAAGGCGGGCTCAACGACGGCATCGCGCTGCCCTTCGCGCTGCTCGGCATCGCGGTGTGCAATGTCGAGGCGACCCCGAACCAGGCGTCGCTCGGGAGCTTCGCGTTGCAGGCGATGTGGGGCATCGCAGGCGCGCTCGTGAGCGGCTGGCTGCTCGGCGCCTTGTCGGTGCGGCTCGTCGCCTATCTGCGCACGCGCCACGGCGAAGCGCTCGGACCGGAAGGTTTCTACGCGCTCGGGCTGATCGCGCTGTCGTACGGCGTCGCCGAGTTGCTGCATACCTATGCGTTTCTCGCGGTCTTTGCGGCCGGCCTCTCGATGCGCCGTGTCGAGCAGAAAGAAAGCGGCGGCAAGTCCGCGCGCCAGGCGGTCGGCAACATCGACGCAGAGGATGTCGGGGCCGCCGCCGCCGATCCGGCGCGCGCGCACGCGTTCATGGCCGAGCGCGTGCATGGCTTCACGATCGAGCTGGAACGCATCGCCGAAGTGGCGGTCATGCTGATGGTCGGCGCCGTGCTCGCGACGATGTGGCGCGACCTGCTCACCTGGAAAGCGGCCGCGCTCATCGTCGCGCTATTCTTCGTGTTGCGGCCCGCGGCGGTCGAGGCATCGCTGATCGGCTCGCATGCGACCGGCGCACAACGGCGGCTCATGAGCTGGTTCGGCATACGCGGCGTCGGCTCGTTTTATTATTTGCTTTACGCACTCGAGCATGCGCCGCGTGACGTGGCCGCGCCGCTCGTGCCGCTCGTCATCGCGACTATCGTCGCTTCGGTCATCGTGCATGGCATCACCGCCACGCCGCTCATGAACCGCTATCAGCGCGCGCGCCCGGATGAATGAGTTTGCAACTTCTCTCGAGGACAGATCAGGCGTGAAGCATCTGATTTTTTTCTGCGGTCATGCCGGCACCGGCAAGACGACGCTCGCCAGGCAACTTTTCGCGCCGCTCATGCAGGCGACCGGCGAGCCCTTCTGCCTGCTCGACAAGGACACGCTCTACGGCGCCTACAGCGCGGCGGCGATCGGTGCGCTGACCGGCGATCCGCACGATCGGGACAGCCCGCTTTTCATCGAGCATTTTCGCGATCCCGAGTATCGCTGTCTCATCGATACCGCCGCTGAAAATCTCGCGCTCGGCGTGAGTGTCGTGATCGTCGCGCCGCTCACGCGCGAGGTGCGCAGCGCACGCCTCTTCGATCGTGCATGGCTCGGCATCGATGACGATGTCTTCATTCGCGTCGTATGGGTGCATGTGGATGAGAGCGTGGCGCGCAAGCGCATCGTCGCGCGCGGCGATCCGAACGATGCGTACAAGCTCGCGCATTGGGAAGAATATCGTCAGCGGCTCTTCGTGCCGGACGCGGCGCTCGCGCAAACGCTCGTCATGTTCGACAACACCGCGCCGTCCGATCAGGCGCGCGACGCATTGCTCGCACGCCTGATCGCAACGTAGCGAAGCTCAGGCAGCGGCCAGTTGCCGCGCCGTCACCACCGCGTTCGCGCCTTCGTACAGCTTGCCGAAGCGGTTGTTGAGGAACGCGTCGAGCGGCACCTGCTCCTGACGCACGAAGCCGCTTTGCGGCAGCACGCCTTCGCGGAAGAGATCGAGTTCCGCGCAGATCGCGCCGGCGGTCGTGATCTGGATCGCGCTCATCGGCAAGCCGCACACGTCCTTCGCGAAGATCTTGCGCGTGAACACGTCCTGCACGAGCTGCCCGCGACGCATGCCCGTCACCGTGACAAAGATCAGCACGACATCCTGCGCCGTCGACGGCACCGCGCGCTTCAACATCGTCTTGAGGCCGTCGCGGTCGGATGACATGCGCAGATCGTCGAGCAGAAACTTCATCAGGTCGCGATGCCCCGGATAGCGCACTGACTTGTAGTCGAGCGACTCGACCTTGCCCGCGAGCGTTTCGCACAGCGTGCCGAGTCCGCCCGACGTATTGAACGCCTCGTACTCGATGCCATCGAGCGAAAAATGTTCGACGCCTTCGAGCGGCTGCACCCATTGCGTGCGACCTTCGCGAATCGCCTCGCATGGCTGGCAATATTCATTAATAAGGCCGTCGATGCTCCAGGTGAGGTTGTACTTCAGCGCGTTGGTCGGAAACTCGGGCAGCGCGCCGACGCGCATTTTCACCTCGCGCACGTCGTCGAGACGCTTCGCCAGATCGTGCGCGACGATGCCGATGAACCCCGGTGCGAGACCGCATTGCGGCATGAACGCGAGCTCGGAATCGTCGGCGATCGCGCGGATCGCGTGGGTCGCGCGTACATCCTCGGTCAGGTCGAAGTAATGCACGCCCGCCGCTTTCGCCGCCGACGCGACATTGATCGCGAGGTAATACGGCAGCGCATTGACGAGCGCATCGAAGCCGATCAATGCCTGGCGCAGCGCGGGCGTGTCGGCGGAATCGACGCGGCGCGTCGGGATGCCTTGCGCATCGAGAAGCGCGAGCGCGTGCTCATCGCGATCGAACGCGACGACGTCGAAATCCCCCGTTTCACGCAGCAAATGGGCAATGCTTTGTCCGATCAATCCGGCGCCGACGAGGGCCACTTTCATATTCCTCTCCTTTATGTGTGCGGATGGCGGGCGATCCGATGCCCTTCTTCACACAGTTTAGGAGCGCGCGAATACTGATCCTAGACACAAAATGATGCGCTTCGACGATGCTTTTCGTCGTTTCGACGATCGAACGCTGCGATATGTAGCGCTCAGCCGACGCGATCGATCTTCCGCGCGAGGATGATGGAGGTCGTGGTCCGCTCGACGCCTTCCAGCGCGCCGATCTCGTCGAGCAGGTCGTTGAGCCTGTCGGGCGAATCGGCGCGCAGCCACGCGACGTAATCGAATTCGCCGCTCACCGCGCAGAGCAACTGAATCTCCGGCATGCGCGCAAAGCGCTTCTGCAGATCGCGGCCGTACTTCGGCGTGAGCTTGATGCCGACATACGCCTGGATGCTCGCATCGAGCACGTCCTGCCCGAGCCGCACGCCGTAGCCCGCGATCACGTTGTTCTTTTCGAGTCGCGCAATGCGCGCGATGACCGTCGTGCGCGCGACGTCCAGTTGCCGCGCCAGATTCGCGACGCTCTCTCGCGCGTTCATCTGCAGCAACGCGACGAGATTGCGATCGATGTCGTCGAGCTGGTCGAGGCGCGGCGGTCTCATGTGTGCGTCTCCGTTGGCATCTTGTGTTTTGCGTTATGCGTTTTGAATGCCATCTGGCATTCAGCGTTTTGTGTTTTGCATTATCGCCGAGACGTCGTGAAACGAATCCCGATCACGCGAGCACACGGTCACACGCCGAGCTTCGTCACCATGAAATCGACGAAGCTCGCGAGCTTGGGCGTTCCGCGCGTATCGCGTGGATAGACGAGATGCGCGGGCGACGGTTTCGGCAGGCAATCCTGAAGCACGGCGACGAGCGCGCCGCTTTTCAGCTCGTCTTCGACGAGCGCATGGGGCTGAAGCACGAGACCGAATCCCGCGAGCGCCGCCTTTTTGAGCGCTTGCCCGTTGTTCGCGCGAAAGCGTGCGGACTGCGTGCGATGCGTATGCATGGCGTCATCCTCGCCTTCGAGCCGCCAGCCCGCCTCGCGGCCCAGATGCACGAAACCCAGGCACTCGTGACCCGCGAGATCAGCAGGCGTCGCAGGCGTGCCCGCGCGGGCGAGATAGGCAGGCGACGCGCACACGGTCATCGCATACGGCTTGAGCGGACGCGCGACGAAGCTGGAATCGGCGAGCGTACCGATGCGCACGGCCGCGTCGAAACCCTCTTCCACGATGTCGACCACGCGGTTGGTCAGATCGAGCTCGACGCTGATCTGCGCGAACGCCGCCAGAAACTCGGTCACCGCGGGCGTGACGAACTGCACGCCGTAAGTGAGCGGCACGGTCACGCGCAATACGCCACGCGGCGTCGCGCTCATCGATTCGGCGAGCGAATCGGCCGCATCGACCTCCGTCAGAATGCGACGACAGCGCTCGTAGTATTCGCGGCCGATCTCGGTGAGGCTCTGACGCCGCGTCGTGCGCACGAGAAGCCGCGCATCGAGCCGCGCTTCGAGCGCCTGCAGATGCTTGCCGGCCATCGGCGCGGATATCGAAAAGCGCTCCGCTGCGGCGCTCAGGCTCCCGGCCTCGACGATGGCGACGAAGACCCGCATGCTCAACAAGGTATCCACTGCGTTTTTTCCAGAGACGTTTCGAATGTAAGCAGTTGTGGCAATGCAGGCGAATTCGCACGCAATCGTGATACTAATATCCGCCGATGGCGTGCTCATCGCGCTGCCTTTCAGCGCAACTTACGACGCACGCCGCTCTTAATATCGATCGAAGGTAACCCGAATGAAAAGAACACTCGTTGCATTGGCCGCTTTCTGCGCTTTTAGCCCGGTTTTCGCGCAGACGTCCGCGCCCGCCGCGGCATCGGCGCCCGCCGCGCAGACCGCGGCATCCGCTCCGGCCGCCAGCAAGCGCGAGGCGCGCGTCGAGGAGCGTATCGCGGATCTGCATTCGAGCCTCAAGATCACGCCGCAGCAGGAAGATCAGTGGTCGAAATTCGCCGACGTGATGCGCGACAACGGCCGCACGATGGCCGATCTCTACCGCCAGCGCATCGCGCAGCGCGACACCATGTCCGCGCTCGACGACATGAAGCAATACGAGCAGATCACGCAAGCGAACGCGGATGGCACGAAGCGCCTCGTCGAAGCTTTCGAGCCGCTTTACGCGAGCCTTTCGCCCGAGCAGAAGAAGCTCGCCGATACGAGCTTCCGCGACGAGCACGGCAAGGCGAAGCACACCCACGCGCATCGTCGTCCGCATGCGGCGGGTGCGGACGCGGCATCGACGACCAAGCCCTGAACGGCCGTCGAACCGGAAAGCCCGCATCGCGCGATGCGGGCTTTTTTTCGTCCGACGGGTGCACAATGGCGCGAATGCCGTTACGATCCCGCTCCGCCAACGTCATTCCGGATCGCATCATGCTCAATCTGTCCAAACTCGATCTCGCCACCGATCCCGCCGCACGCCGCGTCGTGAAAGACGAAGCCGTCGCCGTCGAATTCGCCGCTGCATCGGGCGAACTCATGAGCCTCGAAGGCCCGAACCGCTATGCGAGCGGCGACGCGATCGTCACGGGCAGCAGCGGCGAGCGCTGGGTCGTATCGCGCGAACGCTTCGATGCCAAGTACGTACCCGAAGGCGGCATCGCGCATGGCGAGTCGGGCGCCTATCGCAACCGTCCGAGCGTCGTGCTCGCGAAGGAGATGCACGAGCCCTTCTCGATCGCACGATCCGCCGCCGGCGACATCCTGACCGGCGACGCCGGCGACTGGGTCATGCAATACGCACCGGGCGACCATGGCGTCGTGAAGGCGGCGCGCTTCGCGAAGGTCTATCGCGACGCTTAAGCGAAGTCCTCGCCCATCTCGATGTCCACTTCGCGCGGCACGGTCTGGCCGTCCGCGTACATCTCTTCGAGCGATCCGAGCGTCGCTTCGACATACGCCCGCAGCACCGCGTAACTGCGCGCGTGCATGCGCGGCGGCATCGCACGATAACGCGCGAGCGCGGCCGGATCGAAGCGCACGTCGATCGTGATGCGCCGCGCGCTCGACCCGAAGCGCATCGCCACGTAGTGAATTACGAGCGAGGTCCGGCCCTCATCGTCCTTACGTTCGGCGAACTGCGTCTGCTCGGGAAAGAGGTCGCAGATCACGTGCGCGAGCATGTCGATGTCCGCGCTCGGACAGTCGTATTGATAGTCGTCCATTCGATATCGAAATCCGATTGAAGCGCTCGCCCGGCCGCGCTCAGGCGATCCGGGCGGCAGCGCGCCGATAGTAGCGCACGAGCGCCACCGCGACGATCACGCCGAGCACGAGATACACGGCGTCGGCGGCGATGAGCGGCACGAGCCGCGCCTGAAACAGCGCGGCGGGCAAGCCGACGAGCGCATGCGCGGCGATGAGAAATGCGAGCGCATGACGCGAGCGCTCGCGCAGCATCTGCCACATCAGCGCGGAAAAGCCGAGTTGCAGCACGAAGGCGCTCGCGCGTTCGACGATGAAGATGCCCGCCGACAACGGCGACAGGCTCATCAGCACCAGATGAATGCGTGCGAGCGCTTCGAGCGGCGCGCTCTCGAAGTGCGAGTCGAGCGTGCCCCGGTTCGCGAGCACCGCGTAGACGATCCATTGCACCTGCACGAGCACGCCGACGATCCACGCTTCCGCCCCGCCGTGCCCGATGCCGTAGCCGAGCGCGGGCCCGTGACGATCGAGCGCGCCCGGCTCGCGCGAAATGAGCCATTTCATCGCGAGAAAGCGTCCGACTTCCTCGCACAGACCCGCCGCGATCGCGCCGTAGATGACGAATATCGCGGGATTCACGAGCCACGCCGACGTGACCGGATTGCTCAGCATGAAGCCGTGCAGCGCGCGTTCGATGACCATCGCGAAGAGCGCGAACACGGCGATGCCGAGAATCGCCTCGCGCGGCACGATGTAAAAACGCGGCCTCAGCTTCGTGTACAGCACGATGGGCATCGCCGCGATGATGAGCGTCGCGAGCGCGAGGCTCAGCAACGTCGAAACACTGACCATTCAGATTCCCTGTGATGCTTGTTGCACTTGTTGCGCTTCCCGTGTCGTCGATGCGCGCACGACGAGCTCGCCCGGCAGCAGACATTCGCGCGCGGGCATCGCGGCGCCGCCGAGCCGCTCGTGGAGAAATTCGACCGCGCGCCGGCCGATATCGTACGTCGGCTGGCGCACTGTCGTCATGCCCGCGAGTTGCGCCCATTCGGAATCGTCGATCGACATCAGCGCGACGCTTGCCTGCCAGTCGGCGCCATGACGCTCCTTCAGATGCACCGCGACGCGCAGCGCAACCGGCCCGTTCGCGGCGAAAAGCGCGACGCGCCTGCCCGCCGCTTTCGCCGCCGCGACGCGCGTGTCGAGTTCCGTGAGCGCGGGCGATGCATCGGCGAGATCGATCACGAGCGTCGAACCGCTTGCATCGAGCGCGGCGACGGTCTCGCGAAACGCGGCTTCGCGCAGACGCCGCGAACTCACGTGCGTGACGGGCTGCACGATGAACAGCAGCTCGTCGAAACCTTCATCGACGAGATGACGCGTGGCGAGCTGCACGGCGGCGGGATTGTCGAGCCCGACCATGTCGGTGATGAAACCATCGACTGAACGATCGACGAGCACGACCGGAATGCCGCCTTGCGCGAAGCCTTGCAGCAGTTCTTCCTTCACGCCGAGCGCATTGACGATCACGCCTTCCACGCGATATGTCGTCAGCAGTTGCAGATAGCGGCGCTCCATGTCGATCTCGTTGGCCGCGTGACAGATGAGCGGCATGTAGCCGAGCGCGTGACACGCGGCCTCGACGCCCTGCAGCACTTCGACGGAATACGGATTGGTCAGGTCGGCGAGCAGCATGCCGATCAGACGATTGCGGCCGCGCTTCAGGCCGCGCGCCATCTGATTCGGCCGATAGTCGAGCTTCGCGATGGCCGCTTCGATGCGCTCGCGCAGGTCGGGCGACAGCACGCCCATCTCGCCGTTCAGATAGCGCGAAATGCTGGTTTTGCCGGTGCCGGCTTCGCGGGCGACATCGGTGATCGTCGCGCGGCGCGCGCCGTATGCGGCCGGGCGGTTGGTCAATGTGGGATCGTCGGACATAGTGGTCGTGGGCATACGCTTCGCCGTGAAGCGAATCGCGATGCCGTCATTATCGTTCTCCTCGCATCGCGCATGTTAGCGCATGCCCGCCCGACGCCGCGCTTTCAGCGCCCGAGCGCGTCGCGATTGACGATGTTCTGCGTGAGCGTGCCTTCGAGTGCGCCGATGAGATTTTCGGCGGCATTGCGCGCCATCGCGTGACGCGTTTCGTGCGTGGCCGAGCCGATGTGCGGTAGCGCGACGACGTTCTTCATCGCGATGAGCGGCGAATCGGCGGGCAGCGGTTCCTGCTCGAACACGTCGAGGCCCGCGCCGCGAATCGTGCCGTTCTTCAGCGCTTCGATGAGCGCGCTTTCGTCGACGGTCGGTCCGCGCGATGCGTTGATCAGGATCGCGCTTGGCTTCATCTTCTTCAGTTCGTTCGCGCCGATTAGACCGCGTGTTTGCGGCGTGAGCGGCACTTGCAGGCATACGAAGTCGGATTGCGCGAGCAGTTCGTCAAGCCCGACGCGCTTTGCGCCGAATTCCTTTTCCGCCTGCTCGTTTGCGCTGCGGTTCGTGTAGAGCACGTTCATGCGAAAGCCGAGCGCGGCGCGCCGCGCGACCGCTCCGCCAATGCGTCCGAGACCTACTATGCCGAGTGTCTTGCCCTGCACGTCGACGCCGAAGCACGCCTCGCCGATGCTCGACTTCCAGTGCCCTTCCTTCACCCATTCTGCAAGCTCGACGACGCGGCGCGCGCTCGCGAGGATCAGTGCGAAGACGGTGTCGGCGGTGGATTCGGTGAGCACGTCGGGCGTGTGCGTCAGCACGATGCCGCGACGCGTGAGGTCGTCGACGTCGAATTGATCGTAGCCTACGGAGATGGTCGATAAGGCTTCCAGCTTTGTGGCGCCTTCGATCATGTCGGGGGTGATTTTCACGCTTGCGCCGATGGCACCGTCGGCGGTTTTTAATGCGGCGACGAAGGCCGCATGGTCGTTTGGATCGACGTTCACCACGTCGGCGTTTGTGCGAAGGTAGGCTTCGATGTCGCTTGGCAGGGCTTTGTAGGCTACGATCGTTTTTTTCATGGGGTTTTCTTTGGGTTGGGCTTTTGGGGAATCCTGAATTCGTCGGTTTGGGATTTTGTGAAACCCTGAATTCGTGTCGGTCTATTGGCTCTGCCCCTGTGCGGGGCGGCAGTCACTTTCTTTGCTGCTGCAAAGAAAGTAACCAAAGAAACAGCTATCCCCAGCCTAAGCACTTCACGCCGGCCGCGGCACAGGCGATTGGCCTAATGGCCCGGCTGTAGCGAGTGCCCTCACAAGCAGATAAGGGCTTGGATCGCGCACGGTCTGACGCTCCAAATGTTTTGGCGCGCTGGTTCAGCACCAAACGGCTCCGGCCTGCTTCGCGGCCGATGGGTCAATCGGGTTTGCGGGCGTACGCGTACTGCTACGCTTCCATCTCACTGCATTCGTGATTCGATGGTTTCCCTAGCATACCCAACGGCAGCGCGTAGCGCTGTGCCGAAGCCATCTCGTGCTGAACCCGCGCCCTAACACCACTAGCTTGTCAGACCGTGCGCGAGCCAAGCCCGATCGGGCCTGTGAGGGCGACACTTAGACGAGGGCCACCGCGGGCTGGCAAGCATGGCCAACGTGCGTGTGACCTCGGGCCTGAACGAGCTGCTTTCTTTGGTTACTTTCTTTGCAGCAGCAAAGAAAGTGACTGCCGCCCCGCACAGGGGCAGTGCTGATAGACCGACGTGATAACGGGATCCAGCGAAAAAAAACCATCAAGACCGCACAACAACCCCCGCCCGCACCGCAGCCTGCGGTTTAACCGCAAGCGTAAGCCAAACAGAAACCAGCAAAGCAGCACTCATGAACACGTAAGAGGCCGCCGGCGACCCTGTCGCCCCATTCAGATACCCAACAAAATACGATCCAACAAACGACCCCAACGCCCCCATGCTGTTGATGAGCGCCATCGCCCCGCCGGCGACATTCTTCGGCAGCAACTCCGGCACGATCGCAAAGAACGGCCCATACGGCGCATACATCGCAGCGCCTGCGATCACGAGCAACGCATACGAAGCCCAGGAATTCGTCGAACCGAGCAGATACGATCCCGCGAACGCGAACGCGCCGATCAGCAGAAACGGCCACACGAACGCCTTGCGCGCCTGAAGCTTGTCGGAAGCCCACGAAGCAAGCAGCATCGCGATAGTCGCGGCAAGATACGGCACCGCGGAAAGCCAACCCGTCTCGACCATGCCGAGCGTCGAACCGCTCTTCAGGATCGAAGGCAGCCACAGCACGAAGCCATACACGCCGATGCTCCAGCAAAAATACTGCGCGCACAGCTTGATCACCGCCGGCGACTTGAACGCCTCGCGATAGTTCTTCACCGGCTTGATCGCAGCCTGTTCGGCGCGCATCGTCGCATCGAGATCCTTCTTTTCCTGCTCCGAAAGCCAGTTCACCTGCGCGGGCTTGTCCTTCACGATGAACCACCAGATCACCGCCCACACGATGGCAGGCACACCTTCGGCGATGAACATGTGGCGCCATCCGAACGAATTCACGAGATAGCCCGATACGACCGACATCCACAGCACCGTCACCGGATTGCCGAGAATGAGGAACGTGTTTGCGCGCGAGCGCTCGGACTTCGTGAACCAGTTTGCGATGAAGACGAGCATCGCCGGCATCACCGCGGCCTCGACGACGCCGAGCGCGAAGCGGATCGCCATCAGCGATGGAATATTGCTCACCATGCCCGTGAGCGTCGCGCATCCGCCCCACAATACGAGGCTCCAGAACACGAGCTTCTTCACGCTGCGGCGCTCGGCATAGATCGCGCCGGGAATCTGGAAGAAAAAGTAGCCGAGGAAGAACAGCGCGCCGATCAGCGACGACAATCCCTTGCTGATGCCGAGATCCTGGTTGATGCCCGCAGCCGCGGCGAAGCCGTAGTTGGCGCGGTCGAGATACGCGAGGCTGTACGTGATGAAGACGATCGGCATGATCGCCCACCAGCGGCGCACCGCAAGCTTGGGAGTCGTGGATTGCATGGTTGTCTCCGAACGCAATTCGGTTGAGTCTCTCGGGTGCTGGCTTAAGCCAGATCGAACGCGGCTTTGGCCGTCTTGTCATTGGAATCCTGTGCTTCGAGCAAGTCGAGCGCGGCGCGCGTCGGCAAGCCTTCGCTGTCGCCGATCACCTGAATCGCCAGCGCGCCGATACGGTTGCCCCGCGCAATCGCGTGACGGATGTCGCGTCCTTCCAGCAGCGCGCTCACCACGCCGACCGCGAAGCCATCGCCCGCGCCGACCGTATCGACCACGTTGTCGACCGGCACGCCCGGCACGATGCCCGCTTCGCCATCCGCCGTGCGGAAGTACGCACCGTGCGCGCCGAGCTTCACGACGACGCCCTTCGCGCCACGATCGAGGTAGAACGCGGCGATGTCTTCGGGCTTCGCATGACCGGTCAGCGTCAGCCCTTCGGACACGCCCGGCAATACCCAGTCGGCCAGCGCGGCGAGCGCGTTGAGCGACTCGGCCATCGCCTCGCGCGACGGCCAGAGCGTCGGGCGCAGGTTCGGATCGAACGAAATCGTCTTGCCTGCAGCACGCATTTCGCGGGCCATGTGGAAGGCGAGTTCACGCGAGCTGGCCGATATCGCCGGCGCCACGCCCGTCAGATGCAGATGACGCGCGCCGAGCACGTAGTCGGCGACGTAATCGTCGAGCGACAGATGGCTCGCAGCCGAGCCCTTGCGGAAGTATTCGACCTCCGGATCGCTGCCGTCGTCGCACTTGCCTTTGAGCTGGAAGCCGGTCGGAAAGCGCTCGTCGATCGTCACACGGCTGGCGTCGATGCCCTCGGAGGCCAGCACGTCGAGCACGTAGCGCCCGAACGAATCGTTGCCGACGCGGCTCATCCAGCCCACCTTGAACCCGAGGCGCGACAGGCCGATCGCGACGTTCAGGTCCGCGCCCGCGATGCGCTTCGTGAATTGACCGGCCTTCGCGAGATCGCCGGTGACAGCCGCGACGAACATCGTCATCGCTTCGCCGTAGGTGACGACGTCGAGAGCTTCAGACTTGGCTTGCATGTCGTGTCCTTTGCAGATGAATGCTGAATGCAAATGTGTAATTCAGAATGCCGCGATTCGTGCGACCTGGCGCGCGGCGTCGGCGTCGAGCGAAACGTCGGCGCCCGGGATGAACGGATATTCGATGCCGCGCGGCACATCGCCCGGCAAGTGCGCGAGCAGCGTCGCAAAGCGTGCGTCGCCGTTCGCGGGCGCGGCGGCGAAACGGCGCGCGCCCTCGCCCATCACCGCCTTGCAGTGCACGTAGGCGACGTGCGGAGCAAGGCGCCTCGCGGCGTCGAGCGGATCCTGCTCCGCCCAGTGCCAGTTGCCGGTGTCGAAGGTCATCGCGAGGCCGCTTTGATCCGGCAGCGCGACGAACAGCGCGTCGAATGCGCCGATCGTTCCGCCCGCCTTCAGTTGCCCATTCTCGACGACGACACGCGCTTTCGACGCCGCAATTCCAGTCATCAGTCGGTCGAGCGTGGCCGGATCGGTTGCGACGCCGCGCTCCGTGCCGCCCAGTTGCAGCTTGACGATGCGCGCGTTCAACGCGGCCGCTTCGTCGATGGCGAGTTCGAGCGCCGCGCGATCGAGCGAGCCGTCGTCATGAAAAAGCGTCGCGGGCGTCGAATACACGGCCCACAAACCCAGAGCGCTGATCCGGTCGCCGAGCTGTGCGAGCGATCCCGCCTGCGCGTCGGCTTCGTTTGCGAGCAATTCGCGGCGCACTTCGAAGCCGTCCGCACCCGCGCGCGCCGCGGCGGCGGCCCAGAAGGCGTGACCGTCGCGCCGAATCGCATCCGCGCCGAACGCGCTCGCGACGATCACAACTTCGGTGCCTTCTCTATCGATCCGGGAAATCTCGTTCACTTGCATCTCGCTGTCGGTTTCAGTGCCAAAACCAGTTTGGAACCGGTTCCATAAACGATTTTCAAAAAGGACGCCGCAGCGCCCCTGTTGAGAACGAATGGTGCGTCAGACCGCCATCGACGCGCCATAGTGGAATTCCCTAGCCGAGCAGACCCGGCTCGTCGCACAACTCCAGAAAGCGCGCCGCGACGCGCGACGGCGTCGCGGCATGCGGCAGCAGGATGGAAAAGCGCCGCGTAAGCGGCTGGGGCGCGATGCGCACACGCTGCAGCGCGCTGTCCTCGTGACGAATCGACATCGCCGAGACGAAGCCGATGCCCATGCCCGCGCGCACCGCCTCCTTCACGCCCTCGACGCCCGCGATTTCCAGCGCGACGCGCATCGGCGCATCGCAGTCCGCGAATGCGCGCTCGATCACCTGCCGCACGCCGGAGCCCGGCTCGCGCAGCACGAGCGGATGCTCGCCCAGTTCGTCGAGCGTGACGGATTCGCGCCCGTCGGCGAGCGGATGGCCGTTCGGCAGAATCGCGACGATTTCGTCCTCGCGCCACGACGTAACGGTCGTGCCGAGCGGCAGATCGTGGCCGGGCGAGCCTTCGACCAGCGCGATATCGAGCGAGCCGAGCGCGGCGACGATATCGGCGGTATTGCCGTCAATGGTCGTCACGACGACGTCCGGATAGCGCTTGTGAAACGCCGCGATGAGATACGGCAGCAGATAGCTCGCGGGCGTCGTGCTCGCGCCGATGCGCAACGTCCCGCGCTCGAGCCCGCGCAACGCGTCCCGCAGCGCATGCGCCGCGCGGAAAGTCTCGCGCAGGCGCTCCGCGTGGCCGAGCAACTGTTCACCGGCGGCGGTCAGACGCACGCCGCGGCCATCGCGCTGATACAGCGGCTCGCCGAATTCCTCCTGCAGAAGCCGCAACTGGCCGGACACCGCGGGCTGCGACAGATGCAGCGCCACCGCCGCGCGGCTGATATTGCCGTGCTCAGCGACGGTCGCAAAAGTTATCAGTTGTTCCGGGGTCATCTTCCGTAAATATCAGCTCATCCGATACTTCTCATTTTAAATCACGATTTTTCATATTGATATATCGGGAATAGGATTAGCCCATCGAGTCATCCATCCAAAACAGGTTCATCCATGTCCACGGTTCAGTCCGCACACACTCTCGCGCCAGCCGCGTCGTCCACACGGGGGCAGCTCAACGGCATCCTGTTCGTCGCGTTGTTCGCGGCCGCCGTTACGCGCCTCGCCAGCATCCCCGCCGTCGCCGGTCTCGGGATCAGCCCGCTGATCGTCGGCATCGTCGCAGGTGGCATCTACGGTAACGCGTTGCGGCACGGCATGCCCGATAGCTGGGCGGCAGGCGTCAACTTCTCCGCGCGCAAGCTGCTGCGCATCGCGGTCGCGTTTTTCGGGCTGCGCGTGAGTCTCCAGGAAATCGCGCAAGTCGGCGTATCGGGCTTCACGGTGTCGGTGCTGGTCGTCGTCAGCACGCTCGTGATCGGCACGTGGGCCGGCATGAAGCTGATGAAGCTCGATCGCGACACCGCGCTCCTCACGGCAGCCGGCAGCGCGATCTGCGGCGCGGCGGCGGTGCTCGCGTTCGAATCGACCCTTCAATCGAAGCCGCACAAGAGCGCGATGGCCGTCGGCAGCGTCGTGCTGTTCGGCACGCTTTCGATGTTCCTCTACCCGCTCGCGCTCAACGCCGGCTGGCTGCATCTTGATACGCTCGGCGCGGGCCTGTTCTTCGGCGGCACGATCCACGAAGTGGCGCAGGTGGTCGGCGCGGCGAGCAACGTGAGCCCGGAAGCGACGCACATCGCGACCATCGTCAAGATGACGCGCGTGATGCTGCTGGTGCCCGTGCTGCTCGTGATCGGCTTCTGGATCAGCCGCTCGCGTGCCGCATCGGCGGACGGTTCGGCGCAAGGCAAGGGCAAGATCGCGGTGCCCTGGTTCGCACTCGGCTTTCTCGCGCTCGTCGTCGTGAACTCGCTGCACGTTCTGCCCGATGTCGCGACGAGCACGATCAACACGCTCGACACCTTCGCACTCACGATGGCCATGACCGCGCTCGGCATGGAGACGCGCATCGCGCAGATCCGCCAGGCCGGCCCGCGTGCCCTCGCCACCGGCGCGATCCTGTATGCGTGGCTCGTCGGCGGCGGTCTCGCGATCACCCTCGGCGTCGAAAAGCTGTTCGGCTGATCGAAGCACTGAAGTACCCATCGCGCGAGTGTCCCCCTCGCGCGAAACGCTTTTGGAGGAGCACTCATGGAACACGGCGCTCGTACCCAGAACGAAAAGCTCGAAGTCAAGACCACGACGTGCTACATGTGCGCATGCCGCTGCGGCATCCGCGTGCATCTGCGCGACGGCGAAGTCCGGTACATCGACGGCAATCCGAACCATCCGCTCAATCAAGGCGTGATTTGCGCGAAAGGCGCGTCGGGCATCATGAAGCAGTACTCGCCCGCGCGCCTCACGCAGCCGCTGATGCGAAAACCCGGCGCACTGCGCGGCGAAGCGCAGTTCGAGCCTGTTTCATGGGAGGTCGCGCTCGACACGCTCGAAAAACGTCTCTCCCATCTGCGCGCCACCGATCCGAAGAAGTTCGCGCTCTTCACGGGCCGCGATCAGATGCAGGCGTTGACCGGCCTCTTCGCGAAGAACTTCGGCACGCCCAACTACGCGGCGCACGGCGGCTTCTGCTCGGCCAACATGGCAGCCGGGATGATCTACACGATCGGCGGCTCGTTCTGGGAATTCGGCGGCCCCGATCTCGATAGCGCGAAGCTCTTCTTCATGATCGGCACGGCGGAAGATCATCATTCGAATCCGCTCAAGATCGCCCTTTCGAAGTTCAAGCGCGCGGGCGGGCGCTTCATCGCGATCAATCCGATCCGCACGGGGTACGCTGCCATCGCCGACGAATGGGTGCCGATCCGCCCCGGCACCGACGGCGCGCTCTTCATGGCGCTGATCCACGAACTGATCGCCGCCGATGCGTGGGATCACGAGTTCGTCACGCGTTACACGAACGCCGCCGAACTGCTCGACATGAACGAAGCGAGCGATACCTTCGGGCTTTTCGTGAAGGACGGCGAGACGCCCGAGTCGAATGCGCTCTTCCCGCAAAATCACCTCTGGTGGGATACGAAGACGAATCGAGCGGTCGCGCATCATGCGGATGACGCCGAACCCGCGCTCGATGGCCGCTACACGCTCGACGACGGCACGCCCGTCACGCCTTCCTTTGCGCTGCTGCGCGAGCAGGTTGCATCGTGCACGCCCGAGTGGGCCGCCGACATCACCGGCATTCCCGCCGCGACGATCAAACGTCTCGCCGCC
Organism: Caballeronia sp. S22; assembly: GCF_964261745.1. NCBI lineage: Bacteria > Pseudomonadati > Pseudomonadota > Betaproteobacteria > Burkholderiales > Burkholderiaceae > Caballeronia > Caballeronia sp. S22. The sequence goes on along the minus strand of NZ_OZ180035.1, from coordinate 1,607,304 downwards.
GAAATGATCCAGGTGGGCCGCGATCACAAGATCACGCTGCCGATCGAATGGACCGACTGCTGGGGCAAAAAGCACGCTACGGTGACGGGCAATCCCATCGCCTTTCACGCGATGCGCGGGCTCGCCGCACACTCGAACGGCTTCCAGTCGATCCGCGCGCTCGCGGTGCTGATGTCGCTGCTCGGCACGATCGACCGGCCGGGCGGCTTCCGTCACAAATCGCCGTTTCCGCGCGCGGTGCCGCCGTCCGCCAAACCGCCGAATCATCCCGATCAGGTCAAGCCGAACACGCCGCTCGCGAGCGGCCCGCTCGGCTGGCCGGCCGCACCCGAAGACCTGTTCATTCACGACGACGGCACGCCCGTGCGCATCGACAAAGCGTTCTCGTGGGACTATCCGCTCGCGGTGCACGGCGTGATGCACAGCGTCATCACGAACGCCTGGCGCGGCGATCCTTACCCCATCGACACGTTGATGATCTTCATGGCCAACATGGCATGGAACTCGTCGATGAACACGATGGAAGTGCGCAAGATGCTCGCCGACAGAAACGACAACGGTGAGTACAAGATTCCGTTCATCGTCGTATGCGATGCGTTCCAGTCGGAGATGACCGCGTTCGCCGATCTCATCCTGCCCGACACGACTTACCTGGAACGTCACGATGCGATGTCGATGCTCGATCGTCCGATCTCCGAGTTCGACGGTCCCGTCGATTCGGTGCGCGTGCCGGTCGTGCCGCGCACGGGCGAATGCAGGCCGTTTCAGGAAGTGCTGGTCGAACTCGGCAGCCGCCTGAAGCTGCCGGCCTTCACGACGCCCGAAGGCACGCGCAAGTATCGCGACTATCCGGATTTCATCATCAATCATCAGACGGCGCCGGGCTCGGGCGTGGGCTTTCTGATCGGCTGGCGCGGCAAGGATGGCAAGGACGCGCTCGTCGGCGAGCCGAATCCGAACCAGTGGGAAGAGTACGCGAAGCACGATTGCGTCTATCACTACACCTTGCCCGAATCGCTGCAATACATGCGCAACTGCAACGGGCCTTATCTGCAGTTCGCCGTCGACAAGGGCTTTCGCAAGTTCAGCGAGCCGATCCTGATCCAGCTCTATTCCGACGTGATGCAGAAGTTCCGCCTCGCCGCGCAGGGGCGCACGAAAGGCCGCCAGCCACCCGAGCATCTGCGCGCGCGCATCGAACAGTATTTCGATCCGCTGCCGTTCTGGTACGCGCCGCTCGAACTCGATACGACCGATCTCAAGGCGTACCCGCTCGCGGCCGTCACGCAGCGCCCGATGGCGATGTATCACTCGTGGGACTCGCAGAACGCGTGGCTGCGGCAGATTCACGGCGAGAACCTGCTGTACATGAATCCGCGCATGGCGAAGGCGAACGGCATCGAGGATGGCGGCTGGATCTACGTCGAATCGCAATGGGGCAAGGTGCGCTGCATGGCGCGTTACAGCGAGGCGGTCGAGCCGGGCACGGTGTGGACTTGGAACGCGATCGGCAAGGCGTCGGGCGCGTGGAGTCTCGGCCCCGATGCCAACGAATCGCAACGCGGCTTCCTGCTCAATCACCTCATCACCGATGAGCTTCCGGCGTCCGGAAACGAAGGCACGCGCTTCTCCAACTCCGACCCGATCACCGGTCAGGCGGCGTGGTACGACGTGCGCGTGCGCGTCTATCCAGCCGAAGCCGATGCGAGCCACACGCTGCCGCAATTCGCACCGATGCGTCCATCGCCCGGTATGCCGGGTCCGATCCAGCGCGTCGTGCAGACGTACTTCGCCGGGCGCGGCGAGTTTGCGGCGCGTTTGCGCAATGTCATCAAGCGAAACCCAGGCAACTGAAGGAGACCATCATGACTCAAATGGCCCTCGTGATCGACCTGAACGTCTGCGTCGGATGCCACGCGTGCGTGACGAGCTGCAAGGAATGGAACACGTCCGGCGAAGCGGGCAGCCTCGCGGATCAGCGCCCTTACGACGCCGATCCGTCCGGCACCTTCTTCAACCGCGTGCAGACGTATGAAGCCGGTGAGTTTCCGCTTGCCGACACGATCCACTTTCCGAAGTCCTGCCTGCACTGCGAGGACCCGCCGTGCGTGCCCGTCTGTCCGACCGGCGCGAGCTACAAGCGCAAGGAAGACGGACTCGTGCTCGTGGACTTCGACAAGTGCATCGGCTGCAAGTACTGCGCGTGGGCGTGTCCATACGGCGCGCGCGAGCTCGACGAAGAACGCAAGGAGATGACGAAGTGCACGCTGTGCGCCGATCGCATCTACAACGAGGCGCTGCCCGAACGCGATCGCAAGCCCGCATGTGTGCTCGCCTGTCCGACTTCGGCGCGGCTCTTCGGCGATATCCACGATCCGGAGTCGGTGGTGTCGAAAGCGATCGCGGAACGCGGCGGCTATCAGCTGATGCCCGAATGGGAGACGAAGCCCGCGAATCATTATTTGCCGCGGCGTCCGGTGAACTCGTGCAGTAGCGGCGGTTCGTGCGGCTGTCACTCCACCGATGAAGCCGCGCCCGAAACACACGGCGACCTGAATCTCGCGGCGATGGCCGCGCGCGTCTGACTTTTCATCGGAGCTCAACCATGAAACCCGCGTTTTCCGTCGTGTTTCTCACGACATTGAGCGGCGCCGCGCAAGGCTTGCTGATCGCGCTCGTCGGCGTCGAACTGTTCGCGAAGCTCGGCTTGACCGGCGCGCCTGCGCAGATGTTCTTCATCGTCGGCGCGGCGTTGTCGGTCGTGCTCGGCGGCCTCGGGCTGCTCGCATCGTTCTTTCATCTCGGGCATCCGGAGCGCGCCTGGCGTGCAATCGCGATGTGGCGCACGTCGTGGCTCTCGCGCGAATGCCTGTGCCTGCCTGCGTTTCTCGCGTGCGATGCGCTGTACGGCATCGCGCATTGGCTCGGCACGCCCTGGTCGCTCGTCATCGGCGTGATCGGCGTGATTGCGTCGGCGGCGCTCTTCGTCTGCACCGCGATGATCTACGCGTGCCTGCGCTTCCTGCAGGAATGGGCGACGCCGCTCACGATGGTCAACTTCGTGCTGCTCGGCTGCGCCTCCGGCTTCACGCTCGCGACCGCATGCGCCGCGTGGCTCGCGCCGTCGTCGGCCGCGGGTCTCGCGGCTTGCGCTTGCACGTTGACGCTCGCAGGTTGCGCGACGCGCGTTGCCTCGCTCAGGCGCAATGCCCGCTTGCGGCCCAAATCGACCGTGCAAAGCGCGACGGGCATCAAAGGACCGAACGTCGTTCAGAAATCGCGCGGCTTCACGGCGGGCGCGTTCAATCTGCGCGAGTTCTTTCACGGACGTTCTGCCGAAGCGATCAAGCGCATCAAGTGGACGTTTCTCGTCGGCGCGTTTGGTGTGCCTTTCGTGCTGATGCTGGCGGGGATCGGCGCGCAGTCCGTGGCGCTATTCGGTCTCGCCTTCGTCACGCAGTATCTGGGGCTCGTCGCCGAGCGATGGTTCTTCTTTGCCGAAGCGCGGCATCCGCAGAACATTTACTACGCGCGCGCTTCGTGATAGATAGTGATTTTTCTTGCGAGTCCTAAATACATATGCCGCATTGAGCGGCATATGTATTGCCCGACTAACGAATCAGCCCTGGCATGTCAAAGTGCAGCGCCACGTCACCAGTTGAATCCAAAGTCTCCTCCGTAGCCGAAGTCGTTGTTGAACGCCCCCCAATCCCAGTCGTCCTCGCCGCTTCCATAGTCGTCGCTGAGAGAGAAGTTGTAAGCATTTCCTCCCGATGACATGACCATCCCGTTGCCGCCGTAGTCGGCCCAACCGGTCTCGTAGCCCGTCGGTCCGTAGGCAATGGCGTCATAGCCGCCGCCTGCTCCATACGTGAACTGAGTGAAGCCTGTGAGTTGACCGCTGCTGTTGAAAGCGTCGTACTCAATCTCCTGACCGTTGCCGTTGAAAATAATGGCGTCTTGCGAGTTATCGCTGTTGAACAGGTGGGCAATCATGCTGCCATCGTTGCCGTACTTGTCGTACTCCGTCTCTCGCCCTGTTGTGTGGTCGAAGAAATAGTCGTCCGTTTTCTGGCCGGCCGAGCTGAACTTCGCGAACTCGATTTCGTTCCCGAATGCGTTGTAGACGGTCGCTGTCTGTGAATTGTCCGCACCGAAGGTTCTGACGATGGTCTGCGTATTCGAGTATTCGTTCAACTGAGTCTCGCGGCCGGTTGCGTCAAAGTAAGCGTCGCTCGTGATCTGGCCGTTCTTGCCGTAAGTTGCATACTCGGACACATGCCCGGACGGATCGAAGACCGCTGAGTTTTGCGTTCCATCCGGATTGAAGACATGTGCGACGCCACCGCCCGAACTGTTGTAGTCGGTTTCCTGCAACTCGCGCCCGGTGCTTCCGTCGAAGATGATGTCCTGAGTCAGTTTCCCGCCGGTATCGAACGACGCCTGCTCCGTCTGATGACCAGCGCTGTTGTAGACGATCGCGTTTTGGGTGCCATTGATGTTCAGGATATGGTCGACCTGGCTGCCATCGGCGTTGATGTCGTTTTCTTGCGTTTCACGGCCCGTGTTTGCGTCGAAGTAGACGTCCTGCGTCATCTTTCCATTTGTGCCGTACGTGGCGTATTCGGTCTCGTGGCCAGACGCGTTATAGACGGTCGCGTTCTGCGTGCCATTGGCGTTGAAGATGTGATCGATCTGACTGCCGTCGGCGTTGATGTCGTTCTCTTGCATCTCACGGCCCGAGTTCGAATCGAAGAAGACGTCTTGCGTCATCTTGCCATTCGTACCGAAAGATGCGTATTCGGTTTCGTGGCCAACCGTGTTATAGGCGATCGCATTCTGGGTGCCGTTCGTATTGAAAATATAGTCGACCTGGCTGCCGTCGGCGTTGATGTCGTTTTCTTGCGTTTCTCGGCCCGTGCTTGCGTCGAAGTAGACGTCCTGCGTCATCTTGCCATTCGTGCCGTACGTGGCGTATTCGGTCTCGTGGCCAGCCGCGTTATAGACGGTCGCGTTCTGCGTGCCGTTGGCGTTGAAGATGTGATCGATCTGACTGCCGTCGGGGTTAAGGTCGTTTTCCTGCAGCTCTCGGCCCGTATTCGAGTCGAAGACGACGTCTTGCGTCATCTTGCCGTTGACGCCGTATGTCGCGTACTCGGTCTCGTGGCCCGACGCACTATAGACGATGGCGTTCTGCGTGCCATTGGCGTTGAAGACGTGATCGATCTGACTGCCGTCGGCGTTGACGTCGTTTTCCTGGATTTCGCAACCCGTGCCGGCGTCGAAGAAAATGTCTTGCGTCATCTTGCCGTCCGCACCATACGCTGCGTGTTCGGTCTCCTGGCCGGCGGCGTTATAGACGTTTGCGTTATGTGAGCCATCTGCATCTAGCAGATAGTCGGTCTGGCTGCCGTCCGCGTTGAAGTGATTTTCCTGTGTTTCGCGACCGGTTGTGGAGTCAAAGAATACGTCCAGAGTCTTCTTGCCGTCGACGCCAAAGACGCCGTACTCGGTTTCGTGGCCAGAAGCGTTGTAGACGGTCGCATTCTGCGAACCGTCTGCATTCAACGTGTAGTCAACCTGACTGCCGTCGGCGTTGAGGTGATTTTCTTGTGTCTCGCGGCCGTTTGTGGGGTCGAAGAAGGCGTCGAGGGTTTTCTTGCCGTCGGTGCCGAAGGTGGCGTATTCGGTTTCCTTCCCTGAGCCGTTATAGACGGTTGCTGCTTGGGAGCCGTCGACGTTGATTTGGAAGGCAACTTCAGACCCGTCGGCGTGAAATTGATCTTCGTTCGTCAAGCGCCCTTGAGCATCGTAGATGTCTGCGTTGTAGCTGCCGTCTGCTTGATGGAAGTACGTGGTCTGGGAAATTACGTTTCCGAACTGATCTCTCGTCGTGGAAGAACCGATCGTGCCGCTATTGAAGTATTGCGAATTGGTTGAACCGTTCGCGTAACTCTCAGTCATCGAATTGAAGTTTCCATCGCCGGTGGGGTCGGAAAAGCTGATGCTGGTGGGTGGTGTCGGCGCTTGCGCACTGGCTCCTCGTGACGAACCGTAGACATCGTAGTACGGTTTATCAATTGCGCTACCCTTTAATGTAGCGAAGATGCCCATTGCGTCTTCGATCATCCAGTTCCGATCGACGCCAGGTTTCATTTCGTCTGCAACATCTTGCAAGTGTTGTGCATCCAGCAGGCGCTGAAGGCCGTCACTGCTCCCATCAGGGTTATTTGCTCCGGCCAGATAAATTTGCGTCCCGTTCGGATCGCTCTTCATGATCTCCTGCTGGACGACATAATTGTTGTAGACTGCCTCGCCTTCTCGGTGGAGACCGATCATTGCGTCAATACTGTATGCATTCGGATCGGAGGTTGGCAATTCATTTTCGCCCTGAAACGCGACATCCGCACCGAAATTAATGAAATGTCCGATCTCGTGCGCAAGCGTTCCTACTAATACCGAATCGGACCACGTCTGGTAGTTATTAGCAAAGACGATTCCGCTGTTGTTAAAGAAAATCCCTCCGCCCGAACTTGTCGCCATAGGATCGGCAGTGTTGTTTATAACGGCTGCCTGATAGGCGAGAAGTTCGTTCACCAAGGTTGGACTTTCGTTTATCAAAGTCAACGCATTAGCGGACAGTTTGATACCACCCCAAAAGCTTTCGCTTCCGGTTATCGTTTGCGTAGCCATAATTTCTTACTCAATTTAATCTATTTTGAAACAATGAAAAACTTGTGGCGCACTTTGTGTCCACAGGCTCGAAGATCACATTTAACTCATAGTTTTCTTCGTTCTTAATAGAATATCGAAATATTTTGGCTGGAGCATCAGGGTTGGGAAAGGGTCTTGCAAATCCGAACGCCTTGAACATAGACGTTTCATCGATACAGCCTTTCGACCCTAAGTGATATATCGATAATCCCCCTCGATACCTGTGTCCCCCACTCGCCCTGGAGACTCCATAACGGTAATCTTTCGGCATCACAGAGAACCTGGCCGTTATGCTTTCATCCGTGAAAAACTCCATCCGGTCACCCCGATAGTTATGTGTCTCCGGATCCGAAAGCGTTTCCAACGGCCCAACCTTGATATTGATGCCGAGTCTTTGAGCCACATACTTATAGTCATCGAGCTGACCATGATCCACGATGTCACGGATTGCCGCCGCCAGGTCCGGATTGTCGGCGCTCGCCATTCCGGTAGACCCACATCCGGATAAAGCAGCGACTAAACTCAAGCAATACAACCAACTACGCGTCTTGATTAACGGCACAAAAATCCACCTCCCTTTTTGAATTTGATCGCGAGCAAGCTCAACTCAATCCCGCATCGACCTCTGAATCCCATCCCTGACAGGCTCCAGCAAATAATCAAACGCACTCCGCGTGCGCGTCCTGATGAAAACCTCCGCCCGTAAGCCGGGCCCCAGCACCACCGGTTCCTTCGCCAACCGATTCGCCCGTGCCAGCGCCTGCGCCGAAATCTCCACGCGGGCTACGTAGAACTGCTGATGATTGTCACGATCCGCAAGCGAATCGGCCGAAAGATAGGCGACCTTCCCCTCGAGAACCGGCGACGTTCGTGGGTTGTACGCGGTCAGTCGCACATCGGCCTCGCTGCCGATAGCGATCTCGCGAACGTAATCGGGCTTGATCTTCGCCTCCACGATCAGCGGCGTTCCAGACGGCACGAGGTCGAGGATGGGATCACGTGGGCCGATCGCTTCCCCGATCGTATGCACTCTCAGTCCGACCACTTCCCCGGCCACCGGCGCGACAATGCGCGTTCGTGCATCCATGTCCCGTGCGGGACGCAACTGCTCTTCGATCTGTCCAGTCTTTTCCTTGCATTCTTTGAGCTGAGTATCGGCCGATCGAACATAGTCGTTACGCAATGAGGCGATCTTGAGCGTGAGATCCGTTTGTCGCTGCCGCGATCGAATCAGCTCCGCTGTATCGGATTGCTGGCGTGACTGATAGTCGGCAGCAGCACGACGAAGCTCCATCATTTTGGTTTCCGTAACATAGCCTTCAGTTCGCAACTGCTCGTTGACATGCAACTCCTGCTTCGCGATGCCGAGGCTCTGCTCACTGGTGCCCACGAGTGCGCGTTCCGCTTCCGTTTCCTGACGTGTCTGAGCGAGTTGTTGTTGCAACAGCACGAGTTGATCGTCAAAAGCGCGACGTTCCGAATCGAACAGCGTGCGCTCGCGCTGCAACTGCGCAGCGAGCGCAGGATCGCTCTGCCGTGCGAGCAGGCGCTGCGGAAATGCGATCGAACTTTGCATGTCTCGCTCCGCAGTCAGACGCGCCGCCTTCGCTTCTTCATCGTCCAGTTGCGCTTGCAGGGCGGTCATTTCGGCGTTGGAGCGCACGTCATCGAGCATGACGAGCGCCTGGCCAGCCTTGACGCGGTCGCCGTCCTTCACGAAGATCGCCCGGACGATGCCGCCTTCCTGATGCTGAATGGTCTTGCGCTCACCTTCGTCGCGGACCATACCTTCGGCCACGACAGCCCCGGACAGCGGCGCAACCGCTGCCCAGACACCCATCGCGCACGTGCCCACGAAAACCGAGAGGCCGCCGAATGCAATCACCCGGCGTGGCAGGGCGAGCCCTGGAGCCGGGACAGCAGAACACACCCCGTTGCGCCGGGCGAGGCGACACACCGCCCGACACACGCTCATCACAATACGAGTTCTCATGACGCGGGCGTCTCCTGCCGGGACTCGTGCGAAGGTGCAGCGGCCGGCTTCATGCGTGATTGCATCCATCCTTGCACGTGTTCGCGTGTGCCAAAGCAATCGATCTCGCCCGCGCGCATCACCATCACGCGATCAGCAAGCGCAAGCACGGTTTGACGATGCGTCACCACCACGACCGTCACGCCGTCGCGCTTCAGAGCCTGCAACGCCATATTGAGCCGACGTTCGCCTTCGACATCGAGGTTCGAATTCGGCTCGTCGAGAAGCACGAGGCGCGGGTCGCCGAAGAGCGCCCGTGCGAAAGCGATCATCTGCCGCTGCCCGCCCGACAAGGCCAGTCCGGAATCACCGATGTGCGTCTGATACCCGTCCGGCAAGGCGAGAATCATGTCGTGCACGCCCGCTCGTTTCGCCGCGAGAATGATGGCCGCCGAATCATGCCGTGACGCGTCGGGATCACGAGCGATATTGGCCGCTACGCTTCCTCCAAACAACTCGACGTCCTGAGGCACGTAGCCAAGGAATCGACCCAGCGACTCTCGCGGCCACTGGGCGATGTTCGCGCCATCGAGTCGAATCGCGCCGGCATGCGGCTTCCAGATGCCCGCAAGCAGGCGCAGCAGCGTCGACTTGCCGGAAGCGCTCGGACCTACAATCACCAGCGATTGCCCGGCCCCGAGCGTGAAGCGCACATTCCCGAGCAGCGCGCGCCCGCGCGGATCGCCGATCTCCCTGCTGCTGAAGCCGATGACATCGCTACTCAGATGACCGGCGGGACGTGGCAAAGCGACCGTCTGAGGCGCGGGTGGCTGACAACAGAGCGCGTTGAGCCGGCTCCACGCTTGCCGCACTTCGGTCAGCTGTTTCCAGCTTCCGATGATCTGATCGATCGGTGCGAGTGCTTTGCCGAGCAGCAACGTCGTCGCCATCATGACGCCGCCCGTCGCGAATTGATTGATGACGAGCCACGCGCCGGTTCCCATCATCGCCACCTGAATCGCCTGCCGTGCAATCTTGCCAATATTCCGATTGAGCGCCGACGTGTCCGCTACCGATGTCTGAGCGTCGACATCGATGCGTCGCCGCTCGGACCAGGCGTCGATCATCGCAGTGTTCATTCCGAGGACCGTCACGATTTCGGCGTTCCTGTTGATCTGCGCGTAGAGCTGCTCGGTTTCCCGCTGACGCGCCGTGTTGCTTCGAATGCTCGCCCCGGTCAACCGGTCGTTGACGAGCGCAAGCCCGATCAGCAGCACCGCGCTCGATATGGCAATCAATCCCAATGACCAGTGGAACAGAAACATGATGAAGAGATAGAACACGAGCCAGGGCAGATCCATCAGGGCGATGACCCCGGCGCCCGACAGAAACGAACGAAGCGCCGCGATATCGGAGGGGTTGGCCAACGCATGTGTGGACGCACGACGTGCCTGCATCTCGACCCGCGCGGCCAGCGCGAGACGATCGAGCCGATCGCCGATCTCGCGCGCGAGATGGCTCAGAATGCGCGCACGCACGACATCGACACACAGCATCATGCCCAATGCAATGCACATGAAAACGATCAGCATCACGAGTGTTTCGATGCTCCGGCTAGGCAGCACCCGATCGTAGACCTGCAGCATATAAAGCGTAGGCGCGAGCACAAGCAGATTGCTGGCGACACCGAACGACGCGGCGACGATGAGATGTCGTCTGATCGCGTGCAAAATGGATCCGTTCATTTCTGTTGCGCTTCCGAATGTTTCACCGAAGCATTCGCGAGGTCTTCGAGTGTCGTCTCGTCCAGTCGAGCAACGCTTGCCCGCAAGCGCAGAAACTGCATCACGGCGTCATAACGGGCTTTCGCAAGATCACGCCGCGTCGTGAAAAGCTTTTCCGCCGCGCCGAGCACATCGGCGTTGATGCGCACGCCCGCCTTGAATCCCTTCTGATTCGATTTGAGCGATGTTTCCGCCGACAGTTGGGCCGTGCGCAACGCGGCGATCTGCGCGACGCTTTCTTGCAGCGCGAGGAACGACTCACGCGCGTCGAGAGCGGCCGAGCGTCGAGCGTCCTCGAGATCGCCCCGTGCCTTGTCCTGCAATGCCAGCGCCTCGGCTTTTTTGCTGGACGTCTGTAAGCCGTCGAAGAGGGGAATGTTTATCTGAATGCCGATTTCGCCCGAGCTTGCCCGGTTGGCGCCCGTGTAGAAGCTGGTCTGGCCGTTGATGAAAGCGGCATTTCCGTGGTTGATGTTGCCGACGATCGATACGCTCGGGAGGTAGCCCGCATTGACCTTGCTCACCTCGCGCTTTGTGATTTCGAGCGCGATCTCCTGCTGCCTCACGTCGAAAGACTCGCGTTGCGCGGTATCCGCCCAATGATCGGCGCCATCCGCGCCGATTACGGGCGCGCTCAGGTCTGGAGCGAAGGCATCGACGTCGGTGACCGGATGCGCCACGATCTTCTCGATGGCCGCATAGCGCTTCAGTACCTCCGCACTGGCATGCACGAGATCGGATTGCGCCGCGTCCGCACCGGCCTGCGCTTCGTTCAGGTCCACGATCGTGGCAGTGCCGAGGTTGAATCCGCGCTGACTGATGGCCAGTTGTTCGTCGAGCGTACGGACATGCTCGCGCGCAAGGACACGCTGATCCTGGGCGGCGAGCGCGTCGAAATAGGCCTGCGTGGTGCGCAGAAGCAGATCCTGCCGTGCCGCCGCAAGTCCCAAGCCGGCGGATATCGCACTGAGCTTGCCTTCCTGATAGGACTGCCAGTCATCCCACTTGAAAACAGCTTGATTGAGCGACAGGCTCGTGCCAAGCGTCGAATACGATTCGGGGGATTTGCCCGGAACAAAGATGCCGTTGCGGAAGACGGACTGACTCAGCCCCAAATGAGGCAATAGCGCCGCTCTTGCTTCCGGCTCTTTTTGTATGGCCGCGCGAAACTGCGCGTCGGCGCTTGCGAATTTGGCGTCATGCTGTGCAGCTTCCTGCAAAAGCTCAGGCAGGCTTTCGGCCGGACAAGGTGCTGCAACAAGGATCGTCTGGAGTCCTGATAGGACAATAAGGCGCTTGATGCAAAGCGCCCGCCGCCGCTTCCCGCAAAGCGGCGCAACTGCTGTTTTTCTCATTCTTGCTGGCCTCGATAGTGAACGGGGTCTCAAACGTTTCCCCATTCACCATCGCGACTATGCCGCACCACCGGCGTTGTGGCCCTAATCCAAATCCGAATTAAATAGTTAATGAATAAGCAAGCTTCGTTGCATTTTTGATGCGGCCTTTAAACCTATAGCGTGGATTTGAAAGCTTGGTTTGAATCGCGCCGCCCAGCTCCGATTACACCCGCGAGCCTCAGCGCCTGATCGAAATCGGCGATGAGATCGTCGATATCCTCGATGCCCGCGGACAAACGCAGCATGCCGTCCGAAATGCCCATCGACTTGCGCACGTCCGGGCCGGCTTCGTAGAAGATCGTCGGCGCGACGGGAATGATCAGCGTGCGTGTGTCGCCCAGACCCGTCGCCTTGATCGGCAATTGCAGCGCGTTGACGACGTCGATCATGCGGCCGGCATCGCGCAACTCGAATGACAGCAGCCACGACGCGCCCTTGAACAGCGCCTGCGCGATCTCGTATTGCGGATGACTCTTCAGCCCCGGATAGAACACCCGCCCGATAGCCTCGTGCTGCTCCAAAAACTGCGCGAGCGCGAGCGCATTCTCGCTGCACTTCGCAACGCGCAGCGCGAGCGTTTCCGCGCCCATCGCGATCGAATGCGCCTGCTCCGACGACAGCGACGCGCCCATGTCGCGCAGCCCCTTCTTGCGGATCTGCAGAAGCCCCTGCTCCTTCGACGGCGAGCGGCGGTAGTCATCGGCGATATTCGGGTACTGGCTCCAGTCGAAGAGACCCGTGTCCGTCACCGCGCCACCGAGCGCCGCGCCATGTCCGGCGATGGTCTTCGTCAGCGAATTGACGACGAGACTCGCACCGACCGCCTTCGGCCGGAACAGCGCGGGCGACGTGATCGTATTGTCGACGACATATGCGAGACCACGCTCGCGGCACAGTTCGCCGATGCCCGCGAGGTCGGGAATCTGCGTGCCCGGATTCGCGATGGTTTCGACGAACACCATGCGCGTATTCGGCTGGATCGCGCTCGCGACGTTCGCGGCCGATGTCGAATCGACCATCGTCACGTCGATGCCGAGCGTTCGCAGCGTGCCGAGCAGGCTGTTGGTGTTGCCGAACACGTAGCGGCTCGACACGACATGATCGCCCGCGCGCAACAGCGTGAGGAACACCGCCGTCAGCGCCGCCATGCCCGTGCTGAAGCAGATCGACCCGACGCCCTCTTCGAGGTTCGTGATCTTGCGTTCGAGCGCGGCCGTCGTCGGCGTGCCCTGGCGCGCGTAATTGAAACCGCCTTTTTTCGTGCCCTGAAAGACGCCGATCAGATCTTCCACGCGCTCGAATCCGTACTGGACCGATGTGTGGATCGCCTGATGCACGCCGCCATGTTCCACGCCCACGTTTCTGTCGCCGTGGACGATGCCTGTGGTGAAGCCTTGCTTGTCCATCCCTTCTCCGCTGCGTCGAAAACCCAAAACATCGATTTTGGCACGATCCGCGCCGATTCATGGCGTCGCCGCGAAACAGGAACGCGTGTTGCTCGCTCGCCATTTCGTACGCGCGTTTCGCAGCACGCCGGAAAACGCGCACACTCAACCGTCGCCGCGGATGCGGCACGCCTCGACGAGGAGCCTTTTCTCATGGCTTACGAACTCCATTACTGGGACGGATTGCAGGGCCGCGGCGAGTTTGTCCGGCTCGCGCTGGAAGATGCCGGAGCCGAATACATCGATGTCGCCCGCGAATCGAAAACGCGCGGCTACGGCACCGACGCGATGATGAAAGTCCTGAACAGCAAGACCGAGCCGCACATCCCTTTCGCCCCGCCGTTCCTGAAAGACGGCGAGCTGATCGTGCCGCACGTCGCGAACATCCTGCTGTATCTCGGACCGAAGCTGAAACTCGCGCCGAAGGACGAAGGCCTGCGCTACATCGCGCATGGCCTGCAACTGACGATCGCCGATTTCGTCATGGAAGTGCACGACACGCATCATCCGCTCGCGACCGATCTCTACTACGAGGATCAGAAGGACGCGGCCAAGATCCGCACACAGAATTTTCTCGACAAGCGCGTGCCGAAGTTCATGAGGTATTTCGAGCGCGTGCTGAAGCAGAACCCGCACGGCGACACGCAAATGATCGGCGACGCGGCGACTTACGTCGATCTTTCGATCTTCCAGATCGTCGACGGCCTGCACTACGCCTTTCCGCGCGCGATGAAGAAGTTCGGCGCACAGTATCCGCGCGTCGCGGCAATCCATGACGCGGTGCTGCAAAGGCCGAACATCGCGGCCTATGTCGATTCGGAACGGCGCATCCCGTTCAACGAGTCGGGCATTTTCAGGCACTATCCAGAACTCGATCAGGACGCTTGAACCGCTCGAATCTCAACGCAAACCAGGAGCCAGCATGGTAGAAACGATTCCTTCCTTCGGTCTCGGCACGTTCCGCGTCGATGCCGCGAAAACCACGAACGCCGTGAAGAGCGCCTTGCAGATCGGTTACCGTCATATCGACACCGCGCAGTTCTACAACAACGAGGCCGCCGTCGGCCAGGGCGTGCGCGATTCCGGCGTGCCGCGCGACGACATCTGGGTCACGACGAAAGTCTGGTGGGAGCGGCTCTCGCGCGATGCGCTCGTCGCGAGCCTGAAGGACAGTCACGCGAAGCTCGATATCGGCACGATCGATCTCGCGCTCGTCCACTGGCCGTCGCCCGATGGCGCGGTGCCGATCGCCGAAACGCTCGCGGCGATGCAGGAAGCGCAGAAGCTCGGGCTGATCCGTCATTACGGCGTGTCGAATTTCACCGCGCCGTTGCTCGAAGAAGCGCTGAAGGCGCCGGGCGGCAAGGAGATCGTCACAAACCAGTTCGAAGTGAGCCCGTTTCTCGCGAACCGCAAGCTCGTCGATGCGACGCAGCAGCTCGGCGTGAAGGTGACCGCGTACATGCCGCTCGGCGAAGGCCGCGCGCATACCGACGCGACGCTCAAGGCGATCGCGGAGAAGCACGGCGCGACGCCCGCGCAGGTGACCTTCGCGTGGCTGCTGTCGCGCGACATCGTGGTGCTGTCGGCATCGACGAATCCGGCGCATCAGCAGGTCAACTGGGACGCGCAGAAGCTCAAGCTCGACGCCGACGACATCGCGAAGATCGACGCGCTCGACGAAGGCAAGCGCCACGCGAATCCGCCGTTCGCGCCGAAGTGGTGACGCGCGGCGCATCGAACGGAGCCCGGCTGTAAAGGCCGGGCTTTTTTTTGTACTCGTCGCAAGCGTGCCCGCAGCGCCGCCCTGCGATGCTATCCTTGCGAGTCCCTTATTCCGTTTGCTTCTAAGCTTTCCACGATTTCGTAAAAGTGCTCTCATTCCTGCTCAAGCTCCGGACACGCGCGCAACGGCTCTTCCGTCTGTCGGACTCGCATACGATGCTCGTCTGGGCGGTCGTCGTCGGCGTGGCGGGCGCCTTCGCGACGTCCGTCTTTCGTGAAGGCATTCAGGTTCTGCAACGTCTTCTGGGCAATCCGTCGGAAGGGCTCGTCGCGCTCGCGCATGTTCTGCCCTGGCCCGTGCGCGTCCTGCTGCCGGCCGTGGGCGGGCTTATCGCGGGCGTCTGTCTGCTGATCGCGCGCAGGCACGCCAGCAAGAACGCGAGCACGGACTACATGGAAGCCGTGACTATCGGCGATGGCGTCGTGCCCGTCTGGCAGAGTCTCTGGCGCAGTCTGTCCTCGCTCATCACGATTTCGAGCGGCGGTTCCATCGGCCGGGAAGGCTCGATGGTGCAGCTCGCCGCGCTCTCGTCGTCGCTGATCGGGCGCTGGGTCCACTTCGATCCCCCGCGCCTGCGTCTGCTCGTCGCGTGCGGTGCGGCGGCCGGCATCACGTCGGCGTACAACGCGCCCATCGCCGGCGCGTTCTTCGTCACCGAACTCGTGCTCGGCTCGATGGCGATGGAAAGCTTCGGGCCGATCGTCGTCTCGTCGGTCGTCGCCAATATCACGATGCGCGAGTTCGCGGGTTATCGCCCGCCGTACGAGATGCCGGTGTTCCCGACCGTCACGGGCGTCGAAGTGCTGCTCTTCGTCGTGCTCGGCCTGCTGTCGGGCGTGCTCGCGCCGCATTTCCTGAGACTGCTCGCGGCGTCGAGGAAGCGCTTCTCGACGCTGCCCTTGCCGTTGCCCCTGCGCCTCGCGCTCGGCGGCCTGATCGTCGGCGTGATTTCGATCTGGTGGCCCGAAGTCTGGGGCAACGGTTACGAGGTCGTGAACTCGCTCCTGCACGAGCCGTGGACGTGGACCGCGCTGCTCACCGTGCTCGTCTTCAAGCTCATCGCGACGGCCGCCACCGCCGGCTCGGGCGCGGTCGGCGGTATCTTCACGCCGACGCTTTTCGTGGGCGCGGTGCTCGGGTGCCTGTACGGCATCGGCGTGCACACGATCTGGCCGGACTCGACCTCCGCGCCCTTCGCCTACGCGATGGTCGGCATGGGCGCGTTCCTCGCCGCCGCCACGCACGCGCCGCTGATGGCGATCCTGATGATCTTCGAGATGACGCTCTCGTATCAGGTCATGTTGCCGCTGATGGTGTCGTGCGTGATCGCCTACTTCATCGCGCGCACGTCCGAGCAGACGTCGATGTACGAAGTCACGCTGCGCCGCAATCGTGAGGAGAAAGAGCGCGTGCGCCTCGCCGCGACGCAGATGCGCGAGCTCGTCAAGCCCGCGGACACCGTCGTGCCGCTCACCGCGAACATCAAGGACATGACGCGCGTGTTCCTCGAATATCCGGTGAAATATCTGTATGTCGTCGATGAAGCCGAGCGCTTTCGCGGCGTGGTCGCGCTGAAGGACATCACCTCCGATCTGCTCGACGAGCACGACACCAAAACCAAGACCGCCGCCGACTATCTTCAGCCGCAATTCGACGTGCTCACGCCCGACATGTCGCTCGGCGAAGCGCTGCAGCACTTCCTCGCGTTTCAGGGCGAGCGCCTTCCGGTGATCGAAAAAAAGACGCAGCCGCTGCTGCTCGGCGTCGTGTACAAAACCTCCCTTCTGGACGCATACTTCCGTTTGAACCCGACGTCGCGCTGAAACTGCGCAGCCGTGCAATTTCGCGGCGCGCAACGGCGCGGGCGCGCGTGTTTCGCGCGAGTCGGACCAACTTCACAATTCACTCGAAGTATGTCCGCGCGACGCCCACTCGTCGCGCCCGTGTGCGCATCGTCCGAACGGACCGCGTGCACGGCGAGCCGTGCAAAGGCCCATCGGCATAGGCTTTGCTTGGTGCCTTTCGCTGCTTACGTGAGGAGGGGTTGCCCGATGAAGACCTCAACGTTGTTGTCGATGGCTCTGGTTTCGGTCTCGTGCTATGCCGCGCCGCTGCATACGAGTTCGACCGACGAATCGACCGCCACTATCACCGCGACGCGCGCCGCGCTGCGTATGAACGCCGCGCCCGTTGCGCCGCCCGCGCCCGAAATTTCGTCGCAGGACCTCGACCACGCGCGCTGGCGACACGTGCCGCTGCCGAAGTCCCGAACGCCGAATCACGGCATGGCGAGCCAGCCCATTCAGGTGCAGACCTGAGCGCCCTCCTCTCCACCGACTCGACCCTGGACCTCGGAATGACCGACACGCACGCAAAACACGCCTTGAACGACGAGCCGATCGACGACGAGATCGCCCAGGTGCTGCGCCTCGTGAAGTATCCCGCCAACAAGGACGCGATCGTCGATGCTGCGCGGGAAGCGGGCGTATCCAACGACGTCATCACGGTGTTCGACGGGCTGCCCGAGCAGGATTACACGGACGCGAATTCCGTCGAGCAACTGCTGGGCAGCAACGGCGGACCGGGCATTTCCATCTGATCCCGTCACGGCGCGCGAATGATGTGCGCCGATCGCGCGCGCCTTGGGTCAGGTCGTACAAAACGTGGTTCATCAAACACTTAACATCGATACGCGCGCCTTTTCAACACTGCTATCCACAGAAAATGTGGATAAGTCGGGCATCGGACCGATGCGCCTCGCGAGCGCGAAAAAGTGGCGCGATCCGCGTCGCTCGGAGATTTCAGCGCGAAATCAAGAAACTAGATGAGTCGCCAAGCGGTTTTCCACAGCCCTTTCCCCTTGCGCTGGGGATAAGTTATGCAAGGCCCGACGCGCATTGATGCGCCACGAGGCGCAGGTGACTTTTCCTTGGGCATCAGTCATTTAGCAGACTTTTGAGCGCCTTTTCAACAGGGTGCTCCCCAGTTCGTGGGGACAACCCGCGACGACATGCCCGCCGTCTGATCCCAGGAATTTCTGTCCGTTTTGCTTTGTAATACAAAGTAACCCGATGGCATAATCCCCGCACTCGGGATCTCAACAAACCTTCACCCTCATGCGCGGTCGCGTCCATCAACGAACGGGTTCACTGCTGGCATTGCTTGCAATGCTGCTGATCACGTTCGCGCCGATGGTCTCGCAACTGCTCGCGGCCAACGCGCATGCCGGCGACCTGAGCGCCGAGCTCTGTTCGGCGCATGCGTCCGCTTCCACGGTCGAGCTTTCTGCCGGCCATCACGATCCGGACGCGCTCGCGCATCTCGACGATCAGGCCTGCGGCTACTGCCATTTCTTCGCGCATGCGCCGGCAATCTCGAGCGCACGCGCATCCGCGACGCTCGACGTTCCTGCGCGCCGCATAGTCGTCGTCGCGCGGATTGGCGACGGGCGTCCCACTCCCGCGTTCACGACAGCGCAACCACGCGCTCCACCGGTTCTCATCTGACTTCGTCAAAACGGATCGATGCCATCGCGGCATCGAACGGCGTCGCGCGTCCATAACATCGCGCCGCGCTCCTTCATCACGAATTCAAGAAGAACCATGCTCACTCTTTCAGCGAGGGGCGGCGTCAGGCCGTCCGTACATCCGCGCGTCGATGGCGCGTCCCGATCGCACGACATCGCGGGGACGCAATCATGAAGCGTTCCGCCCGACGAAGCATCTTCGTGACCGGCATGACCGCGATGTTCGCCACACGCGCATTCGCACAGACCACGAACACCGGCGAGCCCACGACGCTTCCCGCCGTGATTGTGCAGGGACAGGCGCAACATTCGCTGACATCGCAAAACGTCGCCGACGAGAAGCGGACGCTCGATCAGACGGTCGGCTCCGTGGGCTTCGTCGATAGCGCCGACTACCAGAACACCTATGCCTTCACACTGCGCGACGTCCTCAAGAACGTGCCCGGCGTCTTCGTGCAGAACCGCTACGGGCAGGAGTTGCGCGTGTCCATTCGCGGTTCGGGGCTCGCGCGCGGCTACCATACGCGCGGCCTGGAGATCCTCCAGGACGGCATCCCGACCAATCTCGCCGATGGTAGCGGCGACTACTATCAGATCGATCCGCTCGCGCTGCAATCCGTCGATGTCTACAAGGGCGGCAACGGCCTCGCGTATGGATCGTCGATGATGGGCGGCGCGATCGACTTCGTGACGCCCACCGCCTACACCGCCGATGCACCCAATATCCTGCGGCTCGAAGGCGGCAGCTTCGGCACGGTCAGAGGCAGCGCGCAGTTCTCGCGCGTGATGGGACCGCTGGATTTCATCGGCACGTTCTCCGTGAACCACGCGGACGGCTATCGCGATCACGAGCGCGGCCAGTACGAACAGTTCAACGCGAATATCGGCTATCGATTCTCGCCCGCCGTCGAGACGCGCTTCTATCTCGGCGCGTATGTGGTGGACCAGCAGCTTCCCGGCACGCTGTCGCTCTCCGATGCACTCAATAACCCGACGAAGGCATCCCCGAGCGCGCTAGCCGGCGATCAGGCGCGCGACACGCGCACCGAGCGCATCGCCAACAAGACGACGGTCAAGCTCGATGTCGGCCAGCTCGACTTCGTCACGTGGGCGATCCACAAGAGTCTCTATCACCCGATCTTTCAGGTGATCGATCAGGACGGTTGGACCTACGGCTTCGCGCCGCGCTATACCGCGACGTTCAACGTCGGCGGAATGCGCAACGACGTCATCGCGGGCGCGCGCTTCTTCGGGGGCACCACTCAGGCGCGGCAGTATGTGAACGTGTCGGGCAACGAAGGCGCCCAGACGCTCGACTCGACACAAAGCGCCTATAACTACGAGGCGTATGTCGAAGACCGGCTCTTCTTCCTGCCGACGGTCGCGCTGATGGCCGGCTTCAAGGCGTTGCGCGATGTGCGCAAGTACGTCGATCACGGCGGGCTCGCGGCCGATCCGGCCTACAAGTCGGCGAGCGAAACGTTCAGCGGCGTGAATCCGAAGCTCGGCGTGATGTGGCAACCGAATCGCGAGATTCAGGCGTATATCGACATCACGCGCAGCCAGGATGTGCCGGATTTCACCGACCTCACGCAGACCTTCGCGAACACCACGCGCTTCACGCCGCTCACGTCGCAACACGCGTGGACGCTCGAACTCGGCACGCGCGGCACGCGCGATCGCGTGAGCTGGGATGTCACCGCGTATCGCTCGCTCGTGCGCGACCAGTTGCTTCAGTACACGACGAATCCCGACATTCCGGCATCGACGTTCAATGCGAACAAGACAGTGCTGCAGGGGATCGAGGCGGGCGTGTCGGTCGATGTGTGGCGCGACATCACGCACGCGGGCGCGGGCGACAAGCTCACGCTGTCCGGCTTGTGGAACCTGAGCGACTTCCGCTTCAAGGACGATCCGCAGTACGGCAACAACCGCATCGCGGGCGTGCCGGTCAATGTGCTTCGCGCGGTGCTCGGCTACTCGCGGCCCAACGGATTTCACGTGTCCGCATCGGTCGACTGGGTGCCGGCGGGCGCCTGGGCCGACGACGCCAACACGCTGCGCGTGCCGGGCTATACGCTGCTGGGCGTGCAGGCGGGGATGGATTTTCGCAACGGGCTATCCATCTTTCTCGATGCGCGCAATCTGACCAACAAGCGTTACGTGAGCGACATCAGCACCATTGCGAATGCGCAAACGGCATCGTCGACCGCGATCTTCTATCCGGGCGAAGGCCGCAGCATATTCGCGGGCGTGCGGTACGCGTTTTAAATAGAACTGTCGAAAAACTACCAAGCCCATCCCATCACCCATCATTTTCAGATGTTTCCGATTTGATGGACTTACTTGGACCAGCTACCGTCCCGGCCGCGGGTGGCTACACTAGCCAGGTACTACACACTCCTCACTATGTGTAGAAGTCCCCCGCCAGTGCGTCTACCAACAAAAACCTGACTCGCCTACGGGTCATCTTCAAAGAGAACAAGCAGTGAAAGACGCAAACGGTCGAGCGCTCGCGTGCCTGGGCGACAAGACCGACCACGGCGGCGCGGTCATCGAGGCCACGCTCGAATTCAAGCATCTGGGTATCGCAGTCGCACTCGATCAGCACCTGACCGAGTGCCCGAAGTGCGACGGAACCTTCCCTATCATCGCCACCG
The DNA here is from genome assembly GCF_964261745.1 of Caballeronia sp. S22. NCBI lineage: Bacteria > Pseudomonadati > Pseudomonadota > Betaproteobacteria > Burkholderiales > Burkholderiaceae > Caballeronia > Caballeronia sp. S22. Next base: position 1,586,020 of record NZ_OZ180035.1, on the reverse strand, counting down.
GCAGCATGACCCATAAGGGGCGGCGTGTCGCGTACATCGGCGACGCGACTGCGTGCGGCGCCACGTTGATTTGGGGGTAAGCAGCATGCCAAAACCGACTCACACGCGCACCCTCGGGCTGCGCTGTAGCGCATTGCCCGCCTCCGATTATTGGGGCATGCCGTACCTTGTGCCGCTGCGTTTGCGCGGCAGCGAGGCGATCGGCGAATTGTTCGAGTACACCCTCACCGCGCAGACGCGGGACATTTATAGCGACGCGTTCCCGGAGGCGGCCTGTCTCGATCTCGACAAGCTGCTCAATGCCGAAGCAACGGTGACTATCGAAATCCCCGGAAAGTGGCAGTTCATTGCAGGGCAACCCGGTCATACCGGCGCGGGCAATGTGGGCCGCCATACCCGTGAGATAACCGGCATCGTCGCTCAGGCGCGGATCGTGGGCGGCAATGGCCGCTCGATCATCTATGAGTTCGTGATCCGTCCGGCGCTCTATCTCGCCACGCTCAACCAGGCCTCGCGAGCATTCTTCGGTCTGAGCGTCATCGAGATCACGCGCGAGGTGATGCAAGGCTATGGGATATCGGTCGACTACCGCATTGGCGGTCCGGGCGGTGGCAAGGCGCATTATCCGAAGCGCGAGTATCAGCGGCAAGCCTTCGAGAGCGACTACAACTTCCTTCGCCGCCTGTGGGAAGAATGGGGGATAGCGTTCTGGTTCGAGCACACCGACGGCTTCCACCAGCTCGTTCTGAGCGATGGTCCCGGCGCCTTCCAGCCGCACGGCCCCGCTCATGAGACGTTGCGCTACCACCCGTCGAAGGAGCGGATCGACGAGGAATTCATCGATACCCTGTCGATAACCAACGTCCTTTCCACGGGCGCGGTCGCGCTGCGCGATCACGATTACACCGCACCGTCATGGGGTCGTGCGGGTAACCGGGCGTCCGGCATGGAGGAAGTCTCCGCCAATCCGCGTGAGTTGAACCACGCGCGATCCGAGATTTACGATTGGGGCGGTTTCGCGCAGCCCGCCGAGCTGGGCCTTAGCCGCAAGCCAAACGAGCCGCTCGAAGAAGCCCGCCATCTGGCGCGTGTGCGCATGGACGCGATACGCTGCAAGACGCATCGCGCCAAAGGACACGGCCCGCTGAGCGGCCTCCTGTCGGGCCATACGTTCGCGCTGACCGGCTACCCGCAACGCAACGCGAACACGGACTACCTCGTCGTGTCCTGCACGCTGAATATACAGGAAGTCGATACCGAGGCGAAGGAATCGGACCCGTTTCGTTGCGATGCCGACTTCGAGATCGAGCCGTTATCGGAATATCACCGGCTCGAACAGAAGACGCCCAGGCCGCGCATTTACGGCCCTGAGGCTGCGGTCATCGTCGGCTACGAGGATGCGGAGCAATGGCTCGATGCACTCGGCCGCTATCTCGTTCAGTTCCGCTGGGACAGAGAAGGCGAGTTCGACGAGAAGCGCGCCATCTGGTTGCGCGTGGCGTTGCCGTGGCAAGGCAACGCGCGCGGTGTCGCCATGCCCTTGCGTATCGGTGACGAAGTCATCGTGAGCTATGTCAATGGCGACCCTGATTTACCGATCATCGCGGGGAGCGTGACGAACAAATGGAACGTACCCGCGTGGAACCTGCCGAAGAACGCCAGTCTCGCGGGCATCCGCACCCGCAGTCTGGGTCACGAAGCGGGCACCAATCACCTGGCGCTCGATGACACCAAAGGCCAGTTACAAGCGCAGTTGTCGAGCGATCAGGGCTCCTCGATCCTGAGCCTTGGCTTTATCCGCCGCATCTTCGGCAACGAAGGACGGCGGGAGCCTCGCGGTCAGGGCTTCGAGTTGCGCACGGATTTGTGGGGCGTGCTACGCGCCGGATTGGGCATGCTCATTACGACCGAAGGCCGCGCCAATGCGACGGGACACGCGAAGGAGATGAGCGAGACGGTCGGGCGGCTCACGCAGGCGCGCGACATTCACGAGAGCATGGCCGAACTCGCGCAGCGGCATGGCGCGCAGGGCGCGAGCGGCAATCAATCGGACGTTGCCCGGTCGATCAAAACGGCGAACGATGAGCTACGCGGCACGGGCACGGCGAATGTTCATACCGGCGAATTCCCTGAGTTCGTCGCGCCGCATCTGACGTTGGCGAGTCCGGCCGGGATTCAGACGACCACGACGGGCAGCACGCACATTGCGAGCGACAAAGACCTTGCGGTAACGACCGGGCGGCATATCAGCTTCGCGGCGGCGCGCTCGATGTTTGCGAGCGTGCTGGAGTCGTTCGCGGTGTTTGCGCAGAAGGCGGGAATCGCGCTGACGACGGCAGCGGGCAAGGTGCGCATCGAGGCGCAAAGCGATGGCGTGCAGATCGTCGCTCGCAAGGACGTGGAGATCGTAAGCGCGGATGGCTGGATCAATCTCACCGCCGCCAAGGGCGTGCGCATCAATGGCGGCGGAAGTGTCATCGAGATTAGTCCGCAAGGTTTGCGCGGCTTTACCGGTGGAGAATTCCGGGTCCATGCGGCGAGTCATGCGACGGACGCGCCGCTGGAAAAGCCGGTCAGGATGCCGCTGACCGATATCGAAGATGCGAAGGTGGCCGAACACTTCGTGCTGATCGAACACCGATCGGGCTTTCGGCTTCCTGCGCAACCTTATCGAATTACGCTCGATGACGGTGCGGTTATAAAGGGGACGACGAATGCTCGGGGCGAAACTTCGTTGGTACTATCAGCGGCCGTTCAGTTTGCTACGGTAGAGATTTTGCATGATGACGGCACAGAGAATCCCCTTGGAATTTCGCGTGCCGCGCTGACGCAAAACTCCGATGTGGCCTACCCTCTGCCTCTGACAATGGAAAAACGCGTTCAGAGATTCGGTTCAAAAAATGCTGAAAAGAATCAGAATGAGCCGACAAGTCTAGGCCGATACGCCAGCTTGGCAACGTGCAGCCCTAACAACTGGGGCATGCGCTATTCTGTAGCACACGACGTTCAAACGGGAAAGCTGGCGTATCCGGTAGCGAGCGAGTATGCAGAAGCGATACATCAATGCCTACTGGATAAGGTCAAATGGGGCGATGGGTATTTTGGCAAAGATGAAAAAAAGGTAAAAATCGAGCTCGCGTGGCCAATCAGTCCGGACTCGGCGCGCGAGATGTCCAGTTTAATTGCTTCCGTGTTGTACGATGCTCTCACGAGCTCGCTCGGCGGGTTCGCCCTGCCTGAGACCGCGTTACCATCAATCAAATTTGAATCTTTCAGGGTCTCAGTAGACAACCGAAATATTTCGAACTCCCAAGGAGGTTTTACGGCTGCCCGATGGGATCTGTGCATCAATACCGACCGCCTGGACGATATTTTCAAAGGCGATATGAAAGATGTAGGTGCCCGCTCGCTGCGCCTTAAAGGTGTCCGGACCCTCGCAATGACCCTATATCACGAAACCCGGCATTGCCAGCAGAGTTTCTGGATGTATGCGCTCGTGCAGACGCAACCAGAAAATTTCTGTGGTCAACTCGGGAAGGAAAATAAGACATTACCCGACTTACCCAACATTAAGTTCTGGCCCAACGAAGAAGCGATTAATGCAGCTGCCAAACAAGTTGTTAAAATAACGGCGAGACAATCCGTCCCGGAAAACATCGCGGCATTGATCAGCATTAAGAGAATGGCCGTGTCTTATTATTGGTTTTATTTAGGATTCAATCGGCAAAATGATAGCCGTCCGGGATTCCTGACGAACGAAGCCGCGATGGCCGAAGAATTGGCAAAAGCAAGAGAATTTACGACTGATCTAATGAAGAATACCGGGCTCGGAGGAACAGCAGTTGATATCGACGACATGGCAGTCGGTTCAGTTCGGCGCAACGTTGATTACAGCGGTCGCCCGTGGGAGGATGATGCGTTTTTCAGCGAGGAAGTTGCTGGCTGTTACTGGGATCATGTTGACGTCAGCGGTGAGCTTGTTCTTCCCGAACCTGACGTGTGCAGCCCCAAGTTCGTCACGGACAGCCGCGCTTCAGAATACATCGCGCGCACAAATACCGGCCAAGAACATTCCGAGCGGGCAAAGTGATATGTCCAGCAATATCAAAATGGCTAGCGCCGAGCAGCAGAGAAAGATCTTTGAGTGGTTGAAATTCGGATTGGATTGGGCGAGTGGAAGAGCCGGTTCAGAGGAATTGATCCGCACATTCGGCAGACCCAAACTGGACAATGTTTTGAGAAAAGTGCGATCTCTGGATTACTTTCCAGACTTCGCGTCAATATCACTGGAATCTAACATAGATGATGGCAGTGCAAAGGCCTTCACGCTGACAGTCAGTTCTGAACTGGACACCAGTATTCCAAAAGAGAGCTATGAGAATTTATTGGGATTACATAGAGTAGTGCGCGGAGAATTGATCGATGGACAGCGCACGGAGGAAAGCGACTTCTTTAATCCGAATATCGTCCCGAACGGAAACCCTGATGTGGTAACGTTAATTTATCGGGTCCCACTTCCTTCAGAATCTGCATTCGATGTCTACGTTGATATTGACTACTTAGGTAAAAATGAGTTCGACGGACCCGAATTCGACAGCTTAAAACGCACTACGAACCTGAGGAAGATAACCATTCACCGCTTCCCGCTATTACTTGAAGAGCTCGAGCAACGCAACCGCGCCAAGCAAAAGTAGTATTGGTTGCATGAACCTCGGACGGGAATGTTACGCCGAGTCGGTAAGCAGAAAAATGATCGCGCAGAACCGACTAACCCGCTCGCAGCAGTAGATATAGCGCGGTTCTTAGAAGAACAGCGATAGCAGCGGATAATCGCCAGCCCACGCCAACCGCTCAACTCCCCCGATACTGCGCCGCACTCGCCGGCGCAGGCGCGGCGGGCTTCTTCGCGCCCTTGTCCTTTGCCGCGCCACTCGCCGCCGCATCCGACGACATATACGCCGGCGCGGCCTTTGCCTGCTGCTTCTGCCCGGCGGGCGGCGCGCTCGGCGGACGGCCGATGTCGGCGAGCATCTGCTGGCAAGGCAGCGGCTTGTTGTTGCTCGGCGCGATGAGCGGAATCAGCGCCGCGAACGGATTGATCAGCCCCAGTCCCACCGCGGCAGCGCCACGCAGCGCAAGAACCGGACTCACGCCGATATGAGGATCCTTGAACGTGCCCTTCACGTACAGCGGCGAGCGCAACGAGAAAACGCGCAGGCCCTTTGTGTGGGGATGGATGCCGAGATCCATGTCCTCGGTCTTGAGATTGATCGTGCCATCGACGTTGATGACCGCGTCGTCGGTATCGAGCGCGAAGACGCGTGAATCGAGCACGCCGTCGGTCACGACGAAATCCGCCGCCGCGCAGTTGATGTTCACGTCGCGCTTGCCGAACAGCTTTTCGTACACGACGTTCGCCACGTTCAGCCCGGCCGCCTCCATGTACAGGCGGCTCACGGTGCCCTCCGTGATGAGCGCCTTCACTTCGCCGTTCGATGTCGCCGCGAGCGCCGCGGGCGAGTTGCCCGTGGCCGAGAGCGCGGCGTCGCCGTTGACTTCGCCGAGCGCGGACTGCATCGTCTTCACGGTCGGGAAAAGCTGCTTGAGCTTCAGATGCCGCGCCTGCGCCGACACGCGGCCCTTCAGCGGCGTGGTGCTGCCGTCGAGATGAATGTTCGATGCAAGCGAGCCGCCCGCCACGCCGAACTTGAGCGGCTCGAACGAGAGCACGCCGTTCGTCATCAGGACATGCGTGTACAGGTTCGTGATCGGCAGATCCGGGTCCTTGATGATGCGCTCGCCGGTGAATTTCACGTCGGCGTCGATGGCCTTCCAGCGATCGGTCTTGAACTCCTCGGTCGGCAGCGCCTTAGACGTCGGCTGCTTTTCCGTCTCGCCGCGCTTGGCCTTGCTCGCGTTCGAATCGGCGCCGATGATCGGCGCGAGATCCTTGAACTGCAGCAGATGCGACACGAGTTCGCCCTGCAGCAGCGGTCGCGGCTTCTTGCCGGCATAGACGAGCGATCCGTTGATGTCGCTGCCGCCCACGCGCCCGGTGAAGTTCTCGTAGTGGAACACGTTGCCGTCTTCGCGGAACTGGCCGGTCAGCCGCCCTTCGGTGGCGAACGGCGGCGTCTCGGGCAGGGTCACGCCGGTGAACGGATAAAGATGCGCCATGCTCACGGCCTGAATCCACAGCCGCAGATCGAGCGCTGCGAGATGCGCGGGATCGGTCACGGTGCCGACGAACGCGATATGCGTGTCGCCCAGGCGCACGTCGGCCTGAACCGGGAACGGGCGTGTCGCGTCCTGCACGGCGAGCACGCCGCCCAGCTTGCCGTCGCCGGACACCTTGCCACCGTTGTAGGTGCCCTTCACCGTCCAGCCGAACGCGTATGGCGGAATCGGCGGTTTCGGGCCTTGCTTGGTCGTGATGCTCGTATTCGCCGACGTGCTCGCCGGATTCGGCGTGGACGCGTTCGCCGCGGCGGCAGCGGACGCGGCAGACGCCGCCGACGCTTCCGATGCCGCGGCCGCATCGGCCTGTTTGTTGAGCTTCGCCGCGCCGCTCTTGCCGACCATCTCCGACGACGACTTCGCGGATGCCGCTTCCTGCTGCTTCATCACATCGCCGATCGGCACGGGCTGCCCGAGCGTATCGATGACGACGTGCATCTCGGCCTTGGTGACTTCATCGCGCACGTCGACGGTGCCCTTCGCGAGGGAGATATCGCCGAGCTTCAGGTTCCACGTGGACGGTTCGCTGGACTGCTTGAACTTGAACGTCCAGTTGTTGCGATTGTCCTTGAGCCGCTCGATATCGATCGACGGATTCACGAGATTGATCGTCGGCACCACGATGTCGTGCGCGAGCAGCGGCAGCACGGCCACCTGAAAGTCGATTTCGTCGAGCGTTGCGAAGAACTTCTGACGCGTCCAGTCCGGATTCGCGATGGTGATTTTTTCAGCGGAGAAGCGCGGCCACGGCACCCAGCGTTTCCAGCCCGTCTCGTTGGGCGGACGACGCCAGCCGACTTTCAGATCCCCCGTGATTTCGAAGCGGCGGCCGATCGCTTCGGACACTTTGTCATCCACCCAGGGTCGCAGACGGTTCCAGTCGAATGTCAGGAATATGACCACCAGTATTGCGATCAGAACCGCCAGAACGGCAAAAAACCATGCGACGATCCTTCCGATTTTTCCGGTCGTTCTGGCCTGCGGCATGACGGCTCCATCCGTTTTTTCTGATTATGAGTGCGGCAGCACATAGTGTGCCCGCGCGAATCGCGTGCCTTGTCGCCGCAAACCGCGGAATGTCCGTAAGATGTCCGCTCGAAGAACGAGACCCCACATAAAAACGATGCCCGACGCGACATCGCCTGCTTCGCCGCCTTCGCCTTCGATCGAACTCGTCGCGGCGCATGGCGTCGTGCGCCGCGACGCCGTGCGCGGCACGGTGCTTCTGCATCCCACGGACTTCACGCTTTACGCGGGTCAACGCGCGGCGATCACCGGGCCATCGGGCTCGGGCAAGAGCGTTTTCCTGCGCACGCTCGCGCTGCTCGATGCGTGCGATGCCGGCCATGTCACGTGGCGCGGCGAGCGCATCGCGCGCTCGCGCATACCGGCTTACCGGCGGCGCGTCGCCTATATCGCGCAGCGGCCCGCGATGCTCGATGGCACCGTCGAAGACAATCTGCTTTATCCGTTCACGCTGAAAACCTATCGGGACGCGCATTTCGATCGCGACACGGCGATGCGGCTCGCGCTGGCTGCCGGACGCGCCCCGGATTTCCTCGACAAGCTCGCGAGCGATCTCTCCGGCGGCGAGGCGCAGATCGCGGCGCTCGTGCGCGTGCTGCAACTCGCGCCCGACGTGCTGCTCCTCGACGAGCCGACCGCATCGCTCGATCCGGCTTCGGCGCGCTCGATCGAAGCGCTCGTTTCCGCCTGGTTCGACGCGGACGCGGAGCGCGCATGCATCTGGGTGTCGCACGATCTGGAACAGGCGCGGCGCGTCGCCACACGTCATCTGACGATGAACGCGGGCGTGCTCGGAGGCGATACGCGATGAGCGGCTATCAGAACCTCAGTCTCTTCGATATCGGTCTCGCGGCGGCGCTGATCGTCGTCAATGGCGCGCTGTCGGTCGCGCTCGACCTCGGGCTCGAACGCAGGTTGCTCATCGCCGCGGTGCGGACCGTCGTGCAACTGCTGCTGATCGGCTATGTGCTCGGCTGGGTGTTCGCGTTTAGCCGCTGGTATGTGGTGCTGCCGCTGATGGCGCTGATGACGATCATCGCCGGCTTCGCTGCCTCCGGCCGCGGACGGCGGACCTACGCGGGACAGCGCGCGGACAGCATCGTGTCGATCTGGGGCAGTTCGTGGCTGATCGGCGCGTTCGGGCTGTTCGTCGTGATCCGGATTCATCCGTGGTACGAGCCGCAATACGCCATCCCGATTCTCGGCATGATTCTCGGCAACACGCTGACGGGCGTGTCGCTCGGCATCGAGCGCATGACGGAGGAACTGACCGCGGGACGCGCGGCGGTCGAGATGTCGCTCGCGCTCGGCGCGTCGCGCTGGGAAGCGGCGCAAGGGCCCGCGCGCCAGGCCGTGCGCGCGGGCATGATTCCGACCCTGAACCAGATGGCCGTGGTCGGGCTCGTCAGCCTGCCGGGGATGATGACGGGCCAGGTGCTGGCCGGGCAGTCGCCGTTGCAGGCGGTGCGGTATCAGATCGTCATCATGTTTCTGATCGCGGCGGCGTCGGGGCTCGGCGTGGTCGGGGCCGTCGTGCTGACGTATCGGCGGCTGTTTTCGAGCGATCACCGGTTCATGGCGTCGAAGCTGTTCGAGCGAAACGCCCGCAAGCGCGCCGCGTAACTCACTCGCCGTTGTACGCCCGTTCCAGCGTCGGGAGATCGAGCTTGATCATCTCGCGCATCGCTTTCATGGTGCGGTCGGCCTTCACCGGGTCCGGGTCCTGCAGCATCTTGAGCAGGCGTCTCGGCGCGATCTGCCACGTCACGCCGAAGCGATCCGTGAGCCAGCCGCAGGCCAGCGACTGGCCGCCGTCCAGCAGCTTGTCCCAGTAGTGGTCGATCTCTTCCTGCGTGTCGCATTTGATGAACATCGAGATGGCCGGCGTGAACTTGAATTCCGAGCCGCCGTTCAGCGCCAGGAACGCCTCTCCTTCCAGTTCGAACAGGATGGCGAGCACGCTGCCGACCGGTCCCGGACTGGACTCCGTATGACGCATGATCTCCGTGATGCGCGCATTCCTGAAGGTGTCGACATAAAAGTTCACGGCGTCTTCGGCGTTGGCGCTTTCGAACCATAGACAGGGCGAAATCTTGTACATATGCGGATCTCCGTTGGTGGAATCGTGCGTCACGCGCACGGTTGCTGTCCCATCGCCTGCTTCATTTCTTCCGGCGTGACGTCGCGCGTATGCGTCGCGACCGACCATTGATGGCCGAACGGGTCTTCCAGCCGCCCGTAGCGATCGCCCCAGAACATGTCGGCGACGGGCATCGTCACTTTCGCGCCGGCGCTTTCGGCCTGCTTCACGGTGGCGTCGGCGTCTTCGACATACAGGTGGATCGTGACCGGCGAGCCCTTCAGCGCCTTCGCACCGACCGATCCAAATTGCGGGAATTCATCGACGAGCATCAGCATCGAATCGCCGATCTTGACCATGGCATGCATGAGCTTGCCGTCCGGTCCCGGCATGCGGCCCAGCTCGACGGCGTTGAACGCGCGCTTGTAGAACTCGATCGCTTCGGCCGCGCCCGCGCAGACGAGGTGCGGGGTCAGCGAATGCATGCCTTCGGGGATCGGCTTGACAGCGGAAGTGGACATATCGGCTCCGTGTAGTGAACGAGGCGCGCCGGGCTCGGCGCGGCTCTCATACCCTACAACGAACGGGCAGCCGGTCAATCGACACGACTACCCACGTCGCCGTCAAATTTCGTGTACCGGCACGCAGATAGCCTATTTCGAAGACTGCTCCGCGAGCGATTGAATCAGCGCTTCGAGCCGCGAGAAATTGACGGGCTTGGTCAGATGATCGCGAAAGCCCGCTTCGCGGCAGCGGCGAATGTCCTCGTCCATGCCGTAGCCCGTGATCGCCACCGATGGCTTCTCGGGCTGAAAGGTCTGCCATGCGCGAGCGACGTCGAGCCCGCTGCCGTCGGGCAGGCCGATATCGCTGACGAGCAGATCGAACGGCCCGCTCTTCGCACGCTCCAGCGCCGCCGCGACGGTCACCGCGACCGTCACTTCGTGGCCGAGCATTTCGAGCACCTCGGCCATTGCCGACGACGTCTGCTCGTTGTCCTCCACGAGCAGCACCCTGAGTGCGCGTCCCTGCTCCTGACGCGCGGCCTCGACCGCCGGCTCGTCCTCGTGCGCGGGCTGAACGCGGGCGAGCGGCAGCGTGAGCGTGAAGCGCGCACCGGCGTCGCGCCCCTCGCTATGGGCGGAGAGCGTGCCGCCGTGCTTCTGCGCCAATGTGCTCGCGATCGCGAGGCCGAGACCCAGGCCGCCGAACGAGCGCGTGATCGAATCGTCGGCCTGTTCGAACGCGGAGAAGATGCGCGGCAGCGCCTCGGCGCTGATGCCGATGCCGCTGTCCGTCACCGAAACCGCGATCGTCGCCGGGTCCGGGTTCCAGGTGCGCACGTCGATGCGCCCGCCCGCCGGCGTGAACTTCACCGCGTTCTTCATCAGGTTCCAGACGATCTGTTGCAGACGGGCGGCGTCGCCGAGCACGACGAAATGGTCCGCATCGAAACGCGTATCGAGCGTGAGGTCCTTCGTGCGCAGATCGGCCTCGGACATGTCGAGCGCGCTCGTGAGCAAGGTATCGAGCGCGACGCTCGCGAAATTGAGCGACAGCTTGCCGCGCGCGATGCTCGTCAGATCGAGCAGATCGTCGATCAGACGCGCTTCGAGCTCGACATTGCGGCGGATGAGATCGAGCGTCGGATGCGCCTCGCGCGGCAACGAATGTTTCATCTCCAGCAAGCGCACGGCCGCGAGGATAGGCGTGAGCGGCGTGCGTAGCTCATGCGACAACACCGCCAGAAAATGGTCCTTCGCGCGATTCGCGGATTCGGCCTGATCCTTCGCGAGGCGCAGCGCGTCGGCGGCCATGTGGGCGTCGGTCGCGTCGCGCACGATCTTCGAGAAGCCGATCAGCTCGTCATGCTCGCTGCGGATCGCGGTCGTCACGCCCGACGCGAAGAACGAATGGCCGTCCTTGCGCCAGAGCCAGCGGTCGTCGCTCGCGCTGCCTTCGCGCCGCGCCGTCTCCAGCTCGGCCTCGAACACGCCCGCTTCGCGGTCTTCCTGCGCATAGAAGATGCTCGCGGACTGGCCGAGCACGTCCTGCGCGGGAAAGCCGAGAATGCGCTCGGACGCCGCGTTCCACGTGCGGATGCGCCCTTCGGGATCGAGCGTGATGACGGCGTAGTCCTTGAGCGCATCGATGAGCAGGCGAAAATGCGTTTCCGTCTCGCGCAACGCACGCTCGACCGCGATGCGTTGCGCGCGCTCCGCGCTCTCGCGCATCGCCCGGCGCACGACCGCGGGCAGGCGTTGCAGACGCTGCTTCAGAACGTAATCGGTCGCGCCGCGCTTGAGCATATCGACCGCATGTTCTTCGCCGAGCAAGCCCGACACGAAGATGAACGGCGTGTCCGGCGAGCGCTCGCTCGCGATCGTGAGCGCTTCGATGCCCGAGAAGGTGGGCATCACGAAATCGGCGAGGATCACATCGAAGCGCTTCTTGTCGAGCTCGCCGATGAAGGCCGCGGAGTCGTACACGATCGATGCGTCGACCGCGTAGTCCGCGCGCTCCAGCTGGGCGATCGTCAGCTCCGCATCGAGTGCGTTGTCTTCGACGAGAAGCAGATGCAGAGGCTGCATGATCTAGACGTCCTCTTCAAAGGACGCTTGCGGGCCCATCGGACGGGGCGGGTTCGCGAACATGAGCGCTGCGGTCATTGAGTGGACGTCGGCCGCCGAAAGCGCGTGGAGCCGGGCGGCGGCTCGTTGAGCACGGCCCAGAATACGCCGAGATCGCCGATCGCCTCGACGAACTCCGCGAATTCAACGGGCTTGACGACGTACGCGTTCACGCCAAGCTCGTAGCTGCGTATGAGGTCCTGTTCCTCGCGCGAGGAGGTCAGCATGACGACCGGCACGCTCTTCAACGATGCATTCGAGCGGATCATGTCGAGCACTTCGAGACCGTCGATCTTCGGCAGCTTCAGGTCGAGCAGGATCACGGCCGGATTGCCGGGCGCGCGCTCCTTCCACTCGCCTTCGCAGGTGAGATAGTCGATGGCTTCCTGGCCATCGCGCGCGACGATCACTTCGTTCGCGAGCTGACTCTTGTCGAGCGCGACGAGTGTGAGCTCGAGGTCGTTTGGATTGTCTTCAACGAGCAAAATCGGTTTAAGCATGGTCTTTTCTTGACTTTGTAGCTGGCGCACCCTGCGTTCCATTCGCATTGCGGAATTCGACCGGCAGCGAGAAATAGAATACCGCGCCCTTTCCCAGCCGGCCTTCGGCCCATGTGCGCCCTTCGTGACGCTCGACGATGCGCCTCACGTTGGCGAGCCCGATACCCGTGCCTTCGAATTCTTCCGCGCGATGCAGCCTCTGGAACACGCCGAACAGCTTCGCGCCGTACTTCATGTCGAAGCCGACGCCGTTGTCGCGCACGCCGATCACGTATTCATCGCCGTCCCGGCTCGCGAATATCTCGATTTTCGCCGATTCCCGCGTCCGCGTATATTTCACCGCGTTCGAAATCAGGTTGCGAAGTGCAAGCTGCAGGAAAGCCGCGTCGCCGATGACGCGCGGCAGCTCGCCGATCACCCATTCGATGCGCCTTCCCGCGCTTTCCGCCTCGAACTCCTGGACGACGCCGCGCACGAGCTGCCCGAGATCGGCCGGCGCGGGTCTGAGCGCCGCTCGGCCCATCTGCGAGAACGTAAGGAGATCGTCGACGAGCGTGCCCGCGAAGCGCGCCGAATCCAGCATGTTGTTCAGGAAGCGCCGGCTCTTGTCCGACATGCGTTCGCCTTCCTGCTCGCGCAACAGATCGCCGTAACCCGCGATATGGCGCAGCGGCGCGCGCAGGTCGTGCGACACCGAATACGAAAACGCTTCCAGCTCCTTGTTCGCGCGCGCGAGCTCGGTCGCGAGCTCGGCGCGTTCTTCCGCGCGGCGCAGCACGATGTTCAGCAACGCGCCGCGCAATTCGCCGGCGATTTCGAGTTCGCCCTGACGCCACATCGCGGACTGGCCGCGCACCGTTTCGAGCCACGGCGAGAAGTTCGTGCGCGGCGCGCTCGCGCCATCGGCGCCTTCTATCTTGACCGGCTCGCCCGCCCACTTGATGGTCTGCATCACTTCGGGCCTGAACCACAGCAGATAGTTGCGAAAGATCTGCGAGACCGGCACCGCGAGCACGCCGCACGCGTGGTCCTCGTGCCCTTTCGCCGGCGCCCATTCGCGCGCGAGCGAATCCGTCGCCCATACGCCGGATGTGTTCTCCGCGAGCCAGTGCGTGAGCGCGCGCACGGTGTCCTCGTCGGGCGTCGAGCCGAGCAGCGTGATCTGGTCGTCGAAGACGATCGCCGCGCCTGCCGAGCGCGCGAAGCTCAACACGTCCGTCGGCACCGCCTGCAAGCCCGCGACGAAGTTCTCGTGCTCGCCCATCGCGGAGATCAGACGGCCCATCGTGCGACGCAGCGCGGCCAGATACTCGCCTTCGGCGCGCTCTTCCTTCGCTTCGATCTGCAACGACAGCATGTGACCGAGATGCTCGACCGCGACGCGCGTGTTGAACGGCACGATGCGCGCGTCGTGATCGTGACACGAGACGAGTCCCCACAACTGCCCGCGCACGACGATCGACACCGACATCGACGCATGCGTGCCCATGTTGCGCATGTACTCCAGATGCACCGGCGAAAAACTGCGCAGCGTCGCGTAGGTGAGATCGGTGGGACGGCCCGTGACCGGGTTCACGCCCGGCACGAGCCGCGCGGGCGTGTAGTTCACGTCGGCGACGAGGCGGATGCGGTGCTTCAGATACAACGCGCGCGCCTGGCGCGGAATGTCCGATGCAGGGAAGAACTGATGCAGGAACGACGGGTAACCCTCGTCGCGATCTTCCGCGAGCACATGACTGCGGCCTTCCTCGTCGAAGCTGTAGAGCATCACGCGGCCGAAGCCCGTGATCGCGCGCACTTCGCGCACCGCGAGCTCGGCGAGCGCCTGCACGTTCCCCGCGTCCTGAAGGCCGCGCGCGAACGTGCGCACGAGCGGATACATCGATGCGAAGGCATCGCCACTGGCCGCGGCGGCTTCCATCTCGACGATGAGCGCGCCCTCATGACGATGCATCGTCACATCGAAGCGCAGCGGATTGTCGGAGGACGAAGCCGTCACGTCGATCGGACCGATGTAGAGCGGCGCATCGTCGAGCGCGGACGTGACGGCCGCCTGCGCGATGCGTTGCGCGCCCGCCGCGCCGATCACAGTATCGAGCGGCTCGTCGAGCAATGCATCGACGTCCTCGCCTGTCAGCGACGCAAGGTTTTCGCTTGCCTGCACGATGCGCAGATCGTCGGCGAGCACGAGCAGAAATCCGTGCGGCTGGATGCCGCCGGGGATATGGATCGGCTCGGCATCGCAGTCCTTGCCCGCGATGCCCGAACTGAGCGTGCGACGACGCGCCTCGGCATCCGGCGGTCCTTGCGATGCTTCTTGCGAAGCCTTCGCGATGGGCGGTTCGCTTGCGGACTCGTTCATCAGGCCGCTCCCGCTGCCGGCTGCAGACGCTGCTGCACATCGTCCGCTTCGGGGCATAGCCATGCATGCAGGCTTTCGAAGGTCGCGATGGCGGCTTTCACCGCGTCGTCGTACTGGCTTTCGGGTACGCTTGCCGCCGCGGTCTCGCGAAACGCATTCCACATGCTGCCGGTGCGCGGGCCGTAACCTTCGAAATAGGCGTTGCCGCGGCCCGGCACGAGATCGAGCCGCTCGGCGACGTGAGGCGCGATGAAGCGCCCGCCGAGCGTGCTGCCTTCCATCACGTACATCGAGCCGAACGCATCGCCGATGTTATGCATGCGCGGCAGATCGTCGTGCGAATCGGCGTGTTGTACTGAGGCGCTGCGCTGTGTCTCGCCGGTCAGCGCGACGAGGTCGGCGGCGAGAAGCTGCGCCTTGCGGCGCGTATCGAAGAAGTCTGCAAGCGATGCCGGCATGCACGCCGCGGTCGCATCTTCCCACGGCGCGACATAGCCATAGAATCGTTCGAGCAGCGCGATGTATTCGTCGCCCTGCAGATCGTCACGCATCAGGTCGAGCGCATTCTCGAGCCGCGCATGACACGCGGCGGTTTCGTTCTTCAGACGGGACAGAAGGTCGTGTGGCATGTTCCGTTAAGTTGGCTTCGGTCCGCATGGCGGGGCAAAGGATGCAAGCATCGGAAGGGCTTACCGGTTCGCGCGTCCCATGTATTGCGTGCATCGGTAGAAAAAACGCGGCAAACGATAGCTTCCAGACCCGCTCATGATCAACGGTTCATTCTACGCAAGCGGCCCGTGCGGTGCCATTCGCGAAGGCTTTTCACCGTTCGGTTCACCGCTTGGTCGAGCGCCCTTCATTGCTGTTCACGTTTGCGTGTTCGTCGCGCTGCGTATCGCGTTGATAATCGTCGCCGCCCCGTCGATCCGTATCGACCAAACCGCGTTCGATGTCCTCATGCGCCTGCATGCCGACATCGCGCGGTTCATGTTCATGCTGCGATTCGACGCTCTGATCCGCCTCGTGAGGCAGCGGCGCGTTGGACGCATCGTCATGCGTTTGCGTCGCGCGATCCTTGCTCGCCATCTCGCGTCCGCTATCGGGCGCGCTCGCGGGTGTCGTGTTGGTCTGCTTCATCTTCGTCTCCCTGTGTGAACGCTCACTTGCGTGAGCCGTTCATGCCGAGCCGCTTCTTCATCTCGGCCGTAAGCCGTTGACGCGCCTTGTCATAGCCCGCCCACGGATCGCCTTTCAACGCATCGAGCCGCTCGCGCACGTTGCCGATGTTCCATTGATCGCCGCTCGTAACGGAATCGAGCTCGTCCCACGAGAGCGGCATCGATGCGCCGAGCCCCGGCCGCGCGCGCAGCGAAAACGCCGCCACGGTGCTCGACCCGCGATTGTTGCGCAGATAGTCGATGAAGATCTTCCCCTTGCGGTTCTGCATGCCCATCTTCGCGGAGAAGAGCTTGGGCAGCGCGCTCGCCATGTGCTGCGCGACCGCCTGCGAGAAGTCCTTCATATCGTCCCAGCCGGCCTGCTTCGCGAGCGGCACGACCACATGAAAGCCCTTGCCGCCGCTCGTCTTGCAGAACGACGTGAGGCCGAGTTCGGCGAGCAGATCCTTCGTCAGCTTCGCGGCTTCGATCATGCGTTCCCAGCCGACGCCTTCGCCCGGATCGAGATCGAACACCATGCGATCCGGCTTCTCGATGTTCGATGCCACCGCGTTCCACGTATGCAGCTCGATCGTGCCCATCTGCGCGGTGCCGACGAGCGCTTGCGACGATTCGATCGTGAGCAGCGGCGGATGCCCCGGATCGATATCGGCATGCTGCGTGATATGCGGAATCGCGAGCTTCGCGCTGTGCTTCTGAAAGAACAGTTCGCCGCCGATATCTTCGGGCGCGCGCACGAGCGACACCGGGCGATCCTTCAGATGCGGCAGCATCCAGTCGGCGACGGACGCGTAATACTCGACGACATCGATCTTGGTGAAGCCGGTCGATTTGTCGATCACGCGATCCGGATGGCTGATCTTCACGCCTTCGATTTCCGCCGAACCCGCTTTGGCTTTGGTAGCCGTCTTCTTTGCGGGCGCTTTCTTCGACGCCACCTTCTTCGCCGATGCCGGCACTTCCTTCACGATCTGACGCGCGGGTTTATCGTCGCGCAGACTGACGAACGAGGCTTGTCGCACGATGCGCTCCTTGGTCCATTCCGCAAAATTGCATTCGGCCACGAGTTCGGGCTTCACCCAATGCACGGGCGTACGGCTGCGTTCCTGCGGCTCGCTGGCAAACGGCATGCGCTTCACTTCGCGCTTGTCGAGCTCCTTCTTCACCGCGATGAGCGTCGCGTGATCGAAGCCGCTGCCCACGCGACCCGCGTACTGCAATTTGCCGTGCGTGTCGTACACGCCGAGCAGGAGCGCGCCGAACTGCCCGCGGCTGCCCGACGGCTCCGAATAGCCGCCGATCACGAACTCCTGCCGGCGACGGCACTTGAGCTTGATCCACGAGGTGCTGCGCCCCGACACATACGTGCTGTCGATCCGCTTGCCGATGATCCCTTCGAGCGCCATGTCGCAGGCGCTTTTCAGGAGATCGTCGGCGTGAAAGGCGAAGTCCTGCGAATAGCGCAGAACGGGATCGTCTATCGGTTCGATGAGCGCCTTCAGGATCGCGCGGCGCTGCACGAGCGGCACATTGCGCAGGTCATAGCCATTCAGATACGGCACGTCGAAGAAATACACGACGATGTCCTGCGGGCGTCCTACATCGAACGCGTTTTGCAGCGCCTGAAAATCGGGCAGGCCGCGATCGTCGAGCACCACGGCTTCGCCGTCGAGCCAGCCGCTTTCGATATCGAGCCGGTCGAGCGCCTTCACCTGCTTCGAAAACTTCGCGGTCCAGTCGTTGCCGTTGCGCGTGTAGATCAGAATCTCGTGCTTGCCTTTGATGGTTTCGATGCGCGCGAGCACGCGATAGCCGTCGAATTTTATTTCGTAGGCCCAATCATTTTCGGGCGGCGCGGCATCGACGAGCGTTGCGAGTTGCGGCTTGAAGGTCGCAGGAAGCTTGGCCTTTACCGCGCCTTCGATCGCCGGTTCGTGCGACAACGTGCGCAGCGACTCGGCGCTGCGATTCGCGACGATATCCGGATGCGCGTGTCCGTTCGCTTTCTTGCCGGCCGTTTTCCGCGCCGGCGCTTTCTTCGCGGCGGCCTTGCGTTCGCTGCGCTCACGTACCGCGCCGCTTTTGTCGCGCGCACCGAGCGATGTCGACATCACGCTGCCCGGCTTCTTCAGCAGGATGTCGTATTCGGCTTCGGGACGCGCTTCGTCGTCGCGTTCCTTGATGAGCAGCCACTGCTCCTTGTCGCCGCTGCCGCGCATGTGGCTCTTCACGAGCGTCCAGCCGCCGTGCAGCTTTTCGCCGTCGAGTACGAACTTGAGCTTGCCCTTCTCGTATTCGCGTGCGGCTTCCTCGACAGTGCCCGACTGCGGCGCCCACGTCCCGCGATCCCACACGATGACGCTGCCCGCGCCGTAGTTGCCCTCGGGAATATCGCCTTCGAACGAGCCGTAGTCGAGCGGATGATCTTCGACATGCACCGCGAGCCGCTTCACCGAAGGATCGAGGCTCGGTCCTTTCGGCACTGCCCACGATTTGAGCGTGCCGTCGAGTTCGAGACGGAAGTCGTAATGCAGACGGCGCGCGTCGTGTTCCTGGATCACGAACGACAACGCGTGATCCGCGGACTTCCTTGTGCGCGCACTGCGCTTCGCGGCGCCGGAGGGCTCCGGCGTCTTGTCGAAGCTGCGCTTGCGCTGATAGGTTTCGAGTTTGTCAGCCATCGTCGTCTATCGTCGTCTATGCGTGACTCACGCGCGTTTGCGACGCGTCGTCTTGCGTGCCGGGCGCGCCGTTTCCTCGCTGGTATCGTCGTCGGATGGCGCGGCCTTGCTGCCGCGTTTCGCCGGGGCGCCCTTCTTCAGACTGCGCTTGAGTAATTCCGACAGATCGAGAATTTCAGCGGATGCCTTTTGCTCGCCGCCCTCCTCGACCTTCATGACTTCGGCGACCTTGCCTTCCTTCACCTTCTTGTCGACTAGCGCCATGATGTCGTCCTTGAAGGTGTCGTGATACTTGGCCGGATCCCATGAGTCGCTCATGTCGTCGATGAGACGCTTCGCCATTTCCAGTTCCTTCGGCGTGACGCCGGCCTTCTTGGTGTCTTCGTCGGGGAACTTGAACTCGCTGAAGTCGCGCACTTCGTCGCCCCAGCGCAGCGTGTTGAGCGCGAGCGCGGGGCCGACCGGAATCAGCGCCGCCAGATGCTGCTTGTTATGCAGCACGACGCTCGCGATGCCGACCTTGCCGGTGTCCTTCAACGCGTCTCGCAGAAGCGCGTAGACTTTCTCGCCCTTGCGATCGGGCGCGAGATAGTACGGCGTATCGAGCGAGAGGAACGAGATGTCGGGCGCATCGACGAAAGCGAGAATGTCGACCGTCTGCGTCGATTCGGGATTGGCCGCGCGGATTTCGGCGTCGGTCATCACGACGTATTTGCCCTTCTCGTATTCGAAGCCCCGCACGATGTTGTCGCGCGTGACTTCCTTGCCCGTGTTCTTGTTGATCTGCTTGTAGCCGATCGGATCCATCGAGCGCTTGTCGAGCAGGTTGAAGCCAACCTTCTCCGACTGCGTCGCCGGATAGAGTTGCACGGGCACGTGGACCAGCCCGAAGCTGATCGCGCCTTTCCAGATCATGTGCGGCATCGCGGCACCTTCGCTGTCGGATCGAGTCGATGGATACGCCCGGGCGCGTGAGCCAAGGCGGTTTTCGCGCCGGCAATCAGCGCAGTATCGAATGGAATCGCACGAAGCGTGCCAAGAGGCGTCCAGGCGCCGATCCGCGCAGCATATGAAGGATTGCGTTTACGCGCGAAGCGATGCTCCGTGCGTATCTGTAAGCTTTACTGACGATGAACGCGCGAGGGAAATTTGGGACGGTTGAAAATAAAGACCGTTAGTTGCGGATAGCGCTTCTAAAAAACGCGCCGATCTGAAATCTGCGCGTCAGACAGTGACGGTTATTTGCGGTTCGCCGTGACGGTCAACTGCGTGCCGTCGTCGAGCGTGACGGTTTTCTTGGAGCCTGTGGACGTCGGCATCGAAAAACGCACGATCTGGCTGAAGCGATTATCGACCGGACATTGCACGGTCTTGCCGCCCACGGTCACCTTGCTCGTGCCCTTCGGCGCGTAGGCGCGAAAGCTGATCTGCACGTTCGCGGAACCGTTGTCCGCGACGACCGGCGCGAAGCGGATCTGCACCTGCCGCACCGCCTGCCCGTCCGCGCTCTTCGGCACCGACGCCGCCTGCGGGCACGCATCCGGAACCGCCTGCGCGCCGCCCGGCGCCGAGCCCTGCCAGGTGAAGTCATCGGTCTGGCCGGAACGGATGGTGCGGGTTTCCTGCTCGTTGCCGAAACTCTTCGATGCCATCTTCACCGTGTACTTGATGGGACCGTCATTGGGCGCTTCGGAGAGAACCTTGATGCCTGGCGTCGCGTGGGCGGTCGCCGCGAACATTGCGAGCGCGGCGACGGAAACGATGCGACGAACGACCGAACGACGATTCATGCCGCCACCTCCGTATCGAGCGCTGAGGAAGGCCGGCGCCGCGAGGCGCCAGCGTGCTGTAGGGCGGTTTCAGTCTAGCGCCCCGCATGGCGGCTCATCCTAGTGGAAAACCCGCGTGCGCGGCACTGTCGATGACGTTCGTCAACGCGCGCTCAGAAGCCGGTCAGCACGAGCTTGCCGACCGTGCGCCCTTCTTCCAGCAGCCGATGCGCCTCGCGCAGATTCGCCGCGTCGATCCTGCCGAGATCGCGGCCGAGCGTCGTGCGGATCGTGCCTGCGTCGATCAGCCGCGCCACTTCGGAAAGCAGCTTGTGCTGCTCGATCATGTCGGGCGTCTTGAACATCGCGCGCGTGAACATGAACTCCCAGTGAAACGCCGCGCTCTTCGATTTGAGCAATTCGACCGGCAGCGGCTTTGCGTTCTCGACGATCGTCGCGATCGCGCCTTGCGGCTTGATGACTTCGGCGGCGGCGGGGAAATGCTTGTCGGTGTCATTGAAGATCAGCACGTAATCGACTTGCGGGAAGCCGATATCCTTCATCTGCTTCGGGATGTCCCCGAAGTGATCGACGATATGATCCGCGCCGAGATCCTCCGCCCATTTCGCCGATTCGGGGCGCGAGGCCGTGGCGATCACCTGAAGCTTCGCGACGCGCTTGGCGAGCTGGATGCCGATCGAGCCGACGCCGCCCGCCCCGCCGATGATCAGCACCGATTTGCCCGCGTCCTTGCCTTCCGCCGACACGCGCAGCCGGTCGAAGAGCGCTTCCCACGCGGTGATGGTCGTGAGCGGCAGCGCGGCGGCGCAGGTGAAATCGAGCGACTTGGGCTTCGCGCCGACGATGCGCTCGTCGATCAGATGGAACTCGCTGTTCGCGCCCTGGCGCGTGATGTCGCCCGCATAGTAGACCGGGTCGCCCGCCTTGAACAGCGTGACCTCGGGACCGACCGCCTCCACGACGCCCGCCGCATCCCAGCCGAGCACGCGCGGCGCTGCTTCGACCTTGTCCTTCGGCGCGCGCACTTTCGTGTCGACGGGATTGACCGCGATTGCCTCGATTTTCACGAGCAGGTCGCGGCCCGTCGGCACGGGCTTGTCGAGCTCGATATCGACGAGCGATTCGGGATTGGAAATCGGAAGGTAACGCGTCAGGCCGATGGCTTTCATGTGTGTGCTCCGTGAAGTGGATTTGCTTCGATCTTAGTGCGCGATCGCCCTCTCGAAAACGGTCATAATCGATGAAACATTTTTCGGGAAATCCATCGAATGGCGAGCGATCTACTGACGGACGGCGCGACGCGAGAGCGGCTCGATCTGCTCGACGTCGGCCTGTTCATGCGTGCGGCGGCGTTGGCGAACCTGTCGGCGGCGGCGCGTGAGTTCGGGTTGTCGCCGGCGGTGGCGAGCGCGCGCATCGCCGGGCTGGAACGCATGCTCGGCGCGCGGCTTTTGCATCGCACGACGCGGCGCGTCTCCATCACGCAGGAAGGCGAAATCTTTGCGGCGCATGCGCGCGAGCTGCTCGACGCCGCCGAGGCCGCTCGTGCATCGGTCGGGCAAGCGCGCGAGCATCCGCACGGCCGCCTGCGCGTGACGATGCCCTCGTCGCTCGGCCGCCAGCACATCTCGCCGCTGATTCCCGCGTTTTTGCGCGCGTATCCCGGCGTGAGCGTCGATCTGCGCATGACCGACCAGATCGTCGATCTCATCGATGAAGGCATCGACCTCGCGATCCGCATCGGCGCGCTGAAGGATTCGACGCTCGTCGCGAAAAAGCTCGCGAGCAACCGGCGCGTGCTGTGCGCGTCGCCCGCGTATCTCGCCGCGCACGGCACGCCGCGTCATCCGGCCGATCTCGCCGCGCACGAATGCGTGATACTCGCCGATCAGCGCGACTGGAGTTTCGTGACGCCGACCGGCGTGATCGATGTGCGCGTGTCGGGGCGGCTCGTGACGGACAACGGCGAAGTGATCCGCGACGCGCTCGCGGCGGGCGTCGGCATCGGGCTCAAATCGACGTGGAGCGTAGCGCCGCTGATCGCGAGCGGCGAGCTCGTCACCCTGCTCGACGATTACCCGCTCGCGCAGACGGTGGCGATCTGGGCCGTGTATCCGAGCCGCGCGTTCGTGCCGCCGAAGACGCTCGCGTTCATCGACTTTCTGGCGGCGCAGTTCGGCGAGCCGCCTTACTGGGACATCGATCCTGCGCGCGTGCAGCGCTGAAGGTTCTTTACAATGGCGGTTTCCGCCTTCATGCGTTTGCCCGCCGATGAACCTCGTCATTCAAAGTCCCAGCCCTATCTCCGATTCACATCTGCGGCCGCTCGCGGCGCTCGCGCGTTCGCGAGAGACGCAACGCGCCGACGACACGCTGCTGCGCCTGATCGGCGCCGATCCGCTCCAGCGTCCGGATATCGACGCCTACTGCGGCGCGCATGCGCTCGATTACGCTTACATCGATCCGAACGCGAAGCTCGCCGATTTCGGCCTCGTCGCGATGGACATGGACTCGACGCTCATCACGATCGAATGCATCGACGAGATCGCCGATTTCTGCGGGCTGAAGGCCGAGGTCGCGGCGATCACGGAAGCGTCGATGCGCGGCGAGATCAAGGATTTCAACGAGAGCCTCACGCGGCGCGTCGCGCTGTTGAAGGGCCTCGACGCGGGCGCGCTGGAGCGTGTCTACGAGGAACGGCTCAGGCTGTCGCCGGGCGCGGAACGCATGCTCGAAGGCGCGCGCGCCGCGGGTCTTAAGACGCTGCTCGTGTCGGGAGGGTTCACGTTTTTCACCGAGCGTCTGAAGACGCGCCTCGGGCTCGATTACACGCGCGCGAACACGCTCGAAATCGTCGATGGCAAGCTGACTGGGAAGGTCGTCGGCGACATCGTGAACGCGGATGAGAAGGCGCGCACGCTGATCGACACGTGCAAGAAGATCGGCATCGAGCCGAAGCGGGCCATCGCGATGGGCGATGGTTCGAACGATCTCAAGATGATGGCCGAAGCGGGGTTGTCGGTGGCGTTTAGGGCGAAGCCGGTCGTGAGGCAGTCGGCGAGTGTCGCGTTCAACTTCGTTGGACTCGATGGGTTGTTGAGGCTTTTTTGATCGATGTATGGGTGGGGGCTTTTTTTGCTGGATCCCGTATTCGCGGTGGTCTATTAGCACTGCCCCTGTGCGGGGCGGCAGTCACTTTCTTTGCTGCTGCAAAGAAAGTAACCAAAGAAAGCAGCTTCTCACCGCCCGCGGTCACACGCACGTTGGCCATGCTTGCCAGCCGCCCGCGGCACTCGCCTAAGTGTCGCCCTCACAGGCCCCATCGGGCTTGGCTCGCGCACGGTCTGCCGCACCAAATGGTTTGGCGCGCTGGTTCAGCACCAAATAGCTTCGGCACAGCGCTACGCGCTGCCGTTGGGTATGCGAGGGAAACCGTCGAAGAAGAAGCACGTGCACACCCGATTGACCCATCGGCCGCGAAGCGGGCTGGAGCTATTTGGTGCTGAACCAGTTTGTTCTGTGGTGCGATGTGTCAGACCGTGCGCGAGCCAAGCCCGGTGGGTCCTTCGAGGGCGACACTTAGGCGAGTGCCGCTTCCTGCTGGCAAGCATGGCCAACGTGCGTGTGACCGCGGGCCTGAACGAGCTGCTTTCTTTGGTTACTTGTATATTGATTCCAGGTGGGCGGAAACTGATCTCCTCCGCTCACCCGAAGCGGTAGCCCGTTTGTGTTACATGGGCTCGCAGCCCGAAAGAAAGCTGGTGGCGCCGCTTCTTCTTACCGCTTTGAACCCGGACAGTTGACTGAGCCTCGAGCTCGTATCTTTACAAGTATGGGTGCTGTGGTGAACCAAATTCCTTCCGCCTTCGCTTCGCCCTTGTTCGTCGGTATCGATGTCAGCGGACCCTTCCTCGACATCGCCTATCACGGATCCGCCGAAACCTTTCGTCTACCCAATGCGCCTGAAGGCTTCGCCGAACTGATCAACCGATTGTTGCCTCTCAAGCCGGAACTCATCGTCCTCGAAGCCACCGGCAAGCTCGAACGCGCCGTCCTTCAAGCCCTCTGCCAAGCCGGTCTGCCCGCCGTCGCGGTCAACTCCACGTGGGTGCGCGAGTTCGCCAGATCCGCCGGACAACTGGCCAAGACCGATCGCATCGATGCGCGCGTCATCGCTCGCTACGGGGCCGTCATGCAACCCGAAGTCCGACCCCTGACCGATGAGCAGACCCAGCAGCTGCAGGCCCTTATCCTGCGCCGCACACAACTCATCGAGATGCTCACCGCCGAGCAAAACCGTCGCAAGCGCGCTCATAAATCGGCCCTGCCCAGCATCGATGAATTCATCCAGTTCATCACGCAACGCATCAAGGACGCCGATCGCGACATCGACTCCTTCCTCCACACCAACGAACTCTGGCGCAAAAACGAAGCCCTGCTGCGCTCCACTCCGGGTATCGGCAAAACAACCGCCGCGACGCTCATCGCCTTCCTGCCTGAATTGGGCTCCCTCAACAACCGACAGATCGCCTCGCTCGTCGGCCTTGCCCCATTCAACTCCGACAGTGGCACACACCGCGGCGAACGCCATACCAAGGGCGGGCGTCACTTCGTGCGCCGCGCCCTTTACATGGCCTGCGTCGCCGCGCAACGAGCCAATCCCTATCTCAAGGCGTTCTGCGATCAGCTACGCGCCAGAGGCAAAAAAACCAAGGTCGCCTTCGTCGCAGGCATGCGAAAACTCCTCACGCAGCTCAACGCCATGATGCGCGATGGCACGGCCTGGAATCCCCCAAAACCTTGATTCTTTGCTCACTACCGCTTGACTCTCAATACAGTTGCTTTCTTTGCAGCAGCAAAGAAAGTGACCCCCGCCCCGGGGAGGGGCAGTGCTAATAGACCACCGCGATAACGGGATCCAGCCAAAGCCCCATAAATCCCTCGGTCAACCAAGCGCTTTGCCCAGCGCCCCCTCCAGATCTGCCCGCAAATCCGCCTCCGCTTCCAGTCCGACATAAAACCGCACCAACACCCCCTCATGCGGCCATTGCGACGCAGTGCGCATCGAAGAAATGTTGTAGGGCATCGCGAGACTGTGCGCGCCACCCCAGCTCCAGCCGATCGAGAACAGTTCGAGCGCTTCGACGAACGCATCGACTTGCGAAGGCGTATAACGGCCATCGAACACGATCGAGAACAGGCCCCCCGCGCCACCCTTGAAATCGCGTTCATAGAACGCGTGCCCCGGACAATCCTCCAGCGCCGGATGCAGCACCGCCGTCACTTCGGGGCGCGTCTTGAGCCACTGCGCGAGCGCAAACGCCGTGCGGTCGTGCGCTTCGTAACGTGCCTTCATCGACGGCAGGCTGCGCAGCACGAGCGATGCATCGTCCGCCGATACGCCGATGCCCATTCTCATGCGCGCGCGCTTCAGCTTCTTGTGCAACTCCGGATCGCGCGTGATGGTCGCGCCCATCAGGATGTCGCTGCCGCCCGATTGATACTTCGTCAACGCCTGCACGGAAATATCGACGCCATGTTCGAACGGCTTGAACGCGAGGCCCGCGGAATACGTGTTGTCGATCGCCGTGACGATGCCCTTCGCCCGCGCGACAGCGACGATCGCGGGCACGTCCTGCACTTCCATCGTCACCGAGCCGGGCGCTTCGAGCCAGATCAGCTTCGTGTTCGGACGGATCGCATCGGCGATGCCCGCGCCGGTCATCGGGTCGTAGTAGGTCACTTCGAGCCCGAAATCGGCGGCGAGCCAGTCGGCGTGATCGCGGTTCGGCGAATAGGCGTTGTCGGGCACGAGCACGTGATCGCCCGCCTTCAACAGGCCGAAGTAGACATTCGAGATCGCCGCGAGCCCGGACGGCTGCAGGAGCGCATACTCGCCGCCTTCGATCGCCGCGAGGCGCTGCGCGAGCGCGATGGTCGTCGGCGTGCCGTGCAAGCCGTAGCGCCACTTCGAATCGTCGCTCCAGACGAGCGAGCGCATCGTCGCGAGATCGGGAAACACCACCGTCGAAGCGCGCGCGACCGGCACCGAGAACGACTCGAAGCCGGGCGTGATGCGATCCTCGGGCTGCACGATGCGCGTCTGCAGGTCGCGGTCGAGGGCGTTGTTGCTGGAATCGGTCATGAGGTCGATTTGAAGCGAAATAAGGAAAAGCCGCCGCCGGAAACGCCCGGCGGCGTGTAGACGAGACAGCCTATTCGCCGATGATGACGTTGCTCGTGCCGCCCACGGAATTCTTCGGCGGCGCGGGCGGAGCAGGTTCAAGCGACGGCGCGGCCGGCGCCTTGGCCGCGCCCATCGGCGGCAAGGCCTTGCCGGGCACCGCCGGGCGCAGATCGAACGGCTGCGCGTTCGATTCGTCCGGGTCCATGCGCTCGCCCGACACACTGCCGTCCGGCGCGAACTTGCCGACCCAGTTGCCCGTGATATGCGTGCCGTCGTTCGATTCCTCGATCTCGAGCGTGTCGCCATCGCGATCGCCCGCGACCAGAATCACGTTCGGGCTGCCCGCGAACTTGTATTCGCCATGCACGCCGGACGGCTCGTCGGTTTTCGCGCCGAGCTTCATCTCGATCTGCCTGTCGCCGAGCGTGCCGACATAGCGCGGAAACCGCGCGTATTCCGCGTTCGGCGTCAGCGGCTTCTGCGGCGGCAGCGCAAGCTCCTTGATGGCGGCCTGCGCGCCGTGCGCATCGGCGCCCGACGGTTCGCGCTGATCGACTGGAATGACGCCGGACGCGCCGGACGAACCCGGCGGCATCGGCGAATTGCAGCCGGCCAGCGCAACCAGCGCGGCCGAGATCGCGAAGGCCGCGTAAAGGCGCGGCCCGGTCTTGCTTTGCGTCATCCTTCGGTCCTTCAAATGCGCTCGAAGATCGCCGCGATGCCCTGCCCGCCGCCGATGCACATCGTCACGAGCGCGTAACGCCCGCCGATGCGCTGCAGCTCGTACAGCGCCTTCACGGTGATGAGCGCGCCGGTCGCGCCGATCGGATGCCCGAGCGAAATGCCCGAGCCGTTCGGATTGACCTTCGCGGGATCGAGCTTCAGTTCCTGCGACACGGCGCACGCCTGCGCGGCGAACGCTTCGTTCGCTTCGATGACGTCGAGATCGTTCACGGTCAGGCCCGCGCGCTCCAGCGCCTTCTGCGTCGCGGGAACCGGGCCGATGCCCATGATCTTCGGATCGACGCCCGAATGTGCGTAGGCGACGAGGCGCGCGAGCGGTTTCGCACCGCGCTTCTCCGCGACGCCGCGCTCCATCAGCACGACGGCCGCCGCCGCGTCGTTGATGCCCGACGCGTTGCCCGCCGTCACCGTGCCGTTCTCCTTCACGAACACGGGTTTGAGCTTGGCGAAGTCTTCGGCGGTCGCGTTCATGCGCACGTGCTCGTCGCGGTCGAACACGGTGTCGCCCTTCTTCGACGCGAGCGTGATCGGCAGGATCTGTTCCTTGAAGTAGCCGGCTTCGGTCGCCTTCGCCGCGCGACGATGCGATTCGAGCGCGAGCGCGTCCTGCATCTCGCGCGTGATGCCGAACTTCTGCGCGACGTTCTCGGCCGTCACGCCCATGTGGATCTTGTCGAACGGATCGTTTAGCGCGCCGACCATCATGTCGACGATGCGCGTGTCGCCCATGCGCTGGCCGAAGCGCGCGGCGGGCATGATGTACGCCGCGCGGCTCATGTTTTCCGCACCGCCGCCGATCGCGACATCCGCATCGCCGAGCAGAATCGACTGCGACGCCGAGACGATCGCCTGCAGTCCCGAGCCGCACAGGCGGTTCACCGTCAGCGCGGGCGCGTGCTGCGAAACGCCGCCGTCGAGCGCCGCGACGCGTGCGAGATACATGTCGCGCGGCTCGGTATGAACGACGTTGCCGAACACCACGTGGCCGACTTCATCGCCCGCGACATTCGCCCGCGAAAGCGCCTCGCGCACGACGCGCGCGCCGAGATCGGTCGGGGAAAAGTCCTTCAGCGCGCCGCCGAAATCGCCGATTGCCGTGCGCACGCCGCTTACCACCACTACTTCACGTTGCATGTTGCCGTCTCCGCTGGGTTGTGTTGATCTGGTAACTCGTTCGATGATCGATTCGTCATTCGCCGAGCGCGCGCTCGACGGTTGCCTTGTCCGGGATCGGTGCGACTGCGCCGAAGCCTTGCGTCGACAAAGCCGCCGCGACGTTGGCATAGCGCGCCGCGGTAAAAGGATCGTCGCCCGCGACGATGCGCGCGATGAACGCGCCGCCGAAGCAATCGCCCGCTCCGGTCGCATCGACCGCCTTGACGACGCGGCCCGGCACGACGCGCCGCTCGTCGGGTGTCGCGATATACGCGCCTTCCTTACCGAGCTTCAGCGCCACGACCTTCGGGCCGAGATTCAGCAGCGCGTCGACGATCGCGTCCTTGTCCTCGCGACCCGTGAGCAAGGTCACGTCGTCCCAGCTCGGCAGACAGATATCCGTCGAGCGGATCGCTTCGAGCATGACGGCGCGTGCGCGTGCGAGCGGCCACAGCTTCAGGCGCAGGTTCGTGTCGAAGCTCACCTTCACGCCGTGCGTGCGCGCGTGATCGATCGCGGCGAGCGCGGCGTCGCACGCCGCCACGCCGATCGCGAGGCTGATGCCCGACAGATGCACGACCTTCGCGGCGGCGATCGCGTCGAGCGGCAGATGCGACGGCGCGTAGCGGCTCGCCGCCGAGCCCGCGCGCAGATAGTCGAAGCGATGCCCGTTCTCGCCGTGCGACACGAAGTAGACGCCCGTGGGAGCGTCGTGGTCCACGCGAACCGTCGAGGTATCGACGTTTTCCGAACGCCACAGATCGAGCAGCAATTGCCCGAAGTGATCGTTGCCGACTGCCGACACGAAGCCCGTCGCCGCGCCCTGGCGCGATGCCGCGATCAGGAAGTTGGAGACGTCGCCGCCGAAGCCTTGCAGATAGTCCGGCTGATCGCGCGTCGACTGATTGAACTCGATCATCGCCTCGCCGAGCGCGAGAATTTGCGGCGTTTGCGGCATGGCTTACACCTCGCCCCAGAGATCGTGGCCATCGGCGCCGGTGATCTTCACCGACACGAAGTCGCCGGCCTTGTAGCGCTTCGATGCCTTCGTCGCCGGCGCGATGTACACGACGCCGTCGATTTCCGGCGCATCCGCCGCCGTGCGGCCGATGCCGCCGTCCGTGCTCACTTCATCGACGAGCACCTTCAGCGTCTTGCCGACCTTCTTCGTCATGCGCTTCGCCGAAAGTTCTTCGGCCAGTTCCATGAAGCGCGCGCGGCGTTCCTCGCGCACTTCGTCGGGCAGCGCGCCGTCGAGTTCGTTCGCGGTGGCGCCTTCGACCGGCGAGTACGCGAAGCAGCCGACGCGATCCAGATCCGCTTCTTCGAGGAAGTCCAAGAGCGTCTGGAACTGCTCTTCCGTCTCACCCGGAAAGCCTGCGATGAACGTGCTGCGGATGGTCAGATCGGGACAGATTTCACGCCACGTCTTCACGCGTTCGAGCACCTTCTCGGCGTTGGCCGGGCGCTTCATGCGCTTCAGCACTTCGGGATGCGCGTGCTGGAAAGGCACGTCGAGATACGGCAGCACGTGGCCGCGCAGCGGGCCTTCGGCCATCATCGGGATTACGTCGTCCACGCTCGGATACGGATAGACATAGTGCAGCCGCACCCACGCGCCGTATTGCGCGGCCAGCTCACCGAGCGCGCCGACGAGATCGGTCATGCGCGTCTTGAGCGGCTTGCCGTTCCAGAAGCCCGTGCGGTACTTCACGTCGACGCCGTATGCGCTCGTGTCCTGCGAGATGACGAGCAGTTCCTTGACGCCGGATTTGAAGAGATTTTCCGCTTCGAGCATGACTTCGGCGACGGGGCGCGACACGAGATCGCCGCGCATCGACGGAATGATGCAGAACGTGCAGCGATGATTGCAGCCTTCCGAAATCTTCAGATACGCGTAATGGCGCGGCGTCAGCTTGATGCCGGCGGGCGGCACGAGATCGGTGAACGGGTCGTGCGGTTTCGGCAGGTGCGTGTGCACGGCGTTCATCACTTCATTGGTCGCGTGCGGACCGGTGACGGCGAGCACTTTCGGATGCACTTCCTCGATGAGGCCCGAGCCGCTCGCGCTCTTTTTCGCACCGAGGCAGCCGGTGACGATGACCTTGCCGTTCTCGCTCAATGCCTCGCCGATGGCGTCGAGGCTTTCCTGCACGGCTTCGTCGATGAAGCCGCAGGTGTTGACGACGACGAGGTCCGCGCCGTCATAGGTGCCGGAGATTTCGTAACCTTCGGCGCGCAACTGGGTGATGATCTGCTCGGAATCGACGAGCGCTTTCGGGCAGCCAAGCGACACCATGCCGATTTTCGGCGCGGGAGTCGTTCTGGCGGTTGAATCTAAAGAATTTTTCACGGGAACAGTGTCTTGTGGGGACGCGCGAGGCCAATCCAACATTTTACCCCGGAGTGCCGATGGCACGGTTTCGCCGGTCCGGAACGGCCGATATCCATCGGGACGCTTTCCGTCCTTGTCCCATTCCCTTCGTGGGCCGGACGCCGCAGACTCGGCGCCCTTTTCGCCGCTTCCGGCTCACACATAACCCGTTCTCATGCTCGACGACTCCGCTCTGCGCCACTTCAATCCCCTTTTCATGACGCCCTGCTATTCCGGCCAGGTGACCTCCGGCTTCGCCACCAGCATGCTCGCCCTCACCAACGAGCTCTGGCGTCTCGGCGTGCAAGGCTCGGTGCGCATCCTCTCCGGCGAAAGTCTCGTGACCCGCGCGCGCAACGAAGCCGTCGCGCATTTCCTCGCGCAGAAGCAGCACACGCATCTTTTCTGGATCGATGCCGATATCGGCTTCACACCGGACCAGGCGCTGCGATTGTTGCTGGCGGATCGCGATGTCGTCACGGGCGTTTATCCGCTCAAGCGCATCGACTGGACGGGCGACATTCCCGCCGGCCTCACGCAAGAGCAGTTTCTGACGCGCGCGTTGCGCTATCCGGTCAACTCGCACGCGGGCGCGCACCTCGAGATCGACGCCGACGGTTTCTTGGAAGTCACCGAAGCGCCGACGGGTTTCATGTGCATTCGCCGCGCGGTGCTCGAAACGATGATCGCGCGGATGCCCGAACTGCAATACACGCCGGACGCGCCGCCCGGCTCGCCGCTGCATGGCCACTGTCATCGCTTCTTCGACGTGATGGTCGAGCGCGAAACCGGACGCTATCTTTCCGAGGACTACGCGTTTTGCCGCCGCTGGCGCGATCTGGGCGGAAAGGTCTACGTGGATGCCCGCTCGAAGCTCGCGCACCACGGCTCGTACACCTATCGCGGAGATTTCGGCGCGGCGTGGGCGCAGGACCCGGCAAGAGCGATAGGCGGACTCTAGGCATCCGACGCGCGCTCGCTCGCACCGGGCGCGCCAACCCGGCGCCCGAACGCGCGCCTGAAATGGATTACTTCTTCTCCGTCGACGGCGGCGTGGGCGTCGGGAACGGGAATGTGTTGAACATCGACTTCGCCTGCGTCTGCATCTGCTCCTGCATCTGCACGAACATGTTCTTCGACTGCTCGATGTAGCTCGTCATCATGCCCTGCATCATCGGCGCCTGCATGTTCATGAACTGCGACCAGACTTCCGGATTGAGCGCGTTGCCGTCGTAGATGCCCTTGCTCTGCTCGGTCAGCTTCTGCTGGATGTCGATGAACGCCTGGATGTTCTTTTCCAGATACGTGCCCATCATGCCCTGCATCGCGTGACCGTAGAAGCGGATGATCTGTGAAAGCATCACCGATGAAAACATCGGCAGGCCGCCGCTCTCCTCCTCCAGAATGATCTGCAGAAGGATGCTGCGCGTGAGGTCGTCGTTGCTCTTCGCATCGAGCACCTTGAAGTCTTCCTGATCGAGCACGAGCTGCTTCACATCCGACAACGTGATGTAGGTGCTCGTTTCCGTGTCATACAGCCGACGGTTCGGATACTTTTTGATAAGTCGTTCGGCGGCTTTCTTTGTAGTAGTAGTGGTGGTCATTTAACGCCTTTAAACGCAAAACTTTACTGCGATGGCAGCAAGCAGGTCTTGCGTTGTCGCAAAAAAGCGCTGCTGCATGTTCGCCGCATCGTTGATGTACCCCGGCGAGTGGCGGCTTCCCGCGCGCATGAAAGGCGTCGCGGGAAGCCGCCGCCCGTCAGCCCATATGCAAGCCGCCGTTCAGCGAGAAGTCCGCGCCGGTCGAGAAACCGGATTCGTCGGACGCGAGCCACGCGACGATCGAACCGATCTCGTCAGGCGTGCCGAGACGCCGCACGGGAATCGTCGCGACGATCTTCTCCAGCACTTCGGGGCGAATCGACTTCACCATGTCCGTGCCGATATAGCCCGGCGACACCGTGTTGACCGTCACGCCCTTGGTGGCCACTTCCTGCGCGAGCGCCATCGTGAAGCCGTGAATGCCGGCCTTGGCGGTCGAGTAGTTCGTCTGGCCGAATTGCCCCTTCTGGCCGTTCACCGACGAAATGTTGATGATGCGGCCAAAGCCGCGCTCGACCATGCCGTCGATGACCTGCTTCGTCACGTTGAAGAGGCTCGTCAGGTTCGTGTCGATGACCGCGGTCCAGTCTTCGTGCGTCATCTTGCGGAACACGACGTCGCGCGTGATGCCCGCGTTATTCACGAGGATATCGACCTCGCCGACTTCGGCCTTCACCTTGTCGAACGCATTCTTGGTCGATTCCCAGTCGCCGACGTTGCCTTCCGAGGCGATGAAGTCGAATCCGAGCGTCTTCTGGTCTTCCAGCCATTTCACCCGGCGCGGCGAGTTCGGGCCGCAGCCCGCGACGACCGTGAAGCCGTCCTTGTGCAGACGCTGGCAGATGCTGGTGCCGATGCCGCCCATCCCGCCGGTTACATACGCTACGCGCTTCGTCATTCCGCTCTCCATTTTCGTTATGCGGACGGCGATCTCCTTGCCGCCCGCTGGCCCTTCCCATTCCCGCCATCGACCGCCAGTGACTTACGGACGTTCCAGCGCCAGCGCGACACCCATGCCGCCGCCGATGCACAGCGACGCAAGACCCTTCTTCGCATCGCGCTTCTGCATTTCGTGCAGCAGCGTGACGAGAATCCGGCAGCCCGATGCGCCGATCGGGTGACCGATCGCAATCGCGCCGCCGTTCACGTTGATCTTCGACTGATCCCAGCCCATCTGCTTGTGCACTGCCAGCGCCTGCGCCGCGAACGCCTCGTTGATTTCCATCAGGTCCAGATCGTTCACCGACCAGCCCGCGCGCTCCAGACAGCGCTTGGATGCCGGCACCGGGCCCATGCCCATGATCTTCGGATCGACGCCCGCGTTCGCGTACGCCTTGATGCGCGCGAGCGGCGTCAGACCCAGCGCCTCGGCCTTCTTCGCCGACATCACGACGACCGCCGCCGCGCCGTCGTTGAGGCCCGACGCATTCGCCGCCGTCACCGTGCCTTCCTTCGAGAACGCGGGCTTCAGGCCCGCAAGCGCTTCGGCCGTCACGCCGTGGCGCACGAATTCGTCGGTGGCGAACTGCAGCGGCTCGCCTTTGCGTTGCGGGATCGAGACCGGCACGATTTCGTCGTTGAAACGGCCCGACTTCTGCGCGGCTTCCGCCTTGTTCTGCGACAGCGCCGCGAACTTGTCCTGATCCTCGCGCGTGATGCCGAATTCCTTCGCGACGTTCTCGGCCGTCGTGCCCATGTGGTAGTTGTTATAGACGTCCCACAGGCCATCGACGATCATCGTGTCGATCAGCTTCGCATCGCCCATGCGGAAGCCGTCGCGCGAGCCCGGCAGCACGTGCGGCGCGGCGCTCATGTTTTCCTGACCGCCCGCGATGACGATCTCCGCGTCGCCCGCGATGATCGCGTTGGCCGCCAGCATCACCGCCTTCAGGCCCGAGCCGCAGACCTTGTTGATCGTCATGCCCGGAACCATGTCGGGCAAACCGGCCTTGATGAGCGACTGGCGCGCCGGGTTCTGGCCCGAGCCGGCCGCGAGCACCTGGCCCAGAATCACTTCGCTTACCTGGTCCGGCTTTACGCCCGCGCGCTCCAGAACCGCCCTGATTACCGTCGCGCCCAGCTCCGGCGCCGCGATCTTCGCGAGCGAGCCGCCGAACTTGCCTACCGCCGTACGCGCGGCCGATACGATCACTACGTCAGTCATTTCAGTTTCCTTTTGGCATCGAATGTTAATGCGATTCGGAACGGCACCATGCGCTCTCGCACACGGTCAGACGCCGCTCACACATCGCGTTCCAGTACGTAACGGCCGGGTGCGGCCTCGATTACCGGGTGAGCCTTCGATCCCTGTGCCGCGCGCGCCTTGACCCGCTCGCCCGCGTTTTCGGCGAGCCACTTCGACCAGGCCGGCCACCAGCTTCCGGGATGCTCCGCCGCGGCATCGAACCACGCATCGGGATCTTCCGGCAGACGCTCGTCGTCGCTGTCGATCATCCAGAAGCTGCGCTTGTTCTTCGACGGCGGATTGATCACGCCCGCGATATGACCGGACGCGCCGAGCACGAACTTCTGCGGACCGCTGAGAACCGGCGCGGACGCATAAGCCGATTTCCACGGCACGATATGGTCTTCCCGCGAACCGTAGATGAAGGTCGGCAGCGTGAGGCGCGACAGGTCGATCGACTCGCCGCACACCGTCAGCGCGTGCGGCGTCTTCAGCTTGTTCTCGAGATATGTGTTGCGCAGATACCAGACGCACATCGGGCCCGGCAGGTTCGTCGAATCGCTGTTCCAGAAGAGCAGATCGAACGCTTGCGGCGTGCGGCCCTTGAGGTAGTTGTCGACGACATAATTCCAGACCAGGTCGTTCGGACGCAGATACGAGAACGTGTTGGCGAACTCGATGCCGCGCATGAGGCCGGCAGGCGCGCCGCCCTTGCCGCCGATCGACTGCTCGCGCATCTGCACGTGCGCCTCGTCGACGAAGACATCGAGCACGCCCGTATCGGAGAAGTCGAGCATCGAGGTGAGCAGCGTCATCGATGCGGCCGGCTCCTCGCCGCGCGCCTTTGCCACCGCGAGCGCGGTCGCGAGGATCGTGCCGCCGATGCAGAAGCCGAGGGTATTGATCTTGTCCTCGCCGCTGATCTCCTGCACGACGCGGATCGTTTCGAGGGCGCCCTCTTCGACGTAGTCGTCCCACGTCTTGTGCGCGATCGACTGATCCGCATTGCGCCACGACAGAATGAATACCTGATGCCCTTCTTCGAGCGCATAGCGCACGAGCGAGCCTTCCGGCGACAAATCGAGGATGTAGAACTTGTTGATGCACGGCGGCACGATCAGAAGCGGGCGCGCGTACACGTTCGGCGCGAGCGGCTTGTACTGGATCAGTTGCACGAGATCGTTCTCGTACACGACCGAACCTTCCGTCGACGCGATGTTCTTGCCGACGAGAAAGCGCGATTCGTCCGACTGCGAAATCTTGCCGCGCTGCATGTCGTTCAGCAGATTCATCATGCCCTGGCGCAGGCTTTCGCCCTTGCTTTCGATGAGCGTCTTCTGCGCATCGGGATTGAGCGCGAGGAAATTGCTCGGCGCGGCGGCGGCGGCCCATTGCTGCACGGCGAAGCGGATGCGCTCGCGCGTCTTCGGATCGCTCTGCACCGCATCCGCGAGTTCCTGCAGATAGCGCGCGTTCAGCAAATACCACGCGGCGGTGAACGCGTAGGCGGGCGTGGTTTGCCAGGAGGTATCGGTAAAGCGCCGGTCCTTCAGCGCGCTCGGATCGATGCTTTGCGCGCCCGCCTGCTTGAGCAGATCGGCGGCGTCGCGCGAATAGCTGCTCTGCAATTCATGGAGTCGTTCGGGAGCGATCGCGGCGGTCGGAATCTTCGGCAGCGTGGGCAATCCCTGCATCGCCGCGCCGAAGCCCGGCATGCTGCTCGCGAGCTTGGCGAACTCCGCGAGGCCGTTCATTTTGCTGAAATCGGGCATCTGCGGCATCGCGCCCGGTGTCGGGAATGCGGCCGGAAATGCCGTCGATGGAAATCCGTTCGAAAAGCCTTTGGCAAAATCGGCGAATGCAGCGAACGGCGCTGCCGCCGCATCACTTGCGGTATTCGTCTGTTGAGTGAATTTCGACCATTGCGAAGGATCAGCGACGGAACGCCAGGCGTTCAGCCATTGATCGAACGCCTGCTGTACGCCAGTCGTATCGGCGGATGATGCTTCGGCCGAGGTGCTGTCGGCGGTACGGGAGCGGGAAGATGAGGAAGTTGATTTGGAAGCCATACCCGCTATTGACCTGTGAGTCTCGCAAGACTTGGATTGCTGATGCAGGCATCGCCGGGCTTTCCTCGACCAGCGCGCAAGTATTGGTGCGCCTTATGCGCGCGGCAAGTGTGTGCCTTGCTACGCCGTGCCCGATTGGTTGAATTCCAGGAACATTCTTGCTCCAGGATGTCAGGCATGTCAATGCTTCGTCCCGATTTTGCCGCAGTGCGATATTTTTTTAATTATCGTTTTCCCCCATGCGAATTATTGCGTTTCGCATGAGGTTTAGTCATCGGCGGGAAATGCTTGTCGCGTATCTTCCGAGACGATTGCCAATAGCCAATCGTTTAATCGGTGAGCCAGATCATCGCTGCCATGCGGCCGGTCACGCGATCGCGACGGTACGAATAAAAGCGCTCTTTCTCCGTGACGGTGCAATGCGTGCCGCCATGAATGCGCACGGCGCCGACGCCGAGGTCGGCCAGGCGCAGGCGCGCGAGCGCATAGATATCCGCGAGATATTTGTTGGGCGTGCCGTCGATAAGACTGAACGCGGCCTTCGTCGCGTCACGCCGATCCGGCCGCGCCGCCGCGACGAACGCATCGAGCACGTCCTCGCCCACTTCGAACGCTTGCGGCCCGATTGCCGGCCCGAGAAACGCATTGAGCTTCGATGCCGGCACGCCCGCGAGCGCCGCCACGCGCTCGCCCGTCTTCTCGACGATGCCGCCGGCAAGACCGCGCCAGCCTGCATGCGCTGCGCCGATCGCGCGACCGTCGTCGTCGCAGAAAAGTACTGGGAGGCAATCGGCCGTCATCACGACGCACACGACGCCCGCGCGATCCGTCACGCTGGCGTCGGCGCGCGTGCGCTCGCCAAGCGAGAGGCGTTCGATGACCGCGTGCCCATCTTCGACCTGCGTGCCGTGAATCTGTTCGAGCCACGCGGCGTTGCGCAGACCTGTCGATGCGAGCGCGCGGCGGCGGTTTTCCTTCACCGCGTCGGGCGCATCGCCGGACGAGAAGCCGAGGTTGAGGCCGCCCGCGCCGGGCGCGCCGCCATCGTAGGGCGCATCGCTCACGCCGCCCGCGCGCGTCGTGACGAACGCGCGCACGCGCGGTGACACATTCCATTGCGGCAACACGCAGTCTTTCGATTGCAGTTCGGCGGCGTCGGTGGTCATGCTTCGTCGTCCTCGCTCTCTTCGTCGTCCCAGTCGTCTTCTTCGCCCTCGCCCATCTCATAGACTTCGGCGAAGCCCTCATCCTCGTCGAACTCGACTTCCTCGTCCTGTCCGAA
This sequence comes from Caballeronia sp. S22, assembly GCF_964261745.1. Lineage (NCBI taxonomy): Bacteria > Pseudomonadati > Pseudomonadota > Betaproteobacteria > Burkholderiales > Burkholderiaceae > Caballeronia > Caballeronia sp. S22. The sequence continues at coordinate 1,547,936 of NZ_OZ180035.1, read as the reverse complement.
GCCGAGCTCCGCTGCGAGCGCCGCGATGTCCTCGGGCACGTCCGCGCGCCAATGCACTTCCTTGCCCGTCGCGGGATGAATCAGGCCGAGCCGCCACGCGTGCAGCGCCTGACGCGCGAAATCGTTGGGCAGCGGCTTCACGGAGCGCTTGCCGCGCGCGTGTCCGTACACCGGATCGCCGAGCAGCGGATGCTGGATATGGGCGCAATGCACCCGAATCTGATGCGTGCGGCCCGTTTCCAGATCGCAATGAATCGCGCTGACGGGCTGACCGTGCCACGTGGTCCGGTCGATGGTGCGGAAGTGCGTACGCGCGGGCTTGCCCGATGCCGTCTTCACGACCGCCATGCGCGTGCGCTCGCGCGGATCGCGGCCGATCGGCGCGTCGATCGTGCCTTCGTCGGGCATGTTGCCCCACACGAACGCGACATAGCGGCGCTTGACCGTGCGCGCCTGCAACTGGCGCACCAGATCGGTCTGCGCCTCGAGCGTGCGCGCGACGACCATCAGGCCGGACGTTTCCTTGTCCAGCCGATGCACGATGCCCGCGCGCGGCAGGCCGGCGGCGGCATCGCCGTAACGATGCAGGAGGCCATTGAGCAGCGTGCCGCTCCAGTTGCCCGCGGCCGGATGCACCACCATGCCCGCGAGCTTGTTGATGACGACGAGCGTCTCGTCCTCGTACACGATATGCAGCGGCACCGGCTCGGGCGCGAAGGCGAGCTGTTCGGGCAGGAGATCGGGCACGAGCGTGATCGTCGCGCCGAGCGGCACGGGCTGGCGCACTTTCGCGCCCGCGCCATCGACGAGCACGCGCCCCTCCTCGATCCAGCCCTGCAGCCGGCTGCGCGAAAACTCGGGGAAGACTTTGGCGAGCACCTTGTCGAGCCGCTCGCCCGCGAGTTCGTCGGGCACGTGCGCCTCGCGCGTCGCTTCGCGGCCCGCGCTGCCGGTCGAATCGGGCGATGCCGAGTCGTGGCCGGGGTCGCATGGGCTATAATCTTTGAGTTGGTCTTTGGTACGACGAGTACTTGAGCGGGTCATTTGAACGAGATTCGGCGGCATGAAACGGAAGCCGCGCCGGAAATACAGCTAGAACAGCGAGAATCAGCCAGGAACAGCAAGCACTGATGCGAGCCTTCAACACCATTCATCTCTCGATGCGTCAATCCATCAAGTATCTGGCGCTGGCCGCGAGCGTCGCCATCGTAACGGCCTGTCACGGCCTGCCCGAGAAGACCGACGAAACGGCAACGTGGAACAACAACAAATTATATACGGAGGCTCAGGACGCGCTATCCGGCAGCGACTGGGGCAAGTGCGCGAAGTATTTCGAAGCGCTCGAAGGCCGCGACCCGTTCGGCCATTTCGCGCAGCAGGCGCAGATCAACGTCGCGTATTGCGACTGGAAGGATAGCGAAACCGCCAACGCCGACCAGGCCATCGATCGTTTCATCAAGCTGCACCCGGATCATCCCGAGATCGCTTATGCGTACTATCTCAAGGGCATGATCCACTTCAACGACGACCTCGGCCTCTTCGGCCGCTTCTCCGGTCAGGACATGAGCGAGCGCGACCCGAAGTCGCTGCGCGAGTCCTATGACGCATTCAAGGTCGTCGTCGACAAATATCCGCAAAGCAAGTACGCGCCCGATGCCGCGCAGCGCATGCGCTACATCGTGAACGCGCTCGCATCGCACGAAGTGCACGCTGCGGATTACTACTACCGCCGGGGCGCGTACGTGGCCGCCATCAACCGCGCGCAACTCGCGATTCGCGAGTACCGCAACGCGCCGGCGACGGAAGACGCGCTGCACATCATGATGCTGTCGTACGAGAAGCTCGATCAGCCGCAACTCGCCGACGACACCAAGCGCGTGCTCGCCGCGACCTTCCCGGACAGCCCGTATGTGACGGGCAAACGCCGCGCGGGCGCCGACAAGCCCTGGTATCAGATCTGGTAAGCCACGCAGGCAATAAAAGAAACGGCCGGTTGATAACCGGCCGTTTTTTTACGTCGATGAAAAATCAGGATTCCGACAGTTACTCCGCCAGCTCCGTTTTCCACTTCGCCGCATCGCTGAAGAATTCGCGCACCACGTCCAGTTCGCGCGTGCGCTTGAACGGCGGCAGGCTTTGCCAGATGCGCCGGCCATACGGTTTTTCGACGAGGCGCGTGTCGCAGATCATCAGCACGCCGCGATCCGTCTCCGCGCGAATCAGCCGCCCCGCGCCCTGCTTCAACGTGATGACCGCCTGCGGCAACTGATGCACGGCGAACGGGCTCAGACCTTTTTTCGTCAGCGCGTCGAGACGCGCGGCGAGCACGGGATCGTCGGGCGGCGCGAACGGCAGCTTGTCGATGACGACGAGCGACAGCGCATCGCCGCGCACATCGACGCCTTCCCAGAAGCTTTGACTGCCCACCAGAATCGCATTGCCGTAGGCGCGGAAACGGTCGAGCAGCTCGGTACGGCTCGCGTCGCCCTGCACGAGCAGCGGATTGTCCCAGCCACGCCGTTCGATGATGTCGCGCATGCGCGTCGCGATGCGATCTACAGCGCGCAACGTCGTGCACAGCACGAACACGCCGCCGCCCGCCGCCTCGATCACGGGCAGCGCCGCCTCGAACACGGCATCGGTGAATTGCGGCGACGAAGGTTGCGGCAGATTACGCGGCACATACAGCAAACCTTGCGACGGGTAATCGAACGGGCTCGGCAAGGTCATCGAACGGCGTGCGTTCAGGCCCATCTGCGCCGCGTAGTGCGTGAAGTCGCCGCGCACCGAAAGCGTCGCGGAAGTGAAAATCCATGCGCGCGGCACGCCCGCGCGCTGCTTCGCGAAGATCGGCGCGACCGACAGCGGCGTCTCGTGCAACTGCACCGTGTGCGAGAACACTTCGATCCAGCGCACCATCTCGTTCGGTTCTTCCTTCGCAGCCTGCTTCGCGGTGTCCTCGTCCGCGACGACCGCGCGTTCGAGCGATGTCGGCGGCGTCGTCCAGCCCGCGAGCAGATCCTGCAACTCGCGCGCGCGGCGCACCAGCGCCTGCAACGATTCTGCCCGCTCCGCATGCGACGAGAGCGTCGTGGCGAGCGCGGACAAATGCGTCTCCAGCGTGTCGAGCGCCTCGAAGATCGGATGACCGTCCGGCAATTGCCCGAGCGACAGGCGCACCGAATCTTCCTTGAACGCGAGCCGCACATCGCGCGCCGCACGTTCCAGCGCCGCGCCGAGCTTGGTCCAGTCGGCGGCGTCGCGTGCGTGCGAGAGACCTTCGGCGACCGTATCGCGCGCGAGTTCGAGCAACTGCGTCGTCGAGAGCGTATCGCCGAAAAAGAGCGTCGCCGTCTCGGGCAACTGATGCGCCTCGTCGAAGATGATGGTGTTCGCCGTCGGCAGCAACTCGGCCATGCCTGTGTCGCGCAGCATCACATCGGCGAAGAACAGATGGTGATTCACCACGACGATGTCCGCCTGCTGCGCTTCCTTGCGCGCCTGCATCACGAAACATTCCTTGTAATGCGGACATTCCTGACCGAGGCAGTTATCGCGCGTGGACGTGACCATCGGCCAGACGGGCGAATTCTCCGGCACGCTCGCGAGCTCGGCCTTATCGCCGGTGCGCGTGATCTTCGCGAAACGGATGATCTCCTGCAGATGCGACGTATCCTGGCGCGACGGCAGGCGGCCGTTGTCGGCGGTGCGTTCCAGGTAGTAATGGCACAGATAGTTCGCGCGGCCCTTCAGCATCGCGACGGACACGGGCACGGCGAGCGCGTCGCGCACGGTCGGGATGTCGCGCTGGAAAAGCTGATCCTGCAGATGCTTCGTACCCGTCGACACGATGACCTTGCCGCCCCACAGCATGGCCGGAACGAGGTACGCATAGGTCTTGCCGGTGCCCGTGCCGGCCTCGACGATGAGCGTGTTCTCGCCGCCGTCGATGGCCGCTTTCGCCGTCGCGATGCCGATTTCATCGGCCGGTTGCTCGTCGGGCGCGTACGGCTTGTCGGACGGTCCGAGCTTGCGCGCGGGACGGCGCTGCGCCTCGAACATCGCGGGTTCGGGCATGGCGCGGCCGGATGCTTCCATCGCGGCCGCGACCGAGCGCGCCATTTCGATCTGCGATGCGCGCGAGCGATAACCGTCGATCGCGCGCGCAAGCAGTCCTTGCGCGGAAAAGATGGCGTCGAGCTCGACGCCGCGTTTGTCGGTCAGCGCGAGCGGCGCGCTGGCGCCGTCGCTGGATTGTGCGGGTGAATTCAAGGCGTGCTAAATCCTGCGGGTTTCGGCGCGGCCGCGCACGCGAGGCGCCGACGGCAGCGAGCCTGCGGACGGCGCGCTGCGTTCAGTGCGCGTCGGAGTCCAGCTGCAATTGCAGCAGGAGAATGGTGTCCTTCACCTTGAGCTTGCGCTTTTTCAGGCGCCTCAGCTCCAGGTCGTCGGTGCCGGACATCTTTTCGATCAACGTGTCCAGGCTGTGATGCTCTTCCTGCAATTGCGCGATTCGGTCGCGCAGCACAGCGGCATCCATGGCGGGTTGTCGGGGTGCGCGCGTGGATTCATTCAAGCGCTGCTGCATGCTCGCCTCCTTTCATCCTCTTTGCGCGGGCCCAAAGAACGAGCCCGACCGCCCTACTTACCTTGCTGCTGTTGTTGCTGCTGCAGTTTCAGTTGCTCCTGGCGCTCCTGCTCCTGCTGTTGCGCCTTTTCCTGCGCCTTTCTGGCGGCTTCCTTCTGACGCGCATCGACTTCCGCTCGATGCTGCGCGGCTTCCTGCTGTTTCTGCTCGTAGCGCTGCGCCTTTTGCTCGCGTTCCTGCGCGTCCTGCACGCCGCGAGCGCGCGCGTCATCCAGCTTCTTCTGGTAGTCCGCCTGCTTGCGATCGTACGCCGCCTGGTTGGCCGCGCGCTGCGGCGCTTCGGCGTCACGCTGGGCGGCGGCCAGCGCGTTCTGACGCTGCTTGTCTTCGTAGGACTGCTGGCTGGCCTTCTCGTTCGCGGCGCGCTGCGGCGCTTCCGCTTCGTATTGCGCCCGCTTGATGGCCGTCTGCTCGTCGCGTTGCTTTGCCCGCTCGGCGCGCTGCTCGTCGTCGAGTGCGAGTTGTTGCTGGCGAATCTGCTGACGCACTTCGCGCATCTCGTTGCGCGCGTTGTCCAGACAGTGATTCACGAAGAATTTGCTGTAGCAGTCGTGCTGCTTCACGCCGTAACTGTAGTTGTTTTCTTCGGTACGCCGGTCGAGCACCTTCTGACGCTGGACGAACTCGGCTTTCAGCGCGTCATCGGGATTTTGCGCGGCCGGCGCGTCCGACGGCGCCGCGTCCAGCGGACGTGCGCTCACGGACGTGCCGGGATCGATCGGCCTGGCGGTTTGAGCGAGCGCTTGCTGCGACGCGAATGCGCCTGCCGCGCACAGCAGCGAAAGAGCCGCGGCGACCGGCACGTTTGAAAGGCGAAAGTTGGGCAAATGGATGAACGGCAACGTGATAAAGAATCAGGTGCGAAACGGCTTGTGCGATGTCCAAATTCTATCACCGCGCGCCGGAGCGCTCCTCCATTTATGGCAAAATGCCCCGCTCCAGCAACCCGGTCCGAACCTGGCTCGTTGCACGGTCATCCGCCCGCGGCGTCTCGCTCTCGCGAGGCTGCGCACGCGGTGCGAATCTTGCCGGCGAGCCGCAGACAGCGCAGAAACATGACGGAAACCGTAGCACTCAAGATCGTACAGCGCATTGCCTCCGAACTCACCGTGCAGCCGCGCCAGGTCGCCGCCGCCGTGGGGCTTCTCGACGAAGGCTCGACTGTCCCGTTCATCGCCCGGTATCGCAAGGAAGTCACCGGCAATCTCGACGACACGCAGTTGCGCACGCTCGAGGAGCGCCTGCTGTACCTGCGCGAGCTCGAAGACCGCCGCGCGACGATCCTGCAAAGCATCGACGAGCAAGGCAAGCTCACGGCCGAACTGCGCGGGGCCATCGAAGGCGCGGACAGCAAGCAGGTGCTCGAAGACCTCTACCTGCCCTACAAGCCCAAGCGCCGCACGCGAGCGCAGATCGCCCGCGAGGCCGGCCTCGAACCGCTCGCGCAGGCGCTCCTCGCCGATCCCACGCTCGATCCGCAAGCCGAAGCCGCAAAGTTCGTCGATGCGGAAAAAGGCGTCGCCGACACCAAAGCCGCGCTCGACGGCGCGCGTGACATTCTCTCCGAGCAGTTCGGCGAAACGGCCGAAATCCTCGGCAAGCTGCGCGAGCATCTGTTCAACCAAGGGCTCGTCACGTCGAGCGTGGTGGACGGCAAACAAGGCGAGGAGGGCGAGAAATTCCGCGACTACTACGACTACAGCGAGACGATCCGCACCGTGCCGTCGCACCGCGCGCTCGCGCTGTTCCGTGGCCGCAATGCGGGCGTTCTGACCGTCAAGCTCGGCCTCGGCGAGGAACTCGACGCGCAGATTCCGCACCCGTGCGAAGCGATGATCGCGCAGCATTTCGGCATCGCCAATCGCGGCCGCGCCGGCGACAAATGGCTCTCCGACGTGTGCCGCTGGTGCTGGCGCGTGAAGGTGCAGCCGCACATCGAAACCGAATTGCTCACGCAACTGCGCGAAGAAGCCGAGCATGAAGCCATTCGCGTGTTCGCGCGCAATCTGAAAGACTTGCTGCTCGCGGCGCCTGCCGGCCCGAAGGCCGTGATCGGTCTCGATCCGGGCTTGCGCACCGGCGTGAAAGTGGCGGTCGTGGATCGCACCGGCAAGGTGCTCGCGACCGACACGATCTATCCGCACGAACCGCGCCGCGACTGGGACGGCTCCATCGCGAAGCTCGCGCGCATCGCGCACGCGACGCAGGCCGAACTGGTGTCGATCGGCAACGGCACCGCATCGCGCGAAACCGACAAGCTCGCGAGCGAGCTCATCGCGAAGCATCCGGATCTGAAGCTGCAGAAGATCGTCGTGTCCGAGGCGGGCGCATCGGTGTATTCGGCATCTGAGCTCGCCGCGAAGGAGTTTCCGGAACTCGACGTGTCGCTGCGCGGCGCGGTGTCGATCGCGCGGCGGCTGCAAGACCCGCTCGCCGAACTCGTGAAGATCGAGCCGAAAGCGATCGGCGTCGGCCAGTATCAGCACGACGTCAACCAGCGCGAACTCGCGCGCTCGCTCGATGCGGTCGTCGAGGATTGCGTGAATGCCGTCGGCGTCGATGCGAACACGGCGTCGGTTGCGCTGCTCGCGCGCGTGTCGGGGCTGAATTCGACGCTCGCGCGCAATATCGTCGATTATCGCGATGCCAACGGGCCGTTCCCGTCGCGCGCGCATCTGAAGAAGGTGCCGCGTCTCGGCGACAAGACCTTCGAGCAGGCAGCGGGCTTTCTGCGCATCAACAACGGCGAAAATCCGCTCGATCGCTCGTCGGTGCATCCGGAGGCGTATCCGGTCGTCGAGCGCATTCTCGCGAAGATCAAAAAGCATATCGGCGATGTGCTCGGCAAACGCGACGCCTTGACGGGCCTTTCGCCCACTGAATTCGTCGACGATCGTTTCGGCCTGCCGACCGTGCGCGACATTCTCGTCGAACTCGAAAAACCGGGCCGCGATCCGCGCCCCGAGTTCAAGACGGCGACGTTCAGGGAAGGCATCGAGAAAATTTCGGACCTCGTGCCGGGCATGATCCTCGAAGGCGTGGTGACGAACGTCGCGGCGTTCGGCGCGTTCGTCGATATCGGCGTGCATCAGGACGGTCTCGTGCACGTTTCGGCGATGTCCACGAAATTCATCAAGGACCCGCACGAAGTCGTGAAGGCCGGTCAGGTCGTCAAGGTGAAAGTCATCGAGACGGATGTGAAGCGTCAGCGAATTTCGCTCACGATGCGTCTGGGCGATGACTCCGCGCAGGCTTCGGCGAGCGGCGGCGCGGGCGCAGCGCAATCGCGCGGTTCGCAGGATCGTCGTTCGGGCCAGCGTCCGCAGCAGCGTCGCGAACCGGAAGCGGCCGGTGCGATGGCCGCGGCATTCGCAAAACTGAAACGCTGACGGTTCCCGCGGCCAACAAAAAACCCCACGTCTTGCAACGTGGGGTTTTCTTTTGCGCTTCTGAAAAACGAAGCGTCAGATCTCGATCTTCGTTCCCAGCTCGACCACGCGATTCGCGGGAATACTGAAGAAATCCGTCGGCTTCGCGGCGTTCTGATGCATCCACGCGAACACGCGCTCGCGCCACACCGACATGCCCGGCAATTCCGTCGGCACGACCGTCTCGCGCGCCATGAAGAACGACGTGTCCATCAGCTCGAAAGTCATCGCATGCGTGCGCGTGATCTGCTCGAGCACGGCCTTCACATCCGGCGTCTCGTTGAAGCCGTATGCCGCCTTCACGAGGAACAGTCCGCCGCCGATGTCCTTCACTTCGAGACGATGCGCATCGTCGACATAAGGAATGTCGCGCGTCTTGAAGTTCATGAAGATGGTGCGCTCGTGCAGCACCTTGTTGTGCTTCAGGTTGTGCAGAAGACTCACGGGTACGAGCGAATCGCTGCCGGTGAGATAGATCGCCGTACCCGACACCCGATGCGGCGGATGCGCGAGCAAGCCTTGCAGGAACGGCATCAACGGGATACCGTCCGCCGCCGTGCGATCCTTCACGATCATGCGACCCTTGTACCAGGTCATCAACAGGAAGAAGAGCGCGCCGCCGATGCACAGCGGCAGCCAGCCGCCCTGCTCGATCTTCAGCAGGCTCGCACCGAAGAAGCCGATGTCGATCATCAGGAACACGGCGATCATCCCGCCGACGAGCCAGCGGTTCCAGCCCCACAGATTCACCATCACGACGGACACGAGGATCGTGGTCGTGAGCATGGTCGCGGTGACGGCGAGACCGTACGCGGCGGCGAGATTTTCGGAACTCTTGAAGCCGATGACGATGCACAGGATGATGAAAAGCAGCATCCAGTTCACGAGCGGAATATAGATCTGGCCGATCGCAAGTTCCGACGTGTGCAGGATCTTCATGCGCGGCACGTAGCCGAGCTGAATCGCCTGGCTCGTCAGCGAATACGCGCCGGAAATGACCGCCTGCGATGCGATCACGGTCGCGACCGTCGACAGAATCACGAGGGGCAGCAATGCCCAGTCGGGCGCGAGCAGAAAGAACGGGTTCTCGATGGCCTGCGGCGAGTGCATCAGCAACGCGCCCTGACCAAAGTAGTTCAGCAACAGCGACGGCATGACGAAGCCGTACCAGCCGTAGCGAATCGGCTTTACGCCAAAGTGCCCCATGTCCGCGTACAGCGCTTCCGCCCCGGTCAGCACCAGCACGACCGAGCCGAGCACGATATACGCCTGCAGGACGTGCTGCCCCATGAAGGAAAAGGCGTAATAGGGATTGAGCGCGACGATGATGCGCGGCTCCATGACGATATGCGCGGCGCCGAGCACCGCGAGCGTCGCGAACCACACGACCATGATCGGGCCGAAGAGCTTGCCGACCACCGCCGTGCCGTGGCGCTGAATCCAGAACAGCGCGATGAGAATCACGATCGTGATCGGCAGCACGTACGGAGAGAGCTTGGGCGCGGCGATCTCGAGACCTTCGACCGCCGACAGCACCGACATCGCCGGCGTGATGACCGCATCGCCGTAGAACATGCACGCGCCGAAGATGCCCAGCATCATCAGTACGCCCGAGATCTTGCCGGCCTCTCTCACGCTGCGCAGCGCGAGCGTCGTCATGGCGAACACGCCGCCTTCGCCGTTGTTGTCGGCGCGCATGACGAACAGCACGTATTTGACGGCGACCACCATGACGATCGCCCAGAAGAGCAAGGAGATGACGCCGAGAATCGACGCCTCCGACAAGCCGATGCCGTGCGACGGGCTAAAGGCTTCCTTCAGGGAGTAGAGAGGACTCGTGCCGATGTCGCCGAAAACGACGCCAATGGCGGCGAGCGCAAGCGAGTGCATTGGCTGTTTATGCTCGTGCGCGTGAGTCGTGTTAGTCATAAAAGCGATATATCCGTCCAGGGCGGAATAAAACGAACGCCATTCTATCTAACGTTGCACGCGAAGACGCCTTCTCGCGTGTTGCTCCAGCGCCACGAGAGACGCGTGTCAGAGTGTAGCATCGCGCTCCGTGTGCGTAGGCGGGCGCGTTCAGCTCGATTCTTCGGCGTTCGGTCCGTCATCGCGCAAAAACAAAAAACGCCGTTGCGCCCGGCTTCGTGCCGGGCGAACGGCGTCTGTCATGCGAAAGATCAGGCGTCGCCGATCATCCGCGTCCGTTTTGCGTGCCGCGCTTGATCCACGCGCCCAGGTTGTGCGGACGCACCGTGTCCCACTCCTCGAAAGGCTGATGAATCCACGGATTCGTTTCAAGATGCTGAACGTGATAGTCGGGTTTGACCTTCGAGCACGCCTTGTACCAGAGCACCGCCGAACGCACCGCCGTGATCGCCGGATAACGCTCCTTCAGATGCTCCTGCACGCGCGCGAGCGTCACGCCCGAATCGACCAGATCGTCGACGAGCAGCACGTTGCCGGACAGATCGCCGCGCGTCATCGTGATGTATTGCGCGATGTCGAGATCGCCCTGCTCCGTGCCCGCTGCTTCGCGGTACGAGCTCGTCGCGAGAATGGCGAGCGGCAGGTCGTAGATGCGCGACAGTTGATCGCCCACACGCAGGCCGCCGCGCGCGAGACACAGGATCTTGTCGAACTTCCAGCCCGACTCGTGCACCTTCAGTGCAAGGAGTTCGATCAGCCGGTGATATTCATCCCAGCCGACCCAGAGGTTCTTGTCGTCGTTGCGCGGGTCCGTCATCGCGATCATGGTGAGGCTCTTTCAAATGCTTAGGTTATATACGAAATGTGGCCGCATCAGGCGGCCACATTCTTTACAGCGTCCGGCTCCGGTCGAGGCTCGTTAAAGCGCTCAGACCTTGAACGGATGGCGAAGCAGGATGGTTTCGTCACGGTCCGGACCGGTCGACACCATGTCGATCGGCACGCCCGCCACTTCCTGCACACGCGACAGGTACTTGCGCGCGTTTTCCGGCAGCCCGTCCCATTGCGTGATGCCGATGGTGCTTTCCTTCCAGCCGCCGAACGTTTCATACACCGGCTCGCAGCGCGCCACTTCCGATGCGCCGCGCGGCAGGATGTCGATCAGCTTGCCGTCGAGCGTGTAGCCCGTGCACAGCTTCACTTCGTCGAGACCGTCGAGCACGTCGAGCTTGGTCATGCACAGGCCCGAGATGCCGTTGATCTGAATCGAACGGCGCAGCGCGGCGGCGTCGAGCCAGCCGGTGCGGCGCGGACGGCCGGTGACCGAGCCGAATTCCTTGCCGACGGTCGCGAGATTCAGGCCAACCTGATCCTGACGCTGAGCGTTGTCCGCGTCGTACAGCTCGCTCGGGAACGGGCCCGAACCGACGCGCGTGCAGTACGCCTTGGTGATGCCGAGAATGTAGTTCAGACGCTGCGGCCCGATGCCCGCGCCCGAAGTCGCCGCGCCCGCGACGCAATTGCTCGAGGTGACATACGGATACGTGCCGTGGTCGATGTCGAGCAGCGTGCCTTGCGCGCCTTCGAACAGCAGATTCCGGCCGGCGTGGTTTTCGTCATAGAGACGGCGGGAAACATCCGTGACCATGGGGGCTAGACGGTCGGCGTAACCGAGCATCGTCTCGAGCGTTTCCTGAAAATCGACGGCCTTCGCGCCGAGGTATTGCGTCAGCACGAAGTTATGGAATTCGAGCGTTTCGCGCAGGCGTTCCTCGAACACCGCGCGATCGAAGAGATCCTGCACGCGCAGACCGCGACGGGCCACCTTGTCTTCGTACGCCGGGCCGATGCCGCGGCCGGTCGTGCCGATCTTGCCGGCGCCGCGCTTGGCTTCGCGCGCCTGGTCGATCGCGACGTGATACGGGAGAACGAGCGTGGCGGCTTCGGAAATGAACAGGCGCTTGCAGACGTCGACGCCCGCAGCTTCCAGTTCATCGATTTCCTTGAACAGCGCTTCCGGCGACAACACGACGCCATTGCCGATGTAACAGGCCGTGCCCGCGCGCATGATGCCCGAGGGAATGAGGCGAAGAATGGTCTTCTTGCCGCCGATGATGAGCGTATGGCCGGCGTTGTGACCGCCCTGGAAGCGCACGACGCCCTGGGCGTGGTCCGTCAGCCAGTCGACGATCTTGCCTTTGCCCTCATCACCCCACTGGGTGCCCACCACGACGACGTTGCGCCCCGGGTTCACATTCACTGCACTGGCAGACATGTTGATTCGTTAGCTGGTTAAAAACGTATTTTACCTATGTTCGCGAAAGGTTCCGAGTTTTTCGGGACGCGTTTCGCGATTTCGTCACGCTCGCGTGATTGGAATCCGCTAAGCAAATTCCCTTGCCGATCAAGCGCCTGTATTCATCGCCCGCTTCAGGTGCGGGTTTCGACCGTCCATTTGCCGTCGCGCTCGACGAGCACACGGTCGAACGCAAATTCGTCCAGATCGTGGTCGTGGCCGGGCAGCGCCTGGATCACCACTTCGCCCGCGTCGCGCAGCGCGAGAATCGCTGCACGCAGCGGTTCATCGTGTTTCCAAGGCGCGACGATCGCGCTGCCGCGTGCGTCGACGGGCGAGATGCGCGCCACTTCGCGCAGGTCGAGCGAGAAGCCCGTAGCGGGCCGCGCACGGCCGTAGGCCAGGCCAACGTCGTCGTATCGGCCGCCGCGCGCGACGGCGTTCGGCACGCCATCGACATAGGCGGTGAACATCACACCGCTGTGATAGGCATAGCCGCGCAGGTCCGCGAGGTCGATCATCAGCTCCGCGCCTTCGACCTGACCCGCGAGGAACGCGAGATCGTCGAGCGCGCGCGCGATCACCGGCAGATTCGGCAGACGGCCACGCGCAATCTGCAGCACCGAAGCATCGCCATAGAGCGACGGCAATGCCCGCAGCGCCTCGCGCGGCACTTGTCCGAGATGCGCGGTCAGCTCATTGAGGCGCGGCACGTCCTTGCTCGCGAGCGCTTCGTAAAGCGCTTCACCGAGCGATGCCGCCGCCGGTTCGAGCTCCAGCAGCGCGGCGAGCACGCCCGCGTGGCACAGATCGAGTCGCACTTTCTTCAGACCTGCGAGATGCAGCGAATCGAGCATGAGCTGCTGGATCTCGAGATCCGCTTCGAGCCCGGCGTGCCCATAGATTTCCGCGCCGATCTGAATCTGCTCGCGCGTCGCGTGCAGCCCGCGCGGGCGCGTGTGCAACACCACGCCCGCGTAGCACAGACGCGTCACGCCCTGCCGGTTCAGCAGATGCGCGTCGATGCGCGATACCTGCGGCGTGATGTCCGCGCGCAGGCCGAGCGTGCGCCCGGACAATTGATCGACGAGCTTGAAGGTGCGCAGATTCAGGTCGCTTCCGCCGCTCGTCAGAAGCGATTCGAGATACTCGAGCATCGGCGGCATCACGAGCTCGTAGCCGTACGAACGGAAACGGTCGAGCAGGCGGCGGCGCAGCTCTTCGATCTTGCGGGCTTCCGACGGCAAGACGTCGGCGATATTCTCGGGAAGTAACCAGGTGGACATCGATACGTTTCCTACGGGACGAGAGGGCTCGGCGCGGATCGCGCGGCGCTCACGGACTTGAACGGTCAGGGACGAAAGGATAAGGACAAGATAGGCGAAATGGCGGCGGCCTGCCGGACGAGGCTCACGTCGCGATCAGGAGCAGAATCAGGCCGAGCACCATGGCGACCAGTCCGCCGATGCGGATATGGTGCACCGGTCGCTCCGCGATGCGGCGAAAGGTATCGCGCCAGGCGGTCGGGAAAACGAAGGGAAACATGCCTTCGATAATCAGCATCAACGCAAGAGCGAGCAGTAACGTCTCGGCCATGTCCAAGGGTTTTTTTATGCCGCGCGACCGGGACGATCCGGTGCGCGGCGCGGACGGGAATCAGCGCTTCGCCGTCGCCGGGGCCGACGTATCCGTCGCACCGCCGGTCGGGCTCTTCATGAAGCGGAAGAAATCGCTGTTCGAGTCGACGACCATCACGTCGCCCGGCTTGAACGTCTTCTTATACGCTTCCAGGCTCTGATAGAACTGGTAGAACTGCGGATCGCGTCCGTACGCATCGGCCGCAATGGCCGCCGCCTTGCTGTCTCCTTCGCCCTTGATCGACTGCGCCTGGCTGTAGGCGTCCGCGACGATGGCCTGCTGCGTGCGCTCCGCGTCGGCCTTGATCTTGTCCGCGTCCGCCGTGCCCTTCGCGCGTTCGTTCGCCGCAGCCTGCTGACGTGCCGCGATCATGCGCTTGTAGACGGAATCGGCCACCGCCGACGGGAAGTCGATGCGCGTCATCTGCAAGTCGACCAGTTGCACGCCGAACACCGCGGCCGCGCTTTCGACGCTCTTCTGCGCGTCGGTTTCGATCGCCTGCTGAGCGCCGAGCGCGTCGGTGAGCGGGCGCTTCGCAAAGGCGCTCGCGAGCGCCGTGCGCGCAAGCGCGGTGATGCGCTCCTCGGCCGTCTGCGTGTTCTTCTCGTTGCTTTCGAAGAGCTTCAAAGGATCGGAAACGCGATACTTGATCACCGTGTTGACCAGCACTTCGTTCTTGTCCGCCGTCGAGAAACGGTCGGCGCCGGATTCGTCGATGGTGAGCGTGCGTGTGTCGATAAGCGTAAGCGTCTGGAACGGCGGCGGCAGCTTGAAGTGCAGACCGGGGCCTTCGAGACGCGGATTGCCTTCGCCATGCGCGGCGACGACGGCGGCATGTCTTTCGTCGACGGTGAAGATCATCGACGAACCGATGAACAGCACGATGACGACGGCGACGACGAGCGCAAAGATTCGATTCATGTTCGCGCTCCTTATTGCAGGTCTTCCGACCGGCTGCGGGAACGGAACGCGTCACGCGAGCGCAGCGGATCGCCGCCGGCATTCGCGCTCGCGCCGCTGGCAGCGCTTGCCGCGCTGGCGGGTGCCGCGGCAGCCGGCGCCGACGCGCTCGCCGTGCCCTGCGCGCGCGCCTGAGGCGCTTCCGTCGCGGCGGCTGCGCCCGGCGCAACCGCTCCGCTCGCGCCTTCGGCCGCGTCCTTGGCCTGCTGTCGATTGGCTTCGACGAGCTTGTCGAGCGGCAGATAGACGACGTTATTGCCCGCCTTGCTGTCGACGAAAACCTTCGTGGTGCGCGAGTAGATCTGCTGCATCGTGTCCAGGTACATGCGTTGACGAATGACCGCGGGCGCCTTCGAGTATTCCGCGTAGACCTCCTTGAAGCGCTCCGCGTCTCCCTGCGCCTGCGTGACTTCGCGGTTGCTATAGGCGCGCGCCTCGTCGATCAGCTTGGCCGCGTCGGCCTTCGCGCGCGGCAGCAACTGATCCGCATAGGCTTGCGCGGTGTCGCGGGCGCGTTCGTTGTCCTGACGCACACGCGCCGCTTCCTCGAACGCCGACTGCACCTGTTGCGGCACCTGCACGCTTTGCACCGCGACGCCCGTCACCTGCAGACCGGTGCGATAGGTGTCGAGCGAACGCTGGATCGTTTCGATCAGACGCGCGCGCAGCGCCTCGCGATCCTTGTAGAGCATGTCGTCCGTGGTGAGGCCGCCCGCGATCTCGCGGATCGCCGATTGCGCGGCCTGCGTGACGCTGTCGTCCGCATTGACGCTGCGGAAGAGGAAGTCAGTAGGCGACTTGATCTGGTACTGCACGGCAAAGCGCACGTCGACGATATCCGCGTCGTTCGTCAGAAGCGACGCGTCGCGCACATTGCCTTGCGACAGTGCGGTGCCGCGCCCGACTTCGACGGAACGAATCTGCGACGTATCGACGATTTCGCTCGACTGGAACGGATACGGCAGACGCCAGTGAATGCCTTGCGAGACCGTCTGACGATACTTGCCGAACTGAGAGACGACGCCGACATGCCCGTCCTGCACGACGAACACGCCGCTGCCGAGATAGATGGCGATCAACACGCCAATGACGATGCCGACACCGATCTTCGTGCCGCGGCCGTTCTCGCGCGGGGCGCCGTTGCCGGGCTTCCTGCCGAACACGCCGGCGATGCGGCGATTGAACTCGCGCCACATCTCGTCGAGATCGGGTGGACCTTCGTCCTTGCCGTTCGGGCGCTTGCCGTCTTGCGGGCGCTTCGAGTCGTTCTTCACGCCATTGCCGTCGCCCCGCCCCCAGCGCGGATCGTTGATCGAAAAGACGGCGTGCACAGCTTGCCGGATAGTCCGCTCTTTGTAGTCGTTCACTCGGTGATTCACCATTAGACAGCCGGGGTCGATTCCGGGTCGATGCAATTCCGAAGCAACTTAATGTCCGTGCTCGGGGACCTTGTGATCGTCACGTTCGACAGCCTGCCGGTGGTCGTCCGGCTGCGCGTTCGTGTCGTGTGTGGCGTTTGACTCGGACTGCGTGGATTGCGTTGCGTCGGACGCCTCGTGCGAGCCCGGAAATTCGGCGAGCACGCTGGGTAGGCCCGCATCGATCTCACCGATTTCCGCCGTGGCGATTTCGGCGATGGCAGCGCGCAGCGCATCGAGCCCCTGACCCGTGCGTGCACTCAAGAAAACGCGCGAAATATTACCATACTCGTCCCTTTCAACCGCTTCGTCACGGGCCGCGAGCTCAGGCACCGCGTCGATCTTGTTGAAGACGAGAATCTGGCGAATGTTGTCCGCGCCGATGCCGCGCAACACCTCGTTCACCTGATCGATCTGATCGAGGCGCACCGCGCTCGATGCATCGACGACATGCAGCAGCACGTCCGCGTGAATGGTTTCTTCGAGCGTGGCGCGGAATGCGGCGACGAGCTGGTGCGGCAATTCACGGATGAACCCGACCGTGTCCGACACGACGACATGCCCCGCTTCCTCGCCGAGGAAGACCCGGCGCGACGTGGTGTCGAGCGTGGCGAAGAGCTGATTGGCCGCGTACGCCTGCGCCTTCGTCAGCGCGTTGAACAAGGTGGACTTGCCCGCGTTCGTATAGCCGACGAGCGACACCGACATGGTCCGGTTGCGCACGCGCTGACGCCGCTGCGTGCCGTGTTGACGGCGCAGCTTTTCGAGCCGCGACTTGAGCGCCTTGATGCGCTCGCCGATCAGACGGCGGTCGGTTTCGAGCTGCGTTTCACCCGGGCCGCGCAAGCCGATGCCGCCCTTCTGGCGTTCGAGGTGAGTCCACGCGCGAATGAGGCGCGTCGACAGATATTGCAGTTGCGCGAGCTCGACCTGCAGCTTGCCTTCGTGGCTGCGGGCGCGCTGCGCGAAGATATCGAGAATGAGGCTTGTGCGATCGACCACACGGCGATTCAGCGCGACCTCGAGATTGCGCTGCTGCGCGGGCGCGAGCGCATGATTGAAGATGACGAGTTCGACGTCGTTCGCTTCACACTGCAGGCGCAGTTCTTCGACCTTGCCGCTGCCGATGAACATCTTGGCATCGGGGCTCGAGCGGCGGCCGGTGAGCGTGACGGCGGGATGAGCGCCCGCACTTTGTGCGAGCAAGCTGAGTTCTTCCAGACTGGCTTCGAAATCGATCTTGCCGAAGTCTATGCCGACGAGCGCTGCGTTGATCAAATTGATGTATTTACGTTTTTGAAGCGACCGGCGAGTTGCTTAATGTTCGCTTTTGAAATGGCAGATTCGCGCCGGCCGCGACGAGGTTTAGGACGGTTCAGCGTCCGGGTGGAAATTCACCGGGCGGGCAGGCACGACCGTCGAAATAGCGTGCTTATAGACCATCTGGGTGACCGTATTTCGGAGCAACACGACGTACTGGTCGAAAGATTCGATGTTGCCTTGAAGCTTGATGCCGTTGACCAAATAGATCGACACCGGCACATGCTCTTTACGCAGTGCGTTCAAAAACGGGTCTTGTAACAATTGCCCTTTGTTGCTCATAGCAAACTCCGTGTTTTTTTGCAGGTTGGAAGTATTGTGGACGAAGAAAAAGAGATCCGCCGACAATCGCTACACTATAGCCGATTTTCGCTGTTTTACGTTTTCGGGACCCCTCGGCCAAATGGCTGACGGCACCGAACCGTAAGGCTTCACGCGGTTCTCAATCCTTGTCCGCGTATGGGTTGTGACTCGACCGAAACTCTATGCGAAGTGGAGTGCCGGCGAGCCCGAAAGTTTCGCGAAAACGTCCTTCCAGATAACGCTTGTACGTCTCGGTGATCGCGTCGAGCGCGTTGCCGTGCACGACGATGATCGGCGGATTCTGCCCGCCCTGATGCGCATAACGCAGCTTCGGCCGCACCGGCCCGCGACGGCGCGGCTGCTGGAACTCCACCGCGTCGATCAGCGCGCGCGTGAGCTTCGGCGTCGGCAGCTTTGCCATCGCGGCGGCGTAGGCGTCATCGACCGATTTCATCAAAGCGCCGATACCCGTCTTCTCGAGCGCCGAAACGTAGTGGAATTTAGCAAAGTCCAAAAACTTGAGCTTGCGCGTCAGGTCCGCCTTCGTGCGTTCACGCACATGCGAGTCCAGGCCGTCCCACTTGTTGACGCCGACGACGAGCGCGCGCCCCTGCTCGACCACGAAACCCGCGATGTGCGCGTCCTGCTCCGAGATGTCCTGCTGCGCATCGAGCAGAAGGATCACGACGTTGGCGTCCGCGATGGACTGCAGCGTCTTCACGACCGAGAACTTCTCGATCGCTTCGAACACCTTGCCGCGGCGGCGCAGGCCGGCCGTGTCGATCAAGGTGTACTTGCGGCCTTGTCGCTCAAAATCAACATAGATCGAATCGCGCGTGGTGCCGGGCATGTCGAACGCGATCACGCGCTCCTCGCCGATCAGCGTGTTCACGAGCGTCGACTTGCCGACGTTCGGACGCCCGACGATCGCAATCTTGACGCCGTGCTTCGCCTTCTCTTCGTCCGTTTCTTCCGGCTGATCCTTGTAGGCAATGTCGAGCGCATCGTTGATCATCTCGACGACGCCGTCGCCATGCGCGGCCGAGATCGCGCGCGGATCGCCGAGACCGAGCTCGTAGAAGTCCGCCGCGACCGCCGAGTACTTCATGCCCTCGGCCTTGTTCACGACCAGAAACAGCGGCCGGCCGGTCTTGCGCAGATAGTCGGCGATCGCCTTGTCCTGCGGCGCGAGCCCGTTGCGGCCATCGACGATGAACACGACGATATCGGCCTCTTCGACCGCCTGACGCGTCTGCCGCGCCATCTCGTGCAGGATCCCGTCCTTCGCCACCGGCTCGAAACCGCCCGTGTCCACGACGAGATACGGACGTTCGCCGCCCACGCGGCCTTCGCCGTAATGGCGGTCACGGGTCAGCCCCGGCAAGTCCGCGACGAGCGCGTCGCGCGAGCGCGTCAGCCGGTTGAAAAGCGTCGATTTCCCAACATTGGGGCGCCCGACGAGCGCAATCACGGGTTTCATCTGATTTTGTTCAAGGTTGAACGCAAGGCGAACGCGGAACGGGCGGTAGAAACGTCTCGTTGCGTTCCGCTACGCCGCGCAATGGCTGCGCTTGTCGCAAATTAGCATGGATTCGGCTTGCCGCACGCGAGGCGCGTCGGTTGGCCGGATGATCGGCGGTTGTTCGCCGGTCTTGCCTCGTTCGAGGCTCGTCTTGCGCGGCGCCTTCGCACGACGCGCTCGTTCTTCTACCCTGCTTTTGCAGGCGGGTTTTATCGCGATGCGCGCGCGGCGCGACGCTTCTTTCTCGTGCGGCTCGTCGTGGCGAGCCTGACGCGCCGCCGGACATCGACGGTGCGCTTGCTGCTTAAGGCTTCGAGCGCGCGTAACGCGCCCGAAGCCTGGCTGTCACTCAGTTGCCCGGACGGAAACCGTAGAGATCGCCGTCATGCGTCTGCACGACGAGCGTGTTGCCCGCCATCACAGGCGCCGCGGTGATCGCGCTGCCGTCAGTAGGTGCGCGGCCGATGAGCTG
The DNA here is from genome assembly GCF_964261745.1 of Caballeronia sp. S22. Lineage (NCBI taxonomy): Bacteria > Pseudomonadati > Pseudomonadota > Betaproteobacteria > Burkholderiales > Burkholderiaceae > Caballeronia > Caballeronia sp. S22. Next base: position 1,528,002 of record NZ_OZ180035.1, on the reverse strand, counting down.
GCCGTTTTCCGTGTTCAGGAAGTGCACGAAGCCCTGATAGTCGCCCACGACGACCGCACGGCCGAGAATGTACGGCACGCTGACGCTGCGGTTCTTCAGCGTATCCGTCTTCCAGATCTGCGAGCCGTCCGTCGCGCGGAACGCGTTCACGACCGACCAGTCGTCGCCCGCCGCGACGATCTGCTCGTCTTGCGCAAGGCCGCTGTCGCTCGAGAAATTCTTTTCCCACACCGGCTGGCCCGAGTTCGCATCGAAGCAGCCGATGCGGCCCTGGAACGTCACCGCGCAGGTCTGCGCGCCGACGAGTCCCGGCGCGCCGGTCACGTCGTTGATACGCTCGACTTCGGTCACGCCCTTCGGATACGAAACCGGCGCCTGCCAGTAGGCGTCGCCCGTTTGCAGGTTGATCGCCGCGAACGTGCCGCCGGGGAAGCCCGCGAGCACCGCCTGATTGCCGGCGAACGTCATGCCCGCCGCGACACGCAGGTTCAAAGGCACGGCGCGCAACTGAAAGACCCACCTTTGCTCGCCCGTCTGCGCGTTGAACGCGATGACCTTGCCGTCGATCGTGCGCACGATCACGAGATCGTTGCCGACGAGCGGCGGCGAGACGATCTCGCCGGGCGCCGTGGCCGTCCACAGCAGCTTGCCGTCGGCGCCGAGCACGTCGACCTGACCCTTCAGACCGCCCACCGCCGTGAGATTGCCGTCGCTGCCGACGCCCGCGGACAGATCGTCCTTGAGCTTGATGCGCCAGACGTCCTGACCGGTCTTCGCGTCGATCTTCGCGACCGTGCCGTTCGTGCCCGCGGCGAAGACGTAATCGCCGACCGCGACCGGCGAGAATAGATAGCGGCCCGCCTTGCCGACGCTCGCCTTCCACGTCTGGCTGACGTTCAACACCGGCTTGAAGTCCGCGAGCGGTGTCGGCACGCGGCGTTCATCCTTGGTCGACGAGCAGGCGGCCAGCAAGACGGTCATCGCGCAAGTGAGCGGCACGGCGTAGCGTTTCAAAAAAGTCATCGGTGGACGCAACATGAATTGGTGAATTGGGTTGATCGGCGCCGACCGCCGCGTCGCTGCATCGCGACGCCGTGGCGGGCGGCTTGATTGACTGATTTGCAGGATCGATCGATACCGATTGAAACGATGCGGATCAGCCGCCGAGCGCATCGAGCTTGAACTGGATCAATTGACGCGCGGACGTGTCGTTCTCGGGCAGCGTCTCGAGCGCGACCTTGTAGGCCGCGCGCGCATCGTCGCGCTTGCCTTGCGCGGCGAGCAGGTCGCCACGTCGATCCGCGATCACGCCCTTGAACGCATCGAGCGGTTGGTCCGCGAGCAGCTTGAGGCCGGCGTCGTAGTTCTTCTCGTCGAGCAGGACGAGCGCGAGACGCAGCTTCGCGATCTGCTTGTACTCGTCGTCCTTCGCGTGATCGATGGCCCATTGCAGCTGCGCCTTCGCACCCGCCGTGTTGCCCGCCATGTAAAGCGATTTCGCGGCCGCGAGCGCGCTCATCTGCGCGTAGCCCGTGCCGCCGAACTTGTCTTCCATGTCGGTGGCCACACGCGTGACCAGCGCCTGATCGTTGGCGTTGACCGCTTGCTGAAGATGGTCGTAGAGCACTGACGCTTCGGCCGCCTGACGACGCTGCCAGAAATTCCATCCGTTGTACCCGGCCCCAATGACGAGCGCCACGAGCACAACCCACGTCGTGGTGTTACCCCATTTGGCCCACCAGGCCTTTACGCTTTCAAGTGATTCTTGTTCGTCGTGATAGCTCATCGTCCAGCTATTCCTTCCTGCGTTTCAATTCCCTCAACGAGCACCGCGCGCGATGCCGGATTGATGTCGATCCGGCCCGCGGCGAACGGCAAAATGGGCCTGTATCTCAGGCACCCTCGTCATCGGCGGTTGCAACCATCGCATTGATTAGGTATTCGGTCAAGTCTTCCGCCGGAACGTTCACTTGCTCGTTCTTCTGGCTGTCGGAGGTTTCGTCGCCCGAACGGCGCAGCGGTTTGACGCCGATCATGCCCTGCGCGAGTTCGTCCTCGCCGAGCACGACCGCGAAGGCCGCGCCGCTTGCGTCGGCCTTCTTCATCTGCGACTTGAAGCTCGCGGACGCGCCGTCCGGGCTGCAATGCAGGATGACGTCGAGGCCCGTGTCGCGCAGACGCTCGGCAACGATGAACGCGTGCTCCGCCGCCTTTTCGCCCTGATGCACGACATACACATCCGTGCCTTCGGCTTCCGGCACGAGTTGCTCTTCCTTCAGCAACTCGAGGATGCGCTCCACGCCCATCGCCCAGCCGCAGGCGGCCGTCGGCTTGCCGCCGAGCTGCTCGATGAGCGGATCGTAGCGACCGCCGCCCGCAACCGTGCCCTGGGCGCCGAGCTTGTCGGTGACCCATTCGAACACGGTGAGGTTGTAATAGTCGAGACCGCGCACGAGACGCGGATTGATCTTGAACGGAATGTTGTTCGCCTTGAGCAGACGCTGCACGCCTTCGAAGTGCTTGCGCGACGCGTCACCGAGAAAATCGACGAGCTTCGGCGCGTTCTGCGCGATCTCCTGCATCGCCGGATTCTTCGTGTCGAGCACGCGCAGCGGGTTCGTGTAGAGACGGCGCTTCGCTTCTTCATCGAGCGAATCGGCATGCTTCTCCAGATACGCGATCAGTTCCTTGCGATGCGCCGCGCGCTCTTCCGCCTGACCGAGCGAGTTGAGTTCGAGGCGAATGCCGGTGAGCCCGAGATCGTCCCAGAGACGCTGGCACATCATGATGATTTCGGCGTCAGTATCGGGACCCGCGAAGCCGAGCGCTTCCACGCCGACCTGATGGAACTGGCGATAACGCCCGCGCTGCGGACGCTCGTGACGGAACATCGGGCCGACGTACCACAGGCGCTTCGGGCCGTCGTACAGCAGGTTGTGCTCGATGGTCGCGCGCACGACCGCCGCGGTGTTCTCCGGGCGCATCGTCAGATGCTCGCCGTTGAGCGCATCCGTGAAGCTGTACATCTCTTTCTCGACGATATCGGTCACTTCGCCGATACCGCGCGTGAACAACTGCGTATGCTCGACGATCGGCGTGCGGATGTTTTGATAGCCGTATGCGCGCAGCATCGACTTGACGGTAGTTTCGAAGAAGTCCCACAACGCGGCATCCTGCGGGAGGATGTCGTTCATGCCCTTCACACCGCTCAGTTTCTCGAGCCGTTTCTTCTGTTCAGTCATCTGTCTTCAAAGGGTTGCGGTGGACGTCTCTTCACGCGTGGCTGCACCTTGCCCGTAGGTGCGCTCGACATAGTCGCTGACGATTTGCTGAAACTCCTCGGCGATGCGCTCGCCGCGCAGCGTCTTCACCTTCACGCCGTCGACGAACACCGGCGCGGCCGGATTCTCGCCCGAACCCGGCAAGCTGATGCCGATGTTCGCGTGCTTCGATTCGCCCGGTCCGTTGACGATGCAGCCCATCACCGCGACGTGCATCTTTTCGACGCCGGGGTATTGGTCGCGCCAGGTGGGCATCGAGCTGCGCAGGTAAGTCTGGATTTGCGATGCGAGCTCCTGGAAGAGCGTGCTCGTCGTGCGGCCGCAGCCAGGGCATGCGATAACCATCGGCGTGAAGGAACGCAGGCCCATCGTCTGCAAAATTTCCTGGCCGACGACGACTTCGCCCGTACGCGCGCCGCCCGGTTCAGGCGTGAGCGAGATGCGAATCGTGTCGCCGATGCCTTCCTGCAGCAGCACCGAAAGCGCCGCCGTCGACGCGACAATGCCCTTCGAGCCCATGCCCGCTTCGGTCAGGCCGAGGTGCAGAGCAAAGCTGCAACGCTTGGCGAGCTCACGGTACACGGCGATCAGATCCTGCACGCCGCTGACCTTGCACGAGAGGATGATCTTGTCGCGGCCGAGACCCAGTTCGACAGCGCGTTCCGCGGAGCCGATCGCCGATTGAATCAGCGCCTCGTACATGACGCTCTGCAGTTCCCACGGCGTCGAACGCGCGGCGTTTTCGTCCATCATGCGCGCGAGCAGATCCTGGTCAAGACTGCCCCAGTTCACGCCGATGCGCACCGGCTTGTCGTATTTGATCGCGGCTTCGATCATCTGCGCGAATTGCGTGTCGCGCTTCGCGCCCTGACCGACGTTGCCCGGATTGATGCGGTATTTCGACAACGCTTCCGCGCACGCGGGATAGTCGCGCAGCAACAGATGCCCGTTGTAATGGAAGTCGCCGACGAGCGGCACGGTCACGCCCATGCGATCCAACTGCTCACGGACATGCGGCACGGCCGCGGCCGCTTCCGGCGTGTTCACCGTGATGCGCACGAGCTCGGAACCGGCTTGCGCCAGTTCCTTGATCTGGATGGCGGTGCCGATCGCATCGGCGGTGTCGGTGTTGGTCATCGATTGGACGCGCACGGGCGCGTCGCCACCGATCGTCACGAGCTGTCCGCCCCAGCGCACATCGACCGCGTGCGATGCGCGGCGCGTCAACGGACCGCCGAAGACCGGCTCGGTCGAACAAATCTTGCTGCTGATCAGGGATTGAGCTTCGGATTGCATCGAAAAACCCTTTGGCAACCTTTTCGCCGATGCGGCGCCGGGTTGCGTGTATGGAACCTCGAACGGGCGTCGCGGTTTGCACCGTGACGCCCCTGACTTGTTCGTCGCTCAGCGAACCGATCGACCTCGCCGACTCAAGGCAGCGAGAGACGCGCGACGTTTCCGCGTGCGGACGAATAGCGCTTGGCATCGACGGGTTCGTCGTCGACCGACAACGATTCGACGCCCTTCACGTTGCCGACGGTCACCTTGAACGGCGCCTCGCCTTCCACGCGCTGCGTGCTACCCGCACGGACGAGGCCGGAATAGAGTTCCTTGCCGTCCTTGCCGCGCACGCTGAACCAGCTATCTTCCTTCACTTTCAACTCGATCGCGCCCGAGCCACTGCCCGCGACAGCAGGCGCGGACGCCGCCGCCACAGCCGGCGCGGTCTTCGCAGCCGATGCAGGGTTCGCGGCAGCCGGCGCGCTCGCGCCCTGCACCGCCGACAACGTCGATGACGAAGCCGGCAGCGCGTTCGTGCCGAGCGGACGCGGCATCGGCTGCTCGCCGGGCGCGGCCGCCACTTCGGGCAGCGATGCTTCGCCGGTGTTCGCGGCCGCTGCCTCGTCGGGCGTCTGCGTGGACGATGCGCCCGCCGATTCGTTCGACGGCGATGGCGATGTCGACGACAAGCCCACGCCCGTGGTCGCCTTCAGACGCGCGAGCCAGTTGCTCGATTCGCCGCCGGTATGCCACGTCACGAGCGCCGCCAGAACGACGAGGACGGCCAGGACACCCCACATCCATGAACGCTTGCGGCTCGACGAATTGCCGAGCGGCACCGACACGCGACCGCGCGGCAGCCCCCCGCCGGCCGATGCCGGCACTTTCAGATTGTGCTCGATCTCGCCGCCATCGCGCCGGAAAGCCTGCGTGAAGGGCGCGGGATCGGCGCCCAGAATTTTCGCGTAACTCCGCACGATGCCCGCGGCGAACGTGCGATCGGGCAAATGACTGATATCGCCCGCTTCGAGCGCGAGCAATTTTGTGGGCGAAACTTTGAGGCGCGCGGAGACGTCGTCGATCGACCATGCTTTCGCCTGACGGAGCTGCGCGAGACGCGCGCCGACCGCCTGTATCGAGTCCAGAGGCCCCGCCTGGCTCGCGTTCGACGCCGCCCCTTCCGCGCCGGCCTGACCGTCGTACTGACCGCCGGACCGGTTGCCGGAATGACTGCCGAAAGGCGTCGGGTGCTGCGGCTCACTCATGCCAAATTCCTCGCATCGATTCTTTCATATAGCGCTGTCGCGTTCGGTTCGGATAAACCACGTGAACGATACAACTCCGGCGCCATTGCAGACCGCTTTATAACAAAATGTTCGGCTTTTAGTGCCGTATCCCGACGCTTGCTGCGCCTTTCGCTGCGGCTTTGTTCAGTTCCGGCGCGCCGTCAAACCGCTCGCACCTCGATAGTCTTGCTGCCCGCGCGGCTCATGCGTTCGGCAAGACGCGTGCGATCCTGCACCGCGCCCGCGAGCTGGCCGCAGGCGGCGTCGATGTCGTCGCCGCGCGTCTTGCGCACAGTGGTGACGACGCCCGCGTCCATCAGAACCTGCGCGAATCGCTTGATCTGCTCGTTTTTGGAGCGCGTCAGGCCCGATTCCGGGAACGGATTGAACGGAATTAGGTTGAATTTGCACGGCACGTCGCGCGTCACCGCGAGCAGTTCGCGCGCATGCGCTTCGGTGTCGTTGACGCCGTCGAGCATGCAATATTCAAACGTGATGAAGTCGCGCGGCGCGACCTTCAAATAGCGCTGACATGCCGCCATCAATTCGCGCAGCGGGTATTTTTTGTTCAGCGGCACCAGCATGTCGCGCAACGGGTCGTTCGGCGCGTGCAGCGATACGGCCAGCGCCACGGGCAGATCGGCGGCGAGACGGTCCATCATCGGCACGACGCCGGAGGTGGACAGCGTCACGCGGCGGCGCGAGAGTCCGTAGGCGTTGTCGTCGAGCATGAGGCGCATGGCCGGCACGACGGCGTCATAGTTGAGCATCGGCTCGCCCATGCCCATCATCACGACGTTGGTGACGACGCGCTCGCCCTTGCCCGGCCCGCCGACTTCGCGCCCGAGCGACTTGCGCAGCGCGAACTCCGCCATGCGCAACTGGCCGATGATTTCGCCGGTAGTCAGGTTGCGGGAAAAGCCCTGCTTGCCGGTGGAACAGAACCGGCAGTTCACCGCGCAACCCGCCTGCGAGGACACGCACAGCGTGCCGCGCGTTTCTTCGGGGATGAACACGGTTTCGACCGCGTTGCCGTTGCCGACGTCGATCAGCCACTTGCGTGTGCCGTCGGTGGAAACGTGGTCGCTGATGATGTCGGGCATCGCCATATTGGCGCGGCCCTTGAGTTTTTCGCGCAGCGATTTCGCGAGATCCGTCATGCCGTCGAAATCGTCGGCACCGTATTGGTGGATCCAGCGCTGCAATTGCTTGGCGCGAAACGGCTTTTCGCCCAGGCTCGCGCAATACGCGGTCAGCCCGGCGGCGTCCAGATCGAGAAGATTGACGGTGGTGCTGCTCGTCATGTCGAGTTCTGCCATTTCAGATTGCGAAGTCCGGACTGTGTCGTCCGGGACCGTTCGCGCCAATTCCTGCTTCTTTCATACTGCTTGTTTCTGCGTCGAGGCGCGATGCGCGCGACGGCCAACAGACCGACGCGCATTCCAACGCGAAAATTAACGCGAGTAGACGTTCACTTCCGGGAAGAAGAACGCGACTTCCTGGCGCGCCGTTTCAGCAGCGTCCGAACCATGCACGGCGTTCGCGTCGATGCTGTCGGCGAAGTCGGCGCGGATCGTGCCCTTGTCCGCCTTCTTCGGGTCGGTCGCGCCCATCAGGTCGCGGTGCTTGGCGATTGCGTTTTCGCCTTCCAGGACCTGAATCACGACCGGGCCGGAAATCATGAATTCCACGAGGTCCTTGAAGAACGGACGCGCGGCGTGAACAGCGTAGAACTTTTCTGCGTCGGCGCGCGACAGATGAACCATGCGCGACGCAATGATCTTGAGACCTGCGTTCTCGAAACGGCTGTAGATCTGGCCGATAACGTTCTTTGCTACCGCGTCCGGCTTGATAATCGACAGGGTGCGCTCGATCGCCATGAAAAACTCCAAAAAATGAACGGTTTACGGATTAAAACGAATCGACAATTGTAGCACGAAGCAAGGTATGATTGCGATTGAAACCTTACGGCACCGTAAGAATCAAACCCTGCGAGGACTTAAACGTCCGGACGGCCGAATCAGCCTTTAGAACTATTGAAATCGGCGCGCGCCGGGGCCATATTGGAGCCGAACGCTGCATTGCAACGGGAACCGCGCCTTGAGCGCTAGCACGGCAAAGCGGTCCTAATACTGGCTTAAGTCCGCGCACCTTATCATTCGTGTGTGACGGATGTCGCGGGAAGACCGAACGACAGACAATTGGAGCAAGGAGAAACCATGAACGAATCACCCTACAGCTTTGGCCGTAATGGCAGCGTCACCTCGGTCGAGGTACGCAACCGCGTGCTGCGCAACACCTACTGGCTGCTCGCGCTCTCGATGGTGCCGACGGTGCTCGGCGCGTGGGTCGGCGTCGCGACGGGCTTCTCGCTGTTCGCGGCCACCAGCCCGGCGATGAGCTTCATCGCGTTCCTCGCGATCGCGTTCGGTTTCATGTTCGCCATCGAGAAAACCAAGGAAAGCGGGATGGGCGTAGTCGTCCTGCTCGGCTTCACGTTCTTCATGGGCCTGATGCTCTCGCGCCTGCTGAGCTTCATTCTGGGCTTCTCGAACGGGCCGCAGCTCATCATGATGGCGTTCGGCGGCACGGGCGTGATCTTCGCCGCGATGGCGACCATCGCCACCGTCAGCAAGCGTGATTTTTCGGGTCTCGGCAAGTTCCTGTTCATGGGCGTGATCGTCATTCTGCTCGCCGCGTTCGCGAACATCTTCCTGCAGTTGCCGGCCCTGATGATGACGATCTCCGTGCTCGCCATCGTGATCTTCTCGGCGTACATGCTGTTCGACGTCCAGCGCGTGGTGAATGGCGGCGAGACGAACTACATCAGCGCGACGCTCGCGATCTACCTCGACCTGTACAACGTGTTCACGAACCTGCTGGCGCTGCTCGGCATTTTCGGCGGCAACCGCAACTAAGCTTCGGTTCTTGCCGAGGCAATAAAAAAACCGGCCTTCGGGCCGGTTTTTTTTGCGTCTGCTTCATTCGAATCAATCACGCTCGAACAAAGCGATCGACTCGACGTGCGACGTATGCGGGAACATGTTCACCACGCCCGCGCCCTTCATCCGATAACCGGCTTCATGTACGAGCAGGCCGGCGTCGCGCGCGAGCGTCGCCGGGTTGCACGACACGTAGACGATGCGCTCCGGCAACGGCCCATCGCCGGACTGGGCGATATCCGCGAGCGCTTTCGATACGGCGAGCGCGCCTTCGCGCGGCGGATCGATGAGAAATTTGTCGAATTGACCGAGCGCGCGCAGGTCGTCGGCGGTGACTTCGAACAGATTGCGGCACGCGAACGACGTGTGCCCGTCGACGCCGTTCGCCTTCGCGTTCTCCAGCGCGCGGGTGGTCAGCGCCTCGCTGCCTTCGATTCCGACGACCTCGCGCGACACGCGGGCGAGCGGCAGCGTGAAATTGCCGATACCGCAGAACAGATCCAGCACGCGATCCGACCTTTGCGGTGCGAGCAGGCTGAGCGCGCGGCTCACCAGCACGCGATTGATCTGGTGATTCACCTGCGTGAAATCGGTCGGCTTGAACGGCATGCGGATATCGAATTCCGGCAGCGTGTAAGCCAGTTCGCGATCCAGCGGATAAAACTGATAGACGGTGTCCGGCCCCTTCGGCTGAAGCCACCACTGAACGTCGTGTTCGTCGGCGAAGGTGCGCAGCAGCGCTTCGTCGGCTTCGGTCAGCGGCTCCAGAATGCGCAGCACGAGCGCCGTCACGTCGGACCCGACCGCGAGTTCGATCTGCGGCATGCGATCCCGAATCGACAAACCCGCCACCAGATGACGCAGCGGCACGAGCATCGCGGAAACGTGCGGCGGCAGCACTTCGCAGCTCGTCATATCGGCGACATAGCTGCTCTTGCGCTCGTGAAAGCCGACCAGCACGCCGCCCTTCTTTTCGACGTGCCGCACGGTCAGGCGCGCGCGATAGCGATAGCCCCACGACGGTCCGTGAATCGGCCGGAACATGGTTTCCGCGCGCAGCTTCGACAGATGTTGCAGGCTGTCCTCGAGCACGCGCTGCTTCACCGCGATCTGCGCGCGCACGTCGAGATGCTGCATCGAGCAGCCGCCGCAGACGCCGAAAAACTGGCACTTCGGCTTAGCGCGGATCACGCTCTCACGCAGCACGCTCACCACCTGCGCCTGCTCGAAGCTCGGCTTCCTCCGAAAGCTCGAATAGCTCACTCGTTCGCCCGGCAGCGCGCCTTCGACGAAGATGACCTTGCCCGGCTCACCGTTCTCGTTGACCGTGCGGCCTACGCCGCGCGCTTCCATATCGAGCGACTCGATTTCGAGCTCGGGCGCGACAAAGTCGGGATCGGGCGTGACGAACTTCGCCGGCGCGGCGCGGCGGCGATTCTGGGTTTTGCGAGCGGCTTCAGACACCTGCGTACTTCCTGGCTAACGAATTGGCAAAGGCGAGATTGTAGACGAACGTCACGACGACGCCGCGCCTAGTTCCCGAACGCCGCGAGATACTCGGCCCAATGCGGCGACGATTCCTGCGCGAGCGCGTTCTTCACGAAGTTGATTTCGTCGGCGTACTCGTTAGGCGTGAAGCCGCCGCGCATCATCTGAAAACGACAGTACATCAGATACGTATTGACGACATCGGTCTCGCAATAGTTGCGGATTTCGTCGATCTGTCCGTCGCAATACGCGTCCCAGACCTTGCCGCCGTCCATGCCGAGCTTGCCGGGAAAGCCGCACAGCTTCGCGAGCGCATCGAGCGGCGCGTTGGCGCGCGCCTGATACATCGCGAGCACGTCCATCAGGTCGATGTGCCGCATGTGATAGCGGCTGATGTAATTGTTGAACTTGAATTCGCGGTCGTCCTGACCGAGATCCCAATAACGCGGCGCGGCGATACCGTGCACCAGCGCGCGGTAATGAAGCACGGGCAGATCGAAGCCGCCGCCGTTCCACGACACGAGTTGCGGCGTGTACTTCTCGATCACGCGATAGAACGACTGGATGAGCGCGGCCTCGCCATCGGCGGTCGTGCCGAGCGAGCGCACACGAAAGCCGCTGTTGTCGCGAAACACGCAGGAAATCGCCGCGACGCGCTGCAGATGATGCGGCAGAAAGTCGTTGCCGACGCGCTCGCGGCGCGCCTCGAACGCATGTTCGGCCACCTCGCGGTCGGAAAGATCGTCGGGCAAATCTTCGAGACGGCGAATGCCGTCGACATCGGGGATCGTTTCGATGTCGAAAACAAGAATCGGTGTCATTGAATCCTGGAACGCGACGCCCTGCCGGTGCCGGGCGTCGTCAAAGCGTTAAAGCACGGCGTCCTTGCGAACGCCGTTGGAGGCGAAAAAGCGCTTGAGCCGCACGAGCGCCTCTTGCTGGATCTGGCGCACACGCTCGCGCGTGAGGCCCATTTCGTCGGCGAGTTCTTCGAGCGTCGCGGGCTCGATATGGTTCAACCCGAAACGCCGCTCGATCACGTGCCGGTGTTTGTCCGACAGGCGCGACAGCCACAGGCGCGTCAGCGATTCGAGTTCGCGATGCTGCACTTCGGCATCCGGCGACTGACTCTGGTCGTCGGAGAGAAGATCGAGCAGGCTGCTGCCCGGATCGAGGTCGAGCGGTGCGTCGAGTGAAGCCGTGTGCTCGTTGAGCGCGAGGATATCGGTGACTTCCTCCGGCGTCTTGCCGGTGAGATACGCGATATCGTCGATGCTCGCGTCGCGCCGCTCGGGCGCGACGCTGTCGTTCGAATTGGCGGAATTTTTTTCCAGATGGCGCTTCGCGCGCAGCACCTGATTCAGTTCGCGGATCACGTGCACCGGCAGCCGCACCGTGCGCGCCTGGTTCATGATCGCGCGCTCGATGCTCTGGCGGATCCACCAGGTGGCGTAGGTCGAAAACCGGAAGCCGCGCGTCGGATCGAATTTCTCGATGGCGTGCATGAGGCCGAGGTTGCCTTCCTCGATCAGATCGAGCAACGGCACGCCGCGATTCAAATATCCCTTCGCGATGCTGACGACGAGACGCAGATTGCGCTCGATCATCACCTGCCGCGCCTCGAATTCCCCCGCCTTCGCAAGGCGCGAATATCGCTGCTCTTCCTCGACGGTAAGCAGCGGCTTCACGCTGATGCGGTTCAGGTAATGCTGAATGGTGTCGGCCGTGAGTTCGGCCTGCAAAAGCGAGCGGAAATCGTCCGCGTCAGGGGCGGAATCGTTTGCGCCTTCACCCGGTTCGTCGCTGCCCTTTCCCCGGCTGCCGCCTTCTTCCTCGGAGTCGACCTCGACATCGACGTTATCGATGTCGTCATCATGAGTCGAAGCACCGTCCTCCACCGACACTTGCAAAGGTCGGCTGATCTTCTCAGTCTCGGCTTGCGGCAGGCGGCGCTTCGTTTTTGGCATGATGGTTTCGCTTTATTGCGGCGGCAAATACTTCAGTGGGTCAACAGGTTTTCCCTGCCGGCGAACTTCGAAATGCAACATCACGCGGTCCGAATCGCTGTTCCCCATCTCAGCGATCTTCTGCCCTTTAGTTACCGCGTCCCCTTCTTTTACCATCAAAGCGCGATTATGTGCGTACGCGGTGAGAAAAGTCGCGTCATGTTTGATGATAATGAGATTGCCGTAGCCGCGCAGCCCATTTCCGGAGTAAACCACTCGTCCGTCCGCCGACGCGTTGACCGGATCTCCCGCCGCACCGCCAATATTCAAACCCTTGTTCTTCGCGTCATCGAACGTACCGAGGATCGGTCCGCGCGCAGGCCAGATGAACGCCGGCTGGCCCGTGGGCGCCGTCGCGTTCGCGTCCGCGCCAGGCACACCGGGCGCCGATGCCATGCCGGCCGCCGCACCTGCTGTTCCGGGCGCGGCGCCCATGCCCGAATTCGCACCGTAATACGGCGGCTGCGCGGTCGCGCCCGGCTGCGGCGCCGCAGAGCCGGTCGCGCCGTTGAGCGGCTGCGTCTGCACGCCGCCGCCCACGATCGGCGCAGTGGCCACACCGGGCGTCGCCGCCGCGAGATTCGCGCCCGGAGGCGCCACGCGCATCAGCTGGCCGACTTCGATCTGATTCGGGTTGGTCAGGTTGTTCCACGTCGCGATATCGTGATAATTCTGACCGTTTTCCAGTGCGATCCGATATAGGGTGTCGCCCGGTTTTACGCGGTAATAGCCCGGCGGCGGCGGACCGTTGTCCGGCGTCTGGGCCGCCGTCGTGCCGATGGGCGCGCCCGTTCTGTCGACGACCGGCGCCATGTCCATGCGCGTCGAACACGCCGCCAGCGCGGACAACGCCAGCACACACACGCCGCGCTGCGCCGCGTTCAGGCGTTGGCCTGCACTTCCTTCTTGCAAAGCACGCAGGATACTCATCGGGTCAAATCACTCCGGATTTTAAAGGTACAAAAAAGACGCGATCGAGCTGCTCTTCCCGCCATTGCGTGGCCGACACGCGCGTGACGAGCGTCAGCACCTGCGACTGCGCGGCCTGCGATCCGACCGGCGCGACGAGCTTGCCGCCCACCGCCAGTTGATCCAGCAGAGCCTGCGGCACGTCGAGGCCCGCGCAGGCGATCACGATTGCGTCGAAGGGCGCGGCCGCGGGCAAGCCTAGGCGGCCGTCGCCGTAATGCAGTCTGATGTTCGGCACGCGCAATGGCCGAAGGTTGAGCTTCGCGCGCTCCGACAGCGGGCGCACACGCTCGATCGAATAAACCTCTGTGGCGACCTGCGACAGCACGGCCGCCTGATAGCCGCAACCTGTGCCGATCTCCAGCACCTTGCTCAATGCCCGCCCCGTCGCGACCAGCTCGATCATGCGCGCCACGACGGACGGCTTCGAGATGGTCTGGTGATGACCTATGGGCAGCGCGGCATCTTCGTACGCCTGCGCGGCGAGCCCCGGATCGACGAACATGTGGCGCGGCACCACCGACATCGCGTTGAGCACGCGCGGATCGGTCACGCCGTTCGATCGCAGCCGTTCGACCATGCGCTCGCGCACCCGTTCCGACGTGAGCGTCTGCGTGCTCGCCAGCGCGACATTGGGCGCGCCTTTTTTCGGCGCGGTGGCGGTGGCGTTCAGGTCGCGCTCGGCGGGACGCGCCGCCGGTCGCAAGGCGCTCGTGCGCGGGGCGTGAGACGCATGATGCATCGTCGCGTTCTTGCTCGCGGACGGAACCGGTTTCGCGCCAGTTGCGGGCTTCGCGCCGGAACGCGCCGGAAAAACTGAAGTGGCCGGCTTCGCGGATGCCGCCGCCGTCGCGGGATTCTTCATCGGTGCGCTCGCCGCGCGCGATGGTCCCGGCTTGGCCGGTTGCGCGGGCGTCGACGACTTGAGCGCCGAAACGGCGGCTTGCTTGCCGCGCGGATCCTGCGGACGGTTCGCGGACTTGCGCGGCTCGCGAACCAGATCCGCGAGCGCCAGCGGAAAGCGCTTGGCGCGCTCGTCGCTCATGTGCGACCGCTCCCGGCCCGCGCCCATTCGCGCGTCTCGGCCATGAGCTTCGTATGAGTCAGATCGAGTTGCAGCGGCGTGATCGAAACGAAGCCGTTCGCGACGGCGTGGAAATCGGTGCCTTCGCTCGCGTCGAGTGCGTCGCCCGACGGGCCGATCCAGTAGATCGGGTTGCCGCGCGGATCGCTCTGGCGAATCACCGGCTGCGAAGGATGACGCTTGCCGAGGCGCGTCACGGTCCATGCGCCGAGCTGATCGTAAGGCAGGCTCGGGATGTTCACGTTCAGCAACGGATGGCCCGGCATCGGATGTTCGAGGAAATGCGCGACGATCTCGGCTGCAACGCGCGCCGCGTCTTCGAGATGAAGCCAGTCGCGGCCAACGAGCGAAAACGCGATGGCGGGAATGCCGAACATGAAGCCTTCGGTGGCGGCCGCGACCGTGCCCGAATACAGCGTGTCCTCACCGACGTTCTGCCCGTTATTGATGCCCGACACGACGAGATCCGGCTGATGCTCGAGCATGCCGGTGAGCGCGATGTGCACGGAATCGGTCGGCGTACCGTTCACGAAGTTGAAACCGTTGGGCGCCTGATGAACGCTCAAGGGCCGCGACAGCGTAAGCGAGTTGGACGAGCCGCTGCAGTTCTGCTCGGGCGCCATCACCGTCACTTCGCCGAGCGGCTGCAGGACCTCGTGCAGCACATTGATGCCGCGCGCCAGATAACCGTCGTCGTTGCTGAGTAGGATTCGCATCCGACGATTGTAACCGAGGAAAGTGGCGCGACGACGACTCGAAAGCTCGCTCCCGACGACGTCGCTGCCCTACACTGAGCCCACTTCAACGCTTTGCACGAGACCCGGACAAGGAGACGCGATGCGCGCCGTACGATGCAACCAACACGGACTACCCGACACCCTTTCGATCGAAACGCTGGCCGACCTGCATCCGGAAGCGGGCGAAGTCGTCATCGACGTAAAAGCGGCGAGCGTGAACTTCCCCGACGTGCTCATCATCCAGAACAAATACCAGTTCAAGCCGCCGCTGCCGTTCACGCCCGGCGCGGAATTCGCGGGCATCGTGCGCGAGGTGGGCGCGGGCGTCACGCGCCTGTCGCCGGGCATGCGCGTGGCCGCCTATACCGCGCAAGGCGCGTTCGCCGAGCAGGCGCGCGCGAAGGAAGCAGACTGCATCGCCTTGCCCGACGACGTCGATCTCGCCGACGCCGCCGCGTTCACGCTCGCGTACGGCACGTCGTATCACGCGCTCGTCGATCGTGGGCAACTCAAGGCCGGCGACACGCTGCTCGTGCTCGGCGCGGCCGGTGGTGTCGGTATTGCGGCGATCCAGATCGGCAAGATCGTCGGCGCGCGCGTGATCGCGGCGGCATCGAGCGCGGAGAAGCTCGCGTTCTGCCGCGAGCATGGCGCGGACGAGGTCATCGACTATGCAAAAGAAGACTTGCGCGAGCGCGTCAAGGCGCTGACCGGCGGCAACGGGCCGGATGTCATTTTCGATCCCGTCGGCGGCGCTTATGCGGAACCCGCGTTTCGAAGCATCGGCTGGCGCGGGCGGTATCTGGTCGTCGGCTTCGCGAACGGCGAGATTCCGAAGCTGCCGCTCAATCTCGCGCTGCTGAAAGGCGCGAGCATCGTGGGCGTGTTCTGGGGCGGCCACATGCAGCGCGAACACGCGATCGCCGATCAGGAATTCGCGACGATGGTCGGCTGGATCAAGGCGGGCAAGCTGCGCCCCGTCGTCACGAAACGCTATTCGCTCGATGACACGCCACGCGCCCTCGACGACATGATGAATCGCCGCGTGACCGGCAAGATCGTAATCGAGCCGTGATGCGCGCGCGTCAGAGCTTCTCGGTTTCCCCGCTTTTCGGCTGCCACTTCATGAGCCGTCGCTCGACCAGCGCGACGAGGCCGTCGAGCACCAGCGCAAACGCGGTCAGCACGAGGATGCCCGCGAACACCGTGTTGATGTCGAAGGTGCCTTCGGCCTGCAGAATCAGATAGCCGACGCCGCGCGCCGAGCCGAGATACTCACCCACCACCGAGCCGACGAACGCGAGCCCCACCGATGTATGCAGGCTCGAAAACACCCAGCTCGTCGCGCTCGGCAGATAAACGTATCGCAGCAACTGCTTGCGATTCGCGCCGAGCATGCGCGCGTTGGCGAGCACGACCGGGCTCACTTCCTTCACGCCCTGATAGACGTTGAAGAACACGATGAAAAACACGAGCGTCACGCCGAGCGCGACCTTCGACCAGATGCCGAGCCCGAACCACACCGCGAAGATCGGCGCGAGAATCACGCGCGGCATCGAGTTGGCGGCCTTGATGTAGGGATCGAGGAGCGCGCTCGTCATGGGCGCGAGCGCGAGCCACAGCCCCACGCCGAGCCCGAACACGGTGCCGATGACGAACGCCAGCACGGTTTCGATCAGCGTCACCCACAGATGGATGTAAATCTCGCCGCCCGTGAACCACTCCCAGATGCGCACGAGCACTTTCTGCGGCTCGCCGAAGAAGAACGCGGCCTTGTTGGCGTCGTCGAAATAAAAAGGCGGCAGGAGCGTCGGGCTCGTCAGCGCGTACCACAGCACGAAGCACACGAGCAGCAACAGCCATTGCCACACGATGAGATTCGCTCGATTCGGGCGCAGCTTGTTCCACATGATCGTATTGTCTTATTCAGCGGCGGGCTTCAGTTGCTGCTGATAGCCCTTCAACACTTCCTCGCGCAGCACGCCCCAGATCTGCGCATGCAGTTCGACGAAGCGCGGATGCGAGCGGATCTCGGCGACATCGCGCGGGCGCGGCAGGTCGATCACGAATTCGCCGATCGGATGCGTGCCCGGCCCCGCCGCCAGCACGACGACGCGGTCGGACATCGAGATCGCCTCGTCGAGATCGTGCGTGATGAAGAGCACGGCCTTGCGCTTCGCGGCCCACAGGTCGAGCAGCTCGTTTTCCATCAACTGGCGCGTTTGAATGTCCAGCGCGGAGAACGGCTCGTCCATCAGGATGATGTCGGGATCGAGGATGAGCGTCTGCGCCATCGCGACGCGTTTTCTCATGCCGCCCGACAGTTGATGCGGATAGCGATCGCCGAAGCCGCCGAGACCCACGCGCTTTAACCACTCCTCGCCGCGCGCATCGGCTTCGGCCTTCGGCACGCCCCGGAACACGAGGCCGGCCGTCACGTTGTCGAGCGCCGAGCGCCACGGCATCAGCGCATCGGCCTGGAACATGTAGCCCGCGCGCCGGTTGATGCCCTTCAGCGTTTCGCCGAACACGCTCACCGTGCCCGACGAAGGTTCGAGCAGCCCCGCCGACACGTTGAGCAGCGTGGACTTGCCGCAGCCGGTCGGCCCGACGACGGAGACGAACTCGCCCGGCGCGATCGCAAGGCTCGTATCGCGGACCGCGGTATAGCGGTCATTGCGATTCTCGCGCGACGAGAACGTGCAGGTGACATCCGCGAGCGCGAGCGCATGTTTCGAAATCGACGACATCGATCAGACCTTGACGGAGGCGAGCGCCTTCTTGACGAAGTCGTTGGTCCAGGTCTTCGACAAGTCGATCGGCTTGCCCTTCACGGATTCGTCGAAGGCTTGCAGCGTCTTGAGCGAGGTCGCGGGACCGTCAGCGGGCATCAGGCCGTCCGGCGACAGCGCTTCCCTCACGTGCTGCCACGAGTCGAGATAGAGCGCGCGATCGCCGAGCAGATAGCTTTCCGGCACGGTCGAAATCAGATCCTTGCCCGATGCCGCCTGCAGCCACTTCAGCGCGCGCACCATCGCGTTGGTGAGCGCCTGCGTCGTGTTCGGGTTCTTCGTGATGAAACTCTGCGATGCATACAGGCAGCCCGCCGGCATGTTGCCGCCGAACACCTTCACGGTATCCGCGAGCGTGCGCGTGTCGGAGACGATGCGGATATCGCCCGCGCGATCGAGCTTGGTCATCACCGGATCGAGATTGGCGATGGCGTCGATCTGGCCGGATTGCAGCGCTGCGATCGCGCCCGCTCCCGCGCCCACGCCGATGAACGACACGTCGCTCGCCTTCAGTCCGGCTTGCGCGAGCACGAAGCTCGCCATGATCGACGTCGACGAGCCCGGCGCCGTCACGCCGATCTTCTTGCCCTTCAGATCCGCAACCGACTTGTAGTTCGGCATCGTCTTCTTCGACACCGCGAGGACGATCTGCGGCGCGCGTCCCTGCAGCACGAACTCGCGGAAGTACTGATTCTTCGCTTGCAGCAGGAGCGTGTGCTCGAACGCGCCGGACACCACGTCCGCGCTGCCGCCGACCGCCGCCTGCAGCGCCTTCGCGCCGCCCGCGAAATCGGCGATTTCGACGTCGAGCCCTTCGTCCTTGAAGTAGTTGCGGCGCTCCGCGATCGTGAGCGGCAGATAGTAGAAGAGATTCTTTCCGCCGACCGCGATCGATACCTTCGTCTGCTCCGGCTCCGTCTGCGCAAACGCGAGCGGCATGGCGGACCATGCCCCGGCCGCAATCGCGGCGCCGCTCGCGATGAACGTTCTGCGTTTCATCGTCTTTCGTCTCCTTGGAATTCTTGTTGTCTGCGCGCGCGTCAAATCACTTTGGCCGCCCGTAGCCGCGCAATATCGTCGGCATCATACCCGAGCGTTTGAAGTACTTCATCCGTGTGTTCACCGAGTTGCGGACCGAGCCAGCGCGTTTCGCCCGGCGTGTCCGAGAGCTTCGGCGTGACGTTGGGCAGCGTGATGTCTCGGCCGTCCTGCCACGGAAAGCGCTGCAGCATCTGGCGCGCGATGTATTGCGGATCGGTGAACATGTCGGCGACGCTGTAGATGCGCCCGGCCGGCACATCGGCGGCGTTGAGCACGGCGAGCGCCTCGTCGATGCTGCGCGTCGCGAGCCACGCGGCGATGGCGTCGTCGATTTCCTGCGTGCGCGGCACGCGGCCGTCGTTCGATGCTAGCGCGGGATCGTCCGCGAGGTCCGCGCGATCGATCGCGTTCATGAGGCGCTTGAAGATCGGATCGCTGTTGCCGCCGATCACGATGCTGCCGTCGCGGCACGGGTACGTGTTCGACGGCACGATGCCCGGCAGCGATGCGCCGGTGCGTTCGCGCACCATGCCGTACACGCCGTATTCCGGGACCACGCTTTCCATCATGTTGAAGACGGCTTCGTACAGCGCGACATCGACGACCTGCCCCTTGCCGCCGTTCACCTGCCGATGATGCAGCGCCATCAGCGCGCCGATCACGCCATGCAGCGCGGCAATCGAATCGCCGATGGAAATGCCGATGCGCGGCGGCGGCAAGTCCGGGTAGCCGGTGATGTGCCGCAGGCCGCCCATCGATTCGGCGATCGCGCCGAAGCCCGGCCGGTCGCGGTACGGCCCGGTCTGGCCATAACCGGACAGCCGCACCATCACGAGACCGGGATTCTCGGCGGACAGCACTTCATAGCCGAGTCCGAGCTTTTCGAGCAGACCGGGCCGGAAATTCTCGACCACGATATCGGCTTCTTTAGCAAGCCGGCGCACGATTTCCTTGCCTTCCTCGGCCTTGAGATTCACCGTCACCGATTTCTTGTTGCGCGCCTGCACCGCCCACCAGAGCGATGTGCCGCCCACCTCGGGATAAAGCTTGCGCCACTTGCGCAGCGGATCGCCGCCGTTCGGGTCTTCGACCTTGATGACATCGGCGCCGAATTCGCCCATGAAGCGCGCGGCGAACGGGCCGGCGATGAGCGTGCCGAGTTCCAGCACCTTGACGCCGGCGAGTGGTCCCGTCGTTGCGTTCATGGTTGCGTCTCCTTTTTTTGCTGGCTTTTTTTACAGCGGAATGTCGAGCGGCTTGAAGCGCGGCGTGCCGTCGGCGAGCGTCTCGTTGAACATTTGCGCGGGACGCACCCACAAGCCGCGTTCGTGCGGCCACAGATGTTCGTAGACGATCATCGCTTCCTCGGTTTCCGAGTGCCGCGCGACGCCGATCACGCGATAAAGGCCGCCCTTGTAGTGACGGTGGGTCGCGAGCGCGAGAGCTTCGGTTTCTGTCATCGGTATGGTGTCCTGCTGATGGTCGCGTTCAGACCGAGCGGCGATCTAGCATCGCGCGCGCGATCGTGCCCGCATCGACATATTCGAGCTCGCCGCCGACGGGCACGCCGCGCGCGAGCCGCGTCACCTTCAGCCCTTTCGACTTGAGCGTCTGCGCGAGATAGTGCGCGGTCGCCTCGCCTTCGTTCGTGAAGTTGGTGGCGAGCACCACTTCCTGCACCACGCCGTCGAGGGCGCGGCTGATCAGGCGCTCGAAGTGAATTTCCTTCGGCCCGATACCGTCGAGCGGACTCAAGCGTCCCATCAGCACGAAATAGAGCCCGCGATACGTGAGCGTCTGCTCGAGCATGATCTGATCGGCAGGCGTTTCGACGACGCACAGCAAGGCCGGATCGCGTTCCTCGTCGCTGCAGACTTCGCAGATTTCAGCTTCGGTGAAGGTGTTGCACTTCTCGCAGTGCTTCAGATGCTCGGTCGCGAACAGGAGCGACGCGCCGAGCTTCTCGGCGCCCGCGCGGTCGTGCTGCATCAGGTGATACGCCATGCGCTGCGCCGACTTCGGTCCGACGCCGGGCAGCGCGCGCAGCGCCTCGACCAGCGCCGACAGGGCGGAAGGTTGTTTCATGTGTCCTCATGACGCGCCGAATTCGCTTCGGCGCGCGCGGTTTAGAACGGCAGCTTGAAACCCGGCGGCATCGGCATGCCGGCCGTCATGCCGCTCATCTTCTCTTGCGTGGTGGCCTCGGCCTTGCGCACGGCGTCGTTGAACGCGGCAGCGACGAGGTCTTCCAGCATGTCCTTGTCGTCGGCGAGCAGGCTCGGGTCGATGGACACGCGCTTGACGTCGTTCTTGCAGGTCATCGTCACCTTCACGAGACCGGCGCCGGACTGGCCCTCGACCTCGATCAGCGCGAGCTGATCCTGCATCTTCTTCATGTTTTCCTGCATCTGCTGAGCCTGTTTCATCAGCCCGGCGAGTTGGTTCTTCATCATGGTTCGGCTCCTTACTGGAAAACGTGTGGCGAAAGCGCGCGCGATATGCGCGCTCGGAATTCAGTGGCTAAGCGCGGCGTCGATTCATGACGGGTTCGCGCCCGATGCCGAGATCGGCTTGATCGAACCCTGCACGATGCTCGCGCCGAAATCGCGGATCAGCGATTGCACGAACGGATCCTGCTTGATCTCCTGCTCGGCCTCTTGCTGGCGTCGCGCGCGGTCGGCGGCATCGAGCGCGGCGGCGGTGCGGCGCACGGGCGCGACGCTCACGCTGACTTCGATCGCGCGACCGAGCTTTTCGGCGAGCGCGGTCTTGAGCTTCGTGACGTGCGAGACGTCGGTGTACATCTGCACCGCGACCGCGAGCGTGACGGAATTCGCGTCGCAGGCGGTCAGCTCGCTGTTGAACGCCAACTGATACGCGACGCCCTTCAACGGCAGATCGACGGCAAGCGCGGGCCATTCGACCGACACGCCGAGCGCATCGAGCGGCACGGCGGGCGGCAGCGGCGTCATGTCGATGACGGGCGCAGGCTTCGCTACCGGCTCGGCGTTGAAGCGCATGTCGTCGGGACCGCTGTCGAAGGCGGGCACGAAGCCGTCGTCGGGCGGCATGAAATACTCGTCGTCCGATCCTGCCGGCGGATAGTCGTCGGGCGGCATGTCCTCCCACGGCGGCACGACGCCGGACTTTGCGGCGGCGGGTTTGGGCTCAGCCGCCACGGGCGCCGCCGGTGCTGCCGGCGCGCGACGAGGCGTGGGCACCGGAACTGGCGCAGCCGGTTTCGCGACGGGTTTGGGCGCTGCCGCGGCCGGTGCGCCGCGTGCGCTCCGATCGGATGAAAGACGCATGCCGGCGCTACGCAGCACGTCGAGCGCAGCGCTCGCGCCGCTTGCCCCGCGCGACGTCGCGGGCTCGGATGCGCGCGCAGCTTGAGGCGCGGATTCTTCCACGGTTTGCCGCGCGGCGCTCGGCACCGGCGCAGGCTTCGCAGGAACGACAGGCTCGCTCGTTTCGATGGGCGGCGCCGGCTTCGCGCTTTCGATCGCGGGCGTCTCTTTCGCCTTGACGACGACGGTTTCCACGGGCGGCGGCGACGCTTTCGCGACAGGCGCGGGCGCAATCGTCCGTTCCGCCATTGCGCCTGCGAGCGCCGCCGTGCGCACGGGCTTCGCGCTTGCCGGCGCGCTGACGGCCACGCCGCCGCCCGGCCCGCCCGCCGGTTCGAAGGCGAGCATGCGCAGCAGCGTCATCGTGAAGCCGGCGTATTCGTCGGGGGCAAGCCCGAGCTCGCCGCGCCCGACCGTCGCAATCTGGTAGAAAAGCTGAACCTGTTCGGCAGAGAGCGCCTCGGCGAAGCGACGGATATCCGCGGCTTCCGGCCATTCATCCAGTACCGACGACGGCGCGAACTGCCCCCACGCGATGCGATGCAAAAGACTCGCGAGATCCTGCAGCGCTGTCGAGAAGGACAGGCTGCGCAGCGCCATTTCGTCGGCGATCGCGAGCACGCCGGGGCCGTCGCTTTCGGCGAGTGCATCGATGAGTCGGATCAGATAGCTTTGATCGAGCGCGCCGAGCATGCCGCGCACGGCTTCCTCGGTGACCTGGTTCGCAGAATAGGCGATGGCCTGATCGGTCAGCGACAGCGCATCGCGCATGCTGCCGTCGGCCGCGCGCGACAAAAGACGCAGCGCCTGCGACTCGAACGGAATGCTCTCCTGCTGAAGAATGTTCTCCAGATGCGACACGATATGTCCCGCCGGCATCTGCTTCAGATTGAACTGCAGGCAGCGCGAGAGCACGGTGACCGGAATCTTCTGCGGATCGGTCGTCGCGAGAATGAACTTCACATGCGGCGGCGGCTCTTCCAGCGTCTTCAACATCGCGTTGAAGGCGTGGTTCGTGAGCATGTGCACTTCGTCGATCATATAGACCTTGAAGCGCGCATCGACGGGTGCGTACACCGCGCGTTCGAGCAGCGCCGCCATTTCGTCGACGCCGCGATTGCTCGCCGCGTCCATTTCGACGTAATCGACGAAGCGACCTTCGTCGATTTCCCGGCACGCGCGGCACACGCCGCACGGCTTCGAGGTCACGCCGGTTTCACAATTGAGCGCCTTCGCGAAGATGCGCGAAAGCGTCGTCTTGCCGACGCCGCGCGTGCCCGTGAACAGATAGGCGTGATGCAGGCGGCCGCCGTCGAGCGCGTGAGTGAGCGCACGGACGACGTGCTCCTGGCCGACGAGCGACTCGAACGATTTCGGCCGCCATTTGCGTGCGAGAACTTGATAGGTCATGCGCGAAATTGTATCAGCAACGACCTCGCGCAAACGCCGCTCCGAAAGGCTGCCGAGCCACCCGGACGAGCGGCGCGGACGCGCGAAAACATGCCCCGCGACGGCGCGCAGTACAGAGAACGAACGAGGGAAAACGAGAGAGGAACGACAGAAGAAAGCGGAAGGTGACGAGCCCGACCCTCGGCACTGGTGGAAAACGGCTGTGGCTGCTTCGTTCCCGACCTGACCAGGTTGACCGCGCCACCATGCGAGGAGGCCCGTCACGACGAATCATAACACGGAGCCGGTCGCGCCCGGAAGGCGCCCGGTGAAATGCGCGGACCTTTGCGGCGCCCTCTTGCGCTTCGTGTTTTCGGCCTCAGATGCGCCCTATCGGTACCCGGCAACGGATAGCAAAGTAGGCTAAGATGACATTTGAATAACCCGGATGTGGTGCAACTTGCCCTTCCTCGGATCATTCGCCGCCGTTTGCGAGCCGTTCTGGCGCACGGCGTGCGGGCCGAATCCTGGCCGTTGGCGACGAAAGTTCTTTTCAGTTTTGGTGTATCGTGGCGAGCATTCAAACGCGGGCCTCGAAACAATTGAGGTATTCAGACAATGAGCGAATCAATCAAGCACATCAGCGACGCTTCTTTCGAACAGGATGTCGTCAAGTCGGATAAACCTGTCCTGCTCGACTTTTGGGCGGAGTGGTGTGGTCCGTGCAAAATGATTGCCCCGATCCTCGACGAAGTCGCGAAGGATTATGGCGATCGCCTGCAAATCGCGAAGATCAACGTGGACGAGCATCAGTCGACGCCGGTCAAGTTCGGCGTGCGCGGCATCCCCACGCTGATCCTTTTCAAGAACGGCGCGGTCGCCGCGCAGAAGGTCGGCGCGTTGTCCAAGTCGCAACTGACCGCGTTCCTCGACAGCAACCTGTAACGGCATCACCGGCGGGCGTCGGCATCCACTGACGCCCGCCTCTGCATTCGCAGCGCCGCATCGGCACCACCGATAAGCGCGAACGGAATGCAGCCGATGTTGTCACGCGACAACATCGGCCGAAAAGCCCCGCCCAAAGCCAACCCGAGGCTCGCGCGGCGTGTGCTATGCTAGAATCACAAGAGTTCAAGAAGTATTAAGTCTCGAGCGGTTCCGCTCACCTCTTCTCCCAAATCTTTCTGTCGCACCTCTCTCCCCGGCGGGAAATCCGTATGCATTTATCCGAGCTCAAGTCTCAGCACGTGTCTGCACTGATCGAGATGGCCAATGGCCTCGAGATCGAAAATGCGAACCGCCTGCGCAAGCAGGAACTCATGTTCGCCATTCTTAAAAAGCGCGCCAAAGCTGGCGACACGATTTTCGGCGACGGCACGCTCGAAGTGCTGCCCGATGGCTTTGGCTTTCTGCGCTCGCCCGAGACTTCGTATCTCGCGAGCACGGACGACATTTACATCAGCCCGTCGCAAATCCGCCGCTTCAATCTGCACACCGGCGACACGATCGAAGGCGAAGTCCGCACGCCGAAAGACGGCGAGCGTTATTTCGCGCTCGTGAAGGTGGACAAAGTCAACGGGCAGCCGCCCGAGGCCTCGAAACACAAGATCATGTTCGAGAACCTCACGCCGCTGCACCCGAACAAGCCGCTGCCCCTCGAGCGCGAAATGCGCGGCGAGGAAAACGTCACGGGCCGGATCATCGACATGATCTCGCCGATCGGCAAAGGCCAGCGCGGTCTGCTCGTCGCATCGCCGAAGTCGGGCAAGACCGTGATGCTTCAGCATATCGCGCATGCGGTGAAGGCGAATCATCCGGACGTCATCCTGTTCGTGCTGCTCATCGACGAACGCCCGGAAGAAGTGACGGAAATGCAGCGTTCGGTGCGCGGCGAAGTCATCGCCTCGACCTTCGACGAACCCGCCGCGCGTCACGTGCAGGTGGCCGAAATGGTCATCGAGAAGGCGAAGCGTCTCGTCGAAATGAAGCATGACGTCGTCATTCTTCTCGACTCCATCACGCGTCTCGCGCGCGCCTACAACACCGTCGTGCCGGCATCGGGCAAGGTGCTGACGGGCGGTGTCGACGCCAACGCGCTGCAGCGCCCGAAGCGCTTCTTCGGCGCGGCTCGCAACATCGAGGAAGGCGGTTCGCTCACGATCATCGGCACGGCGCTCATCGAAACGGGCAGCCGCATGGACGACGTGATCTACGAAGAGTTCAAGGGCACCGGCAACATGGAAGTGCACCTCGAGCGCCGTCTCGCGGAAAAGCGCGTGTATCCGTCCATCAACCTGAACAAGTCGGGCACGCGCCGCGAAGAACTGCTCATCAAGCCGGACCTGCTGCAGAAGGTCTGGGTGCTGCGCAAGTTCATCCACGACATGGACGAAGTCGAAGCCATGGAATTCCTGCTCGACAAGATACGTCAGACGAAGAACAACGCCGAGTTCTTCGACATGATGCGTCGCGGCGGAGGCTGATTCCGCTTCGCTGCTTCAGGACAGAAAACCGCCTGCTTCGTCAGGCGGTTTTTTATTGGCGCCGTGCGTACAATTCGCAACTGTTCCAGTCCTCCCGTTCGACGCATGGCCAACCTCTTCTCCCGCTGGTTCGGCGCGCAACGCCGCGAGCGCGCGCTGCGCAAATACGCGATCGACGACGCGCTGTGGCAGCGCACACTCGACACCTACCCGTGCTTCGGCCATTTGACTGCAGACGACCTCGGACGCCTGCGCGAAACCGCGAGCCTTTTCATCGCGCAAAAAGAATTCTCGACTGCGCACGATCTCGAACTGACGGATCAGATGGTCGTCTCGATCGCCGCGCAAGCCTGTCTGCCGGTGCTCAATCTCGACCTCGATCTGTATCGCGGCTGGGTCGGCGTGATCGTCTATCCGGGCGAGTTCATCATCAGGAAGACGGTCGAAGACGAAGATGGCGTCGTGCACGAAATCGAGCACGACGCGAGCGGTGAGGCGTGGGAAGGCGGTCCCGTCGTGCTCTCGTGGGAAGACGCGCAAATGGCCGACGGCTCGGACGCGTACAACGTCGTGATCCACGAGTTCGCGCACAAGATCGACATGGTGACGGGCGAAGCCGATGGTCATCCCCCGCTCTTTCGCCGCTGGCACGCGCCGCTCGACACGGCCGCCTGGTCCGATATCTTCGACAACGCGTACGACCAGTTCTGCGCACGCGTGGACGCGGTGCCGGAGCGGCGCTGGAGCCGCTTCGAACGCGAATCGCTGATCGATCCGTATGCGGCGGATCATCCGTCGGAGTTTTTCGCGGTGTGCAGCGAGGCGCTTTTCGTGACGCCGCAGGCGTTCGAAGCCGGCTATCCCGAACTTTACCGGCTGCTCGCGCGCTATTACCGGCAAGACCCGGCGGGCGTCGGCGCGCTCGATGCATGAGTTCCGCCGCGACCTCCGGAAAAGATGTCAAGCGCCTGATTTTCTGGCATAATCGCCGTTTTTCGACCCCAGGCAAGTGACTCGCTCGGCACCCAGCAAAGTGCGACGGGTTGGCTACCGCCAGATATCAGGAAAGACCATGAAAGAAGGCATTCACCCGAATTATCGCGAAGTCCTGTTCGTCGACATGTCGAACGACTTCCGTTTCGTGACCCGTTCGACCATCCAGACGCGCGAGACCGCCGAATTCAACGGCAAGACCTACCCGCTCGCGAAGATCGAAGTGTCGTCGGAATCGCACCCGTTCTACACCGGTCAGCAAAAGATCATGGACACGGCAGGCCGCGTCGAGAAGTTCAACAACAAGTTCGCGCGCTTCTCCACCAAGAAGTAAGTCGGGCTTCGGACCGGTTCGGCCGGTCAGCAAAAAGGGCAGCTTTGGCTGCCCTTTTTTGTCGCCGGTCGCTTTTCGTCGTCCGTGCACCGCCTTTGCTGCATTTGGTAAGCGTTGTTGCGCCCGGTTACGGCGAGCATCGATGAACCGCCCTTAACGCCGCCGCGCGACTACAATGCCGGTTTGCTCCAGCACCAGACTCGCTTTGCGCGAGCTCAGCGGACCGTTTTCCATCAAGCCATCCCGCATGCGATCTGTCGTTCGTCTGACCGCCTCCGCCACCAGCGCATTGCCGCGCTGGCTGTTGCTCGCCATCTGCATTATCTACGCGTCGTTCGGTCTGTTCGGCCGGGATCCGTGGAAGAACGAGGATGCGGCTGGCTTCGGCGTGATGTGGACGATGGCCAACGGCGACGCGCGCGACTGGCTGCTGCCGAACCTCGTCGGCAAGGCGCCCACCGCCGACGGCCCGCTGATGTACTGGCTCGGCGCATCGGCCATTCGGCTGCTGAGCCCGTGGGTCGATGCGAGCAACGCCTCGCGCATCGTCACGGGTCTGCTCTTTTGTCTGGCCTGCGCGTTCGTGTGGTATTCGGCCTACCTGCTCGGCCGGCGCGACGAGGCCCAGCCGTTCAAATACGCCTTCGGCGGCGAACCGGAGCCCCGCGACTACGGCCGCACGCTCGCGGACGGCGCGCTCCTCATCCTGCTCGCGTGCTTCGGGCTCGCCGAGCGCGGTCACGAAACCACGCCACAGCTCGCGCAGTTCGCCGGCACCGCGATGCTCCTCTACGGCCTCGTGCGCAGCCTCGACAAGCCGATTCACGGCGGCCTCGTATGGGGCGTGGCGATCGGCGTGGTCGGGCTGTCGAGTTCGCCGGTGCTCGTGTTCGCGCTCCTGCTCTGCACGCTCGCGATGACGATCATCGTGAAGCAGGTGCGCGCCGCGCCGCTCCTGATCTTCGGTCTGCCGGTCGCCATCGTGCTGATCGCCGCGTGGGTGCTGCCGACGCTGCATTACTTCCCCGATGACGGCGAATGGTGGCTGCGCCAATGGTGGCGCAACAGCTTTTCCTTCTTCTCCGGCACGCCCGGCGCGATCTTCGGCTACGCGATCAAGAACCTGCCGCTCTTCACGTGGCCCGCGTGGCCGCTCGCGGTCTGGGCGTTCGTCAGCTGGGGCGGGATGCGCCGCTCGCCGCACGTCGGCGTGCCGCTGTCGATCATCGGGCCGCTGCTCGTGCTGGTCGTCCTGCAGGCGCACGAGACCAACCGGCTCTTCATGCTGCTGCTGCCGCCGCTTTCGGTGCTCGCGACCTTCGCGCTGCCCACGTTGAAACGCGGCGCGATCAACGCGATCGACTGGTTCGCGATGCTGAGCTTTACCATCATCGGCTCCTTGGTGTGGCTCGTGTGGACCGCGGGCATGTTCGGTTTCCCCGCTTCGATGGCCCGCAATCTCGCGCGCCTCGCGCCGGGCTTTCATCCCGAGTTCAAGCTGATTTCCTTCGCGTGCGCGGTCGCCGTGACGGTCTGCTGGTTCCTGCTCGCGCGCTGGCGGCTCGCGCGTCATCCGAAGGTGCTCTGGCGCAGTGTCGTGCTGTCGAGCGCGGGCACCACGCTCATGTGGGTGCTGCTCATGACGCTGTGGCTGCCGGTGGTGAACTACAGCCGGACGTATCGCGACGTGGCCGAGCAGATCGCCGATCATCTGCCGCCCGACTACACCTGCATCTCGCCCGTGCGTCTGGGCGACGCGCAGATCGCCACCTTCGCCTATTTCGGCGGCATGCATTTCGCGTTCGACGAGGACTGCGACGTGATCCTGCGTCAGGACCCGGCGGATTACGGCGAGCCGTCGTCGATGTCCGCGTTCCAGTGGAAGCTCGTATGGGAAGGCCGCCGTGTCGCCGACCGCGACGAGCGCTTCCGTCTCTACGTGCGCATCGAGCGCCCCACGCCGCCAGCGAAAAAGCCGCTGCGTCCGAAGAGCCTGCGCCGGGCGCAGTAACGCGATGCGCGCGATGTCGACCTCCATCAGCACGACCGACATGCTGCGCGACGTGCGCAAGATCGCCGCGCTCGCATGGCCGGTGCTGATCGGCCAGCTCGCGGTGATCGCGTTCGGCGTGATCGACACCGCGATGGTCGGCCGCTTCTCCGCGACGGATCTCGCCGCGCTCGGCCTCGGCGGCTCGGTCTATATCTCGGTGTATATCGGCCTGACGGGGATTCTCGTCGCGTTGCAGCCGATCGCCGGGCAGCTTTTCGGCGCGGGCCGCGAAAGCGAGATCGGCGAGGAAACGCGGCAGGCGCTGTGGCTCGCCGCCGCGCTCACCGTGATCGGCTTCGTGCTGCTCTACTTTCCCGAACCGCTGCTTTCTCTCGCGAAAAGTCCGCCCGCGCTGCACGACCGCACGGTCGACTATCTGCGCATTCTCTCGTTCGGCCTGCCCGCGAGCCTCGCGTTTCGCGTCTACAGCTCGCTCACCAACGCGGTCGGCAAGCCGCGCCTCGTGATGTTCCTGCAAGTCGGCGGACTCTTGCTCAAGTTTCCGCTCAACACATGGTTCATCTTCGGCGGCTTCGGCATGCCGGCGCTCGGCGGCCCGGGCTGCGCGCTCGCGAGCACGCTCATCAACTGGGTGCTCGCGATCGTCGGCATGACGGTGCTCGTCAAGTTCGAATTCTTCCGCCCGTTCGGCATCTTCTCGCACTTCTGCTGGCCGGTCTGGCGGCGTCAGCTCGCGCTCCTGCGTCTCGGCATTCCGATGGGCCTCTCGTATCTCATCGAAGTCACGTCGTACACGTTCATGGCGCTCTTCATCTCGCGCTTCGGCACCACGACGCTCGCCGGCCATCAAATCGCCGGCAATCTCGGCGCGGTGCTCTACATGACGCCGCTGTCGATCGGCATCGCGTCATCGACGCTCGTGTCGCAGGCGCTCGGCGCCGGACGTTATGACGACGCGCGCTCGATCTCGCGTCACGGCATCGGCATGGCGTGCGTGCTGGCGCTCGCGTACGGCGTGATCCTGGTCGCGGCGCGTCCGCACGTGATCGCGGCCTATACGCCGGATGCGAACGTCATCGCGGCCGCGATGCCGCTCGTGCTCATCATCTTCTTCTATCACCTCTGCGACGCCCTGCAGATCACCACCGCGTTCATCCTGCGCGCGTACAAGGTGACCCTCGTGCCGACCGTGATCTACGCCATCGCGCTGTGGGGCATCGGGCTTGGCGGCGGCTATCTGCTCGGCTTCGACGTGGGCGGCGGCGTGCCCGAGTGGCTGCAAGGCGCGCGCGGCTTCTGGATCGCGAATTCGGCGAGTCTGGGCGTCGCGGGCGTCGGCCTGTTTCTCTACTGGCGGCGCGTGAGCGCGCGGCATCTGAACCACGTCGATCCGACCTGAGCCGCTCGCATCCGATTCGATGATTTGTGTAGAAAAACATCGGCGGCTCGCATCGTCGGAAAGAATGACGTAAGGCTCCAGTAGAATTTCGCGTCGAGGGAAACTCGGAGCGAGTGGATGAGCCGCATTACAACGTCACAAAAAAAATGGATTCTGGCCGCAACCACGCTGATCGCCGCGCTGGGACTGGGCACCGCGTTTCATCGAGCCGATGCCGCGCGCATCGCGAGCGTGTCGCCGCAAGGCAAGGTCGCGCAAGTGCGGCAGGTCGTCGCCAAATTCGACGAACCGATGATCGCGTTCGGCAATGCGGCGGCGCCCGCGCCCGGGCAGGTCACGTGTAGCGGCGCGAGCGCTTCGGATACGGCGGGCTCGCAGCGCTGGATCGACGCCAAAACCTGGGCCTTCGACTTCGAGCACGATCTGCCGCCCGGCGTGCGCTGCGCGCTCGATCTCGCGGACGGCCTCAAGTCGGTCTCCGGCACCGCGCTGTCCGGCCCGCGCCACTTCGCGTTCCAGACGGGCGGCCCGTTCGTCACGCGCATCATGCCGGGCTACGGCGACATCGAAGAGAATCAGGCTTTCGTGCTGCGCCTGAACGGCCCCGCGACGCAGGCTTCCGTGCTTCAGCATGTCTGGTGCGAATCGAACGCGCTCGGCAACCGGATTCCGGTGCACGCGGTCGATGACGCCACCCGCGCCGCCCTGCTCAAACATTTCCGGCTCGAGAAGGAAAGCGATCGCGTGCTCACGCTCGCGTGCCAGCAAACGTTGCCGTCGGCGACGAAGATGCAGCTCGTGTACGGCGCGGGCGTGACGGGGCCGGGCGGCATCGCCAACGATGTCGAAAAGCGCTTCGACTTCAACGTGCGCGAGCCCTTCACGGCGAGCTTCTCGTGCGAGCGTGAAAATGCGAAAGCGCCGTGCACGCCGCTGCGCCCGCTGCGCCTGAACTTCAGCGCGCCGATCAGCCGCGCCGACGCGCAGAAGTTCGTGCTGCACGGCCCCAAAGGCAATGCGTCGCCCAGTTTCGACGCGTCCGACAAGGACGCCGAAGTGAGCGCCGTCGAGTTCGCCGCGCCGCTGCCCGAACGCGCCGATCTCACCATCGACGCTCCCACGAATCTGAAAGACGCGAGCGGCCGCACCCTCGCGAACGCCGATCTCTTCCCGCTCAAGACCGCGACCGCCGCGATGCCGCCGCTCGCGAAGTTCTCGTCGGGCACGTTCGGCATCATCGAGCGATTCGCCGAGCCGGGCATGCCCGCGATGCTGCCGGTCACGCTGCGCCACGTCGAAGCGGACCTGCATGTGCAGGGGCTGAATTCGGGCACGTC
Source organism: Caballeronia sp. S22 (assembly GCF_964261745.1). NCBI lineage: Bacteria > Pseudomonadati > Pseudomonadota > Betaproteobacteria > Burkholderiales > Burkholderiaceae > Caballeronia > Caballeronia sp. S22. The sequence continues at coordinate 1,495,799 of NZ_OZ180035.1, read as the reverse complement.
GCAGATCACGAAGCTCAAGCTCGACGCCGACACCGACATCCGCCAATGGATGCGCGCCGTCGATATGTTCGACGGCATCTCGATGTCGCGCTCGACGATCGAGGAGCGCATGCCGCAGATGCTCGACAACGGCATCGCGCCGGTCATCATCCCGAACAGCGACGGCTCGTCGTCCAAAGATCCGCAAATCGACATCCGCTCGCTGTCGATGCTCGCGAAGCAGCGCGGCGTCGAAACCCTCACCCTGCCCGCCGCCGATCCGAAAGCGCTGCGGCCGTTCGAAGTCGTCGGCATTCCGCTCACGAAACCCGGTTTCTATGTCGTCGAACTGGGCTCGCCCGCGCTCGGCGCGTCGCTGCTCGGCAAGAATCAGGCGATGTACGTGCGCACGTCGGTGCTCGTCACCAATCTCGGCGTGCATTTCAAGCAGGGCCGCGAGAATAGCCTCGTGTGGGTCACGACGCTCGACAAGGGCAAGCCCGTCGCCAACGCAGACATTCGCGTCACCGACTGCAACGGCGACGAAATCGCCACCGCAAAGACCGACGCGCAAGGCCTCGCGAAGATCGGCAAGCCGCTCGCGGCCACGCGCGAATGCAACGAGCACAGTCTCGCGTGGGGCGGCTTCTTCGTGTCGGCGCGCGTGAACGATCCCGTCACCGGTCCGGACATGGCCTTCGTGACATCGGACTGGAATCGCGGCATCGAATCGTGGCGCTTCAACGTGCCGACGGACATGAGCGCGACGCGCACGACCCGCGCGCATACCGTGTTCGACCGGACGCTGCTGCGCGCGGGCGAAACCGTGTCGATGAAGCATCTGCTGCGCGTCGAAACGCTGCACGGCTTCGCATTTCCGTCGAGCTATCCGGGCCGCGTGACGATCCGGCACGTCGGCAGCGGACAGACCTGGCATCTGCCGCTCAAGTGGGCCGCCGACCACAGCGCCGACTCGACCTTCACCGTGCCCGTCGCGGCGAAGCTCGGCGAATACAGCGTGTCGCTCGACAACGGCGCTGCCTCTGCGAACGACGATCAGGATAACGACAACGACAACGCCGTCACGCAGTCGTATGAATCGGGCAGCTTCCGTGTCGAGGAATTCCGCCTGCCGGTGTTCAAAGGCTCCATCACCGCGGGCGACGCCAAATCGCCGGGGCTCGTCGCCGCGCATGAAGCGCCCGTCGCGGTGCGGCTCGAATATGTGCAGGGCGGACCGGCGTCGAATCTGCCGGTGCAGGTGTCCGCGCTCGTGCGCGATGTCGCGCCGCCCTTCGCTTCGCAGTACGAGGCGTTCAGCTTCGCGCCGTATCGGAAGCCGTCGAACGACGGCGCCAGCGCGCCCGCCGAGGACGAAGACAGCGAGCAGGAGGACCACGCGACGACGAAGCTCATCGCCGACAAGCTGCGCGTCACGCTCGATCGCGACGGCGCCGGCAAGGTCACCGTGAAGCCGCTGCCGGCCGTCGACTCGCCGAAGCGTCTCGCGCTCGAAGCGAGCTTCGCCGATCCGAACGGCGAGGTTCAGACGATCAGCGGCGGCACCACGCTCTGGCCGGCCGCGGTAGCCGTCGGCGTGAAGGCGGGACATTGGGTGTCGGTCGGCGGCGCGCTGCCCGTGCAGGCGCTTGCGCTCGACTTGCAGGGCAAGCCGCACGCGGGCGTAGCGGTCGATATCAAGGCCGTCGCGCGCGTGATGTCGAGCTCGCGCAAGCGCATGGTGGGCGGCTTCTACGCGTACGACAATCACACCGAGATCAAGGATCTCGGCACGCTGTGCAGCGGCAAGAGCGACGATCACGGCATCGTCTCGTGCGACGCGAAGCTCAAGGAAGCGGGCAACGTCGATCTGATCGCGGTCGCGAAAGACGGCGATGATCGCGTGGCCAACGCGAGCACATCGGTATGGGTCACGCGCGAGGACGAGTTGTGGTTCGGCGGCGAGAACACCGATCGCATCGACGTGTTGCCCGAGAAAACGAGCTACGAGCCCGGCGAGACCGCGCGCTTTCAGGTGCGCATGCCCTTCCGTTCGGCGACGGCGCTCGTCGCGGTCGAGCGCGAAGGCATCGTCGAGACGCGGGTCGTCGAACTGAACGGCAAGGATCCGACCGTCGAGCTGAAGGTCGAGAACGCGTGGGGGCCGAACGTCTACGTGTCGGTGCTCGCGTTGCGCGGACGCATCCGCGAGGTGCCGTGGTATTCGTTCTTCACCTGGGGATGGAAGGCGCCGGTCGAATGGGCGCGCGCGTTCTGGTACGAAGGCCGCCAATATCAGGCGCCGACGCCGCTCGTCGATCTGTCGAAGCCCGCGTTCCGTTACGGGCTCGCGTCGATCAGGGTCGGCACGGCGTCGCACAGGCTCGCGGTGAGCGTGAGTCCGGATGCGAAGTCGTACGCCGTCCGAAGCAAGGCACACGTGAAGCTCAAAGTCGCGCTGCCCGATGGCAAGCCCGCGCCCGCAGGCACGCAGATCGCGGTTGCGGCCGTCGATGAAGCATTGCTCGAACTCATGCCGAATCAAAGCTGGAACGTGCTCGACGCGATGCTTCAGCAGCGCGCGTACGGCGTCGAGACGGCGACCGCGCAGATGGAGATCATCGGGCGGCGTCACTTCGGACGCAAGGCGGTGCCTGCGGGCGGCGGAGGCGGACACAGCGCGACGCGCGAGCTGTTCGACACGCTCTTGCTGTGGAATCCGCGCGTCACGCTCGACGCGAACGGCGAAGCCAGCGTCGATGTCCCGCTGAACGACGCGCTCACGCGCTTTCGGATCGTCGCGGTCGCGGCGGTCGGCGCGGGTCAGTTTGGCACCGGCAGCGCGTCGATTCAAAGCACGCAGGACTTGCAACTGATCTCGGGATTGCCGCCGCTCGTGCGCGTCGGCGATGCGTTCCGCGCGCAGTTCACGCTGCGCAACACGACGGCGCGAACGATGCGCGTCGTCGTCACGCCGCGCGCCGGCACGCTCGCGCTCGACGCGCGCACGGTGGAACTCGCGCCGGAATCGTCGCAGGAAGTGGCCTGGGACGTGACCACGCCCGATGTGCTCGGCGCGGGTAATTCCGCGAGTCTCGACTGGAACGTGAGCGCGTCGGAACAAGCCGGGCCGAAGGCGAGCGATTCCGTTAAGCTGACGCAGAAGATCGTCGCGGCGGTTCCGGTGACCGTGCAGCAGGCGACCATCGCGCAAATCGATGGCACGTTCAGCGTGCCGGTCGCGCCGCCCGCCGACGCGAGCACGTCGAGCGATGGCACGGTGCGCGGCGGCATCGCGGTGTCCTTGCAGCCGAAGCTCGCCGATGGCCTGCCTGGCGTACGCCGCTGGTTCGAGCGTTATCCGTACAACTGCCTCGAACAGCAGACCTCGCGCGCGCTCGGCCTGATGGACGCCGCGCAATGGCAGGCCGTGCTCGCGAGGATGCCGTCGTATCTCGACCGCGATGGCCTCGCGAACTACTTCCCGCCCGCCGACGACGAGCGCCCGACCGGCAGCCCAGCCCTTACCGCGTATCTGCTCGCCGTCGCGAATGAAGCCGCGAGAGAGGACAGCCGCTTCGCCCTGCCCGCCGATCTGCGCAATCAGATGGCGGCGGGCCTTGCGAATTTCATCGATGGCAAGATCGAACGCAAGTTCTGGGCGCCGCGCAACGATCTCGACTTCGAGAAGCTCGCGTCCATCGAAGCCTTGTCGCGCTATGGCCTCGCGCAGCCGCGCATGCTCGGCTCGATCACGGTCGCGCCGGATCAGTGGCCGACTTCGGCGGTGCTCGACCTCTACGCGATCCTTTCGCGCGTCGACGGCATTCCGAATCGCGACGAGATGCGCGCGCACGCCGAGCAGGTCATCCGTGCGCGGCTGACGTATCAGGGCACGCGCCTGACCTTCACGACCGAACGCGAGGACAATCTCTGGTGGCTCATGACCGGCACCGAGACCAACGCCGCGCGCACCGCGCTCATTTTCGCGGACGCGCCCGGTTGGAAGGACGAGATGCCGCGCGTGGTCGCGGGCTTGCTCGCGCTGCAGACGAACGGCGCGTGGCAGACGACGACCGCCAATCTGTGGGGCGCGCTCGCCGTCGGGCGATTCTCGCGGCTCTTCGAAAGCACGCCGGTGACGGGTCGTACGTCGATCGACTTGGGCGGCTCGACGCAAAGCGTGAACTGGGGCGCGCCGGCTTCGAGCGCGCCTGCATCGGCGACGCCGGTCACGAAAACCGCCAGCGTGCGCAGCGTCATGCTGCCGTGGAGCAGCGGTTCGCTCGCGCTGACGCAAGACGGCACGGGCAAACCGTGGGCCACGATCGAAAGTCTCGCGGCCGTCGCGTTGAAGGCGCCGTTCGCGGCGGGCTATCGCATCGCGAAGACCGTCACGCCGGTCGATCCGGCCGTGAAAGGCGTGCTCTCGCGCGGCGACATCGTGCGTGTGCATCTCGACATCGACGCGCAAAGCGACATGACCTGGGTCGTCGTCAACGATCCGATTCCCGCGGGCGCGACGATTCTCGGCTCGGGCCTCGGTCGCGACTCCGAAGCGGCGACCCAGGGCGAAAAGCGGGATCGCGGCGCGTGGCCCGCGTTCGTCGAACGCGGCTTCGACGGCTATCGCGCGTACTACAACTATCTGCCGAAGGGCAAGCTGACGGTCGAATACACGATGCGGCTGAACAATCCCGGCACCTTCGGTCTGCCGCCCACGCGGGTCGAAGCGCTTTACGCACCTTCGTCGTTCGGCGCGTTACCGAATGCGCCGGTGGTCGTCAAACCGCTCGCCGCGAAGTGACGTCATGAAACGCGCCGCCGGCCTCGTCATCGCGTGCGTTCTTTCGGCGGCGGCGCACGCGTCGCCGAGCTTCGACGACGTGCGCGCGAACTGGCGCAGCTCCGACTGGGTGCTGCTCTCCCGCGACGGCGAGCCGCTCGCCCGCACGCGCATCGATAAAAGCGCGCGGCGCGGCGACTGGGTGGCGCTCGCGGATGTATCGCCGGCGTTGCGCGAAGCGATCGTCGTGTCGGAGGACAAGCGCTTCTACGAGCACGCGGGCGTCGACTGGCGCGGCGCGGCGGCGGCTGCATGGGGCAATCTGTGGAACACGCGCACGCGCGGCGCATCGACGGTGACGATGCAACTCACCGGCCTCATCGACGCGGATAAGTCGGCGGGCCGGCGCTCCATCGGCGAAAAGGCCGAACAGACGATCGGCGCGCTGTGGCTCGAACGAACCTGGCGCAAGGACCAGATTCTCGAGGCGTATCTGAATCTCGTGCCGTTTCGCGGCGAGATCGTCGGGTTGTCGGCGTTGTCGCAGACATTGTTCGGCAAGGCGCCGTCCGGGCTCGATGAACGCGAGGCCGCGCTCGCCGCTGCGCTGGTGCGTGCGCCGAACGCGCCGTATGCGAAAGTCGCCACGCGCAGTTGCGTGATCCTGCGCGACATGCAGGCGCTGCACGGCGTCGCGCGAAACGTCGATCCATGCGTCAATCTCGATAGTTTCGTGCAGCTCGCGCTCACGCGCACGGCCGCCGCGCCCGCCTATGCACAAGGCGACGACGCCCTCGCGCCGCATCTCGCGCGACGTATCGCGAGCGAGACGCATCCGGTGGCAGGCGCGCGCGTGCGCTCCACGCTCGATTCGCGTCTGCAACGCTTCGCCCGCGACACGCTCGCGCGAACGCTCGCCGAACTGAACGCGCGCGCGCATCCGCGCAACGTGCACGACGCGGCGGCCATCGTGATCGACAACCGCTCGGGCGACGTGCTCGCGTGGGTCGGCTCGGCGGGCGGTTTGTCGAACGCGCCGGAGGTCGATGCCGTAGTCGCTCCGCGTCAGGCCGGCTCGACGCTGAAGCCCTTTCTCTATGCGCAGGCGTTCGACGAGAAGCGCGTCACCGCCGCCACGCTCCTCGACGACGCGCCGCTCGATCTCGCGACCGGCGGCGGTCTCTACATCCCGCAGAACTACGATCACGATTTCAAAGGCTGGGTGAGCGTGCGCACCGCGCTCGGCTCGTCGCTGAACGTGCCGGCGGTGCGCACGCTCGTGATGGTCACGCCGCATCGGTTCGCGAAGACGCTGGTCGCGCTCGGCATTCCCTTGTCGCAGGCGGGCGATTACTACGGCTTCAGCCTCGCGCTCGGCAGCGCCGACGTCACGCTGGCGACGCTCGCCAACGCCTATCGCGCGCTCGCGAACGGCGGGATCGCGCGTCCCTTCTTCGATCTCGCCGACCATCGGCCGACGAACGCCGAGAAACGCGTCTTCAGCGCGGAAGCGAGCTTCATCGTCACCGACATCCTCGCCGACAACAACGCGCGCACGCGCACCTTCGGCTTCGACAGCGTGCTTGCGACGCGCAGCTTCAGCGCGGTCAAGACCGGCACCAGCAAGGACATGCGCGACAACTGGGCGGTCGGTTTCACTTCGCGATACACCGTGGGCGTGTGGGTCGGCAATGCCGACGGCGCACCGATGTGGGACGTGTCCGGCGTGACGGGCGCGGCGCCGGCATGGAACGCCATCGTCAACTATCTGAACCGGCGATCGGATAGCCGCCCACCGCAAGCGCCGCCGGGCGTCGTGACGACGCGTGTCACGTATCAGAACGATATCGAGCCCGCGCGCAGCGAATGGTTCGTGCGCGGGACGCAGATGAGCGCCATCGGGCTTACGGCGAATGCGTCGCAGAGCGCGCGCGGTGGAAATGCGGACGCACAGGCCGCACGCATCGGCGCGCCGACCGACGGCACGATCTTCGCGCTCGACCCGGACATTCCGCCCGCGCGGCAGCGCGTATGGTTCGAGCGCGCGGACAGCGGCGCGCGCCTCGCGTGGCGGCTGGACGGCAAGCCCTACGGCCACGACGCCCGCGCGGCGTGGCTGCCCTGGCCGGGCCGTCACGTGCTCGAACTGGTCGATGCAAAAGGCGCGATTGTCGATAAGGTCGGCTTCGAGGTTCGCGGCGCGTTCGCGAAAACGGCGGCGGGCGCGTCGAAGTGATGTGCGACGCGAACGTCGGCAGAAACGGCGCGTCATCCATCCGGCGTATCGCAACGTTAAAGATTGTGCGGAAGCGCAGTGCGCGCGGCGGGGGTCGTGCACAATGCGATCCGTTTTCGTTCGGAACAGGTTTTTGCCCTATCCTTAACGGCATCTTCCCAATCGGCCCGAACTTATCGATTCATCCTTTCTCTTTAGCCCGGAGTGCCGTCATGCTGAAAAAGCTGCTGATGCTGTGCTTAGCGTTCATGCTGTCGATGGGAGCGGCCTTCGCCGCGGTCGATGTCAATACCGCGGATCAAGCCGCGCTGGAAGCGGTGAAGGGTCTGGGTCCGGTGAAGTCGAAGGCGATCGTCGACGAGCGCACGAAGAACGGCCCGTTCAAGGACGCCGACGATCTCGCGACCCGCGTCAAGGGGCTCGGCACCAAGTCGGTGGCGAATCTGGAGCAGAACGGCCTGACGATCGGCGGTTCGTCGCTGCCGCCGACGGGCAAGACGTCGAAGCCCGCGACCACGTCGACACAAGGCGGCAGCGCCGCGCCGAACTCGACGGTGAAGTCATCGACGGCGGCCACCGCCGCGACGTCGCCAGCGGCCACCACGGCGCAGACGCCGGCCACGACGCCTGCCGCTCCGGCATCGGGCACGAAGGCGTCGAAGAAATCGAAGAAGGAAAGCGCGGCAGCAGCGACGACGAGCGCATCGGGCACGATGGCCGCGAGCGACGCGAAGCCCGCCAAATCGAAGCGCAGCAAGAAAGATAAGGCCGCCAGCGCCGCGGCCGCCAGTCAGTAATTCTTCGGGGAACCTTGTCGAAGGAAAATTGCCTTCGTTTGACCATCCTTGAACGGCCGCTCGCGGCCGATGCCCGCACCGCCACGCCCGGTTCCGAGCCGGACGCGGCGGCGCGGGCGAACCCACCCCCGCAACCTCTCGTAGTGAGACTGCCATGAGCCTAATCGATATCCTCGCCTCCTCCCTCGGCAATTCGTCGCAACAACCAGGCGGCCAGCAGGGCCAGTCCGGCCAGGCCGCGCTGATCGCGGCGGCGCTCGCGTTCGTCAACAGCCAGCCGGGCGGCATCATGGGCCTGATCCAGCGCTTCCAGCAACACGGCGCGGGCGATGTCGTCCAGTCGTGGATCGGCACCGGCGAGAACAAGCCCATCAGCCCCGACACGCTCACCAACGTGCTGGGCCAGGACAACGTCGGCGCGCTCGCGCAAAAAGCCGGCGTCTCGGGCGATCAACTTTCGGGCATGCTGGCCACGGTGCTGCCGCATATCGTCGATCGCGCGACGCCCAATGGCGAAGTGCCGCCCGAAGGCCAGCTCGATCTGACCGGCGTGCTCGGCTCGCTCGGCGGCCTTGCAGGTCTCTTCGGCAAGAGCGAAGAGCCGAAACAAGGCTAAGCGCGCTGTTTCGATTCGCATCGAAAGAAAGCCCCGCAGGCATCGCGCCGCGCGGGGCTTCTGCTTTTCGGATCGCGTTTCGAGCGAACGAAAAAAAGGGCAACGAATCGCTTCGTTGCCCTTTTGTATGAACGGCCGTCCCGCATCCGGGACGACCAGACCGCGCCTCAGTGCACGACGCGATCGAACACGAACTTCCCTTCCCGCACATCGACCGGAATGACGTCCTTCGGTCCGAAACGCCCCGCGAGGATGAGCTTCGCGACCGGATTCTCGATCTCCTGCTGAATCGCACGCTTCAACGGCCGCGCGCCGAACGACGGGTCATAGCCGACCTTGCCGATTTGCTCCAGCGCCGTATCCGACACCTCCAGCTGCATATCGAGCTTCGCGAGACGCTCCTGCAGACGCTGCAACTGAATCTTCGCGATCGACTCGATGTTCGTGCGATCGAGCGCATGGAACACGACGACATCGTCGATACGGTTCAGGAACTCCGGCCGGAAGTGCAGCTTCACTTCTTCCCAGACGGCATCCTTCACTCTCTCCTGCGGCTCGCCGACCATGCCCTGAATGACTTGCGAACCGAGATTCGACGTCATCACGATCACCGTGTTCTTGAAATCGACGGTGCGGCCCTGGCCATCGGTCATGCGGCCATCGTCGAGCACTTGCAGCAGCACGTTGAACACGTCCGGGTGCGCCTTTTCGATTTCGTCGAGCAGAATCACGCTGTACGGTTTGCGGCGCACGGCTTCGGTCAGATAACCGCCTTCTTCATACCCGACATATCCCGGCGGCGCGCCGATCAGACGCGCGACGCTGTGCTTCTCCATGAACTCGCTCATGTCGATGCGGATGAGATGATCCTCCGAATCGAACAGGAAAGAAGCGAGCGCCTTGCACAGTTCGGTCTTGCCGACGCCCGTCGGACCCAGGAACAGGAACGAGCCGTACGGACGGTTCGGATCGGACAGACCGGCGCGCGAGCGGCGAATCGCGTCCGCCACCGCGCCGATCGCCTCGTCCTGGCCGATGACGCGCTCGTGCAGCTTGGTCTCGATCTGCAGAAGCTTCTCGCGCTCGCCCTGCATCATCCGCGATACGGGGATGCCGGTGGAACGCGACACCACTTCCGCGATTTCCTCGGCGCCGACCTGCGTGCGCAGAAGACGCGGACGCGTCGGATTGTTCTGCTCCTGCGATTCGGCCTGCGTCACCTGCTTCAGGCGCGCTTCGAGTTCGGGCAGCTTGCCGTACTGCAATTCGGCGACCTTCTCGAGCTTGCCTTCGCGCTGCAGGCGCGTGATGTCCGCACGCACCTTCTCGATTTCTTCCTTCAATTGCGCGCTGCCCTGCACGGCCGCTTTTTCGGCAGTCCAGATTTCCTCGAGATCGGAATACTCGCGGTTCAGCCGGTCGATTTCCTCTTCGATCAGTTGCAGACGCTTCTGCGACGCTTCGTCCTTCTCCTTCTTCACGGCTTCGCGTTCGATCTTCAACTGGATGAGACGGCGGTCCAGCTTGTCCATCTCTTCGGGCTTCGAATCGATTTCCATCTTGATGCGCGACGCGGCTTCATCGATCAGATCGATGGCCTTGTCCGGCAAAAAGCGGTCCGTGATATAGCGATGCGACAGTTCCGCGGCCGCGACGATCGCCGGATCCGTGATTTCGACGCCGTGGTGCAGCTCGTACTTTTCCTGCAAGCCGCGCAGGATCGCGATAGTCGCTTCGACCGACGGTTCATCGACGAGCACTTTCTGGAAACGCCGCTCCAGCGCCGCGTCCTTCTCGATGTACTTGCGGTATTCGTCGAGCGTGGTCGCGCCGATGCAGTGCAGCTCGCCGCGCGAGAGCGCCGGCTTCAGCATGTTGCCCGCGTCCATCGCGCCTTCGGCCTTGCCCGCGCCGACCATCGTGTGAATTTCATCGATGAAGACGATCGTCTGGCCTTCGTCCTTCGCGATGTCGTGCAGCACCGCCTTCAGACGCTCCTCGAACTCGCCGCGATACTTCGCGCCCGCGAGCAGCGCCGCCATGTCGAGCGACAGCACGCGCTTGCCCTTGAGCGTTTCCGGCACTTCGCCGTTGACGATGCGCTGCGCCAGCCCTTCGACGATCGCCGTCTTGCCGACGCCCGGCTCGCCGATCAGCACCGGATTGTTCTTCGTGCGGCGTTGCAGGATCTGGATCGAGCGGCGAATTTCGTCGTCGCGGCCGATCACCGGATCGAGCTTGCCCGCGCGGGCGCGCTCGGTCAGATCGACGGTGTATTTCTTGAGCGCCTCGCGCTGGCTTTCGGCGTCCTGGCTATTGACCTGCGCGCCGCCGCGCACGGCGTTGATCGCCGCTTCGAGCGCTTTCCTCGACAGGCCGTGCTGCTTCGCGAGACGGCCCGCTTCGCCGCGGTCGTCCGCGACGGCGATCAGGAACATTTCGCTCGCGATGTACGTGTCGTTGAGCTTCTGCGCTTCCTTGTCGGCGGCGTTCAGCAGGCCCGCGAGTTCGCGGCTCACCTGCACATTGCCGTCCGTGCCCTGCACTTGCGGCAAACGATTGATCGCGTCGTTCAGCGATGTCTGCAGCGCCTGGACCTGCACGCCCGCGTGCGACAGCAACGAGCGCGCGGAGCCGTCCTGCTGCGCGATGAGCGCGGCAAGCAGGTGCACCGGTTCGATGTACTGGTTATCACGCCCGACCGCCAGGCTCTGCGCGTCGGAAAGCGCTTCCTGGAATTTGGTGGTGAGTTTGTCGATTCTCATTTTTTGAAAGCTCCAATTCTGAATACGACCAAAATGAGGCGCTTTTTGTCACTTTCAAGCACGCTTTGGCTCAAAAAGTGCACTTTTTTGCTCTTCGACAATGACGGCGTCAACCGACTCCAAGCTCAGGATTGACTGCGGCATTCGGGTTTTGTTCAGCGCGCGATGCGTCCCGGCGCGTCAGGACGATGCGCGCACCGGCACGAACGCGCCCGCCGGAACCGGCGCGATGCTCACGATGCCGAGCAGCCGCGCGAGTTCGTTCGCCGGATGCGCGAGTTCGCCGACCGTATGCTTGTCGAGTTCGGCGAGAAAGGCGTCGCGCGCGGCCGCGAGCACGCCGCGCAGACGGCAGCTCGGCTGAATCACGCAGCGCTGACGCGTTGCATCGCCCTGATCCGCGAAGCAACCGACGATCGCGAAATCATTTTCGGTCTTGCGCACGACGTCGCCGATCGTGAGGTCGCGCGACCGCGATGCGATCCGCAGTCCGCCGTTTCGGCCGCGCACGGTTTCGACCCAGCCGAGCTCGCCGAGCTGCTGGACGATCTTCATCAAGTGATTCTTCGAGATGCCGTACGCATCCGAAATTTCCTGAATCGTCGAAAGGCCCGAAGGTCGAACGGAGAGATAAAGCAGAACACGCAGCGAATAATCGGTGTAATCGGTGAGTCGCATGATTTCGCGCGTATAGAGTTGGATGCAAAGGCGCATCGGTGATTTGACGGAACGCGCGTCTCGTCAAAAAATCCGCGCAAGGACAGGGAGCGATGTTTAAATCGACGCTGCATGAAACGCAAACGAACGTCCATGCGTTTCGGACAACCGAGGGCGCCTGAGCACGGAAGCACCATTTTGCGTCATCTTGATATCCTCCGTCAGCAAAATATCCGATCAACTCTTTCATTGTTTCGCAGATCGACGATGACCACCGAACACCCCGCCACCGACACTCCACGCGAGCGCGAACCCAGCGAAGCCAACGTCCGCGCGCTGGTCGAAGCCTTTTATCTCCGCGTCGACGACGATCCGCTGCTCGGACCGATCTTTTCGCGCGCGCTCACGGGGCGCTGGGACGAGCATCTCGCCAAGATGACGACGTTCTGGTCGAGCCTCGTGCTCGGCTCGAAGCAATATCGGGGAAACGTTCAGGAAGCGCATCGTCCGATCGACGATATCGAGCCGCGCCATTTCGCGCGCTGGCTGTCGCTGTTTCTGAATACGGTCGAGTCGCGCTACGAGCCGGCGGCCGCCGTGCAGTTCATGGAACCGGCGCTGCGCATCGCGCAGAGCCTGCAACTCAGCAAGTTCGGCTGGGAATATCAGATTCCCGTCGAGCAGCAGGAACTGCTCGCGGCGCTCAAGCGCCAGCGCACGGGAGATGCGCCCGAACCGCGCTTTCCCGAGCGTCCAGACGCTGAGCCGTTTCCGGCGAAGTTCATCGGCAGATCGGCCGACGACAAGTAACGCGGATCAGGACGGATCGTTTTTCCAGCGCGCGAGCGCCGCATCGTCGGAGTCGCGCGCGTCGACCCAGCGCTCGCCCGCCTCGGTTTTTTCCTTCTTCCAGAACGGCGCTTGCGTCTTGAGATAGTCCATCACGAAGGCGCACGATTCGAACGCGTCCGCGCGATGCATCGCCGTCGTCGCGACGAGCACGATCTGATCGAGCGGCTTCAATTTCCCCACGCGATGCACGATCAGCACGTCCGAGCCGCGCCAGCGCTCGCGCGCCTGATCGGCGATCGCTTCGAGCGACTTTTCCGTCATGCCGGGGTAATGTTCGAGCTCCATGGTTTCGACGGCGCTGCCTTCGTTCAGATCGCGCACCGTGCCGACGAAGCACGCGACCGCGCCGACCTTCGGATTGTCGGCGCGCAACGCGGCCACTTCCGCGCTGATGTCGAAATCGGCTTCCTGCACGCGGACTTTGGAACGCGTCGACATGTCAGCCACCCGTGACCGGCGGGAAAAACGCGACTTCGCAGCCTTCGGTGATGCGCTGGCCCGGATTCGTCATCACGTGATTGCACGCCATGCGCAACGCGCGGCCTTCGGCGAGCGCCTCTTCCCACACACCGCCGCGCATGCGCAGCCAGGCGCGCACATCGCCGACATTGACTACCGTGTCCGGCACGCTGACCGTCTCGTTCGCGACGCCCAGCGCCTCGCGCACGCTCGCGAAAAACCTCAGTTCGACTTTCATATCAGTTCTGAAAATGGGATGAAGCGCACGATCTCGCCGGCGCTGATCGCATGATTCGGCGGATTGTCGATGAGACCGTCGCCCCAGACGGTCGATGTCAGCACGGCGGAACTCTGGTTGCCGAAGAGATCGAGCCCGCCCGACTCGTTCACGCGCGCGCGCAGGAACTCGTTGCGGCGATCGCCTTTTTTCTGGCTGAAGTCGGCGCGCATCGAATGGACGCGCGGCGTGACGTTCGTCACGCCCGCAAGACGCAGCAGGAACGGCCGCACGAACAGCAAAAACGTGCAGAAACTCGACACCGGATTGCCCGGCAAGCCGATGAAAAACGCCTCGCTTCCTTCATCGCCGCGCCGCACCGCGCCGAAGGCGAGCGGCTTGCCCGGTTTCATCGCGATCTGCCACATCGAAATGCGCCCTTCGGCCTCCACCGCCGGCTTCACATGATCCTCCTCGCCGACCGACACGCCGCCGCACGTCAGGATGAGATCGTGGTCGATGGCCGCGCGCCGCAGCGTTTCGCGCGTCGCATCCAGCCGGTCCGGCACGATGCCGAGATCCGTCACCTCGCAGCCGAGCTTCGCGAGCAGCGACCGCAGCGTGAAGCGGTTCGAGTTATAGATCGCGCCGGGCTCGAGCAGCTCGCCGGGCATGCGCAGTTCGTCGCCGGTGAAGAAGATCGCGACGCGCACCCGGCGCACGACATCGAGCTCAGCGCAACCGACCGACGCCGCCAGCCCGAGCGCCTGCGGCGTGAGGCGCGTGCCCGCGGGCAGAATCACCGAATCGCGCCGGATATCCGCGCCTTGCCGCGTGATCCACTCGCCTGCCGCGGGCGTCTGCGCGAACGCGACGCGCCCGTCGTCCGTTGCGTGCGCCATTTCCTGGATGACGACGGTATCCGCGCCGGGCGGAACCGTCGCGCCGGTGAAGATGCGCGCGGCCGTGCCCTCCGCGAGCGCTGCGGCCGCGTGGCCCGCCGGAATGCGCTGCGACACCGGCAACGCGACGGGTGCGCCTTCGCTCGCGCCGGCGAGATCCGCGGCGCGGACCGCGTAGCCGTCCATCGAGCTGGTGTGCATCGGCGGGACGTCGAGCGGCGAGGTCACGTCGGCGGCGAGCACGCGGTTCAGCGCGTCGAGCGTGCCGACGCGCTCGCGGCCGTCCACCTGACGCGCGGCGTCGAGCAGACGGCCGAGCGCCTCGGCGGTGGCGAGCATCGGAGGACGGCTGGAAGCGGCTGGCGTGGTTGACATGGAGTTCATCGTGAAAAGGGACACTGCAATTCCGGTCAACTATTGTAGCGAGAAGGCAGGCGTCGCACTGTCGGCTCCAGGCAAACCGGTCATGCGGCGCCACTGATGCCGCAAACCATGTGCGTGCCTCAAAGCCGCAGCGGCACGGTGATACACTCGCAGGCACACTTCCCACGTCCATTTCCATGAAATTCTGCTCCGTCTGCGGCCACGAAGTCGGTCTCGCCATTCCGCCCGGCGACAACCGCGAGCGCTTTGTCTGCAACAATTGCGGCACGGTTCATTACCAGAATCCGCGCAATGTCGTGGGCACCGTGCCGGTGTGGGACGACAAGGTGCTGCTGTGCCGCCGCGCGATCGAGCCTCGCTACGGCTACTGGACGCTGCCCGCCGGCTTCATGGAAATGCAGGAGACGACGAGCGAAGGCGCCGCGCGCGAAACGCTCGAGGAAGCGGGCGCGCGCGTCGAGATCCAGAGCCTCTTCACGCTGCTCAACGTGCCGCACGTGCATCAGGTGCATCTCTTCTATCTGGCGCGGCTGCTCGATATCGAAGTCGATCCCGGCGAGGAAAGCCTGGAAGTGAAGCTCTTCGAAGAAAGCGAGATTCCGTGGGACGAGATCGCGTTCCCGACGGTCGGCCAGACGCTGCGCTTTTTCTTCGCCGACCGCGCCGCCGGCAACTTCACGCTGCATACGGGCGACATTTTCCGCACGCTGCGCGACGGCTGATCGCACGCTCGCCGACATCACAGAACGCCGCCCACCCGAGAACATGGTTCCCTGGCTCGCCGACGACGATCCCTTCCCGCCCGTCGAGCGCGCGCTCGATGCGGCGAGCGGCGCGCCGGGCCTGCTCGCGGCGAGCGCGGATCTTTTGCCCTCACGGCTCATCGACGCCTATGGGCGCGGTATCTTCCCGTGGTATTCGGACGGCCAGCCCGTGCTGTGGTGGAGTCCCGATCCGCGCATGGTGCTCTTTCCGGCCGAGTTCAAGGTGTCGGATTCGCTGCGCAAGACCCTGAAGCGCGTCGTGCGCGATCCAATCTGGGAAGTTCGCGTCGACGACGATTTTTCCGCCGTGATGCGCGCCTGCGCAGACACGCCGCGCGACGGCCAGCGCGGCACCTGGATCACCTCGGACATCGTGGATGCGTACACCACCTTGCATCGCGCGGGCAACGCCCACAGCGTCGAGACGTGGTACGACGGCGTGCGCGTGGGCGGACTTTACGGCGTGTCGTTCGGGCGCATGTTCTTCGGTGAATCGATGTTCGCGCACAGAACCGATGCGTCGAAAATCGCGCTCGCGGCGCTCGTCGGACACTTGCGCCGCAATCAAATTGAGATGATAGACTGCCAGCAGAACACGTCGCATCTGGCGTCGCTGGGCGGCCGCGAGATCGCGCGCCGCGCGTTCGTCGCGCATCTGCGGCGGGCCACGGCGGAACCGGCGATCGGCTGGCGCTTCGACAAATCCGTCCTGCTCGACGTGCTGGCACGCTGAACGCTTCGCACGACGCCCGAGCGACAAACGTAATGCAGCCGCCATGCGCGCGCCCGAAAGAGGATTCCGCGCGCCGGTCGGCAACGACGAGACGACGCCTGCGAGAGCCGCCAACGTGACACATCCGAACGAGCTGCCGCTGTCACCGCTTTCCGCGCTGCAATTCTATGCAACAGCGCCCTATCCTTGCAGTTATCTGGAAGGGCGCGTCGCGCGCTCGCAGGTCGCGACGCCGAGCCATCTGATCAACTCCGACGTCTATACCGAACTCGTCAAGGCCGGCTTCCGGCGCTCGGGCGTGTTCACCTATCGTCCGTATTGCGACGGCTGCCGCGCCTGCGTGCCGGTGCGCGTGCCGGTCGCGCGCTTCGTGCCGAACCGCACGCAGCGGCGCGTGTGGAAGCAGCACGGCGATCTCGTGGCGAGCGTCGCGCCGCTGCATTACGACGAAGAACACTACGCGCTCTACATGCGTTATCAGTCGGCGCGGCATGCGGGCGGCGGCATGGACCGCGACAGCCGCGACCAGTACGAGCAGTTCCTGCTGCAGAGCAGGATCAATTCGCGTCTCGTCGAGTTCCGCGAACCTGTCGATCCGGCGCATCCGGATGTGCCTGGCGTGCTGCGCATGATCAGCATGATCGACATCCTCGGCGACGGTTTGTCGTCGGTCTATACGTTCTTCGAGCCGGACATGCCGAAGACGAGCTTCGGCACCTTCAACATTCTCTGGCAGATCGAGCAGGCGAAGAGTCTCGATCTGCCGCACGTCTATCTCGGCTACTGGATTCGCGAAAGCGAGAAGATGGCCTACAAGGCGAATTTCCGGCCGCTGGAAGGCCTGATCGACGGACGCTGGACGCTGCTCGATCCCGCGAACACGCAGTCCGCCGGCGCGCTGCCGATGCCCGGGCGCATCCACGGTCCGGGCCAGCCGAAATAGCCGCTTGCGTACTTCCGGCACTGCCCGACCGGCCCGCCGTCCAAAGCCGCTAAAATAGCGGTCTTAAAAAAATCCGCCGTCGCCGGCTTTCATTTCGTGTTCAGTTCCCTCTATCCGATCGCGCGCTCGCATCTTTTCAAGATGGACGCGGAAGACGCTCATCACCTGACGCTGCGCATGCTGGGCGCCGCCGGCCGCACCGGACTCACGGGCATGCTCGCCAAACGCGGCCCCGATTCGCCTCGCACCGTCATGGGCATCACGTTCCGCAACCCGGTCGGCCTCGCGGCGGGCCTCGACAAGGACGGCGCGTGCATCGACGGGCTCGCCGCGCTCGGCTTCGGCTTCATCGAGGTCGGCACCGTGACGCCGCGCGCACAGCCGGGCAACCCGCGTCCGCGCATCTTCCGTCTGCCGGACGCGAACGCGCTCATCAACCGGATGGGTTTCAACAACGGCGGCGTCGATCAGTTCGTCGCCAACGTGAAGGCGGCGCACTATCGCGGCGTGTTGGGCCTGAACATCGGC
Organism: Caballeronia sp. S22; assembly: GCF_964261745.1. NCBI lineage: Bacteria > Pseudomonadati > Pseudomonadota > Betaproteobacteria > Burkholderiales > Burkholderiaceae > Caballeronia > Caballeronia sp. S22. Next base: position 1,478,181 of record NZ_OZ180035.1, on the reverse strand, counting down.
AAGAACGCCGATACGCCGATCGAGCGCGCCGCCGAGGACTATCTCTACTGTCTCGAACGCGTCTATCCGTTCGCGAGCTATGTGACGATCAACATTTCGTCGCCGAACACGAAGAATCTGCGGCAGTTGCAGGGCGCGGGTGAACTCGATTCGCTGCTGGGCGCGCTTAAGGAGAAGCAGACGCGGCTGTCCGACCTGCACGGCAAGCTCGTGCCGCTCGCGCTCAAGATCGCGCCCGACCTCGACGACGAGCAGATCAAGTCGATCGCGGGCACGTTGCTGGCGCACAGGATCGACGGCGTGATCGCCACGAACACAACGTTGTCGCGCGCCGCCGTGACCGGCATGAAGCACGGCGACGAAGCCGGCGGGCTATCGGGACGTCCGGTCTTCGACGCGTCGAACGAAGTGATCCGCAAGCTGCGCGCGGAAGTCGGGACGGACGTGCCGATCATCGGCGTAGGCGGGATTTTCTCGGGCGAGGATGCGCGCGCGAAGCTCGCGGCGGGCGCGTCGCTCGTGCAGATTTATACGGGGCTGATTTATCGCGGCCCGGCGCTCGTGCGCGAATGCGTCGAAGCGCTCGCGTGATGCCGTCGATCGCGCATATAGACATGAACAAACGATATGACGCGGCGATTGCATTCTTACTATGATCGCCGCATCTGATAAAGACGCTGTGCCCATCAAGAGGAAAACAACACAATGAAACTGTCCACGCTCAAGAAGCTTGTCGCCGCCAGCCTGATCGGCGCGGCATTCACCGCCGTCACGACGGCAGCCCACGCCGACGACCTGCTCGATCAGGTCAAACAGCGCGGCACGCTGCGCGTCGGCCTGGAAGGCACCTTCCCGCCGTTCAACTCGAAAGCGCCGAACGGCGAGCTGGTCGGCTTCGACGTCGATATCGCCAAGGCCGTCGCCGCGAAGCTCGGCGTGAAGCCCGAATTCGTCACGACCGAATGGAGCGGCATCATCGCGGGCCTGCAGGCAGGCAAGTTCGATGTGATCGTGAACCAGGTTGGCATCACGGATGCGCGCAAGCAGACGCTCGACTTCTCGCCGGCGTACACGTATTCGAACGCGCAACTGATCCAGCGCTCGGACGACAAGCGCGAGTTCAAGACGCTCGACGAGCTGAAGGGCAAGAAACTCGGCGTCGGTCTCGGCACGAACTATATGGACATGGCGAAGTCGGTGCCGGGCATCGATGTGAAGACGTATCCGGGCGCGCCCGAGTATCTGCGTGACCTCGCCGCCGGCCGTCTCGACGCGGCGCTCAACGACCGCCTGATGCTCGCGTATCTGCTGAAGAATTCGCAACTGCCGCTGCGCACGGGCGCGAATGTCGGTGCGGGCAATCCGTCGGGCATTCCGTTCAAGAAGGGCAATCCGAAGTTCGCGAAGGCCATCGACGACGCGATGAACCAGCTCGAAGCCGATGGCACGTTCACGAAGATTTCGGACAAGTGGTTCGGCATCGACGTGACGAAGCCGGCGAAGTAAGCCAGCGTTGTTCTGCTGGTCGGGGCGGCATCGGATGACGGTGCCGCCCTTCGTTTTTTCGCTGCCGGTTTATGATGTGCGCTTTGCGCGCGCCGATCGATCCAATTCGCGCGCCGGCTCCTCACCGCATTCCCGTTCATGTCCACGACTTCCCTGCTCGTTCAATCGGCGCCCGTGCTGGCGCAAGGCGCGCTACTGACGATCAAGTTCGCGCTCTACTCGATGTTCTTCGGCCTCATCGCGGCCGTCGTCCTGGCGTTGATGGGCATCAGCCAGAATCGCGCGCTCGTCGCGATCGGGCGCTTGTACGTGAGCGTGATGCGCGGCACGCCGCTGCTCGTGCAGATTTTCGTCATCTACTATGGCTTGCCGAGCCTCGGCATCTCGCTCGAACCGACGCCCGCCGGCGTGATCGCGCTGTCCGCGAACGTCGCGGCATATCTGTCGGAAAGCATGCGCGGCGCGATTCTCGGCATCCACGCCGGACAATGGCTCGCGGCCTATAGCCTCGGGTTGTCGCGCACGCAGACGCTGCGCTACGTGATCGGGCCGCAGGCGCTGCGCATCGCGGTGCCGAGCCTGTCGAACAGTCTCATCAGTCTGATCAAGGACACGTCGCTCGTGTCGGTGATCACCGTGACCGAGCTGTTGCGAAGCGCGCAGGAAGTGATCGCGGCGACCTATCAGCCGCTGCCGCTCTATCTCGCGGCGGCGTTCGTCTACTGGATTCTGTGCAGCGTGCTCGAATTCGTGCAGCGGATTTTCGAGCGGCGTCTCGCGCTGCCGGGGCGACATTAAGAAAAAGCCGCTGAAAAGCGGCTTTTTCGTATCAGTCGGTCTCGAAGGGAAAGCGCAGATTCAGATCGCGCCGTGCCGCGTCGATGATCGCGATCATGCGCATCGACATCGCGTGCGGCATTACCGGGCTTTCGGTTTCGCCCGCGCGCAGGAGCTCGCAAAAATGCGCGGTTTCGTAGTTGAGGCCGCCGCCCGTGAACGGCTCGTCGAGTTCGACCTTGCGTCCGTCCGTGTAAGCGATGGTCGCGCGCGCCGGATTCCACCAGTTTTCGTGGATCGTCACCGTGCCGAGCGTGCCGCCGATGAGCGCATCGCCGCGGCCTTGCAGATCGAGTCCGCAGAACAATTGCGCGATGCCGCGTTCGTGGCGCACATTCAGGCTCGCGAATACGTCGACGCCGGTCGCGCCGAGGCGGCCGATGGTCTGCACGTCGAGCGCCTCGCCGAGCCAGTCGACCGCGAGAAACGCCTCGTAGATGCCGATGTCGAGCAGCGCGCCGCCGCCCGCTTCGAGCGTGAACGACGGATGATCGAGCGGCACGTTCGCCATCGAGCAACCCGCGCGCACGAGCCCGATCTCGCCGATCGGATCGCGCTCCAGATGCTCGCGCAGACGCCGATACAGCGGATAGAACGGCGGCTTCATCGCTTCCATGAAGAGCAGCTTCGCCTCGCGCGCCGCGTCGATCATGCGCTGCAGGTCGCGCGCGTTGACGGCCGCGGGCTTTTCGCACAGCACGGATTTGCCCGCCGCGAAGGCGCGCAACGCGTATTCCGAATGACTGTCCTGCAAGGTCGCGATGTAGAGCGCGTCGACATGACCGAGCATCGCGTCGAAATCGGCGAATGCGCGTGCATCGAATGCATCGGCGAGCGTGCGCGCCGGCTCCTCGCGACGCGACCAGACGGCTGCGAGCCGCGCGCCTTCCACATGCGTGAGACTGTCGGCGAAGCGCCGCGCGATGCGTCCCGCGCCGACGATGCCCCAGCGTATCGTTGCTGCGTCGATGTTCGTATCGGTCAATCCTTCCTCCATGCGCCAGGTTCGTGGTGCGACGCATTGTGCCTGATTGCATCGCATGACGACTTCGCACGGCGCGCGCAGACGGCAAAAAGCCGGGACATGTCCCGGCTCCATGCTTGCGGCTCATCCATCATCGACCGACGTGCTACGAACGCGTTACACCCCCGCGGATGCATTCACGTTCGGCGCGGCGGGCTGGCTGTTCACCCGTTCCAGCGAGAACGCGCGGCCCACTTCTTCCGCCGCCAGATCGACGAGCGCGCGCGTCGCGGATTCGGCCGCGGCGGAATCCTTCGCCTCGATCGCCTCGACGACGCTTTTCTGCGCCGCGAGCGTCGCCTCGCGCACGGATTCGATGCCGTCGACGATCGGATTGACCGTCACCAGCGCGCCGCGCACGATCGCCGTCATCTGGCGAAAGAACTGGTTGCCGCTCGCCGCCACGATGCGCGTGTGCAGAACCTCGTCGGCCGCCTGATATTCCGGCTCGCCGACCTGCAAACGCGAGAGCGTGTCGAACGCGTCGCGGATTCCGGCGATTTCGTCCGGTGTCGCCCGCGCCGCCGCCAATGCGGCCGCGCGCGGCTCGATCAGCATGCGGAATTCGATTACATCGCGCAAAAATGTCTGATCCGGCTTGGCGCGAAATCTCCAGCTCACCACATCCTCGTCGATGAGACGCCAGTCGCTCATCGGACGAATCCGTGTGCCCGTTTTCGGCCGCACGTCCAGCATGTGCCGCGCGAGCAGCATCGAGAGCGCCTCGCGCATGACGGTGCGGCTCACGTCGAACTCCTTCGAGAGGATGTCCTGCGGTGGCAGTATCGCGCCATATTTTTGCTCGACGATGCCGGAAACCAGTCCGTCCATGACCTTCGCCACCAGCGATCGCTCTTTGTTGTCATCCATCTCGCTTCTCCCCTTCTCGCCTGTTCCGTAGCCGTATGTATGAGCGCATCGCTTTCGCTTTCCCCGGGCTGCGAAAGGCACGACGAGTTCCCGACAGGTCCATTCGTCGTGCTAGATACGTTGCGTCTTCGTTGCTTCGAATGCCAGTTGGGAAATTCCTGACAGGGTAATCCCTCTGACCTCGATATCGATATTTCGTTTTTTTCTTTCTTCTGCTTTCGCGTGTATCTGCTGCGCTCGCGCCGCGCGCGCGCAGTCATTCATCAGGGAAACTGAAGAATGGCGGCGTCGCAGCGCGGCAAGTGCGTTTTTTGCAGTCCTTGATCTCCTCGGACCGATCATGCACTCATTTGAGCAAGCATCTCGTAGGCGTTCTGTGCGAACGCGAACGGAAGGCCGCTGGGAAAGTCCTTTTGTATGATCGGAAGGTTTGGGCGAAAGTACCGTGGCGCGGTGCGAGTGCGGTGATTTGTCAGCGCTATGCTTAAATCGCGCCATCTGTCGTACGGGGCCTTCGCGCATCGAGCGCGAGCTGCCGGCGGCTCATCGATTCGCGCTCCTTGAGCGTCTGCTGGTAGACCGCCATGTACTCGCCGCAGACTCTTTCGACCGAAAGCGGCTGCAGGTTTTGCCGCGCACGCGCCGCAAGCTGGCCGCGTGCCTGCCGGTCGAGCAGCAGCCAGCGCAGCTTCGCCGCCGCCTGTTCGATGTCGCCCGCGGTCACGAGCAGGCCCGCGGCGCCGTCGTCGAGCATTTCGGGAATGCCGCCCACGCGCGTCGCGACGATCGCGCAGCCGGCCTCGCGCGCCTCCGCGATCACGAGCGGCCCCGGATCCTCGCGCGACAGGAGCGCGAAGATATCCGCGCTCGCCAGATAGGGCCGCGCATCGGCGACGAAGCCGGTGAAATGCGTGACCTCCGCGATGCCGAGTTCGGCCGCGAGCGCTTCCATCGAAGCACGCTCGGGGCCATCGCCGACGAGATACAGATGCGGCTCGGACATGAACTCCCGCTCGCTCGCGGACTGCTCGCGCACGAGCGCGAACGCCTGCAGGAGATCGGCGATGCCCTTCCTGCGATACATTCCCGCCACGCAGACGATGTTCGGATGCTTCAGGCGCACCGGCTTCGCGGCGGGCCTGCATACGAGCCGCGGCGCGCCCACCGCGCCGTTGAGCACGATCGACATGCGCGCGGGATCGATACCGCGCGCCTGCAAATCCATCGCGACCGCGCGGCTCACGGCCACCATGCGATCGCCCGCGCGCACGAGCGATGCGCTTTTCTGCAGTTCGTGATGCACCGTCGTCACGAGCGCGAAGCGGCGGCGCATGCTGCCGAAACGCGAAATGAGCGCGCCCGTCATCATGTGCGCATGGACGATCTCGGGATCGAAGCGATCGATGAGACGATTGAAGCCCGCGATCATCGACGGCACGCGCCAGGGCTGCCGCGATTGCTGTAGCGGCACATGCGTGATGCCGTGACGGCGCAACAGCGGCTCGAAGCCACCGCCCGACGATGCGACCACGACGTCCTGACCCATGCTCGCCTGCATGCAGGCGAGATCGACCATCATGTTGACGGTGCCGTTGCCGATCGTCTGCGCGTGATTGGCGAGATGGACTATTCGCATGAGATAGGCTGTTTGTACGCTCGCCGGTATTGGCCGGCGGCGTCGATCTTATTGTTTCGAGGACACGCTTCGAGACGGCCTGCGCCACCTCGATCGATGTTATTGCGTTGTTCTTGCCTCGATGCCCGGACGGTCCACGCCTTGTGATGACTGATGCGTTGGCTTCTGTCGCCGCGCGCGCGGGTTGCGGCGCACGCGGCACGTCTCTGGTGGCGCTTAGAGCAACTCGTACGTGGTGGCGTGCTCGCTCGGCGCGAACAGCGTCTTGCTCGTGCCGGCCATCTCGCGCGGTTGCCGGCTCTTTCTCGTCAGACCGATGAAGGGCATGCCGTGCTCGAGAAACGGACCTTCGGTCTTGCGAAAGCCGAACGCCTCATAAAAGCCTCGCAGGCTCACGGGCGCCGTCAGGCGCACGCCGCGGCCCGGCCAGCGCTCGGCGGTCACCGCGAGCACACGTTCGATGAGCGCGTGCGCGGTGCCATCGCCGCGGCGCAGCGGGCTCGTCAAGATCTTGTCCACCACGACCTCGGGATCGTCGGCATCGCCTTCGTGAATGCGTGCATAGGCGAGGACGGGCATCGAACGGCTCATGTCTTCGGCCGCGAATACGTGCGTGCCGGTTTCATCGCGGCCATCCGGATCGAGATGGACATGCGACTGTTCGACGACGAACACCGCACTGCGCGCGCGCAAAATCAAATAAAGCTCACGCGCAGTGAGTTGTTCGAAATCCAGCGTTTTCCAGTTCATCGATTATCTCCATGCTTTACCGGTAATTACCGGCGTTGCGACGATTAAACGTTACGTGCCAACCCGCCTGAAATCGGTGCGCCATCGCACCGACCCAAGCCTCGCGCGCCTTTCAAATAAGCCCGACCACACGCAAAAAGGCGTCCCGGGGAAAAAGACGCCTGCCCGACGAACGAAACGACCGCGCGACAGCCCGCTGAAACGGGCCGTCGCGCGCGTCGGCACGCGTCGATAGCGCTCGCGTAATACGGCACCTTCATGGGAAAATCACAATGCATACCGCCATCGAACGCGACAGAGACGCACAACGAAAAGGACACTCGCTCACCCGCGCGCGCGGTATCGAACGCCGGCCTCGCCGGCCCGAGGTCACGGCATGAGCGCGTTCCATACGAGCGGTGTGACGGATTCAGGCGCGAGTCGTTCCCGCGTCGTGTCGCTCGATCCCTTGCGCATGCGTGCGCGACGCCATCATGCGCATGCGCTGCATCGCGGCGAGCGCATCTGGCGCGAAGCCGTCGCGCCCGCCGATCTATGGATAGAAATCCTGCACGGCAACGGCCTCGAACCGCGCGCCGCGCTGGCCTTCACGGTTGCTCAGGACTTCGAAGCCGATCAGTTCACGCTCGGCAAGCTGCCGCCGGACGACATCGAAAAGCTTTACGGCCTGCAGGTGCAGGAGCTATCCGTGTTCGATTCGCTCGAAGAACGCGCGCTCGTGCAGACACGCCGCTCGAACATCGTGCTCGTCGAAGTGGATGCGTTCTTTCTGCCCGACATGCGCACGGTTTCCTATCATCGCGAGCATGAGAAGACGACCATCGGCATTGATGTGATCGATCCGGATGCGCGGCGACTCGGCTACTTTCATCACACGGGTTATCACCTTCTCGACGGTGACGATTACGACGGCGTGTTGCGTCCGCACGCGCCGCAGCCGGCGCTCTTTCCGCACGTCGAATTCGTCAAGCGCGTACGCGAACCGATGTCCGGCACCTCGCTCGCCGAAGTCTCCGCCGATACGCTATGCGCGCATCTGTTGCGCCGCCCGATGCATAGCCCCATCACTCGCTGGCGGGCGGCGTTTCCCGAGCATGTCGATACGATGATCGCGCGCGGCGAAGCGTATGCGCGCGTTTATGCGTTCAACATGATGAGACAGCTCGGCGCGAATTTCGAACTGCTCGCGCACTACCTGCAATGGATGCGCGATCAGGGCTTCGATATTCCCGTTCAGACGCACGCGGGCGCACGCAAGATCGCGAGCGAAACGATGGTCATGCAGTGCAGGCTCGCGCGCGCGCTTTCGCGTGGCCGTCACGACCTTTGCGAAGCATCGTTCGACGCCATCGAGGATGCGTATGAACGCGTTATTCCGCCTCTTGCGAATATCGTGTGCTGATCGCTCGCGCACGCAGGGATTACTCGTCGATTCGTATAAGTAAAACGCATTCGGTAAAAACATACTTGAGCCCTTGTTTCAAGGGTTTTTTCACTCGCTTACGTTCGCGCCGTATATTCGCTTCGTGACCTCGTTATGTCTTCGCTGCAATTTTGGCGAAGCTCGTTTCGCGCGCGTAAATCGGTTCCGCATGAAATTGTCCCCGATGAAACATTTCGCGGCGCCTCGCTTCCAGTCGAACACACATATTCGAAACGATCGATCCGACGAAACACGCGCAAACGTTTTACGGCTAAATGCCGCTCGTTGCGGCGCTTTGGGGGTCCCCACAAGCCCTGTGTGCGCTATTGCACGCTCGAATACACGCTTCTTGGGCGCGAACGAGCGAGGCATCACGCACCGTCTTTTCACTTCGTGCAATCGGCGCAACGTTTCCGCTTCGTGCAACGCGCGGCGGCAGACTTTTCCGCTCGCCCGCAAAGCCCCGTCCGGCAAGGCTTCGCGGGTAATCAAGCGCTGACGAAAATTACGCGCGTTCGATAGCCCACGAAGCCCATGCAACACGGATGAATCATTTTTCATTGTCCCTACGAAAGCAGGTGTGCTGTCGAAGGGATGTCGACCTGTGAGGCTTGTCGCACGGTAGTCGGAAATGCCTGAACCGTCATTCGGGGGGATTGCGCTGATGAAACTCATCGGTGCTCTCAGGCATTCCTAAGACCACCGATGTTCAAGACTGAAACAAAAACGCTGCGCTGCGCTGCATCACGAAAAGTGCATGAGTTATGAGGCCCCGCCAGCATTGCGATTGCCCGCACTGGCACAGTCCTCGCTAATAGAACCTCGCAACCCGGAACAGCGCGCGAACAACAAACTCGAATACACGCGCAAACGGGCCGCTACGGGGCTGGAGTGATGCTTCATCGAGTTGGTCGCAAGCGACGACATTCGAAAACGGTCACACCAGTAAATAAAAATTGAAGCGCAACGCGCGAAGTTACGAGAGAGAACAAATCATGCTGACCCTCCAGTCCGACCTGCACGGCAATCATCTGCTTGGCGCACTTCCGGCGCACGAATGGCAGGCGCTCACACCGCATCTCGAACTCGTACAACTGCGCACCGAGCAACTGCTCTGCGACTCGGGCCAACGTATTCACCACGTCTATTTCCCGACGACTGCGATCATCTCGCTCCTGCACACGATGGAAGACGGCGGCTCGGTCGAGATCGCCGCGGTGGGCCGCGAAGGCATGACGGGCGTGCCCGTGCTGACCGGCGGCGAAACGATGCCGACGCGCGTGCAGGTGCAATGCCCGGGCTTCGCCTATCGCATGAGTGCGCAAGCGCTGCGCGAGCAGTTCGGCCGCTCGGACTTCCTGCGCCGCCTGATGCTGCTCTATATGCAAGCGCTGCTTACGCAAGTCGCGCAGACGGCCGCGTGCAACCGGCATCACTCGTTGAACAAGCAACTTTGCCGCTGGTTGCTGATCGAAATCGATCGTACCGCGTCCAACGAATTGCAAGTCACGCAGCAACTGATCGCCGACATGCTCGGCGTGCGCCGCGAAGGCGTGACCGAAGCGGCGGGCAAGCTTCACGACGCGGGTCTGATTCATCACAGCCGCGGCTGCATCAAGGTCGTGGATCGCGAGGGACTCGAAGCCCGCGCCTGCGAATGCTACGGCCTCGTCAAACGCGAGTTCGACCGTCTGCTCCCGCGTCTTCGCGCAACCGAGGCGGTATCGGCCTCAAGTGTCTAACGGCTTGGATTAATGCAAGAAAAAAATCACGATTTGTTTTCATGGCTGGCGCGTTGTCTGGATGTCTGTCTCATCATTGCGGGCGGATTGATCGCGCATGACGTACGCTTTTCATCGCTCGATTTCAGCGATATCGAAAGGCTGCTGATCGCGTTCAACTCCGCACTCGCCCTTCTGCTGTTCCCCGCGTTCGGCGTGTACGAGACCTGGCGTGGCAAGCCGCTCGCCATGATGCTCGCGCGCGTCACGCTGGCGTGGATGGCCGTAGTCGCAGCGGGCCTCCTGCTCGCATTCACGCTGCATCGCATGGACGCCGTGTCGCGTCTGTGGTTCGGCTATTCGACGCTCATCTCCGGCGCGCTCATCATCGCGGCGAAACTGCTGGTGTACTCGGGCTTGCGCCTGATGCGCGGACGCGGCCTGAACCAGCGCACGGTGGCGATCGTCGGCGCGCAGGGTTTCTCGCGGACCTTGCTCGCGCATCTGGGCAGCACGCCCGAGCAAGGCTTCACGCCCGTATGCGTGCTCGACACGACCGGCGACACGGAACTGCAGGCAACCGGCGCCGACGGCGTGAACCCTCCGACGACAGCAATCGGCACCGGAGGCAATCGTTTGCCCGTGCTGACCGACTTCGACGAGCTGGTGGAGAAAGTGCGCGCCGAGGAGATCGACGAGGTGTGGCTCGCGCTGCCGCTGTCGCAGGAACACACGATCTACCGCTTCGTGCACGCGCTGCGGCATGACTTCGTGAATCTGCGGCTGATTCCGGACACGCGCAGCATCTCGCTCTTCAATCATTCGATGACCGATGTCGCCGGTCTCGCGACCATCGATCTCACGACGTCTCCGCTCGGCACCTTGCAGATGTGGCCGAAGCTGCTCTTCGACCGCCTCTTCGCCGCGACCGCGCTCCTCGCGCTTTCACCGCTGCTGATCGCGATCGCGATCGCCGTGAAGGCGACATCGAAGGGTCCGGTGTTCTTCACGCAGCATCGCAAGGGCGCGGACGGGCGGCCGTTCCGCATCTACAAATTCCGTTCGATGGGCGTGCATCGGGAGAACACGGGCAGCGTCACGCAGGCGACGCGCAACGATCCGCGCGTGACGAAGGTCGGCGCGTTTTTGCGACGCACGAGTCTCGACGAGCTGCCGCAGTTCCTGAACGTGCTGTTCGGGCATATGTCGGTTGTCGGTCCGCGCCCGCACGCGCTCGAACATGACGATCTCTACAAGGATCTCGTCTACGGCTACATGTTCCGTTACCGCATCAAGCCTGGCATCACGGGCTGGGCGCAGGTGAACGGCTATCGCGGCGCGACGGAAAAGGTGGAGAAGATGCAGAGCCGCGTGAAGTTCGACCTGTTCTACATTCACAACTGGTCGTTCTGGTTCGACATCAAGATCGTCGCGATGACGATGTTCAAGGGATTCATCGGACGCAACGCGTATTGATCGATGCGACCGCAAAAAGCTTGGCGATGCCTGCATCGCCAGGCTTTGTTTTTACTTGTAGTCGATTCGCTCGACGCCCGTTTCGGTGCCGAGCAGACAGATGTTCGCGCCGCGCGCGGCGAACAGCCCGACCGTCACGACACCCGGCCACGCGTTGATCTGCGCTTCGAGCGCGCGCGGATCGGTGATCGAAAGACCTTTCACGTCGATGATCTCGTTGCCGTTGTCGGTGATGAAAGGCGCGCCGTCCTTCACCACGCGCACGATCGGCACGCCGCCCAGCGCCGCGAGCTTGCGGCCGATCGCGGTGCGGGCCATCGGCACGACTTCGACGGGCAGCGGGAACGTGCCCATCACCGGCACGCGCTTGCTCGCATCGGCGATGCACACGAACACGTCCGCCACCGACGCGACGATTTTCTCGCGCGTGAGCGCGCCGCCGCCGCCCTTGATCATCGCGCCGCTCGCATCGATTTCATCGGCGCCGTCGACGTAGATCGAGAGCGTTTCGATGTCGTTCAGATCGAACACCTTGAAGCCGTGCGATTCGAGCCGCGTGGTGGTCGCGAGCGAACTCGACACCGCGCCGCGATAACGCGCCTTCGACTTCGCGATGGCGTCGATGAAACAATTGGCCGTCGATCCTGTGCCGACGCCGATGATCGCGCCTTCCGGCACGTTCGCGTTCACGTAGTCGGCGGCGGCCTGGCCGACCAGTTGCTTGAGTTCGTCTTGAGTCATGGGAGCGGTGCTGCTTATCGGAGAAAACTGAGATTTTATCGGAGCGCGCGAGGCGCATCCGCCGATCATGCAATCGCGTGCAGGAAACCGAGCGGATCGTGCGTGCGCGCGACCGATGCGATGAACGCGAACACGATGATCGCCAGGACGCCATAAACGGCGCGCGCGCCCTTCGTGCGGCCGCGCTTCAGCGCGAACGTGCCGAGCACGATATAGGCGACGAGGCCCGCGATTTTCGCGCCGAGCCACGCGGCGTTCGCCCAGAAGCCGATGATCGCGACCAGCGCGATGGCGCTCACGAGCAACAGCGTATCGATGATGTGCGGCAGGATTTTCGTCGCGCGCGCGCTCAGAAGCCGCGAATTCGTCAGCATCCAGATCCAGCGCAGCACGAAACCGGCGATGGAAAGGCCCGCACAGGTCATGTGGACCGCGCGCAGCGGCAGAAAATAGTCGCCCATTGCGAGCTCCGTTTTAGTTGGCGAAGTACTTGTCGAGCAAGGCCTGGGCGATGGCGTCGCTTTGCGCGTCCGCGTTGCCCGCGTAGTCCGACGGACGGAAGTGCATCTGGAACGCGCTGAAGACGCGGCGGGTCTTGTCGTCCATCACGCCATCGGTCGCGATGTCGTAACCGTAGCGCTTCAGCTTTTCCTGCAGCGCGCGCACATCGGCCGGGGCTTTGGGATCGCGTCCGGCGAGATAAGCCGCGACAGTCGCTTCGTCGGGCCATGCGCCCACGCCGGCATCGTAGAGCGCGCGCCACGGAAAAAGCGGTCCCGGGTCGATCTTGCGTTGCGGCGCGATGTCGCTGTGGCCGACGACGCGCGTCGGCGGGATGTTGTAGCGCGCGATGATATCGCGCGAGAGTTTGATGAGCGCGTCGACTTGCGCGGGCGGATACGGCTGCCATACGCGCTCGCCGTTTTTCTCGCCGATAGGCCCGAGGTTCACGTTCTCGATGCCGATCGACGACGCATTGAGTTCCGTCGCGCCTTGCCATGAGCTCACGCCGGCATGCCAGGCGCGTTTGTCTTCGGGCACCAGTTGATAGACGACAGGCTCGCCCTTTTCGATGCGCGGCGCGTCGGGGACGACGTAGTGGACGCTGACTTCATCGCCCGTCAGGACAGTGAGCGATCGCGCTTCGTCGATTTCGGTGTAGTGCATCACGAGGAAACGGATGCGGGAGTCGGCGTTTTTGGCGTGGTGCTGGGTGTCGGCGATGTAGGTGCCGCGGTCTTGCATCGTGGTGGTGCAGGCGGTGAGGATGCACACGGATATCAATGCCGCCAGGCCAAGCGTTTTTTTCATGCCTATCACGATTGCCTTTCCCGGATCGAGCGCACGTGCATCCAGTGAATCTGCAGCGCTTCGGGACTTGGCCGTTGCCCGGGATGTTTTGGCAGACGGAGCGCACGTCCTTCGAGCGAAGCGTATTCGCTTTCTCGCAGCTCCGGAGCGATCGACACTTCGTGAGTCGCCGGATCGATCGCGATCAACATGCGGTCATAAAGCGTGTGCAGGTCGGCGCGTAGTAAGAGTCCGTTGCGGACGTCGTTGGTTTCCGGGCCCATGTAGCCGCAAATGTGAGCGGCCTCGAGGACTGCTTCGACCGCGCAGTTCGTGAGGGCGCAGCGACGGTCGTACGCGTCTAGCAGCTTTTTGCGGAAGGCGGGCTGGCCTTGCCTTATGACGATAGACGCATCGATCCTCCGTCGTGCGTCTTCAAGGTTCGCCGGATCGAACGCCGTCAAAACCTCAGCGGCTTGTTCGAGTTGGTCGATCGCTGAAGCTCTGTCTTCTGACGAATCAAATCCGGGACTCTTCAACTCGAAATAACCATTGCGCCAATCAGTCACAAACGCTAAGCCAAGAACTCGATACCGCGGTTTTGGCTTAGGCTTGACTTGGCGCAGAACCCCAACAGGAACGCCATCTTTCATGCACGCCACGAGAGCGCGATTCGTGAACTGATTGTCGCGCTCAGCGGGGTCGAGTTGCTCTTGGAAATATCGGTAAGTCCAAGAACGATCGGACTCTACGATCGGCTCGTGATCAGCATATGGGCTGTTGAGCGACTGACGCACGCTCACCGCATAGTCGATACCTTTTGGCTTATGAATACCTTTTGCCTTGTTGACGATGAACGTCCCGTCTGGCAAAGGCTTAGGCCATTCGACTTCTTGCCCTTCGAAGGTTTGAAACCATTGCAAAACGGCACGATGAGACGGAGCCAGCCGGTCGAGTATTGTATTGAGCGATGCCATGAAGAAGCTGCAGCGAGTCCTTGTTCGATGCTGGTTACGATGACTTCTTCACCCCCCGCTGCCTCACCGCCTCAAACAAACAAACCCCGCTCGCCACCGACACATTCAGACTCTCGACCGTCCCCGCCATCGGAATATTCATGACCTCGTCGCAGGTTTCGCGCGTAAGACGTCGCATGCCCTCGCCTTCCGCGCCGACGACGATCGCCACGGGACCGTCCAACTTCGTCTCATAGAGCGAAGCCGTCGCCTCACCCGCCGTCCCGATCACCCACACGCCCGCGTCCTTGAGCTCGCGCAGAGCCCGCGCCAGATTCGTCACGGTGATGTACGGCACGCTGTCCGCCGCTCCGCTCGCCACTTTCGCCGCCGTCGAATTCAACCCGGCGGAACGGTCACGCGGTGCGATCACCGCATGCGCGCCCGCCGCATCCGCGACGCGCAGGCACGCGCCGAGATTATGCGGATCGGTGACGCCATCGAGCACCAGCAGCAACGGCGTGCCCGAGATGCCATCGAGCAGTTCGGCGAGGTTCTGCGCGAGCGGCAGATCGTTCGCGCGCGCGACGATGCCCTGATGCTGAATGTTGCCCGCGAGCCCCCACAGACGCGATTCGTCTGCCGCGATCAGCCGCACGCCCGCTTCCTTCGCGGTCCGCAGAAAGTCCTGCATGCGTCGATCCTTGCGTGTGGGGTCGTACAGCACCTCCTCGATCGAGGATGCATCCGCGCGCAAACGTGCGGTCACTGCGTGAAATCCGTATAGAACCTTGAGACGTGACATGACTGATTCGAACCTTTGAAATCTTGAAAAGCACGACGCGGTCCGATGCACGAAGCTTCGGACCGCGCGTATTCGATGGCGGCAGTGTTGCGCGCCGCCCTAACGCTTCTTGCGCGCCGGCCGCCCCTGCGGCGCCGACTTCGACGCCGCTCCGCGCTTCTTCGCCGCCGCGCCGCCGCGCGGGCTTGCCGAAAGCGGCGCGCCCTTCTTCGTGCCGCCGCGAGCGCGCGTGCTCGGCGCGTCGTCGTCGCTGAAGGGGCGGATGCGCGGTCCCGCTGCGCCATTGCCGACGCTCGCGACATCGCCCGCAGCCGCCGACGGACGCGGCGACGGCGGCTTCACCGGCGTATCGCGGACGAGCCGGAAATCGATCTTGCGCGCATCGAGATCGACGCGGCCCACCTGCACGCGCACACGATCCGACATCCGGTAGCGGATGCCCGTGCGCTCGCCGCGCAGCTCGTTCTTGATCTCGTCGTACTGGAAGTAATCCGAGCCGAGTTCGGTCACGTGCACGAGACCTTCGATGAAAAGCGAATCCAGCTGCACGAAGATGCCGAACGATGTCACGCCGTTCACCATGCCGCCGTATTCCTCGCCGAGCTTGTCGCGCATGAAGTAGCACTTGAGCCACGCCTCGACGTCGCGCGAGGCTTCATCGGCACGGCGTTCGTTCGACGAGCAATGCAGTCCCAGCTCTTCCCAGATCGCGACGCTGTTGCGCGCTCGGCCCCGCGCGGTGTCGTCGGCTTTCTGCATCTCGCGCGCGGCTTTCGTGAGGCCGGTGCTCAGCGACACATCATGACCGATGTCCGGCAGATACTTCTTGCCCTGCAGAATCGCGTAGATCGCGCGATGCGTGAGCAGGTCGGGATAGCGTCGAATCGGGCTCGTGAAGTGCGCGTACGCCTCATATGCGAGACCGAAATGGCCTATGTTGTCCGGGCTGTACACGGCTTGCTGCATCGAGCGAAGCACCATCGATTGCAGCATCTGCGCGTCGGGCCGGTCGCGAATCTGCGCGATCAGCGCGGCGTAGTCGCTCGCGTGCGGCTTGGCGCCGCCGGTCAGCGTCAGGCCGACGCCGCGCAGGAACGTGCGCAAATTCTCGAGCTTCTCTTCCGTCGGCCCCGCATGCACGCGATACAAACCCGGATGCTTGTTGCGCTTCAGGAAATCCGCCGCGCAGACGTTCGCGGCCAGCATGCATTCCTCGATCAGCCGATGCGCGTCGTTGCGGTGACGCGGCACGATCTGCTCGATCTTGCCCTGCGAGTTCACGACGATATACGTCTCGGTCGTATCGAAATCGATCGCGCCGCGTTTCTGACGCGCGGCATGCAGCGACTTGTAGACGCCGTAGAGGTCCTGCAACTGCGGCAGGATATCGGCGCGCTTCGCCGCTTCCGGACCCTTCGTGTTGGTCAGCACGGCCGCGACTTCGGTGTACGTGAGCCGCGCCGCCGAATGCATCACGCCCGGATAGAACTGATACGCCTTGATTTCGCCGCGCGCCGTGATGACCATGTCGCACACGAGCACGCAGCGGTCGACATTCGGATTCAGCGAACAGAGACCGTTCGACAGCTTTTCCGGCAGCATCGGAATCACGCGACGCGGGAAATACACCGATGTGCTGCGATCGAGCGCATCGACATCGAGCGGCTCGCCGGGGCTCACATAGTGCGATACGTCCGCGATCGCGACCAGCAGGCGAAAACCCTGGCCACGACCGACGGCGACCGGCTCGCAATAGACGGCGTCATCGAAGTCGCGCGCATCTTCCCCGTCGATGGTGACGAGCGGCACATCGCGCAGATCGACGCGATGGCGGATATCCACGGGGCGCACTTCGTCGGGCAGCTTGGCGGCCGAGGCCAGGGCGGCGTCGCTGAACTCGTGCGGCACGCCGTATTTGCGCACCGCGATCTCGATCTCCATGCCGGGATCGTCGATATCGCCGATCACTTCGGCCACGCGTCCGAGCGGCTGCGAGTGACGGCTCGGGAAATCCGTCAGATCGACGGACACTACCTGCCCGACCTTCGCCTTCTTCGGATTCTGCGTGATGAGGATGTCGTGACCGATGCGCTTGTCTTCCGGCACGAGAATGAGAGCACCGTTCTCGTTGACGAGGCGGCCGATGATGCGCTTGTTCGCGCGATCCGTCACTTCGACGATATGCCCTTCCGGCCGCCCGCGCCGGTCATAGCCGACGATGCGCGCGAGCACGCGGTCGTTATGCATGACCTTCTGCATTTCGCCGTTGGGCAGGAAGAGATCGTCCTGGCCGTCATCGCGAATCAGGAAGCCGAAGCCGTCGCGATGTCCCTGCACACGGCCCGCCACGAAATTCGACGGATGCGTAAGTTGATAGTGGCCGCGCTTGTCGAGGCGGATTTGCCCGTCGCGTTCCATTGCCGCCAGTCGCTTGAAAAATCCTTCGCGCTCCTGGCGCTTGATCGACAGCGCCTCGGCAATGTCGTTCGCGGCATGCGGTGTCTCGCTCGTGCGCAGCACGCCGAGAATTTCTTCGCGGCTCGGAATCGGATACGGATATTTGCTCAAGGGCGTAGTCGTGTTTTTTCTCGTTGGATGGGACTTTTGCGGTGCTTTGCAACCAATAATGCGGACATCGTTGCGGGCCATTCTAACACCCGTCTTTTAGGCCTCACGGGGCTCGCGAGCCGATACGGCGCGGCCGGCGCGCCGTTACACGCATTGCGTCGAAATGCTTGACAGTTACAATGGGGTCGCTATAATGGCGTTCTTTGCTGCTGACGCAAAACGAATTGCAGCGATTTGCAGTACACGCACCCTTGCCCAGGTGGCGGAATTGGTAGACGCACTAGGTTCAGGTCCTAGCGGTGGCAACACCGTGGAGGTTCGAGTCCTCTCTTGGGCACCAGATGTTCGGAAAAGCCACCTTCGGGTGGCTTTTCTGTTTTATGCGGAGACCGTGCTTTTGATTCCGACAAGTCATATGACTTTACGGTTGACACGGTGCCCGTTCCCGCTAGAATAGCGGGCTTGCTGTACCCCTTGGCCCAGGTGGCGGAATTGGTAGACGCACTAGGTTCAGGTCCTAGCGGTGGCAACACCGTGGAGGTTCGAGTCCTCTCCTGGGCACCAAGGTCCCTCTTTCGCGAGATGCTCGTTCGAGCGCATCGCACGCAAAAACCCCACGCATCGACGTGGGGTTTTTTGTTTTCCGCCTTCATTTTCTATTCGACCTTCTTTCGTTCTGATTCGATTATTTCTGCATCGAACGGTAAATGAATTGATCACCCGGCCTCGATTATCCAGCCGCACGCCCTCGATCGCACGAACCTCGGCGAGCCCGCCCCGACGCGCCCGTGGCCGGTTCGTTAATTGCTCCGTCGCATGGCAACACTCGCCAATCGATTATTCGACCCGGAGAATCTGGCCATGAGTTGGACGCGCGAACAGAGAAACGTGACGGTTGCCGCCTATCTGGGCTGGACCCTCGACGCATTCGATTTTTTTCTGATGGTCTTCGTATTGAAGGATATCGCCGCCGAATTCAATACGAAAATCCCGGATGTCGCTTTCGCGATCACGCTCACGCTGGCGATGCGCCCGCTAGGCGCCTTGATCTTCGGCCGCCTCGCGGACAAGTTCGGCCGCCGTCCCACGCTGATGATCAACATCGCGTGCTATTCGCTGCTCGAGCTGCTCTCCGGCCTATCCCCCAACCTCATGACGCTCCTCATCCTGCGCGCGCTTTTCGGCATCGCGATGGGCGGCGAATGGGGCGTCGGCTCTGCGCTGACGATGGAAACCGTCCCGCCGAAAGCCCGCGGCATCGTTTCGGGGCTCTTGCAGGCGGGCTATCCGAGCGGCTATCTGCTTGCGTCGATCGCTTTCGGTGTCGTGTATCCGCTCATCGGCTGGCGCGGGATGTTCTTTATCGGCGTCGCGCCCGCGCTGCTCGTGATGTACGTGCGTGCGCACGTGCCGGAATCGCCGGCGTGGCGCGCGATGGAAAAACGCCCGCGCCCCGGCCTCCTCGCCACGCTCAAGCGGAACTGGACGCTCTCGATCTACGCAATCGTGCTGATGACCGCGTTCAACTTCTTCTCGCACGGCACGCAGGATCTCTACCCGACCTTCCTGCGCGAGCAGCATCATTTCGATCCGCATACCGTTTCGCTCATTACGATCACGCCGAATATCGGCGCGATCATCGGAGGGCTGCTCTTCGGGGCGCTGTCGGAAAAGATCGGCCGGCGGGTGACGATTTTCATCGCCGCGCTGATCGCGTTGCCTGTGTTGTATCTGTGGGCTTTCTCGACGACGCCGGTCATGCTCGCGCTCGGCGCGTTCCTCATGCAGATTTCGGTACAAGGCGCATGGGGCGTGATTCCGGTCCATCTGAACGAAATCTCGCCCGATGAGATTCGCGCGACTTTCCCGGGCCTCGTCTATCAACTCGGTAACTTGCTCGCGGCGGTGAACGCGACGATGCAGGCGTCGCTCGCCGCGTCGCACGGCAACGACTACGGCATGGCGATGGCGATCGTCGCCGGCGTCGTCGCCGTCGTGATCGCTGCGCTGATTTTCTTCAGCCGCGAGCGCAGAGGTATCGATATGACGCGCACAGCGCGGGAAGCGGGCGCGCCAGGATAATCGCGCCCTCGGCGAATTCAAACGCGCCGGCGGGAACGCAATCCGGCGACGCTACGTTCACGGACGCGCGCGGACGGAAAGGCAAGCATCCGCAGCAGGAAATTCGTATTCCGGGGACGCAGCGCGACGACCTTTTGCAATTCTTTGCGATATCGATACACCGTAGTCGTCGACAAGTTCACGCCGCGCGAAACCGCTGCCACCGAGGCGCCATCCTGCAGCAACGCCAAAGCCTGAAACTTCCGTTTCGGATCGATTCGTCCTCCGAAATTTCTGCCCGGCGATGCCTCGATCACGCGAATGTCCTTGTGCAGGTCATCGATCGTCTCTCCGTCCAGCGACCTTGTGCGGTATGCGTAGCCGTCCGCTTCGTTGCTGAACACGAACAGCCTGTCGTCGTAGATATAGCTCCGATCAATTGCGGCGACCTCTCTGAACAGAGAGTTTATATTTAGCTCTACCGGGTAAACACTTTTGTTTAGGAACACTTAATCTCCTGTTGCCGCTATTTCAGGGCAGGTGGTTGCTGCCTACAGGAGCATTCTGTAGTTTTGCGATCGTCATGAGCGGGTCCGCCAACTCGCTCACGACATCTCCTACTGGTCCCGGTTCTGCGCAAGCGAACCCGGGATCGACACCACTCGCGCGCCCCGACCGGCGAGATCGTCGCGCGAGCGGTCTGTATTTTCGGCGCGTCGAGTTTCGATCCCAACCAGAAGGTTCCGAATTAAACCAATATGGCGATAATCCCCAAGGCTCGTTTCAGCTATGTCCATCGAATGCCAAGAGGCGAATCAGTTCGAGTCGATTGTTTCGGTCGATAACTCCGGCGATACATTGCCAGACGCCGAGCAACCATTTCATCGCCGCTTCGGACATTCCGAGTTCATGTCTGATCGTCGAGGCGGACACATCGTGCTCCAGAAAAACCAGTGCAAGATATATCGCCAGTTGTGTCGGTTCGCCGTTGATATTCCGATATATGCCGTGTGCTGCGCCCTCGCTCGATTCTCGTATTCTGCTGAGCATCTCCATATCCACCGGGACATGCAGATAGCTGACCTCCCCATCGGAGCGGATCAGCATGTAAAGCAAGTCGCCCAACATAAAAACCCAATCCGTAACGCCATGTTCTTCGGGCGCCGTGCCAATGTTTAGTCTGACCAGGTGATCCGGTGTCTCCATTTCCAAATAAGCTCCCGTGGCCACCATGCGCGTGGCAGGTGGTCACAATATGAAGCCCGGCGTTGTGACTTGCTGTGGCGCATCCCGCGAAGATTCACCCACAGCGCCCTTTGACGCCCCGCTCAGGCGGGGCGTCAAGACTCATGCAGTCCCTCCCCATTTGTTTAGCAGTTCGAACTAATAATTCTATTTTTTCATTTCTGATATGAGCAAAAAGAATAGCTCGCGCATTATTGTGCATTGAAGTGTGAACGTCTTAAACAGGAAGAGGTTCGAGCGAAAGCTCTAATCGCACCGATCCTGCTTGAAAGCTGACGTCGTGGTATGAAGCATGCTTCCTCGCAGGAAACTCCGGAGACCCGTGATGCCCGCGCTCTACGTCATCGCCTTCCTCGTGCTCGCCGGCACTCTCACCTTCCTTCAGGCGCCTGCGCTCGCCTGGCTCGTCGGACTGGCGATCTGGGTGGCCGTCGGGCCAGTCATCGGCGTGACGGGGACGATCGGCGTCACGCTGGTCTCGATCGTCTTCGTCCTTCCGGCGCTCATGCTCGCCATCAAGCCGCTGCGCCGCGCGATCGTGAGCCGCCGCGTGTTCGCGACGTTCCGCAAGATCCTGCCGGAGATGTCATCGACGGAGCGCGATGCCATCGAAGCCGGCACCGTATGGTGGGACGCCGAACTCTTCTCCGGCCGCCCGCGATGGGACAGCCTCCTCGAACACGGCGCCCCGAAACTGACGCAGGAAGAACAAAGCTTCATCGACAACGAATGCGCGCGCCTGTGCGAGCTGTCGAACGACTGGGACACGACCGCGATCTGGCAGGATCTGTCGCCGCAAGCATGGGCCTGGATCAAGGAACAGGGCTTTCTCGGCATGATCATTCCGAAGCGCTACGGCGGAAAGGCGTTCTCCGCGTATGCGCACTCGCAGGTCATCATGAAGCTCGCGACGCATTCGTCGGCGGCGGCCGTATCGGTGATGGTGCCGAATTCGCTCGGTCCCGCCGAATTGCTGCTGCACTACGGCACCGAGGAACAGAAGAACCACTATCTGCCGCGTCTCGCGCGCGGCGACGAAATTCCGTGCTTCGCGCTCACCAGCCCGTACGCCGGATCGGATGCCGCCGCCATTCCTGACGTCGGCGTCGTGTGCCGCGGCCTTCACGAGGGTCGCGAGACGCTCGGCTTTCGCGTCACGTGGGAAAAACGCTACATCACGCTCGGGCCGATCGCGACCGTGCTCGGCCTCGCCTTTCGCGCGCTCGACCCCGACCATCTGCTCGGCGACGACGCAACGCCCGGCATCACCTGCGCGCTCATTCCGACGAACCATCCCGGCGTCAACATCGGACGGCGGCACTGGCCGCTCAACGCCGTGTTCCAGAACGGCCCGAACTGGGGCGAAGATGTGTTCATCCCGATGGACTGGGTCATCGGCGGACGCGCGCAGGTGGGCAACGGCTGGCGCATGCTGATGGAATGTCTCGCCGCCGGGCGCGCGATCTCGCTGCCCTCGTCGAATGTCGGCATGGCGAAGCTCGCCGTGCGCGGCACCGGCGCCTATGCCGCCGCGCGCCGCCAGTTCCGCACGTCGATCGGCCGCTTCGAAGGCATTCAGGAAGCGCTCGGGCGCATGGGTGGCAATCTGTACGTGATGGACGCCGCGCGCCGCCTGTCCGCGCAGGCCGTCGATCTCGGCGAGAAGCCCTCGGTCATCTCGGCGATCGCGAAATATCACATCACCGAACGCGCGCGCAAGGTGATCAACGACGGCATGGACGTGGTCGCGGGCAAGGGCATCTGTATGGGGCCGTCGAACTTTCTGGCGCGCGCGTATCAGCAGATGCCGATCTCGATCACCGTCGAAGGCGCGAACATTCTGACGCGCTGCCTGATCATCTTCGGACAGGGTGCGATCCGTTGTCATCCGTACGTGCTCAAGGAAATGGCCGCGACGCGCGAAGCCGATCCGCACCGCGCGCTGCGCGATTTCGACGACGCATTCTTCGGTCACGCGAGCTTTCTCGCGTCGAACGCGATGCGCAGCCTCGTGTACGCGTTCGGCGGCGCCGCGCTCGTGCGCAAGCCCGCGCGCGCCGATGCCCGTCTTGTGCCTTACTACCGCGCCGCCACACGCCTGTCGAGCGCGTTTGCACTGTTCGCGGACGTGTCGATGCTCGCGCTCGGCGGCGAACTCAAGCGCCGCGAGCGTCTGTCGGCGCGGCTCGGCGACATTCTTTCGCAGTTGTATCTGCTGTCCGCGACGCTCAAGCGTTTCGAGGACGACGGCCGGCCCGAGAGCGACCTGCCGCTCGTACGCTGGGGCGCCGAAGACGCGCTTCATCAGGCGAGCGCCGCGTTCGCAGGCCTGCTCGCGAACTATCCGAATCGCGCCGCCGCCGCGTTGCTGCGCGCGCTCGCGTTCCCGTTCGGCCTGCCGCACGCGCCGAGCGCCGATGCCCTCGGCAACGACATCGCGATGCTGATGCAAACGCCGGGCGAGGCTCGCGAACGCCTCGTCGCGGGCTCGCACGTTTCGGCATTCGAAACCGATCCGATCGCGCGCGGAGAAAAATTGCTCGCGCTCACGCCCGCCGTCGCGGCGCTGGAAGCGCGTCTGCGCGATGCCGTCAAGGCGGGCCGGGCCGAACCGCTGCCGCAGAGCCCGCAGGAAGTGACGGCGTGGGCGCAAACGGCCTCGGAGCGCGGTTTGATCGACGAAAGCGAGCACGCGCTTCTGGCCGAATGGGCGGCTCATGCGCGCGAAGCGGTGAAAGTCGATGATTTTTCCGCAGACTTCGGTATCCTCGAAGCATTGCAAAAGCGCAGCGCGGCACTCGAACGGCAATGGCCGGAAACGGTCGCCTGAACCACGCAGGCCCGAGGCCACGCCGCGCGCGCCCCGACGACCGATCGCCAATCGATGAAAGACCGCTATCTCGACTTCGTCAATTCGCCCTTCGGCACGAGCATCGCGCGCTCGCTCGGCCTGCCGCGTCCCGAGGTATTGCGCCGCCATCGCGCGGATCGCGCCGAATTCGGCGGCATGGCCGCCATCGGCGCGGGACCGTCGCCTGCGCTCTTCGATGACCTGCTGGCCGTGCTGTCCGCCATCGGCATGACGAGTATCGCGCACGAAAGCGCGTCCGGCTGGCTGCCAGTCGCCGCCCGCCACGGCGCGATGAGCGGCCGCTTCGAGCCGCGCGCCCGCGACACATCCGCGAGCGATCGTGTCGAAGCATTGATCTTCGATGCGACTGGCATCGACGAAAGCAGCCAGTTGCATTCGCTGTACGCGTTTTTCCACGACGCGCTGCGCTCGCTTGCCAGAAACGGACGCATCGTCGTCATCGGGCGTCCACCCGCCACGCGCGAAAGCGTGAAAGCCGCGACCGCCCAGCATGCGCTCGAAGGCATGACCCGCTCGCTCGGCAAGGAAGCGCGCAACGGCATCACGGCGAATCTGCTGCGCGTGGCCGACGGCGCCAATTTCGAATCGGCGCTGCGCTTCTTCCTTTCTCCGCGTTCGGCCTATGTCTCGGGCCAGGTCGTGACCATCGACGCGCCCGCCACCGCACCCCAAAGCTGGACGAAGCCGCTCGCGGGCAAGCGCGCGATCGTGACGGGCGCGGCGCGCGGCATCGGCGCGTCGATCGCGGCAGTGCTGGCGGAGCATGGCGCGATCGTCACCGGGATCGATATCGACGCCGCCCGCGACGCGCTCGATCAGACCATGCTGTCGATCGAAGACGCATCGCCCTCGGGCGGCGCGCATGCGGCGCTCGTCGCGGACATCGCCGCACCCGAAGCGCCAGCCGACATCGCCGCCGCGCTTGCCGCGTCGGGCGGCATCGATATCGTCGTGCACAACGCGGGCATCACGCGCGACAAGACCATCGCCCGCATGAGCCCGGAGATGTGGGACAGCGTGATCGACATCAATCTGCTGGCGCAGGAGCGCATCGACGACGCCCTGCTCGCGCAAAACGTGCTGCGCGAGCAGGGACGCATCGTTGCTGTGTCGTCGATCAGCGGCATCGCGGGCAATCGCGGGCAGACCAATTACGCGACCTCGAAGGCCGGCGTAATCGGCCGCGTGCGCGCGATGGCGCCGTCGCTGCGCGCGCGCGGCATCACGATCAACGCGGTCGCGCCCGGCTTCATCGAAACGCATATGACCGCCCGCATGCCCTTCGGCGTGCGCGAGGCCGGCAGACGGCTCAATTCGATGGGACAAGGCGGCTTGCCCGTCGATGTCGCCGAGACCGTCGCGTGGCTCGCGAGTCCGGGCAGCGCGGGCATCACGGGCAACGTGGTGCGCGTGTGCGGCCAGAGCCTGATCGGCGCGTGAGGGGCGACCGCATGCACGCACCGACCATGCCGCGCGCCCGCACCGTCGTCATCGATACCTTGCCGCCGCCCGCGAAGCTCTACGGACGCGCGCTGCCCGCGCTCTTCAGACGCGCACGCTCGCCGGAGTTGCCCGCGCTCAGGCTCGTGCGTCCCGACGTCAAGCTCGACGCGGAGCAGGTCGGCCGCTATGCGCGCGTCTGCGGATTCATCCCCGAGCATGGCGTGCCGCTCACCTTCCCGCACGTGCTCGCGTTTCCCCTGCATCTGATGATGCTCACCGACCCATCGTTCCCGTGGTCCGCGCTCGGCGTCGTGCATCTGTCCAACAGCGTGCGGTTGCGGCGTCCGCTCACGGCGGGCCAGGGCTTGCGCATCGAAGTGGAGTGCGGGCCGCTCATGCCGCATCAGAAAGGCCAGGCGTTCACGCTGCATACGCGCATCTACCGGCGCGGCGAAGCCGTGTGGGAAGGCGACAGCGTCTATCTGAAGCGCGGCGTGCGCAGCGAAAGCGCGGCACCGTCTATCGAAATCGCCGATGCTTCCGATGCGCGCGTGCCGCTGCTCGCACGCGAAGCGCGCTGGCAGCTCCCGCCGCAACTCGGACGCGACTACGCGAAGGCATCGGGCGACTTCAATCCGATCCATCTGCATATGCTGAGCGCGAAAGCGTTCGGCTTTCCACGCGCGATCGCACATGGCATGTGGACGCTCGCGCGCACGCTCGCGGCGCTGCATCCGATCAAGCCGCTCGCGTCCGGACACGCGCACGGCGATTTCAAGTCGCCGCTCTATCTGCCCGGCGACGCCACGCTCTGGACCGCCGCGCCCTCGCCCGCCGCGCGCGATTTCGAAGTGCGCGATCTCGCGGGCGACCGGCCGCATCTGCGCGGCCATTTCGAATGGGAGCTGCCATGAGCGAAGCGCGGAGGGTCGCGATCATCGGCAGCAACCGGATTCCGTTCGCGCGCTCGAACACGGCCTACGCGAGCGCGTCGAATCAGGACATGCTGAGCTTTACGCTGCAAGGTCTCGTCGATCGCTTCGATCTGCATGGCATGCGTCTCGGCGAAGTGGCCGCGGGCGCGGTCGTCAAGCATTCGCGCGACTTCAACCTGACGCGCGAAGCCGCGCTCTCGACCACGCTCGCGAAGGAAACGCCCGCCTACGACGTGCAGCAGGCGTGCGGCACCGGCCTCGAAACTGCGATTCTGGTCGCCAACAAGATCGCGCTCGGGCAGATCGACGTGGGCATCGCGGGCGGCGTGGATACGGCGTCGGATGCGCCCATCGCCGTGAACGAGCGCATGCGCAAGATCCTGCTCGAAGCGAATCGTGGACGCTCGGCGGGTCAGCGTGTCGGCGCGCTCGCGAAACTGCGGCCCGGCATGTTCTTCCGGCCTCTTTTGCCGCGCAACGCGGAACCGCGCACGGGCCTCTCGATGGGCGAGCACTGCGAACTGATGGCCAAGCGCTGGAAGATTTCGCGCGAGTCGCAGGACGCGCTGACCGAGGAAAGTCATCGCAAGCTCGCGGCTGCTTATGGGCGCGGTTTCTTCAACGATCTGATGACGCCGTACAAGGGGCTCGCGCGCGACAACAACCTGCGCCCCGATGTCACGCTCGATCAGCTGTCGCAGTTGAAACCCGTCTTCGATCGCGACGCCGGCACGCTCACCGCAGGCAACTCGACGCCGCTCACCGATGGCGCATCGGCCGTGCTGCTCGCCTCCGAGCAATGGGCCGCCGAGCGCGGACTGCCGGTGCAGGCGTTCCTCACGTTCTCCGCGACCGCGGCCGTCGACTTTTTCGACAAGCGCGAAGGCCTCCTGATGGCGCCCGCTTACGCGGTGCCGTCGATGCTCACGCGCGCCAAGCTCGCGTTGCAGGACTTCGATTTTTACGAAATTCACGAGGCGTTCGCCGCGCAAGTGCTGTGCACGCTCGCCGCGTGGGAAGACGATGAATACTGCCGCACCGCGCTAGGCCTGGGCGGGTCGCTCGGAGCGATCGACCGCGCGCGGCTCAACGTGAACGGCGGATCGCTTGCGACCGGTCATCCGTTCGCGGCGACGGGCGGGCGCATCGTCGGCACGCTGGCGAAGATGCTCGCGAAAGCGCCCGAACGCGGCGACGGCAAGCCGTTGCGCGGACTGATCTCGATCTGCGCGGCGGGCGGCCAGGGCGTCGTCGCGATACTGGAGCGGTAAGCGGAAGAAGCAAAAAATAAGGCGCGCCAGTCGACGAAAACGAAGCGCGCCGACGGAGACACCACATGAGCCCGGGACAGACAGCGCCGCGCGGGGCTTTTACGCCGCACGCGACGGACGGCATCTGGTACGCGTCGTATCCGCCGTATGTCACGCGAGACATCGATCCTTCGCGCTATCGCTCGCTCGCGCATTTCTTCGACGAGTGCGTCGAGCGGTTTCGGGATCGCGTCGCGTTCGTGAGTCTCGGCTCCGAGCTGACATTCGCCACGCTCGGCGAGAAGGCGCACGCGTTCGCGTCGTATCTTCAAAGCATCGGCGTGAAGCCCGGCGATCGCGTCGCGCTGATGATGCCCAACACGCTGGTCTATCCCGTCGCGCTTTTTGGCACGCTAATCGCGGGCGCGATCGTCGTCAACGTGAATCCGCTCTACACGGTGCGCGAACTGAGCCATCAACTCAAGGATAGCGGCGCGCAGACCGTGGTTGTGTTCGAGAACTTCGCGAGGACCGTGCAGGACGCGCAGCCGGGCTCGCGTGTGAGGAATATCGTCGTGACCGGGCTTGGCGATCTGCTCGGCAACGGCCTCAATGTGAAAGGCCGCGCGATCGATCTGTTCCTGCGTCATGTGAAGAAGCAGGTGCCCGCGTACGCGCTGCCCGATGCGGTCCGTCTGCCGCAGGCGCTCGCGCGCGGCGCGCGGCAGAAGTTCGAGCCGGTGCGCGTCGGTCATGGCGACATCGCGTTCATTCAGTACACCGGCGGCACGACGGGCGTCGCGAAGGGCGCGATGCTCACGCATCGCAATGTCATCGCCAATCTGCTGCAGGCGCTCGCATGGGCAGGCGGGCAGCTCGTCGATGGCGAGGAAATCATCGTCACGCCGTTGCCGCTCTATCACATCTATTCGCTGACGGTGAATGCGCTCGCCTTTCTCGCGATCGGCGCGCGCAACGTGCTGATCGTCAATCCGCGCGATATCAACGCGCTCATGCGCACGCTGCGTCACGAAAACTTCACGGCGATCACCGCGCTCAACACCCTCTACAGCGCGCTCATGGACAACGACGCGTTCCGCCAGCGCGACTTCTCCGCGCTCAAGCTCGCGATGGCGGGCGGCATGGCGACCCAGCGCGTGATCGCCGAGCGCTTCAGGGCGATGACCGGCCAGACGCTCGTCGAAGGCTACGGCCTCACCGAATGTTCGCCGCTCGTCGCCGCGACGCCGCTCGATGCTCACGGCGCGAGCGAATTCGACGGCAGCATCGGCGTGCCAGTGCCCTCCACGCTCGTGCGCATGCGCCGCGACGATGGCGCATGGGCGAACGTCGACGAACCGGGCGAACTCTGCGTGCACGGCCCGCAAGTGATGAAAGGCTACTGGAACCGTCCCGAGGACACGGCGAAAGCCATCGATCCAAACGGCTGGCTCGCGACCGGCGACATCGGTGTGATGGACGCGCGCGGCATCATCCGGCTCATCGACCGCAAGAAGGACATGATGATCGTGTCGGGCTTCAATGTGTATCCGAACGAAATCGAGGACGTGCTCGCCGCGCATCCCAAAGTGCGCGCGGTGGCCGCCGTGGGCGTGCCCGATCCGGTGACGGGCGAGCGCGTGAAGGCGTTCGTCGTGCGTCGCGACGACGCGCTCACGGTGGAAGAACTGCTGAAGTTCGCCCGTTTACACCTGACCGGCTACAAGGTGCCATCCTACGTCGAGTTCCGCGACACGCTGCCGCTCACGACGATCGGCAAGGTCCTCAGACGCGAATTGCGCGACGCCGAATTAAAACCACGAAAATCGCAGGACTGACTTTCGGAGATGCTCATGCCGCGTGCGCGATGCCGCCAAGCTTCTGACTTGCTGCTCGCGTGCGCGGGCCTGTTGTGTCTCGTGCTCGCGCTCGCATGTTCAGGTGCACGCGCGGATGCAACCGAGGACGTCGTGCGCGTCGGTGAATTGAGCGTCGAGCAGCAGGCGCAATGGCTCTCGCGCTCGGCCGAGAGCGGCGCGCTCGCGAAACTCGACGACGCGCAACTCGTCGCCCTGTTTCACTCGCTCGACGCGCGCACGCTGCCGCGCTATTTGCAGGAGGGCCTGGACGACTTCCAGTCCTGCGAATTCACGATGCGCCGGCGCGAGCGCATCAAGGGGAAGTGGCCGAAGCGCGCGGATCACATGCTCGTGCGCGTCACGCGCGAGCCCTTGCGCATCTACGCAAAATGGCTGCCCGATGGCGCGCATGCGGGCCAGGAAGTCATCTACGACGATTCAAAACGCCCCGACCAACTCTACGGTCATCTGGGCGGCTTGCTGGGTGTCGTGCCGATGTGGACATCGGTGAATGGCGCCTTCGCCCGCGCGCAGTCGAATCATTCGATCCGCGAGCTCGGCATCGTCGCGATCACGCAGCGCTTCATCGACGAAGGGCGCAGGTTTGCCGAAGCGGGCATCACGAAGCCGTCAAATATCGAGGTGAAGATGATCGATGGTCTGCGCGTCGTCGCGCTCACGTATGAAACGCCCACGGGACAGCCCGAGTTTTACGCGAAGAAGGAAGTGCTCGGGCTCGACCTCGAGCGGCCGGTTTTCCGCACGGTGGAGTCGTACGACAACGACGGCAATATTTTCGAAAGCGTCGTGTTCGAGCGCATCGAGATCAAACCCTTCGATGATCTGACGTTCGACCCGAAGAATCCTGACTATCGCTTCTGAGCGGCACGCCGATGAAATGAACGCTGAACTCGTGACATCGGATGTAACAACGTGCCGCGTCGCGCGCCGCGTGTTTTAAGTTTCGCCTAAGAGTCGGCCGATAACCTTCCCGCACTCCATCGACATCAAGGTCCGCGCAGAGGCACCGCGCCAGAAGCGCCGCACATCGTCATGCAAACTTGAGGAATTCGTTCATGAACCTCCGCCGTCCGGCTTCCGCACCCGTGCGAGCCATCAAAAGGCTTCTGAGCCATCACGAAATCGCGACGTTGCTGTTGCTGTTTCACGCGCCCATCGACGTAATGGCCGCCACGCCCGACGTCGCCTCGTTGCAGGAATATGGCTATGTCGAGATCGTGTCGCCGGATATGGGCGCGCCGAAACTGCGTCTGACCGAAGACGGCAACGCGGTGCTGCGCGGCCTGGGCGTAAAGTAAGGCGTCAGGAAGAACCGGGCAGCGGACGCCCGAATACGCGAACTCTGTAATAATCGGTCGATACTTTTCACCATCGACCAAGGAGCGATTCGCGATGTCCGCCCTCTCACCCATCGTGCAGCGTGTGCTCATCACCAACGACGACGGCATCGACGCGCCCGGCTTAGCCGCGCTGGAAGCCGTCGCCGCCGAACTCGCGCACGAAGTCTGGGTCATCGCGCCCGAGCACGATCAAAGCGGCACGTCGCACTCCATCAGCCTGCATTCGCCGCTGCGCGTGTCGCGCCAGGGCGAGCGGCGCTACGGCGTGCAGGGCACGCCCGGCGACTGCGTCGTGATGGGCGCGCGCCACATCATGAAGGACGCGCCGCCCACGCTCGTGCTCTCCGGCATCAACCGCGGCGCGAACCTCGGCGTTGAGACGATGTTCTCCGGCACCGTCGGCGCGGCGATGACGGGCCTGCTGCTCGGCTTGCCGTCGATCGCACTCAGCCAGACCTTCACCGATCGCGAGAACGTGCGCTGGGATACGGCGCGCGCGCTGGCGCCCGGCGTGATCCGCCAGTTGCTCGCGATCTCCCACGACGCGCCCACGTGCCTGAACGTCAACTTCCCCGATTGCGACGCGTCCGCCGCCGGTCCGCTGACCGTGACGCGGCAGGGTGTCGGCCTCGTGGAAGGCATCGATGTGCTGCCGCTCGTCGATCCGCGCGGCATCGACTATCACTGGCTGCGCTTTCAGCGCGGCCCGCGCCCGAATTCGCCCGATAGCGAAACGGCGGTGGTCGCGTCCGGCCGCGTCTCGGTCACGCCGCTGCATTTCGATCGCACCGACGAGCGCACGTTCGCCACACTCGAAGCGGGTCTGAAAGGCGGCGTCTGAGTCTTGAACGCGCGCCGCTAGAACGTTTCCTCCCAGACGGGAGCGGTCGCTTTCTCGTATGCTCGGGCGATCACAACAAGGAGACGACATGACCCGTTCCATCGGCTCGCGCGGCGCGCGCGTGATGCTCGGCGCGCTCTGCGCCACCTTCGCCGCGAGCGTGTTCGCGCAGGCGGCGACGCCCGTCGGCACTTGGCAAACCATCGACGATCAGACCGGCAAGCCGAAAGCGATCATCCAGATCGTCGACGACGGGAGCGGCCAGTTGTCGGGCAAAGTCGTGCGTGGCATCGGCGAGTTCGATCATCCCGAGCGACGCTGCACGGCCTGCACCGATGAGCGGAAGGATCAACTGGTCAAGGGCATGACGATCATCACCGGCATGCGGCAGAACGGCGATGCATGGGACGGCGGCCAGATTCTCGATCCCGAGAACGGCAAGCTCTACAAGTGCAAGATGAAGATGGAGGACGGCGGGCAGAAGCTCGTCGTGCGCGGGTATATCGGCGTGTCGCTGCTGGGGCGTTCGCAGACCTGGCTGCGCCAGCAGTAAGTTCCAGAAAGGACAAAGCCGGTCGAAGCTATATATCTTCGACCGGCTTTGCTTATCTCGTACGTGCGTTCGACGAGATCATGCGGCGTGACGGT
Organism: Caballeronia sp. S22; assembly: GCF_964261745.1. Classification (NCBI taxonomy): domain Bacteria; kingdom Pseudomonadati; phylum Pseudomonadota; class Betaproteobacteria; order Burkholderiales; family Burkholderiaceae; genus Caballeronia; species Caballeronia sp. S22. The sequence continues at coordinate 1,446,063 of NZ_OZ180035.1, read as the reverse complement.
GATGCACCTCGACCACTTGCACGCCTTCGGGCAAGCCCACGCTCTCGGGCTTGAACTCCGGCGGCACGCGCATGCGCGATGTCATCAACGCATAGAGCGATTCTCCGGCCGGCCCGAACAGTTGCGACATGACGCGCAGCAGGACGCCCGACTCGTGCCACGTCTTGAAACGCCGATGACACGTCTGATACGACGGATATTTGCGCGGCAGCGTGGACCACGACGCGCCGCTGTACATCACCCAGAGCACACCGTTGAGCACGGCGCGGGTGTTGGCGAGCGGCCGGCCACGCAACTCCAGACGCGGGCGCAGTTCGGGAAGCAGCGGTGCGACCATCTGCCATTCTTCGTCGGACATGTCGCGGTAGGGCTTCACGGTAGTTTCTCCAATTTGCTGACTGATAACCGGCATCGACGATACCGAGTACCCGAAAGCCGGCAAATCGGAGTGATCCGAATCTTGAAATAGCCCCCAAAGCCTTATGCCGATTGGCTAACCGCAGATTTTTGATACTCGTATTAGGTGAGCGAGATATCCGCGACGCGCCGTGGCGCCTCCAGATACTCCTTCGACTGCATCTCGATAATGCGCGAAACCGTGCGCGCGAATTCGTTGGCCATCGGTCCTTCCACGTACAGCTCTTCCGCGGGAACGGCCGCCGACATCAGCAGCTTCACCTTGTGGTCGTAGAAGACATCGATGAGCCACGTGAAGCGGCGCGCTTCGGACGCCATGCGCGGCGTCATCTGCGGCACGTCCGACAGGATCACCGCATGGAACCGGTTCGACAGTTCGAGATAGTCGTTCTGCGAACGCGGGCCGCCGCAGAGCGTCGCGAAGTCGAACCACACGACGCCGTCGGCCTTACGCAGCGCCTTGATCTCGCGCTTTTCGATGTGCAGGATCGGGCTTTCGTCGGGCACGGCCGCGAGCTTCGCGTAGTCCGCGCGCAAGGCTTCGCTCGCCGCCGCGCCGAGCGGCGTGTGATACGCCTTCACCTGCGACAGCGTGCGCTTGCGGTAGTCGGTGCCGGCATCGACGTTGAGCACATCGAGATGCTCCTTGATGAGTTCGATCGCGGGCAGAAGACGATCGCGATGCAGCCCTTCCGGATACAGCGTGTCCGGCTCGTAATTGGACGTCATCACGAACTGCACGCCGTTCTTGAAGAGGCGGTCGAGCAGACGATAGAGAATCATCGCGTCGGCGATATCCGAAACGTGGAATTCGTCGAAGCAGATCAGCCGGTATCGTTTGGCGATGCGTTTCGCCAGTTCGTCGAGCGGATCGGCCTGCCCTTTCAGCTCTTCCAGCTCGCGATGCACTTCGCGCATGAACTCGTGAAAATGCAGCCGCGTCTTGCGCTGCACCGGCACGACGGCATAGAAGCTGTCCATCAAAAAGCTCTTGCCGCGTCCGACGCCACCCCACATGTAGACACCGCGCGGCAGGTCCGGACGCACGAGAAACTTCTTGAGCGCGTTGGAGCGGCGCGACTTGTATGCGACCCACTCTTCGTAGCACTGCTGCAGGCGCGCGACCGCCGCGAGCTGCGCCTCGTCCGATTGATAACCCCGCGTGCGCAGTTCGCTTTCGTAGTATTCGGTGACGTTCATCTTCTGCCGTTTGAAGTGACGAAGGCGAGCGGTTTGATCCGCTCGCCTTCGTGTGCGATGCCTGACTGCCCGAAGCCGAGCTCGATTACATGTTCAACGCGCGCTTGTCGACGGCCAGCGCCGCTTCACGCATCACTTCCGACAGCGACGGATGCGGATGGCAAATGCGGCCGATATCTTCCGACGCCGCCTTGAACTCCATCGCGACAACGGCTTCCGCGATCAGATCCGATGCGTCCGCCGCGATCACGTGCACGCCGAGGATCTCGTCGGTCTTCGCGTCGGCGATCATCTTGACGAAGCCTTCAGCCTTGCCGATGCCGAGCGCGCGGCCATTGGCCATCATCGGGAACTGGCCGGTCTTGATCTCGCGGCCTTCGGCCTTGAGCTGCTGTTCCGTCTTGCCGACCCACGCGATTTCCGGTTCCGTGTAGATGACCCACGGCACGCAGTTGTAGTCGATATGCGGCTTCTGACCATCGATGATCTCCGCCACCGCCACGCCTTCGTCTTCCGCCTTGTGCGCGAGCATCGGGCCGCGCACCACGTCGCCGATGGCGTACACGTTCGGCACGCTCGTCGCGCAATGGTCGTCCACGTCGATGAAACCGCGCTCGTTCGCCTTCAGGCCGATTGCTTCCAGGCCGAGGTTATCGGTGTTCGGCACGCGGCCGATCGACACGATCAGGCGGTCCGCTTCCAGCGTCTGCGCGTTGCCCGCGTTGTCCGTGTAAGCGATCGAAACGCCATTGTCCGACGTCTTCACTTCGCCGATCTTCACGCCGAGGTGAATGTCGAGACCCTGCTTCTTGAACTGCTTCGCGGCTTCCTTGGCGAGCGATTCGTCCGCCGCGCCGAGGAACTGCGGCAGCGCTTCGAGCACGGTCACGTCCGCGCCGAGACGCCGCCACACCGAGCCGAGTTCCAGACCGATCACGCCCGCGCCGATCACGGCGAGCTTCTTCGGCACGGCGTCGAACGACAGCGCGCCTTCGTTGTCCGCGACGATCTTGTTATCGACCGGAATGTTCGGCAGATGACGCGCCTTCGAACCCGTCGCAATGATCACGTTCTTCGCCGTGACGACTTCCGTCTCGCCTTCGCCCGACACTTCGATCTGCACGCCGGCAGCATTCTTGCCGGTGAACTTGCCATGACCCTTGAGCCACGTGATCTTGTTCTTGCGGAACAGGAACTCGATGCCCTTCGTCATCTTCTCGACGATGCCGTCCTTGCGCGCCAGCATCTTCGACACATCGAGCTTCACGTCCGACACGCTGATGCCGTGATCGGCCAGATGCTTCGACGCATTTTCGAATTCTTCCGACGACGCGAGCAGCGCCTTCGACGGAATGCAGCCTACGTTCAGGCATGTGCCGCCGAGCTTCAACGCGCCCGCCGGATTCTTCCATTTCTCGATACACGCAACCGTCTTGCCGAGCTGCGCTGCGCGAATCGCCGCGATATAGCCGCCGGGGCCCGCGCCGATCACGACGACGTCAAATTCCTTGGACATGACTTTCCTTTGGTCTGGCTCCGCTCATGCGGAGCAGCCTCGTGCGATGCGCGCGAGCCTATCGCGCGCATCGAGGCGAATTGCTTTTTCTTACAGGTCCAGCAGCAGACGGGCCGGATCTTCCAGCGCGTCCTTCATCGCGACCAGCGACAGCACGGCTTCGCGGCCGTCGATGATGCGGTGGTCGTACGACAGCGCGAGGTAGTTCATCGGGCGGATCACGATCTGGCCGTTTTCCACCACGGCGCGTTCCTTCGTCGCGTGCACGCCGAGAATCGCGGACTGCGGCGGGTTGATGATCGGCGTCGACAGCATGGAACCGAACACGCCGCCGTTCGAGATGGAGAACGTGCCGCCGGTCATGTCTTCGATCGACAGCTTGCCGTCCTTCGCCTTCTGGCCGAATTCGGCGATCTTCTTCTCGATGTCGGCGAGGCTCATCTGATCTGCATTGCGCAGGATCGGCACCACCAGGCCGCGCGGCGAACCGACCGCGATACCGATGTCGAAATAGCCGTGATAGACGATGTCGTTACCGTCGATCGATGCGTTCACGAGCGGGAACTTCTTCAGCGCATGCACGGCGGCCTTCACGAAGAACGACATGAAGCCGAGCTTCACGCCATGTTCCTTCTCGAAGCGATCCTTGTACTTGTTGCGCAGATCCATGACCGGCGCCATGTTGACTTCGTTGAACGTCGTCAGGATGGCGTTGGTTTGCTGCGATTCGAGCAGACGCTCGGCGATACGCGCACGCAGACGCGACATCGGCACGCGTTGTTCCGGACGGTCCTTGAGCCACTGATCGGCCGATGCCGGCGCCGACACTTGCGGCAGCGCGGGCTTGGCGGCGCGCGCGGGGGCGGCGGCCGGAGCCGGAGCAGCAGCCTTCGCAGGCGCCGGAGCCGATGCCGAAGCGGCGAGCGCGTCGCCCTTCGTGATACGGCCGTCGCGGCCCGAGCCGGACACCTGATCCGCCGAAACGCCCTTCTCGGCCAGAATCTTCGTCGCGGCAGGCGAGGCAGCACCGCCCGCCGACGCTTGCGCAGCAGCCGGAGCAGCGGCGGCGGTCGTTTCCGCGACCGGCGCGGGTTTCACTTCGGCGTCGCCGGCAGCGGCGACGGCGGCAGGCGCTTCGCCCGCTTTCGCTTCGGTGTCGATCTTCGCGATGAGTTCATCGGCGGTGACGATATCGCCGTCGTGCTTGATCACTTGCGCCAGAACGCCCGCGGACGGCGCGGGCACTTCCAGCACGACCTTGTCGGTCTCGATTTCGATGAGGATTTCGTCCTGGGCGACAGCCTCACCCGGCTTCTTCTTCCATTGCAGCATGGTCGCTTCCGAGACCGACTCGGAAAGCTGGGGAACCTTGACTTCTACGATAGCCATTTCTGTATTGTCCTAATGCGTGTCTGTGTGTTCGAGCGTCGGGACCGGGCTGCGGCGTGCGCGCCCGGTCTCTCGAGCGTTGCTTACTTCGCGATGATCTGCGCGCCCTTCAGGCGGCCGAACGCGCCTTCCACGAGCGCCTTCTGCTGCTCGTAGTGCTTCGCGTAGTAGCCGACTGCCGGCGATGCCGAAGCCGGACGGCCGCTGTAGGCCAGCTTCATGCCGTCGCGCATGCCTTCGCGCAGATGGTGCTCGACGTAGAACCAGGCGCCCTGGTTCTGCGGCTCGTCCTGCACCCAGACCACTTCCGTCGCGTTCTCGTACTTCTTGATTTCCGCGTCGAACTGCTTGTGCGCGAACGGATACAGCTGCTCGATACGCATGATGGCGACATCGTTGCTCTTCGCTTCGCGGCGATGCGCGACGAGGTCGTAGTACACGCGGCCCGAACACACGACCACGCGCTTGACCTTCTTCGGCTCAATGCCTTGCTCGACTTCACCGATGACCGGCTGGAACGAGCCCTTCGACAGTTCCGTCAGATCCGACACGGCTTCCTTGTGACGCAGCAGCGACTTCGGCGTGAAGATGATCAGCGGCTTGCGGAACAGGCGGATCATCTGACGGCGCAGCAGGTGGAAGACCTGCGCCGGCGTCGTCGGCTGGACCACCTGCATGTTGTGGTCCGCGCACAGTTGCAGGAAGCGCTCGATACGCGCCGACGAGTGCTCCGGACCCTGACCTTCGTAGCCGTGCGGGAGCATCATCGTGAGACCCGAGACGCGGCCCCACTTCACTTCGCCCGACGAGATGAACTGGTCGATCACGACCTGCGCGCCGTTCACGAAGTCGCCGAACTGCGCTTCCCACGCGACGAACGTGTTCGGTTCGGCCGTCGAATAGCCGTACTCGAAGCCGAGCACCGCTTCTTCGGACAGCACGGAGTCGATCACCGTGAACTTGGCCTGGCCTTCCGCGATGTTCTGCAGCGGAATGTAGGTGCCGTCGTTCCAGCGCTCGCGGTTCTGATCGTGGAGCACCGCGTGACGGTGCGTGAACGTGCCGCGACCGGAGTCCTGGCCCGTCAGACGCACGGCGTAGCCCGATGCGACCAGCGACGCGAACGCGAGATGCTCGCCCATGCCCCAGTCGAGCTTGGCTTCGCCGAGACCCATCGCGCGGCGATCGTTGATCACGCGCTCGACGAGCGGGTGAACCTTGAAGTTCTCGGGAATCGTCGTGATGCGCTCGGCGAGACGCTTCAGTTCGGCGAGCGGCACGGCGGTGTCGGCCGCGTCGGTCCACTTGCGGTTCAGGAACGGCACCCAGTCGACCGCGTACTTGCTCTTGTAGTTCGAGAGCACGGGATCGATCGTGTGATGGCCTTCGTCCATCGCCTGACGATATTCCTTGATGAACCGGTCGGCGTCGTCGGCCGTGATCACGCCTTGCTGCACGAGCTTTTCCGCGTAGACGGCGCGCGTGCCCGGATGCTTGGCGATGGTCTTGTACATCAGCGGCTGCGTGACGGCCGGCGTGTCCTGCTCGTTGTGGCCGAGCTTGCGGAAGCAGATGATGTCGACGACGACGTCCTTGTGGAACTTCATGCGGAAGTCGATGGCGAGCTGCGTGGCGAGCACGACGGCTTCGGGATCGTCACCGTTCACGTGCAGCACCGGCGCCTCGATCATCTTGACGACGTCCGAGCAGTACAGCGTCGAGCGCGCATCGCGCGGGTCCGACGTGGTGAAGCCGATCTGGTTGTTGATGACGATGTGAAGCGTGCCGTGCGTGCCGTAGCCGCGCGTCTGCGCGAGGTTCAGCGTTTCCATCACGACGCCCTGGCCCGCGAAGGCCGCGTCGCCGTGCACTTGCACCGGCAGCACTTGCAGACCTTCTTCGTCGCCGCGGCGATCCATACGCGCCTTGGCCGAACCTTCGACCACCGGATTCACGATTTCCAGGTGCGACGGGTTGAACGCGAGCGACAGGTGAACCGGGCCGCCTTCGGTGGCGACATCCGACGAGAAGCCTTTGTGATACTTCACGTCGCCGGCCGGCAGGTCATCGACGTGCTTGCCTTCGAATTCGGCGAACAGGTCCGCCGGCATCTTGCCGAGCGTGTTGACCAGCACGTTCAGACGCCCACGGTGCGCCATGCCGATGACGATTTCCTGCACGCCGCTCTTGCCCGCGTGACGGACGACTTCGTCCATCGACGCGATGAAGCTCTCGCCGCCTTCCAGCGAGAAGCGCTTCTGGCCGACATACTTGGTGTGCAGGAAACGCTCGAGGCCTTCGGCGGCCGTCAGGCGGTTCAGGATGTGCTTTTTCTTTTCGTTCGTGAAGTTCGGCGTCGAGCGGATCGACTCGAGCTTCTCCTTCCACCAGCGCTTTTGTTCAGGGTCGCTGATGTACATGAATTCAGCGCCGATCGTGCCGCAGTACGTATCGCGCAGCGCCTTGACGATGTCGCGCAGCGATGCCTGCTCGAAACCGAAGTACAGGTTGTTCGCGTTGAACACCTGATCCATGTCGGCTTCGGTGAAGTCGTAAAAGCCGGGTTCGAGTTCGGGGATCGCGGGACGCTCGCGGCGCTTGAGCGGATCGAGGTTCGCCCATTGCGTGCCGAGGAAGCGATACGCGCCGATCAGCGATTGGACGTAGACCTGCTTGCGCGCGGTGGTGAGGTCGCCTGTGCTTTCGCGCGGCAGGAAGGCGTTCGCCTTTGCGCGCTGAGCAAACGACTCGACGATGGGGCCGTGGGCCACGTCGTTATGAGCCGTGCCGTCCGATGCGGGCACGTTCTGCAACGCATCGAAGTAGGCTCGCCAGGTCTCGGGCACTGACGCGGGATTATCGAGATATTGCTCGTACAACTCTTCGACGTACGGAGCATTACCGCCGAACAGATAAGAGTTCGACTGGAATTGCTTCATCATTTTACGCTCACCTTTCTTCGAGTTTCTCGAGGAAGTGCGGGTTAAGAAACCTTCCGCGCCACGGCCTGACCGTTTAGCGGATTGCGCGAATCAAGTCTGCTTGGAAGGACCTAAAAAGCGACAGCTAATCAAAGAAGCATAGCACAGAACGAATAGTCATATGACGGATCGCCGCATGTGCCTGCCGTCGTCATCCTTTACGCAACAAGCATGTGCGGGCTTTTATGAGATACGCAAGGGTCTCTTGCATGACGACGAAAAAAGCAAAAGCCGCCCGAAGGCGGCTTTTGCTCTGCCGATGCGATCGACGCCTGAAACTTACTCGGCGTTCGCTTCACGGCTCGCGCGACGGCGCTCGTGCTCTTTCAGATGACGCTTGCGCAGACGGATCGACTGCGGCGTCACTTCGACGAGTTCGTCATCGTCGATGAACTCGACCGCGTATTCCAGCGAAAGCTGGATCGGCGGCACGAGGCGCACGGCTTCGTCGGTGCCCGACGCGCGCACGTTGGTCAGCTGCTTGCCCTTGATCGGGTTCACGACGAGGTCGTTGTCGCGGCTGTGAATGCCGATGATCATGCCTTCATAGAGCGCATCGCCGGGCGACACGAACATGCGGCCGCGATCCTGCAGCTTCCACAGTGCATAGGCGACAGCGGCGCCGTCGTCCTGCGAGATCAGCACGCCGTTACGACGCTCGCCGACCGAGCCTTCCTTCACCGGCGCGTACGAATCGAACGTGTGGCTCATCAGACCCGTGCCGCGCGTGAGCGTCAGGAACTCGCTCTGGAAGCCGATCAGACCGCGCGCCGAAATCTTGTACTCGAGACGCGTGCGGCCACGGCCGTCGGAGGTCATGTCGAGCATTTCGCCCTTGCGGCGGCCGAGTTCTTCCATCACGCCGCCCTGATGCTGGTCTTCGATATCGACCGTCAGGTTTTCATACGGCTCGCACTTCACGCCGTCGATTTCCTGCAGCACGACGCGCGGACGCGACACCGCGAGCTCATAGCCTTCACGGCGCATGTTCTCGACGAGAATCGTCAGATGCAGCTCGCCTCGGCCCGACACTTCGAACGTGGTTTCGTCGCCGGTGTCTTTCACGCGCAGCGCCACGTTGTGGTTCAGTTCCTTCGTGAGACGGTCGCGAATCTGGCGGCTCGTCACGAACTTGCCTTCCTTGCCCGCGAGCGGCGACGAATTCACGAGGAAGTTCATCGTGAGCGTCGGTTCGTCGACGGTGATCATCGGCAGCGCTTCGGGATTGTCCGGCGAGCAGATCGTCACGCCGATGCCGATTTCCTCGATGCCGTTGATCAGCACGATATCGCCGGCCTGCGCTTCTTCGACCTGCACGCGCTCGAGACCGTGGAACGACAGCACCTGATTGATCTTGCGATTGATGATCGCGCCGTCCGGGCCAGAACGCACCGCCACCTGCATGCCGGGGCGAATGCGGCCACGCGCGACACGGCCCACGCCGATACGGCCGACGTACGAGTTGTAGTCGAGCGACGTGATTTGCAGTTGCAGCGGGCCGTCCGGATCGGCCGGACGAACCGGCACGTGTTCGAGGATGGCTTCGAAGAGCGGACGCATCGTGCCTTCGCGCACTTCGGGCGAGAGACCCGCGTAGCCGTTCAGGCCCGACGCATAAACGATCGGGAAGTCGAGCTGCTCTTCGGTCGCGCCGAGCTTGTCGAAGAGATCGAAGGTCTGGTTGATCACCCAGTCGATACGCGCGCCCGGACGGTCCACCTTGTTGATGACGACGATCGGCTTCAGACCCAGCGCGAGCGCCTTCTTCGTGACGAAGCGCGTCTGCGGCATCGGGCCTTCGACGGCGTCGACGAGCAGCAGCACGGAATCGACCATCGACAGCACGCGCTCCACTTCACCGCCGAAGTCGGCGTGTCCCGGCGTATCGACGATATTGATGTGCGTGCCTTCGTATTCGACGGCGCAGTTCTTCGCAAGAATCGTGATGCCACGTTCCTTTTCGATGTCGTTCGAGTCCATGACGCGCTCGGCGACCTGCTGGTTTTCCCGGAACGTGCCCGACTGGCGGAGCAACTGGTCGACGAGCGTGGTCTTGCCGTGGTCGACGTGGGCAATGATGGCGATATTGCGGAGGGCGCGAGTCATATAGAGATGTCTTGGTTGTGCGCCGTCGGAGCGAGTCTCTTCAGCGAGACTTCATGGCTCGGCAAACCCCCCTTGAAACCGTCATGCAAGCATGACTATGCGGGCCCGGCGCGGTGAGAACCGTAAATTATAGCACGCATGGATGTCGTTCCCTTGCAATAGGACTCAACCCGTAAGTCTTGGGTCTCGACCCTGCGCGTCGCAGCCGCGCAGGGTCGATTGTTAAGCGGTTTCAGAAAAGAGTCTTGCAGCGACTGAAACGCTTGCCTATAATCCTGCCTAGTCAACTATTGCAATCGCACAATTATTTCCATGAGCGACGCTCCGAAATCTGCGGCCATCGGCGACTATGTGTTCGCCGAGAGCGTCGGCTACCTGATCGGCCGGGTGCGCTCGACCATGTGGAACATGGTTACGCAACACACGACATCCGAACTCGGCATCACGAGCACACAGGCAAGCATCCTCTTCATGCTGGCAGTCGGCAAGTGCCTGACGGCCGCGGACATCGCCCGCGAATACGGGATCGACGCGAGCGCCGTGACGCGCCTCATCGACCGGCTGGAAAAGCGCGGCCTGCTCTCGCGCGTACGCAGCGAGGAAGACCGGCGTGTCGTGCGCCTCGCGCTGACGGACGAAGGCCAGGCGACGGCCGAGAAGATTCCCGCCATCTTTACGCGCGTGCTGGATAACCTGCTCGCGGGCTTCACGCCCGAAGAAGTGGGTTTCCTGAAAAGTATGCTTCGGCGGATTCTGGCAAATTCCTGCGATCCTTCCGTCGCGTCGCTGCTTCATGCCAACGATAAGCCTGGTACGTCATTGCGATGACAAGCAAATTTGTCATCGCAAGCCTACAAAATGATTGCAACGTCCATCTTTAATTCTCTTCTCAAGAGACGAGATATGAACCACCTTTCCTTGTCCGCGCTGCCCGGCGAGCGTCGCGTGAAGAGCGCCGTGGCTGCCGCGATGGCTGCGCTCGCGCTCGCGGGTTGCGCGAACTACGCGGGCATTTCGAGCGACAAGCAGATTGCCGCGCCTGAAAACTTCGATGCCACGCAGAGCCTGCCGGGACAAGGCGGCCAGTGGCCGGCGCTCGACTGGGCGAAGCAGTTCGGGGATCCGCAATTGCCGCAACTGATCGACGAGGCGCTCGCGGACAATCCGACCATCGCGCAGGCGCAATCGCGCATCGCGAAAGCGTCGGCGTACATCGAAACGTCGCGCTCGGCGCTCTATCCGAAGGTCAACGGATCGTATTCGTGGACGCGCGAGCTGTATTCGGCCAACGCGCTCTTCCCGCCTCCCTACGGCGGCACCTGGTACAGCGAGAACAACGTGCTCGCGAGCGCGTCGTGGGAACTCGACCTGTGGGGCAAGAACCGCTCGCGGCTGAACATGGCTGTCTCGCAGCAAAAGGCCGCCGAGGCGGACATGCAGCAGGCGCGCGTGACGCTGGCGACATCGGTCGCGCGCACGTATAACCAGCTTGCGCTGCTCTACGCGTTGCGCGATGTCGCCCAGCGTGAGATCGCGAATCGGCAGGACGTCGGGCGCATCACGAACGGGCGCGTCGCGGCCGGGCTCGACACCAACGTGGAGCGCCGCACCGCGGAAGGCAACGTCGCGACGAGCCAGACGAACTCGACCGAGCTCGACGGACAGATCGAAACCGTCCGCTATCAGCTCGCCGCGCTGCTCGGCAAGGGTCCGGACCGCGGCCTGCAGATCGCCAAGCCCGTGATCAATCCGAACGTCAACGTGAGTCTGCCCGACAACGTCCCCGCCGACCTCGTCGCGCGCCGCCCGGACATCGTCGCCGCGCGCTGGCAGGTCGAAGCCGCGACGCACAATATCAAGGAAGCGAAGGCCGAGTTCTTCCCGGACATCAACCTCGCGGCGGGCTTCGGTTTCGACGCGTTCGGCTGGGGCCGCTTCCTGCAGGCGAGCAGCCGCCAGATCCAGATCGGACCGGCGATTCATCTGCCAATGTTCGATGCCGGCGCCCTGCGCGGCCAGTTGAAGGGCCGTTACGCTGACTTCGAGGGCGATGTCGCGAACTACAATCAGACGCTCATCAATGCGATGAACGACGTCGCGACCAATATTTCCGCGATCCGCTCGCTCGACAAGCAGATGGCCGACGCCCAGCGCGCACTCGCGGCGGCGTCGAGCGCCTATCAGCTCGCGGTGATCCGCTACAAGGCCGGCCTGTCGCCGCAGTTGCAGGTGCTCAACGCCGACGAAAACCGCCTCGCCAACGAACAGACCGTGACGAATCTGCGCCTGAAGCGCACCGATCTGCAAATCGCGCTGATCAAATCGCTCGGCGGCGGCTTCGACGCGACGAGCACGAATCTCGCGATCGGCGGCAACGGGCAGAATCCGGCGAGCACGCAGGCGGCGAATCAGTCCGCGCCGTCGAAGTAAGCCGCGCACAAGAACACGCATCAAGACCAATACGGAATATTCGGAGTCTTTCATGAGCGACCCTCAACAAACCGCCGCCGCGCCCGCGCCGAAGCAAAGCAACGGCAAACGCCGCCGGCTGATGACGCTGATCGTGCTCGTCATCATCATCGCCGCCGTCGCGTACGGGCTGTACTACTTCCTCGTCGCGCGCTTCCACGAAGCCACCGACGACGCCTATGTCAACGGCAACGTCGTGCAGATCACGCCGCAGGTCGTCGGCACGGTGATCTCGGTGAACGCGGACGACACGCAGACCGTAAAAGTGGGCGATCCGCTCGTCGCGCTCGATCCGGCCGACTCCAAGGTCGCGCTCGATCAGGCCGAGGCGAATCTCGCGCAGACCGTGCGCCAGGTACGCACGTTCTTCGTGAACAACAACCAGTACGAAGCGCAGATCGCGTTGCGCAAGTCGGATCTGTCGCGCGCGCAGGACGATCTGAAGCGCCGCATGCAAGTCGCGCAGACGGGCGCGGTGTCGCAGGAAGAAATCTCGCACGCCCGCGACGCGGTCCGTGGCGCGCAGGCCGCGCTCGACTCCGCCGAGCAGGAACTCGCGTCGAACCGTTCGCTCACGGCCAACACGACGATCGCCGATCACCCGAACGTGCTCGCCGCGGCCGCCAAGGTGCGCGACTCGTACATCAACTTTGCGCGCAATACGCTGCCGGCGCCAGTGACGGGCTATGTGGCGAAGCGCTCGGTGCAGGTCGGCCAGCGCGTCTCGCCGGGCAATCCGCTGATGGCAATCGTGCCGCTCAACGGCGTGTGGGTCGACGCGAACTTCAAGGAAGTGCAGTTGAAGCACATGCGCCTCGGGCAACCCGTGGAACTGACGGCCGACCTGTACGGTTCGAGCGTCGTGTATCACGGCAAGGTCATCGGCTTCTCGGCCGGCACGGGCTCGGCGTTCTCGCTCTTGCCCGCGCAGAACGCGACGGGTAACTGGATCAAGGTCGTCCAGCGTCTGCCGGTGCGTATCCAGCTCGATCCGAAGGAACTGGAGCAGCATCCGCTGCGCATCGGCCTCTCGATGAACGTCGACGTGACGATCAAGAACGAGGAAGGCGGCCAGCTCGGCAACGCGCAGAACACGGTCTACCAGACCAACGTGTTCGACAACTACGGCGCGCAGGCCGATCAGGAAATCGCGCGCATCATCCAGCAGAACGCGGGCACGGGCGCGGGTTCGTCGGCGCAGAACACGCCGTCGTCGGCGCGCGGCAAGGCGACGAAGTCCGCATCCGCCGCCAAGCTGATGTAAGCGGATTCGCCTCATGTCTTCGCAAAACGTCGTTCACCCGCCGCTGTCGGGCGGAAAGCTCGTCATCGGGACGATTGCCGTATCGCTCGCCGTGTTCATGAACGTGCTCGACACGTCGATCGCGAACGTCTCGATTCCGTCGATCTCCGGCGACCTCGGCGTGTCGTCGGATCAGGGCACGTGGGTCATCACGTCGTTCGCGGTCGCCAACGCGATCTCGGTGCCGCTCACCGGCTGGCTTACGCAGCGCATCGGCCAGGTGCGGCTGTTCCTCGGCTCGATCATCCTGTTCGTGCTCGCGTCGTGGCTCTGCGGCCTCGCGCCGACGCTGCCGTTCCTGCTCGCCGCGCGCGTGCTGCAAGGCGCCGTCGCCGGCCCGATGATCCCGCTGTCGCAGACGCTCCTGCTCGCGAGCTATCCGCGCGAAAAAGCGCCGATGGCGCTCTCGATGTGGTCAATGACGACACTCATCGCGCCGGTCGCGGGCCCGGTGCTCGGCGGCTGGATCTCCGACAACATCTCGTGGCCGTGGATCTTCTACGTGAACATCCCGGTCGGTATCGCCGCGGCGCTCGCCACCTTCGCGATCTTCCGCGACCGCGATTCCGCGATCCGCAAGGCGCCGATCGACACCGTCGGGCTCGCGTTGCTCGTGATCTGGGTCGGCTCGCTGCAGGTCATGCTCGACAAGGGCAAGGATCTCGACTGGTTCAACTCGACGACGATCGTCGTGCTCGCGCTGATCGCGGTGATCTCGTTCGCATTCTTCATCGTTTGGGAGCTGACGGCGGAGCATCCGGTCGTGGATCTGTCGCTGTTCGAATTGCGCAATTTCACGGGCGGGACGATCGCGCTGTCGATCGGCTACGGACTCTACTTCGGCAATCTCGTGCTGCTGCCGCTGTGGCTGCAGACGGATATCGGCTACACCGCGACGAACGCCGGCCTCGTGATGGCGCCGGTCGGCCTGTTCGCGATCCTGCTTTCGCCGATCACCGGCAAGTTCCTGCCCCGAACCGACCCGCGCTACATCGCGACCGCCGCGTTTCTCGTGTTCGCGCTGTGCTTCTGGATGCGCTCGCGTTATACGACGGGCGTCGATACCTGGGCGCTCACGGTGCCGACGGTGATTCAGGGCATCGGCATGGCGGGCTTCTTCATTCCGCTCGTGTCGATCACGCTGTCGGGTTTGCCGGGGCATCGGATTCCGGCGGCGTCGGGCTTGTCGAACTTCGTGCGGATCATGTGCGGTGGCATCGGCACGTCGATTTTCTCGACCGCGTGGGAGCATCGTTCGATCGTGCATCACGCGCAACTCGTCGAGCAGGCCAACTCGTATAACCCTGTCTTTGCAAACTCGATGCAGCAGATGGGCGCGCTCGGTTTCTCGAAGGATCAGACCTACGGCCTGTACAACAGCATGGCGACGCAGCAAGCCGCGCAGCTCGGCGTGAACGACATGTTCTATATCTCCGCGGGGATTTTCGTCGCGCTGATCGCGTTGATCTGGATCACGCGGCCCGAGCGTTCGGGCGGTGGGGATTCGGCAGCGGCGGCGTCGGCGGCGCACTGACCGAATTGCCGCACGTGGAATGAAGAGAGCCCGGTTGATCGCTCAACCGGGCTCTTTTTTATTGCGCCGTGACGATCAATCGTTCGGGCGCGAGCACACCTTCGCCCGCACGCGCCACGCCGAGCAGGCGACCGCCTTCTCGCGCATAGACACGCACGCGACCTTCTTCGAGGCGCGTTTGCACGACGTCCGCGAGCCGCAGGCGCTGGCCGTGAAGAAAGCGCTGGGTCGCTTCGTCATTCAGTTCAACCGCGGGAAAGGTGGACAGAAGCGCGTCGACAGGCTGAAGCCGTGCATCGCGCTCCGCTTCGTTCATGCCGGTGAGTTCGTCCAGCGTGACCGCGTGCTCCAGCGTCAACGCGCCGACGCCCGTGCGCCGCAGCGCCGTCAGATGCGCGCCGCAACCGAGCGCCTCGCCGATATCTTCCGCCAGGGTGCGCACGTATGTGCCCTTGCTGCACGTCACACGAAACGTCACGAGCGGCAGCGCGCACGAGATCAACTGCAACGCGTGAATCGTCACCTGACGGCCTTCGCGTTCCACCGTCTGACCTGCACGAGCGTATTCGTAGAGCGGCTTGCCGTCGCGTTTGAGCGCGGAGTACATCGGCGGAACCTGCGTGATTTCGCCGAGAAACTTCGTCATTGCTTCTGAAACCGCCGCCTGGTCGCACGTTACGTCACGCGTGTCGATGGCCTCGCCTTCGGCATCTCCGGTCGTCGTGCGGATGCCGAGACGCATGGTCGCTTCGTAAGTCTTGTCCGCTTCAAGCAGGTCTTGCGAGAACTTCGTCGCCTCGCCGAAACAAAGCGGCAGCAAACCCGTCGCGAGCGGATCGAGCGTGCCGGTGTGGCCCGCCTTCTTCGCGAGATAAATCCGCTTCGCCTTGATGAGCGCATCGTTGCTCGACAGCCCGAGCGGCTTGTCCAGCAGCAGCACGCCATCCAGCGCGCGGCGCGGAATCTTCGGCCGCGCCTGTTTTTCCGTGCCACTCATGGCTTACTTGCCTTCCTGATCGTCGTCCGCGTCCTTCGCGCGCGAGGCGTTCGCTTCGTCGATCAGGCGCGACATCTCGACGGCCTTCTCGATCGTCTGGTCGTAGTGGAAGTGCAGCGTGGGCACCGTATGGATATGCAGGCGCTTGAACAGCATATTGTGCAGATGTCCCGCCGCGTGATTCAAACCTTGCTCGGTCTGTTTCGGATCGCCGGTGAGTGTCGTGAAATAGATCTTCGCGTGCGCGTAGTCGGGCGTGAGCTCGACGCTCTGAATCGTCACGAGACCCACGCGCGGGTCTTTGACCTCGCGCATGAGTTCGGAAAGATCTCGCTGGATCTGGTCCGCAATCTGCACGTTGCGGTTCGGGGATGTCCGTTTTTTAGCCATGATGTCGTTTCCGTGTTTCTTTTCTTGCCGCCCGATGCAAAAAGGGCGGAGCGAGCCGCCAGGCTCACCCCGCCCTTTTATCGGCGGCTAGCGCATTACAGTGTGCGAGCCACTTCCGTCACTTCGAAGACTTCGAACTGGTCGCCTTCCACGATGTCGCTGAAGTTCTTGATCGACATACCGCACTCGAAGCCCTGACGCACTTCCTTGACGTCGTCCTTGAAGCGCTTGAGCGAATCGAGTTCGCCGGTGTGAATCACGACGTTGTTGCGGATCACGCGCACCGACGAGGAACGCTTGACGACGCCGTCCGTGACCATACAACCCGCGATCAGACCGACCTTCGGCACGCGAATGACCTGACGCACCTCGACCATGCCCGTCACCGTCTCGCGCTTCTCCGGCGCGAGCATGCCGGACATCGCTGCCTTCACCTCATCCACTGCGTCGTAGATGATGTTGTAGTAGCGGATGTCGATGCCGTTCGACTCGGCCAGCTTGCGGGCTTGCGCATCCGCACGCGTGTTGAAGCCGATGATGACGGCCTTCGACGCCGTCGCCAGGTTGACGTCCGATTCGCTGATCGCGCCGACCGCGCTGTGCACGATCTGCACACGCACTTCGTTGGTCGAGAGCTTTTGCAGCGACTGAACCAGCGCTTCCTGCGAACCCTGCACGTCCGCCTTGACGATAAGCGGCAGGTTTTGCACTTCGCCTTCGCCCATCTGCTCGAGCATGTTCTCGAGCTTGGCGGCCTGCTGCTTCGCCAGCTTGACGTCGCGGAACTTGCCTTGACGGAACAGCGCGATTTCGCGCGCCTTGCGCTCGTCCGGCAGCACGATGACTTCCTCGCCCGCCGCCGGCACTTCCGACAGACCCTGAATTTCAACCGGAATCGACGGACCTGCCGTTTTCGTCGGCTTGCCGGTTTCGTCCAGCATTGCGCGCACGCGGCCGTAGGCGCTGCCCGCGAGAACCACGTCGCCGCGATTCAGCGTGCCCGACTGCACCAAAATGGTCGCGACCGGGCCCTTGCCCTTATCGAGCTTGGCTTCGATCACGAGGCCCTTCGCGGCTGCATCGACCGGCGCGGTCAGTTCCAGCACTTCGGCTTGCAGCGACACGTTTTCCAGCAGATCGTCGATACCGCGGCCGGTCTTCGCCGATACTTCGATGAACGGCGAATCGCCGCCGTACTCTTCCGGCACCACGCCTTCCGCGACGAGTTCCTGCTTCACGCGGTCGGGGTTGGCTTCCGGCTTGTCGATCTTGTTGATCGCGACGACGATCGGCACGCCGCCCGCCTTCGCGTGGGCGATCGCTTCCTTCGTCTGCGGCATCACGCCGTCATCCGCTGCTACCACCAGAATGACGATGTCAGTTGCCTTCGCGCCGCGCGCACGCATGGCCGTGAAGGCCTCGTGACCCGGCGTGTCGAGGAAAGTGATGACGCCGCGCGGCGTTTCGACGTGATACGCGCCGATATGCTGCGTGATGCCGCCCGCTTCGCCCGCCGCCACTTTCGCGCGACGGATGTAGTCCAGGAGCGAGGTCTTGCCGTGGTCGACGTGACCCATGACGGTGACGACCGGCGGACGCGGCAGCTTCTCTGCCGTGTCTTCCGTGGCCTCGCCTTCGACGAGCAGCGCTTCCGGATCGTCCAGCTTCGCCGCGACCGCGCGATGGCCCAGTTCCTCGACGACGATCATCGCCGTTTCCTGGTCCAGCACCTGGTTGATCGTGACCATCTGGCCGAGCTTCATCATCACCTTGATGACTTCCGAAGCTTTCACCGACATCTTGTGCGCGAGGTCGGCCACCGAAATGGTTTCCGGCACATGCACTTCACGGATGATCGGCTCGGTCGGCGCCTGAAACGTGGTCTGATCCTGATGCTTGCCGCGACCCTTCGGACCGCCGCGCCAGCCGCGATCGACGCCGCCGCTCGAATCGCCACGGGTCTTCATGCCACGGCGCTTCGATGCGTCGTCCTGCTGCCAGCCGCCCTTGCCAGCCTTCTTCTTGTCGCCAGCGCCTGCCGGAGCTGTCGATGCGGGAGCCGTCGTGCCAGGTGCAGCCGGCTTCTTCGCCGCCGCGGGACGTGCCGCCTGCGCGCCTTCCGGTCGCGCGGGCTTGTGCAGCGTGCCCTTCGCTTCGGCGGCCTTCGCCGCTTCCACCGGCTTCGGTGCGGGCGCGGGTTCCGGCGCCTTCACCTGCGCCTTGCGCGGGGTGTTCATCATTTCGCGGATGGCGCGCGCTTCGGCTTCCGCCGCCGCACGACGCTTCGCGATGGCTTCCTGCTCCAGACGCGCCTTGTCGGCCTTTGCCTTCGCGTCTTCTTCGGCCTTCTTCGCGGCTTCGCGCTGAGCAGCGCGCTCGCTCGCGGCCTTCTCTTCCGCTGCCTTTTCGGCGGCTTCGCGCTGAGCGGTATCGTCCTGCTTCGGTTCCGGCTTGGCTTCGACCGCCGGCTGCGTACGCGCTTCCTGACGCGCGGACTGCGCCGCACGCGAGATTTCCGCCGCCTGAGCCGCAGCCGCCGCACGGCGCGCTGCTTCCTCTTCCTGCTTCTTGCGCTCGGCTTCCGCCGCTTCCTCGCGGGCGCGGCGCTCGGCTTCCTCGCGTTCGAGCTTTGCCTGTTGCTCCTTCAGCTCGCGCTCTTCGCGTTCGAGCTGCTCGGCGGCGTGACGCGCTTCTTCCTCGCGGCGCTGCAGTTCGGCCTCGTCGACTTCCGGCTCTTCGACGTGATTCGGCGCGGCCTCGGCCTGCTCGAGACCGGGTTCGTCGCGCTTCACGAAAACACGCTTCTTGCGCACCTCGACCTGAATGGTGCGAGCTTTACCCGTTGCGTCGGATTGTTTGATTTCCGACGTATGCCGGCGGGTCAAAGTGATCTTGCGCTTGTCGGCGTCGGCGGAACCGTGCGACTTGCGCAAATGATCGAGCAGACGCGCCTTGTCCGTTTCAGACAGGTCGTCATTCGCGCTCGCTTTCTGGACGCCAGCCGCCTGCAACTGCTCGAGCAGGACGCCCGCAGGCATTTTGAGTTCCGCGGCAAATTGGGCTACGTTGTTACTCGCCATTCATTCCTCTTGATGCAAGGACATATCCTTGCGGTTAGATCGGGGTCACGCGGCCAAACAGGCCGCCAAATATCAGTGCGCCATGGTCATTTCTCACTGGAACCAGTGTTCACGTGCTTTCATGATCAACGCCTTAGCGGCATCCTCTTCCATACCGGTCATTTCGACCAGTTCATCGACTGCCAGCTCCGCGAGATCGTCGCGGGTCTGAATCTGGTGCTCTGCGAGCTTGGCAAGCAGCTCGTTGTCCATGCCGTCGAGACTCTTCAGCTCGAGCGCGACGCCTTCCACTTTCTCTTCGTTGGCGATCGCCATCGTGAGCAGCGCGTCGCGTGAGCGATTGCGCAGCTCGTGCACGGTGTCTTCGTCAAAGGCTTCGATTTCGAGCATTTCGTTGAGCGGCACGTAGGCGATTTCTTCGAGGCTCGTGAAGCCCTCGTCGATCAGGATGTCGGCGACTTCCTCGTCCACATCCAGACGCGCCATGAACAGGTCGCGCAACTTGCCACGCTCTTCGTTCTGCTTCAACGCCGACTCGTCCGGCGTCATGATATTGATTTGCCAGCCGGTGAGTTCGCTTGCGAGTCTCACGTTCTGGCCGGCGCGGCCGATGGCGACGGCGAGCTCGTTTTCGTCCACGACGACGTCCATCGAGTGCTTTTCTTCATCGACGACGATCGACTGAACGGCTGCCGGCGCGAGGGCGCCGATAACGAACTGCGCGGGATCTTCCGACCATAGCACGATGTCGACGTTCTCGCCACCGAGCTCGTTACGCACGGCCTGCACGCGCGAACCGCGGATGCCGACGCACGTGCCGATCGGGTCGATGCGCTTGTCGTAGGCGATCACCCCGATTTTCGCACGCACGCCGGGATCGCGCGCGGCTGCCTTGATTTCCAGCAGGCCCTGTTCGATTTCCGGCACTTCCAGTTCGAAGAGCTTCATCAGGAACTCGGGCGCGGTGCGCGAGAGCTCGATCTGCGGACCACGCGCGGTGCGGTCGACCTTCGCGATATACGCGCGCACGCGGTCGCCCACGCGCAGATTTTCCTTCGGGATCAGCTGGTCACGGCGCAACAGCGCTTCGACACGGCCCGACTCGACGATGAAATTGCCCTTGTCCAGGCGCTTCACCGAGCCGGTCATGATCTTTTCGCCGCGCTCGAGGAAGTCGTTCAGGATCTGCTCGCGCTCGGCGTCGCGCACCTTCTGCAGGATGACCTGCTTGGCGGCCTGCGCGCCGATGCGGCCAAATTCGATCGACGGAATCGGCTCCTCGATGAAGTCGTCCACCTCTGCGTCGGGCTTCTGTTCCTTCGCTTCGAACAGCAGGATTTCCTGATCCGGCTCTTGCAGGCCGGCCTCGTCCGGCACGACGCGCCAGCGGCGGAAGGTTTCATGCTCGCCGCTCTCACGGTCGATAGCGACGCGGATATCCACGTCTTCTTCGAAGAGCTTCTTCGTTGCGGAAGCAAGCGCAGCTTCCAGCGCTGCGTACACGACGTCCTTGTTGACGTTCTTTTCGCGTGCCAGCGCATCCGCCAGCATCAATACTTCGCGACTCATTGTTTGCGGCTCCTAAAATCAACCTTGGGGACGAGACGTGCCTTATCGAGGTCCGCGAGCGTGAAATCGAGCATCGCGGCGCCGTCCTTCCCTTCAAATTCCAATCCGATCGTGTCGCCGTCAGGGGCGTGCAAGATGCCACGGAACGATTTGCGCCCGTCCAGCGGCTTTTTCAACGTGATGGAGACTTCGCTCCCCGCGAAGCGCTCGAAATCCGCCAGTTTCTTGAGCGGGCGGTCGAGCCCCGGCGACGATACCTCGAGCCGGTCGTAATCGATGTTCTCGACTTCGAGCAAGTATTGGAGCTGGCGCGTGACCTTCTCGCAGTCTTCGATGGCGATACCAGCCGGCTGGTCGATATATATACGCAGCATGCCGCCTCCCGAACGCTCGAGATCGACAAGCTCGTAGCCAAGGCCCGAGACCGTGGTTTCTATCAATTCCGTCAGTTGCACAGTAACTCCAAGGTGTTTCGCGCGCTCCACGCAAAAACACCTGCGAGCGAGCGCCTTCATGCGGGCGCGCACCCTGCTCCCGAGATGCCGAACCGAATAGCCAAAAAAAAATGGGCGCAACGCCCATCATCTTCAACCGAGGTCGCACCCGGGCAGCGAAAAAACTACGTGCCCAGCGACTTCATGATTTTAGCCATTTTTCAGGATAAACGCAAACGTAACGCGCGCTTTCAGCCCTGTTGAGCCCAATTTCACGTCGATTCGTCTTCGTGATCCCGAAGAGTAAAGCGCTTGTTTTCGCCATCGGAAACAGGTGCGGCCATCGCACCCGATTCCCAATGGCGTTTTTGCCTTTCTTTGCGCTTTGCTGTGCTCAGCGGCCGCGCGAGCGATTGCGCGCGCCCCGGCCGGCGCCGCCGCCCGGCTTGCCCTGCGACGGACCCTGCTGTGCGCCGCCCTGGCGATTGCCACGCGGCGCATTGCCGCCCGCAGCACGCTTGCCAGCGCCGCTGCCGCCCATGCCCGGCGCGCCGCCTTGCGGACGAGCGCCGCGCGGACCCGGCCGGCCGCCGCCACCGTTAGCCCGGTTGCCGTTCGGCTCGTTGCCCACGCGGTTGCCGTTCGCTTCGCGTCCGCCGCGACGGCCCATGCCGCCGGCGTTGCCCGTTCCCGTGTTGGCGCCGAATCCGCCGCCCATGCCGCCGAGCCCGAAGCCGCCGGCGACGCCGCCCGGCTGACCGCGCCGGCCGCCGCGACCCGGCGTCTGCTGCTGGGCCATGCGCGAGTGCGAGCTCAGCACCGGTTCGCGTGTGATGAAGCCCATCGACGTCTGCATCGGATCGGGTTGCACGCGCGGCGCCGCACTGCGTCCGCCCTTCTCGGCTGTCGGCAGCTTCAGGCCGACCGACTCCAGCAGGCTGCGCACCTCATTGTCTTCGAGCTCCTCCCAGCGACCGCGCTTCAGGCCACGCGGAAGCGCGATCGGACCGTGACGCGTACGGATCAGGCGGCTCACCATCAGACCCGCGGCCTCGAACATGCGGCGCACTTCGCGATTGCGGCCTTCGGCCAGCGCGACGTGATACCAGTGATTCGTGCCTTCGCCGCCACCGTCCTGAATGCGCAGGAAGTTGGCGGGACCGTCGTCGAGTTCGACGCCCTTCAGGAGCTTCTGCTTCATCCCCTCAGACAGCTGGCCGACCACGCGCACCGCATATTCACGCTCGACGCTGTAGCGCGGATGCATGAACCGGTTCGCCAGATCGCCCGACGTCGTAAGCAGCAGCAGGCCTTCGGTGTTGAAGTCGAGTCGGCCGACCGCGAGCCATTTGGCCGTTTTCATCGACGGCAGCTTGTCGAACACGGAAGGACGGCCTTCCGGGTCCGCGTGGCTGACGATCTCGCCCGTCGGCTTGTGATAGAGCAGGATACGCGGCGGCTTGCTCGCGAGCTTGCGCTTGAGCGGCTTGCCGTTGATGCGCACCTGATCGCTCGGCATGATGCGCTGGCCGATATGCGCCGGTTCGCCGTTCACCGACACGCGGCCGGCGATGATCAATTCTTCCATGTCGCGACGCGAGCCCATGCCGGCGTCGGCGAGCACTTTGTGCAGCTTCGGCGCGTCGTCGTCCGGTTCCAGCACGCGCTTTTGCTGCGGGGCGTTGCGGCCGCGTCGCAGCATCGGGGCGCGCACGCCGCCCGAGCCGTTGTCGGCGTCGAAGGCCGGCGAGGTCACGTAGGCGAAGACGTCGTCGACGGCGGCAGCGGCCGCGCTCTCGACCGTCGCGGGCCCCGAGTCACTGGCGTTGCGCTTGCCGCCGCGCTTTTGCTGCGGCGGGTTCTTGCGCCGTCCGCCTTCACGCGGCGCGGATGCCTCGGCCTGCACGACCGGTTCATCCGCCGCTTCGGCACTGGCCTCGCCAGCGTCGGCGCGCGCATTCTTGCGGCCGCGCGGACTCGCGCCTTCGCTCTTGCGCGGTTTTGCGGCCGGGTCCTTGCGCGGAGTGCGCACCTGCGCCGCGACGACGCCATCGGGCGGCGTCTCGTTCACGGCGCCCGGCACGCTTTCGTCCTTGGTCTTCGCGACAGCGCGACGCCGTGCGATCAGGCTGCGCGGCCCGCGGCGCAGCCCACGGCGCGGCCGGTCTTCGCCCTCGCCGCTTTCATCGGCGCGATCGGCGCGCGTGCGTTCGCCGGCGTCGGCCGACTCGGATGCGTCCGCGGCATGCGCCGGGCGCGCGGATTCAGGCGAATCGCTGTCGTGGGAGTGTGTCAAAACAACCTCAAATGTCGAATCGCGCGCCCGTCGCGGGCGCGTCTAAAAATCCGCTGATCGGTCCGGCTGGTCGTCTCGAGATGATCTTTATGGAGAGCCGGGTTGTGCGATCAGGGGCGTTGCAATTGCGTCAGGCGCGGCGCGCCGTCGGTTCTTCGGAGTCGTCGTCCAGTTCTGCGTCGTTCGATGGACTTGCGTCTCTTTCCTCTTCACGCGGCATCGACACAGGTGCGTCGTGCGTGGTGCTCAGCGACTGCGCGTGAATCCCGGGCGGCACTGCGATGCGCTCGTTCAGCGCGTCCGCATGTTCCGATCCGAGTGTTTCCTGCTGTTCTTCTGCCTGTTCGTGCTCTGCCGGGACGTCGGCTGCGCTCTCATCGCTGCCGGATGTTTCGGCTTCGACGGTTTCAGCCGACTGCGCCGCTTCAACGGGGTTGACCGGCGCGGCCGCATCGTGTTCCCCGTTATTCGCAGCTTCGACTGTGTCCTGCGCCTGAGCGCTCGCCGGCTGCGCGTCCCCGGCGATGCTGTCCGGGAATTCGATCGAATGCTGCGCGAGCAGCGATGCCTCGAGTTGCGCCGCCGGATTGTCCAGCGCGGGCAACTCGTCGAGCGCGGTCAGACCGAGATCGTCGAGAAACTGCTTGGTCGTCGCGTACAGCGCCGGACGGCCCGGCACGTCGCGATGACCGATCACCTCGATCCAGCCACGGTCTTCCAGCTGCTTCACGACTTGCGTGTTCACCGTCACGCCGCGAATCTCTTCGATATCGCCCCGCGTAACCGGCTGCCGATACGCAATGATTGCCAGCGTTTCGAGTACGGCCCGCGAATACCTCGGCGGCTTTTCGGGGTGCAGCCGATCGAGATAAGCCCGCATCGCCGGCTTGCTCTGAAAACGCCAGCCCGAGGCGAGCGCCACGAGTTCGACACCGCGTCCCGACCAGTCGGCCTTGAGCGCTTCGAGCAACGTGCGAACGGTATCCGCCGAAATGTCGTCGGCGAATAGCTTGCGCAATTCATTCAGCCTCAGCGGTTCCTGCGCGCAAATCAAGGCAGTCTCGAGGACGATCTTCGCCTCTTGGGTATTCATGCAGCTTGGGTCAACCCTGTATGGTCAATGATTCAATTCAAAATCGGGCTTGCGCAGGACCGACGCCACCAAACTGGTGCGAACGAT
Source organism: Caballeronia sp. S22 (assembly GCF_964261745.1). Taxonomy (NCBI): domain Bacteria; kingdom Pseudomonadati; phylum Pseudomonadota; class Betaproteobacteria; order Burkholderiales; family Burkholderiaceae; genus Caballeronia; species Caballeronia sp. S22. The sequence goes on along the minus strand of NZ_OZ180035.1, from coordinate 1,421,202 downwards.
AAAGCTGGACGCGGAGTTTCAAGACGCGCTCGCCCGATTGTAATCGGTCATATTGATTGGGAGCACGCACCGGGGAGAGGCGATATTGGGCGATCGGTGAGCGAATCGCCGGGCCATCCCAGCCGGACGAGGTGGCGCTTTCATAGGCGAAAGCGCGTGACTGAGCGCCATATTACGCAAAAACAACCGGGGCGTAAAGGTGAACGCTTCAACCTCGACCCAACTCACTCGACGCCGGCACAACTCAGGCGACGGCGCGCGCCGCCAGGAAACGCTGCAAACGCTCGACGCCCGCGTCGAGCCGCGCGGGATCGCACGCGTAGCACCAGCGCACGAAACCTTCGCCTTCCGGGCCGAACGCGCTTCCCGGCGCGAGACCGAGACCGGCTTCGCGCACGAGCGACTTGCACAATTCGAGACTGCTTCGCGCGCCCGGCAGCGAGAAGAACAGATACATCGCGCCGTCGGGTGCGCGGACGTCGACGCCTTCGATCGTCTGCAAAGCATTCACCAGATGATCGCGGCTCGCGCGCAAATCGGCGACGAGCGTCTGCGTGAAGCGCTCGCCCTCTTCCACCGCGACGATGCCCGCCTGCTGCACGAACGACGGCGCGCACGAGGTGTTGTATTCCACGAGCTTGCCGAGGTCGTCCATCAACTGCGTCGGCGCAACGATCCAGCCGAGCCGCCAGCCAGTCATCAGCCATGCCTTCGAAAACGAATTCACCGCGATCACACGTTCGTCGCGCGCGGCGACATCGAGAAAGGAAGGTGCGACCGACACGCCGTCGCCGTAATACAGACGCTCGTAGACTTCGTCCGCGACGATCCAGATGCCGTGACGGCGGCAATGTTCCAGCACGATGCGTTGATCTTCGCGCGTCATCGTCCAGCCGGTCGGATTGTTCGGCGAGTTGATCATCAGCATGCGCGTGTCTGGCGTGAGCGCCGCGAGCAGGCGGTCGAGGTCGAGCGTCCAGCCACGCGCGTCATAAGTCAGCGAGACCGTGTCGACGCTCGCGCCGAGGATCTTCGGAATCTCGACGAGATTCGGCCAGAGCGGCGTCACCGCCACGACCCGGTCGCCCGCTCCGACGACGAGTTGCGCCGCGAGCATCAGCGCATTCACGCCGGCGCTCGTGACGGCGATGTGCGCTGGCGTCGTCGCGCCATGCAGCGCGCTTACGTAACGGCTGAGCGACTCACGCAGGGGCGCGATGCCAAGATTGTGCGTGTAGAAGGTGGCGCCGTCGGCGAGCGCGCGGCTTGCGGCGTCGCGAATGAACTGCGGCGTCACGCGGTCCGATTCGCCGAACCAGAACGGAAGCACGTCGGGTACGCCGAAGCCCGCGTTCGCGACCTCGCGGATCTGCGACGGCCTCAAGGCCCGCACCGCGTCGCGGGCGTTCGGCGCACCGGATCCGTGCACGCCAGCCAGCTGGCTCAGTTCGCTGATCACCGCTCCTTCCGACTCACTCATCGCTCGCCCCGTCGTCTTGTCTTAAAAAAGGAAGTCTAACGCGTGTCCCGCGTTTTCCCAGTCGGCCGAACGGCCTAGGCGAGGTCTTCCGCACGCCTCGGCAACGACGCGATCAGCGACCAGACCGATTCCGCCGCCGGCGACAGCGAACGATCGCGCCGGCGCACGAGCTCCACGGTCCGCTCGGCGCGCGGTTCGAGCGGCAATGCCACAAGCGACGAGTCCGCCGGCAGCGGCAGCGCCAGCCACGGCAAGACGCTTACGCCGACGCCCGCCTCCACGAGCCCGAACACGGTCGCCGAGTGGCCGAGTTCCTGCACGACCTGCGCTTCGACGCCGTGCTCGTGCATCACGGCATCGATGATGGGCCGGCTGCCGGATGCGTAGTCGAGCATGACGAGCCGCTCGCCGGCGAGCGCTGCCCACGGCACCGCGGCCTCGCGGCCGAGCCGATGGTCGCGCCGCGCGACGAGACAGAACGAATCGGTCATCACGGGCTCGCCATGCAGATCGTCGGAGGAAAACGGTCCGATCACCACGCCGAAATCGACTTCACCGGACTTGACCTTGCGCAGGACGTCGGACTGGACGTCGTCGCGCAAACTCAGCGTGATCAGCGGAAACTGACGCAGGCACGTCGCGAGCACCCGCGGCATCAGCCGGCACGCGACGGTCGGGCTCGCCGCGACGATCACGCGTCCGCGGCGCTGCTCACCGAGATCGCGCACCTCGCGCAGCGCTTCGTCGAGATCCGCCAGAAGACGCGACACGGTGCCGACGAGGTTCGCGCCGACGTCGGTCAATAGCACCTCGCGCGTCGTCCGGTCGATCAGCTTGAGACCGATCTCCCCTTCCAGTTCGCGCACGCAGCGGCTGACCGCCGACTGGGTCAGACCGATCTCATCGCCCGCGCGGCTGAAGCTGCGCAATCTCGATACTTCGATGAAGACGCGCAGTTGCCGCAACGTCACGTTCAATGGCGCGCTCATTCAGATTGCTCATCAATTAGCCTGTTTCATGCGAAATTATAACGGCCTATTGGTGTGATTTCATGCGCGAACGTACGTTTCGCTGCGGTGCAGCAAATTGCCGAAACGCACGCTGGATGGGCCTATTGCACTTGATTGGTGATTGTCCCGATTTCTTAATCAGTCTGTTTCGGGTCTGATACGGGCCATGCTGACATCGCGTCAGCCTACTGCCATGCGGGTTTCCCGGATTTCGCGACATGCATGGCACGGTTCTCGCATTTCATTGCGCACAGAGGTCGGGGCCATACGCGGTTACATCGAACATTCGTCCGCCGCAACCGCTCCGGCCTCCTTCCCAGGTATTCGTTTTTCGAATTCCGCCCAGAGTGCGCGGCGCGGGGCAGCGCACCGGGGTTAGCTTCGCTGAGGTGAGATATGGTGCTGTTCGACGATTTGAGAGATAACGAGTGGGCGCTGGTCGAGGCGTTGTTCTGTTCCGAGCCGGCGCGTAGCGAACGGCGTGGACGTCCGCGCGTCGAAGCGCGAGCTGTGGTCAACGCGGTTTTGTGGGTGCTGTCGACTGGCGAAGGCTGGTCGAAGTTGCCCGGACGCTATCCGTCCCCGCCGACCTGCCGCCGCCGCTTCGATGAATGGCAGGCGGACGGCACGCTGGCCGAAATCGTGAAGCGCCTTTCCAGCAACGGCCGTGAAGTGTCGCTGCGCGGGCGCATCGGTTCGAGCGCCGCGAAACCGCCGGCGCCGCCGAGTCGCGATCGTCTGCGCGGCGCGTTCTGGACGAATCCGGAATCGTGGCGCGCTCCGGCGAAGATGGCCTGACCGGATTCGCTTCTTCGAAGCCGGCGCTGCCGGCTTCACGCAGACGTTTTGCCTCTCGCGCAGGCCCTGGCCTGCGCGAAATCCAGTCCTTCCGAATTCGTCGCGCCGACGCCACAGCCGGCGCGGGCCAGCCGTCCGGCGTGAGGCCACGACGAAACAACTCTTTACCATTCCTTACAGCGCTACGGCGGATCACAGCATAGCTTGGTGAATGATCGAACAGGCCCCACGAAGGCTTCGAGGATTTCACCATGAAGGCATCGACTCTGCTCGTGCATGGCGCGTTCGTCGCGCTGACGAGCACTGCGGCGATGAGCCAGGCCCAGCCCCCGCCGCCTGCATCCGATTTCCACGTGACTACGAAGGCCTCGATGGCCGCGTCGCAGAACGCCGGCAGGAGTCGCGACGCCGCGCCACCCGCGCCGCGTGGCGATCTGCGGGGCGACATTGCGAGTAACGCGCGCCCACGCCCGGATTCGGAACGCGATCCGCACTTGCAGCATCGTTGAATTCGCTGCAGGACGATGCGCGCTTCAAGGAACCACTTCGGCGCGCGCCAGTCACACCCCATGCCATGAACAGCGCGTGGCAACAGTGATATCCGGTCTGCCCGTGTCGTTCGCGATACGGGCACTTTTTTTGGCTGAGCGTCGACTGCAGGCCGATTGTCGGCTTTTTCGTTTGACGACAACCCGCCCTCGACCCGTCTGTCGACTGTCGAAGGCTTCCGGGCGTACCCGGAAGTACTAGACTCGCGCCTCCAGAACCGCTTCCTGGCCGCCGAACGTGTAACGTTCAGCACGACGCAAGTCCCAGTCGCTGGAGCGCTCGTCGCGCGAGAGCCGCGAGAATTCGTGCTTGCCGCGCTCGGTGACGACCGCGATGTCGACGGGAGCATGAAATCCAGGCGCGGGCGCCACGGTGCGCTGCCGGGTGAGTTCGAGCAAACCGAGCGCGCGCAGGAGGTCGAAAACGTTGGGACGTTTCGCCCAGGGAACCTGACGATACTGCGCACGGCGAAGTGCTTCGAGTACAACTTCGTTGGAATACGTGGTCATCTCGTTCTTTCTTCCTGTGCAGCCATGACGACGCCCGTGACGGTCGCAAAACGGGCCGCGACGTCGACTAAACGCGGCGCGCCGAATCTCGTCTGCGATGACGACTCGCAGCCGAATGTTTGGCCGCCGCTTGCGTTAGGTGCTGCTTTCTATTACAAGCCCCCGTTGAGAGCGCGCTAATCACGCGCTTTACTGCGACATCCGCCGATGCGTTCCAAAGCACGCGATGACGGAACGAATTGCCCTCAAACCAATACGTTACCCCAATCAAATTGGTTCTATTCACTTTATTGCTGCTTTTTTTTGCATTATTTGCGCTGTGGCGACGTCGCCGCACTCAGATCGCGATCGCCGTGGCGGCGTTCGCGTGGGCGATGGGCGCAGGCTGGCTCGCGACTCCGCTGCTCGATCTCGCGCAGCACGGCTATCGTCATACCGACGTGCCGTCGTTCGCCCCTCAGACGACGATGGTGCTGATGGGCGGCGGCACCGCTCGCAGCGACGCGGGACTCGTTCCGCAGTTCAATGCGATGCGGCGCATCGCCGCCATCGGGAAGCTTTATCGCGAGTGCCGCGAAACCGGCGCGTCGTGCAAGGTGATCCTGAGCGGCGGCGACCCGCAGCGCCACGGGCAGGCCGAAGCTGACAATTACGCGCCTTACGTGCTCGCGGAGGGCGTCGCTCCGGGCGATCTCGTGCGCGAGAATCAGAGCCTCAATACTTACCAGAACGCACGCAACGTGGCCGAAATTGTGGGCCCCGCACATGACAGCCGTTTGATCGTCGTCACATCCGCGTATCACATGCGGCGCTCGATGCGCGCGTTCGAGGCTTTCGGCTACTCTCCCGTGCCTTACGTGTCGGACGTGCGGCCCACTCGCGTCACCTTGCTTCCGCGTATGCGAGGTTTCGCGAACAGCGAACTCGCCATGCACGAACTCGTCGGGCTCGCGCGCTTCAATGTGTATCGCTGGTTGCATCTCTACTAGCCGGGCGCGCGCCGAAATGCTAAGCACTCTAAAATAATTCGACGACGACGCCTGCGCGTTCATGACCGGCGCCGGACGGACGCACGACACACGGTTGCCCGATTCCAGGCTTATGATGCGGATTGTCTGATCGTCAGACGCGCGAGGCTCGCGGCTGACGTCCCGCGAAGCGGCGGGAGCGATTTTTGCTCAGACGGAGGCGTCATTCCACCGGATCGGACAGACGATTCCCGGGTTCAACTGCCACTAGGAGGTAACAATGAAGAAAGTGTCCCTGGCTGTTCTGTTGTCCCTCAGCGCGGTCGCGTCGGGCGCTTATGCCCAGAGCGATCAGGGCGTGACCATGAGCACCGATCCTGCGAAGATCGCCGATATCGAATCGCGTGCGCAAAATTTGCAGACGCAGCAAGAGAACATGCAAAACATGCGCTCGCAGGCGCCTTCGCACAAGTCGATGCATCACAAGAAATCGCCCAAGCCGGCGGCTGGCTCGACCCAGTAAGCCTGGCTTCACACTGTAGGCACGGGGCCATTCACGCCGCCCTGGAACCGACACATCGGCTCCGGGGCGGTGCGGAATTTATTTAGTCGTTGTATCGCCCAGCGCTCACACGCGTGTCGCGCGATGCGACACCCAGTCTCCGCTCTCGATACACGGCTGTCCGGCGACGGCCGCAGCCGCGATCGGATAGATCAGGCAATCGATCCGATCCATCCTGCCATCGACATCCACTTCCACGTGCAGTCGATGCGATCGGAACAAGCCTTCGACGCCCGGATAAATCTCTTCGATTTCATCGAGCACGGGTACGAGCGCGTCGTCGATGCGATAGACGTCGCCGCGAATCGGCGCGCCCTCTTCGTCGATCACGAGGCCCGGATACGTGCCGAAGTCAAAGAGTCGCCCGCGGACATGCGCAGCGCCGATCCATTCCGGCGTCGCGATGCCGTTGCGTCCGGCTGCGCGGTTGATATCGTTGACCTCACCGGCGCGCAGCGTGCCGTAGACAAAAACGTATTGCATCGAAAACGCGCTCCTGTTGTCGGGAAGTTGACCCACGGCAATTATGCCCCGCGCAAAAATCGCGGCGCGCTCCGGGGAGCGCTTTCGGCTACCATCGGCGCGTGCGTCCCGATGAATCCCGGACGCCCGAACCCACTCCAACCGAGCGAACATGCCTACGTTTGTCGAATCGAGACCGTCGAGCGAGGAAGTCGAGCACCTCGACATCCCCGTCGAGCATTCGCCGACGCTCGATCATCCGATTCGCGTACGGTCGCGGCCGGTTCCTTATGGCGTGCGTATCGCGCTGCATACGCACCCTTGGGCGCAGGTCGCATACACGTCGCGCGGCGTGCTGCGCGTCGCGACCGCCGATTCCACCTGGATGGTGCCGCCCTCGCGCGCGATCTGGGTGCCACCCAATGTCACGCATGAAGTCGTGATCGTCGAGGACGCGTATCTACGCACGCTATATGTCGATGCGAGCGTGGTGCCGGCCGGACTCGGCGCATGCCGCGTCGTCGAAGTGTCGCCGCTCTTGCGCGAAGTCATCGCCGCGCTCGACGAAGAATCGATTTCCCGTCAACGCGAGCGGCTGCTTGGCACGCTCGCACTCGATGAGATCATCCGTTCGCAGCCTTTGCCGCTCTCCGTGCCGATGCCAAACGAAAAGCGACTGCGCGCCTTATGCAACGCCGTGCTGGCCGATCCGTCGCATTCTGATCTGGAACGCTGGTCGTCGGAAGCGGGCGCGAGTTCGCGCACCATCGCACGCCTGTTCAGGCGGGAACTTGGCGTGAGTTTTTCGCAGTGGCGTCAGCAGGCCGTCCTCGCGCGTGCAATTCCGCTACTGAGTCAGGGGCGCCCGCTCGCGCAAGTCGCGCGCGAACTGGGCTATCAAAGCCAGAGCGCATTTTCCGCGATGTTCCGTCGTGCGTTCGGCGAGAGCCCGCGCGCGTTTTTCGCGCGCGATACCCGCGATGATCGCGATACGCGCGAAATCGACGGTGCATAGGCGCGGTTCTTCAGACGCGCCGCACCATGTGCCGGATCGCGCCGAGCTGCGCGAGACGCGGACCCGCCGGCCGGTATCCCAGACGAATGTAGAGCCGCGCCGCGGGGTTATCGACGAACACGCGCAACTGACATTCGGCGAGCCCGCGCGCTCTCGCCCATCGATGCGCCGTGTTGAGCAGGAACGTTCCGGCTCCGCGCCCGCGATAACCCTGCGCGATCTGCACATCGCGGACGTGCAGCGAATTGTCTTCTTCGGTGACGCGCATGACCCCGATCGGAATTCCGTCCGCCTGCAAGATGAAATTTTCGGACTCACGCCAGCTGGAGAGGAAGAGATCGCCGCGCCACACGAGATTATGGCGACGGTAATAGCCGACCATGTTGTCGTGCGTGAGGGCTTCGGCGAAGGCGAAGTCCGCCATGGTCGCCTGGCGCAGTTGATAGAGCGAGAGGTCTTCGGTCGGGTCGAGCATCGCACGGGGCACGAGAACAAGTGCCTAAACACTAAGACAGTGCGCGCGGGCTGGCAATGGCCATTATTACGGTCGAGTGCGAATCGAAGGCGTACGAAAGGGAGCGGCCCGGCGAGCGGGCAAAAAAAATCCAGCCGACGGGCTGGATTTTTCGCACAACGATTTGGCGGAGCGGACGGGACTCGAACCCGCGACCCCCGGCGTGACAGGCCGGTATTCTAACCAACTGAACTACCGCTCCACTTCTTTGATCGACTCGCAGTGTCATCTGCGAACCTTGCAGCGCTTTCTACTAGCAGCCGCCGATGTTCTGGCGTCCCCTAGGGGATTCGAACCCCTGTACTCACCGTGAAAGGGTGATGTCCTAGGCCTCTAGACGAAGGGGACTTCAACTTCTACACACTTTGCGGCGAAAAAAAACCGGCTCTCATTAGCCGGAGTGTTCCTGCTCGCAAGTTTGGCGGAGCGGACGGGACTCGAACCCGCGACCCCCGGCGTGACAGGCCGGTATTCTAACCAACTGAACTACCGCTCCACTTCTTTTCATCAACCCGCAATGTCACCTGCGAGTCTTGCAGCGCTTTTTACTAGCAGCCGCCGATGTTCTGGCGTCCCCTAGGGGATTCGAACCCCTGTACTCACCGTGAAAGGGTGATGTCCTAGGCCTCTAGACGAAGGGGACAGAAACTTGTGATTCTGTCTGTACTACCTTTCGCTTTGGCAACCTACTTGACGCCAATCAGCGAAGACCGAAATTCTATACAACTTCGTGCTACTTGTGAAGTATTTTCTGCGCTTTCCGATTCCGGTCAAACAGCTTCGCGCTACTTCATCTGTTCTTTGGTGGAGGTAAGCGGGATCGAACCGCTGACCTCTTGCATGCCATGCAAGCGCTCTCCCAGCTGAGCTATACCCCCTTGCAGAACAGAAACGAGATTGTATAGGGCGTATTTGAAGCTGTAAATACCTTCTGACGACTTAAGCGAAACTTTTTTGTCTCGTCGGACGCCGATGCGCGCAATGGATGACGCGCGATCGCCGCCGCGAGTCATCCGTCGTTGCGCAATCAGCCGTTCGCCTTCTCCAGACGCTTCAACACGGCATCGCGACCGAAGAGCATCAGGACCGCATCGATCGATGGCGTGTGGGTCGTGCCCGCGACCAGCAGCCGTACCGGCATCGCGAGTTGCGGCATCTTGAGCTTGTGCGCCGTGAGGGTCGACTTGAGCGCCGCCGCGATCGCTTCCTTGCTCCACTCGACGTTCGCGAGCGCCGCACGCAAGTCGGCGATGGCCGGACGCACGGCATCGGTGACGTGTTGCGCGAAGGCGTCCGGATCGATGGCAGGCTCGCGGTAGAACATTGCGGCGTTATCGGCGATCTCCTTCACCGTCGACGCGCGATCCTTCAGGAGCGCGATCGCCTGATCGAGCGGCGCGCCGCCGTCGATGGCAGCGGTATCGACGCCCGCCTCCAGCAGGAACGGCTTCGTCAGCTCCGCGAGCCGCGCGTTGTCCGCTTCCTTGATGTAATGCGCGTTGAGCCAGTTGAGCTTGTCGTGGTCGTACTGAGCCGGCGACTTGCCGAGATGCTCGAGATCGAACCATTCGACGAACTGCTCGCGCGAAAAGATCTCGGCATCGCCATGCGACCAGCCGAGGCGCGCGAGATAGTTCACGACCGCCTCCGGCAGATAGCCGTTGTCGCGATAGCCCGTCACGCTCATCGCGCCGTGGCGCTTGCTCATCTTCTCGCCCTGCTCGTTCAGCACCGTCGGAAGATGCGCGTACACCGGCGCCTCGCCGCCGAGCGCGCGCAGGATATTGATCTGACGCGGCGTGTTGTTCACGTGATCGTCGCCACGAATGACGTGCGTGATTTTCATGTCGAGATCGTCGACGACCACGCAGAAGTTATAGGTCGGCGTGCCGTCGGGGCGCGCGATCACGAGATCGTCGAGCTCCTCGTTCGAGATTTCGATGTGGCCTTTCACCGCGTCGTCCCAGGCGACCGCGCCGGTCAACGGATTGCGAAAGCGCACGACCGGCTTCACGCCTTCCGGCACCGGCGGCAGCACCTTGCCCGGCTCGGGACGCCACGTGCCGTCGTAGCGCGGCTTCTCGCCCGCGGCGCGCTGGCGCTCGCGCAGCGCGTCGAGTTCTTCCGTCGACATATAGCAGTGGTATGCGAGCCCTTTCTCCATCATCTGCGCGACGACCTCGCGATAACGCTCCATGCGCTGCATCTGATAGAACGGGCCTTCGTCGAAATCGAGTCCGAGCCACGCCATGCCTTCGAGAATCGCATCGACCGATGCATCGGTGGAGCGTTCCAGATCGGTGTCCTCGATGCGCAGCACGAAGGTGCCCTTCATCTTGCGTGCGAACGCCCACGGATAGAGCGCGGAGCGGATATTGCCGAGATGGATGAAGCCGGTCGGGCTCGGGGCGAAGCGTGTACGGACTTGGGTGGTCATTGCTGTTTACTCGATGAATGGCGGTGCGCGCTCGCGCTCGATTCCCGCTCAAAATGAGACGAAATTATACTCGCCGCCCGCTTTGTGCCGGTCCGCGCGCCTTTTGTTTTATGATGTGCGCGCTTTTCCCGATCTCCCGAAACACCCGCCTGCAACGCCCGCACGGACGGGCGTCCGGGACCCGCTGCACCGCCGGAGCACAACTTGAATTCATCGTCACCCCGTCTTTCGCGCCGCGCGTTCTCGCTCGCGGCCGCATCGTCCATTCTCGCCGCCTGCACGACCACGAGCGGCGGCGTGTCGGGCGAAACCGCCTCCGGCACGCCGGTCGCGCCGCCGTCGAACACGGAGCCGCAGCGGCCGATTCGTATCGGTCTCGCGCTCGGCGGCGGCGCCGCGCGCGGCTTCGCGCATATCGGCGTGATCAAGGCGCTCGAAGCGCGCAACGTGCGCGTCGATCTCGTCGCGGGCACGAGCGCGGGTTCGGTGATCGCGGCGCTGTACGCATCGGGGATGACCGGCATCGCGATCAACAAGCTCGCGCTCACCATGGACGAAGCCTCGATCAGCGACTGGGCGATGCCCTTTCGCACGCGCGGCATCCTGCAAGGCGTCGCGCTGCAAAACTATCTGAACAAGACGCTCGACAACCGTCCGATCGAAAAGATGGCGAAGCCGCTCGGCATCGTCGCCACGGATCTGAAGAGCGGCCAGCCGATTCTCTTCCAGCGCGGCAACACGGGCATCGCGGTGCGGGCGTCGTGCAGCGTGCCGTCGATTTTCGAGCCGGTGAAGATCGGCGAACGCGAGTATGTCGACGGCGGCCTCGTGAGTCCGGTGCCGGCGGCGTTCGCGCGCAAGATGGGCGCCGATTTCGTGATCGCGGTCGATATCTCGGCGCGGCCGGAAAGCGGGCTCACGTCCAGTTCGTTCGACGTGCTGATGCAGACGTTCACGATCATGGGCCAGACCATCAAGGCCTATGAACTCGACAAATACGCAAACGCGGTGATTCGCCCGAATCTCGTCGCGATGAGCAGCAGCGATTTCAGCCAGCGCAACGCGTCGATCCTCGCGGGCGAGGAAGCGGTCGCCAAAATGTGGCCGACGCTGCAGCGCCAGCTCGCGGAGCGCGGCGCGCGGGTCTGATCGTTTTCATCGCGCGTCAAATGCAACGAGGCCACGCAATGTTGCGTGGCCTCGTGTCTTTTCAAGCGTCTCGATTTAGCGCAGCGACTTCACCTTGTCGGCCGTCACATCGCCGGGCTGTCCGCCCCACGTCACGCGAAGATAGTTCGCGAGTTGCGCGATCTGCTCATCGCCGTAAGTGCCGGCGAATCCCGGCATGGTTTGCATGTTCTCGATGCCCGGAAAACGCTGCGCCTCGATGCCGTCGAGCATCGACGTGACGAGATTGCGCGGGTCGGCCTGACGCAAGGTCGAGTTGCCATCCATGCCCACCGCGACATGCGGCTTGCCCTGAGCTTCGATCCCGTGACAGCCCGCGCAGGAATCGAGGTAGAGATGGCGGCCCGCGGTGAGTTGCGCCGTGTCGTCGAACTTGACGGTGACGAGCGGCGCGGGTTGCGGCGGCGCGTCGCCGAGTAGGTATGTCGAGAGCGCGCGCAAGTCATCGGCGTTCAGGTGCTGCGTGCTCAGATAGATCACGGGATGCATCTCGCCGAACGCGGAACCTTGCTTCGCCACGCCGGTTGCGAAGAACGCCTGCAGATCCGCGCCCGTCCAGCCGCGCGCGGCGAGCGCGGTCGGCGTGATGTCCGGCGCCCCGATGCGCCCGAGCGTGCCGCCCTGCAACGTCAGCGCGCCCTGCATCTGGCCGAACGCGCCGCGCGGCGAGTGGCATTCCGCGCAATGGCCCAGCGCGTTGGCCAGATAGCGCCCGCGCGTCCAGTCGGCGGACTGTCCCGACGATGCATCCGGCAGCGTGTCCTTCAGAAACAGCATGTCCCAGAAGCGCACGGCGAAGCGCACGCTGTATGGAAACTTGAGATCGGATGCGACGTTCGGCACCGCCGCGGGCTTTTGCGTCATCAGGTACGCGTAGATCGCGTCGCTGTCCTCGCGCGACATCTGCCGGTACGACGTGTACGGCATCGCGGGATAGAGTTTTGTGCTTCGGCGTCACGCCATCGTGCAGCGCGCCGTAGAACTCGTCGGCGCTCCACATGCCGATGCCGTGCTTCGGATCGGGCGTGATGTTCGTGCCGTAGAAGGTGCCGAATTGCGATTCGAGCTTCACGCCGCCCGCGAACGGCGCGCCGCCGGGCGCCGTGTGGCACGCGGCGCAATCGGCGGCATGCGCGAGGTAGCGTCCGCGCGCGATCTGCTCGGGCGAGCTTTTCGGCGGTGTCGCCATATCGTTGTGGCCGCCGCAACCGGCGAGCGCGAACGATGCCGCCACCAAAGGCGCAACGACACGGGTCAGGATCGATCTCATCATGCGACGTCCTTCACGAGTCCGGGCGTGGCGAGCACGAGATCCTTGACCGCTTCGTAGTAGCGCACATAGCCGGTGCAGCGGCAGATGTGCTCGTTCAGCGCGTCCATGATCGTCGCTTCGATCTGGTCTTTCGCGATCGGATTGCGCCTGAGCCTTTCGATCAGCACGGTCGTCGCGTTGACGAAGCCCGGCGTGCAATAGCCGCACTGGAAGCTGAAGTGTTCGAGGAACTTCTGCTGCACCGTCGACATTTCGACGACGTCGCCCTGCTCGTTGCGCTTCGCATGGCCTTCGACCGTGCGCACGGACTTGCCGTCGAAGAAATGCGCGCCGTTGATGCACGTGCGCGCTTCCTCGCTGGTGCCGTCCGCGTGGTCGACGATCACCACGCACGCGTGGCAGATGCCCTGACCGCAGCCGAGACGCGAGCCGGTGAGGCCGAGATATTCGTGCAGAAAATCGATCATCGACAGACCGGCGGGCACCTGCATCGGGCCGATCTTTTTGCCGTTGATCGTCATCGAGAGCGCGCGCGATTCGATGCTCGCGGCGGATTGGATGGCCGTCATGCGAGCACCTCCTGAATGTTTTGCGGCGTCACCGGCAGATCGGTGAAGCGATGGCCGATCGCGTGCGCGATCGCGTTGACGATGGCCCCGACCACCGGAATCATCACCACTTCGGCGATGCCCTTCGGCGGGTCGGTTTCGGAAAGCGGCGGCAGCACTTCGCCCGTCTGCTTCCACACGGCGACGTCGCTCGCGAGCGGCAGGCGATAGCGATTGAAGTTCCACGTGCCGTTGCCGGGGCCGTCTTCGTAGAGCGGCAGATATTCGTGCAGCGCGTGCCCGATGCCCATCGCGAGGCCGCCCTGCAACTGACCCGATACGAGTTGCGGCGCGATCTGATTGCCGCATTCCATGATCGAATGATGCGAAAGCAATTCGACCTCGCCGCTCGATTCGCTCACGGCGAGTTCGACGAGCGTGCCGAGCGCGCTGTAGTACGTGACGGTCGCGTTGTTGCGTTGCACGGGCGCGATGAAAACACGCTTGCGGTCGAGCACCGTGTAACCGTTGGGCGTGGCTTTCGCGGCGCGTTTTGCGTGGCCGTCGCCGAAGCGCAGCGAAAGACCGTCGAGCGGAAGCCGCACGACCTCGCCCGCGATATCGAACTGCGCCTCGCTCCATTGCCAGCGGTTGAACGTATGCACCGCCGCGCCCGTGACGAGCCCGAGTTCGTGCGCCTTCTTCGCGAGTGCTTCGAAAGCAATCGGCCCGAGTCCGTCGGCGGAAAGCTTGCCGTCCGTCCAACGCGCGTCTTCGATGCGCACGACGAACGATGTCGCCTGACCGCCGCCGATGCCCTGCCCCCAGATCGCGAGCGCCGCGGGCCAGATGCCGTGGCGGAAGATCACGCGCGCCGCCTCGCGCGTCGCGTGCGTGAAGTAGTACGCGGAGTTCGTCGCGCTCGCCGGCGACATGTACGCGGGCGACCAGCGCGGATTCGCGCTCAGGCGATCCTGCTCGGCCTGCGACATGATGTACGGATCGCCGCTCGTGACGACAGGTAGATCCGTCCAGTCGATCGTCGCCATGTGAACCTCGGCCGCGGGCTTGCCGAGCCATTTCGCGCACGCGAGCGCCTGCGACGTCGACGAACCGGTGCCGATCTCCGCGCCCGAATGATGCAGCGCGATGCGACCATCGACGGTGAATTCGATCCTGGCGAACGCGCTCTCCGCGCCCGTGCCGAAGTCCTTCTGCGTGCACGCGAACCCGACGCCGTAGCGCTTGCCCGGATGCGCGGCTTCGTATTCCGACTTGCGTTTCGCGCGCTCCGTCCAGAGCGGATGCGCCTGCGCGCGCCGAAGCACGTCCTCGGCGCGCACGGCGCCCGCCGGAATCGCGCCCTGCGTGTTCTTCATGCCGGTGCGCATCACGTTCTTCAGGCGCAGTTCGATCGGATCGAGTTCGAGCGTGTGCGCGATTTCGTCGATCATCATCTCGGTCGCGGCCATGCTCTGCAGCGTGCCGTAGCCGCGCGCCGATCCCGCGTCCACCGCGCGCGATGCGATCGCGGTCGCGGTCAGATCGCTCTTCGGGATGTAGTAGATGGATTGCGCCGCCGTCGCACCGACCATCGCGACCGATGGCGAGAAGTTGCAACGCCCGCCGCCATTGGCGACGAAATCGCCCTTGAACGCCTGAATCAGCCCCGACTTCCGGTCGATCACCATGCGATAGCGCATGTCGAACGCGTGCCGCTTGAGCGAAGTCTGGAACTGCTCGAAGCGATCGTTGGCGAGACGCACCGGACGGCCATCGCCGTACAGCGACGCGAGCAGGCCGTAGAACGGCATGTTGTAGTGATCCTTCGATCCATAGCCGACCGTGTAGCACGGATGCAGGAACAGGTTCTTTACCGCAAAGCGCGACTTCGCCGTCATCTCGATCGCGCTTTCGGCCACTTCATGCGGGCCTTGCGTCGGGATGACCATATGCAGCGACTGCGTCGCCGCGTCGTACCAGCAGTTCGCGTTGTCGGGTTCGAGCGCGGCTGTGTCGACGGATTGCGTGCGATAAGCACGGTCCACGACGAGCCACTCGGCCGGCGGATGATCGAGCGTGTCGCCGATCGCGTTCGCATGGAACACACCCTGCTCGTCGAGCTTGCCGTGCTCGGCGGCGCTCGCCCAGACCGGCTCGCGCTTCTTCATCATGTGCGGAAAGAGCGGCGTGTCCTTGAGACTGGAGAAGGTATCGTCGTCGTAAGGCGTCTTGCCGCCGACGCGCACGAAGCGGAACGCCGCCCACGGATCGCGCTCGATCGGACCGGTCGTCGCGCCGTAACGGATGACGCCGTCGCGGAACTGGAGCTTGTCCTTCGCGAAGCGAAAACGCGCGAAATCGTGGTAGATCAGGATCGCGACCGCCTGCCCGAGATACGCCGGCGTCTTGCCGGCGGGCAGCAGCATGTCGTCGCCATAGAAAGCGGGGAACGCGAGCTTGTCGCGCGCGAGATCGTCCGCGGTGACGATGCGATCGGGCGCGAGGCCGCCGTCGAGCATCGAGAGATCGAACCCCTCGTAGATGCAGTCGGCGCGCGTCGTGCGCAGGATCAGCGCGTGCGACTGGTCCTTCGGCCAATGCGGCATGTCCGCCGCGCGAACGTCGCGCGCGAACACCTTCGCGCCCGTCACCTTCGCGATGCCGTCGATGCGAAACTTCGCGCCGCCGCTTGTCGCATCCCACTGGACGGGAGTCAGAATCTTCTCTTCGAACAACGCGGCGAATGCACGGCTGCCGAGCGGCGCAACGAACACCGACACGCCAGCGAGCGCACTCGCTTTCAGAAAACCGCGCCTCGACAGGCCGAGTTTCCCCATTTACTTCTCCCCAAGTGATCGCCAGCGGATCGTCCGCAGCGGGACCGTTACCCGCCGCAAGTTCGGCAATGTGAATTTTGTTTGCAATGCGAAGCATTGCCACGCGGGCGATTCCTTTTCCGAACGCGTGATTCAGCGAGCCGGAATTGATTGCCGACGCGCAGCGGGCGCGATTTTAAGTCGCAGGGGAAGGGGCAACAACGCTCGCGACGTCAAGTTCTGTCAAACATGAAATGCGTTGCGGACGAGCGGAAAGTCGCGAGCGAAAACAAAACGGCGGCTCGCAATGAGCCGCCGTTCGTGGGAATGCAGGCAGGACCGGATCAGTAATCCGCGTCCCCGATCCAGGCCGCCTGGATCGCCTCCAGAATCTTTTCGTTGGATTTTTGCGGATCGTCGTCGAAACCGTCCAGTTCAGTAATCCAGCGATGCAGGTCAGTGAAACGCACATATTGGGGATCGATATCCTGATGCGCGTCGGTGAGTGCCATCGCGATCTCCTGAGTATCTGTCCACTTCATGGGCGAGCCTCCTGTCAGTGATTTTCTTTGGCGTGATTGATTGAGTACCGCGGGATCTCGACCACCAGATCCTCGTCGGCAGGCACCATTGCCTGACATGATAACCGCGATGTCGGTTCGAGACCCCACGCTTTGTCGAGGAGATCGTCCTCGTCTTCCTCGGACGGCTCGAGCGCGTTGAAGCCCTCCCGGATGATGACGTGGCACGTCGTGCATGCGCACGATTTCTCGCAGGCATGCTCGATCTCGATGCCGTGTTCCAGCAGGTTGTCGCAGATGCTCTTGCTGACGTCGGCGTCGATCACCGCGCCATCCGGGCAGAGTTCCACGTGAGGCAGCACAACGATTTGAGGCATGGGACTGATTTTCCGTAAATGCTTGTTTGTTCGATAACCGCGCGACGATCAGACATCGTCGAGCTTGCGGCCCGCGAGCGCGCGGCGGATGCTCTTGTTCATGCGCCGCGCGGCGAACTCGTCGGTGCCGGTGGCCAGCGCCTTCGTGGCGTCCTCGATCTTTTCGACCGAATCGCCGCTCGCGAGCGCCGTGAGCCCGGTCACGAGCGTCAGAATTTCCGCGCGCTCTTCGTCGTCGAGCAGTTCGCCATCGGTCTCGAGCGCGGCGTGCGTCGCTTCGATCAGACGCTCCGCTTCCACCTGCGCCTCGCGCAACGCGCGCGCGTGCATGTCCGTTTCCGCGGTCTGGAAGCTCTCTTCGAGCATGCGGGCGACTTCGTCATCGGCAAGACCGTACGACGGCTTCACCACCACCGAGGCCTCCACGCCCGATCCCTGCTCGCGCGCGAACACGGAAAGCAGCCCGTCCGCATCGACCTGATAGGTCACACGAATGCGCGCGGCCCCGGCCGCCATCGGCGGAATGCCGCGCAGCTCGAAGCGCGCGAGCGAGCGGCAGTCGGACACGAGCTCGCGCTCGCCCTGGACGACGTGAATCGCCATCGCGGTCTGGCCGTCCTTGAAGGTCGTGAAATCCTGCGCGCGCGCGGTGGGAATCGTCGAGTTGCGCGGGATGATCTTTTCGGTGAGGCCGCCCATCGTCTCGACGCCGAGCGACAGCGGAATCACGTCGAGCAGCAGCCAGTCGTCGCCTTCGCCACGGCGATTGCCGGCGAGCAGATCGGCCTGGATCGCGGCGCCGAGCGCGACGACCTGATCCGGATCGAGATTGACGAGCGGCGGCTGGCCGAAGAACGCCTCGACCGCGCGGCGGATGACCGGCATGCGCGTCGCGCCGCCGACCAGCACGACGCCCTTGATGTCCTTGGGCGCGACTTTCGCGTCGCGCAGCGCCTTCTTCGTCGGCGCGAGCGTGCGCGCGACGAGCGATTCGGCCAGCGCGGCGAATTGCGCCTCGGTCACGGCGACGTCGATTTCGACGCCCGTGGAAAGCGTCGCCTGAACGCGCGTCTCGGGCACGTCCGACAGCGCTTCCTTCGCCGAGCGCACGCGATCGAGCATCAGGCGCACGTCTTCCGGCGTATCGAGCGTGACGCCCGCCTGCGCCAGCACATGCCGATACAGCGCGTGATCGAAATCGTCGCCGCCGAGCGCGGAATCGCCGCCCGCCGCGAGCACCTCGAAAACGCCCTTCGTGAGCTTCAGGATCGACAGATCGAACGTGCCGCCGCCGAGATCGTAGACAGCGAAAAGGCCTTCGGAGCCGTTGTCAAGACCGTAGGCGATGGCAGCCGCGGTCGGTTCGTTCAGGAGGCGCAGCACGTTCAGGCCGGCGAGTTTCGCCGCGTCCTTGGTCGCCTGCCGCTGGGCTTCGTCGAAATAGGCGGGCACCGTGATCACCGCGCCGACGAGATCCTCGCCGAGCGTGTCTTCCGCGCGGTAACGCAGCGTCGCGAGAATTTCCGCCGATACTTCGACCGGGCTCTTCACGCCGTCGATGGTGCGAATCTGCACCATGCCGGGCGCGTCGATGAAATCGTACGGCGCGTTCTCCGCGCCCTCGACTTCGCTCTTGCCGCGACCCATGAAGCGCTTGACCGACACGATCGTGTTGCGCGGATCGATGACGGCTTCTTCCTTCGCTGTCCGGCCGATGCGTCGTCCGCCCTTCTCCAGATAGCGCACCACCGACGGCAGCAGCACGTGGCCGTCCTCGTCGGGCAGCGCTTCGGGCACGCTGCTGCGCACGGCCGCGACGAGCGAGTTCGTCGTGCCGAGATCGATACCGACCGCCACGCGCCTCTGATGCGGCGCCGGGGCCATGCCGGGTTCTGAGATTTGCAGTAAAGCCATCGTTGGTCTTATGGGGTTATTGCGGCTGACTCGTCTTACGCGTGTTCCAGCCGCTCGATCTGCGCGCCGATTTCATGAGCCACGCGTTCGATGAACATCAATTGCCGCACCGCCTCGCTCGCGGCCTGATCGGATCTGCTGTCGATCAGCGCTTCGAGTTTCGTGAAGCGCACGCGTTCTTCTTCACGCAATTCGTCGAGCAGCGCTTCGAGCGCGCCGATGTTCTTCGCGCCCGCGGCATCCTCGATATTTTCGCGCCATTCCATCTGCTGCATCAGGAACGCGGGCTCCATCGCGGTGTTGTTCTCCGCGCCGACGTCGATGCCGCGCTGCGACAGCATATAGCGCGCGCGCTTCAACGGATCGCGCAAGGTCTGATAGGCCTCGTTCGTGTGCGTGGCCCATTGCATCGCGAGACGTTTCTGCGCATCGCCGGCTGCGGCGAACCGATCCGGATGCACTTGCGCCTGCACGGTGCGATAAGCGTCGTCGAGTTTCTGCGGATCGACGGCGAACGTCTGCGGCAGATCGAAGAGGTCGAAGTGACTGTCGGTAAGCGAGGCCATGCTATGTCTATGGATTCAGTGTGCGCGAATGAAAAAGGCGGCACGCGCCGCCTCTTTTGCCGATGCCGCCGGCGTCATTCGCGTCAGACGCGGAACGATTCGCCGCAGCCGCACTCGTCCTTCGCGTTCGGGTTGTTGAACTTGAAGCCTTCGTTCAGACCTTCGCGGGCGAAGTCCAGTTCGGTGCCGTCGAGATACGGAAGACTTTTCGGATCGATCACGATCTTCACGCCCGACGTCTCGAACACGGTGTCTTCAGGCGTGAGTTCATCGACATATTCGAGCTTGTACGCCAGACCCGAACAGCCCGTCGTGCGCACGCCCAGCCGCAGGCCGACGCCCTTGCCGCGCCGCGTCAGATACTTCTGCACGTGTTGTGCCGCTTTATCCGTCAACGTGATTGCCATAGTCTTCGCTTCTCTCTCCGAGGCGCCACGCACCTGCATGGCGCCCGCTTTCGTCACTTAAGCCGCGTGCTGCTTCGCTTCCGTCGCCTGCGCTTCCGGCGCAACGACGCCATGACGCTGCTTGTAATCGAGGACCGCTGCCTTGATCGCGTCTTCCGCGAGAATCGAGCAGTGGATCTTCACCGGCGGCAGCGCCAGTTCCTCGGCGATGTGCGTGTTCTTGATCGTCAGCGCCTGATCCAGCGTCTTGCCCTTCACCCACTCGGTGACGAGCGAGCTCGATGCGATCGCCGAACCGCAGCCATACGTCTTGAACTTCGCATCTTCGATCACGCCATCCGCGCCAACGCGGATCTGCAGCTTCATCACGTCGCCGCAGGCCGGCGCGCCGACCATGCCGGTGCCGACGGTGTCGTCGTCCTTCGAGAACGAGCCGACGTTACGCGGATTTTCGTAGTGGTCCAGAACCTTGTCGCTATAAGCCATGATTCAAACTCTCCTTTGTTCGGTGACGCGTGTCGCTCAGTGCGCGGCCCACTGGATGGTCGAGATGTCGATGCCGTCCTTGTGCATTTCCCAGAGCGGCGACAGATCGCGCAACTTCGCGATCTTGGTCTTCAGCAGGTTGATCACGTAGTCGACATCCTGCTCGGTGGTGAAGCGGCCGACCGTGAAGCGGATCGAGCTGTGCGCGAGTTCGTCGTTGCGGCCGAGCGCACGCAGCACATACGACGGCTCCAGCGAAGCCGATGTGCACGCCGATCCCGACGACACCGCGACATCCTTCACCGCCATGATCAGCGATTCACCTTCGACGAAATTGAAACTGATATTGAGGTTGTGCGGCACACGACGCTCCATGTCGCCGTTGACGTACACCTCTTCGATGTCCTGGAGGCCCTTCAACAGACGGTCGCGCAGCATGCGGATGCGCTCGTTTTCCGTCGCCATTTCTTCACGCGCGATGCGGAACGCTTCGCCCATGCCGACGATCTGATGCGTCGCGAGCGTGCCCGAACGCATGCCGCGCTCGTGACCGCCGCCGTGCATCTGCGCCTCGATGCGCACGCGCGGCTTGCGACGCACGTACAGCGCGCCGATGCCCTTCGGGCCGTACGTCTTGTGCGCCGAAAACGACATCAGGTCGACCTTCAGCTTTTGCAGGTCGATCTGGATCTTGCCGGTGGCCTGCGCGGCATCGACGTGGAAAATGATGCCCTTCTCGCGCGTGATCTCGCCGATCGCCTCGATGTCCTGGATCACGCCGATTTCGTTGTTCACGCTCATCACCGACACGAGAATCGTGTCCGGGCGGATCGCCGCCTTGAGCTTCTCCAGATCGATGAGACCGTCATCCTTCACGTCGAGATACGTGACTTCGTAGCCTTCGCGTTCCAGCTCACGCGTGGTGTCGAGCACGGCCTTGTGCTCGGTCTTCACAGTGATGATGTGCTTGCCCTTGCTCTTGTAGAAGTGCGCGGCGCCCTTGATCGCGAGGTTGTCCGATTCCGTTGCACCCGACGTCCAGATGATCTCGCGCGGATCGCAGTTCACGAGCGCCGCGACGTTCTCGCGCGCTTCCTCGACCGCACGCTCCGCATCCCAGCCGTACTGATGGCTGCGCGAGGCCGGATTGCCGAACTGCTCGCGAAGATACGGGATCATCTTGTCCACCACGCGCGGATCGACGGGGGTCGTCGCGCTGTAGTCCATGTAAATGGGCAGGTGGGGAATATCGTTGTTCATCAGTCGCTCCGGGAAATCGGTCAAAGCTCTTGGCTGGGATGCTTTCTATCTGCGCGCCCGGCTCTCGTGCCGGCGCAACGCCTATGTCATCCGGCCAGGTTGAAAATGGAATTCGGACCCTTGGGCGCGACGCGCGCGGCCTCGACGCCAGCCGATTCGGCGCGCCGGTCACGCAGCACCGTCGACGAACCTTCGCGGGCGCGCTGCTGGTCGACCAGATCCTTCAAGGAGACGGAATCCAGATACTCGACCATCTTCTGATTGAGCGTCGCCCAGAGTTCGTGGGTCATGCAGTGGCCGTCGTGCTGTTTCGTGCCTTCGCACGTGCCCTTGCCGCCGCATTGCGTGGCGTCGATCGGCTCGTCGACCGCGATGATGATGTCGGCGACCGTGACGTTCTCCGCGCGGCGCGCGAGGTTGTAACCGCCGCCCGGTCCGCGAACCGATTCGACGATCTCATGCCGCCGCAGCTTGCCGAAGAGCTGTTCGAGATAGGAAAGCGAGATGCGCTGGCGCTGACTGATGCCTGCCAGCGTCACCGGGCCCTGCTCCTGGCGCAACGCCAGGTCGATCATCGCCGTGACGGCGAAACGGCCTTTCGTGGTGAGTCTCATAATTGGGGGCTAACGCTAATACTCGATGATTTTCGTCAAGTATAAATATCCCACAGTTTTAGTCAAGTATCCGGGACGAGATAAGTAGTTTTTTAATTGGTTTCTTCGGCACTCGCACGGCTGGCGTGCGGGCGCGGGCTGTCAGGCCGTCAGTTGGGCACGCAAGGCCTTCAACAAGCCTTCGCAGGCGTCCTCGCACTGATCGAGCACTTTTTCGAAACCTTCCTCACCGCCGAAATAGGGATCGACGACAACGCGGCTGTCGTCGTTCGTGGCGAACTCCATGAGCAGGCGAATCTTGTCGCGATACTCGGGCGGGCAGACTGCCGTCAATGCGGTGGCGTTCGCGTCATCCATGACGATGAACAGGTCGAAGCGCGCGAAATCGGCGGCGGCAACCTGACGGCCGCGCAGCTTCGACAAATCGTAGCCGCGCTTCTTCGCCGCTTTCTGGGCACGTTCGTCCGGTGCCTCGCCGATATGCCAGTCGCCCGTGCCCGCCGAATCGATGACGATCCGTTCAGCGAGCTTCGCGCGCTCGACGAGGTCGCGCATCACCGCTTCCGCGCTGGGCGAGCGGCAGATGTTGCCGAGACAGACGAAGCAGATCGCGATCGAGTTCATCTAAAGCCGGAAAAGTGTTGGCGCCCGGCGACGTCGACTGAGACAGCCGCCGGAATGCGTCCGCGATTATACAAAGTGACACACTTTCTCGCCCAACCGGGCATTCCAGCGTTCGGGGTGCGTTCACCGTTCGTCGCGATGGATGTCGTGCGTGACGAAGCGTGATTCGCCGTTGGGCATGTCGAGCCAGTCGCGATGCGCAAGCGTGCGGCGCATGTCGGCGAGACCGCTTTCCCAGTGCTCGCGCATCGTCGAAAGGCCGAACTGGTAGTCCTTGTAATGACCCTCGTATTCCTTTTGCCGATAGATCAGGTGAATGATGTTGTAGCGCTTCGAACACGCCAGTTCGGCGGCAAGCCTGCACCATTCGTCATTCTTCCGAGTTTCTTCGGGCACGAGGTCGAGCACGTGCTGCAACACGTTCCGGTAGCGCTGCGCGCGCTGCATCTGATCCGTGACGAGGCGCGTGCGGCTCGAATACTGCACGTCCTTCACGCGTCCCATTACGTCGACGATGCTGTCCGGCACCGGCCCTCGCGCGCTCCACAGATCGACTTGGAAAGCGAGCGTGTCGCGTCGCGGCGTCGCCTGCGCGATCTCGTAAAGCGGCGTGTTCGACATGAGGCCGCCGTCCCAGTAGAACTGGCCATCGATCTCGACCGCGGCAAAACCCGGCGGCAGCGCGCCGGATGCGATGAAATGCTCGGCGCGCAACTCGATCTGCCTGTTGTCGAAATAGGCGAAATTGCCGGTCGCGACATTCACCGCGCCGACCGACACGCGGGTCTCGCCGGAGTTGATGCGGTCGAAATCGCAAAGACGCTCGAGCGTGGCCTTGAGCGGCGTCGTGTCGTAGTAGCTCGCGGTTTGCGGCGAGCCCGACGCGATCGGCGACGGCGGCGGAAAGCGGGGAATGAAAAAGCCCTTCTGCCCTTCGACGACCGCGCCCGCGGCCTGCATCGCGGTGAACGCCTTGCGAATCTCGTCGCCGGAATCGAAGAGCGCGCGTTCGACGAAGGCGGGCAACGGGAAACCGAATGCCGGCTGGCAGATCGTCTCCCAGAATTCCAGCAGACGCGTCACGCGATGTTCCGGCGCGTTACCCGCGATGATCGCCGTGTTCAGCGCGCCGATGGAGATGCCGGCGATCCAGTTCGAATGAATGTCCGCCTCGTGAAGCCCCTGATAAACGCCCGCCTGATAGGCGCCGAGCGCGCCGCCGCCCTGCAGCATCAGCGCGATCGTCTCGTAGGGCGGCAAGTGGATCCGGGACTGCGCGCGCGCTTCGGCCGAAGCTGACACTCGCACCGCGTGTTCGTTCTCGATTTCCGACATCCCGCGTGTTCTCCCTTATTGCATGAACCAGCCGTGGCTCACGACGAACGATTGCCCCGTCAGCGCGGCCGTTTCGAACGCGGACAGGAAGAGCACGGTCTGCGCGACATCCTCGACGGTGGTGAACACGCCGTCCACGGTGCCTCCCAGCATCACGCGCTTCACGACTTCCTCTTCGCTGATCTTCAGTTCCTTCGCCTGCTCGGGAATCTGCTTGTCGACGAGCGGCGTACGCACGAAGCCCGGACAGACGACGTGCGAACGCACGTTATGCTTCGCGCCCTCCTTGGCGAGCACGCGCGCGAGGCCGAGCAAGCCGTGCTTCGCGGTCACATAGGCCGACTTGAGCGGCGACGCCTCGTGCGAATGCACCGAACCCATGTAGATCACGACGCCGCCGCGATCGTCCTTGTACATGTGCTTCAGCGCGGCTTTGGTGGTGAGAAACGCGCCGTCGACATGGATGGCCATCATCTTCTTCCAGTCGGCGTACGCGTAGTTTTCGATCGGATTGACGATCTGAATGCCCGCATTCGACACGAGAATATCCACCGAGCCGAGTTCCGACGCGGCGCGATCGATGCCCTGATTCACCGCATCTTCGTTCGTCACGTCCATCGCAATGCCGATGGCCTTTCCGCCCTGGCCGCGAATTTCCTCGGCGACCGCGTCGGCGCCCGCCTGATTCAGGTCCGCGATGGCGACCGCCGCGCCCGCGCCGGCGAGCGTGAATGCGATCGCGCGGCCGATGCCGCTCGCCGCGCCCGTCACGACCGCGGTCTTGCCGTCGAGCTTACCGTTTGAGGACATGCGAACCTCCTATCCAGTGGAAGACATCAGGTGAATGAAAACATCTGTCAGCACGACCATCAAGCTGGCCGTTCGGCATAGGAAAATTCGTGCGAAACATCAGAATGCCTACGCCGTTCGGCCGACTGTTCATGAGTGCCCGGGAGCGGCTATTGTGCATGAAGGACGCAGTGCGCTGCAGCGAAAGCCCGGCGTCGTGAATATTGCGGCGAGCGGCGTCGGCTAGAATAGGCCCCCTCCCCCGCACCTTTTTCATTCCTGTTTTTTCACGCCCCACGCGGGCCTCTCGTCATGCTCAGTTATCGTCACGCCTTTCATGCGGGCAATCACGCCGATGTGCTGAAACACGCAATCGTCATTCAGATGCTTCGCCATCTCGGCCTGAAGGACAAATCGTATTGGTACATCGACACGCACGCCGGCGCCGGCGTCTATTCGCTCACCGAAGGCTACGCGGCGAAAAACGCGGAGTTCGAAACGGGGATCGGGAAGCTCCAGGATCGGGACGATCTGCCGCCGCTCCTCGCTGACTATGTCGATGAAGTGAAGGCGCTGAATCCCGACGGCGATCTTCGCTTTTACCCCGGCTCGCCCTATCTCGCCTGGCGCACGATGCGCGA
The DNA here is from genome assembly GCF_964261745.1 of Caballeronia sp. S22. Taxonomy (NCBI): domain Bacteria; kingdom Pseudomonadati; phylum Pseudomonadota; class Betaproteobacteria; order Burkholderiales; family Burkholderiaceae; genus Caballeronia; species Caballeronia sp. S22. The sequence continues at coordinate 1,395,536 of NZ_OZ180035.1, read as the reverse complement.
GCAGGATCGCATGCGGCTTTTCGAGCTCCACAGCACGGAGATCGACGTGCTGCGCCACAATTTCCGCGATGCTGGCCGGCGCGCGATGATTTACGAAGGCGACGGCTTCGACGGCATCAAGGCGCTTCTGCCGCCGCCGCCGCGCCGCGCGCTCGTGCTAATCGACCCGTCGTACGAGGACAAGCGCGACTACGCGCGCACGCTTACATGTCTCGACGAAAGCATCAAGCGCTTCGCGACGGGAACGTACGCGGTCTGGTATCCGATCGTTACGCGCATCGAGTCGCAGCGCTTCGCTGACCAGTTGAAAGCCATCCAGCCGAAAGGTTGGCTGCATGCCGCCCTGACTGTGCGGCAACCGCCGACTGACGGCTTCGGGCTGTTCGGCAGCGGCATGTTCGTGATCAACCCGCCCTACACGCTGGCGAAGGAACTGAAGGCTTCACTGCCCTATCTCGTCGATGCGCTCGGCGAGGACGACAACGCGTCGTTCAAGCTGGAACATCGCGCGGACTAAGCCTGGCCAGCAATCAGGGATGAATCGTGCGCGGCACCCGCGGCCGTATGCCGCCGCCGGGTTGCGTGGGCACGGTGCTCTGCCCGTTCGAATATTCGACGTAGGGTGAAACCACGATCGGCGGCTCCGCCTCCTGCGGCAGGCCGGGCAATGTCGCCATCGGCACCATGCCGGGACCGCCGAGCGGCCCGCTCTGAAGTACGGTTCCGCTGACGCCGCTGTGGATGCCGGTTTGCGTATCGAGCACCAGAGGTTCGCCGCCCGGCTTGGCGAACGTCGATTGCGGACTGAACAAAGCTGCGGCGAGCGCGACACAAACACATGCGAGTCTCGCGACGCGATCGCGGATGCGTTTATTCGTCGTGTCGTTGATGTGGCCTGGCATCGTGTGCTCTTTTATGTAGACGAAACTGCTTTACCTTACCCCCGTGGCAAGCTTTAGGCTAGGCGTTCGCACTCAGAAGCAGCTTCGCAACCGCCCTTTTCACAGGAGATACGATGAAATCGAAACGAATCGCGCTTGCCGTCTTCACCGCCCTCTGTAGCGCAAGCGCGATCGCACAGCCCGCCGCGCCTGCGAGCGACGCGATGCCGGGCATGAACATGGAACAGCACGCGCCGAAGCCCACCGATGTGTCATCCACCGCCGCGTTTCAGGCGGCCGATCAGAAAATGATGTCGGGGATGTCGGGTGTCGAGTACACGGGCGACGCCGATCGGGATTTCGTCGCGCACATGATTCCGCATCACCAGGGCGCTGTGGAAATGGCGAAGGTCGAATTGAAATACGGCAAGGACGCGAAGCTTCGCAAGCTTGCGAAGGACATCATCGCTTCGCAGGACAAGGAAATCGCGTTCATGAAGCAGTGGCTGGAGCAGCATCCGCCTAAGCATTGAGGCTCGGCCGAAAGCGTGCAGCAGCAGAAACGCAAAAGCCCCGCGATGCGGGGCTTTTCAACTTTCACGTTCGGCGCTTTCGACGCCAGGAACGAAACGCTTACGCGTTGTAGCCGTTCGATTCGAGCGAGCGGATGCGCTTTTCGAGCTGGACGATGTCCGTCGACTGCGCGAGATACGCTTCACGGCGACGTTGCTCGGCGGCTTCGAACCAAAAGCTCAGTTTTTCGATCAGAAATGCAAACATGATGTTCTCCAAGGTCTTTAAAAGATCCCTGGCAATTCGGGTCAGGGATTACCCGCACTAGGGAATACCCGGATTATAGAGGAGAACGGCCGCGCCGGGGTAGTGAAATGCTTGAATACTGTGCATTCGGTTTCGGAATGGTGCGGGCCGAAGATTTGCTTTAAATCACTGATTTTTCGGACAATTAGCAAGTCTCTAAGCGTGGCTTGGTATCCTTGAGCACCGTATTGGTGCAATCACTGCGCCAGCTTGTCCAGAATCGGGCAATCCGGTCGGGCATCGCCATGACAATGGGTCGCCAGATGCGACAGCGTGTCGCGCATTTCCGTCAACTCGGCGATTCGGCGGTTCAGCTCCGCGACGTGTTCCAACGCGATCGACTTCACCTCGGCACTTGCCCGCGACCGGTCGTGCCATAAAGCAAGCAGCTTGCGGATATCCTCGACTAGAAAGCCGAGCCTACGCGCCTGTCGCACGAAGCGCAGCGCATGCACTTCCGGATCGCCGTACACGCGATATCCGGACGACGTCCGCCCGACCGCATTGAGCAAGCCGACGCTCTCGTAATAGCGGATCATCTTCGCCGTCACGCCCGAGGCGCGGGCCGCTTCGCCGATGTTCATCGTTCGCTCCTGAAAAAATGTCATCCCGACTCTACACCTTCCCATCATGGCAAGGTATACGATGACGTTGATCCGAGCTTTTTAAAGAGGAAACCGCAATGACCGAATTCGAAGTTCAGGGCATGAGTTGCCAGCACTGCGTCGCGGCCGTGACGCGCTCGATCCAGGAAATCGACCCGCAGGCGCAGGTTCGCGTCGATCTGGAACGCGGCACCGTCGCCGTCGAGTCCGGGAAATCGAGCGACGAACTGAAGGAAGCCATCGACGAAGCCGGCTATACGGTCGTCGGCGTCGCGTCGGCATGAGGGGGAGCGAACGGTTCACCGTCGCGCTCATCGGCGCGTCGGGATTACTGGGTCGCGCCATCGCGGGCGAATTGGCGAGCGCGCCCGGCGCGAAAGAATGGCGCATCGTGCGCACGGCCCACAGCCGCGCCGACGCACGGAACGCGAAACTCGATCTGCTCGACCGGGACGCGGTGTCCGCCTTCTTTCGCGAGTTCGCGCCCGATGCGATCGTGGTCGCGGCGGCGGAGCGACGCCCGGACGTCTGCGAAAACGATCCGGCGCTCGCTCGCGCGCTGAACGTCGATGCGTTGAGCGTGATCGCAGACGAAGCGCGCTCGCTCGGCGCATGGGTCGTGTCGATTTCGACGGATTACGTGTTCGACGGCGCCGCCCCGCCCTATTTTCCCGACGATGCGCCCGCGCCGCTCAACGCCTACGGGCAAAGCAAGCTGGACGGCGAACGCGCGTTGCTCGAGAGCGACCCGGCGTCCTGCGTGCTGCGCCTGCCGCTGCTTTATGGGCCGTTCACGGACTGGAACGAATCGGCGGTGACGAGCCTCACGCCCGCAATCGTGAAATCAGCCGATCCGGCGATCCCGCCCGCGTCGATGGACGCCTGGGCGACGCGCTATCCGACGTTCACGCCGGATGTCGCCGTGGTGATCCGCGGGATGCTCGAACATCATGCGAAAGGCGCGACGATCTCCGGCATCACGCAATGGTCCGGCGACGAACCGATGACGAAGTTCGACATCGCCCAGCGCATCGCGCGAGCGCTGAAAATTGACGCAAAGCTCGTTGCGCAGCGCACGCCGACGGACGCGACGCCGCGCCCGCGCGACTGTCATCTCGATTCCGGGCGGCTGGAAGCGCTGGGCATTGGTCGCCGTACGCCGTTCGACAGCGCGATCGCCGGGCTGCTCGCCAAATATCCGGACTTCCCGGATCAGTGAAAATCGCGGCTCGACGCAGCGAGGCGGCCGAGCAGCGCGCTATGGTCTTCGAGCCGTTGCGCCACCAGATGACGCACCTCGCCCTCCATTTGCCAGACGCCGTGCACGCCGAGCAGCGACGCCCCGAGCAGCACTTTGCGCTGCTTCTCGACGAGGCTCGGCCAGACGATCACGTTGATCGCACCGGTTTCGTCCTCGATCGATACGAAGATCGTGCCGTTCGCCGTGCCCGGCCTTTGCCGCACCGTCACGATGCCGCACGCGCGCACGAAGCGTCCGTTTCTGATGTCCGCGAGTTCGGCGGCAGTCTTGAAACGCAGGCGGGAAAGCTTGTCACGCAAAAGCGCGAGCGGATGACGATTGAGTGTGAGTCCGAGGCTCGCGTAATCGTCGACGATTTCGCGGCCTTCCGATGCTTCCGGCAGCAGAAGCGGCGTCTCGCTCATCGGCGCATCGCGCAGCAATTCCGGCGCGCGCTGTTGCGCGGTGACCGCCCACCATGCCTGACGTCGATGCCCCGCGATGCTCGCCAGCGCATTGCCCGCCGCGAGCGCTTCGAGTTCGCGTCGTGACAGGGCGGCACGGCGCGTTAGATCGTCGACATCGATGAATGGCGCTTGCGCGCGCGCTGCCATGATCCGCTCGGCCGCCGCCTGCGGAAGACCCTTGATCAGCTGCAGGCCGATCCGCACGCCCGGCCCTTTCGCGCCGTATTGCCGTCCATCCAGTTCGACGCGCTTTCTGAGTCTGCGCGCCGCGCGCCGCACAGTCTTCCGAAACACGCGATCCGACGCGGCCGCGCCATAGAACTGCTGACGCCGCCGCTCCTTGCCGGCATCGAACACGACTCGCTCGCCATCGCCTGACCGCGCTTCCAGCACCGACTCCCAATCGCTCAGAGAAACATCGGGCGCGAACACCGGCACGCCGTGACGCCGCGCATCCTGCACGAGTTGCGACGGCGAATAGAAACCGAGCGGCTGGCTGTTCAGCAAACCGGCCAGAAACGCCGCAGGCTCGTAACGCTTGATCCACGCGCTGATATAAACGAGCAGCGCGAAGCTCGCCGAATGACTTTCCGGAAAGCCGTATTCGCCGAACCCCTCGATCTGCTTGCACACGCGCGCGGCGAAATCGTGCTCGTAGCCGCGCGCAAGCATCTTCTTCATGAGATCGGCCTGATACTTCTCCAGATGACTGCCACGGCGCCACGCGGCCATCGCGCGGCGCAACTGATCGGCCTGCTCCGCCGTGTAGCCCGCCGCGACCATCGCGAGCTTCATCACCTGCTCCTGAAAGATCGGCACGCCGAGCGTGCGGCCGAGCACCGGCCGCAGTTCCTCTTTCGGATACTCCTCGTCCTCCAGCCCCTGTTTGCGGCGCAGATACGGATGCACCATGCCGCCCTGAATCGGACCGGGCCGCACGATCGCCACTTCGATCACGAGGTCGTAGTACTTCTGCGGCCTCAGGCGCGGCAGCATGCTTTGCTGCGCGCGCGATTCGATCTGAAACACACCGATGGTGTCCGCGCGGCAGCACATCTCGTAGACGGCCTTGTCCTCGCGACGAATATGCGAGACCCCGAAACCCGGCACGCCGCGCCGCAGCGCGACGAATTCGAGGGCGCGCCGGATCGCCGACAGCATGCCGAGCGCGAGCACGTCCACTTTCAGGAGCTTCAGCTGATCGATGTCGTCCTTGTCCCACTGGATCACGCAGCGGTCTTTCATCGCGGCGTTTTCGATCGGTACGAGCCGCGACAAACGTTCCCGCGCGATCACGAAACCGCCGACGTGCTGCGACAGATGCCGCGGAAAGCCGCGCAACTCGCGCGTCAGCCGGATGAGATGCTTCGTGACGTGCGAATCGTCGCTGAAGCCCGCTTCCCTGAGATAGCCCGCCACCGCCGACGGCCCGTCCCACCATTGCTGCGACTTGCCGATGCGCTCGATCAGCGACGCATCGAGCCCGAGCGCCTTGCCGACGTCCTTCAGCGCGCTGCGCGTGTGATACGTGATGAGCGACGCCGCCAGCGACGCGCGATGCCGCCCGTACTTCCGATAGATGTACTGGATGACTTCCTCGCGCCGCTGATGCTCGAAATCGACGTCGATATCGGGCGGCTCGTTGCGCGCCTGAGAAATGAAGCGCTCGATCAGCAAACCCATCCGGACCGGATCGAGCTCAGTGATGAACAGGCAATAACAGACGATCGAATTCGCCGCCGAGCCGCGTCCCTGACACAGAATATTCTGGCTACGCGCGAACGAAACGATGTCATACACCGTCAGGAAGTACTTCTCATATTCCAGCCTGGCGATGAGCGCCAGCTCTTTTTCGATAAGACCGATCGTCTCGGCATCCATGCCGTTCGGCCAGCGTTGCAGCGCACCGGCAATCACCCGTTTGCGCAGATAGCTCGCGGGCGTCTCGCCGGGCGGCACCAGTTCCTCGGGATATTCGTACTTGAGTTCGTCGAGCGAGAAGGTGCAACAGGCGGCCACCTTCAGCGTTTGCCTGATCGCCTCCTTTGGATACAGCGCGCCGATGCGCAGCCGCGTGCGCAGATGCCGCTCTGCGTTCGCTTCGAGCGCGTAGCCGCATTCGGCGAGCGGCCGATTCAGGCGAATCGCGGTGAGCGTGTCCTGCAAAGGCTTGCGCGAACGCGCGTGCATCAGCGCGCCGCTCGCCGCGACGAGCGGCAATCCGCTCGCTTCGGCGATCACGCGACACGAAGCAAGACGCTCGTCGTCGCTGCCGTCCTGCCAGAGCTCCAGCGCGAGCCACGCACGGCCCGCGGCAAAGCCGGCTAGCCAGTGCGCGCGGTCGAGCGTATCGGCGAGCGTCGCCGATCTCTGCGGCACGAGAATCAGGATGCAATCGGGCAAGTACTTCAGATGCGCAATATCGCCGCGCAGATCGGCCGCGTTGGATGACGCGGTCGGATCCGTGCAGTCCTCCGGACCTATCTTGTAGCTGCCCTTGGGCGAACGAGCGCGCGCTTGTGAAATCAGCTCCGACAGATTGCCGTAGCCCGCCCGATTCGTCGCGAGCGCGATGAGCGTGCAGAACGGCGCGCCATCGGCATCGGTGAGATGCAGTTCGCTGCCGATGATCAGCTTCAGATCCTGCTTCTTCGGCGGCGGCTCGCCGGCAAGCTGGGCGGCTACGGCATCGGCGCGCGCCTTCGCTTCGATGTCCTTGATCGCGGCATGCGCACGCACGACGCCCGCGAGCGAGCATTCGTCCGTGATCGCGAGCGCGGTATAGCCGTGCTCGAGCGCTGCCGCAGCCAGCTCCTGCGGATGCGATGCGCCGCGCAGGAATGAGAAGTTGCTCAGGCAATGCAGTTCGGCATAGCCGGGCAACAACGCCGAGGCCGACATCGCGCCGGGAAATGCGGTCTTGTCGTCGCCTTCGTCGCCCTCGCCCAGGCCGATGATGTCGCTCAAATCGTCCATGTCGGCATCATCCGAAAAACCCGTGCAGATACCAGTCGCCGGTGAGACGTTCGCGATACAGCCAGAACATGCGGCCGCGATCGTCGGCGGCAACGTAGTAATCGCGCTGGACGCCATTGCCGTCCCACCATCCCGCCTCGATACGCTCGGTCCGGCTGATCAGCTTCAGCGCGCGTCGATAGAACGGCCGCTCGTTGCGCAAGATCAGCTTTTGCGGCGTTTCGAGTATCCACGACGGACGGGGCTGCGAAGGAACGGCCACATCGGGAAGCTCGAGCGGCCCGCCGGATTCGGTTTGCGCTTCGGATTCCGCTTCGGTCGGCGTATCGGCTTTTGCCGCTTGCATCTTCGACGATTTCTTCCCGCGCTTCGGCTTCGTTTCGCCTGCGGGCTTATAAGCTTCGACCGTCATCGCCGCTTCGGGCCGGTGATCGTCTCGCGCGACCAGCTGTACGACGCTCTCCGCGCCGAGCCGCGCGCTCAGACGTTCGAGCAGTTGCGCCATCGATTCGCTGTCGGAACCGGGCATCGGAAACAGGGTCTCGGCCGGCGGCGCATGCTCGCTCACCTTGTCGGCAAGAAGCTTCATCTCGATGACGGGCGCTGCGAGCGCCGTCTGATTCAGCTTCTCGCGCACCAACCAGAGAATGTGATCGGCTTCGCGTGTCGGTACGGCCCACGCCACCTTGAACGTCGACGTTTTCGGCGCGTGACGGGCCGCCAGTTCGTGTTCGAGCAACAGCGAAAATTCGCTGACGGCCGCATGATGCGCGCTCAGCCAGCCGGCGAGTTGCAGCACGAGCCGGCGGGCGGCGAACAGCAGCGCCTCGGCACTTTCCACGCGCGCCTGCAGTTCGATCCGAGCCTCGAACGACGCCGGCGCGCAAAACGCCTCGCGCGGATCGGGCGCCTGGCCGTACGCTTGTGCGAGCCATTGCAGAACGCCTTGGCCGAACCGTCGCGCGACGCCCTTGCGTGGCAGCCGACGCAAATCGGCAAGCGTTGCGCAGCCGATCTGCTCGAACACGTTGCCGTGCGAATGCGCCGATGGGATGAGCGATACGGGCAACGCATCGAGCACGTGGACGAGCGTCGTCTCTTTCACGATGCGCACGCGCCGCGCGACACGACGCGTGCGCGCGTGAGCCAGCAGCCATGCGCCCCACGCTGTCGGCGCGCAGCCCATGCGCGAAGTGAAGCCGCATCCTTTCACCGTCGATGTCACCCTGGACAGCAACGCGCGCAAACCGCCGAAAAGCCGCATGCTCCCGCTGACTTCGAGCAGCACCGTGTTCGCATGGGCCAGCACGACTTTGGGCGTAAATGCGAGCAACGCCAGCGCAACGGCTTCGAGCGCGTTCTGCTCCTCGCGAACATCGACGGCGAGCAGCGTCAGTTGCGGCGCGAGCGCGAACGCATGCGAGCGCGTGCTGCCGGGCCGCACGCCGAGCCGAAACGCGACGAGATCGGGCATCAGGATGCGCGCGTGATCGGCGAGCGCGAAGCATGGTTGACCGATATCGCTGGCGCGAACGTCATTCGGCGTCGATGTTGCTCCAGGCGAGATCGAATTCCCCGATGCCGAGGGCATCGAGGGCGGCCTGACTGCTTCGAGCGATAAAAGCGGCAATGTCACCGCTATCCACAACATGTTTGACCTCTCGTGCTTTCCTTGCCTGATGCGCACGACGAATATGTTCGGGCAGAGCAGGCATTTGCAGCGGCAAGCTCAACTGCAACGGCTTGCCCAGCAATGGACCACGCCGCTTGATGATGTCGATTTCGAGCATGACGGCTTGCATCCATTCGCGACGGTTCATCGTCGGTGCGCTGGCGGGAAGTATCGGTTTGCAGACCATGCGCAATGGTGCGGCGGATGATTGCCTCGCCGCTTTGAGCGGACGGAACAGGAACGCCAGCGACCGCGCTTCCTGAGCCGCCACTTGCAGCCTTCGCAGCGCCTCGGGGCGCACTTGAGGCAGCCAGATCAGCACAGCGCCGATACCTTCCTGCTTCAGCGACTGCTCCGCAGCCCAGAGCACCTGATCTTCGGGCGCCTTGACCCAGACCAGTTTGTCGACCGCGATTTTCATCGCCCGAAATGCAGCCAAATTGGGCTTCCACGGTGGCGCAATGAAGATGACGGAGCGGCCTTTGCCTACTGTCAGTTCTCGAAGCATGTGTGCGAGCAATCTGATTTCGCCCACGCCGCTCTCTTCGATCAGTAATTCGGTGACCGTGCCGGGCATCCAGCCTGCACCGGGCAAGGCCAGGTCAAGCGTCCGAAATCCACTCGAAATGATGCTCGAGTCGGGATCGTTGATCGGACTGCCTTGCCAGATCTGACGCTGCAGATGCGAGGTCAGCCCGATGTCGAGCAATGAAAGTGCTGCACCCATCAGTTTCCCCCGTCCAGCGCGAATGCAAGGGCCTGCTCATGGTTCGAGCACTCAGCGGTCTTTGGTTTTACTGTATATTTATACAGTATTTTGAGGCGGGAGGGTAAACATCTGGCGACGCAGGCGCGTGCGTTGCCAGAGCATGGGTGAGAGATTCGAGGAGGGAATTGCTGGCGTTCGTGCGAACTCGCCGCTCCAACGCAAAAACCCCACCTTTGCGGGGTGGGGTTTTTGTTTGCGGCATGAGGAGCCTGACGATTACCTACTTTCACACGGGTGATCCGCACTATCATCGGCGTGGAGTCGTTTCACGGTCCTGTTCGGGATGGGAAGGGGTGGTACCGACTCGCTATGGTCATCAGGCATGACTTGTTGTTGTATCGCCTGTAGGGCGCTACAACCAATCCGGGAAGAAGTAGTATTGAATTCGGGTGGTGACTGTTGCACACACGGTACTCAACCAGTACTACCCCCTACGGGGGCGAGATGCTCGTAAGTGCTGAAGCACTGACGATCATCGCGAAACACACTGGTTATAGGATCAAGCCTTACGGGCAATTAGTATCAGTTAGCTCAATGCATTACTGCACTTACACACCTGACCTATCAACGTCCTGGTCTGGAACGACCCTTCAAGGGGCTCGAAGCCCCGGGGATATCTCATCTTAAGGCGAGTTTCCCGCTTAGATGCTTTCAGCGGTTATCTCTTCCGAACATAGCTACCCGGCGATGCCACTGGCGTGACAACCGGTACACCAGAGGTTCGTCCACTCCGGTCCTCTCGTACTAGGAGCAGCCCCCTTCAAATATCCAACGCCCACGGCAGATAGGGACCAAACTGTCTCACGACGTTTTAAACCCAGCTCACGTACCTCTTTAAATGGCGAACAGCCATACCCTTGGGACCGGCTACAGCCCCAGGATGAGATGAGCCGACATCGAGGTGCCAAACACCGCCGTCGATATGAACTCTTGGGCGGTATCAGCCTGTTATCCCCAGAGTACCTTTTATCCGTTGAGCGATGGCCCTTCCATACAGAACCACCGGATCACTATGACCTGCTTTCGCACCTGCTCGACTTGTCGGTCTCGCAGTTAAGCACGCTTATGCCATTGCACTATCAGCACGATTTCCGACCGTACCTAGCGTACCTTCGTACTCCTCCGTTACACTTTGGGAGGAGACCGCCCCAGTCAAACTGCCTACCATGCACTGTCCCCGATCCAGATAATGGACCAAGGTTAGAACCTCAAACAAACCAGGGTGGTATTTCAAGGACGGCTCCACCGAAACTAGCGTTCCGGTTTCATAGCCTCCCACCTATCCTACACAGATCGGTTCAAAGTCCAATGCAAAGCTACAGTAAAGGTTCATGGGGTCTTTCCGTCTAGCCGCGGGGAGATTGCATCATCACAAACACTTCAACTTCGCTGAGTCTCGGGAGGAGACAGTGTGGCCATCGTTACGCCATTCGTGCAGGTCGGAACTTACCCGACAAGGAATTTCGCTACCTTAGGACCGTTATAGTTACGGCCGCCGTTTACCGGGACTTCAATCAAGAGCTTGCACCCCATCATTTAATCTTCCGGCACCGGGCAGGCGTCACACCCTATACGTCCACTTTCGTGTTTGCAGAGTGCTGTGTTTTTATTAAACAGTCGCAGCCACCAGTTTATTGCAACCTCTTCACCCTTCTGGCGCAGGCCAGTCAAGCTACAGAGGCGTACCTTATCCCGAAGTTACGGTACCAATTTGCCGAGTTCCTTCTCCCGAGTTCTCTCAAGCGCCTTAGAATACTCATCTCGCCCACCTGTGTCGGTTTGCGGTACGGTCACTATTAGACTGAAGCTTAGAGGCTTTTCTTGGAACCACTTCCAATTGCTTCGCTTCCGAAGAAGCTCGCGCCACACCCTTGAATTATGTGCCCGGATTTGCCTAAGCACCTTCTCCAATGCAGCGACCGGGACGTCCAACACCCGGACAACCTTCCGCGATCCGTCCCCCCATCGCATCTAACAATGGTGCAGGAATATTGACCTGCTTCCCATCAGCTACGCATTTCTGCCTCGCCTTAGGGGCCGACTCACCCTACGCCGATGAACGTTGCGTAGGAAACCTTGGGCTTACGGCGAGGGGGCTTTTCACCCCCTTTATCGCTACTCATGTCAGCATTCGCACTTCCGATACCTCCAGCACGCTTTTCAACGCACCTTCGCAGGCTTACGGAACGCTCTCCTACCACACACGTGTCTTTCAACGTGTATCCGCAGCTTCGGTGACTGGCTTGAGCCCCGTTACATCTTCCGCGCAGGACGACTCGATCAGTGAGCTATTACGCTTTCTTTAAAGGGTGGCTGCTTCTAAGCCAACCTCCTGACTGTTTTAGCCTTCCCACTTCGTTTCCCACTTAGCCAATCTTTGGGACCTTAGCTGGCGGTCTGGGTTGTTTCCCTCTTGACACCGGACGTTAGCACCCGATGTCTGTCTCCCGTGATTGCACTCTTCGGTATTCGGAGTTTGCTATGGCGTAGTAATCCGCAATGGACCCCACAACCATGACAGTGCTCTACCCCCGAAGGTGATACACGAGGCACTACCTAAATAGTTTTCGGAGAGAACCAGCTATTTCCAAGTTTGTTTAGCCTTTCACCCCTATCCACAGCTCATCCCCTAACTTTTCAACGTTAGTGGGTTCGGTCCTCCAGTACGTGTTACCGCACCTTCAACCTGGCCATGGATAGATCACTTGGTTTCGGGTCTACGCCCAGCAACTGATCGCCCTATTCGGACTCGCTTTCGCTACGCCTGCCTTAATCAGTTAAGCTCGCTACTGAACGTAAGTCGCTGACCCATTATACAAAAGGTACGCCGTCACCCCTTACGAGGCTCCGACTGTTTGTATGCATGCGGTTTCAGGATCTATTTCACTCCCCTCCCGGGGTTCTTTTCGCCTTTCCCTCACGGTACTGGTTCACTATCGGTCGATCACGAGTATTTAGCCTTGGAGGATGGTCCCCCCATCTTCAGACAGGATTTCACGTGTCCCGCCCTACTTCTCGTACCCCTAGTTCTTCCAAGCTGTTTTCGTCTACAGGGCTATCACCTGCTATGGCCGCACTTTCCAGAGCGTTCGACTAACAATTCAGATAAAGAGTACAGGCTGATCCCATTTCGCTCGCCACTACTTTGGGAATCTCGGTTGATTTCTGTTCCTGCGGTTACTTAGATGTTTCAGTTCACCGCGTTCGCTTCACGTAACCTATGGATTCAGTTACGGATGACCCATACGGGCCGGGTTTCCCCATTCGGATATCGGTGGATCAAAGCTCGTTTGCCAGCTCCCCACCGCTTTTCGCAGGCTACCGCGTCCTTCATCGCCTGTGATCGCCAAGGCATCCACCACATGCACTTGTTCGCTTGACCCTATAACGAGTGTGTCTCGCAACACCCTCGTCATAGGCTGAGTATTCGCGTTGTGCCGTATTCCAAAGCAATCTTTCGATCACCTTTTCATACTTGATACAATCACTACCCTGATGCCCCTACTCACACCCATCTCTAAGTGCTTTCAGCGCATCTCTTTACTACTTCTTCCAGATTGTTAAAGAACGTTTAGCCGATCGGGTCACTTCACTACCCAACAGCATCAACTGGCTATAGTCGCCAATGCACAACGTTGAATCACCATTCAGCGCTGTGCATTGAGGACTTGGTGGAGGATGACGGGATCGAACCGACGACCCCCTGCTTGCAAAGCAGGTGCTCTCCCAGCTGAGCTAATCCCCCTACGTGGCCTGACCATGAGCTGTTGCCCCATCAGCACGCTTTTCGGGTGGTGGGTCTGGTTGGATTCGAACCAACGACCCCCGCCTTATCAAGACGGTGCTCTAACCGACTGAGCTACAGACCCTTAGCCTGTCTTAAACAACAGCCGATAAGCGTGAGCGCTTAATGTTGCGTGCGAAGCTCGAGAAAGGAGGTGATCCAGCCGCACCTTCCGATACGGCTACCTTGTTACGACTTCACCCCAGTCATGAATCCCACCGTGGTAAGCGCCCTCCTTGCGGTTAGGCTACCTACTTCTGGTGAAACCCACTCCCATGGTGTGACGGGCGGTGTGTACAAGACCCGGGAACGTATTCACCGCGGCATGCTGATCCGCGATTACTAGCGATTCCAGCTTCACGCAGTCGAGTTGCAGACTGCGATCCGGACTACGATCGGTTTTCTGGGATTGGCTCCACCTCGCGGCTTGGCAACCCTCTGTTCCGACCATTGTATGACGTGTGAAGCCCTACCCATAAGGGCCATGAGGACTTGACGTCATCCCCACCTTCCTCCGGTTTGTCACCGGCAGTCTCCTTAGAGTGCTCTTGCGTAGCAACTAAGGACAAGGGTTGCGCTCGTTGCGGGACTTAACCCAACATCTCACGACACGAGCTGACGACAGCCATGCAGCACCTGTGCGCCGGTTCTCTTTCGAGCACGTCCACCTCTCAGCAGACTTCCGACCATGTCAAGGGTAGGTAAGGTTTTTCGCGTTGCATCGAATTAATCCACATCATCCACCGCTTGTGCGGGTCCCCGTCAATTCCTTTGAGTTTTAATCTTGCGACCGTACTCCCCAGGCGGTCAACTTCACGCGTTAGCTACGTTACTAAGGAAATGAATCCCCAACAACTAGTTGACATCGTTTAGGGCGTGGACTACCAGGGTATCTAATCCTGTTTGCTCCCCACGCTTTCGTGCATGAGCGTCAGTGTTGGCCCAGGAGGCTGCCTTCGCCATCGGTATTCCTCCACATCTCTACGCATTTCACTGCTACACGTGGAATTCTACCTCCCTCTGCCACACTCAAAGCCTGCCAGTCACCAATGCAGTTCCCAGGTTAAGCCCGGGGATTTCACATCGGTCTTAACAGACCGCCTGCGCACGCTTTACGCCCAGTAATTCCGATTAACGCTCGCACCCTACGTATTACCGCGGCTGCTGGCACGTAGTTAGCCGGTGCTTATTCTTCCGGTACCGTCATCCCCCTCAGGTATTAACCAAGAGGTTTTCTTTCCGGACAAAAGTGCTTTACAACCCGAAGGCCTTCTTCACACACGCGGCATTGCTGGATCAGGGTTGCCCCCATTGTCCAAAATTCCCCACTGCTGCCTCCCGTAGGAGTCTGGGCCGTGTCTCAGTCCCAGTGTGGCTGGTCGTCCTCTCAGACCAGCTACAGATCGTCGCCTTGGTAGGCCTTTACCCCACCAACTAGCTAATCTGCCATCGGCCGCCCCTATAGCGCGAGGTCCCGAAGGAGCCCCCGCTTTCTTCCGTAGATCGTATGCGGTATTAATCCGGCTTTCGCCGGGCTATCCCCCACTACAGGACACGTTCCGATGTATTACTCACCCGTTCGCCACTCGCCACCAGGGTTGCCCCCGTGCTGCCGTTCGACTTGCATGTGTAAGGCATGCCGCCAGCGTTCAATCTGAGCCAGGATCAAACTCTTCAGTTCAAACCTGTTACTGTTTTTCGGTTCCGTTAGAAACCGGTCGCTCACTCAACGTTCTGACGATGATTGTTCATCTTAAAGATGAAAAACCTTCCTCTGATACTTCGTGTGAGACTCTTGATACTTTTGCTTGTTGTCTCAGCCTAAAAAGACTGAAACCGCACTCGCTATCAAGCGCCCACACTTATCGGCTGTTAGTTTTTAAAGAGCACATCGCAAGACATTCACTACATCAACTTCCGTCTTGCGTCGCTGCATCAGCAGCAGAGAAACGAGATTATGAACAACGTTTCGGTTCGTGTCAACAAGATTCGAAGCATTTTCTCTTCTTGCCAACCGCGCTCAGAACCTTCTACAACCCACCCCGAGCGCACCACCGATACTGCCCACTCCCGCTTCCTTCGCGTTCAACGAATCGCGAAGGAACGGAATTCTAGTGAGCGAATGCCTCCTCCGCAAGGGAGATGCGAAAAAATAATTCGGCCGCTCTGGACGCCCTCGCCCGCCATAGATCGACAGACCTTAACGGCGCACGATAAAAGCGTCGTCCGAGCGACTACAATCAAAGGTTCACCGCACCAATTAACTTTCGTACTTATATGCGCTCGCGAATCGCAAAACGTATTCCCCCGGATGCCGACAAGCTCGTCAGCCTCTCCCTCGCGCTCTTCGCGTCCGGAAGCCGCGTCGAGGACAGGTTCTGGGAAGCCCGCCTTGACACCCTCATCGCCAAACTCGTGCGTAACGGCAATCAGACGACGCTCGACGCCGCGCTCGACCATTTGCAGCAGAATCATCCAGACGCCTACGGAGCGCTCGCCGATATGGCCGAGACGCACAGTGAGTCATTCAAAATCGACATCGAGGGCGCGCCCCACGAAGCATTGCTCATTTCCGCGCCGGTGCTCGCGTGGACGCGCTACGCGATCCCGTCGGGGGCGCTCAAGGGCGACGCCGTCGATGCCCTGCGCACGCAAATGCAGGCGCATGTTCTCGCAGCGGACGCGCGCGTCGCCGTCGCGCCCTATCTCTATAGCATCGACCAGTTACCGCGACACCACGTGGATACCGCACGCCTCGCGCAACAGTTGTTGCAAACGGTGTTGAGCGGCACCGCCGCGCGCCTGAATCTGTCCGATCTTCCCGAAACCTCGCCGATTCTCGCCGACCCGCGATTCCTGCTGGCGCTGGTCGTCGTGCCGGCCGGCGCGGCGTTCTTCCGCTGGCAGGAGGACGAAAACGGCAGCCGCGTCGAGCGCGGTCAATGCCTCGAGCAGTGGGCAGCTCAGGGCGGGCCGAGCTTCGCCGCCATCTTGCCTGGCTGTGAATTCGAGTGCCTGCTTCCCGATGCCTACTACTCGGCCTGCCGCGACGCCGACGAGCAGGTCCGTCCCCACACCGTGCGCACCGCAGTCCGATACCTGTTCGACACGCTCGGCACCGCGCCTCAGGATTTACGCGCGGTTATCGCGGGCTTCGGCGAACGGCGCATCGACGAATACCGCATCGGCTTCACGCGGCGCGGCAGCAACGACGTGATCTACGGCGTCGTGTGGCCGCTCTACGGACGAGAGAACGGAGAATCGGGGATGGACGACGACGCGGCCGATCTCGAAGGCGCCGATGGCCCGGTCGAGGAAATCGTCGAGTTGCTCAAAAAAACAGGCGTCTCGGATGTGCGGCGTCACGCGGGACGCTTCGAGCCGGAGTTCTGCGACGACTGCGGCGTGCCGCTCTACGCGGATCCGCTCGGCGAGATCGTTCATGCCGAGATGCCCGAGGACGCAGAACCGGCGCAGCCTCATTTCCACTGACAATCGGCAAGAGAGCCGTTTTCAACCCGACGAACCCCGCCCTCGCGCGGGGTTTTTGTGTATTTATGCCTATGCCATTCGGATAGGGGGCTGAATCAGCCTAAATTTGTCAATATAGCCACTGACGCCGAAATGCAAGCAGGCGTCGAGTCCCGGAGCCGAGGGGCAACGGGTGTATTGACACGAGGTAAAGCATGATAATCAACATTATTGGTTCCGACGCCGAGCGCCGGGCGGGCCTTAAAACATTGCTGCGCCGTGTTGCGCGCCAGGCGCAATTCACCGAGGCGAAGGATTGGAGACAAGCCCGTTCCGCCTTGAAACGCTCCGAACCCGACATGATCGTGATCGACTGGGCGCCCGACATGCGTACCGGCGACCTACAGCTTCTGCTCGACGAGGCGCCCCGCGTGCCCGCAGCCATCATGGTCGACCGCTGCGGTGCTGCGCTCGTCTATGCGCTGATAAGCGTCGGCGCAATGGGCGTGATCCCACGCGCGCTTGACCCGATCCTTATCCTTCGCGCCTTTGAGATGGTGCTCGTCGGCGGCCACTACATTCCGCCCGACGTGGTCGACCCGGAACTGACGCTCGAACTCACCGCCCGCCGCGCTCGGGATATCGCCAAACTGCCGCTCAAAATCCGCCATCATCCGGCGCTGTCGCCCCGACAGCAGCAGATCATGCGCTGCGTCCACATGGGCAGCACGAACAAGATGATCGCGAAGACGCTCGGTATCAGCGAAGGCACGGTGAAGATCCACCTTGCAAGTATCTTCCAGCAGCTGGGCGCGACAAATCGCGCCGCCGCGGTTGCGATCTACAACGGCGTGCAGAACTCGCACCTCGAAATTCTGCGCATTGGAAGCGAGAGATCCGCGCGTGTCGTCGCGGGGCAGCCAGGCGCAATTCCGTTGCGCCGTCCACGGACGCGTTATCCGTCGCTTCTCGACAACGACGCGGCTGCGCTTCCCATGGCCGCCGAGCCGGAGTCGACGTTCTAGCAACAAACCAGGCAAACGGGTTCGTCCTTTGCGCACACGTTTTACGCGCAACGAGTAATATGCAAGGCATGGGGTTCTTCTACACACCGCTACCGCTTTGGCTTACCGTCGGCAGCTGGATCGCAGCCGCGGGCGTGCTCGCGCTCGGGCTGCTGCAGCGACCGTTCGCTCGTCTGCAGGATGCGACGCTGCAAAACGTGTGGCTCGGCATCATCGTCGCGGTCTCGGTGCTGTGGGCATGCAACGCATGGTTCGATGACGGACCCGTCATTCATCTGCTGGGCGCGACGCTGATGGTCACGTTGTTCGACTGGAGGCTCGCGCTAATCGGAACTGCTGCGACTACAGGCCTCGCCGCCGTCGTTCTCGATGCCTCGTGGCTTTCGGTAGCGACCACCTACCTGCTCTTCGGCGCGCTGCCCGTCGCGGTCTCGACCCTGTTGCAGCGTTTGAGCAATGCCTGGTTGCCGCGCAACCTCATCACCTTCATCACCGGGCACGGCTTCGTCACTTCGGCTGCGGCGGTGGCGGCGGCATGTGGCGCCACCGTGCTGCTCGAGATGGCGCTCGCTAGCGGCCGGTTCGTCGTACCTCCGGCGTTCACGCGAGGCTCGCTGCTGCTGGGTGTCGGCGAGGCGCTCTTCACCGGTCTGCTTACCATCCTGATCGCCGTGTACAAACCTGCGTGGATCACCACGTATGACGTGCGCCGCTATCGCCTCGATCGCGGTCCGCGCGTCTAAGTCTCGCGAACCTTGCCCGCCTCGTGCGATCCCATGCCTCGGATATCGGATTCCGGGCGATGGGCACGCGTGCAAAGTACGATAAGATTGAACTCCTTCCCCACACGGCGCATCTTACTTGCCCGTGTCTTCTTAGCGCCAGACTTGATGGAAAGTAACTTCGCACCGCGCCGGCTCCTGCGGCTCGTCGGCCGGTTGGCGGTATGCGCATCACTCACATGCGCGGTTTCCGCTTTTGCCGATTCGCTCGACGAGCGCAACGAACTGATTCACCACTTCGTCATCGACTTCAAGGCCAACCCGCTCGTCGCGGATTGCGCCGCGCATGGCAACTTCATCGCCAGTACGTCTTCGGCTTTCGATCACGTCGAATTCCCACCCGACTCGTTCGATGCCTCGCATTCCGCAATCGAACCGTGGAACGATTCGTTCGACGAGAAGAAGCAGCGGATCAAGGTGGACAACGTGGTGACCGTCGAAGGTCAAGGCATGCCGAAGGACGGGGAGCGCGATCCCACTCCGCTCAAGTTCCGCTGCGGTTATGTCGGCAGCCAGATGCTCGCTTTCGGCTGGAACGATCCGGTGCCGGCGTTGCGTCCACGTGCCGAACCGCGCTCGACCCACAGTACGAAGGGCAAACACGGCACGAAAAACAAGGCGACCACGGGCAAGACGAAGAGCACGTCGAAGTCTTCGGCCAAGTCGACGAAGAAGACGACCAAGAAGCACTAGCCGATACCTTCCCTGCGACGAAGACACGACAAAAAAGGGCGTGGCCACATGAAGTGGCCACGCCCTTCTTGCTTCAGCGGTTAGTCGCCGGCGTCAGGCGCCGGAAGACTGCAGATGCCACAGGATGGCCTGCAGCATCGACGCGCCGAGCGCCGCACTACGCGCGCCACTCCAGCCGACGCTCTCATCCGGCAGATTTGCGTTGTCCTTGAACGGCATCTCCAGCGTGAGCGACAAGCACTTGTACTCGTTGCCGATGTACTTCGACGCGAGCTTCAATGCATCCGTCTGATACTTGCTCGACTCGTAGCCATACACGTCCTGGAAATCCGGGCTCGCCTGCTTGAAGAATTCGACAAACGCCTTCTGTTCCTTCGCCTGCTGCGGCGTGAAACCCGGCAGCATCTCCGATCCCGCGACGAACACATAGGGAATCGCTTCGTCGCCGTGGATATCGAAGAACAGGTCGCAGCCCGTTTCCGCAATGGCCTCGCGCACGGCGAGCACTTCCGGGCTGCGCTCGGCGCTCGGCTCCATCCATTCGCGGTTCAGGTTCGCGCCCGCCGCGTTGGTGCGCAGGTTGCCGAGCACGCTGCCGTCGGGGTTCATGTTCGGCACGATATGGAAGATGGCACGCTCGAAGAGCGAACGCGCAACCGGATCGCCCGCCCAGTCGCCGAAGCCCGCGAGGCGCTTCACGAGCCCTTCGACGAACCATTCCGCCATCGTCTCGCCCGGATGCTGACGCGCGATGATCCAGACTTTCTTCTTCGGCTCGGCGTCGCCGAAGTCCGGGATGCCGAGCGAGAGCACCGACATCGGGCGGCCTTGCACCGAGCTGCCGAGTTCGGTCAGCGTCGCGAGCGGCATCTGCTGAACCGCACCGAGAAATTCCGAGTGGCGCTCTTCGCTGTACGGCTCGAAGTACGCGTAATAGATACGATCGAAGTCCGGCGTGTGATCGATCTTCATCACCTTGCCGTCGTATTCCGTCGATACACGGAACCAGTTCACGCGGTCATAACTCGCGACCGCCTCATAGTCGCGCCAGCCTTCCGGGAACGCGCACTGGGCCGCGTTCTCGAAGGTCATCACGAGACGCTCGCCACGCGCGCCGGACACGCGAAAGTAGAACCATTGCGCGAAATCGGCATGCGAATCGGGACGGATGCGCAGCCGAATGTCCTCGGGATCGTCGGCGTTGAGGACTTCGATCGCGCCCGCGTCGAAATTGCTTGAAATGGAGAGTGTCATCTGCGTTTCCTTGCGTGCTTGCCGCGCGGGTCTCAATCCCCGATGCGGCGACGAAATACGTATGTCGTGTCGTTCGACGCCTTCGGGTCGAACCTGTAGCCTTCGCTGTCGAAGCTCTTGAGCGCTTCCGGCTCGTCGACGCGGTTCTCGACCGCAAAACGCGCCATCAGACCGCGCGCGCGCTTCGCGTGAAAACTGATGATCTTGTAGCGCCCGCCCTTCCAGTCTTCGAAGACCGGCGAGATGACCGGAGCCGCGAGCAGCTTCGGCCTGACCGACTTGAAATATTCCCCCGACGCGCAATTCACCAGCACGCGCGCGCCGCGCTGCTTTTTCAGCTGTTCGTTGAGCGCCGCCGTGATGCGCTCGCCCCAGAACGCGTACAGATCCTTGCCGCGCGCGTTCGGGAATTTCGTGCCCATTTCCAGGCGATACGGCTGCAACAGATCGAGCGGCCGCAGCAGACCGTACAGCCCCGACAACACGCGCACATGGTTCTGCGCGAAGTCGAGATCGCCCGCGGAGAGCGTCTTCGCGGCGAAGCCTTCGTACACGTCGCCGTTGAACGCGAGCACCGCCTGCTTGGAATTGTGCGCATCGAAAGTCTTCGACCACTCCGCGTAACGCTGAAAATTCAGCGCCGCGAGCTGGTCCGAAATGCCCATCATGCCGCCGATCTGTTGCGGCGAAAGTTCGCGCAGCCCGTCGATCAACTCGGCGGCGTCATCGACGAATTGCGGCAGCGTGTGCTTTTTGATATGAGCAGGCGTCTCGTAGTCGAGCGATTTGGCGGGAGAGAGAACGATTATCATGGAGGCTCGCCGGCACCCCGCCGGCGATCGTTGGCATAAACCCCTGATTGTATCGAATGGACAATTCCGCCGCGCCGCTGCCGTCGCCGACGCGCGTGGTGCTCGATTCGAATGTGTGGATCGACATCCTCGTATTCGACGACGCCGCCACGCGCCCGATTCACGCGGCCCTCGAAGCCCGCACGCTCGAAGCGCTGATCGACGAACGCTGCCTGCGCGAACTCACGCGCGTGCTCGACTATCCGCAGTTCGTGCGCATGGAAGTCGACAAGACCGCCGCGCTCGCGACCGTCGCGCGCCTGTCGACGCTCGTCGCCGCGAGCATCGAAGCAGACGAGCGTCCGCTGCCCAAATGCCGCGATCGCGACGACCAGAAGTTTCTCGAACTCGCGCACGCGTCGGGCGCGCAGTGGCTGGTCTCGAAGGATCGCGCGGTGCTGAAGCTCGCGCGCCGCATCGCGCGCGACTTCGCCTTTCGCATCGCCGAACCGAAACCCTTCGTGCTCGCGTTCGAAGCACAGGCGGCCATCGGCTGATGCTGTCTTAAAATAGTCGCGAGCCCTATTCAACGTCCACATCATCATGAACGCCACGCACGAATTGCCGCCGACACCGCCCGAGCTTTCCTTCCCGTCGCGTCTGCCCAATGTGGGCACGACCATCTTCACCGTGATGAGCGCGCTCGCGACGCAAAAGGGCGCGGTGAATCTCGGTCAGGGTTTCCCCGATTTCGACTGCGATCCGCGCATCGTCGATGCGGTCGCCGGCGCAATGCGCGACGGCCACAATCAATATCCGCCGATGGCGGGCGCCGCGCCCTTGCGCCACGCGATCGCGCGCAAGATCGACGCGCTCTACGGCCGCACCTACGACCCGGATACGGAGATCACGGTGACCGCCGGCGCCACGCAGGCGCTGCTCACGGCCATACTGTGCTGCGTGCATCCGGGCGATGAAGTCATCGTCATCGAGCCGATGTACGACAGCTACGTGCCGTCGATCGAGCTCGCGGGCGGCAAGCCGGTGTTCGTGTCGCTCGAAGCGCCCGATTACGCGCTGCCCTTCGACAAGATCGCCGCCGCGATCACGCCGAAGACGCGGCTTCTGATGATCAACACGCCGCACAATCCGACCGGCCGCGTATGGCGCGCCGACGACATGAAAAAGCTCGAGGAGATCGTGCGCGACACCAACGTGCTGATCGTCTCCGACGAAGTCTACGAGCACATGGTCTACGACGGCGCGCCGCACGAAAGCGTCTCGCGCTATCCGGAACTGGCCAAACGCAGCTTCGTCGTGTCGAGCTTCGGCAAGACCTTTCACGTGACCGGCTGGAAAGTGGGCTACGTCGCCGCGCCCGCCGCG
Source organism: Caballeronia sp. S22 (assembly GCF_964261745.1). Lineage (NCBI taxonomy): Bacteria > Pseudomonadati > Pseudomonadota > Betaproteobacteria > Burkholderiales > Burkholderiaceae > Caballeronia > Caballeronia sp. S22. The sequence goes on along the minus strand of NZ_OZ180035.1, from coordinate 1,372,921 downwards.
CTCACCGCCGAATTCCGCAAGGTGCACCAGTTCAACGTGTTCACGGTGAATACGCCGATGCAGATCGGCCTCGCGCACTATCTCGAAGATCCGAAGCCGTATCTGGAACTGCCCGCGTTCTATCAGAAGAAACGCGACTTCTTCCGCGCGGGACTGTCGAACACGCGCTTCTCGCTGCTGCCTTGCGACGGCACATACTTCCAGTGCGTCGATTATTCGAAGATCAGCGACATGCCCGAAGCCGAATTCGCGCAGTGGCTCACGAGCGAGATCGGCGTGGCCGCGATTCCCGTGTCGGCGTTCTATCACGAGAGCCATGAATCGGGCGTCGTGCGCTTTTGCTTTGCGAAAAAGGAAGAAACGCTCGCGCTCGCGCTCGAACGTCTCGCCCGACTCTGAGCGACGGCGCGAGCGCCGAACCGCATCGAACCCGACGCCACGCGCGTTCCCATCTCCGAGGAGCAGAACCGCATCATGAGCCAGCACGACTACAGGATCGAGACGCTCGGTATCGTCGGCAGCGGCGCGATGGGGCGCGGCATTGCGCAGATCGCGGCGCTCGGCGGGCTGAACGTGCATGTCTACGACACGAATCCGAAAGCGCTCGCCGCCGCGCGCGCGTATCTGTCGGAGACGTTCGCGAAACTCACCGCCAAGGGCAAGCTCAAGGAAGCCGACGCGCACGCCGCGCTCGCGCGCATCCGAGATGCGGGCGACGCGAGCGAACTGGCCGATTGCGATGCCATCGTCGAGGCGATCGTCGAGAATCTCGACATCAAGCGCGAGCTGTTCCGCGAGCTCGAAGCGGTGGTCGGCAAGCATTGCATTCTCGCGTCGAATACCTCGTCGCTGTCGATCACCGCGATCGCCGCCGGCTGCGCGCATCCGGAGCGCGTCGCGGGCTTTCACTTCTTCAATCCCGTGCCGCTGATGCGTGTCGTGGAAGTCATCGACGGCCTGCGCGGCGATCCGCGCGCCGGCGACGCACTGATGGACCTCGCGCGCCGCATGGGCCACACGCCGGTGCGCGCGAAGGACATGCCGGGCTTCATCGTCAATCACGCCGGGCGCGGCATGAATACCGAAGGCCTGCGCGTGGCTAGCGAAGGCGTCGCGAGCTTCGCTGATATCGACCGCATCATGCGCGAGCAGGCGGGCTTTCGCCTCGGGCCGTTCGAACTGCTCGATCTCACCGCGCTCGACGTCTCGCATCCGGTGATGGAATCGATCTATCACCAGTTCTATGAAGAGCCGCGCTTCAAGCCGTCGCCGATCACCGGCACGCGGCTCGCGGGCGGTCTCATCGGGCGCAAGGCGGGCGAGGGGTTTTATCGATATGTCGATGGCAAGCAGGACGTGCCGCCGGAACCCGCCGCGCCCACACAACTGCCGACGCACGTCTGGATCAGCCGCGCGTCGCACGCCGGTCGCGAGGAGGTGCTGAAGCTGATCGCCAAATGCGATTGCTCCGTCCACATCGACGCGGGCCACACGCCCGAGCCGGAATCACTCATTATCGTGACGCCGCTCGGCCTCGATGCGACGACCGCCGCCGTCAACGAACATCTCGACGCCACGCGCGTCGTCGCCGTCGATACGCTCTTCCCGCTCGATACCGTCGCGCGCCGCACGATCATGACGACGCCCGCGACCTCGCCCGCCATGCGCGACGCCGCGCACGCCCTCTTCTCGTTCGACGGCGTGCCCGTCACCGTGATCCGCGATTCGACCGGCTTCGTCGCTCAGCGCGTGGTGGCGACGATCGTGAACATCGGCTGCGATATCGCGCAGCAAGGCATCGCGACGCCCGAGGACATCGACCTCGCGGTGACGCTCGGCCTCGGCTATCCGCGCGGCCCGCTCGCGCTCGGCGACGCCATCGGCGCGACGACCATCCTGACCATCCTGCGCAACATCCACGCCGTACTCGGCGACCCGCGCTACCGGCCGGCGCCCTGGCTCACGCGGCGGGCGCAGCTCGGACTTTCGCTTACCCATATCGAGGAGCTCAGATGAGCGCCGAATTACTGACAGACCGTCCCGCGGGCAGCGACACCACCCTCGTGCTCAAGTTGTCCAATCCCGGCGCGCGCAACGCGCTGCATCCGGACATGTACGCCGCTGGCATCGAGGCGCTAAACACGGCGGAGCGCGACAACAGCGTGCGCGCGATCGTGCTGACCGGCGCCGACAATTTCTTCTGCGCGGGCGGCAATCTGAATCGCCTGCTCGAGAACCGCGCGCAGGATCCGTCGGTGCAAGGCGCGAGCATCGACTTGCTGGCGGAATGGATCAGCGCGCTGCGCGCATCGACGAAACCGGTGATCGCGGCCGTCGAAGGCGCGGCCGCGGGCGCGGGCTTTTCGCTTGCGCTCGCGTGCGATCTGATCGTTGCCGCCGATGACGCCAGGTTCGTCATGTCATATGCGCGCGTCGGCCTTACGCCCGACGGCGGCGCGTCGTGGTTCCTGTCGCGCGCGCTGCCGCGCACGCTCGCAAGCGAAGTGCTGCTCGAAGCGAAGCCGATCGGCGCGGCGCGTCTGCACGAAGTCGGCGTCGTGAACCGGCTGACGAAGAAAGGCATCGCGCTCGATGCGGCCATCGCGTGGGCCGACGATCTCGGCAGCGTGTCGCCGAAAGCGATGGCGCGCATCAAGTCGCTGATCAGCGCCGCCGACGTGCAGCCGCTCGCCGCGCATCTCGACATGGAACGCGACAGCTTCGTCGACGCGCTCCATCACGGCGATGCGCTCGAAGGCATCACCGCGTTCCTCGAAAAGCGTCAGCCGAATTATCGTTAAGCCCATGGCACAGTACGAATTGCCGAAGCGCCGCCGCATCTTTCTGATGCGTCATGGAGACGTCACTTATTTCGACGACAGCGGCCGCGCGATCGATCCTGAAAGCGTCCCGCTCAACGAACAGGGACGCGAGGAAGCGAGCGCCGCGGGCCGCGAGTTCGCCGCGCAAAAGATCCACTTCGATCGCGTGATCGTGAGCGGATTGCCGCGCACGGTGGAAACGGCGCGTCGCGTGCTCGCGGAAACGGGTCAATCGATCGAGCCGGAAATCTGGCCCGAGTGGCAGGAAATTCGCGGCGGCAAGCTCAAGGACCTCACGACATCGGACATCGAGCGCGCGTTTCTTTCGGTGTTCGATGGCGTCGTGCCGGAAGAAACACAATTTCTCGGCGGCGAGACGATCGGCGAGTTGCTCGATCGCGCGCTGCCCGCGGTTGCGCGCCTGCGCGAGGATCGCTCGTGGGACACGGTGCTGCTCGTGCTGCACGGCGGCGTCAATCGCGCGCTGCTCTCGCATGCGATCACAGCCGGCGGGCGCGCGTTCTTCGGGCATCTGTCGCAGGCGACGGGCTGCATCAACGCACTCGACGTCGGCGACAAAGCGAGCGACTGGATCGTGCACGCGATCAATCATTCGCCGCCCTCGCCGCTGCACGCCGACGTGCGCAACACGACGATGGAACTGCTCTATGCGCAGTTCGTACGCTACAAGGCCGTCGACATGAAGTGATGGCGACGCAAAAACGGAGGAGACGATGCAGGACGAAGAAAAGAACAAGCACTCCGATTTTTCCGCGTTCGAAGGAACGCGCCCGGTGCAGGACAAACAGCGCTTCGACATCGACGCCCTCTCGACGTGGCTCGCAGCGAACGTCGATGGCTTCGGCGGCCCGTTGACCATCGAGCAGTTCGCGGGCGGTCAGTCGAACCCGACATTCAAGCTCGTCACGCCCGCGCAAAGCTATGTGATGCGCGCGAAGCCCGGACCCGTGGCAAAACTTTTGCCTTCCGCGCATGCCATCGAGCGTGAATATCGCGTGATGGACGCGCTCGCCTCCACCGACGTCCCGGTCGCGCGCATGCTCGCGTTGTGCGAGGACGAAAGCGTGATCGGCCGTGCGTTCTATGTGATGGAGTTCGTGCAGGGCCGGGTGCTGTGGGATCAGTCGCTGCCCGGCATGACGCCCGCCGAACGCGCCGCGATCTACGACGAAACGAATCGCGTGATCGCCGCGCTCCATACGGTCGATATCGAAGCCGCCGGACTGTCGGGCTACGGCAAGCCGGGCAACTACTTCGAGCGGCAGATCGGGCGCTGGAGCAAGCAGTATGTCGCGTCGGAGACCGAGAAGATCGAAGCGATGGATCGCCTGATCGAATGGCTGCCGCAACACATTCCGCAGACGCAAGGCGCGCGCGTCAGTGTCGTGCACGGCGATTATCGGCTCGACAATCTGATCTTCCATCCGAGCGAGCCGCGCGTGCTGGCCGTGCTCGACTGGGAACTCTCGACGCTCGGCGATCCGCTCGCCGATTTCGCGTATCACTGCATGGCGTGGCATGTCGATCCGTCGCAGTTTCGCGGCATCGCCGGGCTCGACTGGGCCGCGCTCGGCATCCCCGATGAAGCCGCCTATGTGAAGCGCTATTGCGAGCGCACGGGCTTCACGATCGAAGGCGACTGGAACTTCTACCTCGCCTACAACATGTTCCGCATCGCCGCGATCCTGCAAGGCATCATGAAGCGCGTCGTCGATGGCACGGCCGCGAGCGCGCAAGCCGTCGACGCGGGCAAACGCGCACGGCCAATGGCCGAACTCGCGTGGCAATACGCACAGAAAGTCGGCCGATAAAAGCGAGAGAGACAAGCCATGAACTTCGACTACACGCCCAAGGTGCAAGCGTTGCGCGAAAAGCTGCTCGCGTTCTTCGATGCGCACATCTATCCCAACGAACGCGCTTACGCCGACGAAATCGCGGCCAATCGCGCGGCGGGCAATGCGTGGATGCCGACGCGACTGATCGAAGGCCTGAAGGAAAAGGCGCGCGCCGAAGGACTCTGGAATCTCTTTCTGCCTGCATCGGAACGCGGCGCGGGCCTGACGAATCTCGAATACGCGCCGCTCTGCGAAATCATGGGCCGCGTGCCGTGGGCGCCGGAAGTGTTCAACTGCGGCGCGCCCGACACGGGCAACATGGAGACCATCGAACGCTACGGCACCGATGCGCATAAGGCGCAATGGCTCGAACCGCTGTTGCGCGGCGAAATCCGCTCGGCGTTTCTGATGACCGAGCCGGAAGTCGCGTCGTCGGATGCGACCAACATCCGTTGCAGCATCGTGCGCGACGGCGACAGCTATGTCATCGACGGCCACAAGTGGTGGTCATCGGGCGCGGGCGATCCGCGCTGCAAGGTGTATATCGTGATGGGCAAGACCGACACGCAAGCACCAAAACACGCGCAACAGTCGATGATTCTCGTGCCCGCCGATGCGAGCGGCATCACGGTGCATCGGCCGCTCAGCGTCTTCGGTTACGACGACGCCCCACACGGCCACATGGACATCACGCTCGACCACGTGCGCGTGCCCGCGACGAACATGCTTCTGGGCGAAGGACGCGGCTTCGAGATCGCGCAGGGCCGCCTCGGGCCGGGGCGCATTCATCATTGCATGCGCCTGATCGGACTCGCGGAACGCGCGCTGGAACTGATGACCAGGCGCACGCTCGGACGCGTCGCGTTCGGCAAGCCGATCGCGCATCATGGCGTGACGCAGGAGCGTATCGCCGAGGCGCGGATCATGATCGAGCAGGCGCGGCTTCTGACGCTCAAGGCCGCGTACATGATGGACACCGTCGGCAACAAGGGCGCGCGCGGCGAGATCGCGATGATCAAGGTCGTTGCGCCGAATGTTGCGTGTCAGGTGATCGACTGGGCGATCCAGGCGCACGGCGCGGGCGGCGTCAGCGATGACTTTCCGCTGGCGTATGCGTATGCGTCGGCGCGTACGTTGCGGCTCGCCGATGGGCCCGACGAAGTGCATCGTAATGCTATCGCGAAGCTGGAGTTTGGTAAGTTTGCGGATGTTTGAGGGTTCGACGGACGCGTCGCGATGGCGGCTTGCGCGTGGGGTATGGGGGTTTCGGGCGAATGCTTGGATTTCGCCGCCGGATCCCGGTTTCGTGTCGGTCTATTAGCTCTGCCCCTGTGCGGGGCGGCAGTCACTTTCTTTGCTGCTGCAAAGAAAGTAACCAAAGAAACAGCTATCCCCAGCCTAAGCACTTCACACCGGCCGCGGCACAGGCGATTGGCCTAATGGCCCGGCAATAGCGAGTGCCCTCGTAGGTCTCGCGGGGCTTGGACCGCGCACGGTCCGCCGCTCCAATTGTTTAAGCGTGCTGGTTCAGCACGAAATAGCTTCGGCACAGCGCTACGCGCTGCCGTTGGGTATGCAGGGGAAACCAACGGAGCACATGTGCAGTGCATTGAGATGGCGGCGTCAGCAAGGAAGAGCGCGCAAACCCGATTGACCGGTCGGCCGCGAAGCGGGCCGGAGCCATTTGGTGCTGAACCAGTTTGTTCTGTAGTGCGATGTGTCAGACCGTGCGCGAGCCAAGCCCGGTAAGTCCTTCAGGGGCGACACTTAGGCGAGTGCCACCGCGGGCTGGCAAGCATGACCAAACTGCGTGTGACCGCGGGCCTGAACGAGCTGCTTTCTTTGGTTACTTTCTTTGCAGCAGCAAAGAAAGTGACCCCCGCCCCGGGGAGGGGCGGTGCTATTAGACCGACACGAAACCGGGATCCGGCGAACACCCCAAGCACTCTCATCCCTCGCCGCCCGGATTACGCAGGCCGAAGAGCGCAGCAGAATCCACCGTCAGCACGACCTCGCCATGCTGGTTGTGCGCTTCCCATCGCGTCTGCACGATCCCGCGATCCGGCTTGCTCTTCGACACGCGCTTGTCGAGCACGCGCACGGTAAGCCGCACCGTATCGCCGACGCGCACGGGCTTGATCCAGCGAATGTTATCGAGGCCGGGGGAGCCCATCGAGGTCGAATCGCCGACCATGTCGCGCACAAGAATGCCCATCATCGCGGAACACGTGTTCCAGCCGCTCGCGACAAGTCCGCCAAAATGCGACGCCTCGCCAGCCGCCTCCGACAGATGAAAAGGCTGCGGATCATAACGCTCGGCGAATCCGACGATCTCTTCTTTCGTGAACGTGTGCGCGCTCAACTGCACTGCGCTGCCGATATCGAAATCTTCGTAGGCGTATTTCATGCAAAAGCTCCTCGATGAGCATCAGTCTTCGGTAACGGAAAAAGCGGGCAGCGCCGCGAAGCGCGCGAGATGATGATCGACATCGCCGAGCGTCGTCTCGATGATCGACAGGCGCTTGAACCAGTGCGCCGCGGGCAGTTCGTTGGTCATGCCCATGCCGCCGTGCAACTGCACCGCCTGTTGTCCGACGAAGCGCGCGGCCTGACCGACGCGCACCTTCGAGGCTGAGACAGCCTGTGCGCGCGTCGCGGCATCGTCGCTCGCGTAACGCGCGGCGGCCAGATACGTGATCGAGCGCGCCTGCTCCGCGTGGATCAACATTTCCACCATGCGATGCTGCAGCGCCTGAAAGCGCGCGATCGGCATGCCGAACTGCTGGCGTTCCTTCGTATAGTCGACGGTCGCACGATTGAGCGCATCGAGTGCGCCGAGCGCTTCCGCGCATAGCAGAAATGTCGCGTAGTCGGCGATTCGCTCGAAGGTCGCGGCGCCGGTATCGCGGCCAGCGAGGCGCGTCGCGGGTGTCTTGTCGAAGGTGAGCGTCGCGGCGCGCTGCCCGTCGATCGTGCGGTACTCGGTAATGCCAACCTTTGCCGCATCTTTCCCGACGATGAACAGCGCCACTTCGCCTTCCGCGCGCGCCGGCACGATCCAGTAATCGGCTTGCGCGCCGTGCTGGACCATCGACTTCGTGCCTTCCAGAGTGAAGCGCTCGCCTTCGCCGCTAGCGGTGGTGCGCAGATCGAAGAGATCGTAGCGCGCATGCGGCTCGTGGAACGCGACCGAGAGACGTATATCGCCGCGCCCCGCTCGTTCGAGCAACTCGCCGGCCATCGCACTGCCCTTCTGCGCAGCGAGCCGCAGCGCTTCGATGCCTACGGCCGTCGCCCAATACGGTTCGACGACGAGCGCGCGACCGAGCTCCTGCATCACGACGAGCATGTCGACCGGACCGCCATCGAAGCCGCCCTGCGCTTCGGGAACCGGCAGCGCGAGGAGACCCAGTTCGGCGAACGCGCGCCAATGATTTTCATCGACGCCCGCCTCCGACGCGACGATTTTCTGCCGCGCATCGAACGCATATGCCTTGTCGAGATAACGGCGCAGCGCATCGCGGAACTGCTGCTGTTCATCGCTGAAAGTAAAGTCCATGCGCCGCTCCTCAAAGTCCCAGAATCATCTGCGCGATGATGTTCTTTTGAATCTCGTTCGAGCCGCCGTAGATCGATGTCTTGCGGAAGTTGAAGTAGTACGCGGCGAGCGGCGCTGCATCGTCGTCGCCCGTGATGCTATGCGAGCGCTCGCCTTCGAGGAAAGCGGGATCGAAAGCGGCTGCCTGCGGGCCGATTGCTTCGACCATCAACTCGGTCAGCGCCTGCTGCACTTCGGTGCCTTTGATCTTCAGCATCGACGCTTCCGGTCCCGGACCCTTGCCGCCCGCCTCGCTCGCGATCACGCGCTGAACCGTCACTTCGAGCGCCATCAATTCGATTTCGAGCGCGGCGATTTTCGCGGCGAAGAGCGGATCGTGCAGGAGCGGCTTGCCGGCCTTGTTGCGGTCCAGAGCGAGCCGCTTGAGAAACAGTAACTCGCGCTTCGACAGCCCGACGCGCGCAATGCCCGTGCGCTCGTGGCCGAGCAGATACTTCGCATACGTCCAGCCGCGATTTTCCTCACCGACGAGATTCTCAGTCGGCACTTCGACGTCCTCGAAGAAGACTTCGTTGACTTCGTGATCCTCGTCGAGCGTGATGATCGGCCGCACGGTGATGCCCGGCGTCTTCATGTCGATCAGAAGAAACGAGATGCCTTCCTGTTTCTTCGCTTCGGGATCGGTGCGCACGAGGCAGAACATCATGTCGGCGTGCTGGCCGAGCGTGGTCCAGGTCTTCTGCCCGTTCACGATGTAGTGATCGCCGCGTCGTTCTGCGCGCGTGCGCAGCGACGCGAGATCGGAGCCCGAGCCGGGTTCCGAGTAGCCCTGGCACCACCAGTCGGTGCCGTCGAGAATGCGCGGGAGATAGCGCGACTTCTGCTCGTCGCTGCCGTACTTCATGAGCACCGGCGCGACCATCATTACGCCGAAGGGCAACACCATCGGCGCGCCGGCGCGGGCGCACTCCTCGTCCCAGATATGCCGTTGCGTCACGTCCCAGCCGGGGCCGCCGTATTCCTTCGGCCACGCGACCGCGGACCATCCGCGCGACGCGAGCAGCTTGTGCCAGTTCGCGTAATCGTCGCGGGTCAGACGCTTGTGATGGAGAACTTTGTCGCGCAGCGCGCGAGGAAGACTGGCTTCGAGCCAGATGCGGACGTCGGCGCGAAAGGCGTCGTCGGCGGGGGAATAACTGAGGTTCATGCGCGGAGTCTCCCTTATGGCCCATGCCGGAGCCAGAAGAGACGCCGCGCGCACGACTTACTGCAGCGGCTCCTTCAATGCTTCCGGAACAGGCAACGGCATCACGTCGATCCCTTCCTCGAGCAAGGCATGCGCGTCTTCAGGCGTCGTGACGCCGCGAATGTTGCGCGCCGGCGCCTCGTTGTAATGAATGCGCCGCGCCTCCTCGGCAAACCGCTCGCCCACGTTTTCGGTCTTCTCGATCAACTCGCGCATGAACTTCAAGGCGCGCGCCTGAAGTGCCGCCGACTCGGGCGCGGCTTGCGCCTGCGTAGCCTGTGGCGCCGCCTCGCCTCGCGCCGACGATAGATTCAGGCGCGGCGCGGACGGCATACGGCTCACGTCCGTCGCCGAGCAAACCGGACACGCAACCAGCTTGCGCGACAACTGCGACTCGAACTCCTCGGTCGAGGCAAACCAGCCTTCGAACCGGTGTTCGTGCGAGCACTTTAAATCGAGGACCTTCATGCTGATGGGGCTTCGTTGAAGTTTATCTCAAAAACGCGTTTTGTGAACGGTCGTTCTAAAAATCGAACAGATGCCGTCGACCGCCGCGCGACGAATCATTCATTCTAGCCGGTCGGCCCCTCCGACGCTTTTACTGACGCAAGAACGACAAAAGCGGCTGTCGAGGCCGCTTTTGCATAGTTCGGAGGGCGATCAATCAGTCCGTGATCGTCTCGCCGAGCTTCCATTCGCCCGAGCGAATCTTCTCCAGCCAGAAGACACCGATGATCGTCTTCACGTCGCTGATGCTGCCGTCCTTCACCCAGTTCATCAACTGCACTTCGTCGGCGATGAAGGTTTCGAGGAACTCGCCCTCGTCGAGCTTCGCATCGCCCGCATGCAGGCCGCGCGCAAGATAAATGTCGATGAACTCGGTCGAATACGAAATCACCGGATGGATGCGCGTGAGGAACGTCCACTCGCGCGCCGTGTAGCCCGTCTCTTCCTGCAGCTCGCGCTTCGCGCACGTCAGCTCGTCCTCGTTGGGATCGAGCTTGCCCGCCGGAAATTCGAGCAGCACGCGACCCACCGGATAACGGAACTGGCGTTCGAGCAGCACACGGCCGTCGTCGAAGACCGGCAGGATCATCACTGCACCGGGATGCTCGACGAACTCGCGCGTCGCGTGCTTGCCGTCGGGCAATTCCACGGTATCGCGTTTCAACGTAAGGAATTTGCCCTCGTGCAACGTGACGCTTTCGACCTTCTTTTCGATGAGGCCGTCGTCGTTGCCGGGAATCGAGGAATGATCTGCCATCTTGAGCCCTATGCTTTCGAAGCACGCTGCCGACGGCGAAAAGCCGTCAGCGGCGTTTGACGAGATACTGATACGTGAAGCCCGGGAAGGCCAGCACGATGAAGAGACTGAAGGTGACGGCATAAAACTGCCATCCCTGATCGAACCGGTTGCCGGCGCGCGCTTCCAGCATGAAGCCGAGCGCGCCGACCACGAAGTAAAGAACGATCAGCTCGCCGATGCGAATCCACGCGCTCTTCTTCGCCGCCTTACGTCCCGTCGGCGCCGAAAGGCGCACCGGGACGAGGGCGAAGAGACGCTGATTCAGGAACGGCACATTGGCGAGAACGAGCGCCAACAGGACGATGAACCAGCCTGCCGCCGACATTACAGCGGCAGCGTGTGCGAGATCGCCGTCAGGCACGCCGTCATCAGCGGACCCGGCACGAGGCCGAGCACCAGCACGGCCAGGCCGTTGAATGCGAGCAGCGAGCGGTTGAGGCCGCCGGCGACGATCGGTGATGCGTCTTGCGGCGCATCGAAGTACATCAGCTTCACGACACGCAGGTAGTAGAACGCGCCCACGAGCGAGGTCATCACGGCGAGAACGGCGAGCCACGTGAGGCCGGCGTTCATCGTCGCTTCGAGCACGGCGAGCTTCGCGTAGAAGCCGACCGTCGGCGGAATGCCGGCGAGCGAGAACATCATGATCATCATGACGAACGCGAACACGGGGCTGCGCTGGTTCAGGCCCTTGAAGTCTTCGAGCATTTCGGCTTCGAAGTCGCGGCGCGCGAGCAGCATCACCACACCGAAGGTGCCGAGCGTCGTCACGAGATAGATGATGCTGTAGAACATCGCGGAGCTGTATGCGCCGGCCGCGCCCGTCACCTTGCCGTCGACCACGCCGGCGAGCAGGCCGAGCAGCACGAAGCCCATGTTGGAGATGGCCGAGTAAGCGAGCATCCGCTTGATGTTCTTCTGCACGATACCCGTGATATTGCCGACGATGAGCGACAACGCCGCGAGGATCACGAGCATCTCCTGCCAGTCCACCGCGAACGGCAGCAGGCCCATCACAAGGAAGCGCAGGCCCCACGCGAATGCCGCGACCTTCGGACCGCCGCCGGTGAGCAGCGTCATCGCGGTCGGTGCGCCTTGATAGACGTCCGGCACCCACATGTGGAACGGCACGGCGCCCATCTTGAACGCGACGCCCGCGACGACGAAGATCACGCCGAACAGCAGGACGGCATCGTTGATGCGGCCCGAAGCGACGGCCTTCAGCACTTCGTTGAGTTCGAGCGAGCCGGTCGCGCCGTAGAGCATCGAGATGCCGTACAGCAGGAAGCCGGATGCGAGCGCGCCGAGCACGTAGTACTTCATCGCCGATTCATTCGACTGCGGCGAGTCCTTGCGCAGCGCGATCACCGCATAGAGCGACAGCGACATCAGTTCCAGGCCGAGATACAGCGTCAGGAAGTTGTTGCCCGAAATCATCACGCACTGGCCGAGCAGCGAGAACATCCCAAGCAAAAAGAAGTCGCCGCGGAACAGGTCGCGGTCTTCGAGATACTTCTTCGAATAGATGATCGACACCGCGTAGCCGAGACACACCACCGCCTTCATCGCGCTCGCGAACGGATCGACGATGTACATGCGCGTGAAGAAGTAATGCGGCGTCGGATCGAGCGCCGTGACGGCGAACCACACGCCGACGACGATCGTCGAGACGAGCGCGATCAGATACGTCGTGCCGCGGCTCTTCTCGCCGAACACCGTGTCGTTCAGCCAGGCCAGAACGACCGCGCCCATCAGGATCGCGTCAGGCCAAAGAATACTCATAGAGGCGTTTTGCATGATCTTTTAGTTCCTCCGCACGACGTTACTGAGCCAGCGGCAGCTTGGACTGCGCGACGTGGGAGAGCAGGTTTGCCACGGATTCGTGCATCACATCGGTAAAGGGCTTCGGATGCAGGCCCATATACAGCGTGAAGAGCGCGAGGATGGCGAGCATCAGGAACTCGCGCTTGTTGATGTCCTTGAGCTTCGCGACGTGGTCGTTCGCGACCGCGCCGAAGTACACGCGCTTGTACATCCACAGCGTGTAGGCCGCACCCAGAATCAGCGTGAACGTGGCGAGGAAGGCGATCCAGAAGTTGTACTTCACGGCCGCCAGAATCACCATGAATTCGCCGACGAAACCCGAGGTGCCCGGCAGGCCGCAGTTGGCCATCGCGAAGAGCATCGCGAACGCGGCGAACTTCGGCATCGTGTTGACGACGCCGCCGTAATCCGCGATCTGACGCGAGTGGACGCGGTCATAGAGCACGCCGATCGAAAGGAACATCGCGCCGGAGATGAAGCCGTGCGAGATCATCTGGATGATCGCGCCTTCAACGCCGAGCTGGCTCGACGGGCCGAACATGAAAAAGCCCAGCGTGACGAAGCCCATGTGCGCGATCGACGAATACGCGACGAGCTTCTTCATGTCGGCCTGCACCAGTGCGACGAGGCCGATGTAGATCACCGCGATCAGCGACAGCGTGATGACGACAGGCGCGAGGAAGTGGCTGGCGTCCGGCGCGATCGGCAGCGAAAAGCGCAGGAAACCGTACGCGCCGAGCTTCAGCATGATCGCCGCCAGCACGACCGAGCCACCCGTCGGCGCTTCCACGTGCGCGTCAGGCAACCACGTATGCACTGGCCACATCGGCACCTTCACGGCGAAGGCCAGGAAGAACGCTATGAAGAGCAGCACCTGCGGCGTCATGTCGAGCTTCGCGGCGTGCCACGTGGCGAGATCGAACGTATGCGTCTGCGTATAGAGGTACAGCAGCGCGACCAGCATCAGCAGCGAACCGGCCAGCGTGTACAGGAAGAACTTGAACGCCGCGTACACGCGATTCGGGCCGCCCCACACACCGATGATGATGTACATCGGAATCAGCGTGGCCTCGAAGAACACGTAGAACAGCAGGCCGTCCGCCGTCGAAAACACGCCGATCATGATGCCCGAGAGAATCAGGAAAGCGGCCATGTACTGCGACACGCGCTCGGTGATCACTTCCCAGCCGGCGATCACGACGATCACCGTGATGAGCGCGGTCAGCACGACGAACCACATCGAGATGCCGTCCACACCGAGGTGGTACGTGATGTTGAAGCGTTCGATCCAGTTCGACTGCTCGACGAACTGCAGCGCGGCCGTCGACGTATCGAAGCCGGTGATGAGCGGAATCGTGACGATCAGCCCGAGCACCGAGCCGACCAGCGCCACCCAGCGCGCAGGCGCCGGGTTCTGATCGTTACCAACTGCGAGCACCAGCAGGCCGAAAATGATCGGCAGCCAGATCGCGACACTGAGAATCGGAAAAGAGTGCATAGGATCCCTCGCCTTATTTGCCGCCGAGCGTCACAAACAGGGTCAAGAGCCCCAACATGCCGATAATCATGGCGAACGCGTAGTGATAGATGTAACCGGATTGAAGGAAGCGGATCACACCGGCGAACCAGCCCATGAACCGCGCACTGCCGTTGACGATGCCGTCGATGACGACCACATCGCCCTCTTTCCACAAGCCACGGCCGATGGCGACCGCGCCCTTCGCGAACACGATCTCGTTGATCTTGTCGCAGTAGTACTTGTTGTCGAGCAGCACGTAGATCGGGCGGAAGGTCTTGGCGACGACCGCCGGCAGATCCGGACGCTTCATGTAGAAGAACCACGCGACGATCACACCCAGCGCCGCGAGCCACACCGGTCCCGGCGTGATGATGCCGTGCAGCGCCATCGCCATCCAGCCGTGGAACTCTTCGGCCATTTCCTTCAGGCCTTCGTGGTTCTCGCCGATGAAGATCACCTTGTCGAACGCGACGCCGTGCGCGAAGAAGTCGCCGTAGATCATCGGGCCGATCATGATCGCGCCGATGATGATCGACGGAATCGCGAGCAGCACGAGCGGGAGCGTCACCACCCAAGGCGTTTCATGCGGCACATGAGCATGGCCGTGACCATGATCGTCGTGACCGTGCGAGTCATGACCGTGACCGTGCGCTTCGGCCTGGCCCATCGGCGAGTCGGGATGCTTCGGACCGCGGAAGCGCTCTTCGCCGTGGAACACCATGAAATACATGCGGAACGAGTACAGCGATGTGACGAACACGCTCGCGACCACCGCGAAGTACGCGAAGCCCGAGCCCGCCAGATGCGAGTACTTCACGGCTTCGATGATCGAATCCTTCGAGTAGAAGCCCGAGAAGAACGGCGTGCCGATCAGCGCGAGCGAACCGATCAGCGACGTGATCCAGGTGATCGGCATGTACTTGCGCAGGCCGCCCATGTTGCGCATGTCCTGATCGTGGTGCATGCCGATGATGACCGAGCCCGCGCCGAGGAACAGCAGCGCCTTGAAGAACGCGTGCGTGCCGAGGTGGAACACGGCGACCGGATACGCCGATACGCCGAGCGCCACCGTCATGTAGCCGAGCTGCGAGAGCGTGGAGTACGCGACCACCCGCTTGATGTCGTTCTGAACGACGCCGAGGAAGCCCATGAACAAGGCCGTGATCGCGCCGATCACCGTGACGAACGAAAGCGCCGCATCCGAATGCTCGAAGAGCGGCGACATACGCGTCACCATG
This sequence comes from Caballeronia sp. S22, assembly GCF_964261745.1. Lineage (NCBI taxonomy): Bacteria > Pseudomonadati > Pseudomonadota > Betaproteobacteria > Burkholderiales > Burkholderiaceae > Caballeronia > Caballeronia sp. S22. The sequence goes on along the minus strand of NZ_OZ180035.1, from coordinate 1,357,551 downwards.
AAAATGCCGGCCGTCACCATGGTCGCCGCGTGAATCAGCGCGGAGATCGGCGTCGGGCCTTCCATCGAGTCCGGCAGCCAGACGTGCAGCGGGAACTGCGCGGACTTACCCATCGCGCCGATGAAGAGGCACACGCACGCGACCGTCAGCAGACCCCATTGCGTGCCGGGGAACGTCATCGTCGCGAGCTTGTCGCCTTGCGCGAACACGTCGCCGTAATTCAGCGAACCGGAGAACGCGAGCAACAGGCCGATACCCAGCAGAAAACCGAAGTCGCCCACGCGGTTCACGATGAACGCCTTCATGTTGGCGTAGATCGCGCTCTCACGCGTGAAGTAGAAGCCGATCAGCAGGTACGACACGAGACCCACCGCTTCCCAGCCGAAGAACAGCTGCAAGAAGTTGTTGCTCATGACGAGCATCAGCATCGAGAACGTGAAGAGCGAAATGTACGAGAAGAAGCGCTCGTAGCCCACTTCCTCGTCCGCCATGTAGCCGATCGTGTAGATGTGCACCATCAGCGAGACGAAGGTCACGATGACCATCATCATTGCCGTGAGCGAGTCGACCAGGAAGCCGACTTCCATCTTGAGCGTGCCGACGTTCATCCATTCGTAGATGGTCGCGTTGAAGCTCGCGCCATGCATCACGTCGTTGAAGACGATCGCGGAGAGGATGAACGAGATGAAGACGCCGAGGATCGTGATGCGATGCGAGCCCTTGCGCCCTACCGCCTTCCCGAATAGCCCTGCGATCAGCGAGCCGGCCAGCGGCGCCAGCGGGACCGCGAGCAGGAGGTTTTCATTGAGTGTCGTGGACATAACAGCCTTGCCTGAAATTAACCTTTGAGCTGATCGAGGTCCTCGACGTTGATCGTGTCGAGGCTACGGAACAGGGTCACGAGAATCGCGAGACCGATCGCGGCTTCAGCCGCAGCCACGGTCAGCACGAAGAACACGAAAATCTGGCCGTGCACGTCGCCCAGATAGTGCGAGAACGCGACGAAATTGGTGTTCACCGCGAGCAGCATCAATTCGATGGCCATCAGGATGATGATGACGTTGCGCCGGTTCAGGAAGATGCCGACGATGCTGATCGCAAAAAGGATCGCACCGAGCACGAGGTAATGGGCAAGACTCAACATATTCGATTTCTCCTTCGCGCTCAGCCCTTGTTATCGACCGTGCCCGCGCCGATGTTTCCGGTCACGGCAGGTTCCGTAGCGGCGTCAGGCGCCTCCGTCTCGGACTTCATCTTCACGATGCGCACGCGGTCTTGCGCGCGCACCTTGACCTGCTGGCTGACCGTTTGCGTCTTCTTGTCCTTCTTGTCGCGGATCGTGAGCGAGATCGCCGCGATGATCGCGACGAGCAGCACGAGGCCCGCAATTTCGAACGCGAAGATGTAGTCCGTGTAGATGACCTTGCCGATCAGTTGCGTGTTCGGCATCAGCGCCGCGCCCGAAACGCCCGCGCCGGCCGAAGCGTCGCGCAGCGGAGTCGTCGTCGCGCCATAGCCATGCCACAGGATCAGCGCCGTCTCGATCACGATGATCGCGCCGACGATGCTCGCGAGCGGCACGAAGCGCTTGAAATCCCGCCGCAGGACATCAACGTTGATGTCGAGCATCATGACGACGAAGAGGAACAGCACCATCACGGCGCCCACGTACACGAGAACCAGCAGAATCGCGAGGAATTCGGCTTGCAGCAGCATCCAGATCGCGGCCGCGTTGAAGAACGAGAGCACGAGAAAGAGCGCGGATGACACCGGGTTGCGCGAGGTGATCACCTTCAGCGCCGACACGGTCAGCAGCAGCGCGAAGATATAGAACAGTACGGTTGTGAATTCCATGATTACCGGTTCATCGTTAGGCCATCATCAGGCATGGTGTGTCGGCGCTCGTGGACAGAATGCATCCTCGGCGCTCGCCGCAGTGTGCCAAACAGCAACAACAAAATCGCTGGCGCGATGCCGGAACGCCTGGTTCCGGCATCGAACGCATATCAGCGATAAGGCGCGTCCGCCGCCTTCGACGCGGCGATTTCCGTTTCGTAACGATCGCCCACGGCGAGCAGCATGTCCTTCGTGAAGTACAGATCGCCGCGCTTTTCGCCGTGATATTCGAGGATGTGCGTCTCGACGATCGAATCGACCGGGCAGCTCTCTTCGCAGAAACCGCAGAAAATGCACTTGGTCAGGTCGATGTCGTAACGCGTCGTGCGACGGGTGTTGTCCGCGCGCGTTTCCGATTCGATCGTGATCGCCATCGCCGGGCACACCGCTTCGCACAGCTTGCAGGCGATGCAGCGTTCTTCGCCGTTTTCGTACCGGCGCAGCGCATGCAGACCGCGGAAGCGCGGCGAGATCGGAGTCTTTTCCTCCGGGAACTGCACCGTGATCTTGCGCTGGAACGTGTAACGGCCCGTCAGCGCCAGACCCTTCAGCAGCTCGGTCAGGAAGAAGGTTTTGAAGAAGTTCTGAATTGCGTTCATGATGATTTCGTCCGCCCTTGTCTCACTTCCAGATGTTGAGCGGCGACATGATCCAGAAGCCGACCACGACCACCCAGATCACCGACACCGGCAGGAACACCTTCCAACCCAGACGCATGATCTGGTCGTAGCGGTAACGCGGGAAAGTCGCACGCGCCCAGATGAACACCGACAGCAGCAGGAAAACCTTGAAAACGAACCAGAATACGCCCGGAATGAAAGACAGGAAGCCGAACGGCGCATCCCAGCCGCCGAGGAACAGCGTCGTGGCGATCGCGGAGATCACGATCATGTTGATGTACTCGGCGAGGAAGAACAGCGCGAACGCCATGCCCGAGTAATCGATCATGTGACCCGCGACGATTTCCGATTCGCCTTCCACCACGTCGAACGGGTGACGGTTTGTTTCAGCGATGCCCGAGATGAAGTACACGACGAACATCGGCAAGAGCGGCAGCCAGTTCCACGACAGGAAGTTGACGCCCCAGCCCGCGAACATGCCGCGCTGTTGCGAGTGCACGATGTCCGACATGTTCAGCGTGCCCGCGACCATCAGCACCACGACGAGCGCGAAGCCCATCGAGATTTCGTAGGACACCATCTGCGCCGCGGCGCGCATCGCGCCGAGGAACGCGTACTTCGAGTTCGACGCCCAGCCCGCGAGAATCACGCCGTACACGCCGATCGACGAGATCGCCATGGCGTAAAGGAGACCGGCGTTGATATCGCCGAGCACCGCCTGCGCCTGGAACGGAATCACCGCCCAGACCGCGAACGCGGGCACCACGGTCATGATCGGCGCGATCATGTAGATCCACTTGCTGGCCGCTGTCGGCTGAATCACTTCCTTGAGCAGAAGCTTCAGCACGTCCGCGATCGGCTGCAGCAGACCGGCCGGGCCGACGCGATTCGGGCCGAGACGCACGTGCATCCAGCCGATGAGCTTGCGTTCCCAGAGAATCAGGTACGCCACGCACAGCAGGATGACAACCGCAACCACGAGGATGCGGACGAGCGCCCACACCGTCGGCCATGCGACGCCGAGAATCTGCGTGCCGCCTGCGTTGATCGTATCGAACAAGCCCATTTTTACGCCTTCTCCACTACCAGTTCACCGAACAGGCCGCCGAGCGCGGCGCCAGCCGCCGTGCCCGCCGACACGCGGACCACCGACTCCGCGAGATTCGCGTCGCGGACCGCGGGCAACGTCACCGACAGATTGCCTTGCTTGATACGCACTGCTTCGCCGTCCTTCAGACCGAGCTTGTCGAAGAGCGCGGTCGGCAAACCGGCCACGTTCGCGTCGCGTGCGGCCGCCGTCAGATGCAGCGACGGCGCGCGGCGCACGAGCGCATCAGCGTGATAAATCGGCACATCGGCGAGACGCTGCAGGCCGCTGCCGTTCAGCGTGACGTTCGATGCCGCGCGCTTCGCTTGCGCGGTCGTCTTGTTCGACAGACGCGAGCTCAGATCGCCCGTACCGAGCGCGGCGATGCGCACTTCTTCAGCCGTGTCGAACTCGAAGCCCGGCAGACCGAGGATCGTGCCCAGCACGCGCAGCACCTTCCAGCCCGGACGCGTGTCGCCCAGCGCGCGCACGACGCCGTTGAACGACTGTGCCGTGCCTTCCGCGTTGACGAACGTGCCCGACGTTTCCGTGAACGGTGCGATCGGCAGCAACACGTCCGCGTAATCCATGCCGTGCTTGAACGGCGACATCACGACGACCATTTCCGCCGCCTTGAGCGCGGCGATGGCCTGCGCCGGATTGGCCGTGTCGTATTCCGGTTCCGCGTTCAGCAGCACGTAAGCCTTGCGCGGCTGCTCGAACACTTCGCGTGCGTTGAGGCCGCCCTCGCCCGGCAATGCATCGACGAGATGCGCGCCGACCGAATTCGCGCCTTCCGTGAGGAAGCCGAGCGTCGCGCCGGTATTGTCGGCGATCCACTGGGCCGCCGCCTGAATCTGTGCAAAGTCGGGATGCTGAACCGCGAGATTGCCGAGCAACACCACGCGCACTTCGCCCGCCGACAGCGATGCCGCGACATCCTTCGCCGCCGCCGATGCTTCGCGACCCGCGAACGCGTCCGGCACTGCGACGCCGCGCGCTTCGCCGACCGCCGCCGCGATGCTCGCGAGCTGATCGAGCCACGCGGAAGGCGCGGCGACCAGACGATGCGCCGTCGGGATCAGCGAGTCGTCGTTGCTGGCATTGAGGAACGTGATCTTCGCGCCGTTCTTCGCGGCCTGACGCAGACGCGCGGCGAACAGCGGATGATCGCGGCGCAGGAACGAGCCGATCACGAACGCGGTGTCGATCGTCGACAGATCCGCGATCTTCGTGCCGAGCCAGGGCGCACCGATGCCGGCCGGCGCCGAGAAATCGCTCTGACGCAGACGAAAATCGATATTCGGCGTGCCGACGCCTTCAGCCAGTTGCTTCAGCAGATGCAGTTCTTCGACCGTGCCGTGCGGCGTGGCCAGAGCGGCGATGGCGTTCGCGCCATGATCCGCCTTGATGCCCTTCAGACCCTTCGCGACGTATTCGAGCGCGGTCTGCCAGTCGGTTTCGATCCAGTTGCCGCCTTGCTTGAGCATCGGCGTGGTCAGACGCTCGTCGCTGTTCAGGCCTTCGTACGAGAAGCGGTCCTTGTCCGAGATCCAGCATTCGTTGATGGCTTCGTTCTCCATCGGCAGAACGCGCATCACACGATTGTTCTTCACCTGCACGACGAGGTTCGCGCCGACGGAATCGTGCGGGCTCACCGACTTGCGGCGCGACAGTTCCCACGTCCGCGCGCTGTAGCGGAACGGCTTGCTGGTCAAGGCGCCGACCGGGCACAGATCGATCATGTTGCCCGACAGTTCCGAATCCACCGTCTTCCCGACGAACGACGTGATTTCCGAATGCTCGCCGCGGCCCAGCATGCCGAGTTCCATCACGCCGGCGATTTCCTGCCCAAAGCGCACGCAGCGCGTGCAGTGGATGCAGCGCGACATCTCTTCCATCGAGATGAGCGGACCCACGTTCTTGTGGAACACCACGCGCTTCTCTTCGCTATAGCGCGACTGGGACTTGCCGTAACCGACAGCCAGATCCTGCAACTGGCACTCGCCGCCCTGATCGCAGATCGGGCAATCGAGCGGGTGATTGATGAGCAGGAATTCCATCACCGACTGTTGCGCCTTCACGGCCTTGTCGGAGGTGGTGCGCACGATCATGCCGGCCGACACGGGCGTCGCGCAGGCGGGGACGGCCTTCGGCATCTTTTCGACTTCGACGAGGCACATCCGGCAGTTCGCCGCGATCGAAAGCTTCTTGTGATAGCAGAAGTGAGGAATGTAAGTGTCGACCTTGTGCGCAGCCTGGATCACCATGCTGCCTTCAGGCACCTCGACCGTCTTGCCGTCAATTTCTAGTTCAACCATGATGGATAGAGATCCTCAACCCTTGTCTCGCGCACCTGACTGCGCGCCTGATTACGCGGTAAGCGCTTCGGTGCGCGCGTGATGCGCATGTCCGCCGACGAGACAATGCTTGTGCTCGACGTGATATTCGAATTCGTCCCAGAAGTGCTTGAGCATGCCGCGCACGGGCATCGCCGCAGCATCGCCGAGCGCGCAGATCGTGCGGCCCATGATGTTCTCGGCGACCGAGTTGAGCAGATCCAGATCTTCCTTGCGGCCAAGACCATGCTCGATCCGGTGCACCACGCGGTATAGCCAGCCGGTGCCTTCGCGGCAAGGCGTGCACTGACCGCACGACTCTTCATAGTAGAAGTACGAAAGGCGCAGCAGCGAGCGCACCATGCAGCGCGTTTCGTTCATCACGATGACCGCGCCCGAACCCAGCATCGAGCCGGCCTTCGCGATCGAATCGTAGTCCATGTCGGTCGCGAGCATCATGTCACCCGGCACGACCGGCGCCGACGATCCGCCCGGAATCACGGCCTTGACCGACTTGCCGCGCACGCCGCCCGCGAGTTCCATCAGCGTCGAGAACGGCGTGCCGAGTGGAACCTCGTAGTTGCCCGGACGATTGACGTCGCCGGACACGGAGAAGATCTTGGTGCCGCCGTTGTTCGGCTTGCCGAGCTCGAGATAATTCTGCGGGCCGACTTCCAGCAGGAACGGCACGGCCGCGAAGGTCTCGGTGTTGTTGATGGTGGTCGGCTTGCCGTACACGCCGAAGCTCGCCGGGAACGGCGGCTTGAAGCGCGGCTGGCCCTTCTTGCCTTCCAGCGATTCGAGCAGCGCGGTTTCTTCGCCGCAGATGTACGCGCCGTAACCATGATGCGCATACAGCTCGAACGAGAAGCCGGAACCGAGAATGTTCGCGCCGAGATAGCCGGCCGCGCGCGCTTCTTCGAGCGCCGCTTCGAACACCCGATAGACTTCGAAAATCTCGCCGTGGATGTAGTTGTAGCCGACGGTGATGCCCATCGCGTACGCGCCGATGGCCATGCCTTCGATCAGCGCGTGCGGATTCCAGCGCAGGATGTCGCGATCCTTGAACGTGCCCGGCTCGCCCTCGTCCGAGTTGCAGACGAGATATTTCTGCCCCGGGAACTGACGCGGCATGAAGCTCCACTTCAGGCCGGTCGGAAAGCCCGCACCGCCACGGCCGCGCAGACCCGACGCCTTGACGTCGGCGATCACCTGCTCGGCCGGAATCTTTTCTTCGAGAATGCGGCGCAACTGCTTGTAGCCGCCGCGCGCAACGTAATCCTCGAGATGCCAGTTCTCGCCATTCAGTCCGGCGAGGATCAGCGGCTTGATGTGACGATCGTGGAGTGACGTCATTTCGAAAGTTCCTCGATCAACTGGTCGATCTTCTCGCGGCTCATGAAGCTGCACATACGGTGGTTGTTCACGAGCATCACCGGTGCGTCGCCACATGCGCCAAAGCACTCGCCTTCTTTCAGCGTGAACTTGCCGTCCGCGGTGGTCTCGCCGAAATCGATTCCAAGCTTCTGCTTGAGATACTCGGCGGCGCTGTCCGAACCGCCGTCCGGCCCGAGCTGGCAAGGCAGATTCGTGCACAACGTAATCTTGTGTTTGCCGACCGGCTTCAGCTCGTACATCGTGTAGAACGTGGCGACTTCCTGCACCGCGACCGGCGGCATGCTCAGGTAATCGGCCACGAACTGCATGAGATCGGGCGAGAGCCAACCATGCTCTTCCTGAGCGACAGCAAGCGCCGCCATCACCGCCGATTGCTTTTGCTCGGCGGGATATTTCGCGACCGCGCGATCGATTTCTTTCAGGCCTTCAGCTGAGATCATTTTCAGACACGACTCTTTCAATTCCTACCGAACGAAAACCTGCCGCGCCCTTCATGTTGCGGCAGACCTGGCGTTCCTGCGGATTCCTGTTATTGCGTTCGCATTTCCATGAACGGCGCCCGATGCGCGCGCCGTGCAGGTGGCGATGAAATCAGCGATCGATCTCGCCGAACACGATGTCTTGCGTACCGATGATCGTCACAGCGTCGGCGATCATGTGGCCTCGCGCCATTTCGTCGAGCGATGCGAGGTGTGCATAGCCCGGCGCGCGAATCTTCAGGCGATACGGCTTGTTCGCGCCATCCGAAATCAGGTAGATGCCAAACTCGCCCTTCGGATGTTCGACCGCCGCGTACGTTTCGCCTTCCGGCACGTGGAAGCCTTCGGTGAAGAGCTTGAAATGGTGAATCAGCTCTTCCATGTTGCTCTTCATGCCGACGCGCGACGGCGGCGCAACCTTGTGATTATCGACCATCACAGGGCCGGGATTCTTGCGCAGCCACGCAATGCACTGTTTGGCGATGCGGGTCGACTGGCGCATTTCTTCCACGCGCACCAGATAGCGGTCGTAGCAATCGCCATTCACGCCGACGGGGATATCGAAGTCGAGCTGGTCGTACACTTCGTACGGCTGCTTCTTGCGCAAGTCCCACTCGATGCCCGAGCCGCGCAGCATCGCGCCGGACAGGCCCATCTGCAGCGCACGCTCCGGGCTCACCACGCCGATGCCCACGAGACGCTGCTTCCAGATGCGGTTGTCGGTGAGTAGCGTTTCGTACTCGTCGACACAACCCGGGAAACGATTGAAGAAATCCTCGATGAAGTCGAGCAGCGAACCCTGACGGTTCTCGTTCATCTTGTCGAGCGCTTTCGCGTTGCGGATCTTGGATGCCTTGTATTGCGGCATCGCGTCCGGCAGATCGCGATAGACGCCACCCGGACGATAGTACGCCGCGTGCATGCGCGCGCCCGACACCGCCTCGTAGACGTCCATCAGATCTTCGCGCTCGCGGAACGCATAGAGGAACACCGCCATCGCGCCGACGTCGAGCGCGTGCGAGCCGATCCACATCAGGTGATTCAGCACGCGCGTGATTTCGTCGAACAGCACGCGGATGTATTTCGCGCGAATCGGCACGTCGATGCCGAGCAGCTTCTCGATGGCCATCACGTAGCCGTGCTCGTTCACCATCATCGACACGTAGTCGAGACGGTCCATGTACGGCACAGACTGGATGAAGGTCTTGGTCTCGGCCAGCTTCTCGGTCGCGCGATGCAGCAGACCGATGTGCGGGTCGGCGCGCTGGATCACTTCGCCGTCGAGTTCCAGCACGAGACGCAGCACGCCGTGCGCTGCCGGGTGCTGCGGGCCAAAGTTCAGCGTGTAATTCTTGATCTCTGCCATGGCGTTCTCTTAATGTTTCAGACCGCCATAGCGATCTTCGCGGATCACGCGCGGCGTGATTTCGCGCGGTTCGATCGTCACGGGCTGATAGACCACGCGCTTCTCTTCCGGGTCGTAGCGCATTTCCACATAGCCGGAAACCGGGAAGTCCTTGCGGAACGGATGGCCGATGAAGCCGTAGTCCGTAAGAATGCGGCGCAGGTCGGGATGGCCTTCGAACACGATGCCGTAGAGGTCGAACGCTTCACGCTCGTACCAGTTCGCCGATGTCCAGATATCGACCACCGAAGGCACGATGGGCACTTCGTCGTCCGGGGCGAATACGCGCACGCGCACGCGCCAGTTGTTCGTGATCGAGAGAAGATGGCTGACCGCTGCGAAACGCGGGCCGTCGTAGGCACCGTCGCCGTAGGTCGAATAGTCGACGCCGGCGAGATCCATGAGCTGCTCGAAGCGCAGCGACGGGTCATCGCGCAACTGCTCGCAGACGTTCAGATAGTTGGCCGCCTTGACGACGACCGTCACCTGACCCAGCGACTCCGTGATGCTCTGGAGACGGTCGCCAAACGCCGTCTCGAGGTTCGCTTTGAGGGTCTCGAGTTTGCTTGCCATAGTTTGGGGAGACTCAGGCCCTTACTGACGGGCGATGGTGTTGGTGCGGCGAATCTTCGCCTGCAACTGGATCACGCCGTAGACCAGCGCTTCGGCGGTCGGAGGGCAACCAGGAACGTACACGTCGACCGGCACGATCCGGTCGCAACCGCGCACGACGGAATATGAATAGTGGTAGTAGCCACCGCCGTTCGCGCACGAACCCATCGAAATGACCCAGCGCGGCTCGGCCATCTGGTCGTACACCTTACGAAGCGCGGGCGCCATCTTGTTGCACAGCGTACCGGCGACGATCATCACGTCGGACTGGCGCGGACTCGGACGAAACACCACGCCGAAACGGTCCAGGTCGTAACGGGCGGCGCCCGCGTGCATCATCTCGACCGCGCAGCACGCGAGACCGAACGTCATCGGCCACAGGGAGCCGGTGCGCGTCCAGTTGATGAGCTTGTCAGCCGTAGTGGTGACAAAGCCTTCCTTCAAGACCCCTTCGATACTCATTTGTTTTCCACTCCAGATGAGCAGCCAGCCAAAGCCGCCCATGAATCCGGTGATCTAACTGTCATTCCCAGTCGAGCCCGCCCTTTCTCCAGATGTAGGCGAAACCGAGCAAAAATTCGAGCAGAAAAATCATCATCGCCATGAAGCCGGGCCAGCCGATATCGCGCAGGGACACACCCCACGGGAACAGGAACGCCGTTTCAAGGTCGAAAATGATGAAAAGAATCGCGACGAGATAGTAACGCACATCGAACTTCATACGCGCGTCTTCGAAGGCTTCGAAGCCGCACTCGTACGGCGCGTTCTTCTCCGTGTCGGGCTTGTTGGGACCGAGAATCTTGCCGATGCTGATCAACGCAATACCTAAACCTAGGCCCACTACGAGAAACAAGAAGACGGGGTAATAGGGTGCGAGGTTCAAGGCTATCCTCTGATCGGTAGATGTGGTCTGTTATTGATTGGGACCTTCAGCCGGGACGGACCACCCGGCGGGAGAATGCACTTGGGACCGCTCACGATATCAGCACACTGTGACAACCGCTTTGACGCTGTCTATGCCGCCATGAAACCGTAAGGGTACTCCAGAAGTGACAATGCCAGCCGAAGCGAAGCAAGCGGCTGGCATTGGATAACTTTGGTGCCGACGGCGAGACTCGAACTCGCACAGCTTTCGCCACTACCCCCTCAAGATAGCGTGTCTACCAATTTCACCACGTCGGCACTGTACTGCAATCCGGGAAAACTACTTCTAAATTGCCGCGAATCGCTTCAAGACTTGAATTATAACTGGGCCCTACGAATTGTTCAACGCACAAAATGCAGATTATGCGAAAAATTCGTTCTGTCGTTATTTAGGCACGTCGGCGCCCGGCGCGGACGACGCGACCGGTGCGGAAGCAGGTGCAGAGCCCGCCGATGCTGCCGCCGAAGCCGATGTCGGCACGGGTGCGGCGCCACCGAGCACACCCGCCGATGTTTGCGGCTTGTAGCTTCCGAGATAGGTCAGCGTCAGCGTCGTGACGAAAAAGACCGCGGCGAGAACAGCGGTGGTACGCGACAGGAAGTTGGCCGAACCCGTCGCACCAAACAGACTGCCCGATGCGCCGCTGCCGAACGCAGCACCCATGTCGGCGCCCTTGCCATGCTGAAGCAGCACGAGGCCGATAACGCCCAGCGCCGACAGCAACTGGACAACGATAATCAATGTCTTCAAATACAGCATTTCAACTCACCCGATCCCTGATGTTTCCGTGACACCTTCGTGTCGCACTATGCTCTTTCGCCTGCCCTGCCCGCTTGCCGTTCGACGCTCAATGCGTCACGGTTTGCGCCGCCCGGCAGATCGCCAGAAAATCCTTCGACTTCAACGATGCGCCGCCGATCAGCCCGCCGTCGATGTCCTTTTGCCCAAACAACTCTTCCGCATTTTCAGGCTTCACGCTGCCGCCGTACAAAAGCGGCACGCTCGCCACCGATGCACCCTTCTCCAGCAGCTTGTGACGCAGAAATGCATGAACGTCCTGCGCCTGGCCCGGGCGCGCGGTCTTGCCCGTTCCGATCGCCCAGACCGGTTCGTACGCGACCACGATGCCCGCCGCCTGCTCTTCCGTCAGAATCGCCAATACGGCATCGAGCTGCGTGCCGATGATCTGTTCGGTCGTACCCGCCTGGCGCTCTTCGAGCGTCTCGCCGACACAGACGATGGGCGTGAGCCCCGCTTCGATCGCGCGCTGCGCCTTCGACGCAACGAGTTCCGGACTTTCGCGATGATACGCGCGTCGCTCCGAATGCCCGACGATGGCATACGTGACGCCAAAGTCCGCCGCCATCTCTGCCGCGACTTCGCCCGTGAACGCGCCGCCCGAATGCGCCGACACGTCCTGAATGCCCCATTGCACGACCGAACCGCTCAGAAGCGCCTGCGATTGCGCAAGGTAAGGACACGGAACGCACACGCCGACACGCACACCCTTTTGCAAAGCCGATGCCCCTGCGGCGACTTCGGTCAGCAGGGTCGCGTTGTCACTGATGCGACCGTGCATCTTCCAGTTGCCCACCACCAGTTTCGCTCGTTCTCTGGACATATGTCTCGTCAGTCGGCGGCGGCTTGCAAGAACCGCCTGTTATAAAAATGAACCGCTACGAACCGCAAACTACTTGCAAAACAGGCGATTTTACTGTGTTACGACGAAACCGGTCAAACCGTCAAAAGCGCCGCAACGTGAAACGCCGGATTTCGCATGGAAATGTCACGCGCCCTCACGCCAGTCGAGCACGATCTTGCCGACGTGCGTGCTGCTTTCCATCAGCGTGTGCGCGGCGGCGGCGTCGTGCGCCGGGAAAACCTGGTGGATCACCGGCTTGATGCGCCCCGCCTCGATTTCCGGCCAGACACGCTCCTTCAGCTTCGCCGCGAGCTTCGCCTTGAACGCGACCGGACGCGGACGCAGTGTCGAACCGGTGATGACGAGGCGCCGACGCAGCACGTCGTTCAGATTGATCTCCGCCTTGGCGCCGCCCAGCAGCGCGATCACGCAGATGCGCCCGCCATCGGCCAGCGCCTTGAGCTCGCGCGCCAGATAGTCGCCGGCGACCATGTCGAGAATCACGTCGACGCCGCGGTCATTCGTCAGCGACTTCACTACTTCGACGAAATCTTCCGTCTTGTAGTTGATCGCGCGCTCGGCGCCGAGCGCTTCGCACGCGCGGCATTTTTCGTCGGTGCCGGCCGTGGCAAAGACGCGAAAACCGAGCGCCTTCGCGATCTGGATCGCCGTCACGCCGATGCCGCTCGATCCGCCCTGCACGAGCAGCGTCTCTTCCGCGCCGTTCTCGCCCGCGCCCAGCTGACCACGCTCGAACACGTTGCTCCAGACGGTGAAGAACGTCTCCGGCAACGATGCGGCCTCGATCTCCGACAAACCCTTCGGCACCGGCAGACACTGTTCGAGCGGCGCAACCGCATATTCGGCGTAACCGCCGCCCGCGAGGAGCGCGCACACGCGATCGCCTTTTTTCAGACCGAACGGGTTGTGTTTGGGATCGAAATCGCCATCGACGATTTCACCGGCCACTTCCAGCCCCGGCAGATCGGATGCACCCGGCGGCGGCGCATACGCGCCCTTGCGCTGGAACATGTCCGGCCGGTTGACGCCGGAAGCGGCAACCTTGATCAACACCTCGCATTTGCCCGGCGCAGGTGTCGGACGTTCGCCCAGTTTCAGGACTTCGGGTGCGCCAAACTCAGTGATTTCGATGGCCTTCATATCCTCTCCCTGTGCCGACCAGCGTCAGTGTGCATTCGAACCGGATGGCACTGCGCGCGCCTGTAGCAATCACGCTGCACACTGCCATCGAGTCCGATGACGCGTCGGACAATGCATAGCGTCCGAAGCGTCATACATGAAAACGGCCGGCTCGCATCAGCGGCCGGCCGTCTACACATTACCGCATTACGACTGCGGATGCGTGGGTTCCGCCTGCTGTGCGGCTTCGTTCAGAAGCGCCTTCGCCGACAGACGCACACGACCCTTTTCGTCCGTCTGGATGACCTTGACCTTCACGATCTGGCCTTCCTTCAGATAGTCGTTGATGTCCTTCACGCGCTCGTTGACGATCTCCGAGATGTGCAGCAGACCGTCCTTGCCCGGCAGGATGTTCACGATCGCGCCGAAGTCGAGCAGCTTGAGCACCGGGCCTTCGTAGATCTGGCCGACTTCCACTTCAGCCGTGATGTTCTCGATACGCTTCTTCGCGTCGGCCATGCCTTCCGCGCTCGTGCTCGCGATCGTCACGACGCCGTCGTCCGAAATGTCGATGGTCGTGCCGGTTTCTTCCGTCAGCGCGCGGATCACCGAACCGCCCTTGCCGATCACGTCGCGGATCTTCTCCGGATTGATCTTGATGGTGATCATGCGCGGCGCGTAGTCGGACAGTTCCGTATTCGTGTGCGGAACCGCAGCCGTCATCTTGCCGAGGATGTGCATGCGGCCTTCCTTCGCCTGTGCGAGCGCGACCTGCATGATTTCCTTCGTGATGCCCTGGATCTTGATGTCCATCTGCAGCGCCGTCACGCCCTGTGCCGTGCCGGCCACCTTGAAGTCCATGTCGCCGAGGTGATCTTCGTCGCCCAGGATGTCGGTCAGAACCGCGAACTTGTTGCCTTCGAGGATCAGGCCCATCGCGATGCCCGCGACGTGCGCCTTCATCGGCACGCCGGCGTCCATCAGCGCGAGGCAGCCGCCGCAAACCGACGCCATCGACGACGAGCCATTCGATTCCGTGATTTCCGACACGACGCGGATGGAATAGCCGAATTCGTCGGGGCCCGGCAGGCACGCGACCAGCGCGCGCTTGGCCAGTCGGCCGTGACCGATTTCACGACGCTTCGGCGATCCGACGCGGCCGGTTTCGCCCGTTGCGAACGGGGGCATGTTGTAGTGAAGCATGAAGCGCTCGCGATATTCGCCTTCGAGCGCGTCGATGTTCTGCTCGTCGCCCTTCGTGCCGAGCGTCGCGACGACCAGCGCCTGCGTTTCGCCACGCGTGAAGAGCGCCGAACCGTGCGTGCGCGGCAACACGCCCGTGCGGATTTCGATCGGGCGGACCGTGCGCGTGTCGCGGCCGTCGATGCGCGGCTCGCCGTTCAGGATCTGCGAGCGGACGATCTTCGCTTCGATATCGAACAACACGTTGCCGATGGTTGCCGCATCGGCAACCACTGCTTCCTCGGCGAGCTTCGCCGAGGTCGCCGCGTAGACTTCCTTCAGCTTGGTCGAACGCGCCTGCTTGTTGCGCAACTGGTAAGCGGCCTCGAGTTCCGTCTTGGCGATTTCCGTGACGCGCGAAATGAGCGCTTCGTTCTTCGCGGCGGGCTTCCAGTCCCACTCGGGCTTGCCGCCTTCGCGGACGAGCTCATGGATTGCGTCGATGGCCGTCTGCATCTGCTCGTGGCCGAACACCACGCCGCCGAGCATCACTTCTTCCGACAACTGCTGCGCTTCCGATTCCACCATCAGCACAGCGCGCTCGGTGCCCGCGACGATCAAGTCGAGCGCCGATTCCTTCATTTGCGGACGCGTGGGGTTCAGCACGTACTCGTTGTTGATGTACGCGACGCGCGCGGCGCCGACCGGACCGTTGAACGGCAGGCCCGACACGGCGAGCGCGGCCGATGCGCCGATCAGCGCGGGAATATCCGCCGGAACGTCCGGATTCAGCGACAGGACGTGGATGACGACCTGCACTTCGTTATAGAAGCCTTCCGGGAAGAGCGGACGCAGCGGACGGTCGATCAGGCGCGAGATGAGCGTCTCGCCTTCCGACGGACGGCCTTCGCGGCGGAAGAAGCCGCCCGGGATCTTGCCGGCTGCATAGGTCTTTTCGAGGTAATCGACGGTCAGCGGGAAGAAGTCCTGGCCCGGCTTGGCGGTCTTCGCGCCGACGACGGTCGCGAGCACGACGGTATCTTCGACATCGACGATCACCGCGCCGCTTGCCTGACGAGCGATTTCACCCGTTTCCAAGCGGACATTGTGTTGTCCCCACTTAAATTCTTTGACGATTTTATTGAACATTGTGACTCCTTCTACGTTGGCCGCGCCGGTCGTCTGGCGCTGACTGGGGCGGTCGCGAGCCACGCTTGAGAGGTGTGTTATGCCATTCCAGCGCGGGGCCTGCCCGACGTGCGCGCGCACGCCGCGCTGGAATGACACAAAGCTCTGCCGCGAGGCCGGACCGGGTGTCGAACCGGATGATGCATCCGGGTAATCCGGGTAAAGCGATGAACTGCTGAAGTACCAACTACGCAGTGCCGACCGATGAAAACGCGATCGCGCACCACTTCACGGCCGGAACGTACAAAAACAAAGTGCCTGTATCAGCGGACTGACACAGGCACTTCGTTCTAACGGCGGCCGTTTGACGCCAATTACTTGCGCAGACCCAGCTTCTCGATCAACGAGCGATAACGATCCGCATCCTTGCCCTTCAGGTAGTCGAGCAGCTTGCGACGACGGCTCACCATGCGCAGCAGACCGCGGCGGCTGTGGTGATCCTTCGAGTGCGACTTGAAGTGGACGGTGAGTTCGTTGATGCGGCTCGTGAGGAGTGCGACTTGCACTTCAGGGGAGCCGGTGTCGTTGGTGCCGCGCGCATATTCTGCGACGATGTCGGACTTCTTGACTTCTGCTACGGACATTTGCTTTTCCTTTGATTCAGACAGGCGGTCACGGAAGAAAGGCCGTGCCGTGGGTTTGCCAATTTCGGATTTCGCCTTAGTCAAAACTCCAAGACGAAGCGCGGAGTATATCACACTGATGCCCGCCGAAGACAGGGTTCCGGCGGGCGCGGGCGACGCCTAGCGTGCCGGACGCGTCATTTTGCAGCTCGTCTCCAAGACGGTTCTCTGCGCCGGCACGGCAAGCAGCGTGCGAAAGCCGTAACCGGAGCCTTCGTTGTCGAGCGGGACGCCCTTCGCTCCCGCCTTGTCCATTTCGATGACATAAAGGGGCTGGATCACCTGATGATCGTCGGCGCGCATCGTCATCGCGTGGAAGCCTTCGCCGTCGAATTTCATGCCTTCGAGCGCGCGCGCCACCGCGAGCGGGTTCGCGCTGCCCGCGCGGGTCATCGCCGAGGCGATCATCTCGATCATCAGCGGCATGCGCGCGACGAGGTAATCGTCCGCGGCGGCCGGGTAGCGGGCGCGAAACGCGCGGTAGTAAGCATCCGATGCCGCACCGCCCACGTTCGGATGCCAGTCCGCCACCGCGATCACGCGCTTTACGCCAGCGTCGCCGAGCGCCGCCGGCGCGCCCAGACTGTTTCCGTAGAACGTGTAGAACTTCGTGTCGAGCCCCTGCTCGCGCGCCGCTTTCACCAGCAACGTCAGATCGTTACCCCAGTTGCCGGTGATCACCGCGTCCGCTCCGCTCGAACGGATTTTGGCGATGTAAGGCGCGAAATCCTTCACACGGCCGATCGGATGAAACTCGTCGCCGGCAATCGCGATATCCGGCCGCCGCTCCTTGAGCGCGCGCTGCGCTTCGCGGCTCACGTCGTGGCCGAAGCTGTAGTCCTGATTCAGCAGATAAACCTTCTTGACCGCGCGATCGTCTTTCAACGCGTCGGCGAGCGCGTCCATGCGCATGCCGGCGTGCGCGTCGAAGCGGAAGTGCCAGAAACTGCACGCGTCGTTGGTGAGCGCGGGATCGTCGGCGGAATAGTTCAGGAAAAGCACGCGGCGGTCCGGTTCGCGCGCGTTCTGCTTGTCGATCGCCGCAACGAGCGCCGCCGCCACCGCCGAGCTGTTCCCCTGCATTACGAAGCCGATCCCGTCGTCGATCGCCGCGCGCAGTTGCACGAGCGTCGCCTCGCTGCTGCCCTTGCCGTCGAACACGACGAGCTGCAGCGGATGCATGCCGTCCGCGAGCTTCACGCCGCCCTGCGCGTTCACGCGCTCGACGCCGAAGCGCAGATTGCGCTCGACCATCGCGCCGGCATTCGCGAACGGGCCGGACATACCTTCGATCAGCGCGAGCTTGATGGGCGGCAAATCGGCTGCTTTCGCCGTCAAAGAGAATGCGAGACAAGTCGATGCCACCGTGAGCAGCCATCGCGCCCCGCGCGTGCTGATTCCTTTCTTCATGGGTTCCGCCGATCCGCCGAAAGCGCGGATCATAGGCCGCACCGGGCGCGCCGCGCAAGTCCGTCATTGCCGACACATCCGCTCGAATGGTGTGGCGTATCGGAGAATGTTTTGCCGCGCGCGCGTGTCAAAATCACGAGAAACATCGCATAAACGCTGCTCGCCGGCGCGAGGAGCAAGCACGTGGAGGCTTCAATGCTGCACAAACTCAACCGCATGCGCGCGTCGCTTGCGTGCGCGGGCGTCGCGCTCCTTCTGTCCGCGTGCGCACAGCCGTGGCAGAACTATCAGACCGGCGCCGATGCATCGACGGTCACCGCCCGGCTCGGCCCGCCGCGCGAAGTCTACGATTTGCCCGACGGCGGCAAGCGCCTGATGTGGCCGACGCAACCGCTCGGCGAATTCACCACCGCCGCCGACATCGACGCATCCGGCAAGATCGTAAGCGTCAGGCAAGTGCTCGACGAGAACGAGTTCTACAAGGCGCAGATCGGCACGTGGACGAAGAAGGACGTGCTCGTGAACTTCGGGCGGCCGGTGGAGACGTCATACTTTCCGCTGATGAAACGCGAAGTCTGGACCTACCGCTACATGGAAGCGAACGTCTGGTACATGATGTACAGCTTCTATTTCGACGATCAGGGCGTTCTGCGCCTGACGCAGAAGACGCCCGATCCGCTGCACGATCCCGACCGGCGCAATCTGTTCTGAGCACGTTAGCGCCGCGCCATTGAAAAAGCCCTCTCGCGAGGGCTTTTTGCTGTCAGTCGAGACCGCGCCCGCCAATCAAAGCTGCGGATTGAGCTTCTCGACCTTCGAGTGCAGCTTGTTCAACGCGGCGATATACGCCTTCGCCGACGCAGCGACGATGTCCGGATCGGTGCCGACGCCGTTCACGATTCGCCCGCTCTTCGACAGGCGCACCGTCACTTCGCCTTGCGCCTGCGTGCCGGTCGTGATCGCGTTGACCGAGTACAGCACGAGTTCCGCGCCGCTTTCGACCTTCGATTCGATCGCGTGCAGCGTCGCATCGACGGGACCGTTGCCGCCCGCTTCGCCCGTGACTTCGCTGCCTTCCACCGCGAACACCACCTTGGCCTGCGGCTGCTCGCCGGTTTCCGAATGCTGCTTCATCGACACGAAGCGGAAGTGTTCCTTCGCCTGCGCCTCAGCGGATTCCTCGGAGACGATCTGCATGATGTCTTCGTCGAAGATTTCGGCCTTGCGATCGGCGAGATCCTTGAAACGCGCGAACGCCGCGTTCACGTCGGCTTCGGATTCGAGCGTCACGCCGAGCTCATCCAGACGCTGCTTGAACGCGTTACGGCCCGACAGTTTGCCGAGCACGATCTTGTTCGCGGCCCAGCCCACGTCTTCCGCGCGCATGATTTCGTAGGTATCGCGCGCCTTCAGCACGCCGTCCTGGTGGATGCCCGACGCATGCGCGAACGCATTCGCGCCAACGACCGCCTTGTTCGGCTGCACGACGAATCCGGTGATCTGCGAGACGAGCTTCGACGTGGGGACGATCTGCGTCGTGTCGATGCCGACATCGAGCCCGAAGTAATCCTTGCGCGTCTTCACGGCCATCACGATTTCTTCGAGCGACGTGTTGCCCGCGCGCTCGCCGAGACCGTTGATCGTGCATTCGACCTGACGCGCGCCGCCGATCTGCACGCCCGCGAGCGAATTGGCGACCGCCAGGCCGAGGTCGTCATGGCAGTGAACCGACCAGACGGCCTTGTCGGAATTGGGCACGCGCTCGCGCAGCGTCCTGACGAGATTGCCGTAATGCTCCGGAATCCCGTAGCCGACCGTATCCGTGATGTTGATCGTGCGCGCGCCTTCTTCGATGACACCTTCGAGCACGCGGCAGAGGAAATCGATATCCGAGCGGCTGCCGTCTTCCGGCGAGAACTCGACGTCATCGGTGAACTTGCGCGCGAAGCGCACCGCGAGGCGCGCCTGCTGGTAGACCTGCTCCGGCGTCATGCGCAGCTTCTTTTCCATGTGCAGCGCCGACGTGGCGATGAACGTGTGGATGCGGAACTGATTCGCGGGCTTCAGCGCATCGGCGGCGCGCTGGATGTCCTTGTCGTTCGCGCGGGCGAGCGAGCAGACCGTGCTGTCCTTCACGAGCGATGCGATCGTGTTGATCGCGTCGAAATCGCCGTTCGAGCTCGCGGCGAAGCCCGCCTCGATCACGTCGACCTTCATGCGCTCCAGTTGCTTCGCGATGCGGATTTTCTCTTCCTTCGTCATCGACGCGCCGGGGGACTGTTCGCCATCGCGCAAGGTCGTGTCGAAGATGATCAACTTGTCTGCTGCCATGTTGGGCTCCTTTGGGGAGATTTATCGATTGTTGGAAATATCGCGATCGAAACGATAAGGCAAAAGGGAATTCGGGTGTTCGCGCCACCGCTGGCGTCGAAAACCTGAAAGGACGAGCAGACGGGAGGCGAGAAGAATTAGCGCGGTAGGCGCGCTAGCAGCGATAGTGCGCATAGCGACGCACCAGCCGGGAACAGCGAGAAGGGGAACGGAAAAAAGTTCATTCAAAAACTATAACGGCTTTTAGAGGCGCGTGCAATGAGGCTTTCCGATCGCGCCGATTGACGCTCATTCGCCGCGCCTGTTTGCCGAAGCCGGCTGAAAAACAAAAAAGCCTGCGTCCCGGAGGAGGCAGGCTTTTTCGATGCCGGACAGCCGATCAGTAACCGCCGATCGACGCGCTCACGCGCTGGCGCAGTTCCGAGCCATCGCCGACCGGCGCGTTCTCGATGCGGCGCGCGCCCTGAAAGCGCTTTTCCCAGTAGCCGTCTTCCATATCGTCGACACGGATCGTGCTGCCGGTGGACGGCGAATGCACGAACTTGTTGTCGCCGATATAGATGCCGACGTGAGAGAACGAGCGGCGCATCGTGTTGAAAAACACGAGATCGCCCGGCTTGAGATCGGAGACGGTCACCTTCTCCCCGACACGGCTCATTTCCTCGGCGCGGCGCGGCAAGGTCATGCCGAGCGTGTCCTGGAAGACGTAGCGCACGAAGCCGCTGCAGTCGAGGCCGGAATCCGGCGTGTTGCCGCCCCAGCGATAACGCACGCCGATCATGTTGAGCGCGCCGACGACGACGTCGCCCGCCTTGCTCGCCACGCCCGACAGAAACGACTTCGCGCCGCCCGAACTGCTGGCGGCGTCTGCGCTCGTTGCGTCAGAGGATTTGCTCGAGGAAAAAATGCCGTTGTTGGCATTTTGGCTACTACTGCTGACTTCATCGGCGAACGCGCCGGAAGTTGTTGTCATCAGAAGGCCGATTAACATACCCGCGGCGGCGCGCGCGCATGTTTGAGTCAACGTTAGTGGTTGCATCGGTCGGTAGGTTTTACAATTAAAGGCTGCGAAATCAGGGAGATACGTGAAAGTTTGGAGGGATACTAGCCACAAAGTATTTAACTGTCAAAAGAAATAGAAAAATACAATTGAGATGGGCACCCAATTGGTGAAAAAGAAAGATTTTTAGGAATTCAGTGCTGCGGTCAGAAGCTTTCGTGTGTATTCGTCGGAAGGGTTCGCAAAAATCTTCTCTACTTCGCCCGACTCCACGACAAAACCATTTCGCATCACCGCCACGCGATGCGCCATCGCACCGATCACCTGCAGGTCGTGGCTAATGAAAACGTAACCGAGATTGTGCTTCTTCTGAATGTCGGCCAGCAGCGCAAGTACTTGAGTCTGAATGGAAACATCGAGTGCGCTCGTCGGTTCGTCGAGGATCAGGATGCTCGGTTCGAGAACGAGTGCGCGGGCAATCGCGATACGCTGCCGCTGTCCTCCGGAGAATTCGTGCGGATAACGATCGAGCGCCGCGCGCTCCATGCCGACTTCGCGCAGTACCGCGATCACCTTCGCGCGCCGCGCGGCTGCATCGAGTTCCGGACGATGCAGCGCGAGCCCTTCGCCGACGATTCTCTCCACCGTCTGCCGCGGCGACAGCGAACTGAACGGGTCCTGAAACACCACTTGCAGGTTCGAGCGCAGCACCGCCTTTTCGCGTCCGCGAAAATCGCCGATCGCGCGACCCTGAAACTGCACCGTGCCCGTCGAGGTGCGCTGCAGGCCGAGCAGCGCCATCGCGAGCGTGGACTTGCCCGAACCCGATTCCCCGACGATGCCGAGCGTCTCGCCCTGCCGCACCGTCAGTGTGACGTCGTCGACGGCCTTGAAGCGGCCGCGCCGGAACCAGCCCGCAAAGCCAGGCAGACGCGTCGCGTAGTCGACGGAGACATCCTTCGCGTCGAGAAGCACCGGCGCGATCGGCAGCACGGGCAGCACATTGCGCTTCGGCTTGCTCTGCATCAGGCGCTTGGTGTACGGATGCTGCGGCGACGTGAAAATCTCCTCCACGGCAGCGCTTTCGACCAGCACGCCCTTATCCATCACCGCGACGCGCTCCGCGAAACGCCGCACGAGGTTCAGGTCGTGCGTGATGAGCAGCACGGCCATGCCGCGCTTCTCGGCTTCATCGCGCTGAAGCTCCAGTAACAATTCGACGATCTGCGCGCGGATCGTCACGTCGAGCGCCGTGGTCGGCTCGTCGGCGAGCAGAAGCCGCGGCCGGCAGGCGAGCGCCATCGCGATCATCACGCGCTGGCGCTGCCCGCCCGAAAGCTGATGCGGATAACTGTCCACACGCCTTTCCGGCTCGGTGATGCCGGTGCGCGCGAGCAGCGCGATCGCGCGTTGCCGCGCCTCACGCGGACTCGTGCCGTCGTGTAGCTGGATCGTCTCGCCGATCTGGTCGCCGACCGTATAGAGCGGATTGAGCGCCGTCATCGGCTCCTGAAAGATCATCGCGATGTCGGAGCCGCGCAGGCCGCGCATCGCGTGCTCGCTCTTCGACAGCAATTCCTCGCCGGCGAAGCGGATCGAGCCGGTCACTTCGGCATCGCGCACGAGACGCAGGATCGACAGCGCCGTCACGCTCTTGCCCGAACCCGATTCGCCGACGAGCGCCACACGCTCGCCCGCGCGGATATCGAGATTCGCGCCGTCGACGGCGAGCGTGTCACCGAAGCGCACGCGCAGATCCTGAATCGAAAGAAGCGGCTCGCTCACTGCCCGCCTCCCGCTTTCACCGCATCGGCGATGCGCGTGTCCAGCGCGTTGCGCAGGGCGTCGCCCATGAAGGTCAGCAGCAGCAGCGTGGCGACGAGCACGCCGAACGTCGACAGCGAAATCCACCAGGCGTCGAGATTGGCCTTGCCCTGCGCGAGCAGTTCGCCGAGCGAGGGCGTCGGCGACGGCACGCCGAGGCCGAGAAAATCGAGGCTGGTGAGCGCGAGAATCGCGCCGCTCATGCGAAACGGCAGGAACGTGATGACGGGCGTCAGGCTGTTGAGCAGCACGTGCCGCCAGATGATCTGCCAGTTCGACAGCCCCATCGCGCGGGCTGCGCGCACATAGTCCTGCGTGCGATTGCGCAAAAACTCCGCGCGCACGTAATCCGACAGGCCGATCCAGCCGAACAGCGACAGCAAGATGATCAGCAGGATCAGGCTCGGCTCGAAGATCGACGCGAAGATGATGAGCAGATAAAGCTCCGGCAGCGCGCTCCATATCTCGATCAGTCGCTGCCCGGTGATATCGATCCTGCCGCCGAAATACCCCTGAACCGCGCCCGCGACGACGCCGAGTACTGTGCCGATCGCCGTCAGCACGAGCGCGAACAGCACCGACACGCGAAAGCCGTACACCAGCCGCGCGAACACGTCGCGGCCGCGATCGTCGGTGCCGAGCCAGTTTTCGCGCGAGGGCGGCGCCGGGTTCGAGCCTTTCGAAAAATAGTTGAGCGTGTCGTAGTAGTAGTGATTCGGCGGATAGATCGCGAAGTTGCCGGGTGCGCTGAAACGGTCGCGCACGAAGGGATCGAGATAATCGGCGGGCGTCGGGAAATCGCCGCCGAAGGTCGTCTCCGCATAGGTCTTCACGAGCGGGAAGTACATATGCCCCTGGTAGCGCACGACGAGCGGCTTGTCGTTCGACCAGAGCGGGCCCGCGAGGCTGATGACGAACGCCACAACGAACACGACGAGGCTCCAGTACCCCAGGCGATTGCGCTTGAAGCGCAACCAGACGCGCCGCCCCGGCGGCACCGATGCCTCGCCGCGCAGCGGTTGCGCGTCGCTGCCGTTGGCCTTGCGCCGTGACGATTCCGATGAAGCGGCTCGATTCAAATCAGCGCTCCAGTTGTTCGAATTGAATGCGCGGATCGACCCAGACGTAACATAGATCCGAGATGAGCTTCGTCGCGAGGCCGATCAGCGTGAAGAGATAGAGCGTGCCGAGCACGACCGGATAGTCGCGCCGCACGACGGATTCGTACGAGAGCAGGCCGAGCCCGTCGAGCGAGAACAGCGTCTCGATCAGCAGGCTGCCCGTGAAGAACGCGCCGATGAACGCAGCCGGAAAACCGACGATCAGCGGCAGGAGCGCGTTGCGAAACACGTGCTTCCACAGCACCCGGCGCTCGCTCAGCCCTTTCGCGCGCGCGGTCAGCACGTATTGCTTGCGAATCTCGTCGAGGAACGCGTTCTTCGTGAGCATCGTGATGATGGCGAAGCTGCCGACCACCGACGCCATCACGGGCAGCGTGATGTGCCACAGGTAGTCGAGAATCTTGCCGCCCAAGGAAAGCGTCGCCCAGTTGTCGGACGTGAGATTGCGCAGCGGGAACAGTTGCCAGAACGATCCGCCGCCGAAGAGCACGAGCAGCAGCACGCCCAGCACGAAGCCCGGAATCGCGAAGCCGACAAGCACGACGAGACTCGTCGCGACATCGAACTTCGAGCCGTTCCTGACGGCCTTCGCGATGCCGAGCGGCACCGATATCAGATACGTGATGAAGAAGGTCCACAAGCCGATGCTGATCGACACCGGCAGCTTCGACACGATCAGCGACCACACGCTCTGATGCCTGAAATAGCTCTCGCCGAGATCGAAGCGCGCGAACTTGCCGAGCATCAGGACATAGCGTTGCAGCGGCGGCTTGTCGAAGCCGTAGAGCTTCTTGAGCTGCTCGACCTGTTGCGCGTCGACGCCCGAATGCGTGCGCAGGCCGAAGCCGCCACCGCCCTCCGACTGACCGCGCCGCAGATCGTGAACAGCCTGCTCGACGGGTCCGCCCGGCACGAACTGGATCACGACGAACGTGAGCGTCAATACGCCGATGAGCGTCGGGACCATCAAGAGTATGCGTTTAAGGATGTAGCTCCACATGGCGCACCGTCCTTTATTTCGCCGCGGGCGCGGCTTTGGCCCACCACGTCGATATGACCCATTCCTCGGCGCCGTAATACAGCGGCAATGTCGACGGAAAGCCGAGCGTATTGCGATACGCCACGCGATGCGTCGCCGAGTACCAGTGCGGCACCACATAGTAGCCGTTCATCAGCACGCGATCGAGCGCGTGCGTCGCGTCGACGAGTTGCTCGCGCGTCTGCGCGGAAATCACTTTCTGCAGGATCGCATCGACGGCGGGCGACTTCACGCCCGCGAGATTGTCCGAGCCCTGCTCGTCGGCGGACTTGCTGCCGAAGCGCGAGACCTGCTCGGTGCCCGGCACCTGCACGTCGGGCATGCGCACGCTCGTCACGTCGAAATCGAACGCATCGAGACGCTTCTGGATGAGCGCGTAGTCCACGGTGCGGAAGTTCATCGAGATGCCGAGCTTCTGCAGATTACGCCCGAACGCGGCCGCGACCGGCTCCATCGACGCGCCGCCGCCCGTGTCGTCGAGAATCTCGAACGCGAACGGCTCGCCCTTCGCGTTGCGCAGCGCGCCGTCGCGATACGTCCAGCCGGCTTCCCGGAGCAATTCACGCGCCTTGATGAGATTCGCGCGCAGCGACCCGGGCGGATCGGTGTCCGGCTGGCGCGGCATCTCGCCGAACACGGCGGGATCGAGCTCGCTCTTCAGCGGGTTCAGTATCGCGAGTTCGCCTTCGCCCGGCTTGCCTTTCGCCTGCAGATCGGTATTGACGAAAAAGCTGTCGATGCGCCTGTACTGATTGAAGAACAACTGCCGGTTGAGCCACTCGAAATCGAGCGCGAGATCGAGCGCCTGACGCACGCGCACGTCCTTGAAAAGCGGCTTGCGTGTGTTGATGAAAAACCCCTGCATGCCCGTGCCGTTGTGCTGCGGGAACTCGCGCTTGATGAGCTCGCCGCTGTCGAAGCGCTTGCCGATATCGCGCCGGACCCAGCTTCGCGCGATATATTCGACGAGCACGTCGTACTCGCCCGCCTTGAAGGCTTCGAGACGCGCGGTGGAATCGCCGTAAAGCTTGTAGTCGATGTGCGCGAAATTGAACATGCCCGCGCGCACCGGCAGCGACGCGCCCCAGTAATCCGGATTGCGCCTGTACGAGATCGTGCGGCCGTTGTCGAACCGGTCGATCAGATACGGCCCGCTGCCGACGGGCTTCTGAAACGCGATCTGATCGAACGGAATGCGCGTTCCGTCCGGCTTCATCCCCCACTTGCGCGAGAACACCGGAACGCCGCCCGCGAGCAGCGGCATCTCGCGCGTCGCGCTCTTGAATTCGAAGCGGATCGTGAGCGGATCGACAACGACCGCGCGCGCGATCTGCCCGAAGTACACCGAGAACTGCGGCGCGGCCAGCGGACTCTTGAGCGTCTCGAACGAGAACTTGACGTCCTCGGCCGTCACTGGATCGCCGTTGGAGAAGCGCGCTTTCGGGTTGATGTGAAACGTCGTCGACATGCCGTCGGGCGCGACCGCGATATCGTCGGCGAGCAGGCCGTACGCGGTCGCTACTTCGTCGGAACTGCCTGTAGTCAGGCTCTCGAACATCAGCGAAAGACCGGGCGCCGGGTTGCCGCGCAAGGTGAACGGATTGAACTTGTCGAAGCTCGTCAGCCGGTTCGGATTCGCGAGCACGAGCGTGCCGTCGCGCGGGGCATCGGGATTGACGTAATCGAAATGCTTGAAGTCCGCCGGATATTTCGGCTCGCCGTATTGCGCGATTGCGTGAACCGCGTGGGCCGGGGTCGCGAGCCACGCGATCGATCCGGCCAGTGCAAGCGCGATGAATCTGCATGAGGCGCTGAATGAGCGGATCGTCGTGCGAGTCGTCATGTGCCTCTTGGCGCGATGTGTGATGAAGCGTTGAATGACCCGGGCAGAGTCCGAAACGAGCGGCGCGGGAATCCTGGGCGGGGCATTGCATTGTGAGAGAATTCTACCCAAAATCACGCGCCATACGGCTCGCGGCCTACGGGTTTGCATTTAGGCCGATTGCGCCACGCACGCTACGCGCGGTATCCGCTTCATGATCCGCGCGCGACACTGACATCAAAGAAGGAGCATTCATGGGCTTTCTCGCTGGAAAACGAATTCTGCTGACGGGCCTGCTGTCGAACCGCTCGATCGCTTACGGCATCGCGGCGGCCTGCAAGCGCGAAGGCGCGGAACTGGCGTTCACGTATGTCGGCGAGCGATTCAAGGATCGCATCACCGAATTCGCGACCGAGTTCGGCAGCGACATGGTCTATCCCTGCGACGTCGCCGACGATGCGCAGATCGAAGGGCTCTTCGCGTCGCTGAAAGAACGCTGGGACTCGCTCGACGGCCTCGTGCATTCCATCGGCTTCGCGCCGCGCGAGGCGATCGCGGGCGACTTCCTCGACGGCATGACGCGCGAAAACTTCCGCGTCGCGCACGACATCTCCGCATACAGCTTCCCCGCGCTCGCGAAGGCCGCCCTGCCGCTGCTGAAAGACGGCTCGTCGCTGCTCACGCTCTCCTATCTCGGCGCCGAACGCGCGCTGCCGAACTACAACACGATGGGTCTCGCGAAGGCATCGCTCGAGGCGAGCGTGCGGTACATGGCGGCAGCGCCGTCGCTCGGCGGCAAGGGCGTGCGCGTGAACGCCATTTCGGCCGGCCCGATCAAGACGCTTGCGGCGAGCGGCATCAAGGGCTTCGGCAAGATCCTGAATTTCGTCGAAGAGAACGCGCCGCTCAAGCGCAACGTGACGATCGAGCAAGTGGGCAATGTCGCGGCGTTCCTGCTGTCGGATCTGTCGGGCGGCGTGAGCGCGGAAGTCGTTCACGTCGATGCAGGGTTCCACGCGGTCGTCGGCGGAATGGGCGGCGAGGCGGAATAACCGGCTTCTTGCCTGCTTCAAAATAAAGCGCCGCTCACTTTCACGTGAGCGGCGCTTTTTTGCTGCCTGCGACCGTTTAAATGCCGCGTTCACCGATGTCCATGCGGGCCGCCATGACCGTTACCGTGTCCATGCCCATGCCCGTGTCCCGGCGGCGGACCATGATACGGCCCGTGCCCATGCCCGTGATGGCGATTCCAGTCGTTGCGGCTCCAGTAGCGCCGGCCGTCCCAATACCGGTTGCCGTGCCAGCCGATGAACACCGGCGGCGCATACATCGGCGCGGGCTGATAGACGACCGGCGGAGGCGGCGGCGCGTAGACCGGCGTCGGCGCGACATATACCGGCGCCGGAATGCCGATGTTCACGCCTACGTGCACATCGGCGCGCGCGGCGGCCGTCGCGCTCAGCGCTGCGATCACGAGCACACCCGCCACGATTCGTCCCGAAAGATTCTTCTTCATACGCAATCCGACCTCGCTTTTCTGCCTGTTCGCTTGGCACGAAATATAACGGAAAGCTTTCATCGCATTATTTCAGCTTTGTAAGTTTTCGCGCGCTTCAGCTAAATGTCAGGAGAAAGCTTACCTTTTGTTACATTGGGCTCAGGTGGGAAATCCCTGCGAGTGTTGTTTTAGCGGCAAATCCGTCCTATGCCGATAAAGCCGCAACAAAAAAGCCACCCGCTGCGAAGGGTGGCTCTCGGTGCCCTACAACGGCAATGCGCGACGCTCAATGCCAGCCGTTGTGATGGCCGTTGTCATGTCCGTGACCGTGATCGTGGTCATGACCGTGATCGTAATGGCGATAGTAGTCATCGCGATTCCAGTAGCGGCGGCCATCCCAGTAACGATCGCCATGCCAGCCGACCACGACGACCGGCTGCGCGTACATCGGCGGGGGCGGCGGCGCGTACACGACGGGCGGCGGAGGCGGCGCATAAACCGGCGCGGGCGCGACATACACGGGCGCGGGCACCCCGATGTTGACGCCCACGGACACTCCCGCACTGGCCGCGCCGGAGGCCATCAAACCGCCGATCATCACGGCGCCAGCCAGCACGGAAGCCTTCGATACCTTGTTCATGTGATGCCCCACCTCGATGGGTTGTTTGTTGTGTTGACGGGACTATATCGGACGGATGCCCCTTCAAGTGTTCGACTTCGTAACCTGCTATTACCGTCGAAAAACTTACGAAAAGTAAGCTCGCGCGCATGAAAAAGGCGGCCTTCGCATCACGAAGGCCGCCGTCCGCAAACGGGTTTTCTTCCGCTCAGTTCGGCAGTTCCTGCCCCTTCGTTTCCGGCGCGAGCGGAATCACCGCGAGGCCGATGAGGAACGCAACCGCGGTGATCGCGATCGGCACGCCGAGCGTCTTCATGTGGAGCACCATCGCGCCGATGCCGAAGTTCACGATCGCGCCGAAAAAGCGCCCAATCGACGTGCAGAATGCGAACGCGGTCGCACGCACGCGGGTTTCGAACTGCTCGGGCAGCCACAACGAGAACAGCGCGAAGTTGCCGCCGAAGAAGCCGAGCACGACGAGCAGCGCGATGAACGGCACCAGTCCGTTCGGCAGATAGAACGCCCAGCCGAACGCGAGCGCGATCGACGCCGCCATGCCGACGAAGTACACCGCGAGCGTCTTTCGGCGGCCGATCTTCTCGGCCATCGGCGGCAGCGCGAGACAGCCGATGATCGTGCCGATCGAAAGCAGCCCGGTCGCGATCGACGCCATGCGCGCGGCGTCGTGCTTGTCCATGCCGGCCTTCGTCGCGAGCTGGACGACCGCGGACGGCTCGTACACCGCGCCCGCCCACAGCCCGATGATCGCCACCGTCAACAGCACCGCCGCGACGATCGTGCGTTTGCGATATTGCGCATTGAAGATCGTCTTGAGCGAGCTTTCGTGCCTGACGTGCGGATGAACGGTTTCGGCGCGCTCCCACTTGTCGGTTTCCTTCACGCGCAAGAGCACCATGATCGACACGACGACCGGGAACAGGCCGACCAGGAACATCGCGCGCCAGCCGAAGGTCGCGCCGATCGTGTAGTTCAACGCCGCGGCAAGAAAGAAGCCCGCGTAATAGCCGGTCTGCAAATAACCCGCACCCATTTTCCGGCGATCTTCCGGCCACGCCTCCGCGACATACGTCCCGGCCAGCGCCCATTCGCCGCCGATACCCACGCCCGCCAAGAAGCGATAGATGCCGAGCTCCCACACCGTATGCGCGGTCGCAGCGAGGCCGGTGAAGATGGCGAACGTGAAGATGGTCGCGGCCAGCACCTTGGTACGCCCGAAGCGGTCGGCGAGCGGACCCCAGATGAACGAGAGTCCCCATCCCACCAGAAACAGCGCGAAGAGTATCGAGCCGGCGAGCCCGACATTCGCCGGCGTCGCTTCGTAGCCCGAGCGCGGCAACAATTCGGTGAGCGCCGGCGCAAGCACGAGCGCGTAGATGAACGAATCCATTCCGTCGAGCGTCCAGCCGGCCCATGCGCCCCAGAAGCCGGTGATCTGCGACCGGTTGAGCGGCGTCTTCGTGGCGCGGGTGGCGCTTACCTCTCGATCTAGCGTTGTCGGCATGGCCATGTCTCTCCAACGAAATTAACGACGCGCGAGTTAAAAGTGTTTGTTCTGGCGTCTAGGGAAAGCACCGGGGTTTCGTGTGCACTTTTATATATAATATTTGAACAGCAACCCGCGACAACTCCGCACTTTCACCTATCCATGCCGACAGATCTCCTAGCCGTGTCGCCTCCGGCTTCCTTTCACGATGCGCAGTTCGAGCCGCGTCAGAGCACGTCGCGGTTCATCGCGGATGCGCTGCGCGCCGCGATCGTCGATGGCTCGCTGCTGCCGGGCGAGCCGCTGCGCCAGGACGCGATCGCGCGGCAGTTTTCCGTCAGCGCCATTCCGGTGCGCGAAGCGTTTCGCCAGCTCGAAAGCGAAGGCTGGGTGACGATCGAGCCGAACCGGGGCGCGGCGGTCAGCCTGCAATCGGCCGACGAGGCGCGCGAGATCTACGAGATCCGCGCGTCGCTCGAAAGCCTGGCTATCGGCATCGCGATCGGACATCACTCGGCCGAGACGCTCGCCCACGTGAAGCGCCTGCTCGAAGCCGCAGAAAACGAGCCTGATCCCGCGCTTTACGTCGTGCGCAACGAGCAGTTCCATATGAGCCTCTACGCGCCCGCGGATCGCCCGCGTTTGATGGAACTGATCGGCCAGATGCATCGGCGAGGCGAGCGCTATCTGCGCCTTAAGCTCGGGCTTCCGATCCACAAAGATGCATCCGATGCCGAGCATCGCGCGATCTTCGATGCTCTCGTCGCGCGCGATATCGAGCAGGCGCAAATGCTCGTCGCGCGCCATCTGCTCTCGACGGGCGATTTGATCTACCGATTTCTCGCCGATGCCCAATCGCTCGCTCAATCGAGCCACATCAAGAAGAAACGCCGCCCGCGCGCTTCGGCATCTTCCCGCACGACCCAAACGACCCAAACGACTTCTCCAGAGACAGACCGATGAACTCGTCCACACCCGCCGACGCCCTCACCGCAAGCCGGAACTGGAACACGCGCGCGCAGGAAAAAGCGCGGCGCCTGAAGCTGATCGAGCCGTGGCTCGATGGCTTGGTGCTCGATCCCGCGCGCATCGTCGATGCGCTGAGCGCGCTGATCGTCACCGGCGATCGTGTCGCGCTTGAAGGCAACAACCAGAAGCAGGCCGACTTCCTCTCGCGTGCGTTCGCGAAGCTCGATCCGCAGCGGGTGCGCGACATCCATCTGCTCATTTCGAGCATCAGCAGGCCCGAGCATCTCGCGCTCTTCGAGCAAGGCATCGCGCATAAGGTCGATTTCGCGTTCGCCGGGCCGCAGAGCCTGCGCGTCGCGCAACTGCTCGAAGACGGCCAGTTGGAGATCGGCGCGATTTATACGTATATCGAACTGTATGCGCGCATGTTCATCGATCTCACGCCGCAGGTCGCGCTCGTGTGCGCCGTGCAGGCCGATCGTCACGGCAATCTCTATACGGGCGCGAATACCGAGGACACGCCGACGATCGTCGAAGCCACCGCGTTCCGCCACGGCATCGTGGTCGCGCAGGTGAACGAAATCGTCGATGAACTGCCGCGCGTCGATATTCCCGGCTCGTGGGTCGATGTCGTCGTGGAGGCGGACCGCCCGTTCGCCGTCGAGCCGCTCTTCACGCGCGATCCGCGCCACATCGGCGAGTTGCAGATTCTGATGGCGATGATGACGATCCGCGGCATCTACGAGCGTTACGGCGTGACGGCGCTCAATCACGGCATCGGCTTCGATACCGCCGCGATCGAGCTGCTGCTGCCGACGTACGGCGAATCGCTCGGACTGAAAGGGAAAATCTGCACGAACTGGGCGCTCAATCCACATCCCACGCTGATTCCGGCGATCGAATCCGGCTGGGTGCAGAGCGTGCATTGCTTCGGCAGCGAAGTCGGCATGGAGGACTACATCGCCGCGCGCTCCGACGTGTTCTTTACAGGACGCGACGGCAGCCTGCGCTCGAATCGCGTGTTCTGCCAGCTCGCGGGGCAATACGGCGTCGATCTCTTCATCGGCTCGACGCTGCAGATGGACGCCGACGCGAACTCGTCGACGGTCACGCTCGGACGGCTCGCGGGCTTCGGCGGCGCGCCGAACATGGGACACGATCCGCGCGGCCGCCGCCATTCGAGCGAAGCGTGGCTCAAGCTGCTGAAGGACGACGGCCCGAATCCGAAAATCGCGCGGGGTCACAAGCTCGTCGTGCAGACCGCCGAGACGTACAAGAAAGGCGGCGAGCCGACCATCGTCGATGCGCTCGATGCGATCGCCGTCGGCGAGAAAAGCGGCATGCCGATCGCGCCCGTCATGATCTACGGCGACGATGTCACGCACGTCGTGACCGAGGAAGGCATCGCGTATCTGCATGCGGCCGAAGGCGTCGATGAGCGCCGCGCCGCGCTCGCGGCCGTCGCCGGCGTGACGCCCATCGGCATGCGCGCCGATCCTGCCAGAACCGCCGAGTTGAGACGGCGCGGCATCGTCGCGTATCCGGAAGATCTGGGCGTGCGGCGCGGCGAAGCGAAACGCTCGCTGCTCGCGGCGCGCAGCATCGACGATCTCGTCGCGTGGTCGGGCGGCCTCTACGCGCCGCCCGCGCGCTTCAGAAGCTGGTGATCGCGATGAATGCCCTTCCCTTGTTGCGCGAGGACGTCTGCGAAGTTGCGACGTCGCCGCTGATCATCGCGACACACGCCGTCGATGCGCTCATCGCCGAGGCGCGTCTCACGCCCAAGCCCGCGCTCGTCGATGAACGCGGCAGCGGTGCGCATCGCGATCTCGATCTCGACACGATGCTGCGTTCCGCGCGTGCGCTGCAACCGACGTTCCTCGCGATCGCGCGCGCGGCGCATGGCGTGCGGCCATCGCAGACGCTGCGCGAGCAACTGGCGCGCATCGGCCGTGAAGGCGAAGCCGCGATGATGCGCGCGACGAGCGGCAGCAACGCGCATCGCGGCGCGATCTGGATCATCGGACTCCTATGCGCGGGCGCGGCGATGCACGCACCGGACGATGCCGACGCGATCTGCGCGTCGGCTGCTGCGATCGCGCGCTACGACGACCGTTATGCGCCAGTGTCCGTCACGGCGAGTCACGGCGCGCGCGTGAGCGAACGTTATCGGGTCGCGGGCGCGCGGGGCGAAGCCCGCGATGCTTTTCCGCATGCGCGGCTCATCGGCCTGCCTGCGCTCGACGCTGCACGCGCACGCGGTCTCGACGAATCCGGCGCGCGACTCGATGCGCTCATTGCGATCATTGCGTCGCTGGACGATACGTGTCTCCTGCATCGCGGCGGAATGATCGCGCTCGATGCGGCGCAACGCGGCGCGAAGCGCGTGATGAATCATGGCGGCATGGCCACGCAGGAAGGACGCGCCGCGCTCGTGCGACTCGACGCCGACTTGCTGGCGCTGAACGCATCGCCCGGCGGCGCCGCCGATCTGCTCGCGGCGACACTCTTTCTCGACAGTCTCAGGCGTCTCATTTAAGGCGCATCGAAGGGGAACGAACGATGGAAAACATGCGATACGAATATCCGGCCAAACGGCCCGTCACGCGCCGCGCGCATGTCGGCGTGGTCGGCTCGGGCGATCTCGAAGTGCTGCTCTCGCCGTCGCAAAATGCGAACGCGGAAGTGGTGATCCGCACGAGCGTCGATGGCTATGGCCACGTGTGGAAAAGCGTGCTCGACCGCTTCTTTCAGCGCTACGACGGCGCCGCGAAGATCGAGCTGAACGACTTCGGCGCGACGCCCGGGGTCGTCATGCTGAGACTGAACGAAGCCGTCGAAGCGAGCGAAGGAGACACGCCATGAACGCGCACGACACATTTCTCGCGCGGCACAGCTTCATCGAACTGACGGCACGCGAACGCATCCGCGCGTTGCTCGACAAAGGCACGTTCCGCGAACTGCTCGGTCCGTTCGACCGGATCGAATCGCCGTGGCTCGCGATGCAGAACATCGTCTGCCAGTCCGATGACGGCGCGGTCATCGCGCGCGGCATGCTTGGTGGCGAGCCCGCGCTGATCGCCGCGATCGAGCCTGCGTTTCAGGGCGGCAGCATCGGCGAAGTGTCGGGTGCGAAGATCGCCGCCGCGCTCGAACTGGCTCTGGGCGAATTCGAAGCCGGACGCGCGATCCGCCCCGTCGTGCTGTTCGAAACCGGCGGCGTGCGCTTGCAGGAAGCGAATCTCGGGCTTGCGGCCATCGCGGAAATCCAGGCGGCGATCGTCGCGCTGCGCGCTCATGTGCCGGTGGTCGGCGTGATCGGCGGGATGGTCGGCTGTTTCGGCGGCATGTCGCTCGCGGCCGCGCTCTGCACCGAACTCGTGATGACGCGTCAGGCGCGGCTCGGCATGAACGGGCCGGAAGTGATCGAACAGGAAGCGGGCATCGAAGAACTCGATTCGGGCGACCGGCGTCTGATCTGGTCGATGATCGGCGGCGAGGAACGCGTCGCGGTCGGGCTTGCGGACACGCTCGTCGAAGACGATACCGATCAGGTCCGCGAAGCCGTGCTCGCCGCGTTCAAGCGAGGCGTGCCGATGCAGCATCGCACCGAAAATATCGACGGCTTCATCGCGCGGCTTGCGCAAGTGAACCCGGACGCGATCGATCCCGACACGCTGCGCACACTCTGGGGCACATCATGACCGACGCACTTTCCCGCGGCGAACGCTGGCTCGACGCGCTGACTTCGCCGTCCACGCGAACCGAAAGCGGACCGATCCGCGCCCGCGACGGCCAGCTCGATGGCGAACGCGCGAGCTTCTTCGCCGTCGTGCCCGATCCGGAAAACCGCTTTCCCCGCGCGACCGAAAACGTCGTCGGACTCGAGCAAGGCTGGCTGCTCGCGCGCGCCGTGCGCGAAGCCATCGACGCCGATCGCGATGCCGGCGTGAAGCGCCCGATCGTCGCAGTCGTCGATGTGAAAAGCCAGGCGTACGGACGCCGCGAGGAACTGCTCGGCATTCATCTCGCGTGCGCGGCGGCCGTCGACGCCTACGCGAGCGCGCGGCTCGCGGGTCATCCGGTGATCGCGCTGATCGTCGGGCCCGCGATGTCGGGCGCGTACCTCGCGCACGGCTATCAGGCGAACCGCATCGTCGCGGTCGACGCACCCGGCACGGCCGTTCACGCGATGGGCAAGGAAGCCGCCGCGCGCGTCACGCGACGCAGCGTCGAGAGTCTCGACGCGCTCGGCGACACCGTCCTGCCGATGTCGTACAAGATGAGCGCGTACGCGAAGCTCGGCTTGCTGCACGAACTGATCGAAGGCGTCGATGCCGATGCGCCCTCTTCCGTCGATATCGAGCGCGTGAAAGCATCGCTCGCGGCAGCGGTGAAGGACGCGCGCAACGGTCCGCGCGACCTGTCGGTGCGTCTCGCTTCCGACGATGCGAAACGCACGCGGGCGGCGTCGATCGAAGTGCGCAGACGCATGCGCGAGCAGTGGAGCGCGTGATGAACCAGATGCCGCGTCCGCACGATCTGCTGCGGCTCGCGCCCGGCGCGACGATGTTGGACGAAGCGCCGGATTGGGTCGCTGCGTCGCTCGTGCGCGCGCCGTTCGTCGTCGTGCGGCGCGCGCCGCGTATCGGCGATGCGATCGCGGTCGGCGTGCGAGGCGCGACGCGTGGTGAACGCTTCGGCACGTGGATCGAGCCGCGCTGGATCGAAGCGATCCTCACGCCGGAAGATCTGCGCATGCGCGAGCCCGATCAAGCGCGCGCCGCGCTGCCCGCGTTCGCGTTGCTGCGCGCGGTGCCTTCCATCATCGATCGATGCAACCTCGACTGGGGTCCAACCGGCAGCGCTGGTTTCGAACTCGCGAGCGCGATGCCGACGATCACGCGCGACAGCGACCTCGATATCGTCGTGCGCGCGCCGGAGCCTTTGCCGCGCGCCGACGCATCGTCGCTCTTCGACGCGCTCTCGCGCGCCGCGCAGGTAGCGGGCACGCGCGTCGACGTGCAGATCGAAACATCCGACGCGGCGTTCTCGCTCGCCGAATTCGCGCGCGCGAATCAGCATCGAGGCCTGCGCGTGATGCTGCGGCATGCGGACGGCCCACGGCTCGTCGACGATCCGTGGGCGGCGGCATGATCGCGTATCTCTTTCCCGGACAAGGCGCGCAGACGCCCGGCTTTCTGCATCGTCTCAGCGGCGACGCGCCGCATCCGGCGATCGCGCGCACGCTCGCGGAAGCGTCCGCCGTGCTCGGCGAAGACGTGCTCGCGCTCGACACCGCCGATGCCCTCGCATCGACGGTCGCCGTGCAGGTCACGCTCGTCGTCGCGGGCGTCGCGGCGGCGCGCGCGCTCGCGGAGGAAGGCATCGAGCCGGAAGCCGTCGCGGGCCTGTCGGTCGGCGCGTATGGCGCGGCGGTCGTCTGCGGCGCGATCGCTTTCGACGACGCGCTGAAGCTCGTGCGCCTGCGCGCCAGATTGATGCAGGACGCCTATCCGCGCGGTTACGGCATGCTCGCGGTGCTCGGTCTGAATGAGCGCGAGATCGCCCGCGCCATCGCCGACAGCGGCGCCGATGCCTACATCGGCAATCTGAACGCGCCGCGCCAGATCGTCGTGTCGGGCAGCGATGCCGCGCTCGCGCAGGTCCGCGAAATCGCGCTGGCGCGCGGCGCGCGCAAGGCCGAACGGCTCTTCGTGAGCGTGCCGTCGCATTGCGTGCTGCTCGAAAAAGCCGCCGAAAGTCTGATCGACGCGGCGCGCGACGTGCGCATCGACACGCCGCGTATCGCGTATGTCGGCAATCGCGGCGCGCGCGTGCTGCGCCATGCCGATGCCATCCGCGAAGACCTCGCCAACAATCTGCGCTATCCGGTGCGCTGGCACGATTCGACCATCGCGCTTTCCGAGCTCGGCGCGAAAATTTTCGTCGAGATGCCGCCGGGACAGACGCTGACCTCCCTTCTCGCCGACGCCCTGCCCGGCGCGCCCGCCTACGCGATGGACGCCGCGCCGATCGGATCGATTGCCGCGCGCGTGCGGATCGCACGAAACCGCGCG
This sequence comes from Caballeronia sp. S22, assembly GCF_964261745.1. Taxonomy (NCBI): domain Bacteria; kingdom Pseudomonadati; phylum Pseudomonadota; class Betaproteobacteria; order Burkholderiales; family Burkholderiaceae; genus Caballeronia; species Caballeronia sp. S22. The sequence goes on along the minus strand of NZ_OZ180035.1, from coordinate 1,319,798 downwards.
AACGATTGATTCGCTTCCCGTGCGCGACTGATGCGCGCTTCGCGCTGGCGTTTTTATCCTTTCTGCCTACAAAATCGGAATTTTCGTGTAGCTTACAAGTCGACTGTCATTAGCATTGCGCCGGCGTCCGCGCATTTCTGCGCAACGACAACCAAAATGACATTCCAAAGGTAAAACTATGACGATCTTCCGCATCGCGCTTGCGGCATCCGCCGTGTTCACCCTCGCATCGTGCAGCAGCATGGGCAGCATGGATCCGAATCAACTGATGCAATCCGGGCAACTGGCGACGCAGGCGCTGTCGCTCAGCGATTCCGACGTCCGCACGCTGTCCGACAAATCCTGCGTTCAACTCGACAAGGAAAACCAGATTGCGCCGGCCAACAGTCCGTACACGCAGCGCTTGAACAAGATTTCGAAGCAGCTCGGCGACAACATCAACGGCGTGCCCGTCAACTACAAGGTCTACATGACGAAGGACGTCAACGCGTGGGCGATGGCGAACGGTTGCGTGCGCGTCTACAGCGGCCTCATGGACCTGATGAACGACGACGAAGTGCGCGGCGTCGTCGGGCACGAAATGGGTCACGTGGCGCTCGGCCACACCAAGAAGGCGATGCAGGTCGCGTATGCGACATCGGCGGCGCGCTCGGTGGCGGCGTCGGCGGGCGGGGTCGTCGGGAATCTGTCGGCGTCGCAGCTCGGCGATCTGTCGGAGAAGTTCGTGAACGCGCAGTTCTCGCAATCGCAGGAAAGCGCCGCCGACGACTACTCGTTCGACACGCAAAAGAAGAAGGGATACAACCCGGCGGGACTCGTGACCGCGTTCCAGAAACTCGCATCGATCGATGGCGGCAAGTCGAGCATGCTCGATTCGCATCCGTCGTCGCCGGCGCGGGCGAAGCATATTCAGGATCGGATCGCGTCGGGGAAGTAACGCGTAGTTGAGCGCAACGCGCGCGCGGTAACGCGCGCGCGTTGGCAAAGAACAATCAGAAGAAGTAGTAGTGCACGCCCACGGTCAGGCTATCGTTGCGGCGATGACCGCCCTGGTAGCTCGACGTGTCGCCGGTATATTCGGCTGCCACGCTCCAGTTTTTCTCGAGCTTGTATTCGACGCCGCCGCCGTAATGCAGACGCGTATCGGGCCACGTGCCCGTGAAGCCGATGCGGCCGTACGGCATGATGTTTCCGTCGACGGGCATGCCGAACTTCAGGTCGATGCCGCCGTCCTTTTTGGTCGTCGAGCCGTCGTGAAAATCCATGAATCCTTCGAAGCCGATCACGAACTGGCCGACGTCGTAATTCACGCCGGCCACGAGACCGGGGAAGTACGTCGTCTGCGTGGACTTCGGGTCCGGGCCGGTAATGTCCGACCAGTCGACACCGAACTTCGCGCCGACATAAGGACCGGCGAACTGGCTATGCGGGCCTTGGACGCCCATCAGCTTGAGAAGAGTCGGATCGAGCGCTTCCGAATGCGCCTGTGCCGCGCAAAGCAGCGACAAGAGCGCTGGAGCAATGAGCTTTCTGATAACTGCCATGACTGAACTGCCAACCTTGAAAAAGGTGTTGCCCGATGGCGTCGGCGCATTCGGGCAATACCGTAATCGGGACAACGAACGTACGCGTTGCGTTGCACTCTTGCTTGCCTGACGGCAAGCAACCCGCGAGGTTAGTTAGCTCCGGTCAGCATAGAAAGCGGAAATGTCCTAAAGCGAGGTGGCGTGTTGTCGTATGAACTTCGCGCAGGATAACGAACCAATTCGCTGGCACGAAAGCCGATCGCCGCGCAAAAAGAAAAAGCCCCGCAAGTTTTTAAGCTTGCGGGGCCTTTCTACGACAACTGGCGGAGACGGAGGGATTCGAACCCTCGATCCAGTTTTTAGCCAGATGCTCCCTTAGCAGGGGAGTGCCTTCGACCTCTCGGCCACGTCTCCCAAACTTTTCGTCGCACCGGGAGTGCAGTGCAACGAGATCGAGATAATAACGTGTTCGCAGGCGCGGGTCAAACTGGCGTGATTATTTTTTTCAAAACGATCAATACCGAAAGGCCCTGCTCCGCAAACCGCAACGGAGCGCAGGATTCAAACCCGCGCAATTTACGCGCGGTCGAGCTCGAACGCCTTGTGCAGCGCGCGCACGGCGAGTTCGGTGTACTTCTCGTCGATCAGCACCGAAATCTTGATCTCCGACGTGGAGATCATCTGGATGTTGATGCCCTCTTCCGACAGCGTGCGGAACATCGTGCTCGCGATGCCCACGTGCGAGCGCATGCCAACGCCCACCACCGACACCTTCGACACCTTCGGATCGCCCAGAACGGTTTCCGCCTGGACGTGGCCCTTCACCTGGTTGTTCAGGATTTCGAGCGCGCGGTGGTAATCGCCGCGGCCGACCGTGAACGTGAAGTCGGTCTTGCCGTTCACGCTCTGGTTCTGAATGATCATGTCGATGTCGATGTTCGCATCGGCGACCGGCCCGAGAATCTGATACGCGACGCCCGGCTTGTCGGGCACGCCCATGACCGCGATCCGCGCTTCGTCGCGCTGGAACGCGATGCCAGAAATCACTGCTTTTTCCATGTTCTCGTCTTCTTCAAAAGTAATCAGGGTGCCGGAGTGCATTTCGGCCTCGAGCGGCATCAGCGGATCGGTCAGGCTGGAGAGCACGCGCGTCTTCACCTGATACTTGCCGGCGAATTCCACCGAGCGGATCTGCAGCACCTTCGAGCCGAGGCTCGCCATTTCCAGCATTTCCTCGAAGGTCACGCGGTCGAGCCGGCGCGCTTCTTCGACGACGCGCGGGTCGGTCGTGTAGACGCCGTCGACGTCGGTGTAGATCAGGCACTCGTCCGCCTTCATGGCCGCCGCAATGGCCACCGCCGACGTGTCCGAGCCGCCGCGGCCGAGCGTCGCGATATGACCTTCGGGATCGACGCCCTGGAAGCCCGTGATGACCACGACCTTGCCCGCGTCGAGATCCTTCAGCACGCGCTCGCCGTCGATTTCGCTGATGCGCGCCTTCGTGAACGCGCTGTCCGTCTTGATCGGCACCTGCCAGCCGGCATAGCTCACGGCGTCGAGACCTTCGGCGTGCAGCGCGATGGCGAGAAGCCCCACGCTCACCTGCTCGCCGGTGGAGGCAATCATGTCGAGTTCGCGCGGGTCCGGGTCGGCCTTGATGTCGCGTGCGAGGCCGAGCAGGCGATTGGTTTCGCCGGACATCGCCGAGGGCACGACGACCATCTTGTGGCCTGCCTTGTGCCATTTGGCGACGCGCTTGGCGACGTTCTTGATGCGCTCGACCGAGCCCATCGAAGTGCCGCCGTATTTGTGTACGATGAGTGCCATTGTCGTTTTGAACTGGAGGGAAAACCGCGCTTCACGCGCGTTGGCGCGAGAGCGCTTGAGACTCGCGCTCGATTTGCTTCAGGGGATGTCGAAGCCTACGAACAGCGGGCGCTGCCGCACGCCCGTCGCGCGCTCGCACGAATGTTGTACGCGGCGCACGGATGCGTCGATGCGGGCGAAATCGAGTCTTTTGAACGGAGATGCCGCGCAAAAACGCGCTTGGGCGAAACGAGTTACCGTACCCGATCGAGGCTGAAATTACAAGATGGAGCGCCGGTGACGGCGATTTTACCGGCTTCGGCGCAACGGCTGCTCAAAAGCACCCTACGCCAGCAGCAAATCCGGCCGCCACGAAATGCGGCACAGCGACCCGAGCGCCGCGCTCGGCGCCGCGTCGCGATTCACGCCCACATGCGGCACGAACAGCAACGCCTCGCCGACGAAAAGCAGCGGCACGTCGCGCTTCCAGGCGGGCACGCCGCGCTCCTGAAACAGGTTCTTGAGCGTGCGGCTCGGCGCTTCGGACGCGACGCGCATGCGCTCGCCGCCGGCACGCGAGCGCGCGACGAGCGGCGCGGCACGCAACACGCCCTCGCCGACGACGTCATCGGCGGGTTCATCGACGAGCTCGAACACGAACGAGCCGCGCCACTGCGGCAGACGCCATACCTCTTCGCCCTGCCATTGCAGTTCCTGCGCGGCTTTTAACGCGGGCGCGCCTTCGTCGAGATCGGGCGCATCGCCGCTGTCGCCCGGTTCCCAGAACAGCACATTGCGATAAACACGCAAGCTGTGACCGGCATGATCGACGCGCAGCGCATGGCCATCGCGCGCGGTGGCCGCATCGCGCAACTGGCGCAGCATGTCGGCGATACGCGCCGTCGATGCAGCCAGCAAGCCGCGCGAGCGCATCCAGAAACGCATGAGGTTGATCGCGCGGTCGTCGTCGAGGGCGAGGAACGCGTCGAGCATCAGCGCGCCCTCTTCGCCCGCGCTCTGCACGTGCGCCAGATCGATGCGCGCGAGCTGGTCCAGCAGCCGCTGCGCCGACGCCGCATGCGATGCCGTGCGCGCAAGCGCGTCGCGAAAACCGGGGAAATGCACCGCGAGCACGGGCAGCACGTCATGCCGCAGCGCGTTGCGCGAATAGCGCGTGTCGCCGTTGGATTCGTCGTCGATCCAGCTCAGATCATGTTCGTGCGCGTATTGCTCGAGCTGCGCGCGCAGCAACCGCAGCAGCGGACGCAGACGCGGCACCGCGCCGTCCGCGCGCTGCGGCGCCATCGCCGCGAGACCCGCGACGCCCGCGCCGCGCAGCAGTTGCAGCAGCACGGTTTCGGCCTGATCGTCGGCGTGATGCGCGATCAGCAGTGCGCTCGCGCCGTGCTCGTCGCAGAGGTCGTCGAGCGCACGGTAACGCGCGTCGCGCGCCGCCGCTTCGAGGCTCTCGCCGCCCGCGCGCGCGACATCGACATGACGGGCGGCGTAACGCACGTCGAGCGATGCCGCAAAGCTTTCGCAATGCGCGGCCCACGCATTCGCGTTGGGGCTCAGGCCATGATGAATGTGGAACGCGACGACCCGCCGCGCGCCGAAGCAGCGCACGGCCGCGTCGAGCAGCACGGTGGAATCGAGCCCGCCGCTCAATGCGACCGCGAGAAGCGCATCGGAGGAAAGATCCGCGTCCGAAACCGTCGCGCGCACCGCCTCGAAGACGAGGCGGCCGGCTGGGGTTTCGTTATCGGATGTCACGAGAGTTCGTGAAAGATGAGTTGCCGAAGTTGGCGGGCTTACGCGCCCGGCAGCGATTCCTTGTACTTGCCGTACGCCATCAGCTTCTCGAAGCGGCGCTCGCGCAAGTCGTTGACGCTCATGCCCTGGAACTGACGCAGCGAATCGGCGAGCGCGCGGCGCAGGAGCGCGGCCATGCCCTTCGCATCGCGATGCGCGCCGCCGAGCGGCTCGTTCACGATCTTGTCGATGAGACCGAGCGCCTTCAGGCGATGCGCGGTGAGGCCGAGCGCTTCGGCCGCTTCCGGCGCCTTCGCCGCGCTCTTCCACAGAATGGACGCGCAGCCTTCGGGCGAGATCACCGAGTAGGTGGAGAACTGCAGCATCATCACAGTGTCGGCGACGGCGATCGCGAGTGCACCGCCCGAGCCGCCTTCGCCGATGATCGTCGTGATGATCGGCGTCTTGAGCTCGGCCATCACATACAGATTGCGTCCGATGGCTTCGGACTGTCCGCGCTCTTCCGCGCCGATGCCCGGATACGCGCCCGGCGTATCGACGAACGTGAAGATCGGCAGGCTGAACTTCTCGGCCGTACGCATCAGACGCTCGGCCTTGCGATAACCCTCGGGGCGCGGCATGCCGAAGTTGCGCAGCGCGCGTTCCTTCGTATCGCGGCCCTTCTGATGACCGATGATCATGCACGGCTGACCGTTGAAGCGCGCGAAGCCGCCGACGATCGCGAGGTCGTCCGCATAGGCGCGATCGCCATGCAGTTCGTGGAAATCGGTGAAAAGCTCGCTCACATAGTCGAGCGTGTACGGGCGCTGCGGGTGACGCGCGATTTGCGAAACCTGCCACGGCGACAGGTTCGCGTAGAGATCCTTCGTGAGCTGCTGGCTCTTTTTCGACAGCCGCTCGATTTCTTCCGAAATATCGACAGCGGAATCGTCCTGAACGAAGCGGAGTTCTTCGATCTTCGCTTCGAGTTCAGCGATCGGCTGCTCGAAATCCAGAAACGTGGTCTTCATATGTTCGAGTCCTAGAACAGCGGGCAGCGCGTATTCTAACCGCGTCCGTCCCTCAAAAATTCGCGCGGGAACTATCGATTATAAATCAACGATAGCCCGCGAAATTCGCGCGTCCTGCGCGTGTGTATTTTAATGATCCGCCGGAATCGGATTGAGACTGCGCCACATGTACCACGTCGCGACCGTACGCCATGGCTCCCAGTTCGCTGCCACTTCGCGCGCTTCGCTGCGCGTCACCGGCTCCCCGCTGAAATAGTTGACGCTGATGGCCTGAATCAGCCCGAGATCGTCGAGCGGCAAAACGTCCGGCCGCGACAGATTGAAGATGAGGAACATCTCGGCGGTCCATCGGCCGATGCCGCGAATCTGCGTGAGCTCGGCGATGACGGCTTCGTCGTCCATCGACGTCCATGCATCGACATGCAGCGCACCGGATTCGAAATGCTGCGCGAGATCGAGGATGTATTCGGCCTTGCGTCGGGACAAGCCGCACGCCTGCAGCTTCTCGTGGCCGAGCCGGATGAAATGCGCGGGGTGAACCTCCGGGCATGCGCCCTTTACGCGTTCCCAGATTGCTTGCGCGGCCTTCACGGAAATCTGCTGACCGGCCACCGAGCGCGCGAGCGTCGAAAACGGATCGCCGAGATTGACGAGATGGATCTCGCCGAACTTCGGGATCAGCTTCTTGAGGATACGGTCGCGCTTCATGAGATCGGCGCACGCGCGATCCCAGTAGTCGGGACGAACGATCTCGCGCGTGAGCCCGCCGATCTGCACCGGCACCGCAGCATCGGACGTGACGACGCGCGACTTGCGCACGACCTCGCCACGCTCCGCGACGAGCGCCTGCGCGTTCGCGCCATCGCCGGCGACAGCGCGGCCGTTGCCCTTCGCGGGCGACGCTTCGGCTTCTTCCGTGCCCGCCTTCGATAGCCGCGCGGCACCGTTCAGGCGCGCCGCCGTTCCAGGCTTCGCCGCCTTGAGTGCAGCGCTTCTGGCCGTCTTGCGGCCGACCGTTGCACCTGCGCCATCGATCTTCTGCGTGTTCGCTTTCGTTTGCGCGCCGCGCGTGCGCTTTGCCGCGCCCGACGCATCGCTAACAGACGCGGGTCGTTTGACCGGCGTCTTCCTGGCCGTTGCCATCTTGCCTCCTGCCTGGTGAGTCGATCAGAGGGTACGAAGGGCCGCGTTCAAACGCGGCGCCATTCGGTCGACCCACCCGGTTTGTCTTCAAGCGCAATACCGGCTTCGAGCAATTCGGCGCGAATCCGGTCTGCTTCGGCATAGTTCTTCGCTTGCTTCGCGGCGATGCGCGCGGCGATCTTCGCTTCGATCTCTTGCGGCGAGAGTCCTTGCTCCGAACCCGTGCCGCTCGCCTGCTGCAGGAACGCACGCGGTTCGCGCCCGAGCAGACCGAGCACGCCCGCGAGACCCTTGAGCTGGCGAGCGAGCGCGGGATCGCGCGTACGATTCACTTCGCTCGCGAGATCGAACAGCACCGACACGGCCACGGGCGTGTTGAAGTCGTCGTTCATCGCAGACTGGAAACGCTGCGCGCTCGCCTCGTTCCAGTCAAGTTGCTGATTGTCCGGCTCGACATCCTTCAACGCCGTATATAGGCGCGTCAATGCGTTCTTCGCATCGTCGATATGCACGTCGCTGTAATTCAGCGGCGAACGATAGTGTGCCCGCGCAATAAAGAAGCGCACGACTTCGGCATCAAATTTTTCAAGGACTTCGCGGATCGTGAAGAAGTTGCCGAGCGACTTCGACATCTTCTCGTTGTCGATCTGCACGTAGCCGTTGTGCATCCAGTAGTTCACGAACCGCTTGCCGGTCGCGCCTTCGCTCTGCGCGATCTCGTTCTCGTGATGCGGGAACTGCAGGTCCTGCCCGCCGCCGTGGATGTCGAACTGATCGCCGAGCAGCGTGCAGCCCATCGCGGAACATTCGATGTGCCAGCCCGGACGCCCGCGGCCCCACTTCGAGTCCCAGCCGGAGTCGGCGGGTTCGCCGGGCTTCGCCTGCTTCCACAGCACGAAGTCGAGCGGATCTTCCTTCGCGTCGTTCGCGGCGACGCGCTCGCCCGCGCGCAGGTCTTCGAGCGACTTGCCCGAGAGCTTGCCGTAGTCGGCGAACTTGCGCACCGCGTAGTTCACGTCGCCGTCCTTCGCCTGATATGCGTAGCCGTTCGCCTGCAACGCATCGATCATGCCGAGCATCTGCGGGATGAAGTCGGTCGCGCGCGGCTCGATGTCCGGGCGCTGGACGCCGAGCGCGTCGGCATCTTCATGCATCGCCGTGATGAAGCGATGCGTGAGCGACTTGATCGGCTCGTTGTTCTCGACCGCGCGGCGGATGATCTTGTCGTCGATGTCCGTGATGTTCTGCACGAACGTGACCTTGTAGCCGATCGTGCGCAGCCATCGTTGCACAATATCGAACACCACCATCACGCGCGCATGGCCGATGTGACAATAGTCATACACCGTCATTCCGCAGACATACATGCGTACCTCGCCGGCTTTGAGCGGCGTGAAGGGTTGCTTGTCACGGGCGAGCGTGTTGTAGATGCGCAGCGAGTTCATAGAAGGCGAAGCATGGACCGGAGTCAACCGTGTGCAGGGCAGCAGGCGGCGTGGTCGATGCGTGCGGGAGCGAACGAGACCCACACGCGAGCACGAACACGACGGTCATGCGACCAGGACGGAAGCGGCCACGAGTGGCAAAAGACAGTCTGGCGCCGGCGCGATACGCGTGCCTGGAGAACCAGGCGCAAGACACGTGCGCGGGACGTGCAGACCTTTTGTTAGAATGGGTCGGAGTATAACACCGGGACTTGAGCCTATGAAATGTCGAAGCGGCCGCGCGGCGGGCTTTACGAGCCGCGCTCCGGGCCAGGCTGAAAGCCTTGCCGGACGGTGTGCCGCATCGGGCATTTCTGCTCGCACATCGATCGTCGCGATCGTTCACGCAACCACGCGCTCGCGGTCTTTTTCGCCGCTTTCGTGGCTTCTTTCGCTGCATCATTCTTTGACTCGATTCCAAGTGACTCATCGCAAAGCGCGCACGTCTCTGCAACTCTCTTGCCGGTTCGCTTCCCGGACGCTCGCCATCGCCACCTTCGCGTTCGCCGCATGCGTCGGCATGTCCGGGGCCGCGCTCGCGCAGACCTCGACCGCCACGCGCGATGACACGCCGCAGATCGACTCGGCCATCGCGAGCAAGGACTGGAACGCCGCGCTCACGCAACTCGATGCGCGCATCGCGAGCAATCCGCGCGACGTGCAGGCGAAGTTCAAGCGCGCCACCGTGCTCGCGCGACTGAACCGCGACGACGACGCCATCGCCGCCTTCACCGAAATCACGCAGGCCTATCCCGAACTGCCCGAGCCGTACAACAATCTCGCCGCGCTCTACGCGAAGAAGGGCCGCTACGAAGACGCGCGCGCCGCGCTCGAAACGGCCGTCAAGGCGAACCCCGGCTATGCGCTCGCCTACGACAACCTGGGCGATCTTTATCTTCGTCTCGCGAGCGAGTCGTACAAGCGCGCGCAGTCGCTCGGCTCGAAGAGCCCGCTCACGAGCCAGCGCATCACGGCGATCCAGAACATCTACACGCCGCCGAAGAAGCGCGCGGGTGCGGCCGACGGCGCATCCGCAGCGGGCGCGGCCATCGCGCCGCGCACGGCCGCCGACGAATGGGCGCCCGCGTCCGGCGCCGTCTCGCCGGCCATGCCCGCGCCCGACGAGTTCTCGCCGTTCGGCGGCCCGACCGGCCCGCTGCCGACCACGCCCTATGTCGCACCGAAGGCGCAGCCGTAAGCGCCCTTCGCTGCCGACTGTCCGCATTCACCACACGAGGATCGATCCTTCATGAAATTCCTGATGTTGGCGCTTTCGAGCGCGGCCCTGATTGCGAGCGCGCCGGCGTTCGCCCAGCCGAATGCGCAGGCCGCGCACCCCACCGTGCTCATCAAGACCACGCAAGGCGACATCAAGGTCGAGTTGTATCCCGAGAAAGCGCCGAAGACCGTCGCGAACTTTCTCGACTATGTGAAGTCCGGTCAGTACAGCGGCACGATCTTCCATCGCGTGATTCCGGGCTTCATGATCCAGGGCGGCGGCTTCAGCACGAGCTTCGCCGAGAAGCCGACGCGCGCGCCGATCCCGCTCGAAAGCAGGAACGGTCTGAAGAACGCCACGGGCACGCTCGCGATGGCGCGCACGAGCGACCCGAACTCGGCCACCGCCCAGTTCTTCATCAATACAGTCGATAATGCGGGTCTCGACTATCCGAGCCCGGACGGCAACGGTTATGCCGTGTTCGGCAAGGTCGTCGCGGGCATGGACGTCGTGAAGAAGATCGAAGGCAGCCCGACCACCACGCGCGGGCCGATGCAGGACGTGCCGCAAAAGCCGACCGTGATCGAGTCGGCCACCGTGGTCTCGCAGTAATCCGAAGCGCCTGTCGCTAACCTGGCGCGCGCGCCGCGCCAGCGCTCAATCAAACTCAATGGAGTGAACATCATCATGGTCGAACTACATACCAACCACGGCGTCATCAAGCTGGAACTGGACGCGGACAAGGCGCCGAAGACCGTCGAGAACTTCCTCAACTACGTGAAGAAGGGTCACTACGACAACACCGTGTTCCATCGCGTGATCGACGGCTTCATGATCCAGGGCGGCGGCTTCGAGCCCGGCATGAACCAGAAGCCGACCGATGCGCCGGTCAACAACGAAGCGAACAACGGTCTCAAGAACGACGCCGGCACGGTCGCGATGGCGCGCACGAACGATCCGCATTCGGCGACCGCGCAGTTCTTCATCAACGTGAAGGACAACGACTTCCTGAACCATTCGTCGCCGACGCCGCAAGGCTGGGGCTACACGGTGTTCGGCAAGGTTGTCGAAGGCATGGACGTGGTCGAGAAGATCAAGAAGGTCAAGACCGGTTCGAAGGGCTTCCATCAGGACGTGCCGGTCGACGACGTGGTGATCGAGAAGGCCGTCGTGGTCTGATCCCGGTCATGGCATGATCGATACGAAGACTTCATTCGATCGCGAAGCAGCGGGTGCAGCGAACAACGCGCGCCCGCTGTTTTTCATTGCCGATCTGCATCTCTCGGAAGCGATTCCGAAAACGGTCGCGGCCTTCGAGCATTTCATCGAGGTCACGGCGAACGATGCGGACTCCGTTTTCATTCTCGGCGACCTGTTCGAGTTCTGGATCGGCGACGACGTTCTCGATGGTCCCGCGAACGACGCGCGCGCCACCTTCGCGCGCCGCATGACGCGCCTCATGCACACGCTCTCCGAACGCGGCATCGGTCTCTACGTGATGCACGGCAATCGCGATTTCCTGCTGGGCAAGCGCTTCATGAAAGACGCGGGCGCGATGCCGCTGCCCGACCCTTTCGTGATCACCGCGTTCGGCAAGCGCGTCGTGCTCGCGCACGGCGACGGCCTGTGCACGGCGGACCGGGCGTATCAGGGCTTCCGCAAGTTCGCGCGCAACCGCTTCGCGCAACGTCTCTTTCTGGCGTTGCCGCTCAACACGCGCCTCGGGATCGGCCAGCGCATGCGCACGAAAAGCGAAGGCTCGCGCGTGATGGGCGACAAGGCCAAATACGATGTCACGAAGAAGGCCGTGTCCGAGCTTTTCATCCACAGCCACACGAATACGCTGATTCACGGCCACACGCATCGTCCGGCGATGCATCGCGAAGTCGCGGGCGTGCGCTGGGTCCTGCCCGACTGGGACTTGGATGCGAAGACGCCGCGCGGCGGCTATCTGCGCCTCGATGACGAAGGCGTGCGCGCGCTGCCGCTCTAGCGTTCGAGCGACGCGACCCGCTCTTCCGTGGCCTTGCCGTCCATCGACGTGCACAGGCGCTTGAGATCGACGAGCGCGGCGCCGTCGACGGCATTGAGCGCTTCCACGCGCGCGCCGAGCCGCTCCAGCGCCGCGACGATGTCGTCGATGCGCTGCGTCTGCGTCGACGCGTGATCGATCAGGCCGTGAATCGCGAGCGAGACAGGATCGTCAGCGTTCGGCGTGATGCCGTAGGCGCAGAAACCTTCGCTCTTCGTTTCCTTCGGCTTCGAAACCGCCGGCATCACGATGCGCGCCGGATTGCCCACCGCCGTGCCGCCCGCCGGCACCGGCTTCACGACCACCGCGTTCGATCCGATCTTCGCTTCCGCGCCGACAGTAAAGCCGCCGAGCACCTTCGCGCCCGCGCCGACGATCACGCCGCGTTCGAGCGTCGGATGGCGCTTCGCGCCGCGCGTGAGCGACGTGCCGCCGAGCGTCACGCCCTGATAGATGGTGCAGTCGTCGCCGATTTCCGCCGTCTCGCCGATCACCACGCCCATACCGTGATCGATGAACACGCGCCGCCCGAGCGTCGCGCCCGGATGAATCTCGATGCCCGTGAGAAAGCGCGCGATCTGCGACACGAACCGCGCGAGCCAGCGCCATTGCCCGCGCCAGCACGCGTTCGCCACGCGATGCAGCACGATCGCGTGCAGCCCGGGATAACAGGTGACGACTTCCCAGGCGCTGCGGGCGGCGGGATCGCGCTCGCGGATGGCGGCGATGTCTTCGCGAAGTCGGTCGAACATGGCGGTGTCTCGATTGTGGGAAGGGGCGTGCAGGCGTCCGTGCAATGAAAACCTAAAGCACGGAACGCGCAAAGCTTATATCGGCCGTCGCCGTTTTTCGCCGATTGTAGGACGAGCGCGAAGAGTTCGCTCGATGCCCCCGACGGCAGCGCGGTCGTCGCCATCGGCCAGACGAGAGCCCGCGAGGGCACGCGCGTTCTAGACTTTCTTCGTGTGCAGCAGGATGTGCTTCGCCATTCCGCGGAGGATATTCACCTCTTCGCGCTCCAGTCCCGCGCGCGCGAAGAGCCGCCGCACGCGCGACATCAGCTTCTTCGGATTGGCCGGATCGAGGAAATCCAGCGCGACGAGCGCGTCTTCGAGATGCGCGTACATGCCTTCGATTTCTTCGCTCGACGCGCTCTGCCCCGCCGATTCGACGACGGCAAGCGCATTCGCGGGCGCCTGAAACGCGAGCCGCAGTTCGTAGGCGAGCACCTGGACGGCCTGCGCGAGGTTGAGCGAGCTGTACGCGGGATTGGCGGGAATATGCGCGAGCGCGCTGCAGCGCTCGACGTCCGCGTTCGACAGCCCCGTGCGCTCGTTGCCGAACACGAGCGCGATGTCGCCCTGACGCACGAATTCGTGCGCGCGTTCGGCGAGCGCGCGCGGCAGCATCTGCGGCGGACCGTATTCGCGCATGCGCGCCGTGAGCGCGACCGACCAGTGCACGCCCACGAGGGCATCGGCGAGCGTATCGACAACGTGGGCGGACGCGAGGACGTCATCGGCGCCGGAGGCCATCGCGATGGCTTCGGGCTCGTTCTTGACGTCGGCCAGTCGCGGCGCGACGAGGACGAGGCGCGCGAAGCCCATCGTCTTCAACGCGCGCGCGGCCGCGCCGACATTGCCGGGATGACTCGGCTCGACGAGGATGAAGCGCGTGGAGGTGAAGCCGCCTGCGGGCGCGGAAAGTTCGTTGGGTTCCAAGGCGCGATATGTGCTGAATGTGCGAACCCGATATGTTAACGCGCTTTGCCGAAGCGGCGAAAACGCGCGGCCACTTTCGGGTAAAATGGCCCCTTCGCGCGCCGCGAACGGTTTTTTCATTCAGTCGAACCTTCGCGCGAACGCACCGCTCTTATTCAATTCGTCTTTCGTCGACATAGTCGTTGTCGCCAACTTTTCCGTCCGCGCATTCATTTCACGTGAGCGCCGGCCGTCAGAGGATTTCGCTCATGCATCCGATGCTCAACATCGCTGTCAAGGCCGCACGCCGCGCCGGACAGATCATCAATCGCGCGTCGCTCGATCTGGACCGCATCCAGGTCAGCAAGAAACAGCACAACGACTTCGTGACGGAAGTCGACAAGGCGTCCGAAGCCGCCATCATCGAGACGCTGCACACCGCCTATCCCGATCACTCCATCCTCGCCGAAGAATCCGGCGAAACGGATCGCGAGTCGGAGTTCCAGTGGATCATCGATCCGCTCGACGGCACGACCAACTTCATCCACGGCTTCCCGTACTACTGCGTGTCGATCGCGCTCGCGCACAAGGGCGTCGTGCAGCAGGCCGTCATCTACGATCCGACGCGCAACGACCTCTTCACCGCATCGCGCGGCCGCGGCGCGTATCTGAACGAACGGCGCATCCGCGTCGGCAAACTGGATCGTCTGTCGGATGCGCTCATCGGCACGGGCTTCCCGTTCCGCGACGGCCAGGGCCTGAACGGCTACATGCGCCTCTTCAGCGAAATGACGCTGTCGTGCGCGGGCCTGCGCCGTCCGGGCGCCGCCGCGCTCGATCTCGCGAACGTCGCGGCCGGGCGTCTCGACGGCTTCTTCGAGCAAGGCATCCATCCGTGGGACGTGGCGGCGGGCAGCCTGATGATCACGGAAGCGGGCGGGCTCGTCGGCAACTACACCGGCGAATCGGATTTCCTCTTCAAGAACGAGATCGTCGCGGCCAATCCGAAGGTGTACGCGCAGATGATCAAGATTCTCGACATGTACTCGCGCACGCGTCTGACCGGCGAATAAGCCGCATCGACGGGGCGCGCCCTGCGCTCCGTCGTTTCTCTTCCCTCGCGCTCCGGGCGCGCCGCCTGCTCTGCAACGAATGCGGGGCTCCGCTACAGTGCAAGCTTTTCCCCCGTCTGTCCGCTCCTGCGGCGCGTGCCGCGCCACACGTCACCCCTGCTCATGAAGAAAGGCTTCTACACGATCATCGCCGCGCAGTTCGTTTCGTCGCTCGCCGACAATGCGCTCTTGATCGCCGCGATCGCCATGCTCGCCGTCGTGCATTCGGCGCCGTGGGTCACGCCGCTTTTGCAAATCTTCTTCACGATTTCATATGTGGTGCTCGCACCATTCGTGGGCGCATTCGCCGATGCCATCCAGAAGCGCCACGTCATGTTCGTCTCGAACGCGCTCAAGGCGGCCGGCTGCGCGATGATGATCGCAGGCGTCCATCCGATGCTCGCGTATGGCGTCGTCGGTCTGGGCGCGGCCGCGTATTCGCCCGCGAAGTACGGCATTCTCACCGAGCTCCTGCCGCCGCAGAAGCTGATCGCCGCGAACGCGTGGCTCGAATCCGCCACGGTCGGCTCGACGATTCTCGGCACCGTGATCGGCGGCGCACTCGTGAGTCAGGTCGTCGGGCGCTGGGTCACGCATGCGCATCTGCCGCTCGTGAACACCGCCGCGCACGCCGCGCTGTTCGCCGTGATGGTGATCTATGCGTCGGCGGCCGTCATCAACGTGTTCATTCCGGACACCGGCGCGCGCTACCCGAATCTCTTGAACCAGCCGACCCGGCTCGTCCACGATTTCTCGCATTGCTTCAAGGTGTTGTGGAAGGACAAGCTCGCGCAGATCGCGCTGTGGGTCACGACGCTGCTCTGGGGCGCGGCCGTCACGCTTCAGTTGCTCGTGCTCAAATGGGCCGATGCGAACCTCGGCCTGACGCTCTCGAAAGCCGCCGTCCTGCAGGGCGTAACGGGCATCGGCATCGCGCTCGGCGCGGCGGCGGCGTCCGCGTGGATCGTGCTGCGCCAGTCGCTCAAGGTCCTGCCGGTGGGCGTGCTCATCGGCGCCGTTTCGGTCGCGATGGCGTTCTACAACAAGGACCTGTTTCCGGCGGGCTCGGGTGTGCAGATCGGTCCGTTGTTCGCACCGGCGTACATCCTGATGGCGTATCCGCTGATGATTGCGCTGGGCGGTTTATCCGGCTTTTTCATCGTGCCGATGAACGCGATCCTCCAGCATCGCGGCGCGACGCTGCTTTCCGCCGGGCACTCCATCGCGGTGCAGAACTTCAACCAGAATCTCGCCGTGCTCGCGATGCTCGGCGCTTACGCGCTGCTTCTGACGACGAAGGTTCCGGTGCAGTGGATCATCGTCGTATTCGGCCTTTTCGTGTGCCTGATGATGGCGCTCGCCATCCGCCGCCACACGCAAAACGAGCGTGAAACGGATCTCGGCGCGCTAGTCGAGGAATGAAGCTTGCTCCACGGTGTATTCTGGGTTCATACCCCGGCGCCGGCGGACGAGGAAGAGGGATGGAACGCAGGCGGCGGGGCGAAGTCGTAACGCTGTAGGCGCGCGCCGGGATTGCCGCGCGAGCTGTGATTACAGTGACGAATGCGAAGCGGACCCGGCCATAATCATTACTCGGCAACGTCAATAAAGGAGCAAGGAAATGGGATTGTTCACACGTTCGACGCTCGACAGCAAGATCAATGGCGCAGCCGATCTCGGCCAGCGCGCGGTGCGCGGTGCGAGTGACGCCGTCGATTCGGCCAGCGGCCAGTTGCGAAGTCTGCTCGACGATCTGGAAAGCTCTATCCAGAACGCGAAGGACATCGATACGGACAAGCTGCGCAAGGAATTGCAGTCGAAACTGAAAACCGCGCGTTCGCAGTTGAATGGCGCGAACGGCGCGCTGGCGGGCAGGCTGAACGATGCCGCCGGTTACGCCGACGACTTCGTCCATGACAGGCCGTGGCATACGCTCGGCGCTGTGGCCGGTCTCGCGTTGCTCGTCGGTTATCTCGCCGGGCGCGCGTGAGGCGCTTCGGCATCATCGAAACTTGCAGCCGGAACGCCATCGCGCGCGTTCCGGCTGCGTGCTCCGCCCTCGCGACAGCCGCGAGGGCGCGATGCACGCGTGCCCTCACGATCTCCGTCCGCTAGCGACATCTCATTGGCCGTTCGGCCGACTCCGCCGTCATCCCGCGACAGGTTAAACTCATGCCCTATCGGCTGATTGGCGGCCGGCGCACGTCGCGTCCGGCCGTCTGGTCGTTCCGGCTTTCACAGCACGCAAGATGGGCAATCACACGGCACTCCCCGACACTTCCCCCGACACCGCCGCGCCGCTCGCGGACCTGTCGCAGCATACGCCGATGATGCAGCAGTACATGAACGTATACGCAGCGTTTGCACATTTAATCATTGAAATCAATGCTTTATATAATGCGGTATAAATTTAAACTGTTAAATTTTCCATTATTTTTCCGATTGAAGTAGGTCCCGTCAGTTCGCACGCTGTCGCTCCAAAGGGTGCTCTGGGCTCAGGCATACGGCAAGTTTGTCGCCGGTGCCAGTCAAGCCAAAGCATCGCTTCGAGAAGGTTGGAAGGGGTGGCACAACCCCGGGTATCGCTGCCTGCGCACTCTCCCCATAGGATGCGCGACTGTCCGTCTTTGAAAGACTACCGGACATCGAGTTACGGTTTAACGTAAGTCAGCAGCAACCGCCTCATCTCGTTTCAGCTTCCCTTTATAGCGAAACTGCTCGCAGACCGAAAAGGAAAGACGGAAGTAAAGAATATTTTGCCCTCTTCACACGGAAGAAAAAGTATGCGATTGAGAGGAAAGAATCCAAGTCCAATACATTGCCGTCAAGCGAAATTAATATTTGGGCGGCAATTCTAAAAATTTGCGGTCCGTTCCAATAATTGGTTCGAGTACCGATTATTGACCTCCCGAGCCCTATAATTCCAAGTGGCCGAGCTTAGTTGCGCGCCAGAAAAGCTTCGGGTTGACTTCGAATATCATGCACGTAACCTTCCTTGGCGTCTTTTCTCGTGGACATGAACAAATTCTTTTATTCTTTTTAAATCGCACTCGGGTAGTAAAGCGACACTTCGACCCACCGCAGAGAAACTGACGCCCGCCGACTTTTTGAAAAAGATTCGACCCTTCGAATCCTTATGGACGGCACGTGAAGGCGACATGTCACCGCTCGCCACACCGCCAGCCGCCCGCAATGACTCTAGTGATAGACAGACACGACAAACGCGATTTTGAAAATTCTGGTTGGAAACGTCGCGCCCCACGTCCCGCGTTCTCACTTCCCCAGCGATGAAGAAAGCGCCAGCCGAAGATTCATAGCACCGTGACCCTTAAACTTGCGAGAACAAAGGCGCGCTGCACTGCTGGATTCGTATCACACATTTACGTTCGCCAGGGCCATATACGGCGAGCCTCGACGACTAATTTCGTCTAGTACATCGGAAATCATTCGCGCCGAAGCGACTGGAAGGGAAGCTGCCGCAGGATTTGGTATTTGCTGCCTCAGGTGACCAAGTAGAAAGGGCACCCAAAGGGTGCCCAATATTCGTAAATCGCGTCAACCGTCCTTGAAGACTGACTTTAGATACTCATGGATTTGCTTGCCAGCGTCTGTTAATGAGATAACCGTGCCCGCTTCCTCTGTCTCGCGGAATTTCGCAAGTCCTTTCGAAACCAGCTTCTCGCAACCAACTTCTCGAATACGCCGCGCTTCTTCACGGTCGAACGCAAAACGTAGTCTCAGTTCGATAGACATGCTCGGCATGTCATCCTCATTTCCCAGCAGACAAAGGACGACCGCAGCAGCCGGATGAAGCGGTTGCTGCAGCTGTTGTGCGAAGGTGCGTTCCTTGCTGAAAAACAACGGAATCAACGCATCGAGCGCTGTTGATGCCGGCGTATACTTTTTTACTTCTTCTGCTGCTGACGAGGTCATTCTGACTAACATTCCTTTGTTAAACGGACTCTGTATAACGGCACGGCAAAATGATTCTAAAGGAGGTCTTGGCGGCAGCCTGCGGAGACGACAAGTACAGCGCGGGACAACACACACATCGCATACGGTCCCAAACGAAGGGTGGTAGAAGGAAATCGAGAGGCAACCAATCGAACGCTTGCCCCATGACCGCCTTTTCCACGTCGGTCTTCGACCCACACTCTCGCTAGCGCGGAGCCTCCTCACACATACCGTACTGCAGAGAAAGGCCCACGGCGCCAAAGACGTATCGTTATATTGCGTCTCTCCGCAGGCGAAAATTGGGCGACGGCGTATTCGGCCGCGCTGCAATACAAGCCGAGATTCACCGGCGGCCGCGAAAGACTCTGATTCAGGAGGCGCTGCATGCTCTGCGGTCCCCTGCTTGCACGCCCGCTTAGCGACCCAATTCTCTCGTGTTACCTGAACGTCTCTGACTATAAAAGTCAGCGAGCAAGTCAAGCTGCGCACTCCGCTGCATTTCTCGCGCTGAGGTTATTTCTGTAAAGTCAATCTGGTTCGAGTGAGCACCAAACGGTTTCCAAGTTACGCCATCGATTTATTCGGATTGCCGGTTTCAGCAAATGCTACCCAGGGCGCTTGCATATCTCGAGAAACGACCTCGTCGCGCTGATTGAAAGGCTGCGCCTGTCCGCGATGCCTGGCGGCTAGTGTGCCAAATACATACTCCAGCTCATCGCCGTGAACGGGCGGCCCATACTTATCGTCCCGATTTCGTGAAAACACGTAAGAGTAATAGCGCAGCTCGCGTCGAGTTCTCTCAAGTGCATGTAGCCAACGACGAGAATATTTCCATGTGCGGTGCGTATTTTAGGAACTCAGCTCACTCGAACCACTCGTTGGGAATAAGGCCGTCGCCTAAATTCTTCCATGCAGCAACTTCATTCATCTTGGCCGCCAGCTTCTTCGTGCCCCAAATCGTTTTATCCGCGTGCTCAACCACAATCGTCTGGTATCGATACTTCGAGCGCTGGAGGCCGCGTGCTAAAGCGACGAAAATAAGTCTAGTATCGTACACGTCATCGTCGCGACTCCCTTCCAGACTCGCAGCTTGGTCCTTGTACCTGTCCAGCACATTGTCGCCCGCGTGCGTGCTCGGGAAAAAGACCTGACTGGGTTGGTCGATTGCCAGATAGCTGAATACTGGTCCGTTGACTTGATTGTCCGAGGTGAAATACTCGTGCAACGCCAAGAATGTCGCCAAGTGAAACGCCATCCAATTCGCGCCGCTACCGATTTCCCACAAATAGTCCTTGCGCTGTCCACGACCTCTTGCGAAGGTCAGTGTGAGTTCCGACGCATCGAGCGCGATGGCCCCTTTGACTTGGACCCTAAACAGCGATGCGTAGCCCTTAATGAGGTCGCTCAATTCTTTCCCCACGTCCTTCTCTCGTTCCTCGTACCCGCACTCGCGAATATAGGTGTCAAGACTCCGGATACGCCTCTCGAGTTCGTTCATCTTGTCCGCAGAGTTGCCTCGTCCCTCGAGCGTGGCGAGTGCCATGAGTAGGGACTGCAGTCGGCCTAGAAGTACGAAGGCACGGCCAAGAGAGTCGAGCGGCGCGACTTCTCCCGGCTCTAGTGCGGCTCGCCTTAGCCGCACACTCTGTAGCCTGTCCTCAGCCGTGGAAAGCTTACGACCAAGCTGCTCCAGCTGTCGGTCGACAATGGGGCCATCCTGCAGCGCCTCCGACAGCCGATTTACATCGCTTAACCGCTCTTCCAGTTCCGTCAAGACGTCATGGCTGTGCCACGTCTGCGAGCCACAAACTACACAGCCACTATCGGTGGTGAGATTCTTCCGTAACCAGCCGAGATTAACCACACGGCCCTTCTCGATTTTCACCGCATTTCTAAGTTCAATCGACCTATCCGACAGCCGCTGGTAATCTCTCAGTTCGCGAGCGATATCATCGACCTCTCGTTGCGCCTTCTCTTCTTCATCGGTCGCCAGACGGAATTGTTGGTTCGTATAGCCGTATTGCGGCTTCTGCAAGCGGTCAGCAAAACGTCCGTTCAGGTAGTCATCGTTGAGCTCTTTCAGCCTGCTGACACGAGCATCGAGTTCCATGCCACTTGCAGAGTCGATTAACCCGAGTTGGACGGACTCGTTCCAGATTTCCCTTACGTCCGCCTCCCACGACAAAAACGCTCGGTGACGGGCCATCTCGTCCCTTTTGAGGTCGTCTAGCGTCTTTTGGAGGCGCTTGCGTTCCCGCGTCTTCGTAAGGTATTCGACGTCAACGACTCCAAGTGCGTACGGTAGAACCCGCTTCAATTTTTCTTTGTGCTTATACGAATCCGACTTGTAGAAAAGGACATTCGGATTCGCAACGATATGCTGCGGAAGAAGGTTGAAAGATGCCAAATCGCGGTAAGAGGGCCGATTCTCCGCATTCTCACCGTCGAGGTCGTCATCGACTAGCGAGACGTTGGTAACCTTTGCAATCTCGTTGAGCGTGTCTTTGAACCGACTCAGCGTGTGGGTACCAGACAGCATTTTGGGTATTGGCGCGTCGGCGCTCCGCAAATTCGAAAGGTGAAACTCTTTGGTGTCGTTTACCCTCTCAGGCGTGCGTCGAGCTATCAACAGCCACGTGTCGCGAATTCGAACACGTAGGCCGAACCAGGCCGTCAAATCCCGAATTTCTCCGACGGGAATCGAGCATCGCGACGCGCCAAGACAATAGTCGATGATGGCGAGAACAGACGATTTCCCGGTCCGACTACGCCCGTGGATGACGTTGACTTTGCCCTCGACGAAGGTCAGTTCCCGGATAGTCTTTTCCTGATTTTCTGGCCAGAGTATCAGTTGTTTGATGAAGAATCGCATAATCAGGTGAGACCAAACATCACGAAAAGTTCAGCGGCACTGTAGTCTTTAAACCATCGGGCCAGCCTGGATATGGCCGCAGAGATTTCTGTCGAGATACTCGTCGGATTGCTTCCTCTTGGCCACTGCGAGTGCTCGAAAGAGAACAGTGATTCCCCATCCTTGCGTCGCTGCGCGAGCAGCGCCGTCGAACATGCGAAGTTCAGGCCTTGACAGGTGACTCCAGCGTGCGCTGCCACACGAGAACGAAGCCCTTCGAGGATTCTCGGCGCTTCGATGATGACTGAGTGGAGCGGCGTTGAAAACTGTCTGCGTCGGATACCATCGCGGCTAGGCTTGTGAAACACCAAAGGCAGAACGAGTAGCAGTTTCTCAAAGGATGGGTGTCGAGTGTTCGCCGTTAGCTTCTGATATTCCCTCGTGAAACTTGCCAGCACAAAACACGCAAGCGCGCTGTTGTGCATGAGTGAGCGGTCCATATATCCGGCCATCACTTTTCATCCTCACCCTTTGACCGGTCTTTCCTTTCGAAATCGGAATGCCAATACACGAAATTAGGGTCCCTCTGCTTGTTGGCCAGTTGGTGATAGTGGCCGTGTGTGAAGTACAATTCGCGCGTGTCGTATTGGCCTAATCCAGCCCTGAAGTTTTCGTCCAGAGTCCTTGTGAGCGTTCGCTTCGCGAGCTGCTCGGGCGTCCCGTCCTCCATTTCCGTCGCGACGTTATCACGACATGTTTCCCATCTTCGATGGAGCTCGTCCTCGCGCGCTTGCCAGTCGTCAGGATTGATGCCGGCATCTTCCAAGCGAACCCGTTCAGCGTAGAACGCCCAAAACTTATCCAGATGACCATCGATGGTCCTGTCTGACAGTCCCAGCCGGCTCAGTTGCTTGAGGAAAAAGTGGTCTCTGCCACCTTCTTCCACGTGTTTTTTGAATCCCGTGGACATCATTGGCCGGTCGAGGTAACGCTTCAAGGACCTTCGGCATACTTCCTCGTGGAGCACGTCCCTGAAAACTTGGGGTGACATCCAGGCAGGTTCGCCTTTTTTCCATGCTTTCCGGCATTGCTCGAATGCGAATCCTAAAAGGCGCTGATAAATATCGTCGCCTTGCATCGCAATGCTGGAAGGTAACAAGAATCGATGTATCGTCGCCTCGCGTGGCTGCGCCTTCGAATCCGTTCCGCCATTGTCGAGAAGTGTTAGGCGCGCTACAAGATAGCTTAGGTCAATGTCACTGTATTGCAGGACTTTCTCCGCTTCTAGTCTTGCGGCCGACTTCTGATTGGCACAGACGATGCTCGCTTGCGCTCTCAGCCAGCGAACGCCTTCAGCGATACTCTCAGGTGACTTTGCATTGGAGAGTTGACGCGCAATTGCTCCTTCTGGAACGCAAGCGTTGGTCACCAAGCAGAATTCGACTTCCGGATACCCGCGCAAGTTCACAAGTTGACTTAGCCACACGCGCAACGTGTGCCAAAGTTTGCGGCTGCTATCCTGAAACGGATGATGGTCTTCTCTGACCGTATGTGCGTCCTGCTCCAACCTTGCAGAAACGATTCCGTCCTCTTTCGTCGTGAGTGAGGCTACGTCATCAAGGGTCTCGATACCTACTTGTTTATTTAGTGTCGTAGCCGAGAACAATTCATGCAATGCGCGCTCGAATTGGAACGCAAAGGCAACGATGGTTGAGCTCGCCGCTGTGTTAATCGGCTTCTCGATTTGTGGTTTTTCGTCTCGGCCACTCATAGACTTTCCCGATGGGCCCTGCAGTCTCTGCGGAATCTTTATTTCTTTGAATACTGTATAAAAACACAGCCCCTAGTGAGCGTCGAGGTTCAATTGCGGCTCAATCCCCATAACGTCAGGCCGACGCGTTCAATAGCGAAGACATACCTATTCCCCTTGACTACGGCGCTTTCGATAACGGCAATTTCGGGCCGCTCTTGAGTCTCCATTACCCTCGGTGGCCCGAGGGATTTACAGATTCCTCTCCCAATGGTTCCCTTCCCGGGCGACCCTGCCATGGGTCGCGGGCAACACCACCATGCGCGGCACCTCGGCGCGCAGTGCCGGCGCTCGCCAGAAATCGCTGACGGTTTCATCGATGACGAAAGCCTGGTCAACGCTGTCGACCGGATGAAGGGCGTGAACGATGACGCCCTGTATGCCTTTCATCGACGTCATGCCTTCGATAGAGGGCACGAGCTTTTCCATTCGCCTACGCTCGACACCCGGTCCTTCGAGCGTTTCAAACGCGATATGGACCATCGACGCACTGTCTTCCGGAACTTGCTCGGTGGCACGCGCCAGCGTCGCTTTCACGTCTCGGGCCTTCCGGTCGATAGCCCCTTCTGCATCGCACGCGAACGTCGCTCCACATGCCCAGTCGACGCTTGAATAGAAGCTGGAGTAGTAACCACTCTGTTCCGGAGCAGTGACTACCGTTCCCGCCGCAAAGAGCGATGTCGTCGAATTCTCGCTTACCCAGTCACCCCCAAGCAGATGTCGAAGCTTGGACCCAGACACCTTAACAGAGCTCCACGCTAGGTCCTCATTGAGGCGGCGTCTATCGATGAGGCGTGCTCTGACTGTTGCTTGCTCGTCGACGTCTCGCACTTCCGCTTCTGCTATTGGAAGCAACGCGCCGAGCTTCTGCACCAGCCAGTCAGGTGATATCTCCTTAGCTTCCTTATGCAAGACCACGTCCAACCAGACCCACTGGCCGTTTTTCTTCAAGACGTCCTCTGCGGAAGCCCAAATCTGGCGCCATCGCGCTTCTTCATCGATGACATACACCGACCGTGAGGACATCCGCTTGCACTCAACGGAAAGTTGCCTGCCCCCTTTCGTTACCCGCATGTCGGGTGTCTTTGTGGGACCCTCCGGGATGAATTCGACACTCCAACCCAGTTCGGCGTACGACAGCGCGACAAGAATCTCGAAGATATGCCCGTCGGGTTCCCGGGCGCGTTTGGTGACGGTCTCCTTGAACTTCTCGTTGAGATTGCTCACGGAGTCGCTGAACCGCAGCTTTGAGCCGATGGCCGCCAAAAACGGCAGTACACGACACGAGTATGACGTGGGCAGTTCGAACGGCCTCGAAATTGCAAGTTCGCACAGGTAGAGATACCAGCCAATCACGTCGCGAAAAGAAAGCGATGGAGCGTCAACGAAACCTTCGTAATCGCGCGATTTCTCCCGAAATTCGGCCTCGATGGCGTCCCTTCGCCGAAACCACTCTTCCACACCAATAGGTTCAACGAAAGCCTCGAATACGACTCGTAGCAATGCCGGGTCTTTTTCAATCGACGTTACGTCCGTATCCGCACCAGCGGGTGAAACCTCATCCCATCGAGGATGAGGACGAAGCCTTGCTTCGAACAGCCGTTCATTTCGAGTTCCCCGCTGCTTCGCTTGCCCCATGCTCCCGGCCTGCCTCATATCGATGTGTGCTGGCGAGCCGTTCAACTCGGGTTCGCTTTAGCTGACACCGCATATTCTAGCTCCCCTCGCAATCCTTCTTCGCCTCGGGAACACTGTGGCTCGTGAAAAAGTGCGAGGCTGATGCCGGCCTCCTCTGATTGGCGTTGACCTTCTTCTTCACCTTCCGAGTCCGTGCTGACTTATCGGCTCGGTTCCAAGCCTCCCAACACCAGGAACGCGTGCTGCACGGTTCGTTGTGGTACGCCGGCTCTAAGACAAGCGTCGGCGCAAATGTTCATCTCAGTGCGAGACGCGAACGTGACAGCCCGATACCCTCTGCGGACTGCCATCCGTGGGCCGTGATGTCCCACATTTTTATGCAGTCGAAGTAATAGCTTCCGCATTGCTCGGGCTTACAGTCAGCAACTTCGCCGGGTCCGGAGCACCTTCCCCGACATACTCACGCGACTTCCTCGAGGCAACTTTCTTAGCCGCAATTTTCTTGCGTTCGGCCAGTGCCCCTTCTTCGCTGCGGGCGTCGACTTCTTCTGCGGCCTTCTTGCTGGCAGGAGTGTTCACCGTTGTCGCCGAGGATTTCTTTGCAACCGCCTTTTTCGCGGACTTCCTGGAAGTGGTCTTCTTGGCCCCTGCTTTCTTAGCGGCGTCCGCCTTCGGTGTACCTTGCTTGGCAGCAGTAGCCGTGTTTGCGGGGCCGTCAATCAGGAACTTCGTCCTGTCCTTCGCGCTGGCGAGCCAACCCGGCGCCTTGCCGCGACCACTCCACTCGGCGCCGCTCTTGGGGTCACGATATTTTGCAGGTTGAGGTCCGCGAATGTAATTGCCGGCTGGCATCGCCGAAGTTTTGTCCGCAGCTCGCGTGGTCGTCGCATTGCCATCAATAAGGAACCGGTCGCGATTCTTAGCACTCGCCAGCCACGCCGGAGCTCTGCCGCGACCACTCCATTCCGCTCCCGACTTAGGGTCGCGGTACAGCGCGGGCTGCGGGCCGCGAACGTAATTGCCGACAGCCTTCGGCGGGTTCTTCGCCGCTATTGAGACGTTTGATGCGCCGCCATCAATAAGAAACTTGTCGCGGCTCTTTGCGCTCGCAATCCAGCTTGGCGAGCGACCGTGGCCGGACCAGGTTGCGCCAGACTTCGGGTCACGGTACTTCGCATTCGAAGCCTTCTTGTCCGAATCTGACGTGTTCGCCATTCTGCTGCCATGCTTTTCGCCACCAGACGGGGTGCCGAGGTCATCCACCGTAATCCCGTGCTCTGACATCAGGGCATGAATCTCGGCAATGACTTTCGTCGACTTCTTTTTAGTAATTGCGTCGGCTTGCGACTGCAACGTCGCAATCTTTGCCTCAATGCTTTCAAGCGTAGCCATGACTTCCCCTTATCGCGGTCACAATCAACGCAATATGCCACAAGAGCAGTAGGTTTTGCATGTTCCGCGCCTAGAGCGACGCTCTAACCGACGGCGGAAGTCGCGGGTAGGAACACTCAAGCGCAACTCTAGCGAACGAGCTGAAAGAAATTAAAGGCTTGCCTCATTCGGGCGCCACGACCGCAATGCCTCAAGTCAACGATGCAAGCAGCTTCATGAAGTTTCTCTTGGCCCCATACACGTCTCGAATGACCTCGAGCTCCTTCGCAAATTCAATCGGCTCGCCCAACTCTGTTCTCAGACTCCGAATCTTTCGGACGATGCCGAAAGCCTCCTCGTAGCGAGCTTTCCTCGTTCCCTGGTCGGCGGCAATTGGCAACAGACGGTGATAGAGAGCGATTGCATCGTGCGGATGCGTCTTCGCTCGGATTGATGCCATCGTTGCCCACAAATTCGTCGCTACCGGGCCGCCCGCAAACGCAGCCCAAGCTTTCTCGTACTCTTTGGAGGCGAGGAGGATTTCGACTATCGTGCTGCGCGACTTCGGGTGGTACCACGTAGACATATTGACGGCAGCTGCTGCTTCCTCCTTCTTGACCAGCGCCCAAAGAAGGGCGAACGCTCTCTCGCGTGCCTGGTTAACGCTGTCTGTCGTTTGCGCCACTTCCATTAGCGCACCGAACGCCCCGGCGTCCGCCCGCTGCTCGAAGCCCACCCACGCATACATATTTGCTTCCACGAAGTCGTTGCGACGTAGATACTCCTGGACGCAGAAGTCGAGCAGGCGCCGGTCCGGCTCCTTGAAAGCCGAAAGTCCTTGCCTGGCCCAATGAAGAGCGTCGTCGTATTGACCGTTCTGAGCGCAGGTTTCTGCAATCAGCAGAAACCGATATGGAGCCGAGAGGTCTTTTTGCCGAATTGCAATCAGTTCATCAACGTCGCCGTCGACTTCGGCAAGTGCCAACATCGCGTGCTCGAGCCGTGTTCGATTGCCTTCGAACGTCCGGCGCAGTCCGTCGCTGGGCGACAAGCTCGGAAGCTGGCGCCATTGGTTCTCGACAAGCTGCCTGTATCGCTGTAATCCAGCGTCGCCGAGTGCCTCAACGTAGGCCGGTATCACGTCATAGAAAGTGTCCCACGTGCCCTCAACCTGGAAGCGAAATAGACGCTCGGCAAGCTTGATTGGGTCCGGTGAGGTTTGCCGACAGCCTTCGAGATGAACTGATGCCAATTCGAGAATTCCCGGCATCACGTCGCCGTTCGAATCGTCAATCTGTTCAAGACTCTTTTCGGCGCCGGCAATAGCCAGTTCCGAAAGTTCTACAACGTGCGAGGCTGTCGGCCCGCTGAGTCTTTGGCGGAGCGCGTCGGCGAGCGACATTAGCCCATCGCCATAGCCACCTGCCTCACGCCAATCAAGCGGTCGACCGATTCTTGTTGCCTCCCTTACGGCGGCCTTCATGCTGGGCAGGTCGTTAGCGCTGGCTGCCCGCGCTGCGAAAAGCAGCTTGTCGCGCAACGCCATGTCGCGTCCTACCGCATCGAGCAAAAGTTCGCGCATGGCGTCGTCGTCCAGCGTCGCCACGTACTCGGCGATAAGCTCTTCAGTGGTCTTGCGCCTCTTTCTGGTCTTCGTCGGCTCTCGTTCGTCCGCATGAAAAACCTGCGCGCCGGAGTTCTCGAGCCAAGAGAGCGCGACGGCGACCAGATGTTTGCAGAACGCGCCTGACTGTCCAACCGGGCAGTTGCATTCGTAGGCGAGCTCCTCGTCAGGGCCGACCTTGAGTTCCACGCTGTAGCGATTCGAGCCGTTGACGGTTGCGCGCAATACTGCATCGCGCTCGTCGAGCCGCGATACGGCTCCGTCGTGGAGGTAGGCCCTGCCGCGAGCGAATGTCTTCAGGTCGGCAAGAGACTGGACGTCGTCCAATGTCAGAACATCATTGAGCTGAGTTTTGCTAGCCATGTATGCGCGTCCGCGTGCGGTCAAGCGACATTGTAGTCAATCCGGGTCGCCTGCTCTCCACGTCGGGCTACGAAAGCAACCCCGGAAATGGGGTCCTTCTTGGCCGTGTGCCGGATGTAGCCGGCGTGAGCATGTATCATCGTTCCTGGCCACGCGAGCCGGTCTTCGTGTGGACAAGGCTTACTTGTCCGTTGCGTTCAAGTATGGCCACTTCCACGTGGTCGAGGTCCACGGCATGGAGTTCCTGGCGTGCGGTTTCGAAGACGTCAGCCCGTGTGATAAGTGCGGCGGACATCTGCTCTTCGTTGAAGTGACCATCCTTGAAGATTTCTCTTTCAACGCCGACCACGAGTGACTCCAATCTCGGCGAGTGAACGCAAGCATATGCCAATGCCCGATGTATGAGCACCATCACAAGCGCAGCAACCATTGTCGGGATAGCGGGCGACGCGCCTACAATCACGCGGCTTAGCGTTGCGCCAAGTAGTATCGCGACCACATAGTCGAAAGGCGACCGTTGTCCGAAGGAGCGTCGGCCAGAGATTCGAATGAGAACGAGAGTGGCGATAAACACGGCGATTGTCCTGGCGGCCATCTGCAGGGTATCGAGGTCTCTGCCTTCCCCGAATATCGCGATAACGATGTTCATGTCGTTCTCCATTATGTTATGTGCAGAAACGGCGACCTTCGCCGCGCGACAGGAGCCGCGAATCGGATATGCGCGGCCGAATCATGAGCGTCTCGAACCCACACGCGTGGACCCGAGCATTCGCCTGGCGCTTCTGCCGAGCGGCGCACAAACAGCATGACCGGTGTGACGAAGCTAGGTCGCCCGCTAGGGCACTATCGAGCCATCCTGGCGGCGGCGCAAAGGCCACTATAGGTGGCTGTCGACCCAAGCACGTGCCCAAGCCAAACCCGCAGCACGCGCATCCTCTTCAGTGTCACACATCAAAAGCATGCCGGCGCCCTCAACGAGCTTCACCCCGGACGTTACTGTCCCGCTAGCCGCGAAACGGCCTTCCTGCGGAATAGCGTGGCCCCAGATTTGATACCCTTTGTAGGTTTCTGCGTTCATCTCGCAATCGACTTCTCTTGGCGTCGAATAGGTTTTCCGATGGGAGTGCGTGCATTGCTCCGCACGACTTCACTGTTTCATAAGCTCGCGCCTATCTTGCCGGTGACACAAGGCTGCGCCGCCCGTGAGAATCAATGGCGTCTTTCGCGCTGATGGAGCCGGGACATTTGTTTCGACGGCGCGGTGTCAAGCGAAATCGCCGGGCCACAAGACAATGCGGTGTCCATCCCCGGGCAATGCTTTGTCGTTGATAGCGCGGGCAATACGATGATGATTGAGCTTGAACGCGAGCAGAACCTGGTGACTTTGCTGGTCTTTCGCACCGAGCTTCGCGCACGCTGCTTCGATAGAAAGAGTGAAGGCGTGATACCCTCGCCCAACGCCGTATGCGGAGAAAAGCACACCATCGTACGGCGCGTACACGGGACTCGTAAAAGTCAGCTCAGTTGACTTGGCCATGTTGGTCTCTGATAGCAAGGCACGTCGGACTGCTTTTCGCGCCGCGCGGGCTGGGCGCGACGGCCACCCATTTTGCAAACTCGAGGACCGAACCATGCTCGGCCAATCGCAATGCCCGCGAACCGTCATGAAAGGTGATGCATTCAATTTCGAAGTCGTCACCGGTTTGGTCCGACGCTTCTAGGCACCTGCCACGAAAGTACTTGAATTCAAGGCCGCCCTCTCGGAGAAGGTCAATGGCGGACGACCCGTCGTCCTCTCGTTCGCTCGTCCGTTTCCAACCGTTTAACAAAGTTGTTGCAAAGTCGGCATCATGCATTGTCGTTTGCTCCGGGTAAGCTGGCAAGCGGGGCTGCCGCGAAGCCCAACGGCGCCAGAATGCGTGAAGCAAAAATTGTGCAATGCACCATGACAGTCTGATGACACGCGCCCTTGGTCAAAAGCGGCAGCTTCCGCGTGCGCTGTTCACTGGCAGGCGAGCGGTACAAGACCGTGGACGCGCCGCCGCACGTACCGTCTTGGACGAAATCGGCTTGATGCGTTCAGCTTTCTGAAGCGACGGCGGGCAATCGCGTTTCACCTACTGTCGGCTCCGCCGCGCAGTTGTGCTTATCCGAACGCCCGAAGGACCCATGGTACGTCGCGGCACCTTCAGCCGGCATCAGTACCGCGCCGGATGGACTCAATTCGATGCGCTTGCAGCGGGTTACCGCATGTTGGGCTGTCAACATGGCCAGTATTGAGCAATAGGCGGCAGGGATTCGCGAACAGCGGCTTCTGGTCGATTCAGCCTCTACGGCTGACAGCATCGCTCAGAATGGCGGGCGCTCGGAACAGCGCTTGCCGTCGGCCGAAGTTCCAAGAAGCGGGATTCGCACAGACAACGGTCGCCAGTGCCTTTGGTGCGACTACCCTCGTCGCCAGCTCGGCTCGCGCACGCATCGCTCGGAGAGCACATCGTTGCCGTCGACTACGCGCGCCACATAGGCTTTGTCGCGACCGTCGAGAATGTGTGCCCACCGTGCCGCAAGGCCCTCTTCTGTCGTTTCAAGAATAGCGACTCGAACACCGGTCTCACCGACTTTCGTTGTCATGCTGACCGTCGCGGCGCGCGCCTGGTCGACCAGTTCAATTTCCTCGTTCAACACTTCGAGCTCATATCGTCTAGTCATCGCCTTGTCTCCTTAATAAAACCTGGCAACCCAGCAGCTTCGGGCAGCCGGGATGCCGCGAACGCTTCGGCCAACATTAGAGCGAACCCTTCGACGGTTGAGGGGCGAAGGGCAATGCGTCGTCTCAAAAAATCCGCCCAGGCAAATTTCGCATTGAATTCACCGGGATTATCGTAGACGCGAGCGGTTCGCAGAGAGGCAGCGATGCTTTGATAGACATCATCCGGGAGTTCAGCAACGGACCGGGGCAAGCGCTCTACCGGCATTTCCCGACCGCAGTGGTCGAAAGGATGAAGCCAGCCACGCCGCGCCATCTCAGCATCAAATTCGTCGTTGGACAGGCTGCTGAAATCTTCAGCGATTCGAACAGGTGCCTCGGGAAGGCCCATGTCGAACCAGGCGCGAGACCAATGATGATGGTCGACGACATGCAAATTGCCCGACGGCCCCCGCACCACCTTAACCGCTTGCTGCTCGACAAACGACCGTCTTTTTCCGGAAGCGACCTCCAGATAACTGGCCCGCTTTGCCAGAACCTGCACGTACCCGATTGCGCCCTGCGTCGGCCGAAGCAAATCCCAGTGCACCAAGGCAACTGGGGCGTCGTTGCCGACCGAGGAACCGCTCTCCGACTTCGATTGGCCTTCCATGTTCGCTTCCTTCAAACGCCGACGCGCGATTGCGGCTTGAATCAGTTAGTAGGAAAAGCAAGCATCACACCTGGATTTCGAACGCTTGGCTTGCGGTATGTATTTTGCGTATGCTGGAGACCACTGAAGACGCGGAGGAAACATCGTGACGACCGACGAGACCGGTGACGCCGTTGGGCGCGACTCTGTGGCAGAAGCAAACTTCGCCACGTACGCCGACCCGCTGGTGAGCAAAGCCATCGAAGAAGCCTCAGCGCTGGAAGACACGGCGGACGCCGAGAAATTACACAAGCTGCGCGTCGCGTTGCGGCGGCTTCGGACACTACTGTGGGCGTACCGACCAATCCTTGACGAGCATTTCGACAACGAGCAGCGCGCACTTCTTAAATTTCTCGCGAACGCGGCAGGGAACACCCGTGACTGGGACATCTTGATTAGTCTAGTCGAGGGAAAGAGCGATGAACAACTATTAAGCGCCTTCAAACAAAGCAGAAAACAAACCGCCGACAAGAGCCGCGAGACGATTCTGAATTCTGACCTAACAAAACTGCTGCGAGATGCCATTAGGGAAGCGAACCGTGAGCTGAATACATCCTCCGCCCGCACTCCTTTGACCAGATTCGCGCGAAAGCGCGTGTCAGCGGCGCAGAAGCAGCTCAAGAAGCGCATGCAGCACGCGTCGAAAGCAGGCCGTTCGGACTACAACTCGTATCATAACGTCCGCAAAGCTGGAAAGAAGGTCCGCTACCTAATCGAGTTTTTTGAACCGCTCCTGCAGAAGAAGCAGCGGAAGGGCCTTAAAAATTTGAAGGAGTTGCAAAAGCGCTTTGGTGGGTTGAACGACGTTGTGGCCAGCCGGGACCTCCTGACAGCGCACCAAGGGTCACTGCCTGAAGGCGCGAGCGCCGACGCCGCACTGCGGTTGCTCAAGAAGGAACAGAAACGCCGCCTAAAGGCGGCGTCTAAGCTGTTGTAAGCGTCTTCGCGAATGCCTGGTCCAGCGGCGAGACATCATCACACGACCTACTGCGCACCATCCGGCGGCGGCTCGGGCGAGCCACGTTCAAGTTGAGTCTATTTTTTTTATCGTCTCCGACGGTCGACGTGCCGGCTCCGATGAGATGTTCATCGAGGGCGCGTCGGCTCAAAGTCCTAAATTATTCCAGTATCAGAAATCCGTCGCGAGTGGTGCGGTTTAAGGACATCGCGGCGCCCCGAAGTACGGGTTCGACCACACATCTCGTTCGGACATGAGCGTCCCGTACATGGTGTCATTCCGCGACCTCGAAAACCGGCGCCAGTCGCGCGCGGTTCATCATCGTGATATTGCGACGTGCCTTCGCGCTGGACGCTCTATTCTAACTGTCGAAGAACGCTCGTCCGTCGTTTTGTTCGGCGTTGTGTGTGGGCGACAGACCGTGGATATTGCACTTTTGAAGACGGCCTGCGTTCCGGTCGGGGACTGCAGAGAAACGACGTACTGGTCAAACGCTTCCAGATAGCCGGTCAGCTTAATGCCATTGACAAGAAAAATCCAAACGATTTCCCTGTCGCCGAGCAGGTCATTCAGAAACGAGGTCTGAACGTCATCTTCAATTCGTGACATGGCGGCCGTCCTTCTAATTTTAATCAACATCACGAGCCACGCGGAGGTGTGGTGCACCTCTCGCCAGGCCTGGTGGAACCGTGCACCGTGGAAGTTCGATTCCCTTCAGTCGAGCGGCTTCGTCCGATTCTCTGGTCCGCGCGTGCCGGATTGGTGGCATCGGCTCGTGACACGGAAACCTGTATTGTTACGCCATTCCCGATATCGTGCGACGTCTATAAATTCACTGATACTGGCTGCCTGTCGCGCCTGGAACGTCTGACCTTTGGAGAATCAGTTCGTTCTGGATGAGGACGCACTTCGCGACCGATTTCGAGTCGTCGGTTCGCATCCGTTCGTTTCCGTTCGTTTCGCAGGCGCAATATGGTAGGTGCTGGTGACGTGCGTGCGGGCGCGCGGGGCGGTAGCGCCAGTCCCCTGCACGCTCTAAGAACGATGACGCTGCCAGTAGCGCCCGCCCGTCGCCGCGCAGTTCGTCTCCCCGATGCACCGTAGTGCGACGTCGCTTTGTGACAAGGTCGAGGCCACAATCGGCGAGCGCATCCGCCGTTCCTCGAAGTCGTCGACAATAGGGTCGATGCCGTCGAATCGTGAGACCATGGATGCATTGTGGCCAACGACCCCCACAGCGTAAATCGACCTACGACCGGAGCACTCCCCTTTCAACGATATGGAGATTCCACCGTTTGGGGGGCCGGCCCACGATTCGGACAACACACACCACAATCATGTTGTAGAGGGCGCGATATGACCATCAATGTCAGCACGGCTGGCGCAACACAAGGTCAGACGCCAGAGTCGCTGCTGACGCTCGCGGAGTATCTCGAGCTTTCGCTCGATGTAGGCGGAAGTCTGGTCATGGTGTCGCCACATGTCCATACATGTGCGATGTATGTCGGAAACCCGGTAGGCTCCCGGGCCGACCTACGTAGCTGCGGGATGATTGAGAAGACGCTAGCCGACGAGATTGTCGACTTGACTCATGCCGGCGTGAATCGAATAGAAGTCGATGGACAAGTCTATCGCTTCATCCGGAGGTTCGCGCATATCTCTCGCCGAGCTGTGGTCGTCTTCGACCCGATGTAGGACGAAAGGGTTCGGATATAGTGGGCAATCCACCTCCTCTCTCTCGAATGACTCTCGGCTGCCGGCAATCTGAGACACCGCGAATTCACAATAAACTAGCGGCCAGGCATATGACCGGTTCGCGAGATGGAGAGCAGACGTTTTCAATCGCCGTCCCCTTGCTAGAGTATGTCGGGGACTTCTATGGATACTTTAATCTGGATACCGAATGACTGATAAAAACGATTTTAACGGGGAGACCTTATCCGACTGATGTATCTGACGAAGAGTTTAGTTTTGGGGTTCTTTGTCTGACACTCGTGGACAGCAACACACCACAGTGGAAGTAAGAGTTGCGGAAAATGTTCAATGCGTTACGTGAGCTCGTGCAGGCCGGGGCCGGGTGGCGCACGCTGCCGACCAATTTTCCTCCGTGAGAGTTCGTGTACCAGCAGACACCGCGACGGCTGCGTGCCGGCGGCTTTGAGGCGAGGGTCAGTGACTTGCGTTCGGTAGTGCGTCGCGCAGGGTCGGCAAGGCCTGCCCAGTGCGGTCATCTTGGACGGGCCCACCCTGCAGTCAACTTGCGAGAGCGGCGATTCTTCTATTCCTCGATGCGAAAAGGCGACCCTGCTGGTCTCGTTGCAACGGCGGAAGTGTCTAGCGGGACCCGAGTGCGCCGTCCATCAAGCCCTCCAGGTCACTGGCTGAGAAAGGCTTCAACAGAATGGGAACATTGAGCTGCTTCGCTCGCTCCAGTTCTCCCGCATATCCAGTCATCAAGGCCAACGGTTGCGAGGGCCACTGCTTCCTCACAAACTCGGCGACATCAAGTCCGCTGTGCTCCCCTGGCATCTGGACGTCAGATAGTATGAGGTTGAACACCTGGCCTTGCTGGAGTAGCGCAATCGCCTCATCACCGTTGCTTGCGAAACGAACCTCGTAGCCCAGGACCTCCAATACAGCAGTGAGGCCCGCTGCGACCTCCTCATTGTCCTCAACTAACAACACGGTACCCGACGCCCTCGATTCGTGACGGTCCAGTCCGGTCGATGCCGTTATGGATGGCGTAGGCGCGGTGTCGGGCGCTTCTGCGCGCGGAAGGTAGAGCAGCACGTCAGTGCCTTTTGCGGCTTCACTTCGCAGGCGCGCGGTGCCTCCGGCCTGCTCGCACATCGCGAGCACCTGTGCCAGTCCAAGGCCCGTTCCCGCGCCCGACTCTTTCGTCGTGAAAAGTGCGTCGAACGCCCTCCGTGCGACGGCATCACTCATACCGACGCCGTCATCCGAGCATGTCACGACCACATATTCACCCTTGGGCACCGGCTCGTCGTTCGCCACCGACACGTTCCGGCATCGAACGGTAAATGTTCCGCCTTCCGGCATCGCATCCCTTGCATTGCCGGCGATGTTGATGAGAGATGACTCAAGCTCAGCTTGGTCGACGACAATGTCCCAAAGGTTATCCGGAATGGTAAAAGAGCAGCGGACCTTCGGGCCAGCAGCGGCCTGGACCAACGGCACTGCGCCGGCAAACCAGTCGCACAAGCGAAGGTGCTCGTTCTGCGCGGGCTTCTTCCGGGCGACGCTAAGCAGTTTGCGCGACAATTCGGAGGCCGTCGTAGCCGCGCGTTCCACTGCTTGCACCTCGGCCTGAACGCCCGCGTACCCCTTCCGGCGCGCCAACTCCATGTTGGAAAAAACGACCATCAAAAGGTTGTTGAAGTCGTGTGCCACGCTCGCTACAAGATTCCCAAGCGCCCCCATGCGACGCAGTTGTCGGCTCGTGGCCTCAGCATCCGCGCGCAACACTGCCTCGCTTCGCCAGCTTTCCCACGCTATCTGCTCTTGTCGCAGTCTATAGAGAGAGAAGCCTATCAGGAGCCAGATTCCGATGCACGGCACGAGCGCCAACAGCGCGATGAGGAGGTCATGCTTCCACCACCCAGCGAAGACGGATGCGACGTCAAAGCTAGCGGTGACGTACAGTGGATAATGCGCAAGCTTCCGAAATGCGACCGTCTTGCTGCGCCCGTCAATCGCTGACCTCGTGCTCACGTGGCCTTCTCGCAGATTGCGCCTGATGGCTAAGACGAACGGATTGTCCGCAGGGATGACAATGCTGTCACCTGCTGCCGGATACCGCACGAGCAAATTGGCATCGGAACGGTACAGACCAACAGTCAGGTCCGGGTTATTCCCCACCAGTTGCCGATAGAAATCTCGGAAATACGACCGTCGAAGCGCCACAGATACCACGCCGAGGAATTCCCCGTCACTGCCGGTCCTGGCTATTGCCGTATTGAAGACGTCTGTCTGCGCGACGGCGCCGAACATTGGCAACGAAAAGTACATTGCCGGTCGATGGTCGCGCGCGGTCTGAAAGTCGTCGCGCCGCTGAATCGATATATCCGGCACCGGATACCAGCGACTATTAGCGACCAGGTCACCGTCTGCGGAGAAGACGGATACGGCTGCGACCTGGGGCAGCGTTCCCGCCATGGCGTTCAAACGGGCGTGCAAAATCGCCTGTCGTTGACGAGTGCCGGACTCATCGAGGTCGCCGAGAATTTCGACAATTCTGGAACTCATCTCACGGTTCAGGTCCAGAACTTTGACAGCGTTTTCTTCGGCAACCCTCGCGAGCCTATCCACCGCATCGAGCGCGTCCGCTTGCCGACGCTGATAATCGAAGTAGGCGTAAAGCCCGACACAAATCCCTGGCAACACCACGGACGCCAGTAGCAGCGCTACCAGGACCCTGCGAGTCGTGCCGAAATCTCGAGCAGGTGGAAGCGAACCTAGCAACTCCTCGTCGACAGCTGGCGCGGCAGAATCTCGCATGGGGTGTCGGATTGAATGACCGGTTTGCGGCTAGCCATGCCGAAATTGCGCTGCCCGACGCCTCTTCGCCAGCTCCAACCTCTGCGCGTCGGACGCAGTCGCGCGGTGATGTGGGCAGTGTACAAGAAGTTCACTTTGCCGCTGGTCGCGCTCACAGCGAAGGACCCAACGCTCCCGCTCGCTCAGAGCAGTGGCTCGGCCCCCTATCGACCGCATCACTTCGCGCGCACGTCGGGCGAGGTATGCATGCGCCGGAGGAAGCGCTTTCGCGCCTGCTCCGGCTCGCTCTCATCGAGTCATTGGACTGATACCTCAATCCGTCGCGGCTTCGCTTCTTCCCGACGCGGTATCGTCAGTGTCAGTACACCATCTTTCAGTGACGCTTCGACCTTGGACGTATCGAAATCCTCGCTGACTGTGAAGGTGCGTGCGAAGTAAGGCGCGCGAATTTCAGTATGAACAAGCTGCAGGTTTGACGGGACCAGGACCACCGATTCCGCCTCAATGGTCAGACTGCCATCGTGGACCTTCACGGCAAGTTTGTCTCTCGAAACGCCAGGCAGGTCCGCCCAGAGCGTCACTTTGTGAAGGTCTTCGACAATGTCGACGCTCGGTGTCAATGTTTGCCGGCGCCGCGCGTTCGTTACTTCTTGACGCGTCACGGCGCCTCGGTCGCGTTCTGCGATTTGCGTGTTGTTTTCGCTCATCATGCCACCTCACTGTACAGTAATCGAGCGCGGCTTCGAGGTCTCGCGCTTCCCAACCGAAATCAGAAGACAGCCATCGGTATATCTGGCTTGCACCTTGTCCGGGTCGGCCTGCGGAGGAAGCTCGATAACTCTGCGGAAGGACCCATTAAAGCGCTCCTGCGCGTACTGTCGCGCACCCTCAGGTAACTGGTCGTAGCCCGTCACCCTTTCACCCGCAATAGTGAGCAGACCTGTGTCGACGGATACGTCAAGCTTGCTCACATCGAGGCCTGGCGCGAACGCGACGATTTCGACTGAATCTTCAGTCGACCCTACGTTGATTTGCGGGAACGTTCCGACACGTGTCGAACGAAGGCTTGTGGGAAATCCGCCAAACAGGCTGGACATCTGCCGCTGCAGACGGTCCAGTTCGCTGAAGAGGTCGGGTGCAATGAATGCATCACTCATTTTCGCTCTCCTCTCACGGCAGGACGGGAAGCTGCAGCTGCCCCAGTGCCGTGGGCAATCAAGTTGAACACACACCGCGCGCGGCTGCGAGCGGCTGCCTTGTAACGCCTGAGATAGGAGCGGCGTCAGGCTTTTCAAGAGACCGCTGTTCAACTTTTTGAGACTTGAAAACAGGCGTTTCGACCATATCCTCCGCGCGATTCTACTGATTTGGAGGCATCATGGAATTCGATACAGACTGGCGTACGCTCGGTAAGCACCGTATCCGGCTCCGCTCGGCGAAGGGCTTTCCCACCGAGGTTATGCACCAACTCGCCGAAGTAATCCGGCTTGCGGTCGACAACAATATGAGTGCGCGGGCGCGTATCGTGGACATCGTCTTGCGCGAAGAAAAAGCTTACGACATCACAATCGGCTCGACGTTGCCAGAAGACCGCATTTGCGCGCCGCAACTCGAAGCAGCCGTGGCGACGCTAATGGGATTGCCGCCTGAGAAGGTGAACATCTTTGTGCAGACCGTGTCCCAGGAAGAGGTCGACCTGCACTTCGGCGTCTACGAAAGGATGCTCGCGGAAAAGTTCGGCGCGGTGCCGCCGATACAGTGACATAGAAGTGGATTTATGGACGGGAGCGCGACATATTTCGAAACGGTTATTGACGCCTCGTCTGGTCGTTACTAAATTCGATTTCGTCAAAGGCAAAGGCAATCATCTTGCGACGGTCCATTGTACGACTGTCCTAGTTGACGTCGTGAAAACGACGATGCGTCGCATCGAGGCTTCGGGAGAGTGCTATGTCGCGGTCCGCTAAGAATCACTCGTTACGGTTTCGGCGCGTGGTCGACCAGGCCAGTTCGGTACTGGCAGGCGCAAGGAAACGTTGGCGAAGTTCGTTGGAGGCTTGTTTAGCGAAAGCGAACAGGAAATCAGGTCGTCGAGGGCATGGCGGTGCCGGCAAGGTCGGATAATCGGCTGGTATCTTTAGGCAAGGCGCCTGTGTGTAGGCGAGCGCCCCGGCTCTGAGCCGGGGCTGCTGTGACGATATCGCGCGGGCCGCTGCGCAAAGTGCTGCGGCTATCCTTGACCCCATAACGGGACGTGCAGCGATGCCCTGAGCGAAGAGAGAGTTCGCTCGAACCAGTAACCTTTGGCTCGGCCTTCGACGACGCGGGCGGCATCGTAGTCGCGCTGCAGCGAAAGCAGCTTATCGAAGCCTATGCAAGTCAACTTCGGAAAGAGCCGTCTGAATTGCAGCCTCTGATGCCGTCTTTAATCATGGAGTCGGCTCGCAGACATCAGTGCCTCCAGGCCGCCGGTTTTTGTCCGTCCTTCGCCAATCGCTAACGTAGCCGCTCGGCGATGCTTCGCCAGCAGTACCGACTCCGTCAGGATGCCATCCCGTGCGGAGCGCTGGGCAATTGCAGGCCCTCGTTGTGCGGGGCAGCCCTCAACTCCTCACTGGCGAGCCTTTGAATGGCTTCGTAGCTTGCAATCAGCGCTTCTCTATACGCGTTACGCCGCTGCCAATCTTCCGCTCGCTTGACACATGCGAGAAATGCATGAAAGGTCGTAGGTTCAGGATTGAAATTGATTCCCTCGCGACGATAAGACGAAAGCCATGCCGTGTACTCGCTTGCTTGCTCGACAAATGAAAATTCCGGTTCACCGTGCAGCTCGCTCAAGACCTTCTCGAGCCGGGCGAGCGAGCGCTCGAAAGATTGAAGGCTCATTTTTTCTCCTCCGTGGGACCGCTGCTACCTCGCTCCGTCCGTGCGCTCAGGTCCGCGTTTGCCTCGCTCTGCAGCAACGTGTGAAGCGCTCCCCTTGGTCGCGCGCAACAAAAGGCAATTGCAAACTTCCTTCCCGCGCGCTGAATTGCCGCAGGAGACGCGGGAGTCGACCGAAATAAGCCGGCGAATTGGGCCTCTAAAGCTCAGGTGCGCGGAGGTCCGCTTGCACGATTTCGGAGCCCCTCAGCAATGCGACACGTTTCGCAGCATCCTTCGAATCGAACGGGCCGATTTCCTCGGCGCCGTCAAACGGGAAAAGCAACCGCCCGTCTGTCAAACGCACCACTTTCAATGTACCGACGAATCGACCACCGCTGCCAGGACGGTACGACGCATAGACCATGTAATCGTCCTCTGACCGCCCGGGCGTTGAGTCCCTCGGCTTCGACGAAAAAAGCACAAGCTTGGGTCGGCGGCGGCGGGAGCTGTCCATGGACGAGGATGCGTAGATGCAGTCAGTAAAAGCACCGACACATATGCCCAGCAATTTTGGCTCCAGGCGTGCCGCTGCGTGACGTCGGGCCTTTGCTCCGTCATGTAAGTAGGCTACCCTTTGGCTTTCTGGCAGGACCGAAGGCTCGGCGACTGCATTGCGAAAATCGCGTCCGAGAGTTTCGGTCTGTGAGGAGGCGAAATGAGCAACGTACTATTTGTCGATGACTTCAAGGAGGCTGCGGACGCCCTGGCGGACATCGCCTCGGCACTGGGACATCGGAGCGCGGTCGCATACAACGGCGCGTCGGCTCTGGCCCTCGCAGGTGGAAACTGTTTTGACGTTATTCTGCTGGACCTGACCTTGCCCGATGCCGATGGTCATGATGTCTGCCTGCAATTGCGCGAAGGTCAACACTCGGGCGCGCGCATCATAGCGCTCACGGGTCATGCCGAGCTAGTCGGAGAGGTCATGCAGTGTTTCGACGGTTGCGCGCTTAAGCCCGTGGACATTGACCATTTACAAGAGTTACTTGCCTAGGCGCCGCTCCCGGTTCAGTAGTCCAGCGATTGCCTGAATCATGATTGCGGGGTCGAATGGCTCCCGTAGGAATTCCGCAATCGGAATGTCGCGAGCATCTACATTCCCGGACATGAAGATGAACGGGACGACCTTGAGGCGCGGGTCCACCTGGAACCTTCTGTAAAGGGAAGCCCCGTCTAACACGGGCATCTGACAGTCCGACACGACCAGGTCTGGCGTCTGTAAGGCCGCGACTCGTAGCGCCTCTGAACCGTGAGATGCGGCTACCACCTCGTATCCGTGCGCCTCAAGTAGTGCGCCGAGCGAGGCAGCGACGACGGGGTCGTCATCGACGACGAGGACGGTTGAAATTGCTGTGTCGTCGTGCGGTCGAACGCGCGACCCTCGACTACAAAGGTCGCCCAGCGTTCATTTCTTGGTGCGCAATTCTGCGCTGAAGCAGATGGTTAAACGTCGAGCGCGTCTTGATGTCCCGTCATTGGCTCAGATGCCGCTGACCAATAAGGCGTGCGATTGTAATACTGATGCAACGAAGAGCCCCAGCTCAAGTCCGCCATCGCAGGCCAATGGTCCTTGTCGAAGCCCGGCTCGCTCTTGATGCGCTCTGCCGTTATGTCGACTCTGAACACTTTCTGGTCCGTATCGAGCGTAAGTGCGTTCCATGGAATCGCGCGTAATGTGTCACCGATGCCGAGAAACCACCGCTCCAGAGTACCGCATACGCAACTCGCCCGCTCCGTACGTCCAGCATGATTTCTTTGATTTTTCCAACGTCTTCCCCATCGGACGTAATAACTGTGGTGTCCTCCAGCGTCGATGCCGCCATCACATCGGGACCAGGACCGTCGCCCACCCCGCTTCCTACAATGTTCGCGCCGCTTTTCGCTGCGACTCCAGAACCAGTTGTGTCACCCGTCGCCATGATTGCCGCTCCAGTTTGCGGCCCGCGCTGTGCCGGCCAATTTGACTAGTCCCTCAATGCCTTGCCGCGCGCGGGCTGGAGACAGCAAGACTCACATCGGGAGGCGCAACGGTCGTGCCTTAACCGTCGCCGTCGGCCCATGAAGGCGTGTCGAAAAGCATGTCGACGCCGTCCTCGTACGCGTAGCGCTGCTTTCACAAGATGTCCCAATATCCCAGCGCCTAGCAACACGCCAGTCGCGTAGAGGATTGTTCCTTGAGGCGGCGAATGAGTCTTCGACGAGCCATCCGATGACAGCGGCGCGGTGGTTATGTACAGGCGAGGAAGTTTTAGCGCAGACAGCACCTAAATTCGCTCACGACTTGATTCCGATGAGCGGGAGGGCGCACGACACCAGACAATCTTCAAAGGGTGCCATACAACGCTTTCAAACTGACTCGCCGCGCCGATACGATATCTCGTTTCATGCGCCAATATGACGTGTTGCTTTTTGCCGGTCCTGTCCGTCTCTTCGTGCGCGATGCGGCGGATTTTAGACGGTCTCTTGCTGGTGTTGACCGTTTGGTCCATCACCGATTTTTGTGCTCGCACCAATAAGCCGGAAAAATAGCAATTGTGCAACGCAACAGGAATTGTTCTCCGTTGTTAAGGCTAATGCCCGAGACTCAGAAAAATCCATCAAGCAATGGACGAAGGCGCGCCCCGATTCGAATCCGCTTCCGCGAACCGTTGTTGAGCCGGAGTAGAATGAAAAGTTCGCGCACCTGGGCGGCCCAATGTCGCCTTTCGGATAGGGACCTGCTGGTGGCAATCGAAGCCATCAGTTCGTGATGGACTTGAGGAGCAGCATACGCCGGGTTAGCGGAGGAACGGCAGATGTCTTGAGGCGCACGCCCTTAGCCTTGAAACTGCGCAAGGCACTTGGAGCTTTATCGTGAGAGTCAGACCGGCAGTACCTCGTGACTTGGAAGCAATCCATGCAGTACTTCATGAGCACGGGCTATCGACGTCGGACGTTACCGTAGAAACCCTGAACGGTTTCCTTGTGGCCGTGGACCACAAGCGGATTGTTGGGTGCGTTGGTGTGGACAGGTACGGCAGCGTGGGTTTGCTCCGCTCGCTCGCCGTCAGA
This sequence comes from Caballeronia sp. S22, assembly GCF_964261745.1. Taxonomy (NCBI): domain Bacteria; kingdom Pseudomonadati; phylum Pseudomonadota; class Betaproteobacteria; order Burkholderiales; family Burkholderiaceae; genus Caballeronia; species Caballeronia sp. S22. Next base: position 1,276,532 of record NZ_OZ180035.1, on the reverse strand, counting down.
CTCCTAGAGAGGAACGACGGTTTAGGGCATCGCCTGCTCGTGTCAGTTGAGAAGAGATGTCTCGCTGACGAGATTTCTGAACTTTGGCTGCTTACCACGGACGCTCCGAATTTTTTTATCGGCGCCGGCTATCGTCTGTCGGCGAGAAACACTGCGCCGGACGACTTGCGGGCGACTGCGCAGTTTGCATCGATATGCCCAGCAAGCGCCGTCTGCCTTAGGAAGCAGCTTTGCTGAAGGCCCGGCGGCGAGGGAGTAGGCATACATCACGCGTTGATGGAACATCTTCAATTGAGAGAGCTCTAATCCGCATTCCAAATATGTTCAGAGAAGCGCACGTTCTGGCAGGATATTCGCGTTCAGCGGGTTTAAGCGCCCGATGGGCGCAAGTGTAGCGGCATGTTCGGATTGGAGACTTACATCGCTGCTATTCGTCTCCGCCGGCGCGACGCTGGAAAGCCAGAGGCAGGAGGTCGACAGGAGGCGACGCGGTCAGCGCTCAATCGAAATTTGAAAGGGCATGCCGACTTCGACTCGACTCCGGCCGGCTCGCTTTGCAACATAAAGCGCCTTGTCCGCGCGCGCAAGGACGTCCTCCCGTCTTTCGCCCGGTCGGGTAAGCGTGACACCGGCCGAAAACGACACGGCTATCTCCGCCGGGCATTCCCCTAGCACCAGCTTCGGGGCGCTCGATAACATTCCCTGTAGCACATCCTTTGCATGTTCAGGGCTCGTCCCCGGCAGCAGCACGAGGAACTCTTCGCCGCCAAGTCTGCCGACGAGGTCGACCTTTCGCAAGGAAGAAACGCAGTACTTCGCAAAATGCCGTAGGACCTTGTCGCCGGCTTCGTGGCCGAAGGTGTCGTTTATCGACTTAAAATGGTCCAGGTCCAACAGCGCGACGCTCAGTTCCGTCTTCCGAAGATTTACTTCGAGAAGTAATGCGTCAAGCATGGACAGAGCAAAACGTCGATTTGGAACATCGGTCAGTTCGTCGATTCGGCTGAGCAGCAACGCGCGGTCGCGCGCGATTTTCAGTTCTGCTTCCGTGCGCTTAAGCGAAGTAATGTCGGCGCCGGATAGGACAATCCAGCCGTTCGCCAACAACGTTTCGGTGCACCAAAACCAGCGGCCGTTCACGAAATCGACAGGGAAAGAGCGCTGGCTGGGCGCACGCGGCAAGATGCGCCGCCGCATTTGAACTTCGGCGATGAAAGCGTGCGGGTCAGCCGCTTCGATGCGGACCCCTTTCTTGTCACGAGCGGCATCGAGGATGATGCTGGCAAACGTCGCGACCTCGCCCCCTCTGAGATTGAACGCCTGCAAAAAACCGTCGTTGGCGTAGCGCAGGTAATCGCTATCGTCGTAGATGCCGACGAAAGCGTCGCCTACAGAAAAGGCCCCCAACAGCGCGAAAAAGAGGTCTGGCAAGTCGCTCGACGACGCAAGACGGACGATTTCGGGGGCGGTACGCATTCCGTGACCTTCTTCATTCCACACAATTGGAGAATATAGACCGGAGCGAGGCAATCTGTCGACGCGGTCGCCAAAGCTGTTAACGACAGCGTGAACGGAGTCTGAAGAGGTGAGCGCGAGCCGGGAAGACGTAGCCAGCCAGCGGAGGCTGTTCTGCAGCCGCGAGGCTTTCAGTTTGTGGTTGTACTGCATTCGTCCACCGAATGCCGCTCGCACTGCTCCATTAGGTCGATGCGGGTGCGGCGCGGTATGAGCCACAGTATGCCGGCGTAGCCAAACTCACGGGGCGTCCGATATGGACTTCAAAAAACTCGAGACCTGTACGGTTAAACAAGATGCGTTCTGTCCTATGTCGCGCTGCGTACTCTCGGCTGACCAAACCGAGGCAACTGCGGCAGAGAGAAATCCATCGGCAAACGATTGAAAGAAGACGCCCGATAAGGATGGTATATCCATCCGCGATGAGAATTATCGGCATTAGCACGGGGCAGGCTAGAAGCCCATATTTTAACTAACTGGTACAACGCTAGCAATAAAAAACCGCACCCGTGTTCGACGCCACCCCGTGTAATCGCGTCGGGACCACCTGCTATGGCATCGCAAAGTCTTCATTTCGGCGCTTAGGTATGAAAATTGCGCATGTTTCTATGCGAATCCTGCACCTGCTGCCGAACTTCAATTCGCCCGTCAAGGAAACAAGCATGAATGCCACCGCAGTCGATGTGCGGTTCGACCGCGCACATCTGTTTCTGGAACTGACCGATGGGCGGGCCGTAGACTTTCCACTGGAATGGTTCCCAATCTTGCAGGCCGCTAGCGACGTTGAACGCGCCCGTTTTGCCGTCTCGCTCGACCGCGAGCAGTTGTACTGGCCCGAATTGGACGAGGACATCAACGTCAACGCGCTCATGGCGTGTCGACAGGACGTTTTCCGGCATTGGGTCGACGGTTTTCCCGAGGCAAGAACCGCCTGTGGGCTGGCCTGAACTTGACTCCCCGAGCAACCAGCACTGGGCCGGCCCCAAAAGCCCGCCCGCGTCCGCTCCCTATCGGCGCAGGACGTCTGCCAGCTCTTCGAGGGACGGGGGTTTGAGTAGGTAGCAGTCGAATTTATTCTCGGCGCCCGCCGGTTCCGGAAAAGCCACGCCGCTGAGTGCCACGAGCCGGGTTTCCGAGCATTGCACACGTTGCCTGAGCATGCCGGCAAGTTCACGACCGTCGATTTCCGGCATGTTGACATCAATCAGCGCGACATCGGGCGTAAATGATTCAACGATTGCCAACGCTTCGGCGGCGCTTTGCGCGCGTTTCACTTCGTGACCATCGAGCGTGAGCAGCATCGCTAGCGCCTCGGTCGCATCGGCGCTATCGTCCACCAGCAGGATGCGCTGATGAGCGATACCGTGTGTTGTCGCAGACGTATGCTTAACTCTGCTGCGGCAGACAATGGGGAGTCGCAAGGTGACTTCGGTTCCCTGGCCTTCCCCCTCGCTGGAGATACTGACCTGTCCTTGGTGCGCTTGAACCAGGTACCTCACAACGGACAGGCCGAGGCCCAATCCGCCTTCCGAGCGCATGAGAACGGACGGCGACTGTGCAAACATTTCGAAGACGCCTGGCAACAGCCCAGGCTCGATTCCCACACCATTGTCACGCACCGTGATAACGGCCTCGCGCGGCGCAGAATCATGCTCGGCTAGCGTGGCAGGGTCCGGTGCGTCAACGCGCAAGCTTATTTCGCCGCGCGCCGGGGTGTATTTCACGGAGTTCCTGAGAAGATTGGCGATAACCTGCGTCAGCCGGCCGGCATCGGCTATAACGGACACCGGATACGGCGGCATCGTTGTATGCAGCTGCTGCTGACGCTGCTCGGCTTCCTCGCTCACCGCAGCGACTGAGTCCTTCACGATGTCGCCGAGCAAACAGTAGGCAGGCACGATAGAAAGCTTCTCGTGACGGATACGTGACGCATCGAGCAAGTCATTCACAAGTCGCCGGAGGTGAGCCACCTGTCGATTTACCAGTGCCAGCGCGGAGAGCACCGCAGGGCTGTTCGCGGCCAGCTTCTGCGCCGCCTCGAGACCGGTGTCTATGGGCCCAAGTGGGTTGCGCAACTCGTGGCCGAGCACCGCAATGAACCTGTCCTTTTCGGCTTCGGCGGCAGCGAGCGCATTCCTTGCCGTCTCCGCTTCCTCTGCACGTGCTAGCGCCTCGGCTTTTGCCTGAGCGGTGCTGAGTGCCGCGCACGTGAAGCTTGCGAGGCTTGTCAGGAGGCGACGATGTTCGCTATCAAAGTGGCGGCGTTCATCGTGCGACATCACCCAGAGTGCGCCCCACGGCTCGGTCAGGCCCGGGACCGGCACGACAAGTTGCTCGGTGATTTCCGGCGTCACGTCCGCCAGGCAAGCAAAACGGCGCTTCGGATAGGCGAATAGTTGCGGCGCATCGAGTTCAAGCGCCACACCGGCGGGACTGTTGTTGTCCGTTGGAATGACGTGCCCCACCATGTCTGAGCAGCATCCCGACAGCGCCGCCCAACGGAAAGCGGAAGGCCTCAACGCATCGCGTTCGCGCAGGCTGATGCCCGCACTGCCGGCGTCACATAAGGCCAACGCCGTATCGACCAGTGTCTGAAGCATAACCGTCTCAGATGCAGTGAATGCCTTGGCCAGCACATGCAGAGCCTCGTTTTCGGCGGCATAGTCGGGCGAACGATGGGAACGGTCATCAAGTCCGGCAGTCACGAGCACATCCATGAGCTGGACGCCACGTACTGGTGACGCGCGTTGCCCAGGCATGCTGGCGCCTCCGGGAAGGTAATCGAGCGTTGGACTCGTGGACGAGAGTCATTGTAGGCGCATCGCAAAAAAATCGGCAAAACGTAGCGCACTTCCTTGTCGTTGCTGGGGTTTACGCGGGAAAGCTCACTTCCGGGGCCCGAGCACGAGTCGCACTTCGCCGTGCAGCCGTGATGAGGCAATCCGAATTCACTTTCGCAATAAGCCGTGGCCGAACGACCCCGGACTGATGACGCGCCGTCCACTTCCTGCTTGTCTTCGGGCACGGACTGCACAGACCTGGCCTCGATTGCTTCGGGAAAGTTTTCATCCACCGCCTTCATTGCGTTACTCGCATTTTCGAATCGACGGAAAACGACAACGTTTCCGACCAAGGCCGTTCGCAGTGTTTTCACCAGCATTTGGTCGGGTTTCGGCCCGCAGCCTTCCCATAGTCGCGGGCGGCGGGCGAGCGGATTCGCATAACGCCTATTCTCGGTCTCCCAGACGGCGGCACCGTCTTCGCGGCACCAAAGCTTGAGCGAAACCTGGTTCCATCCCATGTGTATCCCGTCTACCTGGAAGTTGTTCGCAGGCTTGTGTGCAAGCTTCCGCTTTCGGCCGCAACCAGCTGCGACATCGTGAGCGGCTCCGGTTCGGTTCACAGAAAAACGGTTCGTTCAGCGCCTCCAGGTTCCAACTATATGCCGACGATGCATGAGCTTGAAAATCGATTCGCGGGGCGCGCCGTTCCATGACTGTACGTCAGCGAAATTGCGAGCACATAGCCTAAGAGACCAACGCAGCCCGATACCGGTGCGCCCGGACCATTATGGGTTTTTCCTTCCGCTTAGAGCGGAGAGCCTCGTCGAAAACGACGTGTTCGGTCAGGCGGTTTCTCCTAGTGCGAATCGTTGAATGCCTGTTTTAGAATGAGGGCTCAGTTTCGCATTTGCGGACCATCCCAGTGTAATTTCTCATGGACTTGAGCACAAGACCGCCTGTTCTGCAACCGCGCTTCGCACCGTCTATCGCCACTGAAAGCCTTGCATTGCGACCTCGCCGGACGCCCGACTTCGCGGCCGAAATCGAATGCTTTCATGAGCTTGCTCATGCCTTAGCCACTTCTCCTAGCTCCGTGCTTGATGCCATCGCGGGCGTGGCGATGAAACTCTGCAACGCTGACAGCGCGGGCGTCAGTCTAATTGAGGTCGCTAATGACGGGGCTCGGTGTTTTCGATGGGTCACCACTGCGGGGCAATGCTCGCCCTTTGCGGGCGCGTCAACGCCAATTGATGACAGCCCCTGCGGAGTGACTCTCGCTTTGGGCAGCCCTCAACTGTTTTCGCGGCCGCAGCGACATTTCGATTGCCTCCACGATTCCGAATTAGAGGTGGTGGAAAGCTTGGTCGTGCCGATACCCGGCGAAAAGGGTCCATGGGGCACCCTCTGGGTCCTATCGCAAAAGGAGTCGGTTACGTTTGACGCAGAGCACAGCCGGATTCTGACGAGCCTCGCTAGCTTCGTCGGCGTAGCACTGAAAGTTGAAGAGGCGCGCGCAGCGGCAATGCTACGGGCATTGGAAACGCAAGCCTTGAATGAAGCGCTGCACAGCGCGGACGAGAGAAAAAACGAGTTCATCGCAATGGCGGCGCACGAAATGCGTCATCCGCTTGCGCCAATTGCCTCCGCCCTTCAGACCGCGCAGCGTCTGGTGACAGACGTCGGTCCGTTGCAGGCTGCAATCGCGATTGCTATTCGGCAATCGTCGCGACTAACCAGACTTGTGGACGACCTGTTCGACGCGACACGCATCAATAACGGGAAGCTTTCCTTGCGACCCGTGCATGCTCAACTGGAAAATATCGTCGAAGACGCGCTCGATTCCGTGCGGTCTGACATTGAACGGTTGGGTCAGAGTTTGCGGGTCTGCTTGCCGCCGATGCCGGTCACTGTCTTCGCTGATGCCGCGAGGATTACCCAGATTATCGCGAACTTGCTTTCGAATGCGGTGAGATATACGCCCGCAGGTGGTGAAATTGTCGTGACGGTGAACGCCGCGCTCCCAGTGAACCTTGTCAATGAGGAGTTCCGCGACGTCAGCATTACGGTGCGGGACACGGGAATTGGAATCCCGACATCCGTGCTGCCCCACGTTTTCGAAATGTTTGCGCAGTCTCCTGATAGCCCTATTCGAAGTGGTGGCGGTCTCGGCATCGGCCTCGCTGTGGTTAAACGACTCGTCGAAATGCACAAGGGGACGGTCGAAGTATCGAGTGCCGGGGAAGGAAAAGGCACGACTTGCATGGTGACCTTGCCCATCGCTTGCGTCTCTACGCTCGTCAATGGGTCGGCTGGGGACGTGCCGACCGTGCCGACCCTCGCGCGCAAAGTGCTGCTTGTGGACGATGACATTGATTCCCTTGAAGCACTGCGGATGTTGCTCGAACTGGACGGGCATGAAGTGCGAGTAGCCTTCAGCGGGACTGCCGCCGTGGAGAAGCTTGACGACTTTACGCCAGATGTTGCCTTTATCGATATTCACATGCCCGGGATGAACGGCTACGAACTCACGCAGATGCTCCGTTCGCGAAAAGATTTGCAGAAGACGCGTTTCATTGCGTTGACGGGGAGCGCGAAGATTTCCTCCTCAGAGGCACGTGCCAAGGACGGACATTTTCAGAACTGTTGTGTCAAGCCAGTCTCTGCCGAACGAATCGCAACCATCTTGCAATCGCTGTGACGCCTTCGACGCCCGCTACCGCTTGGTTACATCCGTTTGCATCGCCTCTGCGTGGCGGTTCCGGAAGATAGCCAGCTGTCGGCGCGCTGGCTATTGTCGGAGTTCGCAACAGCGACTCGGCTGCCCGCATTCCAGTGGCGTATGCGGCAAGTATCGCTAGTTCGACTCCGCGTCACCGATTCGCCGGAGCAACTGGTCTAGCTGCGCGCGCTGCAGCGGGCTCAGGCCGGGTGTTGACAACGCCTGGAGGACTCGTCCACGCCAGTAGGTTCGAGCGAACGTCGAATGCGCGCCCTCGCCACTGAGTATTCTTTCGAGGTGCTCAATTTCTCCTTCGATGCCGAGCGATTTGTATGTACTTTTTCCACCACTCGCAAAACCGGACTTTCGCTTCATTCTTCGCACCTACGCACGACGGACGGTCGCGCTCACGGCTGTATTTTTTCACCGCGCCAGTAGAGAGTCGCTTCTCCTGGCGACTGCCATGCCGGTGCCGCTGCGCCCTGCTTAGCGGGACACGGTCGCCTGGCAGAGCCCGCTTGGACCCAAACGGCGGTTTGACCGCCCAAAGGCGAAAAATTCTCAACGGTAGCCCGTCTGAGCCCGGTCCGAGATTGCGCACGCCAACATTATTTCGACACCGGGCGAGTTGTGCAATTCAATGCAAAAATCAATCAACCGTCGAATTTGATAGTCCCCCGCAGCGGCCTCGTGTTGACGCGACCGAATGACATCAGGGCAAGATACTCCGCCTGCGTGGAAGTCGGCGATGTAACGGCTACTACCTCGGGCTGCACGCCGCCCTGAGAAGCCGAGCATTCCTCGAAGGCTCCGATGTATCACGGAGGGGCGTCGTTACAAGCTACAGACCATGGTTTGAGAAGGCCTCGGTTGTTCATCAAATTGCATCTCAACCAACATGAACTTCTCGACACAAACCATCATTTTTTTCGTGCCTCCGTCTTCCCGGTTGACAGCCGGTGGCGCATAGAGGCATGGTCTAACGGAGCCATTTCGTCAGGGACCGTCATGTCAGATGCATCCGCACCTTCGCTGCGTGACTTCGCGGATGCGCTTCGGCGCGACCGCAACCGACTAATGGAAAGCTGGATGACAGTTGTTTCGTTAGACGCTGAGGACTTCGACAGACTGACATACGAGGAACTTGCGGACCATCTACCGAATCTGCTCGATGAGCTCTGTCAGGCGCTTGAGGCTGAGGACCTTGAGCGCGTCGGCACTGCAATGGAAAGGGATGCGCGACGGCATGGCTTGGTGCGCTGGCGACAAGGCTATCGAATCGAGGAGCTCATTCGGGAACTCGACTTGTTTCATCAGGTGTTAGTCGAGTCGCTCGACCGGTTCGTCGATTCGAACGCGGGATTTGCACGAACTCACGAACGTCAGGCGCGACGTCTCATCACGGAAGCGCTCGATTTAGTTACGCTGGCTTCAATTCGGGCGGTCGTCCATGAAAGAGACCAAAAATTCGCTGAAGACGCTGGCAAGCTCGAGCGCGCGAACCACGAACTTCTTCTCAGGCAGCAAGCGGTTAGCGAGCTTCACGAATCGCGCCTGCAAATTACCAGAAGCGTCGCACACGATATTCGAAACTTCCTTAATGCTTTTTCGTTAGCGATACAACTTATCGAACGCACACCTTCGAAGAACGGTCCGGCGTTGATGATGGCCAAGCGGCACGTTTCGGATATGGCGCAGCTCGTCAACGACATGGTTGGATACTCGGTTGCCCTCAGCGAGCATGCACCACTTACAACTGAGCCGTTCAGTCTCCGCGAACTTTATGACGAGCTTATCGCTGCCTGCCGCCCGGATATCGAGATGAAGGGGTTGCAATTGTCGGCGGCGTGCGATGCGGAGGGATTGTCGGTCCTGTCGGACCGGATAAAGGTCAAGCAGGTTGCGCTGAACCTGTTGTCCAACGCGACAAAGTACACAGAGTCGGGTGAGATTGAGCTGAAAATCGGTGCTTGTCCCGGAGGCAGATGGTATCTTCACGTCGCCGACACAGGTGTTGGCATCGCTCCATCGGACACAAGCCGGGTTTTCAACGAGTTCGAACGCGTTGCGGGAAGCGACATTCCGGGTGCGGGCCTGGGGCTGGCAATCGTCAAGGAGTTATGCCGGGTACTCCACGGGCATGTCCATTTTCGTTCATCCGAAGGGGATGGGACGACCTTCCGAATTGAGTTTCCCATTCGCTTGGAGCGGCTGCAGTGAACGACGCCCCGAACATAGAAGCAGGTCTGCCTTGACGTCTTGCTTCGACCCGCATTGCGGACTGAGGCATTCGTCAACCGGTCTGCTCGCTCTCCGCCGCTGTCAGCTTGGGGCGTCAAATCGAACAATGAAATGTGGCACGGGCGCAGGGGGAAACCATGCAGTCGTCCGGACAGGCGCATAACAGCGCAAACCGCCTCGGCGCCGAAACTTGAAATATTACAAAGACCTACTGTAAGCGACTGACCATATTCGCTCGTGAACACTGCGACGACGATGCGCGCCCGGGTCGACTCGATGGGCGCAAATGATGTGACAAAGGAATTGACGCCGTAGATTCACGTGGATACGCTGCCCCTTGCGAACTGATTTGACCACACGACATGGGCAAGCCATCCGAAGTTTCGGCGCTGGACGAATCGGCGCTGGAGATTCCCGTCCCGGGCCGCGACTTCGGAGCGGTGCGGCGTTCGTTACTAATCGTGTTGTTGGCGTCGGTCTTTATCCCTATTTTCTTCATAGCCGGATACGGGTATGCGAGTTACGAAAACCGGGTGACCGATTCGGCCCAAATGATTGGGCGTCTCGCAAATATCGCAGAGGCGCGCGTTGGGAGGATTCTCGATGCGGGGCGCGATGTCGCTTCGGATGCCGTTGAGTTGCTGGGAGTTGATTCAGACGCAGAGGTCCTGGCGCAGAAAGAAAAGCTCGCATTGTTGCTGCATACGATGGCGCGACAGTCTCCTGCCGTTGAAGCGGTTTGCGTGTTCGGCCCGACAGGTCGGTTGCTCGTCAGCAATCTCGACGCGGCCGCGAGTTCGAACTGGTGTATACGCGACAACTTGCCTACCAGAGGACTGCGGAAGTCTAATCTCGAGGTAAGTCTCTTACCAACCGGCGCGCGTGGACACGAAGAGCTCCTCGATATTTCGCTTGAGAGATTCGACCGCAACGGTCGCTATCTTGGCATAGTTTCAGTACTGCTGCGACGAAGCCACCTGCTCGCGCTCTACGAAGAACTTACGGCTCAAGACACCGGATTAACGCTCGGCCTCTATACGCTGAACGGAGGCATCCTTGCACGCTTCCCGCCCCCGCGACTTCAGCCCACTCCCGACACCAATGTCAATCTGATGAAGGCTATCGGGCGAGGCAGTTCGAGCGGAGAAATCCGTCTCTTTTCCACTTTGGACGGCGTAGAAAAGCTTCTCTCCTATCGACGTGTCGCCACGTTCCCGGTCTATGTAACAGCAGGCCTGTCTGTGTCGAGCGTGGTCGATAAGTGGTTGCGTCGCGACGGTCTTGTAGCTTTGGCCACGCTGGTTCCCTGCGTGGGAATCTGGCTGCTTGTTGGGTTTTCCCTGCGCAGGCTAAATGACGAGCGGCTCGCCTGGGAGCGTTGGCGAACCGAAGTCGGAATGCGGCTCTCGGCCGAGGCCAAGGCCCGTCAGATGACGAAGATGAGCGCGCTCGGAAATTTGGTTGCCAGCGTCGCCCATGACTTTAACAACCTGCTGATGGTGGTTAAGGCCAATATGGAGCTGGCCCGACGAAAGGGGTTCAACGGCCTGGAAAAAGAGGTGACGGCTGTAGAGCGTGCAGCAACCGGAGCGGAGGCGCTCGCGCGCAAGCTGCTAAGCGTATCGCGCAAACAACCCCTCCGTCAGGAGGTGGTGCAGTTGGGCAAGCTCGTTGAGGAAGCGTTTCCTTTGCTCACTACTTCGCTGGGTGACAACGTCGACGTCCAAATTTCTACCATGGGCGACGCGTGGCCAGTGCTGGTGGACCCGCACGAATTGGAGTCTGCCTTGGTCAACATCGCAGTCAATGCGAAGCAAGCGATGCCTCACGGCGGCAGATTCTCTCTCACGAGCGAAAACGCGCAACTCCCTCAAACGCCAGGATTGCACTCCGGCGAGTACTTGATAATCAATTGTTCGGACAACGGCGTGGGAATGTCAGCGGCGGTCGCGCAAAGAGCATTCGAACCGCTATTCACCACAAAAAGCGCGAGTGCCGGCGCGGGACTCGGCCTCGCCCAAGTATTTGCCATGTGTGAGCAGGCCGGCGGGACCGCGCGAATCGAAAGTGCGCTTTCGAAGGGCACAACCGTGCGGCTGTACTTCCCGCGATATACGGGAGTGGGAGCGCAGGGACAGCCCTCCGAAAAAACGAGTGATTCCTTCCGTCCCGTCGAGCAGAAATCCAAAGGTTCAATCTTGCTTGTTGAAGACAACGACGAGGTCGCGGCCGGGCTGGTTGCCGTGCTGGAAGTGTTTGGATGGGATGCCCGGCACGAATCAAGTGGGGATGCTGCGTTAGCGGTGCTGCAGACCGGTGAAACATTCGACCTTATCCTGTCGGACATCCAGATGCCGGGGCAGAACAACGGAATTGACGTAGCCGAGAAGGTTCGTAACACCTGGCCTCAACAAGCGATAGCGCTAATGACGGGATATGCGGACGAACTTGAGCGCGCGAAGCACGCCGGGGTGACGATTCTCGCCAAGCCCTTCAATATTGACGACCTTCAGGCCCTGCTCGAGCGTGTCCATATCTCATCCAGAGTAGGGCCCCCAGATGGACGACTTGGCCTGATTTAAAAGGCGTTCCTGGCCATCTTTGGCGCGACGACTAACGTCTTTTGCGGAGTGCTCTGACTCTTGCCAACGTGACAACATCGTCAAGTGCACCGGCCGCCACGGGCTTGGTCATGTGAGCATCAAAACCGGCCGCTGAAGTGCGTTGCCTGTCATCCTCGAGCCCGAAACCGGTCACGGCGACGACCATTAAATCGTCGTTCTTCACCGCATTGCGCAATAGGCGTATTGCCTCATAACCCGACATGGAAGGCATCGACAGGTCGAGAAGAATCAGGTCAGGGCGAAGCGCCGATGCCGCATCTACGGCATCGAAGGCGGAATATGCCGTCTTCACTTCGTGCCCGTCCACGCCTAGCAGCAGTGCCATGCTTTCCGCTGATTCTTCATTATCATCAACGACGAGAATCTTCAATGCTGATAATTTCGGGGCGGGCAATTGACGGCTTGAACTCGGAAGCGGTGTGTCCGCAGCCTGGTCTATCAATGGAATCGAAACGGTGAAGGTGCTACCTTGCCCCGCGCCATCGCTCTTACCCTCAATGTGGCCTCCGTGTAGTTCGACAATCGAGCGGGCAAGCGTGAGACCAACGCCCAGCCCGCCTTCGTCCTTTGTCGTGCCTGGCGCCTGCTCTTGAAAGAAGAGTTCAAACACGGAGTCAATCCGGTCCGCATGTATTCCACGCCCTCTGTCAATAACGCGAATGAGGGCCGACCGGTGCTCGATGACCACCTCGAGCCGGATGCGTTCTCCATGGGAGGAGAATCTGTGCGCATTGTCGAGGAGGTTAGAAATCACTTGCGTGAGACGCACTGCATCGCCGGACACCGCGACTGTGGAATCCGGTAGCTGAACCTCTAGAACTTGGCGCTTAGCAGCGATTCGAGGCCCGACGCTGTCGACGGCTCGCCGTACGATGTCTTTCACACTCACGGGCCGTCGGATAATCGGCACTTTCCCGGTTTTAATGCGGCTCACGTCAAGCAAATCGTCCAGCAGTCTCGTTAGGTTTCCTACCTGCTGTTCTAACACGTTTCTCGCATAGTCCACGATGTGATGTGGCGGCGACTCAAATCGCTTTAACAAACTCACGACGTTTAGAACAGGTCCAAGTGGGTTTCTTAGTTCGTGTCCGAGCAGAGCGAGGAATTCGTTCATCCGACGGCTCGATGCTTCGAGCTCTTCGAGCTTTCGCCGTTCGGTCATGTCGCGTGTAACTTTGGCAAAACCGATTACCTTGCCATTTGGGTCTTTTACCACGGAAATCACGACGCTCGCCCAGAATACTGAGCCGTCTTTTCGGACCCTCCAGCCCTCCTGCAGATGATGCCCTGACTCCGCTGCCACTCTTAGGTTTTCCTCCGGCTCGCCCATCGCGACCCGCTCGGCCGGATAGAAAATCGAAAAGTGCTTACCGACGATTTCGTCCGTCGAATATCCCTTGAGGCGCTGCGCGCCTGTGTTCCAGCTGGTGACAACGCCCGTCTCGCTCAAGCCAAAGATTGCATAGTCGTACACGGAGTTCACGAGCAATTCAAGGCTGTAACGCTCCGTCGGGGAGCCTTGCGGGCGATTATTTGTTGGACCGTCTTTCGGGTGCATTGCAAAATTTGGGCGAGCGAAGCGGGAGAGCAAGCCGATACTGCCTTCGGTAGCGCGAAGATGGCCGTCGCGCGCGGCCATTAGCCAACGGAAGCAGCAGTTTTTATGCCTGGAGTCCGGCTTCGCAGGTTTTAGGGAGCAGCGCGGCGACGGCGCGCGCTAAAAGAGCGGCCCGGGAACCGCGATTGCGCGCGACTCCCCGATTCCCTCACGTACAGCGACGAAGACGTTCGGTTGGTCGCAAAGTGTAACTGCGGCTGAGACCACCGTCCGGAGGGCGTTTCAACTATGCGCCCACTTTCTGAGACCGGAGTGATACGGACCGCAAGTGGCCGGCGCGTCAGGCATTTGTAATATGATGTAGACCATCAAGTCACGAATTCTTTCATCTCCACTAGCTCGCCTAATGCCCCATTCCGTCGAAATCGCCGCCGCCGTTATCTTCGCTTCAGCTCTTATCCACACGTTCGCGGTGGTACGCATTGAGGCTCTCGCTCACCGCTTGCCTCGACATGCGGGCGTCTTTCATTTTCTGGCGGAGGTCGAGGTAGTCTTTGGATTCTGGGCGCTTGTTCTTTGTCTTGTAATGTGGGCGCTTGTCGGCGCTAACGCGACCGTCGGCTACCTGGAGCATCGCGAGTTCACGGAGGCGCTGTTTGTCTTTGTCATCATGGTGGTCGCTGCAAGTCGACCGATTCTCGTGCTGGTGACGAACATCGTGATGCAACTATCGCGGCTCTTGCCCGTGCGCACCGAAGTTGCCATTATCTGGTTCTCCCTGTCCGCGATACCTCTCTTGGGCTCCGTCATCACCGAACCGGCAGCAATGACTCTTGCAGCGCTCTTGCTGCGCGACAGATTGTTCTCCACCCACATAACGGAGGGCGTGAAGTATTTCGGACTCGCGCTGCTCTTCGTAAATGTATCAATCGGTGGTGTCATGACCTCATACGCGGCGCCACCGGTGCTCATGGTTGCAAGCGCTTGGGGGTGGGATACTGGATTCATGGCAGCCACGTTCGGATGGAAAGCCGCCCTCGCTGTTTTCTTCAATGCAACCGCCTTCGTCGCGCTGACTGCCAAGCGCGTGCCGACGCTGCAAGGCAATGAAGATGCGGGCACCGTCCCATCACCGCGAGTTCCTGTTGGCGTCACTCTGGTTCATATCGCGTTCCTCGCGCTGGTCGTCATCAATTCGCATCACGCCGTCGTGTTCGTGGGTGCGTTCCTGTTTTTCTTGGGATACACCCAGGCGTACGAGCGCCATCAATCACCTCTCATGCTTCGAGAAAGCCTACTGGTCGCGTTCTTCCTCGGCGGCCTCGTTGTGCTCGGTGGACTGCAACAGTGGTGGCTGCAGCCAATCGTGCGTTCGATGGATGCCCTCACGCTTTACTTCGGTGCCACAGGACTGACTGCGGTGATGGACAATGCGGCCATCACTTACCTGGGGTCGCTAATCCCTGGCTTATCGGACGACGCAAAGTACCTGCTCTTGGCCGGCGCGGTTACCGGCGGCGGATTGACTGTGATTGCGAATGCGCCGAACCCGGCAGGCTTGGCGATACTGGGCAATCGGTTTTCCGAAGGAGCGGTGAGTCCGCTGAAATTGCTGGGCGCTGCGTTGCTGCCGACCATAACGGCCGGCGTCGCCTTCCTTCTTTTATAGGAGCCGTTCGGCAAAGGGCGTGCACACTTGCCCGGTCGCAGCAACAAGGGGCCGTTTTCGAGCCCCCTTAGCAAAGCTCCCCGTTACAAATGTCGGCGACGTCGAAGCGACCTCGCAAACGTCAATAAGCGATGCGGGTGACCACGTCAAACGCAAGTTGATTCTGGCGCAGGCGCTCCTCGACGGCTTGTCTTGTCATCTCGTCACGTGGCATTTCAAGGTAGCTCATTTCAACCCATCCTGGTTCAAACCGAACGCTGGCCTCGTCCGCGATGGCCCGCAAAATATTATGGTCAGCAGTTCGAACTATTGCGTTATCGGCCTGGTGGCGCACTGCAAAACACGTCAGCATCGGTGAGCTCCTGTGCAAGCATGCGGCGAGCTGTTGCGCGGCCGCATGCTTGTTCGTCCGGGCGTGCCGGAAGAAAATACGGTAGCAGATGTGTTTGACAGGAGCGCGACATCCGCTCACCGAAGCGGCACGGCTTACGAGTGAACAGTTCGACGCTACTTTTTCGTGTTCGCTGGCTCATTGCGTGCATCGGCGAAAAGATAGTAGCGAAGCGCCCCATTTCGTCCATCGGAAAACGCCTTCCCGGCAACGGCGAGGCGATAGAGCTGTTTGCTAATGTCAATTCTGGTCGAACCCGTGGCGTCACAAAGTTCCTTAACCGAGATTCCGAAGTGCCTCGGGCGGTGAAATCACGCATTGCAACGAGAAGGTTTGGAGCAGAAGGAGGTTCTGAGCTCATTGGGAGTCTGAAGTTGTTCGAGACCAGGATATGGCTGTTCGGCATTTTCCACCGCATAAACGTCACAGCCGGCGATGGAAGATTCAGATGCCCGCGTCCAACCGCTCGAGCTGCTTGAGACTGCCTGGCTTGACAATATGGCTATCGAACGATTTCACGTCGTCGTTGCGCTCCAAGTCGCGGTAGCCCGTTATCGCAATCCGCGCACGTGCCGAGCTGCCGTTGCGAATCTGACGGCAAATGTCACGTCCGTCGGCGTCCGGCAATGACACGTCGAAGCATATGAGCTCGAAGGCCTCGCTTGACGAAAATGAATAGCTGTTGCACCGCCGCACGCCCCCGGCTGTCCAAGGGCAATTGCCAGGTCGGCGAGCGCGTCAGCCGTGTCCCGGTTGTCGTCGACAAACAGCAGCTTCGACATAATTACTCTGCTCCGCAAAGACCGCTAATTGGCTCGGCAACGAGGCGGCAGATTTCCCGCGCAAGCTCCTCTGATGTGCCCACTCGGGTTACCGGACCGTCGTATTCAATTGCGTTCTGCTGCATTCCGTGCGCCGTAACACACGGTTGAAGCACCATTGTCACGCCGCCGGCGGCATGTATTTCCGCGAGGCCCCTTGAACCATCATCAAGCGCTCCCGATAAAATCACGCCAATGGCTCGATGCTTAGCGATTCGAGCAATCGAAGCCAGTAGCAAGTCGACAGTACGGTTGCGATACGCGTCCTTCGCGCCGGCAATCATATCGGCGCGACCTTGAGACATCAGCGTCAGATGCTCCGCCGGCTCGCCGATGTAGCAGACACCTGGCTGAAGTTCTTCCGCCTGTTCGGCGATTCTCACCGGCATTGCGCAGCAGCGTTGCAGAATATGCAAAAGCTCACTCTTTTGGTTGCTGGGGCGGTGGAGGACCACCATGAATATGGCGGCCGAGTCGGCAGGCATCGCGCCAAGCAAACGTATGATGTCGTCGAGCCCTTGCGGACCTGACGCACCTATCGCAACAAACCAGTTTTTCGTCGAACAAGGCATCGATTTCCGCCGATTGACGAACGGCGCGACGGCCGAAAGTCTCGAAATGGCGCATTTCCGCCGCATTGATGAGCGGACAATCGGCGTCTCATAGAGCTCGCGACGCAGTCGAGTTACTGCAGCGTTGTTGACCCTACGCGAACATAATGCGCCCTATATGTGACGCCGTCGAGCAATAACCTGCTGTCGCGCCGCGATTGGCAGACTACCTCAAGTTCATGCTGCTCGGACGTATCAAACAAGCCGAAGCGGCCCTTGTTCGAGACCCGCCTCTACGCCACTTGTATCCGTATTGATTGCGCGCCCAGCGCCGAACTCCCGCTGCAATTGGGGTTGAGGAATAGCTCTGGCGCGAATTCGCAGTCGCTCGGTCTCAGGAACGGTCACTGCTGCGAGTTCTGTCATATGACGGAGAACAAGAATGCGCAAAGTGCTTCTCGTTGACGACGACCAAAACACCCGCGACGCGATGTCCGAAATACTGGCAGTCAACGGCTACTCCGTTATTGTGGCGGACGATGGCTTAACTGGCCTCGAGGCAGCGGCATGTCGGCCAAATCTCATCGTCTCAGACATAGACATGGCCGAGGTCCAGGGCCCGCACATGGTCCGTATTCTGCGCGCGCTGCCCGAGTTTGCGCTGATGCCCATTATTCTGATGTCCGGTGCAGTCGATATTGCACCGATTCCTGTCGAAGGCATGCTTCGAAAGCCCGTAGACCCACGCCATTTTCTCGACCTCGTCAACCATCTCGCAGCTTCGGCACCTATCGGCGAGGCGGAGCCGCGCGTTTTGCAGCCCGCCACGCTTCCCAGCGGAACGTCGCAACGCTGCGATGCAGTCCGGCAACGGATACGACGTGGAATCGTGCTCTGGCGATATCAAGAAAAGCGGATACTCCTCCTTGCACACCTCCGCGCCGACACTGGCCTTTCTGAACAGTTGAGCCAGAATCTACTGCTGAGCGTGGCCGGCCTGGTCCGGCTTTATCATCTGAGCGTGGACTGGCCGGAAATCCCTGCATGCGCTCGGGGCGCCCGCGAATGAAGTCACTTGACCTGAGCATCCCGCTTCCATAGCCAAGGAATGCCTTGCCGACGTCCGTCAAACAGTCGCATCGCACGCCCGCAGGGAGATTAGGCCCTCCAAATAACATAGGTCACAAGTATCGGAATCCATTGGCTCGCGACTGGCCGCAATAAGCAGCTCGCGTCGTGGTCGCGGACCTACTTGACCGTGAGAAGGTATGCGTGACATCGGTCGTAAATGTCGCGAGTCGTGGGAGACGAGAAGTCCAGCCGCAGATTGCTGTCAAAGATAGTCGCCAAAGCACTGCCATTGAGCGCAAGGCCCGTCTCTCTTTCAATCGCCTCGGCAATCGAACACGCGCTACTCGCCAACATCGTTCTGGGCACAACATCTTCATCGCGCTGCATTGACCCGGACCAGTAAGCTGAGGACTCGACTGTATTCTCGACGGACATCCACCCACCGGTAGCAAACTTCGTCGCCAGATGGGAGACCACGAGAAATGTCAGCATCTCGGCCTGCGCCTGCAAATCGGAGCGAACTGAAAATGCCATAGGGAACTCGTCAACTTGGGCGTGATGTCTTGATTGTACGAATTCGCAGGCTGAGTTCAAGTAGCTGACCAAGCGAGACTGCCGTCAGCTCAGGCTACCGATTGTAGAAAGCTCGCCGGTTTGCGCTTCATGAGCGCGCGTGAGCAAAGCCGGCGGTCTACGTCGATGTGCGTTCTCTTCTCGGCTGCCCCAATGACGTGTTTCGACGTCAAAATCGGTGACGCCATTTTTTGGTTACGCTCGGTTACACGGCTGACATTGCCGTCGTACTTCCTACGGCCTGACGTCCCTACAATCTGCATCATTCGTCACCGTCTGGCACGCGCCAGAACTGGGCACAACAGGAGAACCCATGAAGCGCGGTACCCTCTTTCTCGCAGTGGGAATTTCCTCTGTAGCTGCCTCCAGCGCGGCTTTCGCTCACGCGGACATCGGAGTCTATCTGGGCGTCCCAGGTCCAGTGTACGTCGCTCCACCGCCGGTCGTGTACGAGGCGCCGCCGCCAGTGTTCTATCCTCCAACTGCAGTTTACGGTTACCGGTACGACCACGGTGGCGATTACCGTGACGAGCGCCGGTGGCATGACCACGGTCGGCATCGCGGATGGGAACATCATCATCGCGACGAGGACGACTGATTCTCGCGTGGGGCTGTTCGCATGCTGAGTCGAGATACCACTCTTCCGTGGCTAGAAGCCGCTTAGCACTCACAACCCGCCAGGTCACGCTCTCCCCGCTCCGTTTGATTTTGGCCGTTACGAGAGGAACCAGCGTCACCACGCAGAATCCTGCGCCGGCATAGAATGTGGCGCTAGCACCGAAGCGGTCCCAGATATAGGCGTTGCAGCATGGAACGGCGAACAATTGTTCGGGTTGTGCGCTCCCAATGTCGATGATTTTGCACTCGCGCTATGCGTGGGGGTTGCGCCGCCGTTTGCATTCTCCCCTGAGGACGTCGGTCCATTTTGTTGGGCCTGTTGCGGCATTGACTGCGACTCGTCGGCGGAGAACCGGGCTTGCGCAAAGCCCGTGAGCAATAGCGCAACGGCGGCTGCGGCTGCCATGAGAAAAGTCTTCATCTTCGACTCGGGCGGCTCCGGCGAGCGTTGGACCGGTTGCGGAGAGGGTGTTCTGGAAACGATTGCCAACGGCGCAGCCGGGGCGAGCGTGAGCGGCAGTAACGAGGCAGGAACCGACGACGGTTCAGAGACAACGGAGCGCGTTCGGGCTGTGGTCGAACGGCTCTCAGCGAACTGGCCGCAAGACTACCCGGGCGAGGCGGTCGAGTCGCTTTTCCTCCGCGAATCGAGGGAGCAACGATGATTGACCAAAGCAATTCGGCGATACCGCGCTAGAAAACGGCCCAATCTCGCAAAAATCGCTTGTTTTAAGGGGCTTTCTTGTTGCCAATCGTATGAACCGTTGCTACGCTAGCCGCCAGCTTACGACGACGCATGTGCCGAGTGCATCATGCACCGGGTGCGTCGTCTTAAGCAGCGTTCAACTTCAGGGAGAGCCTCAATGGCAACGAAGAAAGCTGCTGCAACGAAAACTGCTGCACCGGCCAAGAAGGCCGCAGCGACGAAGAAGGCTGTGCTGCGAAGACCACTGTGGTCGTGAAGAAGGCCGTCGCGTCCAAGAAGGCCGCAGCAACCAAGACCATTCCGGCGAAGAAGGCTGCTGCCGGCGGAACGTTCAAGCCGGTGAAAGACCAATTCACTAAAGCGTCGCTCACCGCCCACGTGGCAACGCAAGCCGGCGTTGAGCCTAAGCAAGTGAAGGCAGTGCTGGCAGCGCTCGAGGACACGATTCTGGGTGCTGTGAACAAGAAGGGCTTGGGCGAGTTTACGCTGTCCGGCCTACTCAAAATCAATGCGCAAAAGGTGGAAGCCAAGAAGCGTCGCTTCGGCAAGGACCCGTTCACGGGTCAAGAGCGATGGTTTGACGCCAAGCCGGCCACAGTGAAGTTGAAGGTGCGTGCGTTGAAGAAGTTGAAGGATGCGGCCGCTTAAACCGTCAATATTTCTTCACGACAGGCCCGCCTTTGCGGGCCCTCTAGCTCCTCCAACGTTGATGCCGTCACCTTCGCCCTGAGACACTTCCCTCAGGGCGTAGCGCTTCGTACCCGAATTCCTTGTTTGGATTGGAACTCTTCTCTTGCCAAGGCAACTTCCTTATCAACGCCAGCGAGAAGTTGCTCTGAGCCTCCATCGAAGCGACGTGTTGGCGCGTTTGTCACAGGCCACCGTAATTGAACACCGGTCGCCAGTGGTCTCGCACGAAGGACGCGCCTCTCGCTCTTGCCGTCGGCGAGAAGGAGCCACCATGTCTCGCAGCCGTCGGTCCTGTTGGTTCTATGAGCAAGATACGGCCGGTGGTCAAAAAGGATTTGTCGAACTTGTTCCAGGTCCATTGCGTGAAGGCAATATCTTGCTTTTTAGTCGTCAAGCGCTCAGAAATCGGAAAGCATGCAACGACCATTACTCACCTTTCTCTGGACGGAAGAGTAGTGCACGTTGAACTCTGAGCGCAACGTAGGTTGTTCCCGCCCACGCTAGTTACGAGTTGCCCACGCACACATGCGGCATACATGTCGCTAGTCGATACCGACGGTGCCCGTAATCATGGCGCGCGCGTCATTGTCTTCGACCAGCGCACTGTCAACAATGATGGACTGCTCATCCTCACTCGCCAATTCAACGAGGGCCGCTGGGAGGTCTTTCGACGGCTTGACGCCCAACTCGCGAAGCATCGTCGCTTGACGAATTACATTGCCCCTTCCGGTTACGAGCTTGCCCTGTGCTGAATCGAATGCTGACTGCGCCTGCTTCAACCGTTTGCCCACGGTTTCGAAATCGTCGACAAATCCACAAAGCTTCTCATAAAGCTCCGCTCCCCGACGCGCGATGTCCTGCGCATTTCGATTTTGTGCTTCCTGCCTCCAAAGGTGCGCCACAGTGCGGACGACGAATAACAGAGTGGATGGACTCACCAGTAGAACGTTACGATTCAGGGCTTCCATGAAAATATCTTTGTCGTTCGTGATAGCCAACATGAATGCTGGCTCGATTGGCACGAACGCCAAGACAAAATCAAGCGATTTGCCGTAGAGCGCGTGGTATTTCTTGTCCGAAAGAGATTTAATATGGCCGCGTATCGACTCAACATGTTGCCGCAGGCTGATGGACCGTTGCGCTTCGGTATCCGCCGATGCATACGCCTCGTAGGCGACCAACGATACCTTCGAATCGACCACCAGCTTTCGTTCTTCCGGCAAAAGAATCACGACATCAGGCTGAGCGCGGCTGCCGTCTTCCCGAGTCTGACTATCCTGTACAAGGTATTCATGCCCCTTCCGCAAACCAGACGATTCAAGGACACGCTCGAGAATCAATTCTCCCCAGTTGCCTTGGGTCTTCGAGGACCCTTTCAGCGCCGAGGTTAAGTTCCTCGCATCGTCGCTCAGTGCCTGATTCAGCGCATGCAATTGCCTAACCTGTTCCGCAAGGGCGCTCCGGTCCTTGGTTTCCTGAACATAAACTTCCTCGACCTTACCCTGAAATTCCTTGAGTCGGACTTTCAGCGGTTCAAGCAATTGGCCCAGACTGGTCTGATTCTGTTCGGTGAATCGTTTGGACTTCTCTTCTAGAATCTCCGTCGCCAAAGCCTTGAACTGCGCGCTCAGTTCCTCCTTGGCCTGTGTCAGCAACTGGAGCTTCTCATCCGCATGCTTGCGTTCTGCGTCGTAGCTTGTACGGAGCTCAGTCAATTCGGAACTCAAGCGCGCTATCTCGCCTTCCGCTAGCACCCGCGCGTCAGCCTCGGCAGCACGCTGTTCGCGGGCTAATGCGTGCGCGCCCTGCTCAGCTGCAAGTTCTGCTGTCAACTTGCCGTTGGAGCGCCCGCTAGACTCTCTCAAGTCGCTGAGCTGCTTGCTCGTTTCCTCTAACTGGGTTTCTGTTGCTTCGAGCTTATCTTCAAGTGTCGGAATCAGTGCCGCTTGCTCTTCCAGTGCAGCCTTTCGCTCGTTAGCTTCATTCAACGCGCGCCTGCATTGAGATGCTTCTCTCCCCAGTCCTTCAACATCTTTAGCAAGTTCCGCGACTTTGGCTTCAAGGGAGGTTGCCAATTGCCGTTGCTGCGCCTCACTTGTAGCGAGAGCGCGGCTCTCGTCTTCGCCCTCTTGAATTTTTTCGAGTAATCGCTTCAAGTCTGCCTCAAGCTCAGGGACGCGAGATGACCTCTCGGATAAACGCGCCTGGTCATTTCGACTCTGGTCCAGTTCAGAGCGAAGCTCACTGAATTCCTTCGCTGCAAGGTCTCGCGCGACGCGTAGTTTCGCGATTTCTTCGAGCGTCGCCCTGAGCCGCTCCTCTTTTTGTGCGAAGTCTATTTGCGATGCACTTTGTGTCTGAGCCACTGCGGCTTGGACTTGAAGCTGAACGCGCCCACGCATCAGCAGCCATGAGACTACTGCGCCAGCCATAACCCCGATAACGAGGAAGCCGATATATACGAAAGAATCCATTCCATCCCCGCGAAACACGAAGCTTTCGAAGCTTGGTACAAGGGCGAGACATCTCGCGCCACCTCAAGGGGTCACTGGCTGACCGCCGGCGACTTAGCCATCGTTCCTATACCGGCCACGCAAATCAGAGACTCTCGCGTCAGAGGCGTTTGTCAGGCACGGCATATCCGAACAACCCTTCACGACCTGCTCAAGCCATTTCTCCTGTTCAATCCGCACACCGACGTCTTTCACTCCAATCCGGGCCTGCGCCGACTCATACTCCCTGACTTCGAGGTCATACGCGGCCGCCAGAGTACCGCTTCTGCAAACATTGGCACCAAAAAACGACCCATCATCTACACATCCCACGCTTGAACTACTCATTTGCAGTGCCGTGTCGCGGGACTGCGCGGAGGCCACGCTCTGAGGAGCACTCGCGACTATCGGCGTGTCGACCGAAGCCACCACACGTTCATTCGACCCGAGGGTCACGCCACTGTCGTTCTTTTGTGCCGCCGCAGGTGCGGGGTCCAATTGAACTAACTCGCTAGATGCGGGCAAAGCTTCGCTGGCGAGCGTCGGCCGGGACGGGGTGACTCCAACAGCGCTTGCTGACGACGCTGGTTGTTCGGACGGAGAAGACAAACTTAATACCGCTGACCCGACAATACAGATGCCAATGCCGTACAAGATGCGTTTCGCGGAGCGTCTGAAGTCACGGGTGTCACGCTCGTTGTTTCGGTATCCGGTCTTGAACCGACGGTCGACCTTTCTGGTGTCGAAGAATCCACCAAAACCCACCAAGCTCATCAAGATTCCAACCAGAAATAAGCCGCCCCCCAACATTCCCATATTTTTCGCAACGACAATTAAGTCGGCGCGCCCCGGTATTTGGTTATGATTGTTCGTATCGCCCGAGCTAGTTAGCCGAGGCCACGAATCGCTGTCCGCTTCGGCCGTTCGCGCTCGTCGCCGCAACATTCGGCTGCCTACACCTGACGACTCGTTTTGGCACTATCTTCCTTGACGTCACGAAGACAAGAAACTTTAGCCGTCCGGCGCAACTATTTCTCTTCGCCTACCGAAGGGATGACAGACGCGTCGCTGCGAAGCCTTCGAAACACTGAAAACGTTCTTGCGAAATCAATGGGTACTTTCCGCACTCGTCGCCTACAGATTGCTCGTAAGCCTGTTCCGAATTCGCAAGTTCAGGCGCAGCAGTTGGTCCGCCAGCAGCTTTAAGATGTTTCAGATAGAGGCCGTGCTCTGCCGCCTGCGCGCTTCCACGCTTGAATTCGCTCGAAGGGTTGAGCTTTGACAAAGAAGACACGATTTTTTGCGCCCCAGCGAGCGATTCGTCGTCGGTCGTCGCGCAGTAGAGCAGAGTCGTTGGACGGTTCGCCGCCAGAAGAAAGGCATACACACACGACCGCATTGTGGCCGACTGTGACTGAGATATCCCTGCCGCTGCGCCCCGGATAGCGAGTGCGCCGGAGAGCTGCATCGACGTGAGCAGCGCCGCGTTAGTGAATCCTGCTTTCGTGACCGAGTTGGCGTCGCCCCCTAATTGACGAATAACGTCGTCTGACTGCAACGCCCGGAGAGATTGAAGCGTGTTGTCAAACCACGACACCGGAACAAACCGGTCTCGTTGCGTAACGACGCGAATTTGCCACGCACTGTCGCCCTCAGCGACCGCAGATTGACAGATTCCGACTTCGTCATCGGCCGGCCCTGGCATCCTGCAAGACGCGCTGTCGCGCGCCAACGGAAGCATTGCTTTGAGATGCAACGGGCCGAAACCTAACGTTTGCGTCTTCCAAACCATCTCGGGTGTGGGTTTTGTCTCGGTCAATTGCGGTGCTGACGCGACTGGTGCGCTCGGACTCTCTAGAGACGAAGTTCCGCCTGACGGCGTGCTTCTGTTAGCCCCGGATATGAGAACGCCCGCCGCAACAGCGACCGCTAAGCTGAAATACGCTGGTGCTTTACTTGCGGACATGATTCTACGATTATTATCATCTTAAGATGAATACTAACGCGCGGTTCTGAGGTTAGCCAGCACCGCACAGCGAGAAGACCATGAGTGAACACAACGACTTCGCCGCCCAAGTGGCTTTTGGCACCGACAACTTCGCGGAGAACCCGGAACAAAGGTGTCCGTGCGTACTGGTACTCGACCGGTCCGGCTCGATGAGTGGCGAACCGATTTCTGCACTGAACGCAGGTCTCGTAACGTTCAAAGACGAGCTCGCGGCAGACTCGCTGGCGATGAAGCGCGTCGACACCGCAATCGTCACGTTCGGCCCGGCAACCCTCGAAATGCCGTTTCATACGGCCCCGAATTTTTATCCGCCGACGTTGACCCCTCAAGGTGACACGCCGATGGGCTCGGCCATCAACCTGGCACTCGACACTCTCGAAGCCCGCAAAGCCGAGTACAAAGCGAACGGCATCTCCTATTACCGGCCGTGGGTGTTCCTTATCACTGATGGAGGTCCGACGGACGCTTGGCAGTCCGCTGCCGCCCGCGTGCGTGAAGGTGAAGCGTCGAAGAAGTTCGCATTCTTCGCTGTCGGAGTAGAAGGTGCCAACATGGACACGTTGGCGCAAATTTCGACGAGACAGCCGCTCTCGTTGAAGGGCCTGAAATTTCGAGAACTCTTCCAGTGGCTCTCTGCGTCGATGGCTGCGGTCTCGCGCTCTACCCCTGGGACAGAGGTACCTCTCGCTGCTCCGACTGGCTGGGCGTCGGTGTGAGCTGGAAGTTCATTGGAGCGTCTGCAGTAGGCACCTCGCACACTTCGAACTCGTCGCCCTGCCAAGACAGCTGCTTCTATCACGTTGCGTCAGACGCGACGGGAGCGAGCCTTTTGGTTGCTCTTGTTTCTGATGGAGCGGGAAGCGCACAGTTCGGCGAGGTCGGTTCCGAGCTTGCGTGTGAGGCCGCCGGAAAAATGCTTCTCGAACTCGCCGAAACGACTGGAGAAGATGGGTTGAAAGCGCACGTCGCGAGCGAACTGCTCGAGGTCGTCAGAGCGCGGATAAGCGAGGCTGCGCAAGCGCGAAGTGTCACCATGCGCGCGCTTGCCTGTACCTTGCTCGGCGCGGTTATTGGGCCGACCCGGGCGTTCTACTTCCAAGTCGGCGACGGCGCAATCGTGGCGCGCGACGCAGGAGCACTTGCGCCAGTTTTTTGGCCTGAATCGGGCGAGTACGCCAACATGACGTATTTCGTCACAGATGCGAACGCCGCAGAACATCTGAGAGTCGAGATTCGCGACACGTCGGACGAAGTATCGCTTTTCAGCGATGGAATCCAGCGGTTGGCCTTAGTGTTTGCTACCGAGACCGCGTACGAGCCTTTCTTCGAACCAATGTTCAAGGCGTTACGTGCGTCGTCGGACGACCAGACGGACTCGCTTTGTGCAGCCCTTGAGCGCTTCCTAAATAGCGATGCAATCAATGAGCGAACCGACGACGACAAGACTTTGATTCTCGCAACGCGTTCGCTGGGGGAAAGCAGTGTCAGTAGCGTTTGATGAACTCGGAAATCGGCTCCAGCTGGGCAAGAAGCTAGGTGAAGGTGGTGAGGGTGCCGTATTCGATACAACGCACAACGGCGAAAACGTCGCCGCCAAAATTTACTCGCACGCTCTCCCACCTGAACGACAAGCGAAGCTACGGGCAATGGCGCAGGTAGGTGATACCTACCTCAAGCAAATAGCTGCATGGCCCATCAGTGTGTTACTGACAAAGCGACCAGGGCCCGTCGCCGGCTTCACCATGCCGAAGTTCTCTGGTTATCACGCGGTACACGAACTCTACGGTGTAGGCAGTCGTCGTCAGACTTTCCCGAAAGCGGATTTTGCCTTCTTGGTGGGAACCGCACGAAATATCGCAGCTGCATTTGATGCCATACATGCGCACGGCCACGCCATTGGTGACGTCAATGAGAACAACATCATTGTCAGTCATCAAGGAACGGTTAAGTTGCTTGACTGCGATTCATTCCATGTCAACACTTCGGCCGCCAGCTTTCCGTGCACGGTGGGTGTACCGCACTACACACCTCCCGAACTACAAGGACTGGGTTCTTTCCACGGCGTCACGCGGACGGCAAATCACGACAACTTTGGGCTGGCCGTTCTCGTCTTTCAATTGTTGTTCATGGCAAGGCACCCGTTCTCCGGAATCCCGAAGACCACCGGAGATTTGCCATTGGAGCGCTCTATCAAAGAGTTCCGATTCGCCTATGGAGCGGACCGCCTCGCGCGACTGATTGATATGCCGCCGAAGGCCTTGAGCCTGGATTATCTACCCGCCGGTTTCGGAGACCTGTTCTGGCGCGCGTTCACTGAAACGGGTGTAAAACACGGCCGCCCCAAGGCAAAGGAGTGGGTTGCCGCCCTAGACGGTCTCCTTCGTTCGTTGCGTTCGTGCAGCGCGGAACCACGACATAAATTTCCAGGTCAGCTACACACCTGTATTTGGTGCGAGCGCGACAAGCAAGGAACGCCCTACTTCACTCCAGCCTCCGCGACCGGACCAACCATAAACTTTCAGGCCGCGAGTGCGAATATCGCTGCGCTCTGGTCACAAATTCAGGCGCTCAGCGCAGTACCACAGTTGCCTGCGTTCGCGGCCCCGTCCTTAGCTTTGTCGGGACGCCCCGCCCCCGCGTCTACCGGCTTATCCGTAACCAAGATGCGCTTGATGTACGCCGGCATCTGCTTCGTCGCTTTCTTGTTGTCAATCAGTGAACCCAAACTCTGGTGGCTATGGCTAACTGTTGGGGGCTTTGCCACGCATGCCGTCAAGGCGGAATCGCCTGTCGAATTGAATACGCGCAAAAGCGCGGTTGCCGTCGCGCAGCGCGGCTACGATGCCGCACTGTCCGAATATGACAGGGTGCGCGGGGAGCGCCCAGTTTCCGATGCGTTCCGCAATCTTGGGCAAATCAAAGCCCAGCTGGACGACCTTCCTCAGGTCCTTGCGCTCGAGATGAAGCAACTGCAAGGCACGCTAGTCGCGCGTCAAATGCACGATTTCCTCGACCGGCACTTCATTCACGACGCGAAGATTTCTGGTGTCGGGGCGCAACGCAAACAGACCCTGGCGTCCTTCGGCGTCGAAACCGCCGCAGATATCACGTCCTCGGCCATCGGCGCCATCCCCGGTTTCGGTGAGGGTCTCACAAACAACCTTCTGGCTTGGAAGAGGTCTATCGAGCGAAAGTTCGTGCCGTCCGCCAACATTACCCCCTCCCCTCAAGACGTCAACTCGGTGAACGCGCTGGTCGCATCGATGCGAGCGAAACTTGAGCAGCAACTTCGGGATGGAGCGACATCTTTTCAGACCGTGAGAAACGAGTTTCTGCTCCGTCAGAACAATGCGAAGGGAGCACTGGAAGCTGCCCATCACCATCTGGCCCAAGCACAAGCCGACTTGGCCGCCATGCAGAGGAAGCCGTGACAAGACTTCCCCAAATTCTTTCAACAGCGGTCATCACGGGTTGCTTCGCTATTATCCTGGGCAGTCTCTCGATGTCAGGTCATGCGCAAGAAGCGCCGAATCCGGTGGGAGAATTTCTCAATGCCTTTCGAGGCAAACCTGTGGGGCCAGTAGCCCCCCCTCTGCCTAGCTCTATGCAAACTTCCGGCGGTCTATCTTCCGCCGCGACGGGTGCTCCGCTGACGCCAACGAAGGCTCCCCAAGCACCCGTGCCAGCGCGTGAGCCTTCGTGCCCTCCGGGTGTCGTCCGATTAGGTTGCCCACGGCCGCTTCGTCAGCAGTCGCAAAGCAATTGCCCAGCGGGCATGACCGCCGGTCCAACGGGCTGTGTTCCGATGGCGATGCCTCCAAATGCCCACCGAGTCTCCACAGACGGGCAATGGCAGTGCGACGATGGCTACATGAGGTTCGGTGCTGTCTGCATGGCACTTCAATCGACCCCCGCCAACGCACACCTAACTGGCACTGGTGGCGACTGGGAGTGTAATTCGGGATTCAGACGGGTTGGAAACACATGCGAAGCCGTAAGCCTTCCACCCAATGCTCATCTGGCCAATACGGGGGACGGGTGGGAATGCGACGCCGGATTCCGGATGGTCGGTAACTTCTGCGTAGGACACTGAAGAGAGTCTAGGGGACATGGGGCTGAGCTATAGGAAGTCGATTTCCGCAGGACCGTTTCGCTTCAATGTTTCAGGAAGCGGCATTGGAGTTTCAGTGGGTGTCCCGGGATTCCGTGTCGGAACCGGTCCACGCGGGAACTACGTCTCGATATCGAAAGCAGGGTTCACCTATCGTGCGACCTTACCGTCTCCCGGAAGCAAGCCACAGGCTTACTCGCAGCCTCGGTCCAATCCGCCGGCAGTTCGCCCTGTAATTACATCTTCCGGGAATGCCACGGTTGGCCCTATGACCAGCGTCGCATCAGCGACCGCTGCCCAGCTAGCCTCGTCCTCCGCCGACTCCCTGGTTGATGAAATCAATCGCAAGGCGGAGATGACTCCACTTTGGCCATGGTGCGCAACGCTCGCGCTCATTGGAGTCGTCTTCGCGGCACTCTTGTCAGATGGAGCGACACTAGTCGCCATCGTAAGTGGTGCCATCGCCGTGATTCTATCCACCGCCGCGCTGTGGGTGTACTACTGGGATACAGCTCGCCGGGCAACCGTGCTCCTCTATGACCTCGACCCGACGTCCGAACAAGCGTTCTCCTCGGTGGTCAACGGACTGACGCAACTTGCTGCTTCCGCTGGAAAGTGGAGAATTGATGCGACCGGCACAGTGCTGAACAGAAAATATCATGCTGGTGCTTCGAACGTCGTTCAACGCAAGCCATTACAGATGGGTGTCGGACGATTCTGGAAGGTGAGGTGCAATCTCGATGTTCCGTATATCGTCGCGGGGACGAGCGCTCTCTACTTCTGTCCTGACCGCCTTTTCGTTATCACTGGACGCAAGGTCGCGGCCGTGCGTTACGCCGACCTGCATATGAGCGATGGCTCGACCCAATTCATTGAAGAAGACTCCGTCCCGACTGATGCAGTCCGAATCGGCCGCACCTGGAAGTATGTCAACAAATCGGGCGGCCCTGACCGAAGATTCAAGGACAACCGAGAACTACCTATTGTGCGCTACGAGGAACTTTCGCTCACCTCTGCCTCTGGCTTGAATGAGTTCTTTCAGTTTTCCAAACCCGGCGCCGCAGCAGCGTTCCGCCAATCTGCCAAGAACCTAGTGACCTTTCGTCCTTCGGCAATGCCATAGCACCGCCACGAGCGTCGGGCTGGCATGCACCTACTCGACATCGAAAAAGCGGTCCCGACGAGCAAAGGTGGGCGTCAGCGACGGACCCTCGACGATTTCCCGTCGACTATCGGCAAATGCCTGACGGTGAGGCGAGACTCGAGTAGCGAAAGCCCGCCTTCGCGGGCGTCTAGAAGGGACAACAGTTAGGAGCAGTAGCCGCCATTGTGATGCGAACCGGTACCACCGTGGGGATGCTCACCCTTAGGACAAGCGTGGGCGACATTGACTATGCACAGCAGTGCAACGACGACAGCAGCGATTTTTTTCACGGAGTCCCCCAGTTTTCGTTCGCCGGCACCTTAGTTTCGACGGTCACGGTGTGACGAACCCGTTAACGGCAGACTCCGTTTTCGCTTGAATCGTGGCTGCGCTTGCGCGCCGCTCCACGCTTGTTGCGTCCGCCTCCATGCTCATATCGCGCGCAGGGCCATTTTTGCTCTTAATGAGATAGCAACTCCTCGGTTGCCCTTAAAGGAAGTCTTGCACTGACAAGCAACAAGGGAAATTCTCAACAGTTCCTGCGACCATGATGATGACGACCTGCGGATAGCTGGTTCGCCTCACCGCAGAGCGCTCTGCAGTCTAGGCTGAGACAACGCGGACATTCCCTCAAGTTTTCGAATTCGCTGCCGTTAGAGCCAACGTACGGGCTGCAGTGGGAAAACTGCTGGCATCGAGACACCGACTAAATAAAAGCAAAGCGAGGGCATTGATGAAGGTCATTCTGGCGTTGGTAGCAGTGGCGAGCTTGGCAGGTTGCTCTACGTACGCGGTTCCGCGATATTCCATTAACGCGGACAACGTGGTTGCGATGAAGACCACCGTCGTCAACGGGGTGGGGGTTGGCCAATTCACGCAGGCTCCAATCCCGAATGAAAGCCCCAATCAAATCATGTGCCGCGCGGTCGGTCCCATCAAGACTCCCGACGGTGAATCCTTCGCCGAATTTGTGAAAGCTGGTTTCATCTCCGAACTCAAAATCGCCGGTGTTTATGCACCAACTGCTCCCGTACAACTCACGGGTCAGCTTGAGAACATAGGTTTCTCGTCCATGAGCGGCACATGGAACCTCGGGCTCACCATCAAATCGTCGAACGGGCGTAGCATGAGTGTGGCCGAAGCTTACTCGTACACATCCAGCTATTTCGGTGAGACCGCTTGCAATCAGACCGCTCAAGCGCTGATGCCTGCAGTGCAGGACCTCATCGCGAAGGTCGTGCAGTCGCCTGAGTTTCCCACTTTGTTGAAGTGAGCGTCATCCTGTAGTCGCTCGTCAGTGTCATCGAATTTTGGCGGCGTGTCGCTGCCTGAAGCGACAACGAGGATTTCCGAACAACGACAAGAATGCGTCGTGGTCCATCATTTGGATGGACCCAGGTGCGCAGATTAAGCAGGTCACGCCGCCCAGTCTTTCACCTCCCAACCTGCTGCACGAAGAGCATTCATGCTCGCCACGTCAGCTCTGTCAGCGTGCATCGCAAATGCGAGCAGCCTTTTCGGCCGACTGGCGGCTACGAAGATATTCATAAGCGAACGGAGCTTATGCTCGTTCTTCTCGACTGCGGGATTGGAAGTGCCGCAGAGAAAAGGAAGCGTGCTCTTCAAGTCAAATACCTTTTGGCGGCAGCTTTCGAGCACCAAGGTTGCAAGATGGGTTTCTCCCTTGACGGAGGCTATCGTCGCCACCTGAACAGAGAACTCGGCCGTGTCGGTCGAAATGCTCACCGAGTTCACGCCTGCCGTGCGTGCAACATCTGACCCTGTATCGATGAGCCACTCCGGAGGGACGCCGTCTTCGTCGACGACAACATCGAGCATGTCACCAAGGCCCGCGAGCACCGACACCACAGAAGAGCGAGCGGTCGTCTCGGTGCAAACATCGCGTGGCACTGTGACAATCTGCAACGCCAAGCTCTTCACCCTGGACGCATGCTCAGGATTCGAAGCAGTCAACCGTGCGAACTCCTTCCAAGTTTTAGCGGTTTTATACGGATGAACACCATAGGTCTGCACCATGAGCAAAAGCACCGACCGCGCAGCACCAACCCTGTTGGGTGCTGTTGGATTCGATGCGAATCTCAAACATTGCCGGATGGACCGCCCTGAGTTCTGTGCCGTTACTGCTTCGTCGAAACTTGGGAAATAGTCGCTGATGTGGCGTCCGACCTTCTGGGCGGCATTCCCCTTCGTCTTGATAGCACAAACCGCCTTGACAGGATGCCGCGTCAGTTCTTCACTCGAGAACAGGCTGGCGACCCATTCGCCGAAGAGCTTAATTACCATCTGAACTGTCGCGTCCGAATACAGAATCATCGTGGGAGCAAACGCCGCCGCTGGACCCAGTCCATCGATTGCTCCTCCTACGGGCTTAACTGCATTCACGACCGCCGCAATCGCACTACCGAACCGCAGACTCGTGCGAACCTCAAAGTATTTAGGCCTTGGGAAGGAGTTGGGCGCCACCTTCGGCCCGCGACTGAGAATCGCTTGATTGACGTCGCCAAAGCGCTGAACGACCGCCGCCTCTCTAAACACTGCGTTCAGAACGCTGAGTTGAACGTCGCTGGTGTCTTGCATCTCATCGATAAACACGTTCGGAAAGCGATGTTCGACTGCGTCCGCCAGATTAGGTACCTTTACGAGCGCCTGCTCAGCGTATGCGAACATGTCTTCATGACGCAACCGCCCCTCGCGCGCCATCGCCGCCTTGACCCGACGGAGATGCTCGATAGTTACACCGCTAGCGGGAAGAGTGTGGCCATCGGTTGTTACGAGCGCTAGGTCCGCGCCTCGATATCGAACACCGCAGACCGCCCGCTTACGTTGTTGTTCACTTTGCGCTATCCAAGTCTTGGCGCCCGGATACGCGCGGCGATAGAACTCCCTCTCGAACCCCTGTTCATCAATCTCCCGCAGTTCAATTCCAAGCTCTCGTAGCCAAGGAATAGCAAGAAACTTATTTACGAAGCTCTGAATAGTCCCGATAAAGTGTGGATATCCGAGTAGGGACGCTCCATAGGGAACTGCCTTCAGACAACCTTCTATTTCCTGTCGCGCTACGTTTGTGTGAGTCAGTATGCAAATTCCTCTGTGCGCATATGGCCAGCGGGCAGCCATTAGAGACAGCTTTGCACCGAGCAGTGTGGTCTTTCCGCTGCCTGGTGCCGCCTGGAAGTCACCTGACGTTGCATGAAGCAGAGCGTCGATTTGTTCTTGACGAGAAAAATCCAACGCAGGAAACAGCGTTGCAATGTTTGCAAGGTCTGCTGGTGAGAGTGAGAACGTCTCATCCATCACACAAGCTCCGGCACAAGATGATTAAACGCCGCTCGAATGTATGACGGAAGCTTTTCGAGAAGCTCGGTTCCTGTGCCGAGGTAACCTTCTTTCGCGAGCTTTGCGAGGTATTGAGCAAGGATGGCCTTGGACACTTTTTTCTCGTGCAACAACTCATATACGTCCGCTGCGATAGCTGATTGCGTATGTGCCTTGGAAAGCTCTGCGTATTCTGCCTCGGCCTGCAAACGGGTAGCATCGAACTTCTCTTTGGTGAGAAATCCCTTGGTACCCTCTGCCTGTTCGAGCCTCACCGCGACGAACACCTGCTTGGCAATTCCTGACCGAAGTAGGTCGTACTCAAGCGTCCAATGGTCCGCGATGAATACTTCAGTGCTCCCGCCCTCGGCCCTGCTCTTCTTGCGCACCCGAAGTTCATCTATTTCCTCAGCCGTGTAATCCTTCGCTTTTCGCTTCTGATGCTCTTTCCCATTCTTCGTCTTAAGAATTCCTGCCTCTATCTTGTCTTGGCGCCCCTCGATATATTTGACATCGTCCGGGACGACGTCCAAGTCGCCGATGCAGGCGACGTTAATTGGCATCCTAGCTCCGTCCTTACGCTGCAGGATTCGAGCAAATCTGAAGAGGCCTACGCCGCCAACACTTACAATGGATACGCTATTCCGCTCGAACGACGACCCCGCTGCCTCCGCCAGAGCGGGCAACACGATAGCCTCCGCCGGCCCTTCCACTATCATCACACCGCGAGCGAAGAAAAGGTTGGCTTTGGTTGCATCTAGGAAGCGTTGGAGAAACTCATAGTCTGAGTCGTCTAGACAGGTCTGGTCGCGGTCAAGGCGGTAGGCTTTGCCGGCTACGACAATGGTGAGCGCGTCCACCGGAGCCGTCGAAGCGATGTTAGGACTGTGCGTAGTCACGACGACTTGCAGTCCGTTCGTATTTGCTTTTTCAGCCAACATCGATAGGACACGAGTCTGTAACTGTGGATGCAGATGAGCCTCTGGCTCTTCAATCAGCAGAAGCGCTAGCTCGTCTCCCCCACCATCGGCAAGGAGAAGAAGCTCGGCTGCCATGAAGAGGACGTTGTTGTATCCGAGGCCACGTTCACAAGCCATGTCTTGGCTAACGCCACCTGGTGGTCTCAGTGTGAGTTCGAGACGTTCCAGGATTTGAGCTAACGTAAGCTCGGCAGACACGCGAATCTCTGACGAGAGCGTCGCGTTCTCAAAGCTCAGATTCCTCAGGTAGTCGTCGTTAAGCCGGTCTCTGACCTCCTTAACAACCTGTTTATTCCCAATTCTGTGCTGTGCCTGCGCCATGATTTCAACGAGCGTAGACGGAGGGTCGTCTGGCTTTTGCTTATCGAAATTGTTTGTGCTTTCCTTCTTGACGTCTTTGTGCGCCCGGAGGACTTGAGAGAGCCGAGAACCCTTCTTGGGTCTTAGCTCTGCCACAGCATCTCTAAGCGGCTTCAGATAAGTAGCGCGAATCAGCTCTCGAGCGGTCGAGCCGATTTCGGGACCACCACCACCCTTGCCCGAGTTCACACTGATAACCGGGCTGCTTAAACGACTACCGGGATTACTCTCAATTCGACGCTTCGCCCGAAGATGTACGACGAGGTAGGGGTCGACCCCTTCTTCTAGCGTCAGCCAATCGAGTAATGCCGCTTGTTGCGCTTTGTTCAAGCCGCGCAGTTCGACTTCCAGCTGGAGCTCATCAGCTTGGGAATTGGCCAAGATGTGAAAGTCATCGTCTTCAATACGGAGCCAATCATTACTCGTCGTCAGAAGGACATACCGGATGACGTCGACAATACATGTCTTTCCAGCGTCGTTCTCGCCGACCAAAACATTCAGGCCTTTCCGAAGGTACATATCTAGGTGCTTGTCTCTACTTCTCGCACCGAACGCACGGAAGTTTTCCGCGAATACACGATGAACGTACATGGATGATTTTATCGTTTCTGTGTCGTCTGCAGACTTAAACTCGTTAATAGCTAACAAGGTGTCTTGTGTTTCCGGCCGGCCCGCCGCCGCGCGCTTCACGCGCGTAGGTATATTACGCGAAAATTCAGATGCTGAACGTAGTTGTGAAAGCCCAAGTCGCGACAAACTTATTCGTATCGCAGGCCAACACGTTGCGCGAAAGCCGAAATAGCAGCTCAGAGTAGCATTTTCAAAGGAGTTTCTGCTCGGGCCTGAGCAAGTTGCCCCCAAGACGAGAGCGAATGATTCGAAGACAACTCGACTAGCAGCATCTTAGACCATTTGATTACACATAAGTCATTCGCCGAGTTCTTGGGCGTACTTGAGGCCGGCGGCGAAATCCGTCACTCGCTGCAGGCCTTGCCAGATGGTTTTGACTCCGGGTTCGCCGTCGCCTTTGCGCGCCAGGAATCCGCCGAGCATGGCGACCAAGCGCACGACCTCATTCAGACGCGGTGAGTTCTTCGGCGGTTTCTTCTTGTTGAGAATGAATGCCGCGCGCCATTCATCTCGCTCGAACAAGAGCGCTGCATCCAGGTCCGGGCAAGTTCGACCGAGTCGCATCAACCGAGCAATGCGCCATGCCACCACCATGAACAGCGCCAAGGCACGTTCAAGCCGTGCCATCGATGCGAGTTGCAACGCCTCGACCCGACAGCCGTTCTTGAGCACATGAAAGAATAGTTCCACCTCCCAGCGCGCGCGGTACCAATCAATAAGCTGCGCTGCCGCCTCCAGGTCGTTCACATCGCGGTTACTCAGCAGGCGCCATTCGATCGGCTTGACGCCTGCCGGCGGGTCGACCTCGCGGGCGACGATGCAAGTAGCACTCACCACGCCGCCTGCAGCATCAGTCAACGCAACCCGCTGCGCCCACACCTGCTGCCGAACCGCGCGCGCAGGCTGAGCCTGACGGGCTGCCAGCGTAAAGTGAATCCTGCCCGCCGGCTCACCCGCAGTCACTTGGTCCCACAGCTTGCCGCCGTCAGGCAAGGTGCGATTGTGCTGCGAGCGCAGTAACCAATCCGCCGGGTGGCCCAACTCCTTTGCTTTGACCATCAGCGCCATGATGTCCGATTCCCGGTCAGCCACATAAACCAGTCGCGTGGCAGGCAGTGCGGCCGCTTGTTCGGCAACCCTCTCATATCCTTCGGTCCAACGGGTGCTTTCCTTGATGCCGGGGCGCACACCGTCCGCACCCTTCGGCTCGCGCGCCCACATGTACGCGTCAAGCACGCCCAGCGGTTCGCGCGATGGCGTCACCGCGTAAGTCGGGTGCAGATACAGCCCGCGTTGCGCCTCATACGACAGCGGTCCCAACCCTGTGATGGTCTGACCGTTAAAGTCCAACTGCGTGGTGTCCTGGATGCATAGCACTACTTCGCACGCCCGCATTCGTTCGGTCGAACTCTGCCAATGTGGCGCCATGATGTCGCGCCAGTCCAACTCATCTTGCGACAGGAAGCGGTACGCTGCTGCCGTTTCCGCCCAGCCGCCGCATGCGTTGGGTATGCTTGCCGTCGGCTTCTCCGCCAGCCGCTCAGCCAATAGCACGGCACGCTTGTTCAGGCGTTGGTCGCCCAAATCGATGCCCTTGAGTTCTGCCGCTGCCCAGCTCGATTTCTCTTGCGTCATGTGCCGCCCAAAATGCAAGAGTTAACGCCAGTCCGAAAGAGTTTACAACCCCACCCGCTATGTCATTGACCGTAAACGACTTTTCGCGGCGTGCCACCGTCGCGACTTATGTGTAATGAGGTGATCTTAGACTCGACCTTGCCAAGGCTTCGCGCCTATCATCAGCCATGGTCTGTAAGCGGCATACAGTGCTCAACATTCCGAGACGTCCTCCCTCAACCGACTTTTGCTTCTTCGAGTCACAGGTCAAGCCTGTGGGCTGCGCGACAAATGAGCAGCTGCCGGGTGCTCAAATCGAGCGAGAGCCTAGCCTCAGTACCTCGAGTCGCCGTGCCGACGGGCGCGACAGTTCTGTACAGACACGTTTCCGCCTGGACGTACTGCCTCGTTCAATGAATGGTAGCAGCGGCATTGGTGTGTGGCATCGCTACATGGTGGCTGGAAGCGGAGCTATTAAGGCGAATTGTCGAACAAGTCGCCCTAATCGCATATCAGTTCTTCGGAGAACTTCTCCGCAAGCGCGCTTCGGCAGAAGCCCGAGCCCGAGCACGGGCCCGCCCCAACTCAAGGGCCGCCCGAACATCCATCTCAATTGCCCCTTGGTCGTGTTCTGGTGATGCGAGATTGCCGAGTTCGCCGTCGCGCCGAATAAGCCATAGCGCGGTCGCTACGATACCAATGCCAACCGACGGGTCTCCGGACTCCAGCCGCTGCAACGTCGGGACGATAACCCCACGCGCTTTGCCCAGGTCTTCAGCGATTTCTTGCGCCATAGCCGTGCAACAGCCAAATCGGCGCCTAGCTTTTCGAGGGCGGCGGTCGCAGTAGGCAACTGGCGAAGGGCGCGACTAGTCTTTGGCATACAAACAGATATATGCGAACCTAGGGTAAAGTACAAATTTAATTGCTCTCCGACGGCGCAACGCAACATTACCTCGTCCGAGTCGGCGTGGATTGATGCGGCAGACGAACCTTGAAAGTTTCAGGTCGAAGGCAGGTGTAGACGGCCACATCAAAGGCGGTTCCGTGCGACGTCGTAGCGAGTAGTCGACGCCTCTCGTGCCATCGGTCGCGATGCCTCCAATTTCTTAACGGTTAGCGGCGTAGAATCGCGGAACGAGTCATGGACGTTCAGCAAAACGATTCTATTCGTCTGAACGAAAACGGTCTCAGAACGCACTCAAGATACGGATTGCAGAGCTTCGCGGCATATCGCAAAAAACTGCGTGGTCCGAACGGGACGAGCTTCGCGCGAAGTTGATTAGTGTTCGCAATTGCTTTCAAAGCAGTATCGAGCAGGAGAGAATCGTGGAAACCGATGAACAGACAATGGCATTGCTCGTAATTCTTGAACTCGGACGCGCGGAAATAGAATCCGGCCGTTTCCGAGACGTAGAGGATTTTCTCCGCGAGCTCGAGCAGGATAGCGGGCAAGCGGCAAACGAGTGAGGTGCAGAAAGCTCGACATACTGCGTCCTAGACTATCGTCCCTCAGCGCTGCGCGCTCATCATCGGCCACGGTTTGCGGTATGTAGACGGCGCTCACCATTCTGAGATATTTTCCTCGGCCGGCCTTCGCTCTTCAAGTCGCAGGTCGAGCCCGGGCACTGCGCACCAACTGAGAAGTTGCCGGACATTTATGTCCGTCGGATTTCTTTCCAGGTACGACTCTCGATTCTGACTCAAGCCGAGGCGATGTGCCAACTGCGTCTGTGTGAGCTTGAGGTGCTTTCGTTGGGTTACGAGGATGGGCCTCAGCTGAGGCGCGGTCAGGAGAAGACGAATGGCAACCAGCAGGCATGAACGTCCTCGATTTTCGGATATCGTCGATTCCGCCGAGACACGGATATTTTGAGGTTTATCTGCATAGCGCCTACATCATGTCCGACGATTCCGCAAAGACCGAGCTTTTTTGGACATGTGCCCCTTAGGAACGTCTTGCACGGTTCGCGTGGAAAGTTCACCGGAAACGTTGCCGTTGAATGCGTCCCGCAACTCATCGTCATAGAGGTTCATCCGTTCTGTGGCCGCAACCATCATATCCAGCCCGGCAGCCTGTAGCTTCTTCTTTAGCCTGCGCTTTGACTGAGTCATTTTGAAACTCCGTGTGAATAGTGACCGTCATCATCGCTCTATATCGCAACCCGGGTCGGGATTTACCACGCCGAATCGCGAGTATCGATACGACGCGCTATCGCGATTTGTGACCGAATGCACCGTTCGGGTCGATATAAGGGTTATCAGCCTTTCGCTCTACGCTCGTAGGTGTGGTTGACTGCCCCGTCTGCGCTTGCAGCGGCGCGGGCGCACCCTTCCTAGGCCTAGCATCTGGCTTGATGTCCTCAAGTCCTTGTGTCCAAATGTCAAGCATTCGCTGGCCGACGTCCCTGAACTCTGGGTAGCATTCCGTATATTCCCGGACCAAGGGAAGCACCTTCTGTACCGCGCTTACCACTTGCTCGATTGCCGCGTTCATGTCTGCTGCCGAGAGACTTAATCGCTCGCCACCGTACTCGAACAGCGCCTTACCGCAGCACCACACCTTTTTACCTTTCAGAGGCAACGCTGGTGTGTTATCCCGGTAGCGAGAGTAGGCAGTGACCGTGACGATGTCGTAGGTCGGGGAGAGTCGCGCATCCTGCCCATTCGTGTATGTCAGTGCGAAATTCTTCATGTGCGCGTCGGCGTTGCGCAGGGCATTGTTCAAGAGCAACAGCAGAAACAGCTTGCGCTTACTGTCGTCTCTGTTGTTAACGCCAACGTACCTGTGACAAAGTTTCGCGAGGTCCTCGACGCTACCATGATATTTCCGTGCTGGCTCAAGGCCATTCAAGGCGCAAAAATCTTCGACGCCAAGGCGCGTACCATTCGCCCTGACATCGAAACGCCGTATCGCGAGCACTTGTCCATCGGCAGAAAGTTGCGTCTCTGGAACCTCCAAGTCTGTGTTTCGCGCGACCTCTAGGCAGAGATATTCGTTGATGCTAAGCCCCGGCAAGTCAAGGGGACCGGTCTTCAAAATGTACTCGCCCGTCCCGACGGTTGAGTCTTCGGTCACGGATGCAAACCTCTTGGGCATCACGCCAGAAACCCCCTCGGAAATGCCGGCATCGAGATGTTTCAGCAGGTTGTCTCTCGAATTTGGAACGGCGAGAAGCGTCGCCAAGTCAACTTTATACCTTGAAGTGGTCGGCGGCGCTCCGCGAGAGATTGCTCGCACGCGCCCGATAGTGTTCGCGCCTGAAAGTGCGAGCAGTCCCATCTCACTTACATCCCCTTTGGGCCCAAGTTGTTCACGAATGAGGTCCTTCTTAAACCCTTCTGGTAGATTCATCTGAAACGATGGCATGATGCCTCGGGGCGAGATGTAAGAGTCGCCTCGTACCGGCATGCGAAGCGACACGGCGTCGGCCGCCCTCGTACCGGGGAGATACGTAAAGATGCCACTCTGCGCCCAGTACGCCAAGGTTCCAACTAAGGTGGTGTTGCAGTAGATGTCGAGTACGGTCATGAGGTGAAGGTTTTGGGAGACTAAGGTAATTGGCTTCGGATTGGACGGCGTTGGACCAAATGCACGGGTACGACAACGATGGTGACGCTAGCGAGGTCGCCCCTTGTCAATCCATTCCTGGGTGTTCTCCATCGAAAGCCGGTACCGAGCGCAGTTGTATATCTGAAGTTGCGTCAACTCTGACTGCAATAGACTCTTGAACAAATCGGCATCGACCTCTGGGAGCGCAACATGCTCGACAGCCTCGTTGAAAGTAAGACCAAACAAGACGACATCTCGAACCGCGTCGCCAAGGTGATAACGCAGCCTGAGCCGAGCTGAGATATTTGGCTGCGAGAATGCGTTCATCGCTTGCCTCTTTTGAGTTCAGCGAAAATCGTCGAGTCTCCTACCGGTCAACTTCAAAGCCTGACATTTCTGCACCGAAGAGTTTGCTGCCCCCCGTCATACTGTCCGCTGGTCATGCGGTCAACAATCCGGCAAAGCGTCGAGGTGTCGACTGTGCGCTCGTCCTTCACCACCACGATGACCGTTCTATCACGCATAGCCAAGTCTCTTCCTTCAAGACGGTCTTCAAGTCAGAACCAGAAAGCGATATTGCATACACAGGCACCACCTTCGTGGTGCGGGCCCGCCTCGTCTCAAGCCATTCAACGAATACCAAAAAAAAACTCGCGCAATATTCTCAAGACGATGTCCCACACACCATCCGATGTCTCCCAATGCACCAAGTCGATGAACGCGTATTGTTCTTCGGCCATGAATATCGACGCAGACCCACGTCCGTTGTGAAAATCGATGTGTAGCCGTGCTGCAAATTCTCTGTCTTCTCGTTCCGGGTGGACGAGCCGGTAGACGAACACCGTCATGACTGACTCCATACTCGCCCTAGGCTCGGCCGGGTAGTACCAACGAGCCAGAACGCTCATGTTTGTGAGCATTCCCGCAAGCAAGCAGCGACCTACCGACGGGTACACTCGATGCATGTCAGCGCTGAACATGCCGCGTGAGGTAGAGAGGGGTCCCGAAAGGTCGTCTAGGCTCCATCGCTTACCAGAGTACACGCTGGCTTCCCAGGCAATGTGCAAACCGTCGAAATTTCCTCGCATCGTGTCCTCTTGCGGCTTCCGTTCGATTCGACTGGCACCTAGACATTCACACAGCATCACTTGGCGCCCTTCTTCTCGCCCGCTGTGCCGAAGTGAGCAAGTCCGCCCGGTAAGGGCGACTTAACCCTCGCGGTAACGCTCTCGTCGTAGCTCACCGTCCACACCAGCGTCATGTCTTGCTGCAAGCGCAGTGCATGCCTGACCTTCTTGGGTACGGTTGTCGTGCGACCATTCGCATGTACTGTCGAGCGAGGCATTGCGGATTCCATGGAAAAATTCCTGAGACGTACTTCGACCCGTCGTCGGGGACTCGCCTCTTCCTTGCTGGGCTGGTACGTCACCGTGCACCTCGGTTCCATAACTCTCGAAATACGGCCCGCATCGAGTCCTCGATGGTTTCGGTGCCTGTAAGAGGAACTCGGAGGTATTGGCCTTCCTTAGACACAAATCGCTCGACGTTCACGCTCGCATAACTGCCGTCGATTGAGAGGCTCAACTTTGCCCCCTCGTCTGCTGTCGTCGAACCGCCCCTTGTCTGCGAAATGAAAATGGTCGCTTCGCGCAGTTGCTCGTATGGGGGGAATACGCCAGTGAACCCATGGTCCATTAAGGTCCGCAAGCCTCTTTTCCAGAATCCGACCCTCGGGTCAACGTCTGCGGCGACTGAGTACGACGGCGACGCATCGCTCGGCTCTGTGTCGTGCAAGCCAGCGTAGGCGCTAATAGACGTTCGGTACGAATCTACCGATTCTGCCCAGGCGGCCCCCCTGAGCATGCGATATCGTTTGTTATCTGCCAGACATTCCAACGGAGTCAGGCCGCCCAGATTTCCTCGCCTCGACGTCAGGAAATGCAGCCGAACGGTGGGATGCGCAGGCCAGATGATGCGGCAGATTGAGAAGAGCCTCTCTCTGTCGTAGCGTTCGTCAACTAGCAGCGAAGGAAAGTAAAATAGCCCGTCTACGTCAATAGCGAACACACTACCTTCGACAATCAGATGACGAAGCGCCTCACTCGAGGCCCCGAGGCGTCGCCGAAATTCGTCCATCGAGACAAGTTCGCCGCTTTGAATTCTTGCTCGCAAGTTCTCGAGTTCGCGTTGACGGAAGTCCTCGAAGAAGCTCTCATTGAGTAGAGAGTCGTCGGGTGCGGACGACGGCAAGGGCGGCAGCTCGACTTTTTTCACGAGTGGCGCCTGACGTTCGGGTTCTTCTTGCTTGCCCTCCAACCACTCTGTGCTCTCGGCGATTAACCCTATCATTCCTGGGTCCGGATAGTGCCGCAGCAAGCTTTGAGCTCGCGAGCGAAGCGTGGCGGCGTCGAACTTCGTGACAGTAGACAAAGTCAAAAGGAAGTCGCGCGCCTGCAGGAGCGCAGCTTTTCGTTCGGCTGGCGTCGTCATTGCTCGCTCACTAATCGGATTCAAGAATCGAGCGGGGTCTTCGTTACTTTCATCGTCACTGCTCGTCGCGAACAAAGCGCAAATTCGTGGGACCATTCGACAGTACGACAACCCGTTCGAATCGCTGCACGACATCCGTCCGTCCGGACTCAACCTCGCCTCGCTCCGATGCAGGAAGACGAATCTCATATCGGTCTCCGAAATAGGCGCCGGTTTCATGCACCCAAGGAGTCTGTGGAATCAGCACGTTGGAAATCTCATCGGACTCACCCATGTCTGCGTAGTTCTCAAGGAAAAGCACCACGCTTTCCGCGTCGGCGCCTCTCAACATCTCAATCAATTCTCGAACTCGCATCGATTACCCCTCGCGCATCAATGGATAAGACGGACGGACTCCTGGACCTA
This sequence comes from Caballeronia sp. S22, assembly GCF_964261745.1. NCBI lineage: Bacteria > Pseudomonadati > Pseudomonadota > Betaproteobacteria > Burkholderiales > Burkholderiaceae > Caballeronia > Caballeronia sp. S22. The sequence goes on along the minus strand of NZ_OZ180035.1, from coordinate 1,232,879 downwards.
TCGTCAAAGCCGTGATGCGCAGCCCGGGCCCGGGTGGTCTAAAGCATCAAGAATCGAACGCACAATGCTCTGCACGTTTTGTCCGTCGGCCAGTACAACGACGTCTTTTCCATGGAAGTGCACGATTCTCTCAGTGCGGACGTGGGCTTTGTTGTCCACAACTTCGACATAGACTTTCGCCTGCAATTCAGTACCATTGAAAATAGATGATTGACTGACGAAGAACGTAGCAGTCTGCGCGAGTTCGTTGGAGCCGTCCTCGTGTTCACCCCCCTCAATGTCGATGACCTTTCGTGCACGCGTCCAGACATGCTCCGATGGGTCGCAGTCGGACGCTGCACTCAGAACAGCAGAGCCGTCGTCGGGTTCGACGCTATGTAGGCCTTGATATCCCCGAACCGACGTCCGAAACTGACTCTCTATCCAAGCTTGTGCCAGTTCGGTTATACGGGAGTAACCGTCAGTGTCGGCAAGGCAATCCAGGGCGCGTCGGCCATTCAAGTCTTTTCGCGGCAACGTTAGGAATCGAAACCGGGCTTCAACTGGAGCCGGCGAGATGATTTGGCAGGTGTGGGCCAACGTAAGCGGCGACCCGAGCCGCTGTGCGAAGAAGACCGGATAAAACACTACGCCGTCAACGTCAATGGAGAAAATATTTTTGTGGTGCACGAAGCGGTAGAGCCGGGCCGGCCCGATGCGCAGTCGTTCGCATAGTGCTTCAGCCGAAATCAACTCGCCGGTCGCTACCATGGCCTTGCCATCTATTCGGTCGGCGCCGTCCAGCGTATCTCGAACTGTCATGCCTAAGACCTCTTTTTGATGCCCTTCTCGACGCCAAGGTCGACGTGACTCTCGTGGCAACTGATGCGCGACCTAACCCATTAACGGCTGTCGGTTAACCAACTTCGGACTTTGTCGATGCGTCGCCACCATGCATCTTCTGGTCCGCTCACTGCGAGAACTTCTCCGACCTCGACACCTTAGTTGGCGCTCTCAGTCAACGCCAACCCTTGAGTGCGCGCCCTTCCGTCAAAGGCATCGGTCGTCGAAACCCCACAGACGGGCGACACAAGCGTTCCTTCCTACAGAGTGTAGATGTATCGGCAGTAGAAGTAAACGCCTGAGATGTTTAAACGGTAGACGAATACATCGCCGTGAGCTTATCGTCGCGCATGGACGAAATTGATAACAAAATGGTGGAGCCGTGGCTTCGGCAGCGACTCGCAAAAAATCTGCGACGACAACGGCAAGAAAGAAAGATTTCGCAGGAAAAATTGAGTGACAGGTGCGGTTTTCATCGCAGCTACATATCGCAGGTAGAGCGTGGCGTAACAAACATCACAATCGACAACGTTCAACGCATTGCGGAGGCGCTCGAAACAGACCCGCAAAGCCTCTTTCAGGCCTAACCTGCCTTCGCGGAATCGCTCAACGATTGCGTCCGGCTTCTGGACGTTTGCGCTTCGGCATCCGGCACCAACTGCCAGCTCTACTGCCGAGTTTTTGACTCTAGAAGCTGCCGCATCGCCTGCTGTCGCTCGAAATCGAGATGGTAATGCACTGCTGTACTCTTTCTCTTTCAGCAGATAGCGCAGTAAGTACGACGGGTTTGGTGCGGATTACCTGCTGCTCCTGGCAGCGCATGGCGCAACGCGCCATCCCAAGGACACTCTTCCCGCCGAGACTGTCAGGCCTCTTTTCCTAAAGTGCTTGCTGCCACAAGCCTTCTCGACGGCTTGAAAGCTTTTCTAGAGGGTAGCGAACAGTTTTATCGCATCGCCGATTTAACTGATTTAACAATAGCGACAGCACCCTCACATTGGCCTCCTTGCGGAAAGCAGGCGCTGGATTCGTACATTGCATCGAGTCAAGCGGCCCGCTCCCAGTCGAGATGTAGGAACCGCTGCACGTCTGCGTTTGTGACTGGATATTGAGCGAGCCACGTGTCAACTTCCTTCTGCGTGGCGAGGGTGACGTTGTTGCGGCGGGCCTTTTCTCTGGCAGTCTCGTTAAAGAACTGATTCGTCGCCGCCCACTTCGAGAAGTTGACGCCCGGGTGCCGGAGCCGGTACTCGGCTTCAGCGGATACCACATCCTTGACTCCCTCGTCGTTCAGGCTGGCATTGATGACACCCGAGCTCTTGCACTGAATAAGGTCCCCGGCGTTGCCTGTAAATGCCACCACGTCGACGCCGCCGTCTCTCGCCGGCGTTCGGTAGACGGTCCGGAAGCCCTTCTTCTGCCAGACGGCGGCGACATAGGCCTCGAAATAGTCCCACTCCATGCGCAAGACGTCATCCAACGTGACCTCGTGGTTGAAGGTCTCGTCGTTCGCGCCGTCCGGAACGATATCTTGGATGTTCCAGTCGGTGGGCATTACCGTACCCGTCCCGTTGAGCATGTCGCCGGCGAGTTTGCGCTTCTCTTCCAACAGTTCGTCGAGCCGAACTTCGAAGGTCTTGAAATCTTCGGCGCTCACGATTGGCAAGTAGACGGATACCTCTCGTTTCTGACCAATGCGGTACGCGCGGTCGGTCGCCTGGTCTTCCTTCGCGGGATTCCAGTTTCGCGTGAAGTGGATGACGTGATTGGCTTCCTGCACGTTCACCCCGTAACCGACGGCGACCGGCGAAAGGATGATGACGCCAAATCCAGGCTTCTCCTGGAAAGCACGAATTTGCTTCTGTCGGCTCGCGACGTGTTTCGCGGAGGCGGTGACATCGCCATTGATGATGCGTGGCTCGAAGCCGAACGTTTCCTTGATGTAGTACGCGAGCATCTGCTGCGCTTCGCGAAACTCAGCAAAGACGATGACCTTCTCTTCCTTGCCTTGAATTTCGCGCAACGTGTCGAGAAGCCATCCGAGTTTCGGGGCTTCCGCGCGTGCCTGCGCAAGTGGTTGGGGCGAGAAACGACCGAGGCCGGGCGCGTGCGGCGCAGTGCAGATGGAGCGCAAATATTGCAGCACCCCGAGATGGTTCTTGAACGGGGACGCTGCTGCTTCTTTGTCGCTCTTCTTGAGGCCTTTGAACAGGTTGACTGCGCTCGTGTAGTAGGTGCGCTGCAGGTTCGACAAGGGGATACGCACTGGAATGATGTGCTTGGGGGGCAACTGTGCGACATCCGTCTTCATGCGGCGCAGTATCTGCGGTTCAATCAGGCCACGCAACTCCTTAACGCGCGCCTTCTCTTCATCCGTGTCGGCTTCAATCGGCTTGCGATAGCGCCGGCCGAACTCATTGAGTGCGCCAAGGAACCCGGCCTGGACCAGGTCGAAGAGGCACCACAGGTCAACGAGCGTATTTTCGACAGGCGTTCCTGTACAGGCCACCTTGAACATCACGTTCTGCTTCTTGGCCGCACGGGTGACCATCGAGTTCGGGTTCTTGATTTTCTGCGCTTCGTCGCAGGCCATAATCGACCACTTGACCGCAGCGAACGAGAACTCGAGGTCGCGAAGCGTCTCATAGGTCGTCAGCACGATGTTTGCGTCGCCGACCCATCCCGGTCGCAGGAACTTGACGAGGCCTTCCTGTTGCAGCTTCTCGTCAATAGCCGAGCGCGGCGCACGAAGCGACGCCAGATTGTCGCCGTATGCTACGAGAGGCCGGAACGTCCCTTCTTTAAAGAACTTGCCCATCTCCTCAGCCCAGTTTTCGAGCAGGGAGACCGGAGCCACGATGAGCGCCGGCGGAAGCGCCGGAGTGTCCTCAAATGCCCGCGCCATGAACGTTAGCAACTGGAGCGTCTTTCCCAGGCCCATGTCGTCCGCGATGATGCAGCCACGACAGTGGGCCGGCGCATGCTGAAAGAGGTGCTGGAGCCACGCGACGCCCTTTTCCTGGTGCTCCAGCAACTTCGTCTCTGGTCTGAAGCCTGAAGGCAGCGCGGGTACCGGCGCAAAGGTGGTTAGAATCTCTTTGCGCACCTCCTCGTAGTCCACCGCATCAACGTTGGGCTTCAACAGCAGTTGCTTCGCCTTCGGTCGAGCGGGCTTGTCCTTGCGGTCGCGGGTCTTCGGCGGCTTGTCGTAGCCCTCCCGAACATCCTTTCCAAAGTTGATGAACGCGTCGAGTATGTCGCGAGCTTCGGTGACGGGGATAGGTTGCGGGAACCCGGGCAATTCAACCGAGGGCTTGCCGGTGGCCTCCGCCTCCTTCAGTTTTGCGCCCAGCTCGTCCTTGACGTCATCCGTGATGGGCACCGCAACCGGCTCGTTGCTGCCGTCCGGCGTGTACACGATGACGTTGACCAGGTGTTCTGGCCACCATTCGTCGCCCTTCTTCGCGATGTACGGCGAGTAGTACGGCTGCTCGAGGCCGATGTCATTGACACGTGAGGTGTAGGCGCTCAGGTCATAGACGTCGGCGTGGCGAACCAGAATACGAGGAGCGTGTCGCTCTTCAAGAGCCGCCTTCAAGAGCGCAAGATGTTCCTCGCTGTCGCCGAGCAACTCGAAATCGTAGCCTTCCCACGCGTAAAGCTGACGTTCGGCAGCAATCGCTCGCTCGGCGCCCCGGATGAAGTGCTCCAGCTCGGCATCGTCTGAAAAGAGCCGCTCCTCCGCAGACACCCGGTCCGCGAGCGTCATCTCAATGGTCAGCCCGACCGCTTCCGGATATCCAAGCGCGTCGCGACGGATAATCGACGTGAAATGGTCGAAGAAGATTCCTGCCTCGACCTTGGCGCGCTCGAACTGCTCTTCATCGATGACCGCTTTCGCATCCTCGCCCAGTGCGGCGAAAGGATTCAGAAGGAACGCTTCGGCGCGACTGCCGGAAACAAGACGCCCTGGCATCTTCCGAATGCTGGAAAGCACGGTGTGCACTTCGGGCGTCACGATGACGTGAACCGAACCCTCGGGGGTGCTGATGTCGTAGTGACCTGGTACTGTCGGGTATGAATCGAACACCTCAAGCCAGTTGGCAGGCGCACCCTCGAAGGTCGGAACGATTTCAACCATCCGCGTGGTGTCCGCGCCCGTTTTCTTCGGGATGATGTCGATGGTGTCCGGTGTGACGACGATGCTCTTGTACAAGAACTGGTCCAAGCCCGCCTTCGCCGTGAGCGCGGAGCGTCGAATCTGGCCCCAGCGCATCCGATTCATGCCCTCGGTGCGCTCCGCATCTGGACGCACCTGAAACCGTGCGACCTGCTCTGCCGTCTCCCACGCCTGGCGCGAAAGCAGGTGTTGCTGCCCCTTGACCGTGACAAGCGCGCCATTGCGCGTCACTTCTTCAATAGAACGGCGATTGTCGTCGAGCCAACCCGCTACGCGGATGGAGAAATCCGGGTCAATGAGGGAATTGCGGCTTTGGAGTTCCGGTGCGAGGCCGGCAGCAGGCGGAAGCTCCAGTTGGTCCAGGCTACGAGAGAAAGCCGGCTCACCCAACAGGTTGTAAAGGTTCTCCCATGAGAGGTGAGCGGTCTCGTCCGTCCCAGTGGCGAAGCCCTCGTCGTGCAGTTGCATGATGAGCGCGGGGACGGTCGGCGTGGCAAGCGGCGCGGCACCCGCGCGGGAGCCCACGGTCTCAAACGTCCCGAGGTCGACCCCTTCTGGCCCGAATGCTCGCCACACTGGGGCGCTTTGCGACTGGCCTGCGCTGGTATCGGTCTTTCTCTTGAGCCACTTCAACATGCCTTGAATCCCTGTCTCTGTTTGTGCTTATTGGGCCATTAGGCCTGGCGCCACCAACCCTTGCCCGGGCGGTACTTGAAGCCGTATGCTTGCAGCAAAGGCGTCATTCGGTTGTCCTCGGGCTTGTCCAGGGCAACCCAAAGATAGCCCTCGCGCTCGCGCATGTCTCGGACGTAGATGTCGTACTTGCGACAGAGATTGAGCAGCTCTTTTTCCTGTTTCGCTCCGAAAGGCAGATGCACAATGGGAGCATCCGGGGCCGAGGTCGAGGCGGACATCGGCGCGGCTGCAGGGGCTGACCTGCTGTCTGTGCTGTTCGACGGCTTCAAAATCGACGGGTTGCGCCACGCGCTGGCGCCGGCGGTTTGCCCGGCGGTGGTCTGAGTCGCGGTGGACTGCGCGATTTGCTGGCGCGGCGTCACCTTCACCGTCGTCGAGCTACTCGCACCCGGCCTAGCGGGCGCCTGGTAGCTGGCTGCGGAATGCCCGGCAGCCCGCGACTGAACGGGTTGTTTGGCAGTTTGCGTCGAAACCTGGGGTTTCCACGTCGTCGCCGACGTTTTGCTGGCCCGTGTGACGACCGGCATCTTGGTGCCGCGATGGCTCAGCGCTTCTTCGAAGTGGTCTTCCCACGGATAGCCGCCCGTGTCGTGGTGCCGCAGTTTTGCCGGGCCGCTTCTTGTGTATTCGGTACTTGGAATGTGATGGCGAATCGCCTGTGCGGAAATCGTGGTGTCGCCATTCTCAAAGGGAACGTCCGATGCGCGGTAAATGAAGCACCGGTTGTTTTCATGCCCAAACTCTGCAACGACCCAATCGCCGAAGCGCATGATGAAGGCATTGTTCTGACCGTCTCCGGCCCCGTACAGGTCGAGGGTCATGCCGTCCATCAGCTTGATGACTTCAACCATGCGTGGTTCGCGGCTGTTCCGGGCGTTGGGCCCCAGGGCGAACTTCACATCGCCGACAACGTCGGCGTACTTTTCCCAGAAGTCTCGCCGCCGCTCACGCTTGAGACGAATGTCGTCGTCTTCGCGCTGGTCCTGCTTGGCGAGCACGTTGAAGAACTGCTGAATGACGTGCAGCTTGAACCACTTCTTGACCATATCGCGCGGCGCGCGTGGCACGGTGGCCCAGCCCGTGGTGCTTTCTCTGTGCAGGAGCAGCGGATTGCCCCAGAAGTGCAGGGAAAAGTCTCGCAGCGCCCCGTGCAGCGGCCCGCCACTGTGGCTGCAGTAGGCGCTTAGAACCTCCGAAAGCCCCTGATTGAACACAACCGGGTTTTGGTTGGCAAGCGATTCGAGCAGCGGTAACAGTTTCGGGATGTACGGCGTGATGCCCGCCGTTGCGGCCGCTCGCACTTGCGCGAGCACCACCTGCTCCATAAGCCACGACGTGCGGTCGATGCCGAGTGCTTGCTGGAAGTGCAGAAACGCCTCGTCCTTTCCTTCGAGCACTTGACGGGCAAATGCGTCAACCGGCGCGTCGGAGAAAAGCTCGCGGTGCGCCACGAGTTCAGGCACCCAGTTCTCGTCAAGACCCTCGGGGTCGCGCAGTCCGTTCGCACCAGAGTCAAGCCAGGCCCGAAGCATTTCCCAATTTGGGCGGCCGGCCTTCAATGCGCCCTTCATATCGGGGTGATAGCCGAGGTACGTGTCGAGCAGCCCCTTATAGCAGTCGCGGAAGATGGGCCGATGCTTACGGAATCGGTCCACGCCTGATAGGACGGCGGGAAACCGGGCGTTGTCCTCAATGAGCCGATAACGCATCTTCCCGATAGGCCGGTCGCAGCCGAGGCTCACGAGCAGCGCATCGTGGGAGTGCCTGAAACGCGGGTCTCTTTGGAAGCGCTCAACGGCGTTGACGATGGCGTCCGCCGGCGCCTTCGCCGAGTGGCCCTTAAGATTCTGCGTTAGAGCGTCGAACTGCGCTTCGAGAGCGTCCAGGGGAGATTGCAGGAAAACCGGCTGGTTTTGCGGCCGGTTGAGTCGGTTACGCAGGTCGTCGAGGAAGCTCATCAACTTGCTCCCAAGGCACAGGTGCCAAAGTTGCCGCGCGGCGCGCCGTTGGTCGACGGACGATGTTCAGCAATACCCAGAAACTCCAGTCGAAGCTCGACGCGCCGGCTGTCCTCATAGGACGCCTTGGCCGCGTTAAACGAATAGCCTCCGACGAGAAAGAGGTCGCGAATTTGCTCGAGCTCGTCGTTGCTCATGCCGGTCTCGCCGGCAGGCGGCTTTGCCAGCAGGACGCACAGCACGCGCTGACTGCGCTGGAGGCTCAAATTGAGGTTGTAGAGGTAGTCGCCCTCGGGGCTGGAGAACCCCTCCACTACAATCTGTTTAAGCCATTTCTGGCCGAGTGGGTCGCGCGCGATGGCGAGCACCTGAGGCACAAACGTGCGAAGCAGCCTTTGCTGTTCAGGCTTCAGTCCCGAGCTATTCTTGTCAAAGTGCGCCTTGTCTCCGAAGTCGATGACATTGCGGTCCATGTCGACTGAGATACCGGCGTTCTTCGCGGCGACCTGCACGCGGTGAAGTAGTTCCGCGATTTCCCGGTCGCGCTCGGCCTTTTGGCGCTCGGCCTCACTCACCTGCTTGGTGACCGCAAGCAGGGTCACCGACATTGTGACGAGGAACAGCACCATGAGCGCAGTCATCAGGTCCGCGTAGCTAATCCAGAACGGCTTTTCTGCCTCGCCCTTGCCGCCCCGTTTCAAAACGATGCGTGAGCTCAACATTTAAGCCTCCTCGTCCATCACAACCGGGCGCACCGCCATTGCCAGGTTCTCGATGGTGCGGCCAAGCAAGCCTGTCACCTTCCCAGTTGTGTCGACCAGTTTGCTGGCTGCGCGCTCCATAGCTTCGGTGAGGTTGGACTGGAATTTGTCGCTGGAGTCCTGGAGGACGTCGGTCACCCCATTCATGAACTCCTCGACTTGCAGCTGAGCGACCGTGAGGGCCTTGCTCGAGGCCTGAATCTGCTCGAGGACGTCATGGCTCAGGGAACCTTCCGCGAGCGACACGACCTTTTGGAGCTGCTCAAGCATCGACTGGAACTCGTCGCAGCGGGCGCGATAATCCGTGACGACAGATTGCATCGTCTGCGATGCCGTGCCCACATACCCCGCTGCGGCCGCGAGCTTATCGGTGAGACCGGTCGCTTGGTTAAGCGAGCCGGTCAGTGCGGTGCCGGCCTTCTCGAACTCGTGCGCCGCCGTGTAGAGCGTGTTCGCGCCCGCGTTCATCTGCGAAACGGTTTCGCCGGTCACCTTGCCCATTGCGTCGACACTCTCACGCATCTTGTCGACTGCAACCCCGGTCCCGGAGACAAGCCTGCGGACCTCCGTCGCGAGCGAGTCCACTGAAGACGACATTTGCGCGGCTGCCGCCCGCGCGTCGGCCGAAATTTGCGCAGCTGCGGCTTGCGCATCAGCGGCGAGTTGCTGCTGCCGCTTTTCCTGAGCAGCTTCCGCTTCTGTTGCTTGCTCCTTGAGACCGTCAACCATCGACATGACCGAGTCCTTCACGCTGGCCACCGATTGGGTCAGTTGCGCCCCGGTTTCCTTCTGCGTGTTGGCGACCGAGTCTGACAATCCATTGACCAGTTTTGCAACTGACGCGCTCACGTCATCAACGGTCTTCTGCAAGTGGGCGCTCGTCGTGGTCTGCGAGCTTTCGACATTGTTCGTCAACGACGCGACGAGACCACCAACGCGCTCTGTCACATCTGACAGTGCCTTCGTGAGCGCTTCACCTGTCGCAGTTTGCGAGGTTTCAACGTTAGTCGTCAACGACGCCACAAGGCTGCTCACACGTTCGGTCACCTCGGACAGGGCTTTCGCGAGTGCCTCGCCCGTTGCGGTTTGAGAAGTCTCGATTTTTTCGGTCAGTTGCTTAACGAGTGCGTCGACATTGGTGCTGACCTTTTCCAACGCGGCGAGCATCCCGTCGTTCGTCGCCGTCTGCGAACTGGTGACAATCCCCTTTATCGCGGTCGCAGCCTGCGTCATCTCGTTGGTCATGCGGGTCTGGCTGGCTTCCATGTTTTTGATAGCCTCGGCCAGCTGCTCACCCATCTTGCCCGTTGCATCTGTTCCGGCGCTCGTGAGCGTCGTGGACAGATGCTCCATCTTCGCCACAGCAGACTGCAACGCGGCGATGGTCTGCTGTTGCATCGTGTTGATACCCGCAATCTGGTCACCGAAAAGGTCGCGAAGGCTCTGATTGAGTTCTTTCACGACCTCCGAAAGCAGGTTGTGAACCGCTCCGGAGCGCTCCTTGGCAGCGTTTTCCACCGCTGCCTGCACTGCCTTCATCGGCTCCGCGAGCGCTTTTTCCAGACCGTCGCTGATGTGTTGCCCGATTTGCTTGCCGAGTTGCTCGGTGCTCTGCGTTTGAGCGTTAATCTGGGCGTCGATGATGCGTTTTTGCTCGGCAATCTGGGTTTCGGCGACCCGCTCCAGAATCCCCTTCAGGTCATTGACGAGCGCGTCCTTCAAGGTTTTGCTGTTAGACAGATAGTCCGACGAGGACTGAACCAGGTCTTGCAGCATCTCCTCGCCGGCGCCCGCCTTGTAGAGTTTGTCGATTTCAATGGCGAGCGCCTCACTCTTCTTGTAAAGGCTGGCGAGAAGCAATTTCTCGAACAAGGTGATGACCATCGCGCACAGGATGGCGCCGGCGGACACCGCAAACGCTTCGGACACGGAGCCCAGCAGCCCTTTCAGGCTGTCGCGAACCTGCGCGGCGTCTGCGCTTACGTTGAATGCGTCGAGGCCGTGCAGAATGCCAAAGAACGTTCCAATAATCCCGATACCTGTCAGGATGCCGGGAACGTGCTTAAAAAATTCAGCGCCGACATAAGAGTCCACGGTCGTCTGAGTGTTAAAAAACATCTCTGCTGGAACCGTTGAGCGGTTTTTGTCGAAGACATAACCGTGCTGCGCAGACTCAAAGCGCTCTTGCTTGAAGAGCGTCTCGTCGTATTCGCTCCAAAGGTGCGCCAAGTCTTCGTTCTTGGCGAAGAGCGGTGCGGGACTCTCGCCTTCTTTAAGGCGATTGAGACCGGCAATGACGCGCTTGAGCGCGAGACCGCGAATCACGGCTCGCGGAACAAACCAACAAAGAAAATAGCCGAAGAGCACAAGGATGGCGAACGCGCACAGCTTCGCAATGACCGGCGCGTGAACGAAGTTCTGGTACATGGCGGGTCTTCTTTTAGTCTTGTTGGTGAACTGGTTCTGCGGGCACCTCGATACCCTTTCGACGGCAGAACTCAAATATTTGAGTTTCTAGCAGGTTGGACTGGCTCCGATTCTCGTGCCCTGCGGCGAGCGTGAGCGCCGTCTCGAAGCGCGCCGAGGCCCGAAAGCTCATCGGCGTGTCCTTTCGTTCTCTCATGCAGCTTCCCCGATAGCCTCTTTATCTTTTTCGATGTTAGACGTACTGCGAAACGAAATGCAATGTCACCGGCCACCCAAGCATTGCGGTATGCGCGGTCGCCAACAAAGCCTGCTGCAGATTCCGCACGCCGCTGTCGGGCCCAATGGTGCTCACAAGGACACCTACCCGGAGCCATCTGGACGAGTCCGCTTAAGCATTGGCACATTCAGCGTTCCGTGCGCCCACAGGCCGGATATAGCGTATTCAGTAAATCATTTTGTCGTCCGGATATACGTAGTCGCGCAACTGCTCGACAGAGCTCTTCGCTACATCCTGGAATGAAAGCGCCTGTTCCTGGGCCACAAGGACCTGCTGAAGCGCGTCTCCCATTCTCCAGCACGTTTCTTTGAGGTCGGCCTGTTGCGCATGGATGCAGTTGACCAGCACTCGGAGCGATGAGAGGCCCGCTTCGGCCATCGCGTCGACCTGCCTAGAACATTCATCTGACGGCTTTGTGGCAGAGAGCGCCCGAATCTGGTCGAGCGCGTGAGCAACTGTAGAGAGAGCTCGCCCTAACTCCGTCTCATGGAAACCAAGAATTGACATTTTCTGAACCGCTAACCAGGCCAAGCCACCGACAACCCAGCGGAGCGTCCGACGCATTGAGCAGTCGAAGGTATCCGCCCTGCCGAGCTGCCTCCTGATTTTCTTAACGGCAGCGAAAGTGAAAAGTTGAGCAAGGTAAAACTCCACTTGCCCCTGTGATTTGTGCAACGACGCCCCATCGGCAGCGACGTTGGCAGTCTGCGCCGCTGGCACCGTCAGATTGCGTTCCGCAAATCATTAAATGGTGCTCAGCAGAGGAGTTGTTTGGTGTGCGTGTGGGGTTCGGACTGGATTGCCCGGCTATTCCATAAGGGAAGTAATCTCGTCCTGCAGGTTCTGCAAACCTACTGTTGCTGGATGAGCTTCCACGACGCCGCACATTTCCCGTCGAGTCGGCGACGGGTCTACAAGAAAGTTTCTAGGATGTATGTTCCAGCGGTTGGAAGGAAGCATGGTCTCTGGCGCTACGACTTCGAAGGCCGTGCCAACGCAGAGAAAGATGTCGCATGCCTGCATTTCCGCGCTCAGACGACGTAGATGGCGATATGCCGGTGCGCTTTCACCAAAAAATACGACACCTGGTTTGACTCCGTCATGGTTTCCGCATATCGGGCATGCGGCCGTGGGGTCCAAGTACAGCCCCTCCTTTGGCAGAACAAGGTCGCACGACGTACACAACAACGAGTTCAAGTCCCCGTGGAGGTGGACGACTGACGTTGCGCCTGCCTTCTCGAGCAAGTCGTCCACATTTTGCGTAAGCAGCCGCACGCGTTCGGCACCCCACCGCCGCTGCCACTGCGCGAGAAGCTTGTGAGCGACGTTGGGCGTGGCCTTGTCGTGCTCGCGAATGCGCTCGTTGTAGAACTTGAAGACAGTCGGCCTATTTTGCCGCCACGTGTGGATATTACAGACTTCGTCAACGCTATTTCGCGTCCAAATGCCATCTCCTGTCCGGAAGGTCGAAAGTCCGCTTTCTGCAGACAACCCTGCGCCGGAGAAGACATACAACCTAGCTTTGCTGGTTTTCATTTTGTTGAGCCAGTTAGTCTGGCCTAGTGACAGAAACAAAGTATAGGCGCACTGCAGTGTGCAGAGCGAGGCAGGACGAGTCACTTCTCGTCTCGATTATTCGTCATTGATTTGTAGCTTCGCCGTCCCGCGCCCATCGAACCGTGATTTATTTCAGGACACCGTCTGTTCATCTTGCTGGCAAGTTCCTGAAAACGGCCGAGCCTCGCTTTCCGCATACCACCTGCACTTTTTAGTCAATGGCGAACATATATCTCGATTGCCGCGATTGGTCTCGCTATACGGGATTTAACCTACTCCGGGTCGCCGTCGCCGCCAGCCACGAATAACGAATGCCAGAACACTGCCCTCATAAAGTAGCGTTCGGAGGGCACATGGGTTTTCTCAAAGGTTTCAAAGGCTTAGAGAATCTTCGTTATCGCGTAACGTACTCACATAACGTGACACAAGGCGGTTGGCAGCAGGGTCCGGAGCCTAGCGACGCCAACATGAACCTGACTGTCAAAGAACTGATAGAGCATCACAAGAACCGCCTATTCGAAAACATTCCGGCCTCCACGCCGATGCCACAGGCGCTCAAGAACCAGTTGTCCACGCTTCACTCTTTCTTGGCGTTCCAAGGAAAGACCGTGGAGTCTTGGGTCGGAACCGAGTTTTCCTCAGCGTTCCAAACACAGACCGAGCTGTATCTCGAATCCATCGTCGTGGCATCGAGAACCAAATCTGACCGGAGGAGTCACCTTAAGCTTTGGAAGCGTACGGCTGAATTGCTGAGGCTGTCCAAAAACCCGAAAACGCCCACAAAGGCTGGAAGCATTCCAGGCGACACGGAGTTCCATCGTGCCTTGCGTCAAGCAATAGCTTCGCGCGCAGAAAGTCCAACCGAAATCGCGCGGAAAGCCGGTGCGGATGTTCAAGCGGTCCGCAGATGGCTGAAAGGCGCCGTGCCGAACCGACGCGCCTTCCCGTCTCTGCGGCGCCTCGAAAGAGAACTTGGACTGGATAACGATTCCCTCAGAAACCTAGTACCGAATCAGCGGTCGGTTGAAATATCGGCGAATGTTCAGTCCTTGCCCCCTGCCATCGCCTACCGTTCTCGTCAGCGCAAACGTTCGGAGGAAGCGTATCGAATGAAAGAGCCAGAGCTTTCCGTCTCGTTCTCCGAGCAATGGCGAACCTTCTTCGACTACAAAACGACTCGGTTTCCAAAGCTCAAACGCTCAAAGAAGGGCGTGTGGAGGCTGCTGCATAAGAGCAAAATCGCCGTCAAAGTTTCGACTTTCGCAACGAAAGGCGAATTCGGATGCACGTCAGCTGACAAAATTCTTATGGAGATTCGGTGTTACTTCGGATACTTGATACGTCCGTCCGCAGAAGGCGGATTCGGTATTAACGTCGATGAAGCACAAACTCTGGCGTGGCTAGCCGTGCCGGATGCTGTCAACGGATACCTCGAATTTCTTACTCAGCGGTCAGACGGCATCATCCACGGAGGCCATGGTTCGTTCTGCAGCCTAGTAAAGAGCCTGACTCATCCACAGAGCGGCTATCTCGCGCTCCAACCGTCGATGCAAAGCACTCTCCCAGAACGGTTTATCGAGGGAGACTGGAGCGAGGCATGCGAAACTTCTCTCAAAATCGCCGGAGAATGGAAACAGCAAGTTGGAGACAAATCGAGAAACCCTTATGAGCCAATCCAACCTCTTCTAAACCTCTCTGAACCCTTGGCACCCATCATACGTGCGGTGCGCGACTTGGACAGGAGCGCGGCGGCCGCTCCGAACGGGAGCGTCACCGAGGCTTTGCACAAACGAGACGCGCTCTTGCTGTCTATGCTCATGGCGAATCCGCTGAGACGTCGCAATTACATTCAAATGACGTGGAACAACAGCAACACGGGCAATCTGTATCGTAGGGAAGATGGCCAATGGCGGCTGAGATTTGATAGGAATGATTTTAAGAATGTAACGCGTTCTCGCAAAACGCCGTACGATGCGCCCTTACCAACGGCACTCTGTGAACGGATTGATTCTTACGTGACCGAGTACCGCCCGAGACTCGTTCAAGAAAATCCAGAAAACTCACAAGTGTTTCCAAGTCGATTTGGCGAAAAATGGGAAGGGCTCAGTAGGCATGTCGAAAAATTAACTAAAAAACTTGTACCGGAGACGTTGGGGTTCGGCACCCACGCTTTCCGTCACCTGGTAGCAACCGATTATCTCCGAAAAAACCCAGGCGACTACCTCACCGTTGCCCTCTTACTGCACGATAAGTTGGAGACGGTTCTCGCTGAGTACGCGCACCTTAGGCAGGACGACTCGTTCGGACGATACGAGCAGCACCTCGCTGCAATTCAAAAATAATTGACGAGGCGTTACGAAAGGGGTACGCGCCTGATGAAAGGCGCGTACACACCGCAAGCCGTAATCCGGAGAGCATGAAGTAGAGTCTGCGCGGAGAGACACCAAAATGCCCCTTCGGAAATTCGAATCGATGGAGCTGCCTCTTATATTCTCCTTTAGAGAACTTCTCGATTATGAAGTATTTATATGCAGTTTTGGTGAGGAAGAGTGCTTGAAGAGCAAAGCACCCCCAACCCGCGTAAACGAGGTGAGTGTGCCGCTCTAGCGCTGCAGCTTCGGAGCCGTTGTCGCGCCATCAGAGCATGCGAGTCGAGATGATTCGCTCGCACATACCGAACTTAATACGCGAATCGTCTCGCGCCAGCCGCCCTTCGGTATAGCACCGGGCTGCACCCCTGGCTTCCCGCTCGGGTGCTTTGTCTGAACGGTCGCGGTGGTCTACCCCCCTCCTCCGTCGAGAATCGTATTTCGTAGGATTCGAGGAGTATTTGCACCGCGTTTTATCCAAATCCCCGCAGACGACGCGGGTATAAATCAAGCGAGACAGTCAAGAGCTCTGAAGCCGTCAAACAGACTGCGTTCACGTTCAAAGCCTCGGGCAGCCATACCGGTCAGCTTCATAAAGGCCGGCTACGCGGCTGACGGCTGCTCAATCACTCCTGCGGCTTTCAGAATGCCGGCAGAAACACTCTCGACTGCGACTCTGAATTCATCCTCTTCCACGCCGATATAATCGGTCGTCGTTCCCATCCTCAGGAAATCCGTCGCTTTCAGATTGTGCGTGAGAAGACGGCTGACCAGAAGAGTGTCTTTCGTAACACGTCGGGCGATAGTCGCGAAGGTGTCTCTAAAATCGTGGTCAGAAAGTGCGATGAAGATGTCGCGAGCGATGGCCGTAAACGCGCCGCGAGCATCTTTATATGGACGTCCCCGGCGTCGATACGACTCAATCACCCATTTGCCGAGCTTGCCGTCGTATTGGGAACGTTGCTCCTCAGCGCGTTTCTCGAACACGTTCTTTGCCAAATAGTCTGGAATCGGGAAATAGAAGGTCTCCTTCTTCTTATTCCCTTTGGCTTCCGCTCGAACCCGATATGTCTGTCTTTCGAAATCGTAGTCGTCCCAGTTCAATGAACCCGCAAGACTCTCCCGGAATCCGGTGAACAGCATCACGAGCATGTAGTCACGTGCACATGGGTGCAATCGAGTGTGGATGTATTGCCAGAACTTTGGCATATCGCGCTCTCTAATGAAGTGCGGGTCGGACCGGCTCTTCTCATATACTTTGTGCTCACCCGTTACAAAGGCGACAGCATTATGCTCCAAGCGGCGGGCGCGAACTTCGCGTTTTGAAATTGCATGCAATACAGCCACGAGCATTTTGGCCGTGCGGGGATGTTCCGCATGGACCTCCAAGTAGCGCTGAGTAAGCATATCTTCAGAGATATCTTTCAAGGGGATGTCGAGCCAATCTTCGACAAGCTCCATACGGGCTGCGTAACTCGTGACCGTATCGTCCGCGATGAGCCCTGCACGAACAGCCATGTACTCTTCGTATGCCTCTTTCAGGGTACGAGCGGTGGCTGGTAAAGACTTGCGCTTCTCCGACGCCGCGCCACGAAGTCTCAGAACTTCGTTCTTCGCGTCGTCGAACCCGGTCTTAGAGACGTCGCCGATGGGCTTCTTCGTGTCAGCTACAATGGTCTGGCCATCTTTATTCTTACGTTCCTTATATCGCGCTAGGTATGTCCGTCGTGTCTTGCCCGTCCTCTTATTGCGGCGCATTACCCGGACGCCGAACCCCTCGACTTCGTCGTGCCACACTTCGATGGACGGCTTGTCGGCAGGGCAGTCAGTTTTTAACACATCGTCTTTTGTATGAAACGTCACGCTCGCGCCCCTGGAAAATTTCCTTTTGTTTTCCACCTCAAAGGTGGTTGCAGCGAATATACCGGACATTTTCCACCTAAGCAAGTGTGGTCGGCGTATAAATAGTTACGCAAACACCGTTTAAAATCAATAAGTTAATCAATATGCGTAAACCCATATGAATGCGCCTGAACATACTCCGATGATGCAGCAGTATCTGCGCATCAAGGCGGAGCACCCTGGCACGCTCGTTTTCTACCGGATGGGCGATTTCTACGAGCTTTTCTTCGACGACGCCGAGAAGGCCGCGCGCCTGCTCGATCTCACGCTCACCCAGCGCGGCGCATCGGGCGGCAATCCGATCAGGATGGCGGGCGTGCCGCATCACGCATGCGAGCAATATCTCGCGAAGCTGGTGAAGCTCGGCGAGTCGGTTGCGATTTGCGAGCAGATCGGCGATCCGGCGACATCGAAGGGGCCGGTCGAGCGCAAGGTCGTGCGCGTCGTCACGCCGGGCACGCTGACCGACGCGGCCCTGCTCTCCGACAAAAGCGATGTCTATCTGCTCGCGCTCTGCCCCGCGCACAATCGTCGCGGCGTGGTGACGAGCGTCGGTCTCGCGTGGCTCAATCTCGCGAGCGGCGCTTTGCGCCTCGCGGAAGTCGCACCGGGACAAGTGAGCACCGCGCTCGAGCGCATTCGTCCGGCGGAAACGCTCATCGCGGATTCGATCATCGACGTCCCGTCATCGCTCGGCGTGACGAATCCCGGCGCGACCACGCGCGTTCCGGCATGGCATTTCGATGTCGGCTCGGGCACGCAGCGCCTGCGCGAGCAACTCGATGTCGCGAGCCTCGACGGCTTCGGCGCGCAAACCCTCACCTGCGCGTGCGGCGCGGCCGGCGCGCTGCTGCTCTACGCTGCCGCCACGCAGGGCCAGCAGTTGCGCCACGTGCGCAGCCTGAAGGTCGAATACGAATCGGAGTACATCGGGCTCGATCCCGCCACGCGGCGCAATCTCGAACTCACCGAGACGCTGCGCGGCACCGAATCGCCCACGCTCTTCTCGCTGCTCGACACCTGCTGCACGACGATGGGCAGCCGGCTTCTGCGCCACTGGCTGCATCATCCGCCGCGCGACGCAGCGATTGCGCAGGCGCGCCAGCAAGCGATCGGCGCATTGCTCGACGCGCCCGTCAGCGGCGGCCTCGACACCCTGCGCGGCGCGTTGCGCAAGATCTCCGACATCGAGCGCATCACGGGCCGCCTCGCGTTGCTGTCGGCGCGGCCGCGCGATTTGTCGAGCCTGCGCGACACGTTCGCCGCTCTGCCCGACCTGCGTACGCTCGTCGCGAACGTGGCCGCGCATACGCCGGCGCTGGAGCGCATCAGCGCCGCGCTGGAGCCGCCGCACGAGTGTCTCGATCTCCTGACGAACGCCATCGCGACCGAGCCCGCCGCGCTGATTCGCGACGGCGGCGTTATCGCGCGCGGCTACGATCCGGATCTAGACGAACTGCGCGATATTTCGGAGAACTGCGATCAGTTCCTGATCGATCTCGAAGCGCGCGAGCGCACGCGCACGGGCATCGCGAATCTGCGTGTCGAATACAACAAGGTGCACGGCTTCTATATCGAAGTCACGCGCGGGCAGACCGACAAGGTTCCCGACGACTATCGCCGCCGTCAGACGCTGAAGAACGCCGAGCGCTACATCACGCCAGAGCTGAAGACGTTCGAGGACAAGGCGCTGTCCGCACAGGAACGCGCCCTCGCCCGCGAACGCGCGCTCTACGATGCGCTGCTGCAGAATCTGCTGCCTTTCATCGCGGATTGCCAGCGCGTCGCAAGCGCGCTCGCGGAACTCGATCTCCTGTGCGGGTTCGCCGAACGCGCCCGCGCGCTCGACTGGGTCGCGCCGGAATTCACCCCCGACGCGGGCATCGATATCGAACAGGGACGGCATCCGGTCGTCGAGGCGCAGGTCGAGCAGTTCATCGCCAACGATTGCTGTCTGAGCCAGGACCGCAAGCTTCTGCTCATCACCGGCCCGAACATGGGCGGCAAGTCCACCTTCATGCGTCAGACCGCGCTGATCGCGCTGATGGCGTACGTCGGCAGTTACGTGCCCGCGAAACGCGCGCGTTTCGGCGCGCTCGACCGCATCTTCACGCGCATCGGCGCGGCCGACGATCTCGCGGGCGGCCGCTCGACCTTCATGGTCGAGATGACCGAAGCCGCGGCGATTCTCAACGACGCGAGCGCATCGAGCCTCGTGCTGATGGACGAGATCGGGCGCGGCACTTCGACCTTCGACGGCCTCGCGCTCGCGTGGGCCATCGCGCGGCATCTGCTCACGCACAACGGCTGCTACACGCTCTTCGCGACGCACTACTTCGAGCTCACGCAATTGCCCGCGGAGTTCGCGCAGGCGGCGAACGTGCACCTGTCGGCGGTCGAGCACGATCATGGCATCGTGTTCCTGCACGCGGTGAGCGAAGGTCCGGCGAATCAGAGCTACGGTCTGCAGGTCGCGCAACTCGCGGGCGTGCCGGCCGCGGTGATTCGCGCGGCGCGCAAGCATCTCGTGCATCTGGAGCAGCAGTCGGTCAGCCAGCCCGCCGCACAGTTCGATCTGTTCGCGAGCCAGCCGTATGCGCCCTATGAAGACGATCCGCCGCACGAAGATCAGGAGACCGCCGACGCGCCGGAACACCCGGTGATGGACAAGCTGCGCGCGCTCGATCCGAACGATCTGCGTCCGCGCGAAGCGCTCGATCTGCTCTACGAACTGCATGAACTGGCGAATCGTCCGCCGGATGCATCGCGTTGAGCGTGACGCGCCGCGCGTCGAGCGCGCTGTCGCCGCGCGCCTGACGAGCGCCGTGACGATCGCGGTCGCGCTCGTGTGCGGCGCGATCGCCCATGCGCGCGCCGAGGGCAACGCGCCGCTCACCTTCGCCGTGATCTCCGACGCCCTGACCCGCCCCGCCGACGAAGCGCCCGTGCGCCGCATGCTCGATGCGATCGCGCGCGACGGCAGCATCGCGTTCATTGTCTACGACGGCAATTTCAAGGGCGCCACCGAGCCGTGTCGCGACAGCATCTATCAGTCGCGTCACGACCTGCTCGACGCGTCGCGCACGCCGCTCGTGATGCTGCTCGGTCAGCACGACTGGGCCGATTGCACCCTCGCGCACGGGGGCACTTACGATCCCGTCGAACGGCTCGATTTCGTGCGTCAGCTCTTCTTCGCCGATGCCAGTTCGCTCGGACAAAATCCGCTCACACTCTCGCGCGAAAGCGACGTCGCGCGCTTTCGCACGTTCCGGGAAATCGTGCGCTGGCAGGCGCAAGGGATCGCGTTCATCGGGCTGAATGCGCCGAGCCCGAACAATCACTATCTGACCGCGGGCGGTCGCAACGGCGAGTTCGAAGACCGCGCCGTCGCGACCACCTTCTGGCTCGAACATGCGGCGGAATCGGCGCGACGCTCCGAGATGCGCGCGCTCGTGATCATGCTTCAGGCCGATCCCGACTTCTCTCGCTACGAGCGGCGCGATCGCTTCGCATGGCTGCATTTCTCGCGCTCGAACCAGCCGCGCGATGGCTTCCTCGAGTTGAAGAGCAGCCTCGTGAAGGCGGCGGAAATCTTTCGCGGTCCGGTCGTCGTGATTCACGGCACCGATGCGCCCGAGCCGAACGGCTTTCATATCGATCAGCCTTTGCGCAACGACAAGGGCTTGATCGTCACGAATCTCACGCGTGTGGCGATCGCGTTCAAAAAGCCGCAATCGCAATGGCTCGAAGTGCAAAGCGATGCACAATGGCATCCGCCGTTTCGACTGCGCGTGCGCGATGTGAAGGAATCCCATACGAAAGAATCGAGCGCGCCGCCGCCTGAAGCGCCTGCGCAGTCGAGCGAGCCTTATGCGCCTTATCCCGCACCGGCATCCACGCCGCCCGCGCTGCCGCGCAACGATCTGCCGGAGTCGCTGCCCCCGCCGCCTTCGATGCCCTCGCCCGCTTCCGAGCTGCCGCCTATCCTCACGCCGCCGCAGTCCTTGCCGCCGATCTATCCGGTGCCTGCATCGGGCGTGCAGAACGGCGTGAGCGGGCAATAAAAAAGCGCAGCCGAAGCTGCGCTTTCCTTATCTATCTGCCGACGCGTTCAATGCAGCGTCGGACCTGCGTCCTTGCGCGGTTCGTCGTCATCGTCTTCATCTTCGTCGACGACGTGCAGGCCGTCCGCGCCATGCGCGTGCTGATGCTGGATCTCGTCATCCGTGGCCGTGCGCACTTCCTGCACCGACAGCGCGAAACGCAGCGCCATGCCCGCGAGCGGATGATTGCCGTCGAGCACGACTTTGTCCTCGGCGACGTCGGTTACGGTGTAGATGAGCGAGTCGATGTCGTCATCGCCATCTTCGGGCGTGCCTTCGAACTGCATGCCGACTTCGAGCGGCTCGGGAAAACGGCTGCGCTCCTCGACCTTCACGAGTTCGGGATCGTATTCGCCGAACGCATCCTGCGGTTCGAGCTGAATGAGCGTTTCATAGCCCGCCTCCTGACCGTCGAGCGCTTCCTCGATCTTGGGGAACGTGCCATCATAGCCGCCGTGCAGATAGACCATCGGCTCGTCGCTCTCCTCGATCAGATTGCCTTGCGCATCCGATAGCTTGTAAGCGACCGAAACGACAGTGTCTTTCGCAATTTTCATTGGATCCTCCAAGATACAAGCCTCGATTATACGATGCCCAAGCGGCCCTCTGACGCAACCCCATCCCCGGTTTCCGGCCTTCTCGCGCATAGTGGCGCGCCTTTGCCGGACGAACCCACACCCTTGTTGGGCAACCGTACGCCGCGACAGTTCATGCGACGTTACTGGCAGAAAAAACCGCTGCTGATCCGGCAAGCCATTCCCGATATCGCGGCTCCGCTCTCGCGCGACGCGTTGTTCGAACTGGCCGATCTCGACGACGTCGAGTCGCGTCTCATCACACATTTTCGCAATACGTGGAATCTGGAGCACGGCCCGTTCGCGCCCGACGAATTGCCTTCGTCGAAGAAACGCGAATGGACGCTGCTCGTGCAGGGCGTGAATCTGCATGACGATCGCGCGCACGCGTTGATGAACCGGTTCCGCTTCATTCCGGACGCGCGTCTCGACGACCTGATGATCTCGTATGCGACCGATGGCGGCGGTGTCGGACCGCACTTCGACTCCTATGACGTGTTTCTGCTCCAGGTTCATGGAAAGCGCCGCTGGCGCTTTGGCGCACAGCGCGATCTTTCGCTAAAACCCGGACTGCCGTTGAAAGTTTTACAGCACTTCGAGCCCGCGGAAGAATGGGTGCTGGAGCCCGGCGACATGCTCTATCTGCCGCCGCATATCGCACACGACGGCATCGCGGAAGGCGAATGCATGACGGCGTCGATCGGCTTTCGCGCGCCCTCCGCGCACGAGCTCACGGCGCAGTTCCTCTATCATCTCGCCGAGCGCATGGGTGACGCATCCGATGGTCCCAAAGGCAACGCCCGCTATCGCGATCCGGCGCAGGAACCCGTGTCGAGTCCGGCGGCGCTGCCGCAGCTACTCATCGACCGTGTTGGCGCGATCCTTGCGAACGTCAACTGGAATGAAAAGGACATTGCGGCGTTTCTGGGCACGTATTTGAGCGAGCCGAAAGCGAACGTTGTATTCGACCCGCCCGAGCGCGTGTTGAATGAGCAAAAATTTGTAGAGCGAGCGAAAAAAACGGGCGTCAGGCTAGATAGAAAGACTATTTTGCTCTATGACGCGCGGTCATTTTTCGTAAATGGTGAAGCCGAACTGTTGTCGTCAAAGCTGAAAAAGTGGCTCCCTGAATTGGCGGATACTCGCTGTCTGGAGGCGAAACGCTTTGTAACACTTACAGACGAATCGTCAATGACAGCGCTGCTGCACGAATGGTATTGTGCGGGCTGGCTTCGGACGGGTGCTTTGCCTTGACAGGCTTGACTTTACGAGACTTCCTGACACGCGGCGGATGTTAGAATTTTGCTGTTCCGCAATATGAAAGTTTGTATGAGAAAGACAACGTATCGTCCCCCGATTTATCGACGGTCGTTACGAAAGTGCCTATAATTTCCGGCCAAGCCGTAGGAAGTCTCACACAAAAAAGAATTGTGAGTCTCCACAGCGGCCCAGGTCGGTGTTGGAGCACACATTACCGGTACTTTGCGCTGTTGCTTACCTTTAACCATAAAAGGACGTGATCATGAAGAAATCCCTCCTCGTAGCATCCCTGTTGGCTGCTGTTGCTCTGGCTGCATGCAACAAGTCTAGCGAAACGGCTGCTCCGAGCGCTGCAAGCGATACGTCGGCTGCTTCGGCTCCGGCTGCTGCTGCTTCGGACGCAAACGCTGCTGCATCGAGCGCTTCGGCCGCTGCAAGCGATGCAGCTTCGGCTGCTGGCGCAGCTTCGGACGCTGCCGCTTCGGCTGCTGCTCCGGCATCGGGCGCAAGCCAGTAAGGCTTTTAGCCTATCGGCGCTGCGTTGCAGGCCGCTCGATGCGGTCCTGCAAACGAAAAAACCGGCTCTTGAGCCGGTTTTTTTGTATCTGCATTCTGTGCTCGTTTTAGAGCGCGAGCCAGTCGAAACCTTCGGCCTGAGTCGCCACGACGACATCAACCGCCGACGCCCCCAGCACGGCCGCAAGCGCAGCCTGCGCGAGATGCGGAAGATTGTTTTGCTGGCTGAGATGAGCGGCCACGAGATGACGCAGCCTGGAGCGGTCGAGCGACGCGAGAATGGCCGCCGCCGCTTCGTTGTTCAGATGCCCGTGCGTCCCGCCGATACGCGCTTTCAGCGATGGCGGATAACGGCTCGCGGCGAGCATTTCGACATCGTGATTGGATTCGAGCACGAGCGCATCACAGCCGCTCAGCACGCTCGTGATATGCGGCGTGGACACGCCGACATCCGTCAGCACGCCGAGACGGCATGCGCCGTCCGAGAAGACGTATTGCAGCGGCTCGCGGGCGTCGTGAGGCACGGTGTACGGCATCACGCTGAGATCGCCGATGGCGACGCTCTCATCGCCCCACAGCACGTTCAATTCGACGTTGGCTTCATCGGCGCCGATCGCGCGCGCCGTGCCCCAGCTCATGTGCAACGGAATGGACCATCGGCGCGCGAGCGTCAATGCGCTGCCGATATGGTCCGTATGCTCGTGCGTGATGACAATGGCGTCCAGATCGTCGGCGCGGCAGTTCAGTCGCGCGAGACGGCGCTCGACTTCCTTCCCGGAGAATCCGCAATCGAGCAGCACGCGCGTCGTGGTCGTGCCGCTCGATGCCTCGACGAGCAACGCATTGCCCTCGCTGCCGCTGCCGAGACTGGCGAATCTCACAATGAACTCATCATCGGCTGACTAACGTGTTCGTCTAGTTCAACTGAGCATGCAGCAACGACACGATACGTTGCGCATCGGACGAATTATCCGGCTGGCCATTCGCATCGACGACGCCGACCTGCGTCACCGAGTCTGCCTTCGGCCGGACGTTCACGAGGAACTGGCGCGTGGGCTTCGGCGTGTTGCTCGAGAAGAGCTTGCCGAAGAGACCTTCCTTCTTCAGTTCCGCCATGGAGTCCGAAAAATGGACGTAGTAGATGCCCTTGTCGCGATCACGATTGTCGACCGTGAAGTTGGTGCGATCGAGCGCGAGGCCCACGCGCAGCCATGCACGATCGAATGGCTCGGCGAGATCGAGCGTCGAACCGCCCGCTGCCTGATCCACCGCCACCTTCGCGCCCGACGGACGCGCCTCGGCCATCAGCTTTTGCGATTGCGCTTCGGTCAGACCGAATTTCTGCATCAGCTTCGTGAGCACTGCCGCTTCGAGCTGCGGATTACGCGGACGCGCTTCCCAGCGCGACGAGGTCTTGTCCTGCCCCGTCAGCACTTCTTCCATCGCGCTATGCGTGACGGAGATGTCGGTCGAGCCGTCCGATGCGCGGTCCACCTGCGTGCGGAACATGTCGCGCGTGCCCGACGAGTACGCGAAGTCGAGCAGCTTGCCCACACTGTTTCTGAACCAGTCGTTCGGAATGTTCGCGCGGTTCTCGGCCCAGTCGGTCGCCATGATGCCGGTCTGCGGCGCATCGGTCTTGAGCGTGAAGCCGTTTTCTTCCCAGAACTCCTTGAGCGGCCCCCAGATCTGATCGGGCGAGCGGCCATCGACGACGAGCCAGCGGCGATCGCCGTCGCTTTCGATGTGCATGCCGAACGGATCCTGCGCGTTCGGCACGCCGAGCGTCGCGTTGCCGGCCGGCGTGACCGAGCGCTCCGCGGCGCCGCCGAGCGCGTTGATCTTCGGCGGCGCGGCATAGCGCTGGCTGATGTCGGCCGTGGTCAGATCGGACGGAACCGCGAGCGACGGCGCGGTTTCGGCAGCCTTGTAGTTGACGCGATCCGGCGCGAGCCAGTCGTTGAGCGTATCGCAACCCGCAAGCGAGATGAGCGCGCCGGCGCCGAGCGACACCACGCTCACGCGTTTGGCATGAGTAAGAAGAGCGGAAAGTTTCATGAGGTCCTTCTTTGCTGCTGATGACGCATTGCCTCGCGCCGAATCCGCTCTAGCCGAGCGGTTCAGCGAGGCCAATGTCGAAGCCAGTGAGCGGCGGTTGATGGCTGAAGGTGTGGTTCATTTCGATCACGTGCGGCGGCGCGGCCTTTCGATTCTTTGTGACTTGGCGCGCCGCCACGTGTGATCAGGCGAGAAGCCCGGAGTCGCGCAACGCGTCACGCACTACGTCGTGATAACGCGCGTCGAGCGGCGTGAGCGGCAGACGGATGCCGCCTTCCATGCGGCCGAGCGCCTGCAGCGCCCACTTGGCCGGAATCGGATTCGATTCGCAGAAGAGTTGCTTGTGCAGCGACAGCAGCTTCAGATGAATGCGGCGCGCGGTGATCGCATCGCCTTCGATCGCGGCGCGGCAGAGCTGGCTCATTTCCTTCGGCGCGACGTTGGCCGTCACCGAGATATTGCCGTGACCGCCCAGCAGCATCAACGCGATGGCCGTGGGATCGTCGCCGCTGAAGATCGCGAAGTTCGCCGGCGCGTGCTTGATGAGATGCGCCGCGCGATCGATATTGCCCGTTGCTTCCTTCACGCCGATGATGCCCGGCACGTCCGCCAGACGCAGGATCGTCTCGTTGCTCATGTCGGCAACGGTGCGGCCCGGCACGTTGTAAAGCAGCACCGGCAGATCGACCGCTTCCGCGATGGTGCGGAAATGGCGGTACATGCCTTCCTGCGTCGGCTTGTTGTAATACGGGACGACTTGCAGCGTGGCGTCGGCGCCGACTTTCTTCGCCTGCTTCGAGAGCTCGATGGCCTCTGCGGTCGAATTGCCGCCCGCGCCCGCGATGATCGGGAAGCGCTTGGCCGTGTGTTCGACGGCCGTCTGGATCATCAGGATGTGCTCTTCGACCGACAACGTGGCCGATTCGCCGCTGGTGCCGACAACGACGAGACCGTTCGAGCCTTGCTCGACATGCCAGTCGATCAGTTTTCGAAACGCCGGCAGATCAAGACTACCGTCCTCGTGCATCGGTGTGACGATGGCAGGGATGCTGCCGCGGATCTGGATGCCGCCGTGTGTTCCGTTTGTCATGAAACTCTATGAATTTAATCGTGAATTTAATCGCGAAAAGCGATATTACGCGATTGTAGCGGATTAGCCGGTCAGCGCGTAACGCGGCGGACCCGGGGGTATGTTACCAATGGTGAGCGCGTTTTCGGCTGACTGCGGTTCGCGAACGGCGCAAATCCGCTGCACATAGGCAGGACGCGGATCGTCGACGAATCCGTCCTCGTAAGCGATCACGCGCAGCCGCCCTCGCACCGCTTCGAGCAGTTCGCCGGGTTCGAGCAGAAACGCGGGATTCGACGGCTTGCCGATGCTGCCGTTGCCCGCGGCGAACGTCTCGTAGACCAGCACGCCGCCGGGCGCGAGCGCATCGATCAAGTGCCCGAACAGCGGTCGATGCAGATAGTTCGTGACCACGATTGCATCGAACGTTCGGTCGTCCGGCAGCGGCCAGGGCGCGTTTTCGATATCGGCGCTCAGCGTGTCGATGCCGGTTGTCGCGGACATCGATGCCAGCGCGTCTGCGTCGCGGTCGATGGCCAGAACCGGAAAACCGCGTGCCGCGAACCAGCGCGCGTGGCGCCCGCTACCCGCGGCGACGTCGAGCACCGCGCCGCCGGGCGCAACGAGATGCGCCCAGCGCGCGACCCACGGACTCGGCACCCCTTCCATCAGTTGTAGGACAGGCCCATGGCCTCGCGCACGTCGCGCATCGTTTCCGTGGCGAACTTGCGCGCCTTGTCGCAGCCATCCGCGACGATCGCGCGCAACAACGACGGGTCGTCCATGTACTTCTGGGCGCGCTCGAGCATCGGCTGCTGCTCGCGCAGGATGCCTTCGATCACCGGCTGCTTGCATTCCAGGCAACCGATGCCCGCGCTGCGGCAACCCTTCTGCACCCACTCATGCGTCTTTTCGTCCGTATAGACCTGATGCAGTTGCCAGACCGGGCATTTGTCGGGATCGCCCGGATCGTTGCGCCGCACGCGCGCCGGGTCGGTCGGCATCCTGCGGACCTTCTGTTCGATGGTCGCCGCGTCCTCGCGCAAGCCGATCGTATTGCCGTAGGACTTCGACATCTTTTGCCCGTCCAGCCCCGGCATGCGCGACGCTTCGGTCAAGAGCACCTGCGGCTCGACGAGGATGATCTTGCGCGAACCTTCCAGATAGCCGAAAAGCCGCTCGCGGTCGCTCATCGACAGGCTTTGCGACTCCTGCAGCATCGCGCGCGCTTGTTCAAGCGCTTCGTCGTCGCCTTCCTGCTGATACGCGACGCGCAACTCGTGATAGAGCTTCGCGCGCTTGCCGCCGAGCTTCTTCGCGGCTTCCATCGCCTTTTCCTCGAAGCCCGGCTCGCGGCCGTACAGGTAGTTGAAGCGGCGCGCGATCTCGCGCGTCATCTCGACGTGCGGCACCTGATCCTCGCCGACCGGCACGAGCGACGCGCGATACAGCAGAATGTCCGCCGCCATCAGCACCGGATAGCCAAGGAAGCCGTAAGTGGACAGATCCTTCTCGCGCAGCTTCTCGATCTGCTCCTTGTAGGTCGGCACGCGTTCGAGCCAGCCGAGCGGTGTGCCCATGCCGAGCAGCAGCGACAGCTCCGCGTGCTCGGGCACACGGCTCTGGATGAAGAGCGTCGCCTGCGCCGGATCGATGCCCGACGCCAGCCAGTCGATGAGCACCTCCCACACGTTTTTCTCGATGACCTCGGGCGTCTCGTAGTGCGTCGTGAGCGCGTGCCAGTCGACCACCGCGAAGAAGCACGGGTATTCGGACTGCAGCCGCACCCAGTTTTTCAGCACGCCGTGATAGTGGCCGAGGTGCAGCGACCCGGTGGGCCGCATGCCGGAGAAGATACGGTCAGGGAACATGATGTTATGGGAATAGTGAAGCGAGGGGATTCAGGATAGCCGACACCGCCGTATAGCCGACGTTCACGAGCGGCCCGAGCCAGTAGCGCGTCAGCACGCCGGTCACGACGAGCGCCATCACGATAAAGAAGCCGTACGGCTCGAGCTTCGAAAACGCGATCGACGCGCGCACCGGCAGGAGCGCCATGACGACGCGGCCGCCGTCGAGCGGCGGCAACGGGAAGAGATTCAGCACGCCGAGCACGAGATTCACGCCGACGCCCGCGGCCGCCATGCGCGTGAAGAACACTTCGTCGACGTGAAAGGCCGCGAGCAGCACCGCGATCACGCCCCAGACGATCGCCTGCACGAAGTTGCTGCCGGGGCCCGCCGCGGCGACCCACAGGCTGCCCCAGCGCGGATTGCGCAGATTGCCGAACGCCACCGGCACGGGCTTCGCGTAGCCGAACATGAACGCGCCGCTTGTCACGAAGTACAGGACGATCGGAATCACGATCGTGCCGATAGGATCGATATGGCGCATGGGGTTCATGGAAACGCGGCCGAGAACGTAGGCCGTGTTGTCGCCGAGCAGTCGCGCGGCATAGCCATGCGCGGCCTCGTGCAGCGTGATCGCGAAGATCACGGGGAGCGCGTAGACCGCGATGGTTTGTATCAGGGAAGAGTCCATGGGGCGGTATTGTAGCAAGCAGGCAGGTCGGATCAGACGCGCACGACGGCGCCGGGCGCGCACTATTTCGCCCATGATGTGCGATAACGCTCGATCGGGTCGTGTGCCCGTGTGCGCTACTGCGCGGCGCTTACGCCGTGAGCCCGAACGGTTCGAGACTGCCTCTCCCCGCGCGCACGAGCACTGGCTCCCCCGATGAAAGATCGATCACCGTCGACGGCTCCGCCGGGCACGCGCCCGAATCGATCACGAGCTCGACCTGCTTCTCCAGCCGCTCGCGAATCTCTTCGGGATCGTTGAGCGGCTCGGTGTCGGGCGGCAGGATCAGCGTCGACGCGAGCAGCGGCTCGCCGAGCGCCTCCAGCAGCGCGAGCGTGATCGCATGATCCGGCACGCGCAGCCCGATCGTCTTGCGCGACGGATGCGAGAGCCGGCGCGGCACTTCCTTGGTCGCCTGCAGCACGAATACGTAAGGCCCCGGCGTCACCGACTTGATCAGCCGGTACTGCTGGTTGTCGACCATCGCGAAGTTGGAAAGCTCGGAAAGATCGCGCACGAGCAGAGACAGCAGTTGCTTGTCGTCGATGCCGCGAATGCGCCGCAATCGCTCGACGGCGTCCTTGTCGTCGAGATGGCAGCCGAGCGCGTAGCTCGAATCCGTCGGCAACGCGACGACACCGCCGTCCTTGATGATCTGCACGGCCTGATTGATGAGCCGTGGCTGCGGATTGTCCGGATGAATGCGAAAAAATTGAGACATGGCGACGCCTTATTGTTTCGATCGTAATCGCGAAGGCGCGGCGCGTGCGAATCGCGCGCAGACGCCTCACGCGATGTGCGTGCGGAAAATCCCGGTGATGCAAAGACCGTGCGCGCATCGAAAGGGCGACGCGCGCCGAAAAGAACGCTAAAGCCAGCGCGCCCAGACGGGCGTGAGATCGTCGGGAAGCGGCGGAAGCCGGCCGAGATCGACCCGCCCTTCGCCCGCGCCGTGGAAGTCCGATCCGCGCGACGCCTCGAAGCCGTAGCGGCGCGCGACATCGGCGTATTCGCGGTATTGATCGGGCGTGTGACTGCCCGTCACGACCTCGATCGCACGGCCGCCGAGCTGGATGAATTCGTCGAAGAGCGCGGCGAATTCGACCGGCGTGTAATCGTAGCGTCCCGGATGCGCGATGATCGGCTCCCCGCCTGCATCCTTGATCCACTTGACGGCGTCCGCGAGCTTCGCCCAGCAATGCCCGACGAAACCCGGCTTGCCGTCGCCGAGATAGCGCGCGAACACGTCCGAGGTGGACTTCGCGTAACCCGCCTCCACCAGATACCGCGCGAAGTGCGTGCGCGAAATCATGTCGGGGTCGTCGGTGAAGCGCAGCGCGTTCTTGTAGCAATCCGGAATGCCGATCGCCGCGAGCGCCTCGCCGATCGCTTCGCCGCGCGCCGCGCGTCCATTGCGCGTGCACTCGAGGCCCTTGAGGAGCGCCGCGTTCTCCGGATCGACGTTCATGCCGACGATATGCACCGTGCGCGACGCCCACGTCACCGAAATCTCGACGCCCGGCAGATAATCCATCCCGAGCGCTTCGGCGGCCTTGCGCGCTTCGTGTTGCCCGCCGAGCTGATCGTGATCCGTGAGCGACCACAGCGTCACGCCGTTCGCATGCGCGCGCTCCGCGACTTCGGCGGGCGCGAACTGGCCGTCGGACACGGTGGAATGGCAATGCAGATCGGCGTTCATTTTCGACTCTGAGGTTTCACTTACATTCTAACTGTAATGGCATGACACGCCGATTATGTAGTTCCTTCGTACCGTGGCGCGCCGCTCACCGGCAGAACGATTCGATCAGCGCCGCGACACGCTCCGGCTGGTCGTGATGGATCATGTGCCCCGCGCCGTCGACGATTTCCTCGCGCCAGTCGGAGAAAGCGGCAAAGCGCGTCTTGAACTCGGCGATGGGCGTCTGTCCCGCGAAAGTGGCGAGCGTCGGCGAGTCCTTCGCCTCGACGTGCAGCACCGGCGCCGTGACGCGCGCCCAAGCCGCGCTCACTTCGTCCAGCCGATACAACGTCGGTCCACGCAACTTGTGCGCCGGATCGGCAAGCAGACGAAAGCGCCCGTCGCTTTCCTCGCGCGACCAGTGCTGCGCGAGATAGCGCGCGCGGGCGAGCGGCAGGCGCGGATTCGTGCGGATCAGCCGGTCGGCGACTTCATCGAGGCTCGCATAGCTGCGCAGCGTGGGCGGCGTGCGCAGATCGTCGAGCCATTGCGCGATGCGCCCCGGCGATTGCGATGCGCGCGCCGCCGGCAGCCCGAAGCCTTCGAGATCGACCACGCGGCGCACGCGCTCGGGCCGCACGCCCGCGTAAAGCAGCGCGACGTTCGCGCCCATGCTGTGGCCGACGAGATTCACCTGCGTGCCGCGCGAGAAGTGATCGAGCAGCACGTCGAGATCGGCGAGATAGTCGGGAAAGTAGTAATGCCCGCCGCCCTTTTCCGCGATCGGCCAGTCCGACAGCCCGAAGCCGCGCGCGTCGGGCGCGAGCACCTGCCAGTCTCCGGCGAGGGCATCGACGACGAACTGGAACGACGCGCTCATGTCCATCCAGCCGTGCAGCATGAAGAGCATCGGGGCGTCGGGCGAGCCCCAGCGGCGCACGTGCAGACGCACGCCGCGCGCATCGACGAATTCGGAGCGCGATTCTTTCATGATGTCGTTTCGGATGAAAAGGATGATCGTTCGATTATAGCGACGATGGCCGCGCGCTACTTCGCGTCGTCCAGCCCGGCGAGCGCGCGCAGTTCGGCTTCGTCGAAGCCGGCGTCGCGACGCGCCTCGAAGTTGAACGGGCCGCGCAGCTTCGGCGCGTGATACTGCGCGGCAAGGCGTTCGTAGGTCGTATGCGGATCGAGGCGCTGGCCGTCGCAGAAAAATCGGAACCAGCGATTGCCGATCAGCACGTGGCCGATTTCGTCGTGCAGGATGACGTCGAGAATCGCCGCGGACGCGTGATCGCCCGCCTGCGCGAGTCGCTTGCGAATCGGCGGCGATGCGTCGAGGCCCCGAGCCTCCAGCGTGCGCGGCACGAGCGCCATGCGCGCGAGCACGTCGCCGCGGGTGCGCTGCGCCATCTCCCAGAGGCCGTCGTGCGCGGGAAAATCGCCGTAGGCATGGCCGAATTCGGCGAGTCGCGCGCTCAGCAGCGAAAAATGATGCGCTTCCTCCGCCGCCACTTTCAACCAGTCGAGATAAAAATCATGCGGCATCGACGGGAATCGCCAGACGGCGTCGAGCGCGAGATTGATCGCATTGAATTCGATGTGCGCGAGCGCGTGCAGCAACACGGCGCGGCCCGCATCCGACTGCATGCCGCGACGCTTCAGCGACGACGGTTCCACGAGTTCCGGGCGTTCCGGCCGACCAGGCAGATCGCCGGGTTCATCGAGCGCGACGTTCGGATCGATGCGTGACGGCTCCGCGCGCGCCGACTCGAACAGCAGGCGGGCGCGCGTCGCCTTCGTCGCGGGCTCGCGCTCGCGCAGGATGGCGAGCGCCGCGCGGCGCGCGCAGGCGTTCGCTTCGGTGGTGGGAATGGCAGAGTCGTGCATCGAACTACCTCGAAAACAGGCGCGCAACGGAGCAGTCCAGCGGACGCTTACGGCAAACAGCTAAAATGGTAATCCCGGCGGACGCCGCACATCGCGTAACAATCGGCGCAACGACGGCATCGACCGTCAAGCCGCACCGGCAGGCGCGCATTTTAGCGCCCCCAGCGCCCCACTCTTACGACACCACGCCTCAGGAGACAATGTGGCCATCTACAAACTCGGCGACGACGCCCCGACCATCCACGAAAGCGTGTTCCTGGCGGACACCGCGACCATCATCGGCCGCGTGACGCTGGAGGAAAACACGAGCGTCTGGCCCGGCGCGTCGCTGCGCGGCGACAACGAGCCGATCGTCGTCGGACGCGGCAGCAACGTGCAGGAAGGCGCGGTGCTGCATGCGGACCCGGGCTTTCCTCTGACGATCGAGCAAGATGTCACCGTCGGCCATCAGGCGATGCTGCACGGCTGCACGGTCAAGGAAGGCTCGCTGATCGGGATTCAGGCCGTGGTCTTGAATGGTGCGGTGATCGGCCGCAATTGTCTGGTTGGCGCGGGCGCCGTCGTCACCGAAGGCAAGGTGTTTCCGGACAACACGCTGATTCTCGGCGCGCCCGCGAAAGCGGTCCGGGAAATCGGCGAGGCGGACATCGCCCGCATGCGCGCCGCCACGGCAAGCTACGCCGACCGGCGCGAATACTACAAGGCGCAGCTCGTGCGCATCGGCTGACCCGGCAGAACGGGCGAGCCTCAACACCCAAGGAAGAGTTGTGAACGACCAGTTGCAGAAATTCATGTTCAACGCGGCGCCCGTGCGCGGCGAGATCGTCTCATTGCGCCACACATGGCAGGAAGTGCTCGCGCGCCGCTCGTATCCCGCGGCCGTGCGCAACGTGCTCGGCGAGATGATGGCCGCATGCGCGCTCTTGTCCGCGAACCTCAAGTTCGACGGCACGCTCGTCATGCAGATCTACGGCGACGGCCCGGTGAAGATGCTGGTCGTGCAGTGCGATTCCCACCTCTCCCTGCGCGCCACCGCGAAGCTCGCCGAAGGGGCCGAGCGCGAGCTGGAAAACGAGATGTCGCTCGCCGAGCTGCTGAACCGTCACGGGCGCGGGCGCTGCGTCATCACGCTCGATCCGGCCGACAAGAAACCGGGACAGCAGCCGTATCAGGGCATCGTGCCGCTGTCGGGCGAGCACGGCCCGCTTGCGTCGATGGCCGAGGTGCTCGAGCACTACATGCATCACTCCGAGCAGCTCGACACGCGCCTGTGGCTCGCCGCCGATACGGATCGCGCCGTCGGCATGCTCCTGCAAAAGCTGCCGGGCGATGGCGGCATCGTTCCGCATCCGGGCGAGCACGATGCGGACACCTGGCAGCGCGTCTGCCATCTCGGCAGCACGCTTTCGAACGAAGAATTGCTGAAGGAAGAACCGGACACGGTCTTCAAGCGCCTCTTCTGGCAGGAAAACGTGCAGCATTTCGATCCCGCGCCGGCGCGCTTCCAGTGCACCTGCTCGCGCGAAAAAGTCGGCGGCATGCTCAAGATGCTGGGCCGCGAGGAAGTCGATGGCGTCATCGAGGAGCGCGGCAATGTCGAAGTGCATTGCGAGTTCTGCAATCAGCGTTACGACTTCGACGCCGTCGACGTGGCGCAACTTTTTGTCGCAAAAGAACTCTCACAAGGCGTGAGTCCGGCGTCGGACCGGCGGCACTGAAACGCCGCGAAAGCCTTGTCCAGCGGAGCCTGCGCCGCACGCGCCCGGGGTTTTTCAAGCCCGACGACCGTCCGGCGCGCCGCTTGCGAGCCAAGACTCACGACAGACTCCGCAAGCTATGATTGGGGCTCCTGTAAAGATGTCGGCCCGCTGGAGGTCGTAAATGAAAACCGCAACGCTCAACTGGAAATTGCTGCCGTGTCTTGCCGGCATCGTACTGTTCGCCGGCTGCATGATGGATCCGCCCGGCCCTTCACCGATCTATAGCCGTCTGCCCGACACGCCGCCCGCGCCCCAGCAGACGCTGACGTCGCAGCAGCAGATGGAACGCTACAACGCCATCGACAAGCAGGCGCTGAACGAATCGCAGCAGGCCGCCGCCGCCGGCAATGCGGCGAAGACGATGTCGCAGTTCTATTCGCCCGCGCCGGTCTCGGTCTACGGGGGCTATTCGAGTGGCGGCTGGGGCGGCCCGTACTGGGGCACCGGCGTCGGAGTCGGCACCTGGTGGTGATCGAAGCAGCGAGACGGTCAGCACAAACAAAAATAGCGCGGTCGATGACCGCGCTATTTTTTTGTTCCGATCGGCAGATCGGCAAGCCGCCGCGCTACTGCGCCGCGCCCTGCGGCTGTTTCTTTTTCGCTTCGGCCGCTTTTTCCTTCTGCGCCTTCTTGTCGAGATCGCGCAATTCCTGCTTCGAACGCGACACGGGATTCGGCACCACGCGCAGCGGCGCTGCCGAGACCTGACCGCGTGTCGAGCCGTTCATGCCCGGCACGTTCGCGGAATTGACGGGCGCATTCGAATTCGGCGCGACGAACTGCACGAACACCTCGCTGTCCTTCACCATGCCCATCTCGTAGCGCGCGCGCTCTTCCACGGCGGCAGTGCCGCTTTGCAGATCCTGCACTTCACCCTGCACGCGCTCGTTGCGCAATCTCAGGTTTGTGTTCTTCTCCGTCTGCTGCGCGAGCTGCTGCTGCAATTCATGCACGCGCAGCCAGCCGCCGTGGCCCCACCAGAGCGGGTATTGGATCAGCACCAGCAACAGAACCAGAACGACAGTTACGAGCCGCATTCACGTAGCCGAAATAAGCGCCGCCCTGCGGCGAAATGCCGTGGGCGGCGGGCTTCAAAAGATGACGCTTCAAAGACGATCAAACGTCTTATCGACTAAAGCGGCAAAAGCTTTAGCGCAAGTTGTAGAACGCCGACTTGCCCGGGTAGCTCGCGATATCGCCGAGGTCTTCCTCGATGCGCAGCAGCTGGTTGTACTTCGAGATGCGATCGCTGCGCGACAGCGAGCCGGTCTTGATCTGCCCGGCATTCAGGCCGACGGCGATATCGGCGATGGTCGAATCTTCCGTTTCGCCCGAGCGGTGCGAGATCACGGCCGTATAGCCCGCGCGCTTCGCCATTTCGATTGCCGCGAAGGTTTCCGTCAGCGTGCCGATCTGGTTGATCTTGATGAGGATCGAGTTGGCGATGCCCTTCTCGATGCCTTCCTTCAGGATGCGCGTGTTGGTGACGAAGAGATCGTCGCCGACGAGCTGGATCTTCTTGCCGAGCTTGTCGGTCAGGATCTTCCAGCCTTCCCAGTCGCTTTCGTGCATGCCGTCTTCGATCGACACGATCGGGAATTTATCCGCGAGCGTCGCCAGATAGTCCGCGAATTCGCTCGACGACAGTTGCAGGCCTTCGCCCGCGAGCTGGTACTTGCCGTCGTGGTAGAACTCGCTCGCCGCGCAATCGAGCGCGAGCAGCACGTCTTCACCGGCGCGATAACCGGCCTTCTCGATCGCCTGCAGAATCGTCGACAGGCATTCGTCGTTGCTGCCGAAGTTCGGCGCGAAGCCGCCTTCGTCGCCCACGGCGGTGCTCATGCCGCGATCGGCGAGAATCTTCTTGAGCGCGTGGAACACTTCCGCGCCGCAGCGAAGCGCTTCGCGGAAAGTCGGCTGGCTGACCGGGACGATCATGAATTCCTGGATGTCCAGGCTGTTGTTCGCGTGCGCGCCGCCGTTGACGATGTTCATCATCGGCACCGGCAGTTGCATCGCGCCCGAACCGCCGAAGTAACGGTACAGCGGCAGGCCGGCTTCTTCCGCAGCGGCCTTGGCAACGGCCATCGACACGGCGAGCATCGCGTTCGCGCCGAGGCGCGATTTATTCTCCGTACCGTCGAGCTCGAGCAGGGTCTTGTCGAGGAAAGCCTGTTCCGAGGCGTCGAGGCCCATGATGGCTTCGGAAATCTCGGTGTTGATGTGTTCGACGGCCTTCAGCACGCCCTTGCCGTTGTAGCGGCCGGCTTCGTCGTCACGCAGTTCGATGGCTTCGCGCGAACCGGTGGACGCGCCCGACGGAACCGCCGCGCGGCCCATCGTGCCCGATTCGAGCAACACGTCGCATTCGACGGTCGGATTGCCTCGCGAATCGAGAATCTCGCGGCCGATGATATCTACGATAGCACTCATGGTTTCCTCAAGAAATGACGATGAATTCTGTCAGTCACAACGAAGCGCGCCGCCTGTTTTTACACTTCGATACACGCGGCGGCACGCGCTTCACTGCTTCGCTCAGACCCTTTCGATGATCGCCGGTTCAGCGCCGGCGCAAAGAGCGGTCGTTTCGGGATAGCGATTCGATCCGCATCGCTTTCGTGGGGAGCGGGCGTGAGTCCCGCTGATCGGTGCGGGTACGCGCGTATCGCCCTGATGCGCGCCCTGATGCGTCGCACGCTCCTCCGTTGCTCCGGTCACTCCAGGTGACCTCTTATCGTGACACGGGCGCCGATGAAGACGCCCGCGCCGCACTTCTTTTTTGCCGCAGATGCTCAGTTGAAATCGTTCTCGAGGAACGAGCCGCTCTTCACCGCGCGATCGATGGTGATCAGCGTCTTGAGCAGCGCTTCCATGTGATGCAGCGGCACCGCATTCGGGCCGTCCGACTTCGCGCATGCCGGGTCTGGATGCGTCTCCATGAAGAGACCCGCGACGCCCGTCGCGACTGCTGCGCGCGCGAGCACCGGAACGAACTCGCGCTGACCGCCCGAACTCGTGCCCTGCCCGCCCGGCAACTGTACCGAATGCGTTGCGTCGAACACGACCGGCGCGTTGGTTTCGCGCATGATCGCGAGCGAGCGCATATCGGACACGAGGTTGTTATAGCCGAACGACACACCGCGCTCGCACGCCATGAAACGGTCTTCCGACAGACCCGCTTCACGCGCGGCGTCGCGCGCCTTGTCGATCACGTTCTTCATATCGTGCGGCGCGAGGAACTGGCCCTTCTTGATGTTCACCGGCTTGCCCGAGCGCGCGCACGCGTGGATGAAATCGGTCTGACGGCACAGGAACGCGGGCGTCTGCAGCACGTCCACGACCGATGCGACCGCTTCGATCTCGTGCTCCGCGTGCACGTCCGTGAGGACCGGCACGCCTAGTTGCTTCTTCACTTCGCCGAGAATGCGCAGCCCTTCGTCCATGCCGAGGCCGCGAAACGACTTGCCCGAGCTGCGGTTCGCCTTGTCGTAGGACGACTTGTAGATGAACGGCACGCCGAGCTTCTCGGTCATTTCCTTGAGGCGCCCGGCGACGTCGATCGTCATTTGCTCCGATTCGACGACACACGTGCCCGCGATCAGAAAAAACGGCTTATCGAGACCGGCTTCGAAGTGACACAGCTTCATGCTTGCGCTCCCGCGGTCGCCGCAGCCCTGGCCGGCGCCTTCGCATCGCCGGATTCGGCGTGCGCGCGCGCCGCTTCGACGAACGCCTTGAAGAGCGGATGCCCGTCGCGCGGTGTCGACGTGAATTCAGGGTGGAACTGCACGCCGACGAACCACGGGTGCAGCGACTGCGGCAACTCCATCATTTCGGGCAGATCCTCGCTCGGGGTACGGGCGCTGATGATAAGCCCGCCGGCCTCGAGCTGGGGCACGAAACGGTTATTGACTTCATAACGGTGACGATGACGCTCGTTCACATCGGTGCCATAGATGCGTCCGGCCATCGTGCCGGGCTTGATCGGGCACTTCTGCGAGCCGAGGCGCATGGTGCCGCCGAGATCCGACTCTTCGTTGCGCTTCTCGATACGGCCCGCGCGGTCGTACCACTCGGTGATGAGCGCGACGACCGGATTCTTCGTGTCCTGATCGAACTCGGTGCTGTTCGCATCGGCGAGACCGGCGACATCGCGAGCGAATTCGATCACCGCGAGCTGCATGCCGAGGCAGATGCCGAGATACGGCGTCTTCGATTCGCGTGCGTATTTGATCGCCTTGATCTTGCCTTCCGTGCCGCGCCGGCCGAAACCGCCCGGAACGAGCACGGCGTCGAGATGCTTGAGCGCATCGGTGCCTTCGGCGTCGATCTGCTCGGAATCGATGTACTCGATATTGACCTTAGTCGACGTGTGAATCGCGGCGTGACGCAGCGCTTCGATCAGCGACTTGTACGACTCGGTCAGCTCGACATACTTGCCGACCATGCCGATGGTCACTTCGCTCTTCGGGTTCTCGAGCTTCTCGACGAGGTTCGACCACATCGACAGATCGGCCGGCGGCGGCGAGAGCTTGAGCGCTTCGCAGATGATGTCGTCGAGGTGCTGGTCGTTCAGCATCTGCGGAATCTTGTAGATGCTGTCCGCGTCCCACACGGAAATGACCGCGTCTTCGGGCACGTTCGAGAACATCGAGATCTTGGCGCGCTCGTCGTCCGGAATCGGGCGGTCCGCGCGGCACAGCAGCACGTTCGGATAGATACCGATTTCGCGCAGCTTCTGCACGCTGTGCTGCGTGGGCTTGGTCTTCAGCTCGCCCGCGGTCGCGATGAAAGGCACGAGCGTGAGATGCACGAAACACGCGCTGTTGCGACCCATGCGCAGGCTCATCTGACGCGCGGCTTCGAGGAACGGCAGCGACTCGATGTCACCCACCGTGCCGCCGACTTCCACGATCGCGACATCCGGCTGACCGCATGTCGCCGCTGCGGCGCCACGCTCGACGAAAGCCTGGATTTCGTTGGTGATGTGCGGAATGACCTGCACCGTCTTGCCCAGATATTCGCCGCGGCGTTCCTTGCGGATCACCGATTCGTAAATCTGGCCCGTGGTGAAGTTATTGGCCTTGCGCATCTTCGTGCTGATGAAGCGCTCGTAGTGGCCGAGGTCGAGGTCGGTCTCCGCTCCGTCTTCCGTCACGAACACTTCGCCGTGCTGAAACGGGCTCATCGTGCCAGGGTCGACGTTGATGTAGGGATCGAGCTTGAGGAGAGTGACTTTCAGACCGCGCGATTCGAGGATCGCGGCGAGGGAGGCGGCGGCAATACCCTTGCCAAGGGACGAAACTACGCCGCCGGTGACGAATACATATTTGGTCATCGCTAGATGCTCGCGGGAAAAACGGATTATACCGTAAAGGCAGGTTCCCACGAAGCGCACCAGACGCGGAGATTGACTACAAAACCGCGCTTTTCCACGTCATTTTTGTGGAACGTCGCGCCGGCCGTTCGTCAAGGCCCGCATGCGTGCTCGTGCCCTTTTGAGCGCTTCGTCATGGCGATGGCTGCATCGCTTTAAGCAGGCGCTGCACTGCGCGCGCGGTGTCGATCGGGCGCTCCATCGGAAAGAGATGGCTGCCTTCCATCCATTCGATGCGCGCCCCCGCGATGCGCCGCGTCATGCCGAGCCCGACCTGCCGCACTTCGCGCGAACGCGTCCCCGCGATGAAGCCCACCGGCACCGGCACGCCGTGCGCGACGCGCGCGCCGAGCGTGTGCGGCAGCGTGCGATAGATCAGATATTCGATGTGACGATCGAACGCGAGCGAGCGCGCGCCGTTCGCATGCGTCTGCGGAATGCCGAAATCGATGTAGTCCGACAACATTCGCTCGTCCCAGCGCGCGAATGCGGGCTTCGACAGAAAGTGCCGCCATGCGGCGTCGCGGCTTTCCCACTGCGTGCGGCGTTTTCTGGTTGCGGCGGCGGGCGACAGGCGCTCGTCGAGTCCCGTCCATTGCGTGACGCGCAGGAGACTGCTCCGCCAGCCCGCGATCACGGGCGAATCGAGCATCACGACGCCCTTCACCCATTGCGGACGTTTCAGCGCGGCCATCAGCGACACATAGCCGCCCAGCGAATGCCCGACGAGCCATACCTTCGGATGCGCGTCGTCGGCTTCGCGTCGATAGCGGCTCATGTCATCGATGAGTTGATCGACGAGATACGGCCAGTCGCGTGTCACCGGAAAGCGCGCGTCATGCCCGATGCGCTCGATGCTGCGAACTTCGTAATCGTCGGAAAGCTCCGCGAAAATCGTGCGATAGACCGATGCCGGAAAACCGTTCGCGTGCGAGAAATGGATGATGTCTTTCAAGCGTGTCTCTGTTTTTTCAGCGCGCCATCCAGTAGCGCGCGTGGCTTTGCCGGTAGCGCTCGAACGTGATCTGCGAACCGATTTCGCTGCGTGCCGCGCCGTCTTCATCACTGCGCGAAAGCACGATATCGCGCATCTGGTAACGCGCGAACACGGTCGGATGCGGATGGTGAAAGCGGTTGCGATAGCCTACCTGAAATATCGCCACGAACGGCCCGACAGAATCGAGGAAAGGCTCGGTCGATGAAGTGCGGCTGCCGTGATGCGGAACGATCAGCACGTCGGCACGCAAGGCGTCGCGCTCGCGAGCAATCAGCGCGCGCTCGACATCCGCTTCGATATCGGCCGCGAACAGCGCCGCGCGCCCCGCCGCGTTCGTCACTCGAAGCACGCACGACTGATAGTTCGGCTTGCCCGAAAGCGGCCTCGGTTCGGGCCACAGCACGCGGAATTCGACGCCGTCCCAGGTCCAGCGCTGCCCCGCCGCACAGCGCAGCGTTTGCGCGCCGCGTGCGCGCGCGTTCGGCCACAACGCGTCCTTCGCGGGCAACGACGCCAGAAACTGGCGCACGGCGATCGACTGCAATACGGCGGGCGCGCCGCCTGCGTGATCCGAATCCGAATGGCTGATGACGAGCGCATCGAGCGCGCGAATGCCCGCGGCCTGCAGATAAGGCACGACGATGCGCTCGCCCGCGTGCGTCGATTCGGGGCCGGGACCGGCATCGAAGAGCAAGGTGTGCCGCGCCGTCTCGACGACGAGCGCCGAGCCCTGCCCGATATCGAGCGCGGTGACCCGAAATGCGCCTGCGGGCGTGGGATGCGCGGCGGGCGCGAGGAGCGGCAGCCAGGTCAGCGGCGCAGCGAAGCGCAGCGGCCAGCCGCGCGGCGCGAGCGCCCATGCGACGCCGATGCACGCCGCCGCGAGCGCGAACGCATCCGGCCGCGGCAGAACCCAGAGCGGCGACGGCACGGCATCGGCGAGGCGCGAGAGTCCATCGCAGAGCAGCGACAGCGCGGCATGCGCGGCTTGGAGCATCGGCGCATCGAGCGGCGCGGGCAGCACGAGGCCCGCGAGCGTCGCGGGCGTCACGAGCACGCTGATCCACGGTATCGCGAACGCGTTCGCGAGCGGGCCGAGCAACGGAATCTGCGAGAACCAGTAGACCGTGAGCGGCGCGATCGCGATCGTCACCGCGTACTGCACGCGCACGCTCGATGTGACGTGACGCCGGGCGCGGCGGCAAAATCGCGCGAAGGCCGGAAGCACTGTGCGTGTCGCCGAGTGCGCCGGGCGCTGCCCGACTTCGCTCGGATCGACGCGATCCCACTGATCGATGTCGTCGCGATCTTCTGGTTGCGCGCGCGACTCGACTCGTCCCGCCGACGCGATCGCGTGCAGAATCGCCGCCACGGCGCAGAACGACAGCCAGAATCCCGGCGATGTCACCGCCCACGGATCGGCGACGAGCACTATCGCGAGCGCCCACAAAAGCACCAGCGACGACGCGGGGCGCCGTCCGCAGAGAAACGCGACGGCGAGGATCAGCAGCATGCATAGCGTGCGTTGCGCCGGCACGTTGAATCCTGCGAGCGCGGCATAGCAGGCGGCGAAGACGGCCGCACCGGTCACGGCCACCTTGGGCGCGGCCGCGATCAATGGCGCCGGCACGCCCCGCAGCCTCAGGCGCTTCCACACGAAGCCGACGATCAACGCCGCCAGTCCCGCGACGAACCCGATGTGCAGCCCCGATATCGCGACGAGATGACTCGTGCCGGTCGCGCGCATGATGGCCCAGTCGGCATCGCTGACCGCGTCCTGCGCGCCCACCGCGAGCGCGACGATGATCCCGCGATGCGGCGCACGCCCGAGCACGGTTTCGATGCGATCGCGCATGCGCGCACGCAGCCGGTCGATCATCAGACGCGGACCGGTCGCATCGGGACTGAGGCGCCGCGGCACGTGCGCAGCCGACACATTGCCCGTCGCGCGAATGCCGCGTTCGAGCAGGCTCGCTTCGGCATCGCGCAGGCCGAAGTTCGCGGTGGCGTGCGCGCGTTTCAGACGCGCGGTCAGTGTCCATCGCTCGCCAGCGCGAAAAGTCGCGCGATCCGGCGACGGCCAGAGCAATCGCACGATGCTCGGAAAGTTGCGCAGACCCGCGCCGTTCGCCTCGACTTCGAAAAGAAAGCGCGTGCCGTCCGCCTGTTGCTCGGGAAGCCCGCGCACGAAACCCGTCAGCTCGATGTCGCGCTGCTCGTACGCGACGGGCAATTGCTCGCGCAGCCGGACTTCGGCACGCATCGCGGCGTACGCGAAGCCGAGCGCACAAGCGCCGATGACGAAGCTCGCGATTCGCACACGCGGCTTCATCGCGCCGAGCGTCATCGCGACGACGAACGTTGCGCAGACTGCGAACCACGCGATGCCATCCGGCAAGCGAGCCTGCTGCTGCAGGCCCCAGACGCCCAACGCAAATCCCAGCAGAATCGCCCGCACTTCTTCCTCTTCGTTTTCGTTGCCGCAGACGCACGCGCTTAGAGACGAACGTCGATCGGAACGATTATGAAGAGGCGGGCGCGAGCCGTGGGAGCGCGGCGTGCGCGTTAGCCGTTGTGCCTAGGGCGAGCGCGTTTTCGTCGATGCCTCGCAACTGCGCGAGCACCTTCGCGATTTGCGCGACCTGATCCGGCGTGTTGCGCTGCTTGTAGCGCCACGAAGGCGCGATGTCGGGCGCATCGGTTTCGAGCACGATCGCGTCGAGCGGAAGCTCCGTCGCGAGACGGCGAATCTGCCGCGCGCGTTCGAACGTGAGATTGCCGCCGAAGCCGAGACGCATGCCCTGCGCGATGAACGCCTCGGCCTGCTGGAAACTGCCGTTGAACGCGTGCGCGATGCCGCGATGAATGTCGTGCACGCGCAAGCCTTTCAGCACCTTGTCCTGCGACTTGCGCACGTGGCAAATCACGGGCAGATCGAACTCGCGCGCGAGCTTCAATTGTTCGTTGTAGAAGAATTGCTGGCGCGCGTCGTCGAGCGTCGGCACGAAATAATCCAGCCCGATCTCGCCGATGCCGACGAACAGCGGATCGTCGAGACTCGCTGCGATCTCGTCGCGCAGCACGCGCAGATCGTCTTCCCGCGCGCCCGGCGTGAAAAGCGGATGAATGCCGAGCGCATACGCGCCGCCCGCGATGCGATGCGCGAGCGCGCGCACCGTCGCGATGTTGCCGCGATCGACGCCCGGAATCACGATGCGCGTCACGCCCGCATCGAGCGCCGCGCCGGCGACGGCATCGCGGTCGGCATCGAACTCTCCGGCATCGAGATGACAGTGCGTATCGATCCACATGACGCCTCCCGCACAGGAAACGCGTTATACCGGCACGGGCGGCTCTTCGTGCAGCACGCCGTCGCGCAGGCGCATGATGCGGTCGCAGCGCGCGGCGAGATCGGGATCGTGCGTGACGATCACGAAGCTCGTTTCGAGCGTCTGCGACAGCTCCAGCATCAGGTTGAAGACGGTGTCGGCCGTGCCGCCGTCGAGATTGCCGGTGGGTTCATCGGCGAGCACACAGGCCGGACGCGTGACGAGCGCGCGCGCGATCGCCACACGCTGCCGCTCGCCGCCCGACAATTCGCCCGGCCGATGCTTCGCGCGGTGCCCGATGCCCACGCGTTCCAGCATCTCCTGCGCCTGCCGGCGCGCGTCGTCTTCGGCCATGCGGCGGATGCGCAACGGCATCGCGACGTTATCGAGCGCCGTGAATTCCGGCAGCAGATGATGGAA
Organism: Caballeronia sp. S22; assembly: GCF_964261745.1. Lineage (NCBI taxonomy): Bacteria > Pseudomonadati > Pseudomonadota > Betaproteobacteria > Burkholderiales > Burkholderiaceae > Caballeronia > Caballeronia sp. S22. The sequence continues at coordinate 1,188,318 of NZ_OZ180035.1, read as the reverse complement.
CTGATACACGAAGCCGAGCGCACGGTTGCGCAGCTCGTTGCGCTCCTTCTCCTTCAGCTCGGTGAACGGCTTGCCGAGCAGCGAAACCTTGCCCGCGCTCGGCTCGTCGAGCCCGCCGAGCACGTGCAGCAGCGTGCTCTTGCCCGAGCCCGACGCGCCGACGATCGCGAGCTTCTCGCCCTTCATCACGTCGAGTTGCGCGTTGTTGAGCACGGGCACGTTGAAGCCGCCCTGCACGAACGTCTTCGAAATGGCCGATGCCTGCAGAACGAGATTGTTGGCCGGAATCAGGTCACTCATAGCGCAGCGCCTCCGCCGGACGAACCTTCGCGCCGCGCCAGCTCGGATAGAGCGTCGCGAGCGACGACAACACGAAAGCGATGACACCGATCTTGGCGACATCCCCCGGCACGAGCTCCGACGGCAGTTCGCTGATGAAGTACACCGAAGACGGCAGGAACTGGACGTTGAATAGATGCTCGATCATCGGCACGAGCCACGGAATGCTCCACGCGACGAGACAGCCGAAAGTCACGCCGAGCGCCGTGCCGATGAAGCCGATCGTCACGCCCTGCACGACGAAGATCTTCATGATCGAGCCGGGCTGCGCGCCGAGCGTGCGCAGGATGGCGATATCGGCCTGCTTGTCGGTGACGGTCATCACGAGCGAGGACACAAGATTGAACGCCGCCACCGCGATGATCAGCGTGAGAATGATGAACATCATGCGTTTTTCGATCTGCACGGCGGAGAACCACGTCTTGTTCTGCTGCGTCCAGTCGCGGATGTAGAGATCGCCCGACAGCGTGCGCGCGAGCTGACGCGCGACTTCGGGCGCGCGCTGCATGTCCTTCAGGCGCAGGCGCACGCCGGTGGGCGCGGGCAGGCGAAAGAGCGCTTCGGCGTCGTGGATTTCGATGAGCGCGAGCGTCGAGTCGTATTCATAGTGACCGGACTCGAAGACGCCGACCACGGTGAACTGCTTGAGCCGCGGCATCATCCCCGCCGGGGTGATGGTGCCTTCGGGCGCGACGAGCGTGATCTTGTCGCCGTCCGTCACGCCGAGATTCGCTGCGAGATCCTTGCCGAGCACGATGCCGAATTCGCCCGGCTTGAGGTCCGTGAGCTTGCCCGCGCGCATCTCCTTGCCGATGTCCGACACTTCCGGCTCGAGCGACGGCTCCACGCCGCGCAGCGCGACGCCGCTCACCGCCCCCTGGCGCGTGAGCAATGCCTGCGCTTCGACATAGGGCGCCGCGCCGACCACTTCCGGATTGCGGCGCGCTTCCTGCGCGGTCAGTTGCCAGTTGGGCATGGAGCCGGTCGGCGAGAAGATTTCGACGTGCGCGAGCACCGAAAGCATCCGGTCGCGCACTTCCTTCTGGAAGCCGTTCATGACCGACAGCACGACGATCAGCGCGGCGACGCCGAGCGCGATGCCCGCCATCGACACGAGCGCTATGAAGGAGATGAAGCCGTTGCCTGTGGTGCGTTTGCTGGCGCGCGTGTAACGCCAGCCGATCTGCCATTCGTACGGAAGTTTCAAGCGATTCCTTTCTGCTGCTGTCCAGCGTTGTCATGCCCCGATGGCGCGAATTTGCGAAAGTTTGCCATACATGACGCGAACGGTACGGCAGCGAACGCCGAACGCCGCGTGGCGTGCACGGCCGTGGTCATGTCAGCGCAGGCTCACGCGGCACCACTGATAGACGGTGACGCCCTTCCCGATTCCGGCGCGGTAGCGCGCGCACGACGCCGTGTCGAGCACGAAGCCGTAGCGCCCGAATGCCGACGCCGCGCGATCGGCGAGCGAGCGGTTCTCGGCGTCGCTGTCGCGGACATCGTCGGCGCGCAGGCCGAGGTGACAGCGCTTCGGGCCGGCCGGATCGTCGCGGTAGCTCGCGCGCAGGCGCAGACGATCCACCGTCCAGCGCAGTGCGCCGCAACCGCCCGCGCCCGACGTCAGGCCGACGCTGTCGAGAATGGCGTTCGTGCGCACCATGCTGTCGGCTCGCCAGTTGTAGCTTCCATCGATCAGGGCGAAGGCGGAGCCGCCGCGCGAGCGGACCATGTCGCGCACGCGTTCGTCGAAGGCCGGACCGCGCGGGAAACTGCTGTCGATCTGCGTGAACGCGACGTCGACCGGAAAGCGGGTCGCGAGCCAGGCCCACGCGGTGGTCTCGCTGTAGATGATCGCGGTCGTGCGCGCGGGTTCGGCAAGCGCCGGCAGTTCGGCGTGATAAAGCGGGTCCGCCCAGCCTTCATGCCCCCAGGTCCGCACGCCGCCCAGAACGGTCACCGCCACCGCCCCGCCGATGATCCATGCCGCCACGCGCCGCGCCAGCCGATCGTCGAGCAGCCGTTGCAGCAACACGAAGGTGACGATGGGCGTCAGCACTTCGACGGCGACGACGTATCGGTAGATGCTGAAGCCCTTCATCCACAGCACATACCCGAGCGCGACGAACACGATGACGAAGCGCGAGCGCGCATCGAGCCGCGCCATCCGGCGTCCGCGAAACCGCGCGATCGCGCATGCCGCGACCCAGATCCAGAACAGGGCATAGACGAGCGGCCAGACGATCTGACGGACCGGCGATTCGCCGACGCGCCTCGGATCGGCGGCGATCACGAACGGCCACAGCACGGTTTCGAGCAGGTCGCGCGGCAGCCAGCGCAGGTCGCCGTTGAGCGGCACCGTCAGCGAATTGGGAAACCACTTCGCGAAGAGCGGAAAAAACGGGTTGCCGAACAAGCGCCACATGTGGAAGAGCCAGTAACCGCCCGTCACCGCGAATCCGGCCAGCGAGCCGACGCCGAAAACGAACGCGAGCCGCACGCGCACCCCAGCCGACGCGGGATAAGCGAGCAGCGCCACGCACAGCGCCATGGCGAAGATTGCGTTGGTGAGCTTGAGGCCCACGCCGAGTCCGCACACGAAGCCGCAAGCCGCGACGACGAGCCAGCCGCGCAGCCGCACCGACGACAGCGATTCCCAGTTGGCGAGCAGGAGGAGCAGGCTCGCGAGGATGAGGAGCGCGGTCGTATCGTCGCCCATCGAGTTGCCGATGCCCGTCAGGAAACTCGGACTCAGCGCGCCCGCGAGCGCGAGCAGCAGCGGCACGCGATTCGCGTCTTCCGGCGCTCGTTGCGGCACCGCGAAGCGCGCGATATGGAACAGGAGCACGAACACGAGGCCGTGCAGCGCGCCCATTGAGAAGCCCACGACGCGCGACGGCAGATGCGTATTCAGCCAGTACACCCCGGTGTCGAGCATCGGGTTGAAGAACGATTGCATGCCCGCGGGCGCGAAATCGATCGACAGCTTGCCGTTGATCCACGCGAACGGGTTGTAGAGGTGATAGTTGAAAAGATCCCAGTTGGCGTCCGCGCCGAGCAAGAGCGAATACAGGCCGAAGAGCACGGGCGCCAGAACCAGCGTGCGGGCCCGCACGCGCGACGAATTCAGATCGAGCGCCTTCAGTTGCGCCCAACGCGAGGACGAAGCGGGACTATTGGTTGGCTGCATTGGACTGCTTGTTTCGATGTTTGAAGACCCACCATTTGACGGTGGCGAAATTGACGACCATGCCGGCCAGCGAGCCCACCCCAACCGCGACGGTCGGCAGCCACGCGGCCGGGCGGCAGTTGATCACGACCGCCGTGTAGGCGAGATAGTTGACGCTCCCGCCGACGGAAGCCGCGGCGAGATAGCGCCACCATTCCGCCCAGGTCGAACGCTTCACAACGCCAGGGAAGCTGAAGCGCCGGTTGATCCGCCAGGTGGCGAACACGGCGCATAGAAACGACACGGCGCGGCCCGCGAAATAACCGAGGCCGAGCGTGAGCCCGAGCATCAGCACGCCTGCATCGACGATGAAACCTACCGCGCCCGCGATCGCGAAGCGAATGAATTGACCGCCCACGTCAGGAGGCATCCGGATAGTCGGCGGGGCCGGGCTGATTGAGATAGGCGAAGCGTTTCGTCTCGCGGCGCCCGTGCGTCACGGTATCGAGGACGATTCCGCACGTGAGCAGCAACGCGCCGAGCAACATGAGCGCCGCGCACAACACCGCGGTGGGCAGCCGCGGCACCATGCCGGTCTTGAAAAAGTCTTCGAGGACGGGCAACGCGAGCAGCAGCGAGGTCAACGCGCATGCGGCGAAACCGATCGAGAAAAACATCAGCGGACGCTCGGTCTTGAAGAGCTTGAAGATCGTGAGCAGGATCCGCCAGCCATCGCGATAGGTGTTGAGCTTGCTTTCCGAACCGGCTGGCCGCGAACGGTAGCGCGTATCCATCTCCGCAACGGGCATGCGCAATTCGAGCGCGTGGACCGTCAACTCGGTTTCCGTTTCGAATCCGGCCGCATGTGCCGGAAACGATTTCACATATCTGCGCGAGAACACGCGATATCCCGAGAGCATGTCGGTGAAGGTCCGCCCGAAAAGCGTCGCCACGAAGCGCGTCAGCAGTTGATTGCCGAAGCGATGGCCCAGCCGGTACGCCTCGCGCTCCTCTGAACGGCGCGCCCCGACGATCATGTCCAGTCCATTCGCCAGCAATTTCTCGACGAGCGCCGGCGCGGCGCTCGCATCGTAGGTGTCGTCGCCATCGACGAGCACGTAGACGTCCGCTTCCACGTCGGCGAACATGCGGCGGATCACGTTGCCCTTGCCCTGATCGGCGACTTGCCGCACCACGGCGCCCGCGCGTCGCGCGGCCCCGGCGGTGTCATCCGAAGAGCAATTGTCGAAGACATACACCTTCGCGTCGGGCAGCGCCGCGAGAAAACCCTGCACCACCGACCCGACCGTGACGGCTTCGTTATAGCAAGGCACCAGTACGGCAATGCGCACGTGACCGAAACGCGCGGCGCGCGGCGCCGTGGCGTTGCGGTGCGAAGGATCGGCCAACGTCTGCTCCATATCGGGTGTTCGAATATAAAAGGGGACTGCGCAAACATGTGATTTTACCTATCCCCATGCGCCCGGCGCACCGCGCCACATTTTGCGACGCGACCCGACGCGCGCATCGCGAGGCGTCTTCGCACACTTCGAGGCGGTCCGTCGCCCTGCCCGCTTTGCCCTACAATGCCGAGCATCATGCCCGTTCACGACCTTCATCTCCTGCTGCCGTTCGCGCTGCCGTCGGCCGCGGATGCCGCCATCGCCCTGCACGGACTGGAGAGCGCGGCGCTCGACAAGCTGCTCGCCCGCGCGACGCTCGAAGAACGCGTCATCGGCGAAGACTTCCAGCGAACGCTGCCGCACGAACGTTGGATCGCGCGGCGCTTCAACGCCGTCACGCCCGCCGATCAACGCTATGCCGACGACGCCCCGCTCGCGCCCTTCATGCTGCTCGCCGACGGCGGCACGCCCGGCGATGCTTCCTGGGCCTGCATCGAGCCGGTTCACGTACGCATCGCGCACGATCATCTCGTCCTGATCGATCCCGACACGCTCGGCGTGCATACGGAAGAAGCGCGCGCGCTCTTTCAGACCGCGCGGCCGGTGATCGAAGACCTGGGCGTCACGCTGCAAGCGCCCACGCCGTTGCGCTGGTATGTGTCGGGCGAAGCGCTCGGCTCGCTCGCGGGCGCATCGCCGCTGCGCGCGACGGGCCGCAACATCGAAATCTGGCTGCCGCACGAAGCGCGCACCGGCGAGCGCTCGCGCGCGTGGATGAAGCTGCAGAACGAAGTGCAGATGGCGTGGTTCGAGCATCCGCTGAACGTGGAGCGCGAAGCGCGCGGCCTGCCCGCGATCAACTCGATCTGGCTTCACGGACAAGGCGCGATGCGGCCCGTGGCGACGCCTTTCGCCCGCGTGATGTCCGACGCCGCCGCAACGCGCGGTCTCGCGCTCGCGTCGGGCGTGAAGCCGTCGATGCCGCCGGAGTCGTTTGCATCGCTGTCGAAAGACGGCTCGCAAGGCGCGACGCTCGTCGAGCTGAATCCGTTCTCCGCGCCGTTCATCGAACAGGACTGGGCGCGCTGGAACGCGTCGCTCAAGGAACTCGAAGCCGCGTGGTTCGCGCCCGCGCTGCAAGCGCTCACCGATGGCTCGCTCGGCCGCCTGAGCCTCACGCTGTGCGGCGACACCGGCTCGGTCACGCTCTCCGTCACGCGCTCCGATCTGCGCAAGTTCTGGCGGCGCCGTCCGGTCGCGGCGCTCTTCATCGAATAAGGCACACCCTGCAATGACGCGAATCGTTACGCGCGCCTCCTCTCCCGCCGATGCCGAAGCGCTGATGCGCCACGGCCTGCATCCCGTCATCGCGCGTCTGTACGCGTCGCGCGGCGTGAGTTCGCCCGATGAAGTCGAAACCGAATTCAAGCGCCTGCACGCGCCCGCCGGCCTGAAAGGCTGCGACGACGCCGCCGTCGTGCTCGCCGATGCGCTCGCGCAAGGCAAACGCATGCTCGTCGTCGCGGATTACGACTGCGACGGCGCCACCGCCTGCGCGGTCGCCGTGCGCGGCCTGCGCATGTTCGGCGCGACCATCGACTATCTGGTGCCGAACCGCTTCGAGTACGGCTACGGGCTCACGCCGGAAATCGTCGAGCTGGCCTCGCGTTCGAAGAACGGCCTGCCCGATCTGCTGATCACGGTCGATAACGGTATCGCGAGCGTGGACGGCGTCGCCGCCGCGAACGCGCTCGGCATCGACGTGCTCGTCACCGATCACCACCTGCCCGGCGACGAACTGCCCGCCGCGCGCGCGATCGTCAATCCGAACCAGCCGGGCTGCGAGTTTCCGAGCAAGTGCATCGCGGGCGTGGGCGTGATGTTCTATGTGCTGCTTGCGTTGCGCGCCGAGTTGCGCCGTCGCGGCGCATATGAAAGCGCGCCCGAGCCGCGCCTCGACGGCCTGCTCGATCTCGTCGCGCTCGGCACCGTCGCCGATGTCGTGAAGCTCGATTGCAACAACCGGATTCTCGTCGCACAAGGTCTGAAGCGGATTCGCTCGGGCCGCATGCAGCCGGGCATCGCGGCTCTGTTCCGCGCCGCCGGCCGCGATGCGCGCGCGGCGTCGGGCTTCGATCTCGGCTTCGCGCTCGGCCCGCGTCTGAACGCGGCGGGACGGCTGTCGGACATGTCGCTCGGCATCGAATGCCTGACGACCGACGATATCGGCCGCGCGTGGGAGCTCGCGCAGCAACTCGATTCGATGAACCGCGAGCGTCGCGAAATCGAGGCGGGCATGCAGCAGCAGGCGCTCGCCGAACTGCAGACGATCGATCCCGGCGAGCGCGCGACGCTCACGCTCTACGATGCGAGCTGGCATCAGGGCGTGATCGGCATCGTCGCGGGGCGGCTGAAGGAGCGCTTCCACCGGCCGTCGTTCACTTTCGCCCACGCCGACGACAGCGGCACGCTCTGCAAGGGCTCCGGCCGCTCGATTCCGGGTTTTCATCTGCGCGACGCCGTCGATCTGATCAGCAAGCGCGAGCCCGGCCTGATCCACAAGTTCGGCGGCCACGCGATGGCCGCGGGCCTGACGATGTCCACCGCCGACATTCCGCGCTTCACCGAAGCCTTCGAAGCGATCGGGCGCGAATGGCTGACGGTCGAGGCGCTTTCGCGCACCGTCGAAACCGATGGCGAACTGGAGGACGCGTACTTCACGCCGCAATTCGTCGACATGCTCGATGCCGCGGTCTGGGGACAGGGCTTTCCCGCGCCTACTTTTTCCGGCGAATTCGAAGTCGCGTCGCAGGCGCTCGTGAAGGAGAAGCATCTGAAGCTGTCGCTGTTGCGCGGGCGGCAGCGTTTCAACGCGATCTGGTTCAATCACGTCGATCCGCTGCCGCCGCGCGCGACCGTCGCGTACCGGCTCGTCAGCGATTCGTGGAACGGCGTCGCGCGGGTGCAACTGATCGTCGAGCACGCGGGCTGAGAAGGCGGGCGAGGTGCCGGCCGAGCCGGGGAAACCCTGTCAATCGGCTATAATTTCATCTTTTTACGAAGCCGAAGATCGACAATGGAAGCGGAACGTCTCAACGCGATCGAAAGCCTTCTGGCCGACCTGCGCCGCCGCGCGGGCGAGCTACGGGGGTATCTTTGACTACGACGCCAAGTCCGCGCGTCTAGTCGAAGTCAACAAGGAACTCGAAGACCCGAACGTCTGGAACGACTCGAAGAACGCCCAGGCGCTCGGTCGTGAAAAGAAGCTGCTCGACGGCGTGGTCTCGACAATCAGCGCGCTCGACAACGACCTGCGCGACGCCAGCGACCTGTTCGAGATGGCGCACGAGGAAAACGACGAGGACACGCTCGTCGCGTGCGAATCCGACGCCGATGCGCTGCGCGTTCGCGTCGAAGACATGGAATTCCGCCGGATGTTCTCGAACCCGGCCGATCCGAACAACTGCTTCATCGACATTCAGGCGGGCGCGGGCGGCACCGAAGCGTGCGACTGGGCGTCCATGCTGCTGCGCCAGTATCTGCGCTACTGCGAGCGCAAGGGCTTCAAGACCGAAGTCCTCGAAGAATCCGAAGGCGATGTCGCCGGCATCAAGAGCGCGACGATCAAGGTCGAAGGCGAATACGCGTACGGCTATCTGCGCACCGAAACAGGCATTCACCGCCTCGTGCGCAAGTCGCCGTTCGATTCGTCGGGCGGCCGGCATACGTCGTTCTCGTCGGTGTTCGTGTATCCGGAAATCGACGATTCGATCGAGATCGAAATCAATCCCGCCGATATCCGCACGGACACGTATCGCGCATCGGGCGCGGGCGGCCAGCACATCAACAAGACCGATTCGGCGGTGCGTCTCACGCACGCGCCCACCGGCATCGTCGTGCAGTGCCAGAACGACCGCTCGCAGCACCGCAATCGCGCGGAAGCCATGCAGATGCTCAAGGCGCGTCTCTACGAATTCGAGATGCGCAAGCGCCAGGCCGAACAGGACAAGCTCGAATCGAGCAAGACCGATGTGGGCTGGGGCCATCAGATCCGCTCTTACGTGCTAGACCAGAGCCGCGTGAAGGATCTGCGCACCAACGTCGAAATGAGCAACACGCGCGCCGTGCTCGACGGCGACCTCGACGACTTCATCGGCGCGAGCCTGAAACAGGGCGTTTGATGCCTTGCAGCGGCGTGGCCTTCCGGTCGCGCCGCTTTCGTTTCATCCCGTCGCGCATTTGCCGCATTAAAAGCCAAGAATCATCATGACCGAACCGACTCAACCGGGCGCCGCTCCCGAACTGGAAGAGAACCAGATCATCGCCGAGCGACGCGACAAGCTGCGCTCGCTGCGCGAGCAAGGCGTCGCCTATCCGAACGATTTCCGCCCGACGCATCAGGCCGCGGCGCTCCAGAGCGAGTACGCCGAATCGGACAAAGACGCGCTCGAAGCAAATCCCCTGCCCGTCGCGATCGCCGGGCGCATGATGCTCAAGCGCGTGATGGGCAAGGCCAGCTTCGCGACGGTTCAGGACGGCAGCGGCCAGATCCAGTTCTTCGTGACGCCCGCCGATGTCGGCGCCGAAACCTACGATGCCTTCAAGAAGTGGGATCTGGGCGACATCGTCGCCGCGCAAGGCGTGCTGTTCCGCACGAACAAGGGCGAGCTGTCGGTGCGCTGCACGGAATTGCGACTGCTCTCGAAGGCGCTGCGCCCGCTGCCGGACAAATTCCACGGTCTCGCCGATCAGGAAATGCGCTATCGCCAGCGTTATGTCGATCTGATCGTCACGCCGGAGTCGCGCAAGACGTTCATGGCGCGCACGAAAGCCGTCACGTCGATCCGCAATTTCATGTCGCAGGCGAACTTCATGGAAGTCGAAACGCCGATGCTGCACCCGATTCCGGGCGGCGCGGCGGCCAAGCCTTTCACAACGCATCACAACGCGCTCGACATGCAGATGTTCCTGCGCATCGCGCCCGAGCTGTATCTGAAGCGGCTGATCGTCGGCGGCTTCGAGCGCGTGTTCGAGATCAACCGCAATTTCCGGAACGAAGGCGTGTCGCCGCGTCACAATCCGGAATTCACGATGATGGAGTTCTACGCCGCGTACACCGATTACCGCTGGCTGATGGACTTCACCGAGCAGCTGATCCGCCAGGCCGCGGTCGATGCGCTCGGCACCGCGACCATTACGTATCAAGGCCGTGAGCTCGATCTGAGCAAGCCGTTCCATCGCCTGACGATCAATCAGGCGATCCAGAAGTACGCGCCCCAGTACACCGACGCGCAGTTGACGGACGCCGCGTTCCTGCGCACGGAACTGAAGAAGTTCGGCGTCGATACGAACCAGCCCGCTTTCCTCAACGCCGGCGTCGGTTCGCTGCAACTCGCGCTGTTCGAAGAGACGGCGGAATCGCAATTGTGGGAACCGACGTATATCGTCGATTACCCGATCGAGGTGTCGCCGCTCGCGCGCGCATCGGATTCGGTGCCGGGCATCACCGAGCGCTTCGAGCTGTTCATCACGGGGCGCGAGATCGCCAACGGCTTCTCGGAGCTGAACGATCCGGAAGATCAGGCTGCGCGCTTCCAGAAGCAGGTCGATCAGAAAGACGCGGGCGACGAAGAAGCGATGTACTTCGACGCCGACTACATTCGCGCGCTCGAATACGGCATGCCGCCGACGGGCGGCTGCGGCATCGGCGTCGATCGTCTGGTGATGCTGCTGACCGACAGCCCGAGCATCCGAGATGTGATTCTGTTCCCGCATCTGCGTCGCGAAGATTGAGTTTCTGGCTCGATCGAATCGGCATAGGGGACGGCCACAAGGCCGTACCCCTGCCACACCACCCGGCATGCGGGTCCGCACCGGGCGGTTCGGGAAGTTGAGGTCAGCAGAGCCGGGGGACGCCAAGCCGGTCGAAGTAAGCGATGGTCATCACGCTCTTGAGCAGCCGGTCGCTGTTGCGCCACCAGCGACGACTGTTAGCCGCCACCTGTCGCGCCACATCGGCCGGCGCAGCCAGCGCGCGCAGTTTCCCGGTAGATGGTTGAGCCACGGCGCCAGTGCTTGAGCTGGATGGAGCGCAATCGATGGCGCAGCCACTCGTCCAATGAACGCCAGACCTTCGGTGTCTGCGCCAGCCGGAAGTAAGCCTTCCACCCCCGCACATAAACCCGCAGCCGTTCCACCACGTCCTTCATGCTGCGCCCGCCATTACGACGGGTCAGTTCACGAATGCGGTGCCTGAACGTCAGCAGCGCTTTGAGCGCCACCTTGCGTTTCACGACCCCGCCGGGCGCTACCCACAGGCTGTAGCCCAGAAACTTGCGACCAAATACACTCGCCACCGCGCTTTTGGGCTCGTTGACCTTCAGGCGCAGTCGACCATACAGGCGTCGCAGCAACGCCATCACCCGCTCGCCTGCGCGACGACTGCGAACATAGACGTTCGCATCGTCGGCATAACGTGCAAAGCAATGACCCCGCCGCTCCAGTTCCTTATCCACCTCGTCAAGCAGCACGTTGGCCAGCAACGGCGATAGCGGCCCGCCCTGCGGCGTGCCCTGATCCCGCTGCTGGAACATCCCGTCATCCATGATGCCGCTGTTCAGATACGCACGGATCAGCCGGATCACGCCCGCATCATCGATTCGTTTCTGTAGACGGTCGATCAGAATGTCGTGGTTGACCCGGTCGAAGAATTTCTCCAGATCAACGTCCACCACGACTCGCCGGCCCGACTGCACGTACGATTGCGCGGCTAACACCGCGTCGTGCGCACGCTTTCCAGGACGAAAGCCGTAGCTGTGCTCGCTGAAGGTGGGGTCCAGAATCGGTTGCAGTACTTGCAGCAGCGCCTGCTGGATCAACCGATCCATCACCGTCGGGATGCCAAGCTCGCGCTCGCCTCCGTCCGGTTTCGGTATCGTTACCCGTCGCACCGGACTGGGCCGGTACGTCCCCTTGAGCAACTGTTCGCGGATCGCAGGCCACGCGCTCACCAGATGACGCGACGTCTGATCAATGTCCAGACCATCCACGCCAGCGGCTCCCTTGTTGGCCCGCACCCGTTTGAACGCCTGCTTCAGGTTCTCTCTCGTCAGCGCCGCTTCCAGCAGCGCTGAGCCTATGTCCCCGGATTCATGTCGCGGGCAGCAGGCTTCGTCGCTCACGGGCATAGGCGCAGCTTCACCGCGCGTGGCTCCCGTTCGCCCCGCTTGCGCGGGCATCTGACGCAATACCTGTCGCATCGACATGACGCTGGACACTCCCTCCCGTTTGGCCCTTCGTCACTAGCTTCGGCCTCATCGACCTGTCCTGTGACTACTATGGCCGCTGCTGACTTCTCACTCCGGCTCGACGCCGTTGCCCTTTCAGGCATGAGGTGAGATCTCCCCAGGTAAGAGCGCACTCCTTCATCGCACAACCGCCGCATCTACGCCGCTTCGCCTTGGTCACGAGAGCTTCACGGTCCTTGGCCCGCTCGCCCTGCTCAGCAGCGCCTTCTATACGGTTCTTGTTCATCGGCTCGCGATTTATGCTCCACGCTTCCTCCCCACACTCGGTCGCCCTCATGCAGTTGCGCTTCGCTTCGTTCGCTGTGACCAGCTTACGGCGGGACTTACACCCACAGGAGTGCGCCCATGCTGGGCGCACAAAGCAAGAAAAGCGCGCCCACTGAGGCGCGCTTTTTTTCGCCTGGCAGATTCTGATGTAACCGATGGTAAATATTTCAAGGCCGACGCGGGAGCGGGTGGCGTGTCGGCATGTGCTGCCGGGGCTGGCATCGGACGTGCTTTTTTCGATGCACGTCACATCCGCGAAATTGTTACAAGCCGAAAAAGCGAAAAATTCGGGTTTCCCCCAGAATTAGCTGTAACGGCCGGCATCGGAAGCCGCAACTTGCCTCGAATCGGAGGTTCGACAATGGATAACGGAACCAACAAACTCAGTACGTCGCCCTCTTCCGGCGGCGCTCAGCCGCAGCAGCGGCGTCTGCATCCGCTCGTCGCGACGGCAGCGGGCGCGGTCATCGTCGCGAGCCTCGTGGCGACTGCCGCGATGACGGGATTGTTCCCGAAGGCATCGAGCAATTCGGCGCAGAATCCGCAGACGCAGACGGCACCGGTCGCGCAACAGCCAGTGGTCGATTCCGCCGCGCCGAGTCCGGCGCAGCAGGCCACGGCCGCGCAACAACAGGCGGCACAGCAACAGGCAGCGCAACAACAGGCAGCGCAGCAGCAAGCAGCTCAGCAACAGGCTGCTCAGCAGGCAGCCGCGCAACAAGCGGCCCAGCAGCAGGCGCAACAAGCACCGGCACAGCCGCAACCCGCACAGCCTTCGTATGCGCAGCAACAGCCGCAGCACCACGCGTATTGCTCGACGTGCGGCACCGTCGAGGCAATCTCCGCCGTCAAGCAGGAAGGCCACGGAACGGGTATCGGCGCGGTCGGTGGCGCGGTCGCGGGCGGCGTCGTCGGCAACCAGTTCGGCGGCGGCGGCGGCCGTACCGCGATGACGCTCCTCGGCGCGCTCGGCGGCGGTCTGGCGGGCAACTCCGTCGAAAAGCATCTGCGTAGCGAGACCGACTATTCGGTGCGCGTGCGGATGGAAAACGGCCATACGCGCACTTTCACGTACAAGAACCCGCCGCCGTTCCAGCAAGGCGAACGCGTGCATATTCAGAACGGGACGCTGGTCGCCGGTTGATCGACGACGCGCGTTGAAAAGCAAAAAGGCGGCAAACCTCTCGGTTGCCGCCTTTTTTCCGTCGTCTCGACTGATTCCGCTCAATGCTCCCGCTGCGAACTGCGCGCCGGATTCTGCCTGCCGCGTATCGCGAGATATCCCCACCAGATGTAGCCCGAAAAGCCGTACAGCACGAACAGGCAGAACAACATGACCGGCGGATCGGATGACACCAGCACGAACGCCACCACGATCAGCAGCACGCCCGCGAACGGCACGCGATAACGCACGTCGAGCGCCTTGCCGCTGTAGAACGGCGCGTTCGACACCATCGTCACGCCCGCGTACACGGTCAGCGCGAACGCGACCCACGGCAACCACACGAGCTTGAGCGGCACGCGATTATCCGTCGCGAGCCAGACGAAGCCGGCGATGAGCGCCGCCGCGGCCGGCGAAGGCAAACCCTGGAAATAACGCTTGTCGACCACGCCGATGTTCGAATTGAAGCGCGCGAGCCGGAGCGCCGCGCCCGAGCAATACACGAACGCCGCGAGCCAGCCCCAGCGCCCAAGGTCTTTCAAGACCCATTCGTACATCACGAGCGCGGGCGCGACGCCGAACGACACCATGTCCGACAGGCTGTCGAACTGCTCGCCGAACGCACTCTGCGTGTGCGTCATGCGCGCGACGCGCCCGTCCATCCCGTCGAGCACCATCGCGACGAAAATGGCGATGGCCGCGATCTCGAAACGGACGTTCATCGCCTGAACGACAGCGAAGAAGCCGCAGAACAAAGCCGCCGTGGTGAACGCGTTGGGCAGCAGATAAATGCCGCGCTTCCTCAGAAACTGCTGCCGCTTCGCGCGACGCGTCTCCACGGCGCCCACGTCCTGAGCGGCCTTGTTGCGGCGGAACGCGCGCGGAGTCGTCGCGTTCGCGCGGTTACGGCGCGGTTTGAATGCCGCCATCGAATCCCCCGCGTTATTCCGCGAACTCGGCGAGGATCGTCGACGAAGCCGAAACCTTCTCGCCGATCGACACGCGCGGGCGGCTGCCCACCGGCAGATACACGTCGACGCGCGAGCCGAAGCGGATGAAGCCGTAGCGCTGTCCGCGCGTGAGCGGCTCGCCGACGTGCACGTAGCACAGAATGCGTCGCGCGATCAGACCCGCGATCTGCACCGACGTGACGGTATGCCCGCTCGCCGTCTGCAGCACGACCGCGTTGCGCTCGTTCTCGGTCGAGGCTTTATCGACGGCCGCATTCAGATACGCGCCCGGAAAGTACTGAACCTTCGTGATCGCGCCGTCCACCGGCGAGCGCTGCGAGTGCACGTTGAACACGTTCATGAACACGCTGATCTTGAGCGCCTCGCGGCCCACGTACGGATCGTGCGCGGTTTCGACCGCGACGATCCGCCCGTCGGCCGGACACAGCACCGCGTTGGGCTGGGTCGGAATCGGGCGGGCCGGATCGCGGAAGAACTGGACGACGAAAATCACGATCAGCCAGAAGATCCAGGCGAAGCCGAAGCCGCCCATCGCTTGCACGAGGATGGCAACGACAGCCGCGATGGCGATGAACGGCCAGCCTTCGCGGGCAATGATCGGATGAGGATAGTTCATGAACGGGTTCTGTGTTTTATAAAAACCGTAGGATAGCAAAAGCCGCCCGGCGCACTGGGCTGCCGGACGGCTTTCGATAGAGCAAAAAACGTGACGCTTAGTTCTTCGACTGGTCGACGAGCTTGTTCTTCGCGATCCACGGCATCATCGCGCGCAGCTTTTCGCCGACTTGCTCGATCTGATGCTCGGAGGTCAGGCGGCGGCGCGATTGCAGCGTCGGCGCGCCGGCGCGGTTCTCGATGATGAAGCTCTTCGCGTATTCGCCGGTCTGGATGTCCTTCAGCACGGCCTTCATCGCCTTCTTCGTCTCTTCCGTGACGATGCGCGGACCCGTCACGTACTCGCCGTATTCGGCGTTGTTCGAGATCGAGTAGTTCATGTTGGCGATGCCGCCTTCATAGATCAGGTCGACGATCAGCTTCAGTTCGTGCAGGCACTCGAAGTACGCCATTTCCGGCGCGTAGCCCGCTTCCACCAGCGTTTCGAAGCCGGCCTTGATCAGGTCGACGGTGCCGCCGCACAGAACCGCTTGCTCGCCAAACAGGTCAGTTTCCGTTTCTTCACGGAAGTTCGTCTCGATGATGCCGGCACGGCCGCCGCCGTTCGCCACAGCGTACGACAATGCGACATCGCGTGCCGAACCCGACTTGTCTTGTGCAACGGCGACCAGGTGCGGCACGCCGCCGCCCTGGCTGTACGTGTTGCGCACGGTGTGGCCCGGCGCTTTCGGCGCGATCATGATGACGTCCAGATCCGCACGCGGGATCACCTGGCCGTAATGGATGTTGAAGCCGTGCGCGAAGGCCAGCGCCGCGCCCTGCTTGGCGTTGTCGTGCACTTCGTTCTTGTAGACTTCGGCGATCTGCTCGTCGGGCAGAAGCATCATGACGACGTCGGCGCCCTTCACGGCTTCGGCCACTTCCTTCACCTTGAGGCCCGCGTTCTCGGCCTTGCTCCACGATGCGCCGCCACGGCGCAGACCCACCGTCACGTTCACGCCGCTGTCCTTCAGGTTGAGCGCGTGCGCATGGCCTTGCGAGCCATAACCGATGATGGTGACTTGCTTGCCCTTGATAAGGGAGAGGTCGGCGTCCTTGTCGTAGAAAACTTTCATGGTGGTTCCTTGAGTCCTGATGCGTTGAATGGTTGCGCTACTTTGCTGCAAATGAATGGGTGAGACGCCGTTACACCTTGAGAATCCGCTCGCCCCGGCCGATGCCGGAGCTGCCCGTGCGAACCGTTTCGAGGATCGCGGTGGCGTCGAGCGCCTGAATGAACGCGTCGAGCTTGTCGGACGCGCCGGTCAGTTCCATCGTGTAGGTTTTCTCGGTCACGTCGATGATGCGGCCGCGGAAAATGTCCGCCATGCGCTTCATCTCTTCGCGTTCCTTGCCGACCGCCCTTACCTTGATGAGCATCAGCTCGCGCTCGATGTGGGCGCCCTCTGTCAGGTCGACCACTTTCACCACCTCGATCAGGCGGTTCAGGTGCTTCGTGATCTGTTCGATCACGTCGTCCGAGCCAATCGAGACGATGGTCAGCCGCGACAGCGAACTGTCTTCGGTCGGCGCCACCGTCAGCGTTTCGATGTTATAGCCGCGCGCCGAAAAGAGCCCGACGACGCGCGATAACGCGCCCGGTTCGTTTTCCAGCAAAACGGAGATGATGTGTTTCATGTGCGTGATTCCCGAATATGTCCAGAAGTGGCGTTCGTTCGAAAAACCCGCGCGCAGCGCATGTCCTTTGTGAAGACAGGCGCGCGCGAGCCTCGCGAGACAAAGCCGCGTTATAGATCCTCAGAGCCGAGCAGCATTTCCGTGATGCCTTTGCCTGCCTGCACCATCGGGAATACGTTTTCGGTCGGATCGGTCTGGAAGTCGAGAAATACGGTGCGATCCTTCAAACGCAGCGCTTCCTTCAGCGCCGGTTCGACGTCCGCGGTCTTTTCGACACGAATGCCGACATGGCCATACGCTTCGGCCAGCTTCACGAAGTCCGGCAGCGCGTCCATGTACGAACTGGAATAGCGCTTCTTGTACTCGATCTGCTGCCACTGGCGCACCATGCCCAGATAGCGGTTGTTCAGCGAAATGATCTTGACGGGCGTGTTGTACTGCTTGCACGTCGAAAGCTCCTGAATGCACATCTGGATGGAGCCTTCGCCCGTGATGCAGACCACTTCGTCGTCCGGAAAGGCCATCTTCACGCCCATCGCCGCCGGCAGGCCGAAGCCCATCGTGCCGAGGCCGCCCGAATTGATCCAGCGGCGCGGCTTGTTGAACGGATAGAACTGCGCCGCCCACATCTGGTGCTGGCCGACGTCCGAGCACACGAACGCGTTGCCGTCGGTCAGCTCCCAGAGCTTTTCGACGACGTACTGCGGCTTGATGATCTCGCTCTTGCGGTCGTAAGCGAGGCAGTCCTTCGAGCGCCAGCCTTCGATCTCGTCCCACCACGTGTTGAGCGCCTGCGTGTCCGGGCCGTGCTCGGCGTGCTGAAGCTGCTCGATGAGCTCCTTCAGCACTTCCTTCACGTCGCCGACGATGGGGATATCCACCTTCACGCGCTTGGAGATGGACGACGGATCGACGTCGATATGAATGATCTTGCGCGGCGACGACGCGAAGTGCTTCGGATCGCCGATCACGCGGTCGTCGAAGCGCGCGCCGATCGCGATCAGCACGTCGCAGTTCTGCATCGCCATGTTGGCTTCGTACGTGCCGTGCATGCCGAGCATGCCGAGGAACTTCTTGTCCGACGCGCGATAGCCGCCGAGGCCCATCAGCGTGTTGGTGACGGGATAGCCGAGCAGATCGGCGAACTGGTTCAGCTCGCGCGACGCATCCGCGAGGATGATGCCGCCGCCCGTGTAGATATACGGACGCTTCGCCGACAGGAGCAGTTGCACCGCCTTGCGGATCTGGCCCGAATGGCCTTTCGTGACTGGGTTGTACGAACGCAGCGACACGCTCTTGATCGGCTCGTACTTGCACGGGGCCTTCGACACGTCCTTCGGAATGTCGATCAGCACCGGGCCGGGACGGCCGGTACGCGCGATGTAGAACGCCTTCTTGACGGTCGCGGCGAGGTCGCGCACGTCCTTCACGAGGAAGTTGTGCTTCACGCACGGCCGCGTGATGCCGACGGTGTCGCATTCCTGGAATGCGTCGAGGCCGATGGCCGCGGTGGGCACCTGGCCGCTGATGACGACGAGCGGAATCGAATCCATGTAAGCCGTGGCGATGCCGGTGACGGCATTGGTGACGCCCGGTCCCGAGGTCACGAGGCACACGCCTACGTTGCCTGTCGAGCGCGCGTAGGCGTCGGCGGCATGCACGGCGGCCTGTTCGTGGCGCACGAGGATATGCTGGATCTGGTCCTGCTTGTACAGCTCGTCGTAGATGTAGAGTACCGAGCCGCCGGGATAGCCCCAGATGAATTCGACGTTCTCGTCAGCGAGCGCGCGCATGAGCACGGTGCCGCCGATGGAGTCAGCTTCGTGAGGGGGTGTGGTATCCGACGTGGAGAATTCCGCGCTAGGCATGTTCATTCATCACCTTTCGAATTTTCGGCAAAAAATTGATCGGGTGCTCTCTGCCGGGCTTGTGGCTCGGGTTCAAGCGGCGCGTCTAGGTTTGACAGGCGAACTTCTTGGGCTCGCCTCAAAGCAGACATTTCACTGATGATGCGAGTCAGAAAATGTAACAGCGCCGCGCGAGGCGGGTCAAGTAAAAAGTTTCCGAATGCGCCGATGGCGGCGTTTGCGCGCGGTTTCCGTGGCAAAAGCGGCATGCAGGCGCAGCTTGTCGAATTCATGGCCAATCGTCTGATGCATGTCGCAAGTGGCAATAAAACCTCTCAATTTCTCCGGATGCGGCGAAACTTTGCTAGGATTCGCAGGTTTTCCTAGAACTCCACGATCCTTTCGACGCAAGCTCTTGCGCCGGGTCCCCAACGGATGGCATCAGACAAGGAACTCGCCGACTTCCTGGCGGGCGTCGAAAGACGCGCGTTCAAGCAGACCGTGTATACCGTTCGCGACGACGACGCGGCGCTCGACATCGTGCAGGACGCGATGATCAAGCTGGCGGAGAAATACGGCGACCGTCCATCATCCGAGCTTCCGCTTTTATTCCAGCGTATCCTTCAGAACGCGACGCACGATTATTTCCGTCGCCAGAAGGTGCGCAACACCTGGGTCAGCCTCTTCTCGTCCTTCGGCAACGCCGACGACGACGAATTCGACCCGCTCGAAACCTTCGAATCCGAGGACAGCGCGGTCGGCAGCGAGAGCAGCGAGAACCGTCTGGAGCGCGAACAGGTGCTGAATCTGATCGACGCCGAAATCCAGAAACTGCCGGCACGTCAACGGGAAGCGTTTCTCATGCGTTACTGGGAAGACATGGATGTCGCTGAGACGGCCGCCGCGATGGGGTGCTCCGAGGGCAGCGTGAAGACGCATTGCTCACGCGCCACGCACACTCTCGCACAAGCCCTGAAAGCCAAAGGGATCACGCTATGAGTTCCGCTCTTGAAACGAAGGAAAACGAGTTCGCGCTGAAGGTCGTGCGCGCACTGGACGAAAGCACGTCGAATATTCCGGCTGCCGCCGTCGACCGGCTGCGCGAGGCGCGCCGAGCGGCGATCGCGCGCAAGAAGCCGGAGAAAGTCGCCGTCACGATGACAGCGCCCGCGTTCACGCCGGCGCTGGCCGGCGCGGGCGCCACGCTCACGACCGGCGATGCTGGAGACGATCATCGTCCGAAGGGACTGCTCGCGCGGCTCGGCGGGCTCGGCCTCGCGTGGCCGCTCGCGGCGCTCATCATCGGGCTGGCGGGCATCGCGTATTGGGAAGATCAGCAGCGCAAGGCGGAACTCGCCGACATCGACGCAGCCATGATGAGCGACAGCCTGCCGATCGACGCTTATCTGGATCACGGTTTCAACGCGTACCTGACGCGCAATCATTAAACACTGAATACAGCGGGGGAATTTTCGGGTGAGTTACAAGCGCGGTCTCGCGATTGTCTTTGGTTGCGCGATTGCGGGTCTGGTTGCGTTCGCCGCGACTTATCCGCGCTTTTATTCCACCGCCGGCGCTCCGTCTTCACCGCGCGCGAATCCGGGCGGCGGCTCGGGCACGAGCGCGGATTCGAACGCTTCCACGCTCTCCGCGCTGGGCGCCGAAGGACCGCTCTCCTGGAGCCGTCTCACCGAAGCGCAGCATGCCGCGCTCGCGCCCTTCGCCACGCAATGGGATACGTTTTCCGACGAGCGAAAGCAAAAGTGGCTCAAGATCGCGTCCCGGTTTCATCGGATGTCGCCTGAGGCGCAGAAGCATCTGCATCAGCGCATGGAGGAATGGGTGCGCCTCACGCCCGACCAGCGCAAGGTCGCGCGCGAGAACTATCAGGTTTCCAAATCGGTGCCGCTCGACAAGCGCGAAAAGGCGTGGGACGCCTATCAGAAGCTTTCCGAAGAGCAGAAGAAGAAGCTCGCCGCGAGCGAGCACGTGCGTCGTCCGACGATCGTCTCCGCCCCGCCCACGGGCAAGACCGAAGTGAAGGACATCAACCGCCTCGTCACCGCGCGCGAACAGGGGCACGTTCCCGGCCACGCGGAAGGCGGATCGGGCGCGGCGGCCGCTCCGGCTGCCCCCATCTCCGGCACGCCGATGCAACCGGCCATTCCGAACGCCGCGAGCATCGTGCCGGCCACGCCGATTCCGGTCTCGCCGCAGCAGGCGCCTTCGATGTACAACGGCTCGTGAGCGCTCAGCCCGCCGCACTCGCCATCGATCCGATGCGCGCGCCCACGCTGCGCCGCCGCCTCGCGACGATGCTCTACGAAAGCGTGATCCTCTTCGGCGTGGTGTTCCTGGCGGGCTATCTCTTCAGCACGCTCACGCAGCAACGCAACGGCCTCACGCATCACAACTGGCTGATGTCGTGGATCGGCATCGTGCTCGCGGCGTACTTCGTGTATTTCTGGACACACGGCGGCCAGACCCTGCCGATGAAAACGTGGCGCCTCAAGGTCGTCGACGCGCAAGGCCAGCCCGTCAAACCTGCGCGCGCGTTTGCACGCTATGTGTTCGCGTGGCTGTGGTTTCTTCCGCCGCTCGCGCTTCATCGTCTCTTCTCCCTCGCCGTGCCGCAGACGCTCGCCGTCTTCGCGGCGTGGGTCGCGCTGTGGGCCGCCGCCGTGTGGCTCGATCCGGCACGTCAATTTCTTCACGATCGCCTCGCGGGCACCCGCATCGTTACGGCTCAGCGCACTGCCAAGTAATAAGAACTTCTCGTGACTGTCACGGCTCGGTCACAGCCGCATGGCGCAATGCGCATACCGAAACCCGATGCGCGAGCCAATGGCCTTCAACTCGTCAGTTCACCCGGCGATCGACCCGCCCTCTCCGTTCAGCTTCAACAATAGCGAGCTGCGTACCGGTCCCTTCGCACTGCGATCGGAGTCCACCGAATCATCCGAGTCCGCTTCGGCGGGTGCGCCAGGCTTGTCCGATTCGCGCGCCGCCGCGCCCGTCCATCACGACGAACTCCCCGATCCGGCCGACGAGCCGCATCGGTATCGCACGATCTGGCTCTCGGACATCCATCTCGGTTCGGGTGGCTGCCAGGCGCAATATCTCCTCGATTTCCTGCGGCATCACGAGTCGGAATATCTGTATCTTGTCGGCGACATCATCGACGGATGGCAGTTGCGCAAAGGCTGGTTCTGGCCGCAGGCGCACAACGACGTCGTGCAGAAAATCCTGCGCAAGGCGCGCAAGGGCACGCAGGTCGTCTTCATCCCCGGCAATCACGATGAAGCCGCGCGGCAGTTCTGCGATCTCGCGTTCGGCGATATCCACGTGCGCGGCGAAGCGTTCCACACGACGCTCGCGGGCAAGCGCCTGTGGATCGTGCACGGCGATCTCTTCGACGGCGTGATCCAGCACGCGAAGTGGCTCGCCTATCTCGGCGACACCGCCTACACGATGATCCTGCTGCTCAACCGCTGGTTCAATCGCGTGCGCTCGAAGCTCGGCTTCAATTACTGGTCGCTCTCGCAGTACCTGAAGCATCAGGTGAAGAACGCGGTGAACTTCATCTCGCAGTTCGAGCGCGTGATGACCGACGAAGCGCGCCGCCGCGGCTGCGACGGCGTCGTGTGCGGGCACATCCACAAGGCGGAGATCCGCGACATCGACGGCGTTCTGTACTGCAACGACGGCGACTGGGTCGAAAGTCTCTCGGCGCTCGTCGAGACCTACGAAGGTGAACTGAAGATCGTCTACTGGACCGTGATGCGCTCGCCGGAAGCGCGCACGACGCGCGCACGCGCGACCGTCTAGCCATCGCACCAAGCCATAACAAGCAACACCAACTCTGGGCCGAATCGATGAAAATCATGATCGTTACCGATGCATGGGAGCCGCAGGTCAACGGCGTCGTGCGCACACTCACGCAAACGACGAAGGAACTCACCGCGCTCGGTCATCGCGTCGAGTTGCTCACGCCGCTCGAATTCAGAACGATCCCCTGCCCGACCTATCCCGAGATTCGCCTGTCGCTCCTGCCGGGACAGCGCGTCGCCCAGCGCATCGACGCGTTCGCGCCGGACGCGCTGCATATCGCCACCGAAGGACCGCTCGGGCTCGCCGCGCGCTCGTATGCGCTGCGTCACAAGCTGCCGTTCACGACCGCCTATCACACGCGCTTCCCTGAGTACGTGAACGCGCGCTTCGGCATTCCGGTCACGCTGACATATCGCTTCCTGCACTGGTTCCACAAGAACTCGCAGGCGGTGATGGCGCCGACGCCCGTCGTCAAGGCCGATCTCGAGCGCTTCGGCTTCACCAATGTCGTGCTATGGACGCGCGGCGTCGATCTCGATATTTTTCGTCCGATGGAGTCGAAGGTGCTCAACACCGCGCGGCCGATCTTTCTGTATGTCGGACGCGTCGCGGTCGAGAAGAACGTCGAGGCATTTCTGAAGCTCGATCTGCCCGGTTCGAAGTGGGTCGCGGGCGAAGGCCCGGCGCTCGCGGAGCTCAAGTCGCGCTACACGAACGTCAACTATCTCGGAGTGCTGTCGCAGCCGGAACTGGCGAAGGTCTACGCGGCGGCGGACGTATTCGTGTTTCCGAGCCGCACCGATACCTTCGGCCTGGTGCTGCTCGAAGCGATGGCCTGCGGCACGCCGGTCGCGGCGTATCCGGTGACGGGCCCGATCGACGTGCTCGGCGAACACGGCCCCGGCGCGCTCCACGACGATCTTCACGAAGCCTGCCTGCAAGCACTGAAGATCGAGCGCGCCGATGCGCGTGCGTGGGCCGAGCGCTTCTCGTGGCGCGCGGCGTCGGAGCAGTTCGCATCGCATCTGCGGAAGTTTGGGCCGCGCAACGCCAGCTCGGACCGGGCGGCCGCATGACGCGACGCGCCGTGGCGCAGGAGAAGGCCGAAGCGAACGCGCGGGCCGGGACCTTCGCGGCGGCCCGCGCGCGCGATCCGTTCGACGACGACATCGACGACATCGACGGTAAGCCGGCTCCACCGGCCGAGCCGCTCGGCCCCGACGATCTGCCCTTCAATCCGTATAAGGGCAATCGCGGCTTCACGCGCGCGTGGCACGCGATGAAGAATTCGCTTTACGGCTTTCGCGTCGCGATCCGCGAGGAAAGCGCGTTCCGCCAGGAACTGACGCTCGCCGCGATCCTGTTGCCGTGCAGCCTCTTCGTGCCCGTCTCGCCCGTCGAGCGCGCGGCGCTGATCGTGTCGGTGCTGCTCGTGCTCATCGTCGAATTGCTCAATTCGAGCGTCGAGGCGGCGATCGACCGCATTTCGCTCGAACGTCACGAACTGTCGAAGCGGGCGAAGGATTTCGGCAGTGCGGCGGTGATGGTGGCGCTCGGCGTCTGCGTCATCACGTGGGGCCTGATTCTATGGCCGTTTGCATCCGCGTGGCTCGGGCGTATCTTATAAAAGAGAACACCCGCGCGCGAAGCCAGCATCCGTGCGGCCGAACGACCGGTTTATAATCGTCCGATATTCTCAAAAATAGCAACGGAAGCGGCCGCGCGAACGCTCATCCCGAGCCGACGCGGCCCGATCCCAAGGTCGGACGACATGGAAGCCAAACCACCCCGCCGCACCCGCGAACGGATACTCGAGCTGTCGCTGAAGTTGTTCAACGATATCGGCGAGCCGAACGTCACCACGACGACGATCGCCGAAGAGATGGAAATCAGTCCAGGGAACCTGTACTACCATTTCCGCAACAAAGACGACATCATCAACAGCATCTTCGCGCAGTTCGAGCAGCAGATTCAGAAGCGTCTGCGCTTTCCTGACGATCATCGCCCGACGATCGACGAGATGTGGTCGTATCTGCAATACATGGCGGATTTCCTCTGGGCCTACCGCTTCCTGTATCGCGACCTGAACGACCTGCTCGCGCGCAACCGCACGCTCGAGACGCACTTCAAGCAGATCATCACGCACAAGGTGCATTTCGCGAGCCAGTTGTGCGAGGCGCTCGTCGCCGATCAGGAAATGGTCGCGACGCCCGAAGAGATCAAGGTGATCGCAACCAACATCGGCGTGATCGCCACGTACTGGCTTTCGTATCAGTACGTGATGAATCCGCGCAAGTACAACGATCAGGAAGCGATCCGCGCCGAGCTGCATCAGGCGAGCCTGCATATCATCTCGATCATGGCGCCGTATCTGCGCGGACGCTCGCGCCAGTTATTCGACGACCTCGTATCCGGTAAGCTGCCGAAGCGCGAGTACGCGGACTTCCTGCCGCCCCGCGACGATGCAAAGACCGAAACAAAGGATTCCAGATAAATGAAGGCAGTGTGTGTTTATTGCGGCTCCTCGAACGGAGCCCGCCCCGTCTATGCGGAAGCGGCCAAGGCGTTCGGCCGCGCGCTGGTTCAGAACGATCTTTCGCTCGTGTACGGCGGCGGCCGCGTCGGCCTGATGGGTCTCATCGCCGATGAAGTGCTCGCCGCGGGCGGGCGCGCGGTCGGCGTGATTCCCGAATTGCTGCTCGCGAAGGAAGTCGGCCATACCGATCTCACCGAACTGCACGTCGTGCCCGACATGCACGAGCGCAAGAAAAAAATGGCCGATCTCTCCGATGCGTTCGTCGCGATGCCCGGCGGCGTCGGCACGTTCGAGGAGTTTTTCGAGGTCTACACGTGGGCGCAGCTCGGCTATCACCAGAAGCCGGTCGGCCTGCTCGACGTGAACGGCTACTTCGATCCGCTCCTCGCGATGCTGCGGCATACCGTCGAGGAAGGTTTCATGCGCGCGCCGTATCTGGACATCATCCAGGTCGCCGCCGAGCCCGCCGAAATGATCGACAAGCTCGCGCGCTACATTCCGCCTGCGAACGACAAGTGGTCCGAAAAACGTAACGCCGTCTGAGGAACAGCGCATGTCCAAAGTCATCCTGATTACGGGCGGGAGCCGCGGCATCGGCCGTTCGGCTGCGGTGCTCGCGGGCGCGCGCGGCTGGTCTGTCGGCGTGAACTATGCGTCGAACGCGGCCGCCGCCGATGAAACTGTCGCGGCCGTGCAGGCGGCGGGCGGCAAAGCGATCGCCATCCACGGCGACGTGAGTGACGAAGCCGCGATCATCGCGATGTTCGATGCGACCGAGAAAGCCTTCGGCAAGATCGACGGCGTCGTGAACAACGCGGGCATCGTCGCGCCCGGATCGGCGCTCGCGGACATGGATATCGCGCGCATGAAGCGGATCTTCGACATCAACGTGCTCGGCGCGTATCTCGTCGCGCGCGAGGCGGCGCGCCGGATGTCGAGCTCGCGCGGCGGCAACGGCGGATCGCTCGTGAACGTGTCGTCGGCGGCGGCGCGGCTGGGCGGTCCCGGCGAGTATGTCGACTACGCGGGGTCCAAGGGCGCGATCGACACGCTGACCATCGGTTTGTCGAAGGAACTCGGGCGCGAGGGCGTGCGCGTGAACGCGATCCGCCCCGGCCTCATCGATACCGACATTCACGCGAGCGGCGGCAAGCCCGACCGCGCGCATGTGCTCGGCGTGCAGACGCCGATCGGGCGCGCCGGCACGGCCGATGAAGTTGGCGAATCGATCGTGTGGCTGCTTTCGGATGCGTCGTCGTATGTGACGGGGGCGATTCTGGATGTGACGGGCGGACGGTGAGGCTCGGACGGCGAATTCAAAACCCGCCGTGCCTCGCGAGCCACGCTTCTTCATCGGCCGACATCTCACGCCCGAGAATCCGGTTGCGATGCGGAAAGCGTCCGAAGCGTCCAATCACCTCCGCATGCTCGATCGCCGATTCGTGGAAGCTCGAAACGCCCGTCTCGTCTTTTAGTTTTCCGAAGAGCCGCAGCGACTCGCGCTGGCTTTCGGGCGTTTCGTCGTGTTCGAACGGCATATAGGCGAACGCGCGGTGATACGCGCTCGGCAGGAGCAGATCGTCGCCACGCGCGACCAGCGTCCTCGCCAGCGCAAGCGCGCGGCGATCGCCCGCAAACGCGCGCGGCGTGTTCCGATAGCAATTGCGCGACAGTTGATCGAGCAGAACGATCAGCGCAAGCATGCCGCCTGGTGTGCGCTCCCACTCCTGCAAACCACCCGTCTGGGCCTCTTCGACGAGCGCGCCGAAACGTTCGGTGAGCATCGAATCGAAAGCGCGCTTCTTTTTCCACCAGAGCTTGCGATCCTGGCCGAAATCCGGCGAGCCGGGCTCACCGAACCAGAGATCGAGCACGGCCTGCGCACTCGGGTCCACGCTCACACGAGTTCCAGCACGAGCCGCCGCGTGCGCGCGCTCTTCTTCTCCAGCTTCGCGATGCGCAGCGCGCCGATCTCCCCGGTATTGCGCACGTGCGTCCCGCCGCACGGTTGCAGATCCACGTTCTCGATGCGCAGCAGACGCACGCGGCCGAGGCCCATCGGCGGCTTCACGCTCATCGTGCGCACGAGTTCGGGACGCGCGGCCATCTCGTCGTCGGTGATCCATTCGGTATGCACGCCGTGCGCGCCGCCAATCAGCGCGTTCAGCTTCGCTTCGACGGCCTCGCGCTCGATCGGCTCGACCGTCGCCAGATCGAGGCGCGCGTAATCGGTCGTGATGCTGCAGCCATCGACCGGAAACGGCAGCACCGCGCAGATCAGATGGCTCGCCGTATGCAGCCGCATCCGCCGATAACGCTGCTCCCAGTCAATCTCCGCGCTCACCTTGCCGCCGACCGCGATTTTTGCCAGCGCGTCTTCCTGACCCGGCGCGGGCACATGCACGGCGTCATCGGGTGTCGCGCCTTCGAACTTCGCCTTGCGTGTCTCGGCGATCGCGATGACCGTGCCGTCCGCGAGCGTCAGCGTGCCCGCATCGCCGGCCTGACCGCCGCCGAGCGGATAGAACACGGTCTGATCGAGGTGGATGCCCTGCTCGTCGATGGCGGTGACGGTCGCGTCGCAACGCGTCAGATAGGCGTCCTCGCGAAAGAGTGCGCGTGTGCTCATGTCTTCCATTCCTTGTCTTGCGGGAAAGTTGAAACCATTCGCATTCGATGATGCACCACGCGCGCCACGCCTGAACCGATACAAAACGGCGCGAATCAACCGGGACGGTTGCGCATCCAGTCGGCGGTGTCGAAAAACGACGTGAGCAGGCGCTCGCGCAAGGTTTCGTCGACGCCGATGTCCTCCATCGCCCACGCCATGCAGCGCAGCCACTGATCGCGCTCGTCCGATGCAATCGCGAACGGCAGATGCCGCGCCCGCAGACGCGGATGCCCGAAGCGGTCGATGTAGTGATCCGGCCCGCCCATCCAGCCGCACAGGAACCAGAAGGTCTTGTTGCGCGAATTGTCGAGCGTCGGCGGATGCAGCGCGCGAATGCCCGCGAATTCGGGCTCCAGATCCATCAGGTCATAGAAACGGTCGACGAGCGCGCGCACGCGCTCCTCGCCGCCGATCAGCTCGAAAGCGGTCGGCTTTTGTACTTCGTCTTGAGGATTTACGTCGGTCATTGCTTTGATTCAGAAAACTAGGCATCGCGCAGGGATTGCAGTGCCGGGCGCGCCAGCACGCGCCGCAGGCTCAGCCAGCCGCCGAGCCCCGCGCACGCGACGCCCGCGACGATGCCCGTCGGCACGAGCCACGGATTGAAATCGATATGAAACTCGAACACGCGCGCCGCGAGCACATAGCCGATCGCCTGCGCGCCGATCGCGGCCATCAGCCCAGAAAGCGCGCCGACGGCCACGAACTCGGCCACCTGCACCGAGCGCACCTGCTTGTGCGATGCGCCGAGCGCGCGCAGGAGCGCCGACTCGCGCACGCGTTCGTCGCGCGTGCCGGCGAGCGCCGCGTACAGCACGAGCACGCCCGCAGCGAGCGTGAAGATGAACAGGAACTGCACCGCGCCGATCACCTGCGCGAGCGTGCGATGGATCTGCGCGAGAATCGGCGCGATGTCGATGGCCGTCACGTTCGGATAGCGCGCGACGAGGCCGTCGATCACGCGCTGTTCCTCCGCCGGCAGATGGAAGCTCGTGATGAAGGTTGCCGGAAGGTCGGCGAGCGCATCGGGCGGCATCAGCACGAAGAAATTGACCTTGAACGAGTTCCAGTCGACCTTGCGCACGCTCGTCACGGGCGCTTCGACCGGCAGGCCGGCGACGTCGAAACGCAGCGTGTCGCCCATCTTCACGCGGATCGTCTTCGCGATGCCCTCTTCGATCGACACCTGCGGCTTGCCGTCCCTGCCGAACCACGCGCCTTGCGTCACGCGGTTGTCGCCGGGCAGATCGGTCGTGTAAGAGAGGTTGAATTCACGATCGACGAGGCGCTTCGCATCGGCCTTGTCGTAATTGTCCGGATTCACCGGCTTGCCGTTGATCGCGACGAGGCGCGCGCGGACCATCGGCGAGAGCGTGGCATCGGCCTGGCCGTGCGTGTGCAGGTAGTCGAGCACGCCCGGGCGCTGGTCGGGCTGAATGTCGATGAGAAACTGGTTCGGCGCGTCGGGGGGCGTCGCGTCGCGCCAGCCCTTGATGAGATCGTTGCGCGTCATGCCGATGAGCAGCAGACACATCAAGCCGATGCCGAGCGCGGTAATCTGCAGCGCGCTCGATCCGCTGCGCCGCTCCAGCGACGCGAGCGCATAACGCCAGCCGACGCCCGCGCTGCTCTTCTCGCGGCGTACGAAGCGCGCCGCCGCCCAGAGCGCCGCGCGCGCGATCGCGCCGAACACGAGCAGACCGGCCGCGAAACCGCCCGCGACGATGCCGCCCAGCTTCAGCTCGCCCGCCGCGACGATCAGGAGCGCCGCGAACAGCAGTACGCCGACGCCATACGCGGCATGGGCGACGCGTTGCGCATCGCCGAGCTCGCGGCGGATCACATGCACCGGCGGCACCCGCGTGATCGGCAGGAGCGGCGGCAGCGCGAAGCCGAGCAGAAGCACGAGGCCCATCGCGATGCCTTGCAGCGCCGGCCACACGCTGGGCTGCGGCAACTCGACATCGACGAGCGAACCGAGCCAGTTCAGCAGCACGAGATGGCCGCCGAAACCCAGCACGACGCCGAGCACGCTGCCGATCAGGCCGATCGCGAGGAACTCGTTCAGAAAGAGCGCGCGCAGCGTGCGCTGGCTGACGCCGAGACAGCGCATCGCGGCGCAACCGTCGAGATGCCGCCGCGCGAAACGATGCGCCGCCATCGCGATCGCGACCGCCGCGAGCAGCGCCGTCAGAAGCGAGACGAGCGTGAGAAAGTGGCTCGCGCGATCGATCGTCTGGCGCACCTGCGGCTGGCCGTCGGACAACGATTCCAGGCCGACGCCGCGCAGCTTGCCGCCATCGACCTGCTCGCGCGCGAACTTCGCGAAGCGCTCGACTTGCGGGTCTGAACCGGCGACGAGCAATCGATACGTCACGCGACTGCCATAGCCGACGAGCCCCGTGCCCGCAATCTCGTCGGCGCGCATCATGAGGCGCGGCGAGAAGTTGACGAATGAGAAGCCGCGATCCAGCTCGCGGGTGATGACGCCCGCGACCGTGAACGTGCGCGTGCCGACCTTGACTGTGCCACCGACCCGGGTCTTGAGCGCATCGAGCATGGCGGCATCGACCCAGACGGTGCCGGGCGCGGGAATGCCGTGCGCGGGGGCATCGGGGGCATCGGTGCCGGGCGCGATGCGCAGCGCTCCGCGCAACGGGTAGCCTTGCGTCACGCCCTTGATCGCCGCGAGCCTGGAAAGCGGCTCCGCGGCCGTCGAACTGATCATGCTCGGGAAGATCGTCGTGCCGGCGGTCTCAAGTCCGAGCGACTTCGCTTCTGTCGCGAACATCGGATCGACGGGATGATCCGCGCGCACGACGAAATCGGCGGCGATCATCTGACGCCCGTCGCGAGCGAGCCCCTGACGCATGCGATCCGCGAGAAACCCGACGCTCGACAGCGCCGCCACCGCGAGCACCAGCGCGAGCAGGAGCATCGTGAGCTCGCCCGCGCGCCAGTCGCGCCCGGTCATGCGCCATGCCTGGCGCACCGTCTGCGTGAAGCCGAGTTTGATGGCCGGATGCGAATGCCCTGCCTTGCGTGCAGCCTGATCGTTCGGGAATGCGGCGCTCAATCGTGCTTGCTCCGCAGCCGGTTCATGCGATCCGAGCTCGGCAACATGTGCTTGGCCATACGTGACACGCCGCCGTGTACGCCTCGCGCGAGCCGCGGCAGCGCCCAGCCTGCGAGCACCAGAAATGCGATCAGGAGCACGAGAAACAGGAACGGCACGAAGAGCGCGAGCGTGATGCCCGCGAGCGCGCCGACGTCCTCGGTCGTCGATGCCGCCCAGTTCGATACGGGCTCCGGCGACAGATTGATGAGCGCGCGTGTGCCCGCCTTCGCGAAATGCGATGCCCCGGCGAGCGTGCCGCCCGCGAGCGCCGCGATCGTGAGCATGGCGGGATCGGCGTGGCCGAGCGAACCGGCCGCGAGCACGGCGCCCGCCGGAATGCGGATGAACGTGTGGACGGCGTCCCACAGGGAATCGACGGCGGGAATCTTGTCGGCGAGAAATTCGACGAGCGCGAGCACCGCCGCGACGCCGATCACCCACGGCGAGCCGAGCACCGCGAGCGTATCCGGCAGATGAACGAGCCCCATGCGCTGGAACATGCCGGCGATGAAAACGGTGAGGTACAGGCGCAACCCGCTCGCCCATGACAGACCCGCTGCGAGCGAAAGTGACTCAAGCATTGCCGCCTCCCTAGTGCTGCCTGCTGCCGGCGTTCGCCGCCACGGGACGATCAGCCGGCTGAAAAATGCGGTCTGCCCGGTAAATATCGAAAGAAGCCGCCTACATCCAGGAAGATACAACGAAAAAGCAGGACATAGGAATCGGACGAAAACCGGATGACTCAGACCATTATATCCACGCCGATAAGCGCGGTGCAGCAACGGTTCGAGCGAATGGCGTTCCAGGTGCGCCAGCGCACTGCGGGGTGGCGCGGGCGCAACGGATGAGCGCTCAGTGCCCCGACGAGAGCTTGAGTCCGACCAGCCCCGCGACGATGAGCATCGCGCTCACGATACGCGCCGCCGACAAGGCCTCGCCCATGTACACGATGCCGAACACGAACGCGCCGACCGCGCCGATGCCCGTCCAGACGGCGTAGGCCGTGCCGAGCGGCAACTGGCGCATGGCCATGGCGAGCAGCACGAAACTGCCGATTGCGGTGATGAGCGTAAAGATCGACGGTCCGAGCCGGGTAAAGCCTTCGGACGATTTGAGACCCGCGGCCCACGCGACTTCGAGCAGACCGGCGATGAAGAGAAGAATCCAGGACATCGGGCGACTCCCTTGAAAAATGGGGCCGTCCCCGATGAAACGAGGCGCATGCGGTCGTCCACATGGCCTAAGACCAAAGCTAGATTGTATCAAATTGGTGCATTCGCGGCCCGGCGTATGCGGTATCTCGTCGTGCGGTGCGTGGCCGCGTTCATGAAAACCGTGTATTAAGTAAAACGCGTGCGCGCTGCGCGCGTCCTCGACATAGCCGCTGCAAAAGCCTGAACAAAGGAGCGTTCATGGATGTCGATTCCGTCCTGCTCTCCCGCTTCCAGTTCGCGTGGGTCGTCGCGTTTCATATTCTGCTGCCGGCGTTCACGGTCGGCCTGTCGTGCTACATCGCGACGCTCGAATTCAACTGGTGGATCACGAAACGCGACGTCTACCGGCGGCTCTCGGCGTTCTGGCTGAAGATCTTCGCGGTGTCGTTCGGCATGGGTGTGGTGTCGGGCATCGTGATGCCGTTTCAGTTCGGCACCAACTGGAGCCGCTTTTCGGACGCGACCGCCAACGTCGTCGGCCCGCTGATGGGCTACGAAGTGCTGACGGCGTTCTTCCTCGAATCGGCGTTTCTCGGCGTGCTGCTGTTCGGGCGCAAGCTCGTGCCGCAATGGGCACATGTGATGTCCGCGATTTTCGTCGCCGCCGGCACGGTGATCTCGTCGTTCTGGATACTCGCGGTCAATAGCTGGATGCAGACGCCGCAGGGCCATCGCATGCTGCCCGATGGCCGCTTCGAAGTGGTGAGCTTCTTCGACGTGATCTTCACTCCGTCGTTTCCGTACCGGCTCGGACATACGGTGAGCGCGTTTCTCGTGACGGCGGGCTTCGTCATTCTCGGCATCGGCGCAATGTATCTGCGCCAGGGACGCGCGCTCGAGGAAAGCCGCGTGATGGTGAAGATGTCGCTGATCTTTCTGATCATCATGGTGCCGATCCAGATGGTGATCGGCGACGCACACGGCCTCAACACACTCAAACATCAGCCCGCCAAGCTCGCGGCGATGGAAGGTCTGTGGGAATCCGGCACGCGCGTCCCGGCCAATCTCTTTTCGATCCCGGATCAGGAAGAAGAACGCAATCGCTTCGAGATCTCGATTCCGGTGCTCGGCAGCCTGTATCTGACGCACGATCCGAACGGCTTCGTGCGCGGGCTGAAGGACTTTCCGCGCGAGGACCGGCCGCCCGTGGCCGTCGTGTTCTTCGCCTTTCACATCATGGTGGGCGTCGCGCTTCTGATGTTCGCGCTGGTGCTGTGGGGCATCGTGCAGTTCGCGCGCGGCCGGATCGAGACCAGCTCGCGCTGGCTGCGCGCGGCCACCTGGGCGATGCCGCTCGGCTTCATCGCGGTGATCGCCGGCTGGACGACGACCGAGGCGGGCCGCCAGCCGTGGACCGTGTACGGCATTTTGCGCACGAAGGATTCGGTGACGCCATCGCTCACCGCGGCCGATGTCGGCCTCTCGTGGCTGCTCTACGTGGTGGCTTACGTCGTCATCTTCGGCGCGGGATTCTTCCTGCTGCGGCGGCTCGTGCGCGTCGGGCCGGCGGAAGTCGCGCATGCGCACGAGAAGGACGAACTGGATGCGAAAACACGTGCGGCGCGTCCGCTCTCCGCGGTATCGGCGAGTGCGGGCGGCACGGCGCGGCCCGTCAGCGACGACGATATCGTGCCGCCGGGCCGCGGGCGCATTTAACGTCGATAACGGAGAACGCGATGCTCGATCTCGTGCCACTGTGGGCCGCCATTCTCGCGCTGGCGGTATTCATGTATGTGCTGCTCGACGGCTTCGATCTCGGCGTCGGCATGATGTTTCTGCTGCGTCGCGATTCCGAATCGCGCAACCTCATGATCAACTCCGTCGCGCCTGTCTGGGACTTCAACGAGACCTGGCTGGTCCTCGGCGGCGGCGGGCTGTTCGCGGTGTTTCCGCTTGCGTTCGCGATCATCGTGCCGGCGGTTTATTTTCCGATTCTCTTCATGCTGCTCGGGCTGATTTTCCGCGGCGTCGCGTTCGAGTTCCGCGAGGTGATCGGTGCGCGCAAGTGGCTGTGGGACGGCGCGTTTGGCTGCGGCTCGCTGGTCGCGACGTTTTCGCAGGGCATCGTGCTCGGCATGTTCATTCAGGGCTTTCCGATCGAAGGGCGCGTCTATGTGGGTACGAGCTGGAACTGGGTCGCGCCGTTTCCGCTGCTGGTCGGTGTGGGGCTGATCTTTGGTTATGCGCTGCAAGGCACGACCTGGCTCGTCCTCAAGACCGAAGGCGAGCTTCAGCACTGGAGCCGCAACATGGCGCGCTATGCGCTCTTCGGCGTGATCGTGTTCATTCTGCTCATCAGCATCTGGACTCCGCTCAAGGATGCGCGCATCGCGGCGCGCTGGTTTGGCTTTCCTCAGAGCTTCGTGTTCGCGCCGGTGCCGGTGCTCACCGTGCTGCTCGCGTGGACGCTGTGGTCGAGTCTTGCCAAGGGCCGCGAAGTGATGCCGTTCCTGTGCTCGATCGGGCTCTTCTTTCTCGCTTTCACGGGGCTCGTGATCAGCTTGTGGCCGTTCATCGCGCCGCCTTCCGTCACGCTCTGGGATGCGTCCGCCGCGCCGTTATCGCATCAGTTTCTGCTGATCGGCACGATGTTTTTGCTGCCTGTGCTCATGATCTATGTGATCTGGTCGTATTGGGTGTTTCGCGGGAAGGTGCGGGGGGATTTGGGTTACCACGCGTGAGGGACTTTGGGCTTTCGCCGGATCCCGGTTTCTTTTTGGTCTATTAGCTCTGCCCCTGTGCGGGGCGGCAGTCACTTTCTTTGCTGCTGCAAAGAAAGTAACCAAAGAAAGCAGCTTCTCACCGCCCGCGGTCACACGCACGTTGGCCATGCTTGCCAGCCGGAAGTGGCACTCGCCTAAGTGTCACCCTCACAGGCCCATTCGGGCTTGGCTCGCGCACGGTCTGCCGCACCAAATGTTTTGGCGTGCTGGTTCAGCACCAAATAGCTTCGGCACAGCGCTACGCGCTGCCGTTGGGTATGCAAAGGAAACCATCGGAGAAGAAGCACACGCAAACCCGATTGACCCGTCGGCCGCGAAGCGGGCCGGAGCCATTTGGTGCTGAACCAATAACGCAAGCGGAGCGATGTGGCAGACCGTGCGCGAGCCAAGCCCGATTGGGCCTGTGAGGACGACACTTAGGCGAGTGCCACCGCGGGCTGGCAAGCATGGCCAAACTGCGTGTGACCGCGGGCCTGAACGAGCTGCTTTCTTTGGTTACTTTCTTTGCAGCAGCAAAGAAAGTGACCCCCGCCCCGCACAGGGGCAGTGCTAATAAACCAATAAGAAACCGGGATCCGGCGAATCAAAGCCTCTGCTGCGTCGCAAGCGACAAAATACGCGCCCACTTGCGCGCCTCTTCGCGATCACGCATCGGCAGATTCCACGCACCGTGCTTCGCATCCTGCACATCGAGCACGACGTGCCAAACACCGCTCCCACCACCCGGCTCCTGCATCCGCGCCCCGCGCAAGTCCGCGAAGATATAACTACCGCGCTCGTCACCGACGCGCACATCGCACAGACGCTTGCCCGCCGCGACCCGCACGCCGCCCCAGTCGGTCCTGAGCTCGTGCGTCCAGTCGCCGCTCTCGCCTTTGCGAAGGTTCGGCGCGATCTCGCGGCGGCTCGCGAGCCAGCGCATCACGCCCGCGGCGATCGCGAGCAACACGACGATCGCCACAGCAACGGCCACGCCCAGCCCGAAATGCGCATGAAGCGCGTTGAACGACCATATCGCGCCGTAAATCAGCAACCCTAAGGCGATCAATCCGACAACGATGGGCATGGCGTCTCCCGCGCGCTCAACCGCTAAAACCGAAACCTATCACTGCGCCTTGTGCTTCGCGTTCCAGTCACGCAGCGCCTGCAGCGTGTTCGCGACATGCTGGTCCGGCGACAGGCTCGTGTACTCGTAGATGACCTTGCCGTCCGGCGCGATCACGTAGGACACGCGATTGGCCATCGTGCTTTTCATCGGCATGGAGGCGTCGTAGGAGCGGATGATCTTCGAGTCCGCGTCCGCCGCGACCGGGAACTTGCTGCGGCATTCGCTCACGGAGAACTTCTTCAACGTATCGATGTTGTCATGCGACACGCCGATCACCGTCGCGCCCTCGGCCTTGTACTGATCGACCGCTTCGGCGAATTCATGCGCCTCGATCGTGCAGCCCTTCGTGAATGCCGCCGGGTAGAAGTACAGCACGACCGGGCCCTTCCTGAGCGCGTCGGCGAGCGAGTAGTCGTAGACGTTGCCGCCGAGCGATGCCTGCGCGGTGAAGTCGGGCGCGGCATCGCCGGGCTTGAGCGTCGCGCCCGCCGTGAGCGAATGCATCGCCGCCACGATCACCAGGGCGCTACCCGCCGTAAAGCTGAGAATCCTGCTCTTCATGCCCGCTCCTTTAGATGATCTCGTTCTACGCGTCGTCCGCGCCCTGATCCATGCGATGTCCGGCGAACCACGCCGCCGCGTCGAACTGCAATTTCGCGAGCACGGCGGGCGTGAGCACGTCGAGCGATGGCTGCGCGTGCCGGCTCGCGTCGATGGCGGAACCGTCGCCCTGCTCCGCCGCCCGCGCAATGCCGAGCAGCGCGCCGAGCGGCCCGTCGCCCGCCAGAATCGCGGTGCGGATTTCCGCCGCCAGATGCAGCTTATCGAGAATTTCCGCCGGCTGCATGTCGAGCACGACATGCACGAGCGAGAAGATGCCCGTCATGAACGCGGCATCGGAGAAGGCTTCGTCGGCGGGACGCAGCGTTTCGGCTGCGAGCTCCAGAAAGCGCGCACGCGTGCCGACGAGTTGCAGAAGCGGATCCGAGCGCCACGGCAGGCCGCTGCCGTCCGCGTACAAAAGCAACTGCGTCCAGCGCATCAGCTGGCGCGTGCCGGTCGCCGCGATCGCCTCGCGCAACGACGACACGCGCCGCCCGCGCGTCTGCGCACTCGAATTGGCGAGGCGCATCAACTGCACGACGATGTCCGGATTGCGCTTCAACTCCGCTTCCAGTTCGCGCAGGCCCGGCTCGCCGGCGAGCACGGCCATGAGCCGCAGCAGCGAGCCGCGCGCGGGACTGGCGCGACGTGCCGAGAGCACCTGAGGCCGCGCGAAGAAATAGCCCTGGAAGAAGTCGAAGCCGAGCTTCCTCGCCTGCGTGAAATCGTCGGGCGTCTCGACCTTTTCCGCCACCAGCAGCTTGCCGCGCCGTTTCACCGCCGCCGCGAGTTCCGGCAGATGTTCATGATCCGCCGCCAGAAAATCGACCTTGACGATATCCACCGAGGGCAGCGCGGCGAGCAGCGCATCGTCGAGCCGCACGACGTCGTCGAGGGCGAAGCGAAAGCCCGCGTTGCGCAGTTGCGCGCAGCGCTTGAAGAGCGAGTCGTCGAAGGTGATGTTTTCCAGCAGCTCCAGCACGAAGCGCTCGGGCTGCATGATGTGGACGATGTCGTCGAAAAGCAGCTCGCGGCTCATGTTCACGTAGCCCGGATGCGGCCCGAGCACGGCCGGCACGCCGATCTCGCCGATAGTGCGCGCGACGACATGCGCGGTCGCCTGCACGTCGTCGTGAACGCGCGCGCGATTGTCGGGGCTGTCGCGAAAGAGCAGTTCGTAAGCGACGAGCACGCCGTCGCCGTCGAGGATCGGCTGACGTCCGACATAGACGCTCTGTCCGCGCCGCGCCGGCGCCGTGCGCTTCAGGGATGAATCGGGCATGACGAAGACCGCTCAAGGACGCGCCGCGGCGCTGTGAAGCTCTGCATGAAGGCCGGCTCGGAGGTTCGGGCCATGACGCAGGCCGGCAGCATAGTGGATTCGATCATGGGGCGAACGAGTCGAACGGAATTCTGGTGGTCAACAGCGCGCCGAAGACCCGGCATCGATCGCAACTCGCGGGAAACCGTTGTTGCAGGAAACGCGCCACTGTACCCGAATTCGCCTGACGAGATAATATGAAACCTCATATCGACAATCCCTGGACAATCTTGATCCCGAAACGGAATTGTTGCACCTGCGTGGCCCGTTAAAGAAATCCCCTGCAAGGCCGATAACTCGCCTGATAGAGCGTGGCGCGC
This sequence comes from Caballeronia sp. S22, assembly GCF_964261745.1. Lineage (NCBI taxonomy): Bacteria > Pseudomonadati > Pseudomonadota > Betaproteobacteria > Burkholderiales > Burkholderiaceae > Caballeronia > Caballeronia sp. S22. Next base: position 1,150,116 of record NZ_OZ180035.1, on the reverse strand, counting down.
GCGTCGCGGCACGTCCCGGCCGGAAGCCGCGAGACGCGGCGTTTCGCGCGCCGCCGTTCGCCCGACGCGGGCGAGCGCAGCCGCCAGAACCCTACGAGACCATGCAAGCGAACCGGATCAACGTCTCCCGCCGCACACCGTGGCGCATCGCGCTCGATGTGCTCGCGCGCGCATGGGGAAGCGCCGCGCGCGAGCGGCACGACAGCGCGCCCGACTCGCATCCCGAGGCGAGCCCGCCGTCATTGCACGGCGATGCCATCGACAACACGGCATCAACCGCAACCGTCGCGCCCGCCTTGGCCGGCGCGAGCGAAGCCATGCTCGGCGCGGTCGATTTCCTCGCGCAGCTCGACGACGCGCTGCGCTTTCAGTATGTATCGGATGCGAGCATCGAGTTCATCGGCTATCACCGTGACTATCTGCTCATGCTGACGCTGCACGATCTCGTCGCGTCCGAAGAGGCCGACGAGCTGCACGCGCTCGTCGCACGGGCGCGCGCGAGCGGCAAGCTCGAATCGGCGACGCTGACCGTCGTGAAGTCGCTCACCTATCCGATCTGCGTCGAGCTGCGGCTCGTATCGACGGCCGCGCGCGGCACGCCCGGCTTCGCGCTCGCCGCGTTCGACGTGACGCACTGGCAAGAACGCGAGGCGTCGCTCACGCACACGCTCAACCACGACGCGCTCACGGGCCTCGACAACCTCGTCGCGCTCAAGACGGCCATCAGCGCGGCGCAGGACGAAGCCGAGCTGATGCGCACGCACGCCGGGCTCGTGCTGCTCGACATCGACGATTATCAGCGCATCAACCGCGCGCTCGGCTACGACGCCGGCGACGAACTCCTGCGCGAGACCGCGCGGCGCATCCAGCACACGGCCGGGCATGGTGAACGCGTTGCCCGCGTGGCCGGCGACGAATTCGCCGTGCTCCTGCCGGCGGGCACCACGGCGGAACTCGCCGAAAGTCTCGGCCGACGCCTGCTCACCGCGATCGCGCAGCCGTATCGGCATCGCGGGCAGCACACGCATTTGTCGGCGAGCGTGGGCGTCGCGCTGTATCCGGATCAGAGCGGCAAGAGCGCGAAGAACGGCGCGCAGACGAGTCTCTTGCGCATGGCCGATAACGCGCTCGCGCAGGCGAAGGAATCGGGCGGCAACGCGCTCGTCTTCCACACGATCGACGACAACCCCGCCGACGCCGAGCGCCTGAAGCTCGAAGCGGATCTGTACGAAGCCGTGCGCAACGGCGAGTTCTCGCTCTACTTCCAGCCGATCACGAAGATCCGCACCGGCGCGGTGGTCGGCGTGGAGGCGCTGATGCGCTGGAATCATCCGGTGCACGGGCTCGTGCCGCCGTCGACATTCATTCCGCTCGCGGAATCGATCGGCCTCATCAACTATCTGGGCAACTGGGTGCTGAAGGCCGCGTGCATGCAGATCACGCAGTGGGATGCAATCGGCATCCGGCTCGATTACGTGTCGGTGAACGTGTCGCCGCAGCAGTTCCGCGACAAGCGCTTCACCGCGGCAGTGAAGGAAGCGCTCGCGCTCACCGGCATCGACGCGCGCCGGCTCGTCTTCGAGATCACCGAGAGCCTCCTGATGCACGATCCGGAAGAAGCGACGCGCCTTCTGGAAGCGCTGACGTCGATCGGCATTCGTTTCGCCGTCGACGATTTCGGCACCGGCTATTCGAGCCTCGCCTATTTACAACGTTTTCCGCTCTCGAAGCTCAAGATCGACCGCAGCTTTGTCGAGAACCTGATTACGTCCCGCAACAACCGCGCGATCGTGAGCGCGGTCGTCGGGCTCGCGCAGTCGCTCGGGCTGGAACTGGTTGCCGAAGGGGTCGAAACGGAGGCGCAGCGCGACTTGCTCGCGGACCTCGGCTGCGATCATATTCAGGGCTGGCTCATCAGCCACGCGTTGCCGTCGGACGAGCTGGCGCGCTCGTTCCAGTCGAATTCGCTCGTGTTGCACGAGTCGTGACGAGCGGGCGATGTTCGCGTTCTGATCGAAGGACGCGCCGTAACTCCCTAATAACGTGTACATTTCGTTGTCAGGGCGGATTGAACTTGCAGGGCCGCCTCGGGTTAGCCGTCGCGTAACGAACAGGCTTTTAACTTTTAGCAATGGCACGCACCAAGGCCGAACTACTGGACAAGCTGTGGGCGCGCATGAGCGAGCGCGGGGACTTCCCCATGCTGTCTCAGGCGCTGCGCACCACTGTGTCCGCGATGAACGACAACGACCTCGACTTCACGTCGCTCGTGCATGTCGTGCTGTCGGACGTCGGCCTCACGCAGAAGGTGCTGCGCCTCGCCAATTCGGCGATGTACATCGCGTTCGGTGGCAACATCACCACCGTCACGCGCGCGCTGATGGTGCTCGGCATGGACGCGGTCGGCCATCTCGTCGTGGGACTGAAGCTCGTCGATCACTTCCATCAGAGCGCGCCGCGCCGTATCGACGCGAAGCTCGAACTGAACCGCACCCTGCTCTCGGGCGCGGTCGCGCGGCAACTCACCGAGCACAAGGATCTGCGCTCCGCCGAGGAAGCGGTCGTCTGTACGCTGATGCGGCAGATCGGCAAGCTGCTCGTCGCGTTCTATCTCGAACACGAGTGGGATCAGTTGCGGCGCAAGGCGGCGTCGGAAAACATCCCGGACAGCGACGCGTGCGCCGCGCTTCTGGGCGTCACCTTCGACGAAATCGGTCTTGAAGCCGCGGATCGCTGGCGGCTGCCGGAAACGATCCGCGAAGGCATGCGCGCGACCGATCCGAACGCGCCCGTCGATGAAACCGTGCCGAAGCACGTGCGCTGGCTGCGCGCCATCTCCAACTATTCGACCGAAGTCGCCGACGCGCTCACCGCGCAGAACACCGCCGTGGAAGGCCGCGAATCGGTGCTGCTCGATATCGCCAGCCGCTACAGCGGCCCGCTCAAGACCGACGCGGACACCCTCACCGCGATGAGCCTTGCGCTCGCGAACGAGGAAGCGAGCGACGGCGTGATCCGCGAAATCTCCGAACTGCAGGCGAACGCCGATGCAATGGCGCGCGCGAAGGTATCGGCGGAGGCGCGCATCGGCGCGAGCGTGGAGGACTTGCGCTCGTTGCCGACGAAAAATGCGCTCGCGCCGGCGCTCGCGCTGGCATCGGAATCGATTCTCGGGAGTCTGCATCTGTCGCGCACCGTGGTGTTCGTGCGCCAGGCCAACAACGAGTTCCAGGCGCGTCTCGCGCTCGGTGGCGGTGTCGAGCCGATGCTGCCGCAACTGCACTTTTCCGCGGAGTTCCGGCCCGACGTGTTCCATCTCGCGATCACGAATCCGGTCGGCATCTTCATCGAGAACGCACACGATGCGCGTATCGACGCACGCCTGCCGCGCTGGTACAAGGACACGCTCGGCGAGGCGCAGGCTTTCGTGCTGCTGCCGGTGAAATCGAACGATTCGACCGTCGCGCTCATCTACGGCGACTGGACGTCCCCGCAGCACGTGCGCAAGATCTCGGCGCCCGAGATGAGCGCGCTGAACGAGCTCACGAAGGAGCTCAGCCGTTTTTTCCTTAGCGCGAACTGGAAGGAAGTCGAGCTGATCTGACCGGCCTCCCTCCTGCGCGCATCAGCCTTTCTGCCTTATTCCCGCTTCAGGATCGCCACAGCCTGCTCGCCGTATCGCACGATATAGCCGCCGTGCGCGCGCTGCCATTCGAGCGCGTCCGCCTCGTTCGCAAACCAGTTCTTTTCGTAGTCGTTGAACGCACCCGCGTCGAGCCGATAACGGTCGATCGCCGCGCCGGGCTGCCCGTCGATATCGAGCTTGCAGGCGTCCCAGCTCGCGTAGCCGAGTTCGGCGGCGAGCATCGCAAGAAGATGCTTCAGTTGCAGATCGTCGCGGATCGCGTGCAGGTCGGCGAGACGTTCCGCGCGCGTGACGCTTGCCGCGAGCAGGCGTCGCAAGACGGGCATGGATGCGCTCGTGTCGCCGTCGCGCGCATGACGAAGCAGACGCCGCGCGTGTTCGCGCAGAAAGTCGCTATTGGAAACGGAAGAAGAGATCGGACAGGATGTTGACCACATGACGTTGTTCCTTTGTTGCGCCGTTCTCGCTGCGGCTATAAAGGTTCGACGTTGCGGTTCGATCCAGAATTGATGTGTTGCGTGGCAAGTGCCCAAGACTTTCGCGAGACCGGGCGCCCTGCCGCGCCCGTCCGCGATTCTATATCGATGTCTCGCGTCAGGCCAACTGGAATTTGCCGACCAGCGACTTCAGCGCGCGCGCCTGATCGTCGAGCGATTGCGCCGCCGCGGCCGCTTCTTCGACGAGCGCGGCGTTCTGCTGCGTGTTCGCGTCCATCTTCGTGACCGCTTCGCCGATCGACTCGATGCCCGTCTTCTGCTCCGCCGATGCCGCCGAAATCTCGCCCATGATGTCGGTGACGCGGCGCACCGCCTTCACGACTTCCTCCATCGTGGCACCGGCTTCCTGCGCGTAGGTCGAGCCGTCCGACACGCGCGACACCGATGTACCGATCAGCCCTTTGATCTCCTTCGCCGCCGACGACGAGCGCTGCGCGAGACTGCGCACCTCGCCCGCGACGACCGCGAAGCCGCGTCCCTGCTCGCCCGCGCGCGCGGCTTCCACCGCCGCATTCAACGCGAGGATGTTGGTCTGAAACGCGATGCCCTCGATCACGCCGATGATGTCGCCGATGCTCTTCGCGCTCGCATCGATACGCTGCATCGTCTCGACGACGCGGCCGACGACCGCGCCGCCTTTCTCCGCGATCGCCGATGCGTTCGCGGCGAGCGTGCTCGCCTGCTTCGCGTTGTCCGCGTTCTGACGAACCGTCGACGTGAGCTGCTCCATGCTGGCCGCGGTCTTTTCCAGCGCGACCGCCTGCTCTTCGGTACGGCGCGACAAGTCGACGTTGCCCGTGGAAATTTCGCTCGACGCCGATGCGATCGCCTCCGCGCTCGCGGCGATATCGCCGACGGTCGACGAAAGGCCCGCCTGCATTTCCGCGAGCGCGTGCAGCATCGAGGCATCGTCGCGGCGCTTGAGCCTGACCGGATACGCGAGATCGCCCGACGCGATGCGCCGCGCGATGTCCTTCGCATAACCAGGCTCGCCGCCGAGCTGTCCGGCGAGACGCCGCACGACCCATTCGGAGACGACGATCGCGAGCACGAACAACGCGAGCGTCAGCCCGAGCACCATCACGAACGACGAGTGGAAGATGAACGCGGCGGAATCGATCGTCGCCTTGGCAGCAGCGCCGCGGCGCGCGACGAGATCGTCGACCATCTTTTCGAGCTTGCCCGTTTCGACGAGCAGCGACACGTCCTGCGTGCCGACTTGCCAGTTCATCTGCGAGAGATCGAGCGGCTGCTCTTTCACGAGCTTGACGAAGGTGCGCAGGTTCTCGCTCCATTTCGAAAGCGCGCTGGAGAAGCTCTTTTGCTGCGCGAGCGCGTCCTTGTCGGCGTGATCGATATATTGCGCGAGCTGCGCCTGCTCACGGCCGATGTCCGCGAGCGACTGTTCGATCTGCGCGCCGAGATCGTCGCGCTCTTTCGCCGTCGATGCGGTCAACAGCATCTTCTGCGAGCGGCTCGCGCGCAGCAGATAGCCGCGCGTTTCCTCGGCCGCGCGGCTCGCGACATAGCCTTGCGTGTAGATGGATTCGGTCGCGCCGTTCAGACGGCTGATCTGCGTGAGCGAAATCGCGCCGATGGCGAGCGTCCCCGCGAGCACGAGCCCGAAAGCGAGCCTGAGCGATGCCTTGACGGACAGCGCGCGCTTGGTCGTGCGCTCGCGCGTGTGTTCTTCGGTTGCCGCGGCGTCGGTGTGCGCCACGAAGCCCGCGTCTTTTGCGGCGCGTAGCGAAAGCAGTTTCATCGATCGTTTCCCCGATTTGATCTGCGGACTGAGCCGTCGTGCGGCAAGCCCTGGCCTGGTCTGGTCTCCCCACCGGAGTACGGCAGGTTTGTCGGCTTTCTTGAGCCTTTTTAATCGGAAAGCGAACATGCGTTCGCCCGCCGTGCTTGTTATAACCGGCCAAAAATGGTTGCGTAAGACGAAACATCGGGGATGCCAGCGGTTATCCTGTCCGATTCGCGACAAAGCTTGGCAGGACAACGTAACGGGGACATCCTAAACTTGTCAGAAATTCAGCCTGCGCATAAATGCCGCACTGAAATGGACCAAAAACCGGGACTTTTTCGCTTTCATCAGCCATTCACCATGCAAACGAGCATCGACAAGGGCGCTTTGTCGCCTTCCGGCGCATCGGCCGGCGCAACGGCCGCGGGTTCCGCGACCACGGGCACGCAACGCACCGTTTATTCCGTTCTGGGCGCGATCAGCTTCTCGCACCTTCTGAACGACATGATCCAGTCGCTGATTCTGGCGATCTATCCGATGTTCAAGGCCGAGTTCGCGCTCTCGTTCGGCCAGATCGGCCTCATCACGCTGGTGTATCAGGTCACGGCTTCGCTGCTGCAACCGCTCGTCGGCTTGTACACGGACAAGCACCCGAAGCCCTATTCGCTGCCTGTCGGCATGGGCTTCACGCTGTCGGGTCTCTTGCTGATGTCGATCGCGGGCAGTTTCGGCACGCTCCTGATTGCGGCGGCGCTGGTCGGCTGCGGATCGTCGGTGTTTCATCCGGAGTCGTCGCGGGTTGCGCGCATGGCGTCGGGCGGCAGACATGGTCTCGCGCAGTCGCTGTTTCAGGTCGGCGGCAATGCGGGCTCGTCGCTCGGGCCGCTGCTCGCCGCGCTGATCGTCATTCCGCACGGACAGAAGAGCATCGCGTGGTTCTCGGCGGCGGCGCTCGTCGCGATGTTCGTGCTGGCGAATATCGGCCGCTGGTACAAGCGTCATCCGGCGACGAAGAAGGGCCGCGCGCAGGTCGCGCACGCGACGCTGCCGCGCAACAAGGTCATCATGGCAATGAGCGTGCTCGTGCTGCTCGTGTTCTCCAAGTATTTCTATCTCGCGAGCATCACCAGTTACTTCACGTTCTATCTGATCAGCAAGTTCGGGTTGTCGGTGCAGGCCGCGCAGATCCACCTGTTCGTGTTCCTCGCGGCGGTGGCGGCGGGCACGATCATCGGCGGGCCGGTCGGCGACAAGGTCGGGCGCAAGGTGGTGATCTGGGTGTCGATTCTCGGAGTTGCGCCGTTCACGCTGTTGATGCCTTATGCGAATCTGTTCTGGACGGGCGTGTTGTCGGTGATCATCGGGCTCGTGCTGGCTTCGGCGTTCTCGGCGATTCTCGTCTATGCGCAGGAGCTGATTCCGGGCAAGGTCGGGATGGTCGCGGGCCTGTTCTTCGGCTTCGCGTTCGGGATGGGAGGCGTCGGCGCGGCGGTGCTCGGGCATCTCGCCGACGCCACCAGCATCGACTATGTGTACAAGGTCTGTGCGTTCTTGCCGTTGCTCGGTGTGCTGACGGTGTTGCTGCCGAAGACGCACGAGGTACACGCGAAGGGCTGATCGCGATACGTTGTGATGCGTCGCGGCGGGCGCGCCGGTCCTTGAGCGGACCGCGCGCCCGTCGCGTTTTCGGCGCTCAGTTTCCCAGCGCTTCCCTCACCTGCATCAGCGCGCCCGGATCCTCGATCGTCGGCAGTTCGCCCGGATCGCGCCCTTCGGCCAGCGCGGCAATCGCTCTTCGCAGCAACTTCCCCGAGCGCGTCTTCGGCAGCATCGTCACGAAATGCACTCTGGCCGGACGCGCGATCGCGCCGAGTTGCGAATCTACCGCGTGGCAAAGCTCCGCCTCCATGCCCTCGCGCGCGCCCGGCGCATTGATGCGATCCGCATCGCGCAGCACGACGAACGCCGCGGCAGCCTGTCCCTTCACCGAATCCGCGATACCGACGACCGCCACTTCGGCCACCGCCGGATGCGCCGACAACGCCTCCTCGATCTCGCGCGTCCCGAGCCGATGCCCCGCGACATTGATCACGTCATCGGTGCGCCCGAGAATCGACACGTAGCCGTCTTCGTCCTGCACGCCCCAGTCGAAGGTCGAATAGACGATCTGGTTCGGCACGCTCTCCCAGTAGGTATCGATGAAACGCTTGTCGTCGCCCCAGACGGTCTGCATGCAGCCCGGCGGCAACGGATACGACAGCGTGACGACGCCCTTCTCGCCCGGCGCGCACTCATCGCCCGTCGCTTCGTTGCGCAGCTTGAGGTTGAAGCCCATCGACGGCACGCCCGGCGAGCCGAGCTTGGTCGGCAGTTCCTCGATACCGCGCGGAATCGCGATCATCGGCCAGCCGGTTTCCGTCTGCCAGTAATTGTCGATGACGGGCTTCTTCAACGCGCTCTGGATCCATTGCGCGGTCGGTTCGTCGAGCGGTTCGCCCGCGAGAAACAGCGCGCGCAGACTCGACAGATCGTATTTCTCCATCAACGCCGGGTCCTGCTTCTTGAGCACGCGGATCGCGGTCGGCGCGGTGAACATCAGGTTGATTTTGTACTGCTCGACGAGGCGCCACCAGATGCCGCCGTCGGGGCGGATCGGCGTGCCTTCGTACATCACGGTCGTCAAGCCGGCGATGAGCGGCGCATAGATGATGTAGCTGTGCCCGACGACCCAGCCGACATCCGATGCGGTGAACATCGTGTCGCCCGGCGCGCCCCGAAAGATGTGCTCCATCGATGCGGCGAGCGCCACCGCATAACCGCCGACATCGCGCTGAACGCCTTTCGGCCTGCCTGTCGTGCCGGACGTGTAGAGCACGTATGAAGGCTCGTTGGATTCGAGCCATTCGCAGGGCACGTGGGCATCGAAGAACTGTTCGCGCAGCGGCTCGTAGGAGACGAGATAGCTCGCCTGCAAACGCTCGGGCGCGAGCTGCCGGTCGATCAGCAGCACCTGCGGCACCTTGTATTCGGCGCGCGACAGGGCTTCGTCGACGAGCGGCGTGTAGTCGATCACCTTGCCTGCGCGCGCGCCGGCATCGGCGGTGACGATGAGCGCGGGCTCGGCGTCATCGATGCGCGCCGCGAGATTCGGCGCCGCGAAGCCGCCGAACACGACCGAATGAACCGCGCCGATACGCGCGCACGCGAGCATCGCGAAGAGCGCTTCGGGGATCATCGGCAGATAGATGAGCACGCGGTCGCCCTTCTTCACATGCAGCGAACGCATGACGGCGGCCATGCGGTTCACTTCGGCATGGAGTTCGGCGTAGGTGTAGCGGCGCTCGATGCCCGTTTCCGTCGACACATAGACGAGCGCGTCCTGTTGCGCGCGCGACGCCAGATGCCGATCCACCGCGTTGTGACAAAGATTGGTCTTGCCGCCGACGAACCAGCGCGCGAACGGCGGCTTGCTGCGGTCGAGCACCTGATCGAACGGAGTCTGCCAATGAATGCGTCGGGCCTGTTCGGCCCAGAACGCTTCGGGCTCGTCGATGGACCGTCGATACGCTTCCTGGTAAGTCGGCATGCGCGTCCTCTGCAAAACGGCGTTGGCTGGCCTCACAGAATAGAGCAGCCAACAAACCCGTGCTAGACAGGGCGCGCCCTGATCGATCGGATCGTTCAGATCGCCCGGCTTCGCGTAGCGGGAACGGGCGCGGCCTCGGACGCCGAATGCTTCAGCAGCACCGGCGCAAGCTCGCCCGCGACCCGGATGCTCGACACGACGACCGTGCGCACGCCGCAGCCTTCGGTGAGCGCGCGCAACGCCTCACGCGTGGTGGCGCGCGCCGCGATGCGCGGCTCGATCACGATCAGGCCACGGCAGTACGCGGCGAGCATCGCGCGATGCGTGCGCATCCAGGCGGCGCGCAGGCGCGCGTCGTCGGCGGTTTCGTTTTCGTCGTGCTCGGCCACCAGCACGAAGGGCGTCGAGAGCGCCACGAGGCGCCGCATCTGCGTGCTCCACGCGAACGCGTAACCCGGTTTCACGGCGCGCGGACGCAGGCGCACGAGTGGGAAACGGCTCGCGTCGAAAAAGCGCGCGTCGAGCGCGAGCGAGGAAGGCGTCATGGATTTCGAAGTGGAATCGGCGGCGTTCACAGCGGTTTCGGGCTCCAGTAGTTCAGCGCGGCGACGAGCGACGACCAGCGCGAACGCCGCGCACCACGCGTTTCTTCGGTTGCGTGACGCGCGGCGGACGTTGCGTCGCCTTCTTCGGCGCCTGAGCCGACGCCTCGTTCCACGCGCGGCGCGTCGTTTCGAGCACCTTGGCGGCGTTCGCCGAAATCATGCCGATGGCGGTGAAATCGTTGGTCATGTCGTCGGACCTCCCGTTTGCTCGATGACTGCCTCACGTCGTGCGAGTCATTGTATTGAGAATCATTCTCAACTACAAGCGGGAATTTCAGCGAGGGAACGCGGGCGCGGCCGGTGAATCAGGCCGCGTCGCGCAGAAATCGCGACAGGATGCCCGACGAGTAAGTCGCGGCGATCGAGGTGAGGAATTCGGCGAAGGATGCGGGCGCTGCGGCGTCGGCGGTATCGGAGATCGTGCGCACGACCGCGCACGGCACGTCGTGCTCGTAGCAGACTTGCGCGATGGCCGCGCCTTCCATTTCGACCGCGAGCGCGTGCGGCAATGCATCGCGCAACGCGAAGAGCGCGTCGTGGCTCGCGATGAAGCGATCGCCGCTCACGACCAGCCCGCGATGCACGCGCGGCGCGGCAACGGCGAAGCGTTCCGCCAGCGCGCCGCCTTCTGCGGCGATGAACGCGTCGGCGGCTGCGGCGAGCGCATCGGAAAGCGGGCGATCGGCGTCGAAGCGCGCGCGGTCGAGCAGCGGCACTTCGTAGCGCGGAAAGAGCGGCGACGCATCGAGATCGTGCTGCATCAACGCATCCGCGACGACGACATCGCCCACCTGCACATCCGCGCGAACGCCGCCCGCGACGCCCGTGAAGACGATGGCATCGGCGTCGAAGACGTGGATCAGCGCGCTGGCGGTCGCCGCCGCGGCCACCTTGCCGATGCGCGCGAGCGTGACCACGACGGCCCGGCCGTGCGCATCGCCGACGTAGTACTCGCGCCGCCCGAGCGTGACCGTGCGAACCTCGCCCGCCGCCTGCATCTGCGCGATCAGGTCGCCCAGTTCCTGCGGCAGCGCCGCCATGATCCCGAGCCGCTTCATGTTCATTCGACGGCCTGAAGCTTCGCCACCGACAACGCGAGCCACTTCTCGCCGTGGCGCTTGAAGCGCACCTGCGCGCGCGCATCGCCGCCGGAGCCTTCGAGCGCCGTCACGGTGCCTTCGCCGAACTTCGTGTGGAACACGGCCTGGCCGACCTTGAAGCCGCCCTCCGCCGCGCGCTGCTCGTTGGCGAACGCGGGCAGGGCCGGACTCGACTGAGCGGCGCCGTAGGTGGAACCGCCGCGCTCCTGTCCGGGACGCGCGAACCAGTCGCGGCCCCAGCCGGCGTTGTCGGCGCGTCCGCCCCAGCGCGCGCCCGCCTCGACCTTCGGCGTGAGCCACTTGAGCGAGCCTTCGGGCAATTCGTCGAAGAAACGCGAGCGGATGTTGTAGCGCGTCTGGCCGTGCAGCATGCGGCTCTGCGCGAACGACAGATAGAGCCGTTCCTTCGCCCGCGTGATCGCCACGTACATGAGACGCCGCTCTTCCTCCAGCCCGTCCGATTCCTGCGCGCTGTTCTCGTGCGGGAACAAGCCCTCTTCCAGCCCGGTGATGAACACCGCCGTGAATTCGAGGCCCTTCGCCGCGTGCACGGTCATCAGTTGCACGGCGTCCTGGCCGGCCTGCGCCTGGTTGTCGCCGGCTTCGAGCGATGCGTGCGACAGGAAGCCGGCGAGCGGCGTCATCGTGTCGGGATTCTGCGCGGGGTCGGCGATGTTGGGTGCGTCGAGCACTTCGATCTCGCCGTCGTCGCTGACGATCTCCGGCAGAGCCGTAGCGCCCGGACGTAGCGGAATCGAGCGCGCGGGCGTATCGAGTCCGTAGCCTTCTTCGCTGACGAACGCCGCCGCCGCGTTCACGAGTTCCTGCAAGTTCTCGAGACGGTCCTGACCTTCGCGCTCGCCTTCGTAGAACGCGGCGAGGCCGCTCGTGCGCACGACGTACTCGACCGTTTCCGGCAGGCTCATCTGCTGCGTCTCGGCGCGCATCTTCGCGATGAGGGTCGCGAACGCGCCGAGGCTCGAACCCGCCTTGCCGGTGACATACGGCACGGCGGCGGCCATCGAACAGTTATAGAGACGCGCGGCGTCGGCGACCTGCTCGATGGAACGCGCACCGATGCCGCGCGTCGGGAAATTGACGACGCGCGCGAACGCGGTGTCGTCGTTCGGATTGTCGATCAGACGCAGATACGCGAGCGCGTGCTTCACTTCCTGGCGCTCGAAGAAGCGCAGGCCGCCGTACACACGATACGGAATGCCCGCGTTCACGAGCGTGTGCTCGATGGTCCGCGACTGCGCATTGCTCCGATAAAGCACCGCGACCTCGCCGCGCGACACGCCCGTATTGATGAGCGCCTTGATCTCCTCGACGATCCAGCCCGCTTCCTGCGAATCCGTCGCGGATTCGTAGACGCGCACCGGCTCGCCGTGGCCCGCGTCGGTGCGCAGATTCTTGCCGAGCCGCCGCGCGTTGTTCGCGATGAGGTAGTTCGCCGTATCGAGAATATGGCCGTGCGAGCGGTAGTTCTGCTCGAGCTTGATGAGATTGCGCACGCGAAACTCGCGCTCGAAGTCGTGCATGTTGCCGACGTTCGCGCCGCGGAATGCGTAGATCGACTGGTCGTCGTCACCGACCGCGAAGATTGCGTTATGTTCGCCCGCTAGCAGTTTCAGCCATGCGTATTGCAGCTTGTTCGTGTCCTGAAACTCGTCGACGAGAATGTTGCGAAAGCGCGCCTGATAGTGCGCGCGCAGCGGCGGATTGTGCGCGAGCAGCTCGTAGCAGCGCAGCAGCAACTCCGGAAAATCGACGACGCCTTCGCGCTGGCATTGCTGATCGTAGGCTTCGTAAAGCTCGACGAACTTGCGATTGAACGCGTCGGTGGCATCGACGTCTTTCGGACGCAGGCCCTGCTCCTTCGCGTTATTGATGAAGTACTGCAGGTTCTTCGCCGGATACTTTTCGTCGTCGACGTTCAGGCCCTTCATCAGACGCTTGATGGCGGAAAGCTGATCGGCCGTATCGAGGATCTGGAAGGTCTGCGGCAGGCCGGCGTCGCGGTAATGCGCGCGCAGCATGCGGTTGCACAGGCCGTGAAAGGTGCCGATCCACATGCCGCGCGTGTCGATCGGCAGGAGCGCCGAAAGGCGCGCCATCATTTCGCGCGCCGCCTTGTTCGTGAAGGTGACGGCCAAAACGGTCGGCGGCGACGCATAGCCCTGCCGGATCAGCCATGCGATGCGCGTGATGAGCACGCGCGTCTTGCCGCTGCCGGCGCCCGCGAGAATGAGCGCGGGCTCGTTCGGCAGCGTCACGGCGGCGAGTTGTTCGGGGTTCAGATTCGCGAGCAGGTCGGGCATGGGAAAGTGCAGCGGCAGGAGAGCGGGCCAGAAATAATTCTGGCGACAGGCCGGTCATTATAAGACCGCGCCGATGGAGTCGCCGGCCGGCCGGAGGTGCGCGCCCACGGGCCGAATTCGTCCGACGTCGCGCGCGCAACCTTATAATTGGGGATTCCCCCGCATTTTTTCACGCATTTTTCGGCAGATTCCACAATGAGCGACAGCACGCTTGCGAAGAGCTTCGAGCCTCAAAACATCGAGTCCCAATGGGGCCCGGAATGGGAAAAACGCGGGCTTTCCGCTCCCACGTTCAAAGAGGGCGCGAAGAATTTCTCCATCCAGTTGCCGCCCCCGAACGTCACCGGCACGCTGCACATGGGGCACGCGTTCAATCAGACCATCATGGACGGTCTCACGCGCTATCACCGCATGCTCGGCGAGAACACGCTGTGGGTACCGGGCACGGACCACGCGGGCATCGCGACGCAGATCGTCGTGGAGCGCCAGCTCGATGCGCAAGGCGTCTCGCGCCATGACCTCGGCCGCGAGGAATTCCTGAAGCGCGTCTGGGCGTGGAAGCAGCAATCCGGTTCGACCATCACGAATCAGGTGCGCCGCCTGGGCGCGTCGATCGACTGGTCGCGCGAATACTTCACGATGGACGACAAGATGTCGGCCGCCGTGCGCGACGTGTTCGTCACGCTGTACAAGCAAGGGCTCATCTACCGCGGCAAGCGCCTCGTGAACTGGGACCCGGTGCTCGGCACGGCCGTGTCGGATCTGGAAGTCGTGAGCGAGGAAGAGAACGGCAGCCTGTGGCACATCCAGTATCCGCTGCCGGACGGCTCGGGCCATCTCACGGTTGCGACGACGCGCCCCGAAACCATGCTCGGCGACGTCGCCGTGATGGTGCATCCGGAAGACGAGCGGTATCGGCATCTGATCGGCAAGACGGTCGTGCTGCCGCTGTGCGACCGCGAAATCCCGGTCATCGCCGATGAATACGTCGATCGCGAATTCGGCACCGGCGTCGTGAAGGTCACCCCCGCGCACGATTTCAACGACTACGCCGTCGGCCAGCGCCACAAGCTGCCGCAGATCGAGATTCTCACGCTCGATGCGAAGATCAACGACAACGCGCCCGAGAAGTATCGCGGCATGGACCGCTTCGACGCGCGCAAGGAAGTCGTGAAGGATCTCGAAGCGCTCGGCCTGCTCGAATCCGTCAAGCCGCACAAGCTGATGGTGCCGCGCGGCGATCGCACGCAGGTCGTGATCGAGCCGATGCTCACGGACCAGTGGTTCGTCGCGATGACGAAGGCCGCGCCCGAAGGCACGTTCAATCCGGGCAAGTCGATCACGGAAACGTCGCTCGATGTCGTGCGCAGCGGCCAGATCAAGTTCGTGCCGGAGAACTGGACCACCACGTACTATCAGTGGCTCGAAAACATCCAGGACTGGTGCATCTCGCGTCAGTTGTGGTGGGGCCATCAGATTCCCGCGTGGTACGGCGAGAACGGCGAGATCTTCGTCGCGAAGACCGAAGAAGAAGCCCGCGCCGATGCCGACGCGCAAGGCTACAAAGGCTCGCTCAAGCGCGATGAAGACGTGCTCGACACGTGGTTCTCGTCCGCGCTCGTGCCGTTCTCGTCGCTCGGCTGGCCGAACGAGACGAAGGAACTCGACGCATTCCTGCCCTCTTCCGTGCTCGTGACGGGCTTCGACATCATCTTTTTCTGGGTCGCCAGAATGGTGATGATGACCACGCACTTCACCGGAAAGGTGCCATTCGACACCGTCTATGTGCATGGCCTCGTGCGCGACGCCGAAGGTCAGAAGATGTCGAAGAGCAAGGGCAACACGCTCGACCCGATCGACATCGTGGACGGCATCGATCTCGAAGCACTCGTCGCGAAACGCACGACGGGCCTCATGAACCCGAAGGCCGCCGCGCAGATCGAGAAAAAGACGCGCAAGGAATTCCCCGAAGGCATTCCGTCGTTCGGCACGGACGCGCTGCGCTTCACGATGGCGTCGATGGCCACGCTCGGCCGCAACGTGAACTTCGACCTCGCGCGCTGCGAGGGCTATCGCAACTTCTGCAACAAACTGTGGAACGCCACGCGCTTCGTGCTGATGAACTGCGAAGGCCACGATTGCGGTTTCGCGAATCCGGGCGCATGCAAGCCGGGCGATTGCGGTCCGGGCGGCTACACGGATTACTCGCAGGCCGACTTCTGGATCGTGTCGCTGCTCCAGCGCGTGGAAGCGGAAGTCGAGAAAGGCTTCGCGGACTATCGATTCGACAACGTCGCGAGCGCGATCTACAAGTTCGTGTGGGACGAATACTGCGACTGGTATCTCGAACTCGCGAAGGTGCAGATCCAGACGGGCACGCCGGAACAGCAGACCGCGACGCGCCGCACGCTGTTGCGCGTGCTGGAAACGGTGCTGCGCCTCGCGCATCCGATCATTCCGTTCATCACCGAGGCGCTGTGGCAGAAGGTCGCCCCGCTGACGGACGCGTTCCCGTCGGGTGCGAAGGAAGGCGAAGTGTCGATCATGACGCAGCCCTACCCACGCGCCGCGCAGAAAAAAATCGACGAATCCGCAGAACAGTGGGCCGCCGAAC
Source organism: Caballeronia sp. S22 (assembly GCF_964261745.1). NCBI lineage: Bacteria > Pseudomonadati > Pseudomonadota > Betaproteobacteria > Burkholderiales > Burkholderiaceae > Caballeronia > Caballeronia sp. S22. The sequence goes on along the minus strand of NZ_OZ180035.1, from coordinate 1,134,000 downwards.
TGAAGACTGTCATCGATGCATGTCGTAATCTGCGTGGCGAAATGAATCTGTCGCCCGCGGTGAAGGTGCCGTTGCTCGCGCACGGCGACGCGGCGCGCCTCTCCGCGTTCGCGCCGTATATCGCCGCCCTCGCGCGTCTTTCCGAAGTGAAGATCATCGACGACGAAGCCGCTCTCGACAAGGAAGCTCACGGTGCGCCGGTCGCGATCGTCGGCACGAGCAAGCTCGTGCTGAAGGTCGAGATCGATGTCGCCGCGGAGCGCGAGCGTCTCACGAAGGAAGTGGACCGTCTGACTGCCGAGATCGCAAAATGTAACGCGAAGCTCGGGAATGAAAGCTTTGTTGCAAAAGCGCCGGCGGCTGTCGTTGAACAGGAGCGCAAAAGGCTGGCAGAATACGGAACCACTATCGAGAAACTTCAGGCCCAATTATTGCGTCTGCCGGCTTGAATTGGGGGTTCGAATCATTTATCGATCCGTTCCGGTTGTCTCGACGTTTCAGTGAATTAAGAGGATCAGGGTCATCACATGCTAAAAGTTACCAAAGCGGTTTTCCCCGTCGCAGGTCTGGGCACGCGGTTCCTACCCGCGACCAAGGCAAGCCCGAAGGAAATGCTGCCAGTCGTGGACAAGCCGCTGATTCAGTACGCGGTCGAAGAAGCGATGGCCGCCGGCATCACCGAAATGATCTTCGTGACCGGCCGCAGCAAGCGCGCCATCGAAGATCACTTCGACAAGTCGTACGAGATCGAAGCGGAACTCGAAGCGCGCGGCAAGGACAAGCTGCTCGAACTCGTGCGCAGCATCAAGCCGAGCCACGTGGACTGCTTCTATGTGCGTCAGGCCGAAGCGCTCGGTCTCGGCCACGCGGTGCTGTGCGCGGAAAAGCTCGTCGGCGATAACCCGTTCGCCGTGATCCTCGCGGACGATTTGCTGTACGGCAAGCCGCCCGTGATGTCGCAGATGATCGAAGTATTCGATCACTATCACAGCTCGGTGATCGGCGTCGAAGAAATCCCGGCGCAGGATTCGAAGTCCTACGGCGTCATCGACGGCAAGGAGTGGGAAGACAACATCTTCAAGCTGTCGGGTATCGTCGAGAAGCCGGAACCGGCTGTGGCGCCGTCGAATCTGGGCGTGGTCGGCCGTTACGTGCTCAAGCCGCGCGTCTTCGATCACATCCGCGCGCTGAAGCCGGGCGCGGGCGGCGAACTGCAACTGACGGACGCGATTCAATCGCTGCTGTCGGACGAGCAAGTGCTCGCGTACAAGTACCACGGCACCCGTTTCGACTGCGGCAGCAAGCTGGGCTATCTCAAGGCCACGGTGGAATTCGCGCTGCGTCACCCGGAAGTGAAGGCGGACTTCGAGGAATATTTGCGCAATCGCGCGCCGATTCTCGAAGGCTGAAACCGCGCTGACTAGCCGGTTCGCCTGAAAAAAATGCCCGTCACCTGCGTGACGGGCATTTTGTTTTTGTGCGCCTGCTTGTCCGCTTTAACGACGGCGCATCAGAAAGATGAACGTCTTGTCCTGCGACGTCGATTCGACGATCTCGTTGCCGGTCTGCTTGGCGAACGCCGCGAAATCGCGCTGCGATCCCGGGTCGGTTGCGAGCACCTTCAGAATCTGACCGCTCGTCATGTCGGCGAGCGCCTTCTTTGCCCGCAGAATCGGCAACGGACAGTTGAGCCCGCGCGCGTCGACTTCCTTGTGAACTTCCATCGCGATTGAACCTTTCTTTGCCTGTTGGGTGAGCGCTCGGTGAAGGTTCGATTTTAGCGCAGAGGTCACAACTCCACCGCCCTCCCGCTTTCATAAGCCTCGCGCATCGCGATGCCGATACGAGGACTGCCGCAACCGGTTGGGACTTTTCTAGTTCACGCGTCACAGCGTTGGGCCTAGCTTCCTCGGTCTGAGAGCCGATATCTCGAGTAACAAACGGGTGCGAGACAGACACCCAGCGGGACAAGGAAATCGCAGCGATTCGCTATCGCGCGATCACGAACGAAAGGAAAACACGGATATGAGCAAAGTCGACACCCAAGTGCGGCACGTAACGAAGCCCGGCGCAAACATCTTCACCGAACTCGGCTTCGCGGCCGACGAAGCGCGCCGATACCATGACGAGTCGCAAGCACTCGTCGGCCAGACCCTGGCGCTCAAAGCGCAACTCATGGACGAGCTCGCCACGTGGATCGAAGCGCACCACCTCAAGCAAGCCGAAGCAGCCGAGATACTGCATGTGACGCGGCCTCGCGTCTCGGATGTCGTGAACAAGAAAACGGCCAAGTTCACCATCGATACGCTGGTGGAGATGCTGGCTCGGGTGGGCAAACCCGTCCGGCTGGTTGTCGGATAAAGGCCCGCATCGACAAGTGCGGGCCCTGGAATACTCACAACTCCACCGCCCTCCCGCTCTCATAAGCGTCGCGCATCGCGATCCCGATACGCGTCGCCTCCCTCGCATCCTCCAGCGTGAGGCCAGTCGGCGTCCCGTCCCTGAGCAGCGCCACGAACGCCTGCGCCTCGCGCAAAAACGCATCCTCGAAGCGCTCGAAGAACGTCGGCGTGCACGCGTTGCGCATACCGTGCGCATCCGCGATCTCGACGCGGTTCGCCCTCGGATTGCGTCCCACCGACAGCGCGCCCGCCGTGCCGATCACTTCCGTCTGCGTATCGTGCCCATGCGCCATCGTGCGCGATGCATACAACACCGCGAGCCGCCCGTCCTCGAACTCGATCGTGCCCACGCCGTTGTCGATATCGCCGCACTCGCGCAAGCCATCGTGAATCGCGATGGTGCCGCTCGCATACACCCGTTTGGCGCGCGGATTGCCGAGCAGCCAGCGCGCAAGATCGATGTCATGCACGCTGCAATCGAGAAAAAGCCCGCCCGATGTCGGCGCGAATCGCACGAAGAAGCCGTCCGGATCGTTCTTGTCGCAGGTCTGCGAGCGCACCATGAAGGGCCGCCCGATCGCGCCTTTCGCGACGCCATCGAACGCATCGCGATAACTCGCATCGAAACGTCGCACGAAGCCGATCATCACCTGCAGATGCGGATGACGCGCATGTTCTTCGAGCACGGCATCGCATTCGGCGAGATCGAGCGACAGCGGCTTCTCGCAGAACACGTGCTTGCCCGCGCGCAATGCGGCGATGATCTGCCGGGCATGCAGCGACGTGGGCGTGACGAGCCACACGGCGTCGATGGAAGCGTCCGCGAGCAGTTCGTCGTAGTCGGCATAAAGCGAAAGCTCGGGCAGCGACTGCTCGGCCCATGCACGCTCTTCCTTTACCGGACTGCACGCCGCGACGAGCCGTGCGCCCGGCACGTGCCACGCGAGATTCTCCGCATGCCGGCGCCCGAGCCGCCCCAATCCGACGATACCGAAGCGCAGCGATTTCATGCGACCTTCTCCCCGAGCGTGACGATGCGCTTCTCGCGCCACGACAGCGTCGCGGCTTCGGCAAGCTCGAGCGCCTTCAGACCGTCCGCGACCGTGGTACGCACCGGCTTGCCGTTCTCGACCGCATCGAAGAAATGCGCGATCTCCGCCGCGTACGCCGCGCGATAACGTTCGAGGAAGAACGCCTCGGGCTTGTCGCTCGACACCGCCGTCGCCGTATAGGCGGTGACTTCGGTCGGCCGCAGGTTGCCCGCCTGCAGCATGCCGGCGCTGCCGAGCAGTTCGAAGCGCTGATCGTAGCCATACGCCGCGCGCCGCGCCGTATTGATCTGGCACAGACGGCCTCGCTTCGTGCGGATCGTCACCGCGGTCGAATCGATATCGCCCGCATCGGCGATGGCCGGATCGCTCAGGCAACTGCCCGTCGCGTGCAGCGTGTCGGCTTCATCGTCGAGAATCCAGCGGAAGATATCGAAATCGTGGATCAGCATGTCCTTGAAGATGCCGCCCGAATGCTTGATGTACTCGACCGGCGGCGCGCCCGGATCGCGGCTCGTGACGATCAGCATTTCCGGTTCGCCGATCTCGCCGGCATCGATGCGCGCCTTCACCGCCGAGAAGGTCGGATCGAAGCGGCGCTGAAAGCCGATCATGCAGACGACGCCCTCCTTCGCGACCGCATCGGCGCACGCGCGCGCGCGCTCGATCGTGAGATCGACGGGCTTCTCGCAGAAAACATGCTTCTTCTGCGCCGCTGACGCGAGAATCAGATCCGCATGCGTGTCCGTGCTCGAACACACGACGGTCGCGCCGACGGAAGCATCGCCCATGGCGCCATCGACATCGGCGACCTGTGCTCCATGTAAAGCAGCCAGCGCGGACGCCGCGTCACGATTCACATCGACGACGTATTTCAAACGCACGCCCGGCTGCCGCGCGAGATTGGCCGCGTGAATCTTGCCGATGCGCCCTGCCCCAAACACCGCCACATCAATCGTCATAGCCACCTGTCTCCTTGGATTCCTCGACGTTCAACTCCAGCCGGTACGCGAGCGCGATGAACAACGCCTGGCACAGGCAAATGGTGCTCGTGAGCGAACGGAACGCGAACGCGCTGCCCTCCTTCACGAGCAGACTCGCGCTCGCATGACGCGCGAGCGGCGAAAGCTGGCTATCGGTGATGACGAGGGTCGCCGCGCCATGATGCTGCGCGGCGCGCACGCAATACTGCGTCTCCTTGCCGTAGGGCGCGAAGCTGATCGCGACCACCACGTCCCCCTTCTTCACGCTGCGGACCTGCTCGCGGAACATGCCGCCGAAGCCCGAAATCAGATGCACGCGTTTCTTCGTGTGCTGCAATGCATAGACGATGTAGCTCGCCACCGCGAAAGACCGGCGCACGCCGATCACATAGATGTTCTCCGCCTGCGAGAGCATGTCCACGGCGGCTTCGAACTGCGCGTCGTCGAGGCCGGCTTCGAGTTCGTCGAGACCCGTGCGGCTCGCCGCGATGAATTCGCGCGCCACCGACAACCCCGACGCCTCGCCCGCCTTCTCGTCGATGAGCCTGCGTATGCGCTGCTGATAGCTCTGCTGCGAGCCGCCCGCGCCCGTATATGCCTGCCTGAACACGGCCTGCAGGTCGGAGAAGCCGGAGAAGCCGAAGCGCTGCGCGAAACGCACGACCGCCGACGCATGCACGCCGCACGCACTGGCGATATCGCTCGTGCGATCCATCATCACACTCTGGCGATGCTGCTCGATGTAGGTCGCGACACTCTTCAACTGGCGCGGCAGCGAGTCGTACGCGTCGGTGATCCGCTGCATGAGTTCGTCGACGCTTTGTACGTCGGTGCTGGCGTCATCCATCACAGGCTCTTCCGATGTTCGTCGTAGAACCGATTATAGGAAGGCGGCAAGCAAATTGGAATGTATTTTCCATTTGCCGAACCAATGAAATTTCTGTTGCAGGTCGCCGAAAACTGACCTACTCTTGGTCCTGAGCACGGCACATCAAACGGTCGGCTCGCGAAAACATCACACCAAACAACAACCGAGATAGGTGGAGACAATGACCATTTGCAACGGTCGGGCCGCGCTGCGCGCGCTGGCGGCTGCTGCTGCGTTGTGCAGCGCAACGTTGATGGCGGCGAGTCCCGCTCAGGCGGCGCCCGACGCGAAGTTCGTGCTGATCAGCCACGCGCCGGATTCCGATTCCTGGTGGAACACCATCAAGAACGCGATCAAGCAGGCTGACGAAGACTTCAACGTGCAGACGGACTACCGCAATCCGCCGAACGGCGATATCGCGGACATGTCGCGTCTGATCGAGCAGGCCGCCGCGCGCAACTACGACGGCGTGATCACCACCATCGCCGACTTCGACGTGCTGAAGAGTTCGATCAACAAGGTCACCGCGAAGAAGATTCCGCTCGTGACGATCAACTCCGGCACGGAAGAACAGAGCGCGCAACTGGGCGCGATCATGCACGTCGGCCAGCCGGAATACGTGGCCGGCAAGGCGGCGGGCGAAAAGGCAAAGGCCGCGGGCGTGAAGTCGTTCCTGTGCGTGAACCACATCGCGACGAACACCGTTTCGTTCGATCGCTGCAAGGGCTTCGCGGACGCGCTCGGCATCGACTACAAGGCCTCGACGATCGATTCGGGACAAGACCCGACCGAGATTCAGTCGAAGGTATCGGCGTATCTGCGCAACCATCCGGACACGGGCGCGATCCTCACGCTCGGACCGACGCCCGCATCCGCGACGCTCAAGGCCGTCACGCAAATGGGCCTGCAAAACAAGATCTATTTCGTGACCTTCGACTTCTCCGACGACATCGCGAAGGGGATCAAGGACGGCACGATCAAGTTCGCGATCGATCAGCAGCCGTACTTGCAAGGCTATATCCCGGTGGCGGTGCTCGCGATCGTGCACAAGGAGCACACCACCGATCCGGCAAAGATCCGTCAGATTCTCGAAGCGAATCCGAAGTTCAAGGCGCGCCTCGAAACCTACGGACTGCAACCGTCGTACGGTCCCAAGAACATTCGTTCGGGTCCGGGCTTCATCACCAAAGAAAATCTCGACAAGGTCGTGAAGTACGCCGGTCAATATCGTTGATCGCAAGCTGACCTTCTTTGGGCGGCTTCCTTAGCGCCGCCCGCTTTCATCGATGTCCCATGCTTCTGTCGCGTTCCCTTGCGGGGCGCGGCGGGGGCACGCACATCCGTACTGCATCGTATCGAGTCTCAAGGAGCCATCATGGGCGTAGCCGGCAAGCATTACCCTCCTCACGTGAACGCTCAGCAGGACGACGCTGAAACTCCCGACAAGGCCAAGCCCTCGGATGAGCGCGTACGCCAGCAATCGTGGTTCGGTCACTTGCTGAATCGCCCGGAATTCGCGGCGATTTCGGGCACCGTGCTCGTGTTCATCGTGTTCGGGTTCGGCGCGGGTTCGTCCGGCATGTTCAACCTCGACGGCGTGATGAACTGGTCGCAGGTCGCCGCCTATCTCGGCCTGCTCGCGGTCGGCGCGTGTCTTCTGATGATCGCGGGCGAGTTCGACCTGTCCATCGGTTCGATGATCGGTTTCGCCGGCATGATGGTCGCGTTGCCCTCGGTCTACTTCCACTGGCCGCTATCGCTTTCCATTCTCTTCGCGTTCCTGATGTCGATGCTGCTCGGCGCACTGAACGGCTATCTCGTGATGAAGACGCGTCTGCCCTCGTTCATCGTCACGCTCGCGTTCCTGTTCATTCTGCGCGGCCTGACGCTCGCGCTGTCGATCATGTTCGCGGATCGCACCATCATCTCCGGCGTGGGCGATCTCGCGCAGGCCGATCCGATCGCCAATACGCTGTTTCACGGCGTCGCGTTGCACGGCGTGTTCACCTGGCTCGCGCACATGGGCATCGGCAAGCTGCTCGATAGCGGCGAGCCGCTCGTGCCGGGCATTCCGAAGGTCATCATCTGGTGGCTCGTGCTCGCGGCGATCGGCGCGTTCGTGCTCGCCAAGACGCGCTACGGCAACTGGATTCTCGCGGTCGGCGGCGATGCGAATGCCGCGAAAAACGTGGGCGTGCCGGTGAAGCGCGTGAAGATTTCGCTCTTCGTGCTGACCGCATTCTGCTCGTGTCTGTTCGCCGTGCTGCAAGTGTGCGATATCGGTTCGGCGGCAGCGGATCGCGGCCTGCAAAAGGAATTCGAGGCGATCATCGCGGCGGTCATCGGCGGCACGTTGCTGACGGGTGGTTACGGCTCAGTGGTCGGCGCATGCTTCGGCGCGCTGATCTTCGGTGTCGTGCAGATCGGCATCACCTATACGAACGTGAGCTCGGACTGGTTCCGCGTGTTCCTCGGCGTGATGCTGCTCATCGCCGTGCTCTTCAATCACTACGTGCGCCGCCGCGTCTCGCAGGCTCAATAAGAGGAGAACCGACATGAACGACGACAACATCCTCGCACTCGAGAACGTCAGCAAGTTTTTCGGCAAGGTGATCGCGCTCAACGGCGTCACGTTGCGGCTCAAACGCGGCGAAGTGCATTGCCTGCTCGGCGATAACGGCGCGGGCAAGTCCACGCTCATCAAGACGCTGGCAGGTGTCCATACACCCTCTTCCGGCGATTATCTGGTCGATGGCAAGCCGGTCCATTTCGATTCGCCGAAGGAAGCGCTCGATCTCGGCATCGCGACCGTGTATCAGGATCTCGCGCTCGTGCCGCTTCTTTCCGTCGCGCGTAACTTCTTCATGGGACGCGAGCCGCAGAAGAAGCGCTTCGGCATGTTCAACGTGATGGACCTCGATCTTGCCGCCGAAACCTCGCGCGCCAAGCTCGCGGAAATGGGCATCAACGTGCGCGATCCGCATCAGCCTATCGGCACGATGTCCGGCGGCGAGAAGCAATGTCTCGCGATCGCGCGTGCGATCCACTTCGGCGCACGCGTGCTGATCCTCGACGAACCGACCGCCGCGCTCGGCGTGAAGCAGAGCTTCAACGTGCTGAAGCTGATCCACAAGGCGCGCGAGAAAGGCATCTCGGTGATCTTCATCACGCACAACGTGCATCACGCATATCCGATCGGCGATTCGTTCACGCTGCTCAATCGCGGCCGCTCGATGGGCACCTATACGAAGGACACCATCAGCAAGAACGAAGTGCTCGACATGATGGCGGGCGGCGCCGAAATGCAGCAGATGATGACAGAACTCGAAGGCGCGACGATCTGAGGACATGGAAGCCATGCCAACACAAAATACTTCTCGCTTCGCGCCGGATCGCACGCGCGATATCGTGTGCCTCGGACGCCTCGCCGTCGATCTCTATGCACAGCAGGTCGGCGCGCGTCTCGAAGACGTATCGACCTTCGCGAAATATCTCGGCGGCTCGTCCGCGAACATCGCGTTCGGCTGCGCGCGGCTCGGTCTCGATTCGTCGATGCTCGCGCGCGTCGGCAACGATCACATGGGGCGCTTTCTCACGGAGACGCTCGAACGCGAAGGCTGCGACGTGAGCCATGTGCGCATCGATCGTGAACGGCTCACCGCGCTCGTGCTGCTCGGCCTCGAAGACCGCGACACATTCCCGCTCGTGTTCTATCGCGAGAACTGCGCGGACATGGCCGTCGATGAAGCCGACTTCGATGAAGCGTATATCGCGTCGTCGAAAGCGTTGCTCATTACGGGCACGCACTTCTCCACCGAACAGGTGAACCGCACGAGCCGCCGCGCGCTCGAATATGCGCGCCGCAACGACGTGCGCACGATTCTCGACATCGACTACCGGCCGGTGCTGTGGGGCCTCACGGGCAAGGCCGATGGCGAGACGCGCTTCGTCGCGAACGAAAGCGTCACCGCGCATTTGCAGCGCATCCTGCCGCTGATCGATCTCGTGATCGGCACGGAAGAAGAGTTTCGCATCGCGGGCGGCAAGGACCGTCTGACCGATGCGCTCGCGATGGTCCGCAGCGTCACGAGCGCGACCCTCGTCGTAAAGCGCGGGCCGCTCGGCTGCTCGATCATCGAGGGCGACGTACCCGCTTCCATCGACGATGCGCCGATACACGGCGGCGTCGAAGTCGAAGTGCTCAACGTGCTCGGCGCGGGCGATGCGTTCGCGTCCGGCTTCCTCTCGGGCTGGCTGCGCGACGAGCCGCTCGAGGCCTGCGCGCGAACGGCCAATGCATGCGGCGCGCTCGTCGTGTCGCGTCACGGCTGCGCACCCGCGATGCCCACGCCCGCCGAACTCGACTACTTTCTCGCCGCGGCCAAGGACGATCCCGTGCGCATGCGCCGCCCGGACCGCGATGCGACCTTGGCGCGGCTGCATCGCGTGAGCCCGAAGCGCAAGCAATGGGATGAAGTGCTCGGCTTCGCGTTCGATCATCGCAACCAGTTCTTCGATCTGGCGCAGCAGACGGGCGCGAGCGAAACGCGCATCGCGACATTGAAGAACCTGTTCGTCGATGCCGTCGCGCAGACGGAAAAGGAACTCGGGCTCGAAGGACGCATCGGCGTTCTGATCGACGATCGCTACGGCCAGGATGCGCTGAACGCGGCGACCGGGCGCGGCTGGTGGGTCGGACGTCCCGTCGAATTGCCGGGTTCGATGCCGCTCGTGTTCGATCACGGCCGCTCGATCGGCACGACGCTCGTTCAATGGCCGCGCGAGCAGGTCGCGAAGTGTCTCGTGCAATATCACCCCGATCATCCGCATGACGTGCGGCTCGAACAGGAAGCACAGATACGCGCGCTCTACGATGCCGTGCAGGAAAGCGGCAACGAACTGCTGCTCGAAGTGATCGTGCCGAAGAACGGTCCGCCCGTGGAAGACGACACCGTGTATCGCGCGTTGAAGCGTCTCTACAACCTCGGCATCTATCCGGAATGGTGGAAGCTCGAACCGATGAGCGCGACGCAATGGCAGGCGATCGATGCGCTGATCGCCGAACGCGATCCGTATTGCCGCGGCGTCGTGCTGCTCGGGCTCTCGGCGGCTGTCGATCAGTTGCGTGATGGCTTCAGGGCGGCGGCATCGTCGAAGACCTGCAAGGGGTTCACTGTCGGACGCACGATCTTTCATGAGCCGAGCCATGCGTGGCTCGCAAACGAGATCGACGACCGCGAATTGATTGCGCGTGTGCGCCGCACGTTCGAAGCGCTGATCGGCGCTTGGCGCGATGCGCGTGCGGCGTCGCATGTCGAAGACCATCGGATCAAACAGGAGCAAGCCGCATGAACCAGCGTGCTACGCAAACTGAAACTGCCGTGAACAACACCATTCGACTGACCGCTGCGCAGGCCGTCGTGCGCTATCTCGCGGCGCTTCGCACCGAACATGGCGAAGCGCTTTTCGGCGGCGTGTTCGCGATCTTCGGGCACGGCAATGTCGCGGGCATCGGCGAGGCGCTGTATCGGCATCGCGATGAATTGCCGACGTATCGCGCGCACAACGAGCAGGCGATGGCGCATAGCGCGATCGCCTATGCAAAGGCGCACATGCGCCGCCGCATGATGGCGGTGACGACGTCCATCGGACCGGGCGCGACCAATCTCGTGACCGCCGCCGCGCTCGCGCATGTGAACCGGCTGCCGGTGCTTTTGCTGCCGGGCGATATCTTCGTGTCGCGCGCGCCGGACCCGGTGCTCCAGCAGGTCGAGGACGGTCATGATGGCGGCGTGTCCGCGAACGATGCATTGAAAGCGGTGTCGCGATACTTCGATCGCATCGTGCATCCCGCGCAGTTGCTGAGCGCATTGCCGCGCGCGATTCGCGTGCTCACCGATGCGGCGCTGTGCGGCCCGGTCACGCTCGCGCTGCCGCAGGACGTGCAGGCGATGGCGTATGACTACCCTGCTTCGTTCTTCGAGCCGCCCGTGGTCGAGTTTCATGCGCCCGCGCCCATTCCGCGCGAGATCGAACGTGCCGCAGCGATGCTGCGCGAAGCACGTGAACCGATGATCGTATCGGGCGGCGGCGTGCTTTACGGACTCGCGACCGATGCCTTGCGCGCGTTCGCGCACAAGCACGGCGTTCCGGTCGCGGAAACGCAGGCGGGCAAAGGCGCGCTTGCGTGGGACGATGCGTTGAATGCGGGCGGCATCGGCGTGACGGGCGGATCGGCTGCGAACGAACTCGCGCATGCGAGCGATTGCGTGCTCGCCGTCGGCACGCGCTTGCAGGACTTCACGACCGGATCGAACACGCTCTTTACGCAAGCGCGGCTCGTCGCGATCAATGCGAATCCGTTCGATGCGCTGAAGCAGAACGCTGTCGCCGTGCAGGCGGATGCGCGCGTCGCGCTCGATTCACTGTCGGCCGCGCTCGGCGACTGGCGCGCATCGCCGCAATGGACGACGCGCGCGCACCGGCTCGCGAACGAATGGCGCGCGACTGTCGCGCATGTGACGAACACGCCTGTCGCGGATGGCTCGTTGCCGCGCGAAGCCGATGTCATCGGCGCGGTGCAGCGCTCGGACGATGAATCGCCTGCGAACGACATCGTCGTGTGTGCGGCCGGCACCTTGCCTGCGGATTTGCAGAAGCTCTGGCGCACCGGTACGCCGGGTGGCTATCACGTCGAATACGGTTATTCGTGCATGGGCTATGAAATCGCGGGCGGTCTGGGCGTGAAGCTCGCGCGGCCGGAGCGCGAGGTGATCGTGATCGTCGGCGACGGCAGCTATCTGATGATGAATAGCGAACTCGCCAGTTCCGTGATGCTTGGCGCGAAGTTGATTGTGGTGCTGCTCGACAATCGCGGGTTCGGTTGCATCAATCGATTGCAGCAGGCTTGCGGGGGGGCGCCGTTCAACAACCTTATCGATGATTGCAAGCAAGGCGCGCTCGGGGCGCCGGAGATCGATTTCGCGATGCATGCGCGGGCGCTTGGGGCGTTGTCGGAGCATGTGGCTGGCATCGATGAACTGCAAGCGGCGATGAAGCGCGCGCGGGCGGCGGATCGAAGTTATCTGATTTCTATCGATACCGATCCGGCTCGGCCTACCGAGGAAGGTGGATGGTGGTGGGAAGTCGCCGTGCCCGAGGTTTCTGATCGCGCTGCGGTCGTCGTTGCTCGGGAGGGGTATGAGCGGGCGGTCAAGGCTCGGGGGTTTTAGGGGGGGGTTTTGTCGTGGAATCCTGTTTTCGCGTCGGTTTATTAGCACTGCCCCTCCCCGGGGCGGGGGTCACTTTCTTTGCTGCTGCAAAGAAAGTAACCAAAGAAAGCAGCTCGTTCAGGCCCGCGGTCACACGCACGTTGGCCATGCTTGCCAGCCCTAGGCGGCACTCGCCTAAGTGTCGCCCTCATAGGCCCTATCGGGCTTGGATCGCGCACGGTCTGACAAGCTAGTTGTTTTAGGGCGCTGGTTCAGCACCAAATAGCTTCGGCACAGCGCTACGCGCTGCCGTTGGGGATGCAAGGGAAACCAACGGAGCGCATGTGCTGTGCATGAGATGGCGGCGTTAGCAAGAAGGTCTGCGCCGACCCGATTGACCCATCGGCCGCGAAGCGGGCCGGAGCTATTTGGTGCTGAACCAGTTTCTTGTGTGGTGCGATGTATCAGACCGTGCGCGGTCCAAGCCCTTGTCTGCTTGTGGGGGCACTCGCTACTGCCGGGCCATTAGGCCAATCGCCTGTGCCGCGGCCGGTGTGAAGTGCTTAGGCTGGGGAGAGCTGTTTCTTTGGTTACTTTCTTTGCAGCAGCAAAGAAAGTGACTGCCGCCCCGCACAGGGGCAACGCTAATAAACCAAAAAGAAATCAGGATCCGGCGAAACAAAACGCGAAGCACCATCAAAACCACAAGGACAAAACCATGGCATTAAACGTCCGCATCGGCATCAACCCCCTGTCGTGGATGAACGACGACTTGCCATCGCTCGGCGGCGAGACCCCACTGTCCACCGCCTTGACCGAAGGCAAAAAAATCGGCTACGAGGGATTCGAGCTAGGCAACAAGTTCCCCCGCGAACCGCAGGCGCTCAAATCGCTGCTAGCCCAATACGATCTCGCGCTCGTGTCCGGCTGGTACTCCGGCAGGCTCGCGGAGCGCAGCGCGCAAGAGGAAATCGAAGCCGTCGGCCCGCATCTCGATCTGCTCGCGACGAACGGCGCGACCGTGATGGTCTACGGCGAAGTGGCGCATTCGATCCAGGGCGCGCCGCGGCCGCTCTATCAACGTCCGCGCTTCTTCTCCGATGCGCAGTGGAACGATTACGCCGAGCGCCTGAACCGCTTCGCCGAATTCACGCTCACGCGCGGCGTGCGCGTCGCCTATCATCATCACATGGGCGCGTATGTCGAAACGCCCGCGGATGTCGATCGCCTCATGGCCCTGACAAACGATGCAGTCGGTCTGCTGTTCGACGCGGGGCACATCACGTTCGCGGGCGGCGATGCCCTGAGCGTGCTGCAAAAGCACATCGCCCGCGTGTGTCATGTGCATTGCAAGGACGTGCGGCCGGACATCGTGAAGCTCGCGCGCAATCGCAACTGGAGTTTTCTCGATGCGGTCATCAACGGTGCGTTCTCCGTGCCCGGCGATGGCTGCGTGGACTATCCGGGCATCATCGCGTGTCTCGCGAAACATGATTACGACGGCTGGCTCGTCGTCGAAGCGGAACAGGATCCGGTGATCGCGCCGAGCTATGCCTATGCCGACAAGGGCTATCGCACGCTGCGCGCGCTCGTCGATGGAACATTCAAGGAGGCAGCATGAGCCTGCTGGTCAAAGCATCGCGCGAAGGACAAACCATCGCGCGCGTCACGCCCGATTCCGCGGGCTGGAAGCATGTCGGATTCGCGGCGTATCGCCTGAACGCGGGCGATGTCGTGCATGTGTACGACGCCGATCGCGAAAGCTGCATCGTCGTGCTGACGGGCACAGTGAGCGTCGAAGCGGGCGACGAACATTATCAGTCGATCGGCTCGCGCGACAGCGTGTTCGAGGACGCCGCACCCTATGCGGTCTATGTGCCGCCGAAGCTCGCGGCGATCGTGCGCGCGGAACGCGATGCGGAAATCGGCGTCGCGAGCGCACCCGCCAAGGGCGATCTTCCGCCGCGGCTGATCGAGCCATCGCAGATGAAGCGCTCGACGCGCGGCAAGAACGCCAATACGCGCTACGTATGCGACATTCTTCCGCAAACGGAAGCGGCGGAGTCGTTGCTCGTGGTCGAAGTGCGCACGCCGGGAGGGCACGCATCGAGCTATCCGCCGCACAAGCACGATCAGGACAATGTGCCCGTCGAGAGTTCGCTCGAAGAGACGTACTACCATCGGCTGAATCCGCCGCAAGGGTTTGCGTTTCAGCGCGTCTATACCGACGAGCGCGACCTCGACGAAACGATGGCCGTCGAGAATCACGATGTCGTGATGGTGCCGCGTGGGTATCATCCGGTCGTCGTGCCCTATGGCTATGACAACTACTATCTCAACGTGATGGCGGGAAGCAAGCGCACGTGGCACTTCAAGAACGATCCGAAGCATGAGTGGATCGTGGAGAGGGATAGCAAGGCTTCGAGCTAGCCGATGGCGTTGGACGCGGGACGGGTTTTTTGCCGGATCCCGTTTTCGCGTCGGTCTATTAGCACTGCCCCTCCCCGGGGCGGGGGTCACTTTCTTTGCTGCTGCAAAGAAAGTAACCAAAGAAACAGCTTTCCCCAGCCTAAGCACTTCACGCCGGCCGCGGCACAGGCGATTGGCTGAATGGCCCGGCAGTAGCGAGTGCCCCCACAAAACTCGCCGGGCTTGGACCGCGCACGGTCTGCCGCACCAAATGTTTAAGCGCGCTGGTTCAGCGCCAAATAGCTCCGGCCCGCTTCGCGGCCGATGGGTCAATCGGGTCGGCGCGTGCTTCTTCGTTGGTTGCCCTCGCATACCCAACGGCAGCGCGAAGCGCTGTGCCGAAGCTATTTGGTGCTGAACCAGTCAGTGAAGCGGTGCGGCGCGTCAGACCGTGCGCGAGCCAAGCCCGATTGGACCTTTGAGGGCGACACTTAGGCGAGGGCCACGGGCGGCTGGCAAGCATGGCCAAACTGCGTGTGACCGCGGGCCTCAACGAGCTGCTTTCTTTGGTTACTTTCTTTGCAGCAGCAAAGAAAGTGACTGCCGCCCCGCACAGGGGCAACGCTAATAAACCGACACGAAAACGGGATCCGGCGAAAAACCGAAGCACATCAACCAACCACGCTCTACCCTATCGAAACCCAATCCCGCATAACATGCTCGCTCGCCACGAGCACCTCGATCGCGCCTTCGAACTGAATCGCCCCATGCCCCATCACCGCGACGCGCGCGTCGAGCATCCGCGCGATCGTCAATCGCTCTTCGATCAGCAGCATCGCAACCCCGCGTTCGCGCAGCGTCGCGAGGCATCCGGCCACTTGCGCGAGCACTTGCGGCGCGAGCCCTTCGCCGGGTTCGTCGATGACGACGAGCGACGGATCTCCCGTCAACGTGCGTGCGAGCGCAAGCATTTGCTGTTCGCCGCCCGATAACGCCCCCGCTTTCACCGACGCGCGTTCTTCGAGCACAGGAAACAACCGATACGCATCGCCCAGCGAAAACCGCGTGCCTTTCCTTTCGCCAAGCAAGAGGTTTTCACGCACGGTGAGCGCGGGAAATACGTCACGCGTTTCGGGCACGTAACCGATACCGAGCCGCGCAATACGATGCGGCCTCAAACCGACGAGTTGAACATCGCGATAACGCATGTCGCCCGCGCATCGCACGAGTCCCATGATGGCCTTCGCGAGCGTCGAACGTCCCGAGCCGTTGCGGCCGACGAGCGCGACCACCTCCCCTTCGCCGATGCACAAATTCACCCCATGCAGCACCTGCGCCGCGCCATACCACGCGCACAAATTGTCGATGCGCAATGGCGCGTTCATGTTGCGACTCCGCCGAGATAAGCTTCCCGCACGTCACGATTCGCACGGATCGCGGCAGGCGTGCCGGTCGCGATCACGCGTCCTTGGACGAGCACCGAGATGCGATCCGCGAGACTGAACACGGCATCCATGTCGTGCTCGATCACGAGCAACGTGCGCCCTTGCGTCGTCGCCCGGATCAACGCGAGCGCGCGCGTCGCCTCCGCGCGATTCATGCCGGCGGTGGGTTCGTCGAGCAGGATGAGCGGCGCGTCGGTTGCGAGCGCGATGCCGAGATCGAGCGCGCGTTGCTCCGCGTAAGTAAGCCGCGCGGCGAGTTCGTACGCGCGTTCGGCAAGGCCGATGGCATCGAGCATCGCGTGTGCGCGCGCATCGATTTTTCGCGAAGGCAGCCATCGGTCGATAAAGCGCGATGACGACGCGCCCAGCGCCGCGCAACGCAGATTGTCGAGCACGGACAAACCGCCGAATACGCTCGTCGTCTGGAAACTGCGCGCAAGCGTTCGGGAGACACGCTGCGGCGGCTTGCCCGTGATGTCGATTCCCTTCGCGACGATGCGCCCGTCGTCGGGTCGCGCACGCCCCGAGATCAGATCGAAGAGCGTCGACTTGCCCGCACCGTTCGGTCCGATGAGCGCATGCCGCTCGCCGTGCGCGACGTGCAGATCGACGCCGCGCAACACACGCGTCGCGCCGAAGCGTTTGGTCACGCCGTGCAGTTCGAGCGCGGCGTTCATCGCGCGCTCCTCGTGCGTCGCGCGAGCCAGAGACCCAGCAAGGCGCACGGCAATGCGATGAGCCACGCGCGCACGTCGATTCGTCCCGCATAGAGCGCTTCGACCGGCACGACGACCGCGACGCCCCACACCAACGCGCTGATCGCGCCGAAGCACAGCGATCGCGCATCGCGCCGGACCAGACCGGCCACGCCCTCCGGCGCGGCGATCACGACCCACACGAAGAAGAGCCCGAGATACATCGGCCACGCAGCGCTCACGCTCGCCACCGCGACGCTGAAGAACGTCAGCAGCACCGCGCCGATCACCGGCCCGAAGAACGCGCCCGCTCCGCCGATCACCGTCGCGACGAGCACACTCGTCGAACGCGCGAGCCCCACGCTTTCCGACGACACCAGCTCGACGTTGATCAACGACAGCACGCCCGCGATGCCCGCGAAGAACGCCGACACGACCAGCATCGTGAAGCGCACGCGCGCCGGCGCGAAACCGATCGCGGCCGCGCGCGCGGGGTTGTCGCGCACGGCATTGGCGAGGCGGCACATCGGCGTGCGCGAAAACGCGAACATCGCGAGCGCCGCGACCACGCACCAGCACGCGATCAGCGCGTAGGCCTCGCGCAGCGGTCCGAAGCTCCAGGCGAACAACGACGGTCCGCTCGCGCGATCGATCGTCACGCCGCCCTCGCCGCCGAACCATCCGGGCACGAGCCACACGCACGCGGCGACGAGTTCGCCGATGCCGAGCGTGATCATCGCGAAAGCCGTGCCCGCGCGCTGCGTCGAGATCGCGCCGAACACGATGGCGACGAGCATCGCCGCGAATCCGCCGATGACCGGCAAGAGCGGCAGCGGCACGCCGTAGCGATTGAACACATGCGCAGCGGTGAACGCGCCGAGCCCCGAATACACGGCATGGCCGAACGACAGCAGGCCAGTCTCGCCGAGCAGCAGGTTGTACGAGAGCGCGAAGACGATGAGCGTCGCGGTCTGCGCGAAATACGCGAGCAGCCAGGATTGATCGAAGCAGAGCGGCAGCGCGAGCGCTAGAACGAGGGCGAGCGCGAGAAACCTAGGCATCGTGCGCACGCTCGCCGAAGAGTCCGCGCGGCCGCGCGGCGAGCATCGCGACGAGCACGAAATAAGGCAGCACGGGTGCGAATTGCGCGACCGTCAACGCCCTCCACGCGGCCGGAAGCGTCACGCCGAGCGATGCGGCGATGCTGCCCGCCGACGCGCTCGCGCCCACCGCGAACGTCTGCACGCAGCCGATCAGCAGCGACGCGACGAGCGCGCCGCCGAGCGACCCGAGCCCGCCGATCACGACGACGACGAACACGATCGGGCCCATCGCATCGGCCATCGCCGGCTCGATGACGGCGAGCGGCGCGCCGATCACGCCACCGAGCGCGGCGAGCGCGGTGCCGATGGCGAAGACCATCGTGAACACGCGCGGCACGTCGTGGCCGAGCGTTTCGACCGTGGCGGGATGCGTGAGCGCCGCGCGCACGACGAGTCCCGTCTTCGAGATGCGCAAGACGAGCCAGAGCGCGCCGAGCATCAGGACGGCGATCGTCATCATGAACACGCGATAGCGCGCGAAAGACGCGCCGTAGAGCGTGAAAAGCGGACCGTCGAGCACGGGAGGAATCGCCGCGGGCAACGGCCCGAGCCCCCACACGAGCTTGACGCCCTCGCCGATCACGATGGCCGCGCCGAACGTGAGCAGCATTTGCCCGAGCGCGCCGCGCGCATGCACGCGTCTCAGCAACAGCCGCTCGAACAGCGCGCCCGCGATGCCGACAACGATCGGCGCGACGATCAACGCGAACCAGAAGCCGCCATACGCGGCGAGCGCCTGCCCGACATACGCGCCGAGCATATAGAAACTCGCGTGCGCGAAGTTGAGCACGCCGAGCATCGAAAAAATCAGCGTCAGCCCCGCCGATAGCATGAAGAGCAGCAAGCCCACGCTCACGCCGTTGAGCAGACTCACGCAGAACCACTGAAGCAAGACGCGACCCTCAGCCGGTGATGAGCGGCTTCAGCGCATCGACGAGCGGCGCGGGCAGCGGCACCGGCCTGCGCGTCACGCGATCCACATAGACATGCACGAAATGTCCTTGTGCGGCGGCGACGTCCGAGCCTTGCGTGAAAATCGCCACTTCGTAGCGCACGCTCGTGTTGCCGAGCTTCTCGACGCGCAAGCCCGCCTCTATCGGCTCGGGAAACACGACCGGCGCGAAGAAGTTGCAGCGCGTCTCGACCACGAGGCCGATGGTCTCGCCCTCGCTGAAATCGAGCACGCCCGCGCGCAGCAGATACTCGTTCACGACCGTGTCGAAGTAGCTGTAATAGACGACGTTGTTGATATGCCCGTAGACGTCGTTGTCCGACCAGCGCGTGCTGATCGCGAGAAAATGCGCGTAGTCCGCGCGCGTGGTCGGGACCGGCTTGCTCATCGCTTAGAGAGACTCCGTCAGCATGCGTCGATAATCGTCGGCGCTCGCCTCGCGCGGATTGGTCTTGTGGCAATGATCGGCGAGCGCGCCCTTCACCACCTTGTCGAATATGCTTTCTTCGACGCCCATCTGCGAAAGGCGCGTCGGCAGGCCGAGGCGCGCGGTCATGTCGTGAACCGCCTGCGCGACATCGGCGTTCTCCGCGAGGTTCATCACGCGGCGCATGCGTGCGAAGCGCCGGTCCGCGACGACCGTCGGCGCGCTCTCGTTGAAGCGCAGCACCGCGGGCAACACCACCGCGTTCAGCGTGCCGTGATGCAGCGACGTGCGCCCGTTCACCGCGAGCCCGCCCAGCGGATGCGACAGCGAATGCACGCAGCCCAGGCCCTTTTGAAACGCCATCGCGCCTTGCATCGATGCGGACATCATGTTCAGGCGCGCGTCGCGGTCCTGGCCGTCGCGCGTCGCGCGCTCGATATTGGCCCACGCGCGTTCGAGCCCGTCGAGCGCGATGCCGTCGGCGGGCGGATTGAATGCGGGCGCGAGAAACGTTTCGATGCAATGCGCGATCGCGTCCATGCCCGTTGCGGCCGTGAGCGACGGCGGCAGTCCGAGCGTCAGCGACGGATCGCAGATCGCGGATTTCGGCAGCAGATGCCAGGAATGGAAGCCGAGCTTGCGCCCGTCTTCGAGGATGATGATCGCGCCGCGCGCCACTTCGCTGCCCGTGCCCGACGTGGTCGGCACCGCGATCAGCGGCGCGGACCGCTCGGTGATCTTGCCGCTGCCGCCTTCGATCGTCGCGAAGCTCGTCAGGGGTGCGTCGTGCGTCGCCGCGATCGCGACGCCCTTCGCCAGATCGATCGACGAGCCGCCGCCCACCGCGATCAGCCCGTCGCACCCTTCGCGCCGGTATTGCTCCGCGGCGCGCATGACCATCGCTTCGGTCGGATTCGAAGGCGTGTCGTCGAACACCGGCAACGCGCCCAGCTTCGCGCTTTCGATCACGCGATCGGCGAGTCCCGCCGCCGCGACGCCTTTATCGGTGATGACGAGCGGACGCTTCACGCCGATACGCGCGCATTCGCTTTCCAGCGACTGCAGCGCGTCGTAGCCGAGATGGATATGAGTCAGGTAGAAGATATAGGCCATTGCGCGGGAACCGGTGAGGAATGTGCGGGCATGTTGGAGCGCTGCGACGCGCGTGTCAATCGGGGTTAGGTCGACGCGGCCAGCGTGCGCACGTCATCGACGAAGCGTTCGACGGTTTCGCGCTGCGTGTCCCATGCGCACATCAGGCGGCAGCCGCCGGAACCGATGAACTGATAGAAGCGCCAGCCCTTCGCACGCAGCGCGGCGGCGACGTGCGTCGGCAGTTCCGCGAACACCGCGTTCGATTCGGGCTTGAAGAGCAGGCTCACGCCGGGAATCTCGACGAGGCGCTCGGCCATCAGTTGCGCCATCGCATTCGCATGACGCGCGTTGCGCAGCCACACGTCGTCATCGAGCAGGCCGAGCCACGGTGCGGAGATGAAGCGCATCTTCGATGCGAGTTGTCCCGCCTGCTTGAGGCGATACGCGAAATCGGCGGCGAGCGCCTTGTCGAAGAACACGACCGCTTCGCCCACCGGCAAACCGTTCTTCGTGCCGCCGAAGCACAACACGTCGACACCCGCGCGCCACGTGATCTCCGACGGATGCACGCCGAGCGTCGCGACCGCGTTGGCGAAACGCGCGCCGTCCATGTGCACTTTCAGATGACGGCGCTTGGCGATCGCGGCGATCGCGCGGATTTCCTCGACCGTGTACACGGTACCGACTTCCGTCGCCTGCGTGAGCGCGACGACCTTCGGCTTCGGATAGTGGATGTCCGCGCGTTTCGTGACGAGTTCCTCGATTGCATCGGGCGTGAGCTTGCCGTTCTCGCCGCGTGCGGTGAGCAGCTTCGAGCCGCCCGAGAAGAACTCGGGGCCGCCGCATTCATCGGTTTCGATATGCGCGAGCTCGTGGCAGATCACCGAGTGATACGACTGACACAGCGAAGCGAGCGCGAGCGAATTCGCCGCGGTGCCGTTGAATACGAAGAAGACTTCGCAATCGGTCTGGAAGAGATCGCGGATGCGGTCGCAGACTTGCGTGGTCCACGAATCGTCGCCGTAGGCGGGTTCGTGGCCGCTCGTGTTGGAATTGATGAGCGCCTGCAGCGCTTCGGGGCAGATGCCTGCGTAATTGTCGGAGGCGAAGTGCTGGATCGGGTCCGTGGACGCTGTCATGGGATCGCTGTGATGGCCTTGTCGGAACGAGGCGCGCGCAACGGGTGGCGTCGCGCGGCCGGCAGTCCGGCCATTCTAGCGGCTCGGATCGGCGCGCGCCGTGGCGCCGATCCGGGCGATGCTTGTTTGCCGTCTTACTTGGCGTCGGTCCCGCTCGCCGCGTTGGCTTGCTGCGCCTTCTTGTCCTTCTTGCTGGCTTCGTGATGGCCGATCGCGCAGCCACCGACCGCGCCCGCCGTGCCGTGCTTGCCCGCGACGTGTCCCGCCACGCCGCCGACCGCCGCGCCTTCGACGCAGCCCTTCGCTTGTGCCGCCCCGGTGGCGGCGAGCATGGCGGATGTCAGTGCGATCAATGCGATTTTGCGACTCATGGTGCTTCTCCCTCTTCTCGTTGAACGTGATGGGAGCGTTGCATGTGATGTGCCTGACAGGCTGTAAGTTGACGGTGCGGTTCGGAGGGGCGGGTTGCTTGGGTTGTCGCCGGATCCCGGGTTCTTTTTGGTCTATTAGTGTTGCCCCTCCCCGGGGCGGGGGTCACTTTCTTTGCTGCTGCAAAGAAAGCAACTGTATTGAGAGTCAAGCGGTAGTGAGCAAAGAATCAAGGTTTTGGGGGATTCCAGGCCGTGCCATCGCGCATCATGGCGTTGAGCTGCGTGAGGAGTTTTCGCATGCCTGCGACGAAGGCGACCTTGGTTTTTTTGCCTCTGGCGCGTAGCTGATCGCAGAACGCCTTGAGATAGGGATTGGCTCGTTGCGCGGCGACGCAGGCCATGTAAAGGGCGCGGCGCACGAAGTGACGCCCGCCCTTGGTATGGCGTTCGCCGCGGTGTGTGCCACTGTCGGAGTTGAATGGGGCAAGGCCGACGAGCGAGGCGATCTGTCGGTTGTTGAGGGAGCCCAATTCAGGCAGGAAGGCGATGAGCGTCGCGGCGGTTGTTTTGCCGATACCCGGAGTGGAGCGCAGCAGGGCTTCGTTTTTGCGCCAGAGTTCGTTGGTGTGGAGGAAGGAGTCGATGTCGCGATCGGCGTCCTTGATGCGTTGCGTGATGAACTGGATGAATTCATCGATGCTGGGCAGGGCCGATTTATGAGCGCGCTTGCGACGGTTTTGCTCGGCGGTGAGCATCTCGATGAGTTGTGTGCGGCGCAGGATAAGGGCCTGCAGCTGCTGGGTCTGCTCATCGGTCAGGGGTCGGACTTCGGGTTGCATGACGGCCCCGTAGCGAGCGATGACGCGCGCATCGATGCGATCGGTCTTGGCCAGTTGTCCGGCGGATCTGGCGAACTCGCGCACCCACGTGGAGTTGACCGCGACGGCGGGCAGACCGGCTTGGCAGAGGGCTTGAAGGACGGCGCGTTCGAGCTTGCCGGTGGCTTCGAGGACGATGAGTTCCGGCTTGAGAGGCAACAATCGGTTGATCAGTTCGGCGAAGCCTTCAGGCGCATTGGGTAGACGAAAGGTTTCGGCGGATCCGTGATAGGCGATGTCGAGGAAGGGTCCGCTGACATCGATACCGACGAACAAGGGCGAAGCGAAGGCGGAAGGAATTTGGTTCACCACAGCACCCATACTTGTAAAGATACGAGCTCGAGGCTCAGTCAACTGTCCGGGTTCAAAGCGGTAAGAAGAAGCGGCGCCACCAGCTTTCTTTCGGGCTGCGAGCCCATGTAACACAAACGGGCTACCGCTTCGGGTGAGCGGAGGAGATCAGTTTCCGCCCACCTGGAATCAATATACAAGTAACCAAAGAAAGCAGCTTCTCACCGCCCGCGGTCACACGCACGTTGGCCATGCTTGCCAGCCGGAAGTGGCACTCGCCTAAGTGTCACCCTCACAGGCCCATTCGGGCTTGGCTCGCGCACGGTCTGCCGCACCAAATGTTTTGGCGTGCTGGTTCAGCACCAAATAGCTTCGGCACAGCGCTACGCGCTGCCGTTGGGTATGCAAAGGAAACCATCGGAGAAGAAGCACACGCAAACCCGATTGACCCGTCGGCCGCGAAGCGGGCCGGAGCCATTTGGTGCTGAACCAATAACGCAAGCGGAGCGATGTGGCAGACCGTGCGCGAGCCAAGCCCGATTGGGCCTGTGAGGACGACACTTAGGCGAGTGCCACCGCGGGCTGGCAAGCATGGCCAAACTGCGTGTGACCGCGGGCCTGAACGAGCTGCTTTCTTTGGTTACTTTCTTTGCAGCAGCAAAGAAAGTGACCCCCGCCCCGGGGAGGGGCAGTGCCAATAGACCGACAAGAAACCGGGATCCGGCGAACTTGACAGACATCCGCCGAATGAACATCCGCTCTAGAGCTGCTGCTGCACCCAACCAGTCACGCCGGCGAGCGCGGCCGGCAGATTAGCCGGCTCCGTGCCCCCCGCCTGCGCCATATCCGGACGACCGCCGCCCTTCCCGCCAACCTGCTGCGCGACGAAATTGACGAGTTCACCCGCCTTCACCTTCTTCGACGCATCCGCCGTCACGCCCGCGATCAGGCTGACCTTTCCGCCCTCCACCGACGCGAGCACGATCGCCGCGCTCTTGAGCTTGTCCTTCAGCTTGTCGACGGTTTCGCGCAGCGTCTTCACGTCCGCGCCTTCGAGCTGCGCGGCGAGCACGCGCACGCCGGACACATCGACGGCCTGCGACACGAGTTCATCGCCCTGGCTGGCTGCGAGCTTCGACTTCAGCGCGCCGAGCTCCTTCTCCAGCGACTTCACATGCTCCTGCACCTGCGAAATACGCTGCGTGAGTTCGGAAGGCTGCGCCTTCAGCACGCCCGCCGCCGCGTTGATGCGGGAATCGAGCTCCTGCACGTAGCGCACTGCATTGTCGCCAGTGATCGCCTCGACGCGGCGAATGCCCGCCGCGACGCCGCCTTCCATCACGATCTTGAAGAAGCCGATGTCGCCCGTGCGCTGCACGTGCGTGCCGCCGCAAAGTTCGCGCGAGAAGCCGAGATCGAGCACGCGTACCGTGTCGCCGTACTTTTCGCCGAAGAGCGCCATCGCGCCGCCCTTCACCGCGTCGTCGTACGGCATCACGCGCACGACACCCGGCGCGTTCGCGATGATCTCGTTGTTCACGATCTGCTCGACGCGGCGGATTTCGTCGTCCGTCATCGGCGCGTTGTGCGCGAAGTCGAAGCGCGTCTTGTCGGCATCGACGAGCGAGCCCTTCTGCTGCACGTGGCCGCCGAGCACGTCGCGCAGCGCCTTGTGCATCAGGTGCGTGGCCGAGTGGTTGCGCGCGGTGCGAGCGCGGCGAATGGCGTCGATTTCAGCCTTCACGACATCGCCGACCTTGAGCGTGCCCTGCTCGACCGTGCCGTGATGACCGACGACATCGGCCTGCACTTTCAAGGTATCCGCGACGGCGAAGCGCACGTTCGCGTTCGCGAGCACGCCCTGATCGCCCACCTGGCCGCCCGATTCCGCATAGAACGGCGTGTGATCGAGCACGACGACGGCCTGCTGGCCGTCCTTCGCCTCATTCACCGATGCGCCTTCGACATACAGCGCGAGAATCTTCGCGTCGTCGAAGATTTCCTTTTCGTAGCCGTGGAACGTGGACTTCGCGCCCGCGTATTCGAGCCCCGCCGCGATCTTGAACTTGCCCGCCGCGCGGGCCTGATCGCGCTGACGCGCCATCGCGTCGTCGAATGCGGGTTCGTCGACGGTCACGCCGCGCTCGCGGCACACGTCGGCGGTCAGGTCGAGCGGAAAGCCGTAGGTGTCGTGCAGCTTGAACGCCAGTTCGCCGTCCAGTTGCTTGACGCCCTTCTTTTCCAGATCCGCGAGTTCGCCTTCGAGAATCGACATGCCGTGCTCGATGGTCTCGAAAAAGCGCTCTTCTTCCTGACGCAGCACGTCGGTCACGCGCTGCTGCGCTTCCTTCAGTTCCGGGTACGCCGCGCCCATTTCCGCGACGAGATCGGTCACGAGCCTGTGGAAGAACGCGCCCTTCTTGCCGAGCTTGTAGCCGTGACGGATCGCGCGGCGCACGATACGGCGCAGCACGTAGCCGCGGCCTTCGTTGCCGGGAATCACGCCATCGACGATAAGGAACGAGCACGCGCGGATGTGGTCCGCGATCACCTTCAGCGAGTTGTTTTCCAGATCTTCGGTGTTCGTCTCGCGGCTCGCGGCCTTGATGAGCGTCTGGAACAGATCGATTTCGTAGTTGCTGTGCACGTGCTGCAGCACGGCGGCGAGCCGTTCGAGGCCCATGCCCGTATCGACGCACTGCTTGGGCAGCGGCGTCATGTTGCCCTGGGCGTCGCGGTTGAACTGCATGAACACGAGATTCCAGATCTCGATGAAACGGTCGCCGTCTTCTTCAGGAGACCCCGGCGGGCCACCCCAGATTTCCGGGCCGTGATCGTAGAACACTTCGGAGCACGGACCGCACGGGCCGGTGTCGGCCATCTGCCAGAAGTTGTCCGATGCGTAACGCGCGCCCTTGTTGTCGCCGATGCGGATGATGCGCTCGACCGGCACGCCGATTTCCTTCGCCCAGATGTCGAAGGCTTCGTCGTCTTCCTGGTAGACGGTCACCGTGAGCTTTTCCGCCGGCAGGTTGTAGACCTTGGTCAGCAGTTCCCAGCAATAGTGGATCGCGTCGCGCTTGAAGTAATCGCCGAACGAGAAGTTGCCGAGCATCTCGAAGAACGTGTGATGGCGAGCGGTGTAGCCGACGTTCTCCAGATCGTTGTGCTTGCCGCCCGCGCGCACGCTGCGCTGCGCGGTGGTCGCGCGCGAGTACGGACGCGATTCGCTGCCCAGGAACACGTCCTTGAACTGGACCATGCCCGAGTTGGTGAAGAGCAGCGTCGGGTCGTTGCCGGGCACGAGGCTCGACGAACGCACGATCGTATGGCCCTTCGATTCGAAAAACTTCAGGAATTTCTCGCGTATTTCGGCGGCTTTCATAGCGTACGGGGCGTGTCTTCGGTTCTTTGATGGCGCTCGCGGGCGGCTCGCTTCGAGCGTTGCCGGCGCGGCAAGGGTGATTGTCGATTATACGGGATTCGCCGCACGCAGCCGGGCGCGCGGCGTGTCCGCGCGGTATGCCCGGTCTCGCGCGCGCGACCGTTCTGTGCGACATTCGCAGTCCGGAGACAATTTGAGCGAGCGAACCATCGAATGGGAGCCTTGAGCCATATCCGCGTGCTGGACCTGACCCGCGTGCTGGCGGGACCGTGGTGCGCGCAGACCCTCGCCGATTTCGGCGCGGACGTCATCAAGATCGAGCGGCCCGAAACCGGCGACGACACGCGCCACTGGGGCCCGCCCTACCTGAAGACGCCCGGCGGCGAGGACACGCACGAGGCCGCGTACTATCTCGCCGCGAACCGCAACAAGCGTTCCGTAACGGTGGATATCGCCACGCCGGAAGGCCAGCGGATCGTCCGCGAGCTGGCCGCGCAAAGCGATGTCGTGCTGGAGAACTACAAGGCCGGGCAACTGAAGAAGTACGGGCTCGACTACGAATCGCTGAAGGCCGTGAAGCCGGACCTCGTCTATTGCTCGGTCACGGGTTTCGGACAGACCGGGCCGTATGCGCAGCGCGCGGGCTACGACTTCATCGTGCAGGGCATCGGCGGGTTCATGAGCATCACGGGCGAGCGCGACGGCCAGCCCGGCGGCGGTCCGCAAAAGGCCGGCGTGGCGATCGCGGACCTGATGACCGGCATGTACGCGACCATCGGCGTGCTCACCGCGCTCGCGCACCGCGACCGCACGGGCGAAGGCCAATACATCGACATGGCGCTGCTCGACGTACAGGTCGCCATGCTCGCCAACATGAACACCAACTTTCTCGCGAGCGGCACGCCGCCGGTGCGCTGGGGCAATGCGCATCCGAACATCGTGCCGTATCAGACCTTCCAGACGAGCGATGGCTGGATCATCGTCGCCGTGGGCAATGACGGGCAGTTCCGCAAGTTCGTCGACGTGGGCGGTCGTGCGGATCTGGCCGACGATCCGCGTTTCGCGGCGAATCCGTCGCGCGTGCGCAACCGCGACATCCTCGTGCCGATTCTCGCGGACATAGTGCGGCTGAAGGGCAAGCACGAATGGATCGCGGAACTCGAAGCCGCGGGCGTGCCGTGCGGTCCGATCAACGATCTGGGCGAAGTGTTCGAAGATCCGCAGGTGCTCGCGCGCAAGATGCAGATCGATTTGCCGCATCCGACGGCCGGCACGGTGAAGGTCGTCGCGAGTCCGATCAAGATGAGCGCGACGCCGCCCGAAGCGCGCACGCATCCGCCGCTATTGGGCGAGCACACGACGAGCGTACTCGCCGACGTGCTCGGTTACGACGAGGCCAAAATCGCGCAGTTGCGGGCGTCGAAGGCAATCTGAGCGGAGATCAGCGAACGCCGGCGCCGATCAGACCGCCCGCCGCCGCGCCCGCGACAGTGCCGATCGGCCCGCCCGTGACCAGATAGCCGAGCGCGCCGCCCGCGGCCGCGCCGACTCCGGCGTGCGCCTGCTGGCGGGACACGTTCGCGCAGGCCGCGAGGCTCGATACGAGCGCGGCGGCGGCGGCGAACCTGAGTGTCGTGAGGGCGATCTTCTTCATGATGGGCTTCCTTGTTTTATCGTTGTGATGTGTCGTGCTTTTCGTGCATGCCCGCGATCGATGCAGGCGAGCCGATCTTAGAATCGCGCACCCGTGCCTTTCAACGCGATTTACGTCCCGTTACGGCGGTTACGAAGCGCGTTATCGCGCGCACACTGTGTAACGGAACTCGCAAAAGGACAAAAGGAGGCGACTGTGCGAATCGCGCGACGAACGCCGTCGCGGCCTGCCCTCGATGGTTGCGTAAGGTAGAATCGACCCAATATTCAAGGCATTCGTACGCGTTTCTGGCCGGCTGGCCGCAAGGAACGCTTCCCGAACCGTTTCACGCGCGCGAGCGCATCCGCTGGCACTCTCTTTCGCATGAACACCGATCGCAACGACGCTCCGGCGCCATCCAATTTCATTCGCAACATCATCGAAGACGACAACCGCTCCGGCAAATGGGCGCAGCGGGTCGAGACGCGCTTTCCGCCCGAGCCGAACGGCTATCTGCACATCGGCCATGCGAAGAGCATCTGCGTGAACTTCGGTCTCGCCGCGGCGTACGGCGGCGTGTGCCATCTGCGCTTCGACGACACGAACCCCGAGAAGGAAAGCGTCGAATACGTCGATTCGATCATCGACGCCGTGAAATGGCTCGGCTTCGACTGGAACAAGGACGGCGCGGAGCACAAATACTTCGCGAGCGACTACTACGACAAGCTGTACGAGTTCGCCGAGATGCTCATCGCCAAGGGCCAGGCGTACGTCGACAGTCAGACCGCCGAAGAGATGCGCGCGACGCGCGGCTCGGCCACCGAAGCGGGCATCAATTCACCGTATCGCGACCGCACGCCCGAAGAGAACCTCGACCTCTTCCGCCGCATGAAGGCGGGCGAGTTCAAGGAAGGCGAGCACGTGCTGCGCGCGAAGATCGACATGGCGTCGCCGAACTTCAACATGCGCGATCCGGTGATCTATCGGATCCGCTTCGCGCATCATTACCGCACGGGCGACACGTGGTGCATCTACCCGATGTACGACTACGCGCACTGCGTGTCGGACGCGATCGAGAACATCACGCACTCGCTCTGCACGCTGGAATTCGAGGATCATCGGCCGCTCTATGACTGGTTCCTCGCGCAACTCGCGGACGACGGCGTGTTTCAACGTCCGCTGCCGCAGCAGATCGAGTTCTCGCGCCTGAACCTCACGTACGCGATCACGAGCAAGCGCAAGTTGCTCCAGCTCGTGCAGGACAATCACGTCGACGGCTGGGACGATCCGCGCATGCCGACCATCGTCGGTGTGCGCCGGCGCGGCTTCACGCCGGAAAGCATCCGCTTGATGGTCGAGCGCGTGGGCGTCACCAAGGTCGATTCGTGGATCGACATGAGCGTGCTCGAAGGCGCACTGCGCGACGATCTCGACGAGAAAGCGCCGCGCGCGATCGGCGTGCTCGATCCGCTTAAGCTCATCATCGACAACTATCCGGAAGGACAGAGCGAGTCGTGCAGCGCGCCGGTGCATCCGCATCATCCGGATCGCGGCGTGCGCACGTTCCCGTTCTCGCGCGAGTTGTGGATCGAGCGCGAGGACTTTCAGGAAACGCCGCCGAAGGGCTATTTCCGCCTGTTCCCGGGCAACAAGGTGCGCCTGAAATACGGCTTCGTCGTGGAATGCACGGGCGCGGACAAGGACGAGAACGGCAACGTGATCGCCGTCCATTGCAATTACTTCCCGGACAGCCGGTCGGGCACGGAAGGCGCGAACAACTACAAGGTGAAGGGCACGATCCACTGGGTCAGCGCGGCCACCGCGTATGCGGCCGAAGTGCGCCTCTATGACCGTCTCTTCAAGGAACCGCAGCCCGGTGCGGGCGGCGCGGAATTCCTCGATGCGCTCAACCCGGATTCGAAGCGCGTCGTGAACGCCTATCTCGAGCCGAGCGCGCGCGATGCGAACGCCGAAGACCGCGTCCAGTTCGAGCGGCACGGCTATTTCGTCGCGGACCGTGTGGATTCGCAGCCGGGCAAGCCGGTGTTCAACCGCATCGTGAGCCTGCGCGACAGCTGGGGCAAACCGGCCTGATATCGACGTAACAAAGGCGCCGCGCAGCCACGCGGCGCACTCGGTGAATCTCGCCGGACTCACCGCACGCCGCTTCTAACGAGGACATCCATGAAGCTGCCGCATGCCTTCGCGCCGCATCGCACCTGGGCGCAACGAAGTGCCGCCCTCGCCTCGTGGCTCGTGCTCGCATCCGCCGGCGCGCATGGCGCCACCGCTGCCGAACTCACCACGGCGCAGGCCACCGTCGATCAGATGCCGCCTTCCGCGACGCTGCGCAAGATCGTGGAGAACGGCGCGATCGTGCTCGGCACACGCGAGTCGTCGGTGCCGTTCTCGTACACGGTGAAGCAGCAGCCGGTCGGCTACTCGTACGACATCGCGCTGAAAGTCGTCGACGAAATCAAGAAGCGCCTCAAATTGCCGAATCTCGCGGTGAAGAACGTGCAGGTCACGTCGGCGAACCGCATCTCGTATGTCGTGAACAATCAGGTCGATCTGGAATGCGGCTCGACCGCGCATGTGGCCGACCGCGATCCGCTCGTCGCGTTTTCGAACAGCTTCTTTCAGTACGGCATCCGCATGGCCGTGAAGAAGAAGTCGGGCATCCGCGATTACGCGGACCTCGCGAACAAGACGGTGGCGACGACGGCGGGCACATCGGATGAGCGCATGTTGCGGCAGATGAGCATCGACAAGAAGCTGAATCTGCGCATCATCAGCGCGCGCGATCATGCTGAAGCATTCGCCGCGCTGAAGTCGGATCGCGCGGTGGCGTTCGTGATGGACGATCCACTTCTCTACGGCAAGATCGCCCAGGAAGGCGCCGCGCGCAACGAATATACGGTGACGGGCGCATCGCTGGCGAACGAGGCGTATGGCTGCATGATGAGAAAGGGCGATCCGGTGTTCAAGCGCATCGTGGATGATGTGATCGCCAATATGCAGCGTTCCGGCGAAGCTGCGAAGCTCTACGACACCTGGTTCATGCGG
Organism: Caballeronia sp. S22; assembly: GCF_964261745.1. Taxonomy (NCBI): domain Bacteria; kingdom Pseudomonadati; phylum Pseudomonadota; class Betaproteobacteria; order Burkholderiales; family Burkholderiaceae; genus Caballeronia; species Caballeronia sp. S22. The sequence continues at coordinate 1,102,598 of NZ_OZ180035.1, read as the reverse complement.
CCGATTCCGCCGGATGGCATGAATCTGGAATTCCCGATGTCGCCGGAGATGAAGGCGTTGTTTGCCAATCCTAATGACCGTACGGTTGATTGAGTTGGGTTTTTTCGCCCGGATCCTGTGTGCGTGACTGAGTTGGGTTTTCGCCGGATCCCGGGTTCGTGACTGAGTTGGGTTTTCGCCGGATCCCGTTAGCGCGTCGGTCTATTAGCACTGCCCCTGTGCGGGGCGGCAGTTACTTTCTTTGCTGCTGCAAAGAAAGTAACCAAAGAAACAGCTTCTCACCGCCCGCGGTCACACGCACGTTGGCCATGCTTGCCAGCCCGCGGTGGCCCTCGCCTAAGTGTCGCCCTCAAAGGCCCAACCGGGCTTGGCTCGCGCACGGTCTGACACATCGCACCGCTTCACTGACTGGTTCAGCACGAAATGGCTCCGGCCCGCTTCGCGGCCGACCGGTCAATCGGGTCTGCGCGCGCTTCTTCTTCGACGGTTTCCCTCGCATACCCAGCGGCAGCGCGTAGCGCTGTGCCGAAGCTATTTGGTGCTGAACCAGCGCGCTTAAACATTTGGAGCGGCGGACCGTGCGCGGTCCAAGCCCGGCGAGTTTTGTGGGGGCACTCGCTACTGCCGGGCCATTCAGCCAATCGCCTGTGCCGCGGCCGGTGTGAAGTGCTTAGGCTGGGGAGAGCTGTTTCTTTGGTTACTTTCTTTGCAGCAGCAAAGAAAGTGACGGTGTAGTGGTTCAGTATTCTTGGACACCGATTACGCAGTTTCCACCTTTAAATCCTCGAACTCGGCCGGCGGCATGTGACGCGCGGCCGAGTGCAAGCGTTCCTGGTTGTAGTACATCAAGATGTAAGTCAGCACATCGGCGCGAGCCTCGGCGTGATCACGGTATGCGTGCTCGCCGATGCATTCTCCTTTGAGCGTACAGAAGAAGCGCTCGACGACGGCGTTGTCCCAACAGTTTCCTCTGCGGCTCATGCTCTGCACGATCTCGTGCTCCTTAAGAAACTGCTGGAACGTCAAACTCGCATAGTTGCTTCCTTGGTCCGAGTGGAACATCAATCCCGGTTCGGTACGCCGCGTTTGAAGTGCGACCTGTAACGCGCCAATCACCAAGAACGTGTCACAGGAACCCGAGGTCGCCCAGCCGACTACACGCCGGGAATACAGATCGATCACCACAGCCAGATACATCCAGCCCTGCTGCGTCCAGATATACGTCACGTCGCCCGCCCAGAACCGGTTTGGAACCGTCACGGTGAATGCCCGATCGAGCCGGTTTTGCGCAATCGCCGATGCTTGCGTGCGCTTCACATAACGATGCGTGCGACGTACCCGCGCCTGCACACCGCCTTCGCGCATGAGGCGACGCGCACGCTCGCGTCCCACCGCATGGCCCCGACGCTTCATTTCCTGCGATATGCGCCGACTGCCATAGCTTTGCCGCATCTGCGCATGAATCGCCTGCACCTCGCGCACCAGCCCCGTACGTACCGGACGTGCCTTGCCCTGCCGTGCCTTCCATGCGTAGTAACTGCTGCGCGCCACGCCGACTACACGACACAGCGTCGCTGTCGGATATGCCTTCTCTGCCTGCCGGATCACTTCGAATCGCGGTCCAGTTCCTTGACAAAGAAGGCCGTGGATTTTTTTAGAATGTCGCGCTCCCGTTCGAGCTCCGCCACTCGTTTCTCAAGTGCTCGAACCCTTCGCTGTTCAGCGCTGCCGCCCTCGGCTGCGCTCACCGGTGCACCCGCAACCGGCCGGCGATTGCCGATCCAGCGCCGCAACGCCGTCCCTCCAATGCCCAGCGCCTTCGCCGCCTTCGTCACCGTATAGCCCTGCTCCAGTACAAGCGCCACTGCCTCGCGCTTGAATTCCTCTGAAAATTCTCTTCTGCCCATTTGACACCTCGCTGGTCGATCAAAGTCTACCTTTCGAAGTGTCCAAGATTGCTAGACCACTACACTGCCGCCCCGCACAGGGGCAACGCTAATAGACCAAAAAGAAATCAGGATTCCACAAAAAACCCCTAAAGCATCTCATGCAACTCAACAAGCGATAACGTCGTCTGAAACAACCTCGCGAGGCTGCGGCTCGCAAACGTATCGACGTCCGCCGGGCTGACCCAGCGATACGCATCCATCTCAGGAATCATCGTCCCATCGCTATAGCGCGGAAAGTACGATTCACACACGCAATTCTCGATCTGCACTTCATCCTCGCCCACGCGCACGGCGAAGAGATGCAGATCCTTGTCACGACGATAGACGAAGCGCCCGAGATCCTTAAGCCGCCCGGCGGGCAACACAATACCCGTCTCCTCGACGAGCTCGCGCAACGCCGCCTCGCGCGGGCTCTCGCCGGGATCGGCGGCGCCCTTGGGCACGTCCCAGTGCGTGGTTTCGGTCGCGTGGCACAGCAGCACGTCGCCCTGCCCGTTCAGGATGACGACGCCGCACGATACGGTGCGGGCGCTCATCGACACCGTTCCCCGTTCATCACTGCTTCTTGAGTTTCCACTTGCCGTCGCTCCCCTTGCAGGCGACCGGCATCCAGGTCTGCGTCTGCCCTTTCGCGTGCGCGACAAGCGTGACCTTGCGGCACTTGAGCCCACCGGAATCGAAGGTTTCCTGCGGCGTCACGGTGCCGTTGATCGGAACCGTATTGCCCGTGCCCTTGTTGTCCCAGTCGAGCGATTCACCGTCCTTCTTGGTATTGAGCGCGATCTGCGCGGCGTCGTTGAGCGCCTGCAGGTCGCGCTGCTTCATGTAGGTGATCGGCGTGTTGTTCAGGAATCCGAGATTCGCGGCCGACGCGGCCGTGCTCGCGGCAACGAGCGCGCCTGCCGCAAGTGTCAGGAAAGAAGCGCGAGCGAGCGTTCGATGTGTGATCGGCATTGAAGTGTCCTCGTTGCGGATGAGCATGCCGTCTGCAAATGTGACCAGAGCGGCAACGGCGATTCATCAACTCGGCCCATGCGGGCGGGTCGCAAGGAGGATAGCATGACGCGGCGCGTTCGGCCGCCGCGCCGCACGGGCGTGCGCTAGTTGGACACGGACTTCATTTCGTTGATGCCGATGCCCTTCTGCGCGTTCTTGTCCTTCGCCGGATCGTAGCCGTCTGTGAGCGTATCGAGGAACGCGACGACGTCCCTGATCTCGGCTTCGTCGAGCGCGGGCTTGTCGCCCTTCTTGCGATCGAACGGCGCCTCGGTGTTGATGTTCTCCCAGTAGCGCTTCGGCAAATCGTCGAACTTCTGGACGACGCCCTTCTTCGACACCGGGTAGAACTTCTCCGGGTTCGTATCGCGCTCGACGTAGAAGCGCACCACGTCTTCGAGATTGTGATAGATGCCGTTGTGGAAGAAGGTCTTGCGCAGCGCGACATTGCGCAGCGTGGGCGTGCGGAAGATGCCGCAATACTTGTCCTGACCCGTCAGATCGCGGCGCTCGGGGCCGCATGCGCCGAGATCGTGGAAATTCGGGTTTCTGTTGACCGGCAGCGCACGATTGCGCGGCACGCCGATCGCGATCAGCCCGAAGTCGCTGAACTGCGGCGGCGAACCGTCCTTCGCGCGCTGGCTGATGTGGCACGACGCGCAGTTGCCCTTGTTCTCGTCGTTGAAGAGCTGGAGGCCGTGCATCTCGGCGTCGTTGAGCTTCGCGCGGCCCGCGAGGAACGCATCGTACTTGCTCGTGTACGGATAGAACTTCTCGGGCGTCTGCTCGAACGCTTCGAGCGATTGCAGTACCGCGGCGAACACCTTGTCGTCGCTATCGAACACATTGGCGCCGAACGCCTTGCGGAAGTCGTCGGCATAGGGCGATGCCTTCACCGCGGCCGTCACCCTGGCGGGCGTGCTGCCCATTTCGAACGACGACAAGAGCGGAATGCGCGCCTGGTCCGAGCCATGGTCGACGCGGCCGTCCCATGTGAGGCCGCCGGTCGGGCCGGCATCGACGCTCTCGTCGCCTTCGTCGTCGGAATCGTGGAAATGGCGCGTGAACGCCGGCACCGACTGCAGATACTTGAGCGACGGCACCGCGCGGAATCCCGCCCGATGCATGTCGTTGCCGCCCAGTTGCACGGATAGCGCGTTCGGCGGCCCGAACGCATGGCTCGGGCTATGGCACGACGCGCATGCGAGCTTGCCCGACCCGGACAGCGACGGATCGAAGAACAGCTTCTCACCGAGCGACGTCATCTGCTTCACATGCGCGAACACTTCCGCGCGCGACTGGCCATGCGGCGCCGGGTTGGCCGCGATGCTCGTCGCGGCCTGCTTCTGCCCGCTCGCGCCCTGGTCCGCTGCATGGGAATCGCAGCCGCTCATCGCCACCGATAACGCGACGAACGCGAGACCAACAAAGACGGACGGCAAACGCATCGAAGACATGGACGTGAGGATCGGAATTGAAAGATGCCGAAGCGTATGTCGTGCGCGTGTCTTTCATGTGACAAGCCGCGAGGCTGTCATTCCAGGTCCGCCGGGCGAAATTTATTAAGCGAACATTACGCAAACGAAAGCCTTATTACATGGCGGCGTCAATTTGCATTGCGACACTGCGCTCGCCGGCGGGTAAAGGCTTTCCGACGACGACGCCCGCGCCACGCGCCGGTCCCCAACACAAGAGAGAATCTCAATGAACAAGAAACTCGTTTGCGCGGTGCCGCTCGCGGCGGCGCTCGCATTCGGCCTCTACGCATGCGGCGGCGACGATCATCAGACCAGCGATATTTCTTCGGTGAAGAACGTCGTCGTGATTTACGCGGAAAACCGCAGCTTCGACAATCTGTACGGGCACTTCCCCGGCGCGAACGGTCTGCAGAACGTGACTGCGGCGAACTCGCAGCAGCTCGATCGCGACGGCACCGTGCTCGCGACATTGCCGAAGATCTGGACCGGCCTGACGGCGAAGGGCGTGACGCCCGCGATCTCGGAAGCGATGACGGCGAACCTGCCGAACACGCCGTTCGCGATCGACGATCCCAACGGTTTCAACACGCAGCTCAACGTCACGACGCGCGATCTGTATCACCGCTTCTACGAGAACCAGATGCAGATCGACGGCGGCAAGAACGACAAGTTCGCCGCCTGGGGCGACTCGGGCGGTCTCGTGATGGGTCACTACGACACGCCGCCGGACAAGCTGCCGCTCTACAAGATCGCGCAGCAATACACGCTCGCGGACAACTTCTTCATGAGCGCGTTCGGCGGTTCGTTCCTGAACCACCAGTGGCTCATCTGCGCATGTACGCCGGTCTATCCGAACGCGGACACGAGCGTCGCCAAGGGATCGATTTCCGCGGTGAATCCGGATGGCGTGTCGCTCAAGACGAAGACGAATCCTCCGCCCTCCGCGATGACCGGCTCGGCCGACGCGCAGTTCGTGAACTCGGGCACGCTCACGCCCGACTTCTACGCCGTCAACACGATGCAGCCGCCGTATCAGCCGAGCGGCAACAAGCCGGTCACCGGCGGCGATGCGAACCTCGCGGACCCGACCCAGCCGACGACCCTGCCCCCGCAAACGCAGCAGCACATCGGCGATCTGCTGAACACGGCCGGCGTGAGCTGGGCATGGTACGGCGGCTCGTGGGCGGCGGCGCTGGCGGACCGTTCGGTCATCAACGGCGCGGTCAATGTGGTGCCTGATTTCCAGACGCACCATCAGCCGTTCAACTACTTCGCCGATCTCGCACCGGGCACGGCGGCGCGCGCGCAGCATCTGCTCGACGGCGGCACGAACGGTTCGGAGTTCATCAAGGCGATCGATGCGGGCACGCTGCCGCAAGTCGCGTTCTACAAGCCGCAGGGCAACCTGAACGAGCACGCCGGTTATACGGACGTCGCGCAGGGCGACCAGCACATCGCCGATCTGATCTCCCATCTGCAGAAGAGTCCGCAGTGGAAGAACATGGTCGTCGTCGTGACCTACGACGAAAACGGCGGCTTCTGGGATCACGTCGCGCCGCCCAAGGGCGACCGCTGGGGTCCGGGCACGCGTATTCCGGCGCTCATCATCTCGCCGTACGCGAAGAAAGGCTTCGTCGATCACACGCAATACGACACGACGTCGATCCTGCGCTTCATCACCAAGCGCTACAGCCTGCCGGAATTGCCGGGCCTGAAATCGCGTGACGACGCACTCGTCGCGAACGGCGGCAAGGCGATGGGCGATCTGACCAACGCGCTCGACTTCTCGCAATAAGCGATATCTGTCGACGCTGTAACGAGACGGGCCGCGGCTTTTACGCCGCGGCCCGTTTTTTTGCGCCGATGCTCACGCGCCCGCGAAGAGCGACGCCAGATCGTTGGTGCGCACGCCGCTCGCCTGCGCCAGCACGCGCGCTTCCAGTTCGTCGATATGCGTGCGCATCGCGGTGAGCGCGGCAGCGAGATCGCCGTCCTCCAGGGCATCGACGAGCCTTCCGTGTTCGTCCGATGAACAGTTCGACAACTTCGACGGATCGAAAAGCGCCTTGTAGAGTTCGGTCTTCGCGACGAGCTTCGCGAGAAACGCCTGTACGTCCGGCGCGCCCGCCAGCTCCGCGAGCAGCAGATGGAAATGGCCCGCGAGCCGCACGCACTCCTCCACGCTCCCCGCCTTCACCGCGCGCTGCTCGGCCTTGACGTGGGCGCGCAGCGCACGTTTCGCCGTCGCGCTCAGCGTGCCGCACAGCGACGCGACGATGCCCGCCTCCACGACCTGCCGAGCGCGATACACCTCGCGGATATCGGCGGGCGTCGGCGACGGCACGAACGCGCCGCGATTCGCTTCCTGCGTGAGCTTGCCTTCGGCGCCGAGCCTCGCCAGCACCTTTCGGATCGTGCCGCGCGTGCAGTCGAACGCGGCGGCGAGCTCGCGCTCGACTAGCTGCGCGCCGGGCGCGAGCTTGCCGTGCAAAAGCGCGGAAGTGATCGCCGCGTACACGCGTTCGTCGGGCGGCGTCGCGGCCGCGGCTTCGTTGGATGATGTGTCCTTGCGTGATGCCATGATGCCTGGTCGTGCTTGCGTTGAATCGCATTGTATCGAGTGCAGACGCGCTGGCGTGAATTCGGTCTATCAGGTTCAGCGTATTTTTGGTTGACCAAAAACTGATAAAATGGTCAACCAAATCGCATGAATCACCGGAGGATTCCATCACATGAAACCATCGACCTGGATCGTCGGCGCACGATCGTTCGAGTTCGCGCGATGAACCCGCGTGCATCGAACCTCGCGTGGCTCGCGGTGATCGTCGCGATCGGCCTGAACCTTCGGCCGCTGCTCACTTCGATCAGCCCGCTGATGGGCGTGATTCTGCACGCGACGGGATTGTCGTTTCGCGGCGCGTCGATGCTGACCGGCCTGCCTGTCGTCGCGATGGGCGTGTGCGCGTTCGGCGCGAGCGCGCTTGCGCGTTCCGTCGGCCAGGCGCGCGGCGTGGCGATCGGGCTTATCGCGATCGTCGCCGCCTGCGCGGGACGTTTCTTCGCCGGGAACGCGGCTGCGCTCATCGCGAGCGCGGCGATCGCGGGCACGGGCGTCGCGGTCATTCAGGCGCTCCTGCCCGGCGTCATGAAGACGCGCTTCGCCGCGCGCCTGCCGTTCGCGATGGGCCTCTACTCCGCATCGATCATGGCGGGCGGCGGACTCGGCGCGAGCATCACGCCGGCGGTCGCATCGCGCGTGTCGTGGCAGGCGGGGCTCGCGTTCTGGGCGTTGCCCGCGCTGATCGCGCTGGCGGTGTGGATGCTCCTGATGCGCGCGGACGCGTTGCCTCGCGCTTCATCGGCGGGTTCCGCGAAGCCCGCGCCGTCGCTCTTTCTCAATCGCCGGGCGTGGACGCTCGGGATCTTCTTCGGGCTCGTCAATGGCGGCTATACGAGCCTCGTCGCGTGGATGCCCGCGTACTATCAGCAACTCGGCCGCGGCGTGACCGAGAGCGGCGCGCTGCTTGCGATGCTCACGGTATTTCAGGCATCGTCGGCATTGCTGCTGCCGATGGCCGCCGCTCGCTTCGGGCGCGGCCGGGATCGTCGTCCGTGGATCGCACTCGGCCTCGTCGCGCAACTGGCGGGCTTCGGCCTGCTGCTCGTCGCGCCGCTTTCAGCGCCGCTCGCGGTCGTGGCGTTGCTCGGCGGCGGACTCGGCGGCGTGTTCGCACTGTCGCTCGTGCTGACGCTCGATCACGCCGACGACCCCGCACTGGCCGCGCGGCTCGTCGCGTTCGTGCAGGGCGTGGGCTTCGTCATCGCGGCGATCGCGCCGGTCGTCGCGGGCGTCGTGCGCGATGTGAGCGGCGGCTTCTCGATGTCGTGGATGATGCTGGCCGCGAGCCTCGTCGCGATGATCGCGCTGAATGTCGTGTTCGGCCCGCGCAGCTATGCTCGCGCGATGCGCCAGCAGGACGGCGCGCTCAACGCACCGCGTGACAGGCGAAGAACTCGTCGAGCAGATCGGTCATCTGCCACACGGGACACGGGCGGCGGCAATGCCCGTCGTAGCCCGCTTCCCTGAGATGCGCGATCGGCTCTTCCGGCAGAAAGCCGCTCATCGCGATGATGAGGCGATTCGCGTCGTCGTCGAGTTCGCGTAGCGCGCGGACCAGCGCGTAATTGCCGCAGCCACCGACGCGCGTATCGAGAAAAAGCACATGCGGACGCCATTCCCCGGCGATCTGCCTGAGCGAGGACGCGTCCACCGCGAGTTGCGCGGGAAAGCCCTTCAGTTCGAACAAGGACGCGAGCGATGCGCCGAGCACGCGCTCCGGCAACGCGAGCAGCACGCGCCGCGACTCCGGTTGCAGGCGCGACTGCTTGCGGTTCCATAGCGAGCATTGCGCGAGGCTGGATTCGTATGCTCGTTTGTTCAAGTCATTCCTCTGGCGTCGATCGGGCCTGTCGCTGTCACCGTTATGGCGCATCGCGCGCCACGATGACGCATCGGCGCACCGTGGATGGGCGGAACACTCGCTTGTACGAGATGGTTAATTTTTCCGATGCGTTGCGGGGCGCGGGATCGCGGGGATCGGGCGCGCGCACGCAACTCAGGAATGGGCAGGAAGCGGGCCAGGAATGCGGTATGCGTCAAATCGATTAGGCCTGCTGACGTTGTCGGCTGCCTGCACGGACGCCACAAAAGCAAAAAGCCCAGTCGCAAAGACTGGGCTCGACGCAGGCCATTTGGCCCGCCCTACACGACTCGAACGTGTGACCTACGGCTTAGAAGGCCGTTGCTCTATCCAGCTGAGCTAAGGGCGGAGAACCGGAGCGCGCGGCAAGCGCAGAAAGCCGCCGCGCGAATCAGAAGAGATCGCGATTTTACCTCATTCGCCGCCCCGCTTGGCCCGAGTTCATCACACCGGCTGCGGATGCATCATGAACCAGCCGAAGAAGAAGATCCCCGCGATCACGCAATACACGCCGAACGACGCGAGCTTGCCGTGGCCTTCGAAGTAGCGCATCAGGAAGCGCACGCTGAGATACGCCGCAATGCCCGTCAGCACGCCGCCCAGCAGCGAATCGGCCAGTTGCCCCGGCGCGTGGAAGAGCTTCGGCAATTCGAGCACGCCCGCCGCGAAGATGATCGGCGTGCCGAGCAGGAACGAGAATTCCGCCGCCGCCTCGGCCGTAAGCCCGGCGCCCACGCCCGCGATCATCGTCAGACCGCTGCGCGAAAAACCCGGAATCAGCGCGCCGATCTGCGCCAGGCCGACCAGAAACGCCTGCCTGAACGTGAGCTTCTCGGGCGCCCGCATCGCGCGGCTTTTCTGCAGACGGTCGCCCAGCCACAGGAGCACGCCATTGACGATCAGCGCCGCCGCGACGATCCGCAAATCGTGAAAAATGACTTCGAGCCGTTTTTCGAGCACCAGCCCGACGATGCCCGTCGGAATCGTGCCGATGATGAGCGCCCACATCATGTGACCGTCGTCGTTCTTGCGGCCGCCGAGCGACGCGAAGAAGCCGCGAATCAGCGCGATCCAGCGCACGCGGAAATACCAGAGCAGCGCGACGGCCGTGCCCAGGTGCAACGCGACGAGAAACGGCAGCAATTGCGGCGCATGCTTGTCGATATGCATGCCGATCAGGCCGGGAACGAGCAAGGTGTGGCCCAGACTGCTGACCGGAAAGAGTTCGGTCACGCCCTGGAGCACGCTCAGGAATACGAGAAACCACAGAGTCACGCGTCGGTCCTTTTTTGAGGAGGAAGAAGGACGCGCCGTGCAGTTCCATCCCTCGCATCACGCGAAGCCGAACGAGGCGAAAGGGAAATTGGAACAGGAAGGAAAAGTCGATACGGCGCGCAAACGGGACCGATTATGCCGCTGGTGAAAACCCGCGCCAAGCGCAAACCGCACACAAAATGCGTCGACAGTCAATCGTCGGGGAAACGAAGAACAATCGCAAACAGAATACAGGCAATACGAAAGAAAGCGCGCGGCGTGGCGAGCCGCGATTCCGCCGTCAGATCGTCAGCTTGTAGAGGAAGATTGCCGTGCTCGCGCCGAAGAGGGCGAACATCGCGACGCCCATTGCCATCGCCAGATCCATGACTGCTCCTTGTCCGTCTGATTCCCAACACACGGAGCATATAACAACATATCGAATGAGGCTTGGTCAGTCGCAATTTCCCGCAAAGGGTTTTTCCGGACGGAATTCCGAGGCAGAATCTTTGGGGTCGAGCCGCGCCCGATCGCCGTGCGCGGCGCCTCGCCATCCAACGGAGCGCCTGCCATCATGTCACCGGAAACTGACGTCATCGAAATCGAGCGCGACGGCGCCGCCATCCAGCTCGCGCCGCACGTGGGCGGACGGCTCATGACCTGGCGCGTCGGCGGCGAGCCGGTCGTTCACTGGCCCGACACACCCGACTGGTCCAATCCGGCCAAGATCCGCGGCGGCAATCCGCTGCTCTTTCCGTTTCTCGGGCGTCATTTCGTCGATGGCGAAATCGGCAAATGGCGCGATCCGGAAGGCGTCGTGCATGCGCTGCCGACTCACGGCTTCGCGCGCAACCTGCCCTTCTCCTGCACGCGCGATGCCGACGGCCACGGTCTGCGCATGACGCTCGTCGACAGCGACGCGACCCGCGACGGCTATCCGTTCGCGTTTCGCTTCGAGGCGGCGTATCGCATCGTCGACGGCAATACGCTAGAGGTCGAGCTGACGACGTCGAATCCGGGCGAGGTCGCGCTGCCGTACTACACCGGGCATCACTTCTACTTTCATCTGCCGCACGGCCAGCGCGCCGAAAGCAGCGTCGAGCTGCCGCACACCGAGCGACGCCGGCAACTCGCGGACGGCTCGATCAGCGAGGCCGAGCCGGGCCTGCCGCGCTATTCGCTCGCCGATCCGGGCATCGTCGATACGTTTCACTGCCTCACGCGCCAATCCGACGAACCGATGCTGGTCAAGCTGCCGGGATTGAAGCGCACGATCGGCTTCGAACTGCAGCAGCCGGACTCGGTGCCGTGGTACGCGGTGACGACCTGGACCGAATCGGATACGTCGGACTTCTATTGCGTCGAGCCGTGGATCGGCTTGCCCGACGCCATTCACAACGGCCGTGGCCTGCGCTGGCTCGCGCCGGGCAAGACCGAGACGGCATTGCTCAGGCTCGTCGTCACGCGCGACGAGTGAGACGAAAAACGGCCGGCATGAGGCGTCTTTCTGTCCGGGGAAACCCGAGACGGTAAAATCCTGCCTTTCGACTCGCCGCGCGACAGTGCCCGCACTTCTCGCGGCGGTGCTTTACGAGGTCAGGTTTGCAAAAAAGAATTCGACGGCTCGTCTGCGCATCGCTCATCGCAGTGTTGGCCGCTTGCGGAACGGGACCGGTGGCGCCGGGCTTTTATCGCGTCGAGCGCGGCGACACCGTGTCCAAGATCGCGCGTGAGAATCGCACGTCGGTGGCGAACCTCAAGCGCTGGAACGGGCTCACGAATCCCGACGCCATCGAGGTCGGACAGGTGCTGCGCATCGCGCCGCCGGCGGGCAGCGCATCGGCGCCGGAGCCATCGGCTGCGGGAACCGCCGGCAGCGCGCAAGCGTCGTCGCAGGCAAAGGCGGGACCGGGCGTGACGCTCGTGTGGCCGGCGCAGGGCAACATCATTCGCGGCTTCGACGGCAAGAACTCGAAGGGCATCGATATCGCCAATGCGGCGGGCACGCCCGTCATCGCCGCCGCGACCGGCAATGTCGTCTACGCGGGCAATGGGCTGCGCGGCTACGGCAACATGCTGATCATCAAGCACGACGATGAATATCTGACCGCCTACGCCCACAATCGGGTGCTGCTGGTGAAGGAAGGCCAGACAGTGCAGCAGGGCCAGCAAATCGCCGAAATGGGCGATACCGACAGCGATCGCACGATGCTGCATTTCGAAGTGCGCTACATGGGCCGCTCGACGGATCCCGCGCGCTATCTACCGCCGCGCTGAAGGCCCGGCGGACGTTACGAGGAAGATTGATGAGATTGACGATGAGGATGCACACGGCCGCGCTCGGCGCGGCTCTGGCTTTGACCGGCGCACTCGCAGGATGCGCGCAGACGGCGACGATGACCTATCTGCCTTCGGGCGACACGGGCTTCGCGATCAACTGCAGCGGCGGCGATGCGAGCACAACTTGGGCGGCCTGCTACAAGCAGGCGGGCGAAATGTGCGGGGCGTACGGCTACGACGTGGTGTCGAAGGATGCCGATAACGGCGCGACCGCGGGCGGGTCTGTCGGCGGGATTTTCGGCGCGAACATCAAGAACCGCTCGATGGTCATTCGCTGCAAGCAGTAACGCCTGCGCCGTCAGGTGTCGAACGTTTCGTCTTTCGGCTTGTTCGAGCCTGGCGTACGCCAATGCCCGGATAACGGATCGATATGCGCCGCGAACGCAACGAGCGATCCAACGGCGAGCGGCGCGACGGCGGCGAAAACCCAGAGCAGATCCATGACAGATACACTTCGAAACACACTGCTCGAATCATACTTGCCAGGCAAATATTCCGCTTGAGCGAATCCTCCGAATCGTGCGGCAGGTAGCGTTTCCCGAATTCGATCCGTGCGCCGGCACACGCTGATCCGGGCAGCGGCTAGCATCCCCGCTTGCATCCCGTTACGCGCCGAAACAAGCGCATACAGTCATGAGCCGGCGATATTCCTACACTGGCGACAGCCCGCGCACTATATCAGCGCGAACAGTCGACGCGGGTCAGAAGCCCCGATGTGCCCGCATCGGGGCTTCGCCTTTTGTGGCGGTTACTGAGGCTTGGCGGGATCGGGGACCATCGACGGCGGGGTCATGTCCGTCGGCACGCCCTTGTAGTCGGGCGGATCTTGCGGCTCGTGCTTCTGATGAGCGGAGTCGGCGCAGGCAGCGAAGCCGATCGCGATGAATACGGCGCAGACGATGTTGAAAACGATACGCGGCATGAGACTCCCGGATGAGCGTCGAAAAGACAAAGGGGTTACAAGCCGTAACTTGTAACCCCTTCGTGTATCGTGGTCGGAGCGAAAGGATTCGAACCTTCGACCCTCTGATCCCAAATCAGATGCGCTACCAGGCTGCGCTACGCTCCGACGAGCCGCAGATTGTAACGCGGCCCGCGAGCATCCGCAATGCCAAACGCGGGCACGCATCTTTCTGGTTCATCCGAAAGCGAACCTCATCACCCGGAGACGATCAATGAACCTCATCCTCTGGCGTCACGCCGAAGCGGAAGATCAGGCGTCGAGCGATCTCGCGCGCCAGCTCACGCCGCGCGGACGCAAACAGGCGCAAGGCATCGCGAAATGGCTGAAGGCGCGCGTCGGCGACGACGCCGTGTTGCTCGCCAGTCCCGCGACGCGCACGATCCAGACCGCGGAAGCCTTCGGCGACCGCTATCGCGTGATCGACGCGCTCGCGCCGGGCAACGGCGCACAGGCCGTGCTCGATGCTGCGGGCTGGCCGGAAGGCGTCGCGGAGACGGTCGTCGTGATCGGGCATCAGCCGACGCTCGGCCGTGTCGCCGCGCTCCTCATGACCGGCCACGAAACGGAATGGTCGATCAAGAAAGCGGGCATCTGGTGGTTTCAGGGACGCACGCGCGGCGGCGACGGCCACGTCGTGCTGCGCGCGGTGGTCAATCCCGATCTGCTCTGAGCGCGGCAGCGGCGGCGCAAGCTCGCGTTCATGCGCGTGTCGTTTCATCGAAACGTCATTGCGATGCCATGCGAGCGTCACCGTGCATTACTACATTGGCGAGGACTTGAAGCCACAGCAACGTCCTGTCGAGGAATGCCAATGCAAGATTTGCCGACGCCTTTCCTGCAACTCGGAGCGTCATCGCTCTCGCTCGATTCGCGCCGTCACCTTCCGCGCACGTCGGAAACCGTCACGGGCCGCGAGCGCCTGCAAGTCACGTGGGCGCGTGACGAAGACGCGCTGCGCGACGCGCAACGCCTGCGCTACCGCGTGTTTTCCGAAGAAATGGGTGCACGTCTGTCCGGCCCCGCGGGGCTCGACGTCGATGCCTTCGACGCCTATTGCGATCACCTGCTCGTGCGCGATCTCGACACGTTGCAAGTGGTCGGCACGTATCGCGTGCTGCCGCCGCATCAGGCCGCGCGCATCGGCCGTCTTTATGCCGAAAGCGAATTCGACGTGTCGCGCCTGACGCACCTGCGGCCGAAACTCGTCGAAGTGGGCCGGTCGTGCGTGCATCCGGACTTTCGCAATGGCGCGGTGATCATGTCGCTGTGGGGCGGCCTCGCCGCGTACATGATGCAGAACGGCTATGAAACGATGCTCGGCTGCGCGAGCGTCGGCATGATCGACGGCGGGCACTACGCCGCGAATCTCTACACTTCGCTGCCGCCCGATGCGCTCACCGCGCCCGAATATCGCGCATTCCCGCACACGCCGCTGCCCGTCGAAGAACTGCGCACGGGCGCCAGCGTGAGCCCGCCGCCGCTCGTGAAAGGCTATCTGCGCCTGGGCGCGAAAATCTGCGGCGCGCCGGCCTGGGATCCGGATTTCAACACGGCCGACTTCCTCACGCTCTTTCGTCTGTCCGAGATCAACGCGCGTTACGCGCGGCACTTCATCGGCGACATGCAGGGCCGCTGAAGCCCCGATACAAAAAAGGCCCCGCTCGACGGGGCCTTGTCATTGTGGCATCAGTCGCCTGTGTACACGACGCGATACGGCCGGCCGATCTTCTCCCACTCCATCGCTTCCTGGACGAGGCTGTAATCGGTGAGCGGATTGTTCGTCACCCATTCGCTCGGCAGATGCACGTCGAAACCGCCGCCCGCTTTTTTCACCTCGATGCCGGGCAGCCCGACATCCGCACGGCGGCGCGACAGCAGCGCCGCGAGCCGCAGACAGAAGAGCAGCGTCCACTCGACGTCGCGCGCCTGTGCAAGCTTGCCGAGCTTTCCCGCATGGCCGAGCACGAGCGCGGCGAGGCGCGCCTGATCGGTGCGCGAGAAGCCGGGCATGTCGGCGTTGCTCGTGATATACGCGGAATGCTTGTGATAGGCGCTATGCGCGATCGACAAGCCGATCTCGTGCAGCGACGCCGCCCACGCGAGGAACATGCGGTTTTCCTCGCGCACGTCTTCGTCGGGTTCGCCGAGCTGATCGTAAAAGCTGATCGCCAGTTCGCCGATGCGTTCGGCCTGCGCGGCATCGACGCCGTAACGGCGCTTGAAGCCTTCGACCGTCACCGTGCGCATGTCCTGATGCTGCGAACGCCCGAGCAGGTCGTACAGCACGCCGAGACGCAGCGCGGCGTCGGTCGTATCGGCGTATTCGATGCCCAGTTCCTCGAACACGCCCAGCATGATCGAGAGGCCGCCCGCCAACACCGGCACGCGATCGGGCTTCAGCGCGATGAGCTTCAGCCGGTTCACGTTCTCGGCCTTGATGAGCGCGCGTTTCAGCTTCTCCAGCCCGCCGCGCGAGATGCCGTGCGTGATGCCTTCGTCGTTGAAGCCGTTCGCCTCGATCAGTTCCGCGAGCGCGCGCGCCGTGCCCGACGAGCCGATCGCCTGATCCCAGCCGGTGCCCTTGTATTCGCTCGAAATGATCTGGATTTCGCGCTTGGCGGCGAGTTCGGCCTGACGCATCGTGTATTCGTCGACGTTGCCCGCCGGGAAGAACTGGCGGCTATGGCTCACGCAGCCGATATAGAGACTTTCCATGTGAATCGGCGTGTAATGCGAGCCGATGATGAACTCCGTCGAGCCGCCGCCGATATCCACCACGAGCCGTTTGCCTGCGCTTGCCGGCACCGAATGCGCCGCGCCCGCATAGATGAGGCGCGCTTCCTCGCGCCCCGCGATCACTTCGATCGGAAAACCGAGCGCGGCTTCCGCTTCGACGAGAAAGTCGTGTGCGTTCTTCGCGACGCGCAGCGTATTGGTGGCGACGGCACGCACCTGATCGGGATGAAAGTCGCGCAGACGTTCGCCGAAACGCTTCAACGCATCCCAGCCGCGCACCTGCGATGCGCGGTCGAGCATCTTGTCCTTCGACAGGCCGCCGCCGAGCCGCACGGGTTCGCGCAGCGCATCGACCTGATAGATCTGGCTGCCGGCGGGCGTTTCCTCGACCCGTCCGACGATCAACCGGAAACTGTTCGATCCGAGGTCGACGGCGGCAAGTAGATGGGGATGTGTGACCATCGGAGTTCCAGATTCGTGAAGTGGGAAAGGCACTGTCACAGCGGCGCTGTTGCAGCGCACGAATTCTATTCTATGCCGACGCGGCCCGCGGCCCTTGCCAACTCGTTCGAAACCGCGTCTTTGCCGGAATCGCGCTTTTGCGCTAGCGACGCTATCCGCATTGTGAGTAGAATTTGTGAAATTCGTTCTGTCTTAAAAAAGACATCATACTGTGAGAGCATCCGAGAGTTCCTTTGCCCATCTGATCGAGACACCTTCCCTCCCTCCGATGTCCATACGCTATCCGCTATTCAACCGCGAACTGGGCATACTAGGTTTCAACGAGCGCGTCCTTGCGCAAGCCGCCGACACGACGGTTCCCTTGTTGGAACGCCTGCGTTTCATCTGCATCACCAGCAGCAACCTCGACGAATTCTTCGAAGTCCGGATGGCGGGTCTGCAAGAGCAGATGCGCGACAACCCCGGCTCGCTCTCGCCGGACGGCATGTCGCTGCAGCACGTCTACGATCTCGTCTCCGAGCGCGCGCAACGCCTCGTGCGCCAGCAATACTCGATGCTGCACGACATCGTGCTGCCTGCGCTCGAAATGGAAGGCATCTACTTCCACGGCGCGGAAGACTGGACCGAGCAGCAGAACGCGTGGGCGCGCGAATACTTTCACAACGAGCTATTGCCGGTGCTGACGCCGATCGGGCTCGACCCCGCGCATCCGTTTCCGCGCGTGTTGAACAAGAGCCTGAACTTCGTCGTCGAACTGGAAGGCACCGACGCCTTCGGCCGTCAGGCGATGATGGGCATCGTCCAGGCGCCGCGCGCGCTGCCGCGACTCGTGCGCATGCCCGAAGCGCTGTCGGGTTATCCGCATGGTTTCGTGCTACTGAGTTCGTTCATGCAGCACTTCGTGAACGAGCTGTTCCCGCATCTCGTCGTGCGCAGTTGCAATCAGTTTCGCATCACGCGTAACAGCGAGCTTTTCGTCGACGAGGACGAAATCACCAATCTGCGCGTCGCGCTGCAGGGCGAATTGCCGGCACGTCATCTGGGCAACGCGGTGCGTCTGGAAGTATCGGCGGAAACGCCTCCGCATCTCGTGCGCCGTCTCCTCGATGAAGGCCAGTTGAGCGAACGCGATTTGTATCGCGTGAACGGGCCGGTCAATCTCGTGCGGCTCATGCAGTTGCCCGAGATGGTCGACCGCCCGGACCTCAAGTTCGTGCCGCATATTCCGTCTGTGCCGAAGGCGATCGCGAACACGTCGAATCTCTTCGATGCGATCGATCAGGGCGATATCCTGCTGCATCATCCGTACGAGAGCTTTCAGCCGGTGCTGGAGTTGCTGCTTCAGGCGGCGAAGGATCCGCAGGTCGTCGCGATCAAACAGACCATCTATCGCACGGGCACCGATTCGCCGCTGATGGACGCGCTCATGCAGGCCGCGCGCAACGGCAAGGAAGTGACCGTGGTCGTGGAGCTGCTCGCGCGTTTCGACGAAGAGACGAATATCAATTGGGCGTCGCAGCTCGAAGCGGTGGGCGCGCATGTCGTGTATGGCGTGGTCGGCCACAAGTGCCACGCGAAGATGATGCTGATCGTGCGGCGCGTGTCGCAAGGCGGCAAGCTCGTGCTGAAGCGTTACGCGCATCTGGGCACGGGCAACTATCATCCGCGCACGGCGCGTCTTTATACCGACTTCGGCCTGATGACTTCGGATCAGGAAATGTGCGAGGACGTGCATCACGTCTTTCAGCAACTGACCGGCATCGGCGGGGAGATTGCGCTGCATCAGCTATGGCAATCGCCGTTCACGCTGCACGCCAAGCTCATCGATGCGATTCGCGCCGAGGCCGAACATGCGCGTGCGGGACGGCGTGCGCGTATCGTCGCGAAGATGAATGCGTTGCTGGAGCCTACGGTCATTGCCGCGCTTTACGAGGCGTCGCATGCGGGGGTGAAGATCGATCTGATCGTGCGAGGAGTGTGTTCGCTCAAGCCTGGCGTGGAGGATCTGTCGGAGAACATCACGGTCCGGTCGATCGTCGGGCGCTTTCTCGAGCATCATCGCATCTTCTATTTTTATGCGAACGGCAAGGAGGATGTGTTTCTTTCCAGCGCGGACTGGATGGATCGAAACTTTTTCCGTCGCGTGGAGGTGGCGTTTCCGATACGCGATCGGCGGTTGAAGCGGCGAGTTATTGCCGAGGGCTTGTCGGTTTGTCTCGGCGATAATCAATCGGCCTGGGTCATGCAGAGCGATGGGCATTATCGGAAGCGGCGGCCGGGGAAGTCTATTCGCAATGCGCAGTTGGGATTGCTGGCGAAGTTTTGTTCTTGATGGTTTTTGTTGTTTTTTTGTTGTCGCCGGATCCCGTTAGCGTGTCGGTTTATTAGCACTGCCCCTCCCCGGGGCGGGGGTCACTTTCTTTGCTGCTGCAAAGAAAGTAACCAAAGAAACAGCTATCCCCAGCCTAAGCACTTCACACCGGCCGCGGCACAGGCGATTGGCCTAATGGCCCGGCAGTAGCAAGTACCCCCACAAGCAGACAAGGGCTTGGACCGCGCACGGTCCGCCGCTCCAAATGTTTAAGCGCGCTGGTTCAGCACCAAATAGCTTCGGCACAGCGCTACGCGCTGCCGCCGGGTATGCGAGGGAAACCAACGGAGCGCATGTGCTGTGCATGAGATGGCGGCTTTAGCAAGAAGGTCTGCGCCGACCCGATTGACCGGTCGGCCGCGAAGCGGGCCGGAGCCATTTGGTGCTGAACCAGTGAGGTAAGCGGTGCGAGGCGACAGACCGTGCGCGAGCCAAGCCCGGTTGGGCCTCTGACGGCGACACTTAGGCGAGTGCCACCACGGGCTGGCAAGCATGGCCAAACTGCGTGTGACCGCGGGCGGTGAGAAGCTGCTTTCTTTGGTTACTTTCTTTGCAGCAGCAAAGAAAGTGACCCCCGCCCCGGGGAGGGGCAGTGCTAATAGACCACCGCGATAACGGGATCCGGCAACACCCCCCCCAAAAAACCTTACGCGGCCAGCGACTTCCTCGAAGCCGTCCGCGACCCCGGAAACCGCACGATAAACATACTCCCCTTCCCCACTTCACTCTTCACATCGAGCTCGGCATTATGCCGCTGCAACACATGCTTGACGATGGCAAGCCCGAGCCCCGTGCCCCCCGTATCCCGCGACCGGCTGCGATCCACGCGATAGAACCGCTCGGTCAACCGCGGAATATGCTCGGCCGGAATCCCGAGCCCGCTATCCCGCACAGTGAACACCGCGCGATCCTTCATCCGCTGCCACGTCACTTCAATCGTCCCGCCGTCCGGCGTATACCGCACCGCGTTCGTGACGAGATTGCCGAGCGCGCTCATCACCTCAGTCTCCGCGCCCGCGATCGTCAGCGCATCATCGCTATGAAACGTGATGCGATGCCGCCCGCTCGACAGATTGTTCGCATCGTCTTCCAGATGGCGCATCACGGCACGCATGTCGAGCAGTTCGTCGCCCGGCGGACGCATGTCGCCTTCCAGATTGGCGAGCACGAGCAGATCTCGCACGATGTTCTGCATGCGCGACGCCTGCTGCTCCATCATGTCGAGATAGCGCATGCGGTCGGCCTCATCGAGCGGCAGTTCGCGCATCGTTTCGAGGAAGCCGGAAAGCACCGTGAGCGGCGTTTTCAGTTCATGCGAAACATTGGCGACGAAGTCGCGCCGCATCGAATCCGTGCGTTCGAGTTCGGTGATGTCCTGCGTGAGAATCAGCTTGCGATGGTCGCCGTACGGAAACACCTGCACCGACACCGTGTACTTGCGATTCACGCCCATGCCGCGCATCACGAGCATCTCTTCGTAGTGGTGCGCGTTCAGATAGCGGACGAAATCCGGATGACGCACGAGATGCGTGATGTGCTGGCGCAAGTCGCGCTTGGCATCGAGCCCGAAGTGCTTTTCGGCGATGGCGTTGCACCACTCGATCTGATCGTGATCGTCGAGCATCGCGACACCGTTCGGCGAAGCCTGGATCGCCTGGATGAAGCGCGCATGCTGTTGCTCGACCTGGCGCACCTGCGCGTGCCACCGCTTCGCGAGCTTGTGCAGGCGGTAATAGATTTCGCCCCAGACGCCGAGCGCGCTCGGCACTTCGCCGTAGACCGGCGCTTCGAGCAGACGCCACAGGCGCTGCATGTGATATGTGACGAAGAAGCCCTGCACGACCAGCATGAGCACCGCGAAGGCGAGCGCAATGCGCACGCCCGCCAGTGCGCCGATCGCTGCGCTGAGCGCGGCGAGCAGCGCGAGGGACACGATCGCACGCGTCCAGATGATGTTCATGTTGTCGGTGAGTCTGAGTGACGTTGATGCGGAACGTTAAAGCGGATGACGCCAGCCGCGAACTCAGGCGCTCTTCGCAAGCCGGTATCCGCTGCCGCGCACCGTTTCGATCATAGCATCGCAGCCCGCCGGCTTGAGCGCGGCGCGCAGACGCTTGATGTGCACATCGACCGTGCGCTCTTCGACGAACACGTGATCGCCCCAGACCTGATCCAGCAACTGCGTGCGGCTGTGCACGCGCTCCGGATGCGTCATGAAGAAATGCAGCAGACGGAACTCGGTCGGGCCGAGATCGAGCTTGATGTCGTTGCCCGAATGACTCGCCGCCACGCGATGCGTCGCCGGATCGAGGCGCAGGCCGTTGATCGCGACTACGTCTTCCGTCAGCTGCGGCGCGCGGCGGCGCAGAACCGCCTTGATGCGCGCCATCAGTTCCTTCGGCGAGAAAGGCTTCGTGACGTAATCGTCCGCGCCGATCTCGAGGCCGAGCACCTTGTCCTGCTCGTCGCCGCGCGCAGTCAGCATGATGATCGGGATGTGCTTCGTGCGCTCGTTGTTGCGCAGGTCGCGCGCGAACGAGATGCCCGACTTGCCGGGCAACATCCAGTCGAGCAGCACGAGATCGGGCAGCACGTCGCTGATCAGGTTTTGCGCCTGCTCCGCGTTGTATGCGCGGATCGGGCAATGTCCCGCATGCTGAAGATTCACCGAAATCAGTTCGGAGATCGCGGGTTCGTCTTCGACGACGAGGATACTGCTGGGCATCGGCACCTCTTGACCTTTTGCTTGAGTTAAAACGATTGCGCGCCCGACGCTCAGCTGAGCGCTTCGCGCTCGAGCTGGTCGCGCGAGATATGGCGCACGTCCGTGCCCTTCACGATATAGATGATGAACTCGGCGATGTTCTTCGCGTGATCGCCGATGCGCTCCACCGCCTTCGCGATGAACAGATAGTCGAGTCCCGCGGAAATCGTGCGCGGATCTTCCATCATGTAGGTCACGAGCTTGCGCACGAAGGCGCGGAATTCATCGTCGATGGCCTTGTCGTCGCGCACGATCTGCGCGGCCGCCACCGTGTCGAGACGCGCGAACGCGTCGAGCGCGCGGCGCAGGATCGACACCGCCATCTCGCCCGACAGCTTGATCTCGGCGATATTCACCGTGCGCCCCGCGCCGTCTTCGTTGATGCGCTTCACACGCTTCGCGATCTTCTCGGCTTCGTCGCCGGCGCGCTCGAGGTTCGTGATCGTCTTCGAGATCGCCATGAGCAGACGCAGGTCGCGCGCAGCCGGCTGACGGCGCGCGATGATGTTGCTGCAGTCCTCGTCGATCTCGACTTCCATCGTGTTCAGGCGCGCTTCGGCCGCGATCACCTGATCCGCGATGCCGATGTCGAATTCGTTCAGCGCCTGCATCGCGTTGATGATCTGCGACTCGACCAGACCGCCCATTTCCAGCACCTTCGACGACACTGCGTTGAGGTCGGCGTCGAACTGGCTCGAGAGGTGTTTATCGGACATATATGCTCCTTAAGCCTTTCTGTTTGACCTGGCTGACGATCAGCCGAAGCGGCCCGTGATGTAATCTTCCGTTTCCTTGCGGGCCGGCTTGATGAAGATCTTTTCGGTATCGCCGAACTCGATCAATTCACCGAGGTACATGTAGGCAGTGTAGTCCGAACAGCGCGCCGCCTGCTGCATGTTGTGAGTGACTATGACAACCGTGTAATCGCTTTTCAGTTCGGCGATCAGCTCTTCGATACGGCCCGTCGAAATCGGGTCGAGCGCGGAGCACGGCTCGTCGAGCAGCAGCACTTCCGGGCGGATCGCGATGCCGCGCGCAATGCAAAGACGCTGCTGCTGGCCGCCCGACAGACCATAGCCGCTCTGTTGCAGCTTGTCCTTCACTTCGGTCCAGAGCGCCGCTTTCGTGAGCGCCCATTCGACGCGATCGTCCATCTCCGAGCGCGAGAGCTGCTCGAACATCTTCACGCCGAACGCGATGTTGTCGTAGATCGACATCGGAAACGGCGTCGGCTTCTGGAACACCATGCCCACTCGCGCGCGCAGGAGCGAGATGTCTTTCGTCGTATCGAGCAGATTGGCGCCGTCCATCAGGATTTCGCCTTCGGCGCGCTGCTCCGGATAAAGCGCGTACATCTTGTTGAACGTGCGCAGAAGCGTGGACTTGCCGCAACCCGACGGACCGATGAAGGCCGTCACCTTCTTCTCCGGAATGCGCAGGTTGATGTTCTTCAGCGCGTGATACTTGTTGTAGAAGAAGTTGAGGTTCTTCACCTCGATCTTCGGCTTGATGGAATCGGCAGGCTGCGAGGCGTGCGTCGGACGCACGCTGCCCGGCACCGGGCCACGCTCGACCGGCTTTGCGTCAGCCTTCGGATTCAGGTGGTTGACACCACTTTCGACCATATTCATGGAATCACTCCGCCCTTATTTCTTCGAGAAGATCGCACGCGCCAGGATATTCAGACCCAGCACGCCGAGCGTAATCAGGAACACACCGGCCCACGCGAGCGATTGCCACTGCGGGAACGGACTCATCGCGAACTTGTAGATCGTCACCGGCAGGTTGGCCACCGGCTGATTCATGTCCCACGAGAAAAATTGATTCGACAGCGCCGTGAAAAGCAGCGGCGCGGTTTCGCCGGCGATACGCGCGATCGCCAGCAGCACGCCGGTCACGATGCCGCCGACCGACGCCTTCAGCGTGATCGACATCACCATCTTCCACTTCGGCGTGCCGAGTGCGAACGCGGCTTCACGCAATGCGTTCGGCACGAGCTTCAGCATGTTTTCGGTCGTGCGGATCACGATCGGAATCTGCAACAGCGCCAGCGCGATCACGCCGGCCCAGCCCGAGAAGCGGCCCATCCTGGCGACGACGATCGCATACACGAACAGACCGACGACGATCGAAGGCGCCGACAGCAGGATGTCGTTGATGAAGCGCGTCACGCTCGCGAGCCAGCGCTTCTGGCCGTATTCCGCGAGATACACGCCCGCGAGAATGCCGAGCGGCGTGCCGACGAACGTCGCGAGCACGACGAGCAGCAGGCTGCCGACGATCGCGTTGGCGAGACCGCCGCCATCGGTGTTCGGCGGGGGCGTCGACTGTGTGAAAAGATCGACCGACAATCCGCCGATGCCGAGCTTGAGCGTCGTGTAGAGAATCCAGACGAGCCAGATGAGGCCGAAGGCCATCGCGGCGAGCGAGAGCGTCAGCGCGAGCGCATTGGTGCCGCGGCGGCGGCTCTGCAGCTTCTTGCGCGTGGCCTGCACGCGATCCGGATCCTGGTTGAACGTAGCGGGACGGCTCATTATTTACGGCCCTCCCCGCGTTCCATGCGCAGAAGCATCAGCTTCGAGAGCGCGAGCACGAAGAACGTGATCACGAAGAGAATCAGACCGAGTTCCATCAGCGCCGAGGTATGCAGGCCCGGGCTCGCTTCCGCGAACTCGTTGGCAAGCGCCGAGGTGATGCTGTTGCCGGGCGAAAAGAGCGACACGTTGTCGAGCAGGTTCGTGTTGCCGATGACGAACGTGACGGCCATCGTTTCACCGAGCGCGCGGCCGAGGCCGAGCATGACGCCGCCGATCACGCCGGCGCGCGTATAGGGCAGCACGATCTTCCACATCACTTCCCAGGTCGTGCAGCCGATGCCGTACGCCGATTCCTTCAGCAGCACGGGCGTGACTTCGAACACATCGCGCATCACGGACGCGATGTACGGGATGATCATGATCGCGAGAATTACGCCCGCACACAGGATGCCGATGCCGATCGGCGCGCCCTGGAAGAACATGCCGATGACGGGCACGTCGCCGAGCAGATGGCCGAGCGGCTTCTCGAAGTATTGCGCGAAGATCGGCGCGAACACGAGCAGGCCCCACATGCCATAGACGATCGACGGAATCGCCGCGAGCAGTTCGATCGCGACGCCGAGCGGGCGGCGCAGCCAAGCGGGCGACAGTTCCGTCAGGAAGAGCGCGATGCCGAAGCTCACCGGCACCGCGATGATGAGCGCGATGATCGAGGTCGCGATGGTGCCGTAGATCGGCACGAGCGCGCCGAACGTCTCGCTGGGCGGATCCCACTCCGAGCGCCACAGGAACGAGAGGCCGAACTTCTGGATGGTCGGCATCGAGGCGACGAGCAGCGAAACGATGATGCCGCCAAGCAAAAGCAGCGTGATCACGGCTGCGAGCCGCGTCACGCCGCCGAAAATGATGTCGCCGAGACGGCTGGGCGCGCGCTGCGTGTGCGCTGCCGGCACCGCCGACGTTAAGTTGATGTCCGACATGGGAGCCTTGGTTTCGCTACGTGTCAGACCGCGCGGCAGCCTTCCGGCCCGCCGCGCGGCTTTCTTTGTTACAGACCGTCCGGGCTTCAGAAGCTTAGGACAGTTTCCAGCTATGAGTACTGCGCTTACTCGGCAACCGACTTGCCCGAACCATCCTTGACCTTCGCCTTCCATTGCGACTTGATTTCGGCGACGACCGAATCAGGCAGCGAGATGTAGTCGAGATCGTTGGCGGCCTGACCGCCGTTCTTGAATGCCCAGTCGAAGAACTTCAGCGTTTCCGTGCCTTGCGCCGGCTTCTCCTGCGTCGCGTGCAGCAGCACGAAAGTCGCGCCGACGATCGGCCATGCGTTCTGGCCCGGCTCGTTCGTGAGGATCTGGTAGAACGACTTCGACCAGTCCGCACCGGCGGCGGCTGCCTTGAACGTGTCCGTCTTCGGCTCGACGATCGTGCCGGCCGAGTTCTTCATGCCGACGTAGGTCATCTTGTTCTGCTTCGCGTACGCCCACTCGACGTAGCCGATCGCGCCCGGCAGACGCTGCACGAAGGCCGCGACGCCGTCGTTGCCCTTGCCGCCCGTGCCCGTCGGCCAGTTCACCGTCGAGCCTTCGCCGACCTTCGACTTCCACTCGGGGTTGACCTTCGACAGATAGTTCGTCCAGATGAAGCTGGTGCCCGAGCCGTCAGCGCGGCGGACCACGGCGATGTCCGTATCCGGCAGCTTGGCCTTCGGGTTCAGCGCGGCGATCGCCGGGTCGTTCCACTTCTTGATCTTGCCCAGGTAGATGTCGCCAAGCACCTGACCCGACAGCGTCACTTCGCCAGCCTTCACGCCCGGCACGTTGATCACCGGCACGACGCCGCCGACCACCGTCGGGAACTGGAACAGGCCGTCCTTCGCGAGTTCTTCATCTTTCAGCGGAGCGTCCGAGCCCGCGAAATCCACCGTCTTCGCGATGATTTGCTTGATACCGCCCGACGAGCCGATGCCTTGGTAGTTCACCTTGCCACCGCCGGTCTTTTGGTAGGCGTCTGCCCACTTCGTGTAGATCGGAGCTGCGAAGGTAGAACCCGCGCCGGTGATGTCGGCGGCTTGCGCGGAGATGGCGAACAGGGCGCCAATAACGCCGGCCAGCGCGGTTTGCATCAATTTCATTGAAACCTCCAGGGTTTGTGAGCGTGTGTCGTGTATGCGTGTGAGACGACACCGCGAAATATAGGAGGAGTCTGTGACAGTAATATGAATTACTGTGAAGCCAGCATGTCATTCCGCTTACGTGCTGAAAGTTTGATCACGCCCGATTTGTCAAGGCGCCGATGCAAATAAAAAAGCGGGCCGCAGCCCGCTTTTAGAAGAATGTGACGAGTTTCAGTAAACGCCTACGAAGTCGCTTCTTTCACCACTTGCGCAATCGTTTCCGCGTACCGAACCGCATCCTTCTGCGCCGACGCTTCGACCATCACGCGCAAGACCGGCTCCGTTCCCGACGCGCGAATCAAGACCCGGCCGTGCGATTGGAGGGAATGCTCGGCTTGTTCGACCGCGCGCCGGATCGCATCGCTCGTCTTCCAGTTCGCGCCCGCGTTCATGCGCACGTTGATGAGCTTTTGCGGGAACAGGCTCACGCCGTGCAGCAAATCGGCGAGCGACTTGCCGCTGCGCTGGATCGCCGCGAGCACGAGGAGCGCCGAGACGATGCCGTCGCCGGTGGAGTGACGGTCGAGCGACAGGATATGACCCGAGCCTTCCGCGCCCAGCAGCCAGCCGTTTTCGCGCAGCTTTTCGAGCACGTAGCGGTCGCCGACGGCCGCACGGACGAACTGCACGCCGGCTTCCTTCAGCGCCACTTCGACGGCCATGTTGGTCATCAGTGTGCCGACGGCTCCTTCCACCTTGCCATCGGTCGCGATGCGGTCCTTGACCAGCACGTAGAGCAGCTCGTCGCCGTTATAGAGACGGCCCGTCGAATCGACGATCTGCAAGCGGTCCGCGTCGCCATCGAGCGCGATGCCCAGATCGGCCTTGTGCTCCAGCACGGCGCGCACGAGAGCCTCGGGTGCGGTAGCGCCGACGCCGTCGTTGATGTTGAAGCCGTTAGGCGACGCCCCGATCGACACGACTTCCGCGCCGAGTTCATGGAACACGTGCGGCGCGACGTCGTACGCGGCGCCGTGCGCGCAATCGACCACGAGCTTCAGTCCGCGCAGGTCGAAGTTCGCCGGAAAGGTGCTCTTGCAGAATTCGATGTAGCGTCCGCCCGCGTCGTCGAGACGCCGCGCCTTGCCGAGGCGCTCGGACGGCGCGCATTCCATCGGCTGTTCGAGCTGGCGCTCGATTTCGAGCTCGACTTCGTCGGGCAGCTTGTTGCCGTCGGCGGAGAAGAACTTGATGCCGTTGTCGTTGTACGGATTGTGCGACGCGCTGATCACGACGCCCGCCGACAGGCGCAACGCGCGCGTCAGATATGCGACGCCCGGCGTCGGCATCGGGCCGGCCAGCATGACATCGACGCCCGCCGCCGAGAAGCCCGACTCCAGCGCGGCTTCGAGCATATAGCCCGACACGCGCGTGTCCTTGCCGATCAGCACCGTCGGGCGATTGCCCTTCTTCTGCTGGGCGCGGTCGGCGCCCGCCAGCACCTTGCCCGCCGCGTAGCCGAGCTTGAGTACGAAATCCGGCGTGATCGGCGCGACGCCGACGCGACCGCGGATGCCGTCTGTTCCAAAGTATTGACGTGCCATTGTGCTGACCCTCCTCGCGGCCGTAGGGCGCTTGTTATCAGACCGCGATTTTTAGTTGATGAGTTCTATCGGCGCGCGCCTGCGCCTAATTCCTGATGAATGAGGCCAGTGTCAATGATGCCCATTCCGGGCAGCATTCTTTGTGGCCTGCCAGACTTTCAGCGCATCGACGGTCTCCGCGACGTCGTGCACCCGAATGATCGCCGCTCCCCGCTCTGCCGCACAAACCGCACCGGCGACGCTTGCCGCGAGCCGCTCGCCGGCGCCGCGTCCGGTGACCGCGCCGAGCATCGACTTGCGCGACATGCCCGCGAGCAACGGTAAATTCGCCCCGGCTGGCAACGTGCCCGTGAGATGCGCGAGCAACGCGTAATTATGCTCGACAGTCTTCCCGAACCCGAAGCCCGGATCGAGACTGACGCGCGCAGCCGCGATGCCCGCGTGCGCGAGCGTGGCGACGCGCTCCGCGAAGAACGCGCGCACGTCGGCCACGACGTCCTCGTAAACCGGATCGTGGAGCTGCATCGTGCGCGGCTCGCCGAGCATGTGCATCACGCATAGCCCGCAATTGCTGTCCTTCACGGCGTCGAGCGCGCCTTCCCGGCGCAGGCCCCAGATATCGTTGATCATGTCCGCGCCGGCTTCGAGCACGGCGCGCATCACGGCAGGCTTGTAGGTATCGACGGAAAGCGGCACTCGCATGGCGCGCAGCGCCTCGACGATCGGCACGACGCGCTCGAGTTCCTCGTCGAGCGGCACGGGCGGCGCGCCAGGACGCGTGGATTCACCACCGATATCGATCATGTCGGCGCCATCGGCAAGCATCTGCTCGGCGCGCGCGAGCGCGGCATCGCGCGAGACGAAACGGCCGCCGTCCGAGAACGAATCCGGCGTAACGTTGAGAATGCCCATGACGAGCGGACGTTCGAAGGTCAGCGTGAAGCGGCCGCACTGAAGCGGCGCGGCGGGAAGCGAGGATGAGATCGGCGTGGTCAAGCGAGTAGGAACGAAGCGGAGAAAGAGAAATGGAAAGCGGCTCTTGCCCGCGATGGAATTCGAAACGAACCCGCATTGTGCGGCGCGTGGTTCAGCATCTCATTAAAACCGGGGCCGTAAAGTCAAAATGGGCCGGCGTGCAATGCACACCGGCCCATGAACGGACGCAGAGAACTTAGGCCGTTGCCGGCGCGTTGCCCGGCTTGACCTCGGTGCCGCTGCTGCCACCCGGCGGCGTATCGCCGGACGGAGGCGGCAGGTTCTTTGGCGGACGCGGCGGGCGATCCGCCATGATGTCGCTGATCTGGTCTGCGTCGATGGTTTCCCATTCGAGCAGTGCCTTGGTCATCGCATCGACCCTGGCGCGATTGTCTTCCAGCAGCCTGCGGGCGAGCGCGTATTGCTCGTCGAGGATGCGGCGAATTTCCGCATCGACCTTCTGCTGCGTAGCTTCGGACACCGACTTCGCGCCCATCTTGCCGAACATGCCGTTGTCTTCCGTGTCGACGTAGACCATCGTGCCGAGCACATCCGACATGCCGTAACGCGTGACCATATCGCGCGCCATCTTTGTCGCGCGCTCGAAGTCGTTCGAAGCGCCCGTCGACATCGAGTTCAGGAACACTTCTTCCGCCGCGCGGCCGCCGAACAGGATCGCGATTTCCTCGAGCATCTTGTCGCGATACAGATTCACGCGATCATGCTCCGGCAACTGCCAGGTAACGCCAAGCGCCCAACCGCGCGGCATGATCGTGACCTTGTGCACCGGATCAGCGTGGGGGAGCAACTTCGCCACCACTGCGTGGCCGGACTCGTGATAAGCCGTATTGCGACGCTCTTCTTCACGCATGACCGCCGACTTGCGCTCCGGACCCATGAAAATCTTGTCCTTCGCGTCCTCGAAGTCCTGCATCTCGACAATGCGCTTGCCACGACGCGCCGCGAACAGTGCCGCTTCGTTCACGAGGTTTGCGAGATCCGCGCCCGAGAAGCCCGGCGTGCCGCGCGCGATGACAGATGCGTCCACGTCGTTCGCAATCGGCACCTTGCGCAGGTGCACCTTCATGATGTGCTCGCGGCCGCGGATATCCGGCAGACCGACGTACACCTGACGGTCGAAACGGCCCGGACGAAGCAGCGCTTTATCGAGCACGTCCGAACGGTTCGTCGCCGCGATCACGATGACGCCCGAGTTCGCCTCGAAGCCGTCCATCTCGACCAGCATCTGGTTCAGCGTCTGCTCGCGCTCGTCGTTGCCGCCACCCATGCCGGCGCCGCGATGACGACCGACCGCGTCGATTTCGTCGATGAACACGATACACGGCGCATGCTTCTTCGCCTGCTCGAACATGTCGCGCACACGCGCCGCGCCAACACCGACGAACATTTCCACGAAGTCCGAACCCGAGATGCTGAAGAACGGCACCTTCGCTTCACCCGCGATGGCGCGCGCCAGCAGCGTCTTACCTGTACCCGGAGGGCCGACCAGCAGCACACCGCGTGGTATGCGCCCGCCCAGCTTCTGGAATTTCTGCGGATCGCGCAGGAAGTCCACCAGCTCCGAGACTTCTTCCTTGGCTTCGTCGCAACCCGCGACGTCGGTGAAATTGATTGCGTTGTTGTTCTCGTCGATCAGCCGCGCTCGCGACTTCCCGAACGAAAACGCCCCGCCTTTGCCGCCCCCCTGCATCTGCCTCATCATGTAGAACCAGAACCCGATGATCAGGATCGTGGGTCCGAGGTAGTACAGCGCGGAGACGAGCGCATTCGGTTCATCGTCAGCCTTGCCGCTGACCTGAACGCCGTATTTCATCAAATCGCCGACCATCCAGATGTCGCCGGGCGACACGATCTGATACTTCTGGCCGTCTGCCGGAGTGACCGTCAGATTGCGCCCTTGAACGGTGACATTCTTGACCTTGCCGTTCTTCGCGTCGTCCATGAACTGCGAATAGGACACACCTTCCTGGACGCGGGGCTTATCGAACTGCTTGAACACCGTAAACAGCACCAGTGCGATCACGAGCCACACTGCCGCTTTAGAGAACATATTGTTGTTCAAAGCACCACTCCTCACTCATAGACGGGCGCCTACATAAACCTTGCGACGCCACTAAAGCATTCTAATCCAGACCGCTAACCCCTGCCATAAGGTTTATCTACCGCACAAATATCGGCAGACAGGCCTTTTTCGACATTATCCGCGCGAATATCGCCGATTTTCGCCAAATTGGTTGCGGGCCTTTCAGTTCGGGTGCTTGAGCCGCCGCCCGAGAATAAACGTCTCCGACGATTTGTCGCGAGAGGCCTTCGGCTTGCGCGGCGCCACCACTTTGAACTGCTGCTTGAACTTTTCGACGATCTGACTGTAACCGCTGCCGTGAAAACATTTGACCAGCAACGCACCTTCCGGTTTCAGATGGCTCTGCGCGAACTCCAGCGCCAGATCGCAGAGATGCTCGATGCGCGCCGCATCCGCACTCGCTACGCCAGAGAGGTTGGGGGCCATGTCGGAAATTACAAGGTCCACTTGACGCTCGCCGACGATTTCAGCGAGTTGCGCGAGCACCTCGTCCTCGCGGAAGTCGCCCTGAATGAACGTGACGTCCGCAATCGGGTCCATCGGCAGAATATCCAGCGCGATGATCGTGCCGTCGATGCCGCCCTCGCGTTCGGCATCCCGCTTCGCGCCCTGCGCGAGCTTGTTGCGCGCGTACTGGCTCCAGCTGCCGGGCGTCGAGCCGAGATCGACGATGACCTGCCCCGGCTTGATGAGCTTGTCCTGCTCGTCGATCTCCTTCAACTTGTACGCGGCGCGCGCGCGGTAGCCCTCGCGCTGCGCCATCTTCACGTAAGGATCGTTGATGTGGTCGTGCAACCACGAATGATTAAAACGGTTCTTTGCCATTCAAACTGAGCTCATGTGGCGCGCTGACAGCGCGCCCGGTGCGGATTTTGCTGCATCGCGCGATGCTTTTAGCGGATAATACGCGTCTTGTCGGCCGGACCGGCCCTCGGACGCTAACGTGCGCCGAAACCCGGCATCCGGCCTGTTCTGTTTCTGGTGGGCGGTGGCGCGATCGATGCGCCGCAGATCCGGCGCGAAGCCATGCGCTTTCGCTTCAGCGTGTTCAAACCGCCTCGCGAGCTCACCTCACGCCGCCCACATTTTAGTCGAGTCCCAAATTTCTCATGCCAGCTCTTAAACTCTCCCCCGCCGAGCGCGCCGATCTGCGCTCCCAGGCCCATGCGCTCAAGCCCGTCGTGCTCGTCGGCGCGGAGGGTCTGACCGATGCCGTGCTGAAAGAGATCAACGTCCACCTCGAAGCGCACCAGCTCATCAAGGTTCGCGTATTCGGCGACGAGCGCGAAGCGCGCGTCGAGGTCTACGACGAAATCTGCGATCGCCTGAACGCCGCGCCCATCCAGCATATCGGCAAGCTGCTCGTGATCTGGAGACCCGAGGGCGCCGCGCCGAAAAGAAGCGCCACCCGCACGCGCAGCACGATGCCGCCGAGCGCGGGCGAAGCTGCCGAACATTCGACCAAGGGTCGCGCGCCTCGCACCGTCAAGGCTGTGAAGATCACGCGCGATGCGCCCGCCTTCAAGAAGCCGAAGAAGACCACGCTGAAAGTGCTGGGCAACGAACGCGTGACGGCCGGCGGCAACGTGAAGCGCGCGAAGAAGCGTCAGACCGGCTCGAAGCGCCAGCATCAAGCCGTGAAATGATCGAACGGCGCGTGCGTTGCCGATATAACGCACGCGCCGTTCCGTAATTACTGCGATTCAGCTGCGCGCTCGTTTCGCCGCCACCTTGGCCGAGTTGCCCTTTGGCACGACCTTGACCGGCGCCGCACCCGGCAGGCGCCACACCAGCGCGATGCCGAACAGGCATTCGATCAGATAGATCGCGCTCGATACGCCGTGCAGCACGCCGAACTCCTTCGCATACGGAGAGCTCGCGAGATCGGTGCCCGCTTCCTGCGCGGCCATGCGCAGCGAGTTCATAAACGGCTGCAGCGCGAAGTAGCCGACCAGCACGCACAGAAGCATCACCGCGACGATCCACCGAACGCGCTTGTAGTCAACGATGCCGCTTTTCACGAAGCGATTGCCGATCAGAATCAGCACGAGCGCGCTGACTACGCCGATGATCGCTTCGATCCTGAAGAGTTGCGCCGCCACCGAGCCCGCCGACGTACGGTCGAGCATCGAGAAAAGGACGGGCGCGGCGACGAGGCCCAGGGTCAGCAAGCTGCCGACCCAGACCATGCTGATGGTGCGAAAGAGCCGGTGCTCCATCAGACGTAACGTACCGCGATGATTTCGTATTCGCGCGCGCCGCTCGGTGCCTGCACCGACGCCACGTCGCCTTCCGATTTCGCGATGAGCGCGCGCGCGATCGGCGAGCTCACCGAGATGAGACCGTGATCGATATTCGCTTCGTCATCGCCGACGATCTGATACGTCACCATGTCGCCCGACTCCAGATCCTCCAGTTCGACGGTCGCACCGAACACCACGCGGCCTTCGGCCTCGACCTGCGTCGGGTCGATCACTTGTGCGGCGGCGAGCTTCGACTCGATCTCGGCGATGCGGCCCTCGATGAATCCCTGCTTTTCTTTTGCGGCGTCGTATTCCGCGTTTTCCGACAGGTCGCCTTGTGCGCGGGCCTCCGCGATCGCAGTGATGACCGCCGGACGCTCCACGGCCTTCAGGCGTTGCAATTCGTCGCGCAGCAACTCCGCGCCGCGCTTCGTCAAAGGAATCGTGCTCATAGACCACTCACAAACAATTTCGTCAAAAAAATTACCGCGGTTAAGCGCATCTCCCGATCAAAGGAGACGCCGCTTAACCGCGGCTCGTGATGCTTAGACTTGTAATCGAAGCCTTAGTTTAGGCGAGCATGCAGCCCTTGTAAATCATAGACTTCCAGATCGCGGAGATAACGCAGGCCCTCGACGGCCGCGCGCGCGCCCGACATGGTCGTGTAGTACGTGACCTTGTTGGCCTGCGCGCTCATGCGGATCGAACGCGAATCGGCGATGGCGGCGCGCGTTTCATCGACGGTCGTGAATACGAGCGCGATCTCGCCGTTCTTGATCATGTCGACGATGTGCGGACGGCCGTCCTTCACCTTGTTCACGACCTTCACCGGCACGCCCGCCGCCGCGATCGCGGCCGCCGTGCCCTTGGTCGCGACGATCGGATAGCCGAGTTCGTGCAGCATCTGCGCGACTTCGACGGCCTTCGGCTTGTCCGCGTCCATCACCGTCAGCAGCACCGTGCCCGATTCCGGCAGACGCGAGCCGGCCGCGAGTTGCGACTTGAAGAGCGCCTCGCCGAAGGTGCGGCCCACGCCCATCACTTCGCCGGTCGAACGCATCTCGGGTCCGAGCACCGGATCGACCGCCGGGAACTTGACGAACGGGAACACGGCTTCCTTCACGCTGAAGTACGGCGGAATGACTTCCTTCGTCACGCCTTGCTGCTTCAATTTCTGACCGACCATCGCGCGCGCGGCGATCTTCGCGAGCGGCAGGCCCGTCGCCTTCGATACGTACGGCACCGTGCGCGATGCGCGCGGGTTCACTTCCAGCACGTAGATGACGTCCTTCTTCGAACCATCGTCTTGCGGTACTTGCTGAATCGCGAACTGCACGTTCATCAGGCCGACGACGTTCAGCGCTTTCGCCATCGCGGCGGTTTGCCGCTTCAGCTCGTCGACGGTTTCCTTCGACAACGAATACGGCGGCAGCGAGCAGGCCGAGTCGCCCGAGTGCACGCCCGCCTGTTCGATGTGCTCCATGACGCCGCCGATGAACACGTCATCGCCGTCGGAGATGCAGTCGACGTCGCATTCGATCGCGTCGTTGAGGAAGCGGTCGAGCAGCACCGGCGAGTCGTTCGATACCTTCACGGCCTCGCGCATGTAACGTTCGAGATCGCGCGGCTCGTGGACGATTTCCATCGCGCGGCCGCCCAGCACGTAGGACGGACGCACCACGAGCGGATAGCCGATCTCTTCCGCGAGCTTCAACGCTTCATCTTCGGCGCGCGCCGTGCGGTTCGGCGGCTGGCGCAGGTCGAGATCTTTCAGAAGCTGCTGGAAGCGTTCGCGGTCTTCGGCGGCATCGATCATGTCCGGCGACGTGCCGATGATCGGCACACCGTTCGCTTCGAGATCGAGCGCGAGCTTGAGCGGCGTCTGTCCGCCGTACTGCACGATCACGCCGACCGGCTTTTCGAGATCGACGATCTCGAGCACGTCTTCCAGCGTCAGCGATTCGAAGTACAGACGATCGGACGTGTCGTAGTCGGTCGACACGGTTTCCGGGTTGCAGTTGACCATGATGGTTTCATAGCCGTCCTCGCGCATCGCGAGCGCGGCATGCACGCAGCAATAGTCGAACTCGATGCCCTGCCCGATCCGGTTCGGGCCGCCGCCGAGCACCATGATCTTCTTCTTGTCCGTGGGATTCGCTTCGCACTCTTCCTCGTAGGTCGAGTACATGTAGGCGGTCTTTGTCGCGAACTCGGCCGCGCACGTGTCCACTCGCTTGTAGACCGGACGCACTTTCAGTTCGTGGCGCTTCTTGCGCACATCGTCCTGCGTCGAGCCCGTCAGCTTCGCCAGACGGCGATCCGAGAAGCCGCTCTTCTTCAGATACAGCAGTTCGTCTCGCGTGAGGCTCGCGAGCGTGCGGCCTTCGAGCGCCTTTTCCTTCAGGATGATCTGTTCGATCTGCGCGAGGAACCAGGGATCGATCGACGTCTCTTCGAAGATCTCTTCCATCGTGAGGCCGAGACGGAACGCGTCGCCGAGATACCAGATACGATCCGGGCCCGGCTCGCCGATTTCGCGGATGACTTCGTCGCGGCTCGCGGTCTTTTCATCGAGACCATCGACGCCCACTTCCAGACCGCGCAGCGCCTTCTGGAACGACTCCTGGAACGTGCGGCCCATCGCCATCACTTCGCCGACGGACTTCATCTGCGTCGTCAGGCGCGAATCGGCTTCGCGGAATTTTTCGAACGCGAAGCGCGGCACCTTCGTCACGACGTAGTCGATCGTCGGCTCGAACGATGCGGGCGTCTGTCCGCCGGTGATTTCGTTCTTGAGCTCGTCGAGCGTGTAGCCGCACGCG
Source organism: Caballeronia sp. S22 (assembly GCF_964261745.1). Lineage (NCBI taxonomy): Bacteria > Pseudomonadati > Pseudomonadota > Betaproteobacteria > Burkholderiales > Burkholderiaceae > Caballeronia > Caballeronia sp. S22. The sequence goes on along the minus strand of NZ_OZ180035.1, from coordinate 1,066,399 downwards.
AGCTTCGCGGCGACCTTCGCGATCGGGAAGCCCGTCGCCTTCGATGCCAGCGCCGACGAGCGCGACACGCGCGGGTTCATCTCGATGACGACCATGCGGCCATCGACAGGGTTGATGGCGAACTGCACGTTCGAGCCGCCCGTATCGACGCCGATCTCGCGCAACACCGCAAGCGACGCGTTACGCAGCACTTGATATTCCTTGTCGGTGAGCGTCTGCGCGGGCGCGACGGTGATCGAATCGCCCGTGTGCACGCCCATCGGGTCGAGGTTTTCGATCGAGCACACGATGATGCAGTTGTCCTTCTTATCGCGGACGACTTCCATCTCGTACTCTTTCCAGCCAAGCAGCGATTCTTCGATCAGCAGTTCGCGCGTCGGCGAAAGATCGAGGCCACGACGGCAGATTTCTTCGAACTCATCCTTGTTGTACGCGATGCCGCCGCCCGAGCCGCCCAGCGTGAACGAAGGACGAATGACGGTCGGATAACCGCCGCTGCCCGTCGCCTCGGCGATCTGCGCCTGCACGGCGAGCGCTTCTTCCATCGAATGCGCGATGCCCGACTTGGCCGAACCGAGGCCGATCTTCGTCATCGCGTCCTTGAACTTCTGGCGGTCTTCCGCCTTGTCGATCGCTTCGGGCGATGCGCCGATCAGTTCGACGTTGTACTTCTCCAGCACGCCGTGATGGAACAGGTCGAGCGCGCAATTGAGCGCGGTCTGTCCGCCCATGGTCGGCAGGATCGCATCCGGGCGCTCCTTCGCGATGATGCGCTCGACCACTTCCCACGAAATCGGCTCGATGTAGGTGACGTCGGCCGTGTTCGGATCGGTCATGATCGTCGCCGGATTGCTGTTGACGAGGATGACCTTGTAGCCTTCCTCACGCAGCGCTTTACAGGCTTGCGCGCCCGAATAATCGAACTCGCACGCCTGGCCGATGATGATCGGACCCGCGCCGATGATGAGGATGCTCTTGATGTCTGTGCGCTTCGGCATAACTGCTCTCGATATATATGTTCGGTACTTTTAAGCGGCGACCTTCGCCGACTCCATCAGCTTGATGAAGCGGTCGAACAGATACGCGATGTCGTGCGGGCCGGGCGACGCTTCCGGGTGACCCTGGAAACAGAAGGCGGGCTTATCCGTGAGCGCGAAACCTTGCAACGTGCCGTCGAACAGCGAGACGTGCGTGACCTTCGCGTTGGCGGGCAGCGTCGATGCATCGACCGCGAAGCCGTGGTTCTGCGACGTGATCACCACGCGGCCGTCTTCCATGTCCTTCACCGGATGGTTCGCGCCGTGGTGGCCCGTCTTCATCTTCATCGTCTTCGCGCCAACGGCGAGACCCATGATCTGGTGACCGAGACAAATGCCGAACGTCGGAATGCCGCGCTCGATGAACTCGCGCGTGGCGCGGATCGCGTAGTCGCAGGGTTCCGGATCGCCCGGGCCGTTCGAGAGGAAGATGCCGTCCGGATTCAGCGCGAGCGCGTCAGCGGCGCTCGATTGCGCCGGCAGCACCGTCACGTGGCAACCGCGCTCGGCCAGCATGCGAAGGATGTTGAACTTCACGCCGTAGTCGAACGCGACGACGCGAAACTTCGGCGCTTCCTGCTTGCCGTAGCCGCTGCCGAGACGCCATTCGGTCTGCGTCCATTCGTAGTTCTCTTGCGTCGACACGACCTTCGCGAGGTCCATGCCTGCGAGACCCGGGAACGAGCGCGCGAGGCCGAGCGCCTTCGCTTCATCGTCGGTGCCGGCGAGAATGCATCCGTTCTGCGCGCCCTTCTCGCGCAGGATGCGCGTGAGCTTGCGCGTGTCGATGCCCGCGATGGCGACGACGCCTTGCGCCTTCAGATAATCGGAGAGCGATTGCTCGGAGCGGAAGTTCGAAGCGAGCACCGGCAGATCACGAATGATGAGGCCGGCGGCATGGACTTTGGTGGCTTCGACGTCTTCGGCGTTCACGCCGTAGTTGCCGATGTGCGGATAGGTCAGCGTGACGATCTGGCGGGCATAGCTCGGATCGGTCAGGATTTCCTGATAACCGGTGATGGCGGTGTTGAACACCACTTCACCGATCGTCGAACCGGGCGCGCCGATCGATTGACCACGAAAGACCGTGCCGTCGGCAAGTGCGAGGAGTGCGGGGGAAAATGACGGCAACACGGGAAGCTCCTTGGGGAACACCCTGTTACCGACCTGTCTGTCCGAAATTCAGGCTTGGCCTCCCGTCGCTCGAAGAACGAGGGTTTCCTTCGCAGTGAAAGCGGCGGCTCGCTGTGCGCGCATCGTGGCTCGAACCGGCACGCTTGCGCGTGGCATCGACGAATTCAAGCGTGCGATCGGCACCGTGCGGCGCGCAGTTCATGCGCAGCGAACGACGGTGAATGGGAGGTAGGCGCTAGGGTGCGGGTTGATATGCTCAAACCTTCGAATTATAGCGCGAAAACGTCGCATTCGCCAGATTTCGGAAGCGTCCGCTTGCGTACCGCCTGCCTCGCGCGTGCCGGTCAGTGCGCCGTGCGCTCTACTTTTCGATCGGACTTGTGCAGCACGCGGCTCGGAAAAACGTACCAGACTGCACTCGCGACTTGCAGCCCAATCAGCACGATCCACACCGTCAGATGCGCCGACGCCGGGTAGCGTCCGCCATCCGACGGCCAGAGCGAAAGCATCGCACCGACACCCACCTGGAAGCCGAAAATCAACAGGAAAATCACGAGCGTGAGCGTCGTGTGCGCGCGTCCGATCATGTGCGACGGAAAATACTCGGCGGCGACTGCGTAGCTCAGAATGCCCGTCCCGCCGAAAATCCCGTATGCGGTAATCAGCACGGACGGCGGCAGCGGCACGCGCAGCACCATCAACACTTGCGTCACGACGAACAGCACCATGCCGGCGCCGCAGAACGCATACACCGAAACGCCGCGCCGCTCCATGCCGCGCGCCGCCGCGCCGAAGCCGACGCAGCCGAACATCATCGCGAAGCCGAGAACAGACACGAGCGCTGCGGCGTGAGCGGGCGCGAGATTCATTACATCGAGCAAATAGGGGCGAATCCATAGCGATTGCATCGCATAGAAAACGCCTTGCGTGACGACAGAAAACGAAGCGATCTTCCAGAACACGCCGCTTTTCAGGATTAGCCACGTGCCCTTGAACTGGGTGACGACGTCCGCCCGATGATGCGGCTCGGCCTCCGCCTTGCGCGGTGCGAACAGGACGATCGCGGCAGCGACGGCGACCGTGAACACGCCCAGTCCCACGCACACCTGCCGCCAGCTCGCGAGATGCAAAAGCGATGCGAGCGGCGATCCGACGACGACCCCGCCCAGTCCGCCAACGGCCATCGTGAGTCCGTTGATGAGCGGCAGGCGCGCGAGCGCGAAATGTTGCGCCGACGCCTTGAAGGCCGCGCTCAGACACACCGACACGCCGACACCGATCAGGAACCGGCCGATCATCAGCCCCGCGAGCCCGTGGGATGCACCGAACACCCAGATGCCAGCCGCCGCGAACACCAGCATGCTGGCCGTCACCCGGCGCGGGCCGAAATGATCGAGCAACACGCCGACCGGAATCTGCGCCAGCGCGAAGCCGATGAAATACAGCGAGGTGAGAAGACCCAGATCGGCCGCGGACAGACCCAGCTCGTGCGTGATGAGCGGCGCGAAGCCGAGATTGACCCCGCGGAACACGTACGAGACGAAATATCCGGCGGCGAACAGGAGAAAAACACGGAGACGTGTGGAAGGCATGTGAAACGGACGCTTCATTCTTATGGACCGCCAGTTTAGCGGCGTCGCCAAAAGAAAACGCCGTCACCTTGGTGACGGCGTGGGATAGCGCTTCGCCGAAACGCCGGCCTTATTTCTTCTTGCTGGTCTTCGTCGATGCGGCCGGCTTCACGGTCTTGGCCGTGGCGGCGGGCTTTGCCGCGTGCGATGCCGTCGAAGCCGACACTTTCGTCACCTTGCCCGACGAATGCGCGGTTGCCTTGCCGCCGCGCGACGACTTCGATTCCGGCACTCGCGTGCCGATCTTCGACACGCCGCCCGACGAACGGCTCGACGCCGCCACCGTCTCCAGGCGCGCCGGACCCGGCTCGGCCGGCACCGGACGGCCATAAGGCACGTGCAGGACGACCACCTGGCCCGGCATGATCATATCGCCGTGCGTACGGTTCCACGCGCGCACCTGCGCCGGCGATACGTTGTAACGATCCGCCAACGTGCTGACGGCCTGCTTCCGGCGAACGCGGATCACGAGTCGACGCGTGTCGGGCACGTCGCGCTCGATCGCGAGCATCGCGTTTGCGGCGACGTCGGCGCTGATGTCTTCATCGTCGTCGTCCGTACGTGGTACGACAATCGTCGAACCAGGCTTCAGACGCATGCCCGCCGGAATGCGATTGACCGACATCAGCGTGTCCGCGTCCACGCCGATTTTCTCGGCGATCGCCGCCGGGCGTGACCGCTCGGTCACGGTGTACGTGGTCCACGACGACAACGCGCCCGAATACGACGAGAGATTGCGCTGGAACGAAGCCGCGTTGTCGAACGGCAGCAGAATCTGCGGATTGGTCGCGCCGAGAATCACGGGCTTCGAGAACGACGGATTGAGCGAGCGGAATTCTTCCACGCTCATGGCGGCGAGCTTGGCGGCCATCGTCACGTCGATGTCGCGCGCCGTCGTGACCGTCACAAAATACGGGTGATTCGGGATGTCCGGCAGCGCGAGGCCGTACATCTGCGGGTTGCTCACGATGTTCTTGACGGCCTGCAGCTTCGGCACGTAGTTACGCGTCTCGTTGGGCATGCGCAGATTTTCGTAGTCGGTCGGCAAGCCCGCCGCCTCGTTGCGCGCGATCGCGCGCTGCACATTGCCCTCGCCCCAGTTGTAGGCGGCGAGCGCGAGATGCCAGTCGCCAAACATGTCGTGCAGACGCGAGAGATAGTCTAGCGCGGCGCTCGTCGATGCGAGCACGTCGCGGCGCTCGTCCTGCCACATGTTCTGCTTGAGGTTGTAGTCGCGGCCCGTACCCGGCATGAACTGCCACATGCCCGCGGCCTTCGCGACGGACAGCGCCTGCGGGCTGTAAGCCGACTCGATGAACGGCAGAAGCGCCAGCTCGGTCGGCATGTGCCGCTGCTCGAGTTCCTCGACGATGTGATAGAGGTACTTCTGCGAGCGCGTGGTCATGCGCTCGACGTAGTCCGGGCGCTGCGCGTACCAGTTGACCTGCATGTCGACGAGATCGCTTTGCAGATCGGGAATCTGGAAACCGCCACGAATGCGGTTCCAGAGATCGGACGATCCAGCGAGCGAAGTCACGGGCGTCTTGTCGACGTCGATGGTTTCCTTGGCTGCTGCGGTGCGGCGGATGGTGTCGGCGACTTGCTGCTGCTGTTGCTGCGAAGCGGCGGTAGTGGCTGAAGCTGATAAAGGATCTGACGCTGTAGGCCCCTGGCTCGCGCACGCGGCGAGCATCAGGACGGACAGCGCGCTAAGGGTTAGTCGCATGGAACGTCTCTGCTTCCACAAAATAATGCTTGGAAATTTGCAGCCGATAGTACGGAACAGCACCTAAGACGTCAATAAGAATGCGCGCAAAACCCCTGCAAAATCCTGCATCTAACGGCGATTCCAACGTTTCGGTTGAAGTTATCCCTAAAAGCGTTCGGTTAGCGGAACTTATCCTTCCAGCCTCGCATCATTCGAAACGCTTCGAGACGGCCGGAAACCGGGGTGCCGAACTGTGACGAGAGCGTCGCGTGAATCGCCGGAACGTCTGAGCGCAAGAACGGATTTACCGCCTTCTCGTGGCCGATGGTCGTGGGTAAAGTCGGCTTGCCTGCGGCGCGCAGCGTCTGTGCATCGTCGCTCCAGCGCGCGAGCGCGGCGTTGTCCGGCTCGCATGCGCGCGCGAATTTGATGTTCGACAGCGTGTATTCGTGCGCGCAGTGAACCTGCGTGTTCTCGGGCAACGCGGCGAGCGCGTCGAGCGAGGCGAGCATCTGCTGCGGCGTGCCTTCGAAAAGTCGGCCGCAGCCGCTCGCGAACAGGGTGTCGCCGCAAAAGAGATGCGGCGTGCCGCCCGGATCGCCTGCCTGAAAGTAAGCGATGTGACCGGCCGTATGGCCCGGCACGTCGATCACGGAAAGTTCGAGCGCCGGATGCGCGATGCGCACCGTATCGCCGCCCGTGACGCGCTGGGTCAGATGCTCGATACGCTCGCTGGCCGGGCCGTAGACGGGAATGCCACCCTCTGCCGATCGGCTATCGAGGAGCGCTTTCACGCCGCCGACGTGGTCCTGATGATGGTGCGTGAGTAAAATAGCGGTCAGTCGCCAACCGCGCCTGGCGAGATACGCCTCCACGGGCGCGGCGTCACCGGGGTCGACCACGACCGCATCGCGCGAGTCCGATACGAGCCAGATGTAGTTGTCCTCGAACGCCGGAACCGGCACGTATTCGAGTGCATCCTGAGCAGATAGATTCTTGGCAAGCGAATTCATGGCGATTTTCTATGCGGCAATTCGAACATGTCTGACCGACCGATTATAGACTGGCCCACCTGGACGAGCTCGGCGCCCGGACGCTACGTGCTCGAATGGGAGCAGGCGCAGCTCGATCACGTGGTGTCCGACATCTTCGGCTATCACGCGCTGCAGCTCGGCATGCCGCAACTCGACGCGTTGCGTGAGAATCGCATGACCGGCCGCGCGCTCGTGCTCGACGCGGAAAGCGCATCGAGCGCGCCCTACACGCCGCCGCGCGCCACGACGCCCGGCGTGAGCGCGCTACCCGCGGCGAGCGCACCTGATGGCCGCAGCACCGTGTGGTGCGATCTGCTCGACCTGCCCTTCGAAGCGCAAAGCGTCGATCTGCTCGTACTGCCTCACACGCTCGAATTCTCGCCGGACCCGCATCGGCTCTTGCGTGAAGCCGAACGCGTGCTCGTACCCGAGGGCCAGTTGATCATCCTCGGCTTCAATTCGCTGAGTCTGTGGGGCGCGCGGCAATCGCTCGGCAAGGTGGCGGGCCGGCCGTTCGTGCCGTCGGCGCACGAGATGATCGCGTTCACGCGCATCAAGGACTGGATCAAGCTGCTCGGATTCGATCTTGAACGCGGGCGCTTCGGCTGTTATCGTCCGCCGCTCGTCACGGACAAGTGGCTGCAACGCTATGAGTTCATGGAAGCCGCTGGCGACCGCTGGTGGCCCATCTTCGGCGCGGCGTACATGATCACGGCCGTGAAACGCGTGCGCGGCATGCGCGTCATCGGTCCCCGCAAGCTGAAAAAAACCGCGCTCGCGCCCGGCCTCGCGCCGGTCGCGGCTCCGCACACGCGCAACGAGACTCGCAACGAGCATTGATGACTCAAGAACCCACATCGAACAAGGTAATCGACATCTACACGGACGGCGCCTGCAAAGGCAATCCGGGGCCCGGCGGCTGGGGCGCCCTGCTTCGTTTCGGCACGCAGGAAAAGGAACTGTTCGGCGGAGAAGCCGCGACCACCAACAACCGCATGGAACTGATGGCCGTGATCTCCGCGCTCGAGGCGTTGAAGCGCCCGTGCCACGCGATCATCCACACCGATTCGCAATATGTGCAAAAAGGCATCAGCGAATGGATCCACGGCTGGAAGAGAAAGAACTGGATGACCGCCGCGAAGACGCCCGTCAAGAATGCCGATCTCTGGAAGCGGCTCGACGGCCTCGTCGCTCAGCATGAAATCGAGTGGCGCTGGGTCAAGGGCCACGCCGGACATCCCGAGAACGAACGCGCCGATGCGCTCGCCAATCGTGGCGTGACCTCGCTCGCGGACAGCTAATCAAACCACACGTCATCTATGCGCCAACTGATACTGGATACCGAAACCACCGGCCTGAACGCGAGGACGGGCGACCGGATCATCGAAATCGGCTGCGTCGAGCTAATCAACCGCCGGCTCACCGGCAACAATCTGCATCTGTACGTGAACCCGGAGCGCGACAGCGATCCCGGCGCGCTCGCCGTGCACGGTCTCACGACCGAGTTCCTGAGCGACAAGCCGAAGTTCGCGGAGATCGCTGCCGAGTTGCGCGATTTCATCGCGGACGCCGAGTTGATCATCCATAACGCGCCCTTCGACGTCGGCTTTCTCGACGCGGAGTTCGCGCTGCTCGGATTGCCAAAGGTTTCCGAAACATGCGCCGGCGTCATCGACTCGCTCGCGCAGGCCAAGCAGATGTTCCCCGGCAAGCGCAATTCGCTCGACGCGCTGTGCGACCGCTTCGGCATCAGCAACGCGCATCGCACGCTGCACGGCGCGCTGCTCGACTCGGAGTTGCTCGCGGAGGTCTATCTCGCGATGACGCGCGGCCAGGAAAGCCTCGTCATCGACATGCTCGGCGACCAGCCCGCGTCGGGCTCGGTCTCGACGTCGCGCATCGCGCTCGACGATCTGGATTTGCCGGTGATCGTCGCGAGCAAGGAAGAGCTTGCCGCGCACGAAGCCGTGCTGACCGATCTCGACAAGGCGCTCAAAGGCACGAGCGTATGGCGCACGGAACCGGCGCCGGCCGAAGGCGACGCCGTTCCCGCATAATTTTTTCGAATTCGGCTTAACAGGGTCTTTACGAAACGCGAAACGCCTGACATAATCTCGTTTCTCTTCGGGTGGTTAGCTCAGCGGTAGAGCACTGCCTTCACACGGCAGGGGTCACTGGTTCGATCCCAGTACTACCCACCAGAATTCTGGTGTTGGTAAAGACAAGCACCGAAGAACAAAAGGCCCAAGTCTCACGACTTGGGCCTTTTTCATTTTCCGTCACCGAATGCGGTTACGACGCCCATACGCCCCGCGCCATCCCGCTCGCGGCGATCACCATCACCATCACGAGCCCGGCTTCGAGATCGCTCATCCACGCAAAACGCCGCGCGCGCGTCAGATCGATCGCCCCTCCCTGCGCGAGCGCGATGCGCCAGCGAATCAGCGCGAGCATCGGTGAAACCTCGATCAGCAAAATCGCGACGAGCACCGTCATCTTCAAATGGAAAAGCGGCTCGTGCAAATAGTACGCGGCCCCTTTTTCAAATCCGCCGAACGCGCGCGTCACGCCCGTCACGATCAGCACGATCGCGGTGACGCCCCACACCGAATCCGAGCGGAACACGTCGCGCAACCGCAGTTCGTTCGCCTGAATGGACTGCGTGGCATCGAGATGCCGCAACGCGCGAGCGCGCGCGAGCACCGAGCCGAGCGCGAAACCGAAAGCAAGAAGATGAAGCGCGGCCAGCGTCCAACGTATCAGCATCCTTTCCTCCCTGAAGAGACAGGAACGACGTGCACGGCAGTTCGGCTTGCGAAGGCGAACGATTCAGATCTGACGCAGCGTCACATCGAGCGCGCGCGCCGCGTTGCGGTCGCCCTCGCTGGCGAGCGGCGCGCGGAACACGGTGGTGCGATTATGTCCGGCCGCGGCGGGCGAGTCCCACAACAACTCGACCTTCGGCGGCCGCGCGAACACGCCCCGCCGCACTTCGCCGCTTGCGCGAATCGACGGGCCGGCGGGCTCGGTAGCCGGCGTGAGCATCGTCGTTGACGGCGATACATCCGGCGACGGCGCCGGCCATTTCACCGACAGTTCACGCGCATCGTACTGGCCGAGCTTGCGGCTCTCCGCCCAGACGACCGCCGTCCGCGTGACGGGATCGAGCGAGATCGCATAGCGGCCGATCGCGAAACGCCGCGCGGCGGCATTGGTGCGCCAGAGCGCGCGCGGCCGACAGATCCACATGACGACCGCATAGAGCGCCGGGCCAACGACGAGCCAGCCGTTGGTCTCGGCGAGCGCTTGCGTAAAGCGCCGCCATCCGGAACTCCAGATGAACGCGCCGACGGAAAACATCGCAAAGCCGAATGCCAGAAGCGCGATGAAGCGCAAGGCCTGCCGCAACCACTGCGGCAGCGGATGCAGCGGGCGCTCCATGCGCGCCGTCGCGCCCGGTAGCACGATCAGGAGAAAAATCAGGACGAGGTTCACACACGCCCACGGCGACGACGTCATCGCGCGCAGCGAGGACAAATAGCCCATCTGCGACATCGAAAACGCCCAACGCGCCGCGAGCACCAGTCCGATCGCACGCAATGCGAACACGGTGCCGGCGCCCGGAACCGGGCTCGCGCTGATTTGCTTGGGTCTCGCCAAAAGAACACTCCTGTCCACGAACATTGCATGCCGCTCCGCGCATCGCGAAGCCCGGTCATTATAGGGAGATTACGGATGTCGTCAGAGGTTTGACAACCGTAGCGCGGTCTGGCGCGCGAAAGGCAGACCCAAGTGTGCTATTACGACAACGCCCCGCGTGCCTTGAGGCACGCGGGGCGTTGTTTTACAGCCGATGCCGCGCAGCGCGGCAAGACTTACTTAGCTCGCGTTGACTTCGCGCAGAACGGTGCGGCGCTTCTGGCGCAGCAATTCTTCGTACACGTTGACGTAATTCTTCGCCATCACCTTCGACGAGAACCGCGATTCGAACGCGCCGCGGACCTTCTCGCGCGACAACGTGTCGAGACGCTTGACGGCGGCGATCGCTGAGAGTTCGTCTTCCACGACGAAACCCGACACGCCGTTTTCGATCACTTCCGGCACCGAGCCGCGGTTGAACGCGATCACCGGCGTGCCGCAAGCCATCGCTTCGATCATCACGAGGCCGAAGGGCTCCGGCCAGTCGATCGGGAACAGCAGCGCGTGCGCGTTGCCGAGGAACTCGGTCTTTTCGGCTTCGCTGATTTCACCGATGTATTCGACGTGCGGCAGCGCGAAGAGCGGCTTGATCTCTTCTTCGTAGTACGCGCGGTCGGCCTTGTCGAGCTTCGCAGCGATCTTGATCTTCATGCCCGCGGCCTGCGCGATGCGGATCGCGCGGTCAACGCGCTTTTCCGGCGAAATGCGGCCGAGGAACGCGAGGTAACCGGGCTTCACGTTCGGGATCGGCTTCAGCAGGTTTTCCGGCAGACCGTGGTACACCGTCGACAGCCAGTGCGCCTGCGGCAGCGGCTGACGCTGGTTGTCCGAGATCGAGATGACCGGCACGTCGTTGAACGTGTTGAAGATCGGCTGGAGCTCGGGCAGGTCGAGACGGCCATGCATCGTCGTCAGGAACGGCACCGGCTGGCGCGCGAACAGCGAGAACGGGTAGTAGTCGATGTGGAAGTGCAGCACGTCGAACTCGTCCGCGCGGCGGCGAACTTCTTCCAGCAGAAGCATGTGCGGCGCCATCGTGTCGCGGATGGTCGGATCGAGGCGCAGTGCCTGCGGCCAGAATGCTTCGAGCTTGGCGGACGTCTGCGAATCACCGCTCGCGAAGAGCGTGACATCGTGTCCAGCATCCACGAGTGCCTCGGTCAGATAAGACACCACGCGTTCCGTGCCGCCATACAGCTTCGGCGGAACAGCCTCGTGGAGGGGCGCGATTTGAGCGATTCGCATGTCGTGAAACTCCTAATGAAAGATCAGGCAAGTACTACAGTCATGTTGACGTTGGAGAGCGAATCGCTCGGCTCGGGCGAAGCTTCCCGCGGCGCGGTGGCCGCGGCGCTATGGCTGATGCTCGAGTGAAAAAGCGGGGTCGCTGATCACCGGTTTGTCGCGCTGGCGTTCGGACCAAGCAAGTGCGGTTCCACATCTCGAAAATCGCCGCGCGCCAGCAATTAACGCGCATCTGCTTCGTCGGTTGACGGGAACTTGCAAAAACCTGTCGGAAACCTAAGGGCAAACCCGGATCGGATTATGGAGCTTTTTACAGAGTCACAACGGCAGTCATTTCAACTTATTTACCTTGTTACACGGGGGATACATTTTGCAAACCCCTGTTTATTAAGGTTGTTCTACATTGGAGCACGGGCTTGTCGCGGCATGCGCCGGTCGCCGCGGCAAACAATGGCTTCTGATCGATTGCGCCTGCCAAGCCCGAAGGCTGGCGCGTCGCGTGCTCTTCGAGATGTCTGCCTGCCCGGCGAGCGTTTCATCGCAAAAAGCTGCGCAATATGCTTACAATGCGCGCCCATGCCGTCAGCCGTGCGTCCGGCAGGCCTGAAGGCCGGGCGGCAACCCAATTTTCGCCACGGGCGACGTTCGGACGGCCACATAGGCCGAACGTCATATGCCCGAGAACGCGTTGCCCCGCCGCGATACTGGCTACAATTCGTGATGGAGACGGCGCAGCGTCGCCTCGCTTGACGTCAGTCGCGCCGGATCGGGCGACGCATCGCATGCCGGTTGCCGCAGTCGACACCGCGCATGGCACTGCCCGAAGGCGCAACATACGCTCAACCGCTCTACGACCAAAAAAGACCATTGGACCAACTCACCGTCTCCCAGCGTAACGCGCACAACGCGAAGCTTTCGAGCTACGCGCATCGGCCGCTCGCGTTCCTGCTCCGCTACATCCGCCGGCATCCCGTCGCGCATGCCATCGTGCTCTTCAGCGTATTCGCCGCCGTCGGCTGCGCCCTCGCCTCCCAGTACGCGATCAAGCATCTGATCGATGTGCTCGGACAAGGCCGCGGGCATCCCGGGCCGCTCTGGGGCGCGTTCATGATCCTTGTCGGGCTGATCGCCGCCGACAACCTGCTCTGGCGGGTCGGCGGCTGGGTCGGCGCGCATGTATTCGTGATCGTCACCGGCGACTTGCGCAAGGATTTGTTCTCGTACCTGTCCGGTCACTCGCCAACGTACTTCTCCGAGAAGCAGCCGGGCATGCTCGCGAGCCGGATCACGGCCACGTCGAACGCGATCTACACCTCCGAAAACGTGATGGCGTGGAACGTCCTGCCGCCGTGCATCGCGGTGCTGGGCGCGATCGTGATGATCGTCTCCGTCAATCCGCTGATGGCCGCCGGCCTGATGTCGGCGTCGGTGATTCTCGCGCTGATCCTTTATCGCCTGGCGAAGCGCGGCTCGGCAAGGCATCACAGCTTTGCGTCGAAGGCGGCGTCGGTCGATGGCGAGCTCGTCGACGTGATCGGCAACATGGCGCTCGTGCGCGCATTCGGCATGACGTTCCGCGAGCAAAAGCGCTTCGGCTCGACGGTGAAGGCCGAAATGGTCGCGCGTCAGCAGAGTCTTCTATACCTCGAAAAACTGCGCCTGTTCCACGCGGTAGTCACGGCGATTCTCTCCGCCGGCCTGCTCGGCTGGGCTCTGTGGCTGTGGTCGCAAGGGCGCGCGACTTCGGGCGATATCGTGCTCGTCAGCTCGCTCGGCTTCACGATTCTGCACGGCACGCGCGATCTGGCGGTCGCGCTCGTCGATGTCACCCAGCACGTCGCGCGTCTCGCCGAAGCCGTCCAGACCCTGCTCGAGCCGCACGGCATGCCGGATCGCTCGGACGCGACCGAACTCGTGCCGCAAGGCGGCCGCGTCGATTTCGACAACGTCACGTTCGCGTATCCGCGCCGCCGCCCGATTCTCGACAACTTCCATCTGCATATCGAGCCGGGTCAGCGCGTGGGTCTGATCGGCAAATCGGGCGCGGGCAAATCGACCGTGCTCGCGCTGCTGCAACGGTTCTACGAGACGCAGAAAGGCAGCATCAAGATCGACGGCCAGGATATCGGCGCGATCACGCAGGACAGCCTGCGCCATGCGATCGCGCTCGTGCCGCAGGATATTTCGCTGTTCCACCGCACCGTGTTCGAGAACATCGCTTACGGCCGTCCTGAGGCGAGCCGCGAGGAAGTGCTCGCCGCCGCGCGCGAGGCGCGCTGCACGGACTTCATCGAAGCGATGCCGGAAGGTTTCGACACGATCGTCGGCGACCGGGGCGTGAAATTGTCGGGCGGCCAGCGCCAGCGCATCGCGATCGCCCGCGCGATCCTGAAGAACGCGCCCATTCTCCTGCTCGACGAAGCCACCTCCGCACTCGACAGCGCATCCGAAGAAGCGATCCAGCAGGCGCTCGACCGTCTGATGGTCGGCCGCACGGTGATCGCGATCGCGCACCGTCTGTCGACGCTGCAGAACTTCGATCGCATCATCGTGATGAGCGCGGGCAAGGTCATCGACGACGGCTCGCCGCAGGAATTGCGCGATCGCCCGGGGCTGTATCGCGAGTTGCTGGCGAAGCAGCACGGCAAGCTGCCGTCGATCGTCGCGACGCCGCACAAGCAGCCCGCCTGAACGCAACACCCGTAGAGAAAGCCGTGTTTTCGTGAGGAAACACGGCTTTTTTGCGCCTACGCGCCGGCTTTCAGATCGCGTAGAAAGTTGTCGCGCCAGACGGAGACGTTGTTCTCGCGAAGCTGCTGCATCATCTCGCCGTAGCGCGCCTTGCGTTCGTCGAGCGGCATCTTGAGCGCGGTGGCGAGCGCATCGGCCATATCGTCGATGTCGAGCGGATTGACGATGAGCGCGGCCGTCAGCTCGCGCGCCGCGCCCGCAAACTGCGACAGCACCAGCACGCCGGGATTGTCCGGATCCTGCGCCGAAACGTATTCCTTCGCGACGAGATTCATGCCGTCGCGCAACGGCGTGACGAGGCCGACGTGCGCCTCGCGGAACAGCGCCGCGAGCACCGGCCGTTCATATTGACGATGGATATACCGAATCGGCGTCCAGTCGAGCTCGGCGTATCGGCCGTTGATGCGGCCCGATTCCGCTTCGAGCTGGAAGCGCATGTCGCGATAGGCATCGACATCGGAACGTGTCGGCGGCGCGATCTGCAGAAACGACACGTTGTTGCGCTGACGCGAATCGTGCTCGATCAGCCGCTCGAACGCGCGAAACCGCTCGACGAGGCCCTTCGAATAATCCAGGCGATCGACGCTCATCACGAGCTTGCGATGATGCAGCGTCGCCTTGACGATCTCGACGTCACGCCCGCTTTCGCCGTCTTTCGCGAGCGCGGCGATCTCGTCGGGATAGACGCCGATCGGATACGCCGCGGCGCGCAGCGTTTGGCCGAACGCGCGCACCTCGACCGGCTTCGCGCCATCGCGCCGTAGCGAGCCGCCCGCCTCGGTTTCGATGTAATCGCAGAACGCGCGCAGATCGGGCTCCGTCTGAAAACCGAGGAGATCGAACGCGCACAGCGCTTCCACCAGTTCGCGATGGCGCGGCACGCTCAACAAAATCTGCGCCGCCGGAAACGGAATATGCAGAAAGAAGCCGATGCGATTTTTCACGCCCAGCGCGCGCAGCGCCTGCGCGAACGGAATCAGGTGATAGTCGTGCACCCAGATTACATCGTCGGGTCGGAGCAGCGGCGCGAGCTGCTCCGCGAGCCAGCGGTTCACGCGGCAATAGCCATCGTATTCGTGGCGATCGAACTCGATCAGGTCCGGCCGATAGTGAAACGCGGGCCACAAGGTCGCGTTGGAAAAGCCGCGATAGTACTGGTCGTAGTCGCGGCGCACGAGGCCGATGGTCGCGAAGGTCACCGGCCCGTGTTCTTCCAGCTTGATGCCTTCGGGATGAGACGTGAGCACGTCTCCGCTCCAGCCGAACCACATGCCGCCGGTTTCCTTCAACGCGTCGTACACGCCGACCGCGAGACCGCCCGCCGCGGGGCCGCCTTCGGAAATCGGCGCGACGCGGTTCGAAACGATGATCAGCCGGCTCACGCGTGCTTCCCGGCCGTGCCCGCGATCACCTGCAGCCAGTCCAGCAGCAATTCGACCGATTCGATACGCGAGCGCGCCACCGTGTCGCCCGGACCGATCTTCACCGAAAGCCCGTCGAATTCGTTGACCACCGCAAAGCCCTTTTCATCGGTGAGATCGTCGCCGATAAACACCGGTTTGCGGCCCGTGAACGGCGGCTCGTTCATATACGCGCGCACCGCGCGACCCTTGTCGACGTCCTTCGGCTTGATCTCGTAGACCATCTTGCCGGGTTGCAGCACGTAGGCGTCGGCGTATTCCGCGACCAGCTTCTCGGTGGCCGCACGCGCGGCCGGCTCGCGGTCGGGCGCGTTGCGGTAATGCAGCGCGAGCGCCGCGCCCTTGATTTCGAGCAGCATGCCCGGATTCGCGCTGACCACCTTCTCGAGCGCGTGCTCCATGCGCAGCAGCCGCTCGTCGTTGAAGCCGATGCGCTGCACGTCGCCGTTCGAATCGCGCCGTTCCGCGCCGTGCATGCCCGCGACGGGCAGATCGGGCATCTGCAGGAACGAATCGATATTGTCGATGCCGCGCCCCGATACGACCGCCACCGCGCCGTTGGTCGCGCGCCTGAGCGCGGCCAGGATGTCGGGCACCGAGCGCGGCACGAAGATGCCGTCGGGCGTGGACGCGAGCTCGACGAGCGTGCCGTCGAAATCGAAGAAGAAGGCGGTCTCGGCAAGAGACAGGGAATCGGGAAGATTTGGCATCGATCTTTGGCCTGTGGTTTGCCTGTGATGTGGCGCGCGCCCGCTTGGGACGTCGCAATGCGTGCGCATCTTACCGCGCGAACGCTTTCGGGTAAGAAAGCTCTTAGCTTACAACCTTCGCCGCGAGCCCTTTCAGCGCGCCTCAGTCATGCGGCAAATCGTCTCAAAAATAGTCTAATGGCGACATGATGCGCTGGCAGCGCGGCAAAAGGCGTGTATTTTGCGACGGAGTTCATATCGAATCATCCTGCAACGCGATCTCCGATGCACGCTTCGTTTCTCCATCTCGCCGCGCGGTCCATGCGACTGCGGCGCTTCATCGCCCTTCTCTCGCTGTGCGCGCTCGCCGCGTGCTCCAGGCCCGCCGAGCCGTGGCAATTGACCGACATATCGGGCCATTTGCCGGACCTGGACTTCTCGCTCGTCGACGATGGCGGCGCGCCCGTCACCGGACAATCGTTCGCGGGCAAAACAACGCTCGTCTACTTCGGATACACGCATTGTCCCGACGTCTGCCCCGAAACGATGGCGCGCCTCATGCAGGTGCTCCAGCGCGTGGGCGCGGACGCGGACAGGACGCGCATCGTGTTCGTCTCGGTCGATCCGGCGCGCGACACGCCCGCGCTCCTGCGCTCCTACGTGCGCGCGTTCGACGACAAACACGCCGTCGGCCTGACCGGCACCGAGCGCGCGATCGAATCGGTCGCGCAGCGCTATCGCATCGCGTATCAGATGGAAAAGCGCGACCCGAACGGCGAGTACGAGGTCACGCATAGCTCGGCCGTCTATATCTTCGATGCCGCCGGTCACGCGCGCCTGCTCGCGACCGACCACGATTCCATCGACGCCATCGCGAACGATCTGAAACGCGTGATCCACGCGAAGGACGCCTGACGATGAGCGCGCTTCTTTACTGGCTCGATCCGTGGGAGCCGTCGCCGACGGTCGTGATCGCCGTGCTCGTCGCGGGGATTCTGTTCGCGCGCGGCGCGCGGCATGCGCGCGTGTCGGTGTCGCGTCGCATCGCGTTCTGGTTCGGCCTGATCGCCCTTTATGTCGCGCTCCACACGCGCCTCGATTATTTCTTCGAGCATGAATTCTTCATGCATCGGCTGCAGCATCTCGTGCTGCATCATCTCGGGCCGTTCCTGATCGCATTGTCGTATCCCGGCGCGGCTTTGCGCGCGGGCGTTCCGTTCGCATGGCGGCAACGCTGGCTGCGCCCGGCCGCGCAGAGCCGCGTCGCGCGCGTGTTCTTCGATATCGTGTTCAATCCCGTGATCGCGGTCGCGCTGTTCGTCGGGCTGATCTACTTCTGGCTGCTTTCGCCGATCCACTTCAAGGCGATGCTCGATTACCGGCTCTATCGCGTGATGAACTGGAGCATGGTGATCGACGGCCTGCTGTTCTGGTGGCTGATTCTGGATCCGCGCCCGGCGCCGCCCGCGCGGCTCGCGCCCGGCAGACGCGTTCTCGTCGTGATCGCCGCGATTCCGCCGCAGATCATTCTCGGCGCCTATATCTTCTTCACGCCGCACGAGTTGTATCCGATCTATTCGATCTGCGGCCGCGCGTTCACGTGGATCACGCCGATGCGCGATCAGCAGATCGGCGGCCTCTTGCTGTGGATTCCCGGATCGATGATGAGCGTCATCGGCGCGCTGATCGCGCTACGCCACTGGTTGCGGCTGTCGGCGCGATCGCGGCTGAGAAAGGAACGTGTCGGACGCGGCGCGGGTGCGCCGGTCAACGGCCCGAAGGCCACGACTTCATGAACCGAAGCCGGGGCGGCGCATCCACACGTGCGGAATGCCGTCTTCGTCATGCAGACCCGACGACGGCGCGAAGCCGAACGCGCCGTAGAAGCGCTGCAGATGCGCTTGCGCATGCAGGCTGACCGGCTGATCCGGCCATTGCTTCAGGATGTGCTCCAGCGCGCGCTCGAGCATCGCGTTGCCGAGCTTCAGGCCACGAAAGCTGGCCGTCGTCAGCACGCGGCCGATGCGTACTTCCTTCTCGCTCTCGTCCGGGTGTCCCGGCAACAGCACGCGCAGGTAGCCCGCGAGCGCGGGACGCTTCTCGCCCTTGCCGTATGCGAAGAGGTGCCACGCATCGACATCGAGTCCGTCGATGTCGCCATACACGCAATTCTGCTCGACGACGAACACGGCGCTGCGCGCGGCGAGCATGTCGTACACCTCGGTGGTCGTCAGGTCGTCGAAGCGCTTCCAGCGCCATTCGAGTTCGGAGAGTTGGTCGGTCATTTGGATTTGTGTGGCAGAAGTATGGCAATTATGCCGTGCCGCGACGGGACGCAGAATCAGCTGGATGCCGGCGTGCCGAAAAGAAAAAAGCCCTGACGAATCAGGGCTTTTCAAGTGGAGGCGCGGACCGGAGTCGAACCGGTCTAAACGGCTTTGCAGGCCGCTGCATAACCGCTTTGCTACCGCGCCACAAGCGGTTTTGGTGCTTACCGGCATGATGTCGGCTAAATCACCAAACAAAAAGGGAAGCTTGGCTTCCCCTTTGACTGGAGCGGGAGACGAGTCTCGAACTCGCGACCTCAACCTTGGCAAGGTTGCGCTCTACCAACTGAGCTACTCCCGCAATATCCTGCAATGCTGAAACTGCCGGTTCCGATGCCCCGTTGCGCTTTGCCAATTCAGCGCCGATGACATCAAACCTTCAAAATCTGGAGCGGGAGACGAGTCTCGAACTCGCGACCTCAACCTTGGCAAGGTTGCGCTCTACCAACTGAGCTACTCCCGCATTTACTGCTGCTCTTTTGCTGTTGCTTCGCTTATTGCGTCGCGCCGTGCATCAGAGAAACGAGATTATGTAGAAGCCAAAGAGGGCTGTCAACTGTTTTGTGAGAGGAATTTTTCGGCTCGGCGCAATTTTTGCAATGTGCCGATCGCTCGTCTCACAGCATGCCGCCGCGCTCGCGAATCTGGGGCCACGCGAGCTTCATGTAGTAGAGCATGGACCAGACGGTGAGGAACGCCGCGACGTAGATGAGCCACAAGCCCCATACGCGCGTGTCGATCATCCAGGGCGTGCCGGCGATCTTCAGCGGCCCGTAGAACAGCAGCATCGGAATCGCGACCATCTGGCATACGGTCTTGAACTTGCCGAGCTGATTCACCGCGACGCTCTTCGATGCGCCGATCTGCGCCATCCATTCGCGCAGCGCGGAAATCGTGATCTCGCGTCCGACGATAATGAGCGCGATCACCGCATTCAGCCGCGACAGCTGCACGAGCACGAGCAGCGCGGCCGTGACCATCAGCTTGTCGGCGACCGGATCGAGGAACGCGCCGAACGAAGACGTCTGATTGAGCTTGCGCGCAAGAAAGCCGTCGAACCAGTCGGTGAGTGCGGCGAGCACGAAGATAAGCATGCCGAGCAGGTTGCGATGCTCCGGGCTCATCATCATGTCCGGCAAATAGAACACGCCCACCACGAGCGGAATCAGCACGATTCGCAGCCACGTCAGGAAGATCGGTAGATTGAACGGCATGGGCGAAAGCGCTTGATGGACGTGTAAGGAAGCCGCCATTGTGCCGCGTCGACTCCGCGCTCACAAGGCGCGCCGCCCGCGCAGCGCGCCTCGCAGCCGGCTCTCGCGGCTCAATGCAACTGACGATAAATCTGCTGCGCGAGCGCGAGCGAAATGCCTTCGACGCTCGCCAGGTCCTCGACGCTCGCCGCCTGCACGCCGCGCAATCCGCCGAAGCGCGACAGCAACCGCTGACGCCGTTTTGCACCGACACCTTCCAGCTCTTCCAGCCGCGAAGTCTGTCGCGCTTTCGCCCGCTTCGCGCGCATGCCGGTGATCGCGAAGCGGTGCGCCTCGTCGCGGATCTGCGCGACGAGCATCAGCGCCGCGCTTTCCTTGCCGAGCTCGAGCGCGCTGCGGCCGTCGGCGAACACCAGCGTTTCGAGTCCCACCTTGCGCCCTTCTCCCTTCGCAACACCAACCAGCATGCCGTGATCCAGCCCGAGCTCGGAGAAAACCTGCCGCGCGATCTCGACCTGCCCCTTGCCGCCGTCGATCAGCACGATGTTGGGCAGCGTGCCGCCCGCGGCCACGGGTTCGGCGGCATCGGGCGTGACGTTGGGATCGGCGGCATCGTCGGGTTGCAGGGTCGTCGCTTCGTCGTTCGCGTTCGCGGCTGCCTGCGCGACCATCTTCTCGTAGCGGCGCGTGAGCACCTGGCGCATCGCGGCGTAGTCGTCGCCGGGCGTGATGCCGTTGATGTTGTAGCGCCGGTATTCGCCCGACTGCATCGTGTGATGGTGATACACGACGCACGACGCCTGCGTCGCCTCGCCCATCGTATGACTGATGTCGAAGCACTCGATGCGCAGTTGCGCGAGATCGTCCATCTCCATGGAGAGCGTCTCCGCCAGCGAGCGCGTGCGCGCCTGCTGCGAGCCTTGCTCCGAAAGAAGCCGCGCGAGCGCGAGCTTCGCGTTGTTTTCGGCCATCGAGAGCCACGCGCGTTTCTGGCCCTGCGGCTGACGCAGCAGTGTGACCTTGTGGCCGGCCTGCTCCGTCAGCAGATCGACGAGCTCGCGGCTCGACGGTGCATGACTCACGACGAGCACCGGCGGCACGCGATTGCCGATGTAATGCTGCGCCATGAAGGCTTCGAGCACTTCGGATTCGAGCGCGCCTTCGCGCGGTTCGGGTTCGGCTTCCGGATCGGCTTGCACCGGCTCGACGCTCGTCTGCGCGGAAGACTCAACTGCAACGGGCGCGCCGGATTCCGCTTCGTCGACTTCGGGGAGATCGGCGACATCGGGGAGATCGTCTTCATCGTCCAGCGCTATCGCGCTTTCGACGTGCGCCGGGAAATACGCCTTGTCGCCGAGATGCCGGCCGCCGCGCACCATCGCGAGATTCACGCAGACCTTGCCGCCGAGCGCGACGACCGCGAGGATATCGACGTCGCTTTCGCCGCCGACTTCGATCGCCTGCTGATGCAGCACGGTCGACAGCGAGCTCATCTGATTGCGCACCGCCGCGGCCTGCTCGAATTTCAGATCGGCGGCGAACGCGTGCATCTTTTGCTCCAGCTCCTTCATCACTTCGCCCTGACGCCCGAGCAAAAAGCGCGATGCGTTCGACACATCGCGCGCGTAGTCCTCTTCCGTGATGAGCCCCGTGCACGGCGCCGTGCAGCGCCCGATCTGATGCAGGAGGCACGGCCGCGTGCGGTTGTTGAAGACCGAGTCCTCGCACGTGCGCAACTGGAATACGCGCTGCAGGATCTGGATGCTCTCGCGCACCGCCCACGCGCTCGGAAACGGGCCGAAGTACTGGTTTTTCTTGTCGACCGCGCCGCGATAGTAGGCCATGCGCGGAAACTTGTGGCCCGTGAGCTTGAGAAACGGATACGACTTGTCGTCGCGAAAGAGAATGTTGTAGCGCGGCGCGAGCGCCTTGATGAGATTGTTCTCGAGCAGCAGCGCTTCGGCTTCCGAACGCGTGACGGTCGTCTCGATCTTGCGGATGCGCGTGACCATCATCGCGATGCGCGGCGAATGCAGCGTCTTCGTGAAGTAGCTCGACACGCGCTTTTTCAAGTTGCGCGCCTTGCCGACGTAGAGCACGTTGCCGTCGCCGTCGTAATAGCGGTACACGCCGGGCAGATGCGGCAATTGCGCGAGCGTCTTTTTCGAGTCGAAATCCGGTGGGGAGGCGTCGGTGTCAGTCATACAGCAAGGGGGACGGAAAAGCATCGGCACGACGGTGAGCCGTGCCAGGCGCGTTATCTTAGAATCGCCAGTTTAGAACATTAAACCGCGCGCCTTCATCCTCATGACTCCACATCCCGCCGACCCGGAACTCGCCTGCGACATCTTCTGCGCAGTCGTCGACAACTTCGGCGACATCGGCGTGTGCTGGCGTCTCGCGCGGCAGTTGCGCGCGGAGCACGGCTGGCGCGTGCGCCTTTTCGTCGACGACCTGAAGGTCTTCCATGCGCTCTGCCCCGAGGTCGACGCGGCACTTTCGCGTCAGGATGCGATGGGCGTCACGATCGAGCGCTGGCACGAGCCGTCGCACGCAGGCGATACGCTCGCCATTCCGGATGTCGTGATCGAGGCGTTCGGGTGCGAATTGCCGCACGCGTACATCGCCGCGATGGCGCGCCGCGAGCCGAAGCCCGTCTGGATCAATCTCGAGTACCTGAGCGGCGAGGACTGGGTCGCCGATTTCCACATGCGGCCGTCTCCGCACCCGCGTTATCCGCTCGACAAGAGCTTCTTCTTTCCGGGCCTCGGGAAGGGCACGGGCGGCGTGCTGAAGGAGCGCGATCTCGATACGCGACGCGAGCACTTCGATGCGCACGCATGGTGGCGCGAGCGCGTCGGCATCGAGCGTCCGGGCGACGGCGAAACGGTCGTGTCGCTCTTCGCCTATGAAAATCCGGCGGTCGATGCGCTGCTCGCGCAATGGCGCGACGCCGACGCGCCCGTCGTCCTGCTCGTGCCCGAAGGCCGCATTTCCGGCGCGCTCGCGCGCTTTTTCGGCCTGCCGAACTTTGCGGCCGGCGCGTCGGCAAGTGCGGGCGCGTTGCGGGCGCACGCGCTCGGCTTCGTCGAGCAGCCGCGCTTCGACGAGTTGCTCTGGGCGGCCGACATCAACTTCGTGCGCGGCGAGGATTCCTTCGTGCGCGCGCAATGGGCGCACAAGCCGTTCGTCTGGCAAATCTATCCGCAGGCCGACGACGCCCATCTGCCGAAACTCGACGCCGCGCTCGCGCATTACACGGGCACGCTCGATCCGTCCGCCCGCGAAGCCGTCGCGCGCTTCTGGCACGCGTGGAACGGCGCGGGCGTGCCCGACTGGGCCGATTTCTGGCGTCATCGGCAAAAGCTGGAGACGTGCGCGGCTCGTTGGGCGAAGGAACTGGCGGGGGTCGGCGATCTGGCGGGCAATCTCGTCGCCCATGCGGCCTCGCGTCTGGGCCGATGAGCATCGACTCACGGCGTTTCCCGCCGCGCCATGCGACTGGCCAAACACGCAAAAAGTCAGTTAAAATAAGCGGTTATCCGAGGAAGCAGGTTGCAGTTTCAACATTACGCCGCGCGGGTCCGCCCGAAGGCGCGTCCCTCCCTCGTTAGCCAGAACTCTCGCACGGTGGCGGCAATAAAAACCGGCAGCGCCGCCGTCCGATCGATTCATTCCAGGCATTCAAGCCAAATCCTTTTGTACAGGACCTAGTTTTATGAAGACCGCACAAGAACTCCGCGTCGGCAACGTCGTCATGATCGGCAACGATGCCATGGTCGTGCAGCGCGCCGAGTACAACAAATCGGGCCGCAACTCCGCGGTCGTCAAAATGAAGTTCAAGAACCTGCTGACGGCCGCCGGCATGGAAACCGTCTACAAGGCGGACGACAAGTTCGACGTCGTCGTGCTCGACCGCAAGGAAGTGACGTACTCGTACTTCGCGGACCCGATGTACGTCTTCATGGACGCCGACTACAACCAGTTCGAAGTCGAAGCCGAAATGATGGGCGACGCGCTCAACTACCTCGAAGACGGCATGGCTTGCGAAGTCGTGTTCTACAACGAGAAGGCCATCTCGGTCGAACTGCCGACCACGCTGGTTCGCGAGATCGTCTACACGGAACCGGCCGTCAAGGGCGACACGTCGTCGGGCAAGGTGCTGAAGACCGCCAAGCTGAACACGGGTTTCGAGCTGCAAGTGCCCCTCTTCTGCAACATCGGCGACAAGATCGAAATCGACACCCGCACGAACGAATATCGCAGCCGCGCGTAAGCCTCGCGCCGCCGCATCGTAAGCAGAGCGGCCGCCGCAACGGCTCGCCGCCATTCCAAAAAAGCGCCCCTTCGCGGGCGCTTTTTCTTTTGCATGAATTTTTTGACAAATTCAGGCAAACTTTACCGGTCGCGCCCCGATAAGTTTTGTCGACAATCGACGCAAGCATCCGCGCCCGGCCCGCGCGATTCGCTTCCATCGGCAAAATTAACTGCTTGGCACGATTTCTGCTCGAACGTGCAAATCCAGAATTCAGAACCGACATGCACAGCACGCCTTTCATCCAGAGCCGGTTTCTGATCGTCGCGGCGCTCGCCCTGCCCGCCTTCGCTTTCACTGCCGGCTGCAAGTCCACCCCGGCGACATCGGCGAACACGAACGGAGGCAGCGATATCGCCACCGACGATGCAGCGCTTGCCGCGCGTGTGAAAGCCGCGCTCGTCGCGGATCCGGCGCTCAAGGTCTTGCCGATGAGCGTCGCGACCTATCGCGGCGTCGTGCAGTTGTCGGGATATGTGGATTCGGAGGTACAGATTCAAAAAGCGCTCGCCGTGGCGCGTGGCGTGCCGGGCGTGCAATCCGTCAGCAACGAATTGCATCTCAGGCCGCAATGACGCGCGCAGCACCCGAGATGACGAACGAGTAACGCAGGACGAAAACCGCAGCGGGTGACGCGCCAGACGCCGGAACGAGGCGCCGTTTCCCGCCCACGAACCGCCCGATCCCACGCGGAGACGGCGCACTACAGTCCACTTTGATACGTTGGTCCGCCATGCCACACGCACTGATTGTCGAAGACGATCCTAATAGCCTCTCCGGCCTGTCCGCGATCCTCACGGCAGACGGCTTTTCCGTCGATACAGCGACGACGCTCGCCGAGGCGCGCTCCGCGCTGACCCGCTTCATTCCGGATGTCGTGCTGATCGACCTGAATCTTCCGGACGGCTCCGGCCTCGACCTGTTGCCGAGCCTGCCCTCGCAACCACCCGATGGCGCGTTGCCCGTCATCGTGATGACCGGCAATGCGACGGTCGAAAGCGCGATCGAAGGTCTGCGGCACGGCATCTGGGACTATCTCCTGAAACCGGTGAACATTCCGCGTCTGCGCAGCCTCCTCGCGCGCATACCGCGACCGTACGAGCTCACCGAGGAAGTCCAGGCGCTGCGTTCGACGTTGCGCGAGCTGGGCCATTTCGGCGACATGATCGGCCGCAGCGCCGCGATGCAGCACGTCTACGATCTGATCGAGCACACCGCGCCGACGGAAGCCGCCGTGCTGATCTGCGGCGAGCCGGGCACGGGCAAGAAGATCGCGGCGCGCACGATTCATCAGCTGAGCCGTCGACGCAAAGGCCCGTTCGTCACCTTCGATTGCTCCGCGAGCCGCAATAGCGACGGCTCGCAGCGCTCGATGGAAAGCATCCTCTTCGGCCACGAGCGCAACGCGTTCGCCGGCGCGGAGAACCGCGAGCCGGGCCTGCTCGAACAGGCGGGCGGCGGCACGCTGTTCCTCGACCAGATCGATTCGCTGCCTCCCGCTCAACAAGAAGCGCTCTTGCGCGCGCTCGATTCGCAGACCTTCATGCGCGTGGGCGGCAGCAATCGCATCATGACGGACTTCCGGCTGATCGCCGCGTCGCGCCTGCCGATGCGCGAGGCGGTCGCGAGCGGCGCGATGCGCGAGGATCTGTTTCAGCGCCTGTCGGCGTCGTCGATCATGTTGCCGCCGCTGCGCGATCGCGACGACGACATCGCGTTGATCGCGGAAACGCTCGTCGACGAACTGAACCGCGAGAATCACATCGCCGGGATCACGAGCGGCTCGCCGAAGCGCATCAGTCCGGCGTTCATTCGCGAGTGCATCACGAGCGAATGGCCGGGCAATGTGCGCGAAATGCGCGAGCGCGTGCGGCGCGCGTATCACGCGTCGGGCGAAACCATCGAGACGCTGCGCGTCGATGAGCCGGGCGGCCTCGGCGGACGTGGCCTGAACGGAAGCAGCGTGCAGGTGACGGTCGGCACGGCGCTCGCGGATGTCGAAGACATGCTGATCCGCGCGACGCTCGAAGCGGTCGGCGGCACGCGTCATCGCGCGGCCACGCTGCTCGGCATCAGCCCGAAGACGCTCTACAACAAGCTGCAGAGGATGAAGCTGGAATCGTCGTGATTCATCGCGGCGCCAGAAAGCAAAACGCCACGATTCAGGTCGTGGCGTTTTCGTTTTAGCCGAGCATCTCTTTGACGAGTGCGCGCGCCGCCTGATAGTCGGCGTGCGCCTGCAGCTTGCTCCAGCGCAGCGCCTTGCCGCGCGGACGCATCTGCCTCAGGCGCTGCTCCGATGCCTTCGGCGGCGTATAGCGCAACTGCTCCAGCACCTTGCCCGCCTCGTCCGGCTGATTGCAGATCAGCACCATGTCGCAGCCCGCCGTCAGCGCGGCAGTGGCCGCTTCGGTGAGCGTGCCGCCCGCGCGGGCCGCTTCCATCGAAAGGTCGTCGCTGAAGATCGCGCCGTTGAAGCCGAGCTTGCCGCGCAGGATGTCCTGCAGCCAGATGCGCGAAAAGCCGGCGGGCTTATCGTCGACCTGCGTATAGATGACGTGCGCGGGAATCACCGATGACAGCGACATGCCGAGCCAGTCATACGGACGCACGTCGGTGGCGAGGATTTCTTCGAGCGTGCGATCGTCGGTCGGCAGCGCGACGTGCGAATCGGCTTCGGCGAAACCGTGACCCGGAAAGTGCTTGCCGCAGTTCGCCATGCCGGCGAGCGCGAGGCCGTGATTCAGGCTCTTCGCGAGCATGGTCACGACGCGCGGATCGCTGTGCAGCGCGCGATCGCCGACGACCTTCGACTGTCCGTAATTCAGATCGAGCACCGGCGTGAAGCTCATGTCGATGCCGCACGCGCGCAACTCCGCCGCGAGCACGTAGCCGAACGCGGTCGCAGCTTTCGTCGCGGCGAGCACGTCGCGGTCCCACAACTCGCCGAGCTTGCCCGGCGCGGGCAGCACCGTGAAGCCGTCGGTGCGAAAGCGCTGCACGCGCCCGCCTTCGTGATCGACGGCGATCAGGATATCGTCGCGCACCGCGCGGATCGCATCCGTCAGTGCGACGAGCTGCGCGCGGTTCTCGAAATGCCGCGCGAACAGAATGATGCCGCCGGTCATCGAATGGGTGAGGCGCTCGATATCCGCGTCGTTCAGCGTCGTGCCGGCGACGTCGAA
The DNA here is from genome assembly GCF_964261745.1 of Caballeronia sp. S22. NCBI lineage: Bacteria > Pseudomonadati > Pseudomonadota > Betaproteobacteria > Burkholderiales > Burkholderiaceae > Caballeronia > Caballeronia sp. S22. The sequence continues at coordinate 1,039,009 of NZ_OZ180035.1, read as the reverse complement.
CATGACGGGCCCGGGAGTGCGTTTCATCGGATTCAATTGGTTTCTTGTGCGTTAGTTGGATTGAACTCAGGCCTGATCGGGCACTTCCGCGATGACGAACGACACCGCGTAGTCACGCTCGTCGCTGACCGTGACCTTCGCCGTGATGCCGCGTTGCGCGAGCCATTCGGCCAGCTCGCCGGACGCGGCGATCATCGGCTTGCCGCTCGGCTCGCTGAGCGTCTGCAGCGCGCGCCACGTCATCGGCCAGCGCATGCCGAGGCCGATCGCCTTCGAGAACGCTTCCTTGGCCGAAAAGCGCGTCGCGAGAAACGCGAGGCCGCGTACTTCCGAGCGCGCGTTGCGCGCGTGATAGATGCGTAACTCGTCGGGGCCGAGCACCTTTTCGGCGAAGCGTCCTTTCGTGCGCCTCATCACCGCCGCGACGCGGCTCACCTGCACGACGTCCGTGCCGATTCCGTAGATGGCCATGACGTGCTCAGCGGGCGTGGATCGACGCGAGGCGCGACGCGACCATGATCGCCTTCATCTCGCGCACGGCATTGTCCCAGCCCGCGAAAATCGAATGCGCGACGATCGCGTGCCCGATGTTCAGCTCGACGATGCCCGGCAGCGCGGCGATCGCCTGCACGTTCGTGTAGTGCAGTCCGTGGCCCGCGTTCACCTTGAGCCCGAGCGAGTTGCCGAAATCGACGCTCGCCGCGACGCGCTCGAACTCGCGCTGCTGTTCGGCTTCGTCGTGGGCTTCGGCATATCGGCCCGTGTGCAGTTCGATCACCGGCGCGCCGGCTTCGTGCGCGGCGCGAATCTGCGTCTCGTCCGGATCGATGAAAAGCGATACGCGCGCGCCCGCGTCGGCAAGCTGCCGGCACGCGGCCTTCACCTCCTCGAAGCGGCCTGCGACATCGAGGCCGCCTTCGGTCGTCACCTCCTGGCGCTTTTCCGGCACGAGGCAGACATCGTGCGGCCTGATCTCGCACGCGATGTCGAGCATCTCGCGCGTCACCGCGCACTCGAGATTCATGCGCGTTTTCAAAAGCGGTCGCAGCGTGCGCACATCGGCATCCACGATATGGCGGCGATCCTCGCGCAAGTGCAGGGTGATGACGTCGGCGCCCGCTTCCTCGGCGGCGAGCGCCGCGCGGATCGGATCGGGATACGACGTGCCGCGCGCATTGCGCAACGTGGCAACGTGATCGATGTTCACGCCCAGATCGATCACGCTCGCTGGCGATGAGAGAAAGAAGCTCATAGTTTTTGCAGGTCGATCAATATCTGACGGGTGGCGAGCGGCGTGCCGCCCAGGTAATGGTTCAGCAGGAAGCGCATCAGCGTTTTGCTTTGCGCAGCCGTCTGCGGACTGGTGTAGTCGTCGCGTTCCATGTCGATGAGCGTCTGCCCCGAAATCACCGGCCAGGGTGCGGGAAGATCGTCGGACGCTTCGCGCACGCCGCGGTCCGGATCGAACACATAGCGGCCTTCGGCCACGACCGGCTGGCGCGTGACGGTGCGCGTGAGATTCATCGCATAGCCGGTTTCGCGCAGAAGCACGCGCTCGAACGAGCGCAATACCTGCACGGCGGGCTCGTCGTGCGCGAGGCGCGAAAGCGTCAGCACGTAATGATTGAAGAGCGCCGGATGCGCGTCTTCGCGCGCGCAGAACTTGACGAGCAGCTCGTTCACGTAGAAGCCGCAAAGCAACGCGTCGCCGGCCAGCGGCAGCATGCCGCCGACCCATTCGGCGGTCGTCAGCGTGCGGACTTCGCCCTTGCCGGACCAGGAGAGGCCCAGCGGCTGAAACGTCTGCAGCACGCCGCGCAGCGCGGAATGCGGGCGCTTCGCGCCTTTCGCGACGAGCGCGACGCGGCCGAAATCGCGCGAAAACACATCGATGATGAGGCTCGTCTCGCGATACGGATAGCTGTGCAGCACGAAGCCCGGCTGCTCGGCGATACGAAAGTCGGAGCGCGGCGCGGCGCGCGGCCGCTTCTCGCCGCTCCCGGCAACGGACGATGACGATGACGTCCGCCTGGGCTTCGGCACGGCGCGCGCGGCCGGGCGCTCGTCCGCGTCGAAATCGTCGGCGGGACGATCATCGGCGGGTGGAATCATCCGGGCGCCGTTCGAGCCGTCGTCCATGCATCACTCGTAGCCGTATGCGCGCAGGCCCGCTTCGTTATCCGCCCAGCCGCTCTTCACCTTGACGAAGGTCTCGAGATACACGGGGCCATCGAAGAGCTTCTCCATGTCGAGTCGCGCTTCCGTGCTGATCTGCTTCAGCTTCGCGCCCTTCTGGCCGATGATCATCGCCTTGTGGGTGTCGCGGTCGACGAGAATCGTCGCGAAGACGCGGCGCAGACGCCCTTCGGTTTCGAATTTGTCGATGAGCACCGTGCTCGTGTACGGCAACTCGTCGCCGGTCCAGCGAAAAACCTTCTCGCGCAGGATTTCGGCCGCGAGGAAGCGCTCGCTCCGATCGGTCAGATCGTCCTCGCCGTAGATCGGCTCGCCTTCCGGCAGATAGGGCTTGATGACCGACATGAGCCGCTTGATGTCCTCGGGATGCTTGGCCGACAGCGGCACGATCTCGCGGAAGTCACGCAGCGCCGACATCTGCTGCATGAAGGGAAAGAGCGAATCCTTGTCGCCGACGCGATCGAGCTTGTTCGCGATCAGCAGCGTGGGCGTGCCGGCCGGAATCAGGTCGAGCACTTTCTGGTCGTCGGGACCGAAACGGCCCGCTTCGATCACGAAGAGAATCGCATCGACGGAAGTCAGCGTCGACGTCACCGCGCGGTTCAGCGAGCGGTTGAGCGCGCCGCTGTGGCGCGTCTGGAAACCGGGCGTATCGACGAAGATGTACTGCGCGTCCTCGAACGTATTGATGCCGGTGATGCGATGGCGAGTCGTCTGCGCCTTGCGCGAGGTGATGCTCACCTTCTGACCGACGAGCGCGTTCATCAGCGTCGACTTGCCGACGTTCGGACGGCCGACGATCGCGACCATGCCGCAGCGGAAACCAGAAGAAGTAGGAGCGTTCATAGATGTGTGCGGCAATAAATCGTTGGGGCGCGTGTGCGCGATAGGCGCGGCGGCACGCGTCAGTGGCCGGCGTCGGCGGCGCGCACGACGTGGCTGGTCGCATCGGGGCCTGCGGCGTTACTCGTTTCGGTGTCGGCTGCGGAATTGTCTTCGCGATCGTTGGAAGGTGCGGGCTTGTCCGCGTTCGCGCTGCGCTCGGGCGGCTCGGTCGAATCGCTCTTCGCCGCTTTTTCCGGCTTGTGGATCACGGCGCGTTCGGTTTTGTCGGCGGCTGCGTAGGCGCTCGCGGACGGCTCAACATGCGTCGCGCGGATCACGGCGAGCGGCGCGGTGGCCGGGCGTTCCTGCGCAGCGGATTGCGCGCCGTGCGGACCATGATGGCGCTCGCGCCGGTCGGGAGAACGCAGATCGAGCGCCGTCTGGATGCCGGTGACGCCGGGCACCACTTCCGGTTCGACCAGCTTCGCGGCGCGCGCGCCCTTGCGCTTCGGCTTCACGCCGAGCGTCGGCGCGGCGGCCGCCACTTCGTCGAGCGCTTTTTTGGCCGCAGCCTGTTCGGCAGCGCGGCGGCTCGCGCCGGAACCCGACACCTTCACGTCGAGCTTCGGCACCGTGCATTCGACTTCGAACTGCTGATTGTGCGCGGCGCCGTGAGTCGCGATGACCGTGTAAGTCGGCAGCGCGATCTTGTGTCCCTGGAGATATTCCTGCAGCAGCGTCTTCGCATCCTTGCCGATAGTGCGCGGATCGATGTGATCGAGCACCGGCGTGTAGAGCCGCTTGATGACCGTGTACGCGGCGTCGAAACCGCCGTCGAGGAAGATCGCGCCGAAGATGGCTTCGAGGGTATCGGCGAGAATCGACGGACGGCGGAAGCCGCCGCTGCGCAGTTCGCCTTCGCCGAGCCGCAAGCCTTCGGACACGTTGAGCGCCTGCGCGATTTCGTAAAGCGACTGCTGTTTGACAAGATTCGCACGCACGCGCGACAGGTCGCCTTCGTCGAGTTTGCCGAATCGTTGGAACAAAAGCGCCGCCACCACGCAATTTAGAACGGAATCGCCGAGAAATTCGAGCCGTTCATTGTGCGTGGCGCTGTGACTGCGGTGGGTCATCGCCTGGCGCAGTAATTCCGCATTGCGAAATTCGTACCGCAGCCGGCTTTCCAACGGAGAAGATGGCATGGAGAGAGTATAACGCGGGCGCGCGGGCGGACGATTCCGCCGGTCCACGCCGGAAAACGCGTGGCGAGACGGTGTTAGCCGCGCTTCTTCACGCCGTTTCGAAGCTTGTTTTTATCGAGACGAACGCCGGCGGTCTTATCGGGACGAGCCGGCGTTGCGCATATCACTGGAACGAGCCGATGCGCTTCAGGTTGCTGAAGTTCATCCAGATGAAGAACGCGCGCCCGACGATATTCTTGTCCGGCACGAAGCCCCAGTAGCGGCTGTCCGCGCTGTTGTCGCGGTTATCGCCCATCATGAAGTAGTTGCCCGGCGGCACCTTGCACGTGACGCCCTGCGCGTTGTAGTTGCAGTTGTCGCGAAACGGGAAGTCGTCCGCGCCGACGACGAACGGCGGCACCTGCGGATTGTTCAGGATCGCGTTCTTGCGTCCGTCGAGGTCTTCCTCGAACTGCTTCGCGTAACCGATGCGCTCGTCGTCGAAATAGTCCGGCAGCGGTGTTTCGGGCACCGGCTTGCCGTTGATCGTGAGCTTCTTGTCTTCATACGCGACAGTGTCGCCCGGCAGACCGATCACACGCTTGATGTAGTCGACCGACTCGTCCTTCGGGTAGCGGAACACCACGACGTCGCCGCGCTTGAGCGGGCCGCCGTTCGTCATCTTCGTGTTGGTGATCGGCATGCGCAGGCCGTACTCGTACTTGTTCACGAGGATGAAGTCGCCGACGAGCAAGGTCGGAACCATCGAGCCGGACGGAATCTTGAAAGGCTCGATGATGAACGAGCGCACCACGAACACCGCGAGAATCACCGGAAAGAAGCTCGCCGTGTATTCGAGCCACCACGGTTGGCGGAGCTTGTCGTCGCGCAAGCGGGCGCGCGTCTGCGCGGCGTTCTCATCGGCGAAACGCTCGCCGACACGCTCCTGCTGGCGATCGAACTCGGCCACCGCGGCCTCGGCGGCGCGCCGCCGTTGCGGCAGAAACACCAGTTTGTCCAGCACCCATGCAATACCCGTCAATACGACGAGAATCAAAAGAATCAATGCGAAATTCATCAATCGCTTCCGGTTGTTATCGTTGTTTGCCTCGCGGCGCCAGCGTCATTCATCGACGCGCAGAATCGCCAGGAAAGCCTCTTGCGGGATTTCGACCGAACCGACCTGCTTCATGCGCTTCTTGCCGGCCTTCTGCTTTTCGAGCAGCTTCTTCTTGCGCGAGATGTCGCCGCCGTAGCATTTCGCAAGCACGTTCTTGCGCAACGCCTTGATGTTCTCGCGCGCGATGATGTTCGAGCCGATGGTCGCCTGAATCGCGACGTCGTACATCTGACGCGGAATCAGCTCGCGCATCTTCGACGCCACTTCGCGGCCGCGATGCTGGCTCTGCGAGCGGTGCACGATGACCGACAGCGCATCGACCTTGTCGCCGTTGATGAGCATATCCACCTTGACTACATCGGCCGCGCGATATTCCTTGAATTCGTAGTCCATCGACGCATAGCCGCGCGACGTCGACTTCAGGCGGTCGAAGAAGTCGAGCACGATTTCCGCCATCGGGATTTCGTAGGTCAACTGCACCTGACGGCCGTGATACTGCATGTTGATCTGCTGGCCGCGCTTGTTCGTGCACAGCGTGATGACCGAGCCGACATATTCCTGCGGCATGTACAGGTTCACGGTGACGATCGGCTCGCGCACTTCCTCGATCTTCGGCGGCTCCGGCATCTTCGCCGGGTTTTCGACGGAGATGGTCGTGCCGTCGCGCTGCACGACCTGGTAGATCACCGTCGGCGCCGTGGTGATGAGGTCCATGTCGAACTCGCGCTCGAGCCGCTCCTGCACGATTTCCATGTGCAGCAGACCGAGAAAGCCGCAGCGGAAACCGAAGCCGAGCGCCTGCGACACTTCAGGCTCGTATTGCAGCGATGCATCGTTGAGCTTCAGCTTTTCGAGCGATTCGCGCAGCGCGTCGTACTGGTTCGCCTCGACCGGATAGAGCCCGGCGAAAACCTGCGGCTTCACTTCCTTGAAGCCCGGCAGCGGCGCTTCGGCGGCGCGGGTCGAGAGCGTGACGGTATCGCCCACTTTCGCGGCCGTCAGTTCCTTGATGCCCGCGATCACGAAGCCCACCTGCCCCGCCGAAAGCTGCGCGAGGTTCGTCGACTTCGGCGCGAACACGCCGACGTGCTCGACCGGGTATTGCGCACCGGTCGCCATCATCTTGATCTTGTCTTTCGGCTTCAGCGTGCCATTGACGATGCGCACCAGCATCACGACGCCGACGTAGTTGTCGAACCACGAATCGATGATGAGCGCCTGCAGCGGCGCTTCCGTGTCGCCCTTCGGCGGCGGCACCTTCGCGATCAGCGATTCGAGCACGTCTTCGACGCCCAGACCGGTTTTCGCGCTGCAATGCACGGCGTCGGTCGCGTCGATGCCGATCACGTCCTCGATTTCGGAGATCGCGTTCTCGGGATTCGCCGCCGGCAGGTCGATCTTGTTCAGCACCGGCACGACTTCGACGCCCAGTTCGATCGCGGTGTAGCAGTTCGCGACGGTTTGCGCCTCGACGCCCTGACTCGCATCGACGACGAGGAGCGCGCCCTCGCACGCGGACAGCGAGCGGCTGACTTCGTAGGAGAAGTCGACGTGCCCCGGCGTGTCGATCAGGTTCAGGTTGTAGACCTTGCCGTCACGCGCCTTGTAGGTGAGCGCCGCAGTTTGCGCCTTGATCGTGATGCCGCGCTCGCGCTCGAGGTCCATCGAATCGAGCACCTGCGCTTCCATCTCACGGTCGGACAAGCCGCCGCACAACTGGATGATGCGGTCGGCGAGCGTCGACTTGCCGTGGTCGATGTGCGCAATGATCGAGAAGTTACGAATATGGTCCATTCAGTGCCGCAAGCCCGAAAAAAGCGAAAAAGGCGCGCCCTCACCAACGCGGAGCACGCCTTGAAAATTTGGGGAAAACTTCAGCATTTTAGCCGAAAACAGGGTTGCCCCGGCGGATTTCGCCTCTGCCGGACTCACGGCTCACGCGCGCCGAGCGCCGCGTACACGGCGCGCGGGTCGAGCCGGTACTGGCACAACTCGACGCCGTCGAGCGTGAGCACCGGCACGCGCTCGTCGTAGCGCGCCTCCAGCAGCGGATCTTCATCGATGTCGATCCATTCGACGCCCCGGCCGTGCCGCGCGGCGATCGGCGCCAGTTCGGCCCGCATGTCCTCGCACAGATGACACCAGGCGCGCCCGTACAGGACAAAAGGCACGCCCGAAACCGAGGTCATGCGCTTACTTCTGCGCCGGCACGCGCGGGCGCAGCGGCACGAACTGCGTGTTGTCGCCGCGACGCACGAGAATCGCGACCATCTTGCTGGCGTCCAGACCTTGCGCGACTTCCTGGAACTGCTTCGCGCTCGTGATATCCGTATCGCCGATGCGCATAACGATGTCGCCCTTCTGGAAGCCCGCGCGCGCCGCCGGCCCTTCGACGGCATCGACCTGAACGCCGCTCGACAGCTTGAGCGCCTTCTTCTGATCCGCCGGAATGTCGCTCACCGCCATACCGAGCGAATTGCTTGCGCGCTCCTTCGGTTGCGGCGCCTTCTTCTGCTCGGTCTTCGCGACCTTGTCCGGCTGCATCTCGGCGATCGTCACCGACAGATCGCGCGTCTGGCCCTTGCGCCAGATCGTCAGCGTGGTCTTCGTGCCGGGCTTCGTATCGCCGACCATGCGCGGCAAATCGGTCGCGGTCTCGACATTCTGGCCGTTGAACTTCAGGATGATGTCGCCCGGCTGCACGCCTGCCTTATCGGCCGGACCACCCGATTCGACGCTCGACACGAGTGCGCCCTGTGCCTTCGCCAGCCCGAGCGAATCGGCGACATCCTTCGTCACTTCGCCGATCGCGACCGCGATGCGCCCGCGCACGACCTTGCCCGACGTCTTCAACTGATCCGCCACGCGCATCGCTTCATCGATCGGAATCGCGAACGAAATGCCCATGAAGCCGCCAGTGCGGCTGTAGATCTGCGAGTTGATGCCGATCACCTCGCCCGCCATGTTGATGAGCGGACCGCCCGAGTTGCCCGGATTCACGGCGACATCGGTCTGGATGAACGGCAGGTAATCGCCCGTGTCGCGCCCTTTCGCGCTGACGATGCCCGCGGTCACCGTGTTGTCCAGGCCGAACGGCGAACCGATCGCGAGCACCCATTCGCCGACGCGCACCTTGTTCGAATCGCCGATGGTGATCGCCGGCAGATTCGTCGCGCTGATCTTCACGACGGCCACGTCCGTGCGCTCGTCGACGCCGACGAGCCGCGCCTTGAACTCGCGCTTGTCGGTGAGCGTGACGTAGATGGTGTCCGCATCGTCGACGACGTGCGCATTGGTCATCACGTAACCGTCGGTCGACAGGATGAAGCCCGAGCCGACGCCGCTGCTCTGCTCCGAGTTGTCCTGGTTGTCGTCCGGCGCGCTGCGACTGCCGCCCTTGCCCTGGTCGCCACCGCTGCCGCCGCCGTTGTTGCCGCCGCCGCCACCACCGCCGCCGCCGCCGCCGCCGCCGCCGCGCGGAGGCTGGCCGGGCATTGGAATGCCGAAGAAGCGGCGAAAGAACTCGGACATGTCGCCTTCATCGAGACCCGGCGGCAGGCCGCGCAGATCGCTGCTTGAACCCACGCGCGAGGTCGTGCGAATGTTCACGACCGAGGGCCCCACCTTGTCGACGAGCGTCGTGAAGTCCGGCAGGTTCACCGTGGGCACCGCTGACGCAGATTGCGATACGAACGGCAGGCACACGGCGAGCGCCGCGGCCGCGATGAACTTGCGCAGCGAGAAGTTGCTCATATGTTGGAGGCCGGGATCTGGATTACTTGGAAGGCTTGTATTCTATGGTAGAAGCAAATTGCTGCAATGTGGCTTGCGGCACTTCACCTAGCAAGGTGATCCAGAAATCCCCACGGCGCTTCACCAGAACATGCGTGGCGCCGCTATTGCCCGCGCCTTCCTTGCGCGTATTTTTCTCGACCGGCTCGACAAAAACGGAGATCGTCGCGAGTCCGTCGGAAAACACGGCCTGATCGACCGGAATCGGCGGCTGACCCTGCTGGCTCGACGCCATCGGACGGCGAAGCTCGCGAATCTTGCGAAAACCCGCGATATTCGGCGTCAGTTGCCAGCCTTGCGCTTCCATGTCGACGGGCTGCACGGGCGGCCGCACGATGGTCCAGCCCGACGTGCCGCGAATGCCGTTCGCGATCGGCGTCTTGTCGATAGGCCCGCCGATGCGCACTTGCGAGAACGAAAGCTGCTCGAGCACCTGACCGTCCGGATCGAGCGTCTGCGCGCGCAGCAGCAAGCCGGTCTTCGCGTCGGCCCAGAGCTTGTAGGCGAATCGATAGGAATCTTTCGGATCGAGCTCCAGCACCTGGCTTTCGACGCCCGCGACGCGATCGTTGCCCAGAAGCTTCGGCTCGTAGACGGAAAGCACCTGGTCGCCGCTGGTCGAAAGCAGCGCCGGGAAGGAATCCCGGTTTTGCCGATGCTCGACGACTAGAAGATGTCGCTCGGGTACGAACGTGAACATGTCGTCGTCGTGACGCAGCATCTTGCGCTGCGCGCCATCGAGACTTTCGAGCGATTCGTATTCGCCGTCGCCGCGAGTGGCGACGTGCGTGATGCGCGACGATTGAACCGTCGCGCCGCGTTGATAGACGAACGTGCCTTCGTAATTTTGCTGCTGGGCCGCTTCGTGAATGCGGTTGAGCAGGCTGGCGGCTGTCTTGCGAACGGCGGCGGGATCGTCTCCCTGAGCATAGGAGCTGGTTGCCGCTGTCAACAACGCGGCTGCGCAGAGCATCAACGCCGGCAGCCGCCCCCAGTAACTTTTTTTATTCAACCGCACATTCAGCATCAAATTATTGGCCCTGCGACGTAGCCGCTGCGCGAATCAAAGGCATGGAACCGGGCATCGCGGGCTGCTGGGAGAATTGCTGATGCGCTTCGAGGTATTGATCGAGATCGGCGTCGCGGATGATGTTCGCTTCCACGATCGGCGAGCGCGTGGTTGCTGCCGGCACCGACGCGAGCGCGACGCGCTGCATCGAATCCACCGGTGCGACGCTCGCCACCTGTGTGCCGGAGCGGCCGCCCACGCCTTGCAATTGCGGTACTACGATCCACGTCAATGTGGCGGCCGCCGCCGCTACCGCGAAGGCCGGCATCACGCGACGGCGCAGCATGCCGCCACGCGCTTTCGCCGCTGCGGCGGGCAGCGCCGCTGGCGCCAGCACATGCGCTTCGGCCTCGAAGCGCTCGGAGAATGCGGCCATGAACGCACTGCTGCGCGCCGGGCTGACCGCGAGATCGTCCGAACGCAGGGCGTCGCCGATCAGGTGATAGGCCGACCAAGCCGCGCGTTCGCCGTTTTTCAGTTCCGCGAGAAACTGGCTGACATCACCCATTTCATCGAGCGATTCACCATCGACGAACGCCGACATGCGCTCGCCGCGCGAACCCGTCTGTGTTTGATTCTGCATCGAGACCGACCCCATGATGCTCCCCATCTTTGACCACACCCCGTTGTGACACCACCAACCCAGATATCGCGTCCCTGCCCCGAGGATTCCGCCGCCTACCAGCGCTTGCCTTCGGGAGTGTCCAACAACGGACGCAATTTTGCCGCAATGGCTTCGCGAGCACGAAAAATTCTCGATCTGACGGTGCCGATCGGGCAATCCATCATTTCGGCGATTTCCTCGTAACTCAGACCTTCAATTTCCCTGAGCGTGATGGCAGTGCGCAATTCCTCCGGCAACAGCGCCATCGCAGCATTGACCGTTTCGGCGATCTGCTTGCTCATCAACATCGACTCGGGCGTGTTGATATCCCTTAGTTGGTCCGCGTCGGAGAAAGTTTCCGCTTCTTCTGCATCGGCCTCGGTAGAAGTGGGAGCACGGCGGCCCTGTGTCGCAAGGTAGTTCTTTGCGGTGTTGACCGCAATCCGGTAGAGCCAGGTATAAAACGCGGATTCGCCGCGAAATTGGGGAAGCGCGCGATAGGCCTTGATGAAGGCGTCCTGGGCGACGTCCTCGACTTCGGCGGGGTCGCGCACGAGGCGCGAGATCAGTCGAATGATCTTGCGGTGGTATTTGGCGACCAGCAGTTCGAACGCGGCCTTCTCACCTTTCTGGACACGCTCGACCAGCAATTGGTCGATTTCTTTTTCGCTCACCTGTGAAATCCGTTTAACTTGGGGTGTTGCGCGGAGGGCTATTGTAGCGTTACCGCCTGTAAGGCAACTGGTACGCTCATGCGCCGTTACAGTCGTTACAGGTGGGAAGCCGCGGCGCGGCGCGCCTGTACGGAGAGTTGCCGAAAGGTGCCGGCATCGACCGAATCGGCTGCGACGACGAGCGTTTCGCGCCGCTCGCGCGCGTCCAGAAGGGTCAGTACGAGGAGCCGACCGCTCCATTGCGCGCATCCCGCGATACAGGTGTACCGCATCACCCCGGTCCGGTTCCAGACGGCGAGGCCGTCCGGCAGCAAGCCGATGGTCGAAGGCTGAGCCCGCACCCATCGGTACGACGCGAGCCCGAGCACCGCCAATGTCGCCCCGCACGCCACGAATGCATGCCCGGCGTGTTCCGCTTGCGCGAGGACGCACTGAAACACCGACGCGCCCGCAACGCTCGCGAATCCGAGCATCGCGCCGAGCATAAAACGCGACGGCCGCATCGCGACGCCCGGCGCGGAGCCGGTTTCCCGATGCGGCCGATCCACGCACGCGCCCGTCATATCGATCCCCGTGATGACGAGCGCGCCGTGCTCAGTGGCGCTTGAAGACGAGCGAGCCGTTCGTGCCGCCGAAGCCGAACGAGTTTTTCACGGCCACGTCGATCTTCATTTCCCGCGCTGTGTTCGCGCAGTAATCCAGGTCGCACTTCGGATCCTGGTTGAAGATGTTGATGGTCGGCGGCGACACCTGATTGTGAATGGCCAGCACGGTGAAAACCGACTCCAGCCCGCCCGCGCCGCCCAGCAAGTGGCCGGTCATGGACTTGGTGGAGTTCACGACGACCTTCTTCGCCTGATCGCCGAGCGCACGCGTGATGCCGATGGTTTCCGCGATATCGCCAAGCGGCGTCGACGTGCCGTGCGCGTTGACGTAATTCACCTCGTCCGCGTTGATGCGCGCATTTTTCATTGCGTTGACCATCGCGCGGCGGCCGCCGTCGCCGTCTTCCGGCGGTGCGGTCATGTGATACGCGTCGCCGCTCATGCCGTAACCGAGCACCTCGGCATAGATTTTCGCGCCGCGCTTCTTCGCGTGCTCGTACTCTTCGAGCACCATCACGCCGGCGCCTTCGCCGAGCACGAAGCCGTCACGGTCGGTATCCCACGGACGGCTCGCCGTCGCGGGGTCGTCGTTGCGCTGCGAAAGCGCGCGCGCCGCCGCGAAGCCGCCGATGCCGAGCGGGGAAACCGTGGCTTCCGCGCCGCCGGCGATCATGACGTCCGCATCGCCGTATTCGATCAGGCGCGACGCCTCGCCGATGCAGTGCAGGCCGGTTGTGCAGGCCGTGACCATCGACAGGTTCGGGCCCTTCAGGCCGAAGCGGATCGACAAATGGCCGGAGATCATGTTGATGATCGACGCAGGCACGAAGAACGGCGAAATGCGGCGCGGACCGCGATTGAGCAGCTCGGTCTGCGTGACTTCGATCATCGGCAGACCGCCGATGCCCGAGCCGACCACGACGCCCACGCGCTCCGAGTTCTCATCGGTGATCTCAAGGCCGCTGTCCTGCATGGCCTGGACGCCCGCGGCGAAGCCGAAATGGATGAAGGTATCCATATGGCGCGCCTCTTTGGCGGGCATGTAGTCTTCGATGTTGAAGCCCTTCACCTCGCCGGCGAAACGCGTGGAAAAGTTCGTCGCATCGAACTTCGTGATATTGGCGATGCCCGACTTGCCCGCGACCAGATTGGCCCAGCCGTCGGCAACAGTATTGCCGACAGGCGAAACGAGCCCCAGGCCTGTAACAACAACTCGACGACGGCTCACGGTAACCCCTTATCCATAAAATGACGAAAAACAAAAGCCACAGCGGCCACAGGAAACCGCCCTGTGTGCCCTGTGGCTGTCAAATCGGTTTGCAGCGACGATCAAGCTGGTTGAGCGATGAGTCGCTGGCGCGTCCGGCCTCAGGCCTTGACGTTCGCGCGAGCGTAATCGATCGCTTGCTGAACCGTGGTGATCTTTTCGGCCTCTTCATCGGGAATTTCCATGCCGAATTCGTCTTCCAGCGCCATCACGAGTTCGACCGTATCGAGCGAGTCAGCGCCCAGATCGTTCACGAACGAAGCTTCGTTCTTGATTTCGGCTTCCGCCACGCCCAGTTGTTCGGCGACGATCTTCTTCACGCGCTGTTCGATGTTGTCCATGCAGCCCTCCGAGGGAAAAAAGTTCAAAAATACGAGTGCGCGCATTTTATCAGGTTTGGACCCGCAAAATACGGCGCGTCAGTTCCATGCTCCGTCGTCTGGCGCCCTTCATCAAGAGGGCTGCCGCTGACGTCGCACTAATTTGTTACTGCCGCGCTGAAGCGGTGCGCACGAAGCTCTTTTGAGCATTTCGCGCGCCCGTCCCGGCGCGGATATTAAGCGAAATTCCGCGAAATGCCTATTAAGGCCTTACATGTACATGCCGCCGTTCACGTGCAGCGTCGTACCGGTGATGTAACCGGCAAACGGCGATGCCAGGAATGCCACAGCATGCGCGATATCTTCCGGCGCGCCCAGTCGGCCAAGTGGGATAGACGCCGTGAGCGCGGTCCGCTGCTCTTCCGGCAGGACCTTGGTCATGTCCGTATCGATGAAACCCGGCGCGACGCAGTTCACTGTGATGCCGCGGCTGCCGATTTCGCGCGCAAGCGCGCGCGTCATGCCCGCGACGCCGGCCTTCGCGGCGGCGTAATTCGCCTGCCCCGGATTGCCCGACGAACCGACCACCGACGTGATATTGATGATCCGGCCGCCGCGCGCCTTCATCATCGGGCGCAACACGGCGCGCGACAGACGGAAGACCGCGCGCAGGTTGGTGTCGATGACGGCGTCGAATTCGTCGTCCTTCATGCGCATCGCGAGCTGATCCTTCGTGATGCCCGCGTTGTTGACGAGCACGTTCAGCGCGCCGAATTCCTTCACGATGCCGTCGATGAACGCGTCCGCCGCGGCCGCGTCGTTCACGTTCAGCACCGCGCCGCGGCCCTTGCCGCCCGCCTGCTGCAACGCCTCGCCGATGCCGGCCGCGCCGCTTTCGCTCGTCGCCGTGCCGATGACCGTCGCGCCCTGCTTCGCGAGTTCGAGCGCGATCGCGCGTCCGATGCCGCGCGACGCGCCCGTGACGATTGCTACTTGATTCTGGAGACTCATGTCGTTGTTCCTCAGCCAGCGATCAGTTTGCGCGTTTCCTCGAGCGATGCCGGATCGAAGATCGAGCCGCCGACGAGATTGCCGTCGATACGCTTCGTCAGACCCGCGAGCACCTTGCCGGGACCGCATTCGATGACGTGCGTCACGCCCTCTTTTGCCATCGCCTGCACGCATTCGACCCAGCGCACCGGACCGGCCGCCTGACGCACGAGCGCGTCCTTGATCGCGACGGGATCGGAAACGATCGCGACATCGACGTTATTGATCAGCGGAATCTGCGGCGCCTTGATCTCGACCTTCGCGAGATAGCCGCGCAACTTATCCGATGCGGGCTTGAGCAGGGACGAATGGAACGGCGCCGATACCGGCAGCGGCAGCGCGCGCTTCGCGCCCTTCGCCTTGGCGACTTCGCACGCCTTCTCGACAGCCGCCTTGGAACCCGCGATCACCACCTGCGCGGGCGCGTTGAAGTTCACCGCTTCGACGACACCCGCCGACGACGCCTCCGCGCACACGGCGCGCACGGTGTCGTCATCGAGGCCGAGGATCGCGGCCATGCCGCCTTCGCCCACCGGCACGGCGCTCTGCATCGCCTGCGCGCGGAAACGCACGAGCGGCACGGCGTCCGCGAATGCGAGCGCGCCGGCCGCGACGAGCGCGGTGTATTCGCCGAGACTGTGGCCCGCGACGAGCGCCGGCTTCAAACCCGTTTCCTTTTCCCATACGCGGTAGATCGCGTAGGCCGCCGTCAGCATGACGGGCTGCGTGTTCGTCGTCAGGTTCAACTCTTCGGCGGGGCCTTCGGCGATCAGCTTGCCGAGATCCTGGCCGAGCGCGTCGGATGCCTGCTGCACTGTCTCGCGCACGATGGCGTGATCGGCGAATGCGTTGAGCATGCCGATCGACTGCGAGCCCTGTCCGGGGAAAACGAACGCAAATTTCATATCGTCCTCGTTGATTGGAATGATCCGCGATGTCGTCGGTGTCTGTGCACACGCCTCGCGCGCATGTGGCGCGTGGCGGCTATCGTGACGACGGGATCAGTTGCGAATGAGTAGAGGGAATCGATAAACGATCAGTAGCGGATGACCGACGCGCCCCACGTGAAGCCGCCGCCCACGCCTTCGATGAGCACGTTGTCGCCGCGCTTGATGCGCCCGTCGCGCACCGCGACGTCGAACGCGAGCGGAATCGATGCCGCCGACGTGTTGCCGTGCTCGCCGACCGTCACGACCATGCGCTCCGGCGGCAGATGCAGCTTGCGGCAGGTGCTCTGCATGATGCGGATATTGGCCTGATGCGGGATCAGCCAGTCGATGTCTTCCGGTGCGAGCTTCGCCTTGTCGAGCGCTTCGAGCGCGACCTTTTCGAGCACGTTGACCGCGAGCTTGAAGACGGCCTGCCCGTCCATATGCAGGAACGCGCGGCCTTCCACTACGCCACCGTTCACATTGCCCGGCGTGCAGAGAATGTCGGAATAGCTGCCGTCCGCGTGCAGCGCGCTCGACATCACGCCCGGCTCTTCGGACGCTTGCAGCACGATTGCGCCGGCGCCGTCGCCGAACAGCACGCACGTGGTGCGATCGTTGAAATCGAGAATCCGCGAGAACGTCTCCGCACCGACGACGAGCGCGGTGCGATTCATGCCGCTGCGAATGAAGCTGTCGGCCGTCGCGACACCGTACGCGAAACCGGAGCATACGGCCTGGACGTCGAAGGCCGCGCCGTTGTTCTTGATGCCCAGCTTGTTCTGCAGCAGGCAGGCGGTGCTCGGGAACACGAAGTCCGGTGTGGACGTCGCGACGATGATCAGGTCGATCGATTGGGGATCGATGCCCGCCGCTTCGATCGCTCTCTGCGATGCGACGAGCGCGAGATCGCTGGTCGTCTGGTTCGGAGCGGCAAAATGGCGTGCGTGAATGCCGGTGCGCGCGACGATCCATTCGTCATTCGTCTCGACGCCCTGCTTCGCGAGACGGTCCGCCAAGTCCTGATTCGTGACGCGCTCGGACGGCAGGTAACTGCCGGTGCCCAGCACGCGAGAGTAAAGATTGGAATGAGCCATTATGCCTTCGAATGTAGCGCAGTACCGGACTCGCCCGGCGGGTTCGGCTGCGAGTTGGGCTGTGAGTTGAGCGGTGCAGCAGGCGGCTGGATCGATTGATCCGCCGCAACCGGCGCGCTGGACGCGGGAGCGTTCGCGCCGGCCTCGCGCGCGGCGGGCGCATTCTCTTCCATCGCGCGCACCAGGCGTTCGAGCACGCCATTTTTGACGGCATCATACCCGCGTTTGATAGCCCACTCAAACCCGAAGGCCTCGGCAGAACCGTGACTCTTGATGACCAGCCCGCGCAGGCCGAGCAATGCCGCGCCGTTATATTGCGCGGGATCGACACGCTTCTTGAAGCGCTTGAGCACGGGCAGTGCGACGAGCGCCATCAGCTTCGAGGCGAAGTTGCGGCTGAACTCTTCCTTGATGATGTCGGCGAGCATCTTCGCGAGGCCTTCGGAAGTCTTCAGCGCGACATTGCCGACGAAGCCATCGCACACGACGACATCGGTCGTGCCTTTGTAGATGTCGTTGCCTTCCACGTTGCCGTAGAAGTTGAGCGTGCTCGCGCGCAGAAGCTCGCCCGCGCGCTTGATCGTTTCGTTGCCCTTGATGACTTCTTCGCCGATGTTGAGCAGGCCGATGGTGGGCCGCTCGCGGCCTTCGATCGCCGACACGAGCGCGTGGCCCATTTCCGCGAATTGCAGCAGATGCTCGGGTTCGCAATCGACATTGGCGCCGAGGTCGAGCACGGTGGTGTAGCCCTTCTGGCTCGGCATCGCGAACGCGATGGCGGGACGCTCGATACCGGCGAGCGTCTTCAGCACATAGCGCGACACCGCCATGAGCGCGCCGGTATTGCCGGCGGAAATGCAGGTCTGCGCCTCGCCTTCCTTCACGAGGTTGAGCGCGACGCGCATCGAGGAGTCTTTTTTCTTGCGCAGCGCGACTTCGACCGGATCGTCCATCGCGACGACTTCGCTTGCGGGAACGATGGTCAGGCGCGGGTCGTCGAGCGCCTTCGACTTCTTCAACTGAGCGCGAATGGGCTGCTCGAGACCGACGAGCATCAGGTGCGCGTCGGGATGCGAGCGCACGAAATTGACGGCAGCGGGAACGGTCACGGCTGGACCGTGGTCGCCTCCCATGCAGTCGATGGTTATCTTTACAGTCATGGAACGCGACGAATTTCGGGCACAAAAAAGCGGCAGTGAAATGCCGCCTTCTCGTCGTACCGGGAAAGTGTCAAGAGCGAGTTGCGCCCGCGTGCCCGCAAAACGGTTCCGACGGGCGCATCAAGCGTCGACGAACGCTTAGTCGTTCTTCGTCTTGATGACTTTCTTGCCACGATAGTAGCCGTTCGGGCTCACGTGGTGGCGCAGATGCACTTCACCCGTGCTCGGCTCGACAGCCAGCGGAGCCGTCGTGAGGAAGTCGTGGGAACGGTGCATGCCGCGCTTCGACGGCGACTTCTTGTTTTGCTGAACTGCCATGATTACTCCAGAAAAATTTTGCGAATTCTAACACAGCCCGATCCGCCGACAGCCCTCGGCCGTTCGGCCATCGGGTGCGCACATCGCGCTACCAGTTTGTTGCGTGCTACAAAACCATTTCAGTGCTTCTTGTCGTCGGGTCCGCTTTGTTTCAGCTTCTCCAGCACGGCAAAAGGATTCGGCTTTTCGTCCTCTTCCTGCGCACCGCTTTCATCCGACTCGTCGCCCGCATCGCCCGGGAGCAAACTTTCGTGGATCTCGGGACACACGTTGTGCTTGGGCACGAGCGGCAAGGACAGCAACAATTCCTCTTCGATCAAGTCGACGAGATCGAACTGGCGCGAGCCTACGATCACTTCGACTTCATCGTCGTCGAGCGGAAACTCGTCCGCTTCTTCCTCCGTCGCCACGATCCGATACGTTGCATCGACATCGAGATGTTGCGAATACGGCTGAAGGCAGCGTTGACACATGAGCCACACCGAGCCGTGCACCGCGAGGCGCAGATACGGCTGCGGCGCCTCCGTGCCGTCGTTCTGCAGTTCCGGCTGGGTCGAGCCCTCGCCCTGCCACGTGAACACGGTGTCGCGATCTGGCGCTTCAGCCGGGACTTCGGCTAACATGCGCGGCATCTGCGACAAGCGCAGCGCGCCGGCCGCTTGCCTGCCGCTTTTGGCGAAGTCGTAAATGTCGAGCGCGCGCAGATCGGCGGGGCTCACAGGTTTGCCAGGATTCTGAGTCATGTGCGCTCCTGCTTGGCCTTGCTTGGTTAGTGCTTCCGGTGAATGCTCAGTATGCACCGCGATGCTACATCGAGGAACGCGTGGCTTGCCCGAATTTGCATCGAGCCGACATTCGTGCTTCTTGGCAAAGCCTGGCTGAAGGCCTTCTTCCACCGGCTCATCGGCCCGGGCAGACAGCTTCGCCGCGCAAGTACCGATGAAAAGCCCAAAATCATATCGGCTTTATTCTTTCGAGTCAAATACTTAAGGGCGGACCTGCCGCCCGTCGTTTTTACACCCTTTTTTGCCGGATTCGCTCCATGTCCGAAGCTTCAAAAACGCCGCCGCGCCTGATTCTGGCGTCCAGTTCACCTTATCGGCGCGAGTTGCTCGCGCGCCTGCGCATTCCTTTCGACGTCGTCTCGCCCGATATCGATGAGACGCCGCACGCCAGCGAAACGCCCGAAGCGACCGCCGTGCGGCTGGCGATCGCCAAGGCGCGCGCCGCCGCCGAGCGCCTCGACGGCCATGCGAGCGCGCTCGTGATCGGCTCCGATCAGGTCGCGACCTTCGACGGCAAGCAGATCGGCAAGCCCGGTACGCACGAAAACGCCGTCGCGCAGCTACAGGCGATGCGTGGCCGCAGCGTCGAATTCCATAGCGCGCTCTGCCTGTTCGACAACCGCACGGGCGACGTGCAGTCCGCCGACATCGTCACCCGCGTGCGATTTCGCCGCTATTCGGATGCGCAGATAGAAACCTATCTGCGCGCCGAAACGCCGTATGACTGCGCCGGCAGCGCGAAGGCGGAAGGCCTCGGCATCGCGCTTCTCGAAGCCATCGACTCGAACGACCCGACTGCGCTCATCGGTTTGCCGCTGATTGCGCTGACCGGCATGCTGGTCAACGCCGGATATCCGGTTCTGGGGGCGGCATGAGCGGCGTTCTCTATCTGATCCCGAATACGCTCGGCGAAGGCGACGCCGACGCGCTCGCGCACGTCCTGCCCGAACCGGTGCGCGCGCAGGCGGCGGCGCTCGCGTACTACATCGGAGAAAACGCCAAAACGACGCGCGCGTTTTTGAAGAAAGTGGGAACGGAGCGGCCGATTCAGGAAATCGAAGTGCGCGAGTTGAATGTCAACACGCCGCCCGCCGAAATCGACAAGCTACTGGCGCCGATTCTCGCCGGCACCGACGCGGGACTCGTCTCGGAGGCCGGCTGCCCCGCCGTGGCCGATCCGGGCGCCCTGCTCGTGCGGCGCGCGCATCAGCGCGGCGTGAAGGTCGTGCCGTTCGTCGGTCCGAGTTCGATTCTGCTCGCGCTGATGGCCTCGGGCATGAACGGCCAGAGTTTCGCGTTCAACGGTTATCTGCCGGTCGACGCCAGCGAGCGCGGCAAGCGCCTGCGCGAATTGGAGCAACTGTCGCGCAAGGCCAATCAGACGCAGATTTTCATCGAGACGCCGTACCGGAATCGCGCGATGCTCGATACGCTCATCGCCACCTGCGCGCCGTCGACGCTGATCTGCGTCGCCGTCGATCTGACGTTGGCTGGCGAAACCATCGTCACGCGCACCGCGGCCGACTGGAAGAAACAGAGCGCGCCGGAGCTGCACAAGCGTCCGGCGATTTTTCTGCTGCTGGCGTCGTAATCAGCGCAACTGGGGCTTGCCGCCGAGCGTGAGCGCGCGCATGGCGGCATCGCCGACCGAGGCGCCGAAGCGCCGCACTACACGCTGGCTGATGCTCTCCTTCTGCGTGTAGTCGACGATATCCGGCTGCTTGATGACCTCGCGCGCCACGTAGCTGGCGTCGCCGAAACCATCCGCGAGACCGAGTTCGACGCTCTTCTCGCCCGTCCAGAACATGCCGGAAAAGAGCTCCGGATCCTCTTTCAGACGTTTTCCGCGCCCCAGTTTCACGGCGTCGATGAACTGCGCGTGGATCTGGTCGAGCATGTCCTGCGCGTGCGCGTTCATCGCGGGCGTTTCCGGCGAGAACGGATCGAATGCGCCCTTGTTCGCGCCCGACGTGTGGATGCGGCGCTGGATCCCGAGCTTGTCCATCAGACCGGTGAAGCCGAATCCATCCATCAGCACGCCGATCGAGCCGACGATGCTCGCCCGGTCGACGTAAATTTTGTCGGCCGCGGCTGCGACGTAATAGCCGCCCGACGCGCACATGTCGTCGACGACCACGTACAGCGGAGTCTTCGGATATTTCGTGCGCAGCCGCCGGATCTCGCCGTTGATGATGCCCGCCTGTACGGGACTGCCGCCCGGGCTGTTGATGCGCAGGATCACGCCTGCCGTGTTTTCGTCCTCGAACGCGCTCTGAAGCGCCCCGTCGATGTTGTCGGCGCTCGCATCGCTATTTGCGGAGATTTCGCCTTGCAAATCGACGAGCGCCGTGTGCTTGCCGGCTTTCGCGACGCGGTCGCCGGTGAAATCGAACACGCCCCACGCGATCAGCGCGATCACGCCAAGGAACACGAAGCGAAAGAAAATGCGCCAGCGCCGCGCGGCGCGCTGCTCGCGGATGGCGGCAAGCGCGATGCGTTCGAGCGCGTCGCGCTCCCAATTGTCGTTGCCGCGCGGCGGAATGTTGTCGGACATGCGTTATGGATGTGATGAAAAGGGAGTCAGGCGGGACGCAACGCGTCGTCGGGGAGCCAGAAGACCGCGCGGCCTTCCGGCGTATCGCGTTCCTCGACGGTCACGGGCCGAAGGCGCGCGCCGCGGCACGGACCGCCGACGCATTTGCCGGTGTCGGGCTCGTAGATCGCCCCGTGGGTCGCGCACATCAAGTATAGGCCCGAGCTTTCGAAGAACTGGCCCTCGTTCCAGTCGAGCTCCATCGGCACGTGCGCGCAGCGGTTCAGGTAGCCGTGCGGCTTGCCGTCGTAGCGCACGAAAAAGACGACGGCGTCGCCGCTCGCTTCCGTTGCCGGAACGCGCACACCCGCGCCGCCATCGACAAGTTCTTCCGATGCGCACACGCGAACCGCGTCCCCCGCGGCCGCCGTCACGCGTGCTCCCGCAGCCAGCCCGCCAGCGAAGCGACGCTGTCGGCGCAAAACTGCGGCTTGAGCGCCGCGAGCGAATCCGCCGGATGCGCGCCGTAGCCGACGCCGATGCCCGCCGCGCCCGCGTTGATCGCCATTTGCAGATCGTGCGTCGTGTCGCCGATCATCACCGTGCGCCCGAGATCCTGGCCGAGTTCGCGCGTGAGCTCGTGGAGCATCGCGGGATGCGGTTTCGAGAATGTTTCGTCGGCGCAGCGCGTGCCGTCGAAGAGGCTCGTGAGCCGCGATTCGTCGAGCGCGCGATTCAGCCCGACGCGGCTCTTGCCCGTTGCGACGCCCAAAAAATAGCCGAGATCGCGCAGTTCCTGCAGCAATTCGCGCACGCCGTCGAAGAGTTCGGTCTTCTGACCCATCGTCAGGAAATGAAACCGATAACGCTCGGCGAGGCGCGGATAGTCGGACGGATCGAGCGTCGGCGCGCAGATTTGCAGCGCGTCTTTCAGTCCCAGCCCGATCACGTAGCTCGCGGATTCATCCGCCGGAACCGGCAGCCCGAGGTCGCGGCACGCAGCCTGAATGCTGCGCGTGATGTGGGCGGTCGAATCCATCAGCGTGCCGTCCCAGTCGAAAATGATCAGATCAAATTGCTGCCGCGCCATTTACGCTGTCTCTCGATTTTTCAGTTGCTCGATGACCCGCTTGCATTCGACGGGCAGCGGCGCTTCGAACTGCAACGGCTCGCCCGTCGCGGGATGGGTAATTTTCAGACGATATGCGTGCAAAAACATGCGTTTCAGCGACGGTTTGGCGTTCGGACGGGCCAAATCCTTGTTCAGCGCGAAATCGCCGTACTTGGCGTCGCCAGCAATCGGCAGGCCGATGCTCGCCATATGCACGCGGATCTGATGCGTACGCCCCGTCTTCAGTTCCGCCTCGACCCACGCGTAGTCGTGCCAGCGCTCGATCAGATTGAAAACCGTGTGTGACGGCAGACCGTTCTCCTGAACGCGCACGCGTCGCTCGCCGTCCGCCGCGACGTACTTGTGCAGCGGCGCCTTCACGATGCGTCGGCGGCCCCAGTCGCTCTGCCAGTCGCCGTGGCCGAGCGCGTAATAGCGCTTGTCGATGCGATTCTCGCGGATCTGCTCATGGAGATTCACGAGCGCGGCGCGCTTTTTCGCGAGCATCAGCACGCCGGAGGTTTCGCGATCCAGCCGATGCACCAGTTCGAGGAACTTCGCGTGCGGCCGCGCATTGCGCAATTGCTCGATCACGCCGAACGCGACGCCGCTGCCGCCATGCACCGCGACGCCGCACGGTTTGTCGATGACGATCAGATGGTCGTCCTCGAAAAGAATGGGGAATTCGGCGGCGGGCGCATTCGACGAAACGGGCGCCTCGTCCTGCTGCGCGGTGCGAATCGGCGGGACGCGCACGAGGTCGCCCAGTTCGAGCCGGTACGCCGCGTCGATGCGCCCCTTGTTCACGCGCACTTCCCCGCTGCGGAGAATGCGGTAAATGTGGCTTTTGGGGACGCCTTTGCAGACGCGCAGCAAAAAGTTGTCGATTCGCTGACCGGCGGCGGTTTCGTCGACTTCGATCATCGACACTTGCTCGCTTGCGACCCGTTTATGGGATGTTTTGCCTAACTCATTCATTCTGAATATAATTTGCGAACAGCCTGAAAAGGTCGACGCTTAAGATCAAGCAGCGGCCGAGATTGATCAGACTGTACAGGTGCAAGCGATAAACCATCATTTTACTTGCGCCCGAGGTCGGTTGCTCACCCGGAAATCGAGAGCGACGAGTTGCACGCACGGCGATATCACCGGCAGGGACGGAGCCCACAGGCGCGTTCGGTCGAGTCGATCGTCGACGGTAACGGATTTTTGGTCAAAAAGAATTTTATCGGCGAGAAGCGACGGCGCCCGGCAAGCAAAGCCGGATGCCAGCCCGAATCGACCCTGCCATCGAGCGGGAGAAATAGGCAAATCGACGCTCGCCGGTTTTGCGAACAATTGCCGGCGAAAACCGCTGCTGCGCTGAATTCTGCGAAGCGCGGCGACGCCGCAAAATGAGGCGAGACACACGGCCGCGAGCCGACGGGAGCAATCGAGCCCGCGGCCGCGCCGGCGCGGTATGGCAGCGAAGAGGATCGGTCACGAAGCATCGCGCTGGTTTGCGCGAGACCGTTCGTCCCGCAGCCGCCGTTGGGAGGAATCAGGCTTTTCGCAAGAGCGCGGGTCGGTTCGGCGCGTCTTTTTTGAGACGCGCAGCCGCAGCGCCGCCGTTCATCCTCGCCACGCGCCGCGCGACGCATCCGACGCCTCGCAGTTGTTTCGCAATGAGCCCCACGGCGCGGCTGCCCCATTCGGGCGCCAACGCCTGCTTTCGGCAATTCTCCCGCCAGAAGTCCCGCTCCAGCGTGCTTTGTGACAACACACAAAAAAGCGTGGCACGCCCACCCTCCCGCTTCGCGCGCGTGACGTTACTTGTCACTGACGCCGATTCGCCCGACGAGGAAGGACGGAGCCGCTCTGGAGCCGTTTCATGAAACGCATGCTGTTTAACGCGACGCAGCAAGAAGAATTGCGCGTCGCCATCGTCGATGGGCAGAAGCTCATCGACATCGACATCGAAACCGCCGGGCGCGAACAGCGCAAAGGCAATATCTACAAGGGAGTCATCACCCGCATCGAGCCGTCGCTCGAAGCCTGCTTCGTCAACTACGGCGAAGACCGCCACGGCTTTCTGCCGTTCAAGGAAGTCGCCCGCCAGTATTTCCGCGATGGCGTCGAGATGCGCTCCGCGCGCATCCAGGACGCGCTGCGCGAAGGCCAGGAACTCATCGTTCAGGTCGAGAAGGAAGAGCGCGGCAACAAGGGCGCGGCGCTGACCACGTTCATTTCGCTGGCCGGACGCTACCTCGTCCTGATGCCGAACAACCCGCGCGGCGGCGGCGTGTCGCGCCGGATCGAGGGCGACGAGCGGCAGGAACTGCGCGAAACCATGGCGCAGCTCGAACTGCCGGAAGGCATGAGCATCATCGCGCGGACCGCCGGCATCGGCCGTTCGGCGGAAGAGCTCCAGTGGGACCTGAACTACCTGATGCAACTCTGGCGCGCGATCGAAGCCGCGTCGCAGAGCGGCGTCGCCGGCCAGCCGATGCTCATTTATCTCGAATCGAGCCTCGTGATCCGCGCGATCCGCGATTACTTCCAGCCGGACATCGGCGAAATCCTCATCGACACGACCGAAATCCATGATCAGGCGCGCGCCTTCATGGACATCGTGATGCCCGACAACCTCTCGAAGGTGAAGCGCTATCACGACGACGTGCCGCTCTTCTCGCGCTTCCAGATCGAGCATCAGATCGAAACCGCTTACTCGCGCACGGTGCCGCTGCCCTCGGGCGGCGCGATCGTGATCGATCACACCGAGGCGCTCGTCGCCATCGACGTGAACTCGGCGCGCGCGACCAAGGGCGCGGATATCGAGGAAACCGCCACGCGCACCAACCTCGAAGCCGCCGACGAAGTCGCCCGCCAGTTGCGTCTGCGCGATCTGGGCGGGCTGATCGTGATCGACTTCATCGACATGGAGTCGGCGAAGAGCCAGCGCGAAGTCGAGCAGCGCCTGAAAGATGCGCTCAAGCACGACCGCGCGCGCGTACAAATGGGCAAGATTTCGCGCTTCGGCCTGATGGAGCTGTCGCGTCAGCGTCTGCGCCCGGCGCTGTCCGAAGGCAGCCATGTGACCTGCCCGCGCTGCAACGGCACGGGTCATATCCGCGATACCGAATCGTCCGCGCTGCAAGTGCTGCGGATCATTCAGGAAGAAGCGATGAAGGAACACACCGCGGCGATCCATTGCCAGGTGCCGGTCGAGGTGACCGCCTTCCTGCTGAACGAAAAGCGCTCGGAAATCAACAAGATCGAGTCGCGCTTCAAGGTCAACGTCGTTCTGATCCCGAACAAGCATCTCGAAACGCCGCACTACAAGCTGGAACGTCTGCGTCACGACGATGCGCGCCTCGACGAACCGCGCTCGTCGTGGAAGATGGCCGTCGAAGCTGCAAGCGAACTGGAGTCGGAAACCGGCTACAGCAAGCGCACCGAGGAAGTGAAGCCGAAGCAGGAAGCGGCCGTGAAGGGCATCACGCCCGAAAAGCCGGCGCCGAGCGCACCGGTCAAGCCGGCGCCCGTCGAGGCCGCGCCCGTTGCGGCGCCCGCGCCGGCGAGCGGCGGTTTCATCGCGTGGATCAAGAATCTGTTCGGTATTCAGTCGCAAGCGCAGCCCGCTCCGGCGCCCGTGGAAGCTCAACCGGCCACGCGCGCTCCGCGTGAACGCGGCGAGCGTACGGGCGGCGGCGATCGCAATCGCAACCGTCGTGGCGGCGGCAGCGGCGCCGGACGCGAAGGCGCTGCGGCAGGCACCGCGACGGGTAGCAACGGCGCGAGCCGCCAGGGCGCGCGTCGCGAGGATCGCGAACCGCGTGGCGGCCGTGAAGGACGTGAACTGCGTGAAGTCCGCGAGCCGCGCGAGACCCGTGAACCGCGTGAGGCACGCGAACCCCGCGAGCCGCGTGAAGCACGTGAAGCCCGTGAACCGCGTGAAACGCGCGATCGCAACGCGGAACGCGCCGCCCGTCCAGAAGGGGCCGAGCGTCAGGAACGCCGCGAACGCCCCGACCGTGGCGAGCGTGCCGAACGCGGTGAACGCACTGATCGCGGCGAACGCACCGAGCGCACGGAACGCGGCGAGCGCCGCAAGCCGCAACCGGAAGCCGCCGTCGAGGCGCTGACGCAGGGCGAAACGGTGCCGTCGGAAATCGTCGAAGCGACGCAACTCAATCTCGATGCGCAACAAGCCGGCATCGATGCCGCCGAACAGGCAGCCGCGCGTGAGGGCGAAGAGCGTCGCCGCCGTCGCCGTGGCCGTCGTGGTGGCCGCCGCGATCGCGATGAAGACGGCATGACCGTGAATCACGCAGCCGACGTCGCCGAAGCAGAAGGCTCCGCCGAAAGCGTCTCCGCGCAAGCCGGCGTGTTCGACGCCGAAGCCGCGCAGGAAGCGTCCGCGCGTCGCGAAAGCCGCCCGGTTGCACCGCAACCGGTCGAACAGGTCATCGAGCAGCCGGTTGCTCAGCCGGTCGAGGCGAAGGCAGAAACGCAAGAGCAAGCGCCCGTTCCAGCCGAAGCAGCGCCGGTCGCCAAGGCCGCCGAAGCCGAGCCGTTCGAGCTGAAGTCGCAGACGCCCGAACCGGCCACGTTCGATGTCTTCGCGAAGCCCGCTTCCGCGACGCCGGTCGAGAATCCGTTCGGCCCGTCGCCGAAGGTTGCCGACACGACGACCGCCGATCCGTTCGCGCCCGCCGCGACGGAAGCGCCGAAGCCGGTCGAAGCGGCAAAGCCCGTCGAAACGGCGCCGACGCCCGTCGAGCCCGTAGCGGCTGAGCCCGTCGAAGTCGCCGAGCCGGTGAAAACCGCAGCGGTCGCGCCGACGCCGGAAGCGACGATCGTCGAGCCGGTAACGCCTGTCGAGAGCACGGAAGTGCAAGCGCCGGCGCCCGTGGCCGCGCAAGAGCCGGTCGCCGTCGTTGCTGAGCCGGTGAAGTCCGCCGCGCCGGCCGCGCCCGCGACGTCGAAGCCGATCGCCGTCGAAACGCTCATGCCGATGCTGGAGCAAGCCGGTCTCGTCTGGGTCAACACTGACGAAAGCAAGCTGCGCGAGGCGAACGCCGCCGCCGCGCGCGAGCCGGCCGCAGTGCGCGTGCCGCGCGAGCGCAAGGTGCTCCCGCCGGCCGACACCACGCCGATGCAGCAAGTGGAAACGGGCAAGCACGTCCACTAAGCGCGCTCGCACGAGCCGGTTCGCTTCGGTGAACCGGCAGCAGCAGAAAAAACGCCATCGATTCCGGTCGATGGCGTTTTCTTTTGGTCGATGACAAGGGAAAACCGCGACTTAGTGCCGGTGCGTCCTTGCGTCCGGTTCCGCTAAAATGAGACGGTGTAACCATCATTCGAACAAGGCCGCAGGCCAAGCCCCGAGTCATCATGTCCCGACGCATCATTCCTCTCGCCGACGTCAGCGCAATCCCGGATTTCTCCGGCGTGACGGCGTCGCCGTCCGGACTGCTCATGGACACGCTCGCGCGCCCGCTGCGCGACTTGCGCATTTCGGTGACGGACCGCTGCAACTTCCGCTGCGTGTACTGCATGCCGCGCGAAGTGTTCGACAAGGATTACCAGTTTCTCCCGCACGCCGCCCTGCTCTCGTTCGAGGAGATCGAGCGGCTTGCGCGCGTGTTCGTCGCGCATGGCGTCGAGAAGATTCGCCTTACGGGCGGCGAGCCGCTTCTGCGCAAGAACATCGAATTCCTGATCGAGCGGCTCGCGCTCCTGCGCACGCCGGAAGGCCGTCCGCTCGACCTGACGCTCACCACGAACGGCTCGCTGCTCGCGCGCAAGGCCCGGTCTCTGAGGGACGCAGGCCTGTCGCGCGTCACGGTCAGCCTGGACGCGCTGGACGATGCGCTCTTTCGCCGTATGAACGACGCCGATTTCGCGGTTGCCGACGTGCTGAACGGCATTGAAACGGCGCAAGCCGCCGGGCTCGATCCGATCAAGGTGAACATGGTCGTGAAGCGCGGCACGAACGATCAGGAAATCGTGCCGATGGCGCGCCATTTCAAAGGCAGCGGCGCCGTTCTGCGCTTCATCGAATACATGGATGTCGGTGCGTCCAACGGCTGGAACATGAGCGAAGTGCTGCCATCGGCGCAGGTGGTCGAGCGCATCGACGCGCATTTCCCGCTCGAACCGCTCGAAGCCCATACCGCGGCCGAGACGGCGCAGCGCTGGGGCTATCGCGACGGCAGCGGCGAAATCGGCGTGATTTCCAGCGTCACGCGCGCCTTTTGCGACTCCTGCACGCGCGCGCGGCTCTCGACCGAAGGCAAGCTCTATCTGTGTCTCTTCGCGGTATCGGGCCACGACCTGCGCGGCCTGATCCGCAGCGGCGCGAGCGACGAGGAAGTCGCGACGGCCGTCGCACGCATCTGGGAAGCGCGCGGCGACCGCTATTCGCAATTGCGCGGCAGCGCATCGGCGCCGTCGCGTGACGATGCGCGTCGCGTCGAGATGTCGTACATCGGCGGCTGAGCGCGTCGGATCGCTCGTGCTGAACGCCCATTCCGCCTCGACTGTCACCGCGCTCGTGCTCGCGGGCGGACGCGGTTCGCGCATGGGCGGCGTCGACAAAGGCATGCAGCCGTTTCACGGCGAGCCGCTCGCACTGCATGTCATGCGGCGCATCGCGCCTCAGGCCGACGCGCTCCTGATCAGCGCAAACCGTTCGATCGAAGATTACGAGCGCCTCGGCGCTGCGTTCGGCGCGCGCGTCATCCCGGACACGCGGGCGGATTATCCGGGGCCGCTCGCCGGCATCGCCGCCGCACTGCGCGCCGCGACCACGCAATATGTGCTGACCGCGCCTTGCGACGCGCCTTTCGTCGACGAACATATCGGCGCCACGTTGATGCAAGCGCTCGACGCGCATGGCGGCGACGTTGCGTACGCCGCAACAATCGATGCGTCCGGGCAAGTCATGGCGCACCCGGTTTTCGCGCTCCTGCGCACCTCGCTCGCCGACGATCTCGACGCCTGGCTCGACCGCGGAGAACGCAAGGTCCGCGCGTGGTACGCGCGCCACAGGCCGGTGGAAGTGCGATTTCACGATGAACGCGCGTTTTACAATATCAATGATTTACAGCAGCTGGCCGAGCTGGAACGCCGCTGATTCTCACGTCCGCCATTGCGGCAATCCGCGTACAGGCGTTCTACCACCGCGCGGCCTCGTGGCTGCTTCTTCGCCGGGTTCCGGCGCGATCCACGCCGATTCATGACCACGTCCAAGGACCTCTCCGCCTGCGTCGCCCAGTACGATCCGAATGCGCTTCCTGTCGAAGCCGCGCAGGAAATCGTGCGTCAGTGGGCCATGCCGCGCACGCGGGACGCTCACGTTGAGCGCGTGGGCCTGCACGACGCGCTCGGCCGCGTGCTCGCCGACGACGTGATCTCGCCCATCGACGTGCCTGCGTTCGACAACTCCGCGATGGACGGCTACGCGTTCGCCGGCGAGGCGCTCTCGCGCGGCGGCGATACGATTGACTTGTCCGTCGCGGGCACAGCGCTCGCAGGAAAGCCGTTCGAACGCGCGCCGGGTACGAGCGAGTGTGTGCGCATCATGACGGGCGCGCTCATTCCGCCGGGCTGCGATACGGTCGTGCCGCAGGAGCTCGTCACGCGCGAAGGCGATGCGATCCGCTTCTCCACCGCGAAGATCCGCGCGGGCCAGAACCGGCGTCTCTCGGGCGAGGATCTCGCGAAAGGCAAGCCGGCGCTGCTCGCTAGCCGCATCGTGCGCGCATCGGACCTGGGTCTGCTCGCGTCGCTCGGCATCGGCGAAGTATCCGTTCGCAAGCGCCTCACCGTGGCCTTCTTTTCGACGGGCGACGAATTGCGCTCGGTCGGCGAAACGCTGAGCCCGGGCAGTCTCTACGACAGCAACCGTTACACGCTCTTCGCGATGCTCAAGCGCCTTGGCGTCGAAACGGTCGATCTCGGCATCGTGCGCGACGACCGCGCTTCGCTCGAAAAGGCGCTGCGCCATGCGACCGAAAGCGCGGATGTCGTCATCAGTTCGGGAGGCGTGTCTGTCGGTGATGCGGACTTCACGCGCGAACTGATGAATTCGCTCGGCGACGTCGCCTTCTGGAAGATCGCGATGCGCCCGGGCCGGCCTCTCGCGTTCGGCCGCCTGTGGTCAGGCGCGCGCGCGGGCACGGGCAAGTCGGCGCTCTTCTTCGGCTTGCCGGGCAATCCGGTTGCCGTGATGGCGACCTTCTACTTCATCGTGCGCGAAGCGCTGATTGCGATGTCCGGCGCGACGCGCCAGCCGCTCACGGTCATCCGCGCGAGCGCCGCCGAGCCGATGAAAAAACGCGCGGGCCGCACGGAGTTCCAACGCGGCATCGCAACGCGCGACGACGACGGCCGCTTTCGCGTCGTCACCACCGGCCCGCAAGGTTCCGGCGTGCTCAGCTCGATGAGCGAAGCGAACTGCTTCATCGTGCTCGAGCACGCGCGCGGCGACATCGACGCCGGCGACGAAATCGAGATCGTGCCGTTCGACGGCCTGATCTGACGCGCGCCGCAACGAACGTCGCCAGCACAAACATTCCTACATCGATAGACGGGGCTTTCCTTCCATGAAAAAGCAGATCTCATTCATTGCACCCGGACAAACCGCCAAGGCGCTGATCCTCGTGTACCTGACTTTCAGCGTGCCCATCGTGCTGCTCGGCGTCGTGGTCGCGTTCGTGCGATACGGCTCGGTGGAAGTGAGCACCGTCACGAGCGCGCTGCTGCTCAACGCGATTCTCGGTTTCATCCTGCTGTGGATCGCGTGCCACGCGTACAACTGGGTGGCGTCGCGTTTCGGCGGCATCGAAATCGTGCTGTCCGACGCGCCGGAGGAAGCATGAGCACCGCGAAAGGGAATGCGACGATCCGCGCGGCCACGCCCGCCGACGTCGCCGCGATTTTCGGCCTGATGTACGAGCTCGCGGAGTTCGAGAAACTCACGCATCTGTTCATCGCGACCAGGGAAGGCGTGCACGAGGCCCTTTTCGGCGCGCGTCCCGCCGCAGAAGCGCTCGTCGCGGAGCAGGAAGGGGAAGTCGTGAGCTATGCGCTTTTCTTCCAGAACTTCTCCACCTTCCTCGGCAAACGTGGCCTCTATCTCGAAGACCTGTACGTGCGTCCGTCGATGCGCGGCAGCGGTCTCGGCACGCTGATGCTGAAGAAGCTCGCCGCCCTCGCGGTCGAGCGTCAGTGCGGCCGCTTCGAGTGGTCGGTGCTCGACTGGAATCAGAACGCCATCGACTTCTACGAGAAGATGGGCGCGACGGTTCTCCCCGACTGGCGCATCGTGCGCGTGACGGGCGAGCCGCTCGAACGCCTCGCGCAGTAAGTCACAGGTCGTCGTCGCTTTCCGGCGATGACGGATCCCCAAGCGCATCGCCCAACAGCCCCGCCGTCTGTTCTCCCGGCAGCGCCTCGACATCGCGCAGGCGCTTGCCCATCTGCCGCGTACGCGTCTGCGCCGCTTCGATCGAGCGCGTGACGGTTTCGAGCTGCGACTTCGTTCTCGCCAGCACTTCGCCGAACTTGCCGAACTCGGTCTTCACCGCGCCGAGGACCTGCCACACTTCGCTCGAACGCTTCTCGATGGCGAGCGTGCGGAATCCCATCTGCAGGCTGTTGAGAAGCGCGGTCAACGTGGTCGGCCCGGCGATGGTCACACGATAGTCGCGCTGCAGTGAATCGCTCAGGCCGGGGCGGCGCAACACCTCCGCATAGAGTCCTTCGGTCGGCAGAAAGAGCAACGCAAAGTCCGTGGTGTGCGGTGGCGCGACGTACTTTTGCGCGATCGATTTCGCTTCCGCGCGCAAGCGGCCTTCGAGCGCGCGCGACGCGTCTTCGACTCCGACCACGTCCGCCCTTTCCTGCGCGTCGATCAGGCGCTCGTAGTCCTCACGAGGAAACTTCGCGTCGATAGGCAGCCACACGGGCGTCGCGGCGTCGCCCGGCGCGCCTGGCGCATCGTGCCGGCCGGGTAGCCTGATCGCGAATTCGACGCGCTCGTTGCTCTTCGGAATCGTCGCGACGTTCTTTGCGTACTGGTCCGGCGTAAGCAATTGCTCAAGCAGCGATTCGAGCTGCACTTCGCCCCAGATGCCGCGCGTCTTGACGTTGGTGAGCACCTTCTTGAGATCGCCGACACCGGCCGCGAGCGTCTGCATTTCGCCGAGCCCGCGATGCACCTGTTCTAGCCGGTCCGACACGAGCTTGAACGACTCGCCGAGCCGCTGTTCGAGCGTTGCGTGCAGCTTTTCGTCGACGGTTCGGCGCATCTCGTCGAGCTTCGTCGCGTTGTTGGCCTCGATGTCCTTCAGACGCGCTTCGAGCGTCGCACGCACCTCGCCGAGCCGACGCTCGTTCGCCTCCGACATCTGCGACAGATGCAGCGACATCGAATCAGCGAAGCGCTTCAACGCGTTGCCCTGATCCTCGCGCGCCTGCTGGCTTTGTTGCGCGAGTTGCTGGGCGAGCGCGTCGAACTGCGCGTTCTGCACGCTCGACGTGCTCGCCAGTTGCGTCGCGAGCGTCTGATGGAATTGCGTGAAGCCGCTTTGCGATTCCATGCGCGACACGCGCGCGCTCTCGGCAATGTCGCCGCGCAGCCCGCGTTCGAGCCGCTCTTGCGCGCGCGCATGCGCCTCGCCCATGTCGTTCACGCGATCGGTGAGCGCCTCGAATTCATCGTAAATATGCGCGTTCGAGTTACGCCGTATCACGACGATGAGCGCAAAAAGCGACACGACCAGCGCGATCGCCAACGCAGCGACAGCGCCATACAGCAATTCCGTCATTTCTTCAGCACGTCCGGATTGATCGGGTTGGGCGGATTTCCGGCGCGCGGCCCTTCGCCGAGCCCGGCGATGAGGTTGTCCGCCGCCAGATTGGCCATCGCGCGGCGCGTCCCCTCGGTCGCGCTCGCGATGTGCGGCGTCAGCACTACGTTGTCGAGCAGCAGGAAATCCGGGTTGAAGTCCGGCTCTCCCTCGAACACGTCGATGCCCGCCGCCGCGATGCGCTTGTCGCGCAATGCGACGATCAAGGCCGCATCATCGACGATTCCGCCGCGCGCGATGTTCGTGAGCGTCGCCGTCGGCTTCATCAGCGCGAGCTCGGACGCGCCGATCGTGTGATGGTTCTCCTTCGTGTACGGCAGCACGAGCACGACATGATCCGCGCGCTTGAGCAGGTCTTCCTTCGACACGTACTCGGCGTTCAGCTGCGCCTCGATCTCGGGCGCGACACGCGAGCGATTGTGATAGATCACGCGCATGTCGAAGCCGCCCGCCCGCCGCGCGAGCGCCTGTCCGATGCGCCCCATGCCGATCACGCCGAGCGTCGATCCGTACACATCGGCGCCGAGGAACGAATCGAACGACCACTTCTGCCACTTGCCCGCGCGCAAATAGTGTTCGGATTCGGTGACGCGGCGCGCAGCCGCCATCATCAGCGCCCAGCCGAAATCGGCAGTGGTCTCGTTCAGCACGTTCGGCGTGTTGGTGCCGAGGACCTTGTGCGCGTCGAAGGCCTTCATGTCGAAGTTGTTGTAGCCGACCGCCATGTTCGCGACGACTTTCAGGTTCGGTGCGCCCGCCAGTTCCTTCTCGCCGACCCACTCGCCCGCGGTGAACGCACCGTCCTTGTCGGCGATACGGCGCGCGAACTCGTCCTGCGGGAGCACGTCGCCGAGATTCACGTCGACATCGAAATACTGTTTCAGGCGCTCGATCACATCGGGAAAAGTGGGACGCGCGACAAGTACCTTCTTCATCGATTGCTCCTAGAAAAATAGCCAGCCCAGAACGGCGAAAATCGGCAGGAGGACCACGCCCGACCATGCGATATAGCCGAAGAAACTCGGCATGTGCACGCCGCGCGATTCCGCGATCGCCTTCACCATGAAATTCGGCGCATTGCCGATATACGTGTTCGCGCCCATGAAGACCGCGCCCGCGGAGATGGCGGCGAGCGTCGTGGCGTCGGTGGTCATGAGCGTGTGCGCATCGCCACCCGCGAGATTGAAAAACACGAGGTAGGTCGGCGCGTTGTCGAGGAACGAGGACAGCAGGCCCGTCGCCCAGAAGTAAGCGATGTCGATCGGCTTGCCGTGCGCATCCGACACCGCGTGCACGATGCCGGCGAACGCGCCCGCCTCGCCCGCGCGCAGGATCGTGATGACGGGCGCGATCGTAATGAAGATTGCCGCGAACAGCTTCGCCACTTCCGCGATGGGCGCCCAGTCGAACGCGTTGCCCGCGCGCGCACTTTTCGGCGTGAGCGCGAGCGAGGCAAGGAGCACGGCCATGAGCAGCACGTCGCGCACGAGATTCTGCAATTTCACCTCGGTGCCGAACACGTCGAACGCGATGCCGGGCTTCCATACGCCGCTCATCAACACGAGCACGACGATCACCGCGAGCAACGCGAAATTGATCTTGCCGTCGATACCGAGCGGCGGCGTGTCGGGCGTCGGATCGAGAAAGGCGGGCCGCGCGTCGTGCCTGCGCCAGTAGTAGCTGTCGAGCACATGGAACACCACGAGCAGCACGCCGCAGACGAAGAGCATCGGCAGTGCGAGATGCACTGTCGTCCAGAAGAAGCCGACGCCGTTCAGAAAGCCGAGGAAGAGCGGCGGATCGCCGAGCGGCGTGAGCGAGCCGCCCGCATTCGCGACAAGAAAAATAAAGAACACGACGACATGCACGACATGCTTGCGATTGTCGTTCGCGCGCAAGAGCGGACGGATCAGCAGCATGGCTGCGCCCGTCGTGCCCATGATGCTCGCGAGCGCGGTGCCGAGCGCGAGCAGCCCCGTATTCAGACGCGGCGAGCCGTGCAGATTGCCGCGCACGCAGATACCGCCCGCGACCGTATACAGCGACGCCAGCAGGACGATGAACGGCACGTACTCTTCGAGCATCGCATGAACCAGTACGCCGCCCGCCGTGCCGGGTCCGAACGCGAGCGCGAACGGCGCGAGAAACGCGACGGTCCACGCGGCCGCGATCTTGCCGAAGTGGTGATGCCAGAGCTTCGGCGCGATCAGCGGAAACACCGCGATGGAAAGCAGGACGCCGATGAACGGAATGCCCCACGTAGCCGGAAGCGTCGCGCCATCGGGTGTCGCCGCGCTGGCGGGTGCGGCGATGAGCGCCAGCCCCGCGCACAGCGCGCCGGAAACGAAACGTCGCATCGTGCTCAGGCCCCGCGCACGATGATCACGTGCACGCGATACGGCCCATGCGCGCCGAGCACGATGGTCTGTTCGATATCGCCGGTGCGCGACGGCCCCGAAACGAAGTTCACCGCGCGCGGGAGATCGCCCCGCTCGGCGCGCATCAACGCGAACGCGTCTTCGTGCGCCGCGACGATACGCGACGCCGGCACGATGGCGATATGCGTCTGAGGCAGAAGCGCGCCGGATGCGGGTGTATCGGCGCCCGAGAGCAGCACGAGCGAACCGGTTTCGGCCGTCGCGCAAAAACATCCGGTGATGCCGACGAGGTCGGCGTCGGCCGGCTTGCGCAGCGCCGCCTGAATGCCCGCTTGCGCCCAGGGCAGATCGCCGAGCGCGGGCCACGCGACGACATCGACGGGAAGGTTCAGCGACTGAAGATAACGCGCGGCTTCGGCGGGTGCATCCGCGAGCGATTCCACTTCGGCGATGGTCGTGGAAAGACGCTCGGCTTCGAGCCTGAAGCGCGCGATCAGCTCATCACGCGTGTGAGGCAACGGAGGACGCGGACCCGCCGGATGCCGCTCGACATACTCTTGCGCCGCCTCGCGCTCGGCTTCCGTAGGCGTGCCGCGACGGCCCTGCGCACTGCGAATGCGCGCGAGAATATTGCGGCGCGCGACCGATGTATCCATGGTGCCGTCCTCGTGTTGGCGTGCTTGAGATTCGTACGCGCCGGACTGATCGACGACGCGTTCGAATTATAGCGAGCGACATATGCGCACGAACCTCGGCCGAACGGCATAGGCCGAACGCATGGCTGCGATGCCGTCAGTCGTCGCCGACCGGCTGCTCGATGCCGAACACCTGACGCAGATAGGCGAGATACGCCTTGTCGTCGCACATGTTCTTGCCGGGTGAATCCGAGAGCTTGGCGACCGGCTGGCCGTTGCAGCGGACCATCTTGATGACGATCTGCAGCGGCTGATAACCGAGATCGTTGGTGAGATTCGTGCCGACGCCGAACGCCAGCTGGCAGCGCCCGCGAAACTGCTGATAGAGCTGCAGCACCTTGGGGATGTCGAGCGCGTCGGAAAACACGAGCACCTTGGTGCACGGGTCGCAGCGGTTCTCCTCGTAGTGCCTGAGAAGGCGCTCGCCCCAGTCGAAGGGATCGCCGGAATCGTGGCGCGCGCCGTCGAACAGCTTGCAGAAGTACATGTCGAAGTCGCGCAGGAACGCCTTCATGCCGTAGACGTCCGACAGCGCGATACCGAGATCGCCGCGATATTCCTTCGCCCACATCTCGAAGCCGAAAATCTGCGAGTCGCGCAGCCGCGGGCCCAACGCCTGACACGCTTGCAGGTATTCATGCGCCATCGTGCCGAGCGGACGCAGGCCGTGCTTCATCGCATAGAAACAGTTGCTCGTGCCGGCGAACTGCGCGCCGAGCTTGTCCTTCAGCGTCAGCACGACTTCCTCGTGCCACTGTCCCGAAAAGCGGCGGCGCGTGCCGTAATCGGCGATCTTGCAGTCGGAATATTCGGGCGGCGTAGCGAGCAGCTTGATCTTCTCGCGCAGACGCGTGCGGCCGGTTTCGTACTCGGGCTTGCGCTGCGTGTTGCGGAAATAGACCTCGTTGACGATCGCGAGCACCGGAATCTCGAAGAGGATCGTGTGCAGCCACGGCCCTTCGATCTCGATGTCGATCTCGCCATTATTCTTGGGCGACGGCGCGATACGGATGGACTTCTCGTTCAGATGAAAGAGCGCGAGGAAATCGATGAAGTCGCTCTTGATGAAGCGCATGCGCCGCAGATAATCCAGCTCCTCTTCCTTGAAGCGCAGATTGCAGAGCTGGCGCACCTCGTCGCGAATCTCGTCGATGTACGGCACGAGATCCACGTTCGGCGTGCGACAGCGGAAGCGATATTCGACATGCGCCGCGGGAAAATGATGCAGCACGACCTGCATCATCGTGAACTTGTAGAGGTCGGTATCGAGCAGCGAATTGATGATCATGGTTCTGACTGGAACATCCACGCGAATTGGCCGTGCGCCCGGCGCCAGGCCGTATGCCTTTAGGGCCATGTTACCCGAATGTGTACGACGGCATGACTCATGCCCCGCCCTTTTGCGAAGCGGCGCATACGTACATCACGAATCGATATAAAGCGCGCTGCGTGCGGCTCGCGCCCGCTTTTACCGTTACGCTACAATATGCGTTTCGATACGCGCACCTCCCGGCCCACGTAGCCGCTCAGGGCGCCGCCCCCAAGAATTCCGCATGCAGGAGCCTGAATGACTCACGTTGTGACCGAAAGCTGCATCAAGTGCAAGTACACCGATTGCGTGGACGTGTGCCCGGTGGATTGCTTCCGCGAAGGTCCCAACTTTCTCGCGATCGATCCGGACGAGTGCATCGACTGTGCCGTCTGCGTGGCCGAGTGCCCGGTGAACGCGATCTACGCCGAAGAAGACGTACCCGGGGACCAGCAGCACTTCACCGAACTGAACGCCGACCTCGCGCGTAACTGGCCCAGCATCACGAAGACGAAGGGCTCGCTGCCCGAGGCCGACGAGTTCAAGGACGTCAAGGACAAGCTGAACCTTCTCGAGCGTTAAATCGCGCGTTTGTCCGCAACACGCTGCGGTTTGACTGCAAAAATTTGCTTTTCGAGTGAAGATTGGGCGTTGACACGATAATCTCGGCCCCCTATAATTTCGCTTCTCTGCTGTAGATGTTCCCCGATAGCTCAGTCGGTAGAGCGCCGGACTGTTAATCCGTAGGTCCCTGGTTCGAGCCCAGGTCGGGGAGCCAAAAACTCCAGCAAGTCGGTTTCAAAAAAACCCAGTCAATCGGCTGGGTTTTTTATCTCAGCAGCAGATATCTCAGTTGTTCCCCGATAGCTCAGTCGGTAGAGCGCCGGACTGTTAATCCGTAGGTCCCTGGTTCGAGCCCAGGTCGGGGAGCCAAAAGCTTCAGTCAAAAAGCCCAGTCATGTGACTGGGCTTTTTGCTTTTCCGCCGTCTGGAAGCACTGACGCTTCACGCAAGCCACACGACGGTGAGCGAGCGCACGCCTTGAGCGCCGCGAATCAGCACGCCTTCGATATCCGCCGTCGCAGACGGTCCCGTCACGAGCACCGCATAGCGCGCCGATGCGAAATCGGGCCGTCGATACACCTGTTGCAAGCCCTCGACGAGCAGCGCGGGATCGAGCAGCACGACGAGATGCTGCGACAGATAGCCGACTGAGTTCACGACATACTCTTGCTCGCTGAACCACACCGAGCCCGTTTCCGCGACGCCGAAACGCCCTCTCACGACGCCCACATCGACATCCTGCAGCGACGCCGGCGGCGTATCAGGCGAAAGCGGCCGCGTGCCGTCGACGCCCGGCACCGCCGACGCGATCACCTTCGCGTCCGGAAAGCGCGACGCGATCAACGCGTTCACATCGTCCAGACCACCAGCGTCGATACACGTTCCGCCCATCGCGGTGAGCGCCGCCGTGAAACGCGCCTTCAGATCGCCTTCGGGCGTCGGAAAGAGCGGCACATCGGGACGCGGACGCGATGCAGGCTGCGCCGCGCGGATCTTCGAAAGAAAAGCTTCGCGAGTCGTCATTTTTCAGGCTTCCGGTTTTTCTTGTACCACTCGTGAAAAGTCTCGGCAGGCGCTTCGGGCAAATCGCGCTGACGTCCCCAGATGTTAAGCGGGTTGTAGAGCACGAAATTGGGCAGACGCTTCAGCGCGCCGCCGAGCGACGCGACCGTCGCGCGATAAAGCGTCGGACTCGCGAGAAGTCGCCCCGCCATCTTCAGGACTTCCTGCTTCACGAACGGCACTTCATGTTTCTCTGCGATCACCTCGCGCCACTTGTAGATCTGCTCGTGGATGTTCACCTTCACCGGGCAGACGTTGGTGCAACTGCCGTTCATCGTCGAGGCGAACGGCAGCGCGCTGTAGCGCTTCAGGTCGTGGGTCGGATTGATGATCGCGCCGATCGGCCCGGAATACGTCCCGCCATAGGAAAGCCCGCCGCTGCGCCGATACACCGGACACGTATTCATGCACGCGCCGCAGCGGATGCATTTGAGCGAGTACCAGAAATCGTCCATCGCGAGCCGCTCGGCGCGACCGTTGTCGACGAGGATGTAGTGCATCTCCGTGCCCGGACGCGGCTGGCGAAAGTGCGATGTGTACTGCGTGATCGGCGACCCGAGCGCGCTGCGCGACAGCATGCGCACGAACACGCCGAGATCGGCGATCGTCGGAATGAGCTTCTCGATGCCGATCGACGCAATATGCAGCGGCGGCACGTTCGCCGACAAATCCGCGTTGCCCTCGTTCGTACACACGACGACCGTGCCCGTTTCCGCAACCGCGAAGTTGCAGCCGGTCATGCCCGCCGTCTTCTCGCGCACGAAGTACGGCCGCGTGTTCATGCGCTGGCTTTCGGCGAGATAGTGAATGTCGCTGTTCTGCGGATCGGTGCCGATGGTCTTGCCGAAGAGCTCGGCCACATCCGCGCGCAGCTTGTGCACCGCCGGCACGACCATGTGGCTCGGGTCCTGATGATCGAGCTGCTGGATACGCTCGCCGAGATCGGTTTCCATCACCGTGATGCCGCGCGGCTCGAGATAGTCGCGCATGTAGCACTCGTCGGTGAGCATCGACTTGCTCTTCACGAGCGAGGTCATGCCGCGCTCGCTCATCAGCTTGTAGACGAGTTCGTTGTGTTCCTGCGCATCGGCCGCGAAGTGCACGACGACGCCATTCTTCTCGGCCTGATCGACGAACTGTGCGATGTAATCGGCAAGATTGGAAAGCGTGTGCTCCTTGATCTGCGATGCGAGATTGCGCATCGTCTCCCATTCCGGGATGCCGTGCGCCTGCGCGTCGCGCTTGCTGCGCAAGTCCCACAAACGCTTGTCGTGGAACGCGACGTGATCCGGCTTCTGCAGGAACGCGCCCGCCGCCTTCGCGTGATCGATGCGAACGGTCTTGCTCATGCGCGTGCTCCGTTCAGGACCTGCGCGATATGGATGAACTTCGCATCGGCCTTCATGCGCTCGGCGCAGCCTTGCTGATGCATGAGACACGACATGTCGCCCGACACGATGTACTCCGCGCCCGCCCCGACGTGATCGCGCACCTTGTCCTGCCCCATGCGCACGGACACGGCCTCTTCAGTGACCGAGAACGTGCCGCCGAACCCGCAGCATTCATCGGGACGCGCAGGCGTGACGAACTCGATGCCCTTCACGCCTTCGAGCAGCGCGCGAGGCTTCGAAAACGGCGTGCCCGCGACTTCCGAATTCGATGTCTCGCGCAGATGCCGCACCGCGCTGCAACTGTTGTGCAGCCCGACCTTGTGCGGAAACTCGGCCCACGGAAACTCGCGCGCGTTCAGCACGTCATGCAGGAATTCGACGAGCTCAAACGTATTGCGCCGAACCTTCTGCACCGCGCTCGTCTGCTCGATCGCGGTGAAGTGCTCGCGGACATGATGCACACAACTCGCCGACGGCCCGACCACATAGTCGTAGTCGGCGAAATTCCGCGCGAACACGCGCTCGGCGCCCGCGGCGTCCTTGTGCGCGCCGCTATTGGCCATCGGCTGGCCGCAGCACGTCTGGTCCGGCGGATAGTCGACGTCCACGCCGAGCCGCTCGAGCAATTCGAGCGTGGCGATGCCGATCTGCGGATAGAACGCGTCGATGAAACAGGGGACGAACAGGGCAACTTTCATGAGGTCCGATCGTGGGGTTGGACAATCATTTTTGGTAAGCTTGGTCTGACCAAGACTTTAATGAGATGCCTCTTTCGTGTCAAACTCGGACATTCACCAGCTTTCAACCGGCATAAGCGTCCAGCGATGAGTTTTCAGCCCGTCCATGCGCACTCGTACGCTCGCGTGCGCCTCTCCGATGTCGTGTCCGGTCAGATTCGCGAACTGATCTCGAACGGCACGCTCCTGCCCGGCCAGCGCCTGCCCGCCGAGCGCGATCTGGCCGAGCAGTTGAACGTGTCGCGCCCGTCGCTGCGCGAGGCGCTGATACGGCTGGAATCGGACGGATTCATACGCGCGGCGGGACGGGGCGGTTTCGTCGTGTCGGATGTGACGGCGCCGCTCGTGTCGCATCCGCTCGCCGCACTGCTCGAACAGCAGCCGAACGCCAGCGCCGACGTGCTCGAACTGCGCCACGGCCTCGAAACGCTGTCCACCGCTTACGCCGCCGAGCGCGCCACCGACGCCGATATCGCGCGCATCGCCGCCGCGTTCGACGCGCTCCAGACCGCCGTCGCCGACAAAAGCACGCGCATCGCGGAAAAGGATGCGGCGTTCCATCTCGCGATCGCCGACGCGACGCACAACGTCGCGCTCACGCACGTCATGCACGGCCTCAACGAACTGGTTCGCGAATCGATGCTGACCTCGCATCGTCTCGTCGATTACGACGATGAAGTCGAAGCGAATCTGATGACCCA
The DNA here is from genome assembly GCF_964261745.1 of Caballeronia sp. S22. Lineage (NCBI taxonomy): Bacteria > Pseudomonadati > Pseudomonadota > Betaproteobacteria > Burkholderiales > Burkholderiaceae > Caballeronia > Caballeronia sp. S22. Next base: position 996,677 of record NZ_OZ180035.1, on the reverse strand, counting down.
GCATCGCGCGATCTTCGATGCGATCGTCGCGCGCGATCCCGCGCGGGCGCGCGAGTGCGCGGGCGCGCATCTCGACTACGTGCGCACGCTCTACGCCGACATCGCTGCAAGGAAGAAGCGCGTCGCCTGAATCGAATCGCCTTACGAATCTGTAAGCCGCGAGAAAGTCCTGATAGGACAACACCTACACAGATTTCGGACATGCACGGCTAACGCCCGCCGGCCTTCCTCGCGATACTGGAATCGTCAACAACAACACGCGAAGGAGGACGACATGCCTTACCTACTTGGATGGTTGCTCGGCGTGCCGGTGATCGTGCTGGTGATCCTGTATCTGATCTTTCATTGACTGCATGCGAAGCGCGAGATGCATCGAAGAGCCAAGGGCGTCGATACAATACGACGCCCTTTCTCTTTTCCGGAAGACGACGATGAAACCCTCCGTCCTTGCGCTCGCCCGAAACCTGGCCTTGCTCGCCACCCTCCTCGGCGCGGGATTCGCGCACGCGGAGGAGATCGCCAGCGTCAACACCAATTTCCGTTTCACCGGCTCGGATCGCGTGAGCGTCGACGCTTACGACGACCCGCTCGTCCAGGGCGTGACCTGCTACGTGTCGCGCGCGCGCACGGGCGGCGTGAAAGGCACGCTCGGCATCGCGGAAGACCCGACCGAGGCGTCGATCGCCTGCCGTCAGGTCGGGCCGATCAAGATCGCCCAGCCGCTCAAGCAGAAAACCGATGTGTTTTCGGCCGGCATGTCGTTCATCTTCAAGACGCTGCACGTGGTGCGCATCGTCGATGCGAAACGCAATACGCTCGTCTATCTGACGTACAGCGACCGCGTCGCGACCGGCAGCCCGAAGAACAGCGTGACGGCCGTGCCAGTGCCGGAAGGCACGACCATACCGGTGAAGTGATGCGCAACTGTCCTGTCCGGCGCGTAGCAAAGTTGTAAACTGAGCGATTCCGCTTGTCTCAGAACTTCCCGACGATGAACGCCGACCGTTTCCGCAACGCCGCACGCTACTGGCGCTCGCCGCTCGTGCCCGACGCGGACATGGTCACGGCCGAGTACTACGATCACGAATTCTCGCCGCACTGGCACGACGCCTACACGGTGCCCGTCATCGAAGCCGGCGCGGAATGCTACGACTATCGCGGCGCGCATCACGTGGCCGAAACGGGCTCGGTGCCGGTGATCAATCCCGGCGAGTTGCATACGGGCGCGCGGGCCGTCGATGCGGGCTGGCGCTATCGCGTGTTCTATCTGCCGGTGCCGTTCGTCGAAGGCCTCGCGCGGGACATGTCGGGGCGGCGGGAATCGTCGCCCTGGTTTCCCGATGACATCATCCGAGATCCCGATCTGGCGCGGCGCCTGGTCGTCGCGCATCGGCTGCTGGAAAGCGGCGCGGATCCGCTCGCCGCGGAACTGGCGCTCGTCGATGCCGTGACGACGCTGCTCGGCCGCTACGCGCTGGAACGCCCGGACATCGCGCCGCTCGCCGCCGACACACACCGCGTCACGGCGATGAAATCCCGACTCGCCGACGATCTGCTCGAACCGGTCACGCTCGCCGAACTCGCGCAGACGGTCGGTCTCTCGACCTTCCACGCGGCGCGTCTCTTCACACGCGAAACGGGTCTCGCGCCGCACGCATGGCGCAATCAGTTGCGTATCGTGCGCGCGTTGCCGGCATTGCGCGCGGGCGCATCCGTGACCGACGTCGCCGCGGCGAGCGGCTTCACCGACCAGAGTCATTTCACGCGCCATTTCAAGCGAACGTTCGGCGTGCCGCCCGGCCGCTGGCGCTGAGCGCTTCGCCCAGCCAGGAAAGCGCAAGAACGTACAAGCGTGTAAGCCGGCGTCTTGCGTATCCTCGCTTCCATAGGAGGAAACCTTGAAAGCAACACCCGCACAACCTTCCGGCGCCGCGTTGCGCGAATTCGCTGCTGGCGCACGCGACACCATCCCGATGATGATCGGCGCCGCGCCCTTCGGCGTGATCTTCGGCACGCTCGTCACCGCAAGTCCGCTCACGCTCTGGCATGGCCAGTTGATGTCGCTCGCGGTGTTCGCGGGCTCCGCGCAGTTCATCGCGGTCGGCCTGATCGCGTCGCATGCGAGCTTCGCCGTCATCTGGGCGACGACGCTGGTCGTCAATCTGCGACACGTACTCTATTCGGCGACGCTCGCGCCGTATGTCGCGCATCTGCCGCGCCGCTGGCGCTGGGCGCTCGCGGGCGTTCTCACCGACGAAGTCTTCGCCGTCGCCTACGCGCACTATCAGAAGCGCGCGCCGGGCGAGACCGGTCCGCATTACTTTTTCGGCTCCGGCGTCGCGATGTACCTGAACTGGCAGTTGTGGACGCTCCTCGGCCTGTTGTTCGGCGCGGCGTTTCCCGGTTTGAAGTCTCTCGGCCTCGACTTCGCGATGGTCGCGACGTTCATCGCGATCATCGTGCCGCAGCTTGTCGCCGTGCGCTTCGTCGCAGCGGCGCTCGCATCGGGCGTGCTGTCGTTCGCGTGGCAGGGCTGGCCGTACAAGCTCGGGCTGCTCGCGGCGGTGTTCGTGGGCGTCGCTGTCGGCATGGTGCTCACGCTGATGGAAAACCGGCCGCACGAGAAAGACCGCCTGAAGAACGCCAAGGAGCGCACGCAATGAACTACATCACGTTGATCCTCGGCATGGCAGTGGTCACATATGTGATCCGCGCCGCCGTGTTCGTGCTGGGCGAGCGCCTGCCCTTTCCCCCGATCGTGCGCACCGCGCTCTCATTCGTGCCGGTGACGGTGCTCACGGCGATCATCGTGCCGATGGCCGTCTCGCCGCACGGCAACGGCGCCGAGATCACCTGGCGCAATCCGCAGCTTGTAGCGTCGATCGTCGCGATCATCGTTTGCGCACTCACGAAACGGCCGCTTTTGACGATTGCGGTGTCGCTGACGGTATTTTTCGTCTGGCAGTTCGCCGTGCTGCGCTAAACGTTTCCGTCAATTCGCTGGCCAACGGCTTTCAAAAAGCATCGAAAAATCCTCAAGTTCCCGGAAACCGCGCCGATATCAGAAACGAATGGACTCCGCCCCGAGAGCGGCGCCAAAGGCACTTCTCGCGCTCCGGACCATCCGGACGCGGAACCGGGAACCAACATGCGTCAAATCACCCTTTCGTTGCGCGAAGAGACGATCGCTTCGCTGCATCGCGATTTCGAAGCGTTCATGCGCCTGTCGCTGAAGCTGGATCCGCAATTCGTCACGCCGACGTTCGAAGACTTCCTGCGCGCGAAGCTGCTGGACAACGACACGCCGCTGACCGAGCAGGCGGTGCAGCGCATGCTCACGCACGGCCAGTACGCGTGGGCCAAGCGCGCGCTCGACAAGGAGTTTCCCGATGTCGTCGAAATCCTGATCCGACAGGCCGCCGAGCACGGATTCGCGTTCGCCATACGCGCCGACTGGACAGCGGAGGATCTCATCGCGGCGTCGCGCGCGTGGGCGACCGCGATCGTCACCGAGGCGAAGGGCGACGTGTCGCAAGTGGACATGCTCGCGTCGCAGATGAAATCGGCTGCGGCGGACATTCGCGAAGTCGAAGAAAAGATGCAGACGCCCGCGTGGCGTCTCGCCGATTCGCTGCGCCAGCGCGTGTACGAAACGAAGATTTCCGTGGAGACGAGCATCGGCTCGACCGCGCGTGAAAAGCTGGGCGAACTGCGCTGCCTGCTGCGGCTCGGCATTTTCTATGGGTCGATCCAGAAGCAGGAAGCGCAACAGGTGCTGGAGTATGTGCGCTCGCTGCGGCCCGAGCTGTTCGTCGAAGAACCTTACGACGGCTTCACGCGCTTCGCCGCGTGGCTGCGCAGCATCTTTGCACCGTCGCCGCGCGCGCCGCGACCGTCACGCGCGCAGCGTTAATCCCACATTCCCTTCAGGCGCGCCGCGATATCGATTTTCGCTTTCGCGGCCGCCGCCAGCCCCGCCGCCGTCGGCGCGGCGGGTGCGATCACCGGCGGCCACGCGGCCGCTTCGAAGTTCTGCATCAGATGCGGCGGGATGAAGCGCGTGCGCTGCGCCCAGACGTGCCGGTCGCCCAGATGCGTCTGGTTGTGCACGTAGAACCGCTGTGGCGTGACGATGTGCAGGTCTTCCTTCGCGCGCGTCATCGCCACGTAGAGCAGACGCCGCTCCTCGTCGATTTCCTCGTCGCTGCCCGTGCCCAGATCGGACGGAATGCAGCCGTCCACGCCGTTCAGCACGAACACGTTGCGCCACTCCTGGCCCTTCGCAGAGTGGATGGTCGAAAGAATCAGATAGTCCTCGTCGAGCATCGGGACGCCGGATTCGTCGCTCGTCGCGTCGGGCGGATCGAGCGTGAGTTCGGTGAGAAAGCGCTCGCGCGTGGGATACGTGGACGCGATGCTCTCCATCTGCAGCACATCGCCGATGCGGATCGCCGCGTCCTCGTGATTGCGCTCCAGGTGCGGCTCGTACCAGCGGCGGATCATTTCGAACTCGGCCGGCCAGCCGGATTCGCGGCCGCAAAGTTTCGCCATCAGCCCGACGAAGCGCGGCCAGTCTTCGCTGGCTCGCGCGGGAGCCTGAAATCTGGCAATCGCGCCTGGCGCCTGATCCTGCGCGACGCTATCCAGCAAGCGCCCGGCGATGGCCGGACCGATGCCCGGCAGCAACTGCGCGACCCGAAAACCCGCGACGCGGTCGCGCGGATTTTCCGCCCAGCGCAGCACCGCCAGCACGTCTTTCACGTGGACGGAATCGAGAAACTTGAGTCCGCCGAATTTCACGAAAGGAATGTTGCGCCGCGTGAGTTCGATTTCGAGCGTCGCGCTGTGATGCGCGGCGCGGAACAGCACCGCTTGCGCTTTCAACTTCATGCCCGCCTCGCGCGCTTCGAGCACCTTTTCGACGACATAGCGCGCCTGATCGGCTTCATCGGCGACGGAAACGACGCGCGGCTTCTGCGCCGATGCCTTGTCGGTCCACAGATTCTTCGTGTAGCGCTCCGACGCGAGCCCGATCACCGCATTCGACGCCTCGAGAATCGGCAATGTCGAACGATAGTTGCGATCGAGCGTGACGGTCGCGGCGGGCGGATCGAAATGGCCCGGAAAATCGAGGATATTGCGCACGGTCGCGCCGCGAAACGAATAGATGGACTGCGCATCGTCGCCGACGACCGTGAGACCGCGACCGTCGGGCTTCATCGCGAGCAGGATGGACGCCTGCAGGCGGTTGGTGTCCTGATATTCGTCGACGAGCACGTGGTCGAACCGACTAGCGAGATCCGCCGCCACTGAAGGCTCCGCCGCGAGATGCGACCAGTAGAGCAGCAGGTCGTCGTAATCGAGCACGCTTTGCGCCTGTTTCGCGGCGACGTAGGCGGCGAACAGACGCTTAAGGTCGGCTTCCCACTCGCGGCACCACGGATACGACTGATCGAGCACATGACCAAGCGACGCGCCCGTGTTCACGACGCGCGAGTAGATCGCGAAGCAGGTCGACTTCGCGGGAAAGCGCTTCTCCTTCGACGACAACCCGAGCTCGTGCCGCACCAGATTCATGAGATCGGCGGAATCTTCGCGATCGTTGATCGTGAACGATGGCGCGAGCCCGACGAGATCGGCGTAATCGCGCAACAGCCGCGCGCCGACGCTGTGAAACGTGCCCGACCACGTCAGCCCCTGCGCGATCGCGCTTTTCTTGCCGAGCGCGTTCATCGCGATGCGAGAGACGCGCCGCGTCATTTCGAGCGCCGCGCGGCGCGAAAACGTGAGCAGCAGAATGCGATGCGGATCGGCGCCCTTCACCAGCAGATGCGCGACGCGATGGGCCAGCGTGTTGGTCTTGCCCGATCCCGCGCCCGCGATCACGAGCAACGGGCCGCCCGTGCGACCCGGTTCATCGACGCCGAACTCGACGGCCTCGCGCTGCGCCTCGTTGAGCTTCGCGAGATAGTCGGCGACCTGTTTCGCGGTGGAATCGGAAGCGGCGTCGGCGGTGTCGGGAAGCGTGAGCACGTGAAGGAAGGCGGCGGCAAAAGAGTGACGCACACTGTATATCCATACAACCCGCGCGCGCAAGTCTTTGGCTCGACTGGGCTTTTGGCCCCAAATGAAACGAGCCCGGTTCGCGGTGAACCGGGCTCGCGTCGCTACGAAAGCGCGTGCTACTCCGCCTTCTTCGCGTTCTTCAGCTTCGCGTCGGCGGCGGCTTCGTTGGCGTCGGACTGCGCTTCCGTTTTCTTCTTGTCGGCCTTGGCTTGCGCGACGGCCGCCTTCTTGTCGGCCTTCGACTGCTCCTTCGCGGCCTTCTGATCGGCGGCGGTCGGGGCGTCGGATGTCGTCTGCGCGAACGATGCCGCACTCACGCTCGCGAGCGTCCCGGCGATCAGCGCCGCCAGCAGCGCATTGGTTTTTCGATTCATGATGTCCTCCCTTCTTTTAGATGCCGCGAGCGCCGCGACGCGCGGCCTCGCGACGCGTCACGCTCAGTGCTGCAGGCCCGCGTCCTTCGGCGTGCCCGGCTCCGTCGCGTTCAGTTCCGCCTTGGCGGCGTCCTTGTCCGCCTTGCGGTTGATCTTCGCGTTCTGCACCTCTTCCTTGTATTGCGCCTTGGCCTGCTGGTTCTGCGCCTTCAGCTCGGCCTTCGACGCCTTCTTCGACGCGCGATACTCGGCGTTGGCCTGCGCGTTCGCGTTGCGGCGCTGGACGAGCGGATCGGTCGGCGCCGGCGCGACGACGTTCTGCTGCGGCGGCGTCATCGGCTGCTGGGCCTGCATCGGCTGCGGTTGCACCGGCTCGGGCTGTGTCGCGGTTTGAGCATAAGCGCCCGAAGCGGCGAGCGTGGCGATGGCGGAGCCGATCAAAAGAATTCGTGCGCGAGTCATAAGCTAGTCCTCTCTGTAGTTGGCGTCGGCGGCGCGCTGAAAGCGGTGAAACGAGCGAGCCGCGCGACTTTTGTCGATTCGAAAGATGACCGAAGCTTTGTCGATCAAACGGTCGGACCGGGCGACGATCGGGCGAGTTCTCGAAAACCAGTCATTGTTACCGACGGTTTCATCTGGCTACATTTGCCAACCACCTCGCTTGCGATCCGATTACCGGTCCCGCGATGCCACTTAGCACGACGCATGCCCGGCGCACGGTTGTGCGTGGTTTATCATGGAGGCCTTTCCTGCATCACCCGTCCCATGCCGCCACTCCAGTTCACCCTCACCGGCGATTACGTCGAACTCCACAATCTGCTGAAGCTGATGGGCCTCGCGGACAGCGGCGGCTCCGCGAAGGCGCGCGTCGCAATGGGCGATGTCACCGTCGACGGCAAGGTGGAGTTGCGCAAAACGTGCAAGATCCGCGCGGGTCAGCGAGTGAAGCTCGACGGCCAGACGATCCACGTGCGCGCGCCCGAATAGCATCGCCGCCAGTTGCGCGCACGCGCCGCGCACTTGAGAAAATCCGGCCATAAGCGATCGCGTCATCGACATGCCGCACGCGACGCAATAAGCTAGTCGTCTTTCGTTCTGGTTTCAGCGCCGGGTCTGTAGCGTCGGTTTTCCCGTCAGCGCACGTTTCGCAGCGCGCTCCGCTTGTTGCCCTTCCGCTTTCCAGTCCGCGACGCTCAGTGCGCTGAGCGCCGCCTTTGTTTTCGATTCGAGCAGCCATGCAACCGCAAGTCACGCGCGCCACACGCGCGCATCAAGGACCGCCGAGCCTCTCGCGTCATGCCGTCGATACGGCGCGCCTCGCCGCGCCGCTCGCCATCGCGCAACTCTCGCAGATGGCGATGGGCGTCACCGATACCATCCTGCTCGGCTCACTCGGCCCCGACGCGCTGGCGGCGGGCGGGCTCGGCGCGAACCTCTTCTTCGTCGTCGTGACGCTGCTGCAGGGCGTGCTGACATCGGTTTCCGTGTCGGTCGCGCACGCGCGCGGCTCGAACGCCGACGACCGCGTGCCGGGCATCTACTGGACCGGGCTCGTGCTTTCCATACTCCTCGCCGTGCCCGCGTTCGTACTGCTGAGCTACGCCGAGCCGATCCTGCTCGCGTTCCACGAACCGGCGACGCTCGCGAAGAACGTGGGCGAATATTGCGCGGTGCTGCGCTGGGGGACGCCGGCCAGTCTTATCGGCGTCGGGATGATGCGCGCGTTTCTGCCCGCGATCGGCGCGGCGCGCAGGCTCCTGTGGATCTCGATCGGCGGCGTGTTCGTCAACGGCTTTCTCAACTACGGGCTGATCCACGGCGCGTACGGCCTGCCGCGCGAAGGCTTCCTCGGTTCGGCAGCGGCGACCACGATCACCGTCTGGGGCATTGCGATCGCGCTCGTCGCGGTGCTGCATCTGCGGCCGCGCTACCGGCATTTCGTCGTGCGCGCGCGTCCGCGTCTGCCGCTGATGGGCGAGCTCTTCGGCCTCGGCTGGCCCGTCGCGATCACCTACGGCGTCGAATCGACGCTCTTTCTCGCCACCGGCATGATGGTCGGCCTGCTCGGCGAAGCGCCGCTCGCCGCGCACCAGATCGCGCTCAACGTCGCGTCGGTCGCGTTCATGGTGCCGCTCGCGATCGGTCAGGCGGCCAACGTTCGCGTCGGCTACTGGGTCGGCGCGGGCGTGCCGGTCGCCGCCCGGCACGCGGGCTTCGTCGCGCTCGCGCTCGGCGTCGGCTTCATGGTGTGCTCGGGACTCGTGCTGATCACCGTGCCGCGCGCCATCGTCGGCCTGTATCTGAATCTCGACGATCCCGCCAACGCGCATACCGTCGCGCTCGCGGCGTCGCTGCTCGGCGTCGCGGCCGTGTTCCAGATCGTCGACGGCATGCAGACGGTCGGCTCAGGCTGCCTGCGCGGCCTGAAAGACACGCGCATCCCGATGCTCGCCGCCGCGTTCGGCTACTGGGGCGTCGGCTTTCCGACCGGCTATGTGCTCGCGTTCCACTTCGAGCTGGGCGCGAAAGGCCTGTGGTGGGGACTCGCCGCCGGACTCGCGAGCGTCGCCGTATTGATGACGCTGCGGTTCCATCGCATCAGCCGGCGCTTCATCGAAACGGGCGTCGCGCCCCTGCCCGACGACACCGATGCCGCGAGCGCCGCGCCGCACGGACACGTCTGATAAGCACACGATGCACGCGCCGATTTGCATAGCACGAATGCTTGGTTGGGCCGCACGGCGCGCATTGCTACGATGAACCCGTCTCCTCCTTGAGACATCTGTGACAGGGGTTGTCAGCCCGCTTCAGCCAAGCGGGCTTTTTTTTGTCTTCAGCGTCCTCTTCCCCTCACTCGCGGGCATTCCGTCCGACCTTTTTCCGATTTCCCATAAAATAATTTCGAGATGCGCGGTGCGAGAACGCGCCTTGCTTCATCGTGCCGTCCGTCGAATGCGTCAGGACGTGCCGAGTCGCGACAACTAAAAACGAGGAATCGAAGTGTCGGAAAGCCGGGGGATGTGGAAAGTGACAGAGCGTGGCGCGAAGCACGCCAGCATCGAAAGAAGATTGAGCGACGCCGTGCGCAATGTGGCCATCGTCGTTTTGACGACGGCGCTCGCCGCCTGCGCGACGCGCCCGCCCGCGACGGCGTTCGATCGGCCGGAGAGCCGCGCGCTGGCGTCGAACGAAGCGACGCCGCTCGCGAACGCGCTCGCGCCGCTGGAACGGCAGCATCCGGATCAGTCGGCGGTGCGCCTTCTGCCGACCGGCACCGACGCGCTGCAGGCCCGCATCGCGCTCGCGCGCGCGGCGACCAAGACGCTCGACATGCAGTACTACATCGCCGAGGAGGACAACACCGGCAAGCTGCTCTTGGGCGCGGCGCTCTATGCGGCGGATCGCGGAGTGCGGGTGCGCATGCTCGTCGACGATCTGAACTTCAAGGACATCGACCAGATCATGGCGGCGCTGAATTCGCACGACAAGATCGAGATCCGTGTGTTCAACCCGTACGGCAGCGCGCAGCGCAGCTTTTCCGAGCGCACGCAGAATTTCTTCACGAATCTCGGCCACTTCACGCGCCGCATGCATAACAAGGCGATGATCGCGGACAACCAGATCGCGATCGTCGGCGGACGCAATCTCGGCGACGAATACTTCAACGCGAGCCCGACGCTGCAATTCCGCGATCTCGACGTCTTCGCCGCCGGCCCGGTGACGCACGAAATCTCCGCGAGCTTCGACGATTACTGGAACAGTTCGCTCGCCTACCCGCTGCGCGCGCTGAACAAGCAGAAGTTCGATCCGTCCGAGCTAGACAAGACCCGCGACGACCTGCGCGCGCATTGGCGCCAGCAGGCCGAGCCGCTGAACGCGAAGCCGCTCAACGCGACGCCGCTTGCGCAGCAGATCACGCGCGAGGAAATGGGCCTCGTGTGGGCGCCGACGGAATTCCATGTCGATTCGCCGTCGAAGATCGAGCATCCGAGCGACGACTACAAGAGTCCGCCGATGCAGCGCCTCATCGACTTGCTGAAAGACGCGCAGAGCGAATTCCTCATTCTCTCGCCCTACTTCGTGCCGCACGACGCGGGCGTGAAGGCGCTCGGCGATCTGACGAAACGCCATGTGCGCGTCGCGGTGCTGACCAATTCGCTCGCCGCTACCGATGCCGTCGCCGTGCAGGCGGGCTACGCGCCGTATCGCATTCCGATGCTGCAGAACGGCGTCGAGCTATACGAATTCAAGCCGATTCAGGCCGAAGGCGAAAGCAGCCCGCGCGCGGGTCTCTTCGGCTCGCAGTCGCGCGCGAGCCTGCATGCGAAGGCCTATGTGATCGATCGGAGTATCCTCGTGATCGGCTCCATGAATCTCGATCCGCGCTCGGCCAAGCTGAATACCGAACTCGCGCTGGTGATCCACAGCAAGCCGATCGCCGAGGAAGCCGCCAAGCTGTTCGCGAACGGCATCTCGCCGAAGATGAGCTGGCGCGTGCAACTGGCGAGCGCGGCGGTCACCGAGGAGCTGAGGCGCACGGGCGCGCCGCAGTCGGGCCTCGTCTGGACCACCGAGGCGAACGGCGATCTCGTCACCTACAATTTCGATCCCGAGGCAGGTTTTTATCGCAATGCGATGACGGGCCTCTTCATGCTGCTGCCCGTCGACAAGCAGCTTTGATCCAACTTCGTAAGGGAACTCACGCCATGACACACGATGCGAAGGGCGACGTACGGATGGAGAAGGACACGTTCGGCGAAATCGCCGTGCCGAACGACAAGCTTTGGGGCGCGCAGACGCAGCGCTCGCTGCAGAACTTCAAGATTTCGACGGAAAAGCAGTCGCCCGAGCTGATCACCGCGCTCGCGATCATCAAGCACGCGGCCGCCGAGGTGAACGAAGGGCTGAAGGTGCTCGATTCGAAGAAGGCGAAGGCGATCATTCAGGCCGCCGAGGAAATCATCGCCGGCAAGCATCCCGATGAATTTCCGCTCGCCGTGTGGCAGACCGGCTCGGGCACGCAGACCAACATGAACCTCAACGAGGTGATCGCCAATCGCGCGAGCGAGATCATGGGCGGCTCGCGCGGCGAAGAACGGCTCGTGCATCCGAACGACGACGTGAATCGCGGCCAGTCGTCGAACGACGTGTTCCCGACGGCGATGCACGTCGCCGCGGCGATGGCGATCACGAAGCATCTGATTCCGTCGCTCAAGACGCTGCGCGATACGCTCGATAAGAAGGCGAAGGCCTTCGACAAGATCGTGAAGATCGGCCGCACGCACTTGCAGGATGCGACGCCGCTCACGCTCGGGCAGGAGTTTTCAGGTTACGTGGCGCAGCTCGATCAGGGCATCAGGCATGTCGAGGCGACGCTGCCGCATCTGTATCAGCTCGCGCAGGGCGGCACGGCGGTCGGCACGGGACTGAACGCGCATCCGGACTTCGCGGTGAAGGTCGCGGCGGCGATCGGCAAGCTCACCGGGCTGCCCTTCGAAACCGCGCCGAACAAATTCGAAGTGATGGCCGCCGCCGATGCGCTCGTCGCCGCGCACGGCGCGCTGAAGACGATCGCCGCGAGCATGATGAAGATCGCCAACGACATCCGCTGGCTCGCGAGCGGGCCGCGCTGCGGGCTCGGCGAACTGTCGATTCCGGAGAACGAGCCGGGCAGCTCGATCATGCCGGGCAAGGTGAACCCGACGCAATCCGAAGCCGTGACCATGCTGTGTTGCCAGGTGTTCGGCAACGACGTCGCGGTGAACTTCGGCGGCGCGAGCGGCAACTTCGAACTGAACGTGTTCCGGCCGATGATCGCGCATAACGTGCTGCAGTCGGTGCGCCTGCTTGCGGACGGCGCGCAGAGCTTCAACGACAACTGCGCGGTCGGCATCGAGCCGAACGAAAAGCGTATCGACAGTCTGCTCAATGAATCGCTGATGCTCGTGACGGCGCTCAATCCGCATATCGGCTACGACAAGGCCGCGCAGATCGCGAAGAAGGCGCACAAGGAAGGCACGACGCTCAAGGCCGCCGCGCTCGCGCTCGGTCATGTGACCGAGCAGCAGTTCGACGAATGGGTCAAGCCGGGCGATATGGTGGGGAACAAGTAGGCGCGCCCTTCTCCGAAAAAAGCGGCGGGATCAGACCTTCCCCGCCGCGACCTCTTCCGGCTTCAGTTCGACAATCGCGTCGAGCGCATCCTTCACGTCCATCGCGTATTTCGCGAGGCGCTTTTCCTCGTCCGTTTCCGGCACGAAGGCCGGCACGGGCGTCGGCTGACCTTTTTCATCGACGGCGACGAAGACCATCAGGCAATCGGTCGTCTGCTGAAGCTCGCCGACTTTCGGATCGCCCGCGTGCACGGAGATATGAATGTGCATGCTGGTGCGCCCGGTCGTCACCACGCGCGCGCGCAACTCAACCAGATTGCCGACGAGAATCGGCCGACGAAAGCGGATGTTGCCGACGCTGACCGTCACCGCGTAGCGACCGGACCACATCGCGGCGCAGGCATAGGCTGTTTCGTCGATCCATTTCATCAGCGCGCCGCCGTGCACCTTGCCGCCGAAGTTCACCGAGGTCGGCTCGGCGAGAAAGCGGAAAGTGGTTTCGGCGCGGCTTTTAGGAACCGCGGGAATGGGAGATGAGGTCGGCGTATTCATGGGGATGCCCGTCTGGTGCGGAAATGAATGCCGATTATAGGGTCGGCAATATTCAATCGTGGACGGTAATGCCCTGATCGATGGTGCCGTACATCGTGATGCTGCCGCCGCCGCCCGCCGATGACGACGGGCCGCCCGCGCAGCCCGCACAGAGCATGAGAAGGCTGATCACGCTCGCGAGAATGAATCTGGACATGGAAATTCTCCTGCTGGCTGAGATGCCAGCGGTCATTCTAGCTCTGCGCTTCGTGCATCGACATTTCGGCGCGCGGTGAAACATCGGATGCGGAGCCGCGCTAGAGTGGATAGGTCGATTACTACGCCCGACAGGGACATCGCCATGAACTCCGCTTTCGACGAAGCCGAATCGCGCGTGCGCCATTTTCCCGGACTGTCGCGCATCGGCGCGCTTATCGCCGATCCCGGCCGCGCCGCGATGCTCTGGTCGCTGATGGACGGCACCGCGCGCCCCGCCGGCGAACTGACGATGATCGCGGGGCTGTCGCCGTCGGCGGAGAGCGGGCATCTCGCGCGTCTGACCGAAGGCGGGCTGCTCGCGCTCGAAGTGAGCGGGCGGCATCGCTACTACCGTATCGCGACGCCGGATATCGCCGCGGCCATCGAGGCGCTCGCCAATCTCGCGCGGGCAAGCGCGCCGCAGCGCGCGCCGGAACGCCCGCCTTCCGCCGTGCCGGTCGAGATGCGTTTCGCGCGGACCTGCTACGACCATCTCGCGGGCGAACTGGCCGTGCAGCTCTTCGACCGGATGATCGCGCGCAACTGGCTCGCCGCCGCCGACGATCACGCACAGGCGCACGGCCCCACCGCGCTTGACGCGACACCGGAAGGCGCGCAGGCGTTCGCCGAGCTCGGCATCGACCTGAAGACACAACGCGCGCGGCGGCGCCGGTTCGCTTGCACGTGTATCGACTGGAGCGAGCGCCGGCCGCATCTGGGCGGCGCGCTCGGCGCGGCATTTCTTGAAGCGTGCGAGTCGCACGGCTGGATCGAGCACACGGCGAGGCGGCGCGTATTGCGCGTGACGCCGGCGGGACATCGGCACTTCGAAGGGTTTTTAGCCACGCGATAAAGCTTTGTTACGCGCACCTGCGCGCCGTTACAAACGGCATCGTACGGATACACGCCCCGGCGATACATTGATCCGGCAGGCCTCGCGCACCGACAGCGTCACACACGACGCACGCGCGGCCGCCGGAGAATACGATGAAAATCAAGACCATCGCGGCCGCCACGTTATGGGCGCTCGTATCGATATCGGGGTAGGCGCGTTCGCGCAAACACCGCCCGACGAGGCGACGCAAGCGGGCCAGAGTGATCCGCCCGGACGCATCGCGCGCCTGAATTACATGGCGGGCACCGTGACGACCGAGCCCGCGGGCGCGTCCGACTGGTCCTACGCGCAGATCAACCGCCCGCTCACGACGGGCGATCAGCTGTGGAACGACAAAAACGCGCGCTCGGAAATGCACATCGGCTCGACGGCGGTGCGTCTGGGTTCATCGACGGCCCTTTCCGTCCTCGCTCTCGACGACAACACCGCGCAGCTCAAGGTCGCCCAAGGCACGCTGTCGACGCGCGTGCGCGAACTGCCGCCCGGCACGCGCTATGAAATCGATACGCCGAACGCCGCGCTCGCCATCACGACGCCCGGCGACGTGCGCGTGGACGTCGCGCCCGACGGCCGTTCGACGACGGTCACGGTGCGAAGCGGCGGCGTCACCGCGTATGGCGACGGCGGGTCGGTGCAGCTCGCGGGCGGCCAGCAGATGACGTTCGAGGGCACGAATCTCCAGCAGGCATCGGCGAATGCCGCGCCCGCGTCGGATGCGTTCGATCAATGGGCCGCGAGCCGCGATGCGTCCGAGGATCGCTCGGTTTCGGCGCGTTACGTGTCGCGCGATATTCCCGGCTATCAGGATCTCGACGCCAATGGCACGTGGCGCAGCGACCCGTCCTACGGACCGGTCTGGGTGCCGAATGCCGTTTCGGCCGACTGGGCGCCGTATCGCCAGGGACACTGGGCGTGGCAGGACCCGTGGGGCTGGACCTGGATCGACGACGCGCCCTGGGGCTTCGCGCCGTATCACTACGGGCGCTGGGCGTATGTCGGATCGCAATGGGCGTGGGTGCCCGGTCCGATGGCCGTGAACGCGCCGCCCGCCTATTCGCCCGCGCTCGTCGCGTTCGTCGGCGATGGCGGCAGCGGCGTCGACTGGAACGTCGCGCTGACGGTCGGCGGCATCGCGGCGGCGGGCGTCGCGTGGTTCCCGCTCGGGCCGGGCGAGGCGTGGCGTCCGCATCGCGATGGCTGGAGCCAGCGTTATTACGAGCGCGTGAATCGGAATGTCTACGTCGATCGCTCGGTGCACGTGAACAACACGTACGTGAACTACCGCGCCCCGCGTGGGCTGACGGCCGTGCCGGCAAACATGTTCGTGCATGGTCAGCCGGTCGGACGTCAGCCGTATGCGGTCGATCCGTCGCGCTGGCGCAATCCGCATTTCTTCGCGGGGGCGCCGGGCATCGCGCCGGCGCACGACAGTTTTGCGCCCGGTGCGCGGCGCGCGGATTGTCGGCCGCCACAGGGCGGATTCGGACGTCCGGTGGTCGCGACGCGCGCACCGGTTGCGCCGCCGGCTTTTCACGATCGATACCCGCAGCAGGATCGCGATACGCACGGGCCCGGCGCGCGCAACGAACAGGTGCATCTCGTGGCGACGCATGGGCCGGCGCGTTCGGTGATCGCGGGCGACGCGCCGTCCTCGCCCGCTCATGTGCAGAACGGACAGCCGCATGGCAACGGCGTCCCGCATCCGCCTCAGGCATCCCAGTTCGGCGGCGGGGATCCACACTTCGCTCACGGCGATCCGTCGCGCGGCCACGATGTTCAGAACGGGCCGCGCGCGCCGCAGCAGGCGTTTCAGCCGAACAGACCGCCGCAGCAAGGGCAGCCGACGATGCAACCGCAGCCCAACCGCATGCCGCGTGTCGAGCGCGGCACACCCAATCCACCGATGCAGCCTGCGTTCGCCCAACACGCGCCACCCGCGCCGCAACAACACCAGCCGCCGCCCGAAGCCTACCGTCAGCCGCGCGCCGAGCAGCCGCGTCACGAGATGCCGTCGCCTCGTCCGCAGCAGGAAGCGCAGCGGCCTCAGTTCCATCCCGAGCCGCCGCGCCAGCCGATGCATCAGGAAGTGCATCAGACGCCGCATCAGGAACCGCATCAGCAGCCTCAGCAACCGCAGCAAGCACAGCAGCCGCAACACGGCGGCGGCAACAACGATCGTCATCGCGGTTGAGGCGATGAGCAGGCGGCACAACGAAAACGCGCGGCCCGAAGCCGCGCGTTTTCGCATGCAGAACCGATGCGCTCAGACCGCCATCGGCGCCGTGAGCGGCTCGTGATGCTTGTAGCCTTCCAGCGCGAAATCCTTCGGCTCGATCTTCTCGAGCCATTCCGGCTCGTAGCGTTTCGTGACCGCGTAATCGGGCACGCGATCGGAGATGATCAACTGCGGCGACGGCAGCGGCTCGCGCTTCAGTTGCTCCTGCAGCATGTCGAGCTGATTCTCGTAGATGTGCGCATCGCCGATGAAATACGTGAACCAACGCGGCTTGAACCCGGTCAGCCGGCCGACGAGATGCAGCAGCGCCGCGCCTTCGGCCAGATTGAACGGCGTGCCGAGCCCGACGTCATTGCTGCGAATATAGAGACACAGCGAAATCTCGCGCGTCACCGCGTTCGGGATGAACTGATACAGCAGATGGCACGCGGGCAACGCGATCTCGTCGAGCTTCGCCGGATTCCATGCATGAAACAGAATGCGCCGATCGGTCGGGCGCTCGATGATCGTGTCGAGACACTGACGCAACTGATCGATGGCCTTGTACAGCAGCACCTGTTCGCGCCCGTTCTCGACGAAGCTCGTCACGACCTGGAAGCCGCGATTGGTCGCATCGGCGATCTGATCGTTCGCGCCGGCGTCGACGAGCTTGTACGCGGGCCATTTGCGCCACTGCACGCCGTAGACGTCGCCGAGATCGTCCGGGCCTTGCCGGTACGGATTCTCGAGCCATTGCGGATTTTCGTTCGCGTTCGCGTCCCAGACCTTGCAGCCGAGCGCGCGGAAATCCGCCGCGCTCTTCGATGCCCGCAGAAAGCCCACCAGTTCGCCGATCGCGGATTTAAACGCGAGCTTCTTCGTTGTCACGGCCGGAAAGCCTTGCTGCAAGTCGAAACGCAGCATCGCGCCGGGAATGCTGATCGTGCGGATGCCCGTGCGGTTTTCCTGCCAAGTGCCGGTATCGAGAATCGTCTGGACGAGCTCGAGATACTGTTTCATTCGATGTTCCCTGGGTGCGCCGCATGCCCTCGCGAACGGAGGGCGTAAACACGAGATTTTACCAAGCGACGAGGACCGGCGCTTATTTCAGCGGCACGAAAAAACGGGCGCCTGAAAGCGCCCGTCCGGTGGTGAATCTCGGTGATGTGCGCTCAGCCGCGCGTGGCGTGCTCCGACGGCGCATCGACCTCGATGTGACGCATCCCATGCGCGCTCAATAGCCGATACAGCGTCACGCGCGAAATGCCCAGCTCGTGCGCCGCGTCGCCCAGACGTCCGCGATGGCGCAGGAGCGCAAGCTCGATGGCCTGCCGTTCGGCCGCCTCGCGCGCCTGCGCGAGCGAAACCGGCGCCACTTCGACGTACTCGCCGAGTTCGAGATCGCGGGCGGTGATCTGCCGCCCCTCCGACATCACGATCGCGCGCCGCACGCGGTTGATGAGCTCGCGCACGTTGCCCGGCCAGCCATAGTTGTGGATCGCGGCGATCGCATCGGGGGAAAATCCGCGCAGGCGCCGGCTCGCGTCCTTCTTGAAGCGGTCGAGCATGTGCTTCGCGAGCAGTTCGATGTCCTTGCCGCGCGCGCGCAGCGGCGGCTCGTCGATCTGCAGCACGCACAGGCGGTGATACAAGTCCGCGCGGAACCGTCCTTCGATCATCGCGGTCTGCATGTCGACGTGCGTCGCCGAGATGATGCGCACATCCACCGGCGTCGAGCCGTGACCGCCCAGGCGCTCGACCTTGCGTTCCTGGAGGAAGCGCAACAGGCTCGCCTGACTTTCGAGCGGCAGATCGCCGATTTCATCGAGGAACAGCGTGCCGCCGTTGGCCGCCTCGACGCGGCCGATCTTGCGCTGATTCGCGCCCGTGAACGCGCCGCGCTCGTAGCCGAAAAGCTCCGATTGCAGCAGATGCGCGGGAATCGCGCCGCAGTTGATCGCCACGAACGGTTGATCGCGACGCGCGGAGCGCTCGTGAATGGCGACGGCCGTCAGTTCCTTGCCGGTGCCGGATTCGCCCGAGATGAACACGGGTGCATCGGTCATCGCGACCTTGCGGATCGAACGGAAGAGCGCGAGCATCGCGTCGCACGAACCGACCATCTCGCCCTCGGCGCGGCCTTCGCTGCGCGCATCGTGCGACGCAGCGTCGTGCAGCGAAACCATGCCATACGCATGAC
This sequence comes from Caballeronia sp. S22, assembly GCF_964261745.1. NCBI lineage: Bacteria > Pseudomonadati > Pseudomonadota > Betaproteobacteria > Burkholderiales > Burkholderiaceae > Caballeronia > Caballeronia sp. S22. Next base: position 978,025 of record NZ_OZ180035.1, on the reverse strand, counting down.
CGACGGAATCGACGATGCGGTCGTTCGACGTCGGCAGCGTCACGTAATCGAAGCAATAGTCGCGAATCAGGCGCCGCACGGCGGCGTCTTCCAGTTGTCCTGCGACGGTGGCCGCGACCCAGCCCACGTTGGTCATCGTCAGCGACGATTCGAACGCCGCCAGTTCATGAGATTCGAAATGACTCGACAGATCCAGCAACCCGCCGGTCGCCAGATCGCTACGCAGTGCCTTGCGCGTGTCGCGCGCGCTCGCGACGATTTCGATATGCCAGCCGCGCTCCTCGAATCGCGCGCACAGCGTCTCGCTTGGATCGCGAGTCACATAGATGAGTTGCCGCCGAGCGACGTCCATTATTCAGATCCTTTGTTCAACATTCGTTGAAAAGGTCACGTAGTTCAGGCTCGCACTACATCGCAGACTTCGTTGCCCTCGCACGTTTCTCTCAAACGTATGGAGAGGGACTTGCCCATTCGATACGACGCCCCCGGGACATAGCGCGACACACCACGCGCTCTTCCACGAAACCCTTTATGTCTGATTCTGTGCCGTTTTTGAGAGACTACTATAACCCAGAAACCCCGAAAACAAATATCGCGAGAGCCGCCGGTTTAGCCACAAAACCCTGATAGGACGGGCCTCGCAAGAATTTCTCACACGATTATTAAAAACTTTACGCACAATTTAATAAGACAAAATCTTATACCGATTTCACGAGAACTTCATGTTTTTCTGCCTGTATGTTTCAACTGTGAAACGTTTTCGTCCAAGTTTCTGCAGCGCGCCTGCCGTCGACTTCCGCCATTCATTGCGTGGCAATGCTTTCCAACGCATGGCACATAATTCGCTCGACTCGGAACGCGTCGGATGGTAAGAAATACTGTCTATAGAACGCGCGTTCATATTCTGTCCCGCATTCATCTTCAGCTTAATCGTTCATACCGACGAGACGATTACTTTATTTCCGGATCTTTCTGCGCCGGGAATAATTACCTTGGGTTATGTCGTTACGATGGCACTCGATAGTTCATACCGGCGCGACGAATCAGGCGGCGCGCAACAAGACCGCGAGGAAGCGGACGAACCGGGCGATGCGAAACCGCCCGCCATCCGCCCGACGGGCTCAGGCGTCAGCGTGATGCTATGGGACGAGGTCGCGCCCGCCCCGACTTACGCGCCGCCGCTCGACGACGATTCGCCCGAGGCGTGAGTCCGCGCGGCGCTCCTGCGGCAGTTTCGGTCGGAAGTGTCGGTTAGAATCGAGGCCCCGGCGGCGCGGCCCGCGCGCCTGTTTGCCTCGACCTCCCTCACATGACGACGCTGACCCTGATCGTCGCCCGCGCGCGCAATGGCGTGATCGGACGCGACAACCAACTGCCCTGGCGCCTGCCGGAAGACCTCGCATTCTTCAAGCGCACGACGATGGGCGCGCCCATCATCATGGGCCGCAAGACGCACGAATCGATCGGCCGGCCCTTGCCGGGGCGGCGCAATATCGTCATATCGCGCGATGGCACGCGGCGCTACGACGGCTGCGACGTCGTGACGAGCCTCGAAGCGGCGCTCGCGCTCGAACCGGCGAAGGAAGCGTTTCTGATCGGCGGCGCGCAGTTGTATCGCGATGCCATCGCGCGCGCCGACAAGATGATCGTCACCGAGATCGACGCCGATTTCGATGGCGACACGCGCTTTCCCGCGCCCGATCCGGAACTGTGGCGCGAAGTGTCCCGCGAGCCGCATCGCGCGGCGGCGCCGAACGATTTCGCATTCGCGTTCGTGACCTACGAGCGCATCGCGGCCTCGGAATGAAAAAAGGCTCCGGATGCGTTCCGGAGCCTTCGTCTTTCAGCGGATGCGGATCACTGTCCCGCGATCGTCATCCGTTCGATCAGCACCGAGCCGATTTCCTTCGTGCCGCGCACGACGGTATCCGCGCCGATCGCCTCGATGTGACGGAACATCTCCTGCAACGTGCTCGCCACGGTGATTTCCTCGACCGCGTGCACGATCTTGCCGTTCTCGACCCAGAAGCCCGACGCGCCGCGCGAGTAATCGCCCGTCACGTAGTTCACGCCCTGCCCCATCAGCTCGGTCAGCAGGAGGCCGGTGCCGAGCTTCTTCAACATCGCTTCGAAATCGTCTTCAGGTTTCGTGTGCGTGCTCTTCATCGTCAGATTGTGCGAGCCGCCCGCGTTGCCGGTGGTCTTCATGCCGAGCTTGCGCGCCGAATACGTCGACAGGAAATAGCCCTGCACGACGCCATCCTCGACCACGCTGCGACGCTGCGTGCGCACGCCTTCCTCGTCGAACGGCGCGCTGCCCATGCCGCCCTTCACATGCGGGTCTTCGACGATCTGGATATGCGGCGCGAACACCGGCTTGCCGAGGGTGTCGACGAGGAACGTGGTCTTGCGATACAGCGCGCCGCCGCTCACCGCCTGCACGAACGCGCCGAGAATGCCCGCCGCGAGCGGCGCCTCGAAGAGCACGCGGCACTTGCGCGTGTCGAGACTCCTGGCGCCCAAGCGTGCGAGCGCGCGCTCGGCGGCGTAACGTCCGACCGCTTCGGGCGCGGCGAGGCCGGACGCATCGCGTTTGGACGTGTACCAGTCGTCGCGCTGCATGTCGCGGCCCGCTGCCGCGATCGGCGCGCACGCGATGTAATGCCGCGAATACGGATAGCCCGCCATGAAGCCGCGCGAGGTCGCGAGCACGAATTGCGAATGCTGCGCCGAGACGCTCGCGCCTTCCGAGTTGGTCACGCGCTTGTCGACGGCGAACGCGGCGGCTTCCGCGCGGCGCGCGATCTCGGCGGCTTCGTCCGCATCGATGTCCCACGGGTGATAGAGATCGAGGTCCTGCGGCGCCTTCTCGAGCAGCTCCGCTTCGGCGAGGCCCGCCGCGCTGTCCTCGGCCGTGAAGCGCGCGATGTTGTACGCGGCGGCGACCGTGTCGCGCAGTGCGTCGCGCGTGAAGTCGGCGGTGCTCGCATTGCCGCGCTTCTTGCCGATGAAGACGGTCACCCCGACCATCTTGTCGCGGTTGTGCTCGATCGTCTCGACTTCGCCGCGCCGCACGCTCACTGACAGGCCGTCGCCTTCGGAGATCTCGGTGGCGGCATCGCTCGCGCCGAGTTCCTTCGCGTAACGCAGGATGTCGGAGGCGATCTCCTTGAGTTCGTCCTGCGTATGCGGAAAGTAGCGTTGCTTGACGTCCATGTCTGCTGCCATTTTTGGTTGCCTTTGGAAGTCGGGCGGCGCGCGCCCGCGCATGTCGTGGTTGCTTCGGAATGTCCGGCTCGACGCGCACGCAATCGGCGTCGAGCAACGGAACTGGCCTATCACGCGATCATAGCAAGGACGGCGTGCATTCACCCGCCAAGCTTTGTCGCAGACCCGGACGCGCGCTTCAGGCACGGTGCGCACGCAAGCTACAATGTCGGGATGAACCGTAAAACCCGCATTCAACCGATCGATTCCGGCCGCGACGACGAGCGCGAGCCCGACGAAAACGGTTACGACCGTCCGAGCAAATCCCAGCTAAAGCGCGACATGCACGCGCTGCAAGAGCTGGGCGAAGCGCTGATCGCGCTGCCCAAAGATGCGCTCAAACGCATGCCGATGCCGGAGAATCTCGGCGACGCCGTGCGCGAGGCGCGCCGCATCACGGACCACGAAGGCAAGCGCCGCCAGGTGCAGTACGTCGGCAAGGTCATGCGCTCGCTGATCGAGGACGAGGTCGCGGCGCTGCGCACGGCGCTCGATACCTACCGTGGCGTGAACAAGTCCGAAACCGCGCGGCTGCACTGGATCGAGCGCACCCGCGAAAAGCTTCTCGCCGACGACGCCGCGCTCACCGAATTCATCCGCAATCATCCGGGCGTCGATCCGCAGGAAGGCCGCACGCTGATCCGCAACGCGCGCAAGGAGCGCGAGCAGCAAAAGCCGCCGCGCTATTACCGCGAACTGTTCCAGTGGATCAAGAACGCGGCGGGCGCGGAAGACGACGAAGACGTCGAAGGCGATGAGGACGATCGTGACGAAACCGAAGCGTAATCACCCGGACGAGCTGATCGTCGGGCTCGTGTCGATCAGCGATCGCGCGTCGCAAGGCGTCTACGAGGACAAGGGCTTGCCGTCGCTGCAAACGTGGCTCGGCGAGGCGCTGAGCACGCCCTTTCGCGCCGAGACGCGCCTGATCCAGGACGACGCCGCGACCATTTCCGCGACGCTCGTCGAGCTCGTCGATACGCTCGGCTGCGATCTCGTGCTTACGACGGGCGGCACCGGCCCCTCGCGCCGCGACGTGACGCCCGAGGCGACGCTCGCCGTCGCCACGAAACCGATGCCCGGCTTCGGCGAGCAGATGCGCCAGATCAGCCTGAATTTCGTGCCGACCGCGATTCTTTCGCGGCAAGTCGCGGTCATCCGCGAGACGGAAGATCACGCCGCGCTGATCATCAACCTGCCGGGACAGCCGAAGGCGATCCGCGAAACGCTCGAAGGATTGAAAGACGCAGACGGCAAGCAGAAGGTGCCGGGCATTTTCGCGGCCGTGCCGTACTGCATCGATCTGATCGGCGGACCGTATATCGAAACGCGGCCCGACTTGGTCACGGCGTTCCGGCCGAAAAGCGCGATCCGCCCGCCGAAAAGTTAAGACGCGGCGGCAGGCGCCGACGGAATCAGGAAGTGCTCGCGGTAATACTTGAGTTCGTCGATGGACTCGTGAATGTCGGCGAGCGCGGTATGCATCGCGCGCTTCTGGAAGCCCTTGTAGATCGCCGGCTGCCAGCGGCGGCACAGTTCCTTCAGGGTGCTGACATCGAGATTGCGGTAGTGGAAAAACGTCTCCAGCTCGGGCATCCAGCGCGCCATGAAGCGGCGGTCCTGGCAAATCGAGTTGCCGCACATCGGCGACTTGCCGGGCGGCACGTACTGGCCGAGAAACTCGCGGATCTGGCGCGTGGCTTCGGCTTCGTCGACCGTCGATACCTTCACGCGTTCGGTCAGCCCCGAGCGCCCGTGCGTGTTGCGATTCCACTCGTCCATGCGGCCGAGCGCTTCGTCGGTCTGATGAATCGCGAGAACCGGACCTTCCACCATCCTGTCGAGCGTCGAATTCGTCACGACCACCGCGATCTCGATGATGCGATCGTTGTCCGGATCGAGACCAGTCATCTCCATGTCGAGCCACACGAGGTTCATGTCGCTGCGCACGAGCGCGTTTTCGTCTGATTCGGGGGCGGCGGAGATGTCGGTCATGAGAAGCGGCCTGAGAGATGGGAAAGCCACTGCGCGTCGGCACGGCCTAGAACCTATAATTCTCGCATAGTTCAATCGGAAGTCCCGGATGACCAACCTCACTCTTGCTTTCTCGACGATCTTCGTCGTCGCCCTGGTCGCGATGGTCTCGACCAAGCTCTGGCTCGCGTCGCGGCAGATTCGCTACGTCGCCGCGCACCGCAACGGCGTGCCCTCGCAATTCTCCGGCACGATCCCGCTGACCGCGCATCAGCGCGCTGCGGATTACACCGTCGAGCGCACGCGCCTCACGATGATCGAGGTCGTCACGAGCGCGGTCGTGCTCGTCGCGCTGACGCTGCTCGGCGGCGTCCAGGCGCTCGATCTCGCCATTTCGGACTGGCTCGGCCGCGGCTATCTCGGTCAAATCGCGCTGGTGGCGTCGGTGGTCGCGATCACGAGCATCATCGATCTTCCGTTCGACTACATCCGCCATTTCGTGATCGAGGAGAAGTTCGGCTTCAATCGCATGTCGAAAAAGCTCTTTTTCGTCGATCTCGTGAAGGGCACGGTGCTCGCGGTCGTGATCGGCGCGCCGCTTCTGCTGCTCACGCTCTGGCTGATGGACCGCGCCGGCACGTTCTGGTGGCTGTGGACGTGGATGGTATGGGTCGCATTCCAGTTGCTCGCGATGATCATCTATCCGACCTTCATCGCCCCGCTCTTCAACAAGTTCGAACCGCTGAAGGACGAGGCGCTCGTCGCGCGCATCACGAATCTCATGTCGCGCACCGGCTTCGCCGCGAAGGGCCTGTTCGTGATGGACGGCAGCCGCCGTTCCGCGCACGGCAACGCGTATTTCACCGGCTTCGGCGCGACCAAGCGCATCGTCTTCTTCGATACCCTGCTCGCGCGTCTTTCCGGCAGCGAGATCGAAGCGGTGCTCGCGCACGAGCTCGGTCACTTCAAGCGCCGTCACGTGCTGAAGCTGATGATCGTCATGTTCGGCATCAGCCTCGCGATGCTCGCGCTGCTCGGCTGGCTCATTCAGACGACGTGGTTCTACGAGGGTCTGGGCGTGCGGCCGTCGCTTGTCGGCAGCAACAACGGGCTCGCGCTTGTGCTCTTCATGCTCGTGCTGCCGGTGTTCATGTTCTTCATCACGCCGCTCGGCAGCCTGACTTCGCGCAAGAACGAGTTCGAAGCCGATGCCTTCGCCGCCAGCCAGACCGATCCGAAGGATCTCGTGAACGCGCTCGTGAAGCTCTACGAGGACAACGCGTCGACGCTCACGCCCGATCCCATCTACACCGCGTTTTATTACTCGCATCCGCCCGCTTCGCAGCGCATCGACCGCCTGATGCAACACGCCGCATGACGCGCGGGTCCAAGCGTCCGAGCGTGGGCGCGCGCCTAGAAGGCACGGTGATCGCGGCGCACGGGCGTCACTATCTGGTGACGCCGGAAGACGGCGGCGCGATGCTTCAGTGCTTCCCGCGCGGCAAGAAAAGCGAAGTGGCCGTCGGCGATCGCGTGATCTACGAGCAGTCGTCGGCGGATCAGGGTGTGATCGTCGAGATCGGCGAGCGGCGCAATCTGCTCTACCGCTCGGATCAGTTCAAGTCGAAGCTCTTCGCCGCGAATCTCGATCAACTGCTGATCGTGCTCGCGACAGAACCGCATTTCAGCGAAGACCTGCTCGGACGCGCGTTGATCGCGGCGGAGGCGCATGGGCTGGAGTCGCTCATCGTGCTCAACAAGATCGACGTCGGTCATGCGGTGCCGCTCGCGCGCGAACGGCTCGCGCCGTATCGCGAACTCGGTTACACGGTCGTCGAGCTGTCGGCGAAGATGATGCCCGGCGACGTCCATCCGCAACTCGATGCCCGTCTGAAAGATCGCTCGACGATCCTGCTCGGCCAGTCGGGCATGGGCAAATCGACGCTCGTGAACCTGCTCGTCCCCGATGCCGACGCTGCCACGCGCGAGATTTCATCGGCGCTCAATAGCGGCCGCCACACGACCACGTTCACGCGTCTCTACGACTTGCCCGGCGGCGGCGCGCTGATCGATTCGCCGGGTTTTCAGGAGTTCGGCCTGCATCATCTGTCCGAAGGCCAGCTCGAACGCGCCTTCGCGGATTTCCGGCCCTATCTCGGGCATTGCCGCTTCTACAACTGCCATCATCTGCACGAGCCTGGCTGCGCGGTGCTCGAAGCCGTCGATGCCGGCAAGATTCGCCCCGAGCGTCACGCGCTCTATGCACAGCTCGTCCACGAAGCCAGCCAGATCGTTCGATGAAGCGGCTCACGCGCGCTCCCAACCTGATCACGGCGCAGCACTGGGTGAACGTGCTCGCGACCGCGGGCGTGCCGTGCGAGTTGCACAACCGCTATCTGAACGGCGCGATGGGAGAAATTCCGGCGGATCAGTGCGCGCCGGAGATATGGATCGTCGACGATCGCGACGAAGCGTTGGCCTTGCGCCTTCTGGAGCGCGCGAGAAAAGGGCCGGACGCGAACGCCCGGCCCTGGAGATGCAAGCATTGCGGCGAGTGGCTGGAACCGCAATTCACCGTGTGCTGGAACTGTCAGACGGCGCGCGATCCGCTCGACGACTGATTACGCCAGCCACACGGCGATCGTCAGCATCAGCAGCAACAGCATCCACAGAATCACCGCGCGCCACACGAGACCGACGGCCGATTGCAGCGTGCGCGGCGTGCAGTCGTCGCCGACGGGCAGCGGGCTCGCATCGCCCACGGCAAGCGCTTCGACCGAAAGCGGCTCCGCCAGCGGACCGGCGAGACGCGCGCCCAGCGCACCGCTGCCCGCCGCGAGCAACACGCCTTCGTTCGCATCCGGCCACTGGCGCGCGTGATTGCGCCACGCGTAGATCGCATCCTCGAAATTGCCGACGATCGCAAAGCCGAGCGCGGTCAGACGCACCGGCACCCAGTCGATGACAAAAAACGCGCGCTGTGCAAACGACGAAAACTCGGCGGTCCGCTCCGGATTCGGCTTTGCCCACGCGCGCGCCAGATATTCGGCGATGCGATACAGCACCGCGCCCGCCGGGCCGATCGGAATCAGGAACCAGAAGAACACGCCGAACACATGCCGGTGCGATGCCACCACCGCGTGAACCAGCGTATGCCGCACGATTTCGCTGACGGGCATATCGACCGTGTCGATGCCGGTCCATTCGTTCAGCACTTCGCGCGCGCGCGGCACGTCGTCGTTGTTGAGCGCGAGGTGGATATCGGTGAAATAGTGGCTGAACTGCCGGAAACCGAGCGTGAAGTACACGATCACCACGTTCCACAGAAACGCCAGAGCGAAGTTGATCCGGTACAGCACGTAATAGACGAGCCCGACCGCGAGCGTCCACGGCAGCACGACCACGAGCCACGCGACGATGCCGTGCTTCTCCTTGCCAGCATCGAAACCGTGCGCGGTGGATTCCGCATGATATTGGAGCAACGCCGAAATCGGATTGTGCGGCGACAAGGCGCGCATTTGCTCAATGACGAGAGCCAGCAATACGGAGAAAAAAGTCATGCGAAGCGCCGAAACGGTCGGATTAGTTCGAGTTTCGCGTAACGATAGCACAGCGCCATACGCGTTTAGCGCGCTGAGTAATTGCGCAAGCCGCGGCGAGCACGCGGACTTTCCGCGCCGTCACGCGCGAGCCGCGAGAAAGCGATAAAAATTGCGCAACATGCCGGCCGTTGCGCCCCAGATGAAATAAGGAGCCTTCCTTTCGCCCGGCGCGTAAGGCATCGCAAAAAAACGACGCTCGCCGCCTTCCCAGCGAAAAACGCGCACTTCGTGGTTCGCCGGATTCATCAGCCACGCGAGCGGCACTTCGAAGATATCGGCGACTTCGCATGTATCGGCCTTCAGGGTAAAAGGCGGATGCACCAGCGCAACGACAGGCGTCACCTTGAAACCCGTGCCCGTCAGATATTCGGGCATCGCGCCGATGATCTCGCAATGTTGCGCGCCCAGGGCGACTTCTTCGTAGGCCTCGCGCAGCGCGGTGGCGGCGGCATCGGCGTCTTCGGGCTCGCGTCGGCCGCCGGGAAAGCTGATCTGCCCGGCGTGATCCGACAGGTGATCGGCCCGCTGCGTCAGCAGCACGGTCAAGCCGCCCTCACGCACGACGAGCGGCACCAGCACGGAAGCCACGCGCGGATCGCCGCCGATCGCCTTGATGCGCTGCTCGCGTTCTTCCTGCGTCCAGTCGAGATTCAGCGCGAAACGCGCGCGCAAGCCTTCCGGCGTGAGGCGCTCTGGCGGAATGGGCGGGAGTGTCTCACCCGTCGAGAGGACGGGCATCTTTTCTGGTTCGAGGATGCGGGGAGTCGAAGTCTTTCCGGTGGACACGGGGTCGAGAACTGGGCTGTCGAAGTCTCAATTTGAACACACCAAAGAAAAAAGCACCCACATGGGGTGCTTTTTCCGTACTACGCCTGGACAGCGGCTTACTCTGCGGAAGCAGCAGCCTTGTCTTTGAAGACCAGCTTTTCCTTGATCCGAGCCGACTTGCCCGAACGCTCGCGCAGGTAGTAGAGCTTCGCGCGGCGAACATCGCCACGGCGCTTCACGACGATGCTCGCGAGCAGCGGCGAGTACGTCTGGAACGTACGCTCGACGCCTTCGCCCGACGAAATCTTGCGGACGATGAAGTTCGAGTTCAGGCCACGGTTACGCTTCGCGATGACGACGCCTTCGTAAGCCTGGACACGCTTACGCGTGCCTTCGACCACGTTCACGTTGACAATGACGGTATCGCCCGGCGCGAAGTCGGGGATGCTCTTCTCGCCCAGAACGCGTGCGATCTCTTCCTTCTCGAGTTGCTCAATCAGATTCATTACTGACTCCTTGTGCCATCTTGCCGAAGTTGCGTGCCTTGTATTTGCGTCAGGCCTCGGTAGAGGATGGGTTTGCTTCAGGCGCCGATATTCAGCCAGCGCCCCCATTTTCCCGCTCGTCCGCCCGAAATCTATGCAGACTTCGACGCTTCCTTCGCGAGTTCTGCGAGCCACGCCTCGTCGGTGCGGCTCAACATCTTGCTGTCACGCGCCCGTCTGATCAGATCGGGCCGCTTGTTGAATGTGTTGCGTAATGCTTCGCGCCTGCGCCAGGCGTCGATTTCCTTGTGATGGCCGCCGAGCAGCACATCGGGAACACGCACGCCTTCGTACTCTTCCGGACGCGTGTAGTGCGGGCAGTCGAGCAATACATCGACGAAACTGTCCTGCACCGCCGATTGCGCGTCGTTCAACACGCCGGGCAACTGGCGCACCACGGCGTCCATCAGCGCCATCGCGGGAAGTTCTCCGCCCGACAGCACGAAGTCGCCGAGGCTTACCTCTTCGTCCACTTCACGGTCGATCAGGCGCTGGTCGATCGCTTCGTAACGGCCGCACAGCAGCACGAGACCCGGTTCCTGCGCAAACCGCATCACCCGGTCGTGGTCCAGTTTCGCACCTTGCGGCGACATCATCACGACGCGCGTCGACGTAATTCCCTGCTCGCGCTGCGCAGTCTTTGCCGCGTGGATCGCGTCTTCCAGCGGACGTGCCAGCATCACCATGCCGGGACCGCCGCCGTATGGGCGATCGTCGATGGTGCGGTAGTTGTCCGTAGTGAAATCGCGCGGATTCCACGTCCGCAAACCGAACCGCTCCTGCTTCACCGCCCGGCTGGTAATGCCCCAGTCGGTCAGCGCGCGAAACATCTCGGGAAAGAGCGTCACGACATCGAACTGCATCGCTCTCTCCGTAACGTGACGATGTTCAATAGTCGGCGTCCCAGTCGACGACGATACGCTTCGCCGCCCGGTCCACCGTCTTCACATACACGCCGACGAACGGAATCAGCCGCTCACCGGTGACGGGCTTGCCATCCTTGTCGGTACTCGGATACTCGATCCGCAGGATGGAATGCGCGCCGTTGTCGATCAGATCCGCAACGCGGCCCAAGGCCACGCCCGCTTCACTTTCGACATCCAGGCCGATCAGATCGACCCAGTAGAATTCGTCTTCGCTGTCGAGCTTCGGGAAATCGCTGCGCGCGATATTCACCGTGTGGCCTTTCAGCGCGAGTGCCGTATCGCGGTCATCACAGCCGGCGAAGCGCGCGACGATCGTATCGGCATGCCCTTTCGACTGCAGGCAGCGCGCGGACTTGTAATCGCGGCCTTTGACGAGCCACCAGCGTCTGGCGTTCAGCAGCGCGTCGCCGCCCTGCTTGCCGTTCGCGTGCGGCACGATCTTGACCCAGCCTTTGAGACCGTATGCATCGGCGATGAAACCGAGTTCGACGGCATCGTCAGGCAAAGCCTCGACCGATTCGATTCCGCCTTGCGGCGTCTTCGAGCTCGAAATGTCGACCGCCACGTGGCGCGCGCCCGGCTTGCGGACGAACGCGCCAAACGTGGCGGAACTCTCATCGTGCCCCGGCTTTGATCGGCCGACATCTTCCGGCACGCGGCCGGATTCAGAATTGCGCGTAGACATCGGCGAATCTTTGGGCAGGTTTCGAGCGGCTGTTACAGCGTCGGCGAAGCGAGCTTAAGCAGCCGGCTGGGCTTGCTGAGCTTGCTTGACGAGACGCTCGACGGTCGGCGACAGTTGCGCGCCAACGCCTTGCCAGTACGTCAGGCGATCCTGAGCGATGCGCAGCGATTCGCCTTTGGTCGCGACCGGGTTGTAGAAACCCACGCGCTCGATGAAGCGGCCATCACGGCGGCTACGCGAGTCGGTTGCAACGATGTTGTAGAACGGGCGCTTCTTCGAGCCGCCACGAGCCAAGCGGATGATGACCATGCTGAAATCCTTGAAAACCGGGGTTCGGAACAACGAGAACAGGCGATTATAGCCGGAATGTGAAGCTCTAACAAACACTTAACGCATTTTTTGGATTCAAGCCAGATTCGGAGCGATTCCCGCACGTTTCCGGATACCGGGAATCACGCCGACGCGGCGATGCGCCATTGGTGGTGCGGACACACGTCGGCGTAAAATGGCTGACCGCGTCGGCATTCAAGCGACGCCCGCCTCTTTCCACCACCGCTTTCGCTGATGACTTCCTCGTCCGTCGCCACGCAAGCCGGCTCAAAACCGGCCGGCAAGCAGGTTCCACCCTATTTCCGCTCGAAAACGCTGACCGCCGCGCTCGCGTTCCTGTTCGGCTACATCGGCTTGCACCGCTTCTATCTGCATGGAATGCGCGACAAGTACGGCTGGGCGCATATCGTCGGCATCGTTCTGGGGGCGTTCGGCTATCTGTTGCTCGCGGAAACGGAGCGCGCTTCGCTTCTCGGCTGGGTGCTGGCGTTCCCGGGTGCGATTTCGCTGCTCGCCGCCTTTCTCTCGGCCATCGTCTATGGTCTGCGCCCCGACGCCAAATGGGACGCGCAGTTCAATGCGCACACCGGCCGCAGCAGCCGCTCCGGCTGGACGGTCATTTTCGTCGTGATCTTTTCGCTCCTGTTCGGCGCGTTCCTGCTGATGACCGGTCTCGCGCTCACGTTTCAGACGTACTTCGAAAGTCAGGTCGAGGCGGCGAAAACGCTGTCGCAATAAAACGTCAGAACAGGTCGAGTTGCGGGCTGGACGGCGGCCCCGCTCGTTTAGCTGGCCGCTGGAACTCGGACATGTCGAGTATCCCGCGTTGCCGTGCATTAAGCCCAAGCCGTTTCGTCGCCTTTTGAAAGCGCTGCTTGAGCATATCGGCCCACAGACCCTCGCCTTTCATGCGCGTCGAAAAATCCGAGTCGTAGTCCTTGCCGCCACGCATGTCGCGCACGCGACTCATCACGCGATCCGCGCGATCGGGGAAATGCGCGGCAAGCCAGCCCTTGAAGAGCGGCGCAACTTCCCACGGCAGACGCAGCACGATATAGCTCGCGCTCGTCGCCCCGGCGTCGGCGCACGCTTCGAGAACACGCTCCATGTCCGGCTCCGTCACGAACGGAATAACCGGTGCGATGCTCACGCCTACCGGAATGCCCGCCTCGGCAAGCGTCCGGATTGTGCGGAGCCGCCGCGACGGCGTCGCCGCGCGCGGCTCGAGCGTTCGCGCGATATCGGCATCCAGCGTGGTGACCGTGATCGCCGCCATCACCTGGCCGCGCCCGGCCATCGGCGCAAGCAGGTCGATGTCGCGCTCGATCAGCGAATTCTTCGTGATCGCTGCGAACGGGTGACCGCAATCGTGCAGCACCTGAATGACACGCCGCGTGATTTGCAGGTCACGTTCGACCGGTTGATACGCGTCGGTGTTGACGCCGAGGGCGATCGGCTCGGCTTCGTAGTTCGGTTTCGCCAGTTCGCGTTCCAGCAATTCCGGCGCGTTGATCTTCGCGTAGATCCGGCTTTCGAAATCCAGCCCCGGCGATAGTCCGAGATAGCTGTGCGTAGGGCGAGCGAAGCAATAGATGCAGCCGTGCTCACAGCCGCGATAGGGATTCAGCGAAACGGAAAACGGAATGTCCGGCGAGCTGTTGCGCGTCAGAATGCTTTTCGCCCGCTCCTCGAAAATCTGGGTGCGCAGCGGTGGCGCGCCTTCGTCCTCGGGATCGGCGGTGTGCGCCCAGCCATCGTCGACACGTTCACGCTCGTCCTTCTCGTAACGCCCCTGGATATTCGTGACCGCCCCGCGCCCCTTCAGCGGAGCGGGTGGCGCGACGGGATACTCACGATCGTGCGATGACATTGCGACGAAATCCATCGATTAATACTGTATAAATATACAGTATTGCTTCGCCATCGCAAGCGGAAAATCACGTCTCGACGAGAATCTTCAGCGTCTCCTTGATCTCCTCCATCACCACATAGCTCTTCGACTGCACCGCGCCCGGCAATTGCAAAAGGATGTCGCCGAGCAGCTTGCGATAGTCCGCCATCTCGCCGATCCGCGCCTTGATCAGATAGTCGAAATCGCCCGAAACGAGGTGACATTCGAGCACCTCGGGAATCTTCTGAACTTCGCGCCGGAATTGCTCGAACATGTTGCCGCTCTTGTGATCGAGCGTGATCTCGACGAATACGAGCAGCGCAGCGCCCAGCTCGTTCGGATTCACGCGCGCGTAGTAGCCCATGATGACGCCATCGCGTTCCATGCGTTTCACACGCTCGATGCAAGGCGTCACCGACAGCCCGACGCGCTCGGCCAGGTCTTTCATCGCGATGCGGCCGTCCTCCTGAAGAATGTTGAGGATCTTGTGATCGAGCTTGTCGAGAGCGCGTACTGGATTTCGCTGAGTTCGCATTGGTTTTTCCTGAAAATCGATCAAATACAATAACTAAAACTGGGTCGAAGTCCATACCATAGTCGATAACACTATACGAGCTTCAGTTTGTCGCGTCGATCGCCTAAAGGCCCGCGCACTCGGAAGTTTCATCGAATCTGGATGGAGATCACATGCGAATCGTTATTCTCGGAAGCGGCGTCGTCGGTGTCACGAGTGCGTATTACCTCGCTCGCGCCGGTCACGAAGTCACGGTCATCGACCGCGAAGCTGGCCCCGCCCTCGAAACGAGTTTCGCGAACGCCGGACAGATCTCCCCGGGCTATGCATCGCCGTGGGCCGCACCGGGCGTGCCGCTCAAGGCTGTGAAGTGGATGTTCGAAAAGCACGCGCCGCTCGCCATCCGCCTCGACGGCACGATGAACCAGCTGCAATGGATGTGGCAAATGCTGCGCAACTGCACGCAGGATCGCTACACGGTAAACAAAGGCCGCATGGTCCGCCTCGCCGAATACAGCCGCGATTGCC
Source organism: Caballeronia sp. S22 (assembly GCF_964261745.1). Classification (NCBI taxonomy): domain Bacteria; kingdom Pseudomonadati; phylum Pseudomonadota; class Betaproteobacteria; order Burkholderiales; family Burkholderiaceae; genus Caballeronia; species Caballeronia sp. S22. The sequence goes on along the minus strand of NZ_OZ180035.1, from coordinate 962,995 downwards.
TGCAGGCGTTGCGCGCCGACACCGGCATCTCATACGAAGGCCGTATGGGCGGCACGTTGCAACTGTTCCGCACGCAGCAGCAATTCGACGGCGCGGGCAAGGACATTGCGGTGCTGAAGGACGCGAACGTGCCGTTCGAACTGCTCACGGCCGATGAGCTGAAGAAGGCCGAGCCGGCTCTCGCCGCCGTGTCGCACAAATTGACGGGCGGTCTGCGCCTGCCGAACGACGAAACCGGCGACTGCCAGATGTTCACGACGCAGCTGGCCGCCATGGCCGAAGCGCTCGGCGTCAAGTTCCGCTACAACACGTCGATCGACGCGCTCGCCGTCAGCAACGGCCGCATCGCGGGCGTGCAGTGCGGCAAGGAACTGGTGACGGCGGATTCGTATGTCGTCGCGCTCGGCTCGTATTCGCCGAAGCTGCTCGGCGATCTCGTGAAGATTCCGGTTTATCCGCTGAAGGGCTACTCGATCACCGCGCCGATCGTCGATGCGAAGCGCGCGCCGGTTTCGACCGTGCTCGACGAAACGTACAAGATCGCGATCACGCGTTTCGACGACCGTATCCGCGTGGGCGGCATGGCGGAAATCGTCGGCTATGACAAGAAGCTGAAGCAGGCGCGTCGCGAAACGCTCGAAATGTGCGTGAACGACCTGTTCCCGGGCGGCGGCGACACCGCGAGCGCCACGTTCTGGACCGGCCTGCGCCCGATGACGCCGGACGGCACGCCGATCGTCGGCCGCACGCCGGTGCCGAATCTGTTCCTGAACACCGGTCACGGCACGCTCGGCTGGACGATGTCGTGCGGCTCGGGTCAGTTGCTGGCGGACCTGATGTCGGGCAAGCAGCCCGCGATCCGTGCCGACGATCTGTCGGTTCACCGCTATTTCGGCGACGTCGGCGTGAAGACGCGTCCGGGATACGCGAACGCATGATTGCCGCTATCGCATGAAAGAAAAGGCGCCTTGCGGCGCCTTTTCTTTTAGAACTGATCTTCGCTCAGCGCGAGCACGCCTTCCCGCCCGTTCGCGCTGACGATCGACGCCTCGATCCCCGGCGCGAGCGACAGAATGTGCTCGGCGAAGAACGCCGCCGTCGCGATCTTCGCGGAATAGAAACGCTCGTCGTCCGCGCGCTTCGCCTGGGCGACGAGCATCGCGCGCGCCATCTGCCATCCCGCCAACACGATGCCCGCGAGCCGCAGATACGGCACGCTGCCCGCGAACACCGCATTCGGATCGCTCTTGAATTTCGCGACGATGAACTCGACCGCGCGAGCAAGCGACAGACTTCCCGCGCTCAAGTGCCGATGCATCGACTTGAACGGCTGGCCGTCCAGTTCCGCGAGCGCCGCGATGGTCTGATCGATCTGCGCGAGCAGCGCCTGCGCCGTGGCGCCGCCATCGCGCACGGTCTTGCGGCCGATGAGATCGTTGGCCTGAATCGCGGTCGTGCCTTCATAGATTGGCAGGATGCGCGCATCGCGATAATGCTGCGCCGCGCCCGTCTCCTCGATGAAGCCCATGCCGCCATGCACCTGCACGCCGATGCTCGCCACATCGACGGACATTTCCGTGCTGAAGCCCTTCACGATCGGCACGAGGTACTCGTAGATCGCCTGATGGCTTTTCCTGGCGGCGTCGTCCGGATGACCGTGCGCGAAATCGCTATGCGCCGCCGCGACATACGCGAGCGCGCGGGCGCCTTCGGTGTAGGCGCGCATCGTCGAGAGCATGCGGCGCACGTCGGGATGATGGATGATCGTCACGGGCTCCTTCGCGCTGCCATCGACGGGACGGCTCTGCACGCGCTCTTTGGCATACGCGACCGCCTGCTGATACGCGCGCTCGGCGACCGCGACACCCTGCATGCCGACGGCAAAACGCGCCGCGTTCATCATGATGAACATGTATTCGAGACCGCGATTCTCCTCGCCGATCAGATAGCCGATCGCGCCGCCGTGATCGCCGTATTGCAGCACCGCGGTCGGGCTGGCTTTGATGCCGAGTTTGTGTTCGATCGATACGCAATGCACGTCGTTGCGTGCGCCGAGCGAGCCGTCTTCATTGACGAGAAACTTCGGCACGAGAAAGAGCGAGATGCCTTTCACGCCTTCGGGCGCGTCGGGCGTGCGCGCGAGCACGAGATGCACGATGTTCTTCGCCATATCGTGCTCGCCGTAGGTGATGAAAATCTTCGTGCCGAAGACCTTGTACGTGCCGTCGCCCTGCGGCTCGGCGCGCGTGCGCACGAGCGCCAGATCGGAGCCCGCCTGCGGCTCCGTGAGATTCATCGTGCCGGTCCATTCACCTTCGATGAACTTCGGCAGATAGAGCGCCTTCTGTTCATCGCTGCCTGCGGTGAGGAGCGCCTCGATCGCGCCGTCGGTGAGCAGCGGACACAATGCGAAGGAGAGATTCGCCGAGTTCAGCGCTTCGATGCACGGCGTCGCGATGAGCTTCGGCAAGCCCTGCCCGCCGAAGTCCACCGGATGGATGACGCCTTGCCAGCCGCCTTCCGCGAACTGACGGAACGCGGCCTTGAAGCCGGGCGTCGTCGTGACTTCGCCGTTCGCCCATGCGCTCGGCGTGCGGTCACCGGCGACATTCAGCGGCGCCAGGACTTCGCCGCAAAAACGCGCGGCTTCCTCGACGACGGCCTGCGCCGTGTCGAAGCCTGCATCTTCGTGACCAGGCAGCGCGGCGATGCTGTCGATATCCGCCAGTTCCTTCATTACGAACAGCATGTCCTTGACCGGGGCGCTATAGCTCATCGTCTTGTCTCCTCTCTCTAACGATATTTCGGTACAAAAAAAGGGCGCAACGTTCGTCGCGCCCTTTGTTTTTCTTTGTGGCGAGTGTTCGACTCACACGGCGCGGTTTAGCCGAGTTCTTTCACCAGTTCCGGCACGACCGCGAACAGATCGCCGACGAGACCGTAATCGGCCACGCTGAAGATCGGCGCTTCGGGATCCTTGTTGATCGCGACGATGACCTTCGAATCCTTCATGCCGGCCAGATGCTGAATCGCGCCCGAGATGCCGACCGCCACGTACAGTTGCGGCGCGACGATCTTGCCGGTTTGACCGACCTGATAATCGTTCGGCACATAGCCAGCATCGACTGCCGCGCGCGATGCGCCCAGCGCCGCGTTGAGTTTGTCCGCGAGCGGCTCCAGCGTCTTCGTATAGTTCTCGCCGCTACCCAGTCCACGTCCACCCGACACGATGATGTGCGCGCTTGTCAGTTCCGGGCGATCGAGCTTCGTCACTTCACGGCTTACGAACTGCGAGATGCCCGCGTCGGCTGCTGCTTCGATCTTCTCGATCGTAGCGTTACCACCTTCAGCCGCAACCGGATCGAAACCCGTCGCGCGCACCGTGACGACCTTGATCGGATCGCTCGATTGCACCGTTGCGATGGCGTTGCCCGCGTAGATCGGACGCTCGAACGTGTCTGCGCTATCGACGGCGGTGATATCGCTGATTTGCGCGACATCGAGATGCGCGGCGATACGCGGCGCGATGTTCTTACCGTAAGCGGTCGCCGGCGCGAAGATGTGCGAATAGTCCTTAGCGATGTTCAACACCGTGCCGTCGATGTTTTCAGCCAGGCCGTCGGCGAGTTGAGGCGCATCGGCGAGCAGTACCTTTGCGACGCCCGCGATCTTCGCTGCCGCATCCGCCGCGCCCTGCGCGTTCGAACCTGCGACCAGCACATGCACATCGCCGCCAACCTTCGCCGCCGCTGCAACCGTGTTCAGCGTCGCTGCCTTGATCGACGCATTGTCGTGTTCCGCAATTACCAGAATCGTCATTTTTTCGCGTCTCCTTTACAGCACTTTGGCTTCGGTCTTGAGCTTCTCGACCAGCGTCTTCACGTCGGGCACCATGATGCCCGCGCTGCGCTTCGGCGGCTCGACGACCTTCAGCGTCTTCAGACGCGGCGCGACATCGACGCCCAGATCGGCGGGCTTCACGGTCGTCAGCGTCTTCTTCTTCGCCTTCATGATGTTCGGCAGCGTCACGTAGCGCGGCTCGTTCAGGCGCAGATCGGTGGTGATCACTGCGGGAAGCTTCAGCGACAGCGTTTCCGCGCCGCCATCGACTTCACGCGACACAGTCGCCTTGCCGTCCGCGACCACGACCTTCGATGCGAACGTCGCCTGCGGCAGACCCGCCAGTGCAGCGAGCATCTGGCCGGTTTGATTCGAATCGTCGTCGATTGCCTGCTTGCCGAGGATGACGAGTTCAGGCTTTTCCTGATCGACCAGCGCCTTCAGAATCTTCGCCACCGCCAGCGGTTGCAGTTCATCGGCGGATTCGACGAGGATCGCGCGATCCGCGCCGATTGCCAGCGCGGTACGCAGCGTTTCCTGACACTGCGTCACGCCGCAGGACACGGCAATCACTTCCGTCGCGACACCCGCTTCCCTCAGACGCACCGCCTCTTCGACGGCGATTTCGTCGAACGGGTTCATCGACATCTTCACATTGGCGATATCGACGCCCGTGTTATCCGACTTCACCCGGACCTTCACGTTGTAGTCGACCACGCGCTTGACTGGCACCAGAATTTTCATGCACACGCTCCAAAGTTACGATTACGTCAACCCAGCGTCATTATACGAGCGACGCGACGGATAACCCCTCCCGCGACGGGTGGGTTGAGGCATCGTGCAATAGCTATGCGCTTATTTTTATCGAACGGTCGTTCTATTTCTATCCACGAAAACCCGAACATCACCCGTGAAATCGATTACCAGGCCGTAATCACCGCCCCTGCATATTTGCCTTCGACGAACTGCTTCACCTCCGGCGAGTGATACGCCGCGATGAGTTTGGCGACCCACGGCTTGTCCTTGTCGGCCGCGCGGATCGCAATGATGTTGACGTACGGACCGCGCGGATCCTCGATGGCGATCGCGTCCGACTTCGGCTTGAGGCCGGCTTCCATCGCGAAGTTCGTGTTGATGGCGGCGGCGTCGACGTCGTCGAGCGAGCGCGGAATCTGCGCGGCGTCGAGTTCGACGATCTTCAGTTTCTTCGGATTCTCGACGATATCGAGCGGCGTCGCCTTCAGGCCCGCATCCGCGCGCAGCTTGATCAGGCCTTGCTTCTGCAGCAGCAACAATGCACGGCCGCCGTTGGTCGGATCGTTAGGCACCGCGATGCGCGCGCCGTTGCCGAGCGCCGACAGCGACTTCAGCTTCTTCGAATAGATGCCCATGGGAAACGTCACGGTATCGGCGATCCGGATGAGCTTGTAGCCGCGGTCCTTCACCTGCGCGTCGAGATACGGCAGATGCTGATAGCTGTTCGCGTCGAGATCGCCGGCGGCGAGCGCGGCGTTCGGCTGCACGTAATCCGAGAACTCGACGACCGTGATCTTGAGGCCGTTCTTCGCGGCGACCTGCTTCACGACGTCCATGATCTGCGCGTGCGGGCCGCCGGTCACGCCCAGCTTGATCGCGTCTTCAGCGTGCGCGACGCCGTTGAACAGCGTTGCGCTCAGAAGCGCGGCGGCGAACTTCAAAATGAATCGACGTTGCATGGTTTTCTTGAGTGGTTATTTATGGCTGAGACGACGAACGAGCCAGTCGCCGAAGGATTGCACGAGCTGCACGAACACGATGAGGATGACCACGACGGTGAGCATCACTTCAGGCAAGAAGCGCTGATAGCCATAGCGGATGCCGAGATCGCCGAGACCGCCGCCGCCGATCGCGCCCGCCATCGCCGAATAGCCGACGAGCGACACGAACGTGATGGTGAGCCCCGCTACGACGCCCGGCAGCGATTCCGGCAGCAGCACCTTGAAGACGATCTGGCTCGTGGTCGCGCCCATCGCCTGCGCGGCTTCGATGAGACCGCGATCCACTTCGCGCAGCGCGGTTTCGACAAGCCGCGCGATGAACGGCGCAGCGGCGATGGTCAACGGCACCACAGCGGCCGCGGTGCCGATCGACGAGCCGACGACGAGCCGCGTGAACGGAATCACCGCGACGAGCAGGATGATGAACGGCGTCGAACGCACCGCATTGACGATGCCGCCGAGCACGCGATTCACGCCGATGTTCTGCAGCACGCCATCGCGATCGGTGAGATAGAGCAGCACGCCGAGCGGCAGACCGACGGCCGCGCCGACGAGTCCCGAAATGCCGACCATGATCAGCGTTTCCCAGAACGACTGCACGAACATGTCGAACATTTCACTCAACATGGGACAACTCCTCCACGACGACACCCTGTGAACGCAAATACTCGATCGCTTCCGCGATCTTCACCGGCTGGCCACCCGCGAGCACCGCGAGCGAGCCGAACGCCTGGCCCTGAATCTCATCGATCTGGCCATGCAGGATGTTGAAATCGAGTTCGTAGCGGCGGATCGTCTCCGAGAGAATCGGCTGATCGACGCCCGAGCCGGTGAACGCGAGCCTCAGCAAATGGCCGCTGCCGGTCTTCAGGCGCTCGATGACGCGCGCCTTCAATGCGGGCGGCAACTCGTGCGCGATCACATCGCCGATCAGCGCGCGCGTGACTTCGTGATGCGGCTGCATGAAGACATCGACGACCTTGCCCTCCTCCACCACGCGGCCCGCGTCGAGCACCGCGACGCGATCGCACACCTGCTTGATCACTTCCATCTGATGCGTAATGAGCACGATCGTGAGACCAAGCTCGCGATTGATCTTGCGCAGCAGATCGAGAATCGCGCGCGTGGTTTCCGGATCGAGCGCGGACGTGGCTTCGTCGGAAAGCAGCACTTTCGGCCTGCTCGCGAGCGCCCGGGCGATGCCCACGCGCTGCTTCTGCCCGCCGCTGATCTGCGCGGGATACTTGTCCTTGTGCGTCGTGAGACCGACGAGATCGAGCAGCGGCAAGACGGCCGCCTCGATTTCCGCGCGCTTCTTGCCGGCGAGTTCGAGCGGCAACGCGACGTTGTCGTACACCGTGCGCGAGCTCAGCAGGTTGAAATGCTGAAAGATCATGCCGATGTCGCGGCGCGCCGCGCGCAGATCGTCCTTGCCGAGCGTCGTGAGATCGCTTCCGTCGACGATCACGTTGCCTTCGCTCGGACGCGTCAGCAGATTGATGGTGCGCACCAGCGTGCTCTTGCCAGCGCCGCTGCGCCCGATGATGCCGAACACTTCGCCGGCGGGAATCGTCAGATTGACGTTGTGCAGCGCCTCGACCCAGCCGCGGGGCCCCGCGAAGCGCTGCGAGAGATTGCGTATTTCGATCATAAAAATGCAAACGGCGGAAGGCTCGCCGGGTGAAACGCACCCGCGCCGCCGGCCGCCGCCTGTTTGTAGTCGTAGTAGTACCGTCGCCCGCGATTTTACCGGACGCGTTACATTCTGTTTAATAATGATTTCAGATCGACTAATAACGTGGAGATATTTACAGGCTCATGTCCCGGCATATTTATTCGACGAGCGCAGTCACGACGCGAAGCGGCGTGGAACTGTTCCTGCATCGCTGGCAGCCCGCGCCGGATGTCGAACTGAACGCGCGCATCGCGCTCGTTCACGGCCTCGGCGAGCACGCGGGGCGTTACGACGCGCTCGCGATCGCGTTGAACGCGGCGGGCATCGAAGTGATCGCGATCGATCTGCGCGGGCACGGGAAGTCGTCGGGCGATCGGGCGTGGGTGCGCGTGTTCACGGACTATCTGCGTGACACCGACGTGCTGCTCGAAGCGTGCGCCGCGACGCCGCCCGTCGCCACGCCGCTCTTTCTGATGGGCCATAGCATGGGCGGCACGATCGCGGCGCTCTATGCCGCCGAACGCGCGAAAGAGAAAAAGCTGGCCGGGTTGATTCTGTCGAGTCCTGCGTTGAAGATCGGCGCGGGCACGCCTCGCTGGAAGGCGAAATTTTCCCGCATCGTCGGGACGGTAGCGCCGCGTCTGGCCGCGTTCAGCATCGACCCAGCGCTGCTTTCGCGCGCGCCGGGTGTCGTCGAAGCGTATAAACGCGATCCGCTCGTGCTTCACGCCGCGGTGCCGGCGCGCACGGCCGCGCAGATTCTCGCCGGGATGGACCGCGTGGCGGCGAAGCGAGGCGAGATCGCACTGCCGCTTCTCGTCTTCCACGGCAGCGAGGACGCGATCTGCGATCCCGCCGGCAGCCGCGAATTCGAAGCGAACGCGGGATCGAACGACAGCACGCTCTCGATTCACGTAGGCAGCGCGCACGAGACGCTCAACGATCTCGACCGCGATCGCGTGATCCGCGAGCTCATCGACTGGATTCTGGTGCGCGCCGACTACGCGCGCACGCATACGCCCCGCTAGATTTCCGCGAGCACCCGAAGATGCGCGACGACGCTGCGACCCAGCGCCGACAGGTTGTATCCGCCTTCCAGACAACTCACGATGCGCCCTTGCGCGTGACGCTTCGCCACCGCGCGGACCTGCTCGGTGATCCACGCGTAATCGTCCTCGACGAGGCCCATGTTGGCCATGTCGTCTTCGCGATGCGCGTCGAAGCCGGCGGAGACGAAGATCATCTGCGGCTTGAATTCCTCGAGCCGCGGCAGCCATAACATGTCGACGACTTCGCGCACCTGCATGCCCTTCGTGCGCGCGGGCAGCGGCACGTTGACCATGTTCGACGCGTGGTTGTCGGCGCCGCTGAACGGATAGAACGGATGCTGGAAGAAGCTGCACATCAGCACGCGCGAATCGCCGCTGAAGGCGGCCTCGGTGCCGTTGCCGTGATGCACGTCGAAATCGACGATCGCGACGCGCTGCAAGCCGTGCACTTCGAGCGCATGACGCGCGGCGATCGCGACGTTGTTGAAGAGGCAAAAGCCCATCGCGCGAGCGGGCTCCGCGTGATGGCCCGGCGGGCGCACGCTGCAGAACGCGTTGTCGTAGCGGCCTTCGATGACGGCATCGGTCGCCGCGATCGCCGCGCCTGCCGCACGCAACGCGGCACGATAGGACTCGGGGCACATCGACGTATCGGGATCGAGTTCGCTTCTGCCCGACTCCGGGGTGCGGCTCTTGATGTAGTCGATGTGCGCCTGCGTGTGCACGCGCGCGAGGTCGGTTTCCTCGGCGAGCGGCGCTTCCTCGCGCTCGATGAGCGAATCGATCCGGCTCGCGATCAGCTGATCTTCGATCGCCTGCAAACGCGCCGGACACTCGGGATGCCACTGGCCGTTGTCGTGTCGAAGGCAGTCGGGGTGGGAGTAAAAGCCGGTGGCCATGATGTCTCGCAATGCCGCTTTCGTCGGCTCTCGTCTCGTATTTTTTCGTCATACGCGACCACGTGTCGCGCAATTGACGTTAAGTTACCACACCGTTCGGCACGTCCGCCCTCCCTCCGGCACATGGACAGTATGGGCGCGATGCGTCGGTTATACTGCCCCGACGCCTTGCCGGCCGAGCGGTTGCGCGCGGCATCTCGCAGGCCGTTGCGTTCCGTTAGGCGTTTTGGCCGCTCGTGCATCTGGCATCGCCCCTACCGCCCTCAACCACGCACACTATGACTTTCCAGTTTGCTCCGTTCGACTTCACGGCTACGTTCAAGCCGGCAAAGCGCCCACTCGTTGCTTCCCTCGTCTGCGCGCTCGGCTTTCTTTCCGGCAACAGTGCCTTTGCGCAGTCGCAGCAACCGCAGGCCGCGACGCCGCAAGGGCAGATGTTCGAAGAAGAGATCGTGCCGCAGCGTTACGCGAACAATCCGAATGTCGAAGCGTTCATCAACGACATGGTCGCGCGCTACGACTTCGATTCGTCGGCGCTGCACGACCTGTTCGCCCGCGTGAGTTATTCGGCGACGGCGGCGAAGCTGGTCCTGCCGTCCCCCACGCCGCAAACCAAGAACTGGCGCGCGTATCAGGCGCGTTTCATCGAGCCGGTGCGCATCAATGCGGGCGTGAAGTTCTGGCGCGCGAATCAGGCCACGCTGCAGCGCGCCGCGGAGCAATTCGGCGTGCCGCCTGAAGTGATCGTCGGGATCATCGGCGTGGAGACGATCTACGGCAAGTACATGGGCAACTTCCGCGCGCTCGACGCGCTGACCACGCTCACCTTCGATTATCCGAACACGCCGAACCGCGTCGAGCGCATGGCGACCTTCCGCAAGAATCTGGAAGACCTGCTCGTGTGGACGCGTGACTCGCAGATCGATCCGACGACCGTGCTCGGTTCGTACACCGGCGCGATCGGGATTCCGCAGTTCCTGCCGAGCAGCATCGTGCAATACGCGGTCGATTACGACGGCAACAGCCGCATCGATCTGCGCACGAGTCCGGCGGATGCCATCGGCAGCGTGGCGAACTATCTGAAGCAGAACGGCTGGGAGCCGGGTCGGCCGGTCGTATGGCGTATCGCGGGGGATGTCGGCAGTCAGGGCATCGCGCAAGCCGCCGCAGACGGCGCGCCGGAACCGAAGTGGTCGCTCGCGCAACTGACGAAGGCCGGCATGCTGCTCAACGAGCCGGGACTGAACATCGCGGCCGAAGCGCCGACGCCGCTCACCGTGGTCGATCTGCCCACGCCCGGCCGCGCGACCGAATACACGTTGGGGCTAAAGAACTTCTACGTGCTCACGCGCTACAACCGCAGCTTCTTCTATGCGCTCGCCGTGTATCAACTGGGCGAAGCAGTGAAGGCGCGCATGATGGCGGGCGATACGGGCACGAACCCGCAGTGATGTCGTCCCCGCGCTGAAAAAAACAAAACCCCGGCACACGCCGGGGTTTTTTTCATCGAACTGGCGAAACGCGCGGCATCAAGCCGGAAATACGCCCGTCGACAGATAACGATCGCCACGATCGCAGATGATGAACACGATGGTTGCGTTCTCCACCTGACGCGCGATGCGCAGCGCGACCTCGCACGCGCCGCCGGACGAAATGCCCGCGAAGATGCCTTCGACCGATGCGAGGCGTCGCGCCATCGTTTCGGACGCCGCCTGGCTCACGTTCTCCACGCGATCGACACGGCTGCGATCGAAGATCTTCGGCAGATACGCTTCCGGCCACTTGCGGATGCCCGGAATGCGCGAGCCTTCTTCCGGCTGCGCACCGATGATCTCGATCTTCTGGTTCTGTTCCTTCAGATACTTCGACACGCCCATGATCGTGCCGGTCGTGCCCATCGACGAGACAAAGTGCGTGAGGCGGCCTTCGGTCTGACGCCACAGTTCGGGGCCAGTGCCTTCGTAGTGCGCGAGCGGGTTGTCGGGATTCGCGAACTGATCGAGGATGATGCCCTTGCCATCGCGCTGCATCTGATCGGCGAGATCGCGCGCGTATTCCATGCCGCCCGTCACCGGCGTGAGCACGATCTCCGCGCCATACGCGGCCATGCTCTGACGGCGCTCGACCGACAGATCTTCGGGCATCAGCAGCACCATCTTGTAGCCGCGCATCGCGGCGGCCATCGCGAGCGCGATGCCGGTGTTGCCGCTCGTCGCTTCGATCAGCGTGTCGCCCGGCTTGATGCGGCCGCGCTCTTCAGCTTTCCTGATCATCGACAGCGCCGGACGATCCTTCACCGAGCCCGCCGGATTGTTGCCTTCGAGCTTGCCGAGCACGATGTTGTTGCGGCTGCGGATTTCATCGTCCACGATGCGGACGAGTTGCACGAGCGGCGTGTTGCCGATCGTGTCTTCGATAGTCATGTAAGCCATATGCGAAAGCGGTCGATCCCCACGCACGACGCGTCTGCAGCGGGGAATTTGGTATAGGGGATGCGTCGATTGTAGCCCAGTGGTCCCGCCGATGCCGGCGCGCCCCTGATGCGCGGATGGATTGCCGCGCGAAGCAGTAAGCCGGATGGCAGAACCCCGGCCTCGCCTACGCGCCGTGCGCACATGCAAAAAACCCCGCGGGGAGGCCATCCGCGGGGAGCCCAAAAACATCGGAAGGCTGAAGGAGACCGGTGACGCGCCTTCGCGCGTTCCGCTATTTCTTCACGACGACCGGTTTGGACGACGTGGACGCCGAAACCTGCGTCGCGACCGCCGAGTTTGCGCCGCCGGGCGGTGCGGCGTTACCCGGCGTTGCGGCCGTTGCCGTCTTCGACGCGGCGCCCACCGTCAATCCTTCCGCTTCGAGACGTTGAACCGTCTTGCCGCCCATACCTTTCACGCGCGTGCCGAGATCGGTGGCGTCCTTGAACGGACCGTGCGCCTGACGTTCATCGAGAATGGCTTTCGCCTTCGCCGGACCGATGCCCTTGATGCCGCGCAGCGCGTCGGAGTTGGCGGTATTGACGTCGACGGCCGCCCACGCGCTACCGATGGAAAAGATGAGCGCGAACGCGGCGATCGACGAGAGTGCTTGCTTGAACATGACTGAGTCTCCGAGAAGAACCGGCCGGCACCAGCGCCGACCGTGAGACCCAGTGTAGAGAGACGCGAAACGCGTTTATAGCTGGCCGAATAGCCAACGCACGTAACGATCGACGCCTTCCTGAACGGTCAGAAACGGCGCGTCGTAACCCGCCGCGCGCAGGCGCGACTGGTCCGCCTGGGTGAAGCATTGATATTTGCCGCGCAGTGCGTCGGGGAACGGAATGTACTCGATGAGCCCGCGCTGCACCAGTTCCGCGAGCGACAGCGAAGCTTCGCCGTTGAGCGCGCGCAACGAGTTCACGACCGTCGACGCGATATCGTTGAACGGTTGGGCCCGTCCCGTGCCGAGATTGAAAATGCCCGACTTCTCCGGATGATCGAAGAAGAACAGGTTCACCTTCACGACATCTTCGACGGAGATGAAATCGCGCGTCTGCTCGCCGGCCGCGTAGCCGTTGTATTCGCCGAAAAGCTTGACCTTGCCTTCCGAGCGGAACTGGTTGAAGTTGTGGAACGCAACCGAGGCCATGCGGCCCTTGTGCGTCTCGCGCTGGCCGTACACGTTGAAGTAGCGAAAGCCGACGATCTGACTCTGCGCCTTCGGCAATACCTGACGCACGATCTGATCGAAGAGGAATTTCGAATAGCCGTAGACATTGAGCGGCTTCTCGACTTCGCGCTCCTCGACGAACCGGCTCGACCCGCCGTAAGTCGCCGCCGACGACGCGTACAGGAACTGCGCGCCCTGCGCGAGGCACGCGTCCATGACGTCGCGGCTGTAGCGGAAGTTGTTGTCCATCATGTAGCGGCCGTCGGTTTCCATCGTGTCCGAACAGGCGCCTTCATGGAACACCGCGCGCACCTTGCCGAAATCGCCGCGCCTGAAGCGCTCGACGAACTCGGTTTTATCGAGGTAATCGTCGATCTCGCAATCGACCAGATTCTTGAACTTGTCGGCGCGCGTGAGATTGTCGACCGCGATCACGCGGTTCTCGCCACGTTCGTTGAGCGCCTTGACGATATTGCTGCCGATGAACCCGGCAGCACCGGTAACGATGATGGTCATGGCGAAGTATCAGATAAGGTCAGGCGAAGAGTTCGTTGTAGTCGACGGTCGCCGTGCCGAGCTTGCCCACGACAATACCCGCCGCGCGGTTCGCATAGACGATCGAGTCGACGAGCGGCACACCCGCGCCCAGCATGGTCGCGACCGTTGCGATGACGGTGTCGCCCGCACCCGAGACATCATACACTTCGCGTGCTTCGGCCGACGTGTGCAGCACCTGGTTCTCGGTGAAGAGCGTCATGCCTTCCTCGGAACGCGTGAGCAGCAGCGCGGAGAGTTCGAGTTCGGCGCGCAGCTTCGTCACGCGCTCCAGCAGGTCTTCTTCGGACTTCCATTGGCCGATCACCTCGCGCAGTTCCGCGCGATTCGGCGTGATGAGCGTGGCCCCGCGATAACGGTCCCAGTCATCGCCCTTCGGATCGACGAGCACCGGCTTGCCGGCGCGTTTCGCGTCCGCGATCATCTGCGTGACGTGCGTCAGGCCGCCCTTCGCGTAATCCGACATGAGGATCACGTCGTGCAGAGGCAGCAGTTCCGCGAAACGCGCGAGGCACGCGCGCAGCACTTCGTGATTCGGCGTGTTCTCGAAATCGACGCGCAGCAGTTGCTGCTGGCGCGACAGCACGCGCAGCTTGATCGTCGTGAGCAGTTCGGGGTCGCGTTCGAGGTGCCCCGCGACCTTGCTCTCGCCGAGCAGTTCGACGACGCGCTCGCCCGGCTCGTCGTGACCGACCGCGCAGAGCAGCCCCGTCTGCGCGCCGAGCGCCGCCGCGTTTCGCGCGACGTTCGCCGCGCCGCCGAGACGGTCTTCCTTCTTCTGCACGTGCACGACCGGAACCGGCGCTTCGGGCGAGATGCGATTGACGTCGCCGAACCAGTAACGGTCGAGCATCACGTCGCCGACCACCAGCACGCGCGCCGCCGAAATGCGCGCACGCGGCACGACGGGAATATCGGCTTTAGTTGCTGCTGCCGTTGCGGCCGAGTTCGACATGGGGACGTCCTATTGCAAAGTAGTCGATGCCCATTTCGGCCATCGCTTCCGGTTCATACAGATTGCGGCCGTCGAAGATCACTGGCGTCTTCAATGCGCTCTTCAGATGCCAGAAATCCGGGCTCTTGAATTCCTTCCATTCGGTCACGATGACGAGCCCGTCCGCTCCCGTCAGCGCATCCTGTTGGGTCTTCATGAAGTGCAGGCGCTTCAGGTCTTCCGGGCGATCCGCGAGATCGAGCGCGAACACGCGCTCGGCCTCATCGCGCGCAACGGGATCGTAGCCGCGCACGGTGGCGCCGCGGCGCAGCAGCGCCTCGATGATGCGCCGGCTCGACGCCTCGCGCATGTCGTCGGTATTGGGCTTGAATGCGAGGCCCCAAATGGCGAACGTGCGCCCGCGCAGGTCTTCGCCCATGCGCTTCACGATCTTGTTGACGAGCACTTCCTTCTGGTCGTTATTGACCGCTTCCACCGCTTCGAGAATGCGTAGCGTGTGGCCGTTTTCCCGCGCCGTCTGCGCGAGCGCCTGCACGTCCTTCGGAAAGCACGAGCCGCCGTAACCGCAGCCCGCGTACAGGAAGTGATAGCCGATGCGCGGGTCCGAGCCAATACCGCGCCGCACCGATTCGATATCGGCGCCGACGGTGTCCGCGAGATTCGACAGATCGTTCATGAACGAGATGCGCGTCGCGAGCATCGCGTTGGCGGCATATTTCGTGAATTCCGCCGAGCGCACGTCCATGTACAGCGTGCGCTCGTGATTGCGGTTGAACGGCGCGTAGAGGCGCTTCATCTTCTCGCGCGCGCGATTGCCCGCGTCGTCGTCGTCGATGCCGATCACAATGCGATCGGGGCGCATGAAGTCATCGACCGCCGCGCCTTCCTTCAGGAACTCCGGATTCGACACGACCGAGAAGCGATGTTTGTCCGAGCCTTCGAGCCCGCGCGTCTTCAGCTCTTCGTCGATGACCTTCTGCACCTGCAGCGCCGTGCCGACCGGCACCGTCGATTTATCGACGATCACCTTGAAGCCGTTCGAATACTTGCCGATGTTGCGCGCCGCCGCGAGCACGTACTGCAGGTCGGCGGAGCCGTCTTCGTCGGGCGGCGTGCCCACGGCGATGAACTGGATATCGCCGTGCTCCACGCTCGCTTTCACGTCGGTGGAAAACTGGATGCGACCGGCCGCGCGCGTGCGCCTCAGCATTTCCTGAAGGCCCGGCTCGTGGATCGGCACGCCGCCATTGTTGAGAATTTCGATCTTGCGCGGATCGACGTCCACGCAAAACACGTCATTGCCGATTTCGGCAAGGCACGCGCCGGTCACAAGACCGACGTAACCCGTGCCGACGATGGTTACTTTCATACGCTTTCCGGTGGTTTCTGAAATGCCGGTGGCGGAAGCGGCGCGCTCACGCGCCGCATGATGTCGTGCTTGCCGCGCGGGTTCAGGCCGAGTTCGTGATCGGCTCGACGCGGCGCGGTGCGTACGTCTCCCAGCCGCTGCAGCCGGGACATTGCCAATAGAATAGTCGCGCGCGGAAGCCGCAAGTTTGACACGTATAGCGCGGCAGATTCTTAGTGCGCTGTTTCACCAGATTACGCATCAGTTCGAGCTCGCCGCGGCGCGGCTCGTCGGCTGTCGCTTCCTGTGCTTCGAGCAGGCGCGTCATGCCCGCGAGATTCGGCGCGCTCTGCATCTGCTTGCGCGCGAGCGCGTGCGCCGCTTCCAGGCCGCGCAATTCCTGCACGTGCTTGTACGCGACATCGAGCAAATCGTTCGACGGATAACGCGTCGTGTAATCGATCAGCAGGTCGACGCCCTCGTCCCTGTGCCCGAGCGCGCTGTACGCCTTCATCAGCTTCTCGGCGACAAGCGGCAGATACGCTTCGTTCTGTTCCTCGACACGCTTCCAGTTCGCGATCGCAGCTTCGACATTGCCCGCGGCGGCTTCGACATCGCCCGCGAGGATCGTCGCGCGCACGTTGTCCGGGTTCGACGCCAGCGCGAGCTTCAGTTCGGCGCGCGCGCCATCGGGATTCTTGCGCTGCAAGGCTTCCTGCGCGAGCTCGCAGTGAAAATGCGCGATCTCCATATGCAGCGACGGCGCGCCCATCTTCTCGATCTGCTCGGCCGTCGTGATCGATTTCGGCCAGTCTTTTTCGATCTCGTAGATGGTCAGGAGCGCGCGCTGCGCGCCGAGCGAATACTCGCCCGAGTTCAGCGACTTGAACGTCTCCTCCGCACGATCCAGCAAGCCCGCCTTCAGAAAGTCCTGGCCGAGTTCATATAACGCGTGATCGCGTTCGGCGGCCGGCAAATCCGCGCGGCTCAGGAGATTCTGGTGCACGCGGATCGCGCGATCGGTTTCGCCGCGGCGGCGGAACAGATTGCCGAGCGCGAAGTGCAGCTCGATCGTTTCCGGATCGAGCTTGGCGACCTCGATGAATGCGTCGATCGCCTTGTCGTGTTGTTCGTTGAGAAGAAAATTGAGGCCGCGAAAATACGAGCGCGGCAGGTTCGCATTCTCGGACAGCAGCGTTTTCAGGTCATAGCGGGACGCCATCCACCCCAGCGCGAACGCGACGGGAATGACGAGCAGCCACCAGAAGTCTAGATCCATGCGATTAGTCGTTGAATGTTAGGTGTCTGCTTTCGCGGCGCGTCAGATGAGCGGCGGCATCGGCGGTTCTTCCTTGACAACCGGTGTCTCGCGCGCGACGCGCAGTTCGCGCCTGAGGCGGCCGTTTTCCATGCGCAGACGCACCATCGCCGGCACCGCGGATACGAGTCCCGCCAGCAATCCGACGACGAAAAACGCGAGACCGATCAGAATCAGCGGCGCTGTCCAGGCGTAGCCCGCGAGGAAGTTCAACGTCGCGGACTGAGTATTGGCAAGCGCCAGCACCAGCAACAACACGAATACCAGAACGCGGATCAGCCAGACGATGAATTTCATGTAGGGTCTCGCAAGAGCGGTTGCACCAGTCGACCCGCCTTTTTCGGCCGGGCCTGCGCGGTTGAACACCCAGGTCAAAGTGACCGGTATTGTAATTGATGCGTCCGGGTGCCGGCGGTCGCCGGTTCGCCGCTCGATTTTTTAGCAAACAATGAACCCGTCGCGGCACATCGTCGATGAAAAAACGCCGCGCATAAAAAAAGCACCCCGAAGGGTGCTTTCCTGGTCGATTGCCTCGTGGCCGGACGCCGCGAACCGAAAATCCAGAAGGATCATCAGTCAGGATGCGCCGATCAGAGATCGTCCGCATCGTCGTCATTCGACGCCTTCAGAGGCTCGCCCGCACGGCCGTCGACGCGTTCGCGCAATTCCTTGCCCGGCTTGAAGTGCGGCACGAATTTCTCCGGTACCAGCACCTTCTCACCCGACTTGGGATTGCGCCCGACGCGTGACGGACGACGGTTGAGCCCGAAGCTGCCGAAGCCGCGGATCTCGATGCGGTGACCGTTGGCCAAAGCCTCCGACATCGCATCGAGCATCGTCTTCACCGCGAAATCCGCATCCTTGAGGACAAGTTGCGGAAATCGCGACGCCAACTGGGCGACCAATTCCGATTTGGTCATTCTGCAGCTGTGCCGTTAAGGGCTTAGCTGTTCTGGCCGTCGAGCTTGGCCTTGAGCAGCGCGCCGAGGTTGGTCGTGCCGGTCGCGGCGGCGTTCGAGTCGCCCTGCAGGCTGCGCATGGCTTCCTGCTGTTCGGCCGAATCCTTCGCCTTGATCGACAGGTTGATGCCACGCGACTTGCGATCGATGTTGATGATCATCGCGTTGACCTTGTCGCCTTCCTTCAACACGTTGCGCGCATCTTCCACGCGGTCTTGCGCGATTTCCGAAGCACGCAGGTAGCCTTCGACTTCGCCGGACAGCGTAACGACAGCACCCTTCGGATCGACCGACTTCACGACGCCGTCGACGATTGCGCCCTTGTCGTTGATCGCGACAAAGTTGCTGAACGGATCGCCTTCGAGCTGCTTGATGCCGAGCGAAATGCGTTCCTTCTCGACGTCGATGCCCAGAACCACGGCTTCGACTTCGTCGCCCTTCTTGTACTTGCGGACGGCTTCTTCGCCGGTCTCCGACCACGACAGATCCGACAGGTGAACCAGACCGTCGATGCCGCCAGGCAGACCGATGAACACGCCGAAGTCGGTGATCGACTTGATGGCGCCGCTGATCTTGTCGCCCTTCTTGAAGTTGCGGCTGAAGTCATCCCACGGATTCGGCTTGCACTGCTTCATGCCGAGCGAGATACGGCGGCGGTCTTCGTCGATTTCGAGAACCATGACTTCGACTTCGTCGCCCAGCTGAACAACCTTCGACGGCGCAACGTTCTTGTTGGTCCAGTCCATTTCCGACACGTGGACCAGGCCTTCGATGCCCGATTCCACTTCGACGAATGCGCCGTAGTCGGTGATGTTCGTGACCTTGCCGAACAGGCGCGTGCCCGACGGGTAACGGCGCGAGATGCCTTCCCACGGATCGTCGCCCAGTTGCTTGATGCCGAGCGAGACGCGGTTCTTTTCTTGGTCGAACTTGAGGATCTTGGCGGTGACTTCCTGGCCAACCGACAGCACTTCCGACGGGTGACGCACACGACGCCATGCGATGTCGGTGATGTGCAGCAGGCCGTCGATACCGCCGAGGTCCACGAACGCGCCGTAGTCGGTGATGTTCTTGACCACGCCTTCGACGATCGCGCCTTCCTTCAGCGTCTCGAGCAGCTTCGCGCGCTCTTCGCCTTGCGTGGCTTCGATCACCGCGCGGCGCGACAGCACCACGTTGTTACGCTTGCGGTCGAGCTTGATGACGCGGAATTCGAGCGTCTTGCCTTCGTACGGCGTCGTGTCCTTGACGGGACGCGTGTCGACGAGCGAACCCGGCAGGAACGCGCGGATGCCGTTGACCATGACGGTCATGCCGCCCTTGACCTTGCCCGTGATCGTACCGGTCACGAGTTCGTTGTTGTCGAGTGCCTTTTCCAGCGACAGCCACGAAGCCAGACGCTTCGCCTTGTCGCGCGACAGGATGGTGTCGCCATAGCCGTTTTCCAGCGCGTCGATCGCGACGGAAACGAAGTCGCCCGCCTGCACTTCCACTTCACCCGCGTCGTTCAGGAACTCTTCGAGCGGAATATAGGCTTCGGACTTAAGACCAGCGTTGACGACCACGAAGTTGTGGTCGACACGCACGACTTCGGCGGAGATCACTTCGCCGGCGCGCATGTCCTGCTTGGTCAGCGACTCTTCGAACAGAGCCGCGAAAGATTCGGTATTCGGGGTGGAGGTTTGCAGGTCGGACATAAAAATCTGAATTTGCACAGCCTTTGCGCGGTGGTTCAGGATTGAACCGGTGAAGCGCAACGCCATACGGGGTTAAAGGGTTTAACACACGCTCCGCTTTCGACGGAGCACCTTGCCTCTTCACTACACCAACTCGTTACACACGAATTGCGCTGTACCAGCCGATGATCTGTTCGACCGTTTGATCGATCGACAAACCGGAGGTGTCCAGCGTCTTCGCATCCGCAGCGGGCTTGAGCGGCGCGGCGCTCCGGTTCATGTCCCGGTCGTCGCGTGCGCGCAAATCACGCAGCAAGTCATCCATATTAGCAGAAAAACCTTTTTGCATCAATTGCTTATGCCGTCGAGCCGCCCGTGCCTCGACGCTCGCCGTTAAAAATACCTTCAGCGTGGCGTCCGGGAAGATGACGGTGCCCATGTCGCGGCCGTCGGCGACGAGGCCGGGGCGCTTGCGAAACGCCCGCTGACGCGCGACCAGCGCCTGACGCACTTCGGGATAAACGGCGATCGCGGAAGCGCGGTTGCCGACCTCTTCCTGGCGGATTTCGCCCGAAACGTCGACGCCGTCGAGCT
Source organism: Caballeronia sp. S22 (assembly GCF_964261745.1). Classification (NCBI taxonomy): domain Bacteria; kingdom Pseudomonadati; phylum Pseudomonadota; class Betaproteobacteria; order Burkholderiales; family Burkholderiaceae; genus Caballeronia; species Caballeronia sp. S22. The sequence goes on along the minus strand of NZ_OZ180035.1, from coordinate 942,722 downwards.
GCGCGCAGCCTTCGCGGAAGGTGATATGGAGCGCTTCGATGAGCTTTGCAAGGCCGGGCGCATCGTCCTTCGCCACCTCGTAGCGGATGCTCGCGAGCGCCGCGAGCCGGTAGAGCGCGCCGCTGTCGAGCAGGTGAAAGCCGAGCGTCGCCGCGACGATCGCCGCGACCGTGCCCTTGCCCGAAGCCGTCGGCCCGTCGATGGTGATCACTGGAGTAGGGTCGAAAGGACGGGTCGGTTTCATCGAGTCTGGCCGGTCTGGCCCGTTATTGCGGTCATTGAATTCGAAGTCATCGCGTTTCACGGTACAGCGCTCCGATTACGCTTTCACGAGCGTCGAGAAACGCTCGAAATAGTCCGGAAAAGTCTTGTTCACGCATTTCGGATCGTTGATGCGCACCGGCACGCCGCCGAGACTGACGAGCGAGAAGCACATCGCCATGCGGTGATCGTCGTAGGTATCGATCGCGGCGTTCGGCGTGAGCTTCGCCGGCGGCGTGACGACGAGAAAGTCCGCGCCCTCTTCCACGGTCGCGCCGACCTTGCGCAGCTCGGTCGCCATCGCGGCGATGCGGTCGGTTTCCTTCACGCGCCAGCTCGCGATATTGCGCAAGGTCGTCGTGCCGCTTGCGAACAGCGCGGCCACGGCGATGGTCATCGCGGCGTCGGGGATCAGATTGAAGTCCATGTCGATGGGCGCGAGCTTGCCGTCGTCCGACTCGACGCCGCGCACCTCGATCCAGTCCTCACCCATCATCACGTTCGCGCCCATGCGATTGAGCGCGTCCGCGAAGCCGACGTCGCCCTGAATGCTCGAACGCCCGACGCCTTCCACGCGCACCGGCCCGTGGCCGATCGCGCCCGCCGCGAGGAAATACGACGCGGACGACGCATCGCCTTCGACCATGATCGCGCCCGGCGACTTGTAGCCCGCGCCGGCCGGAATCGTGAAACGCGACCAGCCCTCGCGCTCGACGGTCACGCCAAAGCGCTCCATCAAGCGGATCGTGATGTCGATGTACGGTTTCGACGTGAGCTCGCCTTCGATCTCGATCGCAACCGGACCGTTTCGGCCGACGACGACCGGCAGGGTCATCAGGAGCGCGGTCAGAAACTGGCTCGACACGTCGCCGCGCACGCGGACCGGCTTGTCGATCGCAATCTTCGCGGCGTGAATCCGCAGCGGCGGGAAGCCGTCGTTCAGTTCGTAATCGATCGCAGCGCCGATCTGACGCAGCCCGTCGACGAGATCGCCGATCGGCCGCTCGTGCATGCGCGGCACGCCGTGCACGCGGTATTCGCCGCCGTTCACCGCGAGCGCCGCCGTCAGCGGCCGCACCGCCGTGCCCGCGTTGCCGAGAAACAGCTCCGCCGATTTCGACGGAAACGCGCCGCCCGTCCCGTCGACGATCACGCGCTCGCCATCCTCACGCACCGCGACGCCGAGCGTTTTGAGCGCGGCGAGCATGACGCGCGTGTCGTCGGAATCGAGCAGATTCGTGATGGACGTTTCCCCGCTCGCGAGCGCCGCGAGCAGCAGCACGCGGTTCGAAATGCTCTTCGAGCCGGGCAGGCGCACGGTGCCGGACGCGCGAGAGAAAGGTCCGAGATCGAGATGTTCCATAGTGGTTCCTTGGGTCACAGCTTATTTCGCGGCGATGTCGCTGGATGGCTTGATGCCGCCGCGTTCCTGCCACTCTTTGCGCGCCACGCGCGAGCGCGCGAACGCCGCTTCGAGCGCCGCGCCATCCGATGCGTCGATCGCCGCGCGAAACCGCGCGAGCACGGCCGTGTAGTCGTCGAGTTCGGCGAGCAGCGCGGCGCGATTCGCGAGACAGATATCGCGCCACATTTCCGGGCTCGAAGCCGCGATGCGCGTGAAATCGCGGAAGCCGCCCGCGGCGAACGAAAATTTCAGGTCGGCATCGGGCGTATCGAGAATCTGATCGACGAGCGCGAACGACAGCACGTGCGGCAAATGACTCACCGATGCAAACACGCGATCGTGCTGCGCCTCGCTCATCTCGCGCACGCACGCGCCGGTCGCGCGCCACATCGACGCGATGCGCTCGACATCGTCCGCTGCGTTGTCGGGCAACGGGCACAACACGACATTGCGATCGACGTACAGATCGGGCAACGCGGCCTCGACGCCGCTCGACTCGCGCCCGGCGATCGGATGCCCCGGCACGAACTGCGCGATGCGCTCACCCAGCGCCCGCCGCGCCGAAGCGACGACATCCGTCTTCGTGCTGCCCGCATCGGTGACGATGGTGCGCGCGTCGAGAAACGGCGCGATCCGCGCGAGCAACGGCTCGGTCTGCGCGACGGGCGCGGCGAGCAGCACCACGTCCGCGCCTTGAAGCGCGTTCGCGAGCGCGGTGTCGTCGCCGAGCGCGGCGGCTTCGTCGATCACGCCGAGTTCGAGCGCGCGTTCGACCGACGCAGCCGAACGCCCCACCCCGACCACACGACCCGCGAGCCCCGAGCGCTCACGCAAGGCGCGCGCAAGCGAACCGCCGATCAGACCGACGCCGAAGATAACCAGTTTATTGAATGAGAACGCAGCCACGGGACATCGATAAGAGCGCGTCGTCCGACGCAAGGTGAAACGAACCGCCGCGATTCATCGCAGCGGCGATGAGCCAATCAGCGCGCCCGCGGATATGAGCCGAGGATTTTCAGGAACGCGGACTTGCGCCCCAGTTCCTCCAGCGCGCCGGCCACGGCGGCATCGTCGCGATGGCCTTCGATGTCGATATAAAAGTAGTACTCCCACGCGCCGGAGCGCGCCGGGCGCGATTCGAAGCGCGTCATCGAAACGCCGTGCTTGGCAAGCGGCTCCAGCAGCTTGTACATCGCGCCGGACTCGTTCTCCACCGTGACGATGAGTGACGTCTGATCGTGGCCGCTCGAATCCGTCGGCTGCTTGCCGACGATCACGAAACGCGTGCGATTGTGCGGATCGTCCTGGATCATCGAGAACACAACGCCAAGGCCGTAATGCGTCGCGGCGCGATCGCCTGCGATGGCCGCGACCGTCGGATCATCGACCGCCATGCGCGCGGCCTCCGCGTTGCTCGACACCGCCTGCCGCTCCAGATGCGGCGCGTTCGCGCTCAGCCAGCGCTGACACTGCGCAAGCGCCTGCGGATGCGCGCATACGCGCTTCACGCCATCGAGCGTGCCGGACGCCGTCATCAAATTGTGATGGATCGGCAGTGCAAGCTCGCCGCCGATCAGAAGCGACGTCTGCAACAGCAAATCCAGCGTGCGCGACACCGCGCCTTCCGCCGAATTCTCGACCGGCACGACGCCGTACTGCGCCGCGCCCGCTTCGACGGCACGAAACACTTCGTCGATCGATGGACACGGCACGCCTTGAATCGAATGCCCGAAGTATTCGAACATCGCCTGTTCGCTGTACGTGCCGACGGGACCCAGGAACGCCGCGCTGATGGTCTGTTCGAGCGCGCGGCTCGCGGCCATGATCTCGCGCCAGATCGACGCGATGTGCTCATCGGCGAGCGGCCCGTCGCTCATTTCCTGCAGTCGCGCGATGACCTGCATCTCGCGCTCCGGGCGAAACACGGGCGCATTGAAATGCTTCTTCACTTCGCCGACTTCCAGCGCGACCGATGCGCGCTGATTCAACAGCGCGATGAGCTGCGCGTCGAGCACATCGATGCGCTCGCGCAGCGGTTTGAGTCTTGAATTGAGATCGTCGTCCATGCGGTGCTTGAGCTTGTGCGGTTGAGTGAGCGTCGCGCCGTTAAGCGCTCGTGCGCTCGAATTCCTTCATGTAATCGACGAGAGCGTTGACTCCCTCGATCGGCACCGCGTTGTAGATCGATGCCCGCATGCCGCCGACGGACTTGTGGCCCTTCAGTTGCAACAGCCCGCGCGCCTTCGCGCCGGCCAGGAAATCGGTATTGCGCGATTCGTCGGCAAGGAAGAACGGCACGTTCATGCGCGAACGGTTCTGACGCTCGACCTTGTTGACGTAGAAATCGCTGGAATCGATGGTGTCGTACAGCAGCTTCGCCTTTTCGACGTTGCGCGCCTCGATCGCTTCCAGGCCGCCCTGCTTCTTCAGCCACTTGAAGACGAGGCCCGCGATATAGATCGCGTAGGTCGGCGGCGTGTTGTACATCGAGTTGTTTTCCGCGACGATCTTCCACTCGAACGCGGACGGACAGATGGGCAGCGCGCGGTCGAGCAGGTCTTCACGCACGATCACGACGGTTACGCCCGCCATGCCGATGTTCTTCTGCGCGCCGCCGAAGAGCACGCCGTACTTGGCGATGTCCATCGGGCGCGACAGGATGTGCGAGGACGCATCGGCGACGAGCGGAATGTCGCCCAGGTCGGGAATCTCGAAGGCTTCGACGCCGTCGATGGTTTCGTTCGAGCACAGATGCACATAGGCCGGATCGTCCGACAGCTTCCATTCGCTGAAGGCCGGAACGCGCGTGAAACCTTCTTCCGTCTTGCCGTTGGCCGCGAGATGCGGCGTGCCGTATTTCTGCGCTTCCTTGAACGATTTCGTCGACCACGAACCGGTCACGACGAAGTCGGCGGTCTGCTTGTTGCCGAGCAGGTTCATCGGCACGATCGCGTTTTCGCCGATGCCGCCGCCCTGCAGAAAAAGGATCCGATGCGACGCGGGCACCTTCAGCAGATCGCGCAGGTCGGTGAGCGCAGCCTCGTGGATCGACATGAATTCCGTACCGCGGTGGCTCATTTCCATCACGCTCATGCCACTGCCTTGCCAGTCGAGCATTTCATCGGCGGCTTGCCTCAGAACTTCTTCTGGCATGGCGGCGGGGCCGGCGGAGAAATTGAACACGCGCATCTGGAGATCCCGGAAATACGATTTGCAGACGCGGATGAATGGCGGATCAAACGAAGGCCGCGTTCTCACGTCCAAAAAGAAATGGCTGTTTGCGCGTCTTGCGCAAACAGCCATTATCGCACTGTCCTGAAAACCCGCCAATGCAAGGGACGGCAAGCGCCGTCCTGCGGATTCCGGTCAGACCGAGGCCGCGCTTACTTGGCGCTCGGCTTGACGCTCGCCACTTCCTGATCGGCTTGCGTACGCGTTGCCTTGATGGCTTGCGGCATGTACTTCTGCATCAGGCCGTTCACGACGTCGCGGCCAACCTGGTCCTGAACCTGGATGAACTTGCGGCCGGTCGGGCTCTTGTAGAAGTTGGTCAGATCCTTGATCTCGTCGGTCGAGTAGTACTTCGCGTACGCGTCGTACTGAGCCTGCATCGCGTCCTTGCGGAATGCGTCCGTTGCGAAGACCTGGCCAGCGGAATCGACCAGCTTCGGCACTGCATTCTTTTGCAGCGACGGAACAGCGGCTTGCTTCTGCTTGTCGTTCAGCGTCTTGTTCTCGGAGAGCGCGTCCGAGAGGATCGCCGGCACGAGTTGCTTCGATTGCATCTGTGCGCTGTTACCGATCGCGCCGACCAGCTTCTGCGCATCGATCGCGTCGAGCAGGTCCTTGATCGCGGCTTGCTTGGCCGGATCAACCGGTGCTGCTGCGGCCGCCGGTGCGGCCGACTGTGCGGGCGCCTGGTTCTGAAGCGACTGAGCCATCGCGATAGTCGGCACGAAAGCGGCCAGCAACATCCACTGCTTGAAACGTCCTTGCATCATTACTCCCTGTAAAAAATATCCAGTTCAGCACTGGCGACGAGCTTTTGCCCGTTTTCCGACGCCGGCCTCGCCTGACGTCGATAACGAACTCACGTCGCGCAGCTTAACTAATCCGAGCTTTCAAAAGCGATAACGAGAGACCCGCGACACAAAAAATATCAGGCGCTTTCTCCGCCTTCATCATTTTCCGCGTCTCCGGGCTTGGCGGCAGAGTCGTCCGAACCGGCGTCTGCCTCGAGTTCGGCCTCGGCTTCCGCCTCGGCGATATGCTGCAGTCCCGACAACTTCGTTCCCTCGTCAAGGCTGATGAGTGTAACACCTTGAGTTGCACGGCCCATTTCGCGGATTTCGGAAACACGCGTGCGGATAAGCACGCCCGAAGTCGTGATCAGCATGATCTCGCTCTCCGGCTCGACGAGCGTCGCGGCGACGACCCGGCCGTTGCGCTCCGATGTCTGGATCGCGATCATGCCCTTCGTGCCGCGGCCGTGACGCGTGTACTCGTTGATCGGCGTGCGCTTGCCGTAGCCGTTCTCGGTAGCCGTAAGCACCGACTGATTCTCGCCGCCCGCGACCAGCATCGCGATGACCTGCTGCCCGTCTTCCAGTTGCATGCCCCGCACGCCGCGTGCCTCCCGGCCCATCGCGCGGACGTCGTTCTCGTCGAAACGTACGGCCTTGCCCGCGTCCGAGAACAGCATCACGTCATGCTCGCCATCGGTGATCGCCGCGCCGATGAGGTAGTCGCCGTCATCCAGACCGACCGCGATGATGCCCTTCTTCATCGGACGGCTGAATGCTTCGAGCGGCGTCTTCTTGACAGTGCCGAGCGCGGTCGTCATGAACACGTACTTGTCCGCCGAAAATTCCTTGATCGGCAGCACGACGTTGATCTTCTCGCCGTCTTGCAGCGGGAACATGTTGACGATCGGACGGCCGCGCGAATTGCGCGAGCCCTGCGGCACTTCGTACACCTTGATCCAGTACACGCGGCCGCGGTTCGAGAAGCACAGCATGTGATCGTGCGTGTTCGCGATGAAGAGCGTGTCGATCCAGTCGTCTTCCTTCATCTGCGTCGCCTGCTTGCCGCGCCCGCCGCGCTTCTGCGCGCGGTATTCGGAAAGCGGCTGCGACTTCACGTAGCCCGAGTGCGACATGGTCACGACCATGTCCGTCGGCGTGATCAGGTCTTCGGTGTTGAGCTCCGTCGCGTTCATTTCGATGCGCGAGCGGCGGTCGTCGCCGAATTCGGCGCGGATCTGGCCCAGCTCATCGACGATGATCTGGCGGATACGCTCCGGCCGCGCGAGGATGTCGAGCAGATCGGCGATCTGCGCCATCACCTCGCGATATTCGCCGACGATCTTGTCCTGCTCGAGCCCGGTCAGGCGCTGCAGGCGCATCTGCAGAATTTCCTGCGCCTGGACATCCGACAATTTATACAGGCCGTCTTCCTGGAGACCATATGCCGGATTCAGCCCTTCCGGACGATAGGCGACGCGGCCGCCCGAAGCCTCGGTCTCGGTGCGCGTGAGCATTTCGCGCACGAGCGACGAGTCCCACGGACGCGCCATCAACTCCTGTTTCGCGATCGGCGGCGTCGGCGCGGCCTTGATGATCGCAATGAAGTCGTCGATGTTCGCGAGCGCGACGGCGAGACCTTCGAGCACGTGCCCGCGATCGCGCGCCTTGCGCAGTTCGTATACAGTGCGCCGCGTCAGCACTTCCCGTCGATGCGACAGGAAGCACTCGATCATCTCCTTCAGATTCAGCAGCTTGGGCTGGCCGTCGACGAGCGCGACCATGTTCATGCCGAAGGTGTCCTGAAGCTGCGTCTGCTTGTACAGATTGTTCAGGATGACTTCCGGCACTTCCCCGCGCTTCAGTTCGATCACGACACGCATGCCGCTCTTGTCGGACTCGTCGCGGATGTCGGAAATGCCTTCCAGCTTCTTCTCGTTGACGAGTTCGGCGATGCGCTCGAGCAGCGTGCGCTTGTTCACCTGATACGGAATCTCGTCGACGATGATCGCCTGACGCTGACCGCGATCGATCTCTTCGAAGTGCGTGGCCGCGCGCATCACGACGCGACCGCGCCCGGTGCGGTAACCGTCGCGCACGCCCGCGACGCCGTAGATGATGCCGGCCGTCGGGAAGTCCGGCGCCGGCACGATCTCGATCAGCTCGTCGACGGTGGCCTCGGGCGTGTTCAGCAGATGCAGACAGGCGTCGACGATTTCGCGCAGGTTGTGCGGCGGAATGTTCGTCGCCATGCCGACCGCGATGCCGGCCGAGCCATTGATCAGCAGATTGGGAATGCGCGCCGGGAGAACGAGCGGCTCGCTTTCGCTGCCATCGTAGTTCGGACCGAAGTCGACGGTTTCCTTGTCGATGTCGGCCAGCAACTCGTGGCCGATCTTCGCCATGCGGATTTCGGTGTAACGCATCGCCGCGGCGTTGTCGCCGTCGACCGAACCGAAGTTGCCCTGGCCGTCCACCAGCATGTAGCGCAGCGAGAACGGCTGCGCCATGCGAACGATCGTCTCGTAAACGGACGCGTCGCCGTGAGGATGGTATTTACCGATGACATCGCCGACGATACGCGCCGATTTCTTGTACGCGCGATTCCAGTCGTTGTTCAGCTCGTGCATCGAGTAGAGCGCCCGACGATGCACCGGCTTCAAGCCATCGCGGACATCGGGAAGCGCGCGCCCGACGATCACGCTCATCGCGTAATCGAGATACGAGCGGCGCATTTCCTCCTCAAGGGAGATTGGCAGAGTCTCTTTGGCGAATTGATCCATTATCCGTGTCTTGAACTTTGCAGCGGCGACACGGCAGCGCGCGCGGTGATTTCGCGGACTCGCCCGCCGGCCGCGCGACATGTGCCGGCGTGGCGCGTAGCCGACGTACGCTGCGCGCTGCATATGCAGCGCATGCCTTTTTATGCGTGCGAACGCAGCGCATCAGGAGATTCTACCATGCGCGACATTTGTGCCCGGACGCACGCTGTATACATACAGTGTGTGTCGAGCGCGAAACCGGAATGCGCAGCGAGAATTCGCAATGTGCAATGCTGTACCAATTACTTACAAAAACCGGGGAACGCATTCCGTCAATTCGACATGTGCGCGGGCTATCATGCCGCCTCGTCGTTTTGCCAGACGCAAAAACACCGACGATAAAAACTCGCAGGAAATCGCTCTCGGGCACGCAATGTGCGCACGTTTCGCGCCTTCTTCAGCCTTGACCGTCTCCTGTCCCTTTCTTGTTGCGCATGCACCACATAAGGTTGCGGGCGTACAGCGTGCGGGGATATTTTTATCGTTGCAAGGGAACGATATGGCAAAATGCCAACGCACAAACTTAGACATTGCTCGAAGTCTATACAGCGCGTTTTGTTCCGTAGGGAATGTTATACTTCGAGCAATGTATGACTTGTCTTCGTCTACAGGCTCGCAGTAAACCTGCGGTAATCTCAATTTCGAGAGGAGAAATATGAATAAACTTTCAAAGCTCGCGTTCATTGCAGCTACCGCAGTTATGGCTGCATCGGCCTCGGCACAGTCGGTGCCGGCCTCGCGACAAGCTGTGAACGACAACTGGGTGAACGGCACGGGCGAGTATGTGTGGATGAACGGCACGAACGAACTGTGCTGGCGCGACGCATTCTGGACCCCGGCTACGGCAAACGCAAAGTGCGATGGCGCGCTGGTCGCGCAAGCACCGACGCCGCCGGCACCGGTCGCTCCGCCGCCCCCGGTCATCCAGAGCCAGAAGGTCACCTATCAGGCTGACGCTCTGTTCGACTTCGACAAGGCAGTCCTGAAGCCGGCTGGTAAGGAAAAGCTTGACGATCTGGCATCGAAGATCGGCGCGCTGAACCTCGAAGTCGTGGTTGCAACGGGTTACACCGACCGCATCGGTTCGGACAAGTACAACGATCGTCTGTCGCTGCGCCGTGCGCAAGCTGTGAAGGCTTACCTGGTCAGCAAGGGCATCGAAGCCAACCGTATCTACACGGAAGGCAAGGGCAAGCGCGACCCGGTCACGGGCAACAGCTGCCAGCAGAAGAATCGCAAGCAACTCATCGCCTGCCTCGCGCCGGATCGTCGCGTGCAGATCGAAGTTGTCGGCACGACGCGTCAGCCGCAACAGTAATCGCGAGTTGGATTGCCGCAGATCAAACCCCCGCCTCGGCGGGGGTTTTTTTATGCCTGAAGCCTTTTGGGCATTCGCTTAATGAGCCGCCGATTCGGGTAGGCTTCATCTATCCCGCATTTTGCCCGCCCATTGCGGCGCCTATATACTCGGTCCTAATCGATTCACGACTCAAAAAGGCACTTCCGAACATGACCAATGTCGATCCCCACGAACTGCAGAAATTCAGCGAGCTCGCGCATCGCTGGTGGGACCCGAACGCCGAGTTCAAGCCGCTGCATGAACTGAACCCGGTACGGCTCGACTGGATCGATACGCACGCGCATCTGATGAGCAAGCGTGTTCTCGATATCGGCTGCGGCGGCGGCATTCTGTCCGAGTCTATGGCCACGCGCGGCGCGAACGTGAAAGGCATCGATCTGTCGTCGAGCGCGCTTGGGGTCGCAGATCTGCATAGTCTCGAAAGCGGTGTCGAAGTCGCGTACGAAGAGATCTCGGCTGAAGCACTCGCTGCGCGCGAGCCCGGTTCGTATGACGTCGTGACCTGCATGGAGATGCTCGAACACGTGCCGAATCCCGCGGGCACCGTCGCCGCGTGCGCCGCGCTGGTGAAGCCGGGCGGCTGGGTGTTTTTCTCCACGCTGAATCGCAACGCGAAGGCGTACCTCTTTGCCGTGATCGGCGCGGAATACATCGCGCGCATGCTGCCGCGAGGCACGCACGATTACGCGCGCTTCATCAAGCCGTCGGAGCTGGCCACGTTCGCGCGCGCGGCGTCGCTTTTGACGGTCGACATCAAAGGCATCACGTATCGGCCGATCTCAAAGCATTTCGGCCTGTCAAACGACACGAGCATCAACTACATGATGGCTTGCCGCCGCGAAGCCTGACGCCATGATCAACGACGATCCCTTGTCCACGGGCACCATCGATACCAAGCCCCTGCCCGAAGAAACGACTCCCCTGCCCCAGCGCCTGGCCGAGGGCGATGGTCTCGGGTTGTGCCAGGCCGTGCTGTTCGATCTCGACGGCACCATCGCCGACACCGCGCCCGATCTCGTCGCCGCGGTGAACAAGATGCGGCACGACCGCGGCCTCGAGATGCGGCCGCTCGAAACGCTGCGGCCCTATGCGTCGGCGGGGGCGCGCGGACTGCTCGGCGGCGCGTTCGAGATCGGGCCCGAGCACCACGATTTCGCCGCGATGCGCGACGAATTTCTCGCGAACTACGAGGCCGATCTGTGCATCGAGACGACGCTGTTTCCGGGCATCGCGGAGATACTCGATCAACTGGATGCGCGCGGCGTGCGATGGGGCATCGTCACGAACAAGGCAACGCGCTTCGCCGCGCCGCTCGTCGGCTTGCTGGGGCTGGATACGCGCGCCGGCTGCCTCGTCTGCGGTGACACCACGCCGCATTCGAAGCCGCACCCCGCGCCGCTCCTGCATGCGGCGGAATTGCTGGATGTCGCGCCGGAGCGCATCGTCTATGTCGGCGATGATCTGCGCGACGTGCAGGCGGGGTTTGCCGCGGGCATGATCACCGTGGCGGCCGCCTACGGCTATTGCGGCGACGACATTCCGCCACGTCGCTGGCACGCCAATCACGTGGTCGATTCGACGGAAGAACTTCAGCACTTGTTGCGCGACATCGCTTGAGTGGCGAGGCGAAACAGGCGGCTTGAAAACTGCGCCGTTCGCCTCACATCGTGTTTCGTGGGATAATCCTTATTCCGTTTCGGGGGCGACCTGGTTTCGACAGGGGTTGTGAAGCGGTCAGGGCATACCGAGGACCCGTCACCTCGTTAATCAATGGGAAAATCGTAACTGCAAACGACGATACGTTCGCACTGGCAGCCTAAGGGCCGCCGTCCTCTCACTAATTCGCTGACGGGTTAGGGTAGCAATGCCACGAGAGGTCATATACGTCAGATAAGCCTTTGCGGCGTCACGACGCCAAGGTCGAAAAATTAGTGAATCGCCGTAACGCAGCGTGTTCGTCCGCGTCGTTATGGTTAAATCAAAAGACAGAACTAAGTATGTAGAACTGTTCGTAGAGCGCTTCTGGACGCGGGTTCGATTCCCGCCGCCTCCACCAGAACACCCGCTAAAAACCCGCGATTGCGCAAGCATCGCGGGTTTTTCTTTGCCGGCGAGAAGACGAAAAAAACCCCGCGCGAGGCGGGGCAAACATCCTTGAGAGACGTAGCTCGGACAGAGACGACCTCCGCTACGCCCGAGAGAATAAGCGGCGACAGGTATCGGCCGAATCGGAGCGGTCCTAATACCGTTGCCTTGTGTCAGTTAACAACCGTTTCGACGCGTGCGCCTTCGGCAGCGGCCAAAGACGCCTCGGGGCGGCGTGAGACCACTCAGTTCGTCCCATCCTTCGGACACTTCAAATTGCAGCCGTTAGGATCGCCGTCGTCGCCACGACGGCGCATCGCCGATTTGCCTTTCTGATACTTATCCGACGGCGCCGACGCCGCGAACTGCATCTGCGGATGCGCATTGAAGCGGAATTCGTCTTGCAGGACCCCGCCCGGCATGCCCGGGGAATTCTGCGCAAAGGCGACTGGAACCAGATACGCCGCGCCAGCGATGAGCGCGGCGGAGGAACAAGCAAGCAACGAGAGTTTCATGGCGGTATATCGCGCGGAGAATCGCGCTCAGAGCAGTAAAGTCGACAGCAAGCCGTTAGGTTAACCCAATTCGCCGCCGGCGGCAGTTTTATGCCCGCCCCGCTCTCTTACCGCGCGTTTCCGGTGCGCCTCACGCGCTTACTTCACCCGCGCAAGCCTTCGTCGACATCGACGAGCGAGCCGCAATGCGCCGGATCATAGCCTTCAAGATGAGCGACGCTGTCGGTGAACCCCGGGCTGCGCAAGATGCGCAACACGGAGGCAAGCCGCGCCTCGTCGAGCCGCGCGCGTTCGCAAGCGAAGAAGTAGTCCTCGTCGATGATCGGTATGAAATCGAGTGCAAAGTGCTGCGCCGCCGGTTGCACGCCGAAGCCGAGATCGGCCATGCCGCTGGCGACGAACGCGGCGATCGCCGAATGCGTCAGTTCGGTCGTCGCATAGCCATTGATCTGGTCCGGATCGACGCCCACGCGACGCAACGACAAATCGAGCAGCATGCGCGTGCCCGAACCCGGCTGGCGATTGACGAAGCGCACGTCGCTGCGCGCGAGATCGCGCAAACCTGAGATGCCCTTTGGATTGCCTTTGGGCAGAAAAAGACCCTGCGTGCGGCGCGTGAGCCGTATCAGTTGATGCTTGTTTCGGTCCAGATACGGCCGATAGATCTCCGCGCACGTCGAGCGGAATTCGCCGATCGGCAAATGGAACCCCGCCAGTTCGCATTCGCCGCGTGCGAGCGCACTCACCGCCTCGGCGCTCTCCCGATACTTGATATCGACCGGCACGCGCTGATCGCCGAGCGCGCGCACGAGCGTCGCGACCGCATAACCATGCGACGCGTGAATTCGCACCTGCGTGATGCCGCCCGCGAGGCGCCGGTTCAACTCAACGGCGACATCGTTCGCCACCGCCTGCAGCGGCGCTTCGAGCCGCTCGCCGCAAACCCGTTGCGCACGCAAAACCGATTCGCCTAGTTCGGAAAGCACCGAGCCGCGCCCGCGCGATTTCGTGATGAGCGCGCCGCCAAGCCGCGCTTCGATTTCGCGCAACAAACCCCACGCATGCCGATAGGACAAACCCTTAGCGTTCGCGGCATTCGCGATGCTGCCCGTCTGTGCGACGAGCTGTAAAAGCGGCACAACCGCGCTGAGACTGGTTTCCCGGCCATCGGCGTCCCGCAGGACCAATTCGGCCCGGCATTCGACGTCCACCATATGCACTCCCCCATCCTATTGCCAAGATATATCACGACGCCTATTGTTCTTATACAGGCTCGGCACCCGTAATTATATCGACGTAAATATGTACCGACAAAACATATGCCGAGTGTTGGAGGAGCCCCATGACACATCCGCAGCTTTCCGCCGCTGCATCCGCTGAACTCGTCCGTCGCCACGCGGTACAGGACGCGACGTTGATGACCATTCTTCACGCCATCCAGGACGAAGTCGGCTACGTGCCCGAGACGGCCATCGCGCCGCTCGCGCAGGCGCTATCGCTGTCGCGCGCAGAAGTCCACGGTGTGATCACCTACTATCATCACTTCCGTTCCGCCCCGCCCGCCCGCGTGACCGTGCAGCTCTGCCGCGCGGAAGCGTGCCGCAGCATGGGCACGGAAGCGTTGAAGGACCACATCGAAGGACACACGGGTTGCCGCTTCGACAGCGGTCATGCCGAAGACACCGAGCTCGAATCCGTGTTCTGCCTCGGTCAATGCGCGCTGTCTCCGTCGATGATGATCAACGGTGAATTGCACGCGCGCGTGACACCGGCGAAGTTCGACCGCCTGTACGCCGCGGCGCAAACGAAGGTCGCGGAGGTGACGGCATGACGCGCATTTACGTTCCCATCGATTCCGCCGCGCTCGCGCTGGGCGCGCAGGGCGTCGCTGAAACCATCGCGAGCGAAGCGGAAAAGCGCGGCATCGACGTGCAACTCGTGCGCAACGGTTCGCGCGGGCTTTTCTATCTCGAACCGCTCGTCGAAGTCGAGACGGCGGATGGGCGCATCGGCTATTCGAACGTCGAAGCCGACGATGTCGCCGCGCTCTTCGATGCCGGCTTTCACGAGGGCAAGGCGCACGAGAAGAACGTCGGCGTCGTCGACGAGATTCCGTATCTCAAGAACCAGCAGCGCCTGACGTTCGCGCGCATCGGCATCACGGACCCGCTGTCCATCGACGATTACACCGCGCTCGGCGGCCTCGAAGGATTGCGCCAGGTGCTCGACATGAACGGCGACGCCGTCTGCCAGGCGCTGCTCGATTCCGGCCTGCGCGGTCGCGGCGGCGCGGCGTTTCCCGCGGGCATCAAGTGGAAGACGGTGCGCGGCGCGTATGCGGATCAGAAGTACATCGTCTGCAATGCAGACGAAGGCGACTCCGGCACGTTCTCCGACCGCCTCGTCATGGAAAGCGATCCGTACATGCTGATCGAAGGCATGATCATCGCGGGCGTGGCGGTGGGCGCGACCAAGGGCTACATCTACGTGCGCAGCGAGTATCCGCATTCGATCGCGACGCTCAATCGCGCGATCGACAAAGCGCGCGACGCGGGCTGGCTCGGCGCGAGCGTGCTCGGCACGTCGCATGCATTCGAGCTGTATGTCGCGAAGGGCGCGGGCGCGTATGTGTGCGGCGAAGAAACCGCGCTGCTCGAATCGCTCGAAGGCAAGCGCGGCATCGTGCGCGCGAAGCCGCCGGTGCCGGCGCTCACCGGCCTGTACGGGAAGCCGACGGTCATCAACAACGTCATCACGCTCGCGACCGTGCCGATCATCTTCGCGAAGGGCGCGGCCTTCTATCGCGACTTCGGCATGGGCCGCTCGCGCGGCACGCTGCCTTTCCAGATCGCGGGCAATGTGAAGCAAGGCGGGCTCGTCGAACTGGCGTTCGGCGTGACGCTGCGCGAACTGCTCTACACCTACGGCGACGGCACCGCGAGCGGCCGTCCGGCGCGCGCGGTGCAAGTGGGCGGGCCGCTCGGCACGTATCTGCCGGAAAGCCAGTGGGACATTCCGCTCGACTACGAGGAATATGCGAAGGTCGGCGCGGTGGTCGGGCACGGCGGACTCGTGGTTCACGACGACACCTCGAACCTCGCCGAACTCGCGCAATACGCGATGCACTTCTGCGCGCTCGAATCGTGCGGCAAGTGCACGCCGTGCCGCATCGGCTCGACGCGCGGCGAGGAAGTCATCGCGAAGATTCGTGAAGGCGATACGTCGGTGAAGCAAATCACGCTTCTGCGCGAGTTGTGCGACACGATGGTGTCGGGCTCGCTCTGCGCGATGGGCGGCATGACGCCGTTCCCGGTGATGTCCGCGCTCGATCACTTCCCCGAGGACTTCGGGCTGCCCCGCACGCCTGCACAGAAAGCGGCATAGAACAAGGAGACGACAATGTCCAACACCATCAACGGCTGCGGTTCCGGCAACTGCGCGTGCAAGAGCGCGGCGTCGGTGCAGCGCCGCGATCCGCTCGACGAAACCGACTACGGCACGCCGCTGCGTCACGCCGATATCGACGTGACGCTGGAAATCGACGGCGAATCCGTCACGGTGCCCGCGGGCACATCGGTGATGCGCGCCGCGATCGAAGCCGGCGTCAACGTGCCGAAACTCTGCGCGACGGATTCTCTGGAGCCGTGGGGTTCGTGCCGTCTGTGCCTCGTCGAGATCGAGGGCAAGCGCGGTTATCCGGCCTCGTGCACGACGCCTGTCGAAGCGGGCATGAAAGTGCGCACGCAGACCGACAAGCTGCAGTCGCTGCGCCGCAACGTGATGGAGCTTTATATCTCCGATCACCCGCTCGATTGCCTCACCTGCCCCGCCAATGGCGATTGCGAATTGCAGGACATGGCGGGCGTCGTCGGCTTGCGTGAAGTGCGCTACGGCTATGAAGGCGCGAACCATCTGAAAGACAAGAAGGACGAGTCGAATCCGTACTTCACCTACGATCCGTCGAAGTGCATCGTCTGCAATCGATGCGTGCGCGCCTGCGAGGAAACGCAGGGCACGTTCGCGCTGACGATCGCCGGACGCGGCTTCGAATCGCGCGTCGCGGCAAGCGAGAACGTGCCGTTCATGGAGTCGGAATGCGTGTCGTGCGGCGCTTGCGTCGCTGCGTGCCCGACCGCGACGCTGCAAGAGAAGACCGTCATCATGCTCGGCCAGGCCGAACACTCGGCCATCACGACGTGCGCGTATTGCGGCGTCGGCTGTTCGCTGAAGGCGGAGATGAAGGGCAACACCGTCGTGCGCATGACGCCGAACAAGAACGGCCAGGCGAACGAAGGTCATGCTTGCGTGAAGGGCCGCTTCGCATGGGGTTACGCGACGCACAAGGATCGCATCAAGAAGCCGATGATCCGCGCGAAGATCACCGACCCGTGGCGCGAAGTGTCGTGGGACGAAGCGCTCACCTATGCAGCAAGCGAATTCCGCCGCATCCAGGACAAGTACGGCCGCGATTCGATCGGCGGCATCACGTCGTCGCGCTGCACGAACGAAGAGACGTACCTCGTGCAGAAGCTCGTGCGCGCGGCGTTCGGCAACAACAATGTCGATACCTGCGCGCGTGTCTGCCACTCGCCGACGGGTTACGGCCTCAAGGCGACGCTCGGCGAATCGGCGGGCACGCAGACGTTCGCATCGGTCGAGCAATCGGACGTGATCATCGTGATGGGCGCGAATCCGACCGACGGCCATCCGGTCTTCGGCTCGCGTCTGAAGCGCCGCGTGCGTGAAGGCGCGAAGCTGATCGTGATCGATCCGCGCCGCATCGATATCGTCGATACGCCGCACGTGAAAGCGCAATATCACCTGCAATTGCGCCCGGGCACGAACGTCGCGATGGTCAACTCGCTCGCGCACGTGATCGTCACGGAAGGCTTGCTGAAGGAAGATTTCATCGCCGAACGCTGCGAGGAGCGCGCGTTCGGGCAGTGGCGCGATTTCGTCGCGAAGGAAGAGAACTCGCCCGAGGCGATGGAAGCCGTCACCGGCGTGCCCGCGCAACAGGTCCGCGAAGCCGCGCGCATCTATGCGCTGGGCGGCAACGGCGCGATCTATTACGGCCTCGGCGTGACCGAGCACGCGCAAGGCTCGACCACCGTGATGGGCATCGCGAACCTGGCGATGGCGACGGGCAATGTCGGCCGCGAAGGCGTCGGCGTGAATCCGCTGCGCGGCCAGAACAACGTGCAGGGTTCGTGCGACATGGGCTCGTTCCCGCACGAACTGCCGGGCTATCGGCATATCGGCGACGCGGCAACGCGCGCGCTCTTCGAAGAAGCGTGGGACGTGAAGCTTCAGCCGGAGCCGGGTCTGCGCATCCCGAACATGTTCGATGCCGCGATGCACGGCACGTTCATGGGCCTTTACTGCCAGGGCGAGGACATCGTCCAGTCGGACCCGAACACGCAGCACGTGGCGGATGCGTTGTCGTCGATGGAATGCATCGTCGTGCAGGACATCTTCCTAAACGAAACGGCGAAGTACGCGCACGTTCTCCTGCCCGGCTCGACCTTCCTCGAAAAGGACGGCACCTTCACCAACGCCGAACGCCGCATCTCGCGCGTGCGCAAGGTGATGCCGCCGCTGCCGGGCCTCTCCGACTGGGAAGTGACGATCAAGCTCTCTCGCGCGCTCGGCTACGAGATGAACTACGCGAACCCGTCCGAAATCATGGACGAGATCGCGCGTCTCACGCCGACCTTCCACGGCGTCTCGTACGAGCGGCTGGACGAGCTCGGCAGCATTCAGTGGCCGTGCAACGAGAAAGCGCCGGACGGCACGCCGACGATGCACATCGACGAATTCGTGCGCGGCAAGGGACGCTTCGTCATCACGAAGTTCATCGCGACGCCGGAGAAAGTCACGCGCAAGTATCCGCTGCTGCTCACGACCGGGCGCATCCTGTCGCAGTACAACGTCGGCGCGCAGACGCGGCGCACCGAAAACTCGCAATGGCACGACGAGGACCGCCTGGAGATTCATCCGGTCGACGCGGAAGATCGCGGCATCAAGCAGGACGACTGGGTCGGCATCGAATCGCGCGCCGGGCAGACGGTGTTGCGCGCGAAGATTTCCGAGCGCATGCAGCCGGGCGTCGTCTATACGACGTTCCACTTCCCGGAATCGGGCGCGAACGTCATCACGACGGACTCTTCCGACTGGGCGACCAACTGTCCGGAGTACAAGGTGACGGCGGTGCAGGTGATGCCGGTGGAACAGCCGTCGCAATGGCAGAAGGAGTACTCGCGCTTCAACACGCAGCAGCTCGAGTTGCTCAATCTCGCCACGACCACTTCAGGAAAATAAGAAATGGACGTCGATAACCTGATCGAGATGGCGAACCGCATCGGCGAATTCTTCGATTCGATGCCGGACCGCGCCGAAGCCATCGACAGCATCGCGGATCACATTCGCCGCTTCTGGGAACCGCGCATGCGGCTCGCGATTCTCGCCGCGCTCGACGATCCGGAGGCGAGCGCATCGATGGAGCCGATCCTGCGCGAGGCGCTCAATCTGCACAAGGCGGATCTGCAGCCGAAGACAGCGACCGCCTGACGTCGTTCACGAAACGGACCCAAGCCCTGCACCGCAGGGCTTTTTTAATCCTCGCGATATTCGCGTTCCGGCTGCCGCTCGGTGCTCGTGTCCTGCGCGCCGAACCACGTCTCGCAGTGACGCAGCAGCCCATGCACATCCGATGGCGCCCGTCCGCGCGCGGCGATATAGCCATCGGGACGCACGAGATAGAACGCCGGACGCGTGCGGCCGTAGTTGTCGGTGAGCGAATTCGCGCCCTCGCCGCGCGTATCGGTGATGCGCCAGACGCGCACCGCGTTCGGCATGATGTTTTCGAGGGCTTTCACGAAGCCGTCGAGGTCCGGGTCGCGCATCGCGTGCGCGACGGTGATGGTCGCGGGCGCAAGCGCGATGTCGTCCTCGCCCGACGGATTCAGAAGCAGAAAGAGCGAGAAGCAACCGGGATCGTGCAGATCGTAGAGACAGCCGACGCCGGGCAGCCGTCCGAGCGGCCCGTCGATGACATGCACGCGTGCATCGGGCGCGCGCTCGCCCGCTCGTGGACCGCCATCGAGCAGACGCTCCAGCGTGAGCGGGCTCTTGCGATAGTTGATCGACAGTTCGCTCACCGTGCGCCGCATCGCGTCGCGCAATGGGCCGATCGCGGCGAGAGCGGGCATCACATGCTCGCGCATCAGCTTCATCGGGCCGTGCTCGGCGCCGGCCATCTGCGTGAGCATGCTCGTCTGTCGCAGCACGTCGCGCTCGATCGGATGCCGCTCCGTGTGATAGCTGTCGAGCAGCCGCTCGGGCGCGCCGCCCGCGAGCATGCGCGCGATTTTCCAGCCGAGATTGAACGCCTCCTGAATGCCGGTGTTCATGCCCTGCGCGCCAGCCGGACTATGCACGTGCGCCGAATCGCCCGCGAGAAACACGCGCTCCATGCGCAGCTTGTCGACCATGCGGCTGTTCAGGTGAAAGTACGACGACCACGTCAGGTTCGACAGCGCGATCTTGTGATGCACGCGCCGCTCGACGAGCGCGCGGCATTCATCGAGCGTCGGGCCGGCTTTCGTTCCAGCCGCGTTGACGGCATTCGCGGCTGGCGCCGGCATGTCCGCGATCAGGCGCGCGCGGTCGCCGCCCATCGGGAAGAGCGCGGCGAGGCCCTCGCCCGACGCGAAGATATGAAATTCGTCGTCGGGCCAGTCGGAGTCGGCCTGGAGATCGGCGAGCAGATACGTTTGATCGAACGTCTTGCCGTCGAAACCGATGCCCAGCCGATGCCGCACGAAACTGTGCGCGCCGTCCGCCGCGATCAGATACGAAGGCCGCAGGAGTTCATCACGTCCGTTCGGATGACGCAGCCTCGCCTGCAAGCCTGCCGATCCTTGCGAGACATCGACCACTTCGACGCCGCGCTCGACATCGACATGTTGAGTCGCCAGATGCTCCGCGAGCAAGCGTTCGGTTTGCGACTGCTCAAGAAAGAGCAGATACGGATAACGCGTCTGCAAAGGATCGAAGTCGAGGCGCGCGAGGCGCTGCCCGTTCGAATAGAGATTCGCGACGCGCGCGCGATGGCCGAGTTCGAGAAACGACTTGACCACGCGATGCTGCTCGAAGAGTTCGAGCGTGCGCGCCTGAATGCCGATCGCGCGTGAATACGGCGACGGCTCGCGCGCCTTGTCGACGAGCCTGACCGGGATGTGCGCGCGAGAGAGACTCATCGCGGCGGCGAGGCCCGTCGGACCGGCGCCTACGATCAGAACGGGCGCCACATCCAGCTTGTCGTTCGGATTCAGCTTTGGCGCGAACATGCAGTCCTCCCCCAAACGTCACGGCGTCTAGTGTACGCCCGTACCCTCCGCTTTTAGCATGCGCGCCGGCCGCACCGGACTCAGTGCGCGTGCCCGCGTTCGCTGAGCACGCACGCGTGGCAGGCCTCGCCGAACTCCACCTGCACGGTGGCATGATGCATCGAATATTCGCGGCGCAGCGTGGTGACGACGCCCTGCACGAAGGCATCGCCGGGATGGCCCTCGGGTATCACGAGATGGACCGTGAGCGCGTTTTCGGTCGTCGAGAGCGCCCACACGTGCAGGTCGTGCACATCGCTTACGCCGGGCAGTTGCTTCAGATATTGCTCGACGCGCGGCATGTCGACCGAAGACGGAACGGCGGCCATCGCGAGGCGCATCGCGTCGCGCCCGAGGCCCCACGTGCCGTAGACGATCACCGACACGACGATCAGGCTCATCAAAGGATCGAGCCAGCTCGCGCCCGTGAACAGGATGATGAGACCGCTGACCGCGACGGCGGCGGAGATGGCTGCATCGGCGGCCATATGCAGGAAGGCGCCGCGCACGTTGAGGTCTTCCTTGCTGCCGCGCATGAAGAGCCACGCGGAGAAGCCGTTCACGATCATGCCGAGCGTCGCGACGATGAACACGTCGAGCCCCGCGACGGGCGCCGGATTGAGCAGGCGCTGAATCGCTTCGAGCACGATCGCGCCGCACGCGAAGAGCAGCAGCGCCGCGTTGGCGAGCGACGCCAGGATCGACGAACTGCCCATGCCGAACGTATAGCGCGAGTTGGGCTGGCGCTTGCCGAGCCACACGGCGCCCCATGCGAGCAGGAGGCCGAGCACGTCGGAGAGGTTGTGGCCGGCATCGGCGAGCAGCGCGGTCGAATGCGCGAGAAAGCCGTAGACAGCCTGAACGATCACGATCACCACGTTCAGGCCGACCGCAAGCGCGAACGTTCGGCCCTGCCCTTCCTGCGGCGCGCCGTGGTGATGATGACCATGCCCGCCGTGGCCGTGCGAATGCCCGTGCTCGTGACTGTGCGCGTGGCCTTCGTGGCCTTCGTGACGTTCGTGTTCTGCGTGCTGATGCGTGCTCATGGGCGTACTCGCGATTCGGTGGCGGTCATTCGATGTCGGGGGCGTCGGCTTGCGGTTCCGCGATGTGCTCCAGCAGCTCGCCCAGCATCGCGCTGATGTGACGGTCCGCCGCCACGTAGAACACCTGCTTGCCCTGGCGCTCGGCCCGCACGATGCGCGCCGCGCGCAGGAGCCGCAGGTGATGGCTCACGAGTGACGCCGACAGCCCGAGCAGCTCCGCGATCGCACCGACCGCGCGCCGCTGTTCGACGCACGCAAGCACGATGCGCAGGCGCGTCGGGTCGCCGAGCAGGCGGAACAGGTCGGCGAGCGGCACGACGCGGTCATCGGACGTGATCGGACTGGCGGTGGTGGACGGATCGGAAGCCACAGTCGTCGCTAACATATGAATAGGTGTTCACATGTTAAGTGCCATTGCCGCAACATGTCAACCGCGCTTCTCCGGAAGAGCGGCGCCGGTGTGGGAAAATGCGGGGTTTGCTTTTCCCGGCCAGAAGTCTTCCCCGTCATGGACACCGTATTCGCCCGCGGTTTCGCGGCCCATCGCGATGGCCGCCTGACCGACGCGGAGCGCGACTATCAGGCCGCGCTCACCGCCGAACCTCGTCACGTCGACGCGCTGCACTACCTCGGCGTGCTGCGCCATCAACAGGGGCAGCACGCCGAGGCGGCCGAGCTCGTGGGCCGCGCCGTCGACCTGCGTCCGGGCGATGCCGGCCTGCAGCTCAACCTCGGCAACGCGCTGAAGGCGCTCGGCCGCCTCGACGACGCGATCGAGCGCTTTCGCAACGCGCTGACGCTCGCGCCGGGCTTTCCGCTCGCCCAGTACAACCTCGGCAACGCCTACACGGCGGCCGGCCGCCACGAAGACGCCGCCGATGCCTTCGAGAAGGCCTTGCGCCTGCAGCCCAACGATCCGGCCGCATGGAATAACTTCGGCAACGCGCTCTCCGCGCTTCGCCGCTTCAAGGACGCCGCGCACGCGTTCAAGCGCACGCTCGCGCTGCGCCCGCGCCATGCCGGCGCGCACAACAATCTCGGCATGGCGCTCAACGCGCTCGGCGATACGCTCGGCGCGATCTCGCACTTTCGCGCCGCGCTCGAGGCCGAACCGAACTACGTCGCCGCGCATTTCAATCTCGGCAACCTGCTCGATACGAACGGCCATCCCGAGGACGCGCTGCCGGTGCTGCGAAAGGCCGTCGCGTTGCAGCCGCATTTCGCGCCGGGATACTTCGGGCTCGCTCACGCGCTCGCCAAGCTCGGCCGTCACGACGAAGCCGTGCCGCATTTCGAACGCGCGGTCGGACTCGATCCAAAATATGGCGTCGCGTGGCTCTGCCTCGGCAATGCGCATCTGGCGCTCGGCGCACATCGCGCGGCGCTGCGCGCGTTCGATGAGGCATTGCGCATCGATCCTTCGATGCCCGCCGCGCATCTGAACCGCGCGCTCGCCCTGCTCACGACCGGCGACTACGCACGCGGTCTGCCTGCCTACGAATGGCGTCTACAGACGCCCGGAAGCGAACCCGCGCCGCGCCTGCCGCGCTGGAATGGCGAGCCGATGCCGGGCCGCACGCTGCTCGTGCGCGCCGAGCAGGGTTTCGGCGACACCTTGCAGTTCGCGCGCTTCGTGCCGTTCGCCGCGAAGCTCGTCGGCAAGCTGGTGCTCGAAGTGCAGCCCGCGCTCGTGCCGCTGCTCGCACCGGCCGCGCAAGCCGCGCGTGTCGAGCTGAAGAGCAAGTCGGACGGCGTCCCGACGCACGCGGACGCTTACTGCCCGCTGCTCAGCCTGCCGCTCGCACTCGGCATGACCTCGCCCGAAGCGATTCCGGCGCGCGCGCCCTATCTCGTCGTGCCCGCCGATTACCGGCGCAAGTGGCGCGGCTCGATCGGCGGCCAGGAACGGCGCAAGATCGGCATCGCGTGGTCCGGGCGGATGCAGCCAGGCGAGACGCGCTCGGTGCCTGTTAACGAGCTTGCGCCGCTCTTCGCGCTCGAAGACGTCGACTGGATCGTGCTCCAGCCGTTCATCACCGGCCGCGAGCGTGACATGTTGCGCGCGCATCCGAACGCGAGGTCGATTCACACGCTGGACGGCCGCCTCGATAATTTCGCCGATACGGGCGCGATCGTCGATCGGCTGGACGCCGTCGTCTCCGTGGATACGTCCGTCGCGCACCTCGCCGGCGCGCTCGGCAAGCCGCTCTGGGTGATGCTGCCTTTCGCCGCCGACTGGCGCTGGGGCGTCGACACCGCCGACAACGCGTGGTATCCGCAGGCGCGGCTCGTGCGACAGCGCGCGCCGGGCCGATGGCGCGACGTCATCGAGGCTACGGCAGCGGCGCTGGCTTTGCTGCCCGCATAAAAAATCCCGGTCGAGACGGGGATTTTTTTCGACCTTTCGCTTGCATCAGGCCGTCTTGTACTGATTGCGCGCCTCGGGCGAGCGATACAGCACGAGCGTCGCGATCAACCCGCAGATCGCCGCCAGGCCCATCCACAGGCCGGGCGCGGCCTTGTTGCCGGTTGCGTGGATCAGGTACGTCGAGATCGCCGGGGTGAAGCCGCCGATGGTCGTCGCGAGGCTATAGGCCATCGAGAATCCGGTCGTGCGCACATCGACGGGCATCACTTCGGTCAGCGCGACCACCATCGCGCCGTTGTAGCTGCCGTACAGGAACGAAAGCCACAGTTCGCACATGAGCAGGCGCGCGAACGACGGATCCGCGACCAGCCATTGCACCACCGGATACGACGTCAGAATGGTGAGGATCGTGAACACGAGCAGCACCGGACGGCGCCCCACCCGATCCGACACCG
The DNA here is from genome assembly GCF_964261745.1 of Caballeronia sp. S22. Classification (NCBI taxonomy): domain Bacteria; kingdom Pseudomonadati; phylum Pseudomonadota; class Betaproteobacteria; order Burkholderiales; family Burkholderiaceae; genus Caballeronia; species Caballeronia sp. S22. Next base: position 917,993 of record NZ_OZ180035.1, on the reverse strand, counting down.
CGCCCATCAACGGCAGCCAGATCAGATTCGAGAGGCCGACGCACACCGTGACGACGAGCGCATCGGTGGCGGAGAGCTTCAGCACTTCCTTGCCGAAGGTCGGCGTGTAAGCGGTGATCATGTAGAACGACACGGTCGTCATGATGACCATGCCCATCCCGGCGATCACGATGCCCCAGTTCTGCGCGATCGAGCGCGCGATCTCGCCCATGCTCGGCCGATGCTTTCTCGCGAGGAACTCATCGGTTTCACGCAGCGAGCGGCGGATGATGAAGAGGAACGGCACGATCAGGCAGCCGATCAGGAACGGCACGCGCCAGCCCCAGGCGGTCATCTGCTCGGGCGGCAAGAGGCGGTTCATGATCACGCCGATCAGCGCCGCGAACACGACCGCGACTTGCTGGCTGCCGGACTGCCAGGAACAATAAAAGCCCTTGTTGCCCTTGGTCGCGATCTCGGACAGATACACCGACACGCCGCCCAGTTCCACGCCGGCCGAGAAGCCTTGCAGCAATCGTCCGCCCAGCACGATGATCGGCGCGAGCGCACCGATGGTCGCGTAGCCCGGCACCAGCGCGACGCACGCGGTGCCGACCGCCATTAGCCCGAGCGTGAGGATCAGGCCTTTGCGTCGCCCGTGATGGTCGATGTAGGCGCCGAGCACAATGGCGCCGACCGGCCGCATCAGGAAGCCCGCGCCGAAGACGGACAGCGCGAGCATCAGCGACGCGAACTCGTCGCCGCTCGGAAAATAGGTCTTGGCGATCGCGGAAGCGTAATAGCCGTAGACCATGAAGTCGTACATTTCAAGGAAGTTTCCGCTGACGACGCGAAATACAGACTTGAACTTGGATTCGTTGGCTGGTGCGATGTGGGTCGTGGACATGACTTTCTCGGGGAACTAGGGGCGCACTTCAGTTCTGCGCGAACGCACGGCGACTGAAGCGGGGTCTCTTTCGTTTTTTGTAAATGCGACGCCCTCAATCTTAACGCCGCACCGCCCATGACTGCACATAACTTCGCGCAACATCACGTCAAACAACCTTTAAATACGATTACATTCGCCTAACTTCAAGCTGACATACGAGCTAACATGACTCCGAAAATCACGTTGCGCGCGGCGACTGTGGACGACACCGCGCTCATCGCATCGATGCATAAGCGAAGCTGGGCATCGGCGTATCGCGGCATCCTGCCGGACACTTATCTCGATCGCGATCTGCAAGGCGAGCGCGTCGCTCACTGGAATACGCGCATGAAGGATGTCGCGGCGGGAGCGGCGAGCGTGTTCATCGCGGAACACGAAGGGGAACCGGTCGGCTTCATTTGTCTCGTCGAACCGGACGAAACCGGCAGCGTGCTCGTCGACAATCTTCACGCGATCCCGGGTCATCGCGGCCTCGGCACAGGCACCGTGATGCTCGACGAAGCCGCGCGCTGGGCTCGCTCGCGCGGCGCGCGGCAACTGTATCTCTCGGTGCTCGAACAGAACGCCGCGGCGATCGGCTTCTACGAATCGCGTGGCTGGACGTGCGCCGAACGCGAAGCGGACCACGTGGGCGGCATCGACGTCTTCTCATTGCGTTACGTGTTTCCGCTCGACTAAGCACAAGAAGATCAAGTCAGTCAATAAGCATTCCTGTCAAAAATAGACAATAGGAATTTTCTGGTCGTCGGGCACATAACGGTTTCGTATGATCGCGGGTCGAAATTCTGGCCATCTCGCGCCGAACCCGCGGCGCTATCTCCATGCGCCGCGATGGTCCGTGCGGGCCGTCTCGTTTGCCCGCGCCCGGGCGCATGCATGTGGAATCTTCATGTCCGAACCCTTGATCTTAGTGGAAGGCAATCTGCGTCTGCCGACGCTGCGCGCGCTGACGGAGCCGTCCTTGAACTTCGGATTCGAGTGGTCGCCTGCGCGCTCGCGCCCCGTTCAAACGCCGTCAGAATTCGCGCTCTTCGCGGCACGCCTCGTCACGGCCTATGTGCCGGCTCTGAGCCTGTCCGACATCCACTCGCCTTATCGCGCGACGAGCCTGTGGGGCATCTTCGCCAAGGAAGACATACCGCGCGCGATGCTGAACCTGACGCAAGGCTCGAACGCTCAGGACGATGCCGACGTAACCCGCGCCGAACCCGTTCATCTGACGGTCAATGCACCGGCGCACGCTCGCGGACATGGCTTCAAGCTGGTCGTCGGCGCCATCGCGGCTGCTTGCGGCGTGCTCATCCTATGGATGCTGTTCGCTCATCCACCGGTCTCGCGCCGCGTCGCGCCCCCCGCGCCAGCCGAAGAAACCGCGACTCGCACGCAGCCGGCCCAGCCGGCAGCGCCTACCGGCCAGGCAGCGCGGGTCGAGCAGGAATCGGAAACGCCGATGCCGCCAGCAGTCGCCACGCCGCCGAGCGCGGACAGCCACACCTTTGAGACCATCGGTTCGGCCGCGACCAAAACCGAGGTTGCATCCGCCGCAACCGAGCCGGAAGAGGAACTTGTGCATGTCGTCGCGCCAGCGGAAGATCGCAAGCACATCGCCCGGGTAAAAGCCGTGCTGACGCCCCACACGAAGCGCGCCGTACATGTCGCTCAAGCATCCGGCGAGCGCGTCGTGAAACCGGCGGCGCCGCGGCGCGTGCGTGCGGCATCGGCTGAAAAAATCGCGAGCGGGCCGTCGAAGGCTTCCTTGTCGATGGACCCGGCCACGCTCTCCTCGATGCTCCAGCATTCACCGACCCTCGACAGCAACGCGGCCTCGTCCGGCCGCGGCGCTGCCAATGGCGCGCGCTGACCAGCGCAATACGCACCGCCAGCCCGATCAACCATTCCGGTCACGACGCCAACATGACGCAACTCAGCTATCTCCGTTACGCGACGCTCACGCTCGCCCTGTCCTTCTGCGGCCTGTTTGTGCCGTTCACGAACACGCTCGCCGCGCCCGCGACGGCGCAAGCTGCCGCAAAAGCAGTTCAGCCTGCGCCCACGACAAACGAGCCCGCACAGGCCGCGCTCGTCGACCTGTCCGATCTGAACGCCGATTCGAACGCGCCGCGCGTCGAAGGCAACATCGCCGAGTTGCAGAACCTCGTGCAAGCCGGAAGCCTCACGGAATTGCGCGCCACGCGCAACGGCAGCTACGGCGCGAAGCTTTTCTTCCTCGCGCAGGAGATGGTGTACTACGTCGCGCTCTCGCAGGACGCGCGCTGGTGGCGTGTCGTCAAAACGCAGGATACGGTCCGCGCCGAATCGATCTACGCGCAGTTCTCGCGCAAGAGCTTCGAACTCGCCGATGGCGAAATCCGCCGCACGCAATTGCAGGCGCAGAAGGCGCTGCTCGATCGTGTGATCGCGAAATCGGCCGATCGGGCCAACCGTCTCACCGCCGATCTCCAGCTCGCGCAGCAGCAGGATTCGCAAGTGTCGCAGCGTCAGCAGCAACTGCAGGCCGAATCCGCCGTGCTGCAAACGGATAAGCTGGATGCCGAACGCAAGCTGCGCGCGCTGCAGATGCAGGTCGAACAGCTTCAGAAGCAGACGGAAGCGGGACTCGCGCCGGTGAGCGCGACGCCATCGCGCTGAAAACGAAAAAGGCCCGCTCAATTCGAGCGGGCCTTTTGCTTTGCGACGTGCCGAAACGCGCTTCGACTCAGAAGCGCGTTTCTCGCGCGACGCGCAGAAACGTATCGAGCAACGGCGTGCAATCGAGAAGCTCCGCGCCGCCCGCCCGATGAAACTCCGGGTGCCACTGCACGCCGACGACAAACGGCGCCTTCCGGTAGCGCACCGCCTCGATGATCCCGTCCGAAGCCGACACCGCCTCGATGTTCAGATCGCGCCCGATCGATTTCACCGCCTGATGGTGGATCGAGTTGACGATCGCCTCGCGCTGGTTCGGGAACATGTTGACGAGCGTCGAACCATCGGGGAAGCGGATCGAATGGCGATGCTGGTCGTAATGCTCGCTGACGTGAAGGCCAGCCGTCGGCACATCGGTCGCGATATCGCCGTAGAGCGTGCCGCCGAACGCCACGTTGATCAGCTGACAGCCGCGGCACACGCCGAGCACGGGCTTGCCCGACTCGACGAATTCGTGCAGCAGTTCCAGTTCGTACATGTCGCGCACGCGATCGCCCGGCCATTCGGGACGCGTCGTCGCTTCCTCGTAGGACTGCGGAGAGACGTCGGCGCCGCCTTGCAGCAAGAGGCCATCGAGATGCTTCGCGTAGTCGCGCAAACGGATATTGCTCGGATGCAGCATGCCCTGGTGGCCGACCGTCGGGATCATGAACACGAGCACATCGCGCGACATGACCCAATGCGCGATCGATTCTTCGAGGTATTGCAGCGTCTTGCCGCGCAGTCCTTTCGCACCCGGCTCGGGATGAAAGATGCGCGCCGACACGCCGATGCGCAACGTTCGCTGCGTGATGCGCTGCCCCGCGCGATCGAAAATCTGACGCGCACGCGCCGCGACGATCCGGCCGAACACCGACCACGCAGAGTCCGAGTGCTTGAGATACGCGGGCTGTGCCGGCGCTGCCGCCTGTTCGTGCAAGGGCAGCGGCGGCGGATTGAGCTTGCCGAAGTCCGGCGCTTCCGCGAATTCGGGCGGCAGGACGGTCGCGCGGCCACTCGGGGAATCGGATGAAGCGGATTGCGCGCTGGCCGTGCTCGCGGCTTCCGCTTCGGTCGCGGCTTCGAGATTCTCGGCGAGACTCGCTCGGGGTTTGCCGGATGCGCACTGCTGTTCGCGCACCGCGGCTTCCTGCGCGGCAGTCGCGCTCGCCGCCGCTGCACGCCCTTCACGGGAGGCCTGCTGCGCTTCGTCGCGCCGGGCCTGCGCGGTATCCACCGGTTCGACGTTCGATGCGCTCGAAGGCGCATCCGTCGATGCCCGCTCGGTCGCGCTCGCCTGCGGGCCGGGCGCGGCGGCCGCTGCCGCCGCTTCGGGTGACGCCGTGGGATTCGCGCTTCGCGGCGCGGCTTGAGAGTCGGCGCCGGCGCGGCGCGCGTCGGTGCTGCTTGCGTCGTTGGACGTTTTGTTATCGCTCATTCCGGATTCAGGCGCTTGAACGCCATATGGAGAATGCACAAATTCCAATTATCCGCCTCAGACCAGCACGGGGCAAACCAGCACACATTTGGTCACATTGGCTCACATTATCGCGGGAACCCGCGATGAGCCGCTGTCAGGGCTATCCCGTGAAGCAAGCCTTAATGATCGCGCGGTTCCTCGAAGGTTTCGCGCAAGGCGATCTGCATCGTCGCGTGGATTTTCACGCACCAGCGCCACAGCACGGTGAGCAGGAGCGCCGCGCACAGCAGCACGCCGACCATCAGGCCGAACGGCGGCAGGATGCCGCCCGAGAGCGCCGCGACGAGCAGAAAGACGCCGAACATCGCGACGATCGGAATCAGCCCGGAGATCGCCGAGCGGATCGCGCGCGTGAAGCGCCCCGCTTTCGCGGGCTGCACGCTCACTTCGGCGAGCAGCAGCGCGAGCGATTCGAGCTTGCGATACACCGCGACCAGAAACGGCAGCGCGACCACGAGCGCCGCGCTCCACAGCACGACACGCTGCGCGTTGTCGGTATCGAGCCAGCGCGCGAGATAGCCCGACGCGAACGGCGCCGAATACGACGCGCCCAAGAAGATCGCCGCGACGAGCGCGAGATTCACCGCGATCTGCACAACGATGCGCCGGGTCATCGAGAAGAGCGTCGGTCCGCCGGAGACGGGCGTGAGGCTCGCGAGCCACTGCGAGTAGAGGCCGAAGGTATGCGCGAGCGGTGCGGGCATCGCGCGGGCGAGGCGCATCGTGAGCGGATCGGCGGCGCGGATCAGATACGGCGTGAAGAGCGTCGTGAGCGCGGACACGGCCACCGCGATCGGATAGAGAAAGCTGCTCGTGACCTTGAGCGACAGCCCGAGCGACGCGATGATGAACGAGAACTCGCCGATCTGCGAGACGCTCATGCCGACGCGCATCGACGTGCGCCCGTCCTTGCCCGCGAGAAAGGTGCCGAGCCCGCACGAGACGATCTTGCCGAGCACGACGGCGAAGGTGATGACGGCGATCGGCCACGCGTAATCGACGAGCACGGCCGGATTCAGCAAGAGTCCTATGGTCACGAAGAAGATTGCCGAGAACATGTCGCGCACGGGCGCGATCAGATGCTCGATGCGCGCGAGATGCTTCGACTCCGCCATGATCGCGCCGATCAGGAACGCGCCGAGCGCGATCGAATAATCGAGCTTCACGACGAGCAGACAGAAGCCGAAGCAGAAGCCGAGCACGGTGACGAGCAGCATCTCGTCACTCTTCGCGCGCGCCACGTAATTGAGCGCGCGCGGCACCGTCAGAATGCCGACGACGAGCGAAACCGTCATGAAGAGCAGCAGCTTGCCGAGCGTGACGGCCGCGACGCCCGCGCTCACCGAACCTGTCTGCGCGATGCCGGAGAGCAGCACGAGCATCGCGATCGCGAGAATATCCTCGACGATCAGAATGCCGAACACGATCTGCGCGAAGTTTTCGCCCTTCATGCCGAGCTCGGAAAGCGCCTTCACGATGATCGTCGTCGACGAGATCGCGAGCATCGCGCCGAGAAAGAGCGAATCCATCGCGTTCCAGCCGAACCATCGCCCGATCTCGTAGCCGACCCAGATCATCAGCACGATTTCCGACAACGCCGCGACGATCGCCGTCGCGCCGACCTTGAAGAGCTTGCGCAGGCTGAATTCGAGCCCGAGCGAGAACATCAGGAACACGACGCCCAGTTCGCCGAGCGTCTGGATCGTCACTTCGTCGTGAATGAGATTGAACGGCGGCGTGTACGGCCCGATGATCACGCCCGCGGCGATATAGCCCAGCACGACCGGCTGCCGCAGACGATGAAACAGCACCGTCACGACGCCCGCGATGGCCATGATTACCGCAAGATCCTGAATGAAGCCGATCGCGTGATGCATCAAACGATTCCTTACAAAGAAATAACCGGAATTCGATGTTACCGCACGGACGGGGCAATCCGAGGTCGGCCGATGAATACGCGCGAAAAAAACGGGCATCGCGCTGGTGCATGCGCGAATCGAAGGACGAAGGAAAAAGGCCCGCGCGAACGGCGGGCCGGATCGGCGAAAACGAAATCGCGGCGCTCAGACCGCCGCTTCGTTTTCCTCGCCGGTGCGGATACGGATCACGCGCTCGACATCGGCGACGAAGATCTTGCCGTCACCGATCTTGCCGGTGCGCGCGGCGCCGATGATCGCATCGATGACCTGATCGGTTTGATCGTTCGCGACGACGACCTCGATCTTCACCTTCGGCAGGAAGTCGACGACATACTCTGCACCACGATAAAGCTCGGTATGCCCCTTCTGGCGGCCAAAGCCCTTCACTTCCGTGACCGTGAGACCCGTGAGGCCCACTTCGGCGAGCGCTTCGCGGACTTCGTCGAGCTTGAACGGTTTGATGATGGCGGTGATACGTTTCATGGCGTGCCTCGCGTAAAGATCGATTCAAGGGGTTCGAAAAAACGTCGTGCCCCGCGTGGGGCAGATGTTTTCGATTCTAGCCGCGTTTCATCGCGCAAGCGGTCCGGAAAATCGCGAGGTGTCCGGTAACGAGCGATATCACTCTTTCTCGGGGACGCGTTCGAGGTCCTTGAGCCACACCGTCGCCTGTCCGTCGCTCGGCGCGCGCCAGTCGCCACGCGGTGAAAGCGAGCCGCCCGAGCCGACCTTCGGCGCGTTCGGTATGCATGAGCGCTTGAACTGGCTCGTGCGGAAGAATCGATCCAGAAAGATCCGCAGATTCTTGCGGATCTCGCCGAGGTCGTATTGATTGCGCGCGACCGTCGGACCTTCGGGCCACGCACCCGCATCGCGATCGCGCCACGCATGCAGCGCGAGAAACGCGACCTTCGTTGGTGCAAAGCCGAAGCGCAGCGTGTAGTAGAGGTTGAAGTCCTGCAATTCGTACGGCCCGATGACGCTCTCGGTCTTCTGCTCGACCACGCCGCTCGTCTTGCCGGGAATGAGTTCCGGACTGATGTCGGTGCTCAGCACGTTTTCGAGCACGTCGGTTCCGGTGCCGCCGATCTGCCCCGACTCCGCGACCCAGCGCACCAGATGCGTGATCAGTGTCTTCGGCACGCTCGCGTTGACGTTGTAGTGGGACATGTGATCGCCCACTCCGTAGGTGCACCAACCAAGTGCGAGCTCGCTCAGATCGCCCGTGCCGATGACGATCGCGTTGTTGAGGTTCGCGAGCCGGAACAGGTGGCTCGTGCGTTCGCCGGCCTGAACGTTCTCGTACGTGATGTCGTACTGCTCGGCACCCGAACTGTGCGGATGGCCGATGTCCGTCAGCATCTGCATGCAGCTCGGCCGGATGTCGATCTCGCTCGCCGTGCAGCCGACGACTTCCATCAGCTCGCGCGCCTGGCGCAGCGTGCGATCGCTGGTCGCGAAACCCGGCATCGTGTAGGCGAGGATGTTCGAGCGCGGCAGTCCGAGACGATCCATCGCCTTCGCGCACACGAGTAGCGCATGCGTCGAGTCGAGCCCGCCCGAAATGCCGATGACGACTTTCGACATGCCCGAAGATTGCAGCCGCTGCAACAGCGCCTGCACCTGAATGTTGTAGACCTCGTTGCATCGTTCGTCGCGGCGCGCGGCGTCGGCGGGCACGTAGGGAAAGCGCGCGACGCGGCGTTCGAGCGGCAGTTTCCCGTCGATGGGAACCGTCAGCGGAAATTCGACGACATCGAACTGTTCCACTTCGCTTGCGTGCCGGTGCGTCGATCGGCCGAACGTGGTTTGCCGCATGCGCTCGCGCGAGAGCCGTTCGAGATCGACATCGGCGAAGATCAGATGCGACCGGTCCGAGAAGCGCTCGGACTCCGCGAGCATCTCGCCGTTTTCGTAGATGAGGCCCTGCCCGTCCCACGCCAGATCGGTGGACGATTCGCCATTGCCCGCCGACGTGTACAGATACGCCGCGACGCAACGCGCGGACTGCTGCCCGACGAGCTGATGCCGATACGCCGACTTGCCGACGACGATATTCGACGCCGACAGATTCACGAGCACCGTGGCGCCGGCGAGCGCCGCGAACGACGACGGCGGAATCGGCACCCACACGTCCTCGCAAATCTCGACGTGGAATCTGAAGAGCGGCAGGTCTTTGATCTGAAACAGCAGCGACGCGCCGAACGGCACATCCTGACCGCAGAGCGTGAGCGTGTTCGTCGCGGCGGCATCAGCGGGGCTGAACTGACGCGCCTCGTAAAACTCGCCGTAGTTCGGCAGATAGCTCTTCGGCACGACGCCGCGAATGAAGCCGTCGGCGATGACGATCGCGCAATTGAAGAGCTTGTGCTCCGTCTTGACCGGCGCGCCGACGATCATCGCGATATTCAATCCCTTCGAAGCATCCAGAATGCTTTGCAGTGCGTCTTCGCAGGCATCGAGCAAGGCGCGCTGATGGAAGAGATCGTCGCAGGTGTAGGCGGAAATGCCGAGCTCGGGAAACGCGACGAGAACCGCGCCGCGCGCGGCCACCTCTCTCGCCAGTTCGATCGTCTGCGCCGCGTTGAACGCGGGATCGGCCACCTTGCAGGACGGAACGCCCACCGCGACGCGCGCGAAGTCGTGGCTGTACAGGTTGAAGAAGTTTCTGCTCATGGTCGGGATGGATGTGCGTGCGCGTGTTGCAACGAAAGGTCTCGTCGATTATCGCATCAGGTTTTCTTCCTGAACGGCGTATGCGCTTCGAGTTCCTCGATATGCTGATCCATCGCCTGCGTCTCGGCATCGAGAAACTCGGCGATCGCGTGCGCGAAGCGCTGATCGGCGATCCAGTGCGCGGACCATGTCGGCGTCGGCAGCAGACCGCGCGACATCTTGTGCACGCCCTGCGCGCCGCCCTCGAAACGCGCGAGCCCATGTTCGATGCAGTACGCGATGCCTTGCATGTAGCACGTCTCGAAGTGCAGCCCCGAGATGAACTCGCGCGTGCCCCAGTAACGGCCGTACATCGTGTCGCCGCCGATCATGTTGAGCGCGCACGCGAGCCGCGCGCCGTCTGCTTCGGCGATCACGAGCAGCATGCTGTCGGGCGCATCCGCATGAATCCGGCCGAAGAACTCGCGCGAAAGATACGGCGCATTCCAGTGCTCGCGATACGTGTTGTCGTAGCAATCGTAGAAGAAATCGAGCGCGCTTTCGTCGATCTCCTTGCCGCGCAGCCACGTGTACGTCACGCCCGCTTCCGTCACGCGCCGACGATCCTGCTTCACCTTCTTGCGCTTGTCGTGACTCATCGTCGCGAGAAAGGCGTCGAAGTTTTCGTAGCCGTCGCCGGGCAGATTTTCCCAGTGGAACTGCACGCCTTCGCGCAGCATGTAGCCCGCATCCGTCAGCGCCGCGACATCCTGCGCGTGCGGAAACAGCACATGAAGCGACGAGAGTTCGAGACGCCGCGTCAGTTCGATGGCCCCACGCGCGAGCAATACGCGATCCTCGTGATGCGCGGCGATGAGGCGCGGGCCGGTCACCGGCGAGAACGGCACGGCGGACAGCGCCTTCGGGTAATAGCGCAGGCCGTGGCGCTCGAAGGCGTCGGCCCACGCGTGGTCGAACACGTACTCGCCGCGCGAATGCGACTTCAGATAGAGCGGCATCGCGCCAGCGAACTCGCCGCCGCGCTTCAATACCAGATGATGCGCGCGCCAGCCGGTGCGCTTGACGGCGCACCCGGTCTCCTGCAACGCCGAGAGAAACGCGTGACGCACGAACGGGTTATCGCCGGCGAGCCGGTTCCAGTCGTCGGCCGGAATTTCGTCCAGCGCATCGACCACATGAATTTCGACCTCGCGATTCAACAGGCTACCTCGCTGAAATATCGATGAGCGCTAGCCGTGCAAAGCCGCGCCCGAAAGCGGCTATTCTCGCGCAAGTCGCTGCGGCACGCCGAAGCGGACAAAAGCACCCCGACGCGGTGCTTTCGGCGATAATGCGCGGCAAATCTTTCATCGAGCGCCGACGAAACGCGATGCCGTGGTTCCTCTATCTGATCGAATGCGCCGACGGCAGCCTCTACACGGGCATCGCAACGGACGTCGAAGCGCGCTTCTGCGCGCATGCGAGCGGCAAGGGCGCGCGCTATACGCGCGCAAGAAAACCGCTGCGTGTGCTCGCGTCGTTCGAACTGGCGGGGAGATCGGAGGCGTTGCGCGCCGAATATCGCGTGAAGCGACTGACCGCGCAGCAGAAGCGCGCGCTGATCGCGGGAGAGCGGACGCTCGAATCGTTGTTGCCCCGGGTCGAGGCAAGCGAAGAAGAATAAAAAACGCCGCCGCGTTTTGGCAACGCGGCGGCGTTTCGTCTAAAAGCGCGCTTACTTCTTGAAGTTCGCGACGCCTTCCGAGATTTCCTTGTGCGCGGCGTCGATGCCCGCCCAGCCTTCGACCTTCACCCACTTGCCTTTTTCGAGCGACTTGTAGTTCTCGAAGAAGTGCTTGATCTGGTCTTTCAGATATTCGGGCACGTCGTCGATCGACTTGATGTTCGCCGTCATCGGGCAGATCTTGTCGTGCGGCACGGCGACGAGCTTCGCGTCCACGCCGGATTCATCGGTCATCTGCAGCATGCCGAGCGCACGCGCGCGCACGACCGAGCCTGCCAGCAGCGGGAACGGCGTGATGACGAGCACGTCGACCGGATCGCCGTCGCCGGAGAGCGTCTGCGGGATGAAGCCGTAGTTGGCGGGATAGCGCATGCCGGTGCCGATGAAGCGGTCGACGACCAGCAGGCCCATGTCCTTGTCCGCTTCGTATTTGACCGGATCGCTCTGCGCGGGAATCTCGATGATGACGTTGAAATCCTGCGGGAGATCCTTGCCGGGAGGTACGTTGTTGAAGCTCATGAGCACTCTCTGGAGAAGTTGAGGTCGGAGATGGAATCGCACGGGCGGACGGTCATTCGCGAACCGCCGCGGCCCTCGCGCGCGTAGATGCGTGATTGCGTCATTATAGCCAATCGGTTTGCGCGTCCTTTGCACGCACGGCGCGGGGCGGGCGTTGGCGCGATAATCGGAAGCGGCATCGAATTCCGGCAACAGAAACCCGTATTCAGGAGACATGCATGGAAGACGCGAAGCATTTCATCAATAACCGATGGGTCGCGCCATCGGGCAACGAGACGATTCCCGTCGTCGATCCATCGGACGGGCAGATTTTCGCGCAGATCGCGCGCGGCACGTCGGCCGATATCGACCGCGCGGTCGCCGCCGCCCGCGCCGCGTTCGAAGGCGAATGGGGCGCGATGAGCGCCGTCGAGCGCGGACGCATTCTCGCGCGCCTGTCGATGCTGATCGCCGCGTGCCACAAGGACATCGCGCAGATCGAGGCGCGCGACACCGGCAAGCCGCTGAAGCAGGCGCGCGCCGACGCCGCCGGCATCGCGCGCTACTTCGAGTTCTACGCGGGCGCCGCCGACAAGCTGCACGGCGAAACCCTGCCCTATCAATCCGGCTACACCGTGCTCACGATCCGCGAGCCGCACGGCGTGACGGGCCATATCGTGCCGTGGAACTATCCGCTGCAGATTTTCGGGCGCAGCGTCGGCGCCGCGCTCGCGACCGGCAATGCGTGCGTCGCGAAGCCTGCCGAAGACGCGTGCCTGTCGCTGTTGCGTATCGCGGAACTGGCGGCGGAAGCGGGCCTGCCCGACGGCGCGCTCAATATCGTCACCGGCTATGGACACGAAGCGGGCGCGGCGCTCGCGCGGCATCCGGGCATCGATCACATCTCGTTCACGGGCTCCCCCGCGACGGGCGCGGCCGTTACCAAAATGGCCGCCGATAACCACGTTCCCGTGACGCTGGAACTGGGCGGCAAGTCGCCGCAAATCGTGTTCGCCGATGCCGATTTCGACGCCGCGCTGCCCGTGCTCGTCGCCGCGATCGTGCAGAACGCGGGGCAGACGTGCTCGGCGGGCAGCCGCGTGCTGATCGAGCGCGCGGCCTACGAGCCGCTTCTCGAGCGGCTGTCGCAGGCGTTCGCGGCGCTGAAGGTCGGCCCGAGCAAGCTCGATCTCGACTGCGGCCCGCTCATCAGCGCGAAGCAGCAGCAGCGCGTGTGGGACTTCCTGTCCGATGCCCAGCACGACGGCATCCCGATGGCCGCGCACGGCGAAGTCGTCAGCGATGCGCCCGAAGCGGGCTTCTATCAGGCGCCCACGTTGCTGCGCGACGTCCCGCCGACGCACCGTCTCGCGCGCGAGGAAGTGTTCGGTCCGGTGCTCGCCGCGATGCCCTTCGACGACGAAGCCGAAGCGCTGAAACTCGCCAACGGCACCGACTACGGCCTCGTGGCCGGCATCTGGACACGCGACGGCGCGCGGCAGATGCGCCTCGCGCGCCGCGTGCGCTCGGGGCAGGTGTTCATCAACAACTACGGCGCGGGCGGCGGCATCGAATTGCCGTTCGGCGGCGTGAAGCATTCCGGACACGGACGCGAAAAAGGATTCGAGGCGCTGTACGGCTTCACGACGTTGAAAACCATTGCCATCAAACACGGATAACGGGAGACGATATGCGACTGCAAGGCAAGACGGTGATCGTGACGGGCGGCGGTTCGGGATTCGGCGAAGGCATCGCGAAGACCTTTGCGCGCGAGGGCGCGAACGTCGTCGTCAACGATCTCAACGGCCCGGCCGCCGAACGCGTGGCGAGCGAGATCGCGCTTGCGTCGTCGGCGGAAGTGAAGCACGGGCGCGCGATCGCCGTGGCGGGCGACGTCACCAAACGCGCCGACTGGCAAACGCTCTTCGATGCGGCCATTCAGGACTTCGGCAGCGTGCAGGTCGTCGTCAACAACGCGGGCACGACTCATCGCAACAAACCCGTGCTCGACGTGACCGAAGCCGAATTCGACCGCGTGTACGCGGTGAACGTGAAGAGCATCTACTGGAGCGTCGAACAGTTCGTGCCGTACTTCCGCGAGCAGGGCGGCGGCGCGTTCATCAATATCGCATCGACGGCGGGCGTGCGGCCGCGTCCCGGACTCGTCTGGTACAACGGCAGCAAGGCGGCGGTCATCATCGCGAGCAAGGCGCTCGCGGTCGAACTGGGCCCGGACCGCATCCGCGTGAACTGCATCAATCCGGTGATGGGCGAAACCGCCCTGCTTTCTGAGTTCATGGGCATGGAAGACACGCCCGAGAATCGCCGGAAGTTCCTCGCGACGATTCCGCTCGGCCGCCTCTCGACGCCGCAGGACATCGCCAACGCGGCGCTCTACCTCGCCTCCGACGATGCCGAGTTCATCACCGGCGTCGCGCTCGAAGTGGACGGCGGGCGCTGCGTCTGAGCGATGCCAGGCGCACGCCGCGCGACGAATGCGGCGTGCGCCCAAACATCCGTGCTTTCCCTAGCAAGAACAAGCGCTTGGCGTGAATGCCGACGGGCTAGAATCCTTACGCGTCTGTAATCGCGAGCGGGCCCATCCGCTCGACCTAAAGCGCTAAAAACTAGAGGAGACAAGCAACATGGCCAGCACCGCCAATCCCATGCCCCGCCCCGGCGCGGGCGTGCCATCGGCCTTCGAGGAGGCGACGTATCGCAAGGTCGCGTGGCGGCTCTCGCCGCTTCTTCTGATCTGCTATGTGGTCGCGTATCTGGACCGCGTGAACGTCGGCTTCGCGAAACTGCAGATGGCCGCCGACCTGCAACTTTCGGACGCCGTGTATGGCTTCGGCGCGGGCATTTTCTTTTTCGGCTACTTCATCTTCGAGATACCGAGCAACGTGATCCTGCATCGCGTGGGGGCGCGCGTGTGGATTGCGCGGATCATGATTTCGTGGGGCATCATCTCGGCGCTCACGATGTTCATCACCACGCCGACGATGTTCTACGTGATGCGCTTTCTGCTCGGCGCGGCCGAAGCGGGTTTCTTCCCCGGCATCATTCTTTATCTGACGTACTGGTTTCCCGCGCGCAGACGCGGGCGCATGACGACGCTCTTCATGACGGCCATCGCGTTGTCCGGTCTGATCGGCGGCCCGATCAGCGGCTGGATCATGAAGACCTTCGACGGCGTGCACGGCTGGCACGGCTGGCAATGGCTGCTGTTGCTCGAAGGCATTCCGTCGATCATCGTGGGTTTCTTCGTGTTTGCGCTGCTCGACGATCGCATCGCGAAAGCGAAGTGGCTCACGCAGGAAGAACGCGAGCTGCTCGAGCGCAATATCGTGGCGGATAACGTCGCGAAGGAAGATCATTCGCTTGGCAAGATTCTGTCGAGCCCGAAGGTCTGGCTGATGAGCCTCATCTACTTCTCGTTCGTGATGGGACTTTACGGCGTGAGCTTCTGGCTGCCGACGATCATCAAGTCGATGGGCGTCTCCGATGCCTTGCAGGTCGGCCTGCTGTCCGCGATTCCGTATGGCGCGGCGGTGATCGGCATGCTGTATGCGGCGCGCAGCGCGGACCGGACCGGCGAGCGTCGCTGGCATATCGCGATTCCGGCGTTCATCGGTGCGATCGGGCTGGTGCTGTCGGTGGTGTGGTCGTCGAACACGACGCTCGCGATGATCGGCCTCACGCTGGCGACGATGGGTATTCTCACCACGCTGCCGTTGTTCTGGAGTCTGCCGACGGCATTTCTCGCCGGTACCGGTGCGGCGGCGGGGATCGCTATGATCAATTCTTTGGGTAACCTGGCCGGGTTTTTGAGTCCCTATCTCGTTGGATGGCTCAAGCAGGTGACCGCGTCTACCGCGAGCGGGATGTATATGCTTGCAGGGTTTCTCGTGCTTGGTGCGGTGCTCGCGTTGAGCGTGCCGGCGCGAATGGTGAATCGTTGAGGTTTTTTGCTGGGGCTTTGTGTTAATGGGCTTTCGTGGAATCCCGATTTCGCGGTGGTCTATTAGCACTGCCTCTCCCCGGGGCGGGGGTCACTTTCTTTGCTGCTGCAAAGAAAGTAACCAAAGAAAGCAGCTTCTCACCGCCCGCTGTCACACGCACGTTGGCCACGCTTGCCAGCCCGCAGTGGCCCTCGCCTAAGTGTCGCCCCCATAGGCCCAACCGGGCTTGGCTCGCGCACGGTCTGACACATCGCACAACATCACGGACTGGTTCAGCACCATATAGCTCCAGCCCGCTTCGCGGCCGACCGGTCAATCGGGTTTGCGCGTACCTTCGTGCTAACGCCGCCATCTCAACGCACTGCACATGTGATCCGTTGGTTTCCCTTGCATACCCAACGGCAGCGCGTAGCGCTGTGCCGAAGCTATTTCGTGCTGAACCAGCACGCCAAAACATTTGGTGCGGCAGACCGTGCGCGAGCCAAGCCCGATTAGTCCTACGAGGGCGACACTTAGGCGAGGGCCACCACGGGCTGGCAAGCATGGCCAACGTGCGTGTGACCGCGGGCCTGAACGAGCTGCTTTCTTTGGTTACTTTCTTTGCAGCAGCAAAGAAAGTGACTGCCGCCCCGCACAGGGGCAGTGCTAATAGACCGAAACGAACACGGGATCTGGCAACAGAATAAGCAAAAACAAAGCGAACCCGCACCGCAACGATGCACGCACGCCCCGACGTGCACCAAAACCCCGCCGCCTACTGAGTATCCCGCTCAGTAAAAACTCCGCTGTACGAGCATCAAACCCTTACCCCAAAAGCATTCCACCCCAATTGGCATAACCCTTGCAGAACGATCCGAGCAATCGTCATTGCTCAAACAAACACATCGGCAAGGGGAACACTCATCATGAAACGACGCAGTCTGCTGAAGTTCGGCTCCATGTCGGGCGCGCTCGCCCTCGCGGGTCAGCTTCCGATCACGAAAGCTCAGGCCGCCGATACGGGTCCGATCAAGGTCGGCATCCTGCATTCGCTGTCGGGCACGATGGCGATCTCCGAGACGTCGCTGAAAGACACGGCGCTCATGACCATCGCCGATATCAACAAGAGCGGCGGCGTGATGGGCCGACAGCTTCAACCCGTCGTCGTCGATCCGGCTTCGAACTGGCCGCTCTTCGCCGAAAAAGCGCGTCAGCTTCTCACGCAAGACAAATGCGCGGTCGTGTTCGGCTGCTGGACGTCGGTGTCGCGCAAGTCCGTGCTGCCAGTCTTCGAGGAACTCAATGGCCTGCTCTTCTACCCCGTTCAGTACGAAGGCGAAGAGATGTCGCGCAACGTGTTCTATACAGGCGCGGCGCCGAATCAGCAGGCGATCCCCGCCGTCGAATATCTGATGGGTCCGGAAGGCGGCAGCGCCAAGCGCTTCTTCCTGCTCGGCACCGACTACGTGTATCCGCGCACGACCAACAAGATCCTGCGCGCGTTCCTACACTCCAAGGGAGTCAAGGATGCGGACATTCAAGAGGTCTACACACCATTCGGACATAGCGACTATCAAACCATCGTCGCGAACATCAAGACATTTGCCCAAGGGGGAAAGACAACTGTCATCTCTACGATCAACGGCGATTCGAACGTACCGTTCTACAAGGAGCTCGGCAACCAGGGCCTGAAAGCGACCGACGTGCCCGTCGTCGCATTCTCGGTCGGCGAAGAAGAGCTGCGCGGCATCGACACCAAGCCGCTCGTCGGCCACCTCGCCGCATGGAACTACTTCATGTCGGTGAAGAACACCAACAACTCGAAGTTCGAGAAGGAATTCTTCGAGTACGTGAAGGCGCAAAACCTGCCGGGCGGCGACAAGCGCGTGACGAACGATCCGATGGAAGCGACCTTCGTCGGCATCCATATGTGGAAGCAGGCCGTCGAAAAAGCAAAGAGCGCCGACGTCGACAAGGTGCGCACCGCGATGATCGGCCAGACCTTCGCCGCGCCCTCGGGTTTCACGCTGTCGATGGACGGCAATCACCATCTGCACAAGCCGGTGATGATCGGCGAAATTCGCGGCGACGGGCAGTTCAACGTCGTGTGGAAAACGAAGACCGCGGTGCGCGCGCAGCCGTGGAGTCCGTATATCGCGGGCAATCAGGGCAAGCCGGATATCGTCAGCTCCATTCCCGCGTTCCTGCGCCGGCAGCGCGTGCAGGTCGCGTAATGCAGTGATGGTTTGAAGCAGTGAGGCCGCGCGTTCGTTCGTGATTCGCGCGGCCGTCCATGTCTCATCAGAAAGGCCATCATGACCGGTTCAATCATGCGGGTATTGCTCGCGCTCTTCATCGCGATCGCGCCGTTCAGCGCCCATGCACTCTCGAACGACGATCTCGCCCCGCTCGCCGGCGACGACTTCGACGCCAAATCCGCCGCCATCGACAAGCTCATCGCCAATGCGGATGCGCCTTCGGTCGCCGTGCTCACCGCGTTGTCCGATGGCTCGCTCGTCGCGACCGACAACGGCCACGTTTATATCCAGTCCGACGACGTCAACAAGGACCCGCTCACCGGCAAGACCGTCGAAGCGCCCGACGCGCAGCAGATCACGCTCTCCAACACCCTGCGCACGAAAGTCGCCGGCGCGTTGTCGGGCCTGCAGCTCGCCTCCGCCGACACCGCGAAACGCCGCGACGCGATCGCAGCGCTTCTCAAGAACCCCGACGCCTCGATGAAGCCGCTGATCGACCGCGCCCGCGCCATCGAGAAAGATCCCGAACTGAAGAAGCGTCTCGACACGCTCTGGGCGATGACCGCCCTTCACGATCCCGACGCCGGCAAGCGTCTCGAAGCGGCGCAACTCGTCGCGGCGCGGCACGATCTCGACATGTACGAGCTGCTGCGCCCGATCGTCGCGAAGAAAGCGGACGGCTCGTTCAACGAACCCGACGAGAGCGTGCGCAACGCGGCGCAGGAAGGTCTGTACGCGCTCGATTCGATCCAGCGCCGCAGCGAAATCTTCGGCACGATCTTCGCGGGCCTCTCGCTCGGCAGCGTGCTGCTGCTCGCGGCGCTCGGCCTCGCGATCACCTATGGCCTGATCGGCGTCATCAACATGGCGCACGGCGAGTTCCTGATGATCGGCGCATATGCGACCTATGTCGTGCAGAACCTCGTGCAGCATTACGCGCCCGCCGCGTTCAACTGGTATCCGCTGTTCGCGGTGCCCGCGTCGTTCGTAGCGGCGGCGCTGGTCGGCATCGTGCTGGAAAGGCTCGTGCTGAAGCATCTCTATGGACGTCCGCTCGAAACGCTGCTGACGACTTTCGGCGTCAGCCTGATCCTCATTCAGGCGACGCGCACGCTCTTCGGCGCGCAGAACGTGCAGGTGACGAATCCTTCGTGGATGAGCGGCGGCGTCTCCGTGATGCAGAACCTGATCCTGCCGTACAACCGTCTGACGATCCTCGCGTTCTCGCTCGCGGTGGTGGCGATCGCGTGGGGCGTACTCACCAAAACGCGTCTCGGTCTGTTCGTGCGCGCGGTGACGCAGAACCGCCGCATGGCCGCGTGCGTCGGCGTGAAGACCGCGCGCGTCGATTCGTATGCGTTCGCGTTCGGCGCGGGCATCGCGGGACTCGGCGGGTGCGCGCTCTCGCAGATCGGCAACGTCGGTCCGGATCTCGGCCAGAGCTACATCATCGATTCGTTCATGGCGGTGGTGCTCGGCGGCGTCGGCCAGCTTGCGGGCACGGTGATCGGCGGCTTCGGGCTCGGGCTCGTGAGCAAGACCGTCGAGCCGTTCTGGGGTGCGGTGCTCGCGAAGATCGCGGTGCTCGTGCTCATCGTGTTGTTCATCCAGAAGCGTCCGCAGGGCATGTTCGCCCTGAAGGGCCGCAGCGCGGAGGCCTGAGCCATGACCGCCTCGACCAATATCGGCGCGAATCTCGACGTCGCGCCGCAACCCGATCCGAGCGCCGCGCGCGCGGGCTTCGCGCTCGGCCTGCCGCCGCGCGCCTCGCTCCTGCCGCGCAAGGGCTGGCTCGCGCTGATCGCGCTCATCATCGCGATGGGCATCTTCGTGCCGGTCAGCGCGCTCGTGCTGCCGGAGACGAGCACGTTCCATTTGTCCGCCTATGCGATGACGCTCACGGCCAAGCTCATGTGCTACGCGATCGGCGCGCTCGCGCTCGATCTCGTGTGGGGCTATTGCGGCATCCTGAGCCTGGGCCATGCGCTCTTCTTCGCGCTCGGCGGCTACGCGATGGGCATGTATCTGATGCGCTCCATCGGCCGCGAGGGCACGTATCAGAGCGACCTGCCCGATTTCATGGTGTTCCTCGACTGGCACAAGCTGCCGTGGTACTGGGAAGGCACGGAGCATCTCTGGTATGCGCTGCTGCTCGTCGTGCTGGTGCCCGGCGTGCTCGCGTGGGTGTTCGGTTTCTTCACGTTTCGCTCGCGCGTGAAGGGCGTGTATCTGTCGATCATCACGCAGGCGATGACCTTCGCCGCGATGCTGCTCTTCTATCGCAATGAGACGGGCTTCGGCGGCAATAACGGCTTCACGGACTTCAAGCGCATCGCGGGATTTCCGATCACGCATCCGGGTACGCGCACGGCGCTCTTCCTCATCACGTTCGCGATTCTCGTGCTCGCGTTTCTCGCGGCGCGCTGGATCGTCACGTCGAAGCTCGGGCGTGTCGTGACCGGCGTGCGTGACGGCGAAGCCCGTCTGATGTTCCTCGGCTACAGCCCGCTCGCGTACAAGCTTTTCATCTGGACGGTGTCGGCCGTGCTGTGCGGCATCGCGGGCGCGTTGTATGTGCCGCAGGTCGGGATCATCAATCCGAGCGAGATGTCGCCGGCGAACTCGATCGAAATGGCGATCTGGGTCGCGGTCGGCGGACGCGGCACGTTGATCGGTCCGATCGTCGGCGCATTCGCGGTGAACGGCGCGAAGAGCTTTTTCACGGCGTACTTCGCGGAATACTGGCTGTTCTTCCTCGGCCTCATCTTCACGCTCGTGCCCTTGCTTCTGCCGAACGGCATCATGGGTCTCGTCGATCTCGCGCGCCGCAGAAAGAGCGCAGGAGACTCCGCAGAATGACCGCACACAATGCATTGATCGTCGATCTTCCGCCGATTCCGCCCGCGCCGGACTCGCTCGAATCGAACCACAAGAACATCAACGTCATTTCCGGCCTGGGCCATGTGCTCGCGCCCGGCGAGATCGACGTATCGCACGGCACGATTCTCTATCTCGAAGACGTCACCGTGAGCTTCGACGGCTTTCGCGCGCTGAACAAGCTGACGCTTTCCATCGACGTGGGCGAGCTGCGCTGCGTGATCGGACCGAACGGCGCGGGCAAGACGACGATGATGGATGTCATCACCGGCAAGACGCGTCCCGATGACGGCAAGGTGTTCCTCGGGCAGACGCTCGACCTCACGCGCATGTCGGAGCCGGTGATCGCACGCACGGGCATCGGCCGCAAGTTTCAGAAGCCTACGGTATTCGAGAATCATCCCGTGTGGGAAAACCTCGAGCTCGCGATGAAGACCGACAAGCGCTGGTTCGCTTCATTGCGCGCGAGGCTCGACGGGCAGGCGCAGGCGCGCATCGAGGAAACGCTGGAGTTGATTCGATTGCAGCATCAGGCGACGCGGCTTGCGGGTGAGCTGTCGCACGGACAGAAGCAGCGGCTCGAAATCGGTATGTTGCTGATGCAGCAACCGGCTCTTCTGCTGCTCGACGAGCCTGCGGCTGGCATGACCGATCATGAGACGATGGAACTTGCCGAATTGCTCAACAAGCTGCGTGGATCGTGTTCGATGATGGTCGTCGAGCATGATATGGAGTTTGTGGCCGCGCTTGCGGGGGATAGGGGGAAGGTTACTGTGATGGCCGAGGGCCGTGTTCTTGCCGAAGGGACGCTTGATGACGTCAAACGGGACGAGGCCGTTATTGAGTCTTATCTCGGGCGGTGATTTGCTTTTTATGTCGTTGGCTTTCTTTTCGTGGAATCCTGAATTCGCGGTGGTCTATTGGCTCTGCCCCTGTGCGGGGCGGCAGTCACTTTCTTTGCTGCTGCAAAGAAAGTAACCAAAGAAAGCAGCTCGTTCAGGCCCGCGGTCATACGCACGTTGGCCATGCTTGCCAGCCGCCGGTGGCACTCGCCTAAGTGTCGCCCTCGAAGGACTAACCGGGCTTGGCTCGCACACGGTCTGTCGCCCGAGACGATTCAGCGCGCCGGTTCAGCACGAAAGAGCTTCGGCACAGCGCTTCGCGCTGCCGTGGGGTATGCGAAGGAAACCATCGAAGAAGAAGCACGCGCAAACCGATTGACCCATCGGCCGCGTAGCGGGCTGGAGCTATTTGGTGCTGAACCAGCCAGTGAAGCAGCGCGAGGTGGCAGACCGTGCGCGAGCCAAGCCCGATTGGGCCTTTGGGGGCGACACTTAGGCGAGGGCCACCGCGGGCTGGCAAGCATGGCCAAACTGCGTGTGACCGCGGGCCTGAACGAGCTGCTTTCTTTGGTTACTTTCTTTGCAGCAGCAAAGAAAGTGACCCCCGCCCCGGGGAGGGGCAGTGCTAATAGACCACCGCGAATTCAGGATTCCCCGAAAGAAAGCCAACCGAAAATCCGAAAACCGAAAATGCTACAAGTCGACAATCTGAACCAATACTACGGCGGCAGCCACATCCTCCGCGATGTGAAGATGACCGTCCCCGACGGCGAGCTGACGGTCCTGCTAGGCCGCAACGGCGTAGGCAAAACGACGCTCCTGCGCTGCCTGATGGGCGTCGTCCCGACCAAAAGCGGCACCATCAACTGGCGCGGCAACAAGATATCTTCGATGCCAACGCATGCGCGCGTCGCAAACGGCCTCGCCTACGTTCCGCAGGGACGCGATATCTTCGGCCGTCTCACGGTAGAAGAAAACCTGCTGGTAGGCGCAGCAAGCCGCAAGGCGCCATCGAAGATTCCCGACCGCATCTACGATCTCTTCCCGGTCCTGCGAGACATGAAAAACCGCCGAGGCGGCGATCTCTCCGGCGGTCAGCAACAGCAACTGGCAATCGGCCGCGCGCTGATGAGCGAGCCGCAACTGCTCATCCTCGATGAACCGACTGAAGGCATCCAGCCGTCGATCATTCGCGACATAGGTCGCACGCTGCGGCAGCTCGTCGATGAAATGGGCATGACGGTGCTGCTCGTCGAGCAATACTACGACTTCGCCCGCGAGCTCGCCGACCGCTACTGGGTGATGAGTCGCGGCGAAATCGTCGCGGGCGGCGCGGGATCGGAGATGGATGCGCATGGAGTGCGCGAGCTGATCGCCGTATGATTCAGGCTCAGCTCTGAAACGCACCGCTCATGCACCACGAATCCCACGCAACGCTGGTCGATCCAAACATCTGGCGCGGCTCGCTCGAACTCGGCTACGCGCATCAGCATGGCCGCACGGTTTGCGTTCATCGCAAGCACGAAGGGCCGTTGAGGCTGCAACGCCCGCTCTATCCCGAAGGCGATATCTGTCACTCGGTGATCGTGCATCCGCCGGGCGGCGTGGCAAGCGGCGATCGCTTGTCCATCGATGTTCGCTTGCAGGAGCACACGCACGCCGTCATCACGACGCCCGGCGCGACCAAGTGGTACAAGGCCAACGGCAAGCTCGCGACGCAGCGCATCGACATCGGACTCGCGGCGCATGCGAAGCTCGACTGGCTACCGCAGAACAACATCGTGTTCGAATCGTCGAACGTCGAGCTCGAATTCAATCTCACGCTCGATGAAAGCGCGAGCGCGATCGGCTGGGATGCGATGCTGCTCGGCCGCGCCGCCGCCGGCGAGACGTGGACGCAAGGACACATCAAGGCGATATCGCGCATCGCGCGGCGCGACGGCGCAACGCTCTGGTTCGAGCGCACGCTGCTCGATGCGAACGATCCGCTGCGCGATGCCGCGCAAGGTCTCGCAGGCTTCCCCGCCTACGGCACGCTGTGGGCGATCGGCCCCGCTTGCGACGATGCGCTCGCCGAAACGCTCACCGCGCAACTTCCCTTCGACGATCAACTGCGCGCCGGCGCATCGTGCGTCGGACCGGGCGTGCTGATCGTGCGCGCAATCAGCCGCTCGATGGAGCCGCTGCAAAACGCGCTCATCGAATGCTGGACGCGTCTTCGTCCCATCGTGCATGGCGTCGATGCGCGGCCTCTGCGTTTGTGGACTACCTAGTACGCACCAGAGAAGCGCATCCGCTTGCACAGCCGTTGTGCGCGCTCATGGACACATAACCCGCGAACGCACACGATACAACGAAGAGACATCGATGGCACGACTCTCGCTTTAACCCTCGGCTCAAGAGCCGCGCCTTCCAACGCGGCCGCTCAAGACCGAAGGATCATCGATGTTCATCACGCTCACCCTTTTCTCCCGCGCGCGACGCACCGCGCTCGTCGCGCTGCTGCTTTCCCTCGCTCCCTTCGCCGCACACGCCGACGCCCTCGACACCATCGCGAAGAACGGCACGCTGCGCGTAGCCGTGCCCGAAGACTATCCGCCCTTCGGGTCCGTCGGCGCCGACATGAAGCCGCAAGGCTACGACGTCGACATGGCCGCGCTGCTCGCCAAGTCGATGAACGTGAAGCTCGAACTCGTGCCCGTGAACAGCGCAAACCGCATTCCGTATCTCACGACCAACAAGGTCGATCTCGTGATCTCGTCGCTCGGCAAGACGCCGGAACGCGAGAAAGTGCTCGATTTCTCGACCCCTTATGCACCCTACTTCCAGGGCGTGTTCGGCCCCGCCGACATCAAGGTCGCCAGCCCCGCCGATCTCACCGGCAAGACCGTCGGCGCGACGCGCGGCGCGCTCGAAGAAATCGCGCTGTCGCAGATGGCGCCGAACGCGACCATCAAGCGCTTCGAGGACAACAACGCGACCATCTCCGCGTTTCTCTCGGGACAGGTGCAACTGATCGCGGCGGGCAACATCGTCGCGGCTGCGATCCTCGCGAAGAATCCGCCGCGCCGCCCGGAAGCGAAGTTCATCATCAAGGATTCGCCCTGCTTCGTCGGCATGAACAAGAACGAGCCGCGCCTGATGACCAAGGTCGACGACACCATCGCGCAGGCGAAAAAGGACGGCACGCTCAACACGATGTCGAAGAAGTGGTTCAGCCAGCCGCTGCCCGCGAGCCTTTGACAGAGCGCACGGCAACGTATGGCCTATGAACTTCAATTCGCCGATCTCGCGCAATACGCGGGCATGTTCGCGAGCGGCGCGGCGACGACGCTCGCATTGACCGCAGTCTCGACGGCGCTCGGGATGTCGGTCGGCGTGCTCGGCGCTGCCGCACGCGACAGCCGGCGTGCGTGGCTGAGTGCGATCGTCGGCGGCTATGTCGAAGCGGTCCGCAACACGCCGTTCATCGTGCAACTGTTCTTCGTGTTCTTCGGCCTGCCCGCGCTCGGCATTCATTTGAGCGAGTACGTCGCGGCCATTCTCGCGATGACGCTCAATCTCGGCGCGTATTCGATCGAGATCATCCGCGCGGGCGTCGCGGCCGTGCCGAAGGGGCATCACGAAGCGGCGGCTTCGCTTGCGATGTCGCGTGGCGAATCCTTTCGCCATGTTGTGCTGCCGCAGGCGCTCGCGAAGGTGTTTCCCGCGCTGACCAGCCAGATCGTCATCACGATGCTCGGCTCAGCCGTGGTATCGCAGATCTCGGTGCCCGACCTCACCTATGCAGCGAGCTATATCCAGTCGCGTAACTTTCGCGCATTCGAAACGTGCTTCTTCATCACGGCGGCCTATCTCATGATGGCGCTCGTGTTGCGCACCGCGTTGAACGCGGCGGGCAAGCGCTTTCTGATGAACCATCGGAGCGCCGCGCGATGATCGAATTCACCCTCGCGCAGATTTTCGAGAACCTGCTGCTCGCGGCGCGCTGGACCGTCGTGCTGTCGATCGTTTCGTTCGTGCTGGGCGGCATTGCCGGCTTTGCGCTGCTGGTCATGCGCGTGTCGAAATCGCAGGTGCTGCGCGCGTTCGTCAAAGCCTATATCCAGATTTTTCAGGGCACGCCCCTCCTGATGCAGCTGTTCCTCGTGTTCTTCGGGCTGCCGCTGCTCGGCATCGACGTTTCGCCGTGGCTCGCCGCGACGGTCGGTCTCACGCTCTTCACCAGCGCGTATCTCGCGGAGATCTGGCGCGGCGCGGTCGAAGCGGTGCCGAAGGGACAATGGGAAGCGTCGTCGAGTCTCGCGATGAGCTATTTCGAGCAGCTTCGGCACGTGATCCTGCCGCAGGCGACGCGCATCGCCGTCGGTCCGACCGTCGGCTTCGCGGTGCAGGCGGTGAAGGACACGGCGCTCGTATCGATCATCGGCTTCACGGAACTCACGAAGGCCGGCACGATGATTTCGAATGCGACTTTCCGGCCGTTCCTCGTGTATGGGCTCGTCGCCATCATCTACTTCGTGCTTTGCTATCCGTTGACACGCTATGCGCGCACGCTCGAAAGGAAATGGAATGCCGCTCGTTGAAACCCGCAATCTTCAGAAGCAGTTCGGCGCGAATCAGGTGCTGAAGGGTATCGACTTTGCCGTCGAGCGCGGACAGGTCGTATCGATCATCGGACGCAGCGGCTCGGGAAAGAGCACGCTGTTGCGCACGTTGAACGGGCTGGAAAGCATCGACGAAGGCTCGATCGAAATCGACGGCGAGCATTTCGATGCGCGTCATGCCGACTTGCGCGCGCTGCGTCTCAAGGTCGGCATGGTGTTTCAGCAGTACAACCTCTTTCCGCATCTCACCGCGGGAGAGAACGTGATGCTCGCGCAAACGGTCGTCAGGAAGATCCACAAGGCGAAGGCGCGCGCGACCGCGCACACGGTGCTCGAACGCGTCGGTCTCGGCGACAAGTTCGATGCGTATCCCGATCAGCTCTCCGGCGGCCAGCAGCAGCGCGTGGCCATCGCGCGCGCGCTCGCAATGAAGCCGACCGTTTTGCTCTGCGACGAGATCACGTCGGCGCTCGATCCAGAACTCGTCGGCGAAGTGCTCGCGGTGGTCGAAGATCTCGCGCGCGACGGCATGACGCTCATCATGGTCACGCACGAGATGCGCTTCGCTCGCAAGGTGAGCGACAAGGTCGTGTTCATGCATCAGGGGCGCGTGTGGGAATCGGGTGCGCCGGAAGAGATATTCGAGCGGCCTTCGACGGTCGAGTTGCAGCGCTTCATCCAGTGAACTGCAAGCTCGTCGAAAGCCCATCCGATGCTAGCATTGCAAGGCCCAAAGCCCTTGCGCCCTAAAACGAAAGAGACATGAAACTCACGCCCCGAGAAAAGGACAAGCTGCTGATCTTCACCGCGGCATTGCTCGCCGAACGCCGCCGCGCGCGCGGCCTGAAGCTCAATCATCCCGAAGCCGTCGCGTTCATTTCGGCCGCGTTGATGGAGGCGGCGCGCGACGGCAGGACCGTCGCCGAAGTCATGCACTACGGCACCACGCTCCTCACGCGCGACGACGTGATGGAAGGCGTGCCCGAGATG
This sequence comes from Caballeronia sp. S22, assembly GCF_964261745.1. NCBI lineage: Bacteria > Pseudomonadati > Pseudomonadota > Betaproteobacteria > Burkholderiales > Burkholderiaceae > Caballeronia > Caballeronia sp. S22. Next base: position 890,569 of record NZ_OZ180035.1, on the reverse strand, counting down.
ATTACCGACATCCAGATCGAAGCGACCTTCCCCGATGGCACGAAGCTCGTGACGGTTCATCATCCGATCCCTTAAGACCATGATCCCCGGCGAATATTTCATCGACGATGGCGAGCACGAGCTCAACGCGGGACGCGAGACCGTGACGGTCCTCGTCGCGAATCATGGCGACCGGCCCGTGCAGGTCGGCTCGCATTTTCATTTCTATGAAGTCAACGCGGCGCTCAAGTTCGAACGCGAGAAGGCGCGCGGCTTTCGCCTGAACATCGCGGCGGGCACGGCCGTGCGCTTCGAGCCGGGACAGGAACGCACCGTCGAACTCGTCGCGCTCGCGGGCGACCGGCACGTCTATGGCTTCAACGGCCTCGTGATGGGCCCACTCTGAACAGGACATCAATAACATGACGCTACGCATCGGCCGCCGCGCTTATGCTGAAATGTTCGGCCCGACGACCGGCGACCGCGTGCGCCTCGCCGACACCGATCTCATCATCGAAGTCGAGCGCGACTTCACCACCTACGGCGAAGAAGTGAAGTTCGGCGGCGGCAAGGTGATTCGCGACGGCATGGGCCAGTCGCAACGTCCTTCGGCCGAGGTCGTCGATACGGTCGTGACCAACGCGCTGATCCTCGATCACTGGGGCATCGTGAAAGCGGATATCGGCATCAAGGGCGGACGCATCTTCGCGATCGGCAAGGCGGGCAATCCGGACATCCAGCCGAACGTGAACATCGCGATCGGCGCGGCGACCGAAGTGATCGCGGGCGAAGGCATGATCGTCACGGCGGGCGGCGTGGATACGCACATCCACTTCATCAGCCCGCAGCAGATCGACGAAGCGATCGCAAGCGGCGTCACGACGATGCTCGGCGGCGGCACCGGCCCCGCGACCGGCACCAACGCGACGACCTGCACGCCGGGCCCCTGGCACATGGAGCGCATGCTCCAGGCCGCCGATGGCTGGCCGGTCAATCTCGGCTTTCTCGGCAAGGGCAACGCGAGCCTGCCCGCGCCACTGATCGAGCAGGTGAAGGCGGGCGCGATCGGTCTGAAGCTGCACGAGGACTGGGGCACGACGCCCGCCGCGATCGACAACTGCCTCTCGGTCGCCGACGACACCGACACGCAGGTCGCCATCCACACCGACACGCTCAACGAAGCGGGTTTCGTCGAGACGACCATCGCGGCGTTCAAGGGCCGCACGATCCACACGTATCACACGGAAGGCGCGGGCGGCGGCCATGCGCCGGACATCATCAAGGTGGCGGGCGAATCGAACGTGCTGCCCTCTTCCACGAATCCGACGCGCCCCTATACCATCAACACGCTCGACGAGCATCTCGACATGCTGATGGTGTGCCATCACCTCGATCCGTCGATCGCGGAAGATATCGCGTTCGCGGAATCGCGCATTCGCCGCGAGACCATCGCGGCCGAAGACATCCTGCACGATCTCGGCGCGCTGTCGATGCTGTCGTCCGATTCGCAGGCGATGGGCCGCGTCGGCGAAGTCATCATCCGCACCTGGCAGACCGCGCACAAGATGAAGGTGCAGCGCGGCGCACTCGCCGAGGACAACGCGCGCAACGACAACTTCCGCGCGAAGCGGTATGTGGCGAAGTACACGATCAATCCGGCGATCACGCATGGCATCGCGCATGAAGTCGGTTCCATCGAGCCGGGCAAGTGGGCCGATCTCGTGTTCTGGGAGCCGGCGTTCTTCGGCGTGAAACCCGCGATGATCGTCAAGGGCGGCATGATCGCGGTCGCGCAGATGGGCGACCCGAATGCATCGATTCCGACGCCGCAGCCGGTGCATTATCGCGAGATGTTCGCGACGCGCGGCGGCGCGCTCGGCAAGACATCGCTGACCTTCGTGTCGCAAATGGCGATGGAAGCGCGCATCGCGGATCGCTACGGTCTCAGCAAGCAAGTGGTCGCGGTGAAGAACTGCCGCAATGTGACGAAGGCCGACATGATTCACAATGCATGGCAACCGTCCATCAGCGTCGATCCGCAGACCTATCAGGTGATCGCCGATGGGCAATTGCTCACCTGCGATCCCGCCACCGTTCTGCCGATGGCGCAGCGCTATTTCCTGTTCTGAGTCGCCATGCGTACCATCGACAAACGTCTGACCGCCAAGCTCGCGCCCGTGCTCGTGAAGCGCGCGCCCACCCTGACCCTGCCTTTCGATGCGCGCGGCAAGAGCCGTCTCGCCGCCACGCTCGACAACGGCGAGGAAGTCGCCCTCGTGATGCCGCGCGGCACCGTCCTCGCGGACGGCGACATGCTCGTCGCGGATGACGGCGGCTTCGTGCGTGTGGTCGCGGCGGCGGAGGACGTGCTCGTCGTGCGCGCGCCGAGCGTGCGGCTATTGACGCGGGCCGCGTATCACCTCGGCAACCGGCATACGCCCGTGGAAGTCGGCGCGGATTATCTCAAGCTCGAAGCCGATCCCGTGCTCGAAGACATGCTGAAGCGTCTTGGCGTACTCGTCGCGCATGAGTCGCAGCCGTTCCAGCCCGAAACGGGCGCATACGGCGGTGGCCACAAGCACGGCCACGACGAAACCTTCAGCGAAGACTACTCGCTCGCGCAAAAGGTTTTCGACGAGCATCACGGGCACGATCATTCGCACGACCACGATCACGATCACTCGTCGTGCGGTCATGATCACGGTCACGACCACGATCATCATCATCACGGTCATGCGCATCGCTGAGCTCACCGCGCTTTTGCATCTCGCGTCGCCGGCGCTGCCGATCGGCGCGTTCAGCTATTCGCAGGGACTCGAAGCGGCGATCGAGCACGGCCTGATCCACGACGGCGACAGCGCCCGCGACTGGATCGCGAGCGGCCTGAGCACCGTGCTCGCGCGTGGTGAATTGCCGTTGCTCGCGCATCAGATCGGGCATTGGCGTTCGCACGACGAAGCCGCGTTGAGAGCCGCGAACGATGAATACATCGCGAGCCGCGAATCGGCGGAGCTGAAACGCGAAACCGAGCAGATGGGCTGGTCGCTCGCGCAACTGTGCGCATCGCTCGAATGGGGCGACGCAGCGCGCCGCGCGACGCTCGCCGCGATCAAACCCATCGCGCAGCCGAGCGCGTTCGCCTTCGCCGCGTTCGCGCACGATGCGACGACGGAAACAGCGCTCGCGGCCTACGCGTTCAGCTGGGTCGAGAATCAGGCGGCGGCCGCGCTAAAAGCCGTGCCGCTCGGCCAGCTTGCGGGGCAGCGGATCATCGTCGCGTTGCGCGAGCCGATCGATGCCGCCGTGCGCCGCGCGCTCGATACATCGCCCGAACGGGTCAACACTTTCGCGCCGCAACTCGGCGTTTTGTCCGCGCGGCACGAATCGCAATACTCGCGGCTTTTCCGCTCCTGAACCGATATTCCATGAACACTCCCGCTTACTCTTCCGCTGCTCGCCGAACCAAGAAACTGCCTCCGTTGCGCGTGGGCGTGGGCGGGCCGGTCGGCTCCGGCAAGACCACGCTGCTCGAAATGCTGTGCAAGGCGATGCGCGAGAAGTACGACCTCGTCGCCATCACCAACGATATCTACACGAAGGAAGATCAGCGCCTGCTGACTGTCGCGGGCGCGCTGCCGGCCGAGCGCATCATGGGCGTCGAAACGGGCGGCTGTCCGCATACGGCGATCCGCGAGGATGCGTCGATCAATCTCGAAGCCGTCGATCGCATGGTGTCGAAGTTTCCCGATGCCGATATCGTGTTCATCGAATCCGGCGGCGATAACCTCGCGGCGACCTTCAGCCCGGAGCTCTCCGATCTGACCATCTACGTGATCGATGTCGCGGGCGGCGAGAAGATTCCGCGCAAGGGCGGTCCGGGCATCACGAAGTCGGATCTGCTCGTGATCAACAAGACCGACCTCGCGCCTCATGTCGGCGCGAATCTCGACATCATGGCAAGCGACGCGAAAAAGATGCGCGGCGAGCGGCCCTTCGTGATGTGCAATCTGAAGGCGCTCGACGGGCTCGATGACGTCATTCGCTTCATCGAGAAGAAGGGGCTGCTGCTCGCGTGAGGCGCGCTACATCAGCGCGATCGAATTCGATATCGAGAACGCGTTCTCGCCCATCTGCACGAAATCGCGCTTCATCTCGACGTGCCATTGCAGGAAGTTGCGGCTGTTCGATTCGCCGGGAAGCATCCAGTCGTGCAACTCGATCACGACGACCGGGAACTGATTCAGGGCATCGCAATGGCGCGAGAACAGGTCCGACTCCGCGCCTTCGATATCGATCTTGAGAATGAACGGCGTCACGCCGGATGTGGGCATCACGTCTTCGAGCGTGAGCGCGTCGACGGCATAACCTTTCTCGATGGGCTTGTCGGCCGTGCGGAAGGCCCATTCGCCGCCGCCCGGGTCGTTGAGATAGAGCGTGCCGCGCCTCGCCGCGATCGCGGCATTCAGCGGCGTGATCAACGGAAAGGCCTCCGCGTTCTTTTTGAGCAGCGCGAAATTCGATACATCCGGCTCGATCGCGACGATCTTCGCTTTCGGATAGGTGAGCGCGTGCCACACCGCGGCGGCGCCGATATTCGCCCCGGCATCGACGATCAGCGGATTCTCGCAGGCATCGTAAAACGCCGCGATTTCCTTCGCGCGAACCAGATGATCCGTGGCGTACTCGCGCATGAAGAAGATCTGCCTGCACACCTCGCGATCCGCCGCGCAAGGCCGATATTCGAAGCGCCGGTTACCCGGAAGCACGAGACCGTGCGCGCCGTACCGGACGGTGCCCCATGCATCGGTCGGTCCCGGATGTGGCCGCAAGAGGCGCAGGAGCCCGGGCGGCATCATGTCTTTGACAACGGACTTGAGGAGATCTTGCATGCGCGTCCTCTAAAGAAGATTGGCAGCACGTTCGCAGGCGTCCGGCCCATTGGTACCCGTTCGAGGGGGCCGGCGGGGCGTTCAGTATCCCCCTAACCTTTTCGACGTTCAACCCTCTATTTGTCGGCAGAATGCACAATTTTGTCAGACGATTCAGGGAAAAGAACGAAAAAGCCTGTGGATTGGCCAGTCGATCGGGCGCGCGCCGCTGGTCGGGCGAACGATCACTTCGCCGCGTCGCTTTCCTCTTCGAGCAATGCGCTCAGCACGCTCACCGTGCGCTCCGTCGCGCCGCGATGCCGCGCCGCGAACGCCGACGCCGCCGCGCTCATCGCGAGCCGCCTCGCCTTGTCGCTGAAGATTTCGCGCAGACCGCGCGCAAGCTCCTGCGGGTCCTGGACACGCAACGCGGCGCCTGCCGCGATCGCATCGTTGGTCGCCTGCGTGAAGTTGAACGTGTGCGGCCCGATCAGCACCGGCACGCCCGCGGCGCACGCTTCGATCAGATTCTGCCCGCCGAGCGGCAACAGGCTCCCGCCGATGAACGCGAGATCGGCCGCGGCGTAATACGCGCCGAGCTCGCCCATCGAATCGCCGAGCAGGACCTGCACGTTTGCCGGCAACGGTTCCGGCACGTCCGCGCCCGATCCCGCCGCGGCCGGCTTCGGCGCCCACACCGAACGGCGCGCGCTCGTCAGCCCGAGGCTCGCGATCAGCGCCGACACTTCATCGAAACGTTGCGGATGACGCGGCACGAGAATCAGCAGCGCGTCGGGCACATTGAGCGCCGCGAAGGCGCGCAGCACCAGCGTCTCCTCGCCTTCGCGCGTGCTCGCCGCGACCCACACCGGCCGGTCGCCGATCGCCGAGCGCCACGCCTGACCGCGCGCGACCAGTTCGGGCGGCGCGGTCATATCGAACTTCAGATTGCCGAGCACCGCGACATTGCGCGCGCCGAGCGCGGTGAGCCGTTCGGCGTCGGACGGCGTCTGCGCGAGCACGCGCGAAAAGCCGCCGAACACTTCGCGCACCGCGCGCCCGAACTTCGCCGCGCGCCGGTACGAACGCTCCGACATGCGCGCGTTCGTCAGCACGAGCGGCACGTCGCCGCGCTTGCATTCATCGATGAGCGTCGGCCAGACTTCCGTTTCCATCACGATGCCGAGCGACGGACGCCACGCACGCAGGAAGCGCCGCACGAGCACCGGCAGATCGTAGGGAAGATAGCCGCGCCACACGCGATCGCCGAACAATTCGAGGCCCGTCGCGCGGCCGCTCGGCGTCATGTGCGTCAGCAGCACGCGCGCTTCCGGATGCGTTTTCAGCAACGCATCGATGAGCGGTTGCGCCGCGCGCGTCTCGCCGACCGATACCGCATGCACCCAGATGAGCGGCGCGAGATCGTCGGCGCGGCGCGGCGGGATGCATCCGAAGCGCTCGCCGATATGCTCGCGGTATCCACGCTCCTTGCGCGAACGGATGTAGAGCCGCAGCACGGCGAGCGGCGCGACGATCCACCAGAGCGATCGATAGACGAGCCTCAGCACCGCAGCCGATGCGCCCGGGGAAGCGGCGCCGCTCAAACGAGCGCCCTGCCCTTCAGGCGCTCGAGAATGCCGAGCGGCGCGCAATCGGGGCGCGCCATCGCCTTGACGGGCAAAAAGAAGGTCTGTTCCATCATGAACTGGCCGGACATCACGGCGTGCGAAGTGTGATCGGAGAAGCAGACCCACACCGAGCCCGGCGGAAACGGCATCGCCTCCTGCGGCGCAGTCTTCTGATAGTCGAGATCGGCCTTCATCGCGTCATGCAGATGCAGCATCAGATGGTCGTACTCGCTGCGCGGCGACTTCGTGATGTGCAGCAGATTCATGAGCCAGGCCGAGCCGGGCATCTGCGTCTTGATGCCGGGCAGGAAGCGCTTGGCCATGTCCTCGAACGGTTCCCCGACGCGCCATACGCGCGGCGCGCCTTGCGGATTGATGTTCGTGAACACGCGCAGAATGCGCTCGCCGTAATTCGGGCGCGACGGGAACGCATCGACGTGCAGGCGGCTGTCGTCCTTGCGCCAGGATGTCTCGCGCGTTTCGACCTGATGCAGCCTGAGGCTCGTGGGCGCGACGCGCAGCTTGCCGTCGTATTCTGGAAAAAGGCCATCGACGAGCGAGCGCGCATGATCCTGATAGCGCTTGATGAGCGAGCGCACCGCCGACTGCGTCACGTTCTCGCCGAGCACGCCGTTGAGCGCGCCGCCGTTGGGCGCGAGGCTGATGTTCTTGCGTTTGGGGTCCGCGATCTTCGGATCGAGCAGCGCGAGTTCGCCGCCTTCGATCGGAAAACGCAGATTGGGGAAATACAGCACCTTGCCGTTTTCGACGCCGGCAAGGAGCGTCTCGCGCGGCACGGAAAGATTCTTTCCCTGCCAATCGCCAGACGCGACTTCGATGATTTGAGATTCCGTCATGTGTCTACGACCTTGAGTTGCCCGAGCACGGCGCGGCGCGCGAAGGACACGCTACAGCAGGCCGAAGCCCGCGAGCGCGGCCTTGACTTCGGAAAGCGTCGGATGCCGGCTCGCGTCGCCGAGATTGACCACCTGCGGCGACCAGTAGCCGCCGGTGCGCCATGCGGTCGAGAAATTGTACAACTCGACGGTCGGGCGCTTCAGCGCCGCGGCAATATGCACCAAGCCCGTATCGACGCCGATGGTCGCGGCCGCGCCGTCGATCAGTCCGACCACCGCGGGCAGCGACAGCTTCGGCGGCACGATCGCGGCCGCGCCGAATTCCTTCGCGAGCTTTTCGCTCGTCGCGCGTTCGGCGTCGCTGCCCCACGGCAGCACGATCGACGCGCCGCGCGTAACGAGCGCCTGCCCGAGTTCGATCCACGCGGCTTCGGGCCATTGCTTGTCGGCGCGCGAGGTGGCGTGCACGAACACGACATACGGCACCGGCAGATTCAGCCCGAGCTCGGAGACGGCGAGCGTTGCGCGGCGCGTGTCGATGCCGAAGTCGATGTCGTCGGTCATCTGCGGCTTCGGCAGATCGAGCGCCGCCGCCACGAGTTGCCGCGTACGTTCGACGACGTGGGTACGCGGCTCGATCGGCACGCGCCGGTCGTAAAAGAAACGCACGGGCCATTCGTAGCCCGCGCCGTCGGTGCGATTGCCGAGACCGACGAGCGGCCCGCGCGCCCAGCTCGCGACCCACGCGGTCTTGATGAGACCCTGACAGTCGATGACGAGATCGTATTTTTCGGCGGCGAGTTCGCGCTTAAACTTGCCGATCTCGCGCCAGTTTTCGGGCGATGCGAACGCGCGGCGCCAGCGCCTGAGCGAGAACGGGATCGCGCGGCGCACGCCGTGCACCAGTTCGACGAGACTTGCGAAACTTTCCTCGACGAGCCAGTCGATCTGCGCATCGGGATAGCGGCGGCGGATGTCGGCGATGGCCGGCATGTTGTGGACGACGTCGCCGAGCGACGACACGCGGACGATCAGGATCTTTTGCACGCTGGGGTGAGGGGGCGCGGGAGGGCGCTGCGCGGTGAGAAGGAAAGGGGTGATTTTAGAGCGTGTATCGGAGTTTCGCTGGGAAATGCTTTCGTTCGCCGGATCCCGTATTCGTCGTTCGCCGGATCCCGTGTTCGTGTCGGTCTATTAGCACTGCCCCTGTGCGGGGCGGCAGTCACTTTCTTTGCTGCTGCAAAGAAAGTAACCAAAGAAACAGCTATCCCCAGCCTAAGCACTTCACACCGGCCGCGGCACAGGCGATTGGCCTAATGGCCCGCCAGTAGCGAGTGCCCCCACAAGCAGACAAGGGCTTGGACCGCGCACGGTCTGACGAGCCATAACCTTGAGCGCGCTGGTTCAGCACCAAATAGCTCCGGCCCGCTACGCGGCCGACGGGTCAATCGGGTGGGCGTGCGCTTCTTCCCGATGGTTTCCTCCGCGTACCCAACGGCAGCGCGTAGCGCCGTGCCGAAGCTATTTGGTGCTGAACCAGCGCGCTAAAACATCTAGCGCGTCAGACCGTGCGCGAGCCAAGCCCGGTGAGTCCTTCGAGGGCGACACTTAGGCGAGTGCCACCACGGGCTGGCAAGCATGGCTAACGTGCGTGTGACCGCGGGCGGTGAGAAGCTGCTTTCTTTGGTTACTTTCTTTGCAGCAGCAAAGAAAGTGACCCCCGCCCCGGGGAGGGGCAGTGCTAATAGACCACCACGTACACAGGCCATCCACAGAAGCCCGAGCACACAAAAAGCCAGACCGTATCAAACACTACAAAGTGCAGGCCCGCCAGCCAACGGACCAGGCACTCGTAATATCACCGCCCGGCGCAAGCCATTCAAAACGGCAATTTCGCATCCGGCTTCTCCGCCAGAATCACCCGACGAAAATCCTCCTGAATCCGCTTCAACGCCGCGTCGTTATCCGCCTCGAAACGCATCACGACCACCGGCGTGGTATTCGACGAGCGCGCCAGCCCGAACCCATCCGGATATTCCACCCGCAATCCGTCGATCGTCAGCACATCGTCCGCTCCAGTGAACTTCGCCGATTTCTGCAGACGCGCGATCAGCTCGAAGTTCTCGCCCTCTTCCAGCTTAAGCTGCAACTCAGGCGTCGATAGCGAATTCGGCAGATCGTTGAGCAGCTTGCTCGGATCCGCCACGCGCGACAGGATTTCGAGCATTCGCGCGCCCGTGTACAGGCCATCGTCGAAGCCGTACCAGCGGTCCTTGAAGAACACGTGACCGCTCATCTCGCCCGCGAGCGGCGCGCCGGTTTCGCGCAGCTTCGCCTTCACGAGCGAGTGGCCGGTCTTCCACATCACCGGCTCGCCGCCCTGGTCGCGCACCCACTTCGCGAGATTGCGCGTGCACTTCACGTCATAGATGATCTGGCCGCCCTTGTTGCGCGACAGCACTTCCTGCGCGAACAGCATCAGCTGACGATCCGGATAGATGACCTGCCCGTCCTTTGTCACGACGCCGAGACGGTCGCCGTCGCCATCGAATGCGAAGCCGACTTCGGCATCCGTTTCCTTGAGCGCCTTGATCACGTCCTGCAGATTTTCCGGGTGCGCCGGGTCCGGGTGATGGTTCGGGAAAGTGCCGTCGATGTCCGTGAACAGTTCCACGAGTTCGCAGCCGAGCGCCTTGAACAGCTTCGGCGCGAGGCCGCCCGCGACGCCATTGCCCGTATCGACGACGATCTTCATCCCGCGCACCGGCTTCACGTCCGACACGATGCGATCGAGATAGATCTGCGATACGTCGAACTCGGTGTACGTGCCTTCGCCCGTGGTGAAGTCGCTATCGACGATGCGCTTGTACAAGCCCTGAATCTGGTCGCCGTAGATCGCCGCGCCGCGCAGCACCATCTTGAAGCCGTTGTAGTCGGGCGGATTGTGGCTGCCCGTCACGACGATGCACGAATCCACGCGACGCTCGCCCGAAGGCAACGGCAGCGGCACGCTCGCCGCGAAGTAGCCGACGGGCGTAGGCACCATGCCGACATCGACGACATCGACGCCCGCCGCGCGCAAGCCCTCGGCAAGCGCGCCGACGAGTTCGGGGCCGGAGAGACGTCCGTCGCGCGCGACGACGACCGAGTCGCCGCCCTGGCTTTTGATCTCGCTGCCGAATGCCTGGCCGATGCTCTTCGCGACATCCGTGTCGACCGTCTTGCCGACGATGCCGCGAATGTCGTAGGCCTTGAAGATGGATTGGGATACTTGGCTCATGAGATGGCTACCTCTTCTCTATTAATTGATGGTTTCTCGGCGATGCAGCCATGAGGGCATGCAGGTCGTGACGGTTGGCGCGCCATGCAGCGTGCGAGGCGCGTGAACGACTGCCAGATGACGTACGAATTCTGCCTATGCGTCTGTTAAATCAACACGAAAGAAACAATTGGAAGCAACTGGAAGCAACTGGATGCAAAACCAGCGCAACGGGCAAGCCGCGGATCGCACTTATAATCGCTGTCTTTCGGCGCTCTCGTGGTTGCGCGCGGCGGTTCAAAGCCTGCGCGTTCATTCTAATCCAATGCTCAAACGCTCTTTCGCCTCGATGCCTTCGAATGAGGCGCGTCTGCGTGCAAACACACAAAACTTGACCGAACACGCAGACTTGCAGGGCGGTCAGGCTGAGGTAGCACGCCGTGTGCCCGCCTGTGCGGCCGGATCGGCCGCATGAAGGCGCTGACGCGCTCCGGTAATCCGGACGTCGCCCGCGCGCTCGCCAATATCGTCTGGCTCGGGCTCGAACGGCTCACGCAGATTGCGGTGGCGATCGTCATTTCGGGCCTGCTCGCGCGCTATCTCGGCCCCGACGTTTTCGGCAAATGGCAATACGCGAACACGCTCCTGCTCGTGATCGCGCCGATCACCTGGGTCTGCGGCGCGGAAATCCTCGTGCCGACGATCGTCAACCGCACGCCCGCCGAAGCCGGCGCGGTGCTCGGCAGCGCGTTCGTGCTGCGCATGGGCGTCTCGATCATCGCGCTCGTCGTCACGTGGATGTGGATCGCGGCGGGCGGCACCGATCCGATGGTCGGTCTGATGCTCGCCGGCCTCGCCGTCACGATGCTCTTTCGCGAGCCGTTCATCGGCGTCGTCAATTCGTGGCTGCAAAGTCTCACCTACAGCAAGCCGCAGCTCATCGCGAGCATGGCGGCGGCCATCGTCAAGGCGGCGCTTGTTTTCGCGCTGGTGCGCGCGATGGCCGCGCCGTCGAGTTTCGGCTGGCTCTGGGCGCTCGAAGCCGCGGCGATCAGCGCCGCGCTCGTCGTGTATTACATGCGCCGTCACGGCGGCACGCTCGGCTGGCGCTTCGATCGCGCACTGTTCAGACATTTCGCGAGCGCGGGCACGGTGTTCTGGCTCGGACTCATCTGCATGTATCTGTTTCTCAAGCTCGACCGGCTGATGCTCGCGCATCGCGTGTCGTTCGCGGAACTCGGGCTCTACTCCGCCGCGCAGCAGTTGAACGAGAACTGGATCGCGCTCGCGCTGATGCTCTCGCAGACCATCGCGCCGGCATTCGTCTATCGCGTGCAGGAAACCGCGCGCCTCAGGCGCAATCTCGTGCGCCTCTTCGCGATGACCGCCGTGCTGATGATCGCGGGCGCCGCCGTCCTCGATGCGCTCGCGGGCTTCATCATCGCGCGCGTGTTCGGGCCGAACTACGCGGGCGCCGCCGATATTTTCCGCTGGGCCGTGTGGCTGTCCGTGCCGGCGGGCGTCGAGGCGATCGGCAATCTCGTCGTGCTGAAATATCAGGCGAAGTACGTGCTGCTGTCGAAATGGCTGTTCGCGCTGGCCGTCGCGTTCGCGGTGAACTGGTTCACGATTCCGCGCATCGAAGGCTACGGCGCGCTGATCGGGCTGGCGGCGGGCTATGTCGCGGCGGCGTCGGTGAATTTTTACTACATCCGTTTGCGGCTGCGCGCATGAACGATCTATCCGATGTCGCCGTGCTGATGCCCGCGTTCAACGGCCAGGCCGAGGTCGAACGCACGCTCGCATCGTTCAGGGAAGCCTCGACGGTGAACGTGCTGATCGTCGACGACGGCAGCACGCCGCCGATCGTCGCGCCCGTCATCGACGGCATGCGCATCGACATTCTGCGGATGCCGCGAAACGGCGGCATCGAGCGCGCGCTCGAAGCGGGCATCGCGGCGCTCGCCGCGCGCGGCGTGCGTTATGCGGCGCGCATCGATGCCGGCGATCTGGCGACGCCCGGCCGTCTCGCGAAGCAGCGCGCGTACATGGAGGACCATGCGCGCGTCGCGGTGCTGGGCATGTGGACGCACGTCGTATCGACGCAAGGCGCGCCGCTCTTCGACCTGACGCCGCCGAGCGAGCCCGCCGCGATCCGCCGCATGATGCTCGCGCGCACGTGCTTCACGCATCCGTCGCTGATGCTGCGTATCGATGCCGTGATCGAAGCGGGCAACTATCGCGCGGACTATCGCGCGGCGGAAGATCTCGATTTGATCCTGCGGCTCCTGCAACGGCACGACGGCGCGAACCTGCCCGAGTTCGGTCTGTTCTACGAGCTGAACGAAGGCGGCATCAGCGCGACGAAGCGGCGCGTGCAGGTGATGTCGACACTGCGCCTGCAACTGCGCCATCTGCGCGTGACGAATCCGCTCGACTGGGCGGGCGTCGCCAAAAGCATCGCGCATCTCGTCCTGCCGTATCGCGCGTTGCGTGGTCTGAAGGCGCGATTGCTGAAGTCCACGTCTTCCGCGTGAAAATTTCAATGTTCAGTTCGCGCCACGTTGAGCGCTCTTCCGGATGACGAAAGAAAAGTCGAGTCTTCGCATCGCCCTCGTCTGCAACACGGCGTGGGCGATCTACACCTACCGGCAAGGCGTGTTGCGCATGCTGACCGCGGCCGGTGCGCAAGTGACGATCATCGCGCCGCGCGATCGCACCTTCGAGCCGCTCACGGAAATGGGCTGCCGCTGCGTCGAGCTGCCGGTCGCATCGAAGGGAACGGACCCGCGCCAGGACTTCAAGACGCTCGCCGCGCTCTATCGCGAATATCGCGCGACGCGCCCGCATATCGTGTTTCACTACACGATCAAGCCGAACATCTACGGCTCGCTCGCCGCGATGCTCGCGCGCGTGCCGTCGATCGCGGTGACCACCGGCCTCGGCTACGTCTTCATCCAGAAGAGCCGCACGGCGCAGGTCGCGAAGCTGCTGTACCGTTTCGCGTTCCGCTTTCCGCGCGAAGTGTGGTTTCTGAATCTCGACGATCACGAAGCATTTCTGCACGAGAATCTGCTCGCGCATCCGGATCGCGCGCGGCGTCTGCACGGCGAAGGCGTCGATCTCGATGAATTCGCGTTTCAGCCGCTGCCCGCGCGCGCGGACTTCGTTTTCATCCTGATCGGGCGTCTGCTGTGGGACAAGGGCGTCGCGGAATATGTCGAAGCCGCGCGCAGAATCCGGGCGAAATATCCGCACGCGCGTTTTCAATTGCTCGGGCCGGTCGGCGTCGACAATCCCAGCGCGATCAGCCGCACGGATGTGCAGAAGTGGGAAGCGGAGAATATCGTCGAATATCTGGGCGAAGCCAACGACGTGCGCCCGCTCGTCGCCGCGGCGGATTGCGTCGTGCTGCCCTCGTATCGCGAAGGCGTGCCGCGCACGCTGATGGAAGCCTCGGCGATGGGCCGCCCGATCGTCGCCACCGATGTGCCCGGCTGCCGCGAGGTCGTCGAGGACGGCGTGAACGGTCTTCTCTGCGAGGTAAAGAACGCCGACAGCCTGACCGAAGCGCTCGAACGCATGCTGACACTCTCCGCCGGCGAGCGCGAGGCGATGGCGCTGCGCGGCCGCGAAAAAGTCACAAGCGAATTCGACGAAAAGAATGTCGTCGAACGCTACAAGGGCACAATACATGCCATTACTGGCATTTCACTCTGATTTCATGCAATCGGGAGAGCAAAAGATGAATGGTAATCAGCCGACGAAGGGCACGATTCTCGTCACCGGCGGCGCGGGCTTTATCGGTTCGCATACGTGCGTCGAATTGCTCGACGCGGGCTATGGCGTCGTGGTCATCGACAATCTCGTGAACAGCCGCGCGGAATCGCTGAAGCGCGTCGAAAGCATCGCCGGCAAGCGCGTCGCGTTCCATCACGCCGACGCGCGCGATGAAGCCGCGCTCAACCATATCTTCGACACGCACGAGATCACCGGCGCGATCCACTTCGCCGCGCTCAAGGCCGTGGGCGAATCGGTCGCGAAGCCGGTCGAGTACTACAACAACAACATCGGCAGCCTGCTCGCCGTGCTGAAGGTGATGAAAGAGCGCAACGTGCGCAACTTCGTGTTCAGCTCGTCCGCGACGGTCTATGGCGTGCCGAAGAGCGTGCCGATCGACGAATCGTTTCCGCTTTCGGCGACCAACCCTTACGGCCAGTCGAAGCTCATCGCCGAACAGATCCTGCGCGATCTCGAAGTCTCCGATCCGTCGTGGCGCATCGCGACGCTGCGCTATTTCAATCCGGTCGGCGCGCATGAGAGCGGGCTGATCGGCGAAGATCCGGCGGGCATTCCGAACAACCTGATGCCGTATGTCGCGCAGGTGGCCGTCGGCAAGCTGGAGCGGCTGCGCGTGTTCGGCAGCGATTACGATACGCACGACGGCACCGGCGTGCGCGATTACATTCACGTCGTGGATCTGGCGCGCGGGCACATCGCGGCCATCGACGCGCTGAAGACGCTCGACCGCAGTTTCGTCGTGAATCTCGGCACGGGCCAGGGCTACAGCGTGCTCGATGTCGTGAAGGCGTTCGAGGCGGCGTCGGGCAAACCGGTGCCGTACGAGCTCGTGCCGCGCCGCCCGGGAGATATCGCCGCCTGCTACGCCGATCCGGCCGCCGCCGCGGAGCTGATCGGCTGGCGCGCGGAGCACGGCATCGAACGCATGTGCGTGGATCACTGGCGCTGGCAGTCGCAAAACCCGAACGGGTTCGCGTAAAGTCTCGCTGCGCCCCGCCTCGTCGTTCCGAGCGATGCGGGGCTGCTTCTCCCAACCGGTTCTATTTTCATGCTTAGTTTCGCGCTTGCTTTTCTGGTCTCGCTGCTCGTGACCTTGTTGATCGTGCGCTTCGCACACCTGCAGGAAGGCGTGCTCGGCGACACCGATCTCGCCGGCGTGCAGAAGTTTCACGCGCGCCCGGTGCCGCGCATCGGCGGCGTGGGCATCATTTGCGGGCTGACCGCATCGGCGGTGCAGTTGCGATGGAGCTATCCGGCCGTATCGGGCGGGATTCTCGGCATCGTCGCGTGCGGCCTGCCGGCGTTTCTCTCCGGGCTGATCGAAGACCTGACCAAGCGCGTCTCGCCGCTCGCCCGCCTCGTCTGCACGATGGCCGCCGCGGGCCTCGCCTATGCGTTGCTGAATATCGCGGTCACGCGCATCAGCGTGCCGCCGCTCGATTTCCTGCTGTCCTACGCGATCATTTCCTGCGCGGTGACGGTGCTCGCCGTCGCGGCGCTCGCGAACGCGGTGAATATCATCGACGGTTTCAACGGCCTCGCGTCGATGGTCAGCTTCATGATGTTCGCGTCGCTCGCCTACGTGGCGTTCCAGGTGCACGATCCCGTCGTGCTGTCGGGATCGCTCATCATGATGGGCGCGGTGATGGGCTTCTTCATCTGGAATTTCCCCGCCGGCCTGATCTTTCTCGGCGACGGCGGCGCGTACTTCGTCGGCTTCATGCTGGGCGAGCTCTCCATCATGCTCGTGATGCGCAACCGCGACGTCTCCGCGTGGTATCCGGTGCTGCTCTTCATGTATCCGATCTTCGAGACGTGTTTCTCGATCTATCGCAAGAAGTTCATTCGCGGCATCTCGCCCGGCATTCCGGACGGCGTGCATCTGCATATGCTCGTCTACAAGCGGCTGATGCGCTGGGCCGTCGGCGCGAAGAACGCGCACGAACTGACGCGGCGCAACTCGCTCACGTCGCCGTATCTGTGGCTGCTGTGCCTGATCGCGGTGATTCCCGCGACGCTCTTCTGGCGGCACACGGTGCATCTGTTCTGCTTCGTCGTCGTGTTCGCGGCGACGTATGTGTGGCTCTACATGAGCATCGTGCGCTTCAAGTCGCCGCGCTGGCTCGTGTTTCGACGGCCGCACACGGTGAAGAAGTAAGCTCTTTTCCCGACGATGAACGCCGCCCCGCTCCGGGCGGCGTTTTCGTTTGCGGCGCCGCTTACGTCAGATGCTTTTTGAAGAACTCCGCGGTGCGGCCGTTCGCCAGTTGCGCGGCAGCCGCGTCGTAGTGCGCGCCCTGGTTGCGCGCGAACGCGTGATGACAGCCGGGATATGTGAACGCCTCGACGTTCGCGTGCCCTTGCACCGCCGCGAGCACGCGACTGCGCGCGTCGGCGGGAATGAACTCGTCCTCTTCCGCGAGATGCAGCATCAGCGGCACCTTGATCTTCGGCAGTTCGGCGAGATACTGGTCGGTGCCGCCGCCGTAATAGGAAACCGATGCGTCGATATCCGTGCGCGCGGCCGTCAGGAAAGACAGCAAGCCGCCGAGACAGAATCCGACCGAACCGATCTTGCCCTGCACCTGCGAGAGTCCGCGCGCAAAGCCGATGGTCGCCGCGATGTCCTCGACGCCCGTGTTCACGTCGAACGCGTTGTAGTACTTCAGCGCCTGTTGCCACTCGGCTTCGGATTTGTCGGTCAGTTCGACGTTCGGTTCGAGTCGCCAGAACAGATCGGGGCACAGCGCGACGTAGCCCTGGCGCGCGTATTCGTCGCAGGTTTCGCGCATGTCGGCGTTGATGCCGAATATCTCCTGGATCACGACCACGGCGGGCGCGGGCGTTTGCGCGGGATAGGCGACGTAGGCGTCGAAATTGCCGTCGGGCGTGGAGATGCTGAGCCTGTCGGACATGGGAGTCTCCTGAGTGATGTCGTGAATCGAAAGCGCGCAAAGGCCCGATCGAGCGCGCGCCTGGCCGGTAATCGAAGTGTGATTCGCGTGTGTGACGATGAGACACGGGCTATCGGAGAAAGCCCCGCGCGTTGAGGACGAAGCGATCGATGCACGAAGCGCAACGCGGCCTGCCTTGCGGCAGGAACCTATTTGATACGCGAAAATCGGCGCGCGCGCCAGCTTTGAATCGCGCGGATTCGGCGTGCGGAGAACGGGCCACTCGTCCCTGCGATGATCGCGAGTCCCCGGATGAAATCGAATCGTATCGATCGATCGGGTTCCTGCATGCGTGTTGCGCCGAACAGGCCCATGCCGTTTCCCTTCTGCGAGGGTCGTTTGTTGTCGAGTGGCTCGCGCGGCGGAACCGCGCGTCCTCGTGGGCCTGCTTACCCCGAAACCGGGTTACCTCGTATCGGCACGTGCACGCACATCGCACGTATTGAGTGGTCTCACGCCGGAACATGTCGCTTCCGGCCATTCAATCTTCGGTCCGCAAATCGGGGACGATCCGCCAGAATCCCGTGCTTTGCGGACAGGGGCGCGCGATGAAGAAACGCGCTCAACGATGCGTGGTGCGGCGCACATGCGCGTCCGTCGTTTCACGCCGAAGACTAGGCGCCTGACGCCGCCGCAACGGCGCGCGATAAAAGCCGCTGATATATTCGACGCAAAAAATGGGGTTCCCGGGGTCGTCATGCGCAACAAGTTCGCCGTCATCTGGATATGGCTTTGCCTGCTTCCGCTCGCATTCGACTTCAAGGGCGTGGAGGCGGCCAGCAGGACGGTCGATATTCTGCTCACCGTGACCTCGATGGGCGCCGCCTGCGCGATTCTGCTGATCGCGCCGCGCTTTGCGCGCCGTTCGCGCATGCGCACGCTCGTCACCTCGCTCTTTCTGCTCACGATCTTCGGCAGCGTCGCCACGCAATTGCTGCAAGGCAACGACGCGGGCAACTACGCGCGCGTGATCCTGCCGTTCCTGCTGATGCTGCTCGGCTATTTCGTCGGCTGCCGTCCGTGGGATGCGCAGCGTCTCGAACAGATCGAGCGCGCGATGATCGGCTCGCTGATCGCATCGATCGTGTTCGGCGTCGGCTTCGACATGGCGATGTCCGAAGGAACCGGGAACATGAGCATGCATGTCATTCCGGTCACGTTCCTCTGTCTGCAAGGGCTGCTGCTGCACGAGTTCGTCTTCGCGCAGCGCATCGCGAAGCTCGCCGCGCTGCTCTTTCTCGCGACGATCGTCGTGGAGATCGTCTGCGCCACGCCCAGCCTGCTCGTGGGCACGGTGCTGCTCATCGCTTACGCGACGTGGCTCGCCGCGCCTTCGATCCGGCCTTTCTTCACCGCCGGCCTGCGCGCGGTCGCGATACTGACGCTGCTCGGCGCAATGGCGGCCGCAACGGCCACGTTCTTCCCGACCGTCGCCCAGCAGTTCATGCAGCACATGTCGTTCGCGAAGGACGTGCCAGCCGCACGCGATCCGGTCACGATCGCGCGTCTCGCGGAAATGAAGGATCAGGTCGATCAGACGACATCCTCGACGCTCTCGACGATGGTCGGCATGGGATACGGACACGACTACCGCTATTCGCCGTCTTACTTGCCCGATCTCGCGGGCATGATCAGCGAGAAGGATTTCTACGCGATCAGAATCTGGGCGGCCGGCCACGATTTCTGGGTCTATCAGTTCTTCGCGGGCGGCGTGCTGTTCGGCCTCGCGCTGCCGCTCGCCGTGCTGTGGGCGCTCTGGCGCGGCTCGATAGCCTATCGCGCGTGGCGGCATCGCGCGCCCGATGCGCCGCATCTGTCCGTGCTCGGACGCGCGCTCTTCGTGCTCGCGGCGCTACCCGCGACGTCGATCGGCGGCAATCCGCTCGGCGACCGCTTCTCGGGCGTCGTGTTTGGCGTCGCGCTCGGACTCGTCGTCGCGTCGTACGCGCGCATCGCGCACGTCATGCAGATGCGCGCCGCCGAAGCGGCCGGGTATGAGCCGCCGCAGAGACCGCCGTGGTTTGGCACGCCGCCCGACATACGCCCGCAGGACGAACCGTTACCGGAAATCCTGCCGGCGAATCCGTCGCGCGCGCCCGGCTCGCTGCCCGCGCAATAGCGCGGTCAGGTTCACTGCGCGGGAAGGTGCGCCCTCAGATACTGCGCGAAGCCGTTCTGCACGGAGATGATTTTCGTCGCGCAGTCGTTGAAATCGGAGCCGCGCGCGCGTTCATCGCCGTACATGTCCTTGCATTGGGCGAAGAGCGAGATCGTCGCGCCGTTGCCGTTCGCGATGCGCGTCGCCGAAAACACCGGCTTGCCGGAATCCGATGGCATATCGGTTTCGATGGCGGCATCGTCGGCGCGGGTCAGGCGTTCCTTCGAATTCTGCGCGACGTAGGTTTTCGTCAGCTTCCAGGCCGCATCGCATTGCGCGGCGTCGCGGCACGAGACGGTCGCGTTGCGTTGCGCGTCGTCGAGCGTCTGCTGCGAGAGCAAGAACGTGCGTTCCTTCTGCTGCTCCTTCTCGGCGGACGAGCAGGCGGTGAGGACAACCGAAGCGAGTGCGATAGCGATGAGCTTTTTCACGGACGGACAGCCTAAAAACCAGGTCGGACGGCGATTATAACGACGCCCGCTTTCGTCGCGCGTAAAACTCGGCTGCATCCGGTGAATGGCCGCTCGTGCATGGTTTTTGGCGTCGGCGGCCGGCAGCGCGCAATATCCTGTGTTCATGCGTGCGCGACTCGCCGTCAGCGCATCCGACAAGCCCGGAGGAGACATCATGAAACATGCGCTAGGCACGGCGCTTTTGGCGCTGGCGATGACCGCGCTCGCGCCCTCGGTTGCCCATGCCGACGATGCATCGCCGACAGACAAGCTGCTCGCGCAGCAGAACGGTTATGTGGGGAATCCCGCGGGCGGCGCGCGGCTGCGTCCGAGCGGACACAAGGCCGACGCCAAGTCGATGATGATGCCGAAGAGCGCGGCGGCGGCGCTCTATCCGGCGCCGCCGGGCCTGAACCCACCGGCGCCGACCGCGGCGCGCTCGCGCGACATCTACAAGTCGCCGTATTGAAGCGCGCCGGAGGCTTTACTCCGCGATGCTTTCGTAGCCGTAATAGCCGGCGTACGTGCTGCCCATCAGCACCTTCGATTGCGGAACATCGGTGAGCAGCACGCCTTTCATGTGCACGCCGCCGTGATACAGGCGCTTCATCGTTTCGCCGATCTCCTGCACCTGGTTCTTGCCGTGCCGCACGACGAGCAGGCTCGTGCCCGCGTGCCGGCCGATCACCGTCGCATCGGTCACGGCGAGCACCGGCGGCGTATCGATGACCACGAGATCGTAATGCTGCTTCAGCTCGGCGAGAATTTCACCGAGACGGTCGCTCGCGAGAAGCTCCGCCGGATGAGACGGCAGCGCGCCCTTCGGAATCAGATCGACGCCGGGCAGCACGTCGTGCAGGATCGTGCTCATCACGTCGGCGCCCATCAGCACATCGGAGAGACCGGGCGAATGGCGCACGCCGAAGTGCGAGTGAATGTCGCCGCGGCGCATATCGGCGTCGATCAATAGCACGCGCTTTCTCGTCGAGGCGACGAGCGTCGCGAGATTCGCCGAGAGGAACGACTTGCCCGCCTCCGGACGCGAGCCGGTCAGCATCACGACGTTGTTGCGCGCATCGGAAAGCTGCAGTTGCAAGGAGGTGCGCAGGCCGCGAATGCCTTCGACAGCCGCATCTTCCGGCGCCTGCGCGGCGAGCACGTGCAGCCCTTCGCGGCGCATCCCGACCTGCCGTTGCAAACGAAGCTGCTGCGTGCTGCGCGGCACGATCGCGAAGACGCGCGTGCCCAGTTGCCGCTCGATGTCTTCCGGACGCTCGACGCCGCCATACAGCGCCTTGCGAATGAACGCGACGATGATGCCGAGCACGAGTCCGATGCCCGCCGAGATCAGGATCACGAGCGCACGCTTCGGACGCACGGGATCGTCGGCGGCCTGCGCGAGATCGACGATGCGCACGTTGCTCACCTGCCCCGCCTTCGCGATGCGCAGTTGCTGCGTGCTGTTCAGCAGGTTCGTGTAGAGCTCGGTGCTCGACCGCACGTCGCGCATGTAGCGCAGCGCGGTCTGCTCGGTATCGGGCAGCGTCGACACGTTCTTGCCGAGGCGCGTTTGCGCGACGGTGAGCGCGGCGATCTGCGCATCGAGCGCCTGCACCGAAGGATGATTCGCCGTGAAGCGCAGCGAGAGTTCGGCGCGCTGTTGCTGCAAATCCGTGAGCTTCGTCTTGTTATCGACGACCTGTTGCAGCAGAAGGCGGCTTTCTTCGGAGAGATCGACCGAGCCCTGCTTGTTGCGGAACGCGCTGTAGCGCTGCTCGGCTTCGTCGAGCTGCTTCTTCACAACCGGCAGTTGCTGCTCCAGAAACGCGAGCGTGTGTTCGGCTTCGGCCGATCGCTTCTGCGTGTCCTGCTGCACATAGCGGTTCGCAATGTTATTGACGATCGCCGCGATTTCCTTCGGATTACTACCTTCCAGAGATACGCCGATGATGCCCGACTGCAATGCCGTCTCCGCCACGGTGAGGCGCTTTTGCAAACGATCGATGGTCGTGAGCGTCGAGAAGCGTTGCAGGTCGAACTGCACGCCCGGCTTGCTCGTGAGTTTGTCGACCTTGAGCGTGATGAGACCTTGTGGCGTCATGCCGGACGCTTCCTGCCCGACGTGGCCGGTGAGAATGCCGAGACCGTCCGGGTCCTGCAGCACGTATGCGCCATGCTCGCCCGCGACGAGCGTGAACTTCCTGTCGTAGAGCGCCTTCGGCGTGTCGAAGAGCGGCACGTCGATCTCTTCGCCGCCCCATGCGAAACGCGACAGATAGCCCGGCGGCACCGGCCTGTTCAGCATCGAGAACACGTTGCCGACGAGCTTGCCGACGACCGGAAAAGAACGCGGCGACGCGCTGATGTCGAGATGCAGACGCCGCACCGTATCGTCGATGACGAGGCGCGAACGCAGAAGCTCGATCTGCGCGGCGGTCACGGACTTCGTGTCGGTGAGTTGCGGCGCGACCGCCTGCACCGCTTCGGCGCTGGCGTTCGTTTTGGCGTTGTTGCCGCTGGCTTCGTCCACCTGGATCATCGCGTCCGCCTTGTAGGTCGGCGGCGCAAGGTAGGCGTAGGCGGTTCCGAGCGCGACCACGGCGAGCGTGACGAGCGTCACGAGCTTCCAGTTGCGCATCACCGCGGCCAGATAATCGGACAGCCGCAATTCGTCGGCTGTCGATATGTCCGTATACCGCGTGTCAAAGTTCATGGCCATGATCTCGCTCGCTTGTATTTTTTGAGTCGAACAATGATGCTCCGGCGCGCCCCCGCGCGCGCCGGTCAAACGCCTGCGGTCAAAGCATTTACTTCGTCAGCACGGCCGCCGTCAGACCCGCGTTGATCGCCGGCAAGAGCAGGTTCAACACGCGCGAGAAGCGGACGAGCCCGCTGTTGTCCACGTAGACGACGTCATGCGGCTGCAGCTCGAAGTTGTTCGCGAGCAGCATGGACACCGGCGAGAGCGCGTCGAGCTTGTAGACCTCCGGCTGGTCCGTCGCGCCGTTGCGGATCACGTACAGCTCGCGCGGGTTCGACGTTTCCGGGTTGAAGCTGCCCGCCTGCGAGATCGCGTCCGACAACGTGAGCTTGCCGTTGCGCATCGGGATCACGGTGGCGGGCTTGGTCACTTCGCCCATCACGTAGACGCCGTTCTCGTCGCGCGAATCGACACGCAGCGCATCGCCCGGGCGAAGCATGATGTCCGACGGGCTGCGGCCCTTCGCCGTCATGCCGGCCATGTTGATGTTGTACGTGACGCCGTCGCGGATCAGCGTGACGCGGCTCTGGTCCGCCGTCGTCGCGAAGCCGCCCGCGCGGCCGATCGCCTCGGTGAGCGTCATCGGAATGTCGTTGATCTGCTGCGAGCCCGGCGTGCGCACGTCGCCGTCGATATACACCTGCGACGCACGGAACGACGCGACGCGCACCGTCACCTGCGGCTTCACGAAGACCTTCGAAAGCTGCGTGTACAGCTCGCGCTGAACCTGCGTCTCGGTCTTGCCCGCGACATGCAGCGAACCCGGCACATACGGGAACTGCAGATTGCCGTCCGCATCGACGACGAAGCCAGGCGCGGCATCCGAAGTGCGCGTCTGATTCGCGGGCTGGCCGAGCGCCGCGACGAGTTCCGGGTGATCCCACACCGTGATCTGCAGCACGTCGCCGACGCCCAGCTTGTACGGCGCAGGCTTGCCGTAGAGCGATGCGTTCGGATCGGTCGCCGCGGAAGGCTGCGCGGTGCGCATCTTCTTCACGAGCGCGGCATCGATCGTGGTGATCGGAATGTTGGTCGTGGTGGCCGGATCGCCTTGATCGTTCGACGTCTCGACGAGCTGCGCCGGCTTTTCCATGTGCATGCCCGGCGAGAGCCCGCAACCCGTCAGGATCACGGAGATGGAAGCTGCCGCAGCCAGGCTCGTGAGGCGGAAGATACGCGACACGTTGGTGTTGGCGGCCATGGAGTTGGTGCCCGGTTGTTGTTGGTTGTGCATAATGGTCGTCCCCTGCTTCAGTAAGCGTTGGTGTGGCGTAGTCCCTTGAAGATCGTTGCGGCGATGATTCTCATATCGAGTCCGAACGACCAGTTACCCAGGTAGTACAAATCGTGAGCGACGCGTCCTTCCATCTTTTCGATCCGATCCGTTTCTCCACGAAAACCGTTGACCTGGGCCCAGCCGGTGATGCCTGGCTTGATCCGGTAACGATGGATATACCCCGATACGACCTTCTGATACAGGTCGTCATGTTCGAGCGCGTGTGGACGCGGGCCCACGACCGACATGTCGCCACGCAGAACGTTGAAGAACTGCGGTAGCTCATCGAGGCTGGTGCGGCGCAGGAACGCCCCGACACGGGTCACGCGCGGATCGTCGCGCGTGGCCTGGCGGAGCACTCCGGCCTGTTCCGTGTGCATGCGCATCGAACGGAACTTGTAGATGGTGAAGACGCGGCCATCCGCGCCCTTGCGGTTTTGCCGGAAGAGCACGGGCCCGCGCGAAGTCAGTTTGATCGCGAGCGCGATGCAGATCAGCGCGGGCGAGACGGCGATGATCGCGCCAAGCGCGAACACGCGGTCGAAGAGTTCCTTCTGCAACTGCGCGGATGCCGACAGCGGCGACGCGACGAGATTGATCGCGGGCTGGCCGAGCAGATCGGTCACGCCGCTTTCGAAGAGCGCGAGGCTGCGCACGTCGGGGATGAAGCGCACGTTGAGCAGATCGTCGCGGAATTCGTTCACGAAGCGCAGGATCGTGGGCTCTTCGGAAAGCGGCAGCGCGAGCCAGACCTCGTGCACGTTCTGCGTGCGCACGAAGCTCACGAAGTCGTCGAAGTCGTCGTACACCGGCACGCGCGTGTTGAGCCGCGCCTTGCCCGGCGCCGCGTTGAATGCCGCGCGCATGCGAAAGCCCGTGTCCTGCGAGCGCTCGATCTTGCGCAGGATCGCATCGCAATGCCTGCCGCTGCCGACGATCGCCACCTGCTGAAGGTTCAGGCCGGCGTTGCGCATGTGCGCGAGGATCGCGTGCGTGATGAGGCGCCCGGCGATCATGAGGCCGCCGGACATCGCGGTCCAGTAAGCAAACCAGAGGCGCGACACGTAGTCGAGGCGATGCAGCGAGAACATCAGCGCGAGCGCGCAGCCCTGCACGACGAGCCAGCCGAGCGAGACCTGACAGGCGAGCTGGAGCTTGCTGCGGCCACGCCAAGACTGGTAGACGCCGAAGCCAGGAAAAAGGGCGAGCGAAAACGCCGCCGCGAACGCGACGAACGCCATCGAATAGGTGTGAGCCTCGATGTACTCGAACCTGATTTGCGACGCCACTGCCGCGCCGCCGACGATCATCACGACGTCGAACAGGCGCGCGAGCAATCCCTGTAAATCGCGCATGTTTTTTTCCCCGGAACGCAATCAGCCCTTTACCGCCCGCCTCAGTCTCCTCCTCGCCTTAGCCCGTCTTTTCGAATGAAAGCCGTTGCAAAGAAGTCAGTTGCCTCAAACCGTGATGCCCTTGCCCTTCGAGCGCTCAGTGGCGTCCGTAGGTGTCGTCGAAGCGCACGATGTCGTCTTCGCCGAGATAGCTCCCCGACTGCACTTCAATGATCTCGAGCGGCACCTTGCCCGGGTTCTCCAGACGATGCCGCACGCCGAGCGGAATGAACGTCGATTCGTTCTCCGAGAGCAGAAACTGCTCTTCGCCGCGCGTGACGAGCGCCGTGCCGCACACGACGACCCAGTGCTCCGCGCGATGGTGATGCATCTGCAACGACAGCTTCGAGCCCGGCGACACCACGATGCGTTTCACCTGAAAGCGCTCGCCGTGCTCGATCGAATCGTAGAAGCCCCACGGACGGCGCACCTTGCGATGCGTGTCCGCTTCGGGCGCATGCTGCTCGCGAATGCGCGCGACGAGTCCCTTGATGTCCTGCACGCGCGACCGGTCCGCGACGAGCACGGCGTCGTCCGTCTCGACGACGATCACGTTGGTCGTGCCCACGCACGCGACGAGGCGTCCGCCTTCGGAGCGCGCATAGCTCGACGTCGCGCCTTCGAACACGACACGGCCGCTCGCGACGTTGCCCGACTCGTCCTTGTCCATCGCGTCCCACACGGCGTCCCACGAGCCGAGATCCGACCAGCCCGCGACGAGCGGCACGACGACGCCGTCGCACGGCTTGCTCGGCGTGCCGATGTGTTCCATCACGGCATAGTCGATCGAGTCGGACGGCGCGCGGCCGAATTGCGCAGCGTGCGGCCGGAAGAACTTGCCGTCGTCCTCGCCTTCCTGCGTGGCGGCCGAGCAGGCCGCGTGCATGTCGGCGTTGAGCTTCTTGAGCGACGCGAGCCACACGCTCGCACGCACGATGAAGATGCCGCTGTTCCACCAGTACGTGCCCGCCGCGACGTATTGCGCGGCGAGTTCCGCCGCGGGCTTTTCGACGAAGCGATCGATCCTGTGCGCGCCGTCGTCGAGCGCGTCGCCCAGACGGATGTAGCCGAAGCCGGTGTCGGGGCGCGTCGGCGGAATGCCGAGCGTCGCGATCACGCCGCGCTCCGCATGCTCCGCCGCGATCGCGATGGCGCGATGCAGCGCGGGAATGTCCGCGATGGAGTGATCGGCGGGCATCGCGACCATGATCGCGTCCTCGCCGTCCTTGACCGCGGCGAGCGCCGCCAGCGTGAGCGCGGGCGCGGTGTCGCGGCGCGCCGGCTCGACGATGATGCGTGCATCGACGCCGCTCTCGCGCGTCTGCTCTTCCGTCGTGAAACGATGCTCCTCGCCGCACACGATGATCGGCTCGCCGTCCACCTTGAAGTCGCCCGCGAAGCCTTTCAGCCGCGCAACCGTAGCCTGCAACAACGAGTCATGCCCGATGACACCGATCAATTGCTTCGGGAACTGTTCACGCGACATCGGCCACAGGCGGGTGCCCGAGCCGCCGGCGAGGATCACAGGGACGAGGCGGCGGCACGGCCCGGCCACCTTGGCCGGGCCTGCCTCCACACCTGCTGCTCCCTGCTCCACCCCACCTTTCGTGCGTGCTTCATTCGTCATAGAGGACTCCTGCCTGCAAATTCATTCGAACGACAATGCCGTCCGGGAAATGATCAAATGCCGAACCGATCGGGTCCGGCCAAAGGTCCGACGCTTTTCGCCATAGTCGGCGTCAGAGCGGCCCACGTCACACTCCACGCGGGTCAGCCGTTCGCCTCGCGTCTGCTCTGCATCCGGTACTCCGTCGGAGAGATCAGAAGACGCTTGCGGAAAATCTTCGCGAGCCTGTCGCCGTTACCCATGCCGCTTCTGCGCGCGATCTTGTCGACCGGCAATTCCGAATCCGTCAGAAGCGCGCAGGTCACGGCGAGGCGCGCCTGCAACAAATAATCGGATGGCGTGATGCCCATCTCGATCTTGAAGCGGCGCAAAAAGTTGCGCTCGCTCATCGCGGCCACCTGCGCCGCATCGACGACCGAAATCGGCCGTTCACAGTTGTCCTGCAACCAGCGCGCCGCCGCGCGGATCTTGTCGCCCGCGGACGCCGCGCCGCTGTCGCCGAGAATCGACACGAGCTTCGCGGCGGAGCCGGGCATCAGACGCTCGGCCACGCTGCGCGACACGTCGATGCCCAGATCGCGCTTCACGATCAGGAGCGCGCCCTTCATGGACTCGTAGCGGTCGCCCGCGTCGCCCTGCTGCTCGTCGCGCACGAGATGCATCGCGTTGTTGAAGCGCGCCTGCGAGTCCTGCGCCTGGCCGATGCCCGCGGCGTCGAGCACCTTGCGGCCCTCGGAAATCGCGCGCACGACCGTGGTCTTCGACTGCACGCGGCGCAGCCATTCGATGATGCGATCGTCCTTCGCGGCGTCGTCGGCGCCGCGGCCGCCCGCGACGAAGAGCGCGTCGAAGCCGCCGTAGTGGCGCGCGTCCAGTCCGTCCGTCCACACGCGCACCGACGACGAGCACGCCACGTTGCCGCCCTCGACGGACAGGAAACGCACGTCGTAGCTGCAGTCCGGCCGCGACTTCGCCGACGCGAACTCGTTCGCCATGTGGAAGACCTCCGCGACGATCCCCGCGCCGAGCAGGGAAAAACCGTCGAACAGCAAAATCGCGATCTGGCGGACCTCGGTCGGCGAGGCTTTCGTCGCGGGAGGCGTCCAACCCATGACGGCGGGTTCTAAAGTGGCGTAAGGCATGGTCATCCTCTGCAGCTTTGCTTCCTGGAAGGCGCGGAAGAGTTTCTCGGCCATTGCGGCGCACCAATTGACTTTCCCGAACTTCGCCGGGTTGCCGTGACCGATTGGAACGAAGTGTTGGCGGAATCGATCCGCTGGCTTGAATAATAAGCAGACAATCTTTTTTGTGCTCTAGATTTTCGCGCTTAAACCACAGAATCTGTTCCGCTGTGAGGGTGAGCGCACATTGATATCGCTCCCCAGATTCTGGAATGCCGTTTTCAAAGCATGTATTACGGGAAATGAATTTGTCATACAAACTTTACCGGACGGGCTTAGCGCAATTCGATTACGGTGCCGCCAGATCGGACATTCGCGTGGCCGCACCGCCCCGAGTGACGGCCCTGTGCGGGTCGCCGCGCACTTCGGCGGCCATGTCGGATCAAAGAAATTGATTCAGATTTGAAACATCGAGTGGACGAAAAAGCGGACGTTCGTACCGTGTGAATCGGAAAATTTTGGGTTTGCCGTTACATTTGGGAACCGGATGTAATAGATATTTCAGCCGCCTATTTAAAAGTCCGATTGGATTGGCAGTTGAATGGCGCTGATTTTCCATTAATCGCATATCAGGTAATCGAGCCATTTTAAATCTACCCTTTCGATTTTTATTCAAGAGCATAATGCGGTGTTTTCAAAAGAGGCTCGATGCTGTGCCGCAATATGCGAATGGCGGCGTCGAACCCGCGTGCGCGCGGGACCAGGGGACTGTCCCGGTCCGCCATCGGCTAGTCTTTTTGCGGCGGCGCACGCTGTGACACTATTTGTTGAATCGTCCAATCAAACTTTTTCATTCTTCGGTCGAATGCCGCCCAATTCGCGCGCACGTTCGCAATTCGCGCGGCGACGATTTCGACTCGACGAACGGGCTTGCGGATCGGTCAGGTTTGCCGCTTATGGAAATACCTGTGATGGCGGAACTCGTCAGCCTTGCTTGTTTCACTCTTGAGAATCGATGTTCGCCGTCTTCGGACGAAGCACATCGGCGCGTGCGCATGCGCACGGTCATGCGATGACGCAGGCAGCATCGTTTGCGTTGCGCACGACGACGGCTAACACGGAGCAACGATGCTGAGCAACGCGGACTTCCTGACGGTGGTGCGGCTTACGCCGCTCGTGGCGATCGATCTGATCGTCACCGACGGCAACCGGCGCATTCTCCTGGGACATCGGCGCAACCGGCCGGCGCAAGGCACGTGGTTCGTGCCGGGCGGGCGCATCACCAAGAACGAAACGCTCGACGCCGCGTTCAGGCGCATCGTCCATAACGAGCTCGGCGTCGCGAGCGCGCAGCGTTCGGCCTCGCGTTTGTTCGGCGTGTACGAGCATCTGTATGACGACACCTTCGCGGGCGCCGACGAAATCGGCACGCATTACATCGTGCTCGCCTACACGATGACGCTGAGCGGCAAAGTGCCGATCGGCCGCTTCGATCAGCACAGCGACTATCGATGGCTCCTGCCCGACGACTTGCTCGCGCTCGATGACGTGCACGAGTACACGAAAGCCTACTTCCGCTGATCCGGATCGAAAGCGCGCGCTGAAGGACAAACGGCGCGCATTGCTGCGCGCCGCCCGCCCTACCGCCAAGAACCATCGATCATCTACTGCTTCCCTTGATAACGGTACGCGAGCGTCCGTTCTTGAGCGCGCGATGCTGCAAATCGCGCCGCCCGATTTAGTCAGACGACAGGCCGACTGCGAGCCTCTTCCCCGCGTACCGAGATCATCTGCCAACAGTTCGTCAATTTCGGACTCGGGGCGCGGCGACCGTTAGGCGCCGCGTATAGTGCGACCCATGTAAGCTCACTTTCCCGTTACTTACGTTCCTTCATGGACCGGGCCCGGGCAAGGCGTGACAGCGCCGGCTCCAGTCCGCACCGGAGAGAAGTCGATGGTGTACGCCAATGGTACGGGCAGGCTTCAGGTCGTGCGCGGCGTCGCGCCCGACGCGCCGCCCGCCGATATGGCCAGCGCGGAGAAGCGGATCGGCATTCTGATCTTCGAGGACTTTTCGCTCGTCGAAGTCAGTTCGATCTCCGAGGTCTTCTCGGTCGCGAATCAGGTTCACATGCCCGCCGATGCCGGCCAGCACGCCGAAGCGCCGAACTATTCGCTGCGGTTTTTATCGAGTGAAGGCGGCAGCGTGGCGAGCAGTTGCTCGATGCGCATCTGGACAGAAGGTCTCGAAACGCGCTGGACGAACGAATGCGACGCGCTCTTCATCGCGGGCGGCGTCGGGGCCCGGCATGCGCGCAACGACGTCGTGCTGAAAAAACGGCTCGGCCGCGTGGCGCCGAAGATTCCGTTCATCAAGGCGATCGGCGAAGGCGCGCACATTCTCGCCGCCGCCAATCTCACCGTGCAGAACCGCTCGCTCGATTTCACCGGAGAGTCCGGGCATCGCGCACTTCCGTCGGCGTTGTCGAACCCGCTTTTCATCGCCGAGCACACGCTCACCCTCGACGATCCGAAAGGGCCGATCGCGGCGGCGCTTTCGATCATCAAGCGCGATCACGGCGCCGCGCTCGCGCGTGAAGTCTCGGAGCGCTCGATCCCGGGCGCATGGCAAAAACTCTCCACCGTTCTCGACGATACCGAAGCCGGCGGCGTGCGCCAGAAGATCGATGCGGCCGCGCGCTGGATTCGCGAGAACTACGTGCGGCCGATCTCGATCACCGACGCCGCACGCGTCGCCGCGATGAGCGAGCGCAATTTCCTGCGCCGCTTCAAGGCGCAGATCGGGCTCACGCCATCGGAATATCTGCTGCGCGCGCGCCTCGATGCGAGCTGCATGTTGCTTGCCGCGACCGATCTGCCAGTCGACAAGATCGCGCGGCGTTGCGGCGCGGGCAGCGGCGACGGCCTCGCGAAGATCTTCCGCAAACGGCTGTCGATATCGCCGACCGAATACCGGCTGGCCGGCCGCCGCAAACTGGGCGACGGTTCGTAGCGCTTTCGATCGAGCCCGCGAGCCAGCCTGCCTATAACGGATACGCATGGAATCAAAAGTCCTCTGGACACTTTCGAACCTCGGTGACGCGGCTTTCTTGCTCCCGCTCGCCCTCGTCTGCACGCTGTGGCTGCGCACCGTGGACGCGCGTCTCGCGTTGCGCTGGGCGATCCTGCTCGCGATCGGCATGGGGCTCGTCGGTCTCTCGAAGATTCTCTACGCCGGCTGCGGCCTCGAAATCGCCGCGATCCAGTTGCGCATGATCAGCGGCCACACGATGCTCGCCGCATCGATCTATACGGTCGCGGGCGGACTGCTGCTCGGCGGCTTCGGCGGCGGCTGGTATCGATGGGGCGCGGCGGGCGGGCTCGCGCTCGCGGCGGCGATCGGCGCGAGCCGCATCATGCAGGACGCGCACACGCCCGCCGAAGTCGTCGCGGGCTGGGTGCTCGGCGCGATTATCGCCACGCTCTTCCTCGTGCGCGTTTTCGATCAGCCGCGCAAGATGCCGCGCGCGCTCGTCGCGGGTTGCGGGCTGCTTGCCGTGTCGTCGATCGCCTACGGCCATCACGCGCCGTTTCAACGCATGATCGAACACTACTCGGGGTGGCTCTGCCAGGGGCTCGGGATCTGATCTCATCGCCTGTCCGGTCGAGGCGATCCCAAGTATGATCGTCGCTTGAAAACTCACGCTCTCCTTTCGCGCGCGCCCTTGCCGGCGCGCGATCACGTTTCCGGAACCCGAGCATGGACCGCTTTCTTGCAATGAAAGTCTTCGCGCGGGTCGTCGAGGCGGGCAGTTTCTCCAAAGCCGCCGACGCCCTGCGCCTGCCGCCCGCGAGCGTCTCGCGCACGCTGCAGGCGCTCGAAGCGCATCTCGGCGCGCGCCTCATCAACCGCACGACGCGCAGCATCAGCATCACCGAGGACGGCGAAGCCTATTACGAGCGCTGCGTGCGCGTGCTGGGCGAAGTGGACGACATGGAAGCGTCGCTCTCGCATTCGAAGCTCAGTCCCAAGGGCAACGTCAAAGTAAGCCTGCCGACGGTGATGGCGAAGAACACGATCATTCCCGCGCTGCCGGAATTCTTCGCGGCGTATCCGGATATCGGCGTCGAGTTGCTGCTCACGGACCGGCAAGTCGATCTCGTCGAGGAAGCGGTCGATTGCGTCGTGCGCGTGGGCGCGGTCGGCGATGTCGGGCTGGTCGCGAAACGCGTCGGCGCTTATACGCAGATCACGTGCGCGTCGCCGGGATACATCGAAAAGCACGGCGAGCCGGTGTCGCTCGATGACCTCGAGGAGCACCTCGCCGTCGGCTATGTGCTCAACAACTCGGGCCGCGTGCGCAACTGGGAATTCGTCGTCGATGGCGAAACGCGCATCGTCGCGATGAAGCACAAGATCGCCGTGAACGATGGCGACTCGTACATCGCCGCAGGCGTGACGGGACTCGGCCTGATCCAGAGTTCGAGCTATACGCTCGATCCGCTCATCAGGAGCGGCGCGCTCAGGGAAGTGCTGAAAGAGTATCCGTCGTATCCGCGTGTGGTGTCGGTGCTCTATGCGTCGAATCGACATCAGCCGCGCCGCGTGCGCGTGTTCATCGACTGGGTCGCGGAGCTGTATGGGCGGCTGCCGTCGTTTCAGGTGAGCGGCAAGCCGAACTCGAACTGAGCGATGCGTCGCGCGCGAACGGCATCGCGCGCCAGTCGTAGTCGCGATACGCGCGTTCGAGCGCGTCCAGGTCGGCGGGCCGCGCGCTCGCGTGAATGCCTTGCAGATGCGGCAAGGCGAATTCGACCGCGACGCAGTTGGCGTAATCCCGCGCGCGCATGAAGGCGGGAATCGTCGTGAAGAACGCGGTCGTCGGAACGTCGAAGCCAGCCGCGATGTGCAGCGCCGCCGAATCCGCCGTGACCAGATAGCGCGCGTGTCCGATCCACGCGAGGAAATCGTCCGTGTCGCGTGAAAGCGGCGCGATATCGCGATAGCGCGGATGATCCACCGCGCCGAAGCCCAGCACCGGCAAGCCGGTTTCGTCCGCGAGCCGCGCGACGATGCGTGCGCGCACCGATGTTGGAATGCTGCGCACTGGCGTGCTCGCGTCCGGACAGAAGAGCGCGTAGCGCTCGCTTTCGATGGCTCTCAGCGGCACATCGGCAAGCCACCGATTGCGCTTGTCGCTGGCGGCGATGTTCTCGGGCGCGACACCCATCGCCCACAGGAAGAAATCGATCATCGGCATCGAAGCGAAGCGCGGCCAGAAAAGCTGATTGCCGATATCGATCCTGAGCTCGTTTGCAGGCAGGCTCACGAGCGGCACGGGCAGATCGACGATATCGCCGAAACCCGGCGCGGCGAGCGCGTAGAGACGCTGCACGTAGCGCGGCGCGCGCGCCGGACGATAGATCGTGAACCGGAGATGCGGATGACGGCGCTTCACCGCGAAGAGCGCCGATAGCCCGATGACGGAATCGCCGAGCGTGACGCCGAATGCGTTGACGAGATGCACGCGGCGCGCACGCGCATAGTCCGCATCGAAGGCTTCTCGGTCCGCGTTCAGGATATCGGCGGGCAAGGCAGAGAAACCGGATGCGTCGGCGTGCGAGACTTCTAGATCGTACGGCGCGACGATCTCACCGCCCGGCGACAACAGCGAGCCCGCGTGGGTCAGCGCATGAACATCGTCGAGCGTCGTCATGCGTGACCGTGCGCGTCAGCCCGCCGCGCCGCGCTCGCGCGCCGTCTGCACGGCCGTGACGCTTTGCAGGACGGGCAGCGTCGCCGTCTGATACTCCGGCACCCAGCGGCGCAGGTCGCGGCGCACTTCCTCGTCGGAGAGCACGCGATGCTGCATCAGCCAGGGCAGCAACGCGTCGATGAAATCGTTCGGCACGCCACGCGCCTGCGCGATGCGCAGTTTCGGATGCGGCGTGCGCGTGGTGGTTTCGTCGTCGGCGAGTAGTTCCTCGTAGAGCTTCTCGCCGGGACGCAGGCCCGTGAACACGATGCGGATCTGCTCTTCCGAGAAACCGTAGAGACGAATCAGGTCGCGCGCCAGATCGACGATCTTCACGGGCTGGCCCATGTCGAGAATGAAGATTTCGCCGCCGCGCCCCATGCTCGACGCCTGCAACACGAGCTGCGCGGCTTCCGGAATCGTCATGAAGAAGCGCGTGATTTCCGGATGCGTGACCGTCACCGGGCCGCCTTTCGAGATCTGCTGCTGGAACTTCGGAATCACGCTGCCCGCGCTGCCGAGCACGTTGCCGAAGCGCACCGTCTCGAACTGCGTGCGCGGCGCGGATTGCTGCAGCGCCTGACACGTCATTTCGGCGAGACGCTTGCTCGCGCCCATCACGTTGGTCGGGTTGACGGCCTTGTCGGTGGAGATCAGCACGAAGTGGCGCACGTCGTGGCGCATCGCCGCGCGCGCGA
Source organism: Caballeronia sp. S22 (assembly GCF_964261745.1). Classification (NCBI taxonomy): domain Bacteria; kingdom Pseudomonadati; phylum Pseudomonadota; class Betaproteobacteria; order Burkholderiales; family Burkholderiaceae; genus Caballeronia; species Caballeronia sp. S22. The sequence continues at coordinate 855,980 of NZ_OZ180035.1, read as the reverse complement.
CGCGCAGCGTGCCGAGCACGTTGTTGCGCACCGCCTGCCACGCGTTCTGCTCTTCCATCAGCGGTACGTGCTTGTACGCGGCCGCGTGGAAAACGATGTGGGGCGTGAAGCGCGCCATCGTCTGATCGAGCAGCAGCGAGTCCTTCGCGTCGCCGACGACCGGAATCACCGAGCATTCCGGAAAACGCTCGTGCAGTTCCTCGATGAGGCGATACATCGCGTACTCGGAAAGATCATAGGCGACCAGTTGCGCGGGCGAGAAACGCAGAATCTGACGGCACAGTTCCGAGCCGATCGAACCGCCCGCGCCCGTCACCATCACGACGCGTCCGTGCAACAGTTGCTCGACGTGCGGCATGTCGATCTTCACCGGCTCGCGGCCGAGCAGGTCTTCGAGGTCGATCTGCCGCACGCGCGACAGGAAGTTGCCCTCGCCCGCCGTGAGCTGGCTGAGCGCGGGCAGCACCATCACCTTGACCCCGGCGCGCACGCACAACGTGGCGACGCGCCGCTGTTCCTCGACCGACGCCGACGGAATCGCGATGATCACGTAATCCGTCTTGAACTGCTCGGCGAAGCGTGGCAGCTCGCTGAACGAACCGAGCACCTTGTGGCCGAGCACTTCGCGTCCGCGCTTGGCGGGATCGTCGTCGAGCAGGCCGACCAGGCGCCATTCGCTGGAACGCGCCAGCTCGCGCGCGAGCATCGCGCCCGCCGTGCCCGCGCCGAGCACGATCACCGGCTTGCCCTGCCCGACGAGGCCGCCGTACAGATAGAACTCCTTGCCCGCGCGATAGAGCGCGCGCGCGCCGCCCATCGACAGGAAGAGCAGCAGCGGCGAAACGATGAGCACGGAGCGGGGAATGATCGGAATCGGCTGCGACATCACCGCGCCCACCATCACGACGAGCGCGCCCACGATGATGGACTTGGAGATGCGCATCAGATCGGGCAGGCTCGCGAACACCCACATGCCGCGATACAGGCCGAAGACGCGGAACACGATGGCGTAGACCGGCACGACCCAGACGAGCGCGGCGAGCGCGCCCTGGCGGAAGTCATGGGGAATCGCGCCGTTGAAGCGCAACAGATAAGCGATGAGCCAGGATCCGACGACGGCCACGAGATCGAAGCCGAACGCCCCCGCCGATAGCCATGTAGCTTTTATTCGATTCATCAGCTTGGACCCTCAAGATTGTCCGGAATGGCGGGCCTCATGACGCCGCCAATGCGCGTCGACCACCGCGCCCGCTGCCACAACCACGACTGCCCAGCCCGCAACTGCCGCCCACTGCCCAGCAAAGGAAAACCGAAGCGCCCAGTTTGCGAGCATTATGCCCGCCAGCATGAGCAGATACCACGTGATTGCGGTGCGCGCATGCCCCAATCCGAGGCGCACCATGCGCTGATAGTAATGCTCCCGGTGGGCCTGCCAAAATTTTTCGCCGCGCGCGAGGCGGCGCAACAGCGTGACCGTGGCGTCCGCGATGAACGGCGAAAACACGAGCGCCGGAAACCAGACCGGCCATGCGCCTCGTTGCCAGCCCCAAAACCCGAGCGCGCCGGCGAGAAACCCTAACGGAATAGACCCGGCATCGCCCAGAAAAATCCGGGCCGGATGGAAATTGAGGGTCAGGAATCCGGCCGCCGCGCCTGCGATAGCGAGGCTCGCGAGGCCGAGATCGGCTTGCGGCGCGGGTCCGGCGAGCGCCGCGAGCGCGTAGCCGCCGAAGCCGAACAGCGCCATGCCGCCCGCGAGTCCGTCCGAGCCGTCCATGAAGTTGTAGAGATTCACCAGCCACAGCATCAGAAAGCCGACGAGCGCGAGCGCCCACCACGGCACGTCCGCCGGATGCACGACGATGACGAGCGCCACCGCGACGATGTGCGCCGCGAACCGCACGCGCGCGGGCAGCCCGCGGCGATCGTCGATTTGCGATACGGCGGCGAGAAAGACGGCGCAGGCGGCGATCAGCCACATCGACGGCGCCGCGACGATGAGCGCGACCACGGCGACCGGCACGATGCCCCAGCCGCCGACGCGCGGCGTGGGCCGTTCGTGCAACGAGCGTTCGTTGGGGATATCGGTGGCGAGCCGCCACGCGAGGCCGGTACGAATGAGCGTCCGCAGAATCAGCGCGCACGCGGCGAAGGCCAATACCGCCACCGCCATCGCGGCCAGCAGCGGCGAAGCTTCAAAATACGAATGCAGCATGCAATGTTATTGAGTTATCGACCCCGAAGCATACGCGAACGACCGCCGGGTTTTAGTTTTAAATATATGAAAAATAAGGAAAATCGCCTCGACGATATCTGTCAGGCGTCTTGCAATGCCTGCGTCGAAGCAGCGCGTATTTTAACGTTCGCGGCTGGCCTTTTCGGCGGCGCGGGACCGGTTATCGCCCGCGCGTCGAACGAAACCACGCGGCCGTGGCGGCCAGGCCTTCGTCGAGCGTTTGCGGCGCGTTCCAGCCGAGCGTGTCGCGGATGCGGCGCGAGTCGACCCGCAGGCTGCCGGTCAGCCGATCGATCTGCGCGGTCTTGCCGGCGACGCGCGCGACGCCGCGCAAGAGTCCGGCCGGCACCGGCACGAGCCGCGCGGGCTTGCCGAGATGCTCGCCGAGCTTGCGGGCGAGTTCGGCGACGCTCGGATCGTAGCCGTCGGTCACATGGAACAGGCGGCCCGCGGCGGCCGGATTGAGCGCGCATTCGATGCTCGCGCTCGCCAGATTGTCGACGGAGACGAGACTGCGACGCGCATCGATCGCGCCGAGCGGCAACGGCATGCCGCGTGCGATCGCGCGCATCATCGCGAGGAAGTTGGCGCGCACGCCGGGACCGTAGACGAGCGGCGGCCGCACGATCGCGACCTCCAGTCCCGTGCGGGTGCCGAATTCGAGCAGCGTCACTTCGGCTTCCGCCTTCGAGACGCCGTAGGCATCGGGCGGATTGCGCTCGTCGTCCTCGGTGAACGGGCGGCCCGAATCGCATTCGCCGAGCGCCTTGATGCTGCTCATCAGGACGAAACGCGTGACGCCGGCGCGCCGTGCGGCTTCGGCGGCGGCGAGCGTGCCGTCGACGTTGGTCGCGCGGTACGCGTTCAGCAGCGCCTCAGCGTCCTTATGCGCGGCGTCGGTCATCACATGGACGCGCGCGGCGAGGTGAATCACCGCATCGCAGCCAGCGAACGCGTCGGGCGCGATCGATTCGAGGCCGTCGATATGGCGGATATCGACGCCCGGCTCGCACTGCGCGTCATGCCGCACGAGTCCTGTCGCGCCGATGCCGCGCGCGAGCAGCCCACGGCTCACCGCACGGCCGACGAAGCCGTTGGCGCCGGTGATCGCGATACGTCGGCCGGTATCGCTCACAGCCACTTCCAGCCGAAGCGGTTGAAAAACCGGTACGCCGACGTGACGAAGAGCTTGATGTGCACGGAGCCCTTCTTCGCCGCGCCGCCGCCGTGATGCAGGATGCGCACCGACGGCACATAGGCGATGCGTGCGACGCGGCGCGTGCGCAGGCTCAGGTCGTAGTCCTCGAAATAGAGGAAATAGCGCGGATCGAAGCCGCCGAGCGATTCAAGCACGTCGGTGCGAAAGAGCATGAAGCAGCCGCTCACGATCGGCGGATCCCACACGATGTTCGTCTCGCCGATGACATCGCGCATCTCGTAGCGCGCGAGGCGTCCCGCGAACGGTTTGCGCAGCGCGGACGGCAGGAAGCCGCGCACGAAGAGATCGAGCACTGTGGGATAACGGCGGCAGAGAAACTGCTGACGGCCGTCGTCACCGCCGATCCACGGTGCGAGCAGGCCCGTCTCGGGCGAGTCGCGCAGGAAGGCGAGCGCGCGGCGCAGGCCGTCCGCGTTGAGCTCGACGTCGGGGTTCAGAATCAGGTGATAGCGGCTGTTGGCGCGCGCAATCGCGAGATTGTGGCCGCGCCCGTAGCCGACGTTCCCGTGCCCTTTCAGCACCACGGTGTCGAATTCGGCATCGGACGGGGTCGGCAGATCGGCGAGTTCGCCTGGATTGCCGTTGTCGATCAGATACAGACACGGGCGCCCGGCGACGTCGTGCAACTGCGCGAGCGCACTTTCGAGCGTTTCGATGGTGCGTGCGAGCAGCGCGGTATCGGGCCGGTAGACGACGATGGAGATGCTGAGGGTGATCGGTGATGCGTTCGCGTTCATCGGACAGAGGGGGTGTCCGCGCCACGAAAGGAAAACGGACCGCATCGACGAGTGGAAGACGCCAAGATTGTGCTCAATGTGGGGGCTTTCGGCAACCGCGCGGCTCTCGCAATCGCGCGTCGGCACGTCCGGGATGCGAAGGTGCGCGCCTCCCGGTCATCACTTGCCGCTTACTATTTGCGCAAACCTTATTCCACGGCGATGCTCGACCGCTTGTGGGAGTCGCCGACTTGGTCGCTGTATCGGGGTCGATCGAAATCGTCTCGATAATTTGTGCGGACCAGATCGATGGTTTCGTCGTCGTAGTAAGACGAAATCAGCTCGCCGGCGTCGGTTCTGTGCTCGTCGACGTTCTCTAGAAACGACAGAATCTCCAGACTGATCTCCGAGAAGATTATAGGCAGATCGGCGCTCAACGTCTCGAAACTGCCGACGAGATCGTAGTCCATCGGATAAATGCTCAGATGCGGATATTGAGGACGCCAGTGGCCGTTCATCGATTCGACAGGCTGCGCGCGAACCCGCCGCAGAAAGTCCACGAAAGTGACGACATCGTCGGGCGCGACATCGGCAACACCCGACTCCGCCATGAACGCTCGTCGGCGATTCAGACTCGCGGCGATCTTGTCCCGATAGGCGGACAGCACGCGCGTGAACGGGTTGCGAATCAGGCAGAATACTCGGCGCGAGTGCCCGATGAACTGACGGAGTTCGTCATCGTTCGCCGGCCAGCGAAGCAACGACTGATTCCGGTCATGAACGTTGAGGGTATCTGGCAAAGAGGCTACGGGCGGTTTTGAACGAATCCGGACGTGCCGAGCACTTCGATTAGTTTGTTCACTGAAGCCTCGATACTGAGCGAACTCGTGTTCAGAATCAGTTCGGGATTGAGCGGCTCTTCGTAGAGTGACGACACACCGGTGAAGTTCGGGATTTCTCCTCGTCGCGCGCGAGCATAGAGTCCTTTGCGATCACGCCGCTCGCAGGTGGAGAGAGGAGAGTTGACGAATACTTCGATAAATCCTTCGCCTATGATTTTGCGAGCGTTGGCACGCTGGGCAAACGTCGGGGAAATCAGCGCCACGATCACGATGAACCCTTGTTGCTTGAACAACTCGGCGACGTGCGCGATTCGACGCACGTTTTCATCGCGATCTTCGACCGTGTATCCCAGATCGGAATTGAGCCCGCCGCGCATCAGGTCTCCGTCCAGAATGATCGAATGCTCCTGAATGCTATCGAGCCATCTGAATAACGCATTGGCGAGGGTCGACTTGCCGGCGCCGGAAAGCCCGGTCATCCAGATAACCGCGCCGTTTCGCGAAGGGTCGGGCGTGCTTGCAATCTTTTGAATCGTCATTCGCTATTGCGCTCCCCATCAGCTTGCTTTAGCCCGTCGAACGAAGCGCGACTTGCTTTCAGCATCGTGTGATGTCCGGTTTCACTCAGCGATCCCGTGTCCAAATGAACTGTAGCCCATTACCAAGATTCAGCATCGCGTGCCTCGATCGCCGCGCCCGGAACACGCGCAGCCTTTACGCGGTCGGCCATTACGATGGGAATATTGCGCACGCGGCGTGCCGTATCGACAAAAGACCGTGAGCACAACAAATCAGTGTGATATCGGGGAAACCTTGAATGCGGGATCCACATTGGACGAGTTTAAATAATATCGACCGGCATCGCTATAGGTCAAGCAAGAAACTTGGCACTACATTTAGCCCCGATACGTATTCGATTTGACCCGATTACCGGAAAAGCCAGTCGAAGCTCGAAATAACTAAGCTCGACGCGGATAGCCAGTCCAATTATTAACGAATGTTACCAAAGCGCGGAAAGGCGAAAAATCCGCGATTCCGATTTAACTTCTGATCCACGCCGTGTCGCTTCGACTACGGAGCGTGGCAATGACGGTGAGCGCGTGATTCTACGCACGCGCCGCGTCTAACGGCTAGATACGCGAAGCGCGCGAAAGGCGGCAGCGGACGTTTCAGCTTGTGTTAAATTTCGTCACCTAGTAGAGTGTCGTGCCCTGTCGGAACGGCCCCTGACTTCATTTCGGTCCAAAAGCGGGCGATCCGCAGCGGGCTGACTGACCATATCCCGGATGAGCAAGCCCATTGTCGTCGATCTCGACGGTACGCTGATTTACTCAGACATCCTCGTCGAAAGCGGGTTCGCGTTCCTGCGATCGTTTCCGCAGAAGTTCTACAAGCCACTGCAATGGCTATCGAGCGGCGGCAAACCCGCGCTGAAGTCGCGCCTTGCCGAACACGTAAGCATCGACGTCACGACCCTGCCGTACAACGCGCAAGTCATCAACTGGCTGCGCGAAATGCGCGCTGCGGGCCGCACGATCGCGCTCGCAACGGCGAGTCATGAGGCCTTTGCGCGAAGTATTGCCGAGCATCTCGGCATCTTCGATCGCGTGTTCGCGACCGATGAGCACGTCAATCTCTCTTCGCATCGTAAGCGCGATCGGCTCGTCGAAGCGTATGGCGAGAAGGGTTTCGACTATGTCGGCAATTCGCGCGACGACATCGCTGTCTGGGCCGCCGCCGATCGCGCGTACGTGGTCAATCCGCATGCAGGCGTCGTGCGCGCGGCGTCGAAACACGACAACATCGAACAGGTCTTCGAGAATCGCCAGCCGACGCTCAGGGTCTGGGCGAAGTCGCTGCGTCTGCATCAGTGGCTCAAGAACTTGTTGATCTTCGTGCCATTGCTTGCGGGCCACAAGCTTGGCTCACCCGCGATAGTCGGCCTGTCCGTGCTTGCGTTCTTTGCGTTCGGGCTGTGCGCGTCGAGCGTTTATCTGCTCAATGACCTGCTCGACCTGGAAGACGACCGCCATCATCCAGTCAAGCGCAACCGTCCGCTCGCAGCCGGCACGATGCCACTGCTATGGGGAATGGCGCTCTGCCCCTTGTTGCTTATCGCCGCGTTCGGGATAGCGCTTGCGTTTCTGCCGTGGCGCTTCAACGCGGTGCTGCTCGGTTACTACGTATTGACGCTTGCGTATTCGCTTGCGCTCAAGCGTCATGTGATGGTCGATGTCGTTACGCTCGCCGCGCTCTATACGACGCGCATCATCGCGGGCGCCGCGGCGATAAGCGTGCATCTGACGTTCTGGCTGCTCGCCTTCTCGATGTTCTTCTTTCTGAGTCTCGCGCTCGTCAAGCGCTATACAGAGCTGCACGCGACGCTCAGAGCCGGGCGCGAAAAGACGCGCGGGCGCGGATATCTGTCGAGCGATCTCTCAGTGGTGTCGTCGCTCGGCACTGCCTCCGGCTATATCTCTGTGCTCGTACTCGCGATGTATATCCAGGACGAGCGCACGACGGCGCTGTATCGGCATCCGCAGTACATCTGGATCGCATGCCCGGTGATGCTTTACTGGATCAGCCGAGCGTGGGTCATCGCGCACCGCGGCGAAATGAACGACGATCCCATCGTGTTCGCGGCGCGCGATCGCATGAGCCTGCTCGTCGTCGCGCTGTGCGGCGTCGCGTTCTGGCTCGCGATCTGACCGATGAGCGATCTGCTCTCCTGGGGCCGCTACCCGCATCTGCCGCAGACGGCGCACGCCGCCCACTGGCGCGACGAAGCGCAGGCGCGATGGCACGACGTGCAGAGCGCGCACGGCACGACGCTCGCATTCGGCAATGGCCGCAGTTACGGCGACGTCTGCCTCGCCAGTTCGAATCATGTGTTCCAGACGCTCGCGCTCGATCGCATCATCAGCGCCGACTGGACGCGCGGCATCGTGCGCGCGGAGCCAGGCATCACCTTCGAGCAGATTCTCGCGATCGCGGTGCCGCGCGGCTGGATGCTGCCGGTCACGCCGGGCACGAAGTACGTGACGCTCGGCGGCGCCATCGCCAACGATGTGCACGGCAAGAATCATCACGTGCGCGGCACGTTCGGGCGGCATGTGCGCGCGTTCGGCCTCGCGCGCAGCGACGGTACATTGATCGAATGCTCACCTGAATCGAACACCGAGCTCTTCAGCGCGACGATCGGTGGCCTCGGGCTCACCGGTCTCATCCTGTGGGCCGAGTTCTCGTTGATGCCGATCCGCACGAGTCTCATCGACGTGACGAGCATCCGCTTCGGCAAGCTCGACGAGTTCTTCGATCTGTCGGAGGAGTACGACGCGAAGCATGAATACTGCGTCGCGTGGGTCGATTGCGCGAGCCGCGGACCCGCGCTCGGACGCGGCATTTTCATGGCGGGCGATCATGCGATTCACGGCTCGCTCGATGTCGAGCAACGCAACAAGCGCCGCGTGCCGTTCACGCCGCCCGTGTCGCTCATCAACGGCCTCACGCTGCGCGCGTTCAACGAACTGTATTACCGCAAGCAGCGCAAGCCGATCGAGATTTCGCGCGTCGGCTATGACGGATATTTCTATCCGCTCGACAGCCTGCTCGAATGGAATCGCATCTACGGGCCGTCGGGATTTCAGCAGTATCAGTGCGTCGTGCCGGCGGCGAGCGCGCGCGATGCGGTCCGCGCGATGCTCGATCGCATTTCGTCGAGCGGCACGGGTTCGTTCCTCGCGGTGCTCAAGCGTTGCGGGAACATTCCATCGCCGGGATTGCTGTCGTTTCCGATGGAAGGCACGTCGCTCGCGCTCGACTTTCCGCAGCACGAAATGCGCAACTCGTCACTCTTCGGCGCGCTCGATACGATCGTGCGCGAAGACGGCGGACGCATCTATCCGGCCAAGGACGCGCACATGTCGGGCGCCGATTTTCGCGCCGCCTATCCTCGATGGCAGCAACTCGAATCGCTCCGCGATCCGGCGATGCTGTCGCATTTCTGGAAACGAATGACCGGCCTATGAAGAACATCGTCATCGTGGGCGCCACGTCCGCCATTGCCATCGCCTGCGCGCGCGAATGGGCGACCAAGGGCGCGCGCTTCTTTCTCGTCGCGCGCAATCAGGAGCGCATGGAGCAGGTCGCCGCCGATCTGACCGCGCGCGGGGCTGCTTCGGCGGCTGTACATCGGCTCGATATCGACAAGCTCGACGATCACGCCGCGATGCTCGCCGACTGCGCCGCACAGATGGATTCGATCGATATCGTGCTGGTCGCGTCGGGCACGCTGCCGGATCAGGCGGTCTGCCAGAACGATCCTGCCGTCGCGGTGCGCGAGTTTCATACCAATGCGCTCTCGCTGATCGCGCTGATTACGCCGATCGCCAATCGGCTCGAAGTGCAGCGGCATGGCACGCTGGCGGTGATTTCGTCGGTGGCGGGCGATCGCGGGCGGCCGTCGAATTATCTTTATGGCAGCGCGAAGGCAGCGTTGCAGGCGTTTCTCGAAGGCTTGCGCGCGCGGCTTTTCAAAGTGGGCGTGCATGTGGTCGATATCAAGCCCGGCTTCGTCGCCACGCCGATGACCGCGGGTCTGCCGCTGCCGGGACCGCTCGTCGCGACGCCGGAGAAGGTCGCGAAGGATATCGTGCGCGGGATCGAAAGGAAGAGGGATGTGCTTTATACGCCGTGGTTCTGGTGGGGCATCATGCTGATCATTCGCAATGTGCCTCGTTTTGTGTTTAAGCGGGCTTCGCTCTAGGAAACAGGCGGAACACGTAGCGCTTGTAGCCAATCGCGAAACCGATGCGAACGCCTGCGTAGCGCATTTCGGTCGCGGTCATAAGCGACTTGAAGCGACCACGCAGCACACATTCCTGCAGCAACTTACAGCTGGCCGAATAGCCAACGCACGTAACGATCGACGCCTTCCTGAACGGTCAGAAACGGCGCGTCGTAACCCGCCGCGCGCAGGCGCGACTGGTCCGCCTGAGTGAAGCACTGATATTTGCCGCGCAGTGCGTCGGGGAACGGAATGTACTCGATGAGCCCGCGCTGCACCAGTTCCGCGAGCGACAGCGAAACTTCGCCGTTGAGCGCGCGCAACGAGTTCACGACCGTCGACGCGATATCGTTGAACGGCTGGGCGCGTCCCGTGCCGAGATTGAAGATGCCCGACTTCTCCGGATGATCGAAGAAGAACAGGTTCACCTTCACGACATCTTCGACCGAGATGAAATCGCGCGTCTGTTCGCCGGCCGCGTAGCCGTTGTACTCGCCGAAAAGCTTGACCTTGCCTTCCGAGCGGAACTGGTTGAAGTTGTGGAACGCAACCGAGGCCATGCGGCCCTTGTGCGTCTCGCGCTGTCCGTACACGTTGAAGTAGCGAAAGCCGACGATCTGACTCTGCGCCTTCGGCAATACCTGACGCACGATCTGATCGAAAAGGAATTTCGAGTAACCGTAGACATTGAGCGGCTTCTCGACTTCGCGCTCCTCGACGAAGCGGCTCGACCCGCCATAAGTCGCCGCCGACGACGCGTACAGGAACTGCGCGCGCTGCGCGAGGCACGCATCCATTACGTCGCGGCTGTAGCGGAAGTTGTTGTCCATCATGTAGCGGCCGTCGGTTTCCATCGTGTCCGAACAGGCGCCTTCATGGAACACCGCGCGCACCTTCCCGAAATCGCCGCGTTTGAAGCGCTCGACGAACTCGGTTTTATCGAGGTAATCGTCGATCTCGCAATCGACCAGATTCTTGAACTTGTCGGCGCGCGTGAGATTGTCGACCGCGATCACGCGGTTCTCGCCACGTTCGTTGAGCGCCTTGACGATATTGCTGCCGATGAACCCGGCAGCACCGGTAACGATGATGGTCATGATGAAGTTGAGCCGAGTCAGTGGTGATAAAGCCGACGCTTATTCCCGAAGATCGAAATGCGATCGGCGCGACTGCGATAACCGGTCGGTCATCGCGATACATGCGCGACGGCGTGCGATTCGCCGCCGAACGAACGAACGAACGACGGCATTTTGGCATGCGGACGCCCTATTATGAAAATCGATGCCGCAATCGACGACACCTGAGAAACGGTGGAATCTGGTCTGGCGTTCCCACGCGCCTTTGCGCGGTTTTGCTATCCTTTCCGCTTTGCGCGGTTCCGGGCATCAACGAATGCCGTTACCTTGCATTCATCAGCTCACGACAACGTTTCATCGCATGGACAATCCGATCACTCACCTTCACGAGCGCGCCCGCGGTACACGACTGCCGTCCGAGTCCGGTAGCGCCGCCCTACGCGCACACTATCTGAACGTCGTGCTGCCGATATGGCGTTGCTCGGGCTTCAATGCGGCGTTGGGCCTGCCATTCGAAGCCGTCTCGCCGGAAGATCACATGCCGCTGCCGCCCAAGCGCTATCGCGCGATGGCCTGTGCGCGACAACTCTTCGTATTTTCAGATATCGGAGATCTGGCACATGCGGCGACGCTCTTTGCATCGTTGCGGCACTATTTTCATGATAGTCAGAACGGTGGATGGTTCTACAGCGTCGATGCAAATGGCGCTCCGCTCGAGCGCCAAAAAGATCTCTACACGCATGCTTTCATCGTATTTGCCTGTGCGCATTATGCGAGGATCTCGGACACGAAAGCGGCGTTTGATGTCGTAGATGACACCGCGAAGCTCATCGAAGCGCGTTTCGCCGCCGGCGATGGAGTGCTCAATGCCGTGGTCTCCGAGGACTTCTGTGTGACGCAAACCGGACCGCTGCAGAATCCCGTGATGCACTTGGCCGAAGCTTGGTTGGCCGCGCGCGAGGCGACCGGCGACGCGAGCTACGACATTCGCCTTGCCATGCTCTTGAAAAGCGTCGTCCGCACGTTCGTCGATGAGACCACGGGCTGCATCGCCGAATTGCCGATCGGCTCGGTGGACAACCGGATCGAACCAGGCCATCAGTTCGAATGGTTCTTCCTGTGCATGGGAAGCGGCAATCCGGCGTTCATCTCGACGGGTCTCGACCAACGGCTCGCACGCGCATTCGAATTCGCCGAGCGGCATGGCGTGGACGAACGAACGGGCGCAGTGTACGCCGCGCTGGACGAAAAGGGCTGTGTAATCGACGACACGCAGCGCATCTGGCCGCAGACCGAGTACTTGCGCGCGCTCGCGACGCGGGGCATCGCCGCGGATACCCTCGGCGCGCAAATCGAACGATACCGCGCACGATTCCTGCACGCGCGAGGCTGGGTGGAAAGCCGTTCCGCAGACGGCGCCATTTCGCGCGCCGATATGCCTTCGACCACTGCGTACCACCTTGCCACGGCTTACGCTTCGTTGTTCAAGGCTACTGACGAACAATGAGCCTGCATCGTCATGTCGAGAGTCCGGCGTGATCTCGCCGACCAGGGCTGGCCGCGAACTCGTGAGAGAGGTCATCGATGACGGCTTTCCGGAGATTTTCATAGACGCTCCCATCTTCGTCTGCAAATTTCGCAATCCGAAGCGACTCTACGAGCGGGTCCAGGCCGGCGCGATCAAGCAGTTCACAGGATTTCGCGCCTCTATGAGCCGCCGGCCAACCCGACGCTGCGACTAAAGAACCGACGAGTTGTCCATCGACGAGGAAGTCCAGAAACTCTTGAGACTTGTCGGCCGTTCCTTGCTGCCGGACTAGACAGCAACCCTACGTAACGCTACAGGCCGCGCCCAGCCATCTTCGCGAGAAGGTCGTCCGCCAACAGGCCGTTCGCGTAATCTGAGACGTGATCGCCGTAGCTGTAAAGGAATTTTCCGTCCTTGCTGATCGGGCACACGCCTTTCGGCATGTCGCACAGAACGGACGCCGGATCATAGACGAGCATATCGGGATGCATTTCCTGAAGCCGCATCACGAGCCGGCGATAGTCCGCCGTAACCTGCAGATGTTTCGTCAACGGAATCGAGCACAGGTCAGGCAGGCCGTGTCTGCTCCATTCGACGAATTGCCGGCCGCCGGGAACGGTTGCGATATGACGCACCACGCACTGCTTCGGATCCGGCAAGGTCGGATTGTCGATGACGAAAATGACACGCTTGCCCGCGGCCTCCAGTGCGCTGATCGAATTGCTCAGGCCGTCGAGCGCGCCTGTCGGATCGACGCGCCCGCCCGCTTTCTTCGCCAGCGCGATATGGTCGACGTCCCGCATTGCAGCCGCTATGACGACCGTCTGTATGTTGCGGTCAGCCACCATCGACCGAAGTGCGACCTCATTGGCGGACAGGCATTGATCGAGCCCGCGGCCGGAGCGCGGCGACCTCGCTTCGGCGACTCCCGTGAACGGAGCGCAAGAGGCCCGGGAAATCATGGCCCATCGCTTGCCTTCGGATGACTTGCGTAGCGGCCCCCAGTACAGCGCTTCTGTCTTGCTGTCGCCCCACATCACGATGTGCGGCCTTTCGCGTTTATCCTGGACGCAAATCCAGCGAGTTTCCTCGTCCTTCGGGACGCCGCATCCGCCTTCGATGTAGATGTGTCCATCACCGTGCACCGCCGTCGCTGGATCGGGACCGCCAACGTATTTATCGCCGAATGTCGTGGATTCGTACTTGTTCACCGCGGCCCCGCAGCCGCTTACGATCATCAGGGCGACACACGGAAGGGCGACGCTCACCGAGCGGGAGCGTGCGAACCGAACGGGCTTCTCGATGAACAGGTAAGTGGCCCAGGCCAATAGCACACTGACGATGACGAGGGTGAAGCGCATCTGCGGCGCCGGTGCCTGTCCAGTCAGAATCGTGGTGAACGAGAGCAATGGCCAGTGCCACAGATAGAGCGGATAGCTGATCTTGCCGATCCACACCATCGGCCTCAGCGAGAGCAAGTGGCGATTCACCAGACAGTCCGGTCCCGCCCAGATCAGCGCGACGGCGCCCGCAACCGGCAGTAGCGCCCACCAGCCGGGAAACACGCTCGCGGCGGTTATCAAACAGACCGCGCAAACGATGAGCGCGAGTCCCGCGCACGAAACCAGTTCTTTCGCCAGCCTTGCGCCCTGACTCTCCCGCTTCGAAAGAACCGCCAGAAGTCCGCCCGCCGCCAATTCCCAAAATCGACTGAATGGCGAATAGAATGCGGCGGCTGGATGGCTGTGAACCTGTTGCACATTGAACGCGAACGAAGCCAGGAAACAAATCGCGATAGCAGCGATGAGTACCGGTCGACGCTTGTACGCCAGCCTCAGAATCAGCGGCCAAACGATATAGAACTGTTCTTCGATACCAATCGACCACAAGTGAAGGAGAGGCTTGACTTCGGCCGCACGGTCGAAATAGCCAGTCTCGCCCCACAGCGCCAGATTGGCGACAAAAGCCGCCCCGGCCGCGATGTCCCAGCCGAGCTTTTGCAATTCGTCTTTGAACAGGCAAAACCAGCCGGCCAAGCAAACCGCAACAAGAACGATCGTCAGAGCGGGGAAGATTCTTCTGATGCGGCGTCCATAAAACCCACCAAGGCTGTAGCGGCCACCGGTGAGATCGGAAAGCAGGATGCCAGTAATCAGAAACCCCGAAATTACAAAAAATACATCCACACCGACGAATCCGCCCTTGAGAAGCGATGGAAACGCATGGAACGCGACAACTAAAATAACAGCAATGGCCCGAAGGCCGTCGATATCACCGCGATACTTGTGCTGCCCTGCCGCTCCGTGCATTGGACCCGTCGACATCTTTCGCTTGAACTCTCAGTAAGTCAGTTGCGAGGGGAATTTTTCGCGCGAGTATTACACAGAATTTCGGACGCGGGACGTATATGGGGAGTGTCACGCCGAACTGCTGATTCGCGGTGCCGCCCCGCGTTCACGCCACGGGTCCGTACTTATCGAATAGGGCGTCGCGTCTCGCCCAAACCACGCTCGAAGTTCCTCCCGGGAGAGTCGTCGTCCCGCTGTGATACATTACGCGCTTCCTTGTTGCCCGGTCGTTATGATCAGACGAAACCCGCGAATCGTAATCGCCGGAGTTGTCCTCCATGCACGTACCTGGCCGCATTCACCGACCGCATGTCCTACGCTGCCGCGAGCAATCATCAATCGAACGCGGACCGGCGGCAGCCCTGACAATTCGATCAAGCCCGCATGAATATCGCCGTCCTCTATACCCTCTTCGCGATCGTGGCTACCGTGTCGAATATCGCCACGCAAGCTGTGGTCGTTCGCATCGCTCCCGGTGCCTGGGCAATACCCGCTTCGATCGCGGTCGGCACGGTGGTCGGCCTGGTCGTTAAATATGCGCTCGACAAGCGCTGGATCTTTCGCTGGAAACCCCAGAGCGCGCGTCACAACGCCGGCACCTTCCTGCTCTATGCGTTCACCGGAGTCTTCACGACGGCGATCTTCTGGGGCTGCGAATTTCTTTTCTCGCAGTTATCCGGCAGCGAGGGCGTGCGCTATATCGGCGGAGTCATCGGCCTGGCCATCGGCTATGTGCTCAAGTATCAGATGGATCGCGTCTACGTCTTCGCGGAGGTACGTCATGCGAGGCTGGCCCAACGTGCGACCATCGGGCTCGTGGTCGCGCTGCTGACCCTGACGATCGGCAAAATGTTCCTCATCGTCGAATCTCCGCAGATGATAGCCCTATCGAACAACTGGGATTTCATTCGCGTTGAGAGCTGCATGGGGCTATGGCAAGAGTATGGCGACGGCACGCCCAAGACCGAGTCGCATTTGAGCGCCCCCGTGAATCGGCTGATTCTCGATCGTGACGTAAAGATGGATTCGTGCGTGATCTCGATCGACGACATTTATCCGTATGTCGCGACGCGCTTCAGGAAGACCGGCGCACGTGTCGACTTTCGGGTCATCGGCACCCTGAAGTTCGTATCCGTCCTGATCGCCCTGGCCATGCTCCTCAGGCTCGCCCGCGACGCCAGAAGCAAACTGATCGTGTCCGCCATGTTCTTTGCCTCGTTTGGCGACATGATCTATCTGCTTTACTTCAATACGCTTTACAACGAATTCTCGCAGTTCCTGGGCGCATTTCTTTGCGCGACAACGTTATGGTTGTTGTGGACCGGCAGCACACGGTCGGTGCGCGCGACAATTTACGCGCTGGGATCCGGCGCGGTCCTTCTCGGTCTGTCCAAACAACAGTATTCCGGTCTCGCCACGCTGTTCGCCCTGATCGGCGCGCTGCTCGTATTCGTGCGATTCCGGTATCGCCGACCAGCCGTCGTTCTCGCCGTCGTCGGTCTCGCCTGTCCGGTGATTTTTTCGGCGGTGAATCCTTCGGATTACGGCTTGCCGCAGGCGATCAAGATGGCGAACATCACCGACACGATTCTGGGCGAAGTCCTTCCGCATGCATCGAACCGTGAGCAGGCGCTGAAGCTTTTGCATATGCCGCCCGAATGCGAACAAGGGATTGGGAAGACGTGGTACACGCCAGGAATGCAGGCGAATCATCCGTGCCCTTCGTTGATCAACGCAAGTCGAATTCGTCTCATCCCGCTCTTCGCCTTGCAGCCTCAGACGTTCTTCGGGCCGATGTCCGATGGGCTCGAGCGCGCCTACCCGGTTCCTGAAGGCGCATACGGAATATTCGAGCGTCCGGGCACGGCCGACAGTCCGCGTTACAAGATCGCCAAATATACGTCGCTGACGACTTACGTGAACATGCTGCCTGCCGGTCCGTTCCGATGGATCATGATCGCCGCCATGCTCTTTGGCGTCGCAGCCGCCATTCGATGCCTCGTGACCATCAAGCGCACGGGCGCGAGCGCCGAATTGCTCGTCGCCATAGGCGGCGTAACTGTCCTCTACGCCATTGCTTCCTCGGTATTTGGCGACGGTGTGTCGGACCTGACGCGACATACCATCATGTGGCCGTTCGGCTTGAGTCTCATCCTGATTGGCACAGCAGTCGCCGCAACCGAGCTGCTGCGGAAATCGCTCGATAATCCGAAGGAAAATCAGCGCCTCACCCAAAGACACGATTCCGCAACGATGTAGGCATGCCTCAGGGACGCGCGGAACATTCGCGCATCCCGCAGGACAAGGTCTGGGCACGCGCATGCGCAAGTCCACCTTGCAAATCGTTGCGACAATTTTTCGACAGGCCGACAGCCGCGAGGGCAGCGCCAGCGGATCCGGCGATCACAGGCAAGTTAAGACGGCTTCGAATCTGATTCGCGGTCGATCTGCCTGCTGCCTAGAGCAAGCCTGATCAGCCTGACGCCCTCATTTTCAGGGAAACACCGTGGTTTTCAGTTCCGCAATCTTCCTGTACGTGTTCCTGCCCATCACGCTGGCGCTGTACTACGCTCTCGCGCACAGACTCAAGAACATCCTGCTTCTGGCCGCCAGTCTGCTCTTTTACGCATGGGGCGATCCGCGCCATCTGCCCGTGATGGTCGGCTCCATCCTGTTCAACTGGTTCGTTGCACTGCTGATAGCGCGCGCCCCGTCCAGAAAACTGCAGTTCGCCATCTTGAGCGGCGGCGTGGCAACGAATCTGCTGTTTCTTGTGTTCTACAAATATTCTTTCTTTCTATCGGCGAACCTGGACTCGCTCGTCGGGCATCTCTTCGGCGCACATGCAAAGGTTTATCAGGTCGCGTTGCCGATCGGGATTTCGTTTTTTACATTCCACTCCATTTCTTATATAGTCGACGTCTATCGCAAAGACGCCGAAGCGCTCGCCAGCCCGCTCGACATGGGCGTGTACATCTCCCTGTTTCCGCAACTGATCGCCGGGCCGATCATTCGCTACCATGACATCGCCGAGCAGATTCTCCATCGTCGCAATACGCTTGAGCGCTTCAGTTCGGGCGTCGAGCGTTTCGCATTCGGCCTAGGAAAGAAGGTACTGATTGCGAACGTTCTCGGTCAGGTCGCCGACCAGGTGTTCGCCATTCCGCAGCATCAGATTTCGCCATCCATGGCGTGGTTCGGCATTGTTTGCTACACGCTGCAGATCTATTTCGACTTCTCGGGCTATTCGGATATGGCGATCGGACTTGCCCGCATGTTCGGCTTCGAATTGACCGAGAACTTCAACTACCCGTACATTGCCGCGTCAGTGCGAGAGTTCTGGCGGAGATGGCATATCTCGCTGTCCACATGGTTTCGGGATTATCTTTATATTCCGCTGGGCGGCAATCGCGCATCGTCCTTGCGTGTCAGCCTCAACCTCGTAACGGTCTTTCTGCTGTGCGGTCTGTGGCATGGCGCGAGCTGGAACTTTGTGATCTGGGGTGCGTTTCACGGCTCGCTGCTCGTGCTGGAGCGAACCGCCTTCGGAAGACGGCTGGACGCCCTTCCGCGATATATCGGACACACCTATACGATCCTGATGGTCATGATCGGATGGGTCTTTTTCCGGGCCGAGACACTCGGGTTCGCGTGCGCCTATATTGGCGCGCTCTTTGGCTTTACCGATGCTCACGGACTCGGGCCGCAAGTGGGCTTCTACTTCAACGCGCAGGTTCTTTCGACAATCGTCCTTGGCGGGATCCTATCCACACCCATCGCAATTTCGCTTGCCCGCGACTGGAACAATCGGCGCTTTCCCTCTCACGCGAACGAGCCGCTCCCTGCAGCCGTTCTTTCATACTCGTCGGCCCTAGGCGATCAAGGTATCTACTATATTCGCGTGGTCGTAACACTTTTCATTCTTGTGATCTGTGCCTCGGAACTAGCGGCCGGAACGTATAACCCCTTCATCTACTTCCGCTTCTAAGACGATGCGAACCAGGAACGCGGCCAATCTCATTCTGACGACGGTGTTCATTGCGGCAATCTCCGCGCCGCTACTCGGACTGTGGTCCGCCGACGAGAGCAACTCCGAGCAACGCAATCTTGCCAAATTTCCGTCGGCCGATCTGAGCGCCAGCGGCGTGGCGAATTTTCCAAAAGATTTTGACGCGTACGTCAATGACCGATTCGGCTTCCGCAATGAGTTGCTCAGTCTGCATAGCCAACTAATGTATCGGCTGTACCATCTTTCCGGTACCTCGCAGGTCATCGCGGGGCACGGAGACTGGCTATTCATCTCCGATGTCGGGAGCAAACCCGACATCGAACGACGAGCGCAGTTCACGGACGCGGAACTCAAGGACTGGGTCGAAAGCCTGAAACAGCGGTATTCCTGGCTGGCAAGCAAAGGAGTTCCCTACCGTTTCCTCGTGGGCCCGGACAAAAACACGATTTATCCGGAGTACCTCCCGGATCGCGTAAAAGGCCAGGGAATGTCGCGCGTGGAGAGTCTCGAACATGCGCTGGGAGACCAGCCGTTCTTCATCGATCCTACCCGGTCTCTACTCGCTCACAAGGCAGCAGCGCCGTTCGATCTGTACTTCCACACGGATACTCATTGGACTCAGTACGGCGCCTACGTCGGCTACCGGTCGCTGATGAAATCGCTGGATCCTTCCCGGCGCTTCTCCTACGACGATACTTCGTTCGAGTCGATTCCCGCTCTGGCCGCCACGGCCAACACGGGAACCGATATGTCGAAAATGATCCGCGTTGTGAAGACCGAACCGAGACAGGCTCCTGTCGAGACGCTTCCCGAGGAGTGCACCGAGCATCGTCAGGCCTTGTGGCCACTTGGCTTCTCGCTGCCTGACTATCCGCGCTCGATGTTCTCGACTCATTGTCCAGGCAAGCCGGGCACCGTTCTGGTTTTCCGTGACTCTTACTTCACGTCGATCGTGCCTTATCTTTCCCAGAACTACGGACGAGTCATTTACGCGTGGGTCATTCCAGACTCGAGTCTGCTGGCTAAGATGGTGCAGCAGGAGCGGCCATCGCTCGTGATCGAGGAGCGGGTGGAACGGTCGATGTATGCGGTGCCGAAGCCCGATCTTCCAGCGACGCTCGCCTCTCTTTCCGATCAACGCGAGTTTACGACCTACGAGAAGAACCTTCACCTGCGAATGAACGCGTTCCTGGGCGCGAATGTTCGCGTCGAAACGACACCTGAAGGTGTTCGGTTCATCGATGCGAACCGAGTCCTGGCTAAGACTGCTGCACGATCCAGCGCGAATGGCAACGTCGATTCCGTAGCGACGACCTCGTCCAACATTACGTACACCGGTTGGACTGCCTTGCGCGAGAAGAAACAGCTTGCGCAGTTCATCGTTGCGACGTCGGGAGACCAGGTGATCTACGTCGCTCCGGCCCAGAATTTCGAGAGACGCGATGTCGCAATGGCCCTGGATGAAGACTGGCTCCAACGTTCGGGCTTCGTTGTCGAGATCCCCCGCGAGTTCGCCCGCTCCGATCTCCGGCTCTACGCAGTGAACGGCGACGACGCATCCGCGATCAGCATGCCCGTCAACGCCACAGCAAAGGTGCAATGAGACGGCCACGACGGCCGGTGCAGCGTCACCGGCATTCATCGCCGCAGTAGTGCGTGCGACATCGTGCACCGGCGAAACGGAATACGAGGCGTGCTCTCGCACGCCTCGTATCTCTCCGGCGCCGTGCCTGCCGTCCTCACGAAGTCAGGCACCCCGGCATCGATCAGCTTAAACCACGCAGAATCCTGGCACGGATACGGCTTTTGAGCGAAGGCGCGGCTGGCGGCGGACCTGAAGGCGGCTCCGCGTTCCGCGCTGCCGCGTTCTTTGCCGCATGCAACGACGCTTTCAGCCCTTCACGATCCCGCCACAGCGCGGCCGATTGCAAACGTGCGGCTTGCAGGATGCGGAACGCGCCCTCGTCCTTCTCACGTTGAATCCGATTCAACAAGGCGAGCGCGCGCGCTTCGTCAGTGTCGCCACCGATGGAAAGCACCGTCTTGACGTCGTCGATGGCTGTGCGCGTCTCTTCGAGATATCGTCGGCCGTGGCGTCCGTCAGGTTCAAGGTAAGTCCCCTCGCACCACTCGTTCCACGAATGCAGGAAGACGATCCGCTCCTCGTCGGGATAGCGGTCGTAAGTGTCGAGCATCGCTTGGGACAGCCACAACTTGTATGCGTCGCCGCCCGTGTTCACGTGAACGATCGCACGTGAGCCGTAGCGTGCTGTGTTGTCCCAGGGCAGCATGACGGTCCGGAACCGTCGATACTCGGGAAAGGGCCGACTCATATGGAACTTGGCGAATTTCTCGTAATCCACAATCCGGCCCGTAAAATCTTCGCCTAGGCTGGGGAAATCCGCGTTCGCACTAAGGACTTCTTGCGGAATCACGTTGGACGGAATTTCGTAACTGGCATCGAAGCCAAGTTGCCGAGGCTGAACGGGCTCGCCGGTCCAGTCGTCAACCATGACCAGGTACACGCCCGGGAAGCCATGTCTGGCCACTTCGTCGCGCCAGATTTCCGTGGTTGCCAGAATGTCCGGGAACAGGTGAGCCTTGTAAATCATCAGCAGCGGCTTGCCGTTCACCTTTGTATAGCGATCGTCCTCGAACAGAGGCAACAGTTCGCGGATGAAGGCAAGGTCATCTTCCCGCGAATGCTGCTGCGCGATGATCACCTCGTTATTGCCGCCATCCCACCGCTTGCTCCAGTTCTCGTTGGCCCAAAGGAAAAAGAACGGCATCTTCAGGTCCGACTGAATGTAGTTCTCGATCGGCTTATAGAGAAGCTTCTTCCCGTGAAAATAGTAGTAGTAAAAGCAGAAACCCGTTATGCCATGCTGCAACGCGAGATCGACCTGCTGCCGCATGACCTCGAAAGCGCGCAAGTCATAGTAGCCAAGTTCACCCGGGATCTTCGGCTGGTAATGCCCATCGAACAGCGGCTTTGCCTTGATGACGTTATTCCACTCCGTGAACCCCGCGCCGTGCGCCCAGTCGTTCTCCGCGATCGGATGGAACTGCGGCAGGTAAAACGCGAATGTACGGGGAACGCCCTCCGGCACGCGGTCCTTGAGCATCAATGGCGCAGGCGGTTGCTCCAGCACGGCGGAAATACCTGGCTTATCCTCCGCGTAGACCGATTTGGGCTCGATCCACTTGTCGAACGATTGCAGGCTGGCAGAAAGGTGATTGGTGCGTTGCGCCTCACGGCCTTCCTTCTCGCCGAAACGGATGTAGTGGAGCAAAGGATTGAGGCCGGCATCAGCGACGTCCGGGTAGCGCTTGAGGTAGCCGGCCGCGTCGAAATCCGGTCCCGGAAGATAGCCCAACGGACCGCCCACAGAGAAATAATGCTCGGCGGGATCGAGACCCGAGGCCTCCGCATCGGGATGATGGAGGATATACCACGCGGCGTCGAACATGGACGATTCGCGCAGGGTGTTAAGTTCGCCCGCGTCGACATCAACGGCAACAAACGCGCTGGACCGCGAGGTGCCGGCAGCCGCGACCGGCTCCGCTCGCCGTTCGGCAGGCGCCCGCTGGCTCAGAACGTTGCTTACATATCTCGTAGCGTCGATGACCTCGTCGAGCGAGAGCTGCCGTGCGGGTCCCAGCAGATTGCGCACCAGCTTGAGCTCCGGTGCTTCGCTGCCATAGAGACCGGTATAGGGCGTGTACTGACGGAACGCGCCCATCCGTCCGAGCAGGACGACGCCCGGCGTCAGCACCGCGTTCGCGAGATGCGCGGGACCGCTGTCCACGCCAATGAAGAAGCGCGCCCGCCGGATAACTTCCGCCGTCTCGAGAATGCTTGTCTTGTTGAGCAGGTTCATCGCGAAACCGTTGAGCGGAGACGACTGTTCACCCTTGCTGACGCCGATCTCGACGACCTCGAGCTTCAGATCGTTCCTGATCCATTGCACAAGCGACTGCCAGTTTCTGCCGGTCCAGTCCTTCTCCAGATTGTTCGACTCCCGGTGGATGACGCAGTATTCCATTGGCAGATGCAGTGCATCTACGGCGACCTTTTGCGCGTCGCTCAAATAGAGGCGCGGCGCGGCCGACAGTTTCGGCAGGCCCGCGCCAACGCTGAACGCTTCCAGCAGCGCGCCGTAGTCAAGCCATTCGTAGGCGTTAATGAACGGATTGCCGTGCTCCTTGATCAGCGGAATGCGGCAATGCGAGCACAGACGGTAATTGACGTGAAGATCGATGATCTGATCGTAAGAACCATGTCGCGAGATCTTGATCCAGTCAGTCAGGCAATCGACCGCGACGGTCTCATCCACGTAGGGGTTCGAGTCGATCAGGTCCCGATAGGATCGGTTGACCACCCACGACAACTGGCAATTCGGATACTTGAGTTTCAGATATCGCGCGACTGGCTCGCACGCCACGATATCGCCGATATGCTCAACCAAACCAATGGCAATCCTCATCCTCACCTCGTGAATCATTTTTGTAGCGCGCGGCCATCGACCGTGGCGCGCGGTGTTTCAAAAGCCGCTCACGCACGCTTCCCGCGTATCAGTCGGCTGATTGCCCGCAATGGGGCCGTGAAACGCCAGCTCATCGAGCGACGCATTCCCTCGACGGCCGCTTCAGCCCTATCCGCGCGCTCACGCATCTCGCGCACCGCCTCTGTCATCCGGTGCACCTGGTTGCGCAACGCGTCCGATTCCATGCGAAGCTGTTCCAGCGATGCATCGGACTCCGTGCGAAGCTGTTCCAGCGACGCATCGGACTCCAAGCGAAGCCGTTCCACTCTGCGCTCCGCGACTGATTTCGCCTGCTCATGCTCCTCGCGCAGCGATTCGAGTGCGGTCCGCAGCGACTCATGCTCGCTTCGCAGGTCGTCCAGCGCGCGTTGCCTCTCATCGCACACCTGACGAATCAGGCGCGCCTCTTCCAGGCACATCAGACCGCCCGAGCGGGAAGCCGCGCCCTTTCGCAGGACTTCATGCTCGTATTGCGGCTTGTTCAGCAACGCCAGCGCAAGATCGTCCGCCGTTTCGATGTCGATGAGCAGTTCGCACGAACGCAACGCGTAGTCGGCGAAGGGATCATGGGCTGAATCCTCCACGGCGACCAGCGCCACTTCGCGCGCGCCGTCGAAGATGTTGACCGGATCACGCCGAAAATTATCTTCGTTGAACGCCCGTACCACGTGCGCGCGGACGCGATACCCGAAGGATCGCAGCACAGCGACGCTGCGCAGCCCGTCTTCCAGCGAATTGCATTCCGCGTAGATGACGGGTTTGCATCGCTGAACGGTGCGGCGTACACCGGATAGTACGACCTCCTCCATGCCCTCGACGTCAATTTTGATCAGCGAGCATGACGAGACGTTCAGATCGTCGATGGCAAGCGCATGAACGGCGAGCTCGTCGCGTCCGGCGAGCGTGTCATTTCCTGTCTGGCGCGTGACATCGCGCAATGACGCGCTTCCATAGCTGGCGGGTGAGGCAATGTCGATGGAAGGAATCACCTCTTCTCTTGCGCTCGACGACGCGATTGCGTTCTCGAGCCGCACGTTGTGCAAGCCATTCGCCGCGACGTTGCGCTGCAGCAGCTGGAAGCTGCGAGCCTGGGGCTCCACGGAGACGACGTGCCCGCTCGTTCCCACGTGCCGGGCAAATGCAAGGCTGTGCGTGCCGATGAAGGCGCCGACGTCGATTACCGTGTCCCCTTCCCTGACGACCGAGAGTACGAAGCTCAGTTCGTTCTCGGCCCACTCGCCATAGTTCCTCAGCGACTGACTGATCGCACCTGTGTCGTTCGCAAAAAACGTCACGGACCCGTGACGGGTCGATACTGTCTCAAACAGTTCTTCCGAATAACTCACACCTATCCTTAAGTCTGACCGACTGATTTGAGCTCATACGCATGTGCGCGGAGACCCATCGGCGAATTGCCCTGCAGCCGCCATGCGACAGGCGCGCTTCGCTAGAGGGAACGATGCCGGCTGCATTGACTGCGTTCTGCTGTGGTGCGCTTGTTGGGGTGGCCGGCACGCCCGATCAGCGCTCCCGCACCCACCGCCGACGAGGCGCAAAAAATCCCCGCAACGTCGGACAAAAGTCCTGATGGACGCCCGTCGCCTAACAGGTTCAAGCCCTCAGGGGCGTATCAGGGAACAACTCTGAATACTCGACGGTTGCTGTACCAATCTTGCCCACTACGATACCAGCGGCACGATTGGCATGCCGCACGGCGGACGCGAGAGACACGCCTGCGCCGATCATTGCCGCAAGCGTAGCGATGACGGTGTCGCCAGCGCCCGAAACATCATACACTTCACGCGCAACGGCCGGCTCATGCACGGCGCCCGCGTCGGTGTAGAGCGTCATGCCTTCTTCCGAGCGCGTCAGCAGCAGCGCCTCGAGGTCGAGCGCCGCGCGCAGTCGCTCGACACGATCACGAAGATCGTCCTCGGAGCTCCAGCGGCCGACGACCTGCATCAGCTCCGCCCGGTTCGGCGTGATGAGCGAAGCGCCGCGATAGCGTTCCCAGTCGTCGCCTTTAGGGTCGATGAGAACGGGCTTCTTCGCTGCCCGCGCGCTTTCGATCATCTTCGTGACATGCGTCAGACCCCCTTTCGCGTAGTCCGAAAGCAGCACGACATTGTGCCCGGGCAAGAGCGCTTCGAATTTCGTGAGTCCGGCCAGGAGCGCCTCGTGCGTCGGCCATTTCTCGAAATCGACCCGCAACAGTTGCTGCTGGCGTGAAAGGACACGGAGTTTGATCGTGGTAGGCAAGTCGGCATCGCGCTCGATGTGCGACTCGACCGCACTTTGCTCCAGCAACTCGATGATGCGCTCGGCCGCTTCGTCGTCGCCGATAACGCACAGCAAGCCGGCACGCGCGCCCAGAGCCGCTGCGTTGCGCGCAACGTTCGCGGCCGCGCCCAAGCGGTCCTCGGTCCGTTGCACGAGCACGACGGGAACCGGCGCTTCCGGCGAAATGCGGTTGACGTCGCCGAACCAGTAGCGGTCGAGCATGACGTCGCCGACGACGAGTACGCGGGCCGCGCGCAAAGCGTCGCGTTCCACGACAATGCTCGAGCGGTTCGCCGCTTCGGTATGTGAAGAATGAGTATTCAAAGCGATCGAAGCAGGGAAGTATCAACGCACAGACGACTATGCGAAAAGACCTAGCATTATAGTCGATGCCTGCTCGTCCAGAAGGTGCCGGACGAATGTCAACGCCTACGGCGCAAGCGCCTGACGAGACGCCGGCCTTGATGGGCCGCGGGTCTCACGCCCGGTACGGCAAGCACCCGGTCTACTACCCGCTCCACCACCGCACCGACGCGTTTGGACGCGGTCGGAGGCACAAAAGCCGCCGTCGATGCCATTGACAGTTGATCCAGCGCCCGCATGCGTTCGACCAGCGCGTCGTACGACACGGTCGCACGAGCCTGTTCGAGCGCATTAAAGACCTCCCGCGCGGAACGATCCCAGCCTCCACGCTCGCCCGGGGCCGCCGGCGCCTTCCAGCCCGGATCGCTGCGCTGCAGGTCGTCGATCAACTCGTCGGTCGTACAGTAATAGCGGATGTTGTCCGCACCCTTGATCGCCGGCGCCAGTTCGCGATACAGCGCCGAGTCGCGCACGAAGATGGGCCGCTCGCGGGCAAGCGCATGCAGGATCGGGAAGCCGAAGCCTTCGTAGTGGCTCGGGAAGATCACCGCTTCAGCGTCGACATAGAAACGCTCGAACACCTCGTTCGACAGATTTCCGCTTTCCGCGCATTTGACGTTCGCATGCGCCGGCGCCCCTTCGCCGTAACCCACCGCCATGATGGTGCGATCCGGGAACGCCGACGCGACGGCGTCGGCCGTCTGACGGACGAACTTGTGACTGAAGTGATTGCCGATGATGAAGATATGCGGCGCGACGCCCGCGGCGTGCGCGGCGGGTTGCGCGTACTCTGTCACGTCCAGCGAATGCCTCGATACCCGCCGGAGCACACGCGATCCCAGTCTGAATCGGCTGCTAATGCGTTCGAGCGTGT
This sequence comes from Caballeronia sp. S22, assembly GCF_964261745.1. Taxonomy (NCBI): domain Bacteria; kingdom Pseudomonadati; phylum Pseudomonadota; class Betaproteobacteria; order Burkholderiales; family Burkholderiaceae; genus Caballeronia; species Caballeronia sp. S22. The sequence goes on along the minus strand of NZ_OZ180035.1, from coordinate 829,156 downwards.
AGCGCGAATTTGTGAACAGCACGTCGATATGTCCGAACACGTACCGCCATATGTTGTGGTCGAACGTGAGGGAGAGGTAACCGCAATCGTACGAGATCGTGTCCAGCATGAATATGCCGACCACGGGGGCACGCTCGATCAACCGCGTGACCGAGTGAGTATCGAACGGCTGTCCGACGCGGACGATGGCTGACACTTTCGCGTTGCCGTCGTGTACGTCCAAACGCTCGACGTTGCCCAGTTTGTCCAGTTGATGGAATTTCCACGCCACCGCGTCCATGTACACGGCGATACGACAGTGTTTCGGCCAGCAACGGACTGCCGCCTCGAGCAATCTGATACCCGATTCGAAAGTACCATTGAAGAACGGGCCGAACGTCGAGAAGTCGAACGCGAACGTAAGGCTTCCGTTACGCGGCTCGACGTATTCCAGCAGCACCTCGGCGCGGTATTCCGGCGATGAGAAGTATCTGTGGATCATCGGCAGATATTCGGGATATCGCGACTGGAGGATCGGTGCATTCTTCGCTTCGCGTGCTTCTTTGGCACGCGCCGACTGCGCAAACGACTGCTCGCCCTGGTGCCACACGAATGCATGATTCGCCAGCACCGCCCGGTAACCACAGCGGCTGCCGCGCATCACGAGATCGTTCTCTTCGTTGTAGCCGGTACCGAAAACCGGATCGAAAAAACCCAGCTCGCTGAACACTGCCCATTTGATGAGCAGGCAGAACCCGACCGCCGTCGGGACGTACGAAAAACGCGGAAGCATGGACGAGCACCGGACGAAATCCGCGTAGCCGTCATGCATCGGCACATCGCCGTCGAGGGATGAATGCGGAAGCGTCGCAAGCGTGGCGTTATTGCTGCGCGGCGAGACGAAACCGAACATCGTGTCGAGCCGCGCGACCTGAATCATTTCACTCAGCGCGCCCGGAAACACGACCGTGTCCGAGTTCAGCAGAATGATGTCGGCGTGCGCCGCTTTCGCATCGGCGAAGGCTCGGTTGCACGTGCCGATGAACCCGAGGTTCGACGGATTCTCGACGATCGTCAGTTCGACTTCGCCGTCGTCGAAACGGCACGCGCTCAATGCGGCCCGCAACGGTGCGTAGTCGGGGCTGTCGTTGTAGAAGAAGACCTTCGCGCCCAGTTCGCGCAGTTCGCTCGACAACCGCTTCAGCGATTGAAATACCTGTGCGACCAACTCTTCCTTCTTGTAGAACGGCACGACGACATGAACCGCATCCGCGATACATGGCGTCCCGACAGCCGCGACCGGATCGGCGTCCGGCGCCACGAGCGCTTCCCGCAAGGAGGCGCGCGGACCTTCGGCTGGCTGCCCTGCCGCCAGCCCCGCGTCCACGGCAGCGCCCGGCTTGACGGAAACGCTGCCGGACATCGACGTTTTTTCGTGGGAGAGCGACTGAAGATGATGAGCAGTGTCCACGCGCTGCAGATCGCGTAAATCGAAGGCATCCGCCCGCTCGGCCGGCAGTAGCAGCAGCATGGCCTGTGCGCGGTCGCCGTAGACGTTGATCGTCGAACGGCGATAGTTGTCCGGGTTGAAAAGGTAGTCCGCGCAACCGAACGCCAGGTAGTCTGACAACGCCGGCCGCGCATCGAGGACAGCCGCCGCTGCGGCCCCCGTCGCGACGATCACGGGACGATGCGCACCAGGCACGGCGAACATCGCACCGCGCAGCCGGGCGGCGGCCGAAGCGTCGTCAAGCACGAGCAGATCGGCAGTCGGCAGCAGGGAAACAATGACGGGATCGGCATGCGTTGCATCAGTGCCGTCCGCATACTCGTGCACGGTAACGATGTCGGCCAGGTGGTTATGCTCGACGTTGGCACGCAGCGCGGCGCGCTTCAATGCGTCCGGCTCGAAGGCATGCACGTGCCCCGCGCCGCGCGTGAGGCGGGCGTATGCGACCGAGTGCGCGCCGATCGACGCGCCGGCCTCCACGACCACGCTCCCGACCCTCACGAACTTGCGCATCAGCGCGAATCGACGCTCGGCCCATTCACCGTAGTGGCGCAACGCTTCGGATTGTTCGTCGTCCTCGGGAACCGGCTGGAAGTAGCCGTACTTGCACTGAATCATCGCGTTTTTAACCATCAGTTGACATCGAACGATACGGACAGGGAGGGTGCGCCGAACGTGCCGTGAACGAGATTCGTCCCCAGTGCTGTCAGCACCATCACGTCGTGCATCAGATGATGCTGCACATGATCGCTGCCGGGGCCTTCCGCGAACGCGACGTCGATCGAATATTCGCCGCGTATCAGCGACGGGAAACGCATCTTGAACACTGCCTGCACCTGGGCGCCCGCTTCGATGCGAATGGCCCGGTCACGAAGATAGCTGTCCGTGCTCTCCGCGATGAGCTTCTGCGCCTTGTTGTCCTTTAAAACGAAGCCGATGGCGGGATACGCCATGTTCTTGGTCACTGTCGCACGTATCACGAGGCGCACCTGATCCTCGGAGTGAAACTCGCTGAGCGTGTTTCCGTCTTCGTCCTCGAAATGAGCGGCGACGATCTGCGCCCCGCCGAGGCCGAAACTGTCGCCGTCTTTTCGGAATGCCGACGCGTGATACGCAACGTGAGGCACGGTATCAAGCGCATAGCGCGTGACGTTGCGATTCGCGTCCGCGACCGCCGGCCTCGACAGCATCGGCTGACCGATGCCCGCGTCCGATCCATTCGGCTGCCCGGTTTCGCTCGTCAGCGATGCGGCCTTCTCTGAGTAGAGATCGCGCAGGTAGACCTTGGCGATTTCCTTAGGCGTGCCCGTCTGATAGGTGTACCGGTCACCCTCGCGTCGCAGGAGAATTGCCGATTCACATAGCGCATTGACGGCGCTCATGTCGTGACTGACGAACAGCAACGTGCCGCCCTTGTCCTTGAAGTCCAGCAGAAAGCGCATGCACTTCTGCTGGAAAAAGGCATCGCCGACACTCAATGCTTCATCGACGATGAGAATATCCGCATCCACATGCGCGATGACCGCAAACGCGAGCCGCACGAACATGCCGCTCGAATAGGTCTTGACGGGCTGATTGACGTAGTCGCCGATGCCCGCAAAAGTCACGATCGCTTCGAAACGCTGATCGATCTGCTCACGCGTCAGCCCATGCAGCGAGGCGGACAGATAGACATTCTCCCGGCCGGTGAACTCCGGGTTGAATCCGGCGCCGAGTTCCAGCAGCGCAGCCACCCGGCCACGCACGTCGATGCGCCCGTCGGTCGGCGTGAGCGTGCCACAGATCATCTGCAGAAGCGTCGACTTGCCCGCGCCGTTTCGTCCGATGATCGCGACGGTCTTGCCGCGTTCGACTGCGAATGATACGTCGCGCACCGCCCAGAACTCGCGGAAGTAGATTCGCCTGCCGCGCGCGAGCATTTGCAGGAGACGGTCCAGGGGCCTGTCGTAAATGTGATAACACTTACTTAGGTTTTCGACTGTGATCGCAAAATCAAAGGACATCTGCAAAGCCTTTACGAGTCCGCTCGAACCACGAGTAACCCAACCAGACGATAACGACGGACATAATTAGAACTGGGAAAAAAAGTTCGGGCGTGATGCCCTGGTGCCACATCAAGACCCGTCGCACCTGTTCGATGATCGGCACCAGCGGATTCAGTTCCGCGAGCGAACGAAACCTTGCCGGGATCGCATCGGCTGGATAGAAGATTGGTGTCATGAACATGAGCACGGTCGTAACGAGACCTGTGATCTGCGCGGTGTCGCGAATGAACACGCCCAGCGCAGAAAAAAACCAGGCGATGCCGAGCGCCAGCAGTACCAGAGGAATCAGGGCAACGGGAAACAGCAGCACCGTAACCGAGGGAACACCGATAGCGATCAGGTAAAACGCGAGCCACACAAGAAAGCTGACGAAAAGATGAAACAGCGATACCGCCACCGTGACGCAGGGTAGAATCTCGAGCGGAAAAACCACGCGCTTCACGTAGTTGGTATTCGAAAGGATGAGGGTCGGTGCCCGGTTCAGACATTCGGCGAACATATTGAAGACAAGCAGGCCGGAAAACAGGACGAGCGCAAACTCTGCTCTGGAACCTGTGCCGCCCGGCCAGCGAGACTGAAAGATGAGCCCGAACACGAACGTGTACACGGCCAGCATGAGGATGGGTTGAACGATCGACCAGAAGAGCCCGAGTACGGAGCCGCGGTAACGACCGAGCACTTCACGGACGGTCAGAGCCAGGATCAGTCGACGGTGCACTATGAGAGACCGCAACATCCTCTGCGGAGACGAAAGTAGATTCAGCATGTCACCTTGAATGACTGATGGCATGCGACGCGCAATTTCGCGCCGCATTCGATGACGCGACAGCAGCGGTCAACTGAACTGCACGCGACCGTAATTGTCTTGCAGACGGACGATATCGTCCTCGCCCAGATACGAGCCCGACTGCACTTCAATCATTTCCAGCGGCACCTTGCCAGGGTTTTCGAGGCGATGCGGTGTGCCGAGGGGAATGTAAGTCGATTGATTTTCGGACAGCAAGATGATGTCTTCGCCGTTGACCACGCGCGCCGTGCCGCTCACGACGATCCAGTGCTCAGCGCGGTGATAATGCAACTGCAGAGACAGCGAGGCGCCCGGATTCACCACGATACGTTTCACCTGGAAGCGATCGCCGCGATCCACGCCCTCATAGCTGCCCCACGGCCGATACACCTTGCGATGCGTCTGGCCTTCCGACCGTCCTTGCGCTTTCAGTTGCTCGACGACTTTCTTGACATCGTCCGCAGCGTCCTTCGCGGCGATCATGATGGCGTCCGCCGTTTCGACCACGATCAGATTGTCGACGCCGACAACGGACACCATTCGATGCTCGCTGCGCACGAAGGTATCGCGCGTGTTCAACGCGACGACATCGCCGGAGAACGTATTACCCTGTGCATCGCGTTCGCTTATTTCGGCGAGTGCGCTCCAAGTCCCGATGTCACTCCATCCGAGATCAGCTGCTTCGACCACGACCGAATGCTGCGTGTGCTCCATGACCATGTAGTCGATGGAGTCCGAGCGTGCGGCCGAGAAGCTCTCCGGATCCAGACGCAGGAAGTCGAGATCCTGTCGCGACTTGCCGACCGCTTCCTTCACATGCGCGAGCACATCCGGCGCGAACTTTTCGAGTTCGCTCAGGTAGGCGTCGGCCCGGAAAAGAAACATGCCACTGTTCCAGTAATGATCGCCGTTCGCGACGAATTGCTCCGCGCGCTCGAGGTTCGGCTTTTCCACGAACGCCGCGACGCGGTACGCCGAGTCTGCGTCGATAAGAGCTTCGCCGCGACGGATATAGCCGTAGCTCGTGCGCGGACCAGTCGGCCGGATGCCGAAAGTGACCAATTCACCGGCCGCCGCCTGCGTCAGTCCGCGTTGAATCGCTTCGCGGAAACGCTCCTTATGAAGGATGACGTGATCGGCGGGTAACACGAGCAGCGTCGCGTCAGGGTCCTGCCGAAGCGCGATCAGCGCCGCCGCCGAGATTGCCGGTCCCGTATTTCGACCGACGGGCTCCAACACGACGCGCGCGCCGTCGAACGCAAGTTGCCGCAACTGCTCCGCCACGAGAAACCGCTGTTCGTCGTTTGCAATGACGATGGGCGCCGCAACCTGCTCGAGGCCATCCAGACGCTTCACTGTCTGCTGAAGCAATGAAGACTCCCCATACAGATTCAAGAACTGCTTTGGGTAGCCGCTGCGAGACAGCGGCCACATGCGTGTGCCCGAGCCGCCGCAAAGCACAACTGGAGTAATCATCATACCTGTACTCAAAATTTATTCGCTCTTCCTTCCGCGCATGCCCAGGCTGAAACGCCAGGTGGCAAAGGTATAATTATCGCATGCGGGAAGAGTCGTGCGGCCGCGGCGGGTACGCATGCCAAATGCAGGACACCGACGCCATCGCCAACACGGTTCGCAACCGCCGCGGCAGTCACCGCATCCTTTCCGCAGATATCCAGTGTTGTCGCGACGCTTCGATGTCTTCCTCGGCGGTTGCGAACCCGACATCGTGTAGTTGCCGCGGCTCACCGGCAATATGTCGCGACGAATGGGCGGAGCTCCCGTCACCGTCATCAGGTCACGCAATTTGCATCAGCGGGCAGACGCGTTGCCTTCCGCGTTCGCAGGGCACCTTCGGCAGGCGCACACCGGCATTGGAGCGTGAATCACCGGCATCCGAACATGGCCTACGAAAAACTGAAAGAAAAATATACGGCGCCCGCCGCCATTGAGGAGGCGAACCAGGCCTCGCGCATCGCGGAACTCGAAGCCTTGCTCGCCGACGCGCTCGAAAACAGCAAGGCGAACAGCGTCCTTCAGAACAAGATCCTCGAACTCGAGACCGAACTCTCGGGCGTGCATGAGTCGCTTTCATGGCGAATCACGCGTCCTTTGCGCGCCCTGAACCGCCTCGGCACCGCATATTGTCTTGCCATTCAGACCGTCCGTCGACAGGTGTTGATGCGCGGCGGCCTGACGCATGCGCTCGCTTATTACGTATCGACCATTCGACGCGAAGGCATCGGCGGCATTCGCGCCCGAGTGGCCCGGCTGCAAAGCGGCATCGGATTCGCTGATGGACCGCCGTCCGACGAGGCATACGGGGAGTGGATCGCGCGCTATGACACCATCGACGACGAAGCTGTTCAGCGAATGCGCGCGGCCATGCAGGGCTTCGCCCGCCAGCCGCTGATCTCGGTGGTCGTACCGGTCTACAACAGCGACCCGGTGTTTCTGCAAGAGATGATCGAGTCGGTCCGGGCGCAGGTTTATCCGCACTGGGAGCTATGCATCGCCGACGATGCATCGACGAACCCCGAGGTACGCGACATCCTGCAGGCAGCAGCCGCGGCGGACAGCCGCATCAGACTCGCCTTTCGCAAAGAAAACGGTCACATTTCCGAGGCGAGCAATACAGCTCTGGCGCTCGCGACCGGCGAACTCGTGGCGCTGCTCGATCACGATGACGTGCTTCCGCCCCACGCGCTGTTTATGGTGGCTTTGTACAGCAACCGTCACCCGGATGCGCGCATGTTCTACAGCGACGAGGACAAACTCGACGCCGGCGGACGACGCACGATGCCGTTCTTCAAAAGCGACTGGAACCCGGAGATGTTCCTGTCGCGGAACATGTTCTCGCATCTTGGCGTCATCTCGCTCGATCTCATTCGTCAAGTCGGCGGCTTTCGCCGCGGCTTCGAAGGGAGTCAGGACTACGATCTGGCGTTGCGATGCGTCGAGGCGGTCGGCGACGGTGGAGTAGTCCACATTCCTCACATTCTTTATCACTGGCGCATCGTGCCGGGCAGCACTGCAGGAAGCGCCGGCGAGAAACCGTATGCCCAGATTGCGGCCCGCCGTGCCCTGGAGGAACATCTCATCCGCCAAAAACTGCCAGCGACGCTGGAAGAGCCGTCAGAACATCTGCCCGTCTTCCGGATTCGCTATGCAGTAGCGCAGCCGGAACCGCTCGTCACGATCATCGTTTCCACACGAGACGGCGGGGAACCGCTTCTAAGATGCCTCGGCAGCATCCGGAAGCGAACGATCTATCGGAATTACGAGATCATCGTGATCGAAAGCGGAAGCGAACACGCGAAGTCGTTAGCTTCGGTCGGAAGTCTCGGCCTTGCAGACAATGTGCGCGTGATCCACGACCCTTCGCCATTCAGTTTCGTGGCGTTGTGCAATCGTGCTGTGGCCGAGGCGCGAGGCGCCTATTTGTGCCTTCTGGATAGCGACATCGAAGTCATGTCGCCTGGCTGGCTCAACGAAATGGTGAGCCTCGCAGCGCGGCCCGGTACAGGCGCCGTCGGCGCGCGTCTCTGGTATCTGGACGGCAAATTGCGGCATGGCGGCTTCATCATCGGGCTGGGCGGCGTCGCGGGGCCAATGCATCACATGTTGGCACGCGGGCAGTCGGGCTATTTTCAGCGCGCCATCGTCACGCAGAATCTCTCCGCCGTCACGGCCGCGTGCCTCGTCGTCGGCAAGAAGGCTTACTACGAGGTGGGCGGTCTCGACGAGTCGCTTGCGCTGGCGTTCAATGACGTGGACTTCTGTCTGAGACTACTTGAAGCGGGCTACCGAAATGTGTGGACGCCGTATGCCGAGCTTCATCACCACGAGCCGGCGAGGCGCGGCTCGAATCTGGAGCCGGAGAAACAGCAGCGCTTCATGCAGGATATTCATTCGATGGAAGCTCGCTGGGGTCAGCGCTTTGGCTCTGATCCTGCGTACAACCCCAATTTGTCATTGGCTGTTGACGCTCAGCCCTTCACGCTTGCTTCCCCTCCCAGAGTCGGCCAGTTCGATTGACCGCGTCATGTCGAGCAGGCGCCGTTACGCAAGCGGTCCCAGCTTGCCCCGCCATCCGTCGGAGAGTCCGCGGATTGCCATCTTCAGATGCTTCATCCGTTCGGACGGAAACAGCGAATAAATAACGATTCGGATCGGCAACTTCATCAACTCAGTCGATTTCCAGCTAAACGGAAGATAAGGCCGCCGAATCAGCGCGATGGCGTTGCGAAACAGGTAGTAGTGCCGCAACGGACTGTGCATCGGATAAATGCGTCCGAGCACACGCACGGGTTCGCTGCCAAGTTCATGCGCCAGGCGGATCCAAGGCGCGCCCAGCACCCGAAAACCCGCGCGCTTTGCTCTCACGCACCATTCGAGATCGACAAAATCGATGAAAAGCGCATCGTCCATCGGGCCAATCGTCGACCAGTATTTCAGGTTGATGCAAGAACCCGAAGTGATCAGGAAATCGACATCGATCAGTTCGGACCCTTCGGGTGCGATACGTTCGAGCTTCCACGGCCGGAAACGGACAAACGGCGCCACGCCGCCTAGCCGCTTGTCTTCATAAGCAGGGCCGATCAACGCGACGCGATCGCCGGACGCGTTGGCGGCAGCGATGAGCGACGGCAATTCAGTCAGCAATTCGGACGGGGGCTCACTGTCCTGATCGAAGAGAATGGCGGATTCAGCGCCCCGGCGAAGCAACGCCTCCACACCCTGGTTGAGCGCCCGCGCGATACCGACGTTCTCGCCGTTCGGCAGATATTCGATTTCAGACGAAAGGACCAGCGGCCTCCCCGATGGCATCGCGGGCGTGTTATCGATGACCACGCAATGCATGACGGAGGCGAGTCGGTTGACGCGCTCGACACATGCCGCATCGGGATGATAGAAAACGACGACGGCGCCAGTACGCGGCCTGTGCGATTGCTCGGTCAAAGTTCAGCCATACAGAGACGAAGCGCTTCCCGCCAATCCGGCGCGCACAGGCCGAACGCCGACGCCAGTTTGTCGTTCGACATGCGCGAATTCGCGGGACGCTTCGCAGGCGTTGGATACGCGGTGGCCTGAATCGGCTTCACGACCGGCTTCCTGTCGAGCCAAGCGTAATCGAAAATGGCTTGCGCAAATCCATGCCACGAAGTCGAATCGCCTGCCGTCAGATGGTACACGCCGGACTTCTCGGACCACCAGCCATCGCCTGCCGTGACGGCCTGAGCGAGCACATTCGCCGTCAGTGCGGCGATAGTGACCGACCAGGTCGGCGCGCCGATCTGATCCGCGACGACGTTCAGTTCGTCCCGCTCCTTGCCGAGCCGCAGCATCGTCAAAAGGAAGTTCTTGCCGCGCGAGCCATAGACCCAGCTCGTGCGAAAAATCAGATGGTTGCAGCCCGACGCTGCAATGGCTCGTTCCCCGGCCAGCTTGCCCTTGCCGTAAACGTTCTGCGGGTTCACCGCGTCGTCTTCGACATACGCACCGTCTTTCGTGCCATCGAACACGTAATCGGTCGAATAATGGATCAATGCCGCGTTCAGCCGCTTCGCCTCTTCGGCGAGCACTCCAGGCGCTTCGCCGTTGGCGCGCATAGCAGCATCGATGTTGGATTCGGCCATGTCGACTGCTGTGTACGCCGCAGGATTCACGATAAGCGCAGGCCGCACTTCGCGCACGACACGGCGAATCTGATCGAGATCGCAGAGGTCGAGCGCACTGCGATCGACCGCGACCACGCGTCCCAGACCCTGTAACGTGCGCGCCAGTTCAAAGCCGACCTGACCGCTAACGCCGGTCAGGAGGATGGTTCGATCCAAAGATTCGCTCATTCAGAACACCTCGGCATCTGCCAGCCTCTTGGCCGCCGCATCTTTTGCGGCAAGCATCGGTTCGAAGTCGATCGGCCATTCGATGCCGATCTCGGGGTCGTTCCACACGATGCTGCGCTCGTGCTGCTGATACCAGTAATCCGTCGTCTTATAAAGAAACTGCGCCGTCTCCGACAACACGACGAACCCATGAGCAAACCCCGATGGCACCCACAGCTGGCGATGATTCTGCTCCGACAGATTCACGCCGACCCACTTCCCGAAATTCGGCGAAGTCTTTCGGATATCGACGGCGACGTCGAACACCTCACCCTCGACGACACGCACAAGTTTTCCCTGTGCATGCTGGATTTGATAATGCAGCCCGCGCAGCACGCCCTTCGCCGAACGTGAATGATTGTCCTGCACGAACTCGACGCCCGCTTCCACATGCTCCGCAAACTCCCGTGCATTGAAGCTCTCGTAGAAGAAGCCGCGCGCATCGCCGAAAACCTTCGGCTCGATGATCTTGACTTCAGGCAGCGCCGTAGGCGTTACGTGGATGGCCATGCGACTTGGTCCTTCGGAAGGTTGAGCAAATACTGACCGTATGCGTTCTTCGCGAGCGGCCTGGCGAGCGCGAGCAGCTGTTCGTCGCTAATCCACTTGCGCCGGTATGCGATCTCTTCGGGACATGCGACGACAAGCCCCTGCCGCTTCTGCAGTGTGGCGATGAAGATCGCGGCATCGATCAGCGAGTCATGCGTGCCGGTATCGAGCCATGCATAGCCGCGGCCCATGATTTCGACGTCCAGCTTCTTCTGCGCCAGATAGCACGAGTTGATGTCGGTGATTTCCAGTTCGCCGCGCGCCGACGGCTTGATGTTGGCGGCAATGTCGCACACGGATTTGTCGTAGAAGTACAGCCCCGTTACCGCATAGTTCGAGCGAGGCTTGGCCGGCTTTTCTTCGATCGACAGCGCGCGGAATTTGTCATCGAAGTCGACGACACCGTAACGCTCCGGATCGTGAACGTGATACGCGAATACCGTCGCCCCGTCCGTACGCGCGCTGGCGCGTTCCAGTTGCTTGACCAGATCGTGACCGTAAAAGATGTTGTCCCCGAGAATCAGCGCGGACGGGTCGTTGCCAACGAATTCACGGCCGATGATGAACGCCTGCGCGAGCCCGTCGGGCGACGGCTGAACGGCGTACCGGATATTCATGCCCCATCGGTTGCCGTCGCCGAGCATGGCTTCGAAGCGAGGCGTGTCCTGCGGCGTCGAGATGATGAGTACGTCGCGAATACCCGCGATCATCAACGTAGACAGCGGGTAATAGATCATCGGCTTGTCGTAGACCGGAAGCAACTGCTTCGACACGACATGCGTGATGGGATACAGGCGTGTACCGGACCCGCCCGCGAGAATGATGCCTTTGCGCGCCATCGTTTTGCCTCACGCGCGTTGCGCGTAGTTTGTCTCGACCCACTTGCGGTATTCGCCCGAAGCGACTTCATCGACCCATTCCTGATTGTCGAGATACCACTGGACGGTCTTCGCCAGGCCCGTTTCAAAAGTATCGGCAGGCTTCCAGCCAAGCTCGCGTGCGAGCTTGTTCGCGTCGATTGCGTAGCGGCGGTCATGACCCGGCCGATCCGTCACGTAGTTGATCTGATCGCGATACGAACCTTGCGCCTTAGGTCGTTTTGCGTCCAGGAGACTGCACAGCGCATGCACGACCTCGAGATTTTTTTTCTCGTTCCAGCCGCCGACGTTGTAGGTTTCGCCCGGCACGCCGCGCGCCAGCACCTCGCGAATGGCGCTGCAATGATCCCCCACGTACAGCCAGTCACGGACGTTCTGTCCGTCCCCATATACGGGCAGAGGCTTTCCGGCCAGCGCATTCGCGATCATCAGCGGAATGAGCTTTTCGGGGAACTGGTACGGTCCGTAGTTGTTCGAACAGTTGGTGGTGAGCGTTGGCAGTCCGTACGTGTGGTGGTAAGCCCGCACCAAGTGATCGGAACCTGCCTTGGTCGCGGAATACGGGCTATTGGGCGCGTAAGGTGTGGTTTCCGAGAACTGCGGGTCTGTGGCGGAAAGCGAGCCGAACACCTCGTCCGTCGACACGTGCAGAAAGCGGAACGCCATCTTGTCCGCTGCGTCTAGCGTGTTCCAGTACGACCGTGCAGCCTCGAGAAGCGTGAACGTACCGACAACGTTTGTCTGCACGAAGTCGGCGGGTCCGTGGATGGAACGGTCGACATGACTCTCGGCCGCGAAGTGCAGCACCGCGCGCGGCTTATGGTCGGCGAACAGCGCGTCGAGTGCTGCGCGATCGCAGATGTCGGCGCGCACGAAAATGTGCCGAGAATTGTCCCGCTGCGATTCCAGTGTACGCAGGTTACCCGCATACGTAAGCTTGTCCACGTTCAGAACAGGCTCATCAGAGCCGTCTAACCAGTCAAGCACGAAATTAGCGCCGATAAAGCCGGCGCCGCCTGTTACCAGGATCATGAACTTCCTTCGAAATGGAGGGGCCGAACGACTGACTCGCGCCGCAACTGTCGCGACCGGCCTGCAGGCCGCGTGTAACTAGCAATTATAAAGGCGAGGGAAAAGAACGCCAGCACGCTAACAAACTGATGCAGTCGGTAAGTGGCAACTTCCGTTCGCCGACTTCATCGATTACGCCCGCGACCGACGCACGCTATCATCGCGCATTGTGCGACGCCGCATCCGTGCGGCGTCGACGTTTCGCAACCGCAGCGAAGCAGTATCGCTCACCGCCGACCGCCGCGCACCTCTTCGATCTTTTTTCCGATGACTGCTCCATACAACTGTGCCCCGCTCGCTTTCGGCGATATCCAGGGTTGCCGCAACCAGTTCCGGCAGCTCCTAGCGAAAGCTGCGCCGCCACCCAAAGCGCCGCTCTGGTTCGCCGGCGATCTGATCAACCGGGGTCACGACTCGCTCGGCACGTTGCGTGACGTCATCGAGCTGGGCGAGCGCGCCGTGCCCGTCCTCGGCAACCACGATCTGCATCTGCTGTCGGTGTCTGCGGGTATCCGCAAGACCAAGAAGGGCGACACGATCGACGAGATCCTGAATGCACCCGACGCTCCTGAGTTGCTGCACTGGATCCGCCACCGCCCGTTCGCGCACTTCGAGAACGGCATGCTGCTCGTGCATGCCGGGGTTTTGCCGCAATGGGACCTCGATCAGACGCTGGAGCTGGCCGACGAACTGCAGCGCGCGCTGCGCGGCCCGGACTGGAAAGAGATGTTGGCGGGGCTGTATGGGAATATGCCGAATCAGTGGAGTGCGGAACTGATGGGCATCGAACGACTTCGCGTCGCCTGCAGCGCGCTGACGCGCGTGCGCTTCTGCGATGCACACGGCGTGATGGACTTCTCGTCGAGCGGCGCCGTTCAGTCAGCACCGAAAGGGTACATGCCCTGGTTCGACGTGCCGTCGCGCAAGACGCAGAACGTCACCGTCGTGTTCGGTCACTGGGCGGCGCTCGGGCTCTACATCCGCGAGAAAGTCATCGGGCTCGATTCAGGGTGCGTCTGGGGCGCCCAGTTGTCGGCGGTGCGGCTTGAGAGCGAACCAGCCAGACGCACTATCGTGCAGGTCGAATGTGCCGACCGCAAGGCGACAATCTAGCCGCGAGCAAAACCCATTGGCATTCGGACGCACCGCCAGCGTATGACCGGCTCGCAGCAGCGCGCAGTCGATCAGGCGCGGAGCCGATACAGCGCCCACGCGCGAAATGCGCTCGCGCAGGCCCGCAGGGTCGGCGGCGGTTCGGGCGCCTCTCCGGGCGGCAGGCTCGGCGGTGGCTCGGGCGCCGCGCTGGCCAGCTCATGCTGCTCCGCGCGTGCCAGTCGTGAGCGCAAATCTTCTATCTCGTTCAGCCGCTGCCCGGCGATCATGCGCGCATCCGCCAATGCAGCATCCATTAGCGCGAATCGTTGTGCTGCAGCCGTCACGACCGCAACGAAATCCTTCGAGAATAGATTATCGAGTGTGACGACCGGTTGCATTCCGTCATCGGGCGGCGGCGCACTGCCGAGTCCGCGCCACTCGCCGAACGCTCGCTCGGGCGGCGGCTCTTCGACGAGTGATGGCAACCCAAATCGCTGCGCAAGTTCGCGATTGCATGACGCGAAATGCCGGACGTACGAGCGAAGCGTCTTGCCGCTCATGCGTGGACGCACGGGAATGCTCGCATCGATCAATTCGATCAGCCGCTCATCCGCATTGGTCAGTTTCCGCTGCAACTGGGCGCGGCAGAAATTTTTCAGTGCATCGACGAGCGGATCGCCGGTATTTACGCGTTCCTCGGTCAGCGCGATCTCACGCGGCCAGCCGATGATGTCGAGAAACCCCGGCAACACACTGGACGAGCGGACTGCATCGTAATCGCGAACAATGAGTTCGATGCCACTCGAATCGTCGAGCCGCGCGATCAGCTTGCGATAGTCCAGCGGAAACTCGGCCAGCTCGGTGTCGAGCCGCGTCTGTGCGTAGGTCGAGAAATCGAGGCAAAAGCCGCTCTTCAGGCGCTCGACGTAGTTGCTTTCGATGAACCCGGCCTGTTTGCGCAGATACAGAATGACGACAATCTTGTCGACGACGGACGAGAGCCTGTTCACGAGATGCTGAAAGCCGGACGCGTTTCGCCACAACATGTGCGAAAACTCTTCGCTAGAGAGGATAACGTGCCTGCGAGAGCCCGAAATCTCGGTGATGAGCGTCTCAACGAGCACGCCCAGCTCGTCTGAATTTGACTGTTGCGCGAGCCCGTGTTGCCCGGAGTCGTCCGTGAATCGTCCGGCCAGAGGAAAAATGTAGCCAGCTTCTTGTAGGACTTTGGGTTGCGTCGCGAGGACACGCTGAATGGACGAGGTACCAGTCTTGTGAGTCCCGATATGCAGGTAGCAGTGACGCATCGACCCTTTCGATCCGTGCCGGAGAAACCTTCAGTTTACACGCGCGGGCCGTTTTCGGCCGGCCGCCGACGGCGCACCGGTGCAAGTGCCTATCGTTACGCTGCATTATCGGCGCGCTGCTGCAACCTACCTGATCGAGTCCCTTAGCGCAGCCGTCTACACGATGGCCGGACCTTGCTTTTCAGAAGCAGGCATCCGCGCATCGTGAGACCTGGGGCCCGCCTCTCTGCGCATGACTCGCAAAGCGCTTTCCACCGCCGCCTGCGCCTCACTCGCAAGCAACCGCCGATCCGCCCCCGGCGCAAGCGGATCACACACATACAGATGCGCGGTGATCTCCCCCGCGCCGAGCAACGCGTTCAGCGAATCGTCGAGCGACATATCGCCGATATACGCAGGCGCGGTCGATTGCCGCCCTTGCGCGTCCTCGTACATCAGGCAGATCGGCTGCACCGGACACGACGCCGACACCGCCGCCTGAAACATGTTGGCGTGAAACGGCAGCAGCGACGTGCCATCGGTGGTCGTGCCTTCCGGGAACACGCACATCATTTCGCCCGCGAGCAGCCGGTCGGCCAGCTCGTGCATGATGCGCTTCGCGTCACTACGCTTCTCGCGCTGCACGAACACCGTGCCGAGCTGTTGCGCGAGCCAGCCGACGACCGGCCACTTTCGTATCTCCGCCTTCGACACGAACGGCGTCGGACGCCACGCGTTGATCACGTAGATATCGATCCACGAGATGTGATTGCCGACGACGAGCACGCCCGCATCGAGCCGGGCTTCGTCGTTATGCACGACGAGCTTCATACCGGAAAGCCGCAACATCTCGAGCGACCACACGCGATTCATCTCGGCGCGCTCGCTCGCGGACGCGCGCGGAAAGCGCCTCGCGACAACCCACATGCCATACAGCAAGTGGATAACGAGCCGCAGCTTGCGCCCAGCGAACATGATCAGCGGCTCTCGAACGCGACGTGACCGCCGACGATCGTCGCACGCACGCGCGCCGGCAACTCGTAGCCGAGGAACGGCGTGTTGCGGCCCTGGCTCTTCAGCTTCGTCGGATCGACGCGCCATTCGCCCGCCGCGTCGAACACGCAGAGATCCGCGATCGCGCCCGTCGCGATGCGGCCCGCGGGCAACTTGAGCACGTCGGCGGGCGCAGACGAGATGCGCGCGAGCGCCTTCGCGAGCGGCACGTTCGCGTCGAGCGCCCACTTCACTGTCAGCGAAAGCAGCATTTCGAGACCGGTCGCGCCCGGGGTGGCTTCAGCGAAGGGCAGCAGCTTTTCGTCGTCGTCGAGCGGCGTGTGATCGGAGCAGATCGCGTCGATGGTGCCGTCCGCGAGGCCCGCGCGGATCGCGTCGCGGTCGCGCTGCGAGCGCAGCGGCGGATCGAGACGGAATTGCGAATCGAAGTAGCCGATGTCGATATCGGTCAGATGGACATGATTGACCGTCACGTCGCACGAGACCGCGAGACCCTCGGCCTTCGCCGCGCGCACGAGTTCGACGCCCGCCGCCGACGACAGATGCGACAGATGCACGCGCGCACCGGTCACGCGCATCAATTCGAAGATGGTATGCAGCGCGATGGTTTCCGCCGCCACGGGCACGCCCGACAATCCGAGCCGCGACGCCACCGCGCCGCTCGCCGCCACCCCGCCCTTCGACATGTAAGCGTCCTGCGGGCGCAGCCACACGGTGTAGCCGTACGTGGTCGCGTATTGCAGCGCGCGTTGCAGCGTGCGCGTATCGACGATCGGGTTATCGGCCTGCGAAAAACCGATGCAGCCCGCCTCGGTCAACTGGACCATCTCGGTGATGGCCTCGCCCTTCAAGCCGACGGTCAGCGCGCCGAGCGGATACACATGCGCGAGATGCAGCTTCTGCGCGCGAAACTTGAGCATTTCGACGAGGCCCGGCTCGTCGAGCGTCGGGTCGGTGTCGGGCGGACACACGAGGCTCGTCACGCCGCCGGCCATCGCGGCGGCCATTTCGGATTCGAGCGTCGCCTTGTGCTCGAAGCCCGGCTCGCGCAACCGCGCGGACAGATCGACGAAACCCGGCGCGATGTAGAGCCCCGACGCGTCGATGACCTTCGCCGCGTTGAAATCCGCGGGCGCCGCGCCGATGCCGACGATCCTGCCCGCCGCGATGAAAACGTCCTTGCGTTCTTCCGTGCCCGCGGCCGGATCGATGATCGTGCCGTTTTGAATCTGGATCTTCATGTCGTCTTCTTCAGTCGCTGTTGCCGGCCACGATGCCCATCACCGCCATGCGCACGGCGATGCCGAAGGTCACCTGATTCAGGATCACCGATTGCGGGCCGTCGGCCACCTGCGAGTCGATTTCCACGCCACGGTTCATCGGGCCCGGATGCATGACGATCGCATCGGGCGCGGCGAGCGCAAGACGCTCGGGCGTGAGTCCCCAACTCTTGAAATACTCCTGCGCGGACGGCAGGAGCGCGCCGCTCATGCGCTCGTTCTGCAGGCGCAGCATGATGATCACGTCGACGCCCTTCAGGCCTTCGTCGAGATTGTGATAGACGTGCACGCCCATCTGGTCGAGGTTGCCCGGCAGGAGCGTGCGCGGGCCGATCGCGCGCACTTCCGGCACGCCCAGCGTGGTCAGCGCGTGAATGTCCGAGCGCGCGACGCGCGAATGCAGAATGTCGCCGACGATCGCCACGCGCAGCTTCGTGAAGTCGCGCTTGTAATGGCGGATCGTGTACATGTCGAGCAGGCCTTGCGTCGGATGCGCATGGCGGCCATCGCCCGCATTGATCACGTGCACGTGCGGCGCGCAATGCTCCGCGATCAGATACGGCGCGCCGCTCGACGCGTGACGCACGACGAACATGTCCGCGTGCATCGCGGAGAGGTTGTTGATCGTGTCGAGCAGCGATTCGCCCTTGCTCGTCGATGACGCGTTGATGTTCAGGTTCAGCACATCCGCCGACAAGCGCTTCGCCGCGATCTCGAACGTGGTGCGCGTGCGCGTCGAGTTCTCGAAGAAGAGATTGAACACCGACTTGCCGCGCAGGAGCGGCACCTTCTTCACTTCGCGGTCGGTCACGCTCACGAACTGCTCGGCGGTATCCAGAATGTGCGTGACGATCGAGCGCGGCAGTCCTTCGATGGTCAGCAAGTGCTTGAGCTCGCCGTTCTTCGTGAGCTGCGGGTTGCCCTTGAGAAAGCCGTACCGGAACTTGTCTTGGGTAGGCGCGCCCGTCTCGGTTGCGCCCTGAGTGGCGGTGTTCATGGTGATCCCGGGTGTTACTGGAAAGAAGCTGCGAGCGTCGCTCAGCGGGCTTCGGTCGTGAAAGTGAATCCGCCGTCCTCGCGACGCGCGAGCACGAGGTTCTGGTTCGCGGGCACTTCAACCGTCGCGCCGGTGAAGCGCGCGCCGATCGGCATTTCGCGCCCGCCGCGATCGGCGAGCACCGCGAGGTCGATCGACGCCGGGCGGCCGTAGTCGTACAGCTCGTTGATCGCCGCGCGCACAGTGCGCCCCGTCGACAGCACGTCGTCGATCAGGATGATGCGACGGCCGTTCACATCGAAAGGCAACTCGGTCGGGCGGGCCTGGCTGTGCAGGCCCTTTTTCGCGTAGTCGTCGCGATGCAGCGCGACATTCACCACGCCGAAGTGCGGTGCGCTCAGATCCTTCGCGAGCCGCTCCGCCAGCC
Source organism: Caballeronia sp. S22 (assembly GCF_964261745.1). Taxonomy (NCBI): domain Bacteria; kingdom Pseudomonadati; phylum Pseudomonadota; class Betaproteobacteria; order Burkholderiales; family Burkholderiaceae; genus Caballeronia; species Caballeronia sp. S22. The sequence continues at coordinate 810,350 of NZ_OZ180035.1, read as the reverse complement.
ACACGCCGCCGCTGTAGATGCCGGCGAGAACCGGGCCATCCGATGCGGCAAGCGATTGTCCGAACGCAGCGCGAATCTGTTCGACCAGCGCGCGATAGAGCGACTCGGCGTCAATGGAACTCATGATCGTCGGGAAGTCCGTCGAGATATTGTTGAAGAATGACGCGGGCCGCTTCGGCGTCGATATCGTCGAAGCGGCCGCGTGCGTTGGTGCGCACGCCGCGTTCGCGCAAATCGGCTTTGGCGTCGACGGACGAGTAGCGCTCGTCCACCCATTGCACGGGCACGTTGAAACGGCCGTTCACCTGATTGCCGAAGCGCTTCGCGAGCGCGCTCATTTCATGCGGCGTGCCGTCGGGATGCATCGGCATGCCGACGACCACGGTATCGGGCTTCCACTCGTCGAGCAGCTTGCCCACTTCGACGAAGCGATATTCGCGATCGCGATTTTCCAGCGTGACGAGCGCACGCGCGTGTTTTGTGAGCGTATTGCCGACGGCGACACCGATTCGCTTCTCGCCGTAATCGAATGCCAGCAGCGTGGCTTCGCGGCTCATGCGTGCCCTGCTTCGCCGGACAACATCGAGCGCGACACGCCAAGCAGCGAGAGCGCTGCTTCGAGGCGGTCTTCGGCCGGCACGTCGAAGATGATGCGCGGATCGGCTTCCACTGTGAGCCAGCCGTTCTTCGAGATTTCCTCTTCGAGTTGCCCCGCACCCCAGCCGGCGTGACCGAGCGTGAGCAGGAAACGCTCGGGGCCCTTGCCGCTCGCGACCGCTTCGAGCACGTCCTTCGATGTGGTCATGGCGAGGCCGCCGGGCACGCTCATCGACGAACTGTACGGTTCGCCCTCGCCCGCTTCGTGCAGCACGAAGCCGCGCTCGGTCTGCACGGGACCGCCGAAATACACGGGCAAATGGACGAGCGGCTCGATCTCCAGCTTGAGATCGATGCGGTTGAAGAGCGACTGGAGATCGATATCGGTCGGCCGGTTGATGACGAGGCCGAGCGCGCCTTTCTCCGTGTGATCGCACAGGTAGACCACCGTTCCTGAAAACGTCGGATCGGCCATGTTGGGCATGGCGATCAGGAACTGATTCGTCAAATTGATGCGATCGGAAGTCTTGGACATAATTCAGAATTTTAACAAAGGCGCTGCGAGATGGCCGACTTTGATGTAGGTCTGGTCTGGTTTCGGCGGGACCTGCGCGCGGCAGACAATGCTGCACTCTATCATGCGCTTACACGGTGCCGCCGCGTGCTGTGTGCGTTCATTTTCGATCGCGATATTCTCTCGCCGCTCGAAAAAAAGGACCGGCGCGTGCCCTTTATCCATGCGAGCGTCGTCGAACTGGACCGCACGCTGCGCGAGGCCGGCGGCGCGCTGATCGTGCGGCACGGTCATCCGGTTCACGATATTCCGGCGCTCGCACGCGAATGCGGCGTCGATGCCGTGTTCGCCAACCGCGATTACGAACCGGCCGCGAAGGCGCGCGACGAGGCCGTCGCGAAGAAGCTCGCGAGTCAGGACATCGCTTTTTTCACGTTCCGCGATCAGGCCGTTTTCGATCATGACGACGTGATGACAGGCGCAGGCAAGCCCTACACCGTCTTCACGCCATACAAGCGCAAGTGGCTCGCCACCCTCACGCCGGATGCGCTGAAGCCGTATGCGTCGGAGGATCATCTGAGCGCGCTCGCGAAGCCGCCGGCGGGCGTGAAGCACGCGGTTCCGTCGCTCGCCGCGCTCGGCTTTCCCGACGCGCACGGCCCCGCGTTTCCCGCCGGCACGAGCGGCGCTTACGAACTGTTCGACGATTTTCGCGACCGCATGACCGATTACGGCCGCACGCGCGATTTCCCCGCGCTGAAGGGCCCGAGCTATCTCGGCGTGCATCTGCGGCACGGCACCATGTCGATCCGCGCGCTCGCCCGCAGCGCCCACGATGCGCAGCGTCACGGCGACAAGGGCGCGGAAACCTGGCTCGGCGAGCTGATCTGGCGCGAGTTCTATTTCTCCGTGCTGCACCATTTTCCGCATGTCGGCGTGGCGGGCGATCATCGCGCGTTCAAGCCGGAATACGACCGCATACGCTGGGAAACGGGCGACGCCGCCGACGCGAGCTTCGCCGCGTGGTGCGCGGGTCAGACGGGCTATCCGCTCGTCGATGCGGCAATGCGGCAGATCAACACGTCCGGTTACATGCACAACCGGTTGCGCATGGTGGTCGCGAGTTTTCTGACAAAGGATCTCGGTATCGACTGGCGTCGCGGCGAGGCGTATTTCGAAGCGCTGCTGAACGACTTCGAGCTATCGAACAACAACGGCGGCTGGCAATGGGCCGCGTCGAGCGGCTGTGACGCGCAACCGTATTTCCGTATTTTCAATCCGGTCACGCAGTCGCGGAAATTCGATGCCGCGGGCAAGTTCATCCGGCATTACGTGCCGGAGATCGCGGGCCTTTCGGATCGCGATATCCACGCGCCGTGGCTCGCGAAGCCGGATGCGCTGAAGGCCGCGAAAATCTCGATCGGCGCCGATTATCCGCAGCCGATCGTCGATCACGACGCCGCCAGAAAGCGCACGCTCGCGCGCTATGACGTCGTGCGCAAGCCCGGCGCGAAAGACGCCGCGCCGCCCGAGGACGACTAACGCGCGACGAGCGCCGGCTTCTCGATCATCGCGGTGAGGGCGACGATCGATCCGCGCCCTTCGGAAGGCGCGATGCCAGCCGCCGCCTGATGCAGCATCGAACGCAGCATTTGCGCGGCGCGCTCGGGCACGGTGGCATCGATGCCGCGTGTCGCGCCTTCGGCGCCATCGGCGTGCGTTTCTCCGTGATGCGCGACGCGCCGCCACGCCAGGCCGAGCGTATCCGCCAGCAGCGCGACATGCCCGAGGCCCAGCGCGCACGCCGCCGCGCCCAGCCGATGCGACGCGTCCGCCGCGGAAAGCGCCGCGGCTTCGTCGACCGTGCCGGTTTCGCTCGCCTGCGTGCCGCGCTCGACGAGCGCATCGATCGATGTCTCCGCGCTCTGCAGGAAATCCTCGTAGGCGGCCGCGTTCACGCGCAGCACGCCGAGATCGCGGGTCGCGGCATCGCGCGAGGCTTCCTCGCTCGCCTGCGCGGCGCCCGCTTCCCACGCGGCCTCCGATGCCGGCGTCGCGGCGACGTGCCATGCCACGGTCAAGCCGTAGTCGCGCAGCACGTCGACGTGCTCGGTGTCTTCGGGCGCCGCGCCGTATAGCGCGAAATCGCGCCACAGCAGCGCAAGCGTCGCGCGCACGAGCGAACGCGGCGCGTACGTCAGCGCGTGCGCCTGGTCCGCCAGCACGAGATTGAAGCGCGCGTAGAGACGCTTCGCATCGGCGATATGGTCGAGCGCGCCGCCGCTGCGTTCGGCGCGCTCACGCAGCGCCCGCACCGTCGACGACGCGAGCCGCCAGAAATCGTAGGGATCGGAACCGCGCAGTTCGTCGAGACAGGTATCGAGGCGCGCGAAGGCATTGGCGGATTCTTCGGCCGATCCGCGCAGCAATTTGAGCAGCGTCGCCTCGTAATGCGCCCGCAGGTGCGCGAGCCGCTCGGGCGCGATACCGCGCAGCGTCGCCGGCGCGATCGCGCGGCCCGCAAGCGCGAGGTCGTCGTAGGAAACGGGCGCGACCCGCGTGTGCGCGGCCAGGAGCGCGTGCAGCCCGCGATAGTGATCGAAAAGCCCGGTCGAGCACGAGAGTTCGCGCAGATTGTGGCGTTCGACCGCGCCGCGAAACACCGCGATCGCGTCGGCGATGCGCGCGTGGCTTCCCTCCGATTCGTCGCCGAGCGGCGCGACGAGCGCGAGCGCCTCGGCGAAACGCTGCCCGGGCAGCCAGCCCGCAGAATGCAGCGCGGCGATGGCGCGCTTCAACGCGGCCCCGGTTTCGCCCTGGCGCTGAAACGCGTGCAGCGCGTCGGTCAGCGCCATTTCGGCGAGTCGCACCGATCCACCGCGCGGATTGGGCAGGGCTTCGAAGGGAACGGGCAGATCGGGACGAGATGTCATAACAAGCGCTCACAAGCCGGTTCGCGGGCGCGGTGATCGAACGCCGCCGTCGCACGCCGTTGAAAATGCGTCATCGGTAGGCGGGACGAGCGTCGTCACGCCTGCTTCAAGCGTATGCCTCATCGGGCGGGAGCGGAAATCGAATGCGCCCGCCGAGGCTTTTCGCACCTTTCACCTTTGTTCGCCAACATCGCGCGACGCCGGAATCGCCGCAACGAACTCGCCTTACGCTACAAAAACCGAGAAATCGCGCGAGCCGCACGGCGGCAGCATGCGCGCGGCACGCGTCGTCATATTCGAACGCGGTCCGCAAAAAACGCGCGCCGCATGACGCGAGTCATGCGGCGCGGCAGAACGACAAGATCAGATCTGAACCATCTCGAAATCTTCCTTGCGGGCTCCGCATTCGGGACAGGTCCAGTTGATCGGAACGTCCTCCCAGCGCGTGCCCGGCGCGATGCCCTCTTCGGGCAATCCCGCCTCCTCGTCGTAGATCCAGCCGCAGATCAGGCACATCCAGCTTCTGTATTCCATACTTATGCCGCGTCGATAGGTCGGTTGAAATTAGGACATGATGGTACCGTGTTGCCGTGTCGATGCCTAGCAAGCGGGCCGTCCGGGGTGCGCGCATCGTGATATCGGTCGAAACGGTCACCGCGACGGCTTTCCGCGACCCAGGCTCGCGCGCCCGAAAAAAGTGCGCAAAGAGAACAGCCGGGCGACATTAGGCCGCATAATCAGACATGACCGAGCGGGCATTCGCTCACGCGCTCAAGGCGCGGGCGAGTGCCCTTAGAGCCGACCGTCCAATCAAGCAATCAATACCATAATGTCCGTTTTTGCCATGACCGGCGACTCCCCTCCGATCGTACTCACCTTCGGCCTTTTCGATCCCACGGGCGGCTCGGGCCTGCAAGCCGACCTGCTGACGCTCGCAAGCATGGGCTGCCACGGCGCAACCGTGCTCACCGGCTACGCGGTGCGCGACTCCGCCACCTGCGATGAAGTGACCGGGCTCGATCCGGACACGGTCGCGACCCAGGCGCGCATGTTGCTGGAGGACATGCCGATCGCCGCGTTCAAGATCGGTGCGGCGACGCGCGCGGAGCTCGTGTCGGCCATCGCCGAAGTCGTCTCCGATTACGACGACGTGCCGCTGATCCTCGCGCCCGATTTCACGCTCGACGACGAACACGTATTGTCCGCCGACGAACTCCGCGAATCGCTTGCCGATCTGCTCGTGCCGCAGACCACCATGCTGATCGCCGATCACGCCACGCTACTGCAACTCGCCCAGCCGGACAGCGACGCCGAATCGCCGACGCTCGATTCCGCGATTTCCCACATCCTGGCGCAAGGCTGCGAGTACGTGCTCGCGATGGAAACCGGCACGCACCGGCATGTGAACACGCTCTACAGCGAAGAGGGACAAGTGCGTCAGGACACGTGGGAGCGCGGCGTGCAGCGCATCATGGGTCTGACCGATACGCTCGGTTCGGCCGTCGCTGCTTTGCTTGCGAACGGCCAGGAGCCCGCCGAGGCCGCGCGCGAGGCGCAGGAATACGTGTTCCAGGCCGCGCGCGCCGCTTTTCGGCCCGGCATGGGCGCGTATCTGCCGGACCGCTTCTTCTGGGCGCGCTCGAACGACGCCGACGAAGACGGCGAAACATCCGCGCTACCTGATGATCCGACGGGGCTGCCCGGAGAAGCCCGACACTGACACCCGAACAATAAGGGAGGCGACGCGAGCGCATGCCATATCGACTGCCCCATCTGCACAAGCCCGGCCCGCAAGGCGCAATCCGCATCGGCTGCGCGGGCTGGGGCCTGTCGAGCGCCGTCTCCGCGAGCTTTCCGCACGAAGGCACGCACCTCCAACGCTATTCGCATGTGCTGACCTGCGTCGAGATCAACTCCAGTTTCTACAAGCCGCATCGCGAGCAGACCTACGCGCACTGGGCGGAGAGCGTGCCCGAATCGTTCCGCTTTTCGGTCAAGTTGCCGAAGGCGATCACGCATGATGCGCGTCTCGTCGATACCGCTTCCCTGCTCGATGAATTCCTTCAGGCAGCCGGGCACCTGGGCGACAAGCTCGGCTGCTGGCTCGTGCAACTGCCGCCGAGCCTGCCCTTCGATCACGAGATCGCCGAAACTTTTCTCAAGGCTCTGCGCGAGCGCACGAAGCTGCCGGTCGCATTCGAGGCGCGCGAGCATAGCTGGTTCACGACGCACGCGGCGGCGCTGCTGAAGGCGCATCACATCGCGTACGTGGACGCCGATCCGATCCCCGATGAATGCGAGATCAAGCATCGCGCGGACGCGTCGCTGGTTTATGTGCGGCTGCACGGCTCGCCCGAGCTCTACAAGTCTTCCTACGACTACACCTATCTCGACGATCTCGCGCGCACCCTGCATAACCGCGCGAAAAAGACGCCCGAAGTCTGGTGCATCTTCGATAACACCGCCGAGGGCCATGCGCAGCCCAACGCGCTGCATCTGATGGAGCGCTTGCGGATTCATCACAAAGTCTGACCACGTTCGACGCTACGGAGGGTTTCCCGATGCATAAGCCGGCAGCACGAATCGCCCGTTTGCTTGGAGCCACGCTGTTCGTTTCGCTGTTCAACCTTGCCCTGCCCGCTCACGCCCAGAATGCCGCGCCGCCGCCCGGCGCCACGCCGGCGGGCGACGGCACGTTCCTGCTGACGATCTTCCTCAAGCACGATGAATCGAAGACGCTGCCGCAGATCAATCAGCAACTGAAGGAACAAGGCTACTTCAAGCAGTTTCCGCCGCCGGGCGTGGAAGTGGTGTCGTGGTACGTGATGATGGGCATCGGGCAGGTGGTGACGCTGCGCGTGCCCGCCGATCGGCTGCGCGAAGTGAACCGCGCGATCGAGAGCACCGCGTGGGGCGGCTATCGCACGGAGTTTTATCCGACCTACGACTACAAGGCCGCCGCGCAGAAACTCCGCGACGAGATGAACAAATAGCCTTTGTATGGACGAAAAAAAACCCGCATCGCTGCGGGTTTTTTCTTGGCACGGCGCGAAACCTCTTTCGAAGTCCGCGCCGATGCAATCGGCCAAAGCCAGATTACATGTCCATGCCCATGCCGCCCATGCCGCCGGGCATGCCGCCAGGCATCGGCGAGTCTTCCTTCGGCAGTTCGGCAACGGCTGCGTCGGTCGTCAGCAGCAGGCCTGCCACCGATGCCGCGTTTTGCAGCGCGGTGCGCGTGACCTTCGTCGGGTCGACGACGCCGGCTTCCACCAGGTCACCGTACTCGCCGGTGGCCGCGTTGTAGCCGTAGTTGCCCGTACCTTGAGCAACAGCCGCCACCACGACGGAAGCTTCTTCGCCGCCGTTCGTGACGATCTGGCGCAGCGGCTCTTCCATTGCACGCAGAACGATCTTGATGCCTGCGTCCTGATCGGCGTTGGCGCCCTTCAGGCCGTCGATCGCACGACGAGCACGGATCAGCGCAACACCGCCGCCCGCCACGATGCCTTCTTCCACAGCTGCGCGCGTTGCGTGCAGTGCGTCTTCGACACGTGCCTTCTTTTCCTTCATTTCGACTTCGGTCGCAGCGCCGACCTTGATCACCGCAACGCCGCCAGCCAGCTTGGCCACGCGCTCTTGCAGCTTTTCACGGTCGTAGTCCGACGTCGCTTCTTCGATCTGCGTGCGCACTTGCTTCACGCGCGCTTCGATGTTCGCGGCTTCGCCAGCGCCATCGATGATCGTCGTGTTTTCCTTGCCCACTTCGATGCGCTTCGCCTGGCCCAGTTCAGCCAGCGTCGCCTTTTCGAGCGTCAGGCCGGTTTCTTCCGCAATCACTTGACCGCCGGTCAGGATCGCGATGTCTTCCAGCATGGCCTTGCGACGGTCGCCGAAGCCCGGAGCCTTGACGGCAACCGTCTTCAGGATGCCGCGGATGTTGTTGACGACCAGCGTAGCGAGCGCTTCGCCTTCGACGTCTTCTGCGATGATCAGCAGCGGACGGCCAGCCTTCGCCACTTGTTCCAGAACCGGGAGGAGGTCACGAATGTTCGAGACCTTCTTGTCGTGCAGCAGCACGAACGGGTTGTCCAGAACGGCGACTTGCTTGTCCGGGTTGTTGATGAAGTACGGCGACAGGTAGCCGCGGTCGAACTGCATGCCTTCCACGACGTCCAGCTCGTCTTGCAGCGACTTGCCGTCTTCGACGGTGATGACGCCTTCCTTGCCGACCTTGTCCATCGCTTCAGCGATGCGCTCGCCGATCGACGTGTCGCTGTTCGCCGAGATCGAGCCGACTTGCGCGATTTCCTTGTTGGTCGTGCAGGGCTTGCTGATCTTGCGCAGTTCTTCGATTGCTGCGGTGACGGCCTTGTCGATGCCGCGCTTCAGGTCCATCGGGTTCATGCCCGATGCGACGTACTTCATGCCTTCGCGAACGATGGATTGCGCGAGCACGGTAGCGGTCGTGGTGCCGTCACCTGCGTTGTCGCTGGTCTTGGAAGCCACTTCCTTGACCATTTGCGCGCCCATGTTCTGGAGCTTGTCCTTCAGTTCGATTTCCTTCGCGACCGAGACACCGTCCTTGGTGACCGTCGGGCCGCCGAACGAGCGCTCGAGCACGACATTGCGGCCCTTCGGACCCAGCGTGACCTTGACGGCGTTGGCCAGGATGTTCACGCCTTCGACCATCTTGGCGCGTGCGGAATCGCCAAAAGTGACTTCTTTAGCTGCCATATCCAAACTCCTTGATTCGATTCGATTTTCCGGCTTCGCTCAGCGCGCCCGAAACGGGCTGCGGCTTGATGGCGAAGCCGAACGTGCAGGAAGGATGCTTACTTGACCAGAACGGCCATGATGTCTTCTTCGCGCATGACGAGCAGTTCCTGCCCGTCGACCTTGACGGTCTGGCCAGCGTACTTGCCGAACAGGACGCGGTCGCCGACCTTCACGTCGAGGGCGTTCTGCACGCCCTTGTCATCGCGCTTGCCCGGGCCGATGGCCAGGACTTCGCCTTGATCCGGCTTCTCAGCCGCTGCTTCCGGGATCACGATGCCCGATGCGGTCTTGGTTTCCTGGTCCAGACGTTTGACGATGACGCGATCGTGCAAAGGACGAAGGTTCATACACACTCCTCTCTTGATTGAGACTGAAAACGCGGGAAAACCCGTCCGTTGAGAACAATCTCGCGGACGGCAATCTTGTTAGCACTCTCGTGCAGTGAGTGCTAATTATATGGACCGAGTTTGACAATTTCAAGGAGGGTACGAGCGGGGAATCCCGTAGTGGCCGGATTTATCGAACTTTGCGCTTCGTGTTCGGCGTGTTGCGCGGGGACTCCATCGGACATTGCGCGCCTGAATAAGTTTTCGACGGAGCGCGAATGATCCGCATAGTTAGGGTAAACCTTGCGTACCGCCGTCAATTTGCTATGCGGCGTTCCACGCCTGACGCATGAAGTTCACGCTCTCGCGCATCGACGCCAGCGGTTCACCCTTGAAGCCGCACTCCGCACTGAGCAAACCCTGATAGCCACATGCTTTGAGATGACCGAAAAAACTCGGGTAATCGTAGGAACCCGAGCCGGGATTCAGACGGCCGGTGTCGGCGAGATGAATATGCGCGAGCCACGCGCAGTGCTCGCGTAATTCGTCGAGCGGCTCGTTCTCTTCGTCCATGTGATAGAAGTCCGCAAGTCCGCGCACTTCGGGCCGGTTCAGCTTCCTCGCGAGCCGCGCGCCATCGCCGACGCTGTTCACCAGATTCGACTCCTTGCGATTCAACGGCTCGATCGCGAGCGTAGTGCCGCTGCCTCGCAAGGCGTCCGCGCACCATTCGAGCGCGCTCAAGAATTCGTCTTCCGCCTGCGCCTGAGTCCAGCCTTCGGGAATGTTGCGCGTCCAGCCGCTGCCGAGCACGACCACGCGCGCTCGCGCCATCGTCAGCAATTCGACGACGCGATCGAAATACGCACGATTGCGACGCTCGTCTTTCTCCGGACCGACGATGCGCGCATCGTGCGGGAACAAATAACTGAAGGCGCTCGCGGGCAACGGCAGGTCGGCCACCCTCGCCTTTGCATCGGTGAAGGATGTGTCGTCTTCGAGTTTCATCGGCACGAGCTGCGCCTCGATGTAGTCGAGCCCGGCCTCCTTCATCAAGCTCGCGTTTTGCAGCGGCCCGCACCAGCCGAACTGAGGTGTCGTCGTCATGTCGCTTTCTCGTAAGAGGATGGGCTCGAGCGCAGCACTTCCGGCGTCGTCGTCGGCCGCGCGCGCCGCGCAGTTGCCAAATGTGCGCGTTTGCATCGACTTCCTCAAGCAGGAACTTGCGCACGGAGAATTTGCCTTGTGGAAGGCGGTGTCGGCGACTGACGAACGCGACGCCTGATCGCGCAATCTCGCTCAGCGCAGGCTGCTGAAGAGCTGCGCCATCAGATCGCGCAGCCAGCGATTGCCCGCTTCATGGTGATACCGCGCGTGCCAGTGCTGCCGCACGGCAAAACCCTCCACGGGAATCGGGCACGGATGAAGCGAAAGGCCATTGACCTTTGCGAGCGTCTGCCCGATGTGCCGCGGCAGCGTGGCGATCAAATCGGTTGTCTGGATGATCGCGCCCAGTCCGAGAAAGCCGGGCAATTCCAGTACGACATCCCGCTCGATCTGCTCGCGCACGAGCGCCTGCTCCAGCAGTTGAGCGCCGGTGCCAGCCGCGATCGCGACGTGGCCTTCCGCACGGTACTGCTTCACACCGAGCTTTGCGCGCACACGCGGATGATGCGGATTGGTCAGGCACACCCAATCCTGCGTGTAGAGCTGTTGCTGATAGATGCCGCCGCCTAGCCAGGGCACATGGCCGACGGCAAGATCGGCCTCGCCCGACTCCAGCGCACGTTCCGTGTTGCCGTCGATTCTCGCCGCCTCCAGACGGATGCCCGGCGCCTGCGCACGGACATGCGCAAGCATTCGCGGCAGCAGCGTGATGTGGCTCGCATCGGTCATGCAGATGCGAAATCGTCGCTTCGCCGTAGCGGGATCGAACGCGATCTCCCACGCGGTGAAGCGCCGCAACGATTCGAGAATCTCCCGGCACGGCCCGATCAGCGCATCGGCCTGCGGGGTCGGCGCCATGCCGCCTGGCGTACGGATAAACAACGGGTCTTGCAGATGCTCGCGCAGACGTCCGAGCCAGATGCTGATGGTCGGCTGACTCTGGCCGAGCTTCTCGGCCACGCGCGTGACGTTGCGAGCATCGTAAAGAAGGTCGAAAAGCTGCAGCAGCTTCAGGTCCGGCAGTTCGGTCGGAATCATGGCGTTATTACCATACGCAATGACGTCATTGTAGCCATTGCATTGCCATGATGAGCGGCAACTCCTATCGTGGCGTCAACACATCAGGGAGACGCCATTGAAGATCGCAATTCTCGGGGCCGGCGCGCTGGGCTGCGCCATCGGTTCCACACTCTCGCAGGGCGGTCACGAAACCTGGCTGATCGACCGCTCGCCGGCGCACGTCGATGCGATGCGTCGCGACGGCCTGCAAGTCGACGATACCGATGGTTCCCGACGCGTCGAAGTCCGCGCGGCCACGAAAGCCGCTGAAGTCGGCGCGGTGGATCTTGTCGTCGTGCTGGTCAAGTCCTTCCATACCGATTCGGCCATGCGCGGCGCGCTCGATCTCATCGGCCCTGAAACGCTGGTGCTTTCGTTGCAGAACGGTCTCGGCCATGAAGACGTGCTCGCCGACGTCGTGAGCCGCGAGCGCGTGCTGGCGGGCAAGACGTATGTCGGCGGCGTGCTGCGCGGTCCCGGACACATACAGTCCGGCGTGAAAGGGAAACTGACCTACATCGGCGAACTCGACGGCCGGCTCACCGCGCGGGTGCAGGCGATTGCCGACGCCTTCAATGCGTCGGGGCTGATGACCACGGTGAGCGACAACATCCTCGGCACGATGTGGGACAAGTTGCTGATCAACGTCGCGACGGGCGCGATAACGGGCATCACCCGTCTCACTTACGGACAGCTCTACGAGGAACCCGTTCTCAAGGCGACCGCGCTCGCGGCCGTCGCCGAAGCGATGGCCGCAGCGAAGGCGGCGGGCGTCACGCTATCCATCACGGACCCGGAACAGGCGTGGACGCTCGCGTCCGAAGGACTGCCCTCGGCCTTCAAGACCTCGATGCTGCAAAGCCTCGAAAAAGGCTCGATCACCGAGATCGACTTCATCAACGGAGCGGTCGTGCGCTGGGGCGAACGCCTCGGCGTGCCGACTCCGGTCAACGCCACGCTGGTTGCATGCATCAAGGGCATCGAGCGCGCCATGACGGACCTTCAACGTGAAGGAGCGCGAGCATGAGCGCATCGAAAGCCTATCTGGAGCATGTCGCCATCTTCGTGAAGGACATTCACTGGCACATCAGCTTCTTCGAAGACGTGCTCGGCATGACGATGCGCGAAGTCGACGGCACCGTCGATGAACCCCGCCAGTACTGGACGCTCGGCGGCCTGCAATTCATCCATGACCCGAAGCACGAAGCGCCGGAAGGCCGGCTCGCGCATCTCGGCGTGATGTGCGAAGACCTCGAAGCCGCGTTGAGCGCCGCGCAACGCTACGACGCCACGGCAATGGCGCAGGGCCGCAACTGGCTGCGTCTGCCCGACGGCCTCGCCATCGAACTGATCCAGGCGAAGCCGGCCTCGTGCGTTGCGCGGGCCCTCGAAATCAATCCGCGTGCGGAGGCTTGAACATGAACATCATCGATAAATACTGGGACGATGCGCGCGAAGGCGACGAGTGCGTAAGCCCGACATACACCGTCACCAAAGCGCGCATTCTGGCGTACGCCGATCTCACCGGCGATCACACGCCCGTGCATGTCGACGAGGAATACGCCAACGCGAGTCACTTCGGTTCGATCGTCGCGCATGGCCTCTTCGGACTGTCGATCGCCGATGGCCTCAAGACGCAAAGCGACTATCGCTTTCTGCCGGGCATGTCGCTCGGCTGGACGTGGGACTTCAATCTGCCGATCAAGGTCGACGACGTGCTGCACGTCAAATTCCGCGTGGGCGCGATGCGCGCGAGCAGGAGCCGGCCTGACTGGGGCATCGTCGTGTTGCCGTCCGAGCTGATCAATCAGCATGGCGAGGTCGTGCAGCATGGCGAGCATCGTCTGATGGTGCCGCGCCGTCCGGGAGCGTTCTGATGCAGGCCCGTCCTCTCGAAGGTATTCGCGTCGTCGATTACAGCCACTTTCTCGCCGGTCCGTATGTCGGACGCTGCCTCGCGGCGCTTGGCGCGGAAGTCATCAAGGTCGAACGTCCCGGCAGCGGCGATGCCGGACGCCAGCACGCCACCGTGCTCGACGATCAGCAAAGCGCCTACTTCCTGCAGCTCAACATGGGCAAGCGCGGCGTGAGCGTCGATATGAAAGACCCGCGCGGCAAGGCGTTCATGCAGCGTCTGTGCGACTCGGCGGACGTGTTCATCGAAAACTACCGGCCCGGCGCGCTCGACAAGCTCGGTCTCGGTTATGCGGCGTTGTCGGAACGCAATCCGAAGCTCGTCTATTGCTCGATCTCGGCCTACGGTCATACGGGACCGGATGCGCATCGCGCGGGCTTCGGCCTGATCGCGGAAGCCAAGAGCGGCATCATGCAGATGATCGGCAATCCCGGCGAGCCGCCGCCCTTGATGCGCATCTCGCTCGGCGACATGTACACGGGCATTCACGCGGTGGCCGCGATCAACGCCGCGCTGCTCGGCCGCGTAAAAAGCGGGCGCGGTCAGCACATCGACATGGCGCTGTACGACACGCTCGTGTCGATGCACGAATACGCCGTACAGTGCTACACGACGCAAGGCGTGCTGCCCGAGCAGACCGGCCACGACATGCCGACATCGACGCTCTACGGCGTATTCCGCGCCGCCGATGGCGATCTCGTGATCGCCGCTCAGGTCGATGATTCGTGGAAGCGCTTCGCCGCGCTGATCGAGGCGAACGGCGGCCCGGCAGGCTTCGGCGCCGATGCGCGATTCCACACGCTCAACGGGCGCAATGCGCATCGCGTGGAAATCCTCGACGCGGTGAAGCCCTGGGTGGCCGCGCGAGCGGTCGCGCAAGTGCTGGCGTTGCTGGACAGCGTGGATGTGCCTTGCGCCAAGGTGCAGCGCATCGACGAGGTGCTGGCCGATCCGCAGATCGTCGCGCGCGGCATGGTGATCGAGCAGCAGCATCCGCGCTTCGGCACGCTGCGCCTGCCGAACCTGCCCTTCCGCTTTTCCGATTGCGACACGACGATCCGCGAAGTCGGGCCGGACCTCGGTCAGCACAATGCGGAAGTCGCGGTGTCACTCGGTTTCGATGCGGCCGAGATCGACGCCATGCAGACCGAAGGCGTTCTATTTTCGAAGTGAGGCGATGATGACGGACCAGTACGCGGTGATCGGCAATCCGATCGGACACACCAAATCTCCCCTGATTCATGGCCTTTTCGCGGAGGAAACGCAGCAGGACATGGCTTACACGGCGATCGAAGGGCCGCTGGAACCCGAGCAAGCCTTTGCCGAAACCGTGCGGGCGTTCGCGGCGGCGGGTGGCCGGGGCATGAACGTTACCGCGCCGTTCAAGCTGAAGGCCTTCGCGATGGCGGACGAACGCAGCGAGCGCGCGGAACTCGCCGGTGCCGTCAACGCGATGAAGTTCGAGGACGGCCGCATTATCGCCGAGAATTTCGATGGCATCGGACTCGTGCGTGACATCGAAGTCAATCTGGAACTGCCGATGGCAGGCAGGCGCGTCCTGCTGCTGGGCGCTGGCGGCGCGGCGCGCGGAGCGTTGTTGCCGTTCCTGTCGGCGCGGCCGGCTGAACTCGTCATCGCCAATCGTCACGTGGACAAGGGGCAGGCGCTTGCGGCGCAGGTGGCTGCGCGCGGTCCGATCGTCGCTTGCGGCTACGGCGATCTCGAAGCAATGGGACGCTTCGATCTCGTGGTCAACGCGACATCGGCCAGTCTCACGGGCGACCTGCCGCCCGTTCCGCCGAGCGTGTTCAGCCATGAAGGCGCGGCTTATGAACTGGCCTACGGAAAGCGGCTGACGCCCTTTCTGCGGCTCGCGCGCAATGCCGGTGTGCGCACGGTCGCCGACGGCGTCGGCATGCTGGTCGAACAGGCCGCCGAAGCGTTCGACTGGTGGCGCGGCATCCGTCCGAAAACGCGAACCGTCATCGACCGGCTCACGGTGCCACTGGACTAACGCGTACGACGGAGCGACGAATGAAGAACATCCTGATGCTGCACGGTATCAATCACAACATGTTCGGCAAGCGCGACCCGGTGCAGTACGGCACCATCACGCTGGCTGAAATCGATACGCGGCTGCGGGCGCTCGGCGCCGAACTCGGCGTGCAGGTCGAATCGTTTCAGACGAATAGCGAAGGCGCGATGTGCGAGCGCATTCACCAGGCGTTCGAACAGCATTGCGACGCCGTGCTGATCAACGCCGGTGCATGGACCCACTATAGCTACGGCATCCGCGATGCGCTGGCCATTCTCACGTGCCCGGTCGTGGAGCTCCACATGTCCAACATCCACGCGCGTGAGGCGTTTCGGCATCACTCGGTATTCGCCGAGGTCGTCGACGGGCAGATTTGCGGCTTCGGCGTGGATAGCTATCTGCTGGCGTTGCGGGCAGCGGTCGCTCACAGCAAGAGCAACTAAGGTAATCGCGCCTCACTTGCTCATGTATTTGTGCGCCAATGCCTCGTACAGCGGCGGCGCGAAGAGCCGCGACACCTGACTCGAAATCAACGCCGTGGCCATCAGCGACAACACGAGCGCATGACCATTGATCATCTCGATGACGATCACGAATGCCGTAATCGGACTCTGCGTGACGGCGGCGAGATAGCCCACCATGCCGAGCGCGATCAGCATCGGCAACTGCATGCCGCCGAAGACCTGATGAAGCGCGTTGCCGATGCCCGCTCCGATCGCGAGCGACGGCGCGAAGAGCCCGCCGGGCGCGCCGGGAAGATACGAACCGACCATCGACGCCATTTTCAGCAGCGGATAGCTCGCGCCGAGTGTGGAATTGCCTTCGAGCATGCCGCGCGCTTCCGCATAGCCGCTGCCGAACGTGTGACCGCCCGCGACCACACCGATCACGGCGATGAACAGGCCGCACGCCGCGCCGAACGCCACCGGATGCGACTGACGCCAGCCGACGAGCCACGCGGGCATCCAGCGCTGCGTGTTCAGCAATAGCCAGCAGAATATCCCGCCGGCGACGCCCGTCACCGCGCCGAGCAGGATGACCGCGAGCGCGAGCGAATCGGGAAAATGCCCGTCCAGACTGATCGTGCCGAAATAGGTGTAGTTGCCTTGCAGCGCGAGCGACACGATACCGGCGAAGATGATCGCCGTGATCAGCACGCCGCTCGTGCGCTGCTCGAAGCTGCGCGTGAGCTCTTCGATGGCGAAAACCACGCCGGCCAGCGGCGCATTGAACGCGGCCGACAATCCGGCGGCCGCGCCCGCAAGCGCCAGCTTGCGCTCCATCGCGCCGCCGCGAATGCTGAGCAAGCGCGACGGATAGAAACGACGCAGGCTGTACATGAGCGCCGCGCCGACGTGGATGGTCGGCCCTTCGCGCCCGATCGTGAAGCCCCCGAGAATCGACAGAAATGATATGACGATCTTGCCAACGAGAATACGGATGGTAAGCAGCCGCGGCCCGAGTTCCCGCCCTTCATGCAGTGTCGCGATGACCTGCGGAATGCCGCTGCCTTCCGAACCTGGAAAAAAACGGCGCGTGAGCCAGACGCAGAACGCGGCGATGGCGGGCGTGATCACCAAAGGCAGCCACCAGTAGATGGCCGTGAAGCGCAGGAACGTGTCGTACCCGAAGTCGATCAGCCGCGCGTACATGACCGCGACGAGCCCGGTCGCGACCGCGCCGAGCCAGAACACGCCGTAGTGCAGCCATAGCCGCCTGCCGCGCAATATCGTGCGTCGGTCGATGAATCCGGGAATGCGCATCACAAATAGCCGAACTTGAATTTAAGGCACATTGTGACATAAATTCGAATCGGCCCGGCGCGTGCGCTATCGGCTCATTCCTGTCTTTCGTTGAACACCCAGCCGAACGATCCGTAGTGCGTTTTGTGTTCGGCCGCGAGCTTGAGCAGACATCGCTCGCCTTTCGCCGTCAGATGCACTTGCACCTGCCGGCGATCGGTCTTGTCGGTTTTGCGCGTGACGAGGCCCGCCGCCTCGCAACGCGACACCAAGGCTGCGGTTCCGTTGGGCGCAGCCTGCAATCGCTCCGCGAGTTCGCCGACGGTCGCCCACTGCCGCTCGGGAAATCCGCGAACGTGCAGAAGCAACTGATATTGAAGCGACGTGATTCCGGCGACATTGGAGATTTCTTCCGACACACGCAGGAACTTGCGCAGCTCGTAGCGGAAGAGGGACATCGCTTCCAGATCGTGCTTGTCCGGAAGCGAGGTTTTCTGTTTCGTGCTCGATGACATAGGTGATCCTGATTCGACATCATATCGGCGGATCATACCTAGTTTTGATTCGCGGCCAGCAGCATCCGATAGTTTATTTCGTCATGCAAACTTTTCGTGCTGGAACCGGACGTGCAACGCCCGGTCCCGCTCTCCTTCGTCTTACTGCGACATCGCGCCCGATGCGGGATGGTCCATGCCCATCGCATCGTTCTTCTTCATCTTGTCGCCCTTGCCCATCGAGTCCTTGGACATGGCGCCCTTCTTCATTGAATCGTGAGACATGCTGTCTTTCTTCATCGTGTCGTGGGACATCGCGTCGTTCGACATCGTGCCGCTTGCCTGTGCGAACACGGACGATGCACCCATTGCCAGCGCCGCTGCGAATACTGCCGTCATCAATTGCTTCATGGTTTCTCTCCTTGGTGAGTCAAAAATGGCATCCGGACAATCCGGAACCGTTGATCGATTCGGCGCTCAGGATCCGCCGAACCAGTTGTACCCCTGGTCGACCCAATAGCCGCCCGGATAGGTGTTGGTCACGAATATCTCGACGATGTGCTTCGGGTTTTTGTAGCCGAGCTTGGTCGGCATGCGCAGCTTCATCGGATAGCCATATTTCGCCGGAAGACGCTGGCCGTCGTACTCGAACGTGAGGAGCGTCTGCCGATGCAGCGCCGTCGGCATGTCGATGCTTTCGTAGTAGTCGTCGGCGCAGCGGAAGCCGACGTACTTCGCCGTCGTGTCCGCGCCCACGCGCCGCAGGAACTCGGAGAACGGCGTGCCGCCCCAGCGCCCGATCGCGCTCCAGCCTTCGACGCAGATGTGCCGCGTGATCTGCTCTTCGTGCGGCAGCGCATACAGTTCCGGCAACGTCCACACGCGCTGTCCCGTCACGAGCCCGCTCACCTTCAGGCGATAGTCGCTGCCGTTCACCGCGGGCACCTCGTCGATCCCGTAGAAGGCATTGAACGGAAACGGCCGCGTGAGCTGCGCTTCGGTGTAGGTCGGCGCGAGCTGGTTCGGATCGAAGAGAAGCGCCTGCGCGCGATCGTTCAGGCGCGATACGGCGGTGAGAAACTTGTTGACGGAATCGTCGTCCGTGATCGAGCAGCCGGTCAGGAGCGAAAGGCCGCCCAAGGTCAGCATGCGTTTGCCGAAGAGCCGTCGCGACGGCATGTCCAGTTCGCGGCGCGCATCCGCCAGCACCGAAGCACGATCGACCGTGATGATTCGCTTGTCGTTGGATTTCATGGCATGTTCCTGAAATACATCAGCGGCCGCGCAGCATCGTCAGAAGCGAGCGCGGCACGAGCGCGACCATCGCTACATGCACGACGACGAACGCCGCCATCACCGCCATCGCGCAAAAGTGCACGACGCGCGCGCTGTCATAACCGCCCATGAGTTCGCGCAAGAGCGGGAATTGCACGGACTTCCAGATCGCGAGCCCCGAAAGCACGAGCACGATCAGATCGGCGACGACCACGAGATACGCTAGCTTCTGCACCGCGTTGTACTGGCGCAGATCGGCGTGCGCGAGCTTGCCCCTCAGCGCCGCGACGAGATCGCGCAGCACCGCGCGTGGCGACAAGGGAAAGAACTTCGAGAAGAACCGGCCGCTCGCGACGTTGAGCGCGACATAGACGATGCCGTTGAACACGAGCAGCCACATCGCCGCGAAATGCCACTGCAACGCGCCGCCGAGCCAGCCGCCGAGCGTGATCGAAGGCGGAATGACGATGTCCCGGAACACGGGCGACGCGTCGTAAATGCGCCATCCGGACAGCATCATGATCAACGCCGCGACTGCATTGAGCCAGTGCGTGATGCGCAGCCACAGCGGATGGATCGGTGTCGTTTCGGACGCTGGCGCCAGTGGCGCTTTCATCGTTTCCATGTCGGTCCCCTGAATCTCGAACTACCAGTTAATTCGTCGCCGATACGTCGCCGGTTACAGCATTCGATCGATTAATTCGATGCGCGAAAAATTACAGACCGTGTGTAACCCGTGGAGGGCGGAGAACGAACTAGCGATAGGCAGGAGGGAACCGACGAACATGAATCAGGACGGCGTCATTGCAGCGCACCACGGCTTCGGATACTGTGTGACGACCGAACCAAAACACAGCGCGGCGCTCGCTCCGGCAGCGGCGCGCAAAACTTCGTCCCGTAATCCCGCCCATACAGGAACCATGTCGCACGACGCGGAAAGCCGGCTGAAAGCGTTGTTCATCAGCGGACTCGATGGCGATCAGAACGCATATCGCGGCTTTCTGCAGGCGCTCACGCGGCATTTGCGGGGCTATCTGCGAAAGCGCATTCCGCATCGTCTCGACGATGTCGAGGACCTCGTCCAGGAAATTCTGCTGGCCGTGCATAACGCGCGTCACACCTATCGGCCGGACGAGCCGTTGACGGCCTGGCTGCACGCGATCGCGCGCTACAAGCTGATGGACTTCTTCCGCTCCCACGCGCGACGCGAGTCGCTGAACGTTCCGCTCGACGATCACGAGGAACTGCTCGCCGCCGCCGACGATGAACCCGCCGAGGCGCGGCATGACATCGGCAAGCTGCTCGAACATCTCCCGGACAAGCAGCGCCTGCCGATCGTTCACATGAAGCTCGAAGGGTTGTCGGTGACGGAAACCGCGCGCCTCACCGGGCTTTCCGAATCGGCGGTCAAGGTGGGCGTGCATCGCGGACTCAAGGCGCTCGCGGCTAAAATCCGGGGACTAAGATGAAGACCGGCGAACTCATCTCCCTCCTTTCGAATCAGGTGACACAGGTCGACCGTGCGGCCATCGCGCGCCGGTTCGTTCACGCGTTGCTGATCGGCGCAGCGGGCTCGCTGGTTTTGATGAGCATCGTGTTCGGCATTCGTCACGATCTCGGCAGCGTCGCGCGCACGGGTATTTTCTGGGCGAAGCTGGCGTTTCCGCTGGCCGTTGCAATCGGCGCGATGTTCACCATCGCCCGGATCGGCCGGCCCGGTGCACGCGCGGGTTATTCGTGGGCGCTCGTCGCGTTGCCGTTCGCCGCGGTGTGGATCGCGGGCTGGATGGCCGTCGACAGCGCCGGCTCGAACGCGCGTGCAGCGCTGGTGCTCGGCCAGACGTGGCGCACCTGCCCGTTCAATATCCTGCTTCTTTCGATACCGACCTTCCCCGCCGCGTTCTGGGCCATGCGCTCGCTCGCGCCGACGCGATTGCGGCTCGCCGGTGCCGTCGCCGGGTTGCTGGCAAGTTCGACGGCGACGATCGTCTATTGCCTGCATTGCCCCGAAATGAGCCCCGCGTTCTGGGGCGTGTGGTACGCGATCGGCATGCTGATGCCGGCGCTCATCGGCGCATGGCTGGGCCCAAGGCTTCTGCGCTGGTGATGCGCTACCCGAAGACGCGCGCCCATGCCACCCGAACGCGGCGCGCCCGATCTTCGAGAAGATACGAAGCGACCAGCGCCAGAAGTCCCGAGACGACGCCCGTCAGTAGATGCTCGACGTAGGGCAAACGGTAATGGCTCGCGTGCGCGTAGGTATCGCCGATTGCAGTCAGCAAGCCGACGATCGCCGCATTGCCGTAGCGGTTTTCATAGAGCTTCGCGGCGGGCGTGAAGGTCAGAAGCACCGCCAGAAGGCCCGTGAGCAGTCCGGTCTTGAAGGCTACCGACCAGTGCGCCATGCTCGCGATATTGCTCCAGCTTCCCGGCATGCAGGTCATGCACGCGCTGGTCGGCTGCCAGAAACGTTGCACGAACAATTTGACCCGACGCTTCAACTCGATTGACATGATCGACGTCCCACACTCGTTGATCAATGAAGATTCGACTCGCCCGAGAGCGCGCCATCGATTGCTTCCAGCGCGTAAATGAAACCGGACTTCCGGCCCTCGTGCCCGATCCGCTGAAGCTCGTTCATCAGCGCAGCGTCCCTATCACCCCTTCCATACGAGACGAGCGCATGTGCGCGCGCCACGTAGAACCGGGAAAAGAGCGATGGTTCACGGCACGCATATTCCTCGAAAGCCGCGGCGTGATGCGCGGCCGCATCCCAGCGACGCCGGTCGATACATGCCTCTATCGCGTCACGTCGAAAGAGAAAATGATTGTGGCTGACCGCACCGGCCGCGAGCAGCGCCTCGCCTTCCGCCAGCGCGTCTTCGAAGACATCGATGTCGTCTGTCGCACGCGCGAGGATGCCGAGATAGTGTGCGCCCAGATAAGCCATGCCGGTCTCGCGGCTGATCGACAGCGCTTCTGCGATATCGTCCAGCGCTTCGCGCCTTCGCCCGGCGACTCGATGCAACTCCGCACGCAGCGCGAGCGCTTCGCCTTCGAACCTTCTCGACTTCAACTCGCGCGCACATTGCAGCGCAGGATCGACATGTTCTGAGGCGCGGTCCCATTCGGCGAGATCGTGCAGGCAATGCCACGCCGCGTGATGAGCGACCGCGAGCGCCCGCAGATGCCTCACTTTCTCCGCCGCCGCGACACTCGCGAGCGCGGCATCGAGCCCGGCCTCCGTCTTGCCTGCGAACCATGCCGTGATGGCGCGCATCGGAAGATTGGCCACCTCGATTCGTCCGAAGCCGTGGCGTTTGCACAGCTCGATGCATCGGCTGAACGCGTCGTGGGCACTGATCATCCGGCCGCGCATGTACTCCGCGTCGCCGAGCCCGCCCAGCGCCGCCGCCTCCTGCTCGGGGTCGTCCGCTTCGCGCGCGAGTGCGAGGCTGCGTCCGTGTTCGCGCACGCAGCCGTCGATATCGCCGCGCGGAAAACATAGATTGCCGCGCAGGAAGTGGATGCGCGCGGCGTCGCGCTGAAGGCCGTGGGCCGCGGCGGCGTCGGCGGCGAGGTGAAGATCGGCCCATGCGCCGTCGAGATCGTCCGTGACGCGCTTGACGGTAGCGCGCCCGATCCAGGCCGCGCAACGCTGCGCATCCGACTCCGCGACTTCGAGCGCGGCTTCGAATGCCGCGAGCGCCGATCGCATGTCGCCAGCGTCATGCAGGATATCGCCGCGAAGACATTCGAGTTCGACGCGGTCGCTGCTTTCGTTCGCGAGTTGAAGCCCGCGTTCGACGAGCCGCAGCGCGGATTCATGGCGGTACGCGCTCGCCTGCGAGCGCGCCGCGTCGCAATAGGCGCGCGCCGCCTCGCTATCCGCCGCGCGATCGAGGTGTTCGGCCCGCAGGAGCGGGTCGCGTCCGGCGTACCACTGCGCGGCGCGACGATGCAGTTCGCGTCGCCGGCTTTTCAGCAGGCCGTCGTAGACGGCATCGCGAATGAGTGCGTGATGGAAGATGAACCCGGCGCCCTGGCGTCGCAACAAGAGACTCATCACGAGCGGCTCCATTGCGGCGCCGGCGCCATCGACGAGATATTCGACCGCGTCTTTATCGAAGAGTTGACCGAGTACCGAGGCCGCCTGCAGGACGGTCTTGTCGACGGCATCGAGCCGATCCAGCCGCGCCTGCACGAGACTTCGCACCGTGCCGGGCACGCCGGTCTCGTCGCTTGCCTCCGCATTGCCGAGAAGTTGCTCCAGAAACAGCGGATTGCCCGCCGCCCGCGCGATGCAGCGCGCCGCCAGATCCGCCGCCGCACCGGGAAACGATGCGGCCATCACGTGCGCCTCGCTGGCGCTGAGCGGACCCAGATCGACGAGCGAATGCGCTGCGCCGCCCGCCGCGCGCCATGATTCATCGAACATCGGGTCCGACGGCCGCGCGGTCAGCACCAGCATCGCCGGACACGCCGCCACCGTCGCCGACAGTCCGGCGAGGTCGCGGAACGTCGATCCATCCGACCAGTGGATGTCCTCGACCGAAAGCAGTCGAGGCTGCCGCCGGCTCGCGCGCTCGACGAGCCGGGTCACGACATTTCGCCGTCCGCTGACGCGCATCGCGTTGTCCATTGCCTCGTAGATCGTGCGGTCGTCGAGCGACATCGGCACATCGACCAGATCCTTGAGAAAAAGCGCGTCGCCGCGATCGATCAGGCCGTCGCCGATCGCACGCTCCACGCAGGCATTTGCATCGGTTGTATCGTCGAGCGCGAGAAGCCCGCGCACGATGGACTGAATCGCGCCGCGTCCGGTAGCAGCGCCGAAATCGAGCACGAGGCCGCCGTGGCAAAGGAAGCCCGAATCGTGCGCCTCGCGTTTGAACTCATCGAGAAGACGCGTCTTGCCGATTCCGGCCTCGCCGCGCAGCAGAACGGTGCGTCCGGTTCCGGCGTCGCGGCACGCGTTCAGCATCGCGCGAAACTCGCGCAGTTCGTCGATGCGGCCTATGAAAGGACGATCCGGCGCGCCGTGCCGAAGACCCGCGATACACCACACCGAAACCGGCTCCGCGAAACCCTTGACGGCCAGCGCGCCGCGTTCGACGCACTCGACGCGGCCGGCCAGAGAGCGTCGCACGGCCGCCGAAATCAGTATCTCCGACCGCCCGGCCGCGTCGGTGAGACGCGAGGCGAGATTGACCGTATCGCCGGTCACGGTGTACTTGCGATGCGCAGCGCTTCCCGTGCCGCTCGCGACGACCTCGCCGCCCGCAATGCCGATATGCACCGAGAGCGGACGAGCGAGCAGGCGAGATAGCGCGGGCATCGCGTCGCCGATCGCGAGGGCCGCCCGCACGGCGCGTTCGACGTCGTTGCCATGCGAAACCGGCGCGCCGAATACCGCCATGATCGAGTCGCCGACATGCTTGTCGATGTAGCCGCCGTGCTGCTCGACGATGCGATCGACCTTCTCGAAGTATCGGTCGAGCACGGCGACGATTTCTTCCGGATCGGCTTCCCGGCTCATTTTCGTGAAGCCGCACAGATCGGCGAAGAGCACCGTGACCTGCCGCCGTTCTCCCGTCGCCTCGTTCGGGCTCGTGCCAGCGCCTGAGGGTGCCGTTCGCGCGCGCAACGCGTCGAGCGCGTCGAGCAACTTCCGGCGATGCCCGACCGACGCGACTCCGAGATCCTTCAGATCGTCGGCGGTGAGACTGCGCAGCACATCGGCGTCGATGGCGTTCTCGACGAACGCCGCTTCGTACCGTTCCATTCCGAGGCTGCGCAGCCAGGCGGCGACGTCCACGATATCTCCGGGCGAACGAATCCGAGTCACTTCAAAGATAGCATGTCGGCCTGCCGTCAATCGGCGGACCGTTTTGATTGAAGCGATTAATGTCAATCCGGGAATTCTGATTTGGGTGAATCAGGGTTTTTACCTACAAAACCGCGTCCTACACTGCCTCTCAACGACGAAGCAAGTGGAGAGAAACCTCACCACACCGCGACGTTCCCCAAGTCAGCAATCGGAGGTCATCATGTTCAAGTCCATCGTTCCCGCCATCGCCATCGTTGCCGTTCTCGCCGCTCCCGGGTTCGCCCAGGCGCGTGAAGACGGCCCGGTCACCCGCGCGCAGGTGCGCGCCGAACTGGTCCAGCTCGAACGCGCGGGGTACAACCCGGCGGCCGATCAGACCACCTACCCGGCCGATATCCAGCGCGCCGAAGCCCGCGTCGCCGCGCAGCAAGGCGCTGCCGCGTCGTCCTACGGCGGTGCGAGCGAAGGCGCATCGGCGTCGGGTCCCGCTAGCCGGTCGGGCTTTCTCGACCGCATCGTCCGCCCGGAGGCCGCGAATCCGGTCGACTTCAATCGTCCGTAAGCCGCTTCTCGCGCAGTAACGAACGCCCGGCCGCGCGCCGGGCTTTGCGCTTTCCAGACCGATGATCGACCCGTCCGGCTCGCTTTCATCACGCTGTAAACCTCGGATTCGACGATGTTTTCAGACTGCGCTTTTTCATCGGCCAGTCCGGCGGCACTACAATTTGTGTCTGCCGTTGACACAAATTTTGGAACCGCTGCCTCATGCCCATGCCGTCGCTGCGCCTCGTTTTCGCTTCCCTCGGACTCATCTCCCTCGCTGCCTGCGGAGGCCGAGGCTCGGTCGCGCCGAGCTATCAGCAGGAACTCTTCAACACTGGCGCGAGCCCTTTCGCGCGCAATTTCGACGCCACCGTGAACGAAACCTGCGAGGCCGCGCGCCGCGCGCTGCTGTCGCAAGGCTTTCTCACGACGATGGGCCAGCCCGACACCGTCGACGCGACCAAGAATTTCCAGCCGAGCGCCGAAACGCACGTCGTCGTGTCCTTCCATGTGGTGTGCACGCCCGGCGAGAACGCGACGAATCAGAGCATCGCGTACGTGAACGCCGTGCAGGACGGCTATGCGCTCAAGAAAAGCGATACGTCGGCGAGCGTCGGGTTGAGCGTGCTCGGCTCGCTGTCGCTGCCGATCCGCTCGAATAGCGACGCGATGGTCAAGATTTCGAGCGAGACCGTGCCCGCCGGCAAGTTCTACGACCGCTTCTTCAACCTGATGGGTCACTATCTGAACACGGTGCCGCGCAGCGCGCCCGTCGCAGCCGACGAAGTGAAGAGCAAGCCGCTCGTTCCGTCGCTCATCGTCAGCTCGCCCGAGCTCACGCCGACACCGATCGTCGTACAGACGCCGGCCGCCGCAACGGCGATCCAGGCGTCGGATGCGGTTGCGGCGGGTGCGTCGGACGTTCCCGCGGCTGCGGCGGCCGCGACGCCCGCCGCGCCGCGAACCACCGCGACTCAATAAGCCAAGCGCCGCGTCAGTTCGGCACGTTGACGATGCCGCCCGCCGTCGTGATGGCGTTCGCGCCCGGATCGGTGGCGATCGGCGGCAGATTCGACGTCGTGAGCGCGGGCGCCGATCCCGCCGCGCCGCCCCGCGCGACCGTGCGCACCACCTGGGAAGGCGGCAGCGGCGCGTTGTTCTTCAGGTGATTCCACATCAGGTTGAGCGCCTGAATGTTGTAGTAGTGGATCGGAATGAAGCGCGTGTCGAAGCCGGCGACGCTCAGGAACGCGTCGAAGTGCTGACCGTTCGTGATCTCGTAGAGTGAAAGCTGGCTGTTGTTGCCCTCCGCCACGCGATTCGCGCCGAGATACGGCCGAGACGCATGATTGATCGGCACGAGCGCATCGGCGCGGCCCTGCACGATGATCGCGGGCTTGCCGCGCAGGTTCGCGTTCACGCGGATCGCGTTCACGCTGCCCACCATCGTCGCATTGCCGTTGGTCCACAGCGAGCGCAGGCATGCGGCGCCCGCGTAGCTGGCATCGGGCGTCGCCAGCCGATGATCCGCCGCGCCCGTCGTCCCCGCGTTGTAGACCAGGTTGATGCCGTTCGTCGGCGGCACGCCGTTGCCATTGCCGAAGAGCGTCGGCATCGGCGAGACGAGCGGCGCGACGCCCGCCGCGCCCGTCACCGCGTTGGTCGTGCCGAAGCTGAAGTTGCACAGGTTGTCGAGCACGCTCGCAGTCATGTATGCGTCGGCATAGGTGACGGCGACGGCCGGCACGGCCTGCGAGTCCCACATCGGCGCATGAAGCGTGTCGGAGTCGGTCTCGTAGCCCGCCTGATGCAACTGGTTGAGCGCGTCGGTGGCTTGCGCGACGGTATTGCCGCCCGTGATGAGCCCGCTCGCGGCGAGCGTCGCGCAACGAGCCGTGCGGATCGCGTTGGTGGTCGCCAGGGGCAGCGCCGTCAGATACGGCGCGCCGGCCGCGGCGGGCGCGAGCGCCGCGCAGGGCTGCAGCAGATTGGCGAGCGTCATGTAATCCGCGAGCGGCCGCCCGAACGAGCCGACCGGCAAGCCGCCCTGCCGCACCGAAACCTGCGACGGCAGATTCAGATTGATCTGCGGCTCCCCGACGACGACCGCCGTGATCCAGCCATCGCTATCCTGCTCCGCCGCCGCCAGCGACGCGCCGCCGCCGTTGCTCACCGACGCCGCGATCGTCGTGATGCTGCCCTTGTTGTAGCGCACCTGATGGCTCGAACCGCTGACCGCGCCGAACATGTCGTTGAGCGCCCAGTACGCGAACTGAATCGCCTGCAAGGTGTTCTTGCCCCACTCCTTTTCCGGATTCTGTTGCGAATGCGCGTGCTTGTACGCGTAGCGATTCGGGAACGCCGAATTGAACGAAGACAGGGCCGACGCGCTCACGTTCGCCTTGAAGATCGCCTTGGTCCCGGCGATGCTGGCGCCGGCGAGCGTGCCGTCGATCAGCGTGACGAGATCGGTGGCCAATTCGTGGCCGCCGTTGCCGCTGCCCTTGTCGGTGTAAGCCACCGCGCAGCCGCGCTTCAGGCCCCACTCGCCCGCCGCCGAAATCGCGCCATAGACGCCGCGCGACCCCGATGACGTCGCCGTAACGATGCACGGCTGATCGGGGTTGAAGCTCTGCGGAATCTGCACGAGCATGCTGACGTTCTGCATGCCGCTGCCGTCGTCCGCGTAAGCGATGTATTCCTTGCCCGCGATCTTCCCTTCGCCGAGCGTGTCGTTGCCGTTCAGATCGACATTCGGTCCCCAGAAGCGCCCATAGCCGCCGTTCGACGACATATCGACGAGCGCGCGGTAGTTCGAATAGATCGCGAGACGGCGCAATTCGGCTGCCGTCGGCGCTGCCGGCTTGGCGAACGAAGGCGCGGTCGCCGACGCGAGGCCCGTCTTGCCGAGACCCGCCGTGAGCAGGTCGTCCGATACGCCGTCGTAAGTCTGCGTGTTGACCGAGCCGGAGACGAAGCTCGGCAAGGTGTTGGTCGGCTGGCTGCTGCCGCCGTTATCGTCGTCGCCGCCGTGACATGCGGCGAGCGTCACCGCGACGAGCACCGCCAGCGAGCCGAGCGCGGCCGTGCGCGGTACGTTCTGCAAAGTCTGCAACCTCTGGGTACGCGCGAATCTTTTCATTGTGGGTCTCCGCCATACGTTCCGATGAGTGGTGCAACCTGACGACTGCAACGCGTCCGATAGTGCAAGTATCGCGCGTTATCGTCGCTCGCCGCAGCGAACGAAAGCGCCAAACGACAACGGGCTCCGGCGGGAAAGCCGGAGCCCGTTTCAAGCACCCGCGTGACGAGCGAAGCCAGCGGCAGTCGCGCGACGCCGCTGGCTTCTATTGACTCGTGCTATTAACCTCCGCCGCCTTGCACGCCGAGGGTGATCTTGTTGGAAACCGACTTCACGCCCGGCACGCCCTTCGCCACTTCTTCGGCCTGGGCGATCTGGCCGCCTTCCGGCACCGTGCCGGTCAGCGTGACCGCGCCGCTGCGTGCGCGCACGAACACGTTCGACACATCGAAGCCCTGCGCCTTCGACAACGCGCGGCGCACGTCGTAGCCGAGCTTGCGGTCGGTCTTCTTGGTCGCGGATTTCTGGGCTTTCGCCTGCGCCGCCGAATCGGCGCTCGTGGCCGCCGCGTCGCTCGATTGGGCATAGGCGCTCGAAGCCACGGCCACGCACACCACGACACCCAGCGCCTTTAACAGATCGACTGCTTTCATGATTTCTCCTTTTGTTTCGCTTGTTGACTTCGCACAGTTGCTACTTCGCTCGGTTTGCACTTCAAAACCGGGCCGCATTCCCAGCGGCAGGGCGACGACTTCGAGCGACTGCCCGTGGCCACGCGCGCCCGAGGCCCGAAAAGGCGCAGGCATGACGGCGGCAAGCCGGCGAATGCGGCTCACGGTGCTGCGAGAGACTGGCGAAAGAAACAAACTGCGGCCGGTTGGTCGGGCGAAAAAACCCGTCGGCTCGAATATGACCTGCCGCATGGCGGCTTCCCGGCGCGACTCACGAACCCACATTCCGGGTTGCGGCGCGCGAAGCCTTGTCGTGCGGTGGCGAACGTCAATTTAGCCCAGCGCGGCCATAAGCGCAAAGCTTTTAACGACGCGGCCCTGCGCGAAGCCGCGCCCGCGCAACAGCATCGCCGGCGCGGACACACATCCGTCACACGCGGCGCGCGCCGGGCGGCGCGTCCGGACGCCCATCGATCTCATGTACCATCGACGCCATGCCGGCCGCCCGGACGCGCCGCTCGCGCGTCATGCCGAAGCCGTTCGAGGAGATGTCCGCGCATCGCGATCGGGTAAGCTCGCGGGCACACAGTTTTGCAATTACCGACGAGATGACCCACCCTTCAGGAAACAATCCGGGCACCGATCCGGACGTCCCACCGCGCGGCAAGCCGCAACAGCGGATCGTCGCGCGCTTTGTCGCGATTTCCTGGCGCGACCTCGCGCTCACCTTCGGCCCGATCCTGCTCGTCTGCGCGGTCGCGCTCTATGTGGCCGTGCGGCTGATCCAGCCCGCGCCGCCGAGCACGCTGACCATCGCCGCCGGGCCGAAAGGCAGTTCGTTCTGGTCCAGCGCGCAGAAATACAAGGCGATCCTCGCGCGCAACCGCGTGACGCTGAACGTGCTGGAAACGCAAGGCTCGCTCGACAACCTGACGCGTCTCGAAGATCCGAAATCGAATGTCGATGTCGGTTTCGTGCAGGGCGGCCTGACCAAGCCCGGCGCGACGCACGACAATCTGGAATCGCTCGGCAGCGTGTCCTACGTGCCGCTCGCGGTGTTCTATCGCGGCGCGACGCCCGTCACCCGTTTGTCGGAGCTGAAGGGCAAGCGGCTCGCGATCGGCGCGGAAGGCAGCGGCACGCGCGTGCTCGCGCTGAACATGCTGAAGGCGAACGGCATCGAACCGGGCGGCGACACGGAACTGCTGCCGCTCGCCGGCGACGAAGCCGCGAAAGCGCTCGAAGACGGCCGGATTGACGCCGTCTTTCTGACCGGCGATTCCGCCCAGCCGCCGACGATGGCGAAGCTTCTGCGCACGACGGGCATCCGCTTCATGGATTTCGTTCAGGCCGATGCTTACGCGCGCCGCTTTCCGTACCTGACGGAAATCGAGCTGCCGATGGGCGCGTTCGATTTCTCCCGCAACCTGCCGCCGCGACCGGTCCATATGGTCGCGCCGACGGCCGAGCTGGTCGCGCGCGACAGCCTGCACCCGGCGCTCTCCGACCTGCTGATCGAAGCCGCGCGCGAGGTGCACGGGCGCGCCAATCTGCTGCAACGCGCCAACGAATTCCCTGCGCCGCTCGTGCACGAATTCCGCATCAGCGACAACGCCGAGCGGTATTACAAATCGGGCAAGAGCTTCCTGTACCGCACGCTGCCGTTCTGGCTCGCGAGTCTCGCCGATCGCGTGCTCGTTCTGCTGGTGCCGCTGATCGTGGTGCTGATTCCGGGCTTGCGGCTCGTGCCGGGGCTGTACCGCTGGCGTGTGAAATCGCGTATCTATCGCTGGTATGGCGCGCTGATTGCGATAGAGCGCGAAGCGATCAGCGGCCCCGATACCGCCCAGCGCGATGCCCTGCTCGACCGCATCGACGCGATCGAATCGGCGGTGAATCGCATGAAGATGCCGCTCGCGTTCGCGGATCAGTTCTACGTGTTGCGCGAGCACATCGGCTTCGTGCGGCAGCGCCTCGCGCACGCGCCCGTCGCGCAGGCCGATCAAGCCCCCGCGCGCAACATGGCGCAACCGGATACGTCCGGTGTCGCTGCGCGGGCAGACACGGAACAAGGCAGCACGTAATATCTATTGAAGGGATGCAACGCCGCGCGTGTCGCATCCGCCATGCAGGACACGACAAAAAACGAACAGATGAGGCTCGGGCGAGCGCTGGCGCGAGCAGAGCCAAGGAATCTCAGGGAGAAGGGAACATGAGTGCCCCGCATTCGACCAGTCATGGTCAGCCGTACTTTTTCTTCGACTTCATTTCGCCGTTTTCGTACTTGCTGCTGGAACAGCATGAAAAATGGCCGGACATGCCGTTCGAGCTCGTGCCCGTCCAGTTGATGAAGCTGCTCGATCGCTGGGGCCAGCCGCACGCCGCGACGATTCCCTCCAAACGCGTCTTCACCTACCGGCACGCGCTGTTCCGCGCGGAACAACTGGGCATTCCGTTCAAGATGCCGCCCGCGCATCCGTTCGATCCGTCCAAGGCGCTGCGGCTTGCCGTGCTGGCGAACGGCGAAATCGCCCGCGTGCGCGAAATCTTCCGCTACATCTGGCGCGAGGGGCGCGATCCCGCAACGCCGGAGGGCTTTCGTGCGTTATGCGAGCGCGTGGGCATGCCGGAAGGCGAAACGCGCATCGAGGACGAGGACATCAAGGCGAAGCTGCGCGACAACAACGACCGCGCCGTGTCGATGGGCGTATTCGGCGTGCCGACCTTCCTCGTCAACGATCAGATCTTCTGGGGCGAGGACACGCTGCCGATGGTGCTCTACGTCGCGCGCTCGCCGAACTGGCTCGACGGCGCGGAAGTGAAGCGCATCAGCGCGCTGCCGATCGCGCCGCGAGACGCCGATTTCGGCTGAATGCCGCAGGGCTGGCGGGCGCGCCTATGCCGTGCATAGCGCGCTCGCTATGGCGTCAAAAATGGATAAGCGTTTAACTTCGGGTGAGGGATCGCGAGTTCGCGCCCGCGCGTCCTGAATACAACCGCTTCGCAGGCCATGAACGATCCCGCCGACTCACTCGACATCTGGCTCATCCGCGTATTGCGCACCCTGTTGCTGGAGCGCAGTGTGACCCAGACCGCGCAGCGGCTGAACCAGACGCAGCCGGCGATCAGCACCGCGTTGCGGCGCCTGCGCGAAATCCTGAACGATCCGATTCTCGTGCGCGGCAAGCAGGGCATGGTGCCGACGGAGTACGGCGAGTCGCTGCTCGCGCCCGCGCAACGCGCATTGCGGGAAGTGGAATTCGTCGCGACGCCGCACGGCGATTTCGATCCGGAAAGCTCGCGCCGCACCTTTCGCGTCGCCGCGCCCGATTATCTGAACGATTTCTTCATGCCGACGCTCGTCGCGGCTTTTCGCGATGCGGCGCCCAATGCGCGTCTGGAGATCGAGTCGCTGACGCCGATGCGCGACCACGAGCGCATGCTCGACGAAGGCGAGATCGATCTGATGGTCGCCAACTGGACGAAGCCCGAGCCGCGCTTCGAGCGCCAGGACCTGTTCACCGACGTATTCGTCTGCCTCATGCGGGCGAACCATCCGCTCGCGCGCGAGCCGCTGACGGCGGAACGCTATGCGCTCGCCGCGCATCTCGCGCCGACGCCGTATAGCGGCGGCAGGCGGCATCCGATCGACATCGGCCTCGCGCGCGCGGGCATCGAGCGTCGCATCGTCACGACGATTCCCTACTTCGGCCTCGTGCCGCAGGTGCTGCTGCAGTCGGATCTCATCTTCACCGCGCCGCGCCGCTTCGCGCAGCACTATGCGGCGATGCTGCCGCTCGCGGTGCTCGACTCGCCGGTGCCGTTTCCGCGCATCAAGTGCTATCAGCTTTCGGTGCCGCAGCCCGATCAGCCGACGGATGTCGCGTGGCTGCGCACGCTGATGTCGACCGTGTCCGATTCGCTCACCGGCAAGAAGGCCGTCGCGGCGCCTTCGGCAGACGAAACCCGCGAACTGGGCGAAGTCGCGAAGTAACGCACGCCTGGCGGGACTTCGGTACTATCCGGAACGATATCCTCGGCCCGACCTGCTCTCATGGACGCACTCGACAAACTGATCCAGCTCGCGAGCCTCTCCGGCACGCTCGATCTGCGCTGCCTGTTGAGCGGCCCGCTGGAGCTCGATCACGCGCCCGCGCCCGCCGGCGAAGCGGTGTATCACGTCGTGCTCGATGGCGCGTGCATGGTGCTTCGGAAAGGTCACGCGCCGCTGGAACTGCGGGCGGGCGACATTTTCTTTCTGCCGCGCGGAGACGCGCACGTGCTGAGCATTCAGCCTCGCGAAAAAGGCGCAGCGAACACGGAGATGGAAGTGCGCCACAACGGCGCGGTGACGGTGGAGAGCAATTGCGGCGGGCAGCAGCCGGGCGTGGACTTGCTGTGCGGGCGCTTCCTCTATGCCCCGCGCGCGCTGCTGATCGATGTGCTGCCGAATGTCGTGCACGTGTCGTTTGCCGATGCATCGGCGACCTACCTCGCGCCGCTGGTCCAGACGATGCGCCGCGAGGCGGAAGAAGCGCAACTGGGCGCGCCGTCGATCGTCACGGCGTTGTCGACCGCGCTCTTCACGATGGTGCTGCGCGCGTGGCTCGACGGCCAGCCCTCACTCGCGGGCGTGCTCGGCTTGCTGGCGAATCGACGGCTCGGCGCGTCGATCATCGCGATGCTGGAGCGGCCCGCCGAGCCGTGGACGCTGGAAATGCTGGCGAAGGAAGCGGCGATGTCGCGCGCGACGTTCATGCGCGCGTTCTCGGCGCATTCGGATAGCTCACCGCTCGCGTTGCTGAGCCACGTGCGCATGCAGCTCGCGAGCACGATGCTCACGCATACGAAAAAGAGTATCGCGGATGTGGCGGCGGATGTGGGTTATCAATCCGAGGCGGCGTTTTCTAAGCGGTTCAAGGAGCTATATGGGGTCGCGCCGGGGCGCTTCAGGGCGGTCAACGGGTTGGGATAGTGGGTGTTCACGCTTCGCTGGCGCGCTTCCAGCTTTTTGCCGGATCCCGTTTTCGTGTTGGTCTATTGGCACTGCCCCTGTGCGGGGCGGCAGTCACTTTCTTTGCTGCTGCAAAGAAAGTAACCAAAGAAAGCAGCTTCTCATCGCCCGCGGTCACACGCAGTTTAGCCATGCTTGCCAGCCGCTCGTGGCACTCGCCTAAGTGTCGCCCTCACAGACCCAATCGGGCTTGGCTCGCGCACGGTCTGCCGCCCGAGACGTTTCAGCGCGCTGGTTCAGCACCAAAGAGCTTCGGCACAGCGCTACGC
Organism: Caballeronia sp. S22; assembly: GCF_964261745.1. Taxonomy (NCBI): domain Bacteria; kingdom Pseudomonadati; phylum Pseudomonadota; class Betaproteobacteria; order Burkholderiales; family Burkholderiaceae; genus Caballeronia; species Caballeronia sp. S22. Next base: position 776,105 of record NZ_OZ180035.1, on the reverse strand, counting down.
GCTGCCGTTGGGTATGCGAGGGAAACCGTCGAGGAAGAGGCGCACGCAAACCCGATTGACCCATCGGCCGCGAAGCGGGCTGGAGCCATTTTGTGCTGAACCAGTTTGTGGTGTAGTGCGATCTGACAGACCGTGCGCGAGCCAAGCCCGGTAAGTCCTTCGAGGGCGACACTTAGGCGAGGGCCACCGCGGGCTGGCAAGCATGGCTAACGTGCGTGTGACCGCGGGCCAGAACGAGCTGCTTTCTTTGGTTACTTGTATATTGATTCCAGGTGGGCGGAAACTGATCTCTTCCCCTCACCCGAAGCGGTAGCCCGTTTGTGTTACATGGGCTCGCAGCCCGAAAGAAAGCTGGTGGCGCCGCTTCTTCTTACCGCTTTGAACCCGGACAGTTGACTGAGCCTCGAGCTCGTATCTTTACAAGTATGGGTGCTGTGGTGAACCAAATTCCTTCCGCCTTCGCTTCGCCCTTGTTCGTCGGTATCGATCTCCACACCAACGAACTCTGGCGCAAAAACGAAGCCCTGCTGCGCTCCACTCCGGGCGTCGGCAAGACCACAGCCGCGACGCTCATCGCCTTCCTGCCTGAATTGGGCTCCCTCAACAACCGACAGATCGCCTCGCTCGTCGGCCTCGCCCCATTCAACTCCGACAGTGGCACGCACCGCGGCGAACGCCATACCAAAGGCGGGCGTCACTTCGTGCGCCGCGCCCTTTACATGGCCTGTGTCGCCGCGCAACGAGCCAATCCCTATCTCAAGGCGTTCTGCGATCAGCTACGCGCCAGAGGCAAAAAAACCAAGGTCGCCTTCGTCGCAGGCATGCGAAAACTCCTCACGCAGCTCAACGCCATGATGCGCGATGGCACAGCCTGGAATCCCCCAAAACCTTGATTCTTTGCTCCCCACCGCTTGACTCTCAATACAGTTGCTTTCTTTGCAGCAGCAAAGAAAGTGACCCCCGCCCCGGGGAGGGGCAGTGCTAATAGACCGACACGAATACAGGCCATCCACAGAAGCCTAGGCGGACAAAAACCTCACGCCACCACCCGCGCAGCCCTGACCTCCGACATCCCCAACCGCGCCGTCATCTCCCTCACCCTCAGCAACTGCGCCGCGACCGCCAGCCCGATCGACCACGGCGCCTTATCGACGATTCCTTCCACGCCGATCGGACACGTGATCTCCGCCAGCCGATCCGCCGCCACACCGCGCTCCATCAAACGCCGCTCGAACTTCACGCGCTTGGTCTTCGAGCCGATCAACCCAAAGTACGCGAAGTCATCGCGCCGCATGATGCGCTGCGTGAGCGAGAAGTCGAGCGAGTGGTCATGCGTCATCACGATGAAGTACGCGCCCGCCGGCGCCTCGTCGACGATCGCATCGGGCAGATCCGTCGCTTCGATCTGCACATTCGCCGGAACTTCGTCCGGGAAGAGTTCGTCGCGCGCATCGACCCACTGCACGACGCACGGCAGCGTGCCGAGCACCTTCACGAGCGCGTGGCCGACGTGACCCGCGCCGAACAGAACGACGTGCATCATGACCGTGCGCCCCTCACCGCGTTGACCGCTTTCAGGATTTCTTCCGCCGTCGCAGGTGCGTTCAGGGGCGGATTCACCTTGTGATCGCCGACCGCGGAAACGGCGTCGCGGATCGCGAAGAACACCGAGAACGGCAGCAGAAGCGGCGGCTCGCCCACGGCCTTCGAGCGATGGATGCTGTCCTCCACGTTGCGGTTCTTGAACAGATCGACGCGGAAATCGGCGGGCATGTCGTTCGTCGTCGGAATCTTGTAGGTGGACGGCGCGTGCGTCATCAGCTTGCCCTTGTCGTTCCACCAGAGTTCTTCCGTCGTCAGCCAGCCCATGCCCTGCACGAACGCGCCTTCGACCTGGCCTTTGTCCAGCGCCGGGTTCAGCGATGCGCCCACGTCATGCAGCGCGTCCGCGCGCAGCACGCGCATTTCGCCGGTCAGCGTATCGATCACCACTTCCGACACCGCCGCGCCATACGAGTAGTAGAAGAACGGACGGCCCTGCATCGTCGCCTGATCCCAGTAGAGCTTGGGCGTTGCGTAGAAGCCGTCGGACCACAACTGCACGCGCGCGAGATAAGCCTTCTGCACGACTTCGCCGAACGGGATCGCATCGTCGCCGACGATCACGCGATCGTTCGCGAAGCGCACCTGCGCGGGCGTCACGGTGCCGCCGCCGAACTTCTCCGCCGCGAACTTGGCGAGGCGTTCGCGCAACTGGCGCGCGGCGTCCTGCGCGGCCTTGCCGTTCAGGTCCGTTCCCGTCGATGCCGCCGTCGCCGACGTATTCGCGACCTTGCTCGTGTCGGTGGCCGTCACGCGCACGCGCTCGAAGTTCACGCCGAGCTCATGCGCGACGACCTGCGCGACCTTCGTGTTCAGGCCCTGGCCCATCTCGGTGCCGCCGTGATTCACGAGCATCGAGCCATCGGTATAGATGTGAACCAGCGCGCCCGCCTGATTGAAGTGCGTCACGTTGAACGCGATGCCGAACTTCACCGGCGTCAGCGCGAGGCCTTTCTTCAGGATTTCATTGTTCGCGTTGAATTCGTTGATGGCCGCGCGCCGCCGACGATAATCGCTCGTCTCTTCCAGCTCGGCGATCAGCTCGTGGATGACGTTGTCTTCCACCGTCTGGCCATACGGCGTCTTGTTGTTCTCCGTCTTGCCGTAGAGATTCGCGCGGCGCACGTCGAGCGAGTCGCGGCCGACCGAACGCGCGACGTTATCCATGATGTACTCGATCGCGAACGCGCCCTGCGGCCCGCCGAAGCCGCGGAATGCGGTGTTCGACTGCGTGTTCGTCTTGCCGCAATAGCCTTCGATCTTCACATCCGACAGCCAGTACGCATTGTCGAAGTGGCACACGGCGCGCGTCATCACCGGACCGGAGAGGTCGGCGGAGAAGCCGCAGCGCGAAGTCATGTCGACGGCGACGCCATCGATCCTGCCGTCGTCGTCGTATCCGACTTCGAAGTCGTACACGAAGTCGTGGCGCTTGCCGGTGATCATCATGTCGTCGTCGCGGTCCGGACGCAGCTTCACCGGGCACAGCAGCTTCCACGCGGCGAGCGCCGCGCAGCACGCGAAAATGCCCGACTGCGATTCCTTGCCGCCGAACCCGCCGCCCATGCGGCGGCATTCGACCAGCACGTTGTGCGAATGCACGTTGAGCACGTGCGCGACGAGATGCTGCATTTCCGTCGGGTGCTGCGTCGAGCAGTAGACGTGCATGCCGTCGTCGTCCTTCGGCACGGCGTACGCGATCTGGCCTTCGAGATAGAACTGTTCCTGGCCGCCGAGCTTCATCGCGCCGCGCTCGTGATGCGAGGCTTTTGCCATGCGCCCTTCGGCATCGCCGCGCGACAGCTTGAGCGGATTCAGTACATACGATTCGGCCTTGCGCGCGTCCTCCGGCGTCAGGACCGGCACGAGGTCTTCGAACTCGATCGTCGCGCGACGCGCGGCGAGACGCGCCGTATCGTGCGACGTCGCGACGACGATGAACATCGGCTGGCCGACGAACTGCACGATGCCCTGCGCGAGCACCGGATCGTCGTGGATGATCGGGCCGCAATCGTTCACGCCGGGAATGTCCTCGGCGGTGAAAACGGCGACGACGCCCGGCGTCGCGCGCACGGCGTCGAAGTTCATCGACACGATCTTCGCGTGCGCCTTCGGGCTCGTGCCGAGCGCGGCGTGCAGCGTGCCCGCGATCGGCGGAATATCGTCGGTGTAGCTCGCGCGGCCGCTGACGTGCAGATGCGCCGACTCGTGCGGACGCGACACGTGGACCTGCTTGAAAGCGTCGATTTCGTTCGCGAGCGACTGGGCTTCCGCGAGAAAGGCTTCGGCTTGCTGATTCATTGTCTTGTTCTCCCTTTCGCTTACTTCGCTTCGACCAGTTCGATTGCACGCACATCCAGCTTCGATTTATCGAGCGGATTGTGCGGACGCGTCTCCAGCCAGAAGCGATACAACAGGCTCTTCGCGGTGTCGAGCCGATAGTCGCTGCTCGCGCGCATGTCGGTGAGCGGCTGGTAGTCCTTGCCCAATGCGATCATCGCGGCCTGGGCGGTGGCTTCGTGCCAGTGCGCGTCCGTCAGAACGGCTTCGGCGTGCGCTGCGCGCTTCGGCGTCGCGGCCATGCCGCCGTAGACGAGGCGCGGCTCGCGAATCATGTCGCCATCGGCGATGAAGCTGTACGCGGCGTACACGGCGGAAATATCGGAGTCGAAACGCTTCGACAGCTTATATGCGCGGAACTGAAGATTCGCGCGCTTGCCGTGGCGCGTCGGCACGCGAATGGCGGCGACGAACTCGTTCGGGTGCATGTCCTTCTTCTGATACGCGATGTACAGGTCTTCGAGCGGCATCTCGCGCGTGCCGTCCACGCTCTGCAGCACGACGCGTGCATTCAGCGCGATGAGGCCGGGCATCGAATCGCCGATCGGCGAGCCGTTCGCGACGTTGCCGCCGAGCGTGCCCGCATTGCGGATCGGCAGCGACGCGAAGCGCAGGCGCGTTTCTTCGAGTTCGGGATAGATCTTCACGAGTTCGTCATACGCGCGATCGACCGACACGCCCGCGCCGATCTCGACCCACTCGTCCGTCGTCTCGACGTGCTTGAACGATTCGATCTGCCCGACATAGACGATATCGCCCAGATCGCGCAGTTGCTTCGTCACCCACAAACCGACGTCGGTGCTGCCCGCGAGAATGCGCACGTTCGGATTCTTGTCCTTGATCGCGGCGAGTGCCTCGGCGGTGCGCGGCGCCTCGAACTGGCGGCCGGCGTGCTCGTAGTGGAACGTATCGTCGCGCCGGATGCTTTCGAGCGTGCGGGCCAGCGCCGGCACGTTGACGGGCGCGAGCGGCGCGTGATCGAACATCTGCTCCGCCGCTTCGATGATCGGCCGATAACCCGTGCAGCGGCACAGATTGCCCGTCAGCGCATCGCTGATTTCCTGGCGCGACGGTTTCGTCTTCTCGCACTTGCCGGCGCAGCCGGTCGTCGCATGGCCGTGCTTTTCGTAGAGCGCGAACATCGACATCGCAAAACCCGGCGTGCAGAAGCCGCACTGCGAGCCGTGGCAATCGACAAGCGCCTGCTGCACCGGATGCAGCGTGCCGTCCGGCTGGCGCAGGTCTTCGACGGTGAAGAGCGCGCGGCCATCGAGCGTCGGCAGGAACTGCACGCACGCGTTCACGGCCTTGAACGCGACGCCGCCCGCGCCGTCCGGCTCGCCGATGACGACCGTGCACGCGCCGCAGTCGCCTTCCGCGCAGCCTTCCTTGGTGCCGGTGCAGCGCGCGTCTTCGCGCAGGTATTGCAGGACGGTGCGCGTCGTCGACGCGCCGCTCACTTCCTGGATCGCATTGCGGTGATAGAAGCGGATCGGCTGGGTCATGGGATGTCTCGGGGCTCTTCGATGCTTTTTTGCTGGTTGCGCGGGATACGCAGCCGGTGGCATTCGCGACTTCGGGGACTTTTTCGGACTGGTCCTGTCGCTTCGATGATTCGAAAGCTATCACCACCAAAAACCACAACCCATAGCCGGCATTGCATGAACGACATATTCTTCGTCCGATATGTGCGCTGAGCCTTGTGCAGCAAGCCTGCGGAGGCTGCCGTCCGATCGTTCGGGCAGGCGATTTGTTCCACCTGGTTACAAAACGCGTGCGACGTTGCGTCGCGACATATGGGACAATCACGACTTCGCGCCAAATACAACCCCGCAATTTCCCTATGTCCTCCGAGCCTCGCACCAAGCCGCAGGGCGATTTCGCAGTCACGCTGCGGATTCTGCCTGTCGTGCTGTACACGTTCCTTTGCTACCTGACGATCGGCATTCCGCTCGCGGTGCTGCCGGGCTATGTGCATACGGATCTGGGCTACGGCTCGGTCATGGCGGGCGCGGCGATCAGCGTCCAGTATTTCGCAACGCTGATGTCGCGGCCGCTCGCGGGTCGCACCGCCGATACGCTCGGCCCCAAGAAAACCGTGCTGTACGGTCTCGCGGCCTGCGCGGCGAGCGGCGTGTTGCTGCTCGCCTCGGCGCTCGCGGCGCAATGGCACGCGGTGAGCCTCGTGCTGCTGGTGATCGCGCGGCTCGTGCTGGGCTTCGGCGAAAGCTGGGTCGGCACGGGATCGATCACGTGGGGCATCGGGCGCGTCGGGGTGACCAATAACGCGAAGGTGATTTCGTGGAACGGCATCGCGACTTATGGCGCACTGGCGATCGGCGCGCCGCTCGGCGTCGCGATCGATCATTCGCTCGGGTTCGCATCGCTCGGGGTGATCGTGATCGCGCTCGGCGGCTTCGGCTACTGGCTCGCGACCCGCATGGCGAGCGTGCCGGTCGTGCATGGCGAGCGCATGTCCTATCGCAGCGTGTTCTTCCGCGTGTTGCCGCACGGGCTGGGGCTCGCGCTCGGTTCGGCGGGCTTCGGCTCCATCGCGACATTCATCACGCTCTACTACGCCGCGCACAACTGGCCGAACGCGGCGCTGTCGCTCACGGTGTTCGGCACGATGTTCATCGGGGCGCGGCTGCTGTTCGCCAACACCATCAAGGCGTATGGCGGGTTTCGCGTGGCGATCGTCTCGTTTGCTTTCGAATGCGGCGGGCTGTTGATGTTGTGGCTCGCGGCCGAGCCCACTTTTGCGCTTGCTGGCGCGGCGTTGACCGGCTTCGGCTTTGCGCTGGTGTTTCCCGCGCTGGGCGTCGAGGCGGTCGGACTCGTGCCGCCTGCGAGCCGTGGCGCAGCGCTTTCCGCGTATTCCGTGTTTCTCGATTTGTCGCTCGGCCTGACCGGGCCGCTCGCGGGCTATGTCGCGGGTGAGTTCGGGTATGGGTCGGTGTTTCTGTTTGCCGCGCTGGCGGCAGCCGCGGCGGTGGCCCTGTCGGTTGCGCTTTATATGCGCGCGGGGCGCGGGGTCGGTGGGCCGGCTACGGCCTGATGCGGTTTGCCTGCCGGCGCGTCATCGCGATGCATCCGATGCGGGCGAAACACACACGAGCGGGCCCGCGAGCGCCCCATCGAGCGCTTCGGCTTGCGCGATGAATACCGCAAACGAAGCCGCGATGCGCGCGTCGTCCTCGCCGTTGCGATCTTCGTCGACGGCAAGATCGCAGTCGTGCTGCAACGTGACGCACGCGCGCATGAACGGCGTCGCGCCGATCACCGCCGCCGCGCCCTTCATGCGATGCGCGATATCGCGCAGATGCGCGTGGTCGCACGCGTCGAAGGCGGCGCGCGCGTCGGCCAGATCCTGCGCATTGGCGGCCTTCAATGTATCGATGAGCGTACCGGCCTGATCGCCGAAACCGGCCAGCAACGCGCGGTCGAACACCGGTGCGTCCGAATCCGGCTCAACTGCGGACACCTGCGCAGCCGCCGTCGTAGCGCCCGGCACGCGGCCGTCGCGCGTCGCGTCGAGCAAGGCGGCGCGCAGACCGTCGAGACCGAGCGGCTTCACGAGACACGCCGTCATGCCCGATGCGACCGCGCGCATCGCCGCGTCGGGTTGCGCGTTCGCCGTCAGGCCGACGATCGGCACGGCGCGTAGCCCCGATCCCTCTTTCGCCTCGTCTTCCCGGATCGTGCGCGCCAGTTCCTCTCCGCTCATTTCGGGCATCGAACAGTCGGTGAGAATCACGTCGAATGCGCGACGCGCGGCGCGCCAGCGTGCAAGTGCGCTCTTGCCGTCGACGGCCATTTGCGCGCTGCCGCCGAGCAGCCTGATCTGCCCTTCGAGCACGATCCGATTGGCGGGATGATCGTCGACGACGAGCACGCGCAGTCCCGCGAGCGATCCGGCAAGCGCGCCCGCCGGCGCGGACGGCGCATCGACCGCCGACGCCATCGCCTCCGTCTCCGGAAAATCGATGCGTACGGTAAAACGCGTGCCGCGCCCCGGCTCGCTCGACAGTTCGATCGTGCCGCCCATCATCGTGGTGAGCCGCTTGCTGATGGTGAGGCCGAGCCCGGTGCCGCCGAGATTGCGCGCGCGGCCATCGTAGGCCTGCACGTATGGCGTGAACAGCATCGCCTGCTTCTCGGGCTCGATGCCGATGCCCGTGTCGCTCACCGCGAGCGTCACCGCACGCTTGCCGTCCTGTGCCGGCGCGACCCGGTATTCGAGGGTGACCGCGCCGACATCGGTGAATTTGATCGCGTTCGAAAGCAGATTGCCGACGATCTGCCGCAGACGCTGGCCATCGGCGAGCAGCCAGACCGGGCCCGCATCGGAGCGGCGCCTGACGACGAGCGCGAGCCCCTTCGCGCGCGCGGCCGGCTCGTAGATCGCCGCGACGCCCGCAACCCACGCGTCGATTTCGAGCGGCGCGGGCGCGAGCACGAGGCGCTCGGCCTCGATCTTCGCGACATCCAGCAGATCGTCGATCATGCCGAGCAGATCGCGCGCGGCGCGATGCGCGATCGACAGCGCGCGCTCGGTCGCGGCGCGCTCGCCCGGCGCACGCAGTTCCATTTCCAGCAGACCGAGCACGGCATTCATCGGCGTGCGGATTTCGTGGCTCATCGTCGCGAGGAAAGTGGATTTCGCGCGGTTCGCCGTTTCCGCTTCTTCCTTCGCGGCGCGCATCGCCCCTTCGGCGGCGATCCGGCGCGCGACCTGCACGCGCATCGTCAGCGCCCAGCCCGCGAGCACGAGCACGAGCGCCACGCCGAGCAGCGCGCCGAGCTCGACTTGCGGACGATGGCGCTCCCAAAGCATCTCGGGATGCTCGGAGAGCTTCCAGCGCGCGCGGATCGTCTCCAGCTCCGGCGGCGGCAGACTCTCGATCGCGCGATTGACGATGCCGAGCAGCACCGGTTCGCTCGCCGCGACGATCAGGCCGTGCGGGACCGGCTGCGTCGACAGCGTGCCGCTCAGCACGAGCGAATCGCGAAACGGGTTTTCTACCGCATAGTTGGCGATGGCCAGATCGGCGATGGTCGCATCGGCATTGCCATTCGCCACGGCGCGAAACTGGCCCTCGAACGGTTGCGTGTTGACTATCCGCACATCGGGCGCGCTCTGCCGCAGGAGCGGCTCCAGCAGCGACGAGGCCGGCAGCGCGACACGTTTGCCCTTGAGCGCGGCGGCGTCGCGCAGCGGCGGCTGGCTGGCTGACGTCACGATCATGAAGATGCCGTCGCCGGTCGGCTTGCTGAGCACGGCGCCGGGCAGCGCCGACGTCTCGCCCACGCCGTAGGGCAGGATCGCGGAGGCGCCGCTGCGCAGGTCGGCCACCAGTTGTTCGGGCGTATCGCGCATGCGGGGCTCGAAGCGCAGGCCGGTCACGCGCGAGATCGCATCGAGGATATCCGCCGCGATGCCCGCCGGCTCCCCGCGCGCATCGCGAAACGTCCACGGCGCGCCCTGCACGAGCATCGAATAGTGCACCACCGGATGCGCGCGCACCCACGCAAGCTCTTGCGCCGTGAGCTCGATCGGCCTCTCCCGCGTGACCGCGAAGGCGCCCGGATTCCAGCGTGCGCGCGCGAGAAGAATGAACTCGGGCGGCAACCCCGCGAGGGCGCCGTCGACCCGCTGCCGCAACGCGAGCGCGCTTTGACGATCCGCCGCGAAGGCGAAGCGGTAGCCGTCTCCATCGAAGGCGGCAAGGTCGGTAATGGTCAGATTCGGCAGGTAGTAATGAGTGATCGCGTAGCCGGAAGCAATCATGTCGCCCACGAACGCGTCGGCGTCGCCCAGCGAGACGGCGAGCAGCGCGCCGATCAGGTCTGGATACGCGACCGGCCGCATCGACGGATAAGCGGACTGCAGGCGCGCCGGCGAAACCTGCGCGTCGACGTAAGCGAGTCGGTGCCTCGACGGACGTTTCGCGAGCGGCTCGACGTAGATCTGCTTGATCGGCAGGTACTGGCGGGTGTATGCGAGCGCGGCGCCGCTGTCCACGCCGGTCGCGCCCGTCGCCATGTCGATTTCGCCGCGCGCGAGCGCCGCCATCAGCGCGGCGCGGTTCGGATAGATACGCCATTGCGTGTCGAGGTCGAGCGCGCGGGCGATGGCATCCACGTAATCGGCCGAGATCCCGCGCGGCGCGGTGTCATGCGGGTACGCCATGTCGAGCGGCGGCGCAACGCCCGGCGCCGCACCGACGACGATGCGCTCCTTCGCGCCCGCCGCCGACGCGCACAGCGCCCAGGTCAGAACGATGACGACGACGCCCATGCACGCCCGCCATTGCACGCGCGCGCCCCGCGCATCGCCGCCACGATGTCTCGCACGATCGAACAAGCCCTCTCCCCGGAATGAGCGGTACGGTCAGTGTCTCAAAAAGACCGGTGTGCGTATATCGCCGGTGGGGCCACGGTCGCACGTATCATTGCGAGGCACGAAACGCCGCGCCGTTACGCGGATCGGGCCGCATGTCTTAAAATCCCCGCTTGGCCCATTAGCGTCCGCTTTATGAACCCGACCTCGGAAGACCGCTGGTGCGACTTGCGCCCGGACCCGGACAGCGACACTCCGCTCTATCTTCAACTCGCTCGCAAGCTCGCCAACGCCATCCACGACAATCGGTGGAACGCCGGCGAAGCGCTGCCTTCGGAGCGCGTGCTGTCGGAAGCGCTTGGCGTCTCGCGGATCACGTCCCGGAAAGCGATCGCGCTGCTCGTCGAGCAAGGGCTGATTCGCCGCGAGCAAGGCGCGGGCAGTTTCATCACGCCGCGTTACGAAGATCCGCTCTCGCGCCTGTCGAGCTTCTCCGAGATGCTGCGGCGGCGCGGCTTCAAGCCCAGCTCGAAATGGCTTTCGCGCACCATCGAGCCCGCCAATCGCGATGAAGTCATCCAGCTCGGTCTCTCGCCCGCGGCCACCGTCACGCGCCTGAAACGGCTGCGCCTCGCCGACGACATCGTGATGGCCGTCGAGAACTCCACGTTTCCCGCGTCGTGCATCCCCGATCCGCAGGCCATCGGCGATTCGCTCTACAGCTATCTCGATGCGCGCGGGCTCTCCATCGTGCGCGCGCTTCAGCATTTTCGCGCGGTGAACGCGAGCCCGGAAATCGCGCAGCAAATGGGCATCGCGCCGCACGACGCGCTTCTGCTCATCACGCGCGTCGGCTACACGGCCGATCAGCGCGCGATCGAGCTCACCGATACCTACTGCCGCAACGACTACTACGATTTCGTCGCCGAGCTGCGAAAGTGATCTCCGCCCAATGACCGACACCGCCGCAGCCCAGCCGTCCGACCGATCGCTTTCAATCATGCTGTGGCTCGTCGCCACGGGCTTCTTCATGCAGACGCTCGATTCGACGATCGTCAATACCGCGCTCCCCGCGATGGCCCGCAGCTTAGGCGAAGCGCCATTGCGCATGCAGGGCGTCGTGATCGCCTACTCGCTCACGATGGCGATGATGATCCCCGTCTCGGGCTGGCTCGCCGACAAGCTCGGCACCAGGCGCGTGTTCTTCAGCGCGATTCTCGTGTTCACGATCGGCTCGCTGTTGTGCGCGAAAGCGCAGTCGTTGCAGGCGCTCGTCGCGTATCGCGTGGTGCAGGGCGTGGGCGGCGCGATGCTGCTGCCGGTCGGACGTCTCGCCGTGCTGCGCGTGTTTCCAGCGGAACGGTATCTCTCGGCGCTCGCGTTCGTCGCGATTCCGGGGCTGATCGGCCCGCTGATCGGCCCGACGCTCGGCGGCTGGCTCGTGCAGATCGCGTCGTGGCACTGGATCTTTCTCATCAACGTGCCGGTCGGCGTGATCGGCTGCATCGCGACGAATCTGTACATGCCGGACAGCCGCAATCCGGCGACCGCGCCCTTCGATCTCGCCGGCTATCTGCTGCTCGCCGTCGGCATGGTCGCGCTGACGATCTCGCTCGACGGTCTCGCCGATCTCGGCCTGCAACATGCGATCGTCATCGTGCTGCTCGTGCTCTCGTTCGGCTGCTTCGTCGCCTACGGCCTGCACGCGACGCGCGCCGCCCAGCCGATCTTCTCGCTCGATCTCTTCAAGATTCACACCTTCAGCGTCGGGCTGCTCGGCAATCTGTTCGCGCGTATCGGCAGCGGCGCGATGCCGTATCTGATTCCGCTGCTGCTGCAGGTGAGCCTCGGCTACACGGCGTTCCAGGCCGGCATGATGATGCTGCCCGTCGCGGCCGCCGGCATGGCGTCGAAGCGCGCGGTCACGCGTCTCATCGAAAAGCACGGCTATCGGCGCGTGCTGGTCGTGAATACGGTGCTGGTCGGGTTGATGATGGCGAGCTTCGGACTCGCGAGCGCGCACCAGCCGCTCTGGCTGCGGCTCGTGCAACTGGCGGTCTTCGGCTCAGTCAATTCGATGCAGTTCACCGCGATGAACACGCTCACGCTGAAGGATCTCGGCACCGGCGGCGCGAGCAGCGGCAACAGCCTTTTCTCGCTCGTGCAGATGCTTTCGATGAGTCTCGGCGTGACCGTCGCGGGGGCGATACTGTCGACGTTCACGGGACTCTTGCCGCAAGTCACCGAAACGAACTCGTTGCCCGCGTTCCACGCGACATTCATGTGCGTCGGCATCATTACGGCTGCGACGGCGTGGATCTTCGGGCAACTCGCGCCGGAAGTGCGGGCAACGCGCAGGAAGCCCGATCCGTCCGAATCGAACTGAATCCGATCGGTTCGGCAAAGGATCGCGCACCACGGCGGTGCCCCTTGCGCACGATTGCGCGGCGCGCGTTCCCGCGTCTGCGGCACGACCGTCCAATCCGCACACGAATAGGCGCGCCCGACGCACCCGATAACCGCTGCGGCCCGCCTGGATATTGAATTTGCACGCTTTTTGCTCGAACTGCCGGATGCCGATCCGGTAAACTATCTCGATAAAATTCACCGCCTTGCGCCCCGACACCATGAGCATGGTTGATCTCGACCCTCCACGCTTCCAGCCGCCCCGGCCCGTCGCCGGCGACGATGGATCGCGTCGCACCGTGCTGTACGGCGAGTACACCGTTTTCAGCGTGTTCCAGCCCGTGTTTTCCGTGTCGCACCGGCGCGCGATCGGCTATCACGCGTCCTTGCGCGCCCGCGACGACGCGCATCGCCACATTCCGTCTCACGAAGTCTTCACGCAAGCCGCGCGGCGCGGCGATCTGCTCGAACTCGGCCGGCTCGCTGAGTCGCTGCATCTGGGCAACTTCAACGCGTTCGACAGCCACGACGAATGGCTTTTCCTCAGCCTGCATCCCGCCGCGCTGATGGATACGAGTTACGGCGACGCCCTGCTCGCATCGCTCAAGGATATCGGCCTGCCGCCGCAGCGCGTCGTGCTCGAAGTCCCCGAGCAGGCGGGCGGCGAAACGACGCGATTCGCCGAAATCGTCGATTCGCTGCGCAAGTCGGGCTTTCTGATCGCGCTGGACGGCTTCGGCGTGAAGCATTCGAACATCGATCGCGTGTGGCATCTGCGGCCCGATATCGTGACGCTCGACCGCTGCATCCTGCAGCAGGCGACCGAGCATTCGCATATCGAGCGCGTGCTGCCGCGTCTCGTATCGCTGCTCCACGAATCCGGCCAGCTCGTCTTGATGGGCGGTCTCGCGACCGAGCGCGACGCGTTGATCGCACTCGAATGCAACGTCGACTTCGTGCAAGGCGCGTATTTCGCGCAGCCGAGCGTCGATGCCGTACACAGCGAAGTCGCGGCGGGCGTGATGGACGCGCTGTCGGCGGCATCGCGCGAACGCGTCGCGGCGCGCGAACGGGCGCAGGTCACGCGTCTCGGACCGTACGTGAGCGGGCTGGAGCGCGCATCGGTCAAGCTGATGGAAGGCGAATCGCTCGTCACCGCGACGAGCGAGTTGCTGCAACTCGCCGACACCGCCCGATGCTTCCTGCTCGATCAGGCCGGACGGCAGATCGGCGACAACGTCGTGCCGATCGTGCGCACGTCGCAACGCGCGAAGCGTTTCAGCCCGCTATTGCATTCGGAGGGCGCGAGCTGGGAACGCCGGCCGTATTTCATCGAGGCGCTGCGCGCGCCGGGGCGTGTGCATCTGACGGCGCCGTATCTCTCGATCAACGATGCGCACCTTTGCGTGACGGCGTCGATCGCGGCGCAGACACCTTATGGATTACAGGTGCTGTGCGTGGATATCAACTGGGAAGGCGCTAAGCAGCGATAGGTCTACGCGCCGTTGCCGGAATCGGGACGAAGCAGATCGAAACCGGCGAGTACCAGCACGCCGGAGAGCGCGATGAGCGCGGCGGAATGGCGGCCAAAATACAGCAGCGCGGCCGCCGACCAGGCCGCGAGGCACAGGCCTGCGAAGCTTTTCATGGCGATGCGATTCGGAACATGACGACAAGCCGACATTTTAGGCTCGCGTTTCAGCCCGTGCAGCGACGGCCTGCGCTCAGGCGCCGAGCGTCGCCCTGCCGCGATGCTTGCTCCGGCTCAGATACCGGCCCAGTCGAATCGACGGCTTTTCGATCGCATAGTATCCGGCGATGCTGACCGGAAGAATCAGCACGGCGGCGATCAACATCGACATGCCGTGATACGTTTCGCCGAAATAATGCAGCACGCCCAGCAGCACGATACAGTGCAGCAGATACAGGCTGAAGGAAATCTTGCCGAGAAATACCAATGGCCGCGCAGCCAGAAAATCGGCAAACGGCCTGAGCGAAATCGCCAGAATCAAAATGCCGGTCACGGCCGGAAGAACGACCCAATCGTCGGCAAAACCGCGCAGCACGTCGTTGGATATCAAATGGCGATTCACCGAACCAACGAGGACATATAAAGCGAGAGAAATCACCAATGCGCCGAAAAGCCAGCGCGGAGAAATCGGCGCAAGTTTCGACACGATGGCGTCGCGATATCGCGCAATCAAGGCGCCCAGCACGAACATCGAAATGTAATGAATGGTTGGAATCCACTCGCCCCGAAGACTCGCTTCCATGAGCGTCCGATGCAGAGGGAAGTAATAACCGAACGCCGCGAGTGACAGGCCGGCACTCAGCGCTATGGAAAACCAGAGCGGCATGGCAAACACTACGACTATCAGAATCGGAAAGAGCAGCGAGATACGCATCTCGTAGACCAGCGACCAGAGCACCGGGTCCAGCGTGCTGTTGCTGAATGGAATCAGGAAGTAGATATGGTTCAGCAGATCATGCCGATCGATACCTGCATGCCATGCCTCGTTGACCCACTCGCCGGTCCACGACAGATTCGACCGGTAAAGCACGCAATACGCTGCATATGCGGCGAGTACCGCAAACAAGTAAGGTATATAAATCCGGCAGACGCGCTTGACTACGAACTCGGCGAGACCTGGCCTGCTTTCTCCGGTGACCTGCAAAGTCAGCGCAAAGCCGCTCAGCGCGAAGAACAGAATCACGGCGGAATGTCCCTCCGCGATTACGCGCCACGGGACATGCTGAAGCCATCGTGTCAGTGTGATTTGCGAATAGTGATTGAATACGACGGTCAAAGCGGCAATGCCGCGCAATGAATCGAGTTGGTGATAGCGTGTCGTCAATGTTCAGCTCGCGTCTTTGGTTGGCCGGGCCAATATGCAGAATCGGAAGCCAGTTCGGCGACCCCGATCCCGTTAGACTGAGTGAGACTTCGACGTTCCCCAAAAAGCGCCGCACACTTAAAATGCCGGGCGCACCAATAAGAAAGCCCTCTTTCGAGGGCTTTCTTTTCGCTTGCGGCGCTCTGAAAACCAAAGAACGCCGCAACCGATTTTCACGCGCAATCAGGCACCGAAATTCTTCGCTGCGAAATCCCAGTTCACGATATTCCAGTAAGCCTCGATGAACTTCGGACGCGCATTGCGATAGTCGATGTAATAAGCATGTTCCCACACGTCGATGGTCACGAGCGCCTTCGCGTCGGTCGTGAGCGGCGTGGCGGCATTGCTCGTCGACACGATATCCACCGTGCCATCGGTTTTCTTCACGAGCCAGGTCCAGCCCGAACCGAACGTGCCGGTTGCGACCTTGGCGAATTCTTCCTTGAACTTGTCGTAGGAACCGTACTTTGCGTTGATCGCGTCAGCCAGCGCGCCGGTCGGTGCGCCACCGCCGTTCGGCGACAGGCTGTTCCAGAAGAACGTGTGATTCCAGACTTGCGCGGAGTTGTTGAACACGCCGCCCGACGATTTCTTCACGATCTCTTCGAGAGGCAGGTTCTCGAATTCGGTGCCGGGAATCAGCTTGTTCAGGTTCGTCACATAGGTCTGGTGGTGCTTGCCATAGTGATACTCGAGCGTTTCTTCCGACATGTGCGGAGCGAGCGCGTTCTTGTCGAACGGCAGCGGCGGGAGCGTATGTTCCATGATGCGAGCTTCCTTTCTATGTGGATTGTGGGATTGTGAGGATTGAAGCGTGGAGCAATGGATTGTAGGCGAGTTGGGATAACCCAGCAAACCGTGTGCCCTTTATGAGCAAGATTGCTTTCCATATGCCTCACACGGCGTAAAAAGTGCTCTGGCGAGCCTCTTCGGGCACGTCAAATGTACGCCGATTTCTCGTGTCGCGCCGGCTTCAGAATTCGTCTGACAGACGCGGCTGGACATCGGCGAGCAGCACGTCCGCGGAGCCTTCCGCGAGATGAACGGTGAGCGGCCGCCTCGGTTTCAACGCGTTCGGCGCACGCACGGCGCGGCCGGTTTGAGCGTCGATCAATGCGGCATAGCCGCGTTCCAGCGTGCGCTGCGGACTGAGCACCTGCAAGCGCGCCGCCAGTTCCGAGACGCACGCTTTCTCGCGCTCCGCGCGTCGCTCATGCGCGCCGCCGATCCGCTGCGCGAGCCGCAGCAGATGCTCGCGTTCGGTAGCCACGTTCGGACGCTTGCGCTGCCAGCGATATTGCACCAGCGCGAAATGCGCGCGCGCATCGCGCACGGGCCGCGCGCCCGCGGTACTGAGACGGCTCGCCAGTTGCCGCAGATGCGCACGCTGCCGCGCGAGCCGCTCCGCCGGACTCACGAGTCTGCGCGCGAGCCAGTCGAGTTGCTGCGCGCGCCGCTCCATCATCCGGCCGAAGCCGCGCGCGAGCGCCGCATGCCGATGATCCAGCTCGCGCAACAGCAACACGCGTTGCGGGCTGACGAGTTCGGCGGCGGCGGTCGGCGTCGGCGCGCGCACGTCGGCGGCGAAATCGGCGATGGTGAAATCCGTTTCGTGACCGACGCCGCTCACCACCGGCAACTCGCTCGCCGCGATCGCACGCGCGAGCACTTCCTCATTGAACGCCCACAGATCCTCGATCGATCCGCCGCCACGGCACACGATCAGCACATCGACTTCGCGACGCGCATTCGCGGCTTCGACCATCGCCGCGAGCTTCGCGCCGACGCCCGCGCCCTGCACCGGCGCCGGATACACGACGACCGGCACATGCGGCGCACGACGCGCGAGCGTCGTCAGCACGTCGCGCAAAGCGGCGGCCTGCAACGACGTCACGATGCCGATGCCGCGCGGATGCGTCGGCAGCGCGCGTTTGCGCTCGGCCGCGAAGAGTCCTTCGCTTTCGAGTTGCGCCTTCAGCCGCAGGAACGCCTCGTAGAGCCGGCCCTGCCCCGTGCGCCGCACCGCTTCCACGTTGAGCTGCAACTCGCCGCGCGGTTCGTACATCGTGACGAGCGCGCGCACCTCGATCTTGTCGCCTTCGCGCGGCATGAACTCGGCGTATTGCGCACGGCCGCGAAACATCACGCAGCGCATCTGCGCATTCGCGTCCTTGATCGAAAAGTACCAATGGCCGCTCGCCGCACGCGTGAAGTTCGACACTTCGCCCGACACCCAGACGAGCGGGAACGATCGTTCGAGCATCGAGCTGATTGCGCGATTGAGCGCTGAAACGGGGATGACGGCATCGCCGCTTTGCGACGGCAGGGAATCGGGATTCATGTCTGATGGGAAAAATATTTGCGCGGCGGCCGCCGTGTCCGATGGACAAATGCCGCTGAACGAGGTACGCAAGTGTAGCAAGTGTCCACACAGAAAGACTTACCGCAGTGCGCGCCGCAGCATCGCTGGAGGCCCGTGACTTCGTCCTAAACCATTGATTTTTAGTCGATAATTTTTCATGAACACTGTAATCCCCGAAGCAACTCTTTCCTGACGCGGTGATGCGCCCGACGCGCCGCAAGTTCTTCACAGACTTATCCACAGGCGCTCGAATTGCACCGGGCCGAATCCTCACCCATGCTCGCGACTGGCGCCCACGGCTCACGCGCGCTAGAGTGCCGGGTTCCAGCACCCGCCAACCGTACTCCGAGGAGCTGCCGTTGCACGCCATGCCGTACCCGACCTGCCGCCCGCCAGCGTTCAGCGCGAAGGCGGTCCATGTCTGATTTCAAGCCGCCGATCGAGAACTTTCTCGCCCGCGAATGGCGCCGTCGCGGTCCCGTCGCCTGGGCGCTGACGCCCTTCGCCTGCATTTTCGGCGCGATCGCAGCCACGCGGCGCGCCTTCTACGAACTCGGCTGGATCAAGCGCGTCGATGTCGGCGTGCCGGTGGTCGTCGTGGGCAACGTGACCGTCGGCGGGACGGGCAAGACGCCGACAGTCATCGCGCTCGTCGAGGCGTTGCGCGCCGCCGGGTTTCAGCCGGGCGTGGTCTCGCGCGGCTACGGCGCGAAGGTCGCGAAGCCGACGAGCGTCACGCCGACGTCCGCCGCCGCGCAGGTCGGCGACGAGCCGCTCCTGATCGCACGGCGCACGCACGCGCCGGTGTTCGTCTGTCCGGATCGCGTCGCCGCCGCGAAGGCGCTGATCGAAGCGCATCCGAACGTCGATGTCCTCGTCTCCGACGACGGCCTGCAGCACTACCGCCTCGCGCGCGCGTTCGAACTCGTCGTGTTCGATGCCCGCCTCGGCGGCAACGGCTTTCTGCTGCCCGCGGGTCCGTTGCGCGAGCCGATGTCGCGCCGCCGCGACGCGACGCTCATCAACAGTCCATACGAGCGCACGCTGCCGCCGTGGCCGGACACGTTCGCGCTCGAACTCGAATCCGGCGACGCATGGCTGCTCGACGATCCGCATCAGCGTCGTCCGCTCGATCAGTTCGCGGGCGAGAAAGTGGTCGCGGCGGCGGGCATCGGCTCGCCGGAGCGCTTCTTCGCGACGCTGCGCGCGGCGGGCATCACGCCCGCGACACGCGCGTTCCCCGATCACTATTCGTATCGCGAGAATCCGTTCGCGGGCGTCGAAGCCGATGCGATCCTGATCACCGAAAAGGATGCAGTAAAATTTGGGGCCTGGCGCGACGCACGCATCTGGGTCGTTCCGGTGCAAGCCGTGCTCAGACCGCGCCTCATCGCTCTTGTTGTGGAGAAACTCCGTGGACGCACGTCTGCTTGAAATCCTCGTTTGCCCGATCTGCAAAGGCCCGCTCAGTTACGATCGCGCGGCGCAGGAACTCGTCTGCAGCGCCGACAAGCTCGCCTATCCGATCCGCGACGGCATTCCCGTGATGCTCGTCGACGAAGCGCGGCAGACGGTCGAAGGCACGCCCGTCGAGCCGATCAAGCCCAACGGCGACGCCTGAGCGCTGACATGTCCGTTCCGTTCATCGCGGTCATTCCGGCGCGTCTCGCTTCCACCCGTCTGCCGAACAAGCCGCTCGCCGATATCGGCGGCAAGCCGATGGTCGTGCGCGTCGCCGAGCGCGCGCGCGAATCCGGCGCGAGCCAGGTGCTCGTCGCGACCGATTCCGACCGCGTGGTCGAGGCCGTGCGCGATCACGGCATCGAAGTGATGATGACGCGCTCGGATCATCCCACCGGCACGGACCGTCTCGCCGAAGTGGCGACGCGCCTGAACTGGGACGACGACGCGATCGTCGTCAACGTGCAGGGCGACGAGCCGCTCATCGATCCGCAACTCGTGCGCGATGTCGCCGCGCACCTCGCCGCGCGTCCAGAATGCGCGATCGCCACGGCCGCGCATCCGATTCACGATCCCGCCGACGTCTTCAATCCGAATGTGGTGAAGGTCGTGCTCGATGCGAAGAGCGTCGCGCTCTACTTCTCGCGCGCGCCGATTCCGTGGACGCGCGATCTCTGGCAGCCGCACTGGCCGGACGTCGACGCGCTCGGAAAACTGCCTTCAGTGCCCGAGAACGTGCTGCGCCACATCGGGCTCTATGCCTATCGCGCGAAGTTTCTGCGCGACTTTCCCACGCTCGCGCAAGCGCCGATCGAAGCCGCCGAAGCGCTCGAGCAACTGCGCGCGCTGTGGCACGGCGAGCGCATCGCGGTGCGCGTGACGCAGGACGCGCCGCCGCCGGGCGTCGATACACCCGCCGATCTCGAGCGCGTCCAGGCGCTTTTCCCCACAGCCGACTGAGCGCTGCCGCACAACCCGTGTAAACCCCGCCGACGCCCGATTGACGGGCGTTTTTGGCGATTTCTATCCGCGTTATTACGGTCGCGATCGTAAGGAGCCGTGGCATAATCAAGCGATTGCGCGAGCCTTCCGGTCAGCGCCACGCTCAACGTTGCGCCGCTGTCCGCAGGTGCCCGCCGTCTCCTTTCGGCCGCGCGCCCTGTCGTCGACGCCGCACGAGCCAAGCCACCGGATGTCAAATCAGCCTCGCGGCTTGAAGCGGTTTATAGACGATTCGGAGAGATCACCATGCGTTTGATCCTGTTGGGCGCACCCGGTGCGGGCAAGGGCACCCAGGCAAACTTCATCAAGGAGAAATTCGGCATTCCGCAGATTTCGACCGGCGACATGCTGCGCGCAGCCGTCAAGGCAGGCTCGCCGCTCGGCGTCGAGGCGAAGCGCTACATGGACGCGGGCGAGCTGGTGCCGGATTCGCTCATCATCAATCTCGTGAAGGAACGTCTGCAGGCGGACGACTGCCAGAACGGCTATCTCTTCGACGGCTTTCCGCGCACGCTGCCGCAAGCCGAAGCCATGAAAGACGCAGGCGTCGCGATCGACTACGTGCTCGAGATCGATGTTCCCTTCGACGAAATCATCACCCGCATGAGCGGCCGCCGCGTGCATGCCGCATCGGGCCGCACGTATCACGTCAAGTTCAATCCGCCGAAGGTCGACATGACCGACGACGTCACCGGCGAGCCGCTGATCCAGCGCGACGACGACAAGGAAGAGACCGTGAAGAAGCGTCTCGACGTGTATGTCGCGCAGACCAAGCCGCTGATCGCGTACTACAACGACTGGGCGAAGAGCGGCGACGCGCCGAACGGTTTGAAGGCGCCGGCGTACCGCAAGATCGCGGGCACCGGCACCGTCGATGAAATCCGCACGCGCGTGTTCGACGCGCTGAAGTAAAGCGCGCCACGTTTAAGGCCCGAAGAAAACCCGCTCTCGACGAGCGGGTTTTTTTACGCCTGTGAATCCGCATGATCGATGTGCGATTTTGCGATCACGGGCTTCGCTACAATCGACGCGTTTCCCACAAGGACTACATCGGCGCGAGCGGCACATATCCCTGCCCTCGCACGCTCGAATCACATAACGGAGAAGCAGCATGGAGATGCAAGGCAATGTCTTTCTGATTACCGGTGGCGCGTCGGGACTCGGCGCGGCAACGGCGCGGCTCATTACGGCGCAAGGCGGCAAGGTCGTGCTCGCCGACATGAACGAGGCGGCGGGCGTCGCCCTCGCGAACGAGCTGTCCGGCGCCTTCGTCAAATGCGACGTGAGCCAGGAAAGCGACGGTCAGCGCGCCGTCGAAACCGCGACGAGTCTCGGCACGTTGCGCGGCCTCGTGAACTGCGCGGGCATCGCGCCGGCGGCGAAGACGGTCGGTCGCGACGGTCCGCACGCGCTCGATCTGTTCTCGAAAGTGATTTCGGTGAACCTCATCGGCACCTTCAACATGATCCGGCTCGCGGCCAGCGTGATGTCGAAGAACGAAGCCAACGATGCGGGCGAGCGCGGCGTGATCGTGAATACGGCATCGGTGGCGGCGTATGACGGGCAGATCGGCCAGGCGGCCTATGCAGCGTCGAAGAGCGGCGTGGCGGGCATGACGCTGCCGATCGCGCGCGATCTGAGCAAGAGCGGCATCCGCGTGATGACGATCGCGCCGGGCCTGTTCGAAACGCCGATGCTGCTCGGCATGCCGAAGGAAGTGCAGGACGCGCTCGGCGCGATGGTGCCGTTCCCGTCGCGCCTCGGCAAGCCGGACGAATACGCGATGCTCGTCAAGCAGATCTTCGATAACCCGATGCTCAACGGCGAAGTGATCCGTCTCGACGGCGCGATCCGCATGCAGCCGAAATGACGCTTTGAATGTGAAAACGGCGGGCTTCTCCCGAAGCCCGCCGTTTTCATTCAGTCGCCGTTGTGCTGCGTGCGCTGTCGCAGCTCATGCAATTCGGTCTCGACGACCGTCGCGTCCTCGGCATCCGGGCGTATCTCGATGTAACGCTGCAAATCTTCGAGCGCCGGCCGCAGATAATCGAGGCGCGCGTACGCGAAGCCGCGATCGCGCACTTCCTCGATGCTGTTCGGTAGCGCGATCACGAGCCGCTGCTGAACCGCGAGCAGCCGCTGCCAGCGTTCCGTCTGCAAGTAGGTGCCCTTCAGATTCCGCAGCATGCGCGCGACGATCTCGCGGCGCGTCGCGGGCTGCAACAGCACGCGCAGCGCGCTGCCGATCGATTCGCCCACACGCTGCACATACGGCTCCAGCATCTCGACCATCTGCGCTTCGGAGAGCGTTTGGCCGGTAGTCGGATCGAGCATCAGATCCTGGCCCGGTGTGGCGACGCGCAGCAGGAAATGCCCCGGAAACGACACGCCGCGCACCGGCAAGCCGAGTTGCTCGGCCATTTCCAGATAGATCACCGCGAGCGAAATCGGAATGCCGCGACGCCGGCGCAGCACCACGTTCAGATGGCTGTTGTCGGGATCGTAGTAATCGTTGAGGTTGCTGGAAAAACCCAGCTCGCGAAAGAAGTATCGATTGAGCGCATCGACCTTGTGCTCCACGCTCGCGTCGTCGGGCATGCGGCGGCGGGCGCGCACGACGAGTTCGTCGATCTCCGCGAGCGTAGCCTGCATGTCGAGATCGGGATATGCATCCTGCGCGAGCGACAAAGCCGCTTCCGTGAGCGGAAGGCTCTCGTCGTCCGCCATCAGCGAAGAGAAGTAGTCGAGGATACGCGTTGTCGTCATCAAAGCGTGCGTCTCTTGAAATAGGCGTACTTGAAGCCCATTGCGGACAGAATACCGAAATATAGCGCGGCGAACACGACGAGGCTTGCACCGAGGAGCGCGATGCGCATGAACGGCGTCGCGCGCATGCCGACCCAGTCGAAATTGATCGCCACCCAATGCATCGTGCCCGCAAGAATCAGGCACGCGCCGATCAGTTGCACGAAAAAGCGCAGCCAGCCCGGTGAAGGCGCATAGATCTTGCGGCGGCGCAGACCCGCGAACAACAGGAGCGCATTGGCGAGCGCGCCGAGGCCGATCGAAAGCGTCAGACCGGCATGGGAAAAAATCGGCACGAAGATGTAGTTGCTCACCTGCGTCATGATCAGCACGAAGATCGCGATCTTCACCGGCGTCTTGATGTCCTGCTTCGCGTAGAAGCCCGGCGCGAGAATCTTGATGAGGATGAGCCCGATCAGCCCGATTCCGTACGCCGCCAACGCGCGGCTGACCATCACGACGGAATGGCTGTCGAACTTGCCGTAGTGAAAGAGCGTCGCGGTAAGCGGCTCGGCGAAGAAGAAGAGCGCGATCGCGCTGGGCGCGGCCAGCAGGAACGTGATGCGCAAGCCCCAGTCGAGCAGCGCGGAGTATTCGTCGTGGTTGGCGTCGACGTGCGCCTTCGACAAGCTCGGCAGCAGGATCGTGCCCAGCGCCGCGCCCAGCAGCGCGGTGGGAAATTCCATCAGGCGGTCGGCGTAGTTAATCCACGACACCGCGCCCGCCCCGATGTTCGACGCGATATTCGTGTTGATGATGAGGCTCAACTGCCCCACCGACACCGCGAACATCGCCGGGACCATCTTCAGCAACACGCGCTTGACGCCCGGATGCGCGAGCGCGCGCCGGAAGTTCAGCCCGACGCGCGGCGTCATGTCGATTTTCTTAAGGCCGGGAAGCTGCACGAGCAATTGCAGCACGCCGCCGACGATGACCGCATAAGCGAGCGCATAGACCGGCACCTTCAGATGCGGCGCGACGAACACCGCCGCGAAAATGAACGCGACGTTCAACAGCACGGGGGCGAACGCGGGCAGCGAAAACTGCTTGTACGTGTTGAGCACGCCTGAGGCGAGCGTCGTCATCGAAATGAGGACGATGTACGGAAACATGATGCGCGTCATCTCGACCGCAAGCGTGTATCCGATGCCTTCGTGCTTGAGCCCCGACGCCACCGCGTAGACGACCCAGCTCGCGCCCGCCATGCCGGCTATCGACAGCACGACGAGGAACCACGTGAGCACGGTCGACATCGCGTCGACGAGCGCCTTGGTCGGATCGTGGCCCTTGCTGTTCTTGAACTCGGCGAGGATCGGAACGAACGCCTGCGCGAACGCGCCTTCCGCGGAGAGACGCCGCAGCAGATTGGGAATGCGGAACGCGACATAGAACGCGTCGGTATAGACACTTGCGCCGAAGGCTCGGGCGATCAGCGTTTCGCGGATCAGGCCGGTCACGCGCGACAGCAGCGTGAAGCCGCTGACCGTCAGGAGGGCTCGGAATAGATTCATGGGGCGCTTATTATACGGGCCGCGTGCTACGCGCCCACGAGACTCCGCTTGCTGCGGACCAAATGCACCAAATCGCCCCGGGACGGCGCGATCCACGCGCCGCTTGTCACGTCTCATATTCCCTTGCTATAATTTCCGGTTTCGAAGCTCCAAAATTCTATTGGATTGCGTAGCTTCGCGTCTTTTCCGGCTCAGGCCGGCGATGTTTTAGAGGTTCTCGGGCAATCGTTCCCGGGAGTTCAGATCAAAAGGCAGCGCGATCGAGTGCCCGTGTCAGGGTTTTTCAAGGCCTTCGCCGGCCGCGCGCTCCGGACAAGTAACAGCAGAAACAGGACAAGGAAACCGTCATGGCAAATTCCGCTCAAGCTCGCAAGCGCGCCCGTCAGGCCGCCAAGGCAAACTCGCACAACTCGGCGCTGCGCTCGAAGTTCCGCACGGCCATCAAGGCAGTTCGCAAGGCTATCGAAGCCGGCGATCAGGCCAAGGCCGCCGAAGTGTTCCAGTCGTCGGTCAAGACGCTGGACATCATCGCGGACAAGAAGATCGTCCACAAGAACAAGGCTGCTCGTCACAAGAGCCGCCTGGCTGCAGCAATCAAGGGCCTGCAGGCCCCCGCTGCCCAGTAATTCCGGCTCGCTTCTGGCGGGCGCTTCCGGTCATCGCGAGTTTTCGTTGACACAGGCGTTCGCCGAAGCAGCTTCCTGTTTCCGCTGCGCAGTAACGAAAAAGCCCGCTTCGGCGGGCTTTTTTGCGTCTGCGAACTCTGTTTCTTACTGTCGATTCATCAGGGTTGGTGCTGCTGGGTCTGCGTGCCGTGATGCGGCGGCAGTTCGCACGCCTCGGTCACGAGCAGATCGTTGTCCTTCGCGAAGTTCAGCACGAAGTCAAAAGCCATCGGCTCGATGTCGCGCAGGCGCGAATCGACGATCACGACCTTGATGTCGCCGATCATCGTCGGACGCACGTAGATGGAGTATTGCAGACGGGCGTTGGGCCCTTTTGCCTTGGGGCCGAAGCCCGACATCACACCGCACAGGCGCTCGGACCAATCGCTCGGCCGAAACTTCCTCCCGTTCCTGGTGATGCCTTGTATGAAGTATTCGGTCGGAGATGTTTCAGCCATGTAGAAATACCTTTTGACGGCCGGTGACGCGCACCGGGACGCACATGCCTGACGCAGGGAACCGCATGGGCCGGCGCAGGAGATCGATTCTGTGAGAACCGTCCGCGCCCGCGGCAGGAATGGCGGACTCGACAGCACTGCGCAATCCACCGCGAAATCGAAACGCACGAAGCCACGCCGACCGGATTCTTTCGAACCCTTCGCCGCAAATGCGCGTGAAACGGTGCTGAATGTTGCAGAACTGTTGAAAAACGAGCGAGCGCAATTATACCGCAGCGACCTCTTTTCCGCAGCGCACACAGACATCGCGCGCGTCCATCAGGGCTATTACGAAGCCACGGGCGGGGCCTGCGCGCTCGGCATCGTCCTTTTGGCCAGCCTCGTCAAACATCGCAAAATCCTTTATGCTCAAATGCGATACCACTCACGACGGCGGCGCCGTCCGGCCCTGACGCCTCATGGCGAAGCGGCCGGTTCGAAGCCGCCGCCTGCGTTTCATGACCGCCAAAAAAATTCGCCACTATCTTCAGTTCAAGGATTTTTCGCTCGACGACTACGAGTATCTGCTCGAACGCGCGCGCATCCTGAAGCGCAAGTTCAAGAACTACGAGACCTATCATCCGCTGCACGATCGCACGCTCGCGATGATCTTCGAGAAGAGCTCCACGCGCACGCGTCTCTCGTTCGAAGCGGGCATCTTCCAGCTCGGCGGCCACGCGGTGTTCATGAACACGCGCGACACGCAACTCGGCCGCGGCGAGCCGATCGAGGATTCGGCGCAGGTCATCTCGCGCATGGTGGACATCATCATGATCCGCACGTTCGGCCAGGACATCATCCAGCGCTTCGCCGAAAGCTCGCGGGTGCCCGTCATCAACGGGCTGACCAACGAATATCACCCGTGTCAGGTGCTCGCGGACATCTTCACGTTCTACGAGCATCGCGGTCCGATTCACGGCAAGACCGTCGCGTGGGTCGGTGACGCGAACAACATGCTCTACACGTGGATCGAGGCCGCGCACATCCTCGGCTTCAAGCTGCGCCTCTCGACGCCGCTCGGCTACAAGCTCGACCCCGCGCTGGTCTCCGAGGAAAGCAAGCCGTTCTTCGAAGAGTTCGACGATCCGAACGATGCGTGCGCGGGCGCCGACCTCGTCACGACGGACGTCTGGACCAGCATGGGCTACGAAGCCGAAAACGAGGCGCGCATGAAGGCGTTCGCCGACTATTGCGTCGACGCGGAGATGATGGCGCGCGCCAATCCCGACGCGCTCTTCATGCACTGCCTGCCCGCGCATCGCGGCGAGGAAGTGAGCGCGGAAGTCATCGATGGCCCGCAGAGCGTGGTCTGGGACGAGGCGGAGAACCGTCTGCACGTCCAGAAGGCGCTGATGGAGTATCTCCTGCTCGGCAAACTGAATCACTGAGCAAATCGGCGCTGCCGATGAGCCGCGCCTCCCAATTTTGCGGAAGCGCGGCTTTTTGATGTCAAAATAGCGTTTTTTCCGCGCACTTCATGCCCGTCGCGCGCCCGACGGACGCGAAGCGGCGCACAACCGCCGCACCTGGCTTTTCAGCACACGAGTTCACCATGAGCGATATCAAGAAAGTCGTGCTCGCCTATTCGGGCGGTCTCGACACCTCCGTCATCCTGAAATGGTTGCAGGACAACTACGACGCCGAAGTCGTGACCTTCACGGCCGACATCGGCCAGGGCGAGGAACTGGAGCCCGCGCGCAAGAAGGCGCTCCAGCTCGGCATCAAGCAGGACAACATCTTCATCGAAGACCTGCGTGAAGAGTTCGTCCGCGATTTCGTGTTCCCGATGTTCCGCGCGAACACCATCTACGAAGGCGAGTATCTGCTCGGCACGTCGATCGCGCGTCCGCTGATCGCGAAGCGCCAGATCGAAATCGCCCGCGCGACCGGCGCGCAAGCCGTCTCGCACGGCGCGACCGGCAAGGGCAACGACCAGGTCCGCTTCGAGCTCGGCTACTACTCGCTCGAACCCGGCATCAAGGTGATCGCGCCGTGGCGCGAATGGGACCTGCTCTCGCGCGAAAAGCTGCTCGCGTACGCCGAGAAGGCTGGCATTCCGATCGAAATGAAGCACAAGCAAGGCGGCGCGCCCTACTCGATGGACGCGAACCTGCTCCACATCTCGTTCGAAGGCCGCCATCTGGAAGATCCGAAGGCCGAGGCCGAAGCCGACATGTGGCGCTGGACCGTGTCGCCGGAAGATGCGCCGGATCAGCCGGAATACGTCGATGTCGAATTCGAGAAGGGCGATCCGGTCGCGCTGAACGGCAAGCGCCTGTCGCCCGCCGAGATGCTGACCGAGCTGAACCGCCTCGGCGGCAAGCACGGCATCGGCCGTCTGGATCTGGTCGAGAACCGCTACGTCGGCATGAAGTCGCGCGGCTGCTATGAAACGCCGGGCGGCACGATCATGCTGAAGGCGCACCGCGGCATCGAATCGATCACGCTCGATCGCGAAGTGGCGCACCTGAAGGACGATCTGATGCCGCGTTACGCATCGCTGATCTACAACGGCTACTGGTGGAGCCCGGAGCGCCGCGCGCTGCAGGTGCTGATCGACCACACGCAGGAGAAGGTCAACGGCTGGACGCGCGTGAAGCTCTACAAGGGCAGCGTGTCGGTCGTCGCGCGCGATTCGAAGGAAACGCTGTTCGACAAGACCATCGCGACCTTCGACGACGACGGCGGCGCCTACGACCAGGCCGACGCCGGCGGTTTCATCAAGCTGAACGCGCTGCGCATGCGCATCGCGGAAAACGCACGCCGCAAGCGCGGCGCGTAATTCGCGCGTTTCTGGACGTAAAAAACCCGCCGGACTTTCGTTCGGCGGGTTTTTTTATGCAGTCGGAATCAGAGGCAGACCGGTTCCATCTCCAGTTCGACGTCAAAGCGCGCGAGCACGTCGCGTTTGATGGCTTCAGCGAGTTCGAGCACTTGCGCGCCCGTCGCGCCGCCGCGATTCACGAGGACGAGCGCCTGACGGTCATGCACCGCCGCTCCGCCGATGCCGCGCCCTTTCCAGCCGCATTGGTCGATCAGCCAGCCTGCCGCGAGCTTCACTTGCCCGTCCGCCTGGCGATACGAGACGACGCTGGGTTCGCGCCGTTGCAGCGTCTCGAATGCCGCCGCGCTCACGACCGGATTCTTGAAGAAGCTGCCCGCATTGCCGAGCACGGTCCAGTCGGGCAGCTTGGCGCGCCGCACGGCGACGACCGCATCGAAAATGGCCTGTGCATCCGGTTTTGCGGCGCCGTCGAGCGCGCGCGCGACGTCGGCATAATCGGCGCGCGGCGTCCACGCTTTCGGCAACCTGAACACCACCGACGTGATCATGAAGCGCCCGCGCCCTGCCCGCTTGAAAAAGCTGTCGCGATAACCGAACGCACATGCGGCACGATCGAAGTCCACGCGTTCGCCGGTCGCGAGTTCGACCGCGCTGAGCCGCTCGAAGCGCTCGCCCATTTCGAGCCCGTACGCGCCGATGTTCTGAATCGGCGCCGCGCCGACCGTGCCCGGAATCAACGCGAGGTTTTCGAGGCCCGGCATGCCTTGTGCGAGCGTCCAGGCAACGAAATCGTGCCAGTTTTCGCCCGCGCCGGCTTCGACGAGCCAAGCGCCGTCGTCTTCGCCGATCACGCGTTTGCCCGCGATGCCGACGATCAGCGCGACGCCGTCGAAATCGCGCGTCAGCACGATATTGCTGCCGCCGCCGAGCACGAGTTGCGGCATGTTCGCGATGCGCGCATCGGTGGCGAGCGCGACGGCCGCATCGACGGAATCGATGCGCATCGCATGACGCGCGCGCGCGTCGAAGCCGAACGTGTTGTGAGCGAGCAGAGAGAAATCGGAGAGAAGCTGGAGCGACATGAGCGAGGCGCGTCGGTAGAATGACGACAGGTCCGTGATTATAGCGATTGCGCGAGCCGCGCTTGCCCGGCGCGCTCGCCTCAATGAAGGAGAAAGACAGATGCCATCGTTTGACGTCGTCAGCGAAGCAAACATGATCGAAGTGAAGAACGCGATCGAGCAGTCGAACAAGGAAATCTCGACGCGCTTCGACTTCAAGGGTTCGGATTCACGCGTCGAGCAAAAAGAGCGCGAACTCACGCTCTACGCCGACGACGATTTCAAGCTCGGCCAGGTGAAGGACGTTCTGCTGAACAAGCTGGCCAAGCGCAGCGTCGACGTGCGTTTTCTCGACTACGGCAAGCAGGAGAAGATCGGCGGCGACAAGCTGAAGCAGGTCGTCACGGTGAAGAAAGGCGTGTCGGGCGATCTGGCGAAAAAAATCGTCAAGATCGTGAAGGACAGCAAGATCAAGGTTCAGGCGAGCATTCAGGGCGATGCGGTGCGCGTGCAAGGCACGAAACGCGACGACCTGCAAAGCGCCATCGCGCTGCTGAAGAAGGAAGTCACGGACACGCCGCTCGACTTCAACAACTTCCGCGACTGATTTTTTGCCGCAAGAAGTGAAAAAGCCGTTCCGGTTTGCGCCGGAACGGCTTTTTGCTTTATTCGGGCGCTTGCGCCGCCTTCTTCTTTTCGCCGATGCGGCTTTCCTGCCCCGCCAGCAACTTCGAAATATTGGCGCGGTGCCGCCAGATCAGAAGCAGGCTCATCGCGAGAACAGCGAGCGAGATGCGGCTCGGCCCGAACAGGAAGACCTGAAAAAACGGCGCGAACACGGCCGCGACCAGCGCCGCCAGCGACGAATAACGGAAGAAGAACGCGATGATCAGCCAGGTGAGCAGCGTGGCGATGCCGAGCGCCGGGTGGATCGCGAGCAGCACGCCCGCCGCCGTCGCGACGCCCTTGCCGCCCTGAAACCTGAAGAAAACCGGGTAGAGATGCCCGAGAAAAACCGCGATGGCCGCGAGCGCCGTGGCCGTGTTGATGCCGGCGCTATCCCAGCCAAAGCTCGCGCCGAAGTGCGCGACGATCCACACGGGCAGCCAGCCCTTGAACGCGTCGCCGATCAGCGTGAGGATCGCGGCCTTCTTGTTGCCGGTGCGCAGCACGTTGGTCGCGCCGGGATTGCCCGAGCCGTACGAGCGTGGATCGGCCAGTCCCATCGCGTGACTCACGACGACGGCGAATGAAATCGAGCCGATCAAGTAGGACACGACGGCGACGATCAGAAAAATCATGGTGTCTTTTCAGTTATGGCGAGAGCGGAACGCATTCTAATCGACGCTCGCGCACTGCACGGGCTTCGCGTCGAGCAACTCGGTCAGAACGGACGGCTTCAGGCTCACGAGATAGCCGCGCCGCCCGCCGTTCAGATAGATCCGGTCGAGCTCCAGAATGCTCGATTCGACGTACACAGGCATCGCTTTCTTCGTGCCGAACGGCGAAGTGCCGCCGACGAGAAAACCCGAATGCCGGTTCGCCACGTCGGGCTTGCACGGCTCGATGCGCTTCGCGCCCGTCTGTCGCGCGAGATTCTTCGTGGACACGGTGCGGTCGCCGTGCATGAGGACGATGAGCGGCTTCGCGTGCTCGTCCTCCATCACGAGCGTCTTGACGACGACGTGCTCGTCCACGCCCAGTTGCCGCGCGGATTCCTCCGTGCCGCCGCGCTCGACGTATTCGTAGGGATGCTCGCCGAACTCGACCTTGTGACGGCGCAGGAACTGCGTCGCGGGCGTTTCGGACACGTGTTTGGCTTTCGACATGGACGCATTGTAGCGGCGCGCCGGGCCGCTCACCATTGGCCATCCGGCCGAGTGTGCAGCAACGCGCGGCCGTGGCACGATCGTTCGCGAAGGAAGCGCATCACCCGCGCGGATGATGCTCGCGATGCAGCTTTTGCAGACGCTCGCGCGCGACGTGCGTGTAGATCTGCGTCGTCGAGATGTCCGAGTGGCCGAGCAGCAATTGCACGACGCGCAAGTCCGCGCCGTGATTGAGCAGATGCGTGGCGAACGCATGACGCAGCGTGTGCGGCGAGAGCGGCGCATGCACGTCGCCCTTCAGCGCATGGCGCTTGATGATGTTCCAGAACTGCTGGCGCGTCATGCCTTCGCCGCGCGCGGTGACGAAGAGCGCGTCGGCGGACCGCGCGCCGAGCAGCACCGGACGCGCTTCGCGCAGATAGCGTTCGAGCCAGTCGTGCGCCGTCGCACCGAACGGGATCAGGCGTTCCTTCGAGCCTTTGCCCATCACGCGCACGACGCCTTCGTTCAGGCCGACCTCGACCGTTTTCAGCGTCACGAGCTCGGTCACGCGCAGGCCGCTCGCGTACATCAGTTCGAGCATCGTGCGATCGCGCAGGCCGAGCGGCGTCTCGATGTCCGGCGCGCCGAGCAGCGCTTCGACTTGCGTCTCGTTGAGCGTCGAAGGAAAGCGCGGAGGCTGCTTGGCCGAGCGCAGCTTGAGCGTCGGATCGGAGGACACGCGGTGTTCGCGCAACGCCCACGCGTAATAGCGGCGAAAGACCGACAGGCGCCGGTTCGCGGAGGTCGCCTTGTCGCCGCGACGCGCCGCCATGTAGCCGTTCATGTCGGCTTCGCCGGCGGCGTCGATCGATGCGCCGCGCGTCTTGCCGAGCCATTCGGCGAAAAGTTTGAGATCGCGCCGGTACGCTTCGAGCGAGTTTTTCGCGAGCCCGTGTTCGAGCCAGAGCGCATCGCAAAAGAGATCGATCGCGTCCTGACTCGCGCTCGGTTGCGGCGTTTGTAGTTCTTCAGTCGTTGCGCTCGTCATGCGATCCGTACACCTTCATGCGTCAGAAGCCAGCGCTTCACGTTGCGATAAAAACCTTCGCCGGGACGATGCGCGAAGCCGCCGATCCCGCCCGATGCCACTACCCGGTGGCACGGTATCACGATCGGCAGCGGATTGGAGCCGCACGCCTGCCCTACCGCGCGCGGCACGCTGCCGATCTCGCGCGCGAGCTGGCCGTAAGTCCAGACATGCCCCGCCGCGATGCCGCTGATGCCCCGCCACACGCGCTGCTGAAATTCGGTGGCGCGGATCGCGAGCGGCAGGTTAAAGCGCATCGACGGGGTGTCGAAGTATCGGCGAATCTGCGCGGCGGCTTCCCTGGCGAGCGGCGTGTGCGGCTCGATACTTTCGACGTCGTCGGGCAGATAGACGATCT
Organism: Caballeronia sp. S22; assembly: GCF_964261745.1. NCBI lineage: Bacteria > Pseudomonadati > Pseudomonadota > Betaproteobacteria > Burkholderiales > Burkholderiaceae > Caballeronia > Caballeronia sp. S22. The sequence goes on along the minus strand of NZ_OZ180035.1, from coordinate 743,115 downwards.
CGCGCACCGACTGAGCATCGGCGCGAATGCCGACTTTGCCGAACGGCGCGTCGATCACGGCATCGTATGGAATGTTCTTCATGATTGCTCCAGCGCCCAGCGAACGTGTTCGCGGACGAGTTCGGACGAATCATCTTCACGCGCGCGCAACGCGTCGACGATAGCCTGGCGCTCGCCCGCATCCAGCCCGGACGCGCGCAACGCATTGCCCATCGCGACCGCGATATTGCGCAGCCAGCGCTCATGCCCGATGCGCCGGATCGCGCTGCCCTGCATGCGCGTGTCGAAATCTCCGGCGCTCCATGCGAACAGTTCGACGAGCGTCGCGCGATCGAGCCCATGCCGCACATCGAAATCCGCGACGGGCGCGGCCTGCGCGAACTTGTTCCACGGACAGACGAGTTGGCAGTCGTCGCAGCCATAGACGCGATTGCCGATCAGCGGACGCATGTCTTCGGGGATGCTGCCGTGCAGTTCGATCGTCAGATACGAGATGCAGCGCCGCGCATCCACGCGATACGGCGCGACGATCGCGCCGGTCGGACATGCGCCGATGCAGCGCGTGCATTGCCCGCAATGCGCGCCCTCGCGCTCGGGATTCGGATCGACGGGCAAGGGCACATCGACGAAGATTTCGCCGAGAAAGAAGAGCGATCCGGCATCGCGATCGAGCAGCAGCGTGTGCTTGCCGCGCCAGCCAGTGCCTGCCTTCTGCGCGAGCGCGACTTCCAGGACCGGCGCGGAATCCGTGAACGCGCGATGACCGAACGGCCCGATCTCATTCTCGATGCGCTCGGCCAGTTGCTGAAGACGATTGCGCATGACCTTGTGATAATCGCGGCCGCGCGCGTAGATGGAGACCATCGCCTGCGACGGCTTCGCGAGCCGCGTCCATTCGATCGCGCGCCAGTCGTTCTTCTGACCGTCGGCTGTCGCGACACTTTCATCGCCCGTTTTCGCGAGCGTCTGCGCCGGCAGATAGGCCATGCGCACGGTGATGACACGTCGCGTTCCGGCCACAAGCTCGGCCGGTCTTGCGCGTTTCATCCCATGTTTGGCCATATAATCCATTTCGCCGTGATAGCCTGCTTCGAGCCAATCAGTGAGGCCTTTCTCGGCATCCGTCAGGTCGATATCGCTGATACCGACTGCACCGAACCCCAACTCGCGCCCCCAGTTCCTGATGCGTTGCGCGAGTTCTGCCAGCGCGTTTTCATCGATATCGAAAACGCGAGACTCTGATACGGATTCAGCGGCTGCGTCGCTGGACGCGGTCGTGACTTCAACGGAATGTTCCGGCAATCGGTTCATCACGACATTTTACGAGCAATGCCCGAAAGCCCCGCACGAACGACGCAAGACCTTCATCACGCGCTTCTCGAACGCCGCTTCGACCTGCGCGACGAAGCCGCGACGCTCGCTTTCGGAGAACGCTTCGCGCGCGCCATCGACGTCACGCGCCTTCATGCATTGCAATCGTCGTCTGAACGATTTCACGGTCTCCAGGTCCAGTTGATCGGAGATCTGGGGGCGGGCAAGACCACGCTCGTGCGCGCCACGCTGCGCGCGCTCGGCCACGCCGGCCGCGTGAAGAGCCCGACCTACACGCTCGTCGAACCGTACTCGCTCGTCATCGAAAGCGGCCCGCTCGACGTTTATCACTTCGATCTCTATCGCTTCGCCGATCCGGCCGAATGGGCCGATGCCGGCTTCCGCGAATATTTCGATGCGGGCGCGCTGTGCCTCGTCGAGTGGCCGCAACAAGCGGGCGGCCTGCTCGGCGTGCCGGACCTCGTGTTCCAGCTATCGCTGCCGGACGAGCACGGCTCGCCGGGCGATTCGAACGAAGAAGAAGGCCGCGTTCTGACCGCGCGGGCGTTCAGCGAAACAGGAAAGTCATGTCTCGAAAGATGTTGATCAAGCCATTTCATTCGATTGAAGCGGGCGCCGTCGCGCCGCACAACTGGCGCCGCCGCCAGGTGCTGCGCGCGGGCGCCTCGACGCTCGTGCTCGCGCTCGTCGGACCGAAGCTCGCGCACGCGAGCAGCGTGCTCGGCGTGCGCGTGTGGCCCGCGCGCGATTACACCCGCGTGACGATCGAATCGGACCAGCCGCTCCAGAACGCGAACCAGTTGTTGCAGGGACCGGACCGGCTCGTCGTCGATCTCTCCGGCATCGATCTCGATCAGGCGCTGCGGGATCTCGTCTCGAAGATCACGCCGAACGATCCGCAGATTCAGGCGGTGCGCATCGGGCAATATCAGCCGCATGTCGTGCGCATGGTGTTCGACCTGAAGGGATCGGTGAAGCCGCAGGTGTTCAATCTGGGCCCGATCGGCAGCTACAAGTACCGGCTCGTGTTCGACCTGTATCCGGCCGTCGCGCCCGATCCGCTGATGGAACTGCTCGCCCAGACCGAGCGCAAGCAGGAGGCGCTCGACCGCGCGAATCCGAATCCGTCGGTGCCGCCGCCCGCGACGCTCTCGGGACCGTCCACCGCGCAGAAACCGACGACGCCCGATTCCACCGACGAGTTCTTCCAGAAGTACGCGCAGAACGATGCGCCGGCCGAAGCCGCGCCCGCGCCGAAGCCTTCGGTGAAACCGCAGCGCGTGCCGACGCCGCCGCCCGTCATCGCGAAGAAGAACGACGACGATGACCAGTACACCTTCTCCACGCCGAAGCAGTCCGGCACCACGCGTCTGCTGACGGTGGCGATCGATCCGGGCCACGGCGGCGAGGATCCCGGCGCGATCGGCGGCCAGGGCACGTATGAGAAGCACATCGCGCTCGACATCGCGAAGAAGCTGCGCGCGAAGATCGACGCCCAGCCCAACATGCGCGCGATGATGACGCGCGACGCCGACTTCTTCGTGCCGCTCAACGTGCGCGTGCAAAAGGCGCAGCGCGTGTCCGCCGACCTGTTCGTGTCGATTCACGCGGACGCGTTCACGTCGCCCGACGCGCGCGGCTCGTCGGTGTTCGCGTTGTCCGAGCACGGCGCGTCGAGCGCGGCCGCGCGCTGGATGGCGGCCAAGGAAAACTCGTCGGACCAGGTCGGCGGCATCAACGTGAAGTCGCAGGACGCGAGCGTGAACCGCGCGCTCTTCGACATGTCGACGACCGCGCAGATCCGCGATTCCATGCGCTACGGCAGCTTCGTGCTGAACGAGATCGGCGGCATCAACAAGCTGCACAAGGGTTCGGTCGAACAGGCGGGTTTCGCCGTGCTGAAGGCGCCGGACATTCCGTCGATCCTGGTCGAGACCGCGTTCATCAGCAATCCGGACGAGGAAACGCGCCTGAACGACGACGCCTATCGCGACAAGATGGCCAACGCGATCATGAAGGGCATCAAGCGCTACTTCGCCGCGAATCCGCCGCTCGCGAAGAGCCGCATGACGTAAGACGCGTGCCGTGCTTCGTTCAGCGCGCCGGCAGGATGCGCTGAACGAGCCGCGCGCCGAACACGTTCACCGCGAGTCCCGCCATCACGAGCGCCGCGCCGACCACCTGCGCAACGCTCAGCCCCTCGCCGAGAAACACCGCCGCCGACGCGAGCCCGATCACCGGGACGAGCAGCGAAAACGGCGCGACGCTTCCCGCCGGATAGCGCGCGAGCAACTTCCCCCACAGGCTGTAACCGACGATCGTCGCGATGAACGCGAGGTAGAGAATCGCGAACACGGACACGAGCGGGATCGACGCGAGACTCGCTTCGATGCGCGCCGGCCCTTCGAAGATCAGCGAGAGCGCGAGGAACGGCAGCGGCGGAATCAGGCTGCCCCACACGACGAGCGAAAGCAGATCGACCTTGCCCATGCGCTTGGTCACGACATTGCCGAGCGCCCACATCGCGGCCGCGGCGAGCGTGAAGAGAAAACCAGCGAGGGTCATCGCGTGGCCGCCGCGCATGCCGATCAGCGCGAGCCCTGCCGCCGCGATCACGAGTCCGGCGACATTCGCCGCGCGGATGCGCTCGCCGAGAAACATCGACGCGAAGATGAGCGTGAAAAACGCCTGCGCCTGCAAGACGAGCGACGCGAGCCCGGCCGGCATCCCCACATACATGCCGTAGAAGAGCAGCGCGAATTGCCCGAGGGAAATGGTGAGGCTGTAAGCGAACAGCCAGCGCAGCGGGATTTGCGGGCGTTTGACGAAGAACACCGGTAAGGCGGCGAACGCAAAGCGCAGTGCGCCGAGCAGCATCGGCGGGACACCGTGCAATCCGAGTTTGATGACGACGAAATTGACGCCCCACGCGACAATGACCACCGATGCGATCAGCAAATCCTTTGGCGACATCGCCCTTCCCCTTGTGTCATGTGCATGTTGGCGAGTCGTAAAGTGTAGCGGAGCGCGCGGCGGCAGGCTTGTCGGATGCCGCGCGGCATGACGAAGGACGCAAAAAAACGCCCGCGCCGGTATCGGCGCGAGCGCTTTCTTCGGCGTGCCGGAACGGCGCTTACTTGCTCTGGCCGCTATCCGTCGCGGAGTTGTTTCCGGTTTCCGCGGCCGGCGTCTTCTTGGTCCCTGCATGCGCCGACTGCTTGTGCATCTTGTGCTTTTTCTGCGTCATGGGAGCCGCCGAATTATCGGTGGCATCGTTGCCCATCGCGCCCGACGAATTGCCCGACGACGTCTGCGCGAATGCGCCCGTCGCGGTGGTAGCGGCGACGAGACCCGCGGTAATGGCGATCAACAGCTTGTTCCTGTTCATGGCGAAGCTCCTATCGAGGTTGCGAAAGTTGCGTGAAGCCGCACGCGGACTGATGAGCGCGGCGACGTAAAAAACGAGAGCCTCGGCGGCACGCCTGCGCCGCCCGGAATCGGCCGGTAAAATCGACGATGACACTCGCGCCATTCCGGCGCGCGATCTTTCCATCGGAATTCGCCATGCCATCGCCGCTCCGCGCATTGCTCAAGCCTCACGAACACGACGTCGGCGGCCTCATGGTGCGTCGCGTGCTGCCCGCGCTCGCGGCGCGCACCGTCGGACCCTTCATTTTTTTCGACCACATTGGTCCCGCAACGCTCGTGCCCGGCAAGGGTCTCGACGTGCGCCCGCATCCGCATATCGGACTGGCGACGGTCACGTACCTCTTCGACGGCGCGATCATGCATCGCGACAGCGTCGGCTCGGTGCAGAAGATCGTGCCCGGCGACGTGAACTGGATGACCGCGGGCCGCGGCATCGTTCATTCCGAACGCACGCCCGATGAAGAACGCGCGTCCGGCCAGACGATGCACGGCATCCAGACCTGGGTCGCGATGCCGGCAGCGAGCGAGGACATCGAGCCTGCGTTCGAGCATCACGCCGCGTCAGCGCTGCCGCAGATCGAGCGCGATGGCGTCACGCTGCGCGTGATCGCGGGCACCGCGTTCGGCGCGAAGGCGCCCACGCGCACGTTCTCGCCAACGCTCTACGTCGCCGCGCAGTTCGCGGCCGGCAGCGCGATCACGCTTGATACCGAGCACGAGGAACGCGGCGTCTATCTCGTGAGCGGCGATCTGTCGATCGACGGCGAAGCGCTGCCCGAACAGCAGATGGCCGTGCTCGCGCCGGGCGCGAACGTGAAGCTGCACAGCACGAACGGCGCGGTCGCGATGCTGCTCGGCGGCGCGCCGCTCGACGGCACGCGCTTCATCGAATGGAATTTCGTGTCGAGTTCGCGCGAGAAGATCGACGCGGCAAAAATCGCATGGAGCGAGCAGCGCATGGGCCACGTGCCCGGCGAGACCGAATTCATTCCGCTGCCGCCACAGCGCCGCGAAAATCGCGCGCCCGAGGCATGACGCGTGCGTGCGCGCTTGAGAGTCACGCGGATCGTCCCCATCTGTTTGGGATAGACCGCAAGCATTAGGAGAAAACGCATGGATACGACCCTCGCCACCTTCGAGCACGACGTCATCAACGCGTCGATGCTCGCGCCCGTGCTCGTGGATTTCTGGGCGCCCTGGTGCGGCCCGTGCAAGACGCTCGGGCCGATGCTGGAGAAGCTCGAAGCCGAAGCCGCGGGAAAGTGGAAGCTCGTCAAGGTGAACGTCGATGAGAACCAGGAGCTGGCCGCGCATTTTCAGGTGCGCAGCATTCCGCACGTGGTCGCATTCGCGGATGGCCGCCCGGTCGATCAGTTCATCGGCGTGCTGACGGAAGGCCAGTTGCGCGAGTTTCTCGACCGCCTCGTGCCCGATGGCGCCGACGCCGAGCGCCACGCCGCGCAGAGCGCATGGGCCGCAGGCAACCGCAAGCAAGCGATCGATACGATCAAGGCGGCGCTCGCGCTCGATCCCGGTTACGACGACGCGCGTCTCGATCTGATCGAATGGCTGATCGCGGAGCGCCGCATCGACGAGGCGAAGGAAGAGGACAAGCTGCTGTCGCCGAAGACGACGCAAGGCATCGATGCACGCTACAACGCGCTGAAGACCGAGCTCGACGCCGCCGATGCGGCAGCGGACCTGCCGCCCGCCGACGCGCTCATCGACGCGGTCAACGCGAATCCCGACGATCTCGACGCGCGCTTCGCGCTCGCCAACCGCCTGATCGCGGGCCGCGATTACGGGGGCGCGCTGGAGCATCTGCTCGCGATCGTCGTGCGCGATCGCGCCTTCATGGACGATGTCGGCCGCAAGACGATGCTTTCCGTGTTCGAGCTTGCCGCGAATCAGCCCGATCTCGTGTCGCAATGGCGGCGCAAGCTGAGCGCGGCGATCAACTGATCGCGTGCTTCAATTGAAAACGGCCAGCTTTTGAAGCTGGCCGTTTTCGTTTCAGGCCGCGCGCTTCGCCAGATCGCGCAGCACGAACGCAGCGGCCGCGAAGCCGAAGCTCGCCGTCACGCACACGCTCGATCCGAATCCCGCGCAATTGAGGCCGACCGGCCCGGCGTAGCCCGCGCCCGTTTCGAGATGCTCCGCGCCTTCGCTGATATCGCACGCGGGTGCTTCGGGATAGATCAGCGGTTCGTCGGAATAGACCGCGCTCACCTTGAAACGCGCCTTCGGCCCGCGCGGAAAGCCGTGCATCTTGCGCAACTGGCCGCGCACTTTCGACAACAACGGGTCCTGAATCGTGAGCGCGAGATCGTCGATGCGAATGCGCGTCGGGTCCAGTTGGCCGCCCGCGCCGCCGACGGTGATGAGCGGCTGCTTGCGCGCCACGCACCAAGCGATGAGCGCGGTTTTCGTGCGCACGCTGTCGATCGCATCGACCACGTAATCGAAGCCGCCGCCGAGCGTCGCATCGAAATTGCCGGGCTCGACGAAGTCCTCGATCTGCCGCACGTCGCAGGCCGGATCGATCATTTTGATGCGCTCGGCCATCGCCGTGACTTTCGCCTTGCCGTAGTTGCCGTCGAGCGCGTGAATCTGCCGGTTCGTGTTGCTTTCGGCGACATTGTCGAGATCGATCAGCGTCAGCTTGCCGACAGCACTGCGCGCGAGCGCCTCGGCCACCCACGAGCCCACGCCGCCGATGCCGATCACCGCGACATGCGCCCTTTCGAACGCGGCGAGCGCGGGTGCGCCGTAGAGGCGCGCGATGCCGCCGAAGCGTCGGTCGCGATCGGCGGCGTCTTCGGCGGACGGCGTTACAGCAGTTTCGGATGAAGCGTTCATGGCGTGCGTGGATGAAACCGGGTACGTTGAAAGCAAACTAAAAGCCGGAAAAATGCAGCGCCGTTGTGCGGCGTCAATCAACGCTTACAGGCGGCTGTCGAGTGTGCAAAGTTGGGTGGTCGATCATGCAAAATGCGGGCGAATTGCGTATTCTGCCTTATCGAAACCCTGGACGTGATAGCTGCAAGCGCCGCACCGCCGGCCCGCAACAGGTCCATGGGTAATCAGGGCAAGATCGTTTCACCTTGGCTATACTGACCCGACTGTAGCGCTTGCATAAAATGACCACTCTCGCAGACCTTCGCAAAAACTATTCGCGCGACGCGCTCGATGCGACCGACGTCGACCCGAATCCGGTGAGCCAGTTCCAGACGTGGTTCGCCCAGGCACTCGATGCGAAGCTGCCCGAACCGAATGCCATGACGCTTGCGACCGTCGATTCGCAAGGCCGTCCGTCTGCCCGCATCGTGCTCATCAAGGGCGTCGATGAACGTGGCTTCGTTTTTTTTACCAATTACGATAGCCGCAAGGGCCGCGAACTCGCCGCCAATCCCGCAGCGAGCCTGCTGTTCCACTGGATCGAACTCGAGCGCCAGGTGCGCATCGAGGGCCGCGTCGAAAAGACGAGCGATCAGGAAAGCGATGCGTATTACACGTCGCGTCCGCTCGGCTCGCGCATCGGCGCATGGGCCTCGGATCAGAGTCAGCCGCTCGAAAGCCGCGAGGCGCTGGAAGCGCGCGAACGCGAGATGATCGCCAGATATGGCGACGCGCCGCCGCGTCCGCCGCACTGGGGCGGTTATCGCCTCGTGCCCGACAGCATCGAATTCTGGCAGGGACGTCCGTCTCGGCTGCATGACCGCATCGTCTATACGCGTGATGACGCGGGCGCAGCGTGGCGAATCATGAGACTCGCGCCGTAAGGCACAAGAGCGCGAGCACAGGAAGCAACCGAGATCGCAACGGCAACGAACATGAAGGCGCGAGCCTTCCCTTGATTTTCTTTAGCGCGGAGAAACAAGCATGTTCTGGGAGAAAAAGCTGACGCAGTGGGTTGAGGAAGTGCGCGACCGGGCCAATCTGCCCGCGCGGCTCGTGCTGTGGGATGGCCAGCAGCACGATTTCGGCCAGTTCGCCGCGCCTCAGGTGACGCTGCATGTGAAGAGCGCGACTGCGCTGCCCTATCTGCTCGAACCGAGTCTCGACAATCTCGGCGAAGCCTATGTGAAGGGCAAGATCGACATCGAGGGAAAGCTGTCCGACATCATCAACATCGGCTATTCGCTCGCGAAAAGCACGGTCACGAGCGCAAGCAAGCTCGCGCGCGTACGGCGCTACTTCAATCACTCGAAGACGTCGGACAAGAAAGCCATTCAGTACCACTACGATGTGTCGAACGAGTTCTATCAGCTCTGGCTCGACAAGAACATGGTCTACTCCTGCGCGTACTTCGAGAATGGCGACGAAGACATCGATACCGCGCAGCTCAAGAAAATCGATCACATCCTGACGAAGATTCAAGTTCAGCCGGGGCATCGTCTGCTCGATATCGGCTGCGGCTGGGGCGCGCTCGTGATCCGCGCGGCGCAGAAGTTCGGCGCGAAATGCGTGGGCGTCACGCTCTCCGAGAACCAGTTCAGGCTCGCGACCGAGCGCGTCAAGGCGGCGGGACTCGAAGACCGGATCGAGATTCGCCTGCAGGATTACCGCGACATTCCGGGGCAATTCGATCGCATCACGAGCGTCGGCATGTTCGAGCACGTCGGGCGCAAGAACCTGCCGGGCTACTTCGCGAGAATCCGCGAACTGCTCGTCGATGACGGCATCGCGATGAATCACGGCATCACGTCGTCGGATGCCGACAGCGGCGAGACTTCGCTCGGCGGCGGCGAGTTCATCGACAAATACGTGTTCCCGGATGGCGAGCTGCCGCACATCAGCCTCGCGCTCGAATGCATGCAGCGCGGCGGGCTGGAAGCGCTCGACATCGAAAGTCTGCGGCGCCATTACGCGCGTACGCTCGACATCTGGGCCGACAGGTTCGAGGAGCACGCGGAGAAAGCGAAGACGCTCGTCGACGATGAGCACTTCCGCATCTGGCGCGTGTATCTCGCGGGCTGCGCGTATGCGTTCGAAAACGACGACGTGTCGATCTATCAGGTGATCTGCCGCAAGGCGGGGCGCAGCGCGACGACGCTGCCGTGGTCGCGCCGATATATCTACGAGAAGGCGCTCTGAACCACGAGCCGATCCACATCGAAACGGGCGAGCCGGAAGATCAGTTCGATCTTTTCGGCGCGCCTGCGACCGCTTCGGCGGAGCCTGTAAAGGCACCGAAGCAAGCGAAACCACGCGGCGTCCTGCCCGCGCCTGTGCAGCCCGAACTCGAATCACTCGCGAAGCGTCTGCCCGACGCGATACACCTCGGCACATCCACGTGGTCCTTCCCGGGCTGGCGCGGCGTCGTCTATGGCGACGAGTATTCGAACACGAAGCTTTCCCGCGACGGACTCACCGCCTACGGCGTGCATCCGCTCCTGAAAAGCGTGTCGATCGACCGCTCGTTTTATGCGCCGCTGTCGCTGGCCGAGTACGCGCGCTACGCATCGCAGGTGCCGGAGCATTTTCGCTTCATCGTCAAGGCGCCCGCCTCCGTCATCGATGCCTTCATTCGCGGCGAACGCGGGACGCCCGACGCGGAGAACCCCGCGTTTCTGAACGCGCGGATCGCCATCGATGAGTTCGTGACGCCGTGCATCAGCGGTCTCGGCGGGAAGGCGGGCGCGCTCGTGTTCCAGTTCTCGCCGCTGCCCGATGCGATGATCGTCGATCCGGCGAGCTTCATCGAACGGCTGTCGGCGTTTCTGCAAGCGCTGCCGCCGCTCGAAGGCGAGTCGTGCTATGCGGTCGAAATCCGCGACGCGGTCATGCTGACGCCGCGCTTCATCCGCGCGTTGCGCGAGGCGAACGTGCGCTATTGCATCGGCGTGCATGCGCGCATGCCGGACGTGCGCCGTCAGGCGAAGGCGCTCGCGTTGCTGGACGAAGAAAGTATGGGACCGCTCATCGTGCGCTGGAGTCTGCACAGCGGCTTTCGCTATGAACAGGCGAAGGCGAAATACGAGCCGTTCGACAAGATCGTCGACGAAGACCGCGACACGCGCGAGGCGCTCGCCGAACTGGCGGCCCGCTATGCAATCGCGGGCCAGCCTGTGGTGATCGCGGCGAACAACAAGGCCGAAGGCTCGGCGCCGCTCACGTGCTTCGAGCTCGCGCGCGGCATCGCGGAGGAATGCGAGCGCGCACGGAGCGACTAGAAGCGCATCACGCTTTCAGCCGATGCGCGAACTTCTTGCGAAACTTCGCGACCTTTGGCCCGACGACCGCCGCGCAATAGCCCTGATTCGGATGCTGCGCGAAATAGTTCTGGTGATACGCCTCGGCCGGATAGTAGTCGTCGGCGAGCGGCACCACTTGCGTGACGATCTTGCCGCCGAAGACATCCTCGCGCTGCAGTTCGTCGATGACTTCGAGCGCGATCTTGCGTTGCTCGTCCGAATGCGTGAACACGGCCGAGCGATACTGCGTGCCGACATCGTTCCCCTGCCGGTTGAGCTGGGTCGGATCGTGCGTCGCGAAGAAGATTTCGAGCACTTCGCGATAGCTGATAACGGACGGATCGAACACCACCTTCACGACTTCCGCGTGACCGGTTTCGCCGTCGCAGACCTGCTCGTACGACGGATTCACCACCTTGCCGCCCGCATAGCCCGATTCGACCGACTCCACGCCCTGCACCGCGAGAAACACGGCTTCGGTGCACCAGAAACATCCGCCGCCGAGCGTCGCGGTTTCAACTCTCGCTTGTTGGCTAGTTTGGGTCATAAGGCGCAACTCCTCATCAAGTGCATGCGGCCATGCCGCGGATCATGCATATGGATGCATCCGGCCGTTTCTTCAACCATCCGGATACGATGAGTCGAGCTTACTGGGTTTGGCCGCGCGGCGCAGAATGCCCCCTCGCCGCAGAAAACTTGCTGCGGGAATACGGTCATTTGGCGGCCGGCGACTGCCGATTCCGATAGAATCGAGACAAATCTCCAGCTTTTACATGACTTCTGAAAAGGTTCTTCCGACTGAAGCGCGACGCGCGGCCGGCTCGGCAGCACACGACACACTCGACCGCCCATTTGCCTGCTCATCTGCCAAATGACACGCGCCAAAAGCCCTAATTTCGACCCGACCGCGTTTCGCGCCGCGCTCGGCCAGTTCGCGACCGGCGTCACGGTCATCACAACGCGCACCGAGTCCGGCCAGTTGATCGGCATCACCGCGAGTTCGTTCAACTCGGTATCGCTCAATCCGCCACTCGTGTTGTGGAGCCTCGCGACGAAATCGGCGTCGATGCCGGTATTCCGCGCGAACAGCCACTACGTGGTGAACGTGCTCGCGTCGTCGCAACTCGACCTGTGCCGGCGTTTCGCCACGGTCAAGGGTGACCGATTCGCGGGCGTCTCGCACGCCGCCGGCGACACCGGCATGCCGGTGCTCGACGGCGCGCTCGCGTGGTTCGAATGCCACAACCGCAGCCGCTACGACGAAGGCGATCACGTGATTTTCGTCGGCGAAGTGGAGCGATGCGGCGTGCGCGAAGACGCGACGCAAACGGCGCCGCTCGTCTTCCACGCGGGCGGCTTCCACACGCTGGGAACGCTGGAATAAACGCTCAGGGCGTGTGCGGGCGTCCCGGCTGCTCGATCAGCGCGACCGGCACGCCCGCGTCGTCTTTCATCGTCTGAAGCACGATGTTCGAGCGGATGTCGATTACGCCGGGCGCCTTGTATAGCTTCGACAGAATAAAGTCGGAGTAATGCTTGAGGTTGTGCGCGAGCACGCGCAGCACGTAATGCGTGTCGCCGGTGACGACGAACGCGCCGACCACTTCCGGCCATTCGCGCACGGCTGCCGCGAACTTCTCGTGCCAGTTTTCCTGGTCGTTGCGCATCGAGACATGGACGAACGCCTCCAGTTCGATGCCGAGCCGCTCGCGGTCGAGGCACGCGCGATAGCTCGCGATCACCCCTTCCTCTTCCAGCAGCCGCATTCGGCGCAAGCACGCTGACGGCGAGAGCGAAATGCGCTCCGCCAGGTCCAGGTTACTGATCCGTCCATCTTCCTGCAGTACCGCCAGAATTCGGCAATCTGTTGCATCGAGCGTGAAGCCGGTCATTTTTGAGTCCCCTAGCCCGTTTCATCGAATTATGTTCTAAGCGCGCCACTTTTGGGTGGTTATTTCGCAAGCACGTTTCGAGATAACGCGACTATGATTTGACGCATCTTCACAAATTCTGCTAGGGCGCGTCATGACGCTTCTGGACATTTCTCCGCCGATCGACACCGCCACGCCCGTCTGGCCGGGCGACACGCCGGTCGGCATCGAGCGCGTGTGGCGCATGGAGGCGGGCTCGCCGGTCAATGTCGCGCGTCTCACGCTCTCGCCGCACACCGGCGCGCATGCCGACGCGCCGCTTCACTATGACGAGCACGGCAAGCCGATCGGCGCAGTCGCGCTCGATACGTACATCGGCGAGTGCCGCGTTCTGCACTGCATCGGTGCTTCGCCGCTCGTCACGCCCGATCACGTCGCCGCGCATCTCGACGGCATTCCGCCGCGCGTGCTGCTTCGCACGTATGCGAACGCGCCGCTCGACGCGTGGGACAGCGCCTTCGCCGCCATCGCGCCGGAAACCATCGACTTGCTGGCCGAGAAAGGCGTGAAGCTCATCGGCATCGACACGCCCTCGCTCGATCCGCAAGACTCGAAGACGATGGACGCGCACAAGCGCATCCGCGCTCACGGCATGGCGATCCTCGAAGGCCTCGTGCTCGACGCCGTCGCGCCCGGCGATTACGAACTGATCGCGCTGCCGCTCAAATTCTCGACGCTCGATGCGAGTCCGGTTCGGGCCGTCCTGCGTCCGCTTTCCTGATGATCTTCAAATATATGGACTTTTCGATGAAACATCGTGACGAAGCAGCGGCGCTCGACCGCGACGATCCGCTCGCCGGCCTGCGCGACCAGTTCGCATTGGTCGACGGCGTGATCTATCTCGATGGCAATTCGCTCGGCGTGCCGCCCAAAGCGTCCGCCGCGCGCGCCGCCGACGTGATCGCCGCCGAATGGGGCGAAGGCCTGATCCGAAGCTGGAACACGGCCGGCTGGTTCGCGCTGCCCAAGCGTCTCGGCAACAAACTCGCACCGCTGATCGGCGCGGGCGAAGACGAAGTGGTCGTGACGGACACGATTTCCGCGAATCTTTTCAAGATTCTGTCGGCCGCGCTCAAGCTCGCGAACGAGCGCGATCCGAAGCGGCGCGTGATCGTCTCCGAACGTTCGAACTTTCCGACCGATCTGTACATCGCGCAGGGTTTGATCGAGCAGCTCGATCGCGGTTACGAGCTGCGTCTCGTCGACGATCCCGCGGAATTGCCTGCCGCAATCGACGAAAACACCGCGATCGCGATGATCACGCACGTCAACTACCGCACCGGCTACATGCACGACATGGCCGCGCTCACGCAGACGATTCATCGCGCGGGCGCGCTCGCCGTCTGGGATCTGGCGCATTCGGCGGGCGCGGTGCAGGTCGATCTGAACGGCGTCGGCGCGGACTACGCGGTGGGTTGCACGTACAAATATCTGAACGGCGGACCGGGCTCGCCCGCGTTCGTGTGGGTGCCGAAGCGTCATCAGAACGCGTTCTCGCAGCCGCTTTCGGGTTGGTGGGGGCACAAGAAGCCGTTCGAGATGAACCCGGTGTATCGCCCGGACGACGGCATCGGCCGCTTTCTTTGCGGCACGCAGCCGATCGTGTCGATGTCGCTCGTCGAATGCGGGCTCGACGTGTTCCTGCAAACGGACATGCAGACGCTGCGCCGCAAGTCGCTCGCGTTGAGCGATCTGTTCATCAGACTGGTCGAGGAACGCTGCGGCGAATTCCCGCTCTCGCTCGCGACGCCGCGCGAACACGCGCAACGCGGCTCGCAGGCGAGCTTCGAGCATCCGAACGGCTATGAGGTGATGCAGGCGCTGATCGCGCGCGGCGTGATCGGCGATTATCGCGAGCCGCGCATCCTGCGCTTCGGCTTCACGCCGCTCTACACGCGCTTCGTCGATGTGTGGGACGCCGTCGAAGTCCTGCGCGACGTGCTCGCGACCGAAAGCTGGCGCGCGCCCGAGTTCGCCGAGCGCGCATCGGTGACCTGAGAGGAACGTCGATATGAGTAATTCACAAGGTTGCCCTTTCGGACACGGCGCACCGGCCGCCACGCAGGAAAAAGGCTGGCACGACGCCAAGCTCGATTTCTCCGATTCGATGAGCTATGGCGACTACCTCGGCCTCGATTCGATTCTCAACGCGCAGCATCCGCTCTCGCCGGATCACAACGAGATGCTGTTCATCGTGCAGCATCAGACGAGCGAGTTGTGGATGAAGCTCGCGCTCTACGAGTTGCGCGCGGCGCTGGCGGCCGTGCATCGCGACGAACTGCCGCCCGCGTTCAAAATGCTCGCGCGCGTGTCGCGCATCTTCGAGCAACTGGTGCAGGCGTGGAACGTCCTCGCAACGATGACGCCCTCCGAATACACCGCGATGCGCCCGTATCTCGGGCAGTCGTCGGGATTTCAGTCGCATCAGTATCGGCAGATCGAGTTCATGCTCGGCAACAAGAATGCGCAGATGCTCAAGCCGCATGAGCATCGCCCGGAAATTCTCGAACAGGTGCGCGAGACGCTCGAAGCGCCCTCCTTCTACGACGAAGTGATCCGCCTGCTCGCCCGGCGCGGCTTCGAGATCGATCCGGCGCGGCTGAATCGCGACTGGTCGCAGCCGACGACGCACGATCCTTCCGTCGAGGCGGCGTGGCTCGCGGTGTATCGCGATCCGTCGCATCACTGGGACTTGTACGAGATGGCCGAAGAGCTCGTCGATCTGGAAGACGCGTTCCGGCAATGGCGCTTCCGGCATGTGACGACGGTCGAGCGCATCATCGGCTTCAAGGGCGGCACGGGCGGCACGGCGGGCGCGTCTTATCTGCGCAAGATGCTCGATGTCGTGCTGTTTCCGGAGCTTTGGCACGTCCGCACGGTGCTTTGAAGCTTCAGGCGAGACGCGCGGCCAGCGCCTTCAGCCTCGGGCCGATCGTCTCGCGAAAATACGCCTCGTCCATCGACGACGCCGGCCCGCTGCTCGACAGCACGAGCCAGCGTCCGTTGCGCAGATCGCGAAACGGCGCGGCGATGGCGTTGACGTCGTCGTGCCAGTCGCGGAACGAATAGCAGCAGCCGTCGCGCGCGAAATCCTCGATTGCGCGGCGGGCGGCATCGACCTTTGCCTCGCCTTCGTTTTTCCCGAGTTCGTCGAACAGCGCCTCGCGCGCCGCCGGTTCCTGCACGGCGAGATACGCGCGGCCCATCGAACTCGTGAGCATCGACAGGCGCGAGCCAGGCGCAAGCCCGAGCGTCAGCGCCGTCTCGCTGCGGATGGTTTCGAGATAGATCATGTCGAGCCCGTCGCGGCAGCCGAGCGATACCGCCGCGCCGATCTCCCGCGCGAGCGCGCGCATGTGCGGGCGGGCGAGTTCGAGCGTGTCGGCGCCCGCGAGCAACGTGAATCCGAGCGACAGCACGCCCGTGTCGAGCGCGTATTTGCCCGCGGGTTCGTCGAAGCGCAGATAGCCGAGCGTCGTCAGCGTGTAGGCGAGACGGTTCACCGTCGCCTTCGGCAAACCGGTGCGATCGACGAAATCGCGATTGCCCAACAGCGACTCGCCCGGGCGGAACGCGCGCAGCAAATCGAGCCCGCGCGCGAGTGCGACGACGAACTTGCGCTCGTCGATCTCTTCGGACGATAAATGGCGCGATGAAATCGACGCTGAATTTCGGTTGGAATCGGCTGGCATCGGGTGATAAACTCCAAACTGGATTTGCAAAACATTGTTTCGCTTAGCGGAACTCATGTCAAGCGCCCCGCGCGCCGGCGGAACGGACAGACCTGCATGGATCCCGACACGCTCCCGGCGCTTTTCGATGAAATCAGGAGATAGCACATGGCCGACGCCGCCCGATTCAACTGGGAAGACCCGCTCTTGCTGGATCAGCAACTGACCGAAGACGAACGCATGGTGCGCGACGCCGCGCGCGCTTACGCGCAGGACAAGCTACAGCCGCGCGTGATGCAGGCGTTTCGCGAGGAAAAGACCGATCCGGCGATCTTCCGTGAAATGGGCGAACTGGGTCTGCTCGGACCGACGATCCCCGAGCAATACGGCGGTCCGGGCCTCAACTACGTGTGCTACGGCCTGATCGCGCGCGAAGTCGAACGTGTGGATTCGGGTTATCGCTCGATGATGTCGGTGCAATCGTCGCTCGTGATGGTGCCGATCAACACATTCGGCAGCGAGGCGCAGAAGGAAAAATATCTGCCGAAGCTCGCACGCGGCGAATGGATCGGCTGCTTCGGCCTCACCGAGCCGAACGCGGGTTCCGATCCGGCCAGCATGACGACGCGCGCGAAGAAAGTGCAGAACGGCTTTTCGCTGTCCGGCACGAAGATGTGGATTTCGAACTCGCCGATCGCGGACGTGTTCGTCGTCTGGGCGAAGCTGGAGGAAGACGGCCGCGACGAAATTCGCGGCTTTATCCTCGAAAAAGGCTGGAAGGGTTTGTCGGCGCCGGCGATTCACGGCAAGGTCGGCTTGCGCGCGTCGATCACCGGCGAAATCGTGATGGACGAAGTGTTCGTCCCCGAAGAGAACATCCTGCCGGACGTGCGCGGGCTCAAGGGTCCGTTCACCTGCCTGAACTCGGCGCGTTACGGTATTTCGTGGGGCGCGCTCGGCGCGGCCGAAGCGTGCTGGCACATGGCGCGGCAATACACGTTGGATCGCAAGCAGTTCGGCCGGCCGCTCGCGGCGAACCAGTTGATTCAGAAGAAACTCGCCGACATGCAGACGGAAATCACGCTCGGCCTGCAAGGCGTGCTGCGCCTCGGCCGGATGAAGGACGAAGGCACTGCGGCTGTCGAGATCACGTCGATCATGAAGCGCAATTCATGCGGCAAGGCGCTCGATATCGCCCGGCTCGCGCGCGACATGCTCGGCGGCAACGGCATCTCCGATGAATTCGGCGTCGCGCGTCACCTCGTGAATCTCGAAGTGGTCAACACGTATGAAGGCACGCACGATATTCACGCGCTGATTCTCGGCCGCGCACAGACGGGCATTCAGGCGTTCTTCTGAACGAGCGTAGTTCGCAATCGGGAAGGGCCGGCGCGGTTGCGTCGGCCCTTTTGCTTTTCGTCGTTTGTAACTTTCGATTCGCGCCTGAAACTTTTACGGGTCAGATCGTATCCATTCCAGACGATGTCCATGCATCGTCGAGGCGCGAGCGACTGGAACGGAACCTGCGTAAATCCACGCGGCAGGATGCACGCCTCCTCGTCAGCGATCCCATCTTTGGTTACGATGCCCGTAGCCTTACCGATTGGAGCCTTTTATGTCAGAAATTAACAAGGAGCGATTCATGTCGGATATCAAATCTGTACTCGCTGACGCCGAAGATCTCTTGAAGCAAGCAGCTACCGCCACCGGTGAACGCGCTTCCGAATTGCGCGAGACAGCCCTTACCCGCCTGAAGCAAGCGAAGGAAAAAGCCGCGGACGCACAGGTCGTGGTGATCGAACGAGGCAAGAAGGCCGCGCGCGCCACCGACGATTACGTGCACGAGCATCCGTGGGCGTCCATCGGCATTGCGGCGGGACTCGGCATGGTGATCGGGCTTCTGATCAACCGCAAATAAAGCCGTCTTGCCGGGTCAATGGCCCGCGGATTGCTAACCCGCTTCTTGTCGCGGTCCCCGCTGGACTGAACCGCGAGCGCCCTGCCCGGGCGCGCGGCTCGACACTCGCACCGGCCGGCCGCTTCACGCGCCGACCGGACCCACAAAAAAGCGGCACCAACGCGCTCCTCGCATTCAAGCCATGACGACCGATCGGCCCACGCAGCAATCGTCCCCCGGACCGCTGCGACGAATTCTGAGCTCCGCCTTCGCCATCTTCGAGACGCGCCTTGAACTCATCGGCATCGAGCTTCAGGAGGAAAAGGAGCGGCTCATCGGCGTGCTTTTCCTCGGGCTCGCCGCCATGATGCTCGCGATGATGGCGCTCATATCTCTCACGGTGCTGATCGCCATCTTCTTCTGGGACACCTATCGCTGGCAGGCGCTCGGCGGCATCACCCTTCTGTATGCGCTGATTGCAATCGCATGCGGTCTGCGCGCGCGCAGCAATCTGCTCGATGCGCCGAACATGTTCGACGACACGCTCGCCGAATTCCGCAAAGACCGCGACACGTTCCGCTGATCTCCGCGCCCGACATAAGCCATGAGCCAAAACGACGACACCTTCAGAGCGCCCAAGCGCGACAAGATGCAGAAACTGCGCACGCCGCACATGCGCGCGCTGCGCAAGGAACTGCTGATCGCCCGTGCGGATGTCGAACGCATGGAAATGCGGCAAGCCACACTTGACCTCCGCGCGTCGGTCACGCACTTCAGTTTCCTGCGCTTTCTGATGCCGGGCGGCGGCGCGCGCCGGTGGGGCAAGCGCCGTGCGTCTCCGGGCGGTATCGGCGGCATCATCAGTTCGCTGCTCGGCTCGGGCAATATCGGCGTGCTGCTCAAGCAGTATCCGATCGTCGGCTCGGTCGCCTCGCTCGTGCTCACCAAGCCGGTGCGAACGAAGCTGCTGCGCAGCGCGAAGCCCGTGCTCAAATGGGGCGGCCTCGCGCTCGCCGGATGGGAAGGCTGGCGCATCTATCAGCAGATGAAGACCGCCACGCCCGACGCGCCCAGCGACGCCGCCGATCCCACCGTGTTCTGACATCGGCAATCAGCCCTTTCCCGCCCAGCACGTCGCCGACTGCGCCGCATCGAGCGGATCGGTCGTGCCCGGCGTGTGATTCCAGCGTAGTCCGGTGGCGTCGATGACGAAGGCGCCGCAGCCGTCCTCGTACATCGGGCCCGCCGCGATGGGCACGGCCTCGACCGCGTAGCCGCCGTTCGTCGACGATTCCGGCAGCACGGCGACGCCGATACACCGGTGCGCCATTCGAAGGCGCCTGATCGAGTCCTGCGCTCAGCGTGATGGCATCGACACTCTCCGATGTCTGCGCGAGCCGCGCCGTTTCGACGAACTGAACGGCCCGCGTCAACGCCGACGCGGCATCGACGCGATGCGCCTTCGCCACATGCGTCCGATACGCGGGAACGGCGAAAGTCGCGATGATCGCCGCGACGGCCAGCGCAATCATCAATTCAAGCAGGCTGAAGCCTTTCTCTTTCATGTCGATCCTTCAAAACGGCCGGGCGACGACGCGCCGCCAGTGACTTGTGCTCGTGCCGTCCGCAACCTCGATCCGAAGCTGTAGCCAGGCTTCGGAATCGGGCGTCGCGCCGAAACCGCGCGCGGTGATCAGATAGGACGTGGCCGTCCATGCTTCGATCAGGCACTGCGGCGCGCGGCGCGCGTACGGCCATGAGGCGAACGGCGCGATTGCGGCGGCGGAAGGTCCTTCGAACGATGTCTTCATGCGCCATCGCGATGGTTCGTCGTTCGGCGAGGGACTCGTCGCGGGCAACGCGAGCGCCAGCATCCGGCTGCATCGGATGAGCGCGCTGTCCGCTGCATGGAAGGCCTGCACGCGCTCGCGCGTCGCGACGGCCGCGCGTGTCGCCACGAGCGATGCCTGGAGCCAGGCGCTTGCGGTGACCAGCATCATCGCGGCGAGAACCAGGACGATCGGCAACGTGGCGCCGCTTGAACGTGAACGGCGCTTCACGGCGCGTCTCCGGATGCGCTCGCCGGCGCATTGCGAATCGCGACGCGCCGCCAGAATGTCTGGCGCGCGCGGCCGTCGTCGGCGAAAGCGGGCGCGCCGGTGCAATCGACGTAATTCGTTCTGCGCTTCGTCTGCGTGGCGAAACCGCGCACGAGCACGCAAATGTCGGCGGCGTAGGCATCGCGCCAGCGCTCGCGCGCGACCGCCGACGCGTCCAGCGCCGATGGCGAGCCCGTCAGCCAGTACATCACCCGAAGCCGCTCGATTCCTTCGACGACGGGTTGCGCCTGCCTGCCGCCGCCCTCGCAGTAAAGCTCGGGTTCGCCGGACGAACTGCTGGCCTTCGCGTAGAAGCGGTTCGTGACGAAAGCATCGGCCACGGTCTGGCCGATGCAATCCGTCGGCACGCCGCCGCTTGACGCCCACGTGGACACGACGTCGGCGGAATAGCGGATCTGCACGCCATCTGAACGGCTCGCAAGCGCTTCGCACGAGGCAGCCGTATCCGCGCCGACGACGCGGCCTTGCGCGCAACCGAAGATCGGTGCGTCGGCGTTGGGGCCAAGGTTCGATGCAAATCCCGCCATCTGGATCTGCTGGCCGAGCATGTCGAGCGCGATCGATCCGGCGTCATGGATGCGCGCGGCGTCAGTGGCGCGCTCGAACGCGACGCGCTGCGCCCGATAAAGCGCCAACGACGCGCTCACGATCACAATGCCGAGCGCGAGCGCGATCGTCATCTCCAGCAGCGTATGGCCGCGCGATCCGAAGAGGCGTGGAGTCATCGCGCGAACGCCACCGAAATGCACGACGTGAGCGGCCTGGCGAGCGGTTCGGGACACGGATCGGACCGGTCGTCGGCGCGCCAGCTCACCGTGGCGATGTGCACGCCGTCGGCGCGATCGAACACCGCGACGTCGCCTGCCGGCAGCATCGACGACGCCCTCGCCTGCCATTGCGGCACGATAGCCGCGCGGTCCGCATCGCCGCGCACGCCCTCCGCGACCGAATCCGCGATGAGCGCCGCGCGTTCCCGCAGCAGCGCCGCACGCTCGCCGCGCGCCAGTGCGCTCTGCACCGCGACCAGCCCGAGCGCGGTCACGGCCGTGAGCGCAAGCGCGATCATCACTTCGATCAGCGAGTCGCCGCATTGCGCGCGCTTCATGCCGCCGCTCCGCAACCGCCCGGCGTCATGCGCGCCCGGCCGCCTGCCGCGAGCCGTATGCATCGGCGCGACGCGGAATTCGCGGCGGAATCGGCGCCGCGCGGAGCGAAATCGAAGCTGCGAAATCCGCCGATCACCTGCCCGGCGGGCGGCGTGAAAGACAGTTCGGTCGATGTCGCGGCGACTGCAACCGACGTCATCGCCGGCTGCATGCGCAGAAGCGTCGAAACGCCGTCGCGATCCACGAACACGCCCCATCCGCACGACCAGTCCGTGACGCCGGCCTCGCAGCTTCGTCCCGCCGCGAGGCAATGACGCGACGCGTCGATCCGGCATAGCGTGACGCGCGCGCCGCGCCTGACCGATTCGGCACGCGCAAGCGAAAGCGTGGAAAAAAGCGAGCGCGCCCGCGCATCGACCTGATCGCGCACCTGCCACGCGACGAACGACGGCGCGGCGAACATCGCGAGGATCGCCATGATGGCGAGCACCACGCACAGTTCGACGAGCGTGAAACCTTGGTTTGAAGCGTTGAACATCTGCATTCCTCATCGATCTGATCGGGCCGAAAGACGCAATCTAGCGAGAAGGAATGCGCGCCGCCATTAGCCGAATGGCCGAGTGTTCACGCGATCCGATGCCCGGCACACTGCGCGAGCGAAGTGCAGGAATTCAGGCTTGGGAGAGAAACGATGCGGAAAGGATCAGCGCTTGCGCGAAGTCGATTTCTTCGGCGCGGCACGCCGGAATTCATCGAGCACGTCTTCGAATTCGGAGACGTCTTCGAAACGCTTGTAGACGGAGGCGAAACGCACGTAGGCGATGGTATCGAGCTGTCGCAACTCGTTCATCACGAGTTCGCCGAGACGTTCGCTCTGCACTTCGCGCTCGCCGCTGCCGAGCAACTGATACTCGATGCGGGACGCGGCGGCGTCGATCGCGTCGGCTGCGACCGGGCGCTTTCTCAGCGCAAGCTGCATGCTCGCGACGATCTTGCGACGGTCGAACTCGGTGCGGCTGCCGTCCTTCTTGACGACGGACGGCAGCGCCAGTTCGACACGCTCATACGTTGTGAAGCGCTTGTCGCACGAGGGACAGCGCCTGCGCCGCCGAATGGCCGCGCCATCCTCCGACACGCGAGAATCCACGACCTGGGTATCTTCGTGTCGGCAGAATGGGCAGCGCATCGGCGTTGGGCTCGCGAATTAACGGTAGACCGGGAAACGCTTGGTCAGATCGGCCACTTGCGCGCGCACGCGCTCGATGGTCGCCTGGTCTTCCGGATTGTCGAGCACGTCGGCGATCAGGTTGCCCACGGTCTCCGCTTCCTTCACGCCGAAGCCGCGCGTGGTCATCGCCGGCGAGCCGAGTCGCACGCCGCTCGTGACGAACGGCTTTTCCGGATCGTTCGGAATGGCGTTCTTGTTGACCGTGATGTGCGCGGCACCGAGTGCGGCTTCGGCGGCCTTGCCGGTGATCTTCTTGGCGCGCAAATCGACGAGCATCACGTGGCTTTCAGTGCGGCCCGACACGATGCGCAGACCGCGTTTCACCAGCGTTTCGGCCAGCACGCGCGCGTTATCGATCACGGCTTGCTGATACGTCTTGAACTCCGGCGACAGCGCTTCCTTGAACGCGACGGCCTTCGCAGCGATCACGTGCATGAGCGGTCCGCCCTGAATGCCCGGGAAAATTGCCGAGTTGATCTGCTTCTCGAACTCGGCCTTCATCAGGATCACGCCGCCGCGCGGGCCGCGCAGGCTCTTGTGCGTAGTCGTGGTGACGAAGTCCGCGTGCGGCACCGGGTTCGGATACACGCCCGCTGCGACGAGACCTGCGTAGTGCGCCATGTCGACCATGAAGTAAGCGCCGACACTCTTCGCGATCTTCGAAAGACGCTCGAAGTCGATCTTCAGCGCAAACGCCGACGCGCCCGCGACGATCAGCTTCGGCTTGTGTTCCTTGGCGAGCGCTTCGGTCTTTTCGTAGTCGATGTCTTCGGCTTCGTTCAGGCCGTAGCTCACCACGCTGAACCACTTGCCCGACATGTTGACCGGCGAGCCGTGCGTGAGGTGACCGCCTTCGGCGAGGCTCATGCCCATGATCGTGTCGCCCGGCTTGAGCACGGCGAAGAACACGCCCTGATTGGCTTGCGAGCCGGAATTCGGCTGCACGTTCGCCGCTTCGGCGCCGAAGAGCTGCTTCACGCGGTCGATCGCGAGCTGCTCGACGATGTCCACATATTCGCAGCCGCCGTAATAGCGCTTGCCCGGATAACCTTCGGCGTATTTGTTCGTGAGTTGCGAGCCCTGCGCGGCCATCACGGCCGGGCTCGTGTAGTTTTCCGACGCGATCAGCTCGATGTGATCTTCCTGGCGACGGTTTTCCTGCTCGATCGCCTTGAGCAATTCGGGATCGACATTGGCGAGGGTACTTTCGGCTCTGTCAAACATACGTTTTCCGTGAGTTCAAAACAGGTTGACCGGATCGCGCGTGCGCCACGTTTGATGCAGACGCAAAAGACGCTGGAAACCGATGGAGTCCAGGCGCGACGGATAGAGGATGAATCCGGTTTCGCGGAACGGACAGCCACCGGCAACGCAACGACGGCGTGCGGATCTCAGCTGCCCAGGCGAACGGCAAAACGACGCTCCGCGCTTCCTGGTGGGTCGCTCCACCTTGAATCCGAAGATTCTATCGCCAGTCACGCGGGGTTTGAGCGTTGTAGTTTAATGGGCGGGCAGGCTTTAGGCAACCGGCTTCCGGCGCGATCCGGCATGCCTGCAACCACGCTTAAAGCACGATCGTTCGCGCTCGCGATTGCTTGCCGCGCCGCATCAATGGAAGTACCCTTTGCGCCGTCGCCGGATGTGCTCCGGCTTTACTCATTTCACCCCATTCGGAGTCCGCTCATGATCGTTTTCGTCACCGGCGCGTCGGCCGGATTCGGCGCTGCCATCGCCCGCACTTTCGTGAAGGGCGGCCATCGCGTGATCGCTGCCGCGCGTCGCAAGGAGCGCCTGGTCGCGCTGTCGAACGAACTCGGCGACGCGCTCCTGCCGGTCGAACTCGACGTGCGCGATGAAGATGGGGTCCGCAACGCCATCGCCTCGCTGCCCGAGGCGTTCGCCCAGATCGACGTGCTCGTGAACAACGCCGGCCTCGCGCTCGGTCTCGAACCCGCGCAGCGCGCGAACCTCGACGACTGGAAAGGCATGATCGAGACGAACTGCACGGGACTCGTCACCGTCACGCATGCGATCCTCCCCGGCATGATCGAGCGCAATCGCGGGCATGTGTTCAATATGGGATCGGTGGCCGGCACGTATCCGTATATCGGCGGGAACGTGTACGGCGCGACCAAGGCGTTCGTGCGGCAGTTCAGCCTGAACCTGCGTTCCGACGTCGCCGGCACCGCCCTGCGCGTGACCGACATCGAACCGGGGCTCGTGGGCGGCACCGAATTTTCCAACGTGCGCTTCAAGGGCGACGACACCAAGGCGGCGACCGTATACAAGGACGTGCAGGCGCTGACGCCCGAAGATATCGCCGATGCGATCTACTGGATCGCCACGCGTCCGGCGCACGTGAATATCAATGCAATCGAGATGATGCCGGTCGCGCAGACGTTCGCACCGTTGCAAATTCACCGCGGCTGATTCGGGTATATGCCCAAGGTTTTGGCAGTCGTGCTTCCGGTTCCGGTAAAATGCCGCCGATGAATATTTGTCAAAAAGCGAGCCGGAGCGGGCCGATCAGCCTCCGCGCGAGCGGAGCGGCGCAAAGGTGAGTGATTCGTTGACTTTCGATTGGCCGGTTCGGGTGTACTACGAGGACACCGACGCCGGCGGCATCGTCTTCTACGCGAACTACCTGAAGTTCTTCGAACGGGCGCGCACCGAATGGCTGCGCGCGTGCGGCATCGACCAGCAGCGTCTCGCAGAGTCGAACGGCATCGTGTTCGTCGTGCGACGCACGTCCGTCGAATACGCGTCGCCGGCGCGTCTGGATGACGTCATTCGCGTCGTGAGCCGCATCGAGCGGCTCGGGCGTGCATCGGTGGATTTTCATCAGGAAGCGTGGCGCGACGGCGTGCTGCTCGCGAGCGGCGACATTCGCGTCGCTTCGGTGGATCGTGCGTCGATTCGTCCGGCCGCCATTCCCGACGGCGTGCTCGACGGGTTGAAGCGCGGCCCAAACGCCGCTCCCGTCATCGCGTCATGCGGCACGAATCCGGATCGGGCCTGAACGATGAACGCATCGCACCCCGAAGCGAACCAGGGCATCGGTAACAGAGGAAGCACTAACGAGCATGAGCCGGTCAAGGCACGGCTTTCGTTTGATTCACATCCCTTTCACGAAAGCATGATGCTTTGAGCGGACGCCCCTTGCGGGACGTAACAGCGGACCTTTATGAACAATACACAAGACCTGTCGATCATTTCTCTCGTCATTCACGCGAGCCTGCTCGCGCAGGCGGTGATGGCGCTGCTGCTGTTGCTGTCGCTGCTGTCGTGGACCTTCATCTTTCGCAAGTGGTTCGCGATTCGTCGCGCGCGCGCGCAAACCGAGCGTTTCGAGCGCGATTTCTGGTCGGGCGGCGACCTGCAGGCGCTGTATCAGAGCGCGGCGAATAATCGCCACACCATCGGTGCGCTGGAGCGTATCTTCGAATCCGGCATGCGCGAATTTCTGAAGGGCAAGGAGCGCCGCATCACCGATCCGGGCGCGATCCTCGACGGCTCCCGCCGCGCGATGCGCGCCGCGTTTCAGCGCGAAATGGACGTGCTCGAGGCGAATCTCGCGTTTCTCGCGTCGGTCGGCTCGGTGAGTCCGTATATCGGTCTGTTCGGCACCGTCTGGGGCATCATGAATTCGTTCCGCGGACTCGCCAACGTGCAGCAGGCGACGCTCGCGAACGTGGCGCCGGGCATCGCCGAGGCGCTCGTCGCGACCGCGATCGGCCTCTTCGCCGCGATTCCGGCCGTGGTCGCATACAACCGTTACGCGCACGATATCGACCGTCTGGCGATCCGCTTCGAAACCTTCATCGAAGAGTTCTCGAACATTCTGCAGCGTCAGGCGCACTAAGCAAGGAGTCCGCGATGGCAGGCCCCATTCGTTCCAGCATGCGCGGCAGCTCGCGCCGCGCGATGTCCGATATCAACGTCGTGCCGTATATCGACGTGATGCTCGTGCTACTCGTCATCTTCATGGTGACGGCGCCGCTCGTTTCGCCGTCCATCATCAATTTGCCGACGGTCGGCAATGCGCAGCCGCAGGAGCAGCAGCCGCCGCTCGTCATCAACATCAAGGCGGACGGCAGCATGAACGTCCGCTACAAGGAAGAAGGCGGCGCGACGCAGGAGCAGAAGATGTCGAAGGAAGAGCTGAACACCTTCGTGCTCAATCGTCAGGAATCGCATCCGGATCAGCCCGTCGTGATCGCGGCGGACAAGACCGTGAAGTATGAAGTCGTGATGAACGTGATGTCCGATATGAAGGCGCGCGGCGTGAAGCGCGTCGGATTGCTCGTCAAATCGCAATGACCCTTTTGCACAGGCAGACACGCGCATCGTCCGCGCGACCGATTCGCCCGCCGCGCGAGCGCGGCACGGGCAAGGCGTTCGCGCTCGCGGCGTTGATGCACCTGCTGCTCGGCTGGCTGCTGTACCACGGCATCAACTGGCAGAACAACACGCCCGCAGGCTCGGAAGCGGAAATCTGGACCGAGATTCCGGACACGTCCGCGCCGACGCCCCGCCCCGCTCCGCCACCGCCCACGCCGGTGAAGGTGCAGCCCGCGCCGCCGCCTGCAAAGGACGAGGACGCGGATATCGCGTTGCAGGAGAAAAAGCGCAAGCAGCAGGAAGCGGCCGCGCGTGAAGCGCAGCTCGCGGAGCAGCGTCGTCAGCAGGAGCAGGCGCGTCAGGAAGCGGAAGAGAAGCGCCAGCAGCAACTCGCCGCCGCGGCCGCTACCCAGAAGGCCATGCAGGACAAGCAGAAGCAGATCGAGCAGCAGCGTCAGGCCGAACTGCAGAAGCAGCAGCAACAGAAGGCGCAGCAGGACAAGCAGCGTCAACAACAGCAGGCCGAAGCGCAGAAGCAGGAACAGCTCAAGGATCAGAAGGAACAGCAGGAAGCCAAGGCGAAGGCCGATGCACAAGCCAAGGCCAAGGCTGAAGCCGACGCCAAGGCAAAGGCGGCTGCGCAGGCGAAAGCCAAGGCCGATGCGGAAGCGAAGGCCAAGGTCGATGCGGAACGCAAGGCGCGTCTCGCGCAACTGCAAGGTCAGTTGGGCGGAGGAACTGCGGGCAGCGGCGAAGGCCTCGCGAAGAGCGGCACGGGCAAGGGCGCGGGCGGCAATGCGACCTCGCCGGGATACGCCGAGAAGGTGCAGCGACGCGTGCGGCCGAATATCGTGTGGGCGGGCGAGACAGCCGGGCTCGAGACTGTCGTGTCGGTGCGTTGCTCGCCGACGGGCACGCTGCTGTCGGCGAACATCACCCGCTCGAGCGGCAACGAGCAGTGGGATCAGGCGGCCTTGCGCGCAGTGCAGCGCTCGGATCCGATGCCGGTGGACATCGACGGCAAGGCTCCGGACCGTTTCACGATTACGCTGCGTCCCGCAGGAGGCTGATCGTGCTTGAAAAGCTGCACTGTAAGCCGGCATTAAGCAGCGGGAACGAATTGTGCGAGCGCGGGTCTGTTCTGCAGTCCGCGGACACTTGAAAACGCTTTTATCTGGAACCTATACAGCATGAGTTTGATGACGAAGCTTGGCCTGAAAACGCTGGTTGCGTCCTGCCTGATCGCAGCCGGCACCGCCGCACACGCCCAGTTGAACGTACTCGTGACCGGCGTCGGTTCGACCCAGTTTCCGATCGCGACAGCCAATTTCGCCAATGAAGCGAGTTCTCCGCAGCAGGTCAGCGCGATCATTCGCCAGGATCTGCAACGAAGCGGCAAGTTCACGAATATCGACGCGGGCGGCACGCCGGTGTCGGAGACCGATTCGGTCGATCTCGGCGCATGGAAGGCAAAAGGCGCGGACGCGTTCGTGTCGGGCAGCGTGAACAAGCTGCCGAACGGCCAGTACGAAGTGCGCTTCCGCCTCTACGACACCGTCAAGCAGCAGAATCTCGGCGGCCTGTCGCTCGTCAGCGCCGAAAGCGGCCTGCGCATGAGCGCGCACAAGATCGCTGACTACATCTACGCGAAGCTGCTCGGCGGCCGCGGCGTATTCGCCACGCGTCTGTCCTATGTCATTCAGACGGGCGGCCGCTATCAATTGCAGATTTCGGATTCGGACGGACACGACGCGAAGATCGCCCTGTCCAGCCCGGAGCCGATCATCTCGCCGGCGTGGTCGCCGGACGGCACGAAGGTCGCATACGTGTCGTTCGAAAAGAAGAAGCCGGTGGTGTACATCCACGATCTGCCGACGGGACGTCGCGTGGTCGTGTCGAATCAGAAGGGCAACAACAGTGCCCCGGCGTGGTCGCCTGATGGCCGCAAGCTCGCGGTCGCGCTCTCGCGCACCGGCAACACGCAGATTTTCGAAGTCAACGCAGACGGCTCCGGCCTGCGCCGTCTGACGCAAGGCAGTTCCATCGACACCGAGCCGTACTACTCTCCTGATGGCAACTCGATTTATTTCACGAGCGATCGCGGCGGCCAACCGCAGATCTACAAGATGCCGGCGGCGGGTGAAAGCGCCGGCGCGGCCCAGCGGGTCACGTTTGCAGGCGCGTACAACACGAGCCCGCGCGTGAGTCCGGACGGCAAGCAACTCGCGTACATTTCGCGCACTGGCGGCGGCTTCAAGCTTTATCTGCAGGACCTCGCGTCCGGCACGGCGACGGGGCTGACCGACACGACGCATGACGAATCGCCGAGCTTCGCGGCGAATGGTCAGTACATCCTCTACGCCACCCAAGTGAACGGACGTGGCGTGTTGGCAGCCGTTTCGACCGACGGTCGTACGCGGCAAGTCTTGTCCGTACAGGGCGGTGTGGTGCGCGAGCCGTCCTGGGGTCCGTTCATGCAATAAGTCCAGCAATAACGTTTCACAAACAACGTTCAGCTACAACACAAGGAGAGGTACCATGATGTCGAAACTTCGTATCGGCCTGGCAGTTGCGATGGTCGGCGCATTGGCGGCGTGTCACTCGGGCGTGAAGCTCGACGAAGGCCAGAACAAGGGTGCAGTCGGCACGCAGCCGAACCCGACGGACGTGAAGCAGGTCAACATCGACCCGCTGAACGACCCGAACAGCCCGCTCGCCAAGCGCAGCATTTTCTTCGACTTCGACAGCTACGCCGTGAAGGACGACTATCAGCCGCTGCTGCAACAACACTCGTCGTACCTGAAGAGCCATCCGGAGCGTCACGTCCTGATCCAGGGCAACACCGACGAGCGCGGCACGAGCGAGTACAACCTGGCGCTCGGCCAGAAGCGTGCGGAAGCCGTGCGTCGCGCGATGTCGCTGATGGGCGTCGCCGATACGCAGATGGAAGCCGTGAGCCTCGGCAAGGAAAAGCCGACGGCGACGGGTCACGACGAATCGTCGTGGGCACAGAACCGCCGTGCGGACCTCGTGTACCAGCAGTAATCAACTTAACGTAACCAGTCACGGGTGAGTCGCCCTATGTTGTATCGCTTTCCCTTGCTGCGCCTGGCCGCAGCCGCGTGCGTACTCGGTTCGACGATGCTGAGCGTGCCTGCGCACGCCGGCGTCTTCGACGACACCGAAGCGCGTAAAGCCGTGCTCGACCTGCGCACGAAAACTGACAGCCTGTCCAGTCAGTTGCAGGCGGCCCAGCGCACGATCCTCGATCAATCGAACCGTATCGACCAGCTCAATCAGCAGGTCGCCACGCTTCGCGGCCAGAACGAGGATCTGGCCAATCAGGTCGGAACGCTGCAGAAGCAGCAGAAGGACTATTACGCCGACCTCGACGCGCGCTTGAAAAAGTTCGAGCCGCAGCAAGAGACTGTCGACGGCGTGACCGGTTCAGTGCAGCCCGGCGAGACGGAAGCGTTCAACGCAGCGTCGACTCAATTCCGTAACGGTGACTACAAAAATGCCGCGGCGTCGTTCAAGGCGTTCGTGGCGAAGTATCCGCAGAGCCCGTATCAGCCGACGGCGCGGTACTGGCTCGGCAATGCGCTCTACGCGCAGCGCGACTACAAGGGATCGACGGCGATCTGGCAAGACCTGGTGAAGAGTTATCCGACGCATCCGCGAGCGCCCGAGGCGTTGCTCGCAATCGCGAACAACCAGATCGAGCAAGGTCAGAAGGCGGCTGCCAAGCAGACGCTTCAGCAGATCATCTCGCAGTACGCCGGTACGGAAGTCGCGCAGACCGCGCAGAGCAAGATGTCGCAGGTGAAGTAAGCGAAGCGTCATCGTTTCGCGCCTCTCGAGGAGAATGCCCGCGGGCAATGAAGCCGCGGGCGTTTTTCTTTCGAGAATCAGGCTGTTCTTCGACGAACCGGGTTGACGGTTCTCGGAATTTGAGACTATAATTTTGCCTCTTTCGGGTCGTTAGCTCAGCTGGTAGAGCAGCGGACTTTTAATCCGTTGGTCACAGGTTCGAATCCCGTACGGCCTACCAAAGAAATCAAGCAGATAGCCCGGTCATTGCGACCGGGCTTTTTGTTTTTGTGCCTCCGCCTCAAGCCGGTCCATGCCCCGCGCATCGAGACACGAAATGTCTCAACCCTTCCTATAATCGGAGTCATTCCCGCCTATCCCCGCGCGCCATGACCTCCAGCCTCGACGAAGCCATCCTCCGCGTGTTGCCCACCGAACGGGACGCGACCGCCTGGCTCTCGACGCCCGAAATCCGCAGGCGTCTCGAAGAGCGCGGCCATCGCGTCGGCTATACGAAGAAGGTGCAGCGCCATCTGACCGCACTGGAAGCCGATGCGCGCGTCGTGTCGATGCTCAACGGCCGCGAGTTGCTCTGGCAGCGCAAGCCGTGGCTGCACGGCCTGCAGGAAGGCGTCAGCGGCCTGATGAGCGCGTCGGAAGCGGTGGCGTTCCACATCCTTCAGCGCTTCGCGGGCAACAAGCTGCCCAACGCCGTGACGCGCGACATCGATCCGCTCTTCAAGGCGGCCGAATCGCGGCTGTCGCAGGAAAAGGCGGACAGCCGCATCTATCGCGCGTGGGCGGACAAGATCGATTCCGTCGACGGCTCGTTCACGCTGATCCGTCCGAAGCTGCGGCCGGAAATCTTTCAGACTGTCGCGACCGCCACTTTCTTCGAGCGTGAATTGCTCGTGCAATATCGCCCGGCGTATAAGGCGGAGCAAAAGCCCGAACAAGGCAACGATCCGAAGACGAAAACACTCTGGCCGCTCGCGCTCGTCGAATCGGCCGGCGTGATGTACATGGTCGCGCAGGATCCGAGTCGCGCGCCGCGTCCGGAGAAAGGCGAGACGGAATGGATGCGCACGCTCTACCGGCTCGATCGCATTCGCTCGGTGACGGAGTCCGGCGAATCCTTCACGTACCCCGAAGATTTCAAGCTGCGCAAGTACATCGAGACGCAGCAGGTATTCGACTTTCTGCCCGAGCCGCCCGTGCTGCTCGAACTCGCTTTCGAAGGCAATGCGGGCAATCAGTTGCGCGAATCGCCGATGTCGAAGGATCAGCAGATCGACGCCCTTCCCGATGGCCGCATGAAAGTCACGGGCACGGTCACGCCGAGTCTCAAGCTGCGCTGGTGGCTGCGCGCGCTGGGCGCGGGCGTCGAGATTCTCGCGCCGCAAGGTCTGCGCGATGAATTCGCGGACGACTATCGCAAGCTCGCGAGCCGCTATGGTCAGGTAGACGCGCAATGAACGACGCCGCGTTTTTCGAGCAGGCGGCCGAATGGATTCGTCATGCCGACGGTCTGCTGATCACCGCGGGCGCAGGCATGGGCGTCGATTCCGGACTGCCGGATTATCGCGGTCCCGAAGGCTTCTGGCGCGCCTATCCGGCGTTGCGGCATCACGGATTTTCGTTCGAGGAGATGGCGAATCCCGAGGGCTTCGTTCGACATCCGCGGCTCGCGTGGGGCTTCTACGGGCATCGGCTCGCGCTGTATCGCGCGACCGCGCCGCATGACGGCTTTCACGTGCTGAAGCGCTGGGCCGCGCGCATGTCGCACGGCGCGTTCGTCTTCACGAGCAATGTCGATGGCCAGTTCCAGCGCGCGGGCTTCGCGCCCGAGCGCGTCGCCGAATGTCACGGCGCGATCGACTCACTGCAATGCATCGACGCCTGCACGAACGACATCTGGTCCGCCGACAGCTTCGATCCGATCGTCGACGAGACGCGCTGCGAGCTCGTCAACGCGATGCCGCGCTGTCCGCATTGCCACGCGCTCGCGCGTCCGAACATCCTCATGTTCGGCGACTGGAACTGGATCGACACGCATTCGGCGCGGCAGGAGCAGAGGCTGGCCGCGTGGCTGCATGACGTGGAAAACCTCGTGGTCGTCGAACTCGGCGCGGGCCGTGCGCTGCCGACGGTCCGGCGCTTCAGCGAGCGCAACGGGCCGCGCGTCATCCGCATCAATCCGCGCGAGCACGCGATTGCACCGGGCTCGAGCGTGGGCATCGCCGGCGGCGCGCGCGAGACGCTGATGCGCCTCGACCGCATGCTTCAGCCCATGTAACGCACGTTGACCTGCGGCCCGAACACGTCGCGCACGATATCGACCAGATGATCGTGGTGGCTCAGAAAAATCACCTGCGTGCGTTTCGCGATCTGCGCGAGCACGCGCAGGCCGGCGCGCGCGCGGCCATCGTCGAAATTGATGAACAGATCGTCGGCGACGAACGGCAACGCCGACGCCTTCTCACCATGCTCTTCCAGCGCCGCCAGCCGCAGCGCGAGATACAACTGATCGCGCGTGCCCTCGCTCATTCCGGCGATATCGACGTGTTCGCCGCTCGCACGAACCGCCGACAGCGCCATCGGCTGCCGGTCGTAATCGACGACGAGCCGCGAAAAGGTATCGAGCGTGAGCGCCGAAAATATCGCGCTCGCGCGTGAGAGCATCGGGCCCTGCCGACGCTCGCGATAACGGTCGATCGCCCACTTGAGCAGCGTCGATGCGGTCTCGACTTTCACGAAGCGCTCGGCGGCATCGGCCATTGCGGCAAGCGCTTCCTGGCGCTTCGCTTCGGCACGCGCTGCATTCGCTTCGCCCGAAATGGCGTCGAGTTCGCGACGTGCGGCATCGAACGCGGTCGTGGTTTCGTTCGCGATTCGCACCGACTCGGACAGCGCCGCCCCGATGCGCGAAAGCTCGGCAGGCACGTTCGGCATGTCGGCGCCCTCCACTTCCGCGACGAGTTCGTCGAGCGACAGGCCATCGCCGCCCTTGATGAGCGCGGCGCGCGCGTCGTCCACCGCCGCGATCAGCGCGCGCTTTTTCTGCGATTGCGCGATCAGCGCCTGAAGCACGTCCGGCGTATCGACGCCGGCCAGATCATAGAGCGGACGCAGTGTCTCCTTCGCCTGTTCGACGTCGGCACGCGTCTGGTTCACCTGCTCGCTCGCCGACGCATGCGCCTTCGTCAACCGCTCCCGCTCGGCATGCGCCGCGCATGCGCGATCGAGACGCGCTGACAGTTCCGTCGCGATTGTCTTCGCGCCTTGCGTCGCGAGCGATTCATCGAGTTCGCGCGCGAGCTGCGACGCATCGGCGTCGAGTGCGGCGAGCGCCGCGCGCATCGCGTCGATCTGGCCAGTGCGCGTGGTTTCGATCTGCGTCAATTGCTCGCCGATCTTCTTCACGATATCGATGGCCGCTTCGGCTCCGGCCAGCGAATCCGACGCGTTCGCGAGGCCCGCCTTCGCGATGGCCGCCGACCACTCGCGCTGCCAGCGCGCGTACGATTCTCGGGCCGCTTTCGCGACGCCCTGCCGCGCGATACGTTCGGCCTGGGCTTCGTCGAGTTGCGCGGCGACATTGCGGCGCGTCACCGTGGCTTCGTCGATGGCCGCGATATGCGCCTCGGCCATGTCGCACAGCATGTCGAGGCCGGCGTGCGCATCAGTGTGCGCGCCCGCCTCGAAAAGATGTCGCGCGAGCAAGTCGCGGCGCGTATCGGCGTCGGCGGATTCGCGCGCGAGTTCCTCGGTGCGCGCGTCGAGCGTCTGCGCCGCGAGCAGTGCCTTGTCGCGCGCGGCGATCCACGACGGCGCATCGTCGAGCGGCATGTCCGCGATCTGCGATTGCGCGGCGAGCGCGCGCCAGGCGTCGTCGAATGTCGTCAGCGCCGCTTCGGCTTCGCGCACGCTTTCCTCCCGCCGCGCGAGCGTCGATGCCTCGCTTGCGACACGCCGTTTCAGCGCCGCGAGCTGCGTCGCGTGACCGACCGATCCGAGCTGACGATCGGCGAGGTCGTCGGCCGCGTGCATCGTGCTTTCGAAGCCGGACGCGCCTTCATCGAGCGTGATATCGCCGGACCGGATCGCAGTCCACGCTGCATCGCGCGACGCGCGCGCGGCGTGAACCTGATCGCCCGTCACGACATCGTGCGCTTCGACGAGCGCATCGAGTTCGCTGCGCGTCGCGTGAAGCGTGTCCTGCGCTTCCTTCTCGCGATCCGTGGCAAGGCTCAGCCGCGACGCGAGTTCCTGACGCTGCGTGCGCAACGCGGCGATGCGCTCGGCCGCCGGCAGCGTCATCGTCTTCAATTCCGCGATTGGCCGCGACCATCGGCCAAGCGAGGCGATGCCCGCGTCGAGCGTCTGCTGCGCGTCGCGCGTCGCGTCTTCGAGGCGCTCTTTCGCCGCGCCCGAATCGCGATACTTTTGCGCGGCACGCAACGCGGCACGCAGACCCGGCGGCACATCGCCGCCCGCGATCGCCGCGAGCTTCGCTTTCAGCGTGTCGATCTGCGCAGCGCTTTCGTCGGCGGCCTGATCCGCGTTGCGCGCGGCGAGTTCGAGTTCGCCGCGTTCGAGCATCAGGCTCGTGACCGTCTGGAGCGCGAGCGCGCCGGGCATCGTGCGGCGCACGTCCGCTTCATCGTCCGGCCAGCCGAGTTGCGCGCCGTCCTGCGCGATCTGGCGCAGACGCATCGCGACTTCCTGTTCGAGCCGGGCAATATCGGTCGCGTGATGCATGCAGCGCTGCTGCGTGGCGTCGAGCGAACGGATGCGCGCCTCTGCGGCGAGCAGCGCGTGATCGATGTGAATCGCGCTCAGTTCGGCGTGCAATTGCCCGGCTGCTTTCGCGTGCACGTCGAGCGCGCCTTGCGCCGTCGCGAGCCGCGTGAGCGCGTTTTGCAGCGTCGCCTCGGCGTTCGCGGGCAAATCGACGACTTCGCCCAGTTCGCGCAACTCCGCCGCCTTCTCGCGCCACACGTTCAGAAACGGCGCGACACGCCGCACACGCTCCAGCTTGCCGCGCTGCGCTTCGAGTTCCGCGCGATGTGCGTCCTGCTCGCGGCGCTTTTCCTCTGCCTCTTCGACGGCGACATGCGCGCGCGTCCACTTCGCGGTTCGCACGCTGGCGAGCTTCAGTTCGTCGGTGGCTTCGTCGTATTGCTTCCGGCTGATGTTGTACGCGCAGCCTGACTTGCGCTTCGCCCACAAGCTGTCGGCTTCGTCCGCGAGACGCTGGCGCACGTCGCCGAGACTCGCGATGCCTGCCGCCGACTGGAACAGCACCTGCCCGACATCGCTCGACGCGTCGAGGATGCTCTGTCCGCCGCGAATCAGCGCCGTGTGATCGAGGCAGTACATCTGCTCGAAGAAGCTCTTGTCGGCGGCGCCGAGATACGTCGCGAGCGCATCGGCGGGAAGCGCGTCGCCGTTCGGCGCACTGAGCGACGATTTACGGCTCTTCGTGCGATGAAACGCGAAAGCTTCATCGCCCGTTTCGATCGACGCGCCGAGCCGCAAGTCGCTCTGCGGATGCACGAACGCGAGCGGCGAGCTGTGCGGCATGCCGAAGAGCAACTCGGAAATCGCGTTCTTGATGGTCGATTTGCCGGCCTCGTTCGGACCGACGACGAAGTGAAAGTCATGCTCCGCCGCCGGAAACTCGACGGCGTGATCGGTGAACTTGCCGTAGCGAATGAGTTCGAGCTTGCCGATGCGCATCGCTTACTCCGCGTCCGCCAGTTGCGCGATCAGCCCGGAGCGCACTTCGCCGACCAGCTTCGCGAGTTCGCCGTTGCGCACGTACTCGAGCTCGGGCACGGACTTCTGCAATTCGCTCGGCGCCTGCGATGCCAGCGCGATGAGTCTATCTTTCAGCATGCTCAAAAACTCCGGGTCGGACTCGGCTTCGATCAGCAGACCGTGAAGATCGGCGAGCGCATCGGTGCGGCCCGTCGACGGTTCGCTGTGCGCGAGCGGCTCGGTCGCGATCTTCACTTTTTCGAGCCACAGACGGTCGTGGCTGATCGCTGCGATCTGCGCGAGCACTTCGGCGCGCAGTTGCGTCTCCAGTCCGAACAGTTCGCCGTGCGCGCCGGTCGCGCCGGTGATCGTCACGCGCACCGCGTGCGGCACGGACGACGCCGCCGCTTCGACGAGCGCCTCAAGTGCGCGTCCGACCGCGAGCGCGACTTCATCGAGCGTGCTCGCCGACGATGCATCCACCGTGACCGCTTCCCAGCGCAGCACGTCGATGAAAAGCCGCTCGACGCTCACCTCTTCCGTGTCCGACACCGTGATGAGCACCGCGCCGCGCCGGCCCGTCTCGCGGATGTTGCGTCCTTGCAGATTGCCCGGAAACACGATGGTCGATGCGTCCTGCCAGATCGCGTAATCGTGGACGTGGCCGAGCGCCCAGTAGTGATATTCCTTCGCGTGCAGTTCAGCGACGGAGCACGGCGCGTAACTCGCGTGCATCGAGCCGCCTTCGAGCGCGGTATGCAGCACGCCGATGTTGAAGTACCCCGCGACAGGAGGCGGATACGCGGTGACGAGATTCGTCGTGACCGCCTTTTCCTTGAAGCTATGGCCGTGCAACGCGACCTTCAGATTGTCGATGCGAAAGGTCTGCGGCTTTCTCGTCGAGAACGTGTGGACGTTGTCGGGCAATTGAAGCTGACTCGTCATTTCGCTTTCGGCGTCGTGATTGCCGAACAGCACGTAGACCGGAATGCCCGCGCGGCGCAGGCGGCCCATTTCGCGGCAGAAGAAGATGCCCGTGTTGTGATCGCGCCAGGTGCCGTCGTACAGATCGCCGGCGATCACCATGAAATCGACCTGTTCATCGACCGCCACCGACACGAGCTTCGAAAAGGCTTCGCGCGTGGCGTTGCGCAGCATGTCGGCGGGTGCGTCCGTGTAGGCGGAAAGGCCGTGCAGCGGGCTATCGAGGTGAATATCCGCGGCGTGAATGAAGCGCATGCTGTCTCCGTCAAAGGATGTCTTTCTGCCCGGACGATGGGACGACGATCATAGCAGCCGATCCGGACACATCGCGTCCCGATCGAAGTTGCGCATCCGGGACGCCGAATGTCCCGCGCCGCTCGCAGAATCGGCCGTTCGGATTCAACGCGACACGAGGATAGCGATGAACGAAACACTCGAGCGGCACGCCACGATCACGAGCCCTTACACGCCGAGGAATGTCGATGCCGCGATCGTGCATCTGGAGCGCGTGCTGTCGGCGGAAGGCGCGAATTCGCTGTTCGGCCAGACCTACTGGCGCACGCGCGTCCAGCAGGTGAGCGCGACGCGCGGCCTGCAACACGGGCAGCGCGCGCGACTGGAACGGCTGATGAAATTGCTGTCGGATGTGGGCTGCGTTCAGGCCTTCGAGCGCTGAACCGTCTGCGCCAGCGTGACGAATTCCGCCACCGGCACTTCTTCGGCGCGGCGCGTGAGATCGAAGCCGAGGGCGTCGAAATCGATCGTGTCGCGATACGCGCTCAGGTTGTTGCGCAACACCTTGCGACGTTGCGCGAACGCGGCCTTCACGACATCGGACAGCACGGCTTCATCGACTTCGGGCAACTCGTGCGGCGCGAACGGAATCATGCGCACGATCGCGGAATTCACCTTCGGCGGCGGATTGAACGACTCGGGCGGCACGTCGATGAGCTTGTCCATCACGTAGCGGTATTGCAGCATCACCGAGAGACGTCCGTAGTCCTTGCTCGCGGGTTCGGCGATCATGCGATCGACCACTTCGTCCTGCAGCATGAAGTGCTGATCGATCACCTTGTGCGCGAACGCCGTCAGGTGAAACAGCAGCGGACTGGAAATGTTGTACGGCAGATTGCCGACGATGCGCAGCGTCGGCTTGTCGTTGTCCTCGCCTTCAAGCGCGAGCGACGCGAAATCGAAATCGAGCGCATCGGCGGAATGCACGACGAGCCTGTCGCCGAAACGCTTTTCCAGACGGCCGATCAGATCGCGGTCCAGCTCGACCGCGTGCAGCGGCGACTCGGGCGTGGCCAGCCGCTCGATCAGCGGTTCCGTGAGCGCCGCGAGTCCCGGCCCGATCTCCACCATGCGCTCGCCCCGCTTCGGCGCGATCACATCGACGATGGAATCGATCACGCCCTGATCGACGAGGAAGTTTTGCCCGAAGCGCTTGCGCGCGAAATGGCCTTGATGTTTGGTCGACATACTCGTTTGAATGAAGCGGCCGCGCAGCGCTGAATCAGGCCGCGCGTTTGTGGCGCGCCATGGTGACGGCGGCGTCGATCGCGGCGATCATGCTGCCCGGATCGGCGCGGCCCGTGCCGGCGAGATCGAGCGCGGTGCCGTGATCCACCGACGTGCGGATGATCGGCAAGCCGAGCGTTACGTTGATGCCCTCGCCGAACGTCGCGTATTTCAACACCGGCAAGCCCTGGTCGTGGAACATCGCGAGCACGCAATCGGCGTCTTTCAGATAGCGCGGCTGGAACAGCGTGTCGGCGGGATACGGCCCGGGCGCGTCGATGCCGAGCGCGCGCGCGCGTTCGAGCGCGGGCGTGATGACGTCGATTTCCTCGCGACCCAGATAACCGTTCTCGCCCGCATGCGGATTGAGACCGGTGACGAGAATGCGCGGCGCGCGCAAGCCGAAATGCGCGCGCAGATCGTGATCGATGATGGCGAGCGTTTCGACGAGGCCGTCGATGCTGAGCGCCGCGGACACATCCTTCAGCGGCAAATGCGTGGTCGCGAGCGCAACGCGCAACGGACGCTCGCTCGATCCCGCCAGCATCATCACGACGCGCGGCGTGTTCGTGCGCTCGGCGAGGTATTCGGTATGGCCGGTGAAGGGAACGCCGGCATCGTTGATCGTGCTCTTTTGCAGCGGCGCGGTGACGATGGCGTCGAAACGGCCGGAGACAGCGCCGTCGATCGCGGCATCGAGCAGAGTCAGCACGTAGCGTCCGTTCGCGGCATTCAGCTTGCCGGGTTCGGCGGGCATGGCGAGCGCGTGATGCTCGATTTCGACCGTGCCGTGCGCCTCGGGCCAGCCCGCTCCGGCGCGCGCTTGGAGCAGCGCGCGATCGCCGAGCACCGTGAAGTGCGCCGACGGCCAGCGCTCGCGCGCCTGCCTGAGCGCCGCCGCCGTCAGTTCCGGGCCGACGCCGGCCGGCTCGCCGGTCGTAATGGCGATGGCGAGCGGCCGGGCGTCGGCGGTGCTCATGTTGTTACTGCGGCAGGGCAGCGATGCCCTTGTACTGCACGTACGCGGTGTCGCGCAGTTCGCGCAGCCAGTCGGAATACGCCTGCTCGGCCTTGCGCTGGCCGATCGCCTGACGCGCGATGTCGAGCTGCTGCGACGCCGATCCTTCCGCTTCGCGACGGCCGAGCACCTGAATCAGGTGATAGCCGTACTCGCTTCGCACCGGATCGCTGACGGCGCCGTCCTGGAGATTGTTCATCGCGCGCTCGAACTCGGGCACGGTCTCGCCCGGGCTGATCCAGCCGAGATCGCCGCCCTGCGACGCCGAGCCGTCCTGCGAATACGTGCGCGCGAAGTTGGCGAAATCGCCGCCTGTCGCGACTTGCTGCTTGATGTCGAGCAGTTTCTGGCGTGCGGCTTGTTCGGACATGCCGTCCGACACGCGCAGCAGGATGTGGCGCACGTGCGTCTGCACGAGCTTGGGCGCATCGGCGGCGGTGCCCTGACTCGCGCGGCGATCCACCAGCTTGATGATCTCAAAACCGCCGTCGGTGCGCAAAAGCGTGGGGACGACCTGGCCCGGACGCAACGTCGACACGGCATTCACGATGCCCGTCGGCAACGTGCCGGGCGTGCGGAAACCGAGGTCGCCGCCCTTGCTGGCGTCGGTGTCCTGCGAGTTCTGCTTGGCGAGCTTCGCGAAATCCTCGCCGCCTTGCGCCTGCTTGAGCACGGCGTCGGCCTGGGCCTGCACCTTCGCGACTTCGCCTTGAGGCGCGTCCGACGGGAGCTTGAACATGATGTGCTGAAGGCGCAGATCGCTCGTATTGCGGGCGCCCGGCCCGCGCTGGCTGGCGATGTAGTTCGCCACTTCGCCGTCGGACACGGTGATCTTGCTGTCGACTTCCTTCTCGCGCAGCTTCGAAAGCGTGAGCTCCGTGCGTGCATCGCGCGTGAAGGTGGACCAGGGCACGCCCTGCGCC
This sequence comes from Caballeronia sp. S22, assembly GCF_964261745.1. NCBI lineage: Bacteria > Pseudomonadati > Pseudomonadota > Betaproteobacteria > Burkholderiales > Burkholderiaceae > Caballeronia > Caballeronia sp. S22. Next base: position 701,844 of record NZ_OZ180035.1, on the reverse strand, counting down.
TCGATGCGCGAGCGATACACGTCGAGCGTCATCTGGTTTTGCTGCGCGAGACGCGCGAGCGTACGGTTGACGGTGGCATCGTCGATGGCGATGCCGTCTTCCTTCGCCTTCTGAAGCTGAATGCGCTCGAGCACCATCTGATCGAGCACTTGCCGCTGCATCTGGTCCGCGGGCGGCACGGGCGCGTTCTGCTGCTGGAGACGCTTGACGATGAGCGTCGTGCGGTCTTGCAGCTCGCGCTGCGTGATGACGCCGTCGTTCACCACCGCGACGACTGAATCGGCGACCTGCGCATTGCGATTCGACAACGCCTGCGCACCGGCCGGCGAACTCAGGATCAGCGCGCCAGCGAGCACGCCCGCTGCGATTGCCGTCGATCGAAACATATTCACGTTTGCCACAGATACTCCATCAAATACGGGCTTCACCCGTTCGTGTCCTGCTTGAATGTGCTGCACTGCGCGGCTCCTGGCCGCTCTTCACTGCCTGACGTTGGATGCCGCACGCGACCGCCCGTTCCGGCCTTACTCGTAATCGCTGTACCGGGAGAGCGGCGGCGCCGCTGGCGGCGGCGGCTGATAACCCTGGACGCTCGCGCGGAACGCGCTGACGAGACCGTTGTCGACGTTCGACAAGCCCTTGAACGTCAATTGCGCGAGCACGCGCGTGCCCGACGAAGGCTGGCCCTGCGTGTTCACGCCGTTGGCGTAACGCTGCATGCCGAAGCCCAACGCCCAGCAGTCGGCATCGTACTGGAAGCCCAGGAGCCCGTCGACGAGACGATGGCTCGCGAGATCGTAATTTACGCGGCCGACGGCATAGAGGCGATTCGTGAGCGGCCACTCGGCCGACAGCAGGATCTGGTTGATCGGCTCGTTCACCAGCGTGGTCTGGTTCGAACGCGTGTAGCGGTAGCCGATGTTGATCACCTTGCGTTCCGCCGGACTGAACGCAAAACCGACGCTCGAGCGCACGAGCTGGTTGTTGTCCACATTATATTGGAACGCGGTTTCCGAAGCGAAACCAGCCCCCAGCTTGATGGCCGCGCCCGCGATCAGATCCGAGTGCTTTGCCTGTTCGGGCAACTGGCCCGGCGTGATCGTGACGCGCTGACTCTGGAAATAATACTGCTGCGCGATGACGAAACGCGCGCGCTCGTCGCCCGTCGCCGGATTGATGAAGCGCGTCGTCAGGCCTGCCGTGATGCGGTTCGCGTCCGCGATGCGGTCGTTGCCGACGAATGTGTTCGGCGTATAGATCTCGGCGAGGCCGAAGTCGGCTTCGGCGGTATCGAAAATCGGCGCGAAGTCCTGATTGTGATACGGCGTGTAGACGTAGTAGAGCCGCGGCTCCAGCGTCTGGATGTAATCCTGGCCGAAGAGCCGCACCGAGCGGTCGAACACGAGGCCCGTGTCGAAGCTGACGGTCGGAATCGACTCGGTGAAATTCTTCGGCTGCCCCGTCACCGGCGGCGACGAGCCCGCCACCTGGGTCGTCGCGATATGGCTCAGGTCGTACGACGCGAAGTGCCATTGCACCTTCGGCGTGACGAAGTAACCCGGCGCGTTGATCCCGTAACTCAGATACGGGTTGAAGTACAGGCGGTTGCCGTCGGTGGCGCCGTCGGTCGTGATCGTGAAGCGCGTCGCGTCCAGTTCCGCGCCGTAGTCAAAGCCGCCGACGTTGTACTTGCTGTACTGAACGTTCACCTGCGGCTCGCGCGCGTAGGGCGGAACCGACGGCTGCAGCGTCTGCCAGCGCTGTTCGCGCGCGAGCACCGACCACGGGCCGTTGTTGTACGTGAGCCCTGCTTCCTGCTGATACAGCAACTGCGTGCCGTTCAGGAACTGATTCGACGCGTTGCCCAGGTCTTCCGGATATTGATCGTCCGAAACCTTGTTGTAATTGACATAGCCGCCGAAGCCACTGCCGAAGTTCTGTCGATGCTGCCAGAAGATCGCATAGCGATTCGTGTGCGTCTGGCGGTCGTCCGGCAGATAGTCGCCGGTGAACGACCCGGAATACGTGGGCGACAGATACCGGTACGTCGCCTCTCCGAGTACGCCGCGCCGCGTCATGATGCGCGGCGTGACGGTCAGATCGCGATTCGGCGCGATATTGAAATAGTACGGGATCGTCGCTTCGAAGCCGGTCGTCGAGCTGAGCGAGAAGGTCGGCGGCAACAGGCCGCTGCGACGATCGCTCGTGAGCGGAAACGACAGCCACGGGCTGCCGAAAACCGGCACGCCCTGGAAGAACAGCACGCCGTTATGCGCGACGCCCTCTTCGGCGCCGGTGTCGAAATCGAACGAGGTGCCCTTGATGTACCACGCCGGATCGGATTCGCACTGACAGGCGGTGTAGGTGCCGTGATCGATGCGCGCGCGCTCGTCGTCGATCATGTCGGCGCGCTCGGCGCTGCCCGAGCCGCCCGTCACGTTGAAATGGTACTTCGGGTTCGTCATGAACCCTTCGTTGGCCTCGACCTTCAGATGCGCTTCCGGACCGATGAACGACACGCCGTTGTTGATCAGCCTGACATTGCCGAAAGCATCGGCCATGTCCGTATCCTGGTCGTAATGCAGCGCGTCGCCCTTGATGACCGTCACCGTGCGCCGGATCTCCGCCGATCCCTTCGCCGCCATGTCTTCATCGGTGGTGCCCGTCGCCTTGTCGCTCAGGAGGAACGTCGAAGGCTGCTGGCCGTTCTGCAGCGGGCGCTCTTCGAGTTGCGGCGCGAGGCGCAGACTGCCGGGGCCGTCGAGCGGCTGAGGATACGCCGCGTCGCCCGAGAGCTGGGCGTGCGCGAGAGCCGGCATCAGGCCCGGAACGGATAGAAGCGCGACGACGAGCCGCCGCCTGCGTGGCTGAGCGTCGCCTTGGATTTTCGATACGGGAAACTGTCGTGGCGGCATGTATGGGTGGCGGTTCGATCCCGTTCGCGTCCCACGCGCCGATGCCGCCGGGCAGGCGGCCGCGCCCTTTCCGCAGTCACGAACTTGACGGTCCGTTGCTAAGCAGGGACGACACTCGATCGAACGGTGACGCTCACAGTCGTCGGGGGCCTGGCGCCAGGCGTGAAACGGATCGCTTAAAAAAGTCGTGGGGTATTATATGGCAAGATGTTTGGCCCCTCGAATTTATGACGCATATTCCTTCCGACGCCCGCCTGAATCAGCTCTGCTCGTGGCTTGAAAATTTCGCCGGACGCTACCGGCTGAATGTCGCCAGTCTCGCCCCCGCTTCCGCCGATGCAAGCTTCCGTCGCTATTTCCGGCTGGAGAGCGATTCGGAGCATGGCAAGACGCTCATCGCCGTCGATGCGCCGCCGCCCGAGAAATGCCGCGAGTTCGTGCAGGTTGCCGGGCTGCTCGAAGCGGCGAACGTGCACGTGCCGAAAATCCTCGAAGCCGATTTCGACGCCGGCTTCATGCTCGTGACGGATCTCGGCACCACGACTTACATGTCCGTTCTCGACGAAAAAAACGCGCGTCCGATGATGCGCGCCGCGATCGACGCGCTGATCCGCTTCCAGCAAACCGCGCGCGAAGGCGTGCTGCCGCCTTTCGACGAGGCGTTCCTGCGGCGCGAGATGGAGTTGATGCCCGAGTGGTTCATCGGCCGCCATCTGGGCCGCGAAGTCACCGCCGACGAACGCAAGACCCTCGACCACACCTTCACGCTGCTCGTCCAGAGCGCGCTCGCCCAGCCGCAGACCTTCATGCTGCGCGATTTCATGCCGCGCAATCTGATGGTGTGCGAGCCGAATCCGGGCGTGCTGGACTTTCAGGACGCGGTGTACGGGCCGATCACGTACGACATGGCGTCGTTGATGCGCGACGCCTTCGTCAGCTGGGAAGAAGCCTTTCAACTCGATTGCGTCGCCTATTACTGGGAACGCGCGAAGAAGGCCGGACTTCCCGTCGATGCGGATTTCGGCGAGTTCTACCGTCAGCTCGAATGGATGGGCCTGCAGCGGCACATCAAGGTGCTCGGGCTGTTCGCGCGCATCCATTATCGTGACGGCAAGCCGCAATATCTCGCCGATCTGCCGCGCTTCATCGGCTATGCGCGCAAGGTCGCCGAGCGCTACGCGCCGCTGTGGCCGTTCGCGCGTCTGCTCGATTCGCTGGAAGGCCGCGCGATCGAAGTCGGTTACACCTTTTGAGTTCACGATGACGCACGCTTTGAAAACGGCGATGATCTTCGCCGCCGGCCGTGGCGAACGCATGCGCCCGCTCACCGATACGTGTCCGAAACCGTTGCTCGAAGTTGCCGGCAAATCGCTCCTCGTGTGGCAGATCGAGCGCCTTGCGGCAGCGGGCGTCGGGACGATCGTCATCAATCATGCGTGGCTCGGCGAGCAGATCGAGGCCGCGCTTGGGAACGGTTCGCGCTGGGGCGTCGAGTTGCGGTATTCGCCCGAGACCGAGGCGCTGGAGACGGCGGGCGGCATCGCACAGGCGCGGCGTCTGATCGGGGACGGCGTGTTTATCGCGGTCAGCGGCGACGTATTCTGCGATTTCGATTATTCGACCTTGCGCGACCACGCCGAAGCACTGAGGGCGCGCGCGGAACCCGGCATGCATCTCGTGATGGTGCCGAATCCGCCGTTTCACCCCAAAGGCGATTTCGCCTTGCGCGACGGCGTGCTCGCACTCGAAGGCGAGCCCCGTTACACCTTCGGCAACATCGGCCTGTATGACACGCGCATGTTCCGCGATCTCGCGCCCGGCGCGCGCCGCGCGCTGACGCCGTACTACCGCGAAACGATCGCGGCCGGGCGCGCGAGCGGCGAACGCTACGAAGGCCGCTGGGAAAACGTCGGCACGCCCGCGCAACTTCGCGCACTCGACGACGAACTGCGGACCCGCTGAACGGCGGCGCGCGCCGGGGATTGGGACGCATCCGATGGTAAAATGCGCGGTTCTCCCGTCTTTTCCTTCCGGCCGCGCCCGCAATCATGTCCGATACCCGTCCCGATACCCTCTTCGCGCTCACCGCGCTCTCGCCGCTCGACGGCCGCTATGCCGCCAAGACAGAAGCCCTGCGCGAATGGCTCTCCGAAGCCGCGTTCATGCGGCATCGCGTGACGGTCGAGATTCACTGGCTGATCGCGCTGTCGCGTGCCGGTTTCGCCGAAGTGCCGCGCTTTTCCGAAGCGTCCGAGCAATTCCTGCTGAGCCTCGCCGAGCGTTTCACCGCGCACGACGCCGCGCGCATCAAGGACATCGAGCGTGTCACGAATCATGATGTGAAGGCCGTCGAATACTGGCTCAAGGAGTCGGTGAAGGGCCAGCCGGAACTGGAACGCGCGAGCGAGTTCATCCACTTCGCGTGCACGTCTGAAGATATCAACAACACGTCTCACGGCCTGATGCTCGCCGGCGCGCGCGAACACGTGATCCTGCCGGCGCTGCGCTCGGTGTACGAGCGCCTCGTGAAGCTCGCGCACGCGCAAGCCGAACAGCCGATGCTCTCCCGCACGCACGGCCAGCCCGCGAGCCCGACGACGCTCGGCAAGGAAATCGCCAATGTTGCGGCGCGTCTTGCGCGCGCGATCCAGCGCATCGAGAAGGTCGAACTCCTCGGCAAGATGAACGGCGCGGTCGGCAACTTCAACGCGCATTTGTCGGCGTATCCGGAATTCGACTGGGAGGCGTTCTCGAAGGATGTCGTCGAGAATCGGCTGAAGCTCACGTTCAATCCGTACACGATCCAGATCGAGCCGCACGACTACATGGCCGAACTGTTCGACGCGGTGGCTCGCGCGAATACGATCCTGCTCGACCTCGATCGCGACGTGTGGGGCTATATCTCGCTCGGCTATTTCAAGCAGAAGCTAAAGGCCGGCGAAATCGGCTCGTCGACGATGCCGCACAAGGTCAACCCGATCGACTTCGAGAATTCGGAAGGCAATCTCGGACTCGCAAACGCGACGCTGCGCCATCTCTCCGAGAAGCTGCCGGTCTCGCGCTGGCAGCGCGATCTAACGGATTCGACCGTGCTGCGCAATATCGGCGTCGCGTTCGGCTATTCGCTGCTTGCATACGACGCGCTGATCCGCGGTCTCGACAAGCTCGAAGTGAACGCCGCGCGCCTGAACGAGGACCTCGACAACACATGGGAAGTGCTCGCCGAGCCGGTGCAGACGGTGATGCGCCGTTTCGGCATCGAGAATCCGTACGAGCAGTTGAAGGAGCTGACGCGCGGCAAGGGCATCACGCGCGAGGCGCTGCAGACGTTCATCGCGGGTCTCGCGATTCCCGCCGACGCGAAGAAGCTGCTGCTGGAAATGACGCCGGGTTCGTACATCGGCAAGGCGGTCGAGTTGGCGAAGCGGATCGCCTGACGCCCGCCACGTCCCGGCAATGAGAAAGGCCCCACGTTTTGCGACGTGGGGCCTTTTCTCTTGCTGAATCGCGCGTTCAGCGCGTCTTCAGTTCCTCTATCACGATATCGACGATTTCCTCGGGCGTGTGCTCGATGCTCACGATGATCGCCTCGTCCTCGCCCGGCGGTTCGAGCGTTTCGAGCTGGCTCTTGAGCAGCGACGGATCGAAGAAGTGACCCGTGCGCGACCCGAGCCGATCATGCAGGACCTCGAACGTGCCTTCCAGATAGACGAAGCACACATCCTTGTCGTTCTCACGAAGGACGTCGCGATACGAGCGTTTCAACGACGAGCACGTAAACACCGCCGTTTCGCCCGCGCCCTGCTTCTCTTCGATCGCGGCGCGAATCGTCTTCAGCCACGGCCAGCGGTCTTCGTCGGTCAACGGTATGCCCTTGTGCATCTTCTCCTTGTTGGCGGCGCTGTGAAACGCGTCGCCGTCCGTGAACGAGCAGTGCAAGCGCTCCGCCAGCAATTCGCCGATGAGAGACTTGCCGGCCCCCGACACGCCCATTGCGATCAGAATCATCGAACTCTCCTTACACGAACGCCGCAAGCACGAAGGTCAAACCGAGTCCCATCAAGGAAATGATCGTTTCGAGCAGCGACCAGGTCTTGAACGTCTGTCCGACCGTCATCCCGAAATACTCTTTGATCAGCCAGAAGCCACCATCGTTCACATGCGAGAAGATCAGCGAGCCGGAGCCGGTGGCGAGCACCAGCAGTTCCGGGCTCGTATGGCCGCCCGCCGCGGCGGCGATCGGCGCGACGATGCCGCATGCGGTCGTCATCGCGACTGTCGCCGAACCCGTCGCGAGACGGATCAGCGCGGCGACGAACCAGCCGAGCAAGAGCGGCGAGAGGCTTGCCGACGACGCCGTCGCGACGATCTGCTGCGAGATGCCGCTATCGCGCAGAACCTGGCCGAAACCGCCACCCGCACCGACGATCAGCGTGATGCCCGCGATCGGCGCAAGGCACTCGCCGCAGAACTTCTGAATCTGCTCGCGGTTGAAGCCCTGCCTCGCGCCGAAGGTCCAGAAGCTGACCAGCACGGCGATCAGAAGCGCCATATCCGACTGGCCGATAAAGCGCAGCAAATCGTTCGGCAATGTTTTCGGCGTGAAGACCAGATCCGCCCAGCTTCCGATCAGCATCAGAATCACTGGCAGCAGGATCGTGAACAGCGTGATGCCGAAGCTCGGCAGATCGTGCTTTTTCTCGGTGTCACCGTGTTTTTGGGTGAACTGGTCGGCGAGCGCGTTGGCATCCGGCAGTTTGATGTATTTGTGAATCAACAGCGCGAACAGCGGGCCCGCGACGATTGCCGTCGGCACACCGACGATCAGACCGTACGCGATCGTCTTGCCGATATCGGCGTGATACGCCTGCACCGCGAGCAATGCGGCCGGGTGTGGGGGAATCAGACCGTGCACGACCGAAAGGCCCGCGACCATCGGCAAGCCGATCAGCAGCAGCGACTTGCCGGTGCGTCGCGCGACGTTGAACGCGATCGGAATCAGCAGCACGAAGCCCACTTCGAAGAACACCGGCAAGCCGACGATGATCGCGACGACCATCATCGCCCAGTGGATGTTCTTTTCGCCGAACAGATTGATCAGCGTATTGGCGATGCGCTCGGCGCCGCCCGATTCGGCCATCATCTTGCCAAGCATCGTGCCAAGACCCACGACGACGGCAATATGGCCGAGCGTGTTGCCGTTGCCGGTTTCGAACGACTTGACGATTTTGTCCATCGGCATGCCGACCGCGAGGGCCAGCAACACGGACACGATCATGAGGACGAGGAACGGGTAAACCTTATAGCGTGCGATCATCAGGATCAGAACCGCGATCGCGATCACCGCGTAGAGCAGCAGCATGCTCCCGTGGACGGCTGGCATAACGCCTCCTTGATTTTGTTGAGGTTTTTTGCGCTATGTATGCGTTTGCCGTCGCTGCACTGCACATACGAGCAATGTCCGGCAAGCGCGAACACGGCGCTGGGCAACGGAATTCTACTTGTAAGCGAGGCGATTGGCCGGGGAAATGGCCTTCTCGAAATTATGCGCGACTCGCACGGCTGTTCGCTCGAAGTACGCGACACGCGAAGCAAAAAAAAACCGACGTTCAACGAACGTCGGTTTTCAGAAGGACGATGCGAGCCGCAGCGGCTCGATCATTCGATACGCATCAAGCCGCCGGCTTCGATGGCGATCCGCCAGCGCATGTGAAGTTAAGCTCGCGCGCGCTGCTTCCACCCAGTCTGAGTTTCGAATTGTCGAGCGCCTCAACGACCATGACTTGTTGATCTTTGCAGATGCGTGAAGCCTCTGACATGCACGATTTTTGCGACTCGAATATGCCCGAGCAAGTGACGCGATATGCCTGCGGCTGCTGGGCGACATTCAGCTTGCGCGCCGTGTAAGTGATACCCGTATCCGTCGTGCAAGCAGACAGCACGCCGATAGCGGTAAAAACGGAGAGAAGAAGTTTGGACATCTTGATTAGCTACCTAAATCGGTTCAAAGAGCTCGGCTCCCGGGCGACCGCATGACTTCGCGGTCGCCCGGGCAGTCCCGAGCGTGAGCCCGGGACGTTCGCCTTACCACCGATACGACGCGTTGGCACCGTAGACCGTGCCGCTGCGGCTCGAACCCGCGCCGGCCTTCAGTACCAGGTTCTGGGTGACGCGCAGATTCAGTGCGACGGCTGCAGCCGCATAGCCCTGATACGTTGCACCGCCCACACCGACCGACATCAACTTGTCCTGATCGATGTTCGGGATCATCGCGAGGGCGGTGGCCGCCGCGATACCCGAGTAGGCGCTACGGCCCACTTCGGCGACCGCGCCTTGCATGCCGCTCACCATGCTGTCCGTGTAGCTGTTGGACTGCGCGACCGCATCGTTCAGTTGGTTGACGTTGACCAGATCCGTATCTTGCGTACCGATCGCCACGTTAGTGATCTGACGCTCGTGACCTGCTGAGCCGACCGAGACCGTGTTCGAACGATCCGCGACCGAGCTCGCACCCAGCGCGACCGAATCATCCGCGGTTGCATGGCTGCCCGCACCGATGGCTACCGCGCCAACACCGCTGGCGACCGCGCTTGCGCCGTGTGCAACCGAGTTCGCACCCGTTGCCTGAGCGTTCGTGCCGCTCGCCGTTGCATGCGTGCCGCTTGCGACTGCTGCTTCCGAAGCACGGTCACCGTCCGCGGCAAACATCGGGTCGTCTCCGACCGAGACATTGGCAACCTTACCGGCCAATGCGTCCAACTGGGCCTTGTTGATCAGGTCCGTCGGCGCAAGACCAGTAGAAACGCCGTGGATGACCGTGCCGTCCTTGCCCGCCAGCGTGATATTGCTGTAGTCGGTGCTTCCGTCCTTCAGCGTGTCGAACGTCACAGCCGTCTTCGGCTGGCCATTCGTGCCGTCCTTGTACAGGCTGGTTGCCTTCAACTGACCCACCGTCGCCACGTCGTCGTTGGCGATACCGTCGGCGATGTTCGTGATTTTCAGTTTGTCGGTCGAATTACCGAAGGACACGGTGTTCGCCTGATCCGCCACAGCGTTGGTCGCGAGCGCTACCGAGTTATCAGTTGTCGCACTAGCGTTACCGCCGATCGCGATCGAGTTCTTGCCAGTCGCCGAAGAGTCGGCCAGGACCGAGTTGGCGTGGAAGTACTTCATGCCCTCACCGTTGACCACGCTGCTCAGCGAGGTCGACATGCTCGTGACCCCACTGGCTACCGTGCTGATGCTCGTCGATATCGAGCTCAAGTTCGTCGACATCGAGCTCACGCCTGTGGACAGCGAACCAAGGCTCGTGGACATCGAAGTTGACAGCGAGCTGAAACCCGTCGACAGCGAGTTAATACCCGTCGACAGCGAGTTGACACCCGACGACACTGAGTCGATACCCGTCGACAGCGAGCTGGCACCCGTCGAACTCGACGTGGACAGCGAGCTGATGCCTGTGGACAGCGAGTTCACGCCCGTGGACAGCGAGCTGACCGCCGTGGAGGCCGAAGCCGACAGCGAGCTGACACTCGTGGACAGCGAGCTCACGCTCGTGGAGGCCGAAGTCGACAGCGAGCTGATGCCCGTCGACACCGAGTCGATACCCGTGGACAGCGAGCTGAGCGCCGTCGAGGCCGAAGCCGACAGCGAGCTGATCCCCGTGGACAGCGAGCTCACGCCCGTGGACAGCGAGCTGACCGCCGTGGAGGCCGAGCTCGACAGCGAGCTAATGCCTGCGGACAGCGAGCTGATGCCCGTGGACAGCGAGCTCACGCCCGTGGACAGCGAGCTGATCGCCGTCGAGCTCGACGCGGACAGCGAGCTGATGCCCGTGGACAGCGAGCTCACACCCGTGGACAACGAGCTGATGCTCGTGGAGGCCGACGCGGACAACGAGCTGATGCCCGTGGACAGCGAGCTCACACCCGTGGACAGCGAGCTGATGCCCGTGGAGGCCGAGCTCGACAGCGAGCTGACATTCGTGGACAGCGAGCTGACCGCCGTCGAGGTCGAACTCGACAGCGAGCTCACGCCTGTGGACAGCGAGCTGAGGCCCGTGGAGGTCGAAGCCGACAACGAGCTCATGCCCGTGGACAGCGAGTTGAGACCCATCGAGGTCGAAGCCGACAGCGAGCTCAACTGACCGAAGTTCACCGCGTCCGGATTCTCCGTGCCGTCAGCCACGTTCGTGAGCTTCACCGGCGCCGCGCCCGAGCCACCCAGCGTGATCTTCGAGTGCGAGGCGTCGTCGTAGATCACCGCGTTGGCCAGGCCCGTGGACAGCGAATTCACCGCCGTGGAGGCCGAACTCGACAGCGAGGTCAGACCCGTGGACAGCGAGCCAATGCCCGTGGAAGCCGACGCCGACAGCGAGCTCATCCCCGTGGACAGCGAATTCACGCCCGTGGACAGCGAGCTGATGCCCGTGGAGGTCGAAGCCGACAGCGAGCTGATGCCCGTGGAGGCCGACGCCGACAGCGAGTTCATACCGGTCGACAGCGAGCTGATGCCCGTCGAGGTCGACGCCGACAGCGAGCTGATACCCGTGGACAGCGAGCTGATGCCCGTGGAGGTCGAAGCCGACAGCGAGCTGATACCCGTCGACAGCGAGCTGAGGCCCGTGGAGGTCGACGCCGACAGCGAGCTGATACCCGTCGACAGCGAGCTGAGGCCCGTGGAGGTCGACGCCGACAACGAGCTGATGCCCGTGGACAGCGAGCTGAGGCCCGTGGAGGTCGAGGCCGACAGCGAGCTCACGCCCGTGGACAGCGAGTTGATGCCCGTGGAGGTCGAGCTCGACAGCGAGTTCATACCCGTGGACAGCGAGCTCACGCCTGCCGACAACGAACTCACGCCAGCGGAGAGCGAACTCACGCCGCTCGACAGCGAGCTAATACCCGTCGAGGTCGAGCTCGACAGCGAGTTCATACCCGTGGACAACGAGCTCACGCCTGCCGACAACGAGCTGATACCAGCCGAGAGCGAGCTCACGCCGCTCGACAGCGAGCTGATGCCCGTGGAGGTCGAAGCCGACAACGAGTTCATACCCGTGGACAGCGAACTCACGTTGGTCGACAGTGAGCTGATGCCAGCCGAGAGCGAGCTCACGCCGCTCGACAGCGAGCTGATGCCCGTCGAAGTCGAAGCCGACAACGAGCTCATACCCGTCGACAGCGAGTTCACGCCGGTGGACAGCGAGCTCACGTTGGTCGACAACGAACTGACGCTCGCCGACAACGAGCTCACGCCTGCGGAGAGCGAACTCACGCCTGCGGAGAGCGAACTCACGCCGCTCGACAGCGAACTCACGCCGCTCGACAGCGAGCTGATGCCCGTCGAGGTTGAGCTCGACAGCGAGTTCATACCCGTGGACAGCGAGCTCACGCCTGCCGACAGCGAGCTGATGCCTGCGGAGAGCGAGCTCACGCCGCTCGACAGCGAGCTGATGCCCGTGGAGGCCGAAGCCGACAGCGAGCTCATGCCCGTGGACAGCGAGCTCACACCTGCGGAGAGCGAGCTCACACCTGCGGAGAGCGAGCTCACGCCGCTCGACAGCGAGCTGATGCCCGTGGAGGTCGAGGCCGACAGCGAGCTCATGCCCGTGGACAACGAACTCACGCCGCTCGACAGCGAGCTGATGCCCGTGGAGGTCGAGGCCGACAGCGAGCTCATGCCCGTGGACAGCGAGCTCACGCCGCTCGACAGCGAGCTGATACCCGTGGAGGTCGAAGCCGACAGCGAGCTCATGCCCGTGGACAGCGAGCTCACGCCTGCGGACAGCGAGCTCACGCCGCTCGACAGCGAGCTGATGCCCGTCGAGGTCGATGCCGACAGCGAGCTCATGCCCGTGGACAGCGAGCTCACGCCTGCGGAGAGCGAGCTCACGCCTGCGGAGAGCGAACTCACGCCGCTCGACAGCGAGCTCATGCCCGTGGAGGTCGAGCTCGACAGCGAGCTCATGCCCGTGGACAGCGAGTTGATGCCCGTGGACATCGACGTGAAGCTGGAGGACAGCGAGTCGAAGTTACCGCTCGAGCTCGAGATGGCCGTCGACATCGAGTTGAAGCTCGTCGAGGTCGAGTTCGACAGCGAGCTCAACTGGCCGAAGTTCACCGCATCGGACTGGCTCGTGCCGTTCGCCACGTTCGTGAGCGTCACCGGCGAATGGCTTGAGCCACCCAGCGTGACCTTCGAGTGCGTGGCATCGTCGTACATCACCGCGTTGGCCAGGCCCGTGGACAGCGAGTTCACCGCCGTCGAGGTCGAGCTCGACAGCGAGCTGATACCCGTGGACAGCGAGTTCACGCCAACGGAGAACGAGCTCACGCCAACTGAGAGCGAGCTCATGCCCGTGGAGGTCGAAGCCGACAGCGAGCTGATGACCGTGGAGGTCGAAGCCGACAGCGAACTGATACCCGTGGACAGCGAACTGATGCTCGTGGAGGCCGAAGCCGACAGCGAGCTGATACCCGCGGACAGCGAGCTCATGCCCGTGGAGGTCGACGCCGACAGCGAGCTCATGCCCGTGGACAGCGAACTCACGCCCGTCGACAGCGAGCTGATGCCTGCGGAGAGCGAGCTGATGCTCGTCGAGGTCGAAGCCGACAGTGAGCTGATACCCGTGGACAGCGAGCTCACGCCAACGGAGAGCGAGCTCACGCCGCTCGACAGCGAGCTGATGCCCGCGGAGGTCGAGGCCGACAGCGAGCTCACGCCTGCGGAGAGCGAGCTCACGCCTGCGGAGAGCGAGCTGATGCCCGTGGACAGCGAGCTGATGCCTGTCGACAGCGAGCTGATGCCTGCGGAGGTCGAGGCCGACAGCGAGCTCACGCCTGCGGAGAGCGAACTCACGCCGCTCGACAGCGAGCTCATGCCCGTGGAGGTCGAAGCCGACAGCGAGCTCATGCCCGTGGACAGCGAACTCACGCCTGCGGAGAGCGAACTCACACCGCTCGACAGCGAGCTGATGCCCGTGGAGGTCGATGCCGACAGCGAGCTCACGCCTGCGGAGAGCGAGCTCACGCCTACAGAGAGCGAACTCACGCCGCTCGACAGCGAGCTCATGCCCGTGGAGGTCGAGCTCGACAGCGAGCTCATGCCCGTGGACAGCGAGTTGATGCCCGTGGACATCGACGTGAAGCTGGAGGACAGCGAGTCGAAGTTACCGCTCGAGCTCGAGATGGCCGTCGACATCGAGGTGAAGCTCGTCGAAGTCGAGTTCGACAGCGAGCTCAACTGGCCGAAGTTCACCGCATCGGACTGGCTCGTGCCGTTCGCCACGTTCGTGAGCGTCACCGGCGAATGGCTCGAGCCGCCCAGCGTGACCTTCGAGTGCGTGGCATCGTCGTACATCACTGCGTTGGCCAGGCCCGTGGACAGCGAGTTCACCGCCGTCGAGGTCGAGCTCGACAGCGAGCTGATACCCGTGGACAGCGAGTTCACGCCAACGGAGAGCGAGCTCACGCCAACTGAGAGCGAGCTCATGCCCGTGGAGGTCGAAGCCGACAGCGAGCTGATGACCGTGGAGGTCGAAGCCGACAGCGAACTAATACCCGTGGACAGCGAACTGATGCTCGTGGAGGCCGAAGCCGACAGCGAGCTGATACCCGCGGACAGCGAGCTCATGCCCGTGGAGGTCGACGCCGACAACGAGCTCATGCCCGTGGACAGCGAGCTCACGCCCGTCGACAGCGAGCTGATACCCGTGGAGGTCGAGGCCGACAGCGAGCTCATGCCCGTGGACAGCGAGCTCACGCCGCTCGACAGCGAACTGATACCCGTGGAGGTCGAAGCCGACAGCGAGCTCATGCCCGTGGACAGCGAGCTCACGCCTGCGGAGAGCGAACTCACGCCGCTCGACAGCGAGCTCATGCCCGTGGAGGTCGAGGCCGACAGCGAGCTCACGCCTGCGGAGAGCGAGCTCACGCCTACAGAGAGCGAACTCACACCGCTCGACAGCGAGCTCATGCCCGTGGAGGTCGAGCTCGACAGCGAGCTCATGCCCGTGGACAGCGAGTTGATGCCCGTGGACATCGACGTGAAGCTGGAGGACAGCGAGTCGAAGTTACCGCTCGAGCTCGAGATAGCCGTCGACATCGAGGTGAAGCTCGTCGAGGTCGAGTTCGACAGCGAGCTCAACTGGCCGAAGTTCACCGCATCGGACTGGCTCGTGCCGTTCGCCACGTTCGTGAGCGTCACCGGCGAATGGCCCGAGCCACCCAGCGTGACCTTCGAGTGCGTGGCATCGTCGTACATCACCGCGTTGGCCAGGCCCGTGGACAGCGAGTTCACCGCCGTCGAGGTCGAGCTCGACAGCGAGCTGATACCCGTGGACAGCGAGTTCACGCCAACGGAGAGCGAGCTCACGCCAACCGACAGCGAGCTCATGCCCGTGGAGGTCGAAGTCGACAGCGAGCTCATGCCCGTGGACAGCGAGCTGATGCCCGTGGAGGCCGACGCCGACAGCGAGCTCATGCCCGTGGACAGCGAGCTCACGCCGGCCGACAGCGAGCTCACACCGCTCGACAGCGAGCTGATGCCCGTCGAGGTCGAGGCCGACAGCGAGCTCATGCCTGCGGACAGCGAGCTGATACCCGTGGAGGCCGACGCCGACAGCGAGCTCATGCCGCTAGACAACGAACTGAGACCCGTCGAAGCGGACGCAGACAGCGAACTGATGCTCGTCGAAATCGAGTTCGACAGCGAGCTCAGACCCGTCGACAGCGAGCTGATGCCCGTCGAAGTAGACGCCGACAGCGAGCTCATGCCCGTCGACAGCGAGCTCATGCCCGTGGACAGCGAACTCACCCCGGCCGACAGAGAACTCACGCCCGTCGAGAGCGAACTCATGCTGGTCGACGTGGAAACCGACAGCGAGCTCAAGCCCGACGACAAGGAGGTGATGCCGGTCGAGACCGATGTCGACAGCGAGCTCAGACCCGTCGACAGCGAGCTGATACTGCTTGAGGTCGAACCCGACAGCGAGCTCAGACCCGTGGACAGCGAACTCGCCGTCGTGGAAGTCGAGATGGAGAGGCTGTTCAGACTGCTGTTGGTCGTGCTCAGACCCGTCGACAGCGAGTTGACGCTGCTCGACGCCGACACGGACAACGACGTGATCACTTCAGGACCTGATGTCGACAGAACGGTCGACAGCGAGTCGAACCCCGTCGAAATGGAGGTCGACAGCACGCTCAACTGGCCGAAGTTCACCGCGTCGAGCGGGCTCGTGCCGTCCGCCACGTTCGTCAGCGTCACCGCCGGCTTGCCGGAGCCACCCAGCGTGATCTTCGAATGAGCAGAGCTGTCATACATGACCGCGTCTTTGACCACGGTAGAAAGACCGCCGACGGTGCTGTTCGCGGTATCCAGGCCTGTCGACAGAACACTCACGTTGCTATCGGTCGTGCTCAGTCCCGTCGACAGCGAATTCGCCGCAGCGCTCAGGCCGCTCACCGTCGAGTTGACCGAATCGAGCGATGTCGACACGCTCGCGGTTCGACCGTTGACCGCGCCGAGACCGGTCGACAGCGTCGCGATGCCCGTCGAGGCGGAAGTCGACAACGTGTTCAAACCGGTGGAGAGCGTCGTGACCTTGCTGTTGGTCGTGCTGAGGCCGGTTGAAAGTGAACTGACCGCCGTGAAGACGGTGCTCAGTTCGGTCGACAGCGTGCCGGTACTGCTTTGCAGCCCAGTCACAGCGGTGGTGACCGTGCTCAACCCGCTCGAGACGCTCGCGACCGAACTATCCACCGTGCCCAGATTGGTCGAGAGATTACTGGCCGCGCTGTTGGTCATGCTCAGTGCGGTCGAGACCGAGTCGATGCCTGTCGATGCGGAACTGGACAACGAGCCCATGCCAGTCGACAAGCTGTCTACGATGTTCGTGGTGGTGCTCAATCCGGTCGAGAGGCTATCTGCTTTGCCACCGACCGTGCTGAGGCTTCCGGAAAGCGTACTCACCACGCTATTGGTCGTGCTCAGGCCCGTGGAAAGACCGCTCACCGACGAAGACAGCGAGCTGACGGTGCTGTTGGTCGTGCTCAGGCCGCTCGCCACGCTCGCCACCTGATTATTGGCCGTGCTTAGACCCGTGGACAACGAAGTCACATTGCTGTTAATCGTGCCTAGACCCGTCGAAAGACTGGTCACGCGGCTGGTCACGCTATTGAGCGATGTGGAAAGCGACGTGACGCCCGTCGACGTCGACGCCGACAGCGAATTCAGATTCGTGGAAAGCGTATTGACGTTCCCTTTGGTCAAATTCGAAGCGGTCGAAAGATTGTCGGCGCGCGTGGCGACGGTGCTCAGGCTCGCCGAAACAACACCAACCACACTGCTGGTCGTGCTCAGGCCCGTGAACAGCGCGTTCACAGTATTGGACTGGCTCGCCAGCGAGCTGTTGGCCGTGTTCAAACCCGTCGACATCGAATTCGTCGCGCTGTTGAGCGTGCTGACGCTGCTCGACAGCTGACTGACCGTGCTCAGCGTCGTGTTGACGCCAGTCGACATCGAGCCGACCGTGGACGACATGCTACCGACCGTGCTCACGGTCGTGCTGACGCTACCGGCCAGCCCCGCAACGGCACTGTCCGTATTCGCGAGACCAGGCGCGAGCGGGATAATTGCGTCGTTCGTCGTGCTCAGGCCGGTTGCGAGCGTATCCACGCTGCTTTTCGCCGTGCTCAGGCCGGTGGAAACGGATGCGACGCCCATGTAAGCGGACGTCGACAGTGAGTTCAGGCTCGAGGAGAGCGTGTTGACCGTGTTGCTGGCTGTGCCGACGTTGGTCGACAGCTGACTCACCGTGGAATTGGCCGTGCCCACGCCGCTCGAAAGCGAGTCCATCGACGTGGCGGCCGTGCCGAATCCGCTGGACAGGCTGGTCAGCGTGCTATTGGTCGTGCTCAGGCCGCCCGTTGTCGTGGCGACGGCGCCCTGAGTCGTACTCAGGCCCGTCGCAAGGGAGTTGACGCTCGTAGCGGCGGAACTGGACAAGGTATCCATGTTTGTCGAGAGCGTCGCAGCCTGGCTGTTCGCTGCGCTCAGACTTGTCGACAAACTGTTGACGTTGCTGTTGGTCGTGCTCAGGCCGGTCGACAGCGAACTCACCGCGCTGTTAGCCGTGCTCAGACCCGTCGACAGCGAATTCGCCGCGATATTGGCCGTGCTCAGGCCAACCGACAGCAAGTTCGTGGTGCCGAGCCCGCTCGACATGCTTGCCACCGCGCTGCTGACAGTGCTCAGACTGCCAGAGAAACCGCCCACTGCGCTATTCGCCGCGCTCAGACTGAGCGATACGCTGCCCACCCCGGTCAGCACCCCAGATTCGACTGTCGAGAGAGCTGCCGCAGAAGTCGAAACAGAATTCAACGCCGGAGACAGCGTGCTCACCGCGCCCTGGGTCGTGCTCAGTCCCGAGGAAAGGCTCGTGACCTGGCTGACGATCGTGCTCGCCGAGCTCGAGAGACTGCTGACTTTGGCTGTGGTCGTACTTACGCTCGTAGACAGGCCGGATACGGTGCTACTGAGCGAGCCGACGCCGATGGCGAGCGCGGCAGCGGTTGTGGAAACCGAACCCAGCCCGGTGGAAAGCGTTGAGAGGCCCGAGCTTTGGGACGACGAGAGCGACGTGACACCCGTCGAAATAGAGACGGACAGCGAGTTGAGATTCAAATCACTGCTGCTAATGGACGCACCCATCCCATTCGCCATCGAGGCAGAGTTGGCGATGGAACTGCCCAGCGTGCTCGCCACCGTCGACAGACTCTGCGACATGGAACTGAACGCCGTGGACAGCGAGTTCAGGCCGGGCGCAGGATCCTTCGTGAGCTGCGTGCTCAACGAGTTCACCATGGTCGAGGCGCTAGAAGACAGCGACGTCCAAAGGCCCGGGATCGGCGCCATAGCCGTTGATAACGTTGTGATTCTGGAGGAAGTCGATATTGAGACGCTTTGGAGCGCTGTCGAGACCGACGTCGACACGGAGAAGAGCTGGCTGCCATTGATCGCATCGAGACTACCGCCCACTATCGCGCCATTGCTCACGTTCGTTAATTTGCTTCCCGAGAATGAAATTACGCTCGAGTTGAAAGTAAGCGTCTTATTCGCGACGAGTCCCATTTGGATGGTACTGTAGAGATAAAGACCAGTTCCGGTTGCCTTGGCCCCGGTCGGAATGTAATTGGGCATGACTTCGCCGTCGCCAGCATTAACGGTGAAGGAAATTGGCCAATAAGTCGTGCTGCCGCCATTGCCATTCTCCGCCATGTAGCAATTAGCCCCTAGGCTACCCACGGCCGTGGTGCTACTCATCCCGTATCCGTATCCAGGGGTGCCTAAACATGTAGCGATCGACGGGGAGTTCCAATCCACGACGGCGTAAGCTGGCGCTGCCCCCCCGGTAAAACCGAATAGTGCCGCCACGGAGGCGCCAAGTCCGGCCGCCAAACGCGTCCTCTTTAACGGCATTTCCCCTGCCGCAACCTCTTCCAGGTCAACCGCCCCGCGGCCTACGCTGTCAGACGCCTGCTTACCACGAGCCATCGCCGTTTCGGCAACCGCGACAAACGTTCCTACACTCTCATTCCAAATACTGCGGTATGACTTATTCATAAACCGATTGACTCACTTCGTGCAAAGCGGCGCTTGCAGAAAGAAAAAAGGAAACACCTTTGACTGCGACACAGAATATGCCAACGCGTATGTGACCTGAAGCGGACATATCCTAAAACCCGCAAGCCTCCACGATCGCTAAATTCGGGAATTATCTGATTGCGAACTACCTGTGCTCGCACAATCAAACGATTGGCCAGCAATCCACTAGCGCGACTCATTTACACTTTTCGAATGCCATCAACATAACGGGACGCACTCGCACGTTCACTTGGAACCATCCTGCCCGTCGCTTACCTGACGTCTGCTTTGAAAGTAAAAATGCGATATATATACAAAACATATATATCGCAGGAATTGTTGGGTTTATTGCCCTTGTGAAGTCCCGAGCCGTTAATGGAACCAGGGCACGGCTGAATCATTGCACCGGCTGAACCCATGAATCGTGATTCAGAGTCTGGGCGATCGCACAACCGAACGACCGCCCAGACACGCTGACTTCCTACTTCAGACGACCTGTCTTACCACTGGTACGCAGCGCCGGCGCCGTACACGTTGCCATTGCCGCTGATACCCGCGCCCGCCTTCATCTTCAGGTTCTGCGTGATGCGCACGTTCACACCGAGGGCCGATGCACCGTAGCCCTGATAGCCAGCACCACCCACGCCAACCGCGATGACCTTGTCCTTGTCGACTTCAGGAATCATCGACAAGGCCGTCGCCGCAGCAACACCCGAGTAAGCCTTGCGCTGAACATCGGTGATCGCGTTTTGCAGTTGACCCACGCGCAAGTCGGTATAGGAATTGGCTTGCGTCGTTGCCTGATTCAACTGGTTCACGTTCACGGCATCCGTGCCTTGCGTACCGGCGGCCACGTTGGTGATCTGACGCTCGCCACCCGCCGAGCCGATCGACACCGTGTCCGCACGATCCGCCGTCGCGTTCTGGCCCAGCGCAACGGAGTTATCCGCTGTCGCCCGGCTGCCTGCGCCGACGGCCGTCGCACCGTTGCCGCTGGCGACCGCGCCTGCACCGTTCGCGACAGAGTTCGCGCCCGTTGCCTGTGCGTTCGCGCCGCTTGCCACTGCGTGCGTACCGCTCGCCTTGGCTGCTTCCAGCGCGCGATCACCGTCTGCGGCGAACATCGGGTTCGAGCTGACAGACAAGTTGGTGATCGCGTCGGTCACCTTGCCCAACTGACGCATGTTCACTGCATCCGTCGCGGCCGTGCCGTCAGCAACGTTGTGGATAGCCGTGCCCGAGGTGTCGTTACCCAACGTGATGCCGCTGTAGTTGGTCGTGCCGTCCTTGTTGACGTCGTACGTCACGGCAGTGCGCGCCTCGCCGTCCGGGCCAAGCAGACCGGTCTTCTTCAACTGGCCAACCGTCGCGGCATCGGTATCGGCGACACCATCGGCCACGTGCGTCAGACGAAGGTTGGGGCCGCTTCCGCCTCCGAACGACACGGTGTTCTCCTCGTTCGCTACCGAGTTGTTACCGATCGCCACGGAGTTGATTGCGTTAGCCTGAGCGTTGCTGCCGATCGCGATCGAGTTCACGCCCTTCGCTTGCGAGTCAGGCGCGTTTTCGTCAATGTTGGCGTGGAAGTACTTGATGCCCTTGCCGCCGCTGATCGAACTCAACGATGTCGAAATGCTCGAAATGTCGTTGATCACAGTGCTGACCGTGGTCGAGATCGAGTTGATTCCCGTCGATATCGAGTTAATGCCCGTGGACAGCGAACTGATGCTCGTGGACGTCGAGGTCGACAGCGAGCTGAAACCCGTCGACAGCGAGCTGATACCCGTCGACAGCGAGCTAATGCCCACGGACAACGAACTCACACCTGTGGACAGCGAGCTGATCGCCGTCGAGGTTGAGGTCGACAGCGAGCTCATACCGGTAGACAGCGAGTTCACACCCGTGGACAGCGAGCTGACCGCCGTGGAGGCCGAGCTCGACAGCGAGCTGACACTCGTGGACAGCGAGCTCACGCTCGTGGAGGCCGAAGTCGACAGCGAGCTGATGCCCGTCGACACCGAGTCGATACCCGTGGACAGCGAGCTGATCGCCGTCGAGGCCGAAGCCGACAGCGAGCTGATACCCGTGGACAGCGAGCTCTGAGATTGACCCGCCAAAACGGACACCTATCCTTTAGGAAAAAGGGGGTGCCAAAATGGGCAAGCATCGAGCACCGTACCCGGCGGAGTTCCGGGCTCACATCGTCGAGCTGGTGAAGGCGGGGCGAACACCCGAGGAGCTAGCGCGAGAGTTCGAGCCTAGTGTGCAGACGATAATCAACTGGGTGGCGCAGGCGGATATTGACGCCGGCGTGCGTCAGGAGGGGTTGACCACGGCTGAGCGCCAAGAACTCACCCGTTTGCGCCGCGAGAATCGGCAATTGAAGACGGAGCGCGACATTCTCTCTCACGCTGCAGCCTGGTTCGCCCGCGAGACAGGAGCCGTATCCTCGAAGGATACGGATTCATGAGAGCGAATCAGGCCCGTTGGCCCGTTGCCACGATGGCCCGGCTGCTGGGAGTCTCGACCAGCGGCTACTACGCGTGGCTGGTGCGGGAGCCATCAAAGCGGTCACGTAGCGATGCTCAACTACTGACGCGCATTCGTACGTTGCATGCGAGTTCACGAGGTACGTATGGGGCGCCGCGCATCCATGCGCAACTTGCGCGCGAGGGAGTGCACGTGGGACGCAAACGAGTCGCGAGCCTGATGCGCATCGCGGACCTACGGGGAGCAAGCCGACGGCGCTGGCCACGTACAACGCGCCAGCGTGCCGGGGCACGGCGCGCGCCGGACCTCGTGCGCCGGCACTTCAATGCGGAAGGGCCCAACATACTGTGGGTCGCAGATGCCACCTACATTCCGACAACAGAAGGCTTTCTCTTTCTGGCTGTGGTGCTTGATGTCTTCAGCCGGCGCATCGTCGGCTGGGCGATGTCGAACCACTTGTACACCGAACTGATGTTGCGCGCGCTCGACATGGCCCTCCAGCAGCGACGTCATGAGGGCGTGATTTTGCATTCCGACCAGGGGGCCCAATACACATCCATCGCCTTTGGGCGACGCTGCCGCGAAGCCGGCGTGCAGCCGTCGATGGGTACAGCCGGCGACGCGTACGACAATGCGATGTGCGAATCCTTCTTTGGGACACTTGAAGCAGAGCTCCTGTCGCGCGAACACTTCGCGACCCATGAACAAGCACGGAGGCGCATCTTCTCCTTCTTGGAAGGCTGGTACAACGTACGCCGCCTGCATAGCAGCATCGGCTATTGTTCGCCGCTCGAATTCGAAAACCTGAGCGCGAAGACAAAAACCGCATCACCCTACGAGTTGTCCACCGACGGGCAGCGTCGTGGTCGTGAGAAGCGACCCGCTGCCCGTCCGTGGACAACTCGCGACTCAACGCTTAAGGGAGGCCGGACCACGACAAATCTTTAACTGCAAATCTGTCCGTCGGACCGGGTCAATCTCACTCACGCCCGTGGACAGCGAGCTGACCGCCGTGGAAGCCGAGCTCGACAGCGAGCTAATGCCTGCGGACAGCGAGCTGATGCCCGTGGACAGCGAGCTCACGCCCGTGGACAGCGAGCTGATCGCCGTGGAGCTCGACGCGGACAGCGAGCTGATGCCCGTGGACAGCGAGCTGATGCCCGTGGACAGCGAGTTGATGCTCGTGGAGGCCGACGCGGACAACGAGCTGATGCCCGTGGACAGCGAGCTCACACCCGTGGACAGCGAACTGATGCCCGTGGAGGCCGAGCTCGACAGCGAGCTGACATTCGTGGACAGCGAGCTGACCGCCGTCGAGGTCGAACTCGACAGCGAGCTCACGCCTGTGGACAGCGAGCTGAGGCCCGTGGAGGTCGATGCCGACAGCGAGCTCATGCCTGTGGACAGCGAGTTGAGACCCATCGAGGTCGAAGCCGACAGCGAGCTCAACTGACCGAAGTTCACTGCGTCCGGATTCTCCGTGCCGTCAGCCACGTTCGTGAGCTTCACCGGCGCCGCGCCCGAGCCACCCAGCGTGATCTTCGAGTGCGAGGCGTCGTCGTAGATCACCGCGTTGGCCAGGCCCGTGGACAGCGAATTCACCGCCGTGGAGGCCGAACTCGACAGCGAGATCAGACCCGTGGACAGCGAGCCAATGCCCGTGGAAGCCGACGCCGACAGCGAGCTCATCCCCGTGGACAGCGAATTCACGCCCGTGGACAGCGAGTTGATGCCCGTGGAGGCCGAAGCCGACAGCGAGCTGATGCCCGTGGAGGCCGAGGCCGACAGCGAGTTCATACCGCTCGACAGCGAGCTGAGGCCCGTGGAAGCCGAGGCCGACAGCGAGTTCATACCCGTGGACAGCGAGCTGATGCCCGTGGAGGCCGACGCCGACAGCGAGCTGATACCCGTGGACAGCGAGCTGAGGCCCGTGGAGGTCGACGCCGACAGCGAACTGATACCCGTGGACAGCGAGCTGAGGCCCGTGGAGGTTGACGCCGACAACGAGCTGATGCCCGTGGACAGCGAGCTGAGGCCCGTGGAGGTCGAGGCCGACAGCGAGCTCACGCCCGTGGACAGCGAGTTGATGCCCGTGGAGGTCGAGCTCGACAGCGAGTTCATACCCGTGGACAGCGAGCTCACGCCTGCCGACAACGAGCTCACGCCAGCGGAGAGCGAACTCACGCCGCTCGACAGCGAGCTAATACCCGTCGAGGTCGAGCTCGACAGCGAGTTCATACCCGTGGACAGCGAGCTCACGCCTGCCGACAACGAGTTGATACCAGCCGAGAGCGAGCTCACGCCGCTCGACAGCGAGCTGATGCCCGTCGAGGTTGAGTTCGACAGCGAGCTCATACCCGTGGACAGCGAACTCACGTTGGTCGACAGTGAGCTGATGCCAGCCGAGAGCGAGCTCACGCCGCTCGACAGCGAGCTGATGCCCGTCGAGGTCGAAGCCGACAACGAGTTCATACCCGTGGACAGCGAGCTCACGCCTGCGGAGAGCGAACTCACGCCGCTCGACAGCGAGCTGATGCCCGTCGAAGTCGAAGCCGACAGCGAGTTCATGCCCGTGGACAGCGAGCTCACGTTGGTCGACAGCGAACTCACGCCTGCGGAGAGCGAACTCACGCCAGCCGAGAGCGAACTCACGTTCGTGGACAGCGAGCTCACGCCAGCCGAGAGCGAGCTCACGCCACTCGACAGCGAGCTGAGGCCCGTGGAGGTCGAGCTCGACAGCGAGTTCATACCCGTCGACAGCGAGCTCACGCCTGCGGAGAGCGAACTCACGCCAGCCGAGAGCGAGCTCACGCCGCTCGACAGCGAGCTGATGCCCGTCGAAGTCGAAGCCGACAACGAGCTCATACCCGTCGACAGCGAGTTCACGCCCGTGGACAGCGAGCTCACGTTGGTCGACAACGAACTGACGCTCGCCGACAACGAGCTCACGCCTGCGGAGAGCGAACTCACGCCTGCGGAGAGCGAACTCACGCCGCTCGACAGCGAGCTCACGCCGCTCGACAGCGAGCTGATGCCCGTCGAGGTTGAGCTCGACAGCGAGTTCATACCCGTGGACAGCGAGCTCACGCCTGCCGACAGCGAGCTGATGCCTGCGGAGAGCGAGCTCACGCCGCTCGACAGCGAGCTGATGCCCGTGGAGGCCGAAGCCGACAGCGAGCTCATGCCCGTGGACAGCGAGCTCACACCTGCGGAGAGCGAGCTCACACCTGCGGAGAGCGAGCTCACGCCGCTCGACAGCGAGCTGATGCCCGTGGAGGTCGAGGCCGACAGCGAGCTCATGCCCGTGGACAACGAACTCACGCCGCTCGACAGCGAGCTGATGCCCGTGGAGGTCGAGGCCGACAGCGAGCTCATGCCCGTGGACAGCGAGCTCACGCCGCTCGACAGCGAGCTGATACCCGTGGAGGTCGAAGCCGACAGCGAGCTCATGCCCGTGGACAGCGAGCTCACGCCTGCGGACAGCGAGCTCACGCCGCTCGACAGCGAGCTGATGCCCGTCGAGGTCGATGCCGACAGCGAGCTCATGCCCGTGGACAGCGAGCTCACGCCTGCGGAGAGCGAACTCACGCCGCTCGACAGCGAGCTCATGCCCGTGGAGGTCGACGCCGACAGCGAGCTCATGCCCGTGGACAGCGAGTTGATGCCCGTGGACATCGACGTGAAGCTGGAGGACAGCGAGTCGAAGTTACCGCTCGAGCTCGAGATGGCCGTCGACATCGAGGTGAAGCTCGTCGAGGTCGAGTTCGACAGCGAGCTCAACTGGCCGAAGTTCACCGCATCGGACTGGCTCGTGCCGTTCGCCACGTTCGTGAGCGTCACCGGCGAATGGCTTGAGCCACCCAGCGTGACCTTCGAGTGCGTGGCATCGTCGTACATCACCGCGTTGGCCAGGCCCGTGGACAGCGAGTTCACCGCCGTCGAGGTCGAGCTCGACAGCGAGCTGATACCCGTGGACAGCGAGCTCACGCCAACCGAGAGCGAGCTCACGCCAACTGAGAGCGAGCTCATGCCCGTGGAGGTCGAAGCCGACAGCGAGCTGATGACCGTGGAGGTCGAAGCCGACAGCGAACTGATACCCGTGGACAGCGAACTGATGCTCGTGGAGGCCGAAGCCGACAGCGAGCTGATACCCGCGGACAGCGAGCTCATGCCCGTGGAGGTCGACGCCGACAGCGAGCTCATGCCCGTGGACAGCGAACTCACGCCCGTCGACAGCGAGCTGATGCCTGCGGAGAGCGAGCTGATGCTCGTCGAGGTCGAAGCCGACAGTGAACTGATACCCGTGGACAGCGAGCTCACGCCAACGGAGAGCGAGCTCACGCCGCTCGACAGCGAGCTGATGCCCGTGGAGGTCGACGCCGACAGCGAGCTCATGCCCGTGGACAGCGAACTCACACCTGCGGAGAGCGAGCTGATGCCCGTGGACAGCGAGCTGATGCCTGTGGACAGCGAGCTGATACCCGTGGAGGTCGACGCCGACAGCGAGCTCATGCCCGTGGACAGCGAGCTTACGCCGGCCGACAGCGAGCTCACACCGCTCGACAGCGAGCTGATGCCCGTCGAGGTCGAGGCCGACAGCGAGCTCATGCCTGCGGAGAGCGAGCTGATACCCGTGGAGGCCGACGCCGACAGCGAGCTCATGCCGCTAGACAACGAGCTGAGACCCGTCGAAGCGGACGCAGACAGCGAACTGATGCTCGTCGAAGTCGAGTTCGACAGCGAGCTCAGACCCGTCGACAGCGAGCTGATGCCCGTCGAAGTGGACGCCGACAGCGAGCTCATGCCCGTCGACAGCGAGCTCATGCCCGTGGACAGCGAACTCACCCCGGCCGACAGAGAACTCACGCCCGTCGAGAGCGAACTCATGCTGGTCGACGTGGAAACCGACAGCGAGCTCAAGCCCGACGACAAGGAGGTGATGCCGGTCGACGCCGATGTCGACAGCGAGCTCAGACCCGTCGACAGCGAGCTGATACTGCTTGAGGTCGAACCCGACAGCGAGCTCAGACCCGTGGACAGCGAGCTCGCCGTCGTGGAAGTCGAGATGGAGGCTGTTCAGACTGCTGTTGGTCGTGCTCAGACCCGTCGACAGCGAGTTGACGCTGCTCGACGCCGACACGGACAACGACGTGATCACTTCAGCGCCAGCAGTCGACAGAACGGTCGACAGCGAGCCGAACCCTGTCGACACGGAGGCCGAAAGCACGCTCAACTGGCCGAAGTTCACCGCGTCGAGCGGGCTCGTGCCGTCCGCCACGTTCGTCAGCGTCACCGCCGGCTTGCCGGAGCCGCCCAGCGTGATCTTCGAATGAGCAGAGCTGTCATACATGACCGCGTCTTTGACCACGGTAGAAAGACTGCCGACGGTGCTATTCGTCGTGCTCAAACGTGTCGACAGGACACCCACGTTGCTATTGGTCGTGCTTAGTCCGGTCGACAGCGTGTTCACCGAACTCGAAAGCGCGGTGACATTGCTGTTGACCGTGCTGAAGCCGGTCGACAGGCTGGTGATTGCGCTGTTCGCCGTGCTGAGGCCAGAAGACAGGGAGTTGACGCCAGTCGACACCGACGTGGAAAGCGTTGCCTGGCTGGTCGAGAGGCCATCGACAGTGCTGTTGGTCGTGCTCAGGCCCGCCGACAGCGAATTCACGACGCTGCCGGTCGTGCTCAAACCTGTCGAGAGCGAGCCCACCGTGGAGGACAGGCTCGTGACCGTGCTGTTGGTCGTGCTCAGACCCGTCGACAGGCTACCGACCTTGCTGTTGGTCGTGCTCAGGCCCGTCGACAGGCTGCTGACCGTGCTGTTGGTCGTGCTCAGACCCGTCGACAGCGAGGTGATGCCTGTAGAGGCTGAAGTCGAGAGCGTGCTGAGACCCGCCGACAGGCTGGTGACCTTGCTGCTGGCGGCGCTCAGGCCCGTGGACAGACTGTCCACCTTACTGCCCGTAGTGCTGAGGCCGGTTGAAAGGCTGCTGACCGTGGTGTTGGTCGTGCTCAGACCCGTCGACAGCGTACTCACCGAGTTCGAGAGCGTGTTCACTGTGCTATTGGTCGTGCTCAGACCTGTCGACAGGCTGCCAACGTTGCTATTGGTGGTGCTCAGACCCGTCGACAACGAATCAACCTTGCCGCCGGCCGTGCTCAAACCGCTCGAAAGGCTGTCAACGTTGCTGCTTGCCGTGCTCAGACCGCTCGACAACGAAGTGACACCCGTCGAGGTGGACATCGACAAAGAATTCAGACCGGTGGAGAGTGTACTCACCGTGCTATTCGTCGTGCTCAGGCCCGTCGACAAGCTATCCACTTTGCTCGAGGTCGAGCTAAGGCCGGTGGACAGACTGCTGACCACGGTGTTGGTCGTGCTTAGACCCGTTGACAGCGAACCGACGCTGCTCGACAGGCTGGTGACGTTGCTGTTGGTCGTGCTCAGACCGGTCGACAGGCTGTCGACCTTGCCGCTGGCCGTGCTCACGCCGGTCGACAGCGAATTGACTGTATTGTTGGTCGTGCTCAGCGCTGTGGACATGCTGTTCACGCCGGTCGACATCCAGTTCACCATGCTGTTCGTGGTGCTCAACCCGGTCGACAGGGAACTGACGGTGCTCTTTGTGGTGCTCAAGCCGGTGGACAGCGAACTCACCGTGCTGTTGGTCGTGCTAAGACCCGTCGACAGACTGTTGACCGCGCCGTTGGTCGAACTCAGACCCGTCGACAGTGAGGCGATGCCTGTGGAAGCAGACGAAGAAAGCGAAGTGAGACCCGTGGACAAGCTCGTCACGGTGCTGCTGATCGTGCTCACGCCGGTTGAGAGCGAATTCACCGTGGCCGTGGTCGTACTCAGGCCCGATGAGAGGCTGCCTGCCTTGCTGTTGACGGTGCTCAGGCCCGTGGAAAGGCTGCCCGCCATGCTGTTCGCGGTGCTGAGACCCGTGGAGAGGCTACCGATGCCGCTGTTGGCGGTACTCAGTCCCGTCGAGAGGGAATTGACGCCCGTCGACATCGATGCCGACAACGTCGAAAGGTTACTCGACAAGCTGGTGACCTTGCTGCTCGTGGTGCTCAGGCCTGTGGACAGGCCGGATACCGTACTGTTGGTCGCACTCAGGCCAGTCGACAGCGAACTCACCGCGCCGCTGGTGGCACTCAGGCCAGTCGACAGCGAGCTCACCGTGCTGTTGGTTGTGCTCAAGCCAGTCGACAGCGAGCTCACCGCGCTGATGGTCGTGCTCAAGCCGGTCGACAGCGAGCTCACCGCGCTGGTGGCCGTGCTCACGCCCGAGGAAAGCGAATTTACGGTGCTGTTGGTCGTGCTCAGGCCAGTCGACAGCGAGCTAACCGCGCTGTTCGCTGTGTTCAGGCCAGTCGAGAGACTCGTTACGGAACCGGTCACGGTGCCGAGTCCCGTGGAAAGACTGCTTACCGAACTGTTGGTGGTGCTCAGGCTCGTGGAAAGAACGTTGACGGAGTTCTGCGTGGTACTCACGACGCTCGAAAGACTACCCACCGTGCCGGTGGTAGTACTAACAACCGTGGAAAGATTGTCAACCTTGCTCGACGCCGTGCTCACGCCGATGGAGAGGCTACTTACCACGCTGTTCGTCGTGCTCACGCCGGTCGAGAGCGAATTGATTCCGGCAGAAACCGACGTGGACAACGTGGTCAAGCCCGTGGAGGCCGAGGTAGAAAGGGAACTCAGGCTGGTGGACAGGCTCGTCACCTTACTGCTGGCAGTACTGACCGTGGTCGACATCGAGGCAACTGCCGTCGACACAGACGTCACCGTACCCGCTGTGCTCGTTGAAAGGCTGGTCCACGCCGTCGAAATCGAGTTGAGCCCGGTCGACGCGCTGGTCGAGACGGAGTTCAAGCCCGTAGACAACGAAGTCACCGCGGTGGACATGCTCGACGTCGCGTTAACCACGCCCGTGGACATGGAACTGACCGCCACGGACATTGAGTCGAAACCGAACGAGATCGACGAGATCGTCGTACTTACCGACGCAGACAAGCTGAACAACTGCCCACCGTTCACGGCATCCATGCTGGACGCATTAATCGATCCAATCCCAACGTTGCTCAGCGTGCGATTGCTGAATGAGATCGTGGGAGCATTGAACATGATAATGCCCTGTGTCTGCAGGACCATGTTTCCATCAGCGCCCACCCTGATGTAGTTGTTGGAGTCGCCCTCTAGCAAGACACCGCTAAAATTCGGGCCCAAGAAGCTCGCCGCACAATCGGTCGTCCCGGCCCCGAATCCAGTAGCGTTAAAGCCGTTACTTGATGGACTTGATCCACTTGAGCAGGCTGAGAAACTGGCGCCACCCGCCGCCCAGGCACTCGAACTGCCAAGCAGTAGAGCAGCGGAAGCGCCAACGCCAACCGCCGCAAGCAAGGCAAGCTTCGGGCCAGTGTCTCTGCCCTTACGGACGAACGCGTCAAGGGCTTCTTGACCGCCTTCCGGGTCGCATACCGCGCCGCCAGAACTCTTTTTGCCACGCGCCATCGAGGTCTCCGCGACCGCGACAAACGTCCCTACCTTCTCATTCCAGATACTGCGGTATGACTTATTCATAAACCGAATTGACCCACAAAAAAACGATCGTCTTTTACAAAACAAAAAAGGAAGCACCTTTGACCACGGCACAGAATATTCGGGAGCACAACGTCAATGAAGCGGACATGTCCTAAATTCAATAGACCGCAGCATCTGTGCAGCAAAACTGCGACACATTTTTTAGGATAAAACTTATTTACGGCGGTTAATTTGCATAACTTACTATTTGACTAATAAATCTCTGCTCTCGGTTCGCCAGATTCACAATTTCCCAATGAATCCGGCAAAAAAGGTGAATCGCTTTATTACGAAGCGGGTCCGCGAAGAACAAAATGCGCCATGTCTGATCGTCCGATCAGACATGGCGCATAGACAACTTTGAACGGTTGCTTAGAAAAACGTCGGTCTAGCGCATCGGCTTTTTGATGAGTGCGTCGAGCAATCCGGTGTAGCCACCGACCAGGGCAGCATTATCCGGCAGATAACGCGCGATCAGCGAACGCTGCTTATCCCGATATTGTGCGAGCTGCGAATCGTGTTGGTCGATGGCCTCGACGACCCGTCGCGCGCCGTCGTTCACGTCGTTATCCTTATAGTAGTAACCGAGATCCGTGCACAACGTGGCGTTGTGAACCAGCGGATATCCCTGCCAGCACACTTCCAGATAAAAATAGTTCAGCGGATTTTCCCACTGGTGCGACACGATGATGTCCGTGTTCTCGGCCAGAAACGTCGGCGTGTCGAAGCGGCCGAGAAACACCGCCTTGTGATTGCGCACGATATCCAGTTGGTTCATCAGCGCGATGAACTCACGACACTCTGTGGCGAGGTGTTGCGCGTTCGTCACCTGAAGCAACTGAATGTCGTTCGGCCGCTCTCGATACGCCATTTCCGCGATCATCGTCGGATAAAGACAGAATTTCACAACATTGATGTTCGGCTCCATCACGCTCAGGCGACGCGGTCCCGCTTTCGGCTGATACTCGCCCGAACGCGGTAACGACGCGGTGCGAGCGTTGAGGAACATCGGGCTCCAGATAAACGGCACGACCTGCGCCGTCTGACGACGCATCACCTCGAAATACGGCGCGCTGATGTTCGCTACCTGCGGAATCATCCAGATGTCGTCGTAGCGCTGGTTCACGAACAGGTTGTCGCCGAAGCTCGGCTTGTTGAACAGAATCGATTCCATCGCATGGACGTATTCGAAACCGCAGCAATACGAAACGAGGCGCGCGCCGCGTTGCTTCAGATATTCCGTAGCGTTCGAATCGATCTGACCGCCGAGCTCGATCAGCACGTCGATATTGTCTTTCGCGCCATCGAAAGTGACTGTGGGCCAGCGCTCCAGGTCCCACGGCAGTTGCTTCGTGATTGCCACATGTGTCGTATTGACGAGCACGACGCTCTCGACGTTCGGACAGTTCTTAAGTGCTTCAGCGAGAAAGACCGCGTTCTGCTTGATACCGTTGTTCCACAGCGTCTCGGCCTCGTGAAACAGACCGATGGTGATGCCAATTCGCAGCTTTTTCATTCCAAGTAACTCCATTGCCTTGCAGCAAAATGCCTGAATCTCGAACTCACGCTCTCGCGTAGACCGCTTCGATCGCCTCGGTATACGTCCGCACGTTTTGTTCGTTTTCCGGATCGAGCGTGTGAAGGAACTTCTTCGCCGTCGCGCGGTAACTGTCGAGATTGGCGTCATGCTCGGCAAAGGCGCGAAGCAACGCGCGACCACCCTCTTCGCAATCGAAATCGTGATAGCGGTATCCGCAGTCACCGATCAGATGCGAGTTGTGGATCAGCGGATAGCCGCCGTAGAGCGCCTCGTAATACACATAGTTCTGCGGGTTTTCCCACTGATGACTGACCACCGCGTCGACGGCACTCGGCACGATCTGAGCGAACGGAAAACGCCCTTCAAAATTGCCAAGGCCGTGCTTCACGTAATCGAGGCTCTGCGCGAAGCCTGCGAACGCCGCGTGATCCTTCAGCTTGAACGTGTTGTACGCCCACACACGTTCGAGCATGTCCGGATTCTCGCGATGCGCCACATCGCAAGACAGCATCGGAATGTAGCTCGTTTTCACCATGCAGACGTTGGGCTCGAAAATGCCCACTCGCCAGCGGCGGCGACCGGGCTGATAACCGAACTTCAGCCCGTTCGGCAGCTTCGCGGCTTCGCGGTCGAGGACGACTGGGCTCCACAGGTGCGGCATGAGCTTGACGGGCGCACGAAACAGCGTTTCAAAGTACGGTTTGCAGCTGACTTCGTATTCCGGCAGCGTCCAGACTTCATCGTAAGGCGCACCCGAAACGAGCAGCGCGTGCTGAAGGTTGAACACCATGCGTTCGATGTCGATGACGTAGTCGTTGCCCACGCGCATCGTAATGATCTTGCCGCCGCGCTCGCGGAACTTTACCGACCATTCCTTGTTGAGCTGCGCGCTCATTTCGATCATCACGTCGAGCTTCGACTGCGCCGTTTCCATGTCGATGAGCGGCACCGGCGAATCGGAAAGGAAGCGCTTCGCGTCTTCAGGACCACCGTCGCCGCCGCCCGTTACCAGATAGGTCGACTTCACGCGCGGCGAGCGCATCAACAACATCACGAGATAAAGACAATTCTGAAAAATGCCGTTTTCCCAAAGCGATTGCTCGCCCTTGCGGATGTAAATGGAAACGCCGACATTGATCCGCTCCGGCATGCGGGACTTGCTTTGCTTGTTCATACGCCTACCTCGAGCTTGCTTCCCTGGCAAAGATTGATCAACCGGTCTGCGAACGCATCCAGGTTTGCTTGATTGAACGGATTCACCGTATCGATGACGCGCTGCGCGTTCGCGCGATATGCATCCAGATTGCTGTCGTGCTCGTGGAAGGCGCGCAGCAATTGACGACCCCCCTCTTGCGCGTCGAATCCCGGGAAGTAGTAGCCCGCGTCCTTGAGCCACGGCGAGTTATGGATCAGCGGATAACCGCCGTAGAGCACATCGAGATACAGATAATTCTGGTCGTTGCCCCATTGATGCGACACGACTGCATCGGCGTATTGCGCCATGAAACCGGCGATGTCGTTGCGGCCGTGGAACGTCGCCTTGGAATCCTTTACGAGATCCAGCGAGTTGGCCATGTACATGAGCGTCGGGTGATCCTTCATGTGCATCGAATTGAGCACATGCATGGCTGATACGCTCGAACGATCCGCACGATAGGCTTCCTCGCAGGCGAGCATCGGAATGCTCGACGTTTTCACCACCGAAATATTCGGCTCGAACATTGCAACCCGAAAACCTTGCGGCTGGATGGCCGGCTGCGCCGACGCGTCCGAGCGGCGCTCATAGCCGTAGCGCAGACCATGCTCTTCGACCTCCGCGATACGCTTTTCGATGAACTGCGGATGCCAGATGAACGGAATGAGATGCACAGGGCAGCGATGCAGCGTACGCATCATCGGGACGGACAGACGGTCTTTCGACATCAGCCAGACCTGGTCGTAACGGTCCGGACGCATCACATGGACGGGCTTGTCAAACACCGGCGCCTCCACGAGTCCGACGTATGGCTGGCCGCAGCAGTAATACGCGACTTTCTTGCCACGCGCGCGCATCAGATCGAGCCATTGCGTGTCGAGCGCGCCGCCCATTTCGAAGATGACGTCGACGGCATCGGTCGCATCCGGAGTGCGCATGATGCGCAGGCCTTTCGACGCGGCGTCGACTTGCGGCGGCAATGCGTTCTGGTCGCCCACGTCGATCAGTGAAACGCTCTCGACGAAAGGAAGCTTCTGAAGTGCTTCCGACAAAAAAATCACGTTCTGACCCAGGCCGTTCTGCCAGATGTTTTGGCCTTGATGCGTGACGACTGAAATTCCGACTCGAATGGTCATCGGATTGGCATCCTGAAAGAAGACGAAACTACGCTTTTGGAAAAAGAGGTTCCGCGGTAACTTGATCGCGGCGACCCGCAAGGACTAAGGCAGCGGGCGGCGTGGCGTTGCTGGACATATGCAGCAGCGGCGGAAGTAAGGAGGTTTCACGCAAAGTGCGCTGAAATTTCCTAATTGAAACGCTTCCGCGTCTTGATATATCGGGGAACTTCTGAAACCTAAATATATAGAAGAAGCGTTGAAATTCCCAGCACATCCAAGACAATTGAGAACCTTCTTATCTCAGTCTTAAAGAAATTCAAACCGTCTTAATCGCCGTGATTTTTGCAATTCGAATTAATCCGATTCGCAAAACAAAAAAATGGTGAGCGAACTCCGAGGCTTCAGGCAGAGCGAGTGAGGGAATAGAGTCGAACAGGAAATCAGGCCGAAAAAAAAGCGCGCCGGACCGCTCACACGGTCACGACGCGCCTTCTGATGCCAGGACGGAAAGCTTACCGGTGCGGCGCCAACTCGCTGGCTGCGCGTGCAAGACGCGTGACTTCTTCCCAGTTCTGCGCGGCGAGCGCGGACTTCGGCGTCAGCCAGGAACCGCCGACACACACCACATTCGGCTGCGCGAGAAAGTTGGACGCGGTTTCAGCCGTGATGCCGCCCGTCGGACAGAATTTCAGATTCGGGAACGGTCCGTAGAAAGCCTGCAGCATCGGAATGCCGCCCGCCTGTTGCGCCGGGAAGAACTTGACGATCTCGTAACCCAGTTCCATCGCGGCGATGATATCGCTCGGCGTCATTACGCCCGGCAGCAGCGGCAACCCTGCGTCCTGCGCGGCCTTGTGCATGTCCTTCGTGAGACCGGGCGACACCCCGAACTGCGCGCCCGCCTTCTTCGCCTGCGCGCAATGCTCGGGCTTTGTGATGGTGCCCACGCCGACGACGATATCGTCCGCCAACTGGCTCGCGCGCTCGATCGCGCCGATGCCCGCTGGCGTGCGCAGCGTGATTTCCAGCACTTTCACACCGCCCGCATGCAGCGCGCGCGACACCTGTTCACCTTGCTCGACCGTTTCGAACGCCAGCACCGGAATCACCGGGCCCAGACGCACGATTTCGCTTACCGATTTCATTTGATGCGACTCCTGTTTTTGGTGCGGCGCCTTGTGGTCTATCCGCGGGTTCTCGACGTTGCGATGTTCAATGATGCGTGGCGTGCGCCTTGTTCAGCGCCGATGCCGCGGCGCGCGCGTTATCGCGAAGCGGATTCCTCTCCTGCGGGGCCGCCGCGCCGTTCGCCCCGTCGTGCGCGGACATTGCGCCGATCAGCGCGCCGAACACCGACGCGCCCTCTTCCGCCGGCAGCGCCGCGCTACGGAACACGCCGAACAGCTCGCGTCCGAATCCTGCTTCGTTGTCCGCCTGATGCAGCGGCGCCTGCACTTCGCGCGATGCCCACTCGTTCGCATCGATCTCGATGTCGAGCACGCCGGCGGGCGCGTCGATCACGAGCATGTCGCCGGTGCGGACTTTGCCGAGCGGCCCTTGGAGGAGCGCTTCGGGCGACACGTGAATGACCGCCGGCACCTTGCCCGACGCGCCCGACATGCGCCCGTCCGTGACCAGCGCGACATGGAAGCCCTGATCCTGCAGCACACCGAGCAACGGCGTCAAACGATGCAGCTCGGGCATGCCGTTCGCCCGCGCGCCCTGGAAGCGCACCACGGCGACGAAATCGCGCTTCAACTCGCCCTTGTCGAACGCTTCCTGCACTTCCTCTTGCGAGTTGAACACGATGGCCGGCGCCTTCACCACGCGATGCTCCGGCGCGACCGCCGAAATCTTGATGACGCCGCGCCCGAGCTTGCCCTGCATCAGACGCAGCCCGCCGTCCGGCTGGAACGGCTCGCCGATACCGCGCAGCACCTTGGTGTCGTGGCTTTCAGGCGCGCCGTCGACCCATTGCAATTTGCCGTCGATGAGCTTCGGCTCCTTCGTATAGTGCGAAAGTCCCTTGCCCGCGACCGTCTGCACGTCTTCGTGCAGCAAGCCGCCCTCGAGCAGATTGCGCACGAGGAACGCGACGCCGCCCGCCGCGTGGAAATGATTCACGTCGGCCTTGCCGTTCGGGTAGATCTTCGCGAGCAGCGGCACCACTTGCGAAAGCTCGTCGAAATCGTTCCAGTCGATCATGATGCCCGCCGCCCGCGCGATCGCCACGAGATGCAGCGTGTGGTTGGTCGAGCCGCCGGTCGCCAGCAGCGCGACGATGCCGTTCACGATCGCCTTTTCATCGACGACATGGCCGATAGGCGTGTAGTTGCCGCGTTCCAGCGTGATATCGAGCACGCGACGCGCGGCTTCGGCCGTGAGTGCGTCGCGCAGAGGCGTGTGCGGATGCACGAACGCCGCGCTCGGCAGGTGCAGCCCCATCACTTCCATGAGCATCTGATTGCTGTTGGCCGTGCCGTAAAACGTGCAGGTGCCGTGGCCGTGATACGCCGCCGATTCCGCTTCGAGCAGCGCGGCGCGATCGCATTTGCCGGTCGCGAATTCCTGACGCACCTTGGCTTTGTCGTCGTTGGTGAGGCCGCTCGTCATCGGGCCGGCGGGCACGAAAATGGTCGGCAGATGACCGAACTGCAGCGCGCCGATGGCGAGCCCCGGCACGATCTTGTCGCAGATGCCGAGGCACAGCGCCGCGTCGAACATGTTGTGCGTGAGCGCGACCGCAGTGCTCATCGCGATGACTTCACGCGAAAAGAGCGACAGTTCCATGCCGGCGTTGCCCTGCGTGATGCCGTCGCACATGGCGGGCACGCCGCCCGCGAATTGCGCGACGCCGCCGTGCTCGCGCGCCGCCTGCTTGATGATGTCGGGGAAGCTCTTGTACGGCGCATGCGCGGACAGCATTTCGTTATAGGACGACACGATGCCGATGTTCGGCTCGCGAATCGTCTTGATCGCTATCTTTTCCTCGCCTTCGAGCCCGGCGAAACCATGCGCCAGATTCGCGCACGAAAGCGCGCCGCGCGCCGGAAACTTGCCGTGCGCGGCATCGATGCGCGCCAGATATGCGGAACGCGTCGGCTTGCTGCGCTCGATGATGCGGTCGGTGACTTTTTTGAGTTGCGAATGCGGGGAAACCATCGAAGCTCCTTCGTCTAACGCCCGGCGCGCCTGCCGTCGAGGTTGGGTGGAATGTTGCAGGGAACGGCGTTCGAATCGTTGTCGTGCGATATTGCCGTGTTTCGCGATATTAGTAGAAAAACTACACGCTGACAATGAGGATTCGTGCCTCACTATTAAGTGACCGCATGGATCGAATCACTTATAGAGAAACGATCTACGGGAATTCCCTTAGTTTTCGACGGCACGTTCTGTAGTATTTGTACATGATCGATCTTCGGATATAGTCCAAGCAATTTTCAGCATAGGCGAGATTTCCGATGTTGCTGTCTCAAGTCGAAGCGAAGCGCGAGCAAATGCGGCCGTCGGAGCGCAAGCTGGCTGACTACGTGCTCGAAGCACCGCGCGAGGTACTCGACCTGTCGATGACCGATTTCGCCACGCGTGCCGGCGTCAG
Source organism: Caballeronia sp. S22 (assembly GCF_964261745.1). Taxonomy (NCBI): domain Bacteria; kingdom Pseudomonadati; phylum Pseudomonadota; class Betaproteobacteria; order Burkholderiales; family Burkholderiaceae; genus Caballeronia; species Caballeronia sp. S22. The sequence goes on along the minus strand of NZ_OZ180035.1, from coordinate 663,754 downwards.
TCAGCCGACCATCGCGCGGTTCTGCCAGGCGCTCGGCTTTTCGGGCTTCCGGGAATTCAAGATCCGCCTCGCTCAAAACATAGCAGCGGACGTTCCCACCGTTTATCGCGATGTGCGCACGGACGAGCCGCCCGCAGGCGTCGCCGCGAAAGTGCTCGACCGGACCATCGGCGCGCTGATCGCCGTGCGCAATTCACTGTCGTCGGACAGCGTCGCGGCGGCTATCGCGATCCTCGCCGATGCGCGTCGCATCGAGTTCTACGGCGCGGGCGGATCGGGCATCGCCGCGCTCGATATGCAGCACAAATTTTTTCGGTTGGGCGTACCGTCTGTCGCATACTCCGATCCGCATACGTACACCACTTCCGCCGCACTGCTTGGCGCGGGCGATGTCGTCGTCGCGATTTCCAATACCGGGCGCACCCGAGACATTCTCGACGCGTGCAGATCGGCGTTGAACGGCGGCGCAAGGGTCATCGCGATCACGCACGGCCACTCGCCGCTCGCGCGCATGGCCACGGTTGGATTGTTCGCAAATGTCGATGAAGACACCGACATTTTTTCGCCGATGACATCGCGCGTATCGCATCTCGCGATCGGCGACATTCTGGCGGTTGGGCTGGCGCTGGCCCGCGGCCCCGCGCTGGCGGACAAGCTTGCCGAAGCGAAGGACGTGCTCGAAGGACGGCGGGTGGGAGCGTAGGCAGCGAAGGCTGCGTCCCCTTCAAATGAGGGGCGAATGATGGCCTATGCTGTCCATAATCTCGATCGTTTATCTGGATCCCCATGAACAGTTCGTTCTCCGTCGAGCGTTTCGAATCTTGCGTCCACGGCGGTAAGCCGGATGAAGCCATCGCGCAGCTTTCCGAGCTCAATGCATTGCTTCATAAAACACCGTCCGTTGATTTGCTGACTTTGACAGCGCCTTCCAAAGCATGGCCACGTCCGAGTAGAGAGTCGTTGCTTGAACGGTTCGCCTCTCGCATGGCGGCCGCCATCACCGCCTTTCTCGCGAATACCGAATTTTCGCTCACGGAAGCGCAACTCGCGCGTCTGTCAGGCTCTCGATCACTCATCCAGCACTTGCTCGGCGCCGCTCCCCTCAAGAATGCGGATCATGTCGCGCGCCGATTCCTTCCGGCCATTGAAGAAGACGGAACCGTTCGGCTCCCGTTTCCCGACGCGGTGAAGAGGCTCGGTCTTCTGTGCAATTCCGAATCCCTCCTGCCAATCGACTATTCCGCATGCATGCAGGTGGATCCGGTCGCCACGCTCAACCTGGCTATCGCGACGGCCGGTGAGATTCTTCCCGGCAGTGCCCACGCGCACCGCAAGCGCGAAGCACTTCTTGACTGGCTCGTCGAAGTTGTCGACGAACTGAACGATCTCCGGTGCATCGAGATGGGTGCATTGATCAACCTCTACATGTATTGCACCTATGCCGAGATCGAACACCGGCACGCGATCAAACGAAGCATCAATAAGCTCGTCCGCAGGACGCTCGCGAGCACAGGACTGGCTGATCTGGACACGGAACTCAGCGGCTCTCGACGCGCCGCCCGAGCGCGGCCGCTCATGCTCGTCGTGCTGGAATACTTTTCGGACGGCCATTCGATCATGCGCACTCATTCCCGCACGTTGTCGGCCGCACGCACCCATTTCGACGTTGTGGCGATGTGCGAAGCGGACGCTATCGGTAGTCTCGGACGCGAGGCTTTCACGCGCGTGATCGACTTGCCTAAGGACCAGGGCTTCGTGCCCAAGCTCGCCGCCGTTCGCAAATTCGCGGAGGCGGAATGCCCCGACGTTCTCTACATGCCCAGCGTGGGCATGTCATTATTGTCGGACTGTGTGTCCAACATGCGCCTCGCGCCGTTGCAGATCGCAGGATTGGGCCATCCCGCCACCACGCACTCGGAATGCATCGATTATGTGAGCGTCGAGGACGACTACGTCGGCGACCCAGCGTGTTTCAGCGAAGCCCTTCTTAGGCTTCCGAAAGATGGCCAACCCTACCGGCCTTCGCCGTTGATGGAAGCTGTCGCGCCCCGGAAGAAGAAGGCGGAAGGACGCGTCGATATCGGCATCGCCGCGAGCCTGATGAAACTCTCACCGAGCTTTATGGAGGCGTGCCGGCAGATTGCCGCACGCAGCAGCGTGCCGCTTCACTTCCATTTTCTGACGAGCGGCGGCGACGCCGTCACGATGATGCATCTGGCGAAGGTGGCCAGACAGGCGATCCTCACGAACAATGGAACTGTCGTGCCACATCAGGACTACATGGGTTACGTGAACTATCTCAACGACATGGACATGTTCCTGAGCCCGTTCCCTTTCGGCAACACGAACGGCATCGTGGACGCGTTCTCAGTGGGACTGCCGGGCATCTGCAAGACGGGCCGTGAAGTGTTCGAGCGGATCGACGGCGCGATGTTCATGCGCGCCTATATGCCCGGCTGGATGGTCGCGGAAACCGTCGAGGAATACGTCGAAGCCGCAGTGCGACTCGCGAACAATCACGAAGAGCGAGAATCGCTGCGCCGCTACATGCTCGAAAAGAACGTGGTGCAGCGATTCTTCGAAGGGCGTCCGGAAGTCTTCGGTGAAATGGTGCTCGATCTGGTCAACGAACAACGCCTCAAAACGGCTTGATCACCACGAGCAAGGTCGCGCCCAGCAGTCCAAGCACCGGCAGTTCATTGAACATTCGATACCACTTGTCCGAGCGCTTGTTTTCGCCACGCTGAAACGTGTGCAGCAAGCGCCCGCAATACGCGTGATAAGCGATCAGCAGAACGACGATGGTCAGCTTCGCGTGCAGCCAGCCCTGTCCCGCGCCGATCCCGACGACGAGCCACAGCCACAGCCCGCACGCGAGCGCGGGCACCGCGATGAACGTCATGAACCGGAACAGCTTGCGCGCCATCAGTAACAGACGCGCGGTGGCGGCGGAATCGGTTTCCATCGCGAGGTTCACGAAAATACGCGGCAGATAGAAAAGCCCCGCGAACCACGAAGCGACCAGCACGATATGCAGCGATTTGATCCAGAGCATCGTTCTTCTTGTCGACTCGCGCTTATTGACGGACTTCGCCGCGCCCCAGCACCACGTACTTGAGCGATGTCAGCCCTTCGAGACCGACCGGGCCGCGCGCGTGCAGTTTGTCGTTCGAAATGCCGATCTCCGCGCCGAGGCCGAATTCGAAACCATCGGCGAAGCGCGTCGATGCGTTCACCATCACGCTCGCCGAATCCACTTCGCGCAGGAAGCGCATCGCGCGGTCGTGATCTTCGGTGACGATCGCGTCGGTGTGATGCGAGCCGTAGGCGTTGATATGGTCGATGGCTTCATCGAGGCCGCCGACGATCTTGATCGACAGCACCGGCGCGAGATATTCCGTGCTCCAGTCTTCCTCGGTCGCATCGACGAGCCCGCCGATTTTCGCCGCTTCGAGCACGGCGCGCGCTTGCCCATCCACGCGCAGTTCGACTTCCTTCGCCTGATAAGCGCGGGCGAGTTGCGGCAACGACTGTTGCGCGATGCCGCGCGCGACGAGCAGCGTTTCCATCGTGTTGCAGGTGCCGTAACGATGCGTCTTCGCGTTGTCGCAAATGACGGCTGCCTTCGCGAGATCCGCGCGATCGTCCACGTACACGTGACAGATGCCGTCGAGGTGCTTGATCATCGGCACGCGCGATTCTTCCATCAGTCGCGCGATCAGGCTCTTGCCGCCGCGCGGCACGATCACGTCGACGAATTCGGTCATCGTGATGAGCTTGCCGACCGCCGCGCGATCCGCCGTCCCGACGACCTGCACCGCATCCTGCGGCAAGCCCGCCGCTTCCAGTCCGACGCCGATCAGCTTCGCCAGCGCCGTGTTGCATTCGAGCGCCTCGGAGCCGCCGCGCAGAATGGTCGCGTTGCCCGATTTGAGGCACAGCGCGGCCGCGTCGATGGTCACGTTCGGCCGCGATTCATAGATGATGCCGATCACACCGAGCGGCACGCGCATCTGACCGACCTGAATGCCGCTCGGACGGAATTTGAGCCCGCTGATTTCGCCGATCGGATCGGCCAGTGCAGCCACTTGCCGCAAGCCTTCGACCATCGTATCGATCGCTTTGTCCGAGAGCGTCAGGCGGTCGATGAACGCCGCATCGTGGCCCTTCTCGCGCGCGCGCGCGAGGTCGCGGCCGTTCGCTTCCTTGAGCGCTTCACGCTCGCGTTCGATGGCGTCCGCCACCGCGTTGAGCGCCGCATTTTTCGCCGCCGTCGACGCCCGCGCCATCGCGCGCGACGCCGTGCGCGCGCGTCGACCGAGGTCGGTCATGTATTGATCGATGTTCATCGTGAGTCTCTTCGGTGATCCGCTTTCTTGAGCCGCTTTCAGGGCCGAAGCGTCGGTGCATTCATTCTAAGCTGTTGCGCGGATTGCAACAGCGTGTGACAGAAGCGTTCTAGCGACGCGGTCGTGGCGCTGGCGCGGCCTGCCCCGGCTTGCCGCCGTGCGCGACCGCCATCGCGAGTTCGAACATGCCGGCCCACGGGTCCGGCGGTGGCTCGCTGCCGCGCTTTCCGGTGCTTCCGGAAAGCCCTTTCACCTGACGGTCCAGTCGCGCCGCGAGCGACAGCGCCTTTTCGAGCGCCTCGTCCGTCACGCGCGAGAGCGCCGGGCCGATCAGCCGTTCGCGCGGCCCCCACACGCGGTTCTCGCGCATGAGCGTGGCGAGCGGCTTGCCCGCCGCGACGCCGCGCTTGATGCGCAACAGCGTGCGCACTTCCTCGACGAGCGCCCACAGCACGAGCACGGCGGCTTCGCCTTCGCCCTTCAGACCGTCGAGCATGCGCGCGAGGCGACCGACATCGCCCGTCAGCATCGCTTCGTTGAGCTTGAACACGTCGTAGCGCGCGACGTTCAGCACGGCGTCGTGAATCTGCTCGAACGTAAGCACGCCTTCGGGATACAGCAGACCAAGCTTCTGAATTTCCTGATGCGCGGCGAGCAGATTGCCTTCCACCCGTTCCGCGATGAACGACAGCGCGCGCCGCCCTTCCTCGCCGGGCGCGACGCGCTGCCCTTGCTGCGCGAGCCGCTGACCGACCCACATCGGCAATTGCACGCGTTCGACCGGATCGATCTTCAGCGCGACGCCCGCGCCGAGCAGCGCGGTGAACCACGCCGACTTCTGCGTCGCGCCGTCGAGACGCGGCAGGGTGACGAGCGTCACGACGTCCGGATTATCGGCACCGGCGAGCGTCTTCAGCGCTTCCGCGCCTTCCTTGCCGGGCTTGCCGGTTGGAATACGCAGCTCGATAAGCTGACGGTCGCCGAAGAGCGACATCGACTGCGTGGCGCCGATGAGCGCGCTCCAGTCGAAACCGCGCTCGACAGTGAACACCGTGCGATCCGTGAAGCCGCCCGCGCGCGCGGTGGCCCGGATGCGGTCGCACGCTTCCTGCGCGAGCAGATGCTCGTCGCCGTAGACGACGTACAGCCCCTTCAGGCCTTTCGCGAGGTGCGCTTCGAGCGCGTCGAGCTTCAGTTGCATGATGCTGGCGAGCGCGCGATCAGAGCGGCGGCACCGGCAGCGGCGCGCGCGGCGCGACGCCTGGCGTCTGCTCGCCCGGCGCCGGATGCAGCGAACGCACCGTCGCGAGACGGCGGGTCAACTGGTCGACGGCGTCGTTGCGCATGTCGTTGTAAAGCAGTACGGATTCCTGGCCCTTTGCAAGCGTGTATTGATCGCTGTAGGTCATCGAACGATTCAATACGATGGCGCTCGGCGGAATCAGCAGCGTGCCGTCCGCGCCCATCAGCGAGTAATTCACGCTGTACACGAGCTCGTATTCCTGCACGACGCCCTGCGCGTTCAGGCTCAGCGTGCGCAGACCCGTCCCTTCGGACAAATTGAGCGTCGCGTCCGGCTTCTCGAAAGGCTTGACGATCACCGTGTCGCTGCCGCCCTGAACCATGCGCTCGAGGCGCGCGACCATCTGCGGCGCGCCGCCCGTGATCGCGAGCCGCTTGAACGCATAGTCCTGCTGCCCACGCAGTTGAAAGCCGCATGCCGACAGCGCGGCCGCGCCGCCCACGAGCGCAAGGAACGAGCGCCTGCTTACGCCTTTCTCGACGGCTTTCCCGGTCACATCGACTCCCCTGGTTTTGCGCATCAGACGACCACGTTGACGAGACGCCCCGGCACCACGATCACCTTCTTCGGCGCGCGGCCCTCCGAAAACTTCGCAAACATTTCGTGCGCGATCGCGGCCTTTTCGATGATTTCGCGCGATGCGTCCTTCGCGACCGTCAGCGCGCCGCGCACCTTGCCGTTGACCTGCAGCACGAGCTCGATCTCCGATTGCTCGAGCGCGGCCTCGTCGACCTTCGGCCAAGGCGCGTCGAGCAGCGGGCCGAATTCCTTTTCGTAGCCGAGTTCCGACCACAACTGGAACGTCACGTGCGGCACAACGGGATACAGCACGCGCAGCAGCACGCCGAAGGTTTCATTCAGCACGCCGACGCCCGCGTTCTTCGCGCCATCGACCGCGTTGAGCATCTTCATCGCCGCGGACACCACCGTGTTGTACTGCAGGCGGCCGTAGTCGAAATCGGCCTGCTTGAGCACGGTGTAGATTTCGCGGCGCAGCGTTTTGTCCGCATCGTTGAGCGCCGATGCATCGAGCTTCGCGTGCTGGCGCAGCGCATCGGCGTTGTCGTGCGCGAAATGCCACACGCGGCGCAGGAAGCGGCTCGCGCCTTCCACGCCCGCGCCCGACCATTCGAGCGACTGCTCCGGCGGCGCTGCGAACATCACGAAGAGGCGCGCGGTATCCGCGCCGTACTGATCGATCAGCGTTTGCGGATCGACGCCGTTGTTCTTCGACTTCGACATCTTCTCGACGCCGCCGAGCACGACCGGCTGACCGTCGGCGTTGAGCGTCGCGCCGGTCGGACGGCCCTTGTCATCGTGCGCGACGGTGACATCGAGCGGGTTGTACCAGGTCTTCTTGCCGGCCGCGTCTTCGCGATAGAACGTTTCGTTCAGCACCATGCCCTGCGTGAGCAGATTCTTCGCGGGCTCGCCGAACTTGATGAGGCCCATGTCGCGCATGACCTTCGTCCAGAAACGCGAATACAACAGGTGAAGAATCGCGTGCTCGATGCCGCCGATGTACTGATCCATCGGCATCCAGTAATCGGTGCGCTCGTCGACCATCGTCTGCGCGTCCGGCGCGCTGTAGCGCGAGAAGTACCAGGACGAATCGACGAAGGTGTCCATCGTGTCGGTTTCGCGCTTCGCCGCCGCGCCGCATTTCGGGCACGCGCAGTTCAGGAACGCTTCGGACTTCGCGAGCGGATTGCCCGAGCCGTCCGGCACGAGGTCTTCCGGCAGCACGACAGGCAGATCCTTTTCCGGCACCGGCACGTCGCCGCAGCTCGGGCAGTGGATGATCGGAATCGGTGTGCCCCAGTAACGCTGGCGCGAGATGCCCCAGTCGCGCAGGCGCCAGGTGATCTGCTTGTCGCCGAAATCCTTCGCCTTGAGATCGGCGGCGATCGCGTCGATCGCTTCCTCGGTGGTCATGCCGTCGTACTTGCCGCTGTTGATGAGACGGCCCGCGGTCTTGTCGCCGTACCACTCTTCCCAGGCATCGGTCGAATAGGACTTGCCTTCGATGTCGATCACCTGATTGATGGCCAGGCCGTACTTCTTCGCGAAGGCGAAATCGCGCTCGTCGTGCGACGGCACACCCATCACCGCGCCTTCGCCGTAGGACATCAGCACATAATTGCCGATCCAGACTTCGACCTGCGCGCCCGTCAACGGATGCGTGACGAAAAAGCCGGTGGGCACGCCCTTCTTTTCCATCGTGGCGACATCGGCTTCCGCCACGCCGCCGCGCTTGCATTCGTCGATGAACGCCTGCAGATCCGCGTTGTCGCGCGCGAGGCGCGTGGCGAGCGGATGTTCCGCCGCGACTGCCGCGAACGTGACGCCCATGATGGTGTCGGCGCGCGTGGTGAAGACGCGCAGCAGTTTCGCTTCGCCGTCGATTTCATACGGAAAGCCGAAGTTCACGCCGAAGCTCTTGCCGATCCAGTTCTGCTGCATGATCTTGACGCGCTCGGGCCAGCCGAGGCCTTCGAGATCGTCGAGCAACTGGTCCGCGTAATCGGTGATACGCAGGTAGTACATCGGGATTTCGCGCTTTTCGACGAGCGCGCCCGAGCGCCAGCCGCGCCCATCGATGACCTGCTCGTTCGCGAGCACGGTCTGATCGACCGGATCCCAGTTCACCGTGCCGGTCTTCTTGTACGCGATGCCCTTTTCCAGCATCTTCAGGAACAGCCACTGGTTCCACTTGTAGTAGTCCGGCGAGCACGTGGCGACTTCGCGCGACCAGTCGATGGCGAGGCCCATCGACTGCATCTGCTTCTTCATGTACGCGATGTTCTCGTACGTCCACTTCGCCGGCGGCACGTTGTTCGCCATCGCCGCGTTCTCGGCAGGCATGCCGAACGCGTCCCAGCCCATCGGCATCAGCGTGTTGTGACCGTTCATGCGCAGATAACGGTACATCACGTCGTTGATGGTGTAGTTGCGCACGTGACCCATGTGCAGCTTGCCCGACGGATACGGCAGCATCGAGACGCAATAGAACTTGGGCTTGGCCGACGTCTCGGTCGTCCGATAGACGTCGTTCGCACGCCAGTTGCTCTGCGCGGCGGATTCGACGTCGGCGGGTACGTATTTATCGTGCATGGTGTGGTTTGGCTTTCGGCAAATGCTGGGAACGGACATTGGAACCAGCCGCATCGATATGAGCGGCGAGTCCAGGCGCTGCGGCATTGCTGACACGGCGCGGCGTCGGAATTCGGGTCTGCCGGCTTCTGCAAGGCCCGCCGAACGGGGAAAAACGCGATTATACCGTTCGATGCGCGGCAACTCGCGCGCTTATCGCGCGGGCGCCTGTGCCTGCGACCGCGCGGGCTGCGTGACGAAGCCTATGCGCTCCAGCCCCGCCTGCTGCGCCGCGCCCATCACCTGCGCGATGATTTCGTAGCGCGTCGCGCTCGACGCTCGCAAATGCAGCTCGGGCTTTTGCGCCGTCTTGCCCGCATCGGCGAAACGCGCACGCATCTGGTCGAAGCTGACGGGCGTGTCGTTCCAGAAGAGCTTGCCGGCGTCGTCGATGGAAAGCGTGATGGTTTGCGGCGTCTCGCGCGCGGGCTGCGACGCGACTTTCGGCAGATCCAGCCGGATCGCGTGCGTGAAGAGCGGCGCCGTGATGATGAAGATGACGAGCAGAACGAGCATGACGTCGATGAGCGGCGTCATGTTGATGTCGGCCATCGGCTGGCCGTTGGATTTCTTGTCGAGTCCGCCGAAGGCCATCGCCGCGCGCTCCTAGTCGGCCGGACCGCAGACGAACGCGTGCAGATCGTGCGCGAAGCCGTCGAGCTCCTCGGAAATCTGCCGCACGTAGCGGCCGAGCACGTTGTAGGCGAGCACGGCGGGAATCGCGACGACCAGCCCGAACGCCGTCATGATGAGCGCCTCGCCGACCGGCCCGGCGACGTTTTCGATCATCGCCTGCCCGCTCGACGCGATGCTGACCAGCGCGTGATAAATGCCCCACACGGTGCCGAGCAGGCCGACGAACGGCGCCGTGCTGCCCACCGATGCGAGCAGAACCTGGCCGAATTCGAGTCTGCGTTGCGAGCGGAGCAACGCATGACGCAGCGCGCGCAGGACGCGTTCGCTGCGCTCCACGCGAGCGAGCAGCGCGCCGGGCATTTCAGCTTCCGACGCGCGCCACGCGGCTTCGGCGAGCGGCAGAAACACGCGCTCGCGATCGGCGCGCTGCAATGCGCCGATCCCGTCTTTCAGACTGGACGCCTGCCAGAAACGCTGTAGCGCACGCGGGCCTTGCCATTTCGCACGCGCGAGAATCCACGCCTTCACGAGCAGGAAGCACCAGCTCGCGAGCGACATCGCGAGCAGCAAGCCCGCGACCGCGTGCGTCACGGCATCGCCGGATTGCAGATAGTGGATTACGCCCGTTGCGGCCATCGTCGCGAAGATGAATCAGCGCAGGCCGAGGACGTCCTGCATGTCGAAGAAGCCCTTGTCGTGCCCTTGCAGGAAGCGCGCGGCGCGCAGCGCGCCTTGCGCATAGGACAGACGGCTCGCCGACTTGTGCGTGATCTCGATACGCTCGCCGATGCCCGCGAAGAGCACCGTGTGATCGCCGACGATATCGCCGCCGCGAATCGCGGAGAAGCCGATGGTCGACGGATCGCGCTCGCCCGTCACGCCTTCGCGCGCGTACACGGCGCAGTCCTTCAGATCGCGGCCGAGCGCTTGGGCGATCACCTCGCCCATCGCGAGCGCGGTGCCGGACGGCGCGTCGACCTTGTGCCGGTGATGCGCCTCGATGACCTCGATGTCGTAGCCCTGCGCGAAATGCTTCGCCGCAAACTCGAGCAGCTTCAGCGTGACGTTCACGCCGACGCTCATGTTCGGTGCGAACACGACGCCGATCTTCTCGCCCGCCTGCTTCAACTGCGCCTTCTGCTCGTCCGAGAAACCCGTCGTGCCGATGATCATCTTCACGTTGTGGCGCAGCGCGGCTTCGAGATGCGCCATCGTGCCTTCGGGGCGCGTGAAGTCGATCAGATAATCGGCGTCGGCGAACACGCGCTCGATGTCGTCGGTCAGCAAAACGCCCGTGGTTTTGCCAAGGAAAGCGCCCGCGTCCTGCCCGAGTTGCGGCACGCCGGGCCGGTCGAGCGCGCCGGCGAGCTGCGCTTCGGAATCGTTGAGAACGGTTTCGATCAGCATCCGGCCCATGCGGCCCGACGCCCCGGCGATGGCGATCTTCATGGCAGTCTCGTGTTGAACCGCGCGCAACACGCGCGATGGATGATGCGGATTGACGATGCGGCTGAAGCGGCGCGGCGTGAAAACGCGCAGCGCGGCTTCAGCTTCAAACGGCTGAACTGCTTACTGGCTTTGCTGCGGCAGATAGAACTGCGCCTGGCCGCCCGCATTGGCCGGCGCCGGCGATGTACCCGCCGGACCGACCGCGCTGCTGTCCGGAATGTTGATCGTCTGCGGGCGGCGCTGCAATTGAATCTGCGAGTTGCTGCCGCTCTGGCCGCTCGATCCGGGCGCGCCACCCGCCGTCTGCGGCACGTTCACGCGCACCGACGACTGCGTGCGGCCCGTCGGCGTGTCGATCTGCGCCGTTGCGCGATTGGCTGCCTGCGCGGCTTGCTGATTGGCGTCGCCCGCAAACGCGGCCGCGGTATTCGGCTGCGTGGACGGCTCGCCGGAAGGCGCGGTCACCGCCGCCGTCGATGCCACCGCCGCCGATGCCGCCGCGGGCGCGGCCGCCTTCGCGACCTTGACGCCCTTGTCGCCGTCGATCTCCGCGAGCAGTTCGAGGTTGGACGGCAGGTTCTCGCCGCCCGACCAGCTCACGACGCGATCGCTCGCGAAGTTTACGACGAAGTCACGCTGCTGGACGATGGACGTCGATCCGCGTTTGAAATAGAACACATAGTCCCAGCGATCGGCGTGGAACATGTCGGTCAGAAGCGGCGTGCCCAGAAGCTGCTTCACCTGATCACGCGACATGCCGACCTGCATCTGGCTCGCCGCTTCCTGCGAAACGAAATTGCCTTGCACGACCGTGATCCGATACGGTGTGATGCTTTGCGCGATCTTCTGCGTGACGCTGTCGTACGCCGAGCAGCCGGCGAGCAATGCGGCCAAGGTTGCTGCGATCACGGTTCCCCGCATGCGACGGCTCTCCCTGCAATTCGATAAAGATTTGGAAAACATTTCACCTTTCACGCGAGGCGCTCCGAGGTCGCGCTCTTTTCATCCAATTCTCCTTGCGTCCGCACGGGATGTCGGGAATTGGAAAAACGCATTACTATGAGAACCTTGAATTGTACTCTAGGGATGCCTAGCCATGACCAATCCCGCCGATCTCAAAAATATCGGGCTCAAGGCGACCCTGCCCCGCCTCAAGATTCTCGAAATTTTTCAGCATAGCCCGGTGCGCCATCTGACCGCCGAAGACGTGTATCGAAGCCTGCTCAACGAAGAGCTCGATATCGGTCTCGCGACGGTTTATCGCGTGCTCACGCAGTTCGAGCAAGCCGGCCTGCTGTCGCGAAGCAATTTCGAATCGGGCAAGGCCGTGTTCGAGCTCAACGAGGGATCGCATCACGATCACCTCGTGTGCATCGACTGCGGCCGCGTGGAAGAGTTCTTCGATGCCGAGATCGAACGCCGTCAGCAATCGATCGCGAAGGATCGCGGCTTCAAGCTCCACGAGCATGCGCTCGCGCTGTACGGCGCATGCACGAAGGAAAACTGCCCGCACCGCAAGCATTGAGGTTCGCGCGCCGCTCGTCGGCGCGTGGATGTGAAAACCGCCGTCCATCGGCTCGATGGACGGCGGTTTCGTTTCGTCTATACGTTTCGTGTCCTGCGTCTGCGATCGATTCGCAGTTGCATTACGATTCGCGCGACGTGTCTCAAGCGGCGTGCACTTCGTGTTCGATCAGTGTGTATCGCTCCGGCAGATCGATCTCGTCGCAATTCGGCAGATCGCCACCGCGATCCACGACGATGAAATCCGCCGCTTTGTCGAGCACTATCAGCGGGTGATGCCAGACGCCGCGCGCATAGTTCACGCCCTGCCAGCCGCGTGCGTAAAACGCGCGCATCGCGGCGGGATCGAACTCGCCCGCAGGCGCGACGACCACGAGATAGCGCACGTCCGCGAGCGGCACGAACGCCTGACTGCCGAGCGGATGCCGCTCCATCATCGAGATCACGACGGGCTGCGGGCGCGGTTGGCCGCGAAACACGTTGATGAGCGGCCGCCCTCCGCTTTCGAAACCGACCTCCACGTTGGCAAGATCGTGGAAGCGCTCGGTCGTGCCCGCGTTGATCGGAAAATGGCGCGCGCCTTCGAGTTCGATGACATCGCCGAACGGGGCGAAGGCTTCGCGCGTCAGCGGTTCCAGCGTCAGCGTTCTCATTCGATCTCTCCGAAGATGCGCAGCCGCGACACCCCGCCATCCGGATAGATATTGAAGCGCACGTGCGTCACCGGTCCGAGCGCGGCGATCTCGTTCTCGAAGCGATGCACGTTGTCCATCGAGAGCTTTTGTTCGCCGAGCAGCACGGGCCAGAACATCGCCTGCGTGACGAGCGACTCATCCGTGCCGCCTTTCACGCGTGCCGCCTGCAGCGAGCAGCGATCCGGATAGTTGCCCTTGAAGTGCGCCGTATCGACTTCGATCGCGCGGATCACGCCGGGATTCGCCAACGCGACGATCGCCCAGTCATTGCCCGGCTCGCGACGCCGACGCGTTTCCCAGCCGTCGCCCATGTTCACGCCGCGCCCAGGCATCAGCATCTGCGACGCGGGACCGAAGTGCTGATTGTTCGCCGCGACGAGATACGCGCCGTTTTCGATCGCCGCGAGATCGAGCAGCGTGCCGCGTTCCACGCGCGAGAAATCCGTCTTCGGCTGTCCGTAGACGCGCAGCCGCGCGATGCCGCCATCGGGATAGATGTTCACGCGCAGATGCGTGTATGCGCGCGTATCGCCGATCTCGACATAGTGATGATGATTACCCTGCAGCGTCGTCGCCGGCACGATCTCGCGCCAGTCGCCGTCTTCCTGCGGATTGCCGCGTTCGCTGTAGCACGCTTCGATCGACGCAGCCGGCGGGAAATTGCCGGTGAAGTGGCTCGTATCGATATCGATGCCGTGAATCACGCCCGCACGCGCGAGCTTGACGATGCAGTAGTCATAGCCCGTCGTGCGCTTGCGGCGCGTCTCCCAGCCGTCCATCCACTTGCCGTGCTCGTCGTACTTGCCGGGAATGAACACCGCGGGTTGCGGCTCCAGCATGCGCTCCTTCGGCGCGAAGAATTCGTCGGTGGCGAAGAGCGCCTGCGCGCCGAGCCGCGGGTCCGCGAGGTTCATGTAGCGGCGGGCGAAAGCGGGAGCGTCTGCGTCGAGAATCGGGTTGGCCATTTCAGTTTCCTTCGGTTGCGGTGAATCAAACTGCGTGTGCGTTTTCATGACCGTGACCGTGCGCGGCTTCCGGCGCGGCGGGCACGAAGCGGTATTCGGCGTCCTGGTCGAGCACGCGCTTGGCGCGCGCCCGGTCGATGTCTTTCTCCCACACGGCGACGACCACCGTCGCCACGCAGTTGCCGATCAGGTTGGTCACGGCACGCGCGATGCCGACGAACCAGTCGACCGGCAGGATCAGCACGAGGCCGAGCACGGGAATCGCGGGAATCGCGGAGAGCGTCGCGGCCAGGATCACGATGGCCGAGCCGGGAATGCCGTGCGCGCCCTTCGAGGTCACCAGCGACACGAGCACGACGACGATCAGGTCATGCAGCGACAGCGGCGTGTTGGTCGCCTGCGCGATGAAGATCACCGCGAGCGTGAGATAGATCGAGAAGCCATCGAGGTTGAACGAGTAGCCGGTCGGAATCACGAGACCGACGGTCGAATCCTTCACGCCCATCCATTCGAGCTTGCGCATGATCTGCGGCAGCACGGCATCCGATGAAGCCGTGCCGAGCACGATCGAGAGTTCTTCACGCAGATAGCGAATGAGCTTGAAGATCGAGAAGCCCGCGAGGCGCATCACCACGCCCAGCACGACGAACACGAACAGGAAGCAGCTCGCGTAGAACACCATGACGAGCAGACCCAGTTGCTTGAGGGACGCGACGCCGTACTGGCCGGTCGTGAACGCGATCGCGCCGAGCACGCCGAGCGGCGCCAGCTTGATGATGAACGCCATGATGCGGAAGAACACGTTCGACAGTTCGTCGATGAAAACCGTCACGCGTTGCGCCTTGTCGCCGAGCATCGAGAGCGCCGCGCCGAACAGGATGGCGAACACGAGCACTTGCAGGATGTCGCCTTTTGCGAAGGCATCGATCGCGGTGTCGGGGATGATCTTCAGCAGGAAACCCGCGGTGTCCTTCAGGCTCTTCGCGTGCTCCGTGTACGTGGCGAGCGACGCCGCGTTGAGCGTATGCAGATCGATATTCATGCCGACGCCCGGACGCGTCACCCACGCGAGAATCGCGCCGATCACGAGCGCGATGGTCGTCATGATCTCGAAGTAGATGACCGCCTTCAGTCCGACGCGCCCGACCTTCTTCAGATCGCCCGCGCTCGCCATGCCGCTCACGACCACGCAGAACACGATCGGCCCGATCACCATCTTGATGAGCTTCAGAAAGCCGTCGCCCAAGGGCCGCAACGATTGGCCGAACTGCGGAAACAGCGCGCCCACCACGATGCCGATAACCAGCGCAATCATTACCCTGCCGAACAGCGAATTTAGAAATCTCGACACGACCGTCTCCTCGTGTAATGTCTCAGGACCCGAGCAACTGTTCCGACTGGTCGGACCAGTGCTGTGATGTGGAATATTAGAAAGCCGATATATCCCCGTCAAGGAAGCATTCGTAGCGGTATACCCTGTTCGATCCGGGCACGAAAATGCGCGCGAAACGGTCGTTCACACGCGCTCGCGGCACGCGCATACAATGGCGGTCAGACCGGCCAATACTGTTTTCTTCCTATGAAAAACGTCCCGCATACCGTGACCGACGCCGCGATCGCAACCATTCGCGAACGCAT
Organism: Caballeronia sp. S22; assembly: GCF_964261745.1. Lineage (NCBI taxonomy): Bacteria > Pseudomonadati > Pseudomonadota > Betaproteobacteria > Burkholderiales > Burkholderiaceae > Caballeronia > Caballeronia sp. S22. Next base: position 648,042 of record NZ_OZ180035.1, on the reverse strand, counting down.
CGAATCGAGCATGTACCCGGTCGGGAGCTTGCTGCCGGCGCAACGGCAACTATCCGAGGAACTGTCGATCAGCCGGGCGTCGCTGCGCGAGGCGCTTTCGACGCTCGAAGCGCTCGGCATGCTGCACATACGGCCGGGCAAGGGTGTGTATGTCAACAACGCGCAGGCGAGCACCGCGCATCCGTGGCGTTTCGCGGATCAGGCATCGCTGCCCGACACGTATCAGATGCGCTTCGCGCTGGAAGGATTCGTCGCGCGGCTCGCGGCGCATTCGATCGGCGATTCGGACATCGACTGGCTCGACGACAATCTCGATTCGCTGCACGGGGCGCTAACGGAATCGGCGCTCGAAGAAGCCGCGCAACTGGACTTCGCGTTCCACATGCGCATCGTGAGCCTCGCGGGAAACGCTGCGATCGAATCGATCCTGCGCGGCAGCGCCGACATCATGAAGGAAAGCCAGCGCCTGCCGTTTTATCGGCGCGAACTGGTGCTGTCGACGTATCACGAGCACGCGATCATCATCGAAGCGTTGAAGGCGCGCGACGGAGAGAAGGCCGGCCGCGCAATCGAAGGGCACATCGTCAATGCGGCGCAGCGCGCGGGCGTGCATTTTCCGGTGCCGAACAGATAAAGCACGGCACTTCCCGATGGGTTCGCGGTCTCAGCAAGGGCCGTGCGTGATGGAGGTTTCTATCCGCTTGCGCTGCCCTGCAATTGGCGAACATCAAGAGGAGCAGCGTCGATGGACATGCAACAACTCGTTTCAGAATTTCTATCTTCAGAGCACGGCGCGCAGGCCACACAAGCGCTGACCGACCAGGGCTTCAGCCCAGAAGACAGCCAGCAAATGCTCGGCACGGCTGCGGAAACCGCACATGCGCACGCCGAAGAGCAGAGTCAGGGCTTGCTCGGCGATCATCCCGGCAAGAGCTTTTTCGCCGCGTTCGCCGCAGGGCTCGTGCGAGGCGACGGCTTTCTGAAATCGATGGAAGAAGGCGGCGAAGGCGTACTCACGGGGCGCATCGCCGAATCGATCGCGGCGCGCATGGGAATCGATCCCGGCACGGCATCGAGGGTTGCGGCAGCGGCGACGCCTTACGTCGTGTCGTTCCTGCGAGAGAAGCTCGCCTGAAGCAGTCACGCAGACCGAAGCACCAAAAACAAAGCCGCTCCGAGGAGCGGCTTTGTCGTTTCAGCGGGCTGAAACTTACCTGGCCTTACTTGGCGTTGGCAAGCGCGACAGCCGTATCCAGCATGCGGTTCGAGAAGCCCCACTCGTTGTCGTACCAGCTCGACACCTTCACGAGACGGCCCGAGACCTTCGTGAGCGTGGAGTCGAACGTCGACGAAGCCGGGTTGTGGTTGTAGTCGATCGATACGAGCGGCGCATCGTTGTAGCCGAGCACGCCCTTCAGCGCGCCTTCCGACGCTTCCTTCATGATCTTGTTGACTTCCTCGACCGTCGTGTCGCGCGCGGCGATGAACGACAGATCGACCACCGACACGTTGATCGTCGGAACGCGGATCGCGTAGCCATCCAGCTTGCCGTTCAGTTCCGGCAGCACGAGGCCGACCGCGGAAGCCGCGCCCGTCTTCGTCGGAATCTGGCTATGCGTGGCCGAGCGCGCGCGGCGCAGGTCTTCGTGATACACGTCCGTCAGAACCTGATCGTTCGTGTAGGCGTGGATCGTGGTCATCAGGCCATTCACCAGACCGATCTTGTCGTTCAGCGGCTTGACGAGCGGCGCGAGGCAGTTCGTCGTGCACGATGCGTTCGAGATGACCGTATCGGACGCCTTCAGCACGTTGTGGTTCACGCCGTACACGATGGTCGCGTCCACATCCTTGCCGCCCGGCGCCGAGATGATGACCTTCTTCGCGCCGCCCTTGATGTGCGCGCTCGCCTTTTCCTTCGTCGTGAAGAAGCCCGTGCACTCCATCACCACGTCGACCTTCAGCTCGCCCCACGGCAGTTCGGCCGGGTTGCGGTTCGCCAGCACGCGGATCTTGTCGCCATTGACGACGAGGTAATCGCCGTCCACCGACACTTCGCCCGGGAACTTGCCGTGCGCCGTGTCGTATTGCGTCAGGTGCGCGTTGGTCTTGGCATCGCCCAAGTCGTTGATGGCGACGATCTCGATGTCATGCTTCTTGCCGTTCTCATAGAGGGCGCGCAGCGTGTTGCGGCCGATACGGCCGTAGCCGTTGATTGCAACGCGAATCGTCATGGTCTATCTCCTTGGCTTAAAAAAACCTTGCTTCGCTGAGATCAATGCTTACGCGGCGAGAACGGCCTTTGCCGTCTTGACCACGTTCTCCACCGTGAAGCCGAAATGTTTGAACAGCGCACCCGCCGGGGCCGACTCGCCGAACGTGTCGATGCCGACCACGCCACCTTCGAGGCCCACGTACTTGCGCCAGAAATCCGTCACGCCCGCCTCGATCGCCACGCGCGCCACGCCCTTCGGCAGCACGCGCTCGCGGTATTCGGCGTCCTGCTTGTCGAAGACGTTCGTGCAGGGCATCGATACGATGCGCGCGCCGATGCCTTCCTTCGCCAGCGCCTCGACCGCTTCCATCGCGAGCTGCACTTCCGAGCCGGTCGCGATGAGGATGATCTTGCGCGCGGGGATATCGTCGTTCCAGTCGCGCAGCACGTAGCCGCCCTTCGCGATGTTGGCGATCTGAATATCGTTGCGCGTCGAGAATTGCAGATTCTGGCGGCTGAAGATCAGCGTCGACGGACCGTGATGCGCGATTGCATGCGTCCACGCGACAGCCGTTTCGACGGTATCGGCCGGGCGCCACGTCTGCAGATTCGGGATCAGGCGCAGGCTGGACACGTGCTCGATCGACTGGTGCGTCGGACCGTCTTCGCCGAGGCCGATGGAATCGTGCGTGTACACGAAGATCGAGCGCGACTTCATCAGCGCGGCGACGCGCAGCGCGTTGCGGCTGTAGTCCGAGAACGTCAGGAACGTGCCGCCGAACGGACGATAGCCGCCATGCAGCGCGATGCCGTTGATGGCCGCACTCATACCGAACTCGCGCACGCCGTAATTGATGTGATTGCCCCACTGGATGCCCGAAGGATTCGCGTTTTCCGCGTCTCCTGCGGCACGCACCGCTTTGGAAGCCTTCCAGTTGGTGAGGTTCGAGCCGGTCAGGTCGGCCGAGCCGCCGAGCAGTTCCGGCAGCGCCGCAGCCAGCCCTTCGATCGTGTTCTGCGACGCCTTGCGAGTCGCGATCGTCTCGCCCTTCTGGTTCGCATCCTCGATGATCTTCGCGGCCGCTTCCGCCCAGTTCGCCGGCAGCTCACCGGTCATGCGGCGCGCGAATTCGGCGCCTTCGCCGGCGTACTTCGCCTTGTATGCGTCGAATGCCTTGTTCCACTCGGCTTCGGCGTGCGTGCCTTGTTCCTTCGCGTCCCACGCCGCATACACTTCCTGCGGAATTTCGAACGGACCATAGTTCCAGCCGATGGCCGCGCGCGTCGCCGCGATTTCCTTGTCGCCGAGCGGCGCGCCGTGCGCGTCGTGGCCGCCCGCCTTCGTCGGCGCGCCCTTGCCGATGACCGTGCGGCAGCAGATCAAGGTCGGCTTGTCCGACTTCTTTGCGGCGGCGATGGCGGCATCGACCGCATCGACGTTGTGGCCGTCCACCGCGCGGATCACGTTCCAGCCGTAGGCTTCGAAGCGCTTCGGCGTGTCGTCGTGGAACCAGTGCTCGACGTGGCCGTCGATCGAGATGCCGTTGTCGTCGTAAAGGGCGATCAGCTTGTTCAGCTTGAGCGTGCCCGCGAGCGAGCAGGCTTCGTGCGAGATGCCTTCCATCAGGCAGCCGTCGCCGAGGAACACGTACGTGTAATGGTCGACGATCTTCGCGTCAGCCTTGTTGAATTCAGCGGCGAGCAGCGCTTCGGCGAGCGCCATGCCGACCGCATTGCCGACGCCCTGGCCGAGCGGGCCCGTGGTCGTCTCGACGCCGGCCGTGATGCCGTATTCCGGATGGCCCGGCGTCTTCGAATGCAACTGGCGGAAGTTCTTCAGTTCGCTCATCGGCAGGTCGTAGCCGGTGAGGTGCAGGAGCGAATACAGCAGCATCGAACCGTGACCGTTCGACAGAACGAAACGGTCGCGATCGAACCAGTGCGGGTTCGTCGGGTTGTGCTTCAGATGGCGCGACCACAGCGCGACGCCGATTTCGGCCATGCCCATCGGCATGCCGGGGTGACCGGAATTGGCTTGTTGAACGGCGTCCATGGCGAGCGCGCGGATTGCGTTGGCCATGAGGGCGGTCTGGCTGGAGGTCGGGAGCGTCATGTCGAGTCTGGGCAGGTCCTGAAATGATCCGCGGTGCTTCTCTGGCAGTACTTCTCACTCGAGCCGGACCCGCAGGACACAACGTTTTCAGGACCGGAACGACGAGAAACGACGAGGATCGGGAGGCCGTCATTCTAACAGACCGGTCCGATTGACACGCGCCTGTAAGGCGCGAGTCCGGTGCGGCCGGACGTCCCGGCGCGCTGGCATGTTCCGTGCAAAACACCGTCGGCGATTTGCGGGAACCGCTGCGCGTCGCGTGCGTCGCAAGCGAAACCACAGTGTCACGACATCGTGACAACGCGTGACATTACACGGTAACGCGCGCCGCCAACGGACGTTCATCCGGCGAAATCCGTCCGGCGCGCCGACTTTTTGCAAGTTGCCTGCCGCTCCATTGTTCGTACGGCTTCATGGCAAAATGTTTCCCATGTGCAGCAAGGCTTCAAGGAGTGCTTTCGATGACCGACCCTCGCCCCGCCGACGTGCCCTGGCTGACTCCGTATCTCACCGTGCGCGACGCACGCCTGAGCATCGCGTTCTACGAGAAGGCGCTCGGCTTCGCGGTGCGCGACAGCGTGAACGACGACGGCACTGTCATCCATGTCGAGATGACGTATCGCGGGCAGTTGATCGTGATGTTCGCGCCCGAAGGCGCATACGGTTCGCAGGCGCGCACGCCAAAGAGCTCGGGGCAGATGGCGCCGCAGTCGTTCTATCTTTATGTCGATGACGTCGACGCGACTTTTCAGCAGGCGCTCGCCGTCGGCGCGAAGCCGCTCATCGAGCCGCAGGATCAGTTCTGGGGCGACCGTTTCGCCCAGATCGAAGACCCGGACGGCTATCGCTGGGCGATCGCGCGCCATCTGCGCTGAAGCGCCGCGTCGCCGGCAGGCGTCACCACTATCCGCGGACAGAACGTTCGCGATCGACCATTCATGCCACGTTTTCATGTCGACGGTCCGCTCTTCGTGGGCCAAACCCTCTCTCTTCCCGATGACGTCGTGCGTCACGTGCAGGTGCTGCGCCTGCAAACCGGCGATCCCGTCACGCTCTTCGACGGACGCGGCGGTGAATATCGCGGCGAGCTGATCGATATCGCGAAGCGCGCCGCGACCGCGCGCATCGACGAACACAGCGATCGCGAAGCCGAGCCGCCGTATCGCCTGACGCTCGCGCAGGGTGTCGCAGGCGGCGACAAGATGGACTGGCTCATCGAGAAGGCGGTGGAACTGGGCGTGGCGACCATCGCGCCGATCACCGCCGAACGCGGTGTCGTGCGCCTATCCGGCGAACGCGCGCTCAAGCGCCAGGCTCACTGGCAGGCGCTTACGCGCGCGGCATGCGAGCAGTGCGGACGCAACCGCGTGCCCGATGTCGCGCCGCCACGCGATCTCCACGCCTGGCTCGCCGATCTCCCCGCCGCCATCGATGGCGAACTGCGCCTGCTGCTCTCGCCGCGCGCCGACGTGAGCTTCGCCTCGCTGTCGGCCGATGCGCCGCGCGGCCCCGTCACGTTACTGATCGGACCGGAAGCGGGTTTCTCGCCCGGTGAAGAAAGCGCGATCATCGATGCGGGATTCTCCGCGCTCGGACTCGGCCCGCGCGTGCTGCGCACTGAAACGGCGGGCATCGCGGTGCTCGCGGCGCTGGCCGCGCGTTGGGGCGGATGGTGATCCGCCCGGCGCACACAAACGAAAACAGCCCGATGGACGCGCGTCGCCGCGTCCATCGGGCTGTTGCTTGTCTCGACCGGCGCGTTCGCGCCGGCCGCGCTGATCAGACGAACGAGTAGAAAACGCGGAAAGCCACTTTCCTTTCGGCCCAGAATTCCGCCGCGTCGCGGAAGACGTCGAGCAGGACTTCGCGGCCTTCCTTATCGAACTTCTGCGCGATAGGCAGTTGTTCGAGCACGATCACGAAACCCGGTTGCGAGCCCGCCTTGTGGACGAGATCGGTGAGCGAATCGTAGAGCGCGTCGTAGTTCTTGCCAAAGTGCTTCGGAAACAGAAACGACGTGGCGATGGTCTCCAGCACTTCCTGCTTGCTCTGCGCCTGCCCGAGATACGCGTAGAGGAAATGCTGGCCGAGGCGGTTCGCCTCGTCCGCGAGATCCTGCACGCGGAACGCGCGAATCGACTGAACGATATTCGGCCTCACCGTGGCGAACATCGTTTCCGGATCCTCGTGCGGATGGCCCTCCTCAGGCCTTGTCTCGTCGTCCGGTCTGTTGTCGTGTTCTGTCATGCGTAGCCGCAGTACTCGCTGAAACAGGTTGCCATCGCCGGTGGCGAAAAGATCACTCGCGACGCTGTGGTCGTGCGCGTAGATGTTGTCGCTCATGCCGTAAATCCTGTAGTTAATCCGCAATCCGTTTGAAAGTGGCGTAGTGGTCGTCTGTGTAGTAGCAGTCATCGACCTGCTTCTTCGGGCCGCCGCACACGATCCGGCGCGCGCCGCGATCCCTCGCGCGAGGCGTGGGAACCGTGTATTCGTGGTAGTAGCCGCGTGGATGCCGCGGAAGCAAACGCTCGCGATTGCCGAACACGACGCCGTCCTTCTCGTAAGGGAATGGGCCACCCGTTTCGATCAGCCGCAAGGTCGCGACCGCCTGCCTCGGCAACTGCGCAATCTGGACGGTGGCCAGTCCGTCACGCTTGCGCTCGCCGGTCGCGTCCGGTTGCCGTACCTGCGCCTCCCGGACCGGCTCTGCCGGCGAAACCGGCGCCGTACTCGTGGACGCAACCGGTTCCTGACCGCCGCTTCGAGGTTCATCCTTGCCGCACGCTCCCAGAAGGACGCTCAGAGCGACGAAAAAGGAGAGTCCTCGCGCGCGTGTCACCAAACGGCTGCCCTCCCGTTGCACCAGAATCCGGCGACCATGAAAGATGTAAGGGTATCGCTAATGACAGGGCGAAGCAACGTTGGGCGGAAAATCGGAATTTTTTTCTCAGTTTGGCGGAAGCCTGCCATTTCCGGTCGACCTGCCATTCGACAATTTAGCCCAATTCTGAGAGATTTTTATCTTAAACAGGATAATACTTTGTTCGTGGGATCTTGAAGCCTCTGGATGAGCCGCCTCACTCATCGCCAGCTTCACGGCATTGCGCTCCGCCGACGATCCCGCGTTTCGCGGGTTAAAGCAGATACCCCCTTTTGCTTTTTCTCGGGCGTGCCGTGGACACACGGCACGCTTCTTTTTCGCCCAGACAAAAAAACGCGGCGGGCAAGCCCGCCGCGTTTCATCTCTTACCCAAGCTCCGATCAGCGCGCCGCCGACGCATCCGCCACCAGCAACGCCGTCATATTGACGATCCGCCGCACGGTCGCCGACGACGTCAGCACGTGAACCGGCTTCGCCGCGCCGAGCAGGATCGGCCCGATCGCGATGCCGCTTCCCGCCGCCGTCTTCAGCAGGTTGTACGAGATATTCGCCGCGTCGATGTTCGGCAGGATCAGCAGGTTCGCGTCGCCTTCGAGCGTCGATTCGGGCAGCACTTCCTTACGCAGACGCGCATCGAGCGCGACGTCGCCGTGCATTTCGCCGTCCACATCGAGATCGGGCGCGCGCTCCTTCAGGATCGCGAGCACGTCGCGCATCTTCTGCGCGGTCGGCGCGTTGCTCGTGCCGAAGTTCGAATGCGACAACAGCGCGATCTTCGGCACGATGCCGAAGCGCTTCACTTCTTCCGCCGCAAGCATCGTGATTTCGGCGAGCTGCTCGGGCGTCGGATCGACGTTCACGTGCGTGTCGACCAGGAAAATCTGGCGGCCCGGCAACACCAGCGCGTTCATCGCCGCGTAGACCTTCGCGCCTTCCTTCTTGCCGATGACCTGATCGATGAAGTGCAGATGACGATGCGTCGTGCTCACCGTGCCGCAGATCATGCCGTCGGCTTCGCCCTTTTGCACCAGCATCGCGCCGATGAGCGTCGTGCGGCGGCGCATTTCGAGCTTCGCCATCTGCTGGCTGATGCCCTTTCGCGCCATCATCTTCGCGTACGACTGCCAGAAGTCGCGATAACGCTCGTCGTGATCCGTATCGACGACCGAGAAATCGACGCCCGGCGCAAGACGCAGCCCGAACTTCTGGATGCGCTGCTCGATGACCGCCGGCCGGCCGATGAGTATCGGCTTGGCGATCTTTTCATCGACGGCGATCTGCACCGCGCGCAGCACGCGCTCCTCCTCGCCTTCCGCGAACACGATGCGCTTCTTCTCCGACTCCACGCTGCGCGCGAGCTGGAACACGGGCTTCATCGTCGTGCCGCTGTGATAGACGAACTGCTGCAGATGCTGCTCGTAGGCTTCCATGTCCTCGATGGGACGCGTCGCCACGCCGCAATCCATCGCGGCCTTCGCCACCGCCGGCGCGATCTTCACGATGAGGCGCGGATCGAAAGGCTTCGGAATCAGATATTCCGGACCGAACGACAAATCCTGAATGCCGTAAGCCGTCGCGACGATATCGCTCTGCTCCTGCCGCGCGAGTTCCGCGATCGCGTTCACCGCCGCGATTTCCATTTCCTTCGTGATCACAGTCGCGCCGACATCGAGCGCGCCGCGGAAAATGAACGGGAAGCACAGAACGTTGTTGACCTGGTTCGGATAATCCGTGCGGCCGGTGGCCAGCACCGCGTCCGGACGCACTTCGAGCGCGAGTTCAGGCAGGATTTCCGGCGTCGGATTGGCGAGCGCGAGAATCAGCGGCTTCGCGGCCATCTGCTTGACCATGTCCTGCTTGAGCACGCCGCCAGCCGAGAGACCGAGGAACACGTCGGCGCCTTCCATCACTTCGGCGAGCGTGCGCGCGCTGGTTTCGCGGGCGAACAGTTCCTTGTCCGGGTCCATGAGCTCGGCACGGCCCTTGTAGACCACGCCGGCAAGGTCGGTCACGTAGATGTTCTCGCGCTTCATGCCGAGATCGACGAGCAGATTCAGGCACGCCAGCGCCGCCGCGCCCGCGCCCGAGGCGACGAGCTTCACTTCGCCGATGTTCTTGCCGACCACCTTCAGACCATTGGTGACCGCCGCCGCGACGACGATCGCGGTGCCGTGCTGGTCGTCGTGGAACACGGGAATCTTCATGCGCTTGCGGCATTCCCGCTCGACGATGAAGCAGTCCGGCGCCTTGATGTCTTCCAGATTGATGCCGCCGAAGGTCGGTTCGAGCGCGGCGATCACATCGACGAGCTTGTGCGGATCGCTTTCGTTCAGCTCGATATCGAACACGTCGATGCCCGCGAACTTCTTGAAGAGCACGGCTTTGCCTTCCATCACCGGCTTCGACGCGAGCGGCCCGATGTTGCCGAGACCCAGCACGGCCGTGCCGTTCGACACGACGCCCACGAGGTTGCTGCGCGCGGTGAACCGCGCGGCGTTCAGCGGATCTTCAACGATCGCTTCACACGCGAACGCGACGCCCGGCGAATAGGCCAGCGCGAGGTCGCGCTGGTTGATCATCTGCTTGGTGGGCGCGATCGCGATCTTTCCGGGGACCGGGAATTCGTGATAGTCGAGTGCAGCTTCGCGCAACTTGGTATTGGCGTCAGTCGTCATAAGGCGGGCTAGCAGTGCGGGATTTAGAATGGAAGTTCGAACGCATTGTAGCGCCATTCAGAGACGGTTTCGGACCGCGCTCCATGCATTTCGGCTACAAGTGCCATGACCGGAAAAGGTCTGATCGCCTCGCGGGGCAAGGCTCGCGGCACATCGTTCGATTTTTTCGAGATGCAGGACGAAGGCTTTCGGGCTTTCCTGCACGTCCTGCGCTTTTCTCTTGCAGCGCACAAAAAACCTATTCATCGCCGACGATGCTCTCCGAGTTTTCACTGATCGACCGATTCTTCGCACGCCGCGCGACGGCGCCCTCGCCACGTCATGACGACGAGGCCGCGACGCCGCTCGGCATCGGCGACGACTGCGCGCTCATCGCGCCGCCCGCCGGCCATCAGCTCGCCATTTCGACGGACATGCTGGTCGAAGGCCGCCACTTCTTTGCCGATGTCGATCCATACGCGCTCGGCCACAAGGCGCTCGCGGTGAATCTGTCGGACCTCGCCGCGATGGGCGCGAAGCCGCACGCATTCACGCTCGCGCTCGCGTTGCCGCGCGCCGATGAAGCATGGCTCGAAGCGTTCAGCAACGGCCTCTTCGCGCTCGCGGAGCGGCACGACTGCGCGCTCATCGGCGGCGATACGACGAGCGGTCCGCTCAACCTCTGCATCACCGTGTTCGGCGACGTGCCGCATGGCGCGGCATTGCGCCGCGACGCCGCACGGCCCGGCGACGACATCTGGGTGTCGGGCACATTGGGCGATGCGCGCGCGGGACTCGGCGCGATTCGCGGCGAATGGCGCGCGCCCGATGACGACGCCGCCGCGGACTGGAAGCGCGCGCTGGAGCGGCCCGAGCCGCGCGTGGCGCTGGGCCTCGCGTTGCGCGGCGTGGCGCACGCGGCGCTCGATATCTCCGATGGCCTCGCCGGCGATCTCATGCACATCCTGAAGCGCTCGGGCGTTCGCGCCGTCGTCGATGCCGATGCCGTGCCGTGCTCGGACGCCGTGCGCGCGCTGCCCGACGCCGCGCGCCGCGCCTGCACGCTCGCGGGCGGCGACGACTACGAGCTCTGCTTCACCGCGCCCGTCGATGCGCGCGACGCGCTCGCGAATATCGCGACGAGCGTGAAAGTGCCGCTGACCCGCATCGGTACAATCGAATCATCCGGTGCGCCGGGTATCGCGTCTATCGCCTGGCGCGATGCCTCGGGCGCCCCGCTCTCTCTGACGTTGCAAGGCTTCGATCATTTTCATGCAGACTGACCCGACACTCGCGGGCGAATCGAACGATTCGCGCAACCCGCCGCGCGCCGCGCCGCGCAAGGCGAGCGCGCGCTTCATGCTCACCCATCCGCTTCATATTCTTTCGCTCGGCTTCGGCAGCGGCCTGTCTCCCATCGCGCCCGGAACGGTCGGCACGCTGTTCGCGTGGGTGTCGTTCGTCGTGTTCAATCCGCATCTGACGGTCGCCGAGTGGGGCGCGCTGATCGTCGCCGGTTTCATCGCCGGATGCTGGTTCACCGGCTTCACCGCGAAGAAGATGGGTATCGCGGACCCGTCGCCGGTGGTGTGGGATGAGATCGTCGCGTTCTGGCTTGTGCTGCTGCTCGTCACGCCCGCGACCTTCACCGGTCAGTTGTGGGCGTTCATCGTGTTCCGTTTCTTCGACATGGTGAAGCCGCCGCCCATCCGCTATTTCGACCGCCATTTGAAAGGCGGTTTCGGCATCATGTTCGATGACCTCGTCGCGGCGTTCTTTACGCTGCTCGTGATCGCGCTCTGGCGCATGACCGCCTGATATTTCAATTTTTCGAGAAGACCGCCATGCCAACCGACACCGTCGTTCACCAACTTGCGATTCGCGTCGGCAACAAGCTGCGCGACGAACGGCTGATGCTCGCCACCGCCGAGTCGTGCACGGGCGGCATGGTCGCGACCGCCATCACCGATATTTCCGGCAGCAGCGCGTGGTTCGAGCGCGGCTTCGTCACCTATTCGAATCTCGCGAAGGTCGAGATGATCGGCGTGCCGGCCGCGTTGATCGAGCAGCACGGCGCGGTGAGCGAGCCCGTCGCGAAAGCGATGGCCGAAGGCGCGCTGCGCAACAGCCGCGCGCAGGTGTCGGTCGCGATCACCGGCGTCGCGGGTCCGGCGGGAGGAAGCGAAGCGAAGCCGGTGGGCACGGTGTCGTTCGCGTGGAGCAACCGGCTGGACACCGGCGTCGAAACGCAACTGTTCAAGGGCGATCGCGAACAGGTGCGCGCGCAGGCGGCGGCGCATGCGCTGCGCAAGCTGCTGGAGTTTCTGGATCGGAACGAACGGTGAAACGCAGCGACATCGCATGACAGAATCAAACAGCGAGATGGCCGATCCGGCCACATACACCAGAGATCAGGTGGCCCGCTGGATGGGCCCGAAGACCATCGGCAAGGCGCTCGGCTACGTCCGCGATGTCGGCGATATCGTCTTGATGGGGAACGTCCTGCAAGCGGAAGTACAGGGGACGCAACCGGAGCCGTACCAGGTAGAGATCGAATTGAGGAAGAGCCGGCCGTACGGCTACTGCTCCTGCCCGGTCGGATACGAGTGCAAGCATATCGCGGCGACGTTGCTCGCCTGGCTGGAGCGAAAGGAAGCCGCTGAGCGAAGCGGCTTGAGCCCGGGCGTCGAGCGGTGGCTGTCGGGCGTTCGCGCCAAGGTCGAGGCGACGCGGCTGGCGCAGGCGAAAGCGGCGCGGCCCGCAACCGGCGCGGTGTATCAGATTGTCTACGCGCTCGTGCCGTCCCTGCGCGGTAGCTTCGGTTTCGAACTGGTGACGCTCAAGGCGCGGCTCAACGTCAATGGTGAGATTCGCGCGACAGAAAGCTGGTACCCGAACTATGCCGCCTGGAAAAGCCCGCCGAAATTCGTGAACGCGGAAGACGAAGCGATCATTCGTGCGCTCAGAACCGAGCGCGGCTTTTCGAGCAACTGCTACGAACTACTCGGCAAGCGCGGCGCGGTGGTCTGGCAGATGATGCTCGCAACGGGCCGTCTCTACTTCGAGTCGAACGCGAATGCCCTGCAGTTGAAACAGCCCTTGCGCGAAGGCGCGCGCCGCCGCGGGACCGTCGAATGGATTCCGCGCCACGACGACATGATTTTCGCGGCGCTCGAAACCGAGCCGGAAGGCGGCATCGTGCTGCCGACCGAACCGCCGTGGTATTTCGACGGCATCGCGAAGGAAAGCGGACTCGTCGAAACGCAGATTCCCGATGAACTGCTCGCCGACTATCTGGCGATGCCGATGCTGACGCTCGAGGAAGCGAACATCGTGCGCGCGACGCTCGCCGAATTCGCGCCTGAGCTGCCCGCGCCGCCCGGCGACGGCGACACGGGAACCCGCATGATCGACGTCGCGCCGGTGCCCGTGCTCACGCTCGACACGCTTCTGCTCGACGCGCCTCGCAGGCTGAATACGCCGCCGGCGGAACTCGACATCGCCCGACTGGATTTCGACTACGACGGCATCACGATTTCAGCGCACAGTTCCGAGACGATCCTGCGGCTGCCGGACGGCCAGCGCGTTCGCCTCGCGCGCCGGGACGATTTCGAGAACGCGTGCTGGAATCGTCTGGCCAAGGCTGGGCTGAAGTCCATTGGTGGCGTGCAAGACCTTCACGACGATTCGCCCGACGCCGGCGGCTTCATCATGCCCGCGCGCGACGCATGGACTGCGTTCATCGCGGAACAGTTGCCTGCAATGCGCAAGGCGGGCTGGCGCGTCGTCATCGTGCCAAATTCGCGTTTCGATGTCGTCGAGATCGACGAGATCGAGGCGGCCGCGCGCGCCGCCGAGAACGGCTGGTTCGATCTCGAACTGGGCATCATGGTCGAGGCGGAACGCGTTCGGCTCGAACCGCTTCTCGCGGAACTCTTCGCCCGCGACCGCCGCTGGCTCGGCGGCGCGATCGACAAGATCGACGATGCGCACGCCGTCGAATTCCGCACGCATGCGGGCAGGCGCTTCAGCGTGCGCGCCGCGCGGATCAAGCCGCTCGTGCGCGCGCTGATCGATCTGTTCGACCGCGCCGACTTCAACGCGGATACGCCGCTGCGTATCTCGGCGCTCGAAGCCGGCCGTCTCACCGACGCCGATGAAAAAGTGCGCTGGCAATTCGACGGCGATACATCGATGGTCGGACTCGTGCAACGGCTGCGCAAAGCCGCTGGCCCGCGCCGGATCGACGTGCCGCGCGGCCTGCAAGCGACGCTGCGCGATTATCAGCGCGAGGGCGTCGACTGGATGCAGTTCCTGCGCGAGCACGAACTCGCCGGCGTGCTCGCCGACGACATGGGCCTCGGCAAGACGGTGCAGACGCTCGCGCACATCCTCGTCGAAAAGGAAGCCGGTCGGCTTACGCAGCCGGCGCTCATCGTCGTCCCGACCACGCTCGTCAACAACTGGCAGGAAGAAGCACGGCGTTTCGCGCCCGGACTCAAGGTGCTCGATCTGCACGGGCCGCAGCGGCACGAACGGTTCGCGAGCATCGCGGAGCACGATCTCATCGTCACGACGTATCCGCTCGTCTGGCGCGATCACGAGGCGCTGTCCGCGCACGACTATCACCTGTTGATACTCGACGAAGCGCAGTACGTGAAGAACGCTTCGAGCAAGGCGGCGGGCGTGATCCGCACATTGCGCGCGCGGCATCGCCTGTGTCTTACCGGCACGCCGCTCGAAAATCATCTGGGCGAGCTCTGGTCGCAATTCGATTTCCTGCTGCCCGGTTTTCTCGGCACGCAAAAGGACTTCGCGGCTCGCTGGCGCAAACCGATCGAGAAGTACAACGACCCGACGCGCCGCGACCTGCTCGCGCGCCGGATTCGCCCATTCGTGCTTCGTCGCCGCAAGGACGATGTCGCCACCGAACTGCCGCTGAAGACCACGATCGTGCGCAGCGTCGAACTGGAGGGCGCGCAGCGCGATCTCTATGAAACCGTGCGCGCGGCGATGCAGAAGAAAGTGCGGGACGCCATCGAGAAGCAGGGTTTCGCGCGCAGCCATATCCTGATGCTCGACGCGCTCCTGAAGCTGCGGCAAGTGTGCTGCGATCCGTCGCTCGTCAAGCTGCCGGGCGCGAAGAAGACGCAGGAATCGGCCAAGCTCGCGCTTTTGCTCGAGATGCTGCCGAATCTCATCGAGGAAGGCCGGCGCGTGCTCGTGTTCTCGCAATTCACGGGCATGCTCGCGATCATCGCCACGGCGCTCGATGAAGCCGGGCTCACGTACGTCACGCTGACCGGCGAGACCGCCGATCGCAAGACGCCCGTGCAGCGCTTTCAGGCGGGCGAGGCGCCGATTTTCCTGATCAGCCTGAAGGCAGGCGGCGTCGGACTGAACCTGACCGCCGCCGATACCGTGATCCACTACGATCCGTGGTGGAATCCTGCCGCCGAGAATCAGGCGACGGATCGCGCGCATCGCATCGGGCAGGACAAGCCGGTGTTCGTGTACAAGCTCGTCGCGACCGGCAGCATCGAAGAAAAGATATTGTCGATGCAGGAACGCAAGGCAGCGCTCGCGGCGGGCATCCTGTCCGAGGACGCGCGCGCCGTGGAGAAGTTCTCAGCCGAGGACATCGACGCGCTGCTCGCGCCGATTCCCGATGCCTGAACCGGCGCTCAGCGGTAGGCGTTGATCGTGTCGCGTGTCTTCTTCGCCGCTTCGGCGGCGGCTTGCGCGTAGTCGTCGTCCTTGCCCGCGTAGATGATCGCGCGCGACGAGTTGATCAGCATGCCCGCGCCGCTCGCGGTGCGGCCCGCGCGCACGGTCGCTTCGACATCGCCGCCTTGCGCGCCGATGCCCGGAATCAGCAAGGGCATATCGCCGACGATCCCGCGCACCGTTTCGATTTCCTTCGGAAACGTCGCGCCGACGACCAGCCCGAGCTGGCCGCTCGCGTTCCACTTTTCCGCCGCGAGCGTCGCGACGACCTGATACAGCGGCTTGCCATCGGTGGTGAGGAATTGAAGATCCGAGCCGCCCGGATTCGACGTGCGGCACAGCACGATCACGCCGCGGCCTTCATGCGCGAGATACGGCTCGATCGAATCGAAGCCCATGTACGGATTGACCGTCACGGCATCCGCGTCGTAGCGCTCGAACGCTTCCTTCGCGTACTGCTCGGCCGTGCTGCCGATATCGCCGCGCTTCGCATCCAGAATCACCGGAATGCCGGCGTGCTTCTCGTGGATGTGCGCGATCAGCGCTTCGAGCTGATCTTCCGCGCGATGCGCCGCGAAGTACGCGATCTGCGGCTTGAACGACGACGCATACGGCGCAGTCGCATCGACGATGGTCTTGCAGAACTCGAAGATCGCGTCGGCGCGTCCGTTCAGGGCGCCGGGAAATTTGGCGGGTTCCGGGTCGAGGCCGACGCAAAGAAGCGATTGCGTCCGCGACCACGCGGCGTTGAGGGTCTGGATGAAGGACATGGCGGGATTTTGTTGAACGTCGATGCCACGCATTTTAACGTGCGCGGCATCGCTTCCCTTTTGCGATCAGCGCGCAGCGTCCCGCGCCCGCGCCTTCGCTCCGGCTCGCGTGCGCGGCCTCGAGCGCCGCGCCGCTTCCCCGGTGCGCTCGACGGTGAACCGAAACTCGCGCGACAGCCGCTCGCCCGGTTCGAGCACGGTCATCCCGTGCGCTTCGCCGCCGCCGGGCAGATTCACCGCGTTGATCGGATGATCGACCGGCTCGAAGCAGAAAAAGCTCTCGCCGGGCGGCGCATACAGCACGTAGTAATCGGTGTCCGCGGCGATCGTGAGCGACAGGCGGCGCTTCGGCCACAGCACGCTCGTGCGGCCGCTCCAGCCGGTGAACGCGTTGTTGACCATCTCCGACGGCATCGGATACGCGACGCCGAATTGCCACGCGGGCGGCGCGGGCACGTGGCGCACCGGCAGCCAGTCGTCGCCGCAGAGCCACACGCCGCCTGCCGCCGCGGACAACTCCGTGTCCGCCTCGCGCATCAGGAACGGATGCAGCCCGAGGCCGAACGGCAGCGCTTCGTCGCCGGTATTTTCCACGTCGAGCGTCACGGCGAGCGTGGCTTCGTCGAGCGTGTAAGTCTGCGAGGCGCGAAAGGCATACGGCTTGCCGTCGCTGCGATCGAGCGTGAGACGCACGCGCGCGGACGTTTCCTCCGCGACCTCCCACGCGCCGAGCCAGCCATCGCCATGTAACGGCAGCGGTTCGCCGGCGCGGTTGCACGGCACGTCGATCGATCGTCCTGAAAACTGAAAGTGCCCATTGCCGATACGGTTCGAGTACGGCAGAAGCGGATAGCACGCGAGCTGATTCGGGTCCGTGTCCGGACCGGGATCGACGCACGGCCGGAAGATCGGCACCAGCGTGCCCTGATGGCGCCAGTCGAAACGCGTGATCCCGCCGCCGAGCGACGGCGCGAGTTCGAGCCGCAGATGCGCGTTGGCGAGCGTGATGCAGCCATCGACATCGCGGCCGCCCATTGCGACCATCGCGGTGCCGGGGCCGGGGCGGATCGGTGGTTCGGTTGCGGCGGCGAGCCTCGAACGCCGCGCGTTCGCCTGTGCCTTGGACTTCGATGCAGGATTCGGTCTTTGCTCTGTGCGCGCAACAGCCATGACTCGTGCTCCATCGAGAGGCGAAGAACCCGGCGTCGCCGGGGTGTGCCGGGCGGCGCGTCGGTCGCGCGCCGCCTCGCTATTTTTCGTTACGCCTTGCCTGCAAATACTGCTTCGGCGATGCCACGCGCGCCGGGTGTCGCGACGAACACGCCGCCTGCGTGCGCATCGCTTTTCAGCGCGTCATCGGCGAGTCCGATGCGCGCGCTCGTGATGAACAGCGTGCCGAAGTCCGCGCCGCCGAACGCGGCGCAACTCGGCTGCGCGGTCGGCACATCGATGCGCGCGGTCTCGCGGCCATCGGGTCCATAGCGCACGACGCGCGCGCCGCCCCACTGCGCGTTCCACAGGCCGCCATCGGCATCGACGATCGAGCCATCGGGCACGCCCGTGGCATCCGTCAGCTCGACGAACACGCGATCGTTGGCGAACGTCGGATAGTCGCAGACGCGGATCTGGCGCGTCGGCGAATCGCAGTAGTACATCGTCGCGCCGTCGGGCGAAAAGCCGATGCTGTTCGAAATCGCGCAATTGCCGAGCGGCAGGCGCTCCAGCGACAGATCCCGGTTCAGCCGATAAAACCCGCCGATCGCCTGCGCATCGTCGATATCGTGCTTCGTGCCGAACACGAAGCGCCCTTCGCGGTCGCAGCGGCCATCGTTGAGACGCGTCGGCAGATCGGCTTCGACTTCCATGATGGTGTCGATGTTACCCGTCGCGATCTCGTAGAACGCGAGCCGCGACGCGAGGCCGAGGAGCAGAAAACGCGTATCGGCGCAGGGCGTGAAGCAGCCGAGCCGCTCGGGCATCGCGAACGATTCGCTCGCGCCGTCGCGCGGATCGTAGCGCCACAGCTTCTCGCCTTCGATATCGGTCCACCAGAACGTGTCGCTCGCGGCGCACCATGTGGCGCCTTCGCCGAGCGAGCATTGGCTGTCGATCAGAAGCTGCGCGCGAGTCGAGTTCATCAGGCCCATCCTCCGTCGACGACGATGTCTTGCGCCGTCATCATGCTGCTGTCGTCCGAAGCGAGGAAGAGCGCTGCGCGCGCGAGATGCACGGGCAGCAGTTCCCCGCCGATGCACTGGCCCTGCTTGATCGCTTCCTTGCCGGCCTCGTCGAGCCACAGACGCTTTTGCTTCTCGGTCATCACCCAGCCCGGCACGAGCGTATTCACGCGGATGCCGAACTTGCCGAGATCGCGCGCGAGGCCGCGCGTCATGCCCTGCACCGCCGATTTCGACGTCGTGTAGACGGGAAAGTTGCCTTGCTTGAGCATCCAGCTGATCGAGCCGAGATTGATGATGGAGCCGCCGCCCAGGCGCTTCATGTCTTCGATCACGGCCTGAGCCGCGAAGAACTGATGGCGGATGTTGACCGCGATGGCTGCATCGTACGATTCGGGCGTGACGTCCTCGATAGCATGGCGCTTGTCGTTGGCGGCGTTGTTGACGAGCACGCCGATTGGGCCGAATGCTGCGCGGACGTCTGCGATGCCTTTTCTCAATGCGTCGATGTCGGTGAGGTCGACGCGTAGGAACATCGGGCGGGTCTGGTTTGGTGTCAGGGCTGCGCCCAGACGGTCGGCCAGCGCTTCGCCCGCGTCAGTGTCGATGTCGAAGAAGGCGACTTTCGCGCCCTGATCGAAGAAATGTTCGACGAAGCCCTCGCCGATGCCGGTTGCGCCGCCCGTTATCAGGACTGTTTTGCCTTCCAGGCTTGGGTATCTTGCTAATGATTTGTTGATGGGGGGCATGGGGGTTCGTCTCTTTTGCTTGCGCTTCTGTGGTGGAATCCTGCGTTCGTGTCGGTTTATTAGCTCTGCCCCTCCCCGGGGCGGGGGTCACTTTCTTTGCTGCTGTGTATAGACCGGAGACATGGGTAACAGGTGTGTCAGGACATGGGTAACACATTTAGCTCCTTTTGCCGCGTCCCTTCAAGCTGATGGTATCGATTCGTTGATGAGCGAAGTACACGTCGTAGCAGCCGTCGGTTTCGCTACAGGCGCGCAACGCGATGGGCAGCTCAGCCAGCGCACTTGAAACCTTGAAGCATTGCGACTTGAAGCGCACCTCGCCGTTGATGCCCACGCGAAGCACCACGTCTGCGTCGCCGTACTCGATCGGCGGCAGACGCTCCGGATACGCTCGCGGGCTGGGTTGATAGCGCGAGATCGGCGTGGCCATGCCCAGCGCCTGATGCGGGCGCTCGTGGTTGTACATCTGGCGCCACGTATCGAAGGCTTGCTGGATACTCTTCAGGCTCTTGAAGTGTCGACCCGCGAGCAGTTCCGCCTTCAGCGTCCGATGAAACCGTTCGTCTTTACCGTTGGTCTGCGGATGCCCGGGCCGGCTGTACGAAGGTCGGATGCCCAGGCGGATCAGCCAGATCGCCAGCGCAGTCAGTTGTCCGGGTCGCGCAGGGCTGCCCCATGGCGGACCGTTGTCCGCATTGATGCGCAGCGGCAACCCGTAACGGCGAAACACCGCGCGCAAGTGCTCACGCACGACCCGCGTGGGCGTGCTGCCACACGCATCGAGCGCCAGATCGAAGCGCGAATGATCGTCCAGCACCGTGAACGGCAAGCAGCGTCGTCCACTGTCGAGTTCGATATAGCCCTTGAAATCCATCTGCCACAGATCGTTGGGATGCTCGTGTTCAAAGCGCTGCCAGCGCAAGGCCTCGGTGCTGCTCTCAGCGGTGATCAGGCCTTGCCGATGCAGGATGCGCGTCACGGTGCTCGGCGAAGGCGTCTGAGCGCAACCCAGATCGCTCAGGCGCCTGGCAAGCTTGGCCGCCCCCCAGGCGGGATGCGCTTGACGCAGTTCGACCACGCGTGCCTCTACTTCGGCATCGGTACGCGAGGGGCTATGCACGGGCCGTCGGCCCTGATCGGCCAAAGCGGTGTCGCCTTGCTCGAAGCGCCTGATCCACTTGTACCCCGTCTTCGCGCTGATGCCGTACTGGCGACACAAGGCGCGCCGATTGGCCCCTTCTCGGGTGGCGAATTCCACGAATTCAAGCCGCAGTTCCATGATGTCTTTGCTATCCCAGGTCATGATCTACTCCGGACGAACCATTCGTCCGAAGTGTTACCCATGTCCTGGAACAGGTGTTACCCATGTCTCCGGTCCATACACTGCTGCAAAGAAAGTAACCAAAGAAAGCAGCTCGTTTAAGCCCGCGGTCACACGCACGTTGACCATGCTTGCCAGCCCGCGGTGGCCCTCGCCTAAGTGTCGCCCTCGTAGGACTAACTGGGCTTGGCTCGCGCACGGTCTGTCGCCTCGTGCCGCTCCACTGACCGGTTCAGCACCAAATAGCTCCGGCCCGCTACGCGGCCGATGGGTCAATCGGGTTTGCGTGCGCTTCTTCTTCGACGGTTTCCCTTGCATACCCGGCGGCAGCGCGTAGCGCTGTGCCGAAGCTCTTTCGTGCTGAACCAGCGCCGTAAAACACCTAGCTTGTCAGACCGTGCGCGAGCCAAGCCCGGTAAGTCCTTCGAGGGCGACACTTAGGCGAGTGCCACTGCGGGCTGGCACGCGTGGCCAAACTGCGTGTGACCGCGGGCGGTGAGAAGCTGCTTTCTTTGGTTACTTTCTTTGCAGCAGCAAAGAAAGTAACTGCCGCCCCGCACAGGGGCAGTGCTAATAGACCACCGCGAAAGCAAGCTTCCACGAACCCGAAGCACACTAAAACCAAAAACCCTCAATCCCTCGACCCACGATTCTTCAACTGATCGAGCAACACGGCAGCGAGCAAGATCGCCCCCCGCACGAGGTACTGATAGAACGCATCGATATTCAAAAGATTCATGACGTTCTCGACCGTGCCCATAATCAGCACCCCGATCACGACACCCGAAATCGTCGCCCGGCCGCCGAGCAGCGAAACGCCCCCCAGCACGCAAGCCGAAATCACGTTCAGCTCAAAACCCTGAGCAGCATTCGGCTGCCCCGAAGTGATCCGCGAAGCGAGAATGACACCCGCCAGCGCCGTCACCGCGCCCTGAATCAAAAAGATCCAAACCCGCGTGCGCTCGACATTGATACCCGCGAGCCGCGACGCTTCAGGATTCCCGCCGATCGCCAATGTATTACGTCCATACACCGTCTGGTTGAGCAATACGCCAAAAACGATGAAGCACGCAAGCGTCACCCAGATAGGCAGGGAAATCCCGACCATCGACAAACTGCCGAGCGCGATGAACGTATCCGACGAAACACCCACCGCCTGCCCGTGCGACACGATGAACCCGAGCCCGCGCACGATCTCCATCGTCGCCAGCGTGGTGATCAGCGCGTTGATGCGCAGATAGGCGATCACCGCGCCGTTCACGAAGCCGATCACCGCGCCCGCCGCCACCGCCGCGACGATCGCGATCGCGGTGTTGTCGGTCGCGTTGAGCACCATCGCGCAGAGCACGCCGGCGAACGCGATCGTCGAACCGACCGACAAGTCGAAGTCGCGCGACGCGAGACAGAACATCATCGTGCACGCGACCATGCCGATCTGCGAGATCGACAACGCCAGACCGAGCATGTTCTCGATCGAGAAGAAGTGATCGACGGTCAGCGACATCGTCAGGAACATGACGACGAAGATCACAATCAGGCTGTATTCCGTGATCTGTTGCCACCACTTCTGCTTGTCGTTCTTTTGCGGGATCAGCGCGTTCGCGACGGTCTCGGTCGCCTGCCCCACGATGTTTTCTCTTGCTTCCATGATTCGCTCCTCTTGTCCTTACGCCGCTTCGGCGACGCTATCGCTCTGCGGCAGCGCGAGACTCAGCACCGCCTGTTCATTCGCCCTGTCGCGCGGCAGTTCGCCCGCGATCCGCCCCTGCCGCATCACGACGATCCGGTCGGACACGCCGAGCACTTCCGGCAACTCCGACGAAATCATCACGATCGCGCAGCCGCGCTCGGCGAGCTGATAGATCACGTTATAGATTTCATGTTTCGCACCGACGTCGATGCCGCGCGTCGGTTCGTCGAGAATCACGACCTTCAGATCCGGCTCCGCGAGCCAGCGCGAAAGAATCGCCTTCTGCTGATTGCCGCCCGACAAAAAGCGGATGCGCTGCTTGCGGCTCGGCGTCTTGATCTTCAGAAGCTGAATGAAGCGCTCGGCCGTCTGCGCCTCCTTCTTGCGATCGAGAAACAACCCGCCGCGCAGATAGTGACGGCGGCACGAGATGTTGATGTTCTCCGCGACCGTCGCCATCGCGACAATGCCTTCTTCCTTGCGATCCTCCGGACACAGCACGATGCCGTGGCGGATCGCCTCGCCGGTGCTGCGAACCTTGATCGGCTGGCCGTCGAGCGTGATCGTGCCGTCCTTCTTCTTGTCCGCGCCGTAGACGAGATGCATCAGTTCGCTGCGGCCCGCGCCGACCAGACCGAAGAAACCAACGATCTCGCCGCGCTTCACCTCGAAGCTCACGGGCGCGCTCAATGCGTCACCCAGCACGTTCTTCACCCCAAAACGCACCTCGCCCAGCGGCCGCGCGCGATAGTCGTAGATGTCGCTGATTTCGCGGCCGACCATTTCCTGCACGAGCGTTTCGCGCGGCACGTCCGCAAGCGCCAGATGCGACGCGATCTTGCGGCCGTCGCGGAAAATCGTGCACGCGTCGCACAACTCGTAAATCTCGTCCATGCGATGCGAGATGTAAATCAACGCGCGGTTGTCCGCCTTGAGATCGCGCACGAGCTTGAACAGCACTTCCGTCTCGCGATGCGACAGCGAACTCGTTGGTTCATCCAGCGCGATCACGCGCGCGTTGCGCAACAGCGCCTTGCAGATTTCCACCATCTGCCGCTGCGCGATCGACAGCTTGCGCAGCTTCGCGTTCGGATCGAGATCGACGCCCATCGCCGTCAGCCGCTCGCGCACGTGCGCTTTCGCCGCGCGCTTGTCGACCCAGCCGAGCCGGTTCGGCAGCGCGCCGAGCAGCAGGTTCTCGGACACGGTCAGGTCCGGCACGTACTGCAATTCCTGGTGAATCACCGCGATGCCCGACGCGATCGAAGCCGCCGCGCTCGCGAAATGTACTTCGTTGTCGTCGATGAGCACGCGCCCCGAATCGGGCTGATACTCGCCGCCGAGAATCTTGAGCAAGGTCGATTTACCCGCGCCGTTCTCGCCCATCAAGCCGTGAACTTCGCCGGCGTTGACGTCGAACGACACGCCGTCGAGCGCGCGCACGCCTGGAAACACCTTGCCGATATTGTCAAAACGCAGCGTCGCTGACACATCGCCTCCTGGTTTCTTGCGGGCCGCATCGTCGAGACGCGGCCCGCCATTGCACTTTTAGTTCGACGCCAGACCCATTTGCTGGCGGACCGAGGCCACGTTCTCACGCGTAGCCAGCATGCCGGTCGTGAGCGTGAGCGGCGGCGGCGCCTTGCCGTCCTTGATCCACGCGTACATCAGCTCGGACGTCTCTTCGCCGTGGCGCTTCGGGCTGATGATGACGGTGCCGTAGAAGCCCGTCGGATTCGGCTTCTTGAACTCGTTCAACGCCGAGTCCGAACCGCCGATGCCGATGCCGATCATGTTGTCCGCCTTGAAGCCGCGCCCTTCCGCCGCGCGCACGGCGCCGAGCACGCCCTCGTCGTTGAGCGCGTAGGCAACCCAGTGCTTGTACTGCGGGTTCTTCGTGAGCGCGATGTTCGCGGCATTGAACGCGTTCTCGGTGTCGGTCTTCGCCTGCGGCGCGGCGACGATGTTCGCCTTCGGGAAGCCCGCGGCGACGAGCGCATCGGTCGCGCCGCTCGTGCGGTCATGCGCGGTCGGCAGTTGCTCGTAGGTCACGTCGATCGCGCCGACATCCTTCATGTCCCAGCCGCGCTTCTTGATTTCGGCGGCGATGCCGTCGCCGACCTGCTTGCCGATGTTGTAGGCCGAAATGCCCATGTGCGGCACGGCTTCGATCGGCTTGCCCGAACCGTCGACGAGGCGGTCATCGACCGTCATCATCTTGAGCTTGTCGGCCTTCGCCTTCGCGACGATGCCCGGCCCGAGCTTCACATCCGGCGTGCAGATGATGAAGCCCTGCGCCTTTTGCGCGGCGAGGTTGTCGATCGCGCTCATCACCTTTTCACCCGACGGCGCGCCGATCTTCACGAGCGTGAAGCCCTTCTCCTTCGCGGCCATTTCGGCGAATTTCCACTCGTCCTGGAACCACGGTTCTTCCGGCTGCTTCACGAGGAAGCCGATCTTGACGTCGTCGGCGGCCTGCGCGACGGGCGCCGCGATCATGGACGCGCTCGTGGCCGTGGCCGCGGCGATCAGCGTGAGGAACAGTCTGCGTTTCATCTTTTGTCTCCCGACTTTTTCCGTTATCTCAAAGATGCCCGTATGCGGGCGCTACGAAGGTGTGTGGCCGCGTCTTGTTGTCGTGATGTCGCACCGCGGCCAGTGCGTCATTCTTTTGTGCCTAGTCGTGATAGAGAGCGGAGCGCCCGCCATCGACCGTGATGCAGCTCGCGTTGATGAACGGCGCCTCGTCCGATGCGAGGAACACCGCCGTCATCGCGACTTCCTGCGGCTGGCCGATACGCTTCATCGGCTGAAGATCGAGCGTCGCCTGGCGCGCGGCCTTCGGATCGGCTTGCGAATCCCACCAATCCAGCGTCAATTGCGTTTCGATGTAACCCGGCGCGATCGCATTCACGCGCACGTTGTTCGGCGCGTATTCGATGCCGAGCGCGCGCGTCAGTCCGATCACGCCGTGCTTCGCCACCGGATACGGAAAGCAGCCGGGAATGATCTTGAAAGCGTGCGTCGACGCGATATTCACGATGCTGCCGCGCTCGCGAGCGACCATGCCCGGCAGCACCGCGCGGCAGCCGTTCCACACGCCGTCGAGATCGACGGCGAAACAGCGGCGCCAGTCGTCGTCGGTCATCGTGAGCGGATCGCAGAACACGTTGATGCCGGCGTTGTTCACGAGCACGTCGAGCGGTCCCAGCGAAGCTTCGATATGCCCGACGGCCTCTTTCACCTGCGCGCTCTGCGTCACGTCGGTCTGCACCGCGATCACGCGCGCGCCGCTCACTTCCGACGAAATGCGTTCGGCCGTCGCGCGCGCCGTTTCGATATCGAGTTCCGCCAGCGCCACCGACGCGCCCTCGCGCGCGAACGCCAGCGCGATCGCCGCGCCGATGCCGCGTCCCGCGCCCGTGACCATCGTCACTTTGCCGGCGAGCCGGTTCATTTGATTTCGCCTCGCGCTTTCGCGAGTCCGTCGATGAACGCCTTCGCGTGCGACGCGGTCACTTCCGCGCTCTGGCCCGGCTTGTACAGCGCGGAGCCGAGGCCGAAGCCGTTCGCGCCCGCGCTCAAAAACGGGCCCATGTTGTCCGGAGAAATGCCACCGACCGGCACGAGCGGCACTTGCTGCGCGATCACCGCGCGCCATGCCTTCGTCACGGTCGGGCCGAGTTGCTCAGCGGGGAACATCTTCAGCACGTCCGCGCCGTTCTTCAGCGCGAGAAACGCCTCGTTCGGCGTCGCGACACCCGGCGCGCACGCGAGACCTTGCGCCTTCGCGGCGCGCACGACATCGGCGTCGCTGTGCGGCATCACGATGAGTTCGCCGCCGGCGGCTTTCACGCTGTCGACGTAACTCGGATGCAGCACGGTCCCCGCACCGACGATCGCATCGGCGGGCAGCGCCTGACGGATCGCCGCGATGCTGTCGAACGGCTGCGGCGAATTGAGCGGCACTTCGACGATGCGAAAGCCCGCTTCGTACAGCGCGCGGCCCTGATCGGCGGCATCGGCCGGCGTCACGCCACGCAGAATCGCGATCAGCGGGCACGCGGCGAACGCCTTCGCGAGACCGCCGTGCATGCCGTACGGCGCGGGCAAATTGATGGGAGGCTGCATTGTGTCGACTCCTTTTCAGGCCGTGCGCACGGGCGCGGCGACGAGCCCGGCGCGCGCTGCAATTCGATAAAGGCCGCGCTCGGTGGCCTGCGCGACGGTCGGCGCGTCGTGGCAACCGAAGCGCGCGAGCGCGGCGCGATAGCGGTCGCAGAGCGCGTCGTTGCCGATCAGGCGCAAGGTCTTGCCCGCGAGCGCGGATCGTTCGCGCGTGAGCACTTCGTTCAGGCCGCGCAGCTCGTGGCCGATCAACAGCCCCGACAGATAATCCGGCTGCTGCTCGCCCGTCAGCTGACCGGTGAGGCCGAGCGTGCGCGTGGTGAAGATCGTTGCAAGCACGCCTGCGTGACCGGCATCGCGCGCCGTATCGACGCCGCGAATGAACGCCTGCTCGTCGTGCGACGCGCCCGGCTGCATCGTGCGGCCGAGAATCGAGTGATCGCGCAGCGCAGCGAAGGTCTCGCCCGTCATGAAGGTGTAGAAGCGCTCGATGCGCTCGTCGCTCACGAACGCCCATTTCGCGTGCGTGCCCGGCAGGCCGATCAGCGCGCCGCCCGACGTTCCGAGCGACGGCTCGCTCGCCAGCGCCCCGAAAATCTGCGTCTCTTCACCGCGCATCACGTTGGGCAACACGCCGCGCTCCAGCACGCCCGGCACGACATGCACCTCGACGCCACGCGCCGCCTTCACCGTGACGATGCCCGCGACGAGCGCATCCGCGCCGGCTGGCGTTTCGACGTACGGCGCTTCCACCCAGCCCTGCGCGCTGCCGACCATGCCCGCCGCGATGACGGGCAACGGCGCGGCAAGCGTCGCATGCGCATCGAGCCACGCGCCGCAGGTTTCCTCGAACGCCTGATCGAAGCGGCCCGCGGGCAGATTCATGATGCCGGCCGGCGATGCGCGCGTGTCGAGCACGGCGCCGTCCGCGCCCAGCAGATAGGCGCGCAGCGATGTCGTGCCCCAGTCGAGCGCGATGAGCGCGGGCGTGGAAACAGATGCGTTCATCGCTTGATCCTGCGGGCCGCCAGCGGGGCGCGCCAGCCAAGTTCCTCGGAAATCGCGCGCGCCTCGCGCTGCACGACCGGAATCAGTTCTTCCATGCGTTCATGCGGCATATAGGGAATCGTGCTCGCCACCGACAAGGCCGCGACGATCGCGCCCGACGCATCGCGCACCGGCGCGGCGACGCAGCGGATCGATGCCTCGTTTTCTTCGAGATCGAACGTGAAGCCGCCTTGCGAATAACGCGTCATGCGCTGCAGGAAGGTGTCGAAGTCAGGGCGGTTGTCGGGCTTGAAGCTCGTTTTCGCGAGCACGCGATGCGACGCTTCGAGCAGCTTTTTCCACGTGTTCGATTCGAGGTCGAGCATCATCGCCTTGCCGATGCCCGTCGATGCGAGCGGCATGCGATGCCCGACGCGCGAGCGCATCTCCAGGCCGCGCGTGCCGGGAATCTTGTCGATGTAGAGGACGTCGTCGCCGTCGCGCACGCCGAGGTGAATGGTGTCGTGCGTGTGTTCCGCAAGCACTTGCAGATGCGGGCGCGCGACCGCCGTGAGCGGCATCTGTTCGAGCGCGATCGTGCCCAGTTCGATGAGCTTCGGCCCGAGCAGATAGCCGCCCTGCACCTGGCGAAGATAGCGCGCCTGCACGAGCGAGCTGACGAGCCGATGCGTCGTGCTGCGCGTCGTGCCGAGCGCCGCGCCGAACGAGCGCAGATCGCGCGCGCCGTTCGCGGCGGCTTCGAGAATTGCGAGACCGCGCAGGAGCGTTTGCGTGCCGGCCTGCTGCGGCGTGACATCGACAAGCGCGCTCGGCAATGCGATCGCATCGGGATCGGGCGTGTGCTTCGTCCCGCTTGCGCCGTTGCGCTTCACGTTCGGGCCGCTCGCGTGCGCGGATTGCGCTTCGGCGGCATCGGTTTCAGGGTTCTGGAATTTGGTCATGGCGCGGTTCTCGATCACGATGCGCGTCGGCTGGCGCTAGCGGGCGCCGTGGCGCGCACTGCCGGACGAACGTGCGAATCGTGTGAAGAGGCCCGCGAGCGCGGACAGGCGATCGAGTGCATGACGTGTCTCCGTTGTTCTGGTCGTGCGCGCCGCAGAGTCTCTCCGGTCGTCGCTCGCATGTGCCGTTCAGGCTTTGGTCGGATTGTAGTTCGGGCTCTTCAAATTATTCAATATGTGATCGTCATGCTCAGATAATGGGAGAAAATCTGACCGCCGATAGCACTCCAAACACAAAAAAGCCCTGATATATCAGGGCTTTACATTGTTTAGTTTCGCAAACTGAATTTCATTGCGGCAACTCCGCCGCACCCATTCGGCGCGCGATGACGCGTGAACGCTGCGACAGATACGGCGCGTTGCGATGATCGTCGAAATACTTGGGCCGCGGCAGCATCACAGCGAGCCGCGCGCTCTGTCCGACCGACAGATTCGCCGCCGACGTCTTGTAGTAATACTGCGCCGCCGCCTGCGCGCCGTACACGCCGTTGCCCCACTCGACCGAATTCAGATAGATCTCGAAGATGCGTTCCTTGTCCATCCAGAATTCGAGCATCCACGTGATGACGAGCTCCTCCGCCTTGCGCACATAGCTCTTCTCGCGCGACAGAAAGAGATTGCGCGCGAGCTGCTGCGAAATGGTCGAACCGCCCGCGACGATTTTTCCGCGCGCCTTGTTCTTCTCCCACGCCTGAAGAATGGCGTCGGTTTCGTAGCCGTTGTTGTTGACGAAGTTGGCATCTTCCGACGCGATGATCGCGCGCTTCAGGTTGCGCGAAATCTGGTCGTACGGCACCCAGGTGCGCTGCAGCGACACGCCGGGATGCGTCTTCGCGAGCGTCCATGCATCGGAGCGCATGAAGGCCGTCGGGCCGGGATTCACGACCGTCCAGATGCCGATCTGCGCGAAGAAGTAGAGTTGCGTCGCAATGAATGCGATGCCGAGCACCGACACGCCGTACAGGATCCATCGCGCCGGGCCGAGACGCACCGCCTTGTGCACGCGTGGCGCGCGGCTCCCGATCGGCGCGGTGGTCATATCAGGCTTTGGCTGCGAGCGTCTGGCGCAATTCGCGCAGCACCGCGCCGCCGTCCGGGCGCACGCCGCGCCAGATAAAGAACGATTCGGCGGCCTGCTCGACCAGCATGCCGAGGCCGTCCGATGCGCGCGCGCCGAGCTTCGACGCGTGCTGCATGAAGACGGTCGGTTGCGCGCCGTACATCATGTCGTAGGCGAGCGTGCCCGCGCCGAACGCGCTGTCGTCGCAATCGGGCAAGGCTGCGTCGAGGCTGCCCGCGGTCGCGTTGACGATCACGTCGTAGCGGCCCGCTTCCGCGCTGTCGGCGCCGCCGCCCGCGAAGCGCACGCCGCATTCGGCCGCGTTTTGCGCGAACTGCTCGACGAGCTGATGCGCCTTCGCCGCCGTGCGATTGACGATCGTGAGCGCCGCCGGTGCGCGATCGAAGATCGGCAGCACGACGCCGCGTGCCGCGCCGCCCGCGCCGAGCAGCAGAATGCGCGCGCCCTTCAGGCTCACGCCGAGATTCACCTCGATGTCGCGCACGAGGCCGACGCCATCGGTGTTGTCGCCGCGCACGCCATCGGGACCGAAGGCCAGCGTGTTCACCGCGCCCGCCGCCGCCGCGCGCGGCGACAGCGAATCCGCGAGCGCGTGCGCTTCGAGCTTGAACGGCACCGTGACGTTCATGCCGCGTCCGCCCGACGCGACGAAGTTCTTCACCTCACGCTCGAAGCCGTTGAGCGGCCCGAGAATGCGCCCGTATTCGACAGGCTCGCCGGTCTGCTCGGCGAACTTCGCGTGAATCCACGGCGATTTGCTGTGCTCGATCGGATTGCCGATCACCGCGTACTGATCTTTCATGGCGTCGGTTCCTGCGCGTTGTCCGGCGTTTCCGGTTGTGGCTGTTCCGCCGACGCTTCCGCCTGCGCTTCGGCTTCGCTTTCGGCGGAAAGATCGTCGGTCTCGATGATCTCCTCTTCGGCTTCCTCTTCCTCCACCGGCGCGCTCGCGGACGGCGCATCGATGACGTGCAGCAGACGGCACGACGCCTCGACGGTCAGTTCATCGATCGACACGACTTCCAGCATCAGACGCGTGCCGCGCGCATGCACGCCGAGGCCCGGCACGTGCAGGATCAGCGGAATTTCTTCGAGCCGGACGAGATCGTCCTTGATGACCGACGCAGGAACCTGCTTCCGGTTCTCCTGCTTCAGCCAGCGCAGACACCAGAAATACTCCATGCGGCGCTGATGATCGGCGTACGCGGTGTAGGTGTCGTCGAAGCCCTGCACGACGGCGAACAGATCCGCGTCCTTCGGCTTGAACGGCGCGGCGAGCTTGGCCGTCACGCCGTGCTGCACGCACGCGAGCAGTTGCCATTGATTGACGAGATCGACGTAGCGGCGCAGCGGCGACGTGCTCCACGCATATTGCGCGACGCCCAGCCCTTCGTGCGGCGCGGGCGTCGTCTGCATGCGCGTGCGCTTCGGACCGGGACCGCCGAAGCCGCGCTGCGAGCGATAGATGCCCGGCACGCCGTGATCGTCGAGGAATGCGCCCCACGACGAATTAGCGAGAATCGCGAGTTCCGCGACGATCAGATCGAGCGGCGAACCGCGACGGCGCGGCGTGATCGTGATGTGCTCGCCATCGACATAAAAATTGAAGTCGTTGTTGCGCTGCACTTCGCGCTTGAGACCGTAACTCGCACGCGCCTGCTGACGCTTTTCGAAGAGCGCCTGCGCGAGCGGCCACAGCACCGCGATATCCGCCTTGTGCGCGTAATCGCCCGTGCCGGCGGCGAGGCTTTCCTCGGTGACGAACGCATCGAGATGGTTGTGGCGCAGATTGCTCTTCACGAACACGCGTTCGGCGCGCGTTTCCGTCGCGACGATTTCCTGCGTTTCGCGATTCACGATGATGTACAGCGACAGCGCCGGACGCAGCCCGCCTTCGCCGAGCGTGAACACATCCACGACGTTGTCCGGCAGCATCGTGATCTTGTCGCCGGGCATGTAGACCGTGGAGAGACGCCCGCGCGCGATCGCATCGATCATGTCGCCGCGCGTGATGCCGAGCGCCGGCGCCGCGATGTGGATGCCCACGCGCACGCGGCCATCGGAGAGATGCTGGACGGAGAAGGCGTCGTCGATTTCGGTCGTGGTGACGTCGTCGATGGAAAAGGCTTCGACATTCGCTTCCGGCAAATCTTCGGGCAACGGACCCGGCTGCACCGACGGAAAGCCGGTGCCGTGCGGAAAGTATTCCGACAGAAAGCGCGCCTCGTGCAACGCGCGCGGCGACGCGATGCCGCCGCATTCGAGCATCAGCCGCGCCTGCGAAATGCCGCGCGCGGCCGCCGCTGCTTCGAGCGCCTTGTACTCGATGGAATTCTTGTCGGGCTTCGTGAGCAGGCCGAGCGCCTTGTCCTTCAGCGCGTCGGGCAGCTTGCCCGCCTTCAGGTCGTCTTCGTAACCCTGCTGCACGAGCGCCTGCTGACGCTTGCGCTCCAGCCCTGCGAGCGCCATCTGCAATTGTTCCTGCGGCGCGCGCTGATACTGGCCGCGCCCCTTGCGTCGGAAATAGACCGGCGCGCCGTGCATGCGCAGCACGAGCGCCGCGCGTTCGGTCGGACCGAATTTGTCGCCGAAATAGTCCGCGCCAAGTGCAGCGAACGGAAATTCGTCTTCGGGCGCGCATTCCCACAGAAAGTCGAGATCGATTTCCTGCGCGATGGCGTCGGCTTCCTGCATCAGGTCGCCGGCCGCGGGTTTGTCGAATTCGATCAGCACGTCTTTCGCGCGCACCTTGGCGCGCCGCCCGCCCGGCAACTCGACTTGGAACGCGTCGCCCTGCTTGGACAACACCGATCCGGCCTTGAAACTACCCGATTCCTCGAAGAAAACGTTCACTCAATACTCTCGTAAGACGGTGGACCGGGCCGCGTGATTTGCGCCGGTGGTTGAATTGGTGTGACGCCGCGTGCTCACGCCGCCGCCGGCGCGACGAGCGGTGGCGGCGCCTGATCGCAAAACGCGATGACATCGGCGAGATAGGCCGGGAAGTCGCTGATCGCGTGATCGCCGCCCTGAATCAGCGTGGTCCGCACGCCGGGATAGTGGTCGAGCATCGTGCGGTAATCGAGCACTTCGTCGCCCGTCGCCGCGATCAGATAGTAGCGCTCCGGCCGCGTGATCGAGTCGATCGCGAGCGCGCGCAGTTCGTCCAGATGACTCGGCAATACGGTGATGCTGCCGTCGCCGTGCCACAACGGCTGCTCGCCGAGATAGTGGCTCAGATCGCGATCGGGCATCACCGCCGGATTGAGCAGCACGGCGCGCCAGCCGTGTTTCTCGGCAAGATACGTCGCGTAGTAGCCGCCGAGCGAACTGCCGACGACGGTCACATCGCCCGGCTTCTCGTCCGCGACGAGCGATTCCGCCAGCGCGACGGCATCGAACGGCGACACCGGCAGCATCGGGCACTGCCATTCGCCGAGCCGCCCGAGTTCCGCGAGACGCGCGTGCATCACGCGCGCCTTGAAGGATTCGGGCGACGAGCGAAAGCCGTGCAGATAGAGAATCACGAATGTCCTCCCGCGCCACGCGCGGATAGCGCGTCGAGCAGCTTCTGATGGACGCCGCCGAAGCCGCCGTTGCTCATCACGAGCACGTGGTCGCCGGGGCGCGCGGCGGCCGTGACCGCCTTCACCAGAGGTTCGATCTCGTTGAATGCCCGCGCCTTGTCGCCGAGCGGAGACAGCGCCTCGGCGAGATCCCAGCCGAGCTTGTCGCGGCCTTCACGCGCGCCGTAGCCGAATACCAGATCCGCGCTTGCGAGACTCGCGGGCAATTGCGCCTTCATCGTGCCGAGCTTCATCGTGTTGGAGCGCGGCTCCAGCACGGCGAGGATGCGCGCATCGCCGATTCGCGTCCTCAATCCGGCGACGGTGGTGTCGATCGCGGTCGGATGATGCGCGAAGTCGTCGTAGACGGTGACGCCGTCCACGCTGCCCTTCACTTCCATGCGCCGCTTCACGTTGCGGAAGCTAGAAAGCGCCTTGACCGATTGCGCCGCCGGCACGCCGACCGAGCGCGCCGCCGCGATCGCCGCGAGCGCGTTCATGCGGTTGTGCTCGCCCTGCACCTGCCAGTCGACGACGCCCTGCCGCTCGCCCTCCCAGTACACGGCGAAATGCTCATCGACGGTCGCGCCCTGCTCGACGGGCAACGCCTGCCAGCCGCCGTCGACGCCGAAGCGCTCGACGCCCGACCAGCAGCCGCGCGTCAGCACGCGTTCGAGCGCGGTCTCGCGCCCGTTCGTGACGATGCGCCCGACGCCCGGCACGGTGCGAACAAGGTGATGGAATTGCGTTTCGATGGCGGCGAGATCGGGGAAGATATCGGCGTGATCGAATTCGAGGTTGTTGAGCACCGCCGTGCGCGGCCGATAGTGGACGAACTTCGAGCGCTTGTCGAAAAACGCGGTGTCGTACTCGTCGGCTTCGATGACGAAGAAGCTCGAATCGGTCAGACGCGCCGAGATGCCGAAATTGAGCGGCACGCCGCCGATCAGAAAGCCGGGGTTCATGCCCGCGTCTTCGAGCAGCCACGCAAGCATGGAGCTCGTCGTGGTCTTGCCGTGCGTACCCGCGACGGCGAGCACCCATTTACCGTTCAGCACGTGCTCGCCGAGCCACTGCGGGCCGGACGTATATGGCAGCCCGCGATCGAGAATGGCTTCCATCAGCGGATTGCCGCGCGTCACGACATTGCCGATGACGAATAAGTCCGGTTCGAGCGCGAGTTGCTCGACGCGGTAACCTTCGATCAACTCGATGCCCTGCGCTTCGAGCTGCGTGCTCATCGGCGGGTAGACGCCTGCGTCGCAGCCGGTGACCTTGTGGCCCGCCTCGCGCGCCAGAACGGCCAGTCCGCCCATGAAGGTGCCGCAGATGCCGAGGATGTGGATGTGCATAAACCGTGTCGCGCCGCGCGGGCGATTGAGATGCAAAAACAGGAACGGCGCCGTTCGTGGGCAAACCCGTGCAGAAAGGCGCCTGAAGGCGCATATTGTAACCGAGCACGCCTGGCGCTCTTTCGCTGGCGCGAGCGTGCCGCACCGAGTCCGCAAAAGGGCCGTCCGAGCTTATCTAGTATCATTCCGGCATGGTTCGCAAATCACATTTCGATCCGCAGCGCGTGCGCGAGGAAATCGCGATTGCCGCCGCGAGAATGATCGCCGAGGACGGGCTCGACTACTCGACCGCCAAGCGCAAGGCTGCGCGGCAGGTCGTCGGCGAGGCGAAGATCGGCGGCGAGTTTCTGCCCGATAACGATCAGATCGAAGAGGAAATCCGCGAATATCAGGCCATTTTCCAGAGCGAGAGCCAGCCGGTCGTGCTGCGGCGCATGCGCGAAGTCGCACTCGAATGGATGGAACGCCTGAAACCCTTCGACCCGTATCTGACGGGCGCGGTGCTCAACGGCACGGCGGGCGAGCATTCCGATGTCCATCTGCAATGCTTTTGCGACAATCCGAAGGAAGTCGCGATTTACCTGCTGAACGCAAACATACAGTACGACGTGTCGGAAACGCGGCATTTCGCCGGTCGCGGCTATGTCGAGACGCTGAGTTTTCTTCATCGGGTGCGCAACGAGGAGCCGACCGGCGTACACATTGCGCTCTACGGCACCGATGATCTCCGTGGCGCCGTGCGCGCGGACGGTCGCGGACGCCTTGCGCGCGCGAACGCCGCGGCGGTGCGCACGCTGCTCGATCATCGCGATGATGCCCCGCCGCTGGAAATCGGCGGCTGATCTTTTCTCTGGACGCTCATGAAAAGCATACGCATTCTGGCGGCCCTCGTGGTCGCGGTCGCCGCGACCGTCGGCGGCTTTTACGCGGGTCACGTATTTACCGGCGGCGATAGCGTCGCCGCGACCCCGGCGAGCGGGAACGCCGTCGATCAGCTCTGGAAAGCAACGCCGCCGGGCGCTTCGGGCACGTCCGTGCCGCTCGCGTCGTTCAAGGGCAAACCGGTCGTCGTCAATTTCTGGGCGTCGTGGTGCGGACCGTGCGTGAAGGAAATGCCCACACTCTCCGCCATGCAGCGCGACTACGAGAAGAAAGGCATCAAGTTCATCGGACTTGGCGTGGATAGCGAGAAGAACGTCAACGACTTCCTGAAAAAGGTGCAGGTCGCGTATCCCGTCTATGTCACCGGTTTCGGCGGCGCGGATCTTGCGCGTAGCTTCGGCAATAACGCGGGCGGCCTGCCTTTCACGGTCGTGATCGACGCGAAGGGGCAGATCCGCTCGACAAAACTGGGCGAAGTCGATCCGGCGGAGTTGAAGCACACACTCGACAGCCTGTAAAAATTCGCTGTCTGTAGGCTGCGACTTGCATTAAGTAAGCCGCAAGTTAGGGTACAGTACACCGATCTTGCGGGAAATTGAGTCGGTCATGCGGCGTGGAGCGGTAATTTGTCCCACAGTTTCGGAAGGCGCCGCACGGGAAAACTAGACAAAATTCTCTAAACGGCGCTAAAGTGCGCCGAATTCCGCACAACCCGAAGCGACTATGACAACTCTGCCGGTGCCGCGTGGCCACCTCGCCGTCAAGTCCGACATCCGTGAAAACGATGACGGTCGCCGCAGGGCATCCGCAGGCGTCGTGCGCTGGCAGTTCGGGCGCGCACATCAAAGCGACCACGCCGAAGCGTTCGACATGAACGCCCGCGGTGTGCCGACCGATTCCGCCGCCGTCGTTTCCGTCGGCGCTTGCACGGGCGCGGGAGTGCGTGCGCGCGTCGGCCTGCTGGCCGCGCAGGCTCGCGGCTGAGCAGTTCAGAACACCCACAAATCAAGTCAAGCACCGGGCAACCCCGGTCTCCAAGTATTGAAAGGGGATTTTTCGATGGACCTTCGTAAACTGAAAACGCTGATCGACCTCGTCTCGGAATCCGGCATCTCGGAGCTGGAAGTGACGGAAGGCGAAGGCAAGGTTCGCATCGTCAAGAACGCCGCGCCTGTCTACATGCAGGCGCCGCAACAGTACGCGCCGCAAATGCAGGCGCCGGCCGCGCCGCACTTCGCGGGCGCGGGAGAAGGTGCGCCGGCCGCAGCGGCCGCGCCGGTGGCAGCCGTGCCGCAAGGTCACATCGTGACCTCGCCGATGGTCGGCTCGTTCTACCGCGCGCCGTCGCCGGGCGCGGACCCGTTCATCCAGGTCGGCGATACGGTGAAGGAAGGCCAGACCCTGTGCATCATCGAAGCGATGAAGCTCTTGAACGAAATCGAATCGGATAAGGCCGGCGTCGTGAAGGAAATCCTCGTCGAGAACGGACAGGCGGTCGAATACGGCCAGCCGCTCTTCGTGATCGGCGACTGAAGGCGCATCGGGCCGTGCGGCGGATGCGGTCTGCATCGCCGTCGCACAGCTTCACCGCGCCGGCGCGCAGAGCAGCATCGATCCGTCGAGAAGCGCGCCGCCGATTGGATCCCCGAGGGCCGCTCGCGCGAGCCCGTTGATGAGCCGACCCACTATGTTTGAAAAAATTCTCATTGCGAACCGCGGCGAAATCGCGCTTCGCATCCAGCGCGCGTGCCGCGAGCTGGGCGTCAAGACAGTTGTCGTCTACTCGGAAGCCGACAAGGAAGCGAAGTACGTCAGGCTGGCCGACGAAGCCGTCTGCATCGGACCGGCGCCATCCAACCTCTCGTACCTGAACATGCCGGCGCTCATCAGCGCGGCCGAAGTCACCGACGCCGAAGCCATCCATCCCGGCTACGGCTTCCTCTCCGAAAATGCCGATTTCGCCGAGCGCGTCGAGCAATCGGGCTTCACGTTCATCGGTCCGCGTCCCGAGACCATCCGCCTGATGGGCGACAAGGTCACCGCCAAGCAAACGATGATCAAGACCGGCGTGCCGTGCGTGCCGGGTTCGGAAGGCGCATTGCCGGATGATCCGCGCGAGATCGTGAAGATTGCGCGCACGGTCGGCTACCCCGTCATCATCAAGGCGGCGGGCGGCGGCGGCGGGCGCGGCATGCGCGTGGTGCACACGGAAGCGGCGCTCGTCAACGCGGTCAACATGACGCGCGAGGAAGCGGGCCGCGCCTTCGGCAACCCGCAGGTGTACATGGAGAAGTTCCTCGAAAATCCGCGCCACATCGAGATCCAGGTGCTGTCGGATTCGTTCCGCAACGCGATCTGGCTCGGCGAGCGTGACTGCTCGATGCAGCGTCGTCACCAGAAGGTGATCGAGGAAGCGCCGGCGCCGGGCATCGCGCGACGTCTCATCGAGCGTATCGGCGACCGCTGCGCCGACGCCTGCAAGAAGATGGGCTATCTCGGCGCGGGCACCTTCGAGTTCCTGTACGAGAACAACGAGTTCTACTTCATCGAGATGAACACGCGCGTTCAGGTCGAGCATCCGGTGACGGAACTCATCACGAGCGTCGATATCGTTCAGGAACAGATTCGCATCGCGGCGGGCGAAAAGCTGTCGATCCGCCAGAAGGACATCCAGTTCCGCGGCCACGCGATCGAATGCCGGATCAACGCGGAAGATCCGTTCAAGTTCACGCCGTCGCCGGGACGGATCACGTCTTGGCATACGCCGGGCGGCCCGGGCATCCGCGTGGATTCGCATGCGTACGCGAGCTATTTCGTTCCGCCGAACTACGATTCGATGATCGGCAAGCTGATTGCCTACGGCGCGACGCGCGAGCAGGCGATCAACCGCATGCGCATCGCGCTGTCGGAAATGGTCGTGGAAGGCATCTCGACCAACATTCCGCTGCATCGCGAGATGATGATCGACGCGAAGTTCGTCGAAGGCGGCACGAGCATCCACTATCTCGAGAACAAGCTGGCCGCGCGTCAGGCGGCGGTCGCCGAAGAGTCCTGAAGCACAGCGAAGCAAGAGAGCACGAGACACGAGCATGAGTTACCGGGAATTGATCGCCGAGCTGGATCGCGAGCACGCGGAAGCGCTGTCGGACGCGCTGCTTGACGTCGGCGCCTTGTCGGTGTCCGTCGAGGACGCCGACGCCGACACGCCCGACGAGCAGCCGCTCTTCGGCGAGCCGGGGCTCGTGCCCGAGAAGCGTGCGTGGAACCGCTCGCGCGTCGTGGCGTTGCTCGCCGAGGACGCCGATCCCGACGTGCTGCTCGCCGCGGCCGCGAACGAAATCGGCCTGGCGGCGACGCCCTCTTTCACCGTGCGCGACGTCGAGGAACAGGACTGGGTGCGTCTCACGCAGGCGCAGTTCGATCCGATTTCCATCGGCGAGCGTATCTGGGTCGTGCCTTCGTGGCACGACGCGCCCGACCCGAGCGCGCTCGTGCTCGAACTCGATCCGGGGCTCGCATTCGGCACCGGCAGCCATCCGACTACGCGCCTGTGCATGGAATGGCTGGAGCAATCCGTGCGTCCGGGGCAATCGCTGCTCGACTACGGCTGCGGCTCCGGCATCCTCGCGATTCTCGCGAAGAAGTGCGGCGCGGACCCGGTCGTGGGCATCGACATCGATCCTCAGGCGGTCGAGTCGGCGCGTCAGAACAGCGAGCGCAATCGCGCGGACGTGACCTACGGTTTGCCCGACGCGTGCCCCGCCGGCGAATTCGATATCGTCGTCGCGAACATCCTCTCGAATCCGCTCAAGCTGATGGCGTCGATGCTGTCCGCGAAGGTGAAGCCGGGCGGCAGAATCGCGCTGTCGGGCGTGCTCGCACGGCAGGCCGACGAGGTCGCGGCGGTCTATGCCAAGTGGATCGACATCGGCGTCTGGCGCGAGCACGAAGGCTGGGTATGCCTCGCGGGAACGCGGCGCGAAAGCCTTTAGAATAGCGCCATCTTCCACGAATAGGCCGTCAGGCCAACGGCACTTCTATATGGCGCTGGCAACCCGCTGCCCTCACTGCGAAACCGTGTTCAAGCTGGACCCGCACCTGCTCGCGCCGCACGACGGCCGCGTGCGCTGCGGCCACTGCCAGGAAGTTTTCGATGCCGCGCATCATCGCTTCGAGCTTCCCGATGAACCGGCTGCGGCAAGTGTCGCTCAGCATGCCGCGATCATCGACGATGATGTCGCCGTCGGCCCCACGACCAGTTCGGGCGCCGGCCCCGCTCCCGATGCGCCGACGCACGTGACGGCCTTGCCCGACGCTCCGCTGAAACCGCGGCCCTTCGCACCGCGCAATCTCGATCTCAACGCAACCGGGCCGGCAAGACATGCCGCTACGCCTTCTCTGCCGGCGGGCGCCAAACCCTCCGGCGTGGATAGCGAGCGCACGATCTACGGCGATTCCCCCGCGTTCGCGGGTGCCTCGGGGCAAACGCGGCCTACGCCGCCGCGCACGGAGCCGGCGCCATCCGATGCCGCGAACGAGCCGTCCGCGCTGCCCGGCGAAGCGGGACGCCTGAAGCAGTTCATCCGCGTGGGCGCGCCGCATGCCGATGCCGCGAATTCCGCGCAAGGCGGCGTCGATGCGCCGCTCGGCGAGCCGCCCGTCGCGCCCGTTGCGCCGTTCGCTCCTGTCGACGATCGCGCCGAGCCGTTCATCGGACCGGTTCATGAGCAGGACACACCGCCCGTGCAGCCGACGCCGGAACCGCCCGCGGCACCCGCATGGCGCGACGACGCGGAACCGGGCTTCGTCGGCAAGAAACCGCCCGCGCCGGTTCGCCGTGTCAGCGCGAACGAAGCGTTTCCGGTCATCCGCGAATCGCGCGAGCAGCGAGAGTTGCGCGCGCCGGCGCGTGTCGGCTCGGGGAAAGCCATGCGCGTCGTGGGCATCATCGTCGCCGTGCTGCTGGCGTTGCTGTTGCTCGTGCAACTCGCGTGGTGGCAACGCGAATCCGTGATGGTCTTTGTGCCCGCCTCGCACGCGCTCTATTCGGACGTCTGCGATCAGATCGGCTGCACGATCTCGCCGCCGCGCGACATCGACGGATTGCAGATCGAGAGCTCCGGTCTGCGTCAGGTCGACGGTCCGCACAAGCTCGAATTGAAGCTGTCGCTGCGCAATCGGCTGGATGTCGCGCTTGCGTATCCGGCGCTCGAACTCACACTGCTCGACGACAAGAACAACGTCGCGATCCGTCGCGTGCTCTGGCCGCAAGATTACGCGCGAGCGGGTACGATATTCGCCGTCGGCCTTCCGCCGCAAAGCGCGCAGCCGGTCGTCGTCCGGCTGGATACCGGCGACGCGGTCGCCGCGAATTACCGGGTTCAGGTCTTTTATCCGTGATCACGGCCTCGCGCCGTTCATCGCGCGCAAGGCTCCGAACCGAGTGCCACACGACGCGCGTCCCTGCCCTCACGGCTCGGCACGCGCGATTTTCCCGTCAGCATCTGACAATTCTCTGGAGCGCAACATGAGTCAAGTTACCCTCGGCGGCAATCCCATCGACGTCAGCGGCACCTTTCCGGGCGCAGGCCAGCAAGCGTCCGAATTCACGCTCGTCGGCGCCGATCTCGGCGACATCAAGCTCGCGAACTTCGCGGGCAAGCGCAAGGTGCTGAACATCGTGCCGAGCCTCGACACGCCGACCTGCGCCACCTCGACGCGCAAGTTCAACGAAGCAGCCGCCGGCCTGAACAACACGGTGGTGGTCGTCGTTTCGGGCGACCTGCCGTTCGCGGCGAAGCGTTTCTGCACGACCGAAGGCATCGAAAACGTCGTGACGGCCTCGACGTTCCGCGGCCACGAGTTCGCGCAAGCGTACGGCGTCGACGTGACGAGCGGCCCGCTCAAGGGCCTGACGGCCCGCGCGGTGGTTGTTCTGGACGAGAACAACAAAGTGCTGCACTCGGAGCTCGTGCCTGAAATCAAGAACGAGCCGAATTACGACGCAGCGCTCGCCGCACTGAAGTAATTCTTTCGGCGGACCGCTCTCGACCGGAGCGGTCCGCGCATACGAGGCGCGGGGAAAAGCTCGCCGCGCCTCGTATGCGCATTTTTTCCTCGGCACCTATTCTTAAGGACGTTCGCCTTGGCTACGCTCATCTGCGGCTCGCTCGCCTACGACAACATCATGACCTTCCAGGGCCGCTTCGGCGACCATATCCTGCCGGATCAGGTGCACATGCTGAACATCAGCTTCCTGGTGCCGACGATGCGGCGCAACTTCGGCGGCTGCGCGGGCAATATCGCCTATGCGCTGAAGCTCCTGGGCGGCGATCCGAAGATCATGGCCACGCTCGGCGCGGCGGATTCGCAGCTCTACGTCGACCGGCTCGACGCGCTCGGTCTGTCGACGGAATACGTGCGCGTGCTGCCCGATCAGCACTCGGCGCAATGCTTCATCACCACCGATCTCGCGAACAACCAGATCACCGCGTTCCACCCCGGCGCGATGATGGAATCGCACCTGAACCGCGCCGATGAAACGCGCGGCATCTCGCTCGGCATCGTCGCCCCCGACGGCGCGCGAGGCATGCGCGAACACGCCGAAGGACTGGCCCGCGCCGGCGTGCCGTTCGTGTTCGATCCGGGTCAGGGACTGCCGATTCTCGACGGTGTCGAACTTTGTCGCATGATTGAACTCGCCACCTACGTGGCGGTCAACGATTACGAAGCCAAGCTGTTGAGCAACAAGACCGGCTGGTCGATCGAAGACATCAAGAGCCGTGTCGATGCCCTCGTCGTCACACGTGGCGAACACGGCGCGCAGATCTATCATGACGATGGCGTGCTCGACGTTCCCTCCGTGAAGGCGCATCAGGTGGTCGATCCGACCGGCTGCGGAGATGCATTCCGCGGCGGCCTGCTGTACGGCATCGAAAACAAGCTTGGCTGGGAGAAAACGGGTCGTCTCGCGAGTCTGATGGGTTCGCTGAAAATCGAACATCAGGGACCGCAAACCTACGCGCCGACGCGCGCCGAAATCGAAGAACGTTTCAAACAGGCTTTCGGAAACAGCCTGTTCTGAGTGATTGGAGTGAAGGAATGAAAACGGTAAGTCGTATCGCGCTTGCAATGGCGCTCGTCGGCTCGGTCGCGCTGACGGGCTGCGCCTACAACAGCAGTTCTTCGGACGTTTATACGGCGTCGCAGGCGCAGCGCGAGGAAACGGTGCGCATGGCCACCGTCGAAAGCGTGCGCGGCGTGAAGATCAGTTCGAACAACGGCCAGCCGACCGGCCTCGGCACAATCGGCGGCGGCGCGCTCGGCGGCGTCGCGGCGGCCAGCGCGATCGGCGGTGGCAATGGCTCGATCATCGCGGGCATCATCGGCGGGCTGGCCGGCGCTGTTGCGGGTAACGCGGTCGAGAACAGCGTCGCGATGAAGAACGGTCTGGAGATCACCGTGCGCCTCGATAACGGCGACATGCGCGCGATCACGCAGACCGCGAACGGCGAAGTCTTCCAGGCGGGCGAGCGGGTGCGTCTGCTGTCGAGCGGCGGCGTCACGCGCGTGACTCACTGAACTGAGGCGGCACTGACGTATTCGGCGGACGAATAGCCGCCGCAAGGCGAGCACGTCGTCCGGCGCGAGCGCATGTATCGAAAGATGCATGCGCTTTTTCTTTGGCCGCGCGAAACGAGCGGAAGGCGCGCGATGAAATTCGTTCGCCGAAACGAAAAACCCGCCGCCAGATTTCCGGCGACGGGTTCAGGCCGGGTAGGCTTACCCGGACTAAGGGCACAGCGCGCTGTGCCTGGGTGTCGCGTACTGCGAGAGCTTACGGACGGCTGCCCGTCGGGAACGGCC
This sequence comes from Caballeronia sp. S22, assembly GCF_964261745.1. Taxonomy (NCBI): domain Bacteria; kingdom Pseudomonadati; phylum Pseudomonadota; class Betaproteobacteria; order Burkholderiales; family Burkholderiaceae; genus Caballeronia; species Caballeronia sp. S22. Next base: position 604,861 of record NZ_OZ180035.1, on the reverse strand, counting down.
ATGCCGCTGCCGGGTTCAACGCCGTCTTGACCGCAGCGGCCGGAGCCGGAGCAGGCGCCGATACGGTCGTTGCCGTCGTTGCGGGAGCAGCAGCCGTAGTCTTCTTCGCAGCAGCGGCCTTCTTGGCCGGAGCTTTTTTCGCGGGGGCCTTCTTCGCAGCGGGAGCGGCAGCAGGGGCAGGCGCAGCGGCTGCGGTCTTCGCAGCAGCCTTTTTCGCAGGAGCCTTTTTCGCAGCGGCCTTCTTCGCTGCGGCCTTCTTCGCGGGCGCCTTCTTCGCCGCGGCCTTCTTCGCAGGCGCCTTCTTGGCTGCGGCCTTCTTCGCGGCTACCTTCTTGGTCGCGACTTTCTTCGCAGCGGCTTTCTTCGCAGGCGCCTTCTTCGCCGCGACCTTCTTCGCTGCAACCTTCTTCGCCGCTACTTTCTTTGCTGCGACTTTCTTGGTTGCCACTTTCTTTGCTGCAACCTTCTTCGCCGCGACCTTCTTGGCCGCTACTTTCTTCGCTGCAACCTTCTTCACAGCGACCTTCTTGGCGGCAACCTTCTTCGCCGGTGCGGCCTTCTTTGCGGTGACTTTCTTCGCTGCAGCCTTTTTGGCGGCGGGTTTTTTCTTGGCAACTGCCATGGTTTTTCTCCTTCAGGTTTTCAGATGAGAGTCAGTTCAAACTACACCCTTCGTCAAAACCCGCTTCCCACGCGTCGCCTCTCACAGCGCACGCTACGAAGCGGATTATTCATCGGCGTACGCTGATCCCACCTGCTTACGCTAATGAATACGGCAAGGCGCGCCGTGCCCCGAGGCACCGCGCGCCAAATTGAGTCAGCACCGCATCTTCGCGGCGCCGGCCATCGCTTGATCGAGCCAGCGCGCATGCCGCTGGCATTTTCCGGGGGGAAGTTTGCCCATCCCATTGAAGGGATCGCAAAACGCCTGTCTTTCATTCGTGCCGATAATCGGCTCGCCAAGTCAGTAGGCGCACTTTGCATCGGGCGACCGTTCTCCTAAACCTTGTCGATCAGGCGCGCGTGAGCGACACGCTGCTGCCTGACCGTCCCATCGATTTCGTCTGCAACACGTCCTGGATTTTTATTATTCCCAGGTCAGCGCGCCGCCGGTTTGATACTCAATCACGCGTGTCTCGAAGAAGTTGCGTTCCTTCTTCAAGTCGATCATTTCGCTCATCCACGGGAACGGGTTTTCCTCGTTCGGGAAGAGCGGGTCAAGCCCGATCTGCTGGCAGCGCCGGTTGCAGATGAAGCGCAGGTAGCTCTTGAACATCGACGCGTTCAGGCCGAGCACCCCGCGCGGCATGGTGTCTTCAGCGTAGCGATATTCGAGCTCCACCGCCTCCTTGAAGAGCTCGCGGATCTCGGCCTTGAATTCGGCGGTCCACAGTTGCGGCTCTTCGAGCTTGATCTGGTTGATGAGGTCGATGCCGAAGTTGCAGTGCATCGACTCGTCGCGGAGGATGTACTGATACTGCTCCGCCGCGCCCGTCATCTTGTTCTGGCGACCCAGCGCCAGAATCTGCGTGAAGCCGACATAGAAGAACAGACCTTCCATGATGCAGGCGAACACGATCAACGACTTCAGCAATTTCTGGTCCGCTTCCAGCGTGCCGGTGGTGAATGCCGGATCGGTCAGCGTCTGGATGAACGGAATGAGGAACTCGTCCTTGTCGCGAATCGACTTGACTTCGTGATACGCGTTGAAGATCTCGCTTTCATCGAGACCCAGCGATTCGACGATGTACTGATACGCGTGCGTGTGGATCGCCTCTTCGAAGGCCTGGCGCAGCAGGAACTGGCGGCACTCCGGAGCGGTGATGTGACGGTACGTGCCGAGCACGATGTTGTTCGCGGCGAGCGAGTCCGCCGTGACGAAGAAGCCGAGGTTGCGCTTGACGACGCGACGCTCGTCGTCCGAGAGACCGTTCGGGTCTTTCCACAGGGCGATGTCGCGCGACATGTTCACTTCCTGCGGCATCCAGTGGTTCGCGCAGCCGGCGAGGTACTTCTCCCACGCCCACTTGTACTTGAACGGCACGAGCTGATTGACGTCGGTCTTGCCGTTGATGATGCGCTTGTCGGCGACATTGACGCGCGCTTCGCTCTGCGCGGCGATCACGCCGGCGGACGGTGTAGCGGCTGCGGGCGGAACGAAGCCATCGGAGAAGATGTTCGTCGAGTTAGCCTGAGCAGTCTGATGGGTAGCTTGATGAGCTTGCGCGAATTGCGCCGTGCCTTGAGCGTTGCGCAACGTGTTCTGTTGCGAAGCGCTCGAGGGAGCTACGGCAGTGGTCTCGTCATCCCAGTTGAGCATAAATTCTCACCATCAATTTAGATCGGTTTGTACCATCTTTTCATGAGCGATAAAAGAGTTTGCTCATGAAAATTCTCGTTTTCATGCGATTTAGATTCGACGTTGCTACCTGCATACAACACTTGGCTCGCAGCCGTGTGTGTGAAGCTCGATGCGACATCTGTTGAATCGTGTGTGAAGCGGTCCTGATCGAGTGACTTCGAAGGCATCGCAACGTGCTTGCGCGTGGCTTCATCGATGTCTTGAAAGCCTTGTCCCACGGTGCTTTGCGGCCGACGTGCGATGCATGATGCGAAGCACGTCGTGTTTTGCTGCGAGCATGAGCGCGATGACGAGTGTGCGATCTCGAACGCATCGAAGCGTGGCTCGCTTCGCTCATCGATCGATGTCTCTCGACGACACTCGATGCGATGCAAAACATGTGTCGAGAAGCGAGCGGCTTGCTACCTTCACTCGCGCTCTTCGATGAGCTTCGATGCTGTTCATCGAACACGCGCCGCGTCACTCGAAACACCCTCGGACGAGTACGTCGAGGCGCCTGCTCTTGCCTGCCGCGTGCTTCGAATTCGTTGCCGAAGTTTAGCATTTGGCGTCTCTTGTTTCCACAATATCTTGTGCTTGCAAAACGTGTCGATACAACCTATAGCGCGTTTACGCGGCGATCCGTTTCGACGAAAAAACTCATCGGCCTCGCAACGGATCGAGCAGCGAGCGCAGGTTGTTATGGTCGATCTCATGCATCAACGCGAGCAGCTTGCCGAGCTTGCCCTCTGGAAAACCCTCACGCGCGAACCACGCGAGATAGTGACCGGGCAGATCCGCGATGAGCCGATCCTTGTACTTGCCATAGGGCATCGTCTGCGTGACGAGCCGTTGCAGATCCAGCGGGTCCATCGTTTCTTCACTCCTCGTTCAATGTTCATCGCAGCACGCAACGCGCTTCGATCGCTCAGCGACTGCTCCATATCGGTGCCATAATCGCCGCTCTTGCCGCCAAGAGTTGATCGCGATTCACCATGCCGCTTGCCGTCAAAGCTTTCATTGCCCCTCTCATCGTCGCGTGCGCGATGTTCATGGAAAGCGTCGACGCCAACGTGATCGTCACCGCGATTCCTGAAATGGCGCGTGCCTTCGGACGCGATCCCGTCACATTGAAAGTCGCCGTCACGAGCTATGTGCTCGGGCTCGGCGTCTTCATACCGATCTGCGGCTGGGTCGCTGACCGCTTCGGCGCACGCGCCGTGTTCCGTACGGCTATCGGCGTGTTCGTCGTCGGCTCGCTGCTCTGCGCGGCCTCCACGTCGCTCGGCCCCTTCACCGTCGCGCGCTTCATCCAGGGCGTCGGCGGCGCGATGATGGTGCCGGTCGGCCGCATCATCATCTTCCGCTCGGTGCGCCGCTCGGAGTTCATTCGCGCGATGAACTACCTCTCGGTGCCCGCAATGCTCGGACCCGCGGTCGGTCCGTTGCTCGGCGGCTTCATCACCACCTATCTGCACTGGCGCCTGATCTTCTTCATCAACATTCCGATCGGCATCGCCGGCATCTATCTGACCAACCGCTACATCGCCAACTCGCACGAGGACCATCCGGGCCGGCTCGACTGGTTCGGCTTCTTCCTCTCCGCGAGCGCGGGCGTGCTGCTGTTGCTCGGGCTCTCGCTCGTCGGCGGCGAACTGATACCGCAACGCACGGCATTCGCGATGTGCGTAGCCGGCGCGCTGATGGTCGTGCTGTACTGCATCCACGCGCGCCGCTCGGAGAAGCCGCTGCTCGACTTGCGCTTCTTCCGCGTGCCGACGTTTCAGGCGAGCGTCCTCGGCGGTTCGATGTTTCGCATCGGGCTCGGCGCGGTGCCGTTTCTTCTGCCGCTCGCGCTGCAGGAAGGTCTCGGCATGACCGCGTTCAAGTCCGGCGCGATCACCTGCGCGTCGGCGTTCGGCGGCATGTTCATGCGCTCGCTCGCGTCGCGCGTGCTGCATCGCTTCGGCTTCCGTCAGACGCTCTTCTATAACGCGGCGCTGTCGGGCATCGCCATCGCGGCGTGCGGCTCGTTCTTCCCCGGCACGCCGACCTGGGTAATCTGGGCTGTCGTGCTGCTCGGAGGCTTCTTCCCTGCGTTGCAGTTCACGAGCCTCAACTCGCTCGCGTATGCGGAGATCGAAACGCGCGATGTCGGGCGCGCGACCAGCCTTGCCAGCTTCGTGCAACAGGTGTCGCTTGGTCTTGGCGTGACCATCGCGGGGATCACGCTCGAACTCTCGCAATATCTGAACGGTCATGCGAGCGTGCAATGGTCCGACTTCTGGCCTGCGTTCGTTGTCGTCGGGTTGTTCTCTTTTCTTTCGATGCCGATTACCGCGCGGCTCGCGCATGATGCAGGGACGGAGATTTCGCGTGGCACGCGGGGGTGAGGTTGTTGCTTCTTTTGCGGTCTTGCTTCTTCCGTTACCTCGCCGCTTGCTCAGTAGCCGCCTCCCCGGCGGAGGGGTCACTTTCTTTGCTGCTGCAAAGAAAGTAACCAAAGAAAGCAGCTATCCCCAGCCTAAGCACTTCACACCGGCCGCGGCACAGGCGATTGGCCTAATGGCCCGGCAGTAGCGAGTGCCCCCACAAGCAGATAAGGGCTTGGACCGCGCACGGTCTGACTCATCGCGCCGCTTGCTTCACTGGTTCAGCACCAAATAGCTCCGGCCCGCTTCGCGGCCGACCGATTAATCGGGTGCGCGCGCGCTTCTTCTCGACGGCTTCCCTCGCATACCCAACGGCAGCGCGTAGCGCTGTGCCGAAGCTATTTGGTGCTGAACCAGCGCCCGAAAACAACTGGCTTGTCAGACCGTGCGCGAGCCAAGCCCGATTGGGCCTGTGGGGGCGACACTTAGGCGAGTGCCACTTGCGGCTGGCAAGCATGGCCAACGTGCGTGTGACCGCGGGCGGTGAGAAGCTGCTTTCTTTGGTTACTTTCTTTGCAGCAGCAAAGAAAGTAACCCCCGCCCCGGGGAGGGGCAGTGCTAATAGACCGACACGAAAACGGGATCCGGCGAAAACAACCGCGAAACCAACGGCGAAAAAAAACCGGCACCGACCACTTCCCTCACGAAGAAGAAAGCACCCGGCACCGGTCCTCAGAGACCGCTTCAACCCACGCTTATTGGCAAGCCTCGCACTCGTCGAAGCCAGCATCCCCCGGACGCATCATGCAAACGGGACCATCGGCTTCGGGCGCCGGCGCTGCTTCCACTGCAGCGGCATTGAAGCCACCCGCGTTCGACGCGCCACCCGACACGCCACCGAACCCGCCCTGCGCACCCGATGCGCCCGACCCGCCATCGCCCGACGGCACGGCATTCAGCGCACCGTGCGCCACGGTCGACTTCTCGACGTGCGTCGCCGCCATCGTACGGAGGTAATACGTGGTCTTGAGGCCGCGAATCCACGCGAGCTTGTAGACCTCGTCGAGCTTCTTGCCCGACGCGCCCGCCATGTAGATGTTCAGCGACTGCGCCTGATCGATCCACTTCTGACGGCGCGACGCCGCTTCGACCAGCCACTTCGGATCGACTTCGAACGCCGTCGCGTAGATTGCGCGCAGATCCGCCGGAATGCGGTCGATGCGCGAGAGCGTGCCGTCGAAGTACTTCAGGTCCGACACCATCACTTCGTCCCACAGCCCACGCGCCTTCAGGTCACGCACGAGGTAGTCGTTCACGACCGTGAATTCGCCCGACAGATTCGACTTCACGTACAGGTTCTGGAAGGTCGGCTCGATGCACGCCGACACGCCGATGATGTTGGAGATCGTCGCCGTCGGCGCGATCGCCACGCAGTTCGAGTTGCGCATGCCGTAGGTCGAGATGCGCGAACGCAGTTGCGCCCAGTCCATCGACTCCGACGAATCCACTTCCACGTAACCGCCGCGCGCGTCCGCCAGCAGCTTCAGCGAATCCTGCGGAAGAATGCCGCGATCCCACAGCGAACCGCGATACGTCGCGTAACGGCCGCGCTCTTCCGCGAGTTCCGTCGACGCGTAGTACGCGTAGTAGCAGACGGCTTCCATCGAACGATCCGCGAACTCGACCGCTTCGCCCGACGCATACGGCGTGCGCAGCAGATGCAGGCAGTCCTGGAAGCCCATGATGCCCATGCCGACCGGACGATGCTTCAGGTTCGAGTTACGCGCCTTCGGCACCGCGTAGTAGTTGATGTCGATGACGTTGTCGAGCATGCGCATCGCCACGCTGATGGTGCGCTTCAACTTCGCGTGATCCAGCGCGTAGCTGCCGTCGGCCTGCTTCACCATGTGCGCCACGAGGTTCACCGAGCCGAGGTTGCAGACGGCGATTTCCGTCTCGCTCGTGTTCAGCGTGATTTCCGTGCACAGGTTCGACGAATGCACGACGCCGACGTGCTGTTGCGGCGAGCGCACGTTGCACGGATCCTTGAACGTGATCCACGGATGGCCCGTCTCGAACAGCATGCCGAGCATCTTGCGCCACAGTTGCGCGGCCGGCAGCTTCTTGAACAGCTTGATCTCGCCGCGTGCGGCTTTCTCTTCGTAAGCCACATAGGCCTTCTCGAAGTCCGCGCCGAACAGATCGTGCAGATCCGCGCAGGTCGACGGCGAGAACAGCGTCCAGTCGCCGCCTTCGACGACGCGCTTCATGAACAGATCGGGAATCCAGTTCGCCGTGTTCATGTCGTGCGTGCGGCGACGGTCATCGCCCGTGTTCTTGCGCAGTTCGAGAAATTCCTCGATGTCGAGGTGCCACGACTCCAGGTACGCGCACACCGCGCCCTTGCGCTTGCCGCCCTGATTCACCGCGACGGCCGTGTCGTTCACGACCTTCAGGAACGGCACGACACCCTGCGACTTGCCGTTCGTGCCCTTGATATGCGAGCCGAGCGCGCGCACGCGCGTCCAGTCGTTGCCGAGGCCGCCCGCGAACTTCGAGAGCAGCGCGTTTTCCTTCAGCGCTTCGTAGATGCCGTCGAGATCGTCGGCGACGGTCGTCAGATAGCACGACGACAACTGCGAGCGATGCGTGCCCGAGTTGAACAGCGTCGGCGTCGACGACATGAAGTCGAACGACGAGAGCACGTTGTAGAACTCGATCGCACGCGCTTCGCGGTCGATTTCGTTGAGCGACAGGCCCATCGCGACACGCATGAAGAATGCCTGCGGCAGTTCGATGCGCGTGCCTTCGACGTGCAGGAAGTAGCGGTCGTAGAGCGTCTGCAGGCCGAGGTAGCCGAATTGCAGATCGCGGTTCGCGTCGAGCGCGGCGCCGAGGCGCTTCAGGTCGAATTGCTGGAGCTTGTCGTCGAGCAGGCCGGCTTCCACGCCGCGCTTGATGAAGAGCGGGAAGTACTCGGCGTAACGCTCGCCCATTTCGGCTTGCGTTACTTCATCGACGAGAATTTCGCGGCGGATCGTGTGCAGCAGGATGCGCGCGGTGACCTGGCTGTACGCCGGGTCCTTTTCGATCATCGTGCGCGCGGCGAGGATGGCCGAGTCGTAGACCTGGCTCATCGGCACGCCGTCATACAGGTTCTTCACCGTTTCGGCGACGATCGGCTCGGCCGACACCGCGTCGCCGAGGTTCGCGCATGCGGAGACGATCAGCGCCTTCAGCGCGTCGAGATCGAGCGGACGCGTGACGCCGTTGTCCGTCACGTTGATCGCGCCTTCGTGCGGCTGCGCGCTCTGCGCTTCCGAGCGCTCTTGCGAACGCTGCTGCGTGCGCTTCTCGCGATACAGCACGTACGCCCGCGCGACGTTGTGCTCACCGCCGCGCATCAGCGCGAGCTCGACCTGATCCTGAATGTCTTCGATATGGAACGTGCCGCCATGCGGACGGCTGCGCACGAGCGCGCGCACGACGGCTTGCGTCAGTTGCTCGACGAGTTCGCGCACGCGCGCCGAAGCCGCGCCCTGGCCGCCGTTCACGGCGATGAACGCCTTCGTCACGGCGATCGCGATTTTCGTCGGCTCGAACGACACCACGCTTCCGTTGCGACGGATGACCTTGTAGTCGGCATACGTCGTGTTCGGCGCGAGCGCTTGTGCCGCGCCCGTGGCCTGCGCACCGCCCATCGGCTGTGCGGATGCGCCTTCGAATGAAGTCGTGGCGTTGTCGGTGGTTTGCATGTGCAAAACTCCTGGTGTTCGAATGGTGCGGATGATCCGCGGATTTATCACTTATGCCGCGCGCGTCACGAGTTCGTCATGAAGGTCACGCGGTGTTTTGGCGGTAAGCCAGGCTGTGAGTACAGCAGGCTGGAAACACGAATCGCGGCGCTTACGGCCCGCATTGTTATTGGCGTCTCATGCGGTGCCCGCGTTGGCGCGCGGTGTCGGTCGACGCAATTCGCGCTTGCTTGCATGCCTTCTTCACGGTGCTGCTCGCTGGCGCCCGATGCGCCCGACGCCTCTCTCCTCGCAAAGAGAAACCGTCTCGCGCATCGCCCCGGGCCAGCCAAACTTCTCTACGCCGGAAAGCTGGCGGCGCCGGCTCATGGGAGCGGGCGCCGCTTCAACAACACAAGATATAGTGCAAAGTACGTCTTTCGGCACCAAGTATAGTGGACATCCACGCAGTCTCAAAAAGGTTTATTTGCCTCTGGTCCGGCGTTGCGGGGTTGACTTTTGCTAGCGCAAAGCACGGCAAGGCATCGCGCGCGACCCTGCTGCGCCGCAACGAGAAAGACCTTACGCAGCGCTCAGATGTTGAACTGAAACGGGAAGAATGAAGGCGGCAGCGCGCTGTCGTGGCGCAGGCGCGGCCAGTCGAAGTGCGGACCGGGGTCCGTCTTGCGGCCCGGCGCGATGTCGGAATGTCCGGCCAGCGCGTCGATCGGATAACGCTTCACGACGATGCGCACGAGCGCGACGAGCGCGTCGTATTGCGCGTCTTCGAACGGCATGCGATCGCTGCCTTCGAGCTCGATGCCGATCGAAAAATCATTGCAGCGCTCGCGTCCGCAGAACGACGAAACGCCCGCATGCCACGCGCGTTCGTCGCAGGAGACGAACTGCTCGATCGCGCCGTCGCGACGGATCACGAAGTGCGCCGACACGCGCATGCCGCGCAGATGATCGAAGTACGGATGCGCATCGTGATCGAGCTTGTTGAGGAAGAAATCAGCGATCGAGTTCGTCGTGAAATCGTCGGGCGGCAGGCTGATGTTGTGCACGACGATGAGCGTCGGCGCCGCGTCGCCGGGACGCGCCTCGAAGTTCGGCGACGGCAGTCGCGTCGCGCTCGTCAGCCAGCCTTGCGCGTCGATATGCGGATCGCCTTTCCTGACGACGTGCATGTTCATCGCGCGTCGCGGCCGGTCGGACGGCTCGCGTAATGGCGCGCGTGATCGGCGCAGCAGAAGCGCTCGCCCGCGACGACGATCGACTCGCTGCGCGGCGTGTGCACGCCGCATTGCGCGCAACGGATGAGCGGATCAGCAAGTTGCGGCGCGCTCGCGGCCGCGCCATTGTCGTTGCCGTTGCCATTGCGCGCACGATGCGCGCCGCTGGCGCCGCCCGCGGTCGCGCCGCCGGCTTGGGCCTCGCCCTGTTGCGCGCGCTCGTTGGCGCGGCGCAGCTTCTTCAGGACCCACTGGCTCACGAAGAAGAGGACGATCAGAAAGAAGAAATTTCGCATCGAATGAATGCCGTTAAAGAGTGCGTCCGTTCAGACCTTCAGGCGCTCAGACGACCGCGCGATGCAGCAGCACTTCGAACACGAAGCGGCTGCCGACATACGCGAGCAGCAGCGCGGCGAACGAGGCCAGCACCCAGCGCAATGCCGCGCGTCCGCGCCATCCCGAGATGCGGCGCGCGGTGAGCAACGCGCCAAACATCAGCCAGGAGACGAAGGCGAACACGGTCTTGTGATCGAAGCGCAGCGCGCGATCGACCAGTTGCTCGTTGAACGCGATACCCGACACGAGCGTGAGCGTGAGCAGCACGAAGCCGGCCGCGATCAGGCGGAACAGCAGCTTTTCGAGCGTCAGGAGCGGCGGCAGCGTATCGAGCCAGCTCGTGAGCCAGCCGTTGCCCGTATGACGCGTCGCCATGCCGCGCATGCGCTGCAGACGGCGTTCGAGCATCAGCATGAGCACGGCGTGCAGCGCGGCGATCGCGAAGAGTCCGTACGCGATGTTCGCGATCAGGAAGTGCAGCTTGAACATCGGCGCGGCGGAGTACGACAGCACGCGCACGCCGCCGAAGATGAGCGGCAGCAGCGACGCCACGCACGCGAGCGGCAGCACGAGCAGCCGCAGGCCGTCGAGCGGAAAGAAAAAGCTTTCGATCCAGTAGATGCCCGCGCCGAGCCAGAACATCGCGGACAGCGCGAACGCGAAGCCGAAGACCATCGCGTTCTGGGGAAAGATCGTCGTGTGCAGCAAGAGGCCGTGCACGAGCAACGCTACTAATAATAGAGCGCGGCCCAGTCCGCCCATGTCCGGCGACATTTTCCGCGCCGGTGCCATGCCCGAAGGCACGCCCGCCAGCGCCGGCTCCACGGCCGTGTGGCGATGCGCGCGCCACCCCGCTACGGCAAGTCCGCCGTAGAGAAGCGCAGTGAGGGCATACAGTACAATATCCATGTTCGAAGTTTACACTAGGCCCTTGAATCGCGACGTTTTCCCCCTTGCGGCGACGCGGGGCGCAGAGTCGTTTTGCGCTGAAAAAGGGCCGCATTCTCTACCTTTCCCCCATGCTCGATAATCTCACTCAACGGATGGCGCGCGTCGTCAAGACGCTGCGCGGCGAGGCCCGGCTCACCGAGGCCAATACGCAAGAGATGTTGCGGGAAGTGCGGCTCGCGCTGCTCGAAGCGGACGTGGCGCTGCCGGTCGTGCGCGAGTTCATCGCGAAGGTGAAGGAAAAGGCGCTCGGCGAAGAAGTCGTGTCGAGCCTCTCGCCGGGTCAGGCGCTCGTCGGCGTCGTCCAGAAGGAACTGACGGCGGTGATCGGCGGCGATTACGAAGGCAAGGCCGCCGAACTGAATCTCGCCGTCGCGCCGCCCGCCGTCATCCTGATGGCCGGACTGCAGGGCGCGGGCAAGACCACCACGACCGGCAAGCTCGCCAAGCTTCTGCGCGAGAAGAGCAAGAAGAAGGTACTCACCGTTTCCGTCGACGTGTATCGCCCTGCCGCTATCCGCCAGTTGCAGACGGTGACCGAGCAGGTCGGCGCGGACTTCTTCCCGTCGGAGCCGGATCAGAAGCCTGCCGACATCGCGCGCGCGGCGATCGACTGGGCGAAGCGCCACTATCACGATGTCGTGATCGTCGATACGGCCGGCCGTCTCGGTATCGACGAAGCGATGATGAACGAGATCAGCGAGTTGCACGCGCTGCTCAAGCCCGCTGAGACGCTCTTCGTCGTCGATGCCATGCTCGGTCAGGACGCGGTCAACACCGCGAAGGCGTTCAACGACGCGCTGCCGCTCACCGGCGTCGTGCTCACGAAGCTCGACGGCGATTCGCGCGGCGGCGCGGCGCTTTCCGTGCGGCACGTCACCGGCAAGCCGATCAAGTTCGTCGGCGTCGCGGAAAAGCTCGACGGGCTCGAAGTCTTCCATCCGGATCGCATGGCGAACCGGATTCTCGGCATGGGCGACATTCTCGCGCTCGTCGAGGAAGCGCAACGCGGCGTCGACAGCCAGGCAGCGCAAAAGCTCGCCGACAAGGTCAAGAAAGGCGGCGACTTCGACCTGAACGACTTCAAGGCGCAACTCTCGCAGATGAAGAAGATGGGCGGCCTCTCGTCGCTCATGGACAAACTGCCCGCGCAGTTTCAGCAAGCCGCGCAAGGCGCGGACATGAACAACGCGGAAAAGCAAATGCGCCGCATGGAAGGCATCATCAACTCAATGACGCTCCAGGAGCGCGCGAAGCCGGAACTCATCAAGGCCGCGCGCAAGCGCCGCATCGCCGCGGGCGCGGGCGTGCACGTTCAGGAAGTGAACCGCATGCTCAACCAGTACGAACAAATGCGCGGCATGATGAAGAAGCTCAAGGGCGGCAATCTGCAGAAGATGATGCGCGGCATGAAGGGCATGTTGCCTGGCATGCGCTGATCTCAGTACCTCGAACCCGCGTTTTCGCGCGTCGCCCGACGCGAAGGAAGCGCGGGTTTATCATATGGCGCACGCCGCCGTTTTTTTCCACACTAAGAAGTCAGCCTCTCCCCCGCTTTCCCTATGAATCGCGAAGAAGCTCTCCATATTTTCAGCCACTCCGAAGAGATCGTGACGGCTGACGAAGTCAACGCATCGATCGGCAAGATGGCCACGGCCATCAAGTCGGCGACGCAAGACGACTTCCCGCTCGTGCTCTCGGTCATGGGAGGCGCGGCCGTGTTCACCGGCATGCTGCTGCCGCATCTCGACTTCCCGCTCGAGTTCGATTACATCCACCTGACGCGCTATCGCAACGCCATCAAGGGCGGCAGCGAGATGCAATGGCGCGTGGCGCCGGCGGAATCGGTGAAGGACCGCGTCGTGCTCGTGCTCGACGACATCCTCGACGAAGGCGAAACGATGGCCGCGATCCGAGACCGCATCATGGCGATGGGCGCGAAGACGTTCCTGTCCGCGGTGCTGTGCGAAAAGATCATCCCGAAGGCGAAGCCGCTGCGCCCGGATTTCTGCGGATTCGAGGTGCCGGATCGCTACGTGTTCGGATGCGGGATGGATGCGAAAGGTTACTGGCGGAATTTGCCGACGATTCGCGCGCTGACGGAAGGCGCGTAAGCGCTCTTCGAAGCGACGTAAAAAAAGCGGCCTCGGCCGCTTTTTTCATAGCTGATGCACGAAAGTGCGTATTCCCGTGAGAATCATCTCGACGGAAATCGCCACGAGCACGAGTCCCATCAACCGCTCGAACGCCGTGACCGCACGCTCGCCGAGCCACTGCTGAATCTTCTCCGCGAGGATCAGCACGATCGCGCAGACGATCATCGTCACGGAAAGCGCGCCGATCCATTCGAGCATCTTGCCGGGTGCCTGCGAAGTCAGCAGCATCACCGTCGCGAGCGCGGACGGACCCGCCAGCGCCGGAATCGCGAGCGGCACGATCAGCGGCTCGCCGCCGCGCGAATCGCCGCCCATCGGGCCATCGGGATGCGGAAAGATCATCCGCAGCGCGATGAGAAACAGCACGATCCCGCCGCCGATGCGCAACGACAGATCCGTGAGGTTCATCGCGCGCAGAAAGCGATCGCCCGCCAGCATGAACACCAGCAGGATCACGAACGCGATCGCGACTTCCCGCAGGATCACCACGCGGCGCCGCTCTTTGGCGACGCCGCGCAGCGCGTTGATGAAGATCGGAATGTTGCCGAGCGGATCGGTGATCAGCAGCAGAAGGATCGTCGCCGACAGGAAGTTGTACTGCATTACTTCCCGAGCGCGGCCCGCACTTTGGCCATCACGACGTCGGCCGCTTCATCGACCGGCAGCAGCGTGGCTTCGGTATCGCGACGGCTCTGATACTCGAGCTTGCCTTCCTTCAGCCCGCGATCGCCGATCACGATCCGATGCGGCACGCCGATCAGTTCCCAGTCCGCGAACATCACGCCAGGACGCTCGCCGCGATCGTCGAGGATCACGTCGATGCCCGCTTGCTGCAGCGTCGCGTAGAGCTTGTCGGCCTGCTCGCGCACGGCGTCGCTGCGGTCATAGCCCATCGGGCAGATCACGACTTCGAACGGCGCGATGGCCTCCGGCCAGATGATGCCCTTGTCGTCGAAGTTCTGTTCGATCGCCGCGCCCAGCACGCGCGTCACGCCGATGCCGTAGCAGCCCATCTGCATCGGCGCGGGCTTGCCGTTTTCGTCGAGGAACGTCGCGCCCATCGAATCCGAATACTTCGTGCCGAGCTGGAACACGTGACCCACTTCGATGCCACGGCAGATTTCGAGCGTGCCCTTGCCGTCCGGCGACGGATCGCCCGCGACGACGTTGCGGATGTCCGCCACTTCCGGCTCGGGCAGATCGCGGCCCCAGTTCACGCCGGTCGTGTGGTAATCGACCTCGTTCGTGCCGACGACGAAGTCGCTCATGTTCGCGACCGTGCGATCCGCGATCACGCGCACCGGCTTCTTTGTGCCGATCGGACCGAGATAGCCCGGCGGCGTGCCGAACCATTCGATGATCTCGGCTTCCGTCGCGAAGCGATAGCCCGCGAGGCCGGGCAGCTTGCCCGTCTTGATGTCGTTGAGCGAATGATCGCCGCGCAGCATCAGCAGCCAGATCGTGGGCTTGGCGCCTTCGTTGTCGGTTGCGAGAATGATCGACTTGATGGTCTTTTCGAGCGGAATGTTCAGAAGCTGCGCGACCGCCTCGCATTTCGCGGCGCCGGGGGTCGGCGTCTTCTTCAGTTCTTCCGTGGGCGCGGCGCGCTGCGCGATGAGCGGCAACGCATCCGCGGCTTCGACGTTCGCCGCGAAGTCCGAGCTCGGGCAATAGGCGATGTCGTCCTCGCCCGTGTCCGCGATCACGTGGAATTCGTGCGAGCCGCTTCCGCCGATCGAGCCGTTGTCCGCCGCCACCGCGCGGAACTCCAGGCCGATGCGCGTGAAGATGCGGACATAGGCTTCGTACATCTTGCGATACGACTCGGCGAGACCGTCGCGGTCCTTATCGAAGGAATAGGCGTCCTTCATGATGAACTCGCGGCCGCGCATCACGCCGAAGCGCGGGCGGATCTCGTCGCGGAACTTCGTTTGAATCTGATAGAAGTTCACCGGCAACTGGCGATAGCTCTTGATCTCGCGGCGCGCGATATCGGTGACGACTTCCTCGTGTGTCGGGCCCATCACGAAATCGCGCTCGTGGCGATCCTTGAAGCGCAGCAGTTCGGGGCCGTACTGCTCCCAGCGGCCCGACTCCTGCCACAGTTCGGCGGGCTGCACGGCGGGCATCAGCAGTTCGAGCGCGCCCGCGCGGTTCATCTCTTCACGCACGATGGCTTCGACCTTGCGCACCGAGCGCAGCCCGATAGGCATGTAATCGTAGATACCGCCCGCGACACGGCGGATCATGCCGGCGCGCATCATCAGCTTGTGGCTGACGATCTCGGCGTCGGCGGGAGCTTCTTTCAGGGTGCCGATGAAGAAACGGGATGCTTTCATTCAAATTTTCCAAATGCGGCGCGCGCTTCGGAGCCGTTGCGGCGCCGGAGCAGGCGAAACGAGGGTGAACGACGGAAACGGTCGACGGCTCTTGCAAGGAAGAAGATTTTGCCGTCTTCCTCGTGGCCTGGCAAAGCGCCTTGCACCCTGCTCGGGAAACGTGCCCCGAATTCGGGTTCGTGCCGGTGCGCGGGGTCCGTTAACTGTTTATAATCAAAGCAATTTTAAAGGATTTGAAGGTGGCTGTATGCTGGATCGTGAAGGCTTTCGCCCGAACGTCGGCATCATCCTCTTGAACGCGCGCAACGAAGTGTTTTGGGGCAAGCGGCTGCGTGAACATTCCTGGCAGTTTCCGCAAGGGGGCATCAAATACGGTGAGACCCCTGTGCAAGCGATGTATCGGGAGTTACACGAAGAAACCGGCCTGTTACCGGAGCATGTGAAAGTTGTCGGTCGCACGCGCGACTGGCTGCGTTATGAGGTGCCGGACAAGTTCATCAAGCGCGAGGTGCGCGGACACTATCGCGGTCAGAAACAGATCTGGTTTCTGCTGCGCATGGTTGGACGCGATTGCGACATCTGCCTGCGTGCGACGGACCATCCGGAATTCGATGCCTGGCGCTGGAACGAGTATTGGGTGCCGCTGGACGCGGTCATCGAGTTCAAGCGCGACGTTTATCAAATGGCTCTCACCGAGCTGTCCCGCTTTCTGCGGCGAACCAACTCCCGCGGCGAACGCGGCGAGCGAGCCGCGCATCATGGGCCGCGCTATCCACGCGTGCTCCAGACGATGACCATCGAAGCACCTGCCGTTACTGCCTCCGGCGCGGCGGTTCAGGCAGAATGCACGGTCAGCGAAGAAGTGCATCTGATCGTGCAGCGCTCATCGTGAAACCGAGCGTACGACTGATCGCTGCGGTTCATCGCGCACTTTGACACTCAGCACGACTTCGATCGATGGCACGGCGAACTTCTCGCCGTGCCGTCTCGCTTTGTTCCGCCGGGCGGGCGCTTCGCGTCCCGCGCGCATGTTTCCGGGAAGACCCAATTGAAAGTGAATGCCTCACTCGCGGTAATCGCGGCATCCGCGGCAGCGCTTGCCGTGCTCGCCGGCTGCTCCAGCAACAAGAGCCCGTCCACACAGGACGACGGCGTCTTCACCTATCTGCTCGACCGCAAGTCGACCTGGGCCGAAGATAAGATCGACACGATGCCGCCTCTGCCGCAAACGTCGAATCTGATCGCGTTCAACGTATCGCAGAACACGCCGCTCACCTTTGCCGTCGACAAGACGACGCTTACGGTCGGCAAGGATGGCGTCGTGCGTTATGTGATCGTCGCGACGAGTCCGGCGGGCGCGCGAAACGTCAACTACGAAGGCATTCGTTGCGACACCTACGAATGGCGCCGCTACGCGAGCATCAACGACGATCAGAACGGTTGGGATCAGGGTTCCGCGTTCGACTTCAAGCGCATCGAGAACGGCGAGCTGAACGCATATCAGGCGGCGCTCTATCAGGACTACTTCTGCGCAAGCAAGCTGCCCGCCGGCGATGCGAAGCAGATCGTCAACAACATCCAGTACAAGCGCACGCAGACCTCGATCAATCTGCGCTGATTTCAGAGCGCGCCAGAATGCAAAAGCCCGCTGGATCAGCGGGCTTTTTTGTATCAGACGAGCACCAGGTTGTCGCGATGGATCAGCTCGGGCTCCAGCATATAACCAAGCACCGTTTCGATCTCGCCGCTCGGCCGCCGATGAATCAGCCGCGCCTCCGAACTGCTGTAATTCGTGATGCCGCGCGCGACTTCCTGCCCCTGATCGTTGACGCAGGCGATGACCTCGCCGCGATCGAACGCTCCCTTCACGTCGATCACGCCGATCGGCAGAAGGCTCTTGCCGTCGGCGGTGAGCTTCTGCACCGCGCCGTTGTCGATCACGACGTGGCCGCGCACCTGCAAGTGATCCGCCATCCACTGCTTGCGCGCCGCGATGCGCGCGGTGCGTGCGATGAGCTGCGTGCCGATCATCTCGCCCGATGCGAGGCGCGTGAGCACATCGGCTTCGCGACCGCTCGCTATCACCGTGTTCGCGCCGCTGTGCGCCGCGCGCTTCGCCGCGAGAATCTTGGTCAGCATGCCGCCGCGTCCGAGGCTTGAACCCGCGCCGCCGGCCATCTGCTCGAGCTCGGGCGTGCCGGCATCTGCCTGCTCGACGAGCGTCGCGTTCGGGTCCTTGCGCGGATCGGCGGTGAAGAGACCGCGCTGATCGGTGAGGATGACGAGCGCATCGCCTTCGATCAGATTCGCGACGAGCGCGCCGAGGGTGTCGTTGTCGCCGAACTTGATTTCGTCGGTGATGACCGTGTCGTTCTCGTTGATGATCGGCACCGCGCCCAGACGCAGCAGCGTGAGCAGCGTCGAGCGCGCGTTAAGGTAGCGTTCGCGATCGGCGAGATCGGCGTGCGTCAGCAGAATCTGCGCGGTGCGGATGCCGTGCGCGCCGAAGCTGCTTTCGTAGACCTGCGCGAGACCCATCTGTCCGACGGCGGCCGCGGCCTGCAATTCGTCGATTTCACGCGGCCGTTTGGTCCAGCCGAGCCGATGAATGCCTTCCGCGATCGCGCCCGAACTCACGAGCACGACTTCCTTGCCCTGCTCGCGCAGCGCCGCGATCTGCGACGCCCAGCGCGAGATGGCCGCATGGTCGAGTCCGCGTCCGTCGTTGGTGACGAGGCTGGACCCTACTTTCACTACGATTCGCTTCGCAGCGGCGATGACGGAACGCATCGTGCGCTTTCTCCTCGTGGTTGCTTTATTCCTTCGCTGCGTCGTCGCGGAAGCGCACGTCGGCGGCGAGATCTTCCGCTTCCGCCGCGCGTGATGCGTCCGAATGCTGCGAGATGTAGTCGTAGATCGCGTACGTGAGCGCCTCGCAGCCCTGGCCCGTCAGCGCCGAAATCTCGTAGACCGGACCGTCCCACTCGAAGCGCTCGACGAAATCGGCGATGCGCGCTTCGCGCTCATCCTCCGGCACCATGTCGAGCTTGTTCAGCACGAGCCAGCGCGGCTTCTCGTAGAGCGCCTCGTCGTACTTGCGCAGTTCGTTGACGATGGCCTTCGCTTCCGCGACCGGATCGACGTTTTCATCGAACGGCGCCATGTCGACGAGATGCAGCAGCACGCCGGTGCGCTGCAGGTGACGCAGGAAACGATGCCCGAGCCCCGCGCCCTCCGCCGCGCCTTCGATCAGGCCGGGGATGTCCGCGATCACGAAGCTCTTGCTCGGACCGACGCGCACCACGCCGAGATTCGGCGCGAGCGTCGTGAACGGATAATCCGCGATCTTCGGCCGCGCGTTCGACACCGACGAGATGAACGTGGATTTTCCCGCGTTCGGCATGCCGAGCAGACCGACGTCGGCGAGCACTTTCAGCTCGAGCCTGAGCATGCGGCGCTCGCCCGGCTTGCCGTCGGTCTTCTGACGCGGCGCGCGGTTCGTGCTCGACTTGAAATGCAGGTTGCCGAGGCCGCCCGCGCCGCCCTGCGCGATCAGCACTTGCTGATTGTGCTCGGTCAAATCGGCGATGATTTCGCCCGTTTCCTGATCCGAAATGATGGTGCCGACCGGCATGCGCAGCGTAATGTCGTCGCCGCCCTTGCCGTAGCAATCCGCGCCGCGGCCGTTTTCGCCGTTACGCGCCTGATGCTTCTTGGAAAACCGATAGTCGATCAGCGTATTGATATTGCGATCGGCGACTGCGTAGACGCTGCCGCCGCGACCGCCGTCGCCGCCGTCCGGCCCGCCGAACGGGACGAACTTTTCGCGGCGCATCGACGCGCTGCCATCTCCTCCGTCGCCGGCGATGACTTCGATCCTCGCTTCGTCAATGAACTTCATGCGTTGCTCCGTCCCGTGTATTGCAGCTATTTTGCCGTGACCTGACGTTGCCGGTCACCGATATCCTTGAATTCGCCCGATGCGCTTCTTTTCAGTGCATCAAATGAAAAAGGCCCCGCGAACTTCGCGGGGCCTTTTTTCGGTCCTGAAGCCCGTGCGTAAAATTTACGCTGCCGGGACGACGACGACCGTGTGCTTCTTCGCAGCGCCCTTGGTCACGAACTTGACGTGACCGTCGGCGAGCGCGAACAGCGTGTGATCCTTGCCGATGCCGACATTCTCACCCGGATGCATGCGCGTGCCGCGCTGGCGAACGATGATACCGCCCGCGTTGATTGCCTGGCCGCCGTACACCTTCACGCCGAGGCGTTTCGACTCGGAGTCGCGGCCGTTGCGGGAAGACCCGCCTGCTTTTTTGTGTGCCATTTCATTAGCTCCTTAACCGATATCTGTGCGGAACGATCACGCCTTAGGCGTTGATCGCGTCGATGCGCAGTTCGGTGTAGTTCTGGCGATGGCCAGCGTGCTTTTGATAGTGCTTCCGGCGACGCATCTTGAAGATGGTCACTTTCTTGTGACGACCTTGCGACACGACGGTAGCCTTGACGGAAGCCCCACCCACCAGCGGCGTACCGAACTTAATCGATTCGCCTTCGCCTACTGCGAGAACCTGGTCGAGCGTGATTTCAGCGTCAATGTCTGCCGGTATCTGTTCTACTTTCAATTTTTCGCCAACGGCAACCTTATACTGCTTGCCGCCGGTTTTTATGACCGCGTACATTGAGAACCTCACTCAAAATTCTTTTTCCACGCACCACGCGGGGAAAACACGCGATTATACATAGGGTTACGCTCGACGTCAAAGTCCTGTGACGTCTCCCGCGCGCGGGAAGCGCCGCGCGATCCGGATCCCAACCTCGGCGAAAACGAAGCGAATCGTGTCCGAATTCCGCCGACGTCGCGCGAATCGACACAGCCGAGTCCCGTCGTCTGTCGGATTCGCCTTATAATCCGCCGGATTACCTTTACTGCCGATCATGTCGTCCACCGCCACTTCCTCCCCCAACGCCGCCGCGCTGCTCGCCCCGATTGCCGAGGACATGCAGCACGTCAATCGCGTCATCCGGCAGCGCCTGGCATCAGAAGTGATGCTGATCAACCAGATTTCGGAGTACATCATCGGCGCGGGCGGCAAGCGGCTGCGTCCGGCGCTGCTGCTCCTGGTTTCCGGCGCGCTGGGCGACACGACCGGACATCGCCACGAATTGGCCGCCGTGGTGGAGTTCATCCATACGGCGACGCTGCTGCACGACGACGTCGTCGACGAATCCGATCTGCGCCGCGGCCGCAAGACGGCGAACGCGCTGTTCGGCAACGCGGCGAGCGTGCTGGTCGGCGACTTCCTGTACTCGCGCTCGTTCGAAATGATGGTGAGCGTCGGCAAGATGCGCGTGATGGAAATTCTCTCCGTCGCGACCAACATCATTTCCGAGGGCGAAGTCCTGCAGTTGCTCAACATGCACGATCCGGACGTCGACGAAGCGCGCTACATGCAAGTGATCCGCTACAAGACGGCGAAGCTGTTTGAAGCGGCCGCGCAGCTCGGCGCGGTGCTCTCGGGCGCGGATGCGCGTACCGAGGCGGCGGCGGCGGAATTCGGCCGGCGCATCGGCACGGCGTTCCAGATCATGGACGACTGGCTCGACTACACGGGCACGCCCGAATCGATGGGAAAAAACGCCGGCGACGACCTTCGCGAAGGCAAACCCACTTTGCCGCTCATCTATCTGATGGAGCACGGCACGCCGGAGCAGGCGGCGCTCGCGCGCGAGGCGATCGAACAAGGCGGCACGGATCGCTTCGAGACGATCTTCGACGCGATCACCACGTCCGGCGCGCTCGACCACACG
The DNA here is from genome assembly GCF_964261745.1 of Caballeronia sp. S22. Lineage (NCBI taxonomy): Bacteria > Pseudomonadati > Pseudomonadota > Betaproteobacteria > Burkholderiales > Burkholderiaceae > Caballeronia > Caballeronia sp. S22. The sequence goes on along the minus strand of NZ_OZ180035.1, from coordinate 583,589 downwards.
CTGGAACGCGCGCGAAAGGAAGCCGAGGCAGCGGCGAACGCGATTTCTTTATTTCCCTCTTCCATCTATAAAGAGAGCCTGCTAGAATTATGTTCTTACTCGACGTCGAGGCAGTCTTAAACGAGACTGAAACAACGTAAGAGTCCAAGTTGGTCGGATTCGGGGTGTAGCTTAGCCTGGTAGAGCGCTACGTTCGGGACGTAGAGGCCGGAGGTTCGAATCCTCTCACCCCGACCAGAATTGCAAAAACCCGCATGGTCCGCCATGCGGGTTTTTTATTTCCGGCAGCGAAACCGCGTACGCTTGCCGAACGGCCAGAGCGGGCTTTCCTGCCCCGTCTGATATATTGCCTCCCATCTCCGCCCCTACTCGATCACCGCGTGGACAACCTTCCCTTATGGGCGCAAATTTGCGCCATTTTTCTGCTTCTCTTCCTTTCCGGCTTCTTCTCGATTTCCGAAACGTCGATGATGGCGCTCAATCGTCATCGCTTGAAATATCTTGCGAGCCAGGGGTCGCTACGCGCGCGCACGACACAAGGGCTGCTCGCAAAGACTGACCAGCTTCTCTCCGTGATCCTGATCGGCAACAACCTGATCAACACGATCATCCCGGTGCTCACGACATCGATCGCGCTGCGCACCTTCGGTCATAACAATCTCGTTCTCTCGATCACGACGGGCGTCATCGCGTTTCTGATCATCGTGTTCGCTGAAATCGCGCCGAAGATCGTCGGCGCAACGTATCCCGAGAAAGTGGCGCTGCCCGCGAGCCTCGTGCTCGCGCCGCTCATGCGCATCGGGCGGCCGCTGATCTGGTTCGTCAATCTGTTCGCCAACGCGATTCTCGCCGCGCTCCACATCAACACGAAAAACAAGCGCGATCAGCGGATTTCGCCCGAAGAACTGCGCACCATCGTGCTGGAAACCGGCAGCTTCATGCCGACCAAGCACCGCAGCATCCTGCTCAATCTGTTCGATCTGGAGAACATCACCGTAGACGACGTGATGATCCCGCGCCGGCGCATCGAAGCGCTCGACTTCGACGCGCCCTTCGAGCAGATCCTGCATCAGCTCGAGACGTGCTATCACAACAAGCTCGTCGTCTTTCAGGGCGATATCGACCGGGTGCTCGGCATCCTGCATGTGCGCAAGACGCTGTCGGCGCTGCATAATCAGGAGCTCGAGCGCGATACGCTGCGCGAACTGCTCACCGAGCCTTATTTCGTGCCGGCCGGCACGCCGGTGTTCCAGCAACTGCAGTACTTCCAGGAAAGCGGCCACCGCATCGCGATCGTGGTCGACGAGTACGGCGAGTTGCAAGGGCTCGTCACGCCCGAGGACATCATCGAGGAACTGATCGGCGAGTTCACGACGACGATTCCGCGTGGCGCCGGTTCGCGCGGCGGCTGGGACGAGAATGGCGAGTGCATCGTCGCGGGCAGCATGCCGCTGCGCGAACTGAACCGCTGGCTGCATCTGACGCTGCCGACGGACGGCCCGAAGACGCTCAACGGTCTGATTCTCGAAACGCTCGAAGATATTCCGGACGGCGACGTGTCGGTACGCATCGCGGACGTGACCGTCGAAGTCATGCGCAGCGACGATCAGGCGATCCGCACCGTCAAGATTTTCAAGCCGCTCGGGCCGCCGAAACGCGCGCTGCGTTAGCCATTCGGACGACTGGGCGCGAGCGATCGCGGGCGGGATGATCGGATCATCTCGACCCCGACGTCCCGACGCCCATGACTGCCCCTTCCCGCGACGCTTTCGACACCTTCGCACGCCCGGCCCGTGCGGCCGAATCCGCACGCGACAACGCATCCGATCAAGAAACGCCCGCCGTCTCGCTGCTCGCCGAAACCTTGCGCGAGGCCGCCGAGCGCGGCGCATCCGATATCCACGTCGAGCCATCGGAGCACGACTGGCGCATCCGGCTGCGCGTCGATGGCGCGCTGCATGTGTTGGGGCGTCCGCCGCCGCACTTGCGCGACGCGTTCCTCACGCGCATCAAGGTGCTGGCGCGCATGGACATCGCCGAGCGGCGCGTGCCGCAGGACGGCCGGCTGCGTCTGAAACTTCCGGGCGGGCGCATCGGCGACTATCGCGTCAATTCGCTGCCGACGCTCTTCGGCGAAAAGCTCGTGCTGCGGCGGCTCGACGCGTTGCCGCCCGATCTGTCGCTCGCCGCGCTCGGTCTCGACGATGTGCAAAGCGGCGCGGTCGAATCGGCGATTCGCGCGCCGCACGGTCTCATCCTCGTGACCGGACCGACCGGCAGCGGCAAGACTCTTTCGCTCTATTGCTTCCTTCAGATGCTCAATGCCGAAGCGCGCAACGTATGCTCCGTCGAAGATCCCGTCGAGATTCAGCTCGCGGGCATCAATCAGGTGAGCGTGCGCGAAAAAGCGGGGCTGACGTTCGCCGTGGCGCTGCGCGCGTTCATGCGACAGGATCCGGACGTCATCATGGTCGGCGAAATTCGCGACGCTGAAACCGCCGATGTCGCGGTGGGGGCGGCGCAGACGGGACACCTCGTGCTCTCGACCTTGCACACCAACGACGCTCCGGCCGCGATCGCGCGGCTCATCGATATCGGCGTGGCGCCCTACAACCTCGCGTCCGCGCTGAGGCTCGTAACCGCGCAACGGCTCGTGCGCAAGCTGTGCGAGATTTGCCGCGCGCCATCGGCGTTGCCGCTCGCGGGCGGGTTTCATCCATTCGAAGCGCGCGGCTGTGCGGCGTGTCATGGCATCGGTTATCGCGGGCGCGTCGGCGTGCATCAGGTGATGCCGGTATCCGATGAACTACGCGAACTGATCGTATCGCGCGCGGCAACGCATGCAATCTCGCGAGCGGCGCAGGCGCGTGGCATGCCCTCATTGCGCGATGCAGCCTTCGCCCGCGTGCGCGACGGCGTGACGAGCGTCGCCGAGGCAGCCGAAGCAACGGAGATCGAATGATGAGTCACGCGCTCGAATTGCGATTCGCCTGGCGCGGAATGGACGCCGAAGGCCGGCCGAAGCAGGGAAAGATCATCGCCGCCGATGCGCTTTCGGCACGCGCCTCGCTGCGTCGGGAAGGCGTAATCGTCACCGGACTCGAAACGCTCGGCGCCGCGCCGTTGCCGAAAGCGAAGACCGCCGATGTAACCGTCTTCACACGGCAACTCGCCGGGCTGCTGCGAGCGGGCCTGCCACTCGCGGGCGCGCTCGAATTGCTGGCTGGCAGCGCGACAGGCGGCGGACTGCCGCGCATCGTGCGCGCGCTCGCCCGCGACATCACGCGCGGCGTGTCGTTTTCAGCCGCACTCGCGCAGCATCCCGCGGCGTTCGGTGCGCTGTACTGCCAGTTGGTCTCGGTCGGCGAAGTGGCGGGCGCGCTGCCGGCCGTGCTCGCGCGACTCGCCGACGATCGCGAGCGCGCGGCGTCGCAACGTGCCCAACTGCGCGCCGCCCTCACCTATCCGGTCATGGTGCTGCTGCTTTCGCTCGCGATCACCGCGGGTTTGCTGATCGGCGTCGTGCCGACCTTCAAGACGATCTTCGATGGCTTCGGCGCCGCGCTGCCCGCGCCGACGCGCTTCGTGCTCGCGCTGTCGGACGGCGTCGCGCATGCCGGCGTGCCGTTCGTCATCGCGTGTGCGTGTGCGGTGATCGTCGTGTCGCGCTGGATGAAGCGATCACCCGATGCCCGCGAGTCCGCCGATCGCGCCGCGTTGCGCATGCCGCTCGCAGGCAAGCTGCTGCGCTCCCTCGCTGTCGCCCGCTGGAGCCGCGCGCTCGGCACGCTGCTCTCGGCAGGCACGTCGCTGTCGGATGCCTTCGACTCGCTCACGCACGCGACGGGCAATCGCGTCTTCGACCGCGCCACGGTCGACATCGCCGCGCGCCTGCGCAACGGCGAGCGCCTCGCGGTCGCCATGCGCGCCGCCGGCTGCTTTCCGCAAGACGTCGTGCAGCCGATCGCGGTCGCCGAAGAATCGGGCTCGCTCGATGCGATGCTCCTCGATCTCGCCACACTGGCCGATCGCCAGGTGGACGAGCGCATCGGCGTGTTCGCGAGCCTCTGCGAGCCGATCGTCATCGCGGTGCTGGGCGCGCTCGTGGGCGGCCTCGTCATCGCGATGTATCTTCCTATCATTCAGCTCGGCAACGTGGTGTAGCATCGCGGGCCAAAGCAACCGTTCGTCCATCATGCAGCCTTCGTTCGATCCGTCCGCCGCGCATTTCGCGAGCCGCTATCTGGCGGCGTTCGCCGCGCTTCCTGTCGCCGTGCAGTACGGGTTCGCCGTCGTGTTCGGTCTGGTGATCGGCAGTTTTCTCAGCGTCGTCGTGCATCGCCTGCCTGTCATGCTCGAACGCGCGTGGCGCGCGGAAGTCGATTCGGCCATGCCCGAAGCGTCGAAACCTTCCGCCGATCCGTACCCGGAACGCTTCAATCTCGCCGTGCCGCGCAGCGCGTGTCCGCATTGCAAGCATGTGCTGCGCGCGTGGGAAAACATTCCCGTAATCAGTTATCTCGCGTTGCGCGGGCGATGTTCGGCGTGCGGCGCGCGCGTGAGCCCGCGCTATCCGCTGGTGGAACTCGCGAGCGGTGCGCTCGCGGCGCTCTCGCTGTACGCCTACGGTCCCACCTGGCCCGCGCTGGCGGCGTTCGGACTGTGCGCGACCTTGCTGACTGCCGGTCTCATCGACTACGACACGCGCTATCTTCCCGATGTGCTGACGCTGCCGCTGCTGTGGGCGGGGCTGATCGTGAATTTCGGCGAAGGCGGATTCGCGACGCTGCACGACGCCGTGACAGGCGCGATCGTCGGCTACCTCTTTCTCTGGTGCGTGTACTGGCTCTTCAAGCTCGTGCGCGGCGTGGAAGGCATGGGCTACGGCGACTTCAAATTGCTCGCCGCGATCGGCGCGTGGCTCGGCTGGTCATCGCTCGCGCAAGTGGTCCTGATCGCGGCCGTCGCGGGCGCGGCGTTCGGCATCGTAGCGACGTGGCGCAAGCGCATGCGTTTCGAGGAGCCGTTGCCGTTCGGGCCGTTTCTCGCGGCGGGCGGCGCGATCACGCTCTTCGTCGGCACTCCGCTCTATTCTTTGTTGGGATGATCGAAGGGAGCAACGGATGTTCAGCATTGGTCTCACCGGCGGCATCGGCAGCGGCAAAAGCACGGTCGCGGATCTGTTCGCGGCGCGCGGCGTGCCGCTGATCGACACGGACCTGATCGCGCACCGGATCACTGCGCCGGGCGGCGTCGCGATGCCGCTCATCGCAAGCGAATTCGGCGACGATTTCACCGCAGCGGACGGCTCGCTCGATCGCGCGAAGATGCGCGCGCTCGTCTTCGCCGACGACACCGCGAAAGCGCGCCTCGAACGCATCGTGCATCCGTTGATTAGCGCCGAAACGGAGCGCCAGCGGCTTGCGGCGCAAGGCGCGTATCACATCGTGGCCGTGCCGCTGCTGGTGGAATCGGGCGAATGGGCCGCGCGCGTGTCACGCGTACTCGTGGTGGACTGTCCTGTCGAAACGCAGATCGCACGCGTCATGCGGCGCAATGGCTTCACGCGCGAACAGGTGCTGGCGATCATCGCGAAGCAGGCGTCCCGCGAAGCGCGGCTCGCGGCAGCGGACGATATCGTCATTAACGACGAAACCGCCACGCACGACGCCCTCGCGCAGCAAGTCGACGCGTTGCACGCCCGTTATCTGTCGCTGTCATCCGCATGAAAAGGCTTGATCGCCTGAGTTGGCGAAATCGTCGGAAAGTTCCCTGATTTGCGCCGAAACAAGCAGTTTGGCGAGCGATTATGCCGCGATTTGCTAGGGTGAGGATGCGGCATTAGAATGTGCTCACTTCCGCTCATGGAAGCAACCGACCCACGCCGAGGCGAGCGCGCTTGATCCTTTACGAGTATCCCTTCAACGAGCGAATCCGGACGCTGTTGCGCCTCGAAGACCTGTTCGAGCGCTTCACGTTCTTTCTGACTCAGGAAGACGCGCGAGAACACCACGTCGCGCTCACGACGCTCTTTGAGATCGCCGAAGTCGCAGGCCGCACGGATCTCAAGGCCGACCTCATGAAGGAACTGGAGCGGCAGCGTCAGACGCTCGCGCCGTTCCGTGGCAATCCAGGAATCGAACAGGAAGCGCTCGAAGCCGTGCTCGGTGAAATCGAGCAGACGCTCGGCGGCCTCACCGACATGCACGGCAAGACCGGTCAGCATCTCGCCGACAACGAATGGCTCGCGAGCATCCGCAGCCGCACGATCATTCCGGGTGGAACGTGCAAGTTCGATCTGCCGTCGTATTACGCCTGGCAGCAATTGCCAGTTGAAGAACGGCGTCAGGACATCGCGAAATGGGTCATGCCGATGCTCGCGTTGCGCGACGCGGCGGCCATCGTGTTGCGGCTCGCGCGTGAATCAGGTCAGGCATCGAAAGTGATGGCCATGCAGGGCAGCTATCAGCAGATGTTGTCCGGCCGCACCTATCAACTGATGCAGGTGCGCGTATCACCGGACACGCGCGTGATTCCCGAAGCGAGCGCGAACAAGTACATGCTGTGGGTACGCTTCACGGTGCAGGACGGCGATCTGAAGCCGCGCGCCGTCGATGTGGACGTCCCGTTTCATCTGACGCTTTGCAGCCTTTGAATAGAATCAGCCGGCCCAATATGGATCAGATGTTGATCAACGCCGGCGCGATTCGCCACGTCTTACCGTCATGACCACTGTCGTCAAATGCCCGACCTGCGGCAAGGATGTCCGCTGGGTTCCGGAAAACCGCTTTCGCCCGTTCTGCTCCGAGCGCTGCAAGCAGATCGATCTCGGCGCGTGGGCGGCCGAGAAGTACAAGATTTCGGGTAATTCACAGGAAACGCCGCCGGACGACGATTCGCACGGCGGCCTGAACTGACTTTCACTCGCGCTTATTCGCGCTCTTCCTCTTCGAGCCATTCGAGGATCGGAATCGCCGCGGGCAGAAGCGGAGCGACATCGACAGGAAGTGTCTGCCAGGCAATCGCCTGACCTTCACGCCCGAGCGGCGTGCCCTTCCATTCCGTCACCTTGCAGAAAAAGAGACGCACGTACGCGTGCGGGTAATCGTGTTCGATCGTGCGCCAGAGCTGACACGCGGTGACGTCGATACCCAGTTCTTCGTGCAATTCGCGCCCGAGCGCCGCCTCGATGCTTTCGCCCGGCTCGAGCTTGCCGCCGGGAAACTCCCAGTAACCTTCGTACGGTTTGCCAGCGGGCCGCTGCGCGAGCAGATAGCGCCCGTCGTGCTGCACCATCACACCGACGGCCACTTCCGTCACCTTGCGGCCATCGGGCGCGATGTCGGTCTGCGATTCGGTCATTGTTTGCGTCCCGACCAGTCGCGCGCGAATTGCCACGCGACGCGTCCGGACCGCGACCCGCGTTCCAGCGCCCACACGAGCGCATCGCCGCGCGCGCTTTCGACTTCCGCTTCATCGCAGCCGAAGTGCTTCAGCCAGTGCCCGACGATCGACAGATAGTCGTCCTGCTTGAACGGATAGAAGCTGACCCACAACCCGAAGCGCTCGGACAGCGAGATCTTTTCCTCGACCACTTCGCCGGGGTGAATCTCGCCATCGGACGTGTGCTTGTACGTCTCGTTGTCGCTCATGTACTCAGGCAACAAATGACGGCGGTTCGACGTCGCGTAGATCAGCACGTTGTCCGATTGCGCCGCGACCGAACCATCGAGCGCAACCTTCAGCGCCTTGTAGCCCGACTCGCCTTCCTCGAAGGAAAGGTCGTCGCAGAACACGAGGAAGCGCTCGGGCCGCGTCGAAATCAGATCGACGATATCGCCGAGATCGTGCAGATCGTCCTTGTCGACTTCGATGAGACGCAGACCGTCCTTCGAATAAGCGTTCAGACACGCCTTGATCAGCGACGACTTGCCCGTGCCGCGCGCGCCCGTCAGCAAAACATTGTTTGCGGGCAGCTTGTTCACGAACTGCTGCGTGTTCTGCTGTATCAGGCCTTTCTGACGGTCGATGTTCCGAAGGTCGTCGAGCGAGATTGTCGAGATCGCAGGCACGGGTTGCAGGAAACCGCGCCCCTGACGCTTGCGCCAGCGAAACGCCACCGCGGATTCCCAGTCGATATCGGGCGCCGCCGGCGGCAACATGCCTTCGATGCGCGCGAGCACTGCCTCGGCGCGCGTGAGAAATTGTTCGAGCTTGTCCATGGTCGTATCGATGCGCGCCGCTTTTACGAGCGATAGTCGGCGTTGATGCTCACGTAGTCGTGCGAGAGATCGCAGGTCCAGATCGTCGCGTTCGCGTTGCCGCGTCCGAGCAGCACGCGGATCGCGATTTCGCTTTTCTTCATCACACGCTGGCCGTCTTCTTCCTTGTACTCGGGATTGCGTCCGCCCGCCTTCGCGACGAGCACGTCATCGAGATAAAGATCGATCTTGCCGACGTCGAGATCCGTCACGCCCGCATAGCCGATCGCCGCGAGAATGCGGCCGAGGTTCGGATCGGATGCGTAGAACGCCGTCTTCACGAGCGGCGAATGGCCGATCGCGTACGCGATCTGGCGGCATTCCGCCGCGTCCTTGCCGCCTTCGACCGTAATCGTCATGAACTTGGTCGCGCCCTCGCCGTCGCGCACGATAAGCTGCGCGAGTTCCTGCGCCACTTCGGTCACCGCGTCGCGCAGTGCCGCGTACGCGGGCGAATCCGTCGACGTGATCGCGGGCAGGCTCGATTTGCCCGACGCGATCAGGATGAACGAATCGTTAGTGGACGTATCGCCGTCGATCGTGATGCAGTTGAACGAGCGGTCCGCGACATGCTTCACGAGCTGGTCCAGCACCGGCTGCGCGACCTTGGCATCGAAAGCGAGGAAGCCGAGCATCGTCGCCATGTTCGGCTTGATCATGCCCGCGCCCTTGCTGATGCCCGACAGCGTGACGACGTGACCATCGATCGTCACCTGACGCGACGACGCCTTCGGCAGCGTGTCCGTCGTCATGATGGCTTGCGCTGCGTCGAACCAGTGCGCGGCCTGCTGATTCGCGAGCGCGGCGGGCAGGCCGGCCTTCAGACGATCGATCGGCAGCGGCTCGAGAATCACGCCCGTCGAGAACGGCAGGATCTGTTGCGCATCGAGACCTTCGAGGCGCGCGAGCTCCGCGCACGTCTCGCGCGCGTGCGCCATGCCCGGCTCGCCCGTGCCGGCGTTCGCGTTGCCGGTGTTCACGACGAGCGCGCGAATGCCCTTGCCGCCCTTGCCCACAGCCGCGAGATGCTCGCGGCACACGGTGACGGGCGCGGCGCAGAAGCGATTCTGCGTGAACACGCCCGCGACGCTCGCGCCTTCATCGACGCGAATGACGAGAAGGTCCTTGCGATTGGGCTTGCGGATATTCGCCTCGGCCCAGCCAAGCGTGACGCCGGCGACGGGATGAAGCGCTGCGGGATCGATCGAAGGGAAGTTGACGGCCATGTTCGCGTCTCGCTGAAGGTGGCGAGTGCCGGTTTTCGGACCGGCACGCTTTGAAAGACTGACGCCGCTTTCGCTGAGCGAGACCGGCGCCGTGAAGAGTTGAGACCTGCAAAGACAAACGACGCATCGCTGCGTCGCCTGTTCATCTGTCACTAGCCGATTAAGCCAGCTTGCCGTGACAGTTTTTGTACTTCTTGCCGCTGCCGCACGGGCACGGATCGTTGCGGCCGACCTTCGGCACGTCGTCCGAGGGGCGCGTCGCGACGCTGATATCGTCGCCGGCGGCCATCGCCTGACTGACCATCTGTGCCGTGGCGCTCGCCGCGGCGGTGGCGGGCGTCGGTTCGGCGGCCGGCGCGTTGAAGTCCGCGTGCGTGAACGACACGTTCTCGAGGTGGCTGCCCTTCTCTTCGTACTGCTCGGCGGCCTCCTCGAGTTGTTCGGGCGACTGAATCTGCACGTTCATCACGACGCGCGTGACTTCCTGCTTGACGGCATCGAGCATCGCGGCGAAGAGTTCGAACGCCTCGCGCTTGTACTCCTGCTTCGGGTTCTTCTGCGCATAGCCGCGCAGATGGATGCCCTGACGCAGGTGATCGAGCGCGGCGAGGTGCTCGCGCCAGCGGCTGTCGAGCGTCTGCAGCATGATCGAGCGTTCGAACGCGCTGAACGACTCGCGACCCACGAGCGTGACCTTCGCTTCGTACGCTTCGTCGGCGGCGGCGAGCACGGCTTCGCAGATCTCTTCGGCGTCGATCGAGTTCGACTCGTTGATCATCTCCTGCACGGCGAGATCGAGCGACCAGTCGTTGCGCAACACTTCTTCCAGTTCCGGCGCTTCCCACTGCTCTTCGATGCTGCCTGCCGGCACGAACGTGCGCACCACGTCGCCGATCACGCTCTGGCGCATCGCGGCGATGGTTTCCTGCACGTCGTTCGCTTCGAGCAGTTCGTTGCGCTGCTGGTAGATCACCTTCCGCTGATCGTTGGCGACGTCGTCGTATTCGAGCAGTTGCTTGCGGATATCGAAGTTGCGCGCTTCGACCTTGCGCTGCGCGCCTTCGATCGAACGCGTGACCATGCCCGCTTCGATCGGCTCGCCTTCCGGCATCTTCAGGCGATCCATGATCGCGCGCACGCGGTCGCCCGCGAAAATGCGCAGGAGCGGATCATCCAGCGACAGATAGAAGCGCGACGAACCCGGATCGCCCTGACGGCCCGCGCGGCCGCGCAACTGGTTGTCGATACGGCGCGACTCGTGACGTTCGGTGCCGATGATATGCAGACCGCCCGCGGCCTTCACGTGATCGTGCAGCGTCTGCCATTCGTCGTGCAGTTTCTGGATGCGCGTGGCTTTCTCGTCTTCGGGGATCGACAGATCCGCCTCGATGAACGACGCCTGCTTCTCGACGTTGCCGCCGAGCACGATGTCCGTACCGCGGCCGGCCATGTTCGTCGCGATCGTGACGACGCCCGGACGGCCCGCTTCGGCGACGATCGCCGCTTCGCGCGCGTGCTGCTTCGCGTTGAGCACTTCGTGCTTCACGCCCGCCTGACCGAGCAGGCCGGACAGCAACTCGGACGCTTCGATCGACGTCGTGCCGACGAGCGTCGGCTGACCGCGCTCGACGCAATCGCGGATGTCGCGAATCACCGCGTCGTAGCGTTCCTTCGACGTCTTGTAGATCTGGTCCTGCTTGTCGACGCGCTTCGGCGGACGGTTGGTCGGGATCACGACCGTTTCGAGGCCGTAGATCTCGTTGAATTCATACGCTTCCGTGTCCGCGGTGCCGGTCATGCCGGACAGCTTCGCGTACATGCGGAAGTAGTTCTGCAGCGTGATGGACGCGAGCGTCTGGTTCTCCGCCTGAATCTGGACGTGTTCCTTCGCCTCGACGGCCTGGTGCAGACCGTCCGACCAGCGCCGGCCGTTCATCATGCGGCCCGTGAATTCATCGACGATCACAACTTCGCCGTTCTGCACCACGTAGTGCTGATCGCGCAGGAAGAGCGTATGCGCGCGCAACGCGGCATAGATGTGGTGCATCAGCGTAATGTTCTGCGGCGCGTAGAGGCTCTCGCCTTCGCCGATCAGGCCCCACTCGGCGAGCAGCCGCTCGGCTTTCTCGTGGCCCGATTCAGTCAGGAACACCTGGCGCGCCTTTTCGTCGAGCGTGTAGTCGCCCGGCTTCTCGACGCCCGTGCCGTCCGCCTTTTCCTCGCCGATCTGCTGTTCGAGCAGCGGCGGCAGCGCGTTCATGCGCACGTAGAGGTCGGTGTGATCTTCGGCCTGACCAGAAATGATGAGCGGCGTACGCGCCTCGTCGATAAGAATCGAGTCCACTTCATCGACGATCGCGAAATTGAGCGGCCGCTGCACGCGCGCGGTGGTCTCGTAGACCATGTTGTCGCGCAGATAGTCGAAGCCGAACTCGTTGTTCGTGCCGTAGGTGATGTCCGCCGCGTACGCTTCCTGTTTCTGCGAGTGCTCCATCTGCGACAGATTCACGCCGCACGAGAGCCCGAGGAAGTTGTAGAGACGCGCCATCCATTCGGCGTCGCGCTGGGCGAGGTAGTCGTTCACCGTCACGACGTGCACGCCACGGCCCGACAGCGCGTTCAGATACGCGGCGAGCGTCGCGACGAGCGTCTTGCCCTCGCCGGTGCGCATTTCGGCGATCTTGCCGTAGTGCAGGACCATGCCGCCAATGAGCTGGACGTCGAAGTGGCGCATCTTCAGGACGCGCTTGCTGGCTTCGCGGCAGACGGCGAACGCCTCGGGCAGGATCACGTCGAGCGATTCACCGCCCGCGACACGTTGGCGAAACTCGTCGGTCTTGGCGCGCAGCTGGTCGTCCGAGTACTTCTCGACGGTCGGCTCAAGGGCATTGATCGCCACAACGGTCTTTTGATACTGCTTGACCAGCCGCTGATTGCGGCTGCCAAAAATCTTCTGAAGGAAACCGGTCGTCATCGGATCAGTGTCTGCGTCGCGGCTTCGGACGGGCGCATGTGCAAGCTGCGTCCGGGCTCGGAGAACCTCGGCGACTTAAGTCCATAAGGTGAAATTGTCGGGTAGCCCGACCTTCTTGCGAAGATCGGGCCCCCCGAGAACCGTACGTGCGAGTTTCCCCGCATACGGCTCAAATCTACAAACAAAGTTCTGACTTACGTCAGAACCGGCTTAGTTACTACCAAGTTTCCTGCATGCACTCGCTGATGACAGAAGGGATGTAGCAGAACCCGGTTGGACAGCGCGTCGGAACCCCCATGCATCCGGTACTGCAGATGATGTTCGTGCCAACCCGTTTCGTCCGTCAGGCCGCCACCGCAGTGCGCACACAACCCGCCCTGCGACATATACAGCTTCGCCCACTGCTTACGATAGCGCATTGATTCCCACATGCGCGTCTGTCGCAGATGCTCGCCATATGCCTCCCACTTCGGATCGAAGGGGTTGTAGTCCCCCTGGATCTTCGTGTGGTATTTGATGCTCATCGCGCTCAGTGAAAACAACTCACTCAACTCCCACGTTCCATCGTCAGACAGCGAACGGCAAGCAAAAACCCACTGTCGAGAGCCAGAGGTGTGGAAGTACTTCCTTCGCACCCAACCAGCACTCTTGCGTGGATGTCGCCTGCGGGACCACCACCAGAGCTTCCGAAAAACCAGATGCTCCGTGCGGCTGTACGCCTTCTTAGCCGAGACGGACCGATGATACTGTGCCCATCCCCGCAACATCGGGTTCAGCAACCGGATTAGGTCCGCTTGCGTAACCGCTTTATTGCCGCTGATCGTCTCCGCAACCTTGCGATAGAACGCTTGCACGTTCTTCCGGCACGGTTTCGGGAAGAACTTTCCGTTGTACTTCCGAAAATTCCACCCTAGGAAGTCGAACCCGTCGTCAATGTGCGTAATACGCGTTTTCTCCTCGGACAGTTGCAGCCCCCGCTCAGCGAGGAATGCCTCGACCCAAGGAAGGACGGCTTGTGCTAGCAACTCACGGGAGTTACCCGTGATCACAAAATCGTCCGCGTATCGCACCACATTTACCTTCAGCGTTCGAGCCTTCGCCTTGCCCAACTTTGCACGGAGGTGCATTGTCAGGCCTTCTTCCAGCCCGTCCAGCGTCATATTGGCCAATGTCGGGGAGATAATTCCTCCCTGCGGCGTACCAGCCTCCGTCGCCCGCAACTGTCCTTTGTAAATCAGGCCAGCCTTCAACCACTTCCGTAGGACGCCGATGTCCATAGGGACATTGGCGATCAGCCAGTCGTGGTTGATCCAGTCAAAGCAGCCCTTAATGTCCGCCTCAAGTACCCAAGAGGCCGAGGCCTCACGAGCAAGGCACACACGAAGTTGACCCATGGCATCGGCCGTGGAACGATTTTTCCGGAACCCATACGAGTTCGGATCGCCCCGCGACTCTGCCACCGGCTCCAATGCCAGCAGATACAGGGCTTGCATCGCCCTGTCCCGCATGGTCGGAATACCCAATGGGCGTTCCTTTCCATTGGCCTTGGGGATAAAGACTCTCCGTAATGGCAGAGCCTTGTATCCGCGTCGCTTCAACTGGCCGACAGCTTCCCATCGGCTCTCAGGCGAGTCCCACAGTTCGCGATCGACTCCTGCCGTTCGCGCACCTTGGTTTTGCGTAACACGTCGCACCGCATACAGCTTCGCGGACAACGTGCGAGTCAGCATCCGTTGTAGGGCCTTCACCCTGCGCCAGTTACCTTCCCGCGTCGCCTTCGCAATTCGAATCTGCATCCCTCTCACGTTCCGTTCAACGAGCCGCCAATCTACGGCTTGCCAATTGTCAGGGACGTGGGAAAGCGCAGACCCGGTCTTCCGACCAGATACTCTCATGCTGCTCTCCTACCTTGGGTTAGACCCCGGCAGAAGGCGCATCTCCCCCAGCGGGGCAGATACACCCCGCTGGGGAACAACAAAACTCATACGACAGGCGCAAAGCACCTGCATCTAACCAAGCTTCAGAGGGTAGTCAGCCATCTTGCGACGGTAGACCAGACGGAAGTCTGCCCGCTTTCGCGTGGAGTGATGTTCCAACTCCTATCCGAACCATTACAGCTCAGCTTTCGCTTTCTCCGTCCTCCCATACCCGCACCATCAACAGCGTTCCTCACGGTTCGCCTGCCGAGCAACCGCCCGGCAACAATACGGGCTTACCACGTTCCCGTTGTGTCACACGACTGACGTAGGTTCTGCCTATTCCCCGACGGCCCAGCGACGACGTGTCTCGAGATTCGAGCGAGACAACCGGCCGCATACCTTTTGGTCAATGCCTAACAGCAGCTTTGGCACCACAATTCTAACGAGGTTTATCAGCAGTTCACTTGCGTTAACCGTATCAGTCAGCCTAGCTCCGTACCCCGTTGCTGCTAGGAGTACCACGCCCTTCCTCGCGGACCGGCGCGCCCGAGACTTCCGGGAGGCTACGTTGTCAGAGAAGCTTCATACCCTGCCGTTGCCAGCAACGCATGTTCTCCTAGGCTACTGTTAGCCGTATAACAGGTTCACTAGCCGCATCTGTATCACAGACGTGGGTCGAACAATGACACAACGAGCTTGTCACTCGTACCGATAGCGAATCCCTGAGCTTGTGGCTTGGGACTTGCAAACAACAATCCGCTTGTCAGCGGAGTTGAAGCCGCTGACAGGGCGGAACTCGGTGGTAACCGAGCTAATGCAGTGCGTTCCCCGGCAGGCGCAGCACCGGAGATCGCCTATGGCGATACCCAGTACTACCCTTCTGAGTATCGCTTCACTACAAATCACCGGCCTCAAGGTGCCAGCGCTATGGTCAGCAGAGCAGTCAGGACCGCGACCCCAACTGATTTCCGACGGTCGATGCCCCTTGTCGTGGGGCGGCCGGACACGAGTGTGCGTGTCGCACCGAATCGGGAATTTTAGCACGCGAGTTTGGCAGACCTTGCGTTGGCGTGCCCGCGCGGGCGTCGGCGCGGCGCGACAGTCAACGGGGTGAAAGCTTTTCGGCAAACATCGCCCGAAACGGCCAACGACCGGGCACTGCGGCTCTCCTCGCGTACAATCGAGCCGTTCCATCGGGCGTCCGCCTAAGCAAAAATGAGCCGCTTTTCTACAAATTCAAGGTCGCGTTTCGATCCACGCAAGCCGCAAGCCGTCGCCGACGTGCTCGATCGCACCGATGCGTTTCGCGCGCTGCGTGCCGGGGTCGAGCAGGTGGCGGCGCTGCAGCGCGACTTGAGCTCGCTCCTGCCGGATTATCTGGCGTCGAACGTGGAACCGGGATTCATCAAGGACGGCGTACTCGCGCTCTTTGCGGCGCATAACGCGCTGGCCGCGCGTTTGCGGCATCTGGAGCCGCGTCTGCTTTCGGATCTTCAGCAGCGCGGCTGGGCCGTCAACGCGCTGAAAATTCGCGTGCGTCCCCAATCGATGAAAGAGCCCGTGCCGCCCAAGCAGGCGCGCATGTCGCCAGCGGGCGCGTCCGCGCTACAGGAACTGGCCGAAGCGCTCGAGCCGTCGCCGCTGCAGGAAGCGCTCGCGCGAATGGCTTCGCGTCATCAAGCGCGCGCGCAAAAAAAATGAGCGGCGGTTTCGCTGCCGCTCATCTCTGACTGCCGAATAATTGCGTTTTATCAGGCAAATGCCGTCTGCGTATCGAATGCGAAACCGCGCGGCGCCTTTTGCGTGTCCTCGAACGTGACGATTTCATACGCGTCTTCGTTCGCGAGCAATTCACGCAGCAGCATGTTGTTCATCGCGTGGCCGCCCTTGTACGCCTTGTACGACGCCAGCAACGGATGGCCGACCACGTAAAGGTCGCCGATCGCGTCGAGCATCTTGTGCTTCACGAACTCGTCGTCGTAACGCAGGCCGTCATTGTTCAGGATGCGGTATTCGTCCAGCACGATCGCATTGTCCATGCTGCCGCCGCGCGCGAGTCCGAGTTCGCGCATCATCTCGACTTCGTGCGCAAAGCCGAACGTGCGGGCGCGTGCGATCTCACGCACGTAGGAAGTCGTCGCGAAGTCCACTTCGAGCGCCTGACCGGTCTTGTCGACGGCCGGATGGCGGAAGTCGATCGTGAAGCTCAGCTTGAAACCGAAGTACGGTTCGAGACGCGCGAACTTGTCGCCGTCGCGCACTTCGACAGGCTTCGTCACCTTGATGAACTGCTTCGGTGCGTTCTGCTCTTCGATGCCCGCCGACTGGATCAGAAACACGAACGAAGCCGCGCTGCCGTCCATGATCGGAATTTCTTCGGCGGTCACATCTACGTACAGGTTGTCGATGCCAAGACCCGCGCACGCCGACATCAGGTGCTCGATGGTCGACACGCGCGCGCCGTCCTTCTGCAGCACGGACGCGAGACGCGTATCTCCGATCGCCATTGCGGACGCCGGAATGTCGACGGGTTCGGGCAGGTCGACGCGCGAAAATACGATGCCCGTGCCAATGGGTGCGGGGCGCAAAGTCAGATTGACCTTGCTACCGGAGTGGAGCCCGATCCCCACGGTTTTGACGACGGTCTTGATTGTTCGCTGCTTCAACATGATGTTCTTTCCGATTTATGTTCCCTATAAAGAGAATCAATCGTGCGTTAAATTCTAATAGCTCGAAGTATACTCCATTCGTCGCGCGTCGTCCTGATCCAGGTGGTATCAACTGTTTCCCTGTGTTACGTCGCGGCGGCCAGATTATGAAGTAGATCGGGCCGATGCCCGGAATGGAGGCATTTCCGGTCATCGGCCCCAAGCTGCAACTCAATGCGAGGGCGCTTCAGGCGTTGCGCAAAGGCAACGCCGCGCCGCTGCAATCAGCGCAACGTCGCCAGGATGCTTTGAGCGTCGCTGACTTCGAACTTGCCAGGCGCTTCGACTGACAACGTCTTGACCACGCCGTCGTCGACCACCATCGCGTAGCGCTGGGAACGAATTCCCATGCCACGCTCGGACAAATCCTGATCCAGTCCGAGTGCCTGAGTGAAACGCGCACTGCCGTCCGCGATCATCTTCACCTTGCCCGAGGCTTGAAGATCGCGTCCCCACGCGCTCATGACGAACGCGTCGTTGACGGAAACGCACCAGATTTCGTCGATTCCCGCGGCGGACAGATCCGCAGCGGCTTCGACGTAGCCAGGCACGTGTCTGGCGGAGCATGTCGGCGTAAACGCGCCCGGCAATCCGAAGATCACCACGCGCTTGCCGGCGCACCGCTCGCGCACCGGGAACGCATTCGGTCCCACGGCGCAGCCCTCGGTGGCCTCCTCGATGAACTCGAAGAGACGCACGTCGGGCAACGTATCACCCACTTTGATCATGCTCGGTCCTTCCCTCATCAGTGCTCGCGGACATCCTCGCGATTGCATCGTCCCGCAACCGTGCCGAACATCATTGCGGCGATTTCGGCTTCAATCTGCCTTCCTCGACGTCAGGGGCAGAATCGTGGGGGTCGGCTGGCCACGGCCCGGCGTCCATTGTGCATCCAGGACGCGGCCTTGGACAGTCGCCCCACGCGAAGCCTGCATCATCCGCACGACATGTTCAGCGCGTGCACGCGGTGTGCCGCGTCGTCATACCTCACTCAGCAGCAAATAACGTGCGCCTGCTCAGTCCGCTTGCTTGCGCAGGAACGCCGGAATGTCATACGTATCGACGCCCTTTTCCTGCAGCGCCTGCACGTGCGATGCCGCGGTTTCGCGCGTCGAACGCCACACGGCCGGGGTGTCGAGCTGACCATAATCCGTCGTCGATTGCCCATGCTGCGCGCCGTACGTGTTGTGCGAAGGCTGATGGCCGTGCGCGATCGGCTGATTGTCGGTGCCCGTGCGCAGCAGGGTCATCGGCGCTTGCTGCTGCTTCTTGGCCGCGCGGCCCAGACCAGTTGCCACCACCGTCACGCGCAGTGCATCGCCCATTGCGTCGTCGTACACGGCGCCGAAGATCACCGTTGCGTCATCGGCTGCGTAGCTCTTGATGGTGTTCATCACTTCACGCGTTTCCGACAGACGCAGCGAACGGCTCGACGTGATGTTCACCAGCACGCCACGCGCGCCCGACAGATCCACGCCTTCCAGCAGCGGGCTTGCGACAGCCTGCTCGGCGGCGAGACGCGCGCGATCGACGCCGGCGACCGTCGCCGTGCCCATCATCGCCTTGCCCTGCTCGCCCATCACCGTTTTCACGTCTTCGAAGTCGACGTTCACGAGACCATCGACGTTGATTATTTCCGCGATCCCGGCCACTGCGTTATTCAGCACGTCGTCCGCGCACTGGAAGCACTTGTCCATCTCGGCGTCATCGCCCATCACCTCGAACAGCTTGTCGTTGAGCACGACGATCAGCGAGTCGACGTGATCCTCCAGTTGCTGCGAGCCGGCTTCCGCGACGCGCATGCGGCGGCCACCTTCGAACTCGAACGGCTTGCTCACCACGCCGACGGTCAGAATGCCCATTTCCTTGGCGATCTGCGCGACCACCGGCGCCGCGCCCGTGCCCGTGCCGCCGCCCATACCCGCGGTGATGAACACCATGTGCGCGCCGCGCAGTGCATCGGCGATACGCTCGCGCGCGTCTTCCGCGGCTTCCTTGCCCTTATCCGGTTTCGCACCTGCGCCGAGACCAGTCATGCCGAGTTGCAGAACTGCCGGCGCGCGGGAACGCGCGAGCGCCTGAGCGTCGGTGTTCATCACGATGAAGTCGACGCCCTGCACACCACGGTTGATCATGTGCTGAACCGCGTTGCCGCCAGCACCACCAACGCCCACGACCTTGATGATCGTTCCGTTGGTTTCCGTTTCCAGCATTTCGAAATCCATGTTGCCTCCGTCAAGAATGAAGATCGGCGTTATTCGATGAAAGATCGGGCAACCTTTCGTCGCGCGCCAGCCGCCGGTACCAGCGCGTAATTCTTTTTATTGCCTGTTGCTTAAAAGTTTCCGAGGAACCAGTCCTTCATCCGCGAGAAGACTTGTCCCATCGAACCGTTTTGCACTGCGACCTTGCGGCCGCGCATGCGTTGCGAGCGTCCTTCGGCGAGCAAGCCCATCGCCGTCGAGTAGCGCGGATTGCGCACCACGTCGGCGAGACCGCCCGCGTATTCCGGCACGCCGATGCGCACCGGCTTCAGGAAGATGTCTTCGCCGAGCTCGACCATGCCGGGCATCATCGCCGCGCCGCCGGTCAGCACGACGCCGCTCGACAGCAGCTCTTCGTAGCCCGACTCGCGCACGACCTGCTGCACCAGCGAGAACAGCTCTTCGACGCGCGGCTCCACGACCGCCGCCAGCGCCTGGCGCGACAGCGTGCGCGGACCGCGCTCGCCGAGGCCCGGCACTTCGATCATTTCGTCCGGATCGGCGAGCGCCTGCTTCGCGATGCCGTAGCTCACCTTGATGTCTTCCGCGTCGGGCGTCGGCGTGCGCAGCGCCATCGCGACGTCGCTCGTGATCTGGTCGCCGGCGATCGGAATCACGGCCGTATGACGGATCGCGCCTTCGCTGAAGATGGCGATGTCGGTCGTGCCGCCGCCGATATCGACCAGCACCACGCCGAGTTCCTTCTCGTCCTCGGTCAGCACCGCGAGCGACGACGCCAGCGGTTGCAGGATCAGGTCGTTCACTTCGAGCCCGCAGCGGCGGACGCACTTCACGATGTTCTGTGCCGCGCTCACCGCGCCCGTCACGATGTGCACCTTCACTTCGAGGCGGATGCCGCTCATGCCGATCGGCTCGCGCACGTCTTCCTGGCCGTCGATGATGAATTCCTGCGTCAGGATGTGCAGCACCTGCTGATCGGTCGGGATGTTGATCGCCTTGGCCGTCTCGATCACGCGCGCGACGTCCGCCTGCGTGACTTCCTTGTCCTTGATCGCGACCATGCCGCTCGAATTGAAGCTGCGGATATGGCTGCCCGCGATCCCGGTGAAAACGTTCGTGATCTTGCAATCGGCCATTAGTTCGGCCTCCTCCAGCGCGCGCTGGATGGACTGCACCGTGGCCTCGATGTTGACCACGACGCCCTTCTTCAACCCCTTCGAGTCGCTCTGACCGAGTCCGATCACCTCGTAGTGGCCTTCGCCCTTCAGTTCGGCGACGATCGCGACCACCTTCGACGTTCCGATGTCGAGGGAAACCAGCAGGTCTTTGTAGTCTTTGCTCATAGCGTGCTCATGCCTGTGATGTCTGCTTACTTCTTGGCCTTATCGGTGTCGTTGATGAAGCGCATGTTCGCGGCTCGTATGGCGAAGCCGTTCGGGTACCGCAAATCCGCATATTCGATGTCTTTCCCCCATCGTCCCGTAACGGACGTCCACGACGCGACAAAACGCTTGCAACGGTCATTCAGCGTGTCCGGATTGCGCTCGCGGCCGAGTTCGATCTGCGTGCCGTTCGAGAGCTTGACCGTCCACGCGAAACGCGGCGACAGCGTCACTTCCTCCGGCTTCGCGTCCAGCGGCGCGAACCACTTCTGAAAATCGCGATACCGCGCGACCACTTCCTTCGCCGTGCCCTCGGGACCGTCGAACGCCGGCAGATCGTCGTCGAGTTCGCCCTGATTCGCCGTGAAGAGATCGCCTTCGACGCTCACCAGTTGATCGTTGCCCCACGTGCCGAGCGGCTTGTATTCCTCCAGCGTCACCGCGAGCGCGTTCGGCCACACGCGCCGCACGCTCGCGTGGCGCACCCACGGCACCTGCTCGAACGCGGCGCGCGCCGCATCGAGATCGACGGTAAAGAAGTTGCCCTTCAGATGACCGACCACGCTCGCGCGCACGACCGGCGAACTGACGTGCGTGGTGTCTCCGTCGATCTGAATTTCGCGCAGGCGAAACTCGGGACGCTGGATCGCCCAGTAACCCGCGGCGCCCAGAAGCAGCAGCACGAGCACGACGTGCAGCGCATTGGCGGCGAGGTTGAGTTGGCGAACGTTGTTCCACATGGTTTCGCTTCTTCGTGTCCTGTGTGTGATCGACCTAATTCTTCAGCGTGAGCGACAGCACCTTCACGACGAGATCCTTGTAGCTGATGCCGACCGCGCGCGCGGCCTTCGGCGGCAGCGAGTGATCGGTCATGCCGGGCGCCGTGTTCACTTCGAGGAAATACGGGTTGCCGTCCGAGTCGAGCATGAAGTCGGCGCGGCCCCAGTCGGTGCAGCCGAGAATCTCGAACGCGCGCTTGGTCAGTTGCTTCATGCGCGCTTCTTCGGCTTCGGTCAGGCCGCACGGAATCAGGTACTGCGTGTCGTCGGCGACGTACTTCGCGTGGTAGTCGTAGAACTCGCCCGCCGGCACGATCTTGATGACCGGCAAGTCGAGATCGCCCGCGATGCAGCACGTGAACTCGCCGCCGCCTTCGATGCTTTTCTCGACGATCACGATCTTGTCGAAGTTCGCCGCTTCGGCGAGCGCGGGCACGAGCGTTTCCGCGCTCTTCACCTTGATGACCGCGACACTCGATCCTTCGCTTGCCGGCTTCACGAAGAGCGGCAGCCCGAGCTTCGCGATGATGTCCTGCGCACGCGCCGCGTAGTCTTCGCCGCGGAACACGGTTTCGAACGGCGGCGTCGGAATGCCGGTCTGCTGCCACACGAGCTTCGTGCGCAGCTTGTCCATGCCGAGCGCCGAGCCGAGCACGCCGCTGCCCGTATAACGGATGCCGTAGAAATCCAGCGCGCCTTGCAGTTGCCCGTTCTCGCCGTAGCCGCCATGCAGCGCGATGAACGCGCGCACGAAGCCTTGCGCCTTCAGATCCGAAAGCGGATGCCGGGCCGGATCGAAGGGATGCGCGTCGATGCCTGCGTCGCGCAGACCTTCGAGCACGAGGCGCCCGGAATTGAGCGAGACCTCGCGTTCGGCGGAATTTCCACCGAGCAGCACCGCGACTTTGCCGAACACGGCCGGATCGATTTGATTCACTTGATTGCTCGTTACGTCTGTCATTTCAGTTCTGGCCGTTGGCCACATTGGCCAGCTTTCCGCACACACCGCCGATGGAACCCGCGCCCATTGTGATCACCACATCGCCGTTGCGCGCGATCGTCGTCACCGCGTCGGGCACTTCGTCGATCGTTTCGACGAACACCGGCTCCACCTTGCCCGCGACGCGAATCGCGCGCGCCAATGCCCGGCCGTCCGCCGCGACGATGGGCGCTTCGCCTGCCGCGTAGACATCGGTGAGCACGAGCGCATCGACCGTGGACAGCACTCTCACGAAATCCTCGAAGCAATCGCGCGTACGCGTATAGCGATGCGGCTGGAACGCGAGAACGAGACGGCGATCGGGAAAGGCGCCGCGCGCCGCCGCGATCGTCGCAGCCATTTCGACCGGGTGATGACCGTAATCGTCGATCAGCGTGTACGCGCCTTCGCCGGTGCTCGCGTTCACTTCGCCGTAACGCTGGAAGCGCCGGCCCACGCCGTTGAATTCGGCGAGCGCACGCTGGATATCGGCATCGGCGACTTCGAGTTCAGTTGCGATTGCAATGGCCGCGAGCGCGTTCTGCACGTTGTGCGTGCCCGGAAGATTCAGCACGATGTCGAGCGACGGCGCATCCGCGCGCAGCGTCGTGAAATGCATGCGGCCATCGCGCGCCTCGACGTTCACCGCGCGCACTTCGGCTTCAGCGCCCAGGCCGTAGCGAATGATCGGCTTCGACACGAACGGCAGAATCTCGCGCACGTTCGGATCGTCGACGCACAACACCGCTATGCCATAGAACGGCAGACGATGCGTGAACTCGATGAACGCCTGCTTCAGCCGCGCGAAATCGTGGCCGTAGGTGTCCATGTGATCGGCGTCGATGTTCGTGATGACTTCGATCACCGGGAAGAGATTCAGGAACGATGCGTCCGATTCATCCGCTTCCGCGACGATGAAATCGCCCGTGCCGAGACGCGCGTTCGCGCCCGCGCTGTTCAGGCGGCCGCCGATCACGAAGGTCGGATCGAGCCCGCCCGCGGCGAGCACGCTTGCGACGAGCGAAGTCGTCGTGGTCTTGCCGTGCGTACCGGCGATCGCGATGCCCTGCTTCAGACGCATCAGCTCCGCGAGCATCACGGCGCGCGGCACGATCGGCACGCGGCGATGGCGCGCGGCGAGCACTTCGGGATTGTCGGAACGCACGGCCGTCGACACGACGACAGCATTGGCGCCTTCGATGTTCTGCTCGTGATGGCCGATCTCGACACGCGCGCCGAGCGCACGCAGCCGCTCGGTCACGGCGCCGTTCGCGAGATCCGAACCGCTCACGTGATAGCCGAGATTGAGGAGCACCTCGGCGATGCCGCTCATGCCAGCGCCGCCAATCCCGACGAAGTGAATATGCTTGACGATATGTTTCATTTAATGTGCCTCCCGAGCTTGCGCGTTCACACGCGCGCCGGCCACGTCGGCGCATATGCTCGCGACCTTCTCGGTCGCGTCCGGTTTCGCGAGTGCGCGCGAGCGCTCGGCCATTTGCTCGAGCGATGCGCGCGACTGTGCGCGTAGCCAGTCGGCGAGCTTCTGCGCCGACAAATCGCGTTGTTGTATCAATTCAGCCGCGCCGTTCTTCGCGAGAAAGGCGCCGTTGGTCGTCTGGTGATCGTCGACGGCGAACGGGAACGGCACGAAGAGCGCGGCAACGCCGACCGCGGCGATCTCCGACACCGTCATTGCGCCCGAGCGGCAGATGACGAGATCCGCCGATGCGTACGCGAGCGCCATGTCCTCGATGAACGGCACGAGTTGCAGGTCTTCACCGCGTGTGAGACCTGCCGCCGCGTAGTTCGCTTCCAGTGCTTCGATATGCTTCGCGCCCGCCTGATGAACGACGCGCGGACGCTCTTCCGGAGAGAGCATCGCGAGCGCCTTCGGCACGGTTTCGTTCAATGCGGCCGCGCCGAGACTGCCGCCGACGACGAGCACATTCAGACGCCCGGAACGCGCGGCGTAGCGTACTTTGGGTGGCAACGCGCTCGTTAGTTCCGCGCGGATCGGATTGCCGGTCCATTCGGCATTCGGCAGAGCATTCGGGAACGCGACGAGCACGCGTTTGGCGAGATGCGCGAGCACCTTGTTCGCGAGTCCCGCGATCGAATTTTGTTCGTGCAGCACGAGCGGGCAGCCCGCGAGCTTCGTCATGATGCCCGCCGGAAACGTGATGTAGCCGCCCATGCCGAGCACGACGTCCGGCTTCACGCGACGCAGCGCGGCGAGACTCTGCGAGCACGCGCGCAGCAGATTCACCGGCAGCATCAGCTTCGTCTTGATGCCTTTGCCCCGCACGCCGCCGAAGCGCACGTATTCCATCGGAATGCCATGCTTCGGCACGAGCGTCGCTTCCATGCCGTTCGCATTGCCGAGCCACACCACGCGCCAGCCGTGCGCCTGCATCCAGTGCGCGACCGCGAGCCCCGGGAACACGTGGCCCCCGGTGCCGCCTGCCATCACCATCAAGGTGCGGTCGCGTTGCGCGGTCATACTTTTCCTCCGCGCATGAGCACCCGGTTCTCGTAATCCACGCGCAGCAAAACAGCCAGCGCCACGCAGTTCAGCAAAATGCCCGAGCCGCCGTAGCTGACGAGCGGCAGCGTGAGACCTTTGGTCGGCAGGAGGCCGAGATTCACGCCCATGTTGATGAACGTCTGCGCGCCGAACCAGATGCCGACGCCCTTCGCCATCAGACCGGCGAACGTGCGATCGAGCGCGAGCGCCTGGCGGCCGATCTCGAACGCGCGGCGCACGATCCAGTAAAACAGCAGGATCACGCAGATCACGCCGACGAATCCGAGCTCCTCGCCGATCACCGCGAGAATGAAGTCGGTATGCGCTTCCGGAAGATAGTTGAGCTTTTCGACGCTCCCGCCGAGGCCGACGCCGAGCCACTCGCCGCGTCCGAACGCGATCAGCGAGTGCGTCAACTGATACGCCTTGCCTTGCGCGTAACGGTCGTCCCACGGATCGAGGTAAGCGAAGATCCGCTCGCGACGCCACGGCGATGCCCACACGAGCAGCGTGAACGTGCCGACCGCCGTCGCCACCAGTCCGCCGAACAGCTTGCCGTTGACGCCGCCGAGGAACAGCACGC
This sequence comes from Caballeronia sp. S22, assembly GCF_964261745.1. Classification (NCBI taxonomy): domain Bacteria; kingdom Pseudomonadati; phylum Pseudomonadota; class Betaproteobacteria; order Burkholderiales; family Burkholderiaceae; genus Caballeronia; species Caballeronia sp. S22. The sequence continues at coordinate 558,026 of NZ_OZ180035.1, read as the reverse complement.
CCATCGCGATGGCGGCGATCACCATGAACGCGCCCATGTCGGGTTCGAGCAGCAGCAACGCGCCGACAGCGCCGACCGCGACGGCCATCGGCAGAAAGCCCTTGCCGAAGCTGTGCATGAATTCCTGCTTGCGCACGGTGTAGTTCGCGGCGTAGATCGTCACCGCGAGCTTCATGATTTCCGACGGCTGCATGTTCGTGATGCCGAGCGGAATCCAGCGGCGCGCGCCGTTCACGCCTTTGCCGACGTGCGGAATCAGCACGATGACGAGCAGCACCAGCGCGAAGAGGAACAGCTTCGGCGCGTACTTCTCCCAGGTCTTGATCGGAATCTTGAACGCGATGATCGCGCCGACGAGCGCCGTCGTGATCGAGACCAGGTGGCGCACGAGGAAGTGATAGTCCCGATAGCTCGCGTACTTCGGAGAATCCGGCATTGCGATGGACGCCGAATACACCATCACGATGCCCAGACCGAGCAGCGAGATCATCACCCACAGCAGCGAATAGTCGTAGTCGAGCATGCGCGAGCGCGCGGGGCGCACGCCGTTCACCGCGCTCGAAATGCCGCCGCGCGTGCCGGAGCCGGAATTCGAGCGGCCCGCGAGCGAGTCGCCCGGCATCGCGTTGCGCTGGCCCGTGAGTTTCGATCCGAAGCGGTCCGACCAGCTCATAGCATCACTCCCCGCGCGGCGGCGATTTCTTCGACCGCGCCGCGAAACACATCGGCGCGGTGTGCGTAGTTCTTGAACATGTCGAGGCTCGCGCACGCGGGCGAGAGCAGCACGGCGTCGCCGGCTTCCGCGATGCGCGCAGCGGCGTTCGTCGCGGCTTCGAGCGTCGCGTGGTCTTCGAGCACGACACCTGTAGACGCGAGCGTTTCGCGGATGCGCGGCGCGTCGCGACCGATCAGCATGACCGCGCGCGCCCAGCGTGCGACAGGCGCTTCGAGCGGCGAAAAGTCCTGGCCCTTGCCGTCGCCGCCGGCGATCAGCACGATGCGTTGCGCGAGGCCATCGAGCGCTGCAACCGTCGCGCCGACGTTGGTGCCCTTGCTGTCGTCGACGTAATCGACGCCATCGATTTGCGCGATCACTTCCACGCGATGCGGCTCGCCGCGATACTCGCGCAGGCCGTGCAACAGCGCGGCGAGCGGCAGATCGATCGCACGCGCGAGCGCGAGCGCCGCAAGCGCGTTCGCCGCGTTATGGAGACCGCGAATGCGCAGTGCATCGACCGGCATCAGCCGCTTAGAGACGACGTTCGGCTCGCTGAATTCCTGCTTGCGACGACGCGAAGGTGCGGGTTCGTCGGCGGCATCGCGATCGACACCGATGACGAGCCACGTCATGCCGTTGTCGCGCAGCAAACCATAATCGCCGACATGACACGGCTCGTTCAACCCGAACGTCACGACGCGGTCCTGCGCGATGTTTTTCGCGAGCGCCATCGTGCGGGCGTCGTCACGGTTCAGCACGCGCGTCGTGCGCAGACCGAAGATGCGTCCCTTGGCGGCGGCATACGCGTCCAGGCCGCCGTGCCAGTCGAGATGATCCTGCGTGATGTTGAGCACCGCGGCCGCGTGCGGGGCGAAGGTATGCGAGGTTTCCAGCTGGAAGCTCGACAGTTCGAGCACCCAGACATCCGGAAGCGCGGTTTGATCGATGGCTTCGGTCAGCTTGTCGAGCATCGACGGGCTGATGTTGCCCGCAACCGCGACCGACTTGCCCGCACGCTCGCACAAAAGGCCGGTGAGCGCGGTGGTCGTGGTCTTGCCGTTGGTGCCGGTGATCGCGATGACCTTCGGCGCGTAACCGTTCAGGCTCAATCCGGCGAGCGCCTGCGCGAAGAGCTCGAGTTCGCCCCACACGGGAATACCGCGTTCGTTCGCTGCGGCGATCAACGGCGCGAGATCGGGCGCGAGCGGCGAAAGCCCCGGACTGATCGCGACGAGTTCGATGCCGCCATCGAGCAAAGCGGGCGTGAACGCGCCGCCGATGAAATCCGCATCGATCTTGTGAACCGCGAGTTCGGAAAGATTCGGCGGCGTTTCGCGCGTGTCGGCGATCTTCAGGCGGCAACCGTGCCTGGCGCACCAGCGCGCCATCGCCAGACCGGATTCACCCAGTCCCAGCACGAGCACCATCGGACTTTGCCGACCGACAAACTTCTCGCCAAACATCGCTTTACCTTTCCCAAAAACCTGAAACCGCGAAAACGCAAAAAGATCAACGCAACTTGAGCGTCGACAAGCCGAAGAGACACAGCATCAACGTGATGATCCAGAAGCGCACGACCACTTGCGTCTCGGTCCAGCCGGACAACTCGTAGTGGTGATGCAGCGGCGCCATCTTGAAGAAGCGTCGGCCTTCGCCGTAGCGGCGCTTCGTGAACTTGAACCAGAAGACCTGCAACATCACGGAGAGCGTTTCCGCGACGAAGATGCCGCCCATGATGAAGAGCACGATCTCCTGACGGACGATCACCGCGATCGTGCCGAGCGCGCCGCCGAGCGCGAGCGCGCCGACATCGCCCATGAAGACTTGCGCGGGGTGCGTGTTGTACCAGAGAAACGCGAGACCCGCGCCTCCCATTGCGGAACAAAAGATCAAAAGTTCGCCTGCGCCGGGAATGTGCGGGAACAGCAGATATTTCGAGTAGACCGAGCTGCCCATCACATACGCGAACGCGCCAAGCGACGCACCCACGAGCACGACGGGCATGATGACGAGACCGTCGAGGCCATCGGTGAGATTCACCGCGTTGCTCGAACCGACGATCACGAAATACGTCATCGCGATGAAGCCCCACACGCCGAGCGGATAGGTGATCGACTTGAGGAACGGCAGCATCAGGTCCGCGCGCGCGGGCAGGCCCATCGACAGGCCGCTCTTCACCCACGCCATGAAGAGATCGAACACGCGCGCGTTGTTCGCCTCCGAGACGCTGAACGCGAGATACACGGCCGCGAAAATGCCGATCACCGATTGCCAGAAATACTTCTCGCGCGATGACATGCCGCGCGGATCCTTATGCACGACCTTGCGATAGTCATCCACCCAGCCGATCACGCCGTAGCCGAAAGTGACGAGCATCACGATCCACACGAAGCGGTTCGTGAGATCGGCCCAAAGCAGCGTCGATACCGCGATGCCGATGAGAATCAGCACGCCGCCCATCGTCGGCGTGCCAGACTTGACGAGGTGCGTCTGCGGGCCATCTTTGCGCACGGCCTGGCCGACCTTGAGCGAGGTCAGCTTGCGGATGACCCACGGGCCGCAAACGAGGCCGATCAAAAGCGCCGTCGCCGTGGCTCCCACGGCGCGGAACGTGATGTAGGTAAACACGCGCATGAAGCTGGCGTCATTCTGAAGCCATTGCGCGAGTGCGAGTAGCATACGGGTCCTTCTCTTTCAGTGAATCAATGTGCCGCGGGCGCATTGCCCGCAGCGGGTTGGTGTGGAGTCGTCAAGGCGTCCACCACACGCTCCATCTTCATGAAGCGCGAGCCTTTGGCGAGATACGTTGCGTTGTTGCCGTAACCTGCGCGTTCGAGCCCCGCGACCATTTCGGTGACGTCACCGAAATGCTGCGCGGTTTGCTTCGATGCCTGCGCGTTGAATGCGTTCACCGAATCGACACTGGCGGCGCCGAGCGCGAAGAGCGCATCGATGCCGCGCTCGGCTGCATACGCGCCGACTTCCCGATGAAACGCCGGACCTTCTTCGCCGACCTCGCCCATGTCGCCCATCACGAGCACGCGGGGCGCCGCCTGCGATGCGAGCACGTCAATTGCAGCGCGCATCGAATCGGGATTCGAGTTGTACGTGTCGTCGATGACGGTCGCACCCGCGAGCGCGCCGAGGATCGCACGCTTCACCTGCAGGCGGCCCTTCACCGGCTGAAACGATTCGAGGCCGCGCTTGATCGCATCGAGCGAGACGCCCGCGGCGAGCGCGGCAGCGGTCGCGGCCATTGCATTGCGCGCGTTGTGTTCGCCGAGCACGCTCAACGCGACGTCGAGCGCGCCTTGCGGCGTCTGCATGCGCACCGTCGTGCCTTCGAGCGTGCCGGTGACGGCTGCTTTCGACGCGTCGTCCGTCAGCGCGAAGTCGATGATTGCGTTGTCCGTCGCGGCCGTGCGCCAGAAGACGGCGTATTGATCGTCGGCGGGGAACACGGCGGTCCCTGTTTCGCCGAGCGCGTGAATCACCGACGCATGCTCGAGCGCGACCGCTTCGACCGTCGCCATGAACTCCTGATGCTCGCGCTGCGCATTGTTGACGACGGCGACGTCCGGCGCGGCGATCTTGCCGAGCGCTTCCGTTTCGCCCGGATGATTCATGCCGAGTTCGACCACCGCTAGCTTGTGCGACGCATTCAGACGGAACAGCGTGAGCGGCAAGCCGATGTCGTTATTGAAGTTGCCAGCCGTCGCGAGACGCGATTCCTCGCCGACCGCAGCCGCGAAGATCGAGGCGATCATCTCCTTGACTGTCGTCTTGCCGTTGCTGCCAGTGACAGCGACGAGCGGCATCGTGAAGCGCTTGCGCCAGCCGTGCGCCAGCGCACCGAGCGCGGCGCGCGTGTCCTTTACCTTGATGACAGGAAGCGGCCAGGCATCGACGTTGCTCGGGTCGCGTGACACGAGCGCCGCAGCCGCGCCGCTCTTCGCTACCTGATCCAGGAAATCATGCGCATCGAAGCGATCGCCCCGCACCGCGACGAACAGGTCACCGGCCTGAACACCGCGGCTGTCCGTGACGATGCGCTCGATGACCACGTTTTCATCGCTCTTCAGGACGGCGCCGGGAATCATCGCGGCGGCTTCGCGCAAGGTGAACATCGTCATTCGCCACCTCCGCGCTGTTGCGTGGCGCGTGCGGCAAGTGCGAGCCTCGCGTGATCCTGATCCGAGAACGCGCGCTTCTTGCCCATGATTTCCTGCGTCGCTTCGTGTCCTTTTCCCGCGAGCACGACGACATCCTCGCGTGCCGCCGAGCGGATCGCCTGCAGGATCGCGCTCGCGCGGTCCTCGATACGGCGTGCCTTGGCGGCGTCGGTCATGCCGACTGCGATCTGATCGATGATGGCTTGCGGGTCTTCGCTGCGCGGGTTGTCGCTCGTGATGACGACCTGATCAGCGAGGCGCTCCGCGATCGCGCCCATCAACGGGCGCTTGGTCGCATCGCGATCGCCGCCGCAGCCGAACATGCAGACGAGCTCGCCGCCGCGCGCCTGAGCGATCGGGCGCAGCGCGCTGAGCGTTTTGTCGAGCGCATCGGGCGTGTGTGCGTAGTCGATCACGACGAGCGGTTCATCGCTCTGAACGCGTCCGCCGAGACGCTCCATACGGCCGTTGACGGATTCGAGCTTCTCGATGCGCGCGACGGCGGCGGCGAACGGTACGCCGACTTCGAGCAGCACGCCGAGCACGGAAAGCAGATTGCTCACGTTGAACGTGCCGAGCGTGCCCACTTCGACATCGGCCTCGCCCCAGTCGGACGACAGATGAAACGCGGTGCCCGTCGCGGTCGCGCGGACTTGCGTCGCGAGCAGCATCGCGTCGGCGCTCGGCACGGCATCGGCGGGCATTTCGACGCCGTAGGCAATCGTGCGCACGTTGCCGCGCAACGATTCGATCAGACGCCGGCCCGCCGCATCGTCGCGATTGACGATCGCCGTCTTGAGCGACGGCCACGAGAACAGACGCGCCTTCGCGGCTTCATAAGCGTCGAAGGTGACGTGATAGTCGAGATGGTCCTGCGTGAGATTCGTGAAAATGGCGATGTCGAAATCGACGCCATTCACGCGGCCCTGATGCAGCGCGTGCGACGACACTTCCATCGCGACGCCTTCCGCGCCCTGCACCTTCAGTTGCGCGAGATTGCGCTGCAATTGCGGCGCGTCGGGCGTAGTGAAGCCGCTATGCACGAGCTTGCCCGGCATGCCGATGCCGAGCGTTCCGACGATCGCGCACGGACGGCCGAGCGCCGTCAACGCCGTGGCGATCCACTGGCTGCACGAGGTCTTTCCGTTCGTGCCCGTCACGCCGACGGTCAGCATCGATGCCGTGGGCTCGCCGTACCACGCGGACGCGATCGGGCCCGCGAGCTCGTTCAGCGCCTTCACGGCGAGCGTCTTCGATGCATCGGGCTTGCCCGCGAACTTCTCCGGCTGATACAGCGCCGCAGCCGCGCCCGCGGCGAGCGCGGCGTCGAGATACGGGCGGTTGTCCGCACCGTCGACCGCATAGGCGAGGAACACGTCGCCGCTTTTGAGCGAGCGCGTGTCGGCGTGCAGTTGCGCCTCGGGCTGCGCGTGCGCGCGCAGCCATTGAACGGCATGTGATACGTCCTTTTGCATCTTGCTCTGTCGGGCTTGCGCGCTCATCGCACGACTCCCGGGTGCGTCTTCGTGTTGCTCGACACCGCCACTTTCTTCGCGGTGTTCGCGTTGTTTCTGTTCGCCGGCTGCTGGGCGGCCGGTTGTGCTGCGGAGTTCGAGTCGTCCGTCACGACCATCTGCTTGACCGGCATGTCGGGCGGCACGTTGAGCGCGCGCAAGGTATCGCCGACGATGCCCGAGAACACCGGACCCGACACCTGACCGCCGAAGTGGCTGCCGACCGTCGGTTCGTCGACCGATACCGCCACGACGATGCGCGGATTCGGCATCGGCCCCATGCCGACGAACGATGCGCGGTACTTCGAATGGTCGTAGCCGTGACCGCCGTGCTTGTACGCCGTGCCCGACTTGCCGCCGACGCGATAACCCGGAACAGCCGCATCCGGCGACGTGCCGCCCTTCGCCGTCACGGTTTCGAGCATCGCGCGCACTTGTCGTGCAGTTGTGGGCGCGAAAACCTGCTGACCGATTGGCGGCTGATCGCCGGGCGTGCGGAAAATCGAGACCGGCAGGATGGTGCCGTCGTTCGCGATCGCCGTGTACGCGCGCGCGAGCTGGAATAGCGACGCCGACAAGCCGTAGCCGTAGGACATCGTCGCCTGCTCGATACGCCTCCAGCTTTTCCACGGCCGCAAACGCCCCGTCACCGCGCCCGGAAAACCGACCTTCGGCGCCTGACCGAGCCCGATGCTCGTGTACATGTTCCACATTTCTTCGGGGCGCAATTGCATCGCAATTTTGGTCGCGCCGATATTGCTCGACTTCTGAATCACGCCGCCGACCGTGAGCGTGCCGAACCCGGAATCGTCCGTGATGCGCGCGCCGTCGAGCACGAACACGCCGCCGCCCGTTTCCACGAGCGTATTCGGCGTCACCCGGTGCAGATCGAGCGCGAGCGAAACAGTGAACGGCTTCATGATCGAGCCCGGCTCGAATGTGTCCGTGAGAATGCGGTTGCGCAACTGCTCGCCCGTCATGCGCGCGCGGTCGTTCGGGTTGTAAGTGGGATAGTTGACGAGCGCGAGCACCTCGCCCGTTTTCACGTCGATCACGATCGCCGCGCCTGCCTTCGCCTTCGACTTCTCGACGGCCGCCTTCAGGTTCGTGTACGCGATGTACTGAATCTTGCTGTCGATCGAGAGTTCGACATCCGCGCCGTTGTGCGGCACGACCTGCTCGTCGACGTCCTCGACGATGTGGCCCATGCGGTCCTTGATGACGCGACGCATGCCCGGCGTGCCGGCGAGGACGTTCTGGTCGCCGAGTTCGACGCCTTCCTGGCCCTTGTCTTCAATATTAGTAAAGCCGATCAGGTGCGCGGTGATTTCGCCTTCCGGATAGAAGCGCTTGTATTCGCCGCGCGAATAAATGCCGGGAATATCGAGCGCGGCGACTTTCTGCGCGACTTCGAGCGACACCTGGCGCTTCACGTAGACGAAGGTCTTGTCCATCGAGAGCTTCGCGCGCAGCTCTTTTTCCGGCATTTCGAGCAGTTTGGACAATTGCGCGAACTTGTCCGCGCCGAGATCGTTCGGCACGGCTTCGGGAATCGCCCAGATGGCCTTCACCGGCAGGCTCGTCGCGAGCACGAGGCCGTTGCGGTCGCGGATCTGGCCGCGCGTCGCCGGCATTTCGAGCGTGCGCTGATAGCGGCTCTCGCCCTGCTTTTTGAAGAACGCGTTGCCCGGACCCTGAATCCAGAACGCGCGTGCGGCGAGCGCGACGAACGCCATGAAGAGCAGGAACACGACGAACTTCGAGCGCCACATCGGCAGGCGCACGGCGAGAAGCGGGTTCGGCGTATGAGCGATATCTTTCTGCTTCGCGGATTTTTTCATCGCTTGGCTCCGCGGGCAGGCGGCGCCGACGCCGGCAGCGGCGGCGGCATGGGTGCGTCGGCGGCCTTGCCGGTCGCCGTGTCGTAGGTGAGATATTGCGTGCGGCCGGTCGTCACGGGCTGCATTTTCAGTGAGTTAGTGGCCAACTGCTCGATGCGCGACGTCTTCGAAAGCGCGCTCTGCTGATACTGCAACTGCGCGTAATCCTGCTGAAGCTGACGCTCCTGCGACTGCGCGCGCTGCAGGTCGATGAATATCTCCCGCTGCTGATTGGTGGAGCTGACGACCGACAGCGCGCACCCGAGCACGATGATCAGCAGGAAGATATTGAGACGGTTCATGGCGCGATCCGCTCAGCGATACGCATCACAGCGGACCGCGCGCGCGGATTGTCGGCGACTTCGGCATCACTCGGAAACACGCGTCCTACCACGCGCAGCGGCGGGCTGGGAAGATCGACCGCACGGATCGGCAAGCGACGATCCACCGCCGGCGCGTTCGCGTGCGCCTGCATGAACCGCTTGACGATCCGGTCTTCGAGTGAATGAAAGCTGATCACGACCAGCCGCCCCCCTTGCTCCAACAATGCCAGTGCCGACTCAAGTACTACCTGCAGCTCCGCAAGCTCTTGATTGACGTGAATCCGTATAGCCTGAAAGGTGCGAGTTGCCGGGTCCTTGCCCTTTTCACGGGTTTTGACGACGTGACCCACGATTTCGGCAAGCTCGCTCGTGCTGTCGAGAGGCCCAAGACGGTCGGACTCTGCCCGGCGAGCAACAAGCGCCTTTGCAATCTGAAAAGCAAACCGTTCTTCCCCATAATCTCTGATGACCTCCGTGATTTCCTGCACCGTGGCCCGTGCGAGCCACTCAGCCGCCGACTCGCCGCGAGTCGGATCCATCCTCATGTCGAGCGGACCTTCTGCGCGGAAGCTGAAGCCGCGCTCCGGGTCGTCCACCTGCGGCGACGACACGCCAAGGTCCAGCAACACGCCCGACACCCGCCCGATCCCACGCTCGCTCGCCGCATCGCGCAACGCCGCGAAGCTGTCGTGCACGATCGAAAAACGCGAGTCTTGAATCTGTTGCGCCGTGGCGATTGCAAGAGGATCCTTGTCGAAGGCGATGAGCTGCCCCGCTTCCCCCAACTGCTGCAAGATCGCCCGACTATGACCGCCGCGCCCGAACGTGCCATCTATATAGATGCCGTCCGTGCGCGTGATCAGCCCGTCCACCGCTTCGTTCAGCAACACCGTTCGGTGCTGCAGCTCATTTCCCGACTTCGCCATGTTCTTCAGCGCCGCGTCAGAAAGTGAAATTCTTCAGCGCGTCGGGCATGCCCTGCGCCATCGCCGCTGCTTCCTTCGCCGCGTATGTCTGCGAATCCCACAACTCGAAGTGCGCGCCCATGCCGAGCAAGGTCACTTCTTTTTCCAGCGACGCGGCAGCGCGCAGCTCGGGCGAGACCAGCACGCGCCCGGCGCTGTCGAGTTCGACATCCATTGCATTACCGAGAAAGATGCGCCGCCACCACATGGCTTCCATCGGAAGCGCGGCGACCTTGGCGCGAAAGACTTCCCACTCCGGGCGAGGAAAGAGCAACAGGCATCCATCCGGGCTCTTCGTGAGCGTCACCCGGCCTTCTGCCTGCCCTTGCAGCGCTTCCCGATAGCGAGACGGAACCGACATCCGTCCTTTCGCATCGAGCGTCAGCGCCGACGCCCCTTGGAACACTCACCCTCTCCCCGTTTCGGACGCCCACCCTGACGCCCGTCCCACCCAGTTTTGCTCGAAAATGGCTTCTGAATCACACAAAAGACCACTTTCTCACACTGTCTCCCACTTTAGAGGAACGCATTTCCTCGGTCAAGACGCGTAACTTTTTTTCGAGTGCTTTTTATTCGCTAGAACAAGGACTTAGCGCGGGAGCTTGAAGTGACGGTGAAAGAGAAAACCGTTATGAATTAGAGAGCTAGTGCGGGATGTGAAGGTAGTACGTGAAATGAGCAGGCGAAATGAGGGAAATGTAACGGTTCTTCGGGTCGTTTCGTGGTCTGCTATCGGGTTCCGGCGGGATGCGCCTCGGGCCGACCGGCTGCGCGATCGGTCGAGGCGTTCAATGCTCTATATGTAGTAGGCCGTGCCGGTCATCACTTTGGAAGCCGCGCGCATGAGCGCGCGAACCGGAAACGGCACTTCGCTTCCACCCGCGCCGATCGCCGCGGCGGCGTGCGCGCTTTCATCGAGACGCATCTGCTCGACGATCGCGCGCGACGCGTGATCGTTCGCCGGCAACGTCTTCATGTGGCCATCGAGATGTTGCTCGACCTGACGCTCGGTTTCAGCCATGAAGCCGAGACTCGCGCGATCGCCAAACCGGCCCGCGACGAAACCGATCGCAAGCGCGCCCGCATACCACAGCGGGTTCAGCAAGCTTGGCCGCGACTCCAGATCCTTCAGCCGCGTCGACGTCCACGCGAGATGATCTTCTTCCTCGCGAGCCGCTCGCTCGAAGCCCGCCTTGAGCTCGGGCGAATTCGTGGCGAGCTTTTGCGCCTGATAAAGCGCCTGTGCGCAGACTTCCCCCACGTGGTTCACACGCATCAAGCCGGCCGAATGAGCGCGCTCTTTCTCGGTGAGTTGCGATTCTTCGGAGAGATCTCCGCCTTGCAGATCGGAGCCGGAGATCGTCGATTCGGGAATCGGCCGCGACATGCGACTTACGCCGGTCATGGAGCGCAAGCCTCGATCGAACTCGCTGATGACTTCATCGAGCGTCATGTTGTCACCTCTCTTCATAGTCCGTGGTCACGGCGTTTGCACGTTGCGGCAAACCGTAGTCGCAGGCTCGTCGGAACTGATTTCGTGCTGCGATCAATGGCCGAGCGAGCATGCGAGGGAAAACGCGGATTCTAGCGCACATCGACAGGCCGCGACGCCGCGCAGGCTTGCCAGAACGGGCTTGCGGCAGTCCGGAGAGCGTGCAGGTTCTTCCATGGAAACCGTCGCGAATGCGTCGCGGTTTAGCGCGCCGACAAATTTTGACGAAGCACTTTCGGCCCACGGAACTGCACCCAAATCGCCCCTTCGCAAGCACCAGTTTTGGTAATTAGGGCAAACACGAGTCGCAAAACTCCTGCAAAACCAACATTTTAGCGCTGTTGCGTAAACGTCACATTAGTCCGGCGGATCACCCCTTTTCCTTTGTCCGCCAAAGCCTCTTTGTTACATTACGTCTCAACTTCAATTTAGAAGCCCGGCAGGGACCGTCAACACACTGGCGCTAGAACAGTGACCTTGCCACAAAGTCGCAAACACTCCCTGGAGATCTATTCAATGAAAAAGTCGCTTCTCGCTCTCGCCGCATTGGGCGCATTCGCAGGCGCCGCACATGCGCAGAGCAGCGTGACGCTGTACGGCATCATCGACGCAGGCTTCGCCTACAACAACAACAGCAACGGCCAGAAGCTGTATGCAATGAACAGCGGCAACCTGCAAGGTAGCCGTTGGGGCCTGCGCGGCACGGAAGACCTCGGTGGCGGTCTGAAGGCCATCTTCGTGTTGGAAAACGGCTTCAACGTGTTCAACGGTCAGCTGGGCCAGGGCGGCGACATGTTCGGCCGTCAGGCTTATGTCGGTCTGTCGACGGCGCAATTCGGCACGGTCACCCTGGGTCGCCAGTACGACTCCGTGGTTGACTACACCGGCGCATTCGAAGTCGGTAGCCAGTGGGCGTCGTACTTCGGCGCGCACCCGGGCGACCTGGACAACATGAACAACTCGAATCGCGTGAACAACGCGGTCAAGTACACGAGCGCAAACTACGCCGGCTTCACGTTCGGCGGCCTGTATAGCCTCGGCGGCCAGGCTGGTCAGTTCAACCGCAACCAGATCTGGTCGGTTGGTCTCGGCTACTCGCAAGGTCCCCTGCAATTGGGCGCGGGCTACTTGAACGTCAAGGATCCGAACTATTCGTTCTTCGGCAACAACGCGACGAGCCGCAACGCAGCCACGACGCCTACGGCTTCGAACATGACGAGCCGCGTGTACTCGGGCTTCGCATCGGCCAAGACGCAGCAAGTCATCTCGGCTGGCGGTGCTTACACGTTCGGCGCAGCGACCATCGGCGCAACGTATAGCAACACGCAGTTCAAGGACGTCAACAATGAAGCAGGCGCTGGCCTGAACCCGGCTGGCTTCACGGGCGGCTCGGGCAAGTTCCACAACGCCGAAATCAACTTCAAGTATCAGTTGACCCCGGCCCTGCTGCTCGGCGTCGCATATGACTACACGAAGGGTTACGGCCTGACCGACGCCAAGTACCATCAAGGCATGCTCGGCGCCGACTACTTCCTGTCGAAGCGCACCGACGTGTACATCGACGGTATCTACCAGCACGCGAGCGGCACGGACTCGACGAACCGCACCGCGGTTGCGAACATCAACGGTCTGTCGCCGTCGTCGACGTCGAACCAGGTTGCTGCTGTTGTCGGTATCCGTCACAAGTTCTAATAAGTCGTAACAAAGCGGTATCCTCTGAAAGGCGCCTTCGGGTGCCTTTTTTTCGTTCGCGACCGGGAAATTGCAATGTCATTGCGTCGCGCGCGCCCAACAAAAAAGCCATCGCGTCTCACGACACGATGGCTTTTTCGCTTCGGACGATTCGAACGCTACGCGCGGCCGTCGCGCAATTCGCGTCGCAGAATCTTGCCGACATTGCTCTTTGGCAACTCGTCGCGGAATTCGATCATGCGCGGGCGTTTGTAGCCGGTGAGCCGCTCCTTGCAGAAGGCGATGACATCGGCTTCCGTCAGACTCAGATCCTTGCGCACGATGAATAGCTTCACCGCCTCGCCGGACGCCTGGTCCTTCACCCCGACCGCGGCGACTTCGAACACGCCCGGCAACATGGCGACGACATCCTCGACTTCGTTCGGATACACGTTGAAGCCCGACACGAGGATCATGTCCTTCTTGCGATCGACGATCTTCACGTAGCCGCGCTCGTCCAGCACGCCCACGTCGCCCGAGCGGAAAAAGCCGTCGTGCGTCATCACTTTCGCCGTTTCGTCGGGACGGTTCCAGTACCCCGCCATCACCTGCGGACCGCGAATGCAAATTTCGCCGGGTTGGCCGAGCGGCACTTCGCGGTTGTCATCGTCGCGGATGGAGACTTCCGTCGATGGAAGCGGCAAGCCGATCGTGCCCGTATATTCGGTCGCGGTCACCGGATTGCAGGTCACGCACGGAGACGTCTCGGACAAGCCGTAACCCTCGATGATCGGCACACCGGTCGCGGCAAACCAGCGTTTTGCGACGGCCTCCTGAACCGCCATGCCGCCGCCGTTCGCCGCGATGAGTTTGGAGAAATCGAGCTTGCCGAAATCGGGATGATTCAGCAGCGCGTTGTAGAGCGTGTTCACCGCCGGGAACGTGTTGATGGGAATGCCCTTCAATTCCTTGATGGTCCCGGCGATGTCACGCGGATTCGGGATCAGCACGCCCAGGCCACCAGTCCGGATCGTCAGCATCCCGCACACCGTAAGCGCGAAGATGTGATACAGCGGCAGCGCGACCACGCAAACGAACTGATCGATATCGGGGCGGCGCTTGCGTGCCGGATCGAGCCAGACTTCGGACTGCAGCGTGTTCGCGATGATATTGCGGTGCGTAAGCGTCGCGCCCTTCGCGACGCCCGTCGTGCCGCCTGTGTACTGCAGGAACGCGACGTCGTCAGGGCTCTGGCTGACAGGCTGGAGCGCGATGCGGCCGCCCTGGTCGATCGCATCGTTGAAGCGAATGCTGCCGGGCAGGCTCCACTCGGGCACCATCTTCTTCACGCGACGCACGACGAAGTTGACCAACAGCCCTTTCAAGCCCATCAGATCGCCCATCGACGCGACCACGACATGTTTGATTGCCGTGTTCTTGACGACTGCCTGAAGCGTGCCGGCGAAGTTCTCCAGAATGACGATCGCTTCCGCGCCGCTATCCTTGAGTTGATGCTCGAGCTCGCGCGGCGTGTAAAGCGGATTCACGTTGAGGACGATGTAGCCGGCGCGCAGCACGGCCGCAATCGCGACGGGATATTGCAGGACGTTCGGCATCATCAGCGCGACGCGTGCGCCGGGCTTCATCCCCCGCTGCTGGAACCACGCGGCCAGCTTTCTCGACATTGCGTCGAGCTCGGCGTATGTAATCGCCTGGCCCATGCACACGAACGCGCGGCGATCGCGATTCTTGCGAAAACTATCCTCGAGCAATTCGGGAACTGACCGATACGCGGAGGCATCGATGGACGCAGGCACGCCGGCCGGGTAAGACTGCAACCAGGGTTTCTCCATACGGCGTCTCCTTTATATGATTTTAGAATGGTCGTGCGGAAGCGAGATCGTAGCTTTTCGCCAAGCCTCCGACAACTGGGTTAGACGCCATACACCATGCATGGACGCCCCCGGTTTGCCAAGCTCTCATCTGCGACGGTGTGAAGGTTAAGATTGCAGCCATGCATCCGGACTTCGCTGTCCGGCGCAAGCCGGCGGTCCCTGATGGAATTTGCTGGTCGGGGTCTCATCAGATTTGCGTGCTGTCGCGCACACCGGTGTTTTCAGACTTTCCCGACCACGGTCTAACCTGTTCTGCCATCACGTAATGATTGCCCAGGCAATCGGCTGAAGTCTCCTGCTGTTCGTTATTCGATGCGGGTATTGCTGAGGTTAAACTGCCATTTTTGCCGCCGCGTAATCGCTCTCGAACTCGCGACTGCGGGCCAGGAGTGCCCATACGATCCGTGCATTTTTGTTTGCGAGTGCCACGGCTGCGACATTCGGGTTTCGCCGCTGTAACAGGCGCTGCAACCAATAATCTTTCTGCTCCTTGCGACTGGCAGCCTGAATTACTGAACGCGCGCCGTGAATCAGCAACGTTCTCAAATAGGTGTCGCCTCTTTTACTGATACCGAGTAGCACGGTCTTGCCGCCGCTGGAGTTCTGCCGGGGCACCAGACCAAGCCATGCCGCGAGCTGACGCCCGTTTGAAAAACTCTTTGCGTCGCCGATCGAGGCAATCAATGCACTCGCGGTAATCGGCCCGATGCCGGGCACCTTCGCGAGCTTGCAACTGGCTTCGTTCTCGCGGTGCCACGTTTGAATCTGCACCTCCAGCTCCCGGACCTGACAGTCGAGCTCTTTAAGGTGTTCCATCAGGCGCTGAATCAGCAGCCGGAACGATCCCGTCAACTCGTTGGTCGCATCTTCGAGCAACTCGGGTACCCGTCGGGCAATGTGGGAGATCCCTTGCGGGACAACCAGTCCGAACTCACTAAGCAGACCGCGTATCTGGTTGGCTTGCGCAGTACGTGCCCGCACGAAGCCTTGCCGGACACGATGTAGCGACAGCACCGACTGCTGCTCAATGTTCTTGACCGGCACGAAGCGCATATTCGGCCGCGCGACGGCTTCGCAGATCGCCTCGGCGTCGGCCGCGTCGTTCTTGTTCGTCTTCACGTAAGGCTTGACGAATTGCGGTGGGATCAGTCGCACGGCATGCCCCATGGTCTCGAGTTTGCGAGCCCAGTAGTGCGCGCTCCCACAGGCCTCCATCCCGATCAGACAGGGCGACAGGCACATTCGACGCCGGCTACGCAGCTCACCCGATCTGAACGAACACAGCTTCATCTTTACTTAACACGATCACCCAACTGGTTTTGCGACGACTGAAAATTGATGACGTGAACGGCTCAGCGGCCTGCCGAAGAACCTGAGTGCCAAAGAGGCTTTTCGAAGCCGATCCACTGTTAAGGATCGTCAGGCGCGAATCTCATCGTGGCGCGGGGAGCGATCCCCACAATGACGCCGAATAGATTTAAGCAAGCCAACTCGCCATCGAAGATCAGGGTTGCAAAAACGGGGTGGACCATAGATTTGGCACATCGATGCCGTTTCGGGTGGGGGCGTCCATTCCATTAGACCCGTTCGAGTTTGCTCGTCCGATGCACGTCAATCCAACTGCTCGACTTCGACGAGGCAATCGTAAAAGGTCGCGGAGCCTCCGAGGTCGGTCAACGCCTGACTGGTTACCTGATTCGCGTTGCAGCCATCCGGCGACAGCTTCTTCCACCAGATCGACAATCCGACAACGACGCCTTCGCGCGCGCGGTCCGTCACGCGCGCGCGGGCCTGCATCGAGCCGCGATCGTTGAAGATGCGCACCAGCGCGCCATCCACAACGCCTCGCGCTTTTGCATCGACAGGATGAATATCAAGATGAGGTTCGCGTTCCGCCGCGCGCAGGCTCTCGATGTTCACGAAACTGCTGTTCAGGAAGTTGCGGGCGGGCGGAGAGATCATCGCGAGCGGATAACGCGCGGCCAGTTCCGGCGAGCCGTCCGCGGATTCGTACGGAGGCAGGTAGTCCGGCAGAGGGTCGAGGCCTTCGAGTTTCAGGCGTTCGCTGTAGAACTCGCATTTTCCGGATGGCGTGCGGAACGCGCCGTCGGCCAGTGGCGCGTCGGCGATGTCGAGCTTCAACCAGCCGGACGCCTTCAGCTTGTCCCAGCTCTGGCCCTCGAGTGTTTTGTCGTCCCAGCGGAAAGCCTTCGACGCGATCTGCTCGTCGGATTCGAAAAGCGCGGGTTCGGTGAGATCCATCGCGCGGGCGAGGCCGCGGAATATCTCAGTGTTCGGACGCGCTTCGCCGACGGGTTGAATCGCCGGAAGATTGGCCATCACATGGGTATGACCGTACGACTTGTGGACGTCCAGATGTTCGAGTTGCGTCGTCGCGGGGAAGATCAGGTCGGCGTAATCGGCGGTATCGGTCTGAAAGTGTTCGAGCACGATCGTGAACAAATCCTCGCGCGCGAAGCCCGCCTCGACCTTCGCCGAGTCGGGCGCCACCGCGACAGGATTCGAGTTGTACACGATCAGCGCTTCGATCTTGGGACCGAAATTCTCGTCACCAGGATGGAGCAGCGCATCGCCGATCGCATTCATGTTGACCGCACGGGGCAATTTCGAAGGCCAACCGGGCAGCAAATCGGGACGCTCCAGCGCACTGCCGTTGACCGGCGTCCAACCCGACGAAGAAAGCAGCAAGCCTCCGGCGCGTTCGCGCCACGTGCCGGTCAATGAGGGCAAGCAGGCAATTGCGCGGACCGCGTTGCCGCCACCGCGCACGCGCTGCATGCCGTAGTTGAGCCGGATTGCAGCCTTCTTCGTCGATCCGAAAGCGCGAGCGAGTTCCACGACGACGTTCTCTTCGATGCCGCATATCTGCGCAACCCGCGAAGGCGGATACTGCGCCGCGCGCGCCGCAAGTTCTTCGAAGCCGACCGTATGCGCGCTTACATATTCGTCGTCGATGAAATTCTCGCGGATCAGCACGTCGATCATGCCGAGAGCGAGCGCGGCATCGGTGCCCGGGCGCAGCGCGACGTGCTGATGACACTTTTCCGCCGTGAGCGACTTATAGGGATCGATCGCGATCAGCTTTGCGCCGCGACGCTTCGCTTCTTGCGCGCGCGTCCAGAAATGCAGGCTCGACGCGATCGGATTCGCTCCCCAGATCAGGATAAGTTCGCTCTCTTCGTAGAACTCCGCGTGCATGCCGAGGCTGGCGCCGTACGTGTAGTGCAGGCCAGCCGCACCCGCGGCGGCGCAAATGGTGCGCTCGAGTCGTGAGGCGCCCAGCACGTTGAAAAATCGAGCAGCGATGCTTTCTCCCTGCACCAGACCCATCGTTCCAGCATAACTGTATGGAACGATGGCTTCGGGCGCACGCTGCGCGATCGGCTTCAGGCGTTCGGCGGCGAGTTGCAGTGCCTTGTCCCACGTGATCGGCTCAAAGCGGCCCTCGCCCTTCTTACCGATTCGCCGCAGCGGCGTCAGAAGCCGATCTTTGTGATGTGTACGCTCGGCGTATCGGGCGACCTTCGTGCAAAGAACGCCCTGCGTCGGAGGATGATCCGGATCGCCGCTGATTTTGATCGCTTTGCCGTCTCTGACCGTTACGCGCATCGCGCAGGTATCGGGGCAATCGTGTGGGCATACGGCTCGGGCGAACTCGGCTGGAGCGTTCATTGGAAGTCCGGTAAATCAGAACAAAAGGCGGCAGATGACGGAATTCTATTACGGCCGCTATGCGATCGACCGTCCGATGCCGCAAATAGTGGCGGCGTAGAATGGAGCGACTAACGCGTTCAATAAGCGCGATCCGAATTCAAACGTGAGAGCGGTTCAAATGAATCTGATCCCAGAAATCGAAGCATCACACGACGAAATCAAAACGCTCCGACGAACGATCCATGCCCATCCCGAATTGCGTTACGAAGAGGTCGGCACCGCGAAACTCGTGGCCGAGAGCCTCGAGCGTTGGGGAATCGAGGTGCATCGGGGATTGGGAAAGACGGGCGTCGTCGGAGTACTGAAGCGCGGCACTGGCGGCGCATCGATCGGGCTGCGCGCGGACATGGATGCGTTGCCCGTTCAGGAACTCAATACGTTCGGACATCGATCGACGAACGACGGCCGCATGCATGCCTGCGGCCACGATGGTCACACTGCAATGCTGCTTGGCGCCGCGAAACATCTCGCCGAGCATGGCAAATTCGACGGGACCGTCGTTTTCATTTTTCAGCCGGCCGAGGAAGGCGGTGCGGGCGCGAAGGCAATGATCGAGGATGGTCTCTTCAAGCGATTTCCCGTCGATGCCGTGTTCGGCATTCACAACTGGCCCGGCATGCCCGCCGGCAGTTTCGGCGTGGTCGAAGGGCCGATCATGGCGTCGAGCAACGAGTTTCGCATCACGGTTCGCGGAACTGGTTCACACGCAGCCTTGCCGCATAACGGACGCGATCCGGTATTTACGGCGGTTCAGATTGCGAACGGACTTCAGAGCATCATTACGCGAAACAAAAAGCCGATCGATACCGCGGTGCTTTCCATCACCCAGATTCATGCTGGGGAAGCAGCGAACGTGGTGCCCGATCAGGCGTGGCTCGGTGGCACTGTGCGCACCTTCACCGTTGCAACGCTCGATCTGATCGAAGAGCGCATGCACAAAATCGTCGAAGCAACTGCTGCGGCGTACGATTGCGAGGTGGAATTGCACTTCAACAGAAACTATCCGCCGACGATCAACGCGGCTGAAGAGACGAGATTCGCGGCGGAAGTCATGGCCGAAGTCGTAGGAAAAGATAAGGTCGACAACGCCGTCGAACCGACGATGGGCGCGGAAGATTTCTCGTTCATGCTTCTCGAGAGGCCCGGATGCTACGCGTTCTTGGGTAATGGCGATGGTGGACATCGCGAGAGAGGACATGGCGCTGGCCCATGTATGCTGCACAACGCCAGTTATGACTTCAACGATGATCTGCTGTCCGTCGGATCGTCGTATTGGGTGCGTTTGGTAGAGCGATTCATGGCTCGTTGATGAGCTGCGGCGGCGAATAGCCATCGCTCTTCGCGTTGGAGCGTCGCGCTGCCAAATTTGCCACGCCAACGCAAAAACCCCACCTTTGCGGGGTGGGGTTTTTGTTTGCGGCATGAGGAGCCTGACGATTACCTACTTTCACACGGGTGATCCGCACTATCATCGGCGTGGAGTCGTTTCACGGTCCTGTTCGGGATGGGAAGGGGTGGTACCGACTCGCTATGGTCATCAGGCATGACTTGTTGTTGTGTCGCCTGTGGGGCGCTACAACCAATCTGGGAAGAAGTAGTAGTGAATTCGGGTGGTGACTGTTGCACACACGGTACTCAACCAGTGGTGCCCCCTGCGGGGGCGAGATGCTCGTAAGTGCTGAAGCACTGACGATCATCGCGAAACACACTGGTTATAGGATCAAGCCTTACGGGCAATTAGTATCAGTTAGCTCAATGCATTACTGCACTTACACACCTGACCTATCAACGTCCTGGTCTGGAACGACCCTTCAAGGGGCTCGAAGCCCCGGGGATATCTCATCTTAAGGCGAGTTTCCCGCTTAGATGCTTTCAGCGGTTATCTCTTCCGAACATAGCTACCCGGCGATGCCACTGGCGTGACAACCGGTACACCAGAGGTTCGTCCACTCCGGTCCTCTCGTACTAGGAGCAGCCCCCTTCAAATATCCAACGCCCACGGCAGATAGGGACCAAACTGTCTCACGACGTTTTAAACCCAGCTCACGTACCTCTTTAAATGGCGAACAGCCATACCCTTGGGACCGGCTACAGCCCCAGGATGAGATGAGCCGACATCGAGGTGCCAAACACCGCCGTCGATATGAACTCTTGGGCGGTATCAGCCTGTTATCCCCAGAGTACCTTTTATCCGTTGAGCGATGGCCCTTCCATACAGAACCACCGGATCACTATGACCTGCTTTCGCACCTGCTCGACTTGTCGGTCTCGCAGTTAAGCACGCTTATGCCATTGCACTATCAGCACGATTTCCGACCGTACCTAGCGTACCTTCGTACTCCTCCGTTACACTTTGGGAGGAGACCGCCCCAGTCAAACTGCCTACCATGCACTGTCCCCGATCCAGATAATGGACCAAGGTTAGAACCTCAAACAAACCAGGGTGGTATTTCAAGGACGGCTCCACCGAAACTAGCGTTCCGGTTTCATAGCCTCCCACCTATCCTACACAGATCGGTTCAAAGTCCAATGCAAAGCTACAGTAAAGGTTCATGGGGTCTTTCCGTCTAGCCGCGGGGAGATTGCATCATCACAAACACTTCAACTTCGCTGAGTCTCGGGAGGAGACAGTGTGGCCATCGTTACGCCATTCGTGCAGGTCGGAACTTACCCGACAAGGAATTTCGCTACCTTAGGACCGTTATAGTTACGGCCGCCGTTTACCGGGACTTCAATCAAGAGCTTGCACCCCATCATTTAATCTTCCGGCACCGGGCAGGCGTCACACCCTATACGTCCACTTTCGTGTTTGCAGAGTGCTGTGTTTTTATTAAACAGTCGCAGCCACCAGTTTATTGCAACCTCTTCACCCTTCTGGCGCAGGCCAGTCAAGCTACAGAGGCGTACCTTATCCCGAAGTTACGGTACCAATTTGCCGAGTTCCTTCTCCCGAGTTCTCTCAAGCGCCTTAGAATACTCATCTCGCCCACCTGTGTCGGTTTGCGGTACGGTCACTATTAGACTGAAGCTTAGAGGCTTTTCTTGGAACCACTTCCAATTGCTTCGCTTCCGAAGAAGCTCGCGCCACACCCTTGAATTATGTGCCCGGATTTGCCTAAGCACCTTCTCCAATGCAGCGACCGGGACGTCCAACACCCGGACAACCTTCCGCGATCCGTCCCCCCATCGCATCTAACAATGGTGCAGGAATATTGACCTGCTTCCCATCAGCTACGCATTTCTGCCTCGCCTTAGGGGCCGACTCACCCTACGCCGATGAACGTTGCGTAGGAAACCTTGGGCTTACGGCGAGGGGGCTTTTCACCCCCTTTATCGCTACTCATGTCAGCATTCGCACTTCCGATACCTCCAGCACGCTTTTCAACGCACCTTCGCAGGCTTACGGAACGCTCTCCTACCACACACGTGTCTTTCAACGTGTATCCGCAGCTTCGGTGACTGGCTTGAGCCCCGTTACATCTTCCGCGCAGGACGACTCGATCAGTGAGCTATTACGCTTTCTTTAAAGGGTGGCTGCTTCTAAGCCAACCTCCTGACTGTTTTAGCCTTCCCACTTCGTTTCCCACTTAGCCAATCTTTGGGACCTTAGCTGGCGGTCTGGGTTGTTTCCCTCTTGACACCGGACGTTAGCACCCGATGTCTGTCTCCCGTGATTGCACTCTTCGGTATTCGGAGTTTGCTATGGCGTAGTAATCCGCAATGGACCCCACAACCATGACAGTGCTCTACCCCCGAAGGTGATACACGAGGCACTACCTAAATAGTTTTCGGAGAGAACCAGCTATTTCCAAGTTTGTTTAGCCTTTCACCCCTATCCACAGCTCATCCCCTAACTTTTCAACGTTAGTGGGTTCGGTCCTCCAGTACGTGTTACCGCACCTTCAACCTGGCCATGGATAGATCACTTGGTTTCGGGTCTACGCCCAGCAACTGATCGCCCTATTCGGACTCGCTTTCGCTACGCCTGCCTTAATCAGTTAAGCTCGCTACTGAACGTAAGTCGCTGACCCATTATACAAAAGGTACGCCGTCACCCCTTACGAGGCTCCGACTGTTTGTATGCATGCGGTTTCAGGATCTATTTCACTCCCCTCCCGGGGTTCTTTTCGCCTTTCCCTCACGGTACTGGTTCACTATCGGTCGATCACGAGTATTTAGCCTTGGAGGATGGTCCCCCCATCTTCAGACAGGATTTCACGTGTCCCGCCCTACTTCTCGTACCCCTAGTTCTTCCAAGCTGTTTTCGTCTACAGGGCTATCACCTGCTATGGCCGCACTTTCCAGAGCGTTCGACTAACAATTCAGATAAAGAGTACAGGCTGATCCCATTTCGCTCGCCACTACTTTGGGAATCTCGGTTGATTTCTGTTCCTGCGGTTACTTAGATGTTTCAGTTCACCGCGTTCGCTTCACGTAACCTATGGATTCAGTTACGGATGACCCATACGGGCCGGGTTTCCCCATTCGGATATCGGTGGATCAAAGCTCGTTTGCCAGCTCCCCACCGCTTTTCGCAGGCTACCGCGTCCTTCATCGCCTGTGATCGCCAAGGCATCCACCACATGCACTTGTTCGCTTGACCCTATAACGAGTGTGTCTCGCAACACCCTCGTCATAGGCTGAGTATTCGCGTTGTGCCGTATTCCAAAGCAATCTTTCGATCACCTTTTCATACTTGATACAATCACTACCCTGATGCCCCTACTCACACCCATCTCTAAGTGCTTTCAGCGCATCTCTTTACTACTTCTTCCAGATTGTTAAAGAACGTTTAGCCGATCGGGTCACTTCACTACCCAACAGCATCAACTGGCTATAGTCGCCAATGCACAACGTTGAATCACCATTCAGCGCTGTGCATTGAGGACTTGGTGGAGGATGACGGGATCGAACCGACGACCCCCTGCTTGCAAAGCAGGTGCTCTCCCAGCTGAGCTAATCCCCCTACGTGGCCTGACCATGAGCTGTTGCCCCATCAGCACGCTTTTCGGGTGGTGGGTCTGGTTGGATTCGAACCAACGACCCCCGCCTTATCAAGACGGTGCTCTAACCGACTGAGCTACAGACCCTTAGCCTGTCTTAAACAACAGCCGATAAGCGTGAGCGCTTAATGTTGCGTGCGAAGCTCGAGAAAGGAGGTGATCCAGCCGCACCTTCCGATACGGCTACCTTGTTACGACTTCACCCCAGTCATGAATCCCACCGTGGTAAGCGCCCTCCTTGCGGTTAGGCTACCTACTTCTGGTGAAACCCACTCCCATGGTGTGACGGGCGGTGTGTACAAGACCCGGGAACGTATTCACCGCGGCATGCTGATCCGCGATTACTAGCGATTCCAGCTTCACGCAGTCGAGTTGCAGACTGCGATCCGGACTACGATCGGTTTTCTGGGATTGGCTCCACCTCGCGGCTTGGCAACCCTCTGTTCCGACCATTGTATGACGTGTGAAGCCCTACCCATAAGGGCCATGAGGACTTGACGTCATCCCCACCTTCCTCCGGTTTGTCACCGGCAGTCTCCTTAGAGTGCTCTTGCGTAGCAACTAAGGACAAGGGTTGCGCTCGTTGCGGGACTTAACCCAACATCTCACGACACGAGCTGACGACAGCCATGCAGCACCTGTGCGCCGGTTCTCTTTCGAGCACGTCCACCTCTCAGCAGACTTCCGACCATGTCAAGGGTAGGTAAGGTTTTTCGCGTTGCATCGAATTAATCCACATCATCCACCGCTTGTGCGGGTCCCCGTCAATTCCTTTGAGTTTTAATCTTGCGACCGTACTCCCCAGGCGGTCAACTTCACGCGTTAGCTACGTTACTAAGGAAATGAATCCCCAACAACTAGTTGACATCGTTTAGGGCGTGGACTACCAGGGTATCTAATCCTGTTTGCTCCCCACGCTTTCGTGCATGAGCGTCAGTGTTGGCCCAGGAGGCTGCCTTCGCCATCGGTATTCCTCCACATCTCTACGCATTTCACTGCTACACGTGGAATTCTACCTCCCTCTGCCACACTCAAAGCCTGCCAGTCACCAATGCAGTTCCCAGGTTAAGCCCGGGGATTTCACATCGGTCTTAACAGACCGCCTGCGCACGCTTTACGCCCAGTAATTCCGATTAACGCTCGCACCCTACGTATTACCGCGGCTGCTGGCACGTAGTTAGCCGGTGCTTATTCTTCCGGTACCGTCATCCCCCTCAGGTATTAACCAAGAGGTTTTCTTTCCGGACAAAAGTGCTTTACAACCCGAAGGCCTTCTTCACACACGCGGCATTGCTGGATCAGGGTTGCCCCCATTGTCCAAAATTCCCCACTGCTGCCTCCCGTAGGAGTCTGGGCCGTGTCTCAGTCCCAGTGTGGCTGGTCGTCCTCTCAGACCAGCTACAGATCGTCGCCTTGGTAGGCCTTTACCCCACCAACTAGCTAATCTGCCATCGGCCGCCCCTATAGCGCGAGGTCCCGAAGGAGCCCCCGCTTTCTTCCGTAGATCGTATGCGGTATTAATCCGGCTTTCGCCGGGCTATCCCCCACTACAGGACACGTTCCGATGTATTACTCACCCGTTCGCCACTCGCCACCAGGGTTGCCCCCGTGCTGCCGTTCGACTTGCATGTGTAAGGCATGCCGCCAGCGTTCAATCTGAGCCAGGATCAAACTCTTCAGTTCAAACCTGTTACTGTTTTTCGGTTCCGTTAGAAACCGGTCGCTCACTCAACGTTCTGACGATGATTGTTCATCCAAAGATGAAAAACCTTCCTCTGATACTTCGTGTGAGACTCTTGATACTTTTGCTTGTTGTCTCAGCCTAAAAAGACTGAAACCGCACTCGCCATCAAGCGCCCACACTTATCGGCTGTTAGTTTTTAAAGAGCACATCGCAAGACATTCACTACATCAACTTCCGTCTTGCGTCGCTGCATCAGCAGCAGAGAAACGAGATTATGAACAACGTTTCGGTTCGTGTCAACAAGATTCGAAGCATTTTCTCTTCTTGCCAACCGCGCTTAGCACCTTCTACAACCGATCCCAAGCGCATCACCGATACCGCCTACTCCCGCTTCCTTCGCGTTCATCGAATCGCGAAGGAACGGAATTCTAGTGAGTGAGATCGAGAAGTGCAAGCGCTTTCTCGAAGAAGATCACCGATGCTTGAACGTTGGCTTCCGCTTTTCGACAAACGCCGCCATGCCTTCCTTCTGATCTTCGGTGGCGAACAGCGAATGGAACAAGCGCCTTTCGAAATGCACACCTTCGGCAAGCGTCGTCTCGTAAGCGCGGTTGACTGCCTCCTTGGCCATCATCACGGCGGGAAGCGAGAATCCGGCGATGATCGTCGCGGCTTCGACGGCCTCGTCGAGAAGGCGATCGGCCCCTACGACACGCGACACCAGCCCCGCACGCTCAGCCTCGCTCGCATCCATCATGCGAGCGGTCAGGCAGAGATCCATCGCCTTCGCCTTGGAGACGGCGCGCGGCAAGCGCTGCGTCCCTCCTGCGCCGGGAATCACACCAAGCTTGATCTCGGGCTGACCGAACCTGGCCGTATCGGCGGCGATGACGATGTCGCACATCATCGCAAGTTCACAGCCGCCGCCGAGCGCGAAGCCGGCAACCGCCGCGATGATCGGCTTGCGAATCGTGCGGATCGTTTCCCAATTGCGCGTGATGTAGTCGCCCTTGTAGACATCCATATAGGAATAGCTGGCCATCATGCCGATGTCGGCCCCGGCAGCGAACGCCTTCTCGCTGCCCGTCAGGACGATCGCGCCGATGTCCTCGTCGGCGTCGAAGGCCTTGAGGGCGGTGCCCAGTTCGTCCATCAGCGCGTCGTTCAGCGCATTGAGCGCTTTCGGACGGTTCAGCGTGATCAGCCCAACCCGACCGCGCGTTTCGACCAGCAGATTCTCGTATGCCATTCGCTCCCTCCTTGGGATCCTCAGGTAAGCCCTAATGAAAAGACGTCGTCACATCATCTCGATAATGCTACCATTACCAACCAACCGGTCGGTTAATTATTCGGCCCGGCAACTTCCCCTCGTTCTCTTCTCGCGACCATGACACATCCGCTATTCACGAAGCACGAAGCGACGCTCGACAAAGCGCTCGCAGCCATCGAAACGCGCGGCTACTGGAGCCCGTTTGCCGAAATGCCAAGCCCCAAAGTGTACGGGGAAACGGCCAACGCCGATGGAGAGGCCGCGTTCAAAGCCCACTTCGGCAAAACCTTCGAACTCGATCAGCCTTCGACTGGCGAGACAATCGGCAAAGAGCGCTCGCCGTTCGGCCTTTCGCTCGACATCAGCTATCAAAA
Source organism: Caballeronia sp. S22 (assembly GCF_964261745.1). Taxonomy (NCBI): domain Bacteria; kingdom Pseudomonadati; phylum Pseudomonadota; class Betaproteobacteria; order Burkholderiales; family Burkholderiaceae; genus Caballeronia; species Caballeronia sp. S22. The sequence continues at coordinate 531,330 of NZ_OZ180035.1, read as the reverse complement.
AGCCGACCCTGACACGCTCATTCGCGCCGCGGCCGACGCGCAAGCGAAATGGCGCGCCGCTGGCCCGCAGGCGTGGGTCGGCGTGAGCCTCGAAATCCTGTCGCGTCTGAACCGCGCCAGCTTCGAAATTGCCTATAGCGTGATGCACACGACCGGCCAGGCGTTCATGATGGCTTTCCAGGCTGGCGGCCCGCACGCGCAAGACCGCGCGCTCGAAGCCGTCGTCTACGCGTGGGACCAGCTGCGCCGCATTCCTTCCGAAGCGCATTGGGAAAAGCCGCAAGGCAAGAATCCGCCGCTCGCGATGCAAAAGCGCTTCTCCATCGTTCCGCGCGGCACGGGGCTCGTGCTCGGCTGCTGCACCTTCCCGACCTGGAACGGCTATCCCGGCATGTTCGCCGATCTCGCGACTGGCAACACCGTCATTGTCAAGCCACACCCCGGCGCGATCCTGCCGCTCGCAATCACCGTGCGAATCGCGCGTGAAGTGCTTCGCGAGGCGGGATTCGATCCGAACGTCGTCACCCTGTTCGCCACCGAACCCAACGACGGCGCCCTGGTTCAGGAACTCGCCGTGCGTCCCGAAATCAAGCTGATCGATTTCACGGGCAGCACGCAAAACGGCACCTGGCTCGAACGCAACGCGCATCAGGCGCACGTGTACACCGAGAAGGCGGGCGTGAATCAGATCGTCATCGACTCCGTGGACGACATGAAGGCCGCCGCCCGCAACATCGCCTTCTCGCTCGCCCTCTATTCCGGTCAGATGTGCACAGCGCCGCAGAACATCTATGTTCCTCGCGATGGCATCCGTACTGCCGACGGCCAACTGAGCTTCGATGACGTCGCGAAAGCACTTGCGAGCGCCGTCGAAAAACTGGTATCCGATCCGGCACGCGCGGTCGAATTCATGGGCGCAATCCAGAACGAAGGCGTCGTGGAGCGCGTCGCCGAAGCGCGCAAACTCGGCGACATTCTGCTCGACAGCCAATCACTCGCGCACCCGGCGTTTCCCGACGCGCGCGTGCACACCCCGCTCGTGCTCAAGCTCGACGCGCGCACGGACGAAGCCAAGTTCACCAAGGAATGGTTCGGTCCGATCTCGTTCATCGTCGCCACCGACTCGACCGCGCAGTCGCTCGAACTCGCCGGCTCGATCGCGCGCACGCACGGCGCGCTGACGTTGTCGGTCTACAGCACGGATGACAAGGTGATCGAAGCCGCGCATGAAGCAGCCATCGAAGGCGGCGTCGCGCTCTCGATCAACCTCACGGGCGGCGTGTTCGTCAATCAGACGGCTGCGTTCTCGGACTTCCACGGAACGGGCGCGAATCCGGCAGCCAACGCCGCGCTCTCCGACGCCGCTTTCGTCGCCAACCGCTTCCGCGTGGTGCAGAGCCGAGTTCATGTTGCCCCGAAGGCCGCGCAAGCGGAAGTCGGCCAGACGGCATAAGCCAAATTACCGACGCGTAAAGGCCGAATCGCCGTGCAAACGGCTTATGCCATTCGGCCTAATGGAAAGCAGCGGGCCGCGCGGCTAGTATCGGCATGTAAGGAAACCGGTCAGCACAGCCGCCGCGGCCAGATTCGGCGACAGAGGAGAAGCAATGACAGAGAAGTCCGTGTTGTTCCACGTCGATGTCGAAACGCGCGTCGCGACGTTGACGCTCAATCGACCCGACAAGCTGAACAGTTTCACGCGCGAGATGCATCGCGAACTGAATCAAGCGCTCACTGAAATCGAGGCGGGCAACGCGCGCGCGCTGGTCATTACCGGCGCCGGCCGCGGATTTTGCGCGGGCCAGGATCTCGCGGATCTGGATTTCACGCCCGGTTCGATGTCGGATCTCGGCGATCTGATCGACGAGTACTTCAATCCGCTGGTGCGAAGACTGCAAGCCATGCCGCTGCCTGTCATCGCAGCTGTGAACGGCACGGCCGCGGGCGCGGGCGCGAATCTCGCGATGGCGTGCGACCTCGTCGTCGCTGCGCGATCGGCGAGCTTCATTCAGGCATTCGTGAAGATCGGCCTCGTGCCGGATTCGGGCGGAACATGGCTCCTGACGCGCCGCGTAGGCGAAGCTCGCGCGCTCGGTCTCGCACTGACCGGCGAAAAGCTCAGCGCGGAAAAAGCAGAGGCCTGGGGCATCGTGTGGCGCGTCGTCGAAGACGCCGAGTTGCAACAAGCGGCAGCGCATCTGGCCGCGCAACTCGCGCAACAGCCAGCGCGTGCGGTCGTCGCAATCAAACAGGCGATCCGCGCGAGCGCGAACAAGACTTTCGACCAGCAACTCGATCTCGAACGCGACCTGCAGCGCGAGCTGGGTGCTTCGCCCGACTACATCGAGGGTGTCGCCGCGTTCAAGGAGAAACGCGCGCCGCGCTTCGAAGGCCTGTGAGAATCGAATCAACCTGGAGACACCTGTGACGCCACAACAACTCGCGGAAGCCACGGCCAACGCCATGTACGAAGCGGACGCATGCACGCGCGCACTCGGCATCGAGCTGATCGAAGTGCGGCCAGGCTATGCGCGACTGCAAATGGACGTGCGCTCCGATTTTCTCAACGGTCATGCGATTTGCCACGGCGGCCTGATGTTCACGCTGGCGGACTCCGCGTTCGCCTTCGCGTGCAATTCGTACAACATCAGCACGGTCGCCGCAGGTTGCTCGATCGAGTTTCTACGTCCCGTGCGTGGCGGCGATCGGTTGACTGCCGAGGCAATCGAGCAGACCTTGAGCGGCCGCACCGGAATATACGATATCCGCGTCACGAATCGGGAAGGCGAAGCGGTCGCGATGTTTCGCGGCAAGTCGGCGCAGATCAAAGGCACCGTGATCCCCGCGTGACGGGACTCGTCCATATAACGGACGTGGCATGAAAAGCCGCGCCGCACAGTCAGCATCAAGGAGACAGCAATGACCACACCGCTGCCGCTCGATCCCATCGAGAAGGCGAGCCGCGACGAACTCGCGGCGCTGCAACTCGAGCGCCTCAAATGGTCGCTCAAACACGCCTACGAAAATTCGCCGGTCTATCGGCGCAAGTTCGACGAAGCCGGCGTGCATCCGGATGATGTCACTTCGCTTTCGGACCTCGCGCGATTCCCCTTCACGACCAAGAAGGATCTGCGCGACAACTATCCGTTCGGCATGTTCGCCGTGCCTCAGGAGCGTGTTTCGCGCATTCACGCGTCCTCCGGCACGACGGGCAAGCCGACAGTCGTGGGCTATACGGCGCAGGATCTCGACAACTGGGCGAACCTCGTCGCACGCTCGATTCGCGCGGCCGGCGCGCGACGTGGCGACAAGGTTCACGTGAGCTACGGTTATGGACTCTTCACGGGCGGTCTCGGCGCGCATTACGGTGCGGAGCGCGCGGGCCTCACGGTGATCCCGTTCGGCGGCGGCCAGACCGAAAAGCAGGTGCAACTGATTCAGGACTTCCGTCCTGACATCATCATGGTCACGCCGAGCTACATGCTCTCGATCGCCGATGAACTCGAACGCCAGGGCATCGAGCCGGCGACTTGCTCGCTGCGCATCGGCATCTTCGGCGCGGAGCCGTGGACGAACGACATGCGTCGCGCGATCGAGACGCGCATGGGCATCGACGCCGTCGACATTTACGGGCTCTCGGAAGTGATGGGGCCGGGCGTGGCGTCCGAATGTGCTGAGACCAAGGACGGTCCGACAATCTGGGAAGATCACTTTTATCCCGAAATCATCGATCCGGAAACCGGCGAAGTGCTGCCCGATGGCGAATTCGGTGAGCTCGTGTTCACCTCGCTCACGAAAGAAGCGCTGCCGATCATCCGCTATCGCACGCGCGATCTGACGCGCCTCTTGCCCGGCACCGCTCGCACGATGCGTCGCATGGAGAAAATCACCGGTCGTTCTGACGACATGATGATCGTGCGCGGCGTGAACGTCTTCCCGACGCAGATCGAAGAGTTGTTGCTCAAGCGTCCGGTGCTCGCGCCGCACTATCAGATCGTGCTCACCAAGGAAGGCCCGCTCGATGTTTTCACGCTGAACGTGGAGCCTTGTCCGGAATCGGCGCCGGATGCCGTGGCGCTCGACAGCGCGAGGGCCGCGCTTGCCTACGACATCAAGGCGCTGATCGGCGTGAGTGCCGTGGTAAACGTGCTCGGGGTGAACGGCATCGAACGTTCGGTTGGAAAGGCGCGGCGCGTGATCGATCGCCGCAACATGACGTCATGACGCAAAAAAGCTCGCGAGCCATAAGAGCCGCGAGCTTTTTTATCGCCCGAAAGGGACGCGGGAATCAGGAGTTCGGCAATAGCAGCCACATCCTGCCGCCCTGCTTCATGCGTCCGGCGAGATCGCCGGCATCGTCGCCGAGACCCCAGAAGTAATCCGCGCGCACGCCGCCCTTGATTGCCGTGCCGGTGTCCTGCGCGAACACGAGACGGTTCATCGGCTGATTGCTGAGCGGACGCGTCGTCTGAAGAAAGACGGGCGTGCCGAGCGGGATGGCGGAGGGATCGACCGCGATCGAGCGTTCCGGCGTCAAGGGCACGCCGAGCGCGCCGACGGGTCCATCGCCCAGACTCGCGGGCATCGTTTCGTTCGCGGGCATTTCGCGGAAGAACACGAAGCGCGGATTCACGTCCAGCAGCGCGTCGACACGCGCCGGGTTCGCTTTCGCCCAGGCCTTGATGCCTTGCATCGTCGCCTGTGCGGGCGTGAGCTCGCCGCGATCGAGCAATTCCTTGCCGATCGATCGGTACGGCTGATTGTTCGTGCCGCCGAAGCCGACGCGCATTACGCTGCCGTCTTCCATCGTGACGCGTCCGGAACCCTGCACCTGCAGAAAGAACACTTCGATCGGATCGTCGACCCACACCAGTTCGTTGCCGTTCAATACACCCGAACGTTCGAGTTGCGCGCGAGCAGGCAACGCGGAACCGGGCTTGTAGCGATACGGCCAGCGATACAGCGGGTACTGATACGGTCCGTGACGCGTGCGCGAGCCGCGCAGCAGCGGCTCGTAATAGCCGGTCACGAGACCATCGAGCGTGCCGTCGGTGTTGGCAAGCTGGAAGGGCGTGAAATAGGTTTCGAAGAACCTGCGCGCCGCCGACATATCGAGGTCGTCGAGCCGAAGCGCCGCCGAGCACGCCTTCTGCCAGTTGGCCTGCCGCGAGAGCCGGCTGCAATTCTGACGAAGCGCGGCTGTCGCGCCGATCAGCGAATCGTCCTGCCAGCCCGGCACCTGCTGCCAGCTCACTGCGGTGAGCCGCGATGCGGCGCGCTGTCCGGGGACGGTCGGCGTGCCGGTCGCCGTGCCCGGACCCGGCTTCACGTAGTTTCCGCCGCCGCACGAGGCGAGCAGGACAGCGGTTGCAATCGATGCGGCCCAGGCCGCTGCTCGCGCGGTCGGCCGCACGAAACGCATACAATGCTCGTTCTTGATGGGAACCGCCATGTCTGATCTGTTCGACGAATATCCAATGCTTATTTTTGCGCTCGAGTCGCTCGTGGCGCTCGCCTTGCTGATCTTCATCGTCGTGTGGACGGCTTCGGGCAAGAAGAAGAACCAGAATCGCTCGAACGATCCGGCGAAACGGCGCTGATACGCGCCGCGTGCCGCCGGTTTCTCAATGGAGCGTGCGCGGCATATGCAATGCAAATTCCGCTACAGGCGCCTCGAAACGCTCGCCATCTTCGGCCACGCAGAAATACTCGCCGCGCATCGTGCCGACCGGCGTCGCGATCACTGCCCAGCTCGTGTACTCGAACTGCTCGCCCGGAGGCAGAAGCGGCTGATGTCCGACGACGCCGAGCCCCTTCACTTCCTGCACGTGATCGTTGCTGTCGGTGATGATCCAGTGTCGCGAAATCAATTGCGCCGCGACCTGGCCGGTGTTGCGGATCGTCAGCGTGTAGGCGAATGCGTACTGCCGGCTATCCGGGTCGGACTGCTCGGGCAAATACCGCGTCTCCACGGAAACGCTGAATTCGTACTGGCTCATCGTCGCTCCAATTCCAGTTCAACTGCTCGCTGCGTCGCCGGACGAAAGCGCGGATAAAAGCGCGCGGACGCGCCGCCATTGGTCTGGCATTCTGCTTGATGCGAGCGGCGCCCGCAACACGATTGGCGCCCGAGCCCATCCGTTGGCCATTCGGACGAGGGACTTGAACGAAAACGCGGGTTAAAATCACCGCTTTAGGCCGCTACCCGCATACGTCCATGGCGCAATTCCACATCGCTCCCAGCATCCTTTCCGCCGACTTCTCCCGCCTTGGCGAGGAAGTCCGCAACGTCGTCGCCGCCGGCGCCGACTGGATCCACTTCGACGTCATGGACAACCACTATGTGCCGAATCTGACGATCGGTCCGCTGGTGTGCGAAGCCATCCGGCCACACGTGGACGTGCCCATCGACGTGCATCTGATGGTGCGCCCGGTCGACCGCATCGTGCCCGATTTCGCGAAAGCCGGCGCCAATGTGATCAGTTTTCACCCGGAAGGTTCGGATCACATCGACCGCACGCTGTCGCTGATCCGCGATCACGGCTGCAAGGCGGGCCTCGTGTTCAATCCCGCGACGCCGCTCAATTACCTCGATCACGTGATGGACAAGGTCGATCTCGTGCTGATCATGTCGGTGAATCCGGGATTCGGCGGGCAATCGTTCATTCCCGAGGCGCTCAACAAGGTGCGCGAGGCGCGTGCGCGCATCAATGCGTATCGCGATCGCACCGGCCGCGAGATCCATCTGGAAGTCGATGGCGGCGTGAAGATCGACAACATCGCGGAAATCGCCACGGCGGGCGCCGATTCGTTCGTCGCGGGCTCCGCCATTTTCGGCAAACCCGACTACAAGCAGGTCATCGACGCGATGCGCGCGGAACTGGCCAAGGTCGAATCGGGAGCGAAGGCATGAGTGAAATCGCGGCGGCGCAGTCGCCTTTCGTGAACCGCCCGATCCGGGCGGCCATCATCGACCTCGACGGCACGATGGTCGACACAGCGGACGATTTCGTCGCCGCGTTGAACGCGATGCTCGCGCGCATCGGCGTCGAACAGCCGGTCACGCGCGATGAAGTCACGGGCTACGTCGGCAAGGGCTCGGAGAATCTGATTCGCAGCGTGCTCGCGGTGCGCCTGTCGCCGTCGCAAGCGGTCACGCAATTCGATGACGCGCTCGCGATCTATCAAAGCGAATACGCCAAGGTCAACGGCAAGCATTCGGCGCTCTTCCCGGAAGTGAAGGAAGGCCTCGAAGCGATGCGCGAAAGCGGTATCGTGCTCGCGTGCGTGACCAACAAGCCGCATCGGTTCGCGGTGGAGTTGCTCGCGCACTTCGGCATCGCGGATTTCTTCAAGGTGATTCTCGGCGGCGATTCGCTGCCCGCGAAGAAGCCCGATCCGCTGCCGATGCTCACCGCATGCGAACGCCTGGACGTACTGCCGCGCGAAACCGTAGCGGTCGGCGATTCGGAGAACGATGCGCTCGCAGGCCGTGCCGCCGGCCTCGCAACCCTTACCGTTCCGTACGGCTACAACCACGGGAAACCTGTGCAATCGGTGAAATCCGATGGTATAGTTTCCTCGCTGCGCACCGCAGCACTGGCGATTGCTGCCACCTTGGCGCCGCCAGATGCCACACTCACTGAATAAGTCCATCCATTCATGTTTCTCAACAGAAAACGGAGTCTGAGCAGCATCGACCGGGGAGCCTGGCCCTGGCGTCGCTGGTCGCGCTAACCTCGCTCGAGGTTCGCTGAAGCCATGTCGCGATTCGCTTCATCCGCTTCAGCATCCGTTTTTTGTTTCGCTGCGCATTCCCGCGCCGTCCCGTTGATTCGTCGTATATCGAGCCTCGCTCAGGCACGTCTGGTGTCGTGCTGCGCGAGTCGCCTTTTCCGCTTCGACAATTCGAAGCGGCGGGGTCGCCGTATGCGATCATCACGGGATTCGACCGACCGCAGCGCCCTGCACTCCCCGATGCCGCGCCACCCTGAAAGCGCGCGTCGCTCAAGGATCGCAACATGACCGAACTCGAATTCCAATCGCTGGCGAACGAAGGCTACAACCGCATTCCGCTCATCGCCGAAGCCCTCGCCGACCTCGAAACGCCGCTCTCGCTCTACCTCAAGCTCGCGCAGACCGAGCGCAACGGCGCGAACTCGTTCCTGCTGGAATCCGTCGTGGGCGGCGAGCGCTTCGGGCGCTACTCGTTCATCGGGCTGCCGGCCCGCACGACCGTGAGCGTGCAGAACGGCAAGACGCAAGTCGTCACGGACGGCAACGTCGTCGAGACGGATGAAGGCGATCCGCTCGCGTTCATCGAGCAATATCAGAAGCGCTTCAAAGTCGCGACGCGTCCGGGCCTGCCGCGTTTCTGCGGCGGTCTCGCCGGCTACTTCGGTTATGACGCGGTGCGCTACATCGAGAAGAAGCTCGCGCACACCGCGCCGCCCGACGATCTCAACCTGCCCGACATTCAACTGCTGCTGACCGAAGAAGTCGCGGTCATCGACAACCTCGCGGGCAAGCTCTATCTGATCGTCTACGCGGACCCGACCCGGCCCGAAGCGTATGCCAAGGCGAAGCATCGTCTGCGCGAACTGCGCGCGCGTCTGCGTACGACGGTTCAACCGCCGGTGACGTCCGCGAGCGTGCGCACTGAAACCTTCCGCGAGTTCAAGAAGGACGACTATCTGAACGCCGTGCGCCGCGCGAAGGAATACATCGCGGCCGGCGAACTGATGCAGGTGCAGGTTGGCCAGCGCCTCATCAAGCCGTTCCGCGACAACCCGCTTTCGCTGTATCGCGCGCTGCGTTCGCTGAATCCGTCGCCGTACATGTACTACTACAACTTCGGCGGCGAAATGCACGTGGTCGGCGCGTCGCCGGAAATTCTGGTGCGTCAGGAAAAACGCGCGGACGATCGCATCGTGACGATTCGTCCGCTCGCAGGCACGCGTCCGCGGGGCAACACGCCCGAGCGCGATGCCGAACTCGCCACCGAACTGCTGAACGATCCGAAGGAAGTCGCCGAACACGTGATGCTGATCGACCTCGCGCGCAATGACGTCGGCCGCATTGCGCAGACGGGCTCGGTTTCCGTGACGGACAAGATGATCATCGAGAAGTATTCGCACGTGCAGCACATCGTGAGTTCGGTCGAAGGCAAGCTCAAAGACGGCATGAACAACTACGACGTGCTGCGCGCGACCTTCCCCGCCGGCACGCTGTCCGGCGCGCCGAAGGTCCGCGCGATGGAACTCATCGACGAACTGGAGCCGGTCAAGCGCGGTCTGTACGGCGGCGCAGTCGGTTATCTGTCGTTCAGCGGGGAAATGGATCTCGCGATCGCGATTCGTACCGGCCTGATCCACAAGGGCAATCTCTACGTTCAGGCGGCAGCGGGCGTCGTCGCCGATTCGGTGCCCGAATCCGAATGGCAGGAAACGGAGAACAAGGCGCGCGCCGTGCTGCGCGCAGCCGAGCAAGTGCAAGACGGCCTCGACAGCGACTTCTGAGGAGACAAGACCATGCTGCTGATGATCGACAACTACGATTCCTTCACCTACAACCTGGTCCAGTACTTCGGCGAACTCGGCGAGGACGTGCACACGTATCGGAACGACGAAATCACGCTCGATGAAATCGCGAAGCTCAACCCGGAGCGCATCTGCCTTTCGCCGGGGCCGAGCAATCCGCAACATGCGGGCATCACGCTCGACGTGCTGCGCGAATTCTCCGGCAAGCTGCCGATTCTCGGCGTATGCCTCGGCCATCAGGCGATCGGCGAGGCGTTCGGCGGGCGCGTCGTGCGCGCGCAGACCATCATGCACGGCAAGGTGAGCCAGATCGAGACAGACTGTAAAGGAGTGTTCGCCGACCTGCCCAAACACTTCAACGTGACGCGCTATCACTCGCTGGCAATCGAGCGCGAGTCTTTGCCCGACTGTCTGGAAGTGTCCGCATGGACGCCGGACGGCGAAATCATGGGCGTGCGCCACAGGGAACTCGAAGTGGAAGGCGTGCAGTTCCATCCGGAATCGATTCTTTCCGAGCACGGCCACGCGCTGCTGGAAAACTTCGTGAAGCACTCTTCGTCCGGGAAGCGGGCCTAAGCATATGACCATCACCGCACAGGAAGCGCTGCAACGCACGATCGAGCATCGCGAGATCTTTCACGACGAGATGCTGCACCTCATGCGCCAGATCATGCGCGGCGAGATGTCGCCCGTCATGGCGGCCGCGATCATCACCGGCTTGCGCGTGAAGAAGGAAACCATCGGCGAGATCGCCGCCGCCGCGACCGTGATGCGCGAGTTCGCGAATCACGTCGAAGTCGAGGACAACTCGAATTTCGTCGATATCGTCGGCACGGGCGGCGACGGCTCGCACACGTTCAACATCTCCACCGCGTCGATGTTCGTGGCCGCCGCGGCGGGCGCGAAGGTCGCGAAGCACGGCAACCGCGGCGTGTCGAGCAAATCGGGCAGCGCGGACGTGCTCGAAGCGCTCGGCGTGAACATCGATCTGACACCGGAACAAGTGGCCGCGTCGATTGCCGAAACCGGCATGGGCTTCATGTTCGCGCCGAACCATCATCCGGCGATGAAGAACATCGCGCCCGTGCGCCGCGAACTCGGCGTGCGGACCATTTTCAATATTCTCGGCCCGCTGACGAATCCGGCCGGCGCGCCGAACCAGCTTCAGGGCGTGTTTCACGAAGATCTTGTCGGCATTCAGGTGCGCGTGATGCAGCGTCTCGGCGCGAAACACGTGCTGGTGGTGTACGGCAAGGACGGCATGGACGAAGTGTCGCTCGGCGCCGCGACGAAAGTCGGCGAACTGAAGAACGGTGAAGTGACCGAGTACGAGATTCATCCGGAGGATTTCGGCCTGCAGATGGTGTCGAATCGCTCGTTGAAAGTGCAGGACGCGCAGGAATCGAAGGCCATGCTGCTCGGCGCGCTGAACAACAAGGCGGGCGTCGCGCGCGAGATCGTCACATTGAATGCCGGCACGGCGCTCTATGCTGCGGATATCGTCGATTCGATCGCCGTCGGCATGGCGGCCGCGCGCGAAGCGATCGAAAGCGGCGCGGCGCGCGAGAAAATCGAAACGCTCGCGAAGTTCACGCAGCAGTTCGCGAAGAAATAACGGAAGCCAATATGAGTGACATTCTGGAACGCATCATCGCGGTCAAGCGCGAGGAAATTCGCGCCGCCGAACAGAGCGCGCCGCTCGAAGAGCTGAAGCTCGAAGCCAGTTCGCGCGACCTGCGCGATTTCGTCGGCGCGTTGCGGGCGAAGCATGCGGCGAATCAGGCGGCGGTCATTGCCGAAGTCAAGAAAGCGAGTCCGTCGAAAGGCGTGCTGCGCGAGAACTTCGTGCCCGCCGACATCGCGCGCTCTTACGAGCAAGGCGGCGCCGCGTGCCTTTCCGTGCTCACCGACGTGCAGTTCTTCAAGGGCAGCGTCGCGTATCTGCAGGAAGCGCGCGCCGCGTGCAGCCTGCCGGTGCTGCGCAAGGACTTCATCGTCGATCCGTATCAGATCATGGAAGCGCGCGCGATGGGCGCGGACTGTATCCTGCTGATCGCCGCCGCGCTCGAACTCTCGCATATGCAGGATCTCGAAGCCTACGCGCATTCGCTCGGGCTCGCGGTGCTGGTCGAAGTGCACGACGCCGACGAACTGCGTGACGCGCTCACGCTGAAGACGCCGCTCATCGGCATCAACAACCGCAATCTGCGCACGTTCGAGACGACGATCGACACGACCATCGGCATGCTGGAATCGGTGCCGGATGACCGCATCGTCGTGACGGAATCAGGCATTCTGTCGCGCCTCGATGTCGAACGGTTGCGCGCGATGCGTGTGCATACGTTCCTCGTCGGCGAAGCGTTCATGCGCGCCGACGACCCCGGCGCGGAACTCGCGCGCATGTTCTTCTGATTTCATCGACAGGAACCGCATGGGCATCGAACGGGAACTCAAACTCGCGCTCGCGCCGTCGCAACACGATGACGTCGCGCGCTTCTTCGACGAACGCACCGGCGCGGGCAAGCCGATCGAGCTTGCCAACGTCTATTTCGATACGCCGGACTGCGCGCTCGCGAAGGCGAAGTCCGCGCTGCGCCTGCGCCGCACGCCGGAGCAATGGCTGCAGACGTTCAAGACGCTCGGCAAATCGGTCGCGGGTTTGAGCAACCGTCACGAGTGGGAACTGCCCGTGAAAGGCGAAGCGCTCGAAATCGACGCGCTGATCGCCGCCTGCGACAACGACGCCGCACGCCAGGCGCTGGAACGCGCCGCGCCCGATCTGATCGCGCTTTTCAAGACCGACTTCAGGCGCATCGTGTGGGACATCGAGCGCGAGGGTTCGCAGATCGAAGTCGCGCTGGATCTCGGCCAGATCACCGCCGAAGTGGACGGCGAGACGCGTCGCGCGGACATCAGCGAGCTGGAACTGGAACTGAAATCCGGCGAAGAAAGCGCGCTTTCGATGCTCGCCGCGGAATTGCGCGGCGCGTTTCCCGAGATCGTCCCCGAGGATCTCAGCAAGGCCCAGCGCGGATATCTCCTGCGCGAGCCCGAAAAAGCCCGCAACGCCCGAGCATGAGCCGACAGCCTTCCCTCTTCGCGGATAACGAATCCGCGGCAGCATCGGCTTTCACGACGCTCGAAAGTCAGTTCGAGGCGCTGCCCGCCGACTGGCGCCGCCATCTGAAGCCTTTCATCGACGGCAAGCATTACGCGGCGTTGTGCGCATTCGTCGATGCCGAGCGCGCCGCCGGCAAGACGGTTTATCCCGCCGATGTCTTCCGCGCGCTGCGTCTCACGAGTCCCGGCGACGTGAAGGTCGTGATTCTCGGGCAAGACCCGTATCACGGCGAGGACAAGGGCGCGCCGCAAGCGCACGGCCTGGCATTCTCGGTGCCCGCGCCGGTGCGTCCGCCGCCGTCGTTGCGCAACATCTTCAAGGAGATTCACGCGAGTCTCGGTCTTCCCGCGCCCACGCACGGCTGTCTCGATTCATGGGCGAAGCAAGGCGTGCTGTTGCTCAACACGTCGCTGACCGTCGAGCGCGATAAGGCCGGCAGTCATGCGAAACGCGGCTGGGAGCAATGCACCGATACGCTGATCCACGAAATGGCGCAGCGTCACGACGGGCTCGTGTTCATGCTTTGGGGCGCGCACGCGCAGGCGAAGCGCGGTTTGATCGAAGGCACGGGGAAAGCGCATTGCGTGCTGGAGTCGGCGCATCCTTCGCCGCTGTCGGCGTATCGCGGATTTTTCGGCTGCGGGCATTTCGCGCTCGCGAACGAATACCTGACGAAGCACGGCCGCGAAGCGATCGACTGGCGATTACCCGCCGAGCCGGAATTGCTCGCCTGAAAACCAAAAACCCCGCATCAGCGGGGTTTTTTATCGAAGCGGAGACGCTTAAACAGCAGCAATCGCCTCACGCGCCGACGCGAGCGCCGCGCCAGCCGCTTCCGGCCCCATGTTCAGGCCTTCGGCGTAGATGAAGCTCACGTCGGTCATGCCGAGGAAACCGAGGAACGTCGTGAGGAACGGCGTCTGCGAATCGTTCGGCGTGCCCGCGTACTTGCCGCCACGCGCCGAGACCACGTACACCTTCTTGCCCTTCACGAGGCCTTCCGGACCGTTCGCGGTATAGGTGAACGTGATGCCGGCACGCGCGATCCAGTCGAAATACGTCTTCAGTTGCGACGAAATGCCGAAGTTGTACAGCGGCGCTGCGATCACGACGATATCCGCCGCTTGCAGCTCGGCGATCAGCGCTTCGCTCTTCGCATTGATCGCGGTTTGTTCCGCGCTGCGCTGATCGGCGGGCGTGAAGAACGCGCCAAGCGTGGCGTCGTCGAGGTGCGGCAGGCTGTCGCCTAGCAGATTGCGCACGACCAACTTTGCGCCCGGGTTGCTTTGTTGCAGCTTCGCGGTCAGTTCGTCGGCGAGCAGCGTCGATTGAGCACCTTGCGAACGGGCGGCGGAGTTGATTTGCAGAATCGTCGTCATGATGGCTTCCTGTTCCTTGATCGGGTTTCGGGCACCGTCGGCACCCGGCTTAGGAAGCATTCTTCGTTTTTCGACGCCCGAGAAAAAGCCATCCAGTCATGACGGATTGTTGCATCGGTAGAACAATCCGCCACACTTTACCGACTCAGCCTTTCAGCCAGCGCTCGCGCCATTGTTTCGACGGGCCGCGTCCGTCGATGGCCGTCAGCACGTAGCGCGCGATTTCCGGCCCGTCGAGCTTGACCTCGGTGCGGCGCAGCTCGTCGCGGCGGAACGCGTGTACGTCCACCTTCGCGCCCGGCAAATAGCGCGACAAAAGCGCGTCGAGATTGGAGCCGGTGACGCGCAGTCCGTCGATCGCGACGAGCACATCACCCGCCGACAATCCCGCTTTCTGCGCCGCGCTGCCTTCATGGACGACGGCGAGCGTGCAATCCGCGCCGCCCCGCACGCGCGCGCCGAGCGAAGGCTTGACCGACGCGCCGTTGCCCGGCAAATCGGGCGTCATCGCGATGCCGAACGGCTCGAATAGCGCGTCGAGCGGCAGATCGCGCGTGCCGCGCACGCCGTCGCGGAAGAGCGAACGCAGGTCCGCGCCGGTCGCTTCGGCGAAGAGCGCCTCGACGTCTTCCTCCAGAATGCCGCGCGCCCGGCCGTTGTAGAACTCGCGCCCGTAGCGCTGCCACAGGAGGCGCATCACATCGTCGAGCGATTTGCGGTTGTCGGTTTGCGCGCGAATCGACAAATCGAACGCCAGCGCGACGAGCGAGCCCTTCTGGTAATAGCTGACGATCGCGTTCGGCGCGTTTTCGTCGGCGCGGTAGTACTTCACCCACGCGTCGAACGAGCTTTGCGCGACGGACTGCTTGAGCCGCCCCGTGCCGCGCAGCACGCCGCCGATCGTCTTGCCGAGCAGATTGAAGTAGTCGCCCGCCGAAATGAGGCCGCTGCGCACGAGCAGCAAATCATCGTAGTAGGACGTGAAGCCTTCGAAGAGCCACAGCAGCGTCGTGTAATTCTCCTGCGACAGATCGTACGGCGCGAACGCAGCCGGCTTGATGCGCTTCACGTTCCACGTATGGAAGTACTCGTGGCTGCACAGGCCGAGATAGGTGCGATAGCCTTCGGTCGTTTCCGGGCGGCCCTGCACGGGGAGATCCGTGCGATTGCAGATCAGCGCCGTCGATGCGCGATGCTCCAGCCCGCCGTAACCATCGCTGACGGCGACGGTCATGAACACGTAGCGGTCCACCGGCGCCTTCTTCGTACGCGGCTCGAACAGCGCGATCTGCGCTTCGCACACGCGCTTCAGATCCGCGGCGAGCCGGTTCATGTCGAGATTGACGACGTGCCCCGAGATCACGATGTCGTGCTTCACGCCGTGCGCGGTAAAGCTGCCGAGCGCGAATTCACCGAGTGTGACAGGTTGATCGACGAGTTCGTCGTAATTCGCCGCTTCATAGCTGCCGAAGCTGTAGCGCTTCGTGCCGCGCGCTTCGGCGAGCGCCGTCGCGACGCGCCAGTTGCGATACGCGCCGCCCGGCGGCGGTTCGATATCGACGATGCACGGCGCCGCCGACTGCCCTTCCACCGCGAGGAACGTGCTCGTCCCGTTGAAGAAGCCGATAGTGTCGTCCAGATGCGCCGCGCGCACCGACATGTCCCACGCGTAGACCTCGTAACGCAACGTGATCGGTCCGTCGACCGGCGCGGCCTGCCACGCGTGCTTGTCGGTCTTTTCGATCGCGATCTTGCGACCCGCCGCGTTGAACGCCTGCAGCGTCACGATGTTGCGCGCGAACTCGCGGATCATGTAGCTGCCCGGAATCCAGACCGGCAACATGAACCGCTGGCCGGCCGGATCCGGCTCTGCGACGGTGAGCGTCACTTCGAAGAGATGCGCGGCGGGATTTTTTGGAACGATGCGGTAGCGGACGGGCTGCATCGTTTGCGTGAGCGTAGTCATCTCGATGTCCTTGTTCTTGTTCTGGGCGCGCCTGGCCACGCCCGGCGCCTTGCTTCTTTACGCTGCGCTTTCGCAAAAGCAAGGCGGTAAAAACACAGGAGGCGCATCACGCGCCTCCCTTCTTAGTTCGAGCCGCGCTCAGTGCGTGGCTGACAGTTCCTTCTCGAGCCGATCGGCGGGCACTGCGCCCGGCAGACGCCGGCCATCGGCGAGAAACACGGTCGGCGTGCCGGTGACGTTCATCGAGCGGCCGAGCTTCAGGTTCTTGTCGATGGCGGTCGTGTCGCACGACGCCGCCATGGTCGGCGTCTTGCGGTCGAGCATCCAGCCTTCCCACGCGTTCGCGCGATCCTGCGAGCACCAGATCGATTTCGACTTGGCCGTCGAATCGGGCGAGAGCACGGGGTACAGGAAGGTGTAGACCGTCACGTTGTCGATCGATTTCAGCGTCGATTCGAGCTGCTTGCAGTACGGACAGTTCGGATCGGAGAACACCGCGATCTTGCGCTTGCCGTTGCCCTTCACGACCTTCACCGCGTTCTCGAACGGCAGCTTCGCGAAGTCGATCTTGTTTGTTTCCGAGAGCCGCGCCTCGGTGAGGTTCTGGCTGCTGCGCGTATCGACGAGATCGCCGATCAGCACGTAGTTGCCGGTCGCATCGCTATAGACGATCTGCGAGCCGAGATTCACTTCGTAGAGCCCCGGCACGGGCGTCTTCTGGATGCTCTTGATGGTGGCGTCGCCCATGCGCGCTTCGAGCGTCGACTTGATCTTGTCGGTGGTTTCATCGGCCTGCGCCGAACAGCCGATGCTGAGCGTCACGGCGAGCGCGGCAGCCGTCGCGAGGGCGATACGAAAAGTGGTTTTCATGCGGTTTCCTGTGAGTCGCTTGAGCGTGGCGCCAATGGAGTATCGATAGACTGTTTCAACCAAGTGCCGCCGACACCAGCCAGCGCTTGATGAGCGGCTGCGCGCCGACGAACGCCATGCCCGTGTTGCGGACCGCGCGCGCGAGCGTGCCCGGCACGGAAAAGAGCCGCTGCAGGCCGTCGGTCGCGAACATGAGCTTCTGGATGTCTTCGCGGCGCGCGCGTTCGTAGCGGCGCAGCAGAATCGGATCGCCGAGATCGCGGAACGACTCCTTGTTTGCGATGACATCCGCGAGCGCGGCGACGTCGCGCAGGCCGAGGTTCATGCCCTGCCCCGCGAGCGGGTGAATCAGATGCGCGGCATCGCCGACGAGCGCGACGCGCGGCGCGATCAGCTTGTCGACGGTCTGCAGCCCGAGTGGAAAACCCTGCGCGGGCGTCACGCAATCGAGCGTGCCGAGCATGTTTTGCGTCGCCTGTTCGACCTGAGCCGCGAGTTGGGCGGGATCGAGCGCGAGCAGTTCATCGGCGTGTTCCGTGCGCGCCGACCACACGAGCGAAGCGTGATCGCCGGGCAACGGCAGCAGCGCGATGATTTCCGTATCGCGGAACCATTGATACGCGGTTTCGCCGTGCGGCCGCTCGGTCCGAAAATTGGCGACGACACCCGTTTGCCGGTAATCGCGACGATTCATCTTCGCGCCCATCTGCGCGCGCACCCAGGAATGCGCGCCATCCGCGCCGACGATCAGATCCGTTTCGAGCATTTCGCCGCTCGCGAGCGCGACATGCGCCGCGTCGGTTTCGATCGTCATGCCCTGTGCGCGCGACTCGAACCACGAGAGGCTCGGCTGGAAGCGCAACGCGGCATCGAGCGACTGTTCGATCAGCGACGATTCCGCGATCCACGCGAGCTGCGGCACCGACGCCTGGAACGCCGAAAAGTGCAGTTCCGCGTGGGCATCGCCGAAAACACGCATGTCGAGCACCGGACCGAGACGCGCGCGATCGAGCGCCTGCCAGACGCGCAGCCGCTCCAGCAGCGCCTGCGAGCTGGAAGACAGCGCGTAGATGCGCGAATCGAACGCCGCGCCCGGCGGCAGGCCGAGGGCACGCGACGCGACAAGCGCGGTGCGCAGGCCGGATTGCGCGAGCGCGAGCGCGGCCGTCTTGCCGACGAGCCCGCCGCCGACGACGACAGCGTGAAATCTGAGGGGATGCGGAGTCATGCGGGCATTATAGCCGTGGGGTTCGAACGGGTTTGCGGGCCGAGGGCGGCGCTTGCGCGTGCCAGCGCGGCGTTACAATAGCGGTTTGCCCGGCCGTCTGACGCGGCCGCAGCGTGGCGGGCGGTTCTCGCCCGCTCTTTGCGCGCCATTTTTGACGAAACCCGCGCGGCCCGCGCCGTCTCACCAGTTCGAAGGATCCCATGAGCCTCCAATGCGGCATCGTCGGCTTGCCCAACGTCGGTAAGTCCACACTTTTCAATGCTTTGACCAAGGCGGGCATCGCCGCCGAGAACTATCCGTTCTGCACGATCGAGCCGAATGTCGGCGTGGTCGAAGTGCCGGACGCGCGTCTGAACGCGCTCGCCGAAATCGTGAAGCCCGAGCGCATCCTGCCGGCGGTGGTCGAGTTCGTCGATATCGCGGGGCTCGTCGCGGGTGCGTCGAAGGGTGAAGGCCTCGGCAACCAGTTCCTCGCGAACATCCGCGAAACGGATGCGATTACGCATGTCGTGCGCTGCTTCGAGGACGAGAACGTGATCCACGTCGCGGGCAAGATCGACCCGATCGCGGATATCGAAGTCATCAACACCGAACTCGCGCTCGCCGATCTGGCGACGGTCGAAAAGGCATTCACGCGCTATTCGAAGGCGGCGAAGTCGGGCAACGACAAGGAAGCGGCGAAGCTCGTCGCCGTGCTCGAGAAGGTGCGCGCGCAACTGGATCAGGCGAAGCCGGTGCGCGGTCTCTCGCTGACCGACGAAGAGCAGTTGACCATCAAGCCGCTGTGCCTGATCACGTCGAAGCCGACGATGTACGTCGCGAACGTGAAGGACGACGGTTTCGAGAACAACCCGTATCTCGACGCGGTGCGCAAGCACGCGGAAGCGGAGAACGCGCCGGTGGTCGCGGTGTGCGCGGCGATCGAAGCGGAAATCGCCGACCTCGAAGATGCCGACAAGATCGAATTCCTGGCTGACATGGGCATGGACGAGCCGGGCTTGAATCGCGTAATTCGCGCGGGGTTCAAACTGCTTGGTTTGCATACGTACTTCACGGCGGGCGTGAAGGAAGTGCGCGCGTGGACGATTCATATCGGCGATACGGCTCCGCAAGCCGCTGGCGCGATTCACACGGATTTCGAACGCGGCTTTATCCGCGCGCAGACGATTTCGTTCGATGACTACATCGCTTATAAGGGCGAGCAAGGTGCTAAAGAGGCTGGGAAGATGCGGGCGGAAGGGAAGGAGTACGTCGTGCATGACGGCGATGTCATGAACTTCCTGTTCAACGTGTAAAGCGTCAAGAACAGTCACAGCTGCTTGCCTCGCGAAGCGGAGTACCCGATAAAGGGACTCCGCTTTTTTCTTGCGCGGATGAGGCAGCGCAGCGATGCGCGATAAACAACAACAACGAGAGAGAACAAGAAGATGAAGCGACACGCATCGATGCGCGTGCTGCGTGCGTTCGCGGTCACCGCGCTGATCGCGGCGAGCGTCGTGTGTACACCCAGCGCTTTCGCCTATCGCAGCGATCATTATCAGTACCAGCCGCAACCCGACGAATCCGACCTCGACAACCACGGCCACTACGTCAATCACGACGGCAACGTCATCCATTCACCCGCACACTCGCGCTCCGGCACCGTCCCCGCGGGCGCAACGGCCCAATGCCGCGACGGCTCCTACAGCTTCAGCCAGCACCACAGCGGCACATGCTCCCGCCACGGCGGCGTGGCGAGCTGGGAGTGACGGAAACGCACCGCGAAGTACAATGCCATTTGATCCCGCCCGCGCCAGGCGCAGCGGCAGGAACGCGCGAAACCGCGCGACCGGACATCCTCGCGCGCCGAACCGTACGCGCCGCGTTCATACCCTCAATCAATCACGGACAACATGGCCCAATACGTCTTCACCATGAACCGCGTCGGCAAGATCGTCCCGCCGAAGCGTCAGATCCTGAAAGACATCTCCCTCTCGTTCTTCCCCGGCGCGAAAATCGGTCTGCTCGGCCTGAACGGTTCCGGCAAGTCGACGCTCATCAGGATCATGGCGGGCGTCGATAAGGACATCGAAGGCGAAGCCACGCCGATGCCGAACCTGAACATCGGTTATCTGCCGCAGGAACCGCAACTGGATCCGCAACAGACCGTGCGTCAGGCCGTCGAGGAAGGTCTCGGCGATGTCTTCCAGGCGCAAAAGAAGCTCGACGAAATCTACGCCGCCTACGCCGAGCCCGACGCCGACTTCGACGCGCTCGCCGCCGAACAGGCGAAGTACGAAGCGATTCTCTCGACGAGCGATGGCGGCAGCCCCGAACAACAGCTCGAAGTCGCCGCCGACGCGCTGCGCCTGCCGGCATGGGACGCCAAAATCGAACATCTGTCGGGCGGGGAGAAGCGCCGCGTCGCGCTGTGCAAGCTGCTGCTGCAAAAGCCCGACATGCTGCTGCTCGACGAGCCCACCAACCACCTCGACGCCGAGTCCGTCGAATGGCTGGAGCAGTTCCTCACGCGCTATCCGGGCACCGTCGTCGCGGTGACGCACGATCGCTACTTCCTCGATAACGCCGCCGAATGGATTCTCGAACTCGACCGCGGCCACGGCATTCCTTGGAAGGGCAACTATTCGAGCTGGCTCGATCAGAAGGAAGACCGCCTGAAGCAGGAAGAAGCGAGCGAATCCGCGCGTCAGAAGGCGATCAAGAAGGAACTCGAATGGGTGCGCCAGAACCCGAAGGGCCGTCAGGCGAAATCGAAGGCGCGTATCGCGCGGTTCGAGGAACTCAACAGCCAGGAATACCAGAAGCGCAACGAAACGCAGGAAATCTTCATTCCGGTCGGCGACCGACTGGGCAATGAAGTCATCGAGTTCAAGAACGTCAGCAAGGCATACGGCGATCGTCTGCTCATCGACAATCTCAGCATGAAGATTCCGGCGGGCGCGATCGTCGGCATCATCGGGCCGAACGGTGCCGGCAAGTCGACGCTCTTTCGCATGCTGACCGGCAAGGAACAGCCGGATTCGGGCGAGATCGTCAAGGGACCGACCGTCAAGCTCGCCTATGTGGATCAAAGCCGCGACGCGCTCGCCGCCGATAAAACCGTGTTCGAGGAAATCTCCGGCGGCGCCGACGTGCTCACGGTCGGCAAGTACGAAACGCCGTCGCGTGCGTATATCGGCCGATTCAACTTCAAGGGTGGCGATCAGCAGAAGCTCGTCGGCAATCTGTCGGGCGGTGAACGCGGCCGTTTGCATCTGGCGAAGACTCTCATCGCCGGCGGCAACATGCTGCTGCTCGACGAACCGTCGAACGACCTCGACGTCGAAACGCTGCGCGCGCTCGAAGACGCGTTGCTGGAATTCGCCGGCTCGGTGATGGTGATCTCGCACGATCGCTGGTTCCTCGACCGCATCGCGACGCATATCCTCGCGTTCGAAGGCGATTCGCATGTCGAGTTCTTCGACGGCAACTACCAGGAATACGAAGCCGACAAGCGCACGCGTCTCGGCGAAGAAGCCGCGAAGCCGAAGCGGCTGCGCTACAAGCCGATCACGCGTTGAGCGCGTCAAACATCTGACGATTTACCGCGCGCCAATGCGGGCGCGCGCACCGACGTCAGGCATAAAAGTGGCGACTGTGTAGGACGCAGTCGCCACTTTCATTTTCGAGCGGCACTTTCCGAAAAGCCGACACGGGAGACACACGAAGATGGCGGGATCGAGCGCGAGGCGGGGGGCGCTTTGGGCAATCGGAATCGTCGTGGCGCTCGCCGTCGTGGCGGTCGGCGGCTGGCTGATCGCCGTGCATCAGATCAAAGAGCGCATCATCGAGACGCTCGGCCCGAACGGTTCGGTGGAAGAAATCGACGTCGGCTTCGGTCACGTGACGCTCTCGCGCGTGCGCCTGCGCGGCCCGAAAGACTGGCCGGCGAGCGACGCCATGCGCGCCGAGCGCATCGTGCTCGATGTCGATATGCATTCGCTCATAACGAAGCCGATTCATCTGCGCAGCGTGAGCGTCGACAACTACTATCTGTCGATCGTCCGTTCCGCCGATGGCCGCGTGCGCATCCTGCCAGGGCTCAGGGAAACCGCGCAGGAAGCCAACGCCACGCCCGACAGCAAGGAGCGTGAGGAACATGCGCGCGAGGAAAAGCTCATCGATCGCGTGTCGTTCGAGCGTGGTTCGATGGAGTTCTTCGACGGCTCGGTGCAGAACCCGCCGTACCGCGTGCTGATCGGCGATGCGCGCGCCACCGTCGATCACATTCATCTGCCCGCCCTCACCGACCGCACCGAGCTTTCGATGACCGGCTCGATCAAAGGCCCGTCGCATACGGGCAATGTGACGTGGGCCGGCTGGATGGTCATCGCGAACAAGGATTCCCAGACGCGCGTAACACTGCGCAACGTCGATGTCGCAACGCTCGATCCGTATCTGCTCAAGAAGGCCGGCGCAAAGGCGGCGGTGACGGGCGGCACCATCGATTTGTCGATCGATGCGACCGTAAAGGATTACCGCATTCACGCGCCCGGCACGCTCACGCTGAATCACCTGCAGATCAGCGACGCGGGCAATCCGCTCGACACCTTCCTCTCGATTCCGACCAAAGCCGCGATCGCCGCGCTGAAGGACCGCAAGGAGCAGATCAAGCTCGATTTCGTGCTCGACGGCGATTTGCGCGATCCGAAGTTTTCGCTGAGTGAGAGTCTGTCGAAGAAGCTCGCGGCGGGCTTCGCGAAAGTCCTCGGCGTGAGCGCGGAAGGCGTCGCGCGGGGCGCGGGCGATACGGTGCGGGGAATCGGCAACGCGCTGAAGAATCTGCTGGGGCAGTAGCGCGTTGCGTTCGCGTTATCAGATCGGCAGATTCAGCGCGCGCAGCTTCGTTTCCGTATCCAGCGCGCCGGTGTAGTGAACGCCGTGCCAGCCGAGCGCGGTCGCGGCTTGCGCGTTTTTCAGATTGTCGTCGATGAACACGAGCTCTTCCGGTCGAATGCCCGGCAACTGCTTTTCGATTTCCACGCGCATCAGATCGAAAATCTGCGGATCGGGCTTCACGAGACCGACGCGTCCCGACACGACGATCTCACGAAACTTCCGCAGCACATCGAAACGCTCCCACGCGTACGGAAAGGTTTCCGCCGACCAGTTCGTCAGGCCGAAAAGCGGCACGCCCGCCGCCTCCAGCCGGTCGACGAGCGCGACGCCCTCTTCCATCACGCCCGACACCATTTCCGGCCAGCGCGCGTAAAACGCGCGGATCAGCGCTTCGTGCTCAGGATAGAGCGCGATCAACTCGGCAGTGCCTTCCTCGATCGTCTGCCCGCCGTCCTGCTGCACGACCCATTCCATCTTGCAGACGTTGTCGAGAAACCAGCGGCGCTCGGTATCGTCCGGAATCAGATGCCTGTAGAGATATTCGCGATTCCAGTCGATCAGCACGCCGCCGAAATCGAACACGACTGCCTTGATGGTCATCTCGCTGCGCTCCTGTCCTGTTCGTCAGATCGCCTTCGTCCGCGCTTCGAGCCACGCCAGCGCTTTCCCCGACACATGCGGCGACACGCGGGTGCGCACCGTCTCGTGATACGCGTTGAGCCACGCGCGTTCGTCTTCGCGCAACAGCGACAAGTCGATGCAGCGCGTATCGATCGGGCACAGCGTCAGCGTTTCGAATTCGAGGAAATCGCCGAACTCGGTCTTGGCGGCCGCGCGGTTCATCACGAGATTTTCGATGCGGATGCCCCACTTGCCCGGCCGATAAATCCCTGGCTCGATCGACGTGATCATGCCCTCTTCCATCGCCGTCCACGACTCGGCCGGCGCGTAGTGCGAGATCACCTGCGGGCCTTCGTGCACGTTCAGGAAGTAGCCGACGCCGTGCCCCGTGCCGTGACCGTAGTCCGCGCCCGCTTCCCAGATCGGCGCGCGGGCGATCGAATCGAGCATCGGCGAACGGATGCCGCGTGGAAAGCGCGCGCGGGAAAGCGCCATCGTGCCCTTCAGCACGACGGTGAAATCGCGCTTGTGCTCGGCGCTGATTTCGCCGATCGGCACGACACGCGTGATGTCCGTCGTTCCGCTCAGATACTGGCCGCCCGAATCGATCAGCAGCAGGCCGTTGCCTTCGATCACCGCGTGCGAGGCTTCGGTCGCGCGGTAATGCGGCATCGCGCCGTTGGCGTTGAAGCCCGCGATCGTGCCGAAACTCAGCGTGACGAAACCCGGACGGCGCGCGCGGGCGGCGGTCAGCTTCTCGTCGATGGTCAGTTCCGTGATGCGTTCGCGGCCGAGCGCGTCCTCGAACCACGCGAAGAATTCGGCGAGCGCGGCGCCGTCCTGTTCCATCGTCGCTCGGATGTGCTCCGCTTCCGCCGCGGTCTTGCGCGATTTGGCGAACGTCGACGGATTCACAGCCTCGACGATCGTCACCGTCGCGGGCACTTTCTCCAGCAGGCCGTGCGTGATGCGGCGCGGGTCGATCAGGAGCGTCGCGCCCGCCGGCAACGAAGCGAGCGATTCCGGCGCTGCGGGATACGGCGCGACGCGCACGTTGTCGCGCGCGAGAGATGCGACGAGCGCGGCGGGAACCTTGCCGTCGGCGACGAAGATCGTCGCATCATCGAGACCGATCAGCGCGTGCGCGACGAAGACCGGGTTGTAGCTCACATCGCCGCCGCGCAGATTGAAGATCCACGCGAGATCGTCGAGCGTGGAAACGAAGTGCCATTGCGCGCCTTTCGCCTGCATCGTGGCTCGCACTTGCGCGAGCTTGTCCGTCCGGGAGACGCTCGCATGCGGCGCGGCGTGCTCGTAGACGGCCGCCTCCGGCAAACCAGGACGCGCAGGCCACACCGAATCCAGCAGATCGAGATCGGTGCGCAGCACGATGCCGCGCGCGGTCAGCGCTTCGGACAACGCGCGCGCCGCCGCAACGCCGAGCACCGTGCCATCGACCGCGACGGTCGCGCCCGGAGGCACGTGTTCCGCGAGCCATTCGACGTGCGGCGCGGTCTGCTGGCCGCCCATCATCTTCATGAGCACGATGCCGGTGCCGGCGAGTTGGGCTTCGGCCTGCGTCCAGTAGCGGCTATCGACCCAGACGCCCGCGAAATCCGCTGTCACCACGAGCGTGCCCACCGATCCCGTGAAGCCCGAGAGCCATTGACGTCCCTGCCAGCGCTCCGGCAGATATTCGGAAAGATGCGGATCGGCCGACGGAATGAGCACGGCGGCGAGCTTTTCGAGCGCCATCTGGCCGCGCAACGACTCGATGCGTTTCGCGAACATGGCGGGCTCTGGAATGGCTGAATCTGCAATGCGATCGTTCATGAAGTCACCTGCTTGAAAGCCCGCGTAGGGCGCGAAGAGCACGGCGCGCGGCGAGGATCACCCGTCGCACGTCAGAAAAATTGGATCAGCGGCGCGCCGCCAGCCCGACGGTCATCGTCACGACGAAGAGCGCGAACACGGCGCACGCCAGCCATTCGAGCGTATCGCCGTCGTGATACACGTCGACGATATTGCCCAGCATGCGCGCGACGACCGTCGCCAGTATGCCAGCGCCGATGGTCGTCCAGATGCGTCCCGCCGGACCGCGCGCGCCGCGTCCCGCGCGCCGCAGCGGATGCAGCCACCAGCCCGCCGCGCCGATCACCGCGCCGAGAAAAATCAGTCCGATCCAGCCCATCAGCGGCGATGCTCCACTGATAGCGAGGTGGCGGGAAGTGAAGCGTTTCGAATAACAGGCATGGCTTGAACAATTTACGGCGGACGCAGCGGTTGAGTTTAGGGGCCGGACGATGCCTGTGCAAGGCTCCGGATCCAGCCGGCCGCGCGCTGCGGATGCGTCTCGTGTGACTCATGGAATATGAAACGATCGCTCTTCCGCTTGAGAAGCCTCTGTGAATTTTCCGAGTTTTTTGGGTTTGCCCGAATGCTATGATTTGTATTAAATCGCGCTCGCATCAATTCAGAATATTCCGATTAACCGCACTGAAAGCGGACTTCGGCTTCGAGTGGTGCTCGCGAGTTACGAATTAAATCATTTCGATTATCGACACTGCGAAATTGCGATTCTAAAAGGTATTTATCTCATGACGGAAACCAGTCTGATTTCCCTGCGCGGCCTGGAACTGATTATTACGTACCGCGGCGCTAGCCAGGAGAGGCAAGACAATCTGCGGGGCGTCCTGCGTCACTTGAACCGTACCTACTCGGACTATCAGATCTGGCTGATCGAGGCGGATGCCGCGCCCACGTTCAGTTGGCCCGAATTCGGCGACTCGAAGATCAAACATGTTTTCATACACGATACCGGCCCTTTCCCGAAGGCGCGACTGGTCAATCTCGGCGCACTCATGGCTAAGAGTGAGATTATCTGCCTGCATGATGCCGATATGATCGCGAACCCGTACTATATGAAAGGCGCATTGGACGCGCTGATGGACCAGAATAGCAGCGATGTGCTTTGTCCTTTCACACGCGTATTGAATGTTTCTGGCAATCGCCGGCAATCGTTTATCGAATCGGGTAATTTCGACGAGTTCGCGCCGTTTTTAGCAAGTGATTTGCCGGACGACATGAGTTTGCTGTACGTCAGTACGCCGGGTGCGATCAATTTCTTCAGGCGCGCGGAATTCATCCGCGTCGGGGGGCTGAATCCCGGCTTCATCGGCTGGGGAGGAGAAGACGACGAGTTATTCGTCCGCGCCGCGCGACTCGGCGTGCGGTGGCATTCGTTCTCGAACCTCCAGGCGACGCTGTTTCACCTCAATCACGACTCGGCCTCGCGCACTCAGTTGTTTGACGAGGAGCTCACCGCCAGAAACCGGCAGATGGCGTTCCACACCGACGATATCCCCATGGAAGAACTCGAAGCGCGCGCGGCCGAACTGGCAAAGTATTTTCGCTGAGCCGCACGCCGCGGCGTTCTGTCACACTGGTCCTGCGGCGGACGTTCATCGCCCGCCGTATGGGCGTGGGCGGCATTTGACCGTGGTCGCGCCCCCAAATGCCACCTATAAATGAAGAAATACGCAAAAGGCTATAATATTGGGCTATCTGAAAGGCCATCGGCTTAGGCCCAAAGCATCAGCTCAAAACAATGCAGCTCCTCACGATCGGAATCAACCACCACACTGCGCCTGTCGCCCTGCGCGAACGCGTGGCGTTTCCGCTCGAACAGCTCAAGCCCGCGCTGGGCGCGCTGAAGGACATCTGGCTGGGACCGCTCGCGAAGGCATCGCCCGAAGCGGCCATCCTCTCGACCTGCAACCGCACCGAACTCTACTGCGCCACTGACGACGCCGCCGCCCGCGAAGCCGCAATCCAGTGGCTCTCGAAGTATCACAGCATCCCCGTTCCCGAACTCGCGCCGCACGTCTATGCGCTGCCGCAGTCGGAAGCCGTGCGCCACGCGTTTCGCGTCGCATCCGGGCTCGATTCGATGGTGCTTGGCGAGACGCAAATCGTCGGACAAATGAAGGATGCCGTGCGTACGGCGTCCGAAGCCGGCGCGCTCGGCACGTATCTCAACCAGTTGTTCCAGCGCACGTTCGCGGTCGCGAAGGAAGTGCGCACGACGACGGAAATCGGCGCGCAGTCGGTATCGATGGCCGCCGCCGCCGTGCGTCTCGCGCAGCGCATCTTCGAGAACATTTCGAGCCAGCGCGTGTTGTTCATCGGCGCGGGCGAAATGATCGAGTTGTGCGCCACGCACTTCGCCGCGCAGAATCCGCGCGAGCTTGTTGTCGCGAACCGGACGGCGGAGCGCGGCGAAAAGCTCGCCGGACGCTTCAACGGCCACGCAATTCCACTCTCCGAACTGCCTGCGCGTATGCACGAGTTCGACATCATCGTGTCGTGCACGGCATCGACGCTGCCAATCATCGGTCTCGGCGCAGTCGAGCGTGCCGTGCGCGCGCGCCGACATCGGCCGATTTTCATGGTCGATCTCGCCGTACCGCGCGATATCGAGCCGGAAGTCGGCAATCTGCACGACGTCTTCCTCTACACCGTCGACGATCTCGGCGCGATCGTGCGCGAAGGCAACGCGTCGCGTCAGGCGGCGGTCGCGCAGGCCGAGGCGATCATCGAGACGCGTGTCGCGAATTTCATGCAATGGCTCGATGCGCGCAGCATCGTGCCCGTCATCCGCCACATGCACACGCAGGCGGACACGCTGCGCCGCGCCGAACTCGAGCGCGCGCGCAAGATGCTCGCGCGCGGCGACGATCCCGCCGCCGTGCTCGAGGCGCTGTCGCAATCGCTCACGAACAAGCTGATCCACGGCCCGACGCACGCGCTCAACCGCGCGAGCCGTGAGGAGCGCGACCAGCTCATCGACCTGATGAGCGGTTTCTACCGCCACGGTCCGTCGTCCGATTCGTCGGAACGTTAGCGGCTTCCTCTTTGCTATTCTCAAATGCTCCGCGCGGCTAGCAAGCGCGGCGCTCCCCGATCGCAGTATTTCCTGGCGCTGACCGCGCCGATTCCGCCCGATGAAAACGAGCATGCAAAGCAAGCTCGACCAGCTTGCAAAACGGCAGGTCGATCTCAACGAATTGTTGAGCCGCGAAGACGTGACGGCCGACATGGACCAGTATCGCAAGCTCACGCGCGAGCACGCGGAAATCAGCCCGATCGTCGATCAATACGCGCTCTGGCGTCAGGCGCTGACCGATGAAGCCACCGCGCAGGAACTGCTCTCCGATCCGTCGATGCGCGATTTCGCCGAAGAGGAAATCGGCGAGGCGCGCGAGCGCATGGTGAAGATCGAAGGCGACTTGCAGACGATGCTCTTGCCGAAGGATCCGAACGATGACCGCAACATCTTCATCGAAATCCGCGCGGGCACGGGCGGCGACGAATCCGCGCTGTTCGCGGGCGATTTGCTGCGCATGTATCTGCGTTACGCGGAACGCAACCGCTGGACCGCCGAAACGATGTCGGAGAGCGTGTCGGATCTCGGCGGCTACAAGGAAGTGATCGTGCGCATCGCGGGACAAGGCGCGTATTCGCGGCTCAAGTTCGAATCGGGCGGGCATCGCGTGCAGCGTGTCCCGGCGACGGAAACGCAAGGGCGCATCCACACGTCCGCGTGCACGGTCGCGGTGATGCCGGAAGCCGATGAAATCAGCGAAGTCGTCATCAATCCGGCCGATTTGCGTATCGACACGTTCCGCGCGTCGGGAGCGGGCGGGCAGCACATCAACAAGACCGATTCCGCCGTGCGCGTCACGCACTTGCCGACGGGCATCGTCGTCGAATGTCAGGACGACCGCTCGCAGCACAAGAACAAGGATCGCGCGTTGAAGGTGCTCGCCGCGCGCATCAAGGACAAGCAGTATCACGAGCAGCACGCGAAGGAAGCGGCGACGCGCAAGAGCCTGATCGGCTCGGGCGACCGCTCGGAGCGCATCCGCACGTACAACTTCCCGCAAGGGCGCATGACGGATCACCGCATCAATCTGACGCTCTACAAGCTCGAATACATCATGGACGGCGATCTCGATGAAATGATCGCCTCGCTCGTTTCCGAGCATCAGGCCGAGCTGCTCGCCGCGCTCGGGGAAAGCGAGTGAGCACGGCGGCCGACCTGCTGCGCGCTTCGGGACTGCCGCTGCTCGAAGCGCGCATTCTGCTGATGCACGTGCTCGGCTGGCGGCGCACCGAACTCATCACGCGTGATCGTGAATCGCTCGATTCGGACGCTGTCGCGCGTTTCGAAGCGCTCGCAAGGCGGCGTCTGAACGGCGAGCCCATCGCGCAACTGACCGGCAAGCGCGAATTCTTCGGGCTCGATTTCGACGTGACGCCGGACGTGCTGATCCCGCGGCCCGAGACCGAATTGCTCGTGGAACTCGCGCTCGAGTCCATCGCCGATGTGCCGAACCCGCGCGTGCTCGATCTCGGCACCGGGACCGGCGCGATCGCGATTTCGATCGCTCATGCCCGGCCCGACGCGCGCGTATGGGCCGTCGACCGATCGCGCGCCGCGCTCGACGTCGCGCGAGGCAACGCGCACGCGCTGCTCGATGCGACGCGCACAGGCGGCCCGGTCACGTTCGTCGAAAGCGACTGGGCCGCGAATATCGATCCGTCGCTGCTCTTCGAGACGATCGTCAGCAACCCGCCGTATATCGCGAGCGACGATCCGCATCTCGCGCAAGGCGACTTGCGATTCGAACCGCGCGGCGCGCTCACCGACGATGCCGACGGTTTGTCCGCGATCCGCACGATCATCGGGACCGCGCCGTTTCTGCTAACGTCGAACGGCGCCTTGTGGCTGGAGCACGGCTACGATCAGGCGGAATCCGTGCGCGAGCTGCTAAAGGCACGCGGCTTTACCAACGTGTGCTCGATGCGCGATCTCGCCGGCATCGAGCGTTGCTCCGGCGGTCTCTTCACGGCCTGAGCGTCTGGCCGTCGTCAGCCCTCGAAACCGAAATCCGCTATCATTTCAACCATCATTCCACCGACTTCAAAGCGCAGGAACGCCATGGACACGCAAGAACGCATCAAGCAGATCGTCGATCAAAACCCGGTCGTCCTTTTCATGAAGGGCACGG
The DNA here is from genome assembly GCF_964261745.1 of Caballeronia sp. S22. NCBI lineage: Bacteria > Pseudomonadati > Pseudomonadota > Betaproteobacteria > Burkholderiales > Burkholderiaceae > Caballeronia > Caballeronia sp. S22. Next base: position 500,655 of record NZ_OZ180035.1, on the reverse strand, counting down.
CGCAATTCCCGATGTGCGGTTTCTCCGGCCGCGCGATCCAGGTGCTGAAGGCATGCGGCGCCGATCAGATCATGACCGTGAACGTGCTCGAAGACGACGCGATCCGCCAGGGCATCAAGGAATTCTCTAACTGGCCGACCATTCCGCAGCTCTACGTGAAGGGCGAGTTCATCGGCGGCTCGGACATCATGATGGAGATGTATCAATCGGGCGAACTACAGCAACTCTTCGCCGCAGCCTGACCTTCCGCAAGTGAGCGCGCCCGCTGCCGAAAAGCGACGTCTTATTGTCGCGATTACCGGCGCAACGGGCGCCATCTACGGCATACGTCTGTTAGAGACGCTGCGCAAGCTCGGCGGCGTCGAAACGCATTTGCTCGTTTCCAGCGCCGGCTGGCTGAATATTCAACACGAACTCGATCTCGACAAGGCCGCCGTTCACGCGCTCTCCGATGTCGTCCATAGCGTGCGCGATGTCGGCGCAACCATTGCATCGGGCTCCTTCGCGACCGGCGGCATGGTCGTCGCGCCGTGCTCGATGCGCACGCTCGCAAGCATCGCGCACGGTCTCTCCGACAATCTCATCACCCGCGCCGCCGATGTCGTGCTGAAAGAGCGCCGCCGCCTCGTGCTGCTCGTGCGCGAGACGCCGCTCAATCTCGCGCATCTGCGAAACATGACGGCCGTCACCGAGATGGGCGGCGTGATCTTTCCGCCCTTGCCCGCGTTCTATCAAAAACCTGCGACCATCGACGAAATGGTGGATCACACGGTCGCGCGGGTCATCGATCTATTCGGCTTCGGGCAGCCAGTCGCGCCCGCCTGGCGAGGTCTGCGAGACGAAGCATCGGATTAACAACGGCGGCGACACAATTCGTTGCCATTCGGGCCGTTTATCAACAGGGCTCGCGGCCCTACATTGACGTCAAGACCCCACAGGAATTTGCCGCCATGAGCCGACTGCCCACCGTTTTCATTTCCCACGGCGCACCGACGTTGCCGATCGATCCGTCGATGCCCTCCGCCGAATTCGCTTCGCTCGGTCAAACGCTGCCGCGCCCGCGCGCCATTCTGATGTTGTCCGCCCACTGGGGCACGGCGCAGCCGGTGGCCAGCACGGCCGAACGCCCGGAAACGATCCACGATTTCTATGGCTTTCCGCGCGCCCTCTACGAGCTGCGCTATCCCGCGCCCGGCGCGCCCGAACTGGCGAAACACGCCGCCGCGCTGCTGTGCAAGCAAGACATACCCGCGGCGACCGCCGATCGCGGGCTCGATCACGGCGCGTGGGTGCCCATGCTCCTGATGTTTCCGGATGCCGACGTCCCGGTTTCGCAGCTATCGATTCAGCCGCATCTCGACGCCGCGCATCATTTCCGCATCGGCCGGGCGTTGCGCGATTTGCGCGATGACGGCGTGATGATCATCGGTTCCGGTCAGATCACGCACAATCTGCGCATGGCCGATTTCAGCGCGCGTCCGGAAGACGCCGATCCGCGCGTCGTAGAGTTCACCGACTGGTTCGAGAGCCGCATGGCCGCGCGCGATATCGATGCCCTGCTCGACTATCGCGCCCGCGCGCCGCACGCCGCGCTGATGCATCCGACCGATGAGCATCTGCTGCCTGTGTTCAGCGCGCTCGGCGCGGCGGCGGATGATTACCGGCTCGGCATCCAGTCGCTCGGCACGTTCCAGCGCGCGCTCGCGATGACCAACTACGTTTTCACCGACCAGTGACGTCGAATTTGCGCTGAAATAAAAAAACCCGCCTGATCGCTCGGGCGGGTTTCGTCGTGAAGCGGAGGAGCTTTAGGCGCCGACTTCGTGAAGAATGTCGTCGCGGCTTTCGCGCTCGTCGAGATACTTCGTGCGATATCCCGTGTGCACGCCCCAGTAGTAGAAGATCAACGCAAGCACGGTGACCGCAGCCATGTCCCAGCCGTACGGCAGAAGTCCGCTGCCGCCGAAATCCTTGCTGCCGATCAGCGACATCACCGCCATCGACGGCAAATAGGTCACGAGCCACCACGCCGCCTTCAAATCGCGTCCCCAGCCCGTAAAGCCCGTCCTGCTCTGAAAGTAGAAGTAGACGGGAAGCGCGACCACCATCAGCAGAATGATTTCGCCGGTGAGCGGCCACTTCGCCCAGAACAGCACGAGCGACGCGCACACGAACGCGAACGGAGCGATCACGCCCATCATCGGCAACTTGAGCGGACGATCGAGATCGGTCGCCGAGCGGCGCAGCGCCATCAGGCTGACCGGGCCGGTGAGATACGAGATGACGGTCGCGACCGAAATCACCGCCGCCAGCGAACTCCAGCCGCGAAAGAAGAACAGGAAGATGAACGCGACGATCAGGTTGAACCACATCGCCGGACGCGGCACGCCGTAGAACGGATGCACGAGTCCGAAAATCTTCGGCATCGTGTTATTGCGCTGCATCGCGTAGATCATGCGGGTGGTCGTCGCCATGTAGGTCGTGCCGGTGCCGCTCGGGCTGACGAACGCATCGACATAAAGCAGGAACGCGAGCCAGTTCAGGTTCAGCGCGAGCGCCAGTTCAGCAAACGGCGACGCGAAGTTGAAGTGCGACCAGCCTTTCATCGCGTCGGCGGGATTCACCGCGCCGATATACGCGATTTGCAGCAGCACGTAGATCACGAGCGCGAGCAGAATCGAGCCGATCACGGCGAACGGCACGCTGCGCGCCGGATTTCGCGCCTCGCCGGCGAGATTCACCGGGCTCTGAAATCCGTTGAAGCTGAAAACGATGCCGCTCGTCGCCACCGCCGTCAGCACGGCGGGCCAGCCGTACGGCGCGAAGCTCGACGTCGTGCCGAAATTCTCCGAATGAAATCCGGTGAAGATCAGGCCCGCGATGGTGGCGCCCGGAATCAGGAACTTGAAGATCGTGATCGCGGAGTTCGCACGCGCGAACACTTTCACGCCCCAGTAGTTCAGCATGAAGTAGACGATCACGAGCAGCGCCGACAGCACGAGGCCCATCGGCGTGAGCGACTCGTTGACGAAGAGCGCATGCGCCCAGTCATACGGCCAGGTGCTCATATATTGAATCGACGCTTCGGCTTCGATCGGGATCACTGAGACAATCGCGATCCAGTTCGCCCACGCGCTGATGAAACCGACGAGCGCGCCGTGCGAGTAGCGCGCGTAGCGCACCATGCCGCCCGACTCGGGAAACATCGCGCCGAGTTCGGCATACGTCAGCGCGATCGCCAGAATGACGACCGCGCCGATCACCCATGCCGCGATCGCTGCCGGCCCGGCGATTTTGGCGGCTTTCCACGCGCCGAACAGCCAGCCTGAACCGATGATGGACCCGAGGCCGGTCAGCAACAGTGCCATCGGGCCGATATTTCTCTGTATCGAACTCTTCAACTTTATCTCCAGTGTCTCGCGCCGCGCGCGCATCGCCCCCACTCCGACGATGTGGGTGCAACCGTAGAAAGGCGCGTAGTTTAACGGTTGCACCTTTCGAATGCAGTGCATACTGGAAAGAAATTGCCCCAAAGTGGGCTTTTCGAAGGGCGATCCGGCCCGGAATTACACGTTCTGTAATTTTTGCCAGCTTGTCTCGAAAAAAGCCCTTCAGAGTTGTCGGATATTAATTGACCGCGAAATCGTTTCGCCGTATAAACCTTCTTGCAGGATTTCAAGTGGCGAGTGAATTGGTTCTTTCGAGTTCGCCATCACGGTACTCCGGTTGGTCCCATTGCCCCTTCCTTGATTTTCCGCACCCTTGGGCTTCGGCCTTATTCATCAATTTTTTGGAATACGTAACATGGAAACCGGTACCGTCAAGTGGTTCAATGACGCAAAGGGCTTTGGCTTCATCACTCCGGATGGCGGCGGCGAAGATCTGTTCGCACACTTCTCGGAAATCCGCATCGAAGGCTTCAAGACGCTTCAGGAAAACCAAAAGGTTTCCTACGAAGTGAAGACTGGCCCGAAGGGCAAGCAAGCAGCGAACATCAAGCCGGTCTAACGTACCGCTGGAATTCGTAAAAAAACCCCGCTTCTGCGGGGTTTTTCTTTTTTCGCGCAGGTTTGTACGCGGCCTCAGGCGAAGATGCGCTGCGCATAGATGCCCAGCCCCTTCGCCACGCTGGCGAGTCGATCGCCGAACACGGGCTGCGCGGCCGGAAATGCCGCCGAAAGCGCTTCCGACAGAAACCGCAGCCCGGTCGTACCGCCTGTGAAATAGACGGCGTTCACGTCGGCGGGAGCCACGCCGGCCCGTTTGAGCGTTTCGTGCGCCGCCTCGACGATCCGCCGCGTTTCGTCGGCGCCGGCCGCGATCAGTTGCGACTCGTCGAACGCGACGCGCAGCGCTTCTTCCACCTCCTCCATGTCGATTTCGGTCGTGCCGCCCGCCGCGACATCGATCTTCGCTTCCTCGGCGTGCGCCGTCAGCGCGTGACCGAGCCGCCGATACACGACGCGCATCAACCGGTCGTGATGGCGCACATCGGTATAGAGATGGCGCATCAGTTGCAATTCGCTCACGCGTTTCGGCGTATAGACCGTGTTGATCAGATGCCAGGTCGCGAGATCGAAGTAAACGGGACTCGGCAATTCGCGTCCCTTGGTATCGAGCGACTGGTAACCGAGTTCGCGCAGCACGGTGACGAGTTCCACGCGACGATCGAAATCCGTGCCGGCGACGTGCACGCCATGATGCGCGAGCACATCGCCCTTGCGTTCCAGATGACGCGCACGCTCCGGGCCGACGCGCACCAGCGAGAAATCCGACGTACCGCCGCCGATATCCGCGACCAGCACGAGCCCTTCTTTCGTCAGACTCGCTTCGTAATCGAACGCCGCGGCGATCGGCTCGTACTGGAAGTGGATTTCGCGCAAGCCGATCGAATGCGCGCAGGCTTCGAGCTGTTTCTGTGCGAGGTGATCGGCCCGCGGATCGTCGTCGACGAAAAAGACCGGGCGGCCGAGCACCGCGCGTGTCAGCGGCTCGGCGGCGAGCAGCTGCGCCTTCTGCTTCAGATGTTGCAGAAAGAGCGTGATGACGTCGGTGTATTTAATTGCGGAACCGTCGCCGAGATCGGTGCTGTTGTCCGCGAGCGGCGAGCCGAGAATGCTTTTCATCGAACGCATCAGGCGGCCATCGAAACCGTCTATGTACGCTTCGAGCGCCGCGCGACCGTAGGTCTGGTTATTCTCGTCGGTGTTGAAGAAAACGGCGGTGGGCAGCGTGGTCGCGTCGCCTTCCACGGGCGCCAGCCGGATCGACAATCCGTCAGGCACAGCGACGGCGGAATTCGACGTGCCGAAATCGATCGCGCAATAAGTCATGGGCATCGGCGGCGTCGGGTGAGGACGTCGCATTCAAACATGGACGGCGTTTTTAACACGTTCCGCGCAACGCATCAACCGCATTTCGGCTATTTTTAAACCACCAGGTTTATTCGACAAAAGCGGAATGCAACTTGCGCACTTTGCGGCAATTTGTTCGTTTTTTTGCGTGCCGACTCGCAGCGAAAAGCACGCCTCCGACGCATGAACGAAGCCGCCGCGCCACAGGAGAACCGTTTGACCGATAAAGCCAGCGACTGTCCGGCCATCATCGAAACCGATTTGCCCGGGCGCCTCGATCGTCTGCCGTGGGGCCGCTTTCACACGCTGATCGTGCTCGCGCTCGGCATCACATGGCTGCTCGACGGACTCGAAGTGACGCTCGCGGGCGCGGTTGCGAGCGCGCTCAAGTCGAGCCCCACGCTGCAATTTTCGAATGCCAATGTCGGCATCGCGGGCAGCGCATATATCGCGGGCGCGGTGCTCGGCGCGCTCGGCTTCGGCTGGCTCACGGACCGGCTCGGCCGGCGCAAGCTGTTCTTCATCACGCTCTTTCTCTACGTCGCCGCCACCGCCGCGACCGCGTTCTCGTGGAATCTCGCGACCTTCGTGCTGTTCCGCTTTCTGACGGGCGCGGGCATCGGCGGCGAATACACCGCGATCAATTCGACGATTCAGGAATTCACGCCTGCCCGCCTGCGCGGCTGGACGGACCTCGCGATCAACGGCACGTTCTGGGTCGGCGCGGGCATCGGCGCGGCGGGTTCCATCGTGCTGCTCGATCCCGGCCTGCTTCCGCTCGATTGGGGATGGCGCGCGTGCTTTCTGATCGGCGCGGTGCTCGGGCTCACGATCCTTTTCATGCGGATGTGGGTGCCGGAAAGCCCACGCTGGCTCATCACGCACAATCGCGAGAAGGAAGCGCAAGAAGTCGTCGAGGAAATCGAGGCGCATTTCCGGCAGCACGGCGTCGAGATTCCCGATACGCCCATCAAGCCGTTGCGCCTGCACGCGCGCGAGGGGACGCGGCTGCGCGAAGTCGTGCATACGCTTTTCAACGCGCATCGCAGCCGATCGCTGGTCGGACTCACGTTGATGACGGCGCAGGCGTTTTTCTACAACGCGATCTTTTTTACCTACGCGCTCGTGCTGACCGACTTCTATCACGTGCCGGGCGATCACATTGGCTGGTACGTGCTGCCCTTCGCGGCGGGGAATTTCCTCGGACCGGTTCTGCTCGGCAAGCTCTTCGACGTGCTCGGCCGGCGCAAGATGATCGCGTTCACGTATGCGATGTCAGGCGTGCTGCTGACCATCAGCGGCTGGATGTTCATGCACGGGATGCTGACCGTGACGACGCAAACCATCGCGTGGATGGTGATTTTCTTCTTTGCGTCGGCGGCGGCGAGTTCAGCGTATCTGACCGTGAGCGAGACGTTTCCGCTGGAGATTCGCGCGCTCGCCATCGCTGTGTTCTATGCGTTCGGAACGGCGCTCGGCGGCATCATCGGGCCGACGCTTTTTGGCCAATTGATCGATACCCACGAGCGCGGCGCCGTGTTCGTGGGCTATCTGATTGGATCGCTGCTGATGATCGCGGCGGCGGTCGTCGCGGGCATCTGGGGCGTCGCGGCGGAGCGCAGATCGCTCGAGGATGTCGCTCGTCCGCTTTCCGCGGCGGACGAGCATTGAGCGCGATTACTTGAACGCCTTGTCCCACGCGCCTTCGAAGGCCGTTTCCGCCAACGTCTTGCGCGCGCGAGGCGCCGCTTCGCGCTCGCGCAGCGTTTCGTCGAGCTGGCTCGCGTCGCCGTGATGACCGATCGCGATCATCGCGATGATCTCCACGTCCGCCGGAATCGAAAGCGCCTGACGGAACGCGTCGCGATCGAAACCGCCCATCTGATGCGTCGCCAGCCCGAGCGCGTGCGCCTGGAGCACGAGCGCCATCGCGGCTGCGCCGGTGTCGTACGTCGCGGTGCGGTTCGCGTCGCCCTTCGGCGTGAGTGACGAAGCCGTCACGCAGACGAGCAGCGGCACGGTCACGTTCCACTTCTGATTGCCGGGCATGAGGGTGTCGAACGCGCGCTTGAACGCGGCTTCGTCCCGATGACGGTCGAACACGATAAAGCGCCACGGCTGCAAATTATTCGACGACGGCGCCCAGCGCGCCGCTTCCAGCAGACGATGCAACTGCGCGCGCTCCACGGGCGCGCTGGAAAACGCGCGCGGGCTCCAACGGCCGGCGATCAGTTCGTGGATGTCGATATCGGTCGGAGCGGGCTTCGTGGTCATGTTCGTCCTCGTTGGCGTGATGAAAAGCAAAAGGCGCGCATCGGCAAAGATGCGCGCCGTCAGGCGACAAGGATAAACAAGCTCGCGCGCGCGTGCAGATCGTCAGGTCGCGGCGACACCCACCGACCGGCCCGCGCGATTGATGCGCAGAACGGTCACGGCCGCGACGAGGCACAGGCCGCCGGAGATCATCGTCGCGATGGTGTAGCTGCCGAGGCTCGAACGCAGCATGCCGCCACCGAGCGCCGCGAATGCCGCGCCGAGCTGATGGCCCGCAACGATCCAGCCGAACACGATCGGCGCCGAATCCTTGCCGTAGACATCGGTGGCGAGGCGCACGGTCGGCGGCACGGTGGCGATCCAGTCGAGACCGTAAAAGACGGCGAAGAGCGGCAGGCCGAAGAAATCGATGCCGAACGCGTAGGGCAAGTAAATCAGCGACAGTCCGCGCAGGCCGTAGTACCAGAACAGCAGCAGGCGGGCGTTGAAGCGGTCGGAAAGCCAGCCGGAGAGCGTCGTGCCGAACAGATCGAAGATGCCCATCGCGGCGAGCAGCGTCGCGCCCTGGACTTGCGTCATGCCGTAATCGGAGCACATCGCGATCAGGTGCGTGCCGACGTAACCGTTCGTGCTCGCGCCGCAGACGAAGAAGCTGAAGAAAAGCAGCCAAAAATCGCGCGTCTTGCTGGCCGATGCGAGCGTGCCGAATGCGACCTTGATCGGATTTTTCGGCGGCGAGATCGCGGCGGGCGGGACATTCGCCGCTTCGCCCACGGGCCGCAGCGAAAGATCCGCCGGGCGCTCGGGCAGCAGCCACGCGACGAGCGGCAACACGACCGCCGCCGCCGCCGCGACCACGAACACGACCGGCCGCCAGCCGAAGCGCTCCGAAATCGACGCGAGGAACGGCAGGAACACGAGCTGGCCGGTCGCGGAGCTGGCGGTGAGAATACCCATCGCGAGACCGCGATGCGTGGTGAACCAGCGGTTCACGATCGTCGCCGACAGCGTGAGCGCCGCAACGCCCGTCGCGCTGCCGACCATCACGCCCCACACGAGCACCATTTGCCACGGCTCGGTCATCATCGACGAGATGCCGACGCCCGCCGCAAGCGTCGCGATCGCGGCGAGCACCGTCGGGCGCACGCCGAAGCGCTGCATCGCGGCCGCGGCGAACGGGCCCGCGAGGCCGTAAAGCGCCAGGTTGATCGAAATCGCGAGCGAAATCGTGCCGCGCGACCAGCCGAACTGCTTTTCGAGCGGCAACATCATCACACTCGGCGTCGCGCGCGTACCGGCTGCCGCGAGCAACACGAAAAACACGACGCCCACCGCGACCCAGCCGTAATGTATCCGGCCGTTCAGCCGTCTCGCTACCCAGTTCATCGCTGCTCCGTTACGTTGATTTTTGCCCTGCGACGTTACCGCTCTGTCACATCAGAGTTGCGAGCTTAGTTACCGATCGGTAACATGTCAAGCATGCAGCAGAATTCTTCGAGGAACCGACTGTGACACGATCAACCGCCGACCAGCCGAAAGCCCCCGCCCGCCGAAGTGTCCGCACGGACGGCGCGACCGCGCAGGAGCAGTTGCTCGACGCCGCGCAGGAGCTGTTTTATCGCGACGGCATCCGCGCAATCGGCGTCGATGCCGTCGTTGAACGCGCGGGCGTCAACAAGATGAGCCTGTATCGGCGTTTCGCGTCGAAGGATGAACTCGTCGTCGCGTATCTGGAACGCATGGACGAGGGTTTTCGGCGGCGCTTCGAGGCGAGCGTCGCGAAACATCCCGACGAACCGGCAAAGCAGATGATTCAGGCGCTCGAGGATCTGGTGAAACGGGCGTCCTCGCCGGATTATCGCGGCTGCCCGTTCGTCAACATCGCGTGTGAATTCGGCGATCCGGCGCATCCCGCGCGACAATCGGTTGAGCGCAACAAAAATTACCTGATGACGCGTCTGGTCGAGATTTGCACGGCAGCCGAAGCGGATAATCCCGCTGAACTGGCGGAATCGCTCGCGTTGCTTGTCGACGGAATTTACGCGACCAGCCAGACGTACGGACCCGGCTCGGGCCCGCTGCTCGCCGCGCCGCGCATCGCGCGCACGCTGATCGCGGCAGCGTGTCCCGCGTATCGAAAACAGGATTCTCATGACTGACGGCAGCACCCGCGACGACGTGATCGCGGCGACTCGACACTGGCTCACCCGCGCGGTGATCGGACTCAATCTGTGCCCGTTCGCGAAGAGCGTGCATGTCAAAGAGCAGATTCGCTACGTGGTGAGCGAGGCGCGCGGCGTGGACGATCTCGTCGTAGAACTGACGGATGAGCTTCGTCTTTTGCACGATACGGATCCCGAGGCCATCGACACGACGCTTTTCATTACACCGCACGCGTTCGCGGATTTCGCCGATTACAACGACGCGCTCTATTTCGCCGAAAATCTGCTCGTCCAGCTCGGACTCGCGGGCGAACTGCAGATTGCGAGCTTCCATCCGGACTATCGGTTCGAAGGCACCGGGCCCGACGATATCGACAACTACACGAATCGCGCGCCGTATCCAACGTTCCATCTGATTCGCGAAGCGAGCATCGATCGCGCCGTCGCCGCGTTCCCCGATGCATCCGACATCTACGAACGCAATATCGAAACGCTGCGCCGTCTGGGACATGACGGCTTCGACGCGTGGATGAAAGATAAATCCTGATCAGTGCGCGGGCGAAAAAAATCGCTCGCGCAGTTCGTCCAGCCCGAGCGTTTCGAGCACGTCCGAAAGCCTTTGCGCAGGCCGGCCACGCGGCAAGTCCTTGAACTGCGCGACGATGAGCTCGTTCTTCATCGAATGTTCCCATCCGACGAGTTCCGTCACGCTCACCTGATATCCGTGCGATTCGAGTTGCAGGCAGCGCAGCACGTTCGTGATCTGGCTCCCAAATTCGCGCGTATGCAGCGGATGCCGCCACATTTCCGTCAGCACGTTCTTCGAGAGCGCGTGCCCCTTGTTCTTTCGGAGCACTGAAGCCACCTCGGCTTGACAGCACGGCACCACGACGATGTACTTCGCATTCTTCTGCAGAGCGAACTGGATGGCGTCGTCGGTGGCGGTGTTGCACGCATGCAGTGCGGTGACGATATCGATCGAATCGGGCAGACGATCCGAATCAATTGATTCGGCCACCGACAGATTCAGAAACGACATCCCTGTAAACCGGAGGCGCTGCGCCAATTCCTCGGATTTTTTTACCAGATCCTCACGCGTCTCGATTCCAAAGATGTGTGACCGATCGCGCAGAGTCTTGAAGAAGAGATCGTAGAGAATAAACCCGAGATAGGATTTTCCCGCGCCGTGGTCGACGAGTGATACGGCCCCTTGGCGCGCGTGCACGTCGGCAAGAAGCGGTTCGATGAACTGATAGAGATGATAGACCTGTTTCAGTTTGCGGCGGCTGTCCTGGTTCATCTTGCCGTCGCGCGTGAGGATATGGAGTTCCTTCAGCAGTTCGATCGACTGGCCTGGACGAATCTCGTGTTTGGTGGAGGGGTCGGGTGTGCCCGGAGCCGACGCGGAGGCTTTCCTGGTCATCGTAAAAGGTTCGATCAATAAAAAAGCGGAGCATGTTCGCGCCGAATGTGCGCTAACCGCTGGTTCTGTTGTCTCAAAAGAGGAAGTTTACTCAAAAGCGCGAAGACGCTCTCGTTCCAGTCATCGGCAGACGGCCAATGCGTGGCAGCAAGGCTGCATGGAACAGATTGTGCATCGTCCGGCAATGAGGCCATTGGAAAAGACGACACAGCGTGGCCTTTCGGCCGCGTACCGATGCAGCAGCAGAAGCAACAAGCTGGTAACAGGCCGCGTCTCGACACGCGAAGCGTCGTCACCCGCGCCCGGCCTTGTTACGTAACACCTAACGCACAGCGCGGCGAATGCGACTCGCGGCGCCATGAACATGAGAGGACGGCGATGGATGCGATCCCCGACAAGAAAGCAGAGAAGCAGTTTCAGGAGATGCTCGCGGCACTGACCGCGATGCCCGCGTGGAGTGAAAAGCAGCAACTCGAACTGGAAATGGCCCGAGAGATTTCCGTGGAAATGTTGCGCCTCGCCGAGTCGATGCGCGACGGCTCCACCGACATCGAGTCGTGCCTGACCATGCTGAAGTACGCCAAAGTGATGGATTTCGTCCTGACTACGCTCGCCTCACGCCGGGAGATTGCGCCGCAAACGCTGCGCGTCATCTTCAAGCTGGCGGGTCTGAAGGTCGATGAAGCCTATCCTGGCTGACGCGGTCACGTTTTCGCCATCGGTGCGCGCTTCTCGCGCGCGCCGGCGTCAGCTTTTGCGTTTCGTCATCAGACGCGCCGCGGACTGACGCATGTGCCGCTGCATCGCGGCCTGCACCTGTATTGCGTCGCGCGCCTCCAGCGCTTCCAGAATTTCCCGATGCTCGCCCAGCGCGGCCGCCCACGTTTCTTCCCCTTCGAAGTGCCCACGCAGCGTCGACGATAGCGGACTGTGCCGTTCGTCGTAAAGACTGCCGACCGTTCGCACGAGCACATCGTTGCCTGTCATCTGCGCGATCGCGATGTGAAACGCGCGATCGGCGGCCATCGGCACTTGCCCGTTGCCGACTTCGCGAGCCATCGTCTCGTACACGGTGCGCAGCGCCTTCAATTCCTTCGGTTTCGCGAACGGTGCGACGCTCGCCGCGATCGCGCCTTCGATCACGCTGCGCGCGGTCATGATCTCGATCGGGCTTTCGCCCAGTTCCGCTTCGGTCGTCGGCGGCTTGTTCGCGGGCGTCGCGACGATATAGACGCCCGATCCCATGCGTATCTCGACGCGCCCTTCCAGTTCGAGCGCGACGAGCGCCTCGCGCACGGATGGCCGCGACACGCCGAGCGTCAGCGCCAGTTCGCGCTCCGACGGCAGACGGCCGTTCGGGGCGAAATCCTGCTGCTCGATCAGTCCGCGCAGCTTGTCGGCGATCTGTAGATACAGGCGTCGCGTCTCGGCTGGTTTCACGCTCACGTGCTGGCTCCTGCTTTTCGTCTCGGGGAAAACGTGGATTGTAATCAGCGGAAGGGCCGACGCACCGCGTGGCGGGCATTCGCCGTTCTCAGACCGCTTACAAGTGGCTTGACCAATTCTGTTTCAAGACACTAGTATGCAATCCGGTAAGGCCAGGTGGCCAATTTTTTTACGGCGATCTGGAACCGTTCCCACTCGACTAATTCCCCAGCTCCCGACGATGAGCAATCCGATTCTTCAATTCGGCACGAGCCGTTTCCTGCAGGCGCACGTCGACTTTTTCGTCAGCGAGGCGGCGCGCCGCGATCCGGCAAAAGCGCTCGGCAAGATCACCGTCGTTCAGACTACGTCCAGCGCCGACAGCCGCGCGCGCGTCGAGGCGTTGCGCGCGGCCGGGCGTTATCCGGTCCGCATTCGCGGCCGTCGAAGCGACGAGACCATCGATACAACCGTCGAATGCGATTCGATCACCGAAGCGCTGCACGCGAACGACGACTGGCCTTTGCTGATCGAGCGCGTGAAGCACGACGTGAAAGTGATCGTCTCGAACACGGCGGACGCCGGCTACGCACTCTTCGACGAAGACACCGCCGATCTGCTCGACGGCCAGCGCACGCCGCGCGGCTTCGCCGCCAAGCTCGCGGTGCTGCTCCACGCGCGATACCAGGCCGGCGCCGCAGCGATCACGCTCTTGCCCTGCGAACTGGTTTCGCGCAACGGCGACACGCTGCGCGATCTGGTGATCGGCATCGCGCGCGGCTGGAACGTCGACGAGGCGTTCATCGGCTATCTCGCGAAAGACTGCGTGTGGGTGAATTCGCTCGTGGACCGGATCGTGTCGGAGCCGATTCAGCCAGTCGGCGCGATCGCGGAGCCGTACGCGCTGTGGGCGATCGAGCGGCAGGCCGGCATGGTGCTGCCGTGCGAGCACGAGGACATCGTCGTGACCGACGATCTCGCGCACTACGAACGCCTGAAGCTGCTGATGCTGAATCTCGGCCACACGATGCTCGCCGAAATCTGGCGCACGCGCGAAGGCTCACCCGACATGACCGTGCTCGACGCGATGCGCGATCCCGCATATCGCGAGCCGCTCGAAGCGACGTGGCGCGACGAAGTGCTGCCTGTGTTCGCGGCGCTCGGCAAGCACGATGTCGCTGCGGAATATCTGTCGAGCGTGCGTGACCGCTTCGAGAACCCGTTTCTCGTGCATCGGCTCGCGGACATCGCGCGCAATCACGACGAGAAGAAAGTCCGGCGCTTCCGGCCCGTCATCGAGCTCGCGCGCGAATTGAATCTCGACATCGAGCAGAAACGTCTGCACGACGCGCTCGAATCCGCCTGAAGGCCGATACCCAGCTTTCGAATCACGGCTCACCGCGCCGGCATCGCGGGTCGGGCCGGAACACATGAAGTGCCGCCCATTGAGGAGACAAACGATGCGCAAAATGCGTTGGGTAGTGATATTTCTGGCTTTTCTGGCAATCGCGATCAATTACATCGATCGCGCGAACCTCGCGGTCGCCGCGCCGCAGATCGAAAAAGCGCTCGGCATCGGCCCTGCTGAAATGGGCTTCATCCTGAGCGGCTTCTTCTGGAGCTACGCGCTCATGCAAATGCCCTTCGGCTGGTTCGTCGATCGCGTCGGCGCGCGTATTGCGTTGCCGCTCGCGGTGGGCTGGTGGTCGGTATTCACGGCGCTTACCGCCGTCGCGACGAGCGTCGTCGGCATGTTCGGCTGCCGACTGATGCTGGGCATCGGCGAAGCGGGCGCGTATCCATCCTGCGCGAAGCTCGTGTCGCAATGGTTCAAGAAGGAGCAGCGCGCGTTCGCGACGAGCATCTTCGATAGCGGCTCGCGCGTGGGTTCGGCGCTCTCGATTCCGGTGGTCGCGCTCATCATCAGCTCGTTCGGCTGGGAAGCGTCGTTCGTCATCACCGGCGTGATCGGCTTCGTGTGGATTCTCGGCTGGTTCCTGATCTACCGTAACAAGTCCACGGGCGACCTGACGGGCGAGGTGGACGCCGCGCCGGTGCAACCGGTCGCGCCGAAGACCAAGGTGTCGTGGGCGTCGCTGTTCAAGTACCGCACGCTGTGGGGCATGATGCTCGGCTTCTTCTGCCTGAACTTCGTCATCTACTTCTTCATCACCTGGTTCCCGAGCTATCTCGTGCAGGCGCACGGTTTCTCGCTGAAATCGCTCGGCACGCTCGGCACGATTCCCGCGTTGATGTCGATTCCGGGCGGCTGGTTCGGCGGCTGGGTGTCGGACGCGCTCTTCAAACGCGGCTGGAGCCTCACCGCCGCGCGCAAGACCTGCATGGTCGGCGGCATGCTGCTTTCGTCGGTCATCACGCTGTGCGCGTTCGTGACCAACATTTATCTGATGCTCGCGTTCTTCGGCATCGCTTACGCCAGCCTCGCGTTCGCGGCCGCCAGCATCTGGTCGCTGCCGAGCGACGTTGCGCCGACGCCGGATCACGTCGCATCGATCGGCGGCATCCAGAACTTCGCGTCGAACCTTGCTGGCATCGTCATTACGACCTTCACTGGCGTGATGCTCGCGATCACCAAGGGCTCGTTCGTGATTCCGCTGTGTGTCGCGGGCGGCTTCTGCTTCCTCGGCGCATTCAGCTATCTTGTAATCGTCGGCAAGATCGAACCGCTCAATCGCGCCGAAGAAGAGCAAGCGCGGCTCGACAACCGCGCACCTTCCACGGTCTGAGAACAAAACCATGTCCACCACATCCACCGACCATGCGGTCATCCGGCTGCATCCGAACGACGACGTCGTGATTGCGACGCGTCAGCTGCTCTCCGGCGCGCGCATCGCGTCGGAGGATCTCGTCGTCGCGGGGCTGATTCCGCCGGGACACAAGATCGCGACCCGCGACATCGCCGCGGGCGCGCCCGTGAAGCGCTACAACCAGATCATCGGCGTGGCGCGCGAGGCGATTTCGCGCGGACAGCACGTGCACACGCACAATCTGTCGATGGCCGATTTCGCGCGCGAGCACGAGTTCGGCGTCGATCAGCATCCGACGCCGTTCGTCGACAAGCCCGCGACGTTCATGGGCATCCGCCGCGAGGACGGCCGCGTGGCGACGCGCAATTTCGTCGGCGTGCTGACGAGCGTGAACTGCTCGGCCACGGTTGCGCGCGCCATCGCCGATCACTTCCGGCGCGATGTGCATCCGGAAGCGCTCGCGGATTATCCGAACGTCGATGGCGTGATCGCGCTCACGCACGGACTCGGATGCGGCATCGACATGCAGGGCGAAGGCCTCGGCATTCTGCGCCGCACGCTTGCGGGTTACGCGATCCATCCGAACTTTCATTCCGTGCTATTCGTCGGATTGGGATGCGAGACGAACCAGATTTCGGGCGTGCTCGAATCGAGTGGCCTGAAGGACGGCGCCAAGCTGCGCAGTTTCACGATCCAGGATAGCGGCGGCACGCGAAAGACGATCGAGCGCGGTATCGCGATGATCGAGGAAATGCTCGTCGATGCGAATCGCGTGCAGCGCGAGCCGGTTCCGGCAGCGCATTTGGTCGTCGGATTACAGTGCGGTGGATCGGATGGTTATTCAGGCATTTCGGCGAACCCTGCATTGGGCGCCGCGGTCGATAAGCTCGTCGCGCACGGCGGCACGGCGATTCTCTCCGAGACGCCCGAAGTTTACGGCGCGGAGCATCTGCTGACGCGCCGCGCGGTGAGCCGCGAAGTCGGCGAAAAGCTGCTCGCGCGCATCAAGTGGTGGGAAGAGTACTGCGCGCGCAACGGCGCGGCGATGGACAACAATCCGTCGGCCGGCAACAAGGTCGGCGGTCTCACGACGATCCTCGAAAAGTCGCTCGGCGCTGTCGCGAAGGGCGGAACGACGAACCTCGTCGAAGTGTATGAGTACGCGCAGCGTATCGATGCGAAGGGCTTCGTCTTCATGGATTCGCCCGGATACGATCCGATGTCCGCGACCGGGCAGGTTGCGTCGGGCGCGAATCTGATCTGCTTCACGACGGGTCGCGGTTCCGCTTATGGATGCGCGCCCTCGCCTTCGCTCAAGCTCGCGACGAACACGGCGTTGTGGGAGCGGCAGGAAGAGGACATGGATATCAATTGCGGCGGCGTGATCGACGGTTCGGCGACCATCGAGCAACTCGGCGAACAGATCTTCCAGATGATGCTCGACTGCGCGTCAGGCGTGGCGTCGAAGAGCGAACTGCACGGATATGGGCAGAGTGAATTCGTGCCCTGGCAAGTGGGCGTGGTGACCTGAGGTTGCCGCAGTTTTAGTTACGAAGAGCGCAGCGGATCGACCGATGCGCTCTTTTTTTATACCGCGGCCGCGTGCTGCGCCATCATCTGCAACGCGACGGCTTCCGCGACTTCGATGCCATCGATCGCGGCCGAATAAATGCCGCCGGCGTAGCCTGCGCCCTCGCCCGCCGGGTACAGACCGTCGACATTCACGCTCTGATAATCGTCCTTGCGACGCACGCGAATCGGCGAAGACGTACGCGTCTCGACGCCGGTCAAAACGGCGTCGTGCATCGCGAACCCTTTGATCTTTTTGTCGAGTTCGGGCAAGGCTTCGCGGATTGCTTCGATCACGTAATCGGGCAGCGCGGTGCTCAGGTCGGTGGGCTTCACGCCCGGCTTGTACGATGGATTGACCGAACCAAGCGAAGTCGACGCGCGCCCCGCGATGAAGTCGCCGACGAGTTGCCCCGGCGCGGAATAGTCGCCGCCGCCCAGTTCGAACGCCCGCTCTTCCCACTTACGTTGAAAAGCGATGCCGGCAAGCGGGCCACCCGGAAAGTCATCCGGCGTAATGCCCACGACGATGCCCGCATTCGCGTTGCGCTCATTGCGTGAATACTGACTCATGCCGTTCGTCACGACGCGCCCGGGCTCCGACGCTGCCGCGACGACCGTGCCGCCCGGGCACATGCAGAAGCTGTACACCGCGCGGCCGTTGCTGCAATGGTGGACCACTTTGTAGTCGGCCGCGCCCAGCTTTTCGTGACCGGCGAATTTGCCGAAGCGACTTCTATCGATCACGCCTTGCGGATGTTCGATTCGAAAGCCCAGCGAGAACGGCTTGGCTTCCATGTACACGCCGCGGTCGTGCAGCATTTCGAAGGTGTCGCGCGCGCTGTGCCCCACGGCGAGCACGACATGATCGCAGCGCAGCGTTTCGCCGGTCGAAAGCTTGAGGCCGCGCACCTTTCCGTTATCGATGTCGATGTCCTCGACCCGCTGCTGGAATCGCACTTCACCGCCGAGCTGGTGGATCTGTGCGCGCATCTTCTCAACCATGCTCACGAGCCGGAACGTGCCGATGTGCGGGCGGCTCAAGTACAGGATGTCTTCCGGCGCGCCGGCTTTGACGAATTCATCGAGTACTTTGCGACCGTAGTGCTTGGGATCCTTGATCTGGCTGTAGAGCTTGCCATCGGAAAACGTGCCGGCGCCGCCTTCTCCGAACTGCACGTTCGACTCGGGGTTGAGCTCGTTGCGTCGCCAGAGTCCCCACGTGTCTTTCGTGCGCTCGCGCACGGCCTTGCCGCGCTCGAGGATGATCGGGCGGAAGCCCATCTGCGCGAGGATCAAGCCTGCAAACAGCCCGCAAGGCCCCATACCGATGACGACCGGACGCGGCAACGTCGAATGCGCCGGCGCTTTCGCCACGAAGCGATACGCCATGTCGGGCGTAACGCTGCAATGCGGATGGGGATACGCGTCGAGACGCTTCGACACCGATGCTTCGTCTTGCAGTTCGACATCGATGATGTAGGTGAGCTTGATGTCGGAGCGCTTGCGGGCGTCGTGCGCACGGCGAAATACGTGGAAGCGGATGAGCTCGTTCGCCGTTACGCCGATCTCGTCGAGACGTGCGAGCACCGCTGATTCGATAGCCGATTCGGGATGATCGAGCGGGAGCTTGATTTCGCTTAGACGTAGCATGGGGACATCGACGGCGCTGGCCGTGCCTTTCGAAAATACGTAGAGGGATTTTAGCGCTTGGGGGTGCGACTTTTGCCCCTTCTCCGTTGCGCGTTGCCCAACGCAAAAACCCCACCTTTATGGGGTGGGGTTTTTGTTTGCGGCATGAGGAGCCTGACGATTACCTACTTTCACACGGGTGATCCGCACTATCATCGGCGTGGAGTCGTTTCACGGTCCTGTTCGGGATGGGAAGGGGTGGTACCGACTCGCTATGGTCATCAGGCATGACTTGTTGTTGTATCGCCTGTGGGGCGCTACAACCAATCTGGGAAGAAGTAGTATCGAATTCGGGTGGTGACTGTGCACACACGCTTTGCTCAGCCAGTGGTGCCCCCTACGGGGGCGGGATGCTCGTAAGTGCTGAAGCACTGACGATCATCGCGAAACACACTGGTTATAGGATCAAGCCTTACGGGCAATTAGTATCAGTTAGCTCAATGCATTACTGCACTTACACACCTGACCTATCAACGTCCTGGTCTGGAACGACCCTTCAAGGGGCTCGAAGCCCCGGGGATATCTCATCTTAAGGCGAGTTTCCCGCTTAGATGCTTTCAGCGGTTATCTCTTCCGAACATAGCTACCCGGCGATGCCACTGGCGTGACAACCGGTACACCAGAGGTTCGTCCACTCCGGTCCTCTCGTACTAGGAGCAGCCCCCTTCAAATATCCAACGCCCACGGCAGATAGGGACCAAACTGTCTCACGACGTTTTAAACCCAGCTCACGTACCTCTTTAAATGGCGAACAGCCATACCCTTGGGACCGGCTACAGCCCCAGGATGAGATGAGCCGACATCGAGGTGCCAAACACCGCCGTCGATATGAACTCTTGGGCGGTATCAGCCTGTTATCCCCAGAGTACCTTTTATCCGTTGAGCGATGGCCCTTCCATACAGAACCACCGGATCACTATGACCTGCTTTCGCACCTGCTCGACTTGTCGGTCTCGCAGTTAAGCACGCTTATGCCATTGCACTATCAGCACGATTTCCGACCGTACCTAGCGTACCTTCGTACTCCTCCGTTACACTTTGGGAGGAGACCGCCCCAGTCAAACTGCCTACCATGCACTGTCCCCGATCCAGATAATGGACCAAGGTTAGAACCTCAAACAAACCAGGGTGGTATTTCAAGGACGGCTCCACCGAAACTAGCGTTCCGGTTTCATAGCCTCCCACCTATCCTACACAGATCGGTTCAAAGTCCAATGCAAAGCTACAGTAAAGGTTCATGGGGTCTTTCCGTCTAGCCGCGGGGAGATTGCATCATCACAAACACTTCAACTTCGCTGAGTCTCGGGAGGAGACAGTGTGGCCATCGTTACGCCATTCGTGCAGGTCGGAACTTACCCGACAAGGAATTTCGCTACCTTAGGACCGTTATAGTTACGGCCGCCGTTTACCGGGACTTCAATCAAGAGCTTGCACCCCATCATTTAATCTTCCGGCACCGGGCAGGCGTCACACCCTATACGTCCACTTTCGTGTTTGCAGAGTGCTGTGTTTTTATTAAACAGTCGCAGCCACCAGTTTATTGCAACCTCTTCACCCTTCTGGCGCAGGCCAGTCAAGCTACAGAGGCGTACCTTATCCCGAAGTTACGGTACCAATTTGCCGAGTTCCTTCTCCCGAGTTCTCTCAAGCGCCTTAGAATACTCATCTCGCCCACCTGTGTCGGTTTGCGGTACGGTCACTATTAGACTGAAGCTTAGAGGCTTTTCTTGGAACCACTTCCAATTGCTTCGCTTCCGAAGAAGCTCGCGCCACACCCTTGAATTATGTGCCCGGATTTGCCTAAGCACCTTCTCCAATGCAGCGACCGGGACGTCCAACACCCGGACAACCTTCCGCGATCCGTCCCCCCATCGCATCTAACAATGGTGCAGGAATATTGACCTGCTTCCCATCAGCTACGCATTTCTGCCTCGCCTTAGGGGCCGACTCACCCTACGCCGATGAACGTTGCGTAGGAAACCTTGGGCTTACGGCGAGGGGGCTTTTCACCCCCTTTATCGCTACTCATGTCAGCATTCGCACTTCCGATACCTCCAGCACGCTTTTCAACGCACCTTCGCAGGCTTACGGAACGCTCTCCTACCACACACGTGTCTTTCAACGTGTATCCGCAGCTTCGGTGACTGGCTTGAGCCCCGTTACATCTTCCGCGCAGGACGACTCGATCAGTGAGCTATTACGCTTTCTTTAAAGGGTGGCTGCTTCTAAGCCAACCTCCTGACTGTTTTAGCCTTCCCACTTCGTTTCCCACTTAGCCAATCTTTGGGACCTTAGCTGGCGGTCTGGGTTGTTTCCCTCTTGACACCGGACGTTAGCACCCGATGTCTGTCTCCCGTGATTGCACTCTTCGGTATTCGGAGTTTGCTATGGCGTAGTAATCCGCAATGGACCCCACAACCATGACAGTGCTCTACCCCCGAAGGTGATACACGAGGCACTACCTAAATAGTTTTCGGAGAGAACCAGCTATTTCCAAGTTTGTTTAGCCTTTCACCCCTATCCACAGCTCATCCCCTAACTTTTCAACGTTAGTGGGTTCGGTCCTCCAGTACGTGTTACCGCACCTTCAACCTGGCCATGGATAGATCACTTGGTTTCGGGTCTACGCCCAGCAACTGATCGCCCTATTCGGACTCGCTTTCGCTACGCCTGCCTTAATCAGTTAAGCTCGCTACTGAACGTAAGTCGCTGACCCATTATACAAAAGGTACGCCGTCACCCCTTACGAGGCTCCGACTGTTTGTATGCATGCGGTTTCAGGATCTATTTCACTCCCCTCCCGGGGTTCTTTTCGCCTTTCCCTCACGGTACTGGTTCACTATCGGTCGATCACGAGTATTTAGCCTTGGAGGATGGTCCCCCCATCTTCAGACAGGATTTCACGTGTCCCGCCCTACTTCTCGTACCCCTAGTTCTTCCAAGCTGTTTTCGTCTACAGGGCTATCACCTGCTATGGCCGCACTTTCCAGAGCGTTCGACTAACAATTCAGATAAAGAGTACAGGCTGATCCCATTTCGCTCGCCACTACTTTGGGAATCTCGGTTGATTTCTGTTCCTGCGGTTACTTAGATGTTTCAGTTCACCGCGTTCGCTTCACGTAACCTATGGATTCAGTTACGGATGACCCATACGGGCCGGGTTTCCCCATTCGGATATCGGTGGATCAAAGCTCGTTTGCCAGCTCCCCACCGCTTTTCGCAGGCTACCGCGTCCTTCATCGCCTGTGATCGCCAAGGCATCCACCACATGCACTTGTTCGCTTGACCCTATAACGAGTGTGTCTCGCAACACCCTCGTCATAGGCTGAGTATTCGCGTTGTGCCGTATTCCAAAGCAATCTTTCGATCACCTTTTCATACTTGATACAATCACTACCCTGATGCCCCTACTCACACCCATCTCTAAGTGCTTTCAGCGCATCTCTTTACTACTTCTTCCAGATTGTTAAAGAACGTTTAGCCGATCGGGTCACTTCACTACCCAACAGCATCAACTGGCTATAGTCGCCAATGCACAACGTTGAATCACCATTCAGCGCTGTGCATTGAGGACTTGGTGGAGGATGACGGGATCGAACCGACGACCCCCTGCTTGCAAAGCAGGTGCTCTCCCAGCTGAGCTAATCCCCCTACGTGGCCTGACCATGAGCTGTTGCCCCATCAGCACGCTTTTCGGGTGGTGGGTCTGGTTGGATTCGAACCAACGACCCCCGCCTTATCAAGACGGTGCTCTAACCGACTGAGCTACAGACCCTTAGCCTGTCTTAAACAACAGCCGATAAGCGTGAGCGCTTAATGTTGTGTGCGAAGCTCGAGAAAGGAGGTGATCCAGCCGCACCTTCCGATACGGCTACCTTGTTACGACTTCACCCCAGTCATGAATCCCACCGTGGTAAGCGCCCTCCTTGCGGTTAGGCTACCTACTTCTGGTGAAACCCACTCCCATGGTGTGACGGGCGGTGTGTACAAGACCCGGGAACGTATTCACCGCGGCATGCTGATCCGCGATTACTAGCGATTCCAGCTTCACGCAGTCGAGTTGCAGACTGCGATCCGGACTACGATCGGTTTTCTGGGATTGGCTCCACCTCGCGGCTTGGCAACCCTCTGTTCCGACCATTGTATGACGTGTGAAGCCCTACCCATAAGGGCCATGAGGACTTGACGTCATCCCCACCTTCCTCCGGTTTGTCACCGGCAGTCTCCTTAGAGTGCTCTTGCGTAGCAACTAAGGACAAGGGTTGCGCTCGTTGCGGGACTTAACCCAACATCTCACGACACGAGCTGACGACAGCCATGCAGCACCTGTGCGCCGGTTCTCTTTCGAGCACGTCCACCTCTCAGCAGACTTCCGACCATGTCAAGGGTAGGTAAGGTTTTTCGCGTTGCATCGAATTAATCCACATCATCCACCGCTTGTGCGGGTCCCCGTCAATTCCTTTGAGTTTTAATCTTGCGACCGTACTCCCCAGGCGGTCAACTTCACGCGTTAGCTACGTTACTAAGGAAATGAATCCCCAACAACTAGTTGACATCGTTTAGGGCGTGGACTACCAGGGTATCTAATCCTGTTTGCTCCCCACGCTTTCGTGCATGAGCGTCAGTGTTGGCCCAGGAGGCTGCCTTCGCCATCGGTATTCCTCCACATCTCTACGCATTTCACTGCTACACGTGGAATTCTACCTCCCTCTGCCACACTCAAAGCCTGCCAGTCACCAATGCAGTTCCCAGGTTAAGCCCGGGGATTTCACATCGGTCTTAACAGACCGCCTGCGCACGCTTTACGCCCAGTAATTCCGATTAACGCTCGCACCCTACGTATTACCGCGGCTGCTGGCACGTAGTTAGCCGGTGCTTATTCTTCCGGTACCGTCATCCCCCTCAGGTATTAACCAAGAGGTTTTCTTTCCGGACAAAAGTGCTTTACAACCCGAAGGCCTTCTTCACACACGCGGCATTGCTGGATCAGGGTTGCCCCCATTGTCCAAAATTCCCCACTGCTGCCTCCCGTAGGAGTCTGGGCCGTGTCTCAGTCCCAGTGTGGCTGGTCGTCCTCTCAGACCAGCTACAGATCGTCGCCTTGGTAGGCCTTTACCCCACCAACTAGCTAATCTGCCATCGGCCGCCCCTATAGCGCGAGGTCCCGAAGGAGCCCCCGCTTTCTTCCGTAGATCGTATGCGGTATTAATCCGGCTTTCGCCGGGCTATCCCCCACTACAGGACACGTTCCGATGTATTACTCACCCGTTCGCCACTCGCCACCAGGGTTGCCCCCGTGCTGCCGTTCGACTTGCATGTGTAAGGCATGCCGCCAGCGTTCAATCTGAGCCAGGATCAAACTCTTCAGTTCAAACCTGTTACTGTTTTTCGGTTCCGTTAGAAACCGGTCGCTCACTCAACGTTCTGACGATGATTGTTCATCTTAAAGATGAAAAACCTTCCTCTGATACTTCGTGTGAGACTCTTGATACTTTTGCTTGTTGTCTCAGCCTAAAAAGACTGAAACCGCACTCGCTATCAAGCGCCCACACTTATCGGCTGTTAGTTTTTAAAGAGCACATCGCAAGACATTCACTACATCAACTTCCGTCTTGCGTCGCTGCATCAGCAGCAGAGAAACGAGATTATGAACAACGTTTCGGTTCGTGTCAACAAGATTCGAAGCATTTTCTTATTGACTCAACCTACTGATCCTGCCGACTCAAAGCAAACGGGTCGTGCGGACATCGCACGACCCGTCGACGTAAGTCTTGGTGCCGGCTGCAGGACTCGAACCCGCCACCTGATGATTACAAATCAACTGCTCTACCAGATGAGCTAAGCCGGCGAAGAGCGAGATTCTACTTCATTTGACGACTTTGAGGTGAGACCTCGCAGGTGATTTCGAAGCGTCGTCGTCATCCGTGGCTGCCTGCGACTCATCCTTCGGCGTGGACTCCGCACGCTCAGCAGCGGGCTCCTCGATCTGCCGCGTCTCACGCTCAGGCGATCGCGCCCCGACGGGAGCACTCGCCAGTTCCGAACCGGAATGCGTCTGCTCGACCGGGAATGCCATCCCCTGGCCGTTTTCGCGCGCGTAGATGGCGAGCACGTTCGCGACCTGCACCTCGATCTTGTGCGACTTGCCGGAGAACCGCGCGCTGAACTCGATCCACTCGTTGCCCATCTGCAGCTGGCTCGTCGCCTCGAAACTGATGTTCAACACGATCTCGTCGTTGCGCACGAATTGACGCGGCACGCGCGTGGCGGCATCGACCCGCACGGCGATATGGGGCGTGAAACCGTTGTCCGTGCACCACTCGTACAGCGCGCGCAACAAATACGGCTTGGTGGAAATCTCTTGCATCAACTTTCCTCTGCCGGAATGCGGCCGCGCGAAACCGCGCTGCCGCGTCCCAACGCACTCAAACTATCGACGCATCACCTTTTCGGAAGGCGTCAGCGCTTCAATATAAGCCGGGCGGCTGAAAATCCGCTCGGCGTACTTCATCAACGGTGCAGCGTTCTTCGACAGTTCGATGCCGTAGTGATCCAGACGCCACAGCAGCGGAGCGATCGCGACGTCGAGCATCGAGAACTCTTCGCCCAGCATGTACTTGTTCTTCAGGAAGATCGGGGCGAGTTGCGTGAGGCGATCGCGGATCGCGCCGCGCGCTTTCTCGTGATTCTTCTCGGCGGCCTTGCCCTTCTCGTTCTCCAGCGTGCCGACGTGAACGAACAGTTCCTTCTCGAAGTTCAGCAGGAACAGGCGCGCGCGGGCGCGCTGCACCGGATCTGCCGGCATGAGTTGCGGGTGCGGGAAACGCTCGTCGATATATTCGTTGATGATATTCGACTCGTACAGGATCAGGTCGCGCTCGACGAGGATCGGCACCTGTCCGTACGGGTTCATCACCGCGATGTCTTCCGGCTTGTTGAACAGGTCAACGTCGCGAATCTCGAAGTCCATGCCCTTTTCGAACAACACCAGCCGGCAGCGCTGGGAGAAGGGGCAAGTAGTGCCGGAATACAGAACCATCATGTTTTTAAAGTTCCTTCAGTAAACTCGAAGGGCCGGCCGCGGCGTTTACTCGAGGAAAACGTCGTCGCGCCGACCCACGCCGTCGAAGGCGCGCTATTTGATATCTTTCCAGTATGCCGCGTTCAGGCGCCACGCGAGGAAACTCAGGAGCGCCAGGAACAGCAGAACCCAGACACCGAGCCGCTTGCGCGTCTGCTGCGCGGGTTCCGCCATCCACGACATGTACGAAACGAGATCGGCCACAGTTGAATCATAATCCACGGATGACATGGCACCAGGCGTAACCTGAGTGTAACCGACGAATCTTCTTACCTTTTCGCCGGTCTTTTCGTCCGTATCGGTCTCGAATTTCGCATCGCGAATGCCCTGAAGCGTCCAGAGCACATGCGGCATGCCGACGTTCTCATAGACGCGGTTGTTCCAGCCGGTCGGCCGCGTCGGATCGCGATAGAAACTCCGCAAGTACGTATAGAGCCAGTCGTTGCCGCGCGCCCGCGCCTCGACCGACAAATCCGGCGGCGACGCGCCGAACCACGCTTTCGCGTCTTCCGGACGCATCGCGATGGACATCGTGTTGCCGACCTTGTCCGTCGAAAAGAGCAGATTCTCCTGAATCTGCTTCTGACTGATGCCGAGATCGGTCAGCCGGTTGTACCGCATCAGGTTCGCGCTGTGGCAGTTCAGGCAGTAGTTTACAAAAACTTGGGCGCCATGCTGCAAAGACGCCAGATTGTCCGAACTGTCAGGTGCGCGATCGAGCACCGCTTCTTCCTGCGCAAACGCCGGCGCCGCACCGAACGCGAGCAGCGCCGCGCCGATCATCGCTATTGTAGAGAACCATTTTTTCATCGTATTTGTCTCCGGACGTGCGCTCAGTGAGGTTTGTAGTGCACTCGCTCAGGCGGCGTCTTGAATCTGCCGCGCGGCGTCCAGAAAGGCATCCCGAGGAAGAACGCGAAGTAGATCAACGCGCAGATCTGCGCGATCAGCGTCGCGGCTGGCGATGGCGGTCGTGTGCCGAGGAAACCGAGCATCAGGAACGCGAAGATGAAGATCGCGTAAAAGACCTTATGGAAGAGCGGCCGATAGCGGATCGATTTCACCGGACTACGGTCGAGCCACGGAAGGAAGAACAATGACACGACCGCCGTGCCCATCACGACCACGCCCCAGAACTTCGATTCCGTCAGCGCCATGAAAATCAGCACGAGGGCCGCGAGCACCGGCAGGCCGAGCCGCCACTTGCCGCGCCCCTTCACCAGTGCGAGCACGCCGAGCAGCGCGATCACGATCATCAGCACGATCTTGAACGGATCGGTCGTCGCGCGAAGCATCGCGTAGAACGCGGTGAAATACCACACGGGCGCGATCTCCGGCGGCGTCTGCAGCGGGTTGGCCGGCACGAAGTTATTGGCTTCGAGGAAGTAGCCGCCCATTTCCGGCGCGAAGAAGATGATCGCGGCAAAGATCAGCAGGAACACGCACACGCCCATGAAGTCGTGCACCGAGTAGTACGGGTGAAACGGAATGCCGTCGAGCGGAATACCGTCCGGGCCCTTCTTCGCCTTGATCTCGATGCCGTCCGGATTGTTCGAGCCCACTTCATGCAGCGCGACCAGATGCGCGACCACGAGCCCGATCAGCACCAGCGGGATCGCGATCACGTGGAATGCGAAGAAGCGGTTCAGCGTGACATCCGACACGACGTAATCGCCGCGAATCCACAGCGACAGATCCGGGCCGATAAACGGAATCGCCGAGAACAGATTCACGATCACCTGCGCGCCCCAGAACGACATCTGCCCCCACGGAAGCAGATAACCGAAGAACGCTTCGGCCATGAGGCAGAGAAAGATTGCGCACCCGAAGATCCACACGAGTTCGCGCGGCTTGCGATACGACCCGTACATCAGCCCGCGGAACATATGCAGATACACGACGACGAAGAACATCGACGCGCCCGTCGAGTGCATGTAGCGAATGAGCCAGCCCCACGGCACCTCGCGCATGATGTACTCGACCGATGCGAACGCGAGCGTCGCGTCAGGCTTGTAGTTCATCGTCAGGAAAATGCCGGTGACGATCTGATTCACCAGCACCAGCAGCGCGAGCGAGCCGAAGAAGTACCAGAAGTTGAAGTTCTTCGGCGCGTAGTACTCGGATACGTGCTTCTTCCAGGTCGAGGTCATCGGAAACCGGCGGTCGATCCAGCCGGTCAAGCCCGTTGCCTCCACTTCCTTGTCTGCGGTCGCCATTTACGCCTCTCCCTTTTCGTCCTTGCCGATCACGAGTTGCGTCGCGGAAGTGAACATGAACGGCGGAATGTCCAGGTTCTGCGGCGCGGGCTTGTTCTTGAAGACGCGGCCGGCCATGTCATAGGTCGAACCGTGGCACGGGCAAAGGAAGCCGCCCGGCCAGTTATCGGGGAGATTGGGTTGCGCACCCTCCTGGAAGCGCGGCGTCGGCGTGCAGCCCAGATGGGTGCACACGGCGACCGCTACGAAAATGTTCTTGTGATCGGCGCGCGAGCGGAACTCGTTGTTGCAGTACTCCGGCAACGGCATCGAAAATTCCATCTTCGACTTCGGGTCGGCCACTTCGTTGTCGGCCTTCTTGACGTCGGCCAGCATTTCGTCGGTGCGGTTGACGATCCACACCGGCTTGCCGCGCCAGGCGACGGTCATCATTTCGCCTGGCTTGAGTCCGCTGATATCGACCTCGACAGGCGCGCCCGCCGCCTTGGCCTTCTCCGATGGAGCAAACGAACCTACAAAAGGAACTACGGTTGCCACAGCTCCGAAACCACCTGCTGCGGTCGTCGCAATCAGCCAGGAACGGCGGCCGCCGTCGACGCGTTTTTCATCCTTGTCTCGCATCACACGCCCCACTTCTGAGTTGGATTTATACCGTCACATCAGTTGTTCGCCGTTAGTGTGCGCGAATGGAGTTAGCATTTACAAGGGCTGACTAGCAAAAATCACTCGAAGTGATTGATGCTTCAGGGTTTTCCCCACGTTTTTCGCGCAATCTGGTGAAGCTTCATTCAGGCAGCTGCAAGGGCCAATAATGGTCACGCCGGCTTAACAACGTATTAAACCGGATTATCGATGTCGATAAAAAGATGTTCGATATCGAATTGCTCGGACAGATGCGCGCCGACGGCCTGCACGCCATAACGCTCCGTCGCGTGATGACCGGCCGCGATGTACGCCACGCCCGATTCCGCGGCGATGTGCATCGTCTGTTCCGAGACTTCACCGCTCAGATATACGTCCGCGCGTGCCGCGATCGCGTCTTCGAAGTACCCCTGCGCGCCGCCCGTGCACCACGCCACGCGACGCAACTCCTTGTCCGTATCGCCGAACACGAGGGGCTTCCTGCCGAGCGCGTTCTCGACCATCGCGCTGAAGTGCTCGAGCGAAAGCGGCATCGCGAGCGTCGCGACCCAGCCGAGATCCTGATCGGCGAAACGGCTGTCGGCGATCAGCCCGAGTCGCCCACCGATCTGTGCATTGTTGCCCAGCTCCGGGTGCGAATCGAGCGGAAGATGGTAGGCGAAGAGATTGATGTCGTTGGCGATCAGCGTGCGCAGCCGCCGGTGCTTGCGCCCCGTGATCTGCGGCGCCTCGTTGCGCCAGAAGTAGCCGTGATGCACGAGCACGGTGTCCGCGCCCCACTCCAGCGCGGCCTCGAGGAACGCCTGCGAGGCCGTTACGCCGGTCGCGATCTTCTGCACGCGGCGCGCGCCTTCAACCTGCAGACCGTTCGGGCAATAGTCCTTGAAGCGGCCGATTTCCAGCAGATTGTTCAGATACAATTCGAGTTCGATCCGATCCATGAAATCCTCTATCCCTTCAAATGCTTAGACGCTTCTGGCTATTTTTTGCCCAAGCGGTCACCGTGCTTTTGGCCCTGATGTTCATCATCGCGACCTTGAAACCGCAGTGGCTTCAACGTCAGGGTCAATTCGGCAAGCAGCTTGCCGAGCCGATCGTCGCGTTGCAGGAAGTGGCGCCGAGCATCGGCTCGCGCCCGGTTCAGTCGTCCTACTCGGAAGGCGCGCAAAAGGCGATGCCGGCCGTCGTGAACGTCTTCTCCAGCAAGGACGGCAATCTGCCGCCCGACCCGCGTGCGAAAGACCCGCTGTTCCGCTATTTTTTCGGTGACAAGAACAAACGCAAGAGCGACGAGCCGCCTGCATCGAATCTCGGCTCCGGCGTCATCGTCAGCTCGGAAGGTTACATTCTAACGAACCAGCATGTCGTCGACGGGGCGGATCAAATCGAAGTCGCGCTCGCCGATGGTCGCACGTCCAGCGCGAAAGTGATCGGCGTCGATCCGGAAACGGACCTCGCCGTGCTGAAGATCAACATGACCAATCTGCCGAGCATCACGCTCGGCCGCATGGATCAGACGCGCGTCGGCGATGTCGTGCTCGCGATCGGCAATCCGTTCGGCGTAGGCCAGACGGTCACAATGGGCATCGTCAGCGCGCTCGGGCGCAATCACCTCGGCATCAACACGTTCGAGAACTTCATCCAGACTGACGCGGCCATCAATCCCGGCAATTCGGGCGGTGCGCTGGTGGACGTGAACGGCAATCTGCTCGGCATCAACACGGCGATCTATTCGCGCAGCGGCGGCTCGCTCGGAATCGGCTTTGCGATTCCCGTGTCGACCGCGCGCAGCGTGCTCGAAAGCATCATCACGACGGGCACGGTCACGCGCGGCTGGATCGGCGTGGAGCCTCAGGATGTCACGCCGGAGATCGCCGAATCGTTCGGGCTGGATCAGAAATCCGGCGCGATCGTCGCGGGCGTGCTGCAAGGCGGCCCGGCTGACAAGGCGGGCATCAAGCCCGGCGATATCCTCGTTTCCATCAACGACGACACGATCACCGACACCACGCGCCTGCTCAACGTCGTCGCGCAGATCAAGCCGGGCACATCGGTGAAGGTTCACCTGATGCGCAAGAACAAGGAACTGGACGTCAACGTGATGATCGGCAAGCGTCCCGCGCAACCACGCACGCCGCAGATGCCGGATGAAGATCAAGGCGATCAGGGTGACCAGGGCGACGAATAAAACGACGCATTCTTGAAAGCAAAAAGGCAGCTTCGATCACTCGAAGCTGCCTTTTTTGTTTCCGCTACGCCGACTCCCGCTGCGACAATACGCCGCACTTACTCCGCCGCCGGCTCCTCGTTCTTGACCTGTTCCTTGCCGACTACCAGCCGCGCCGCGATGATGCCCGCCTCATAAAGAATGATGAGCGGAATCGCGAGAATCAGCTGCGAGAAAACGTCAGGCGGCGTAACGACTGCCGAAATGACGAACGCGCCGACGATCACGTACGGACGGATTTGCTTGAGTTTCTGGATCGATACGACGCCCATGCGCGCGAGAAGCACGACGACGATCGGAACTTCGAATGTCACCCCGAACGCGATGAACATCGTCAGCACGAAGCTCAGGTAGTTGTCGATATCCGTCGTCATTTCCGCGCCCAGCGGCGCGTTGTAGTGCGCCATCACGCGGAAAATCGTCGGGAAGACGACGAAGTACGCGAACGCCATGCCGCACAGAAAAAGCGCGTAGCTGCTGAATACGAGCGGCCCGATGAGCTTCTTCTCATGCTGATACAAACCCGGCGCGACAAAGGCCCAGACCTGATACAGCACGATCGGCAGCGCGATCACGAAGGCGACGAGCATCGTCACCTTCATCGGCACGAAGAACGAACCGGTGACATCGGTGACGATCATCTTGCCGTCGGCTGGCAGGTTCTGCATCAGCGGACGGGCAAGCAGCTTGAAGATGTCCGGCGCCCAGTACACCAGCGCGATGAATACGACGATGACCGAAGCGCCCGCGCGAATGATGCGATCGCGCAATTCGACCAGATGCGAAATGAACGTCTCTTCGACGGGCTCTTCTTTAATGTGTTGCGGGTCGCTCACGCCGGCCCTCGGTAGAAATCATCGATGAAGGAATCGCGGCTCGCTCAGAAGAACTTCGTCTGCCGGCGCAGGGTGGCGGGCGTATGACGAGCGACGCGCGCCGCGCCCGATTGGACCCGCGTGCGACGAGAAGTCGTGCGCTTGTACCAGTTGGGAATCGCGGCCTGCTTCACGCGCCAGTTCTTGCGCCTGGTCGACGTCGATGAAGACGTGCTTGCCCAGGGCTTGTCCGACGCGGCGCTGTCCGACGATTCGCCCGCGCTGCCCGCAATGCTCGGTGCGACCGACGTGCCCTCTTTCCAGGCATCGTTCAGTTCGGATTCATGGCGACGCAGCGTGTCGTGAATCGTCGATTCGACATTCGACGCCGCGGTTTCGAACTCGGTGCGCATTTTCTTCAGCTCATCGAGTTCCATCTCGCGCGAGACTTCCGACTTGACGTCGTTGATATAGCGCTGCGCGCGCCCGAACAGCGCCCCCGCCGTGCGAGCGACGCCGGGCAGGCGCTCCGGCCCGAGGACCACCAGCGCCACGACGCCGATGACCGCCATTTTGGTCAGACCGAGATCGAGCATTGAACGAAAAGTGGAGGGTTACCGTCGGCGGACGGATTAGCGATAGTCGCCCGAACGGGACTTGTCCTTCGCCTCGACGTCCACGGCGCCGTTACGCGGCAGCTCGCGCTGATCGGTCGAATTTGCCGGCGTCTCGCCTTCGCGCATGCCTTCCTTGAAACCCTTGACCGCGCCGCCCAGATCGCCGCCGATATTGCGCAGTTTCTTGGTGCCGAACACCAGCGCCACGATCAGCAGAACGATCAACCAATGCCAAATGCTTAACGAACCCATGAATGAAAACTCTCCGTGATTCCGCCCCGAATTGGGTACCGAGGACGGAAGACTGGCCTTGCGACCTTAGCCGAGGCTGTCCGCCTCAACTTCAACTATCGATTTTGCTCGCCCAATATTTCATTGGAAAGGAGAAAGCAGACGTAGAGTGCCGCATTACCCCATTCGGCGCCACGGGCGCTCGCCGGCCAACAAATGCGCGTGGATGTGATACACCTCCTGCCCGCCGCCCGGCCCGGTATTAATTACCGTGCGAAAACCGGTGTCGCCTCCCGTGTAAGAGACACCCAGATCTTTCGCCAAACGTCCGACGAGACTCACCATTCTACCAAGCAGCGGACTGTCACTTTCTGTGCAGTGGGAAAGTGTTTCAATATGCTTGCGCGGGATCACCAGCACATGCACCGGCGCCGCCGGATTGATGTCGTTGAAGGCGACAAACTCCTCATCTTCATAGACCTTCGTGCTCGGCAATTGGCCAGTAGCGATCTTGCAGAAAATGCAGTTGTCTTGACTCATGTATGTCCCGTTCTCCCTATGCTGGCCTGCTTGATCAAAGCAGAATCAGAACCACGCACGCGGTTCGATCGTCTTGTTCTCGTAGAGATACAACCAGCCTTTGATGATGCGATAAAGCGTCCAGATGCTGACCGCGGCGAGAATCAGGAAGCCGATGCCGATCCAGATCGTCGCGAAACCAATCAGGTGACCCAGCACCGCCCACCAGAACGTGCGGATCTGCCAGGTAAAGTGATCCTCATACTGCGTACCGGCGGCGTCGCTTCGCTTGATGTAGTTGAGGATGATCGCGACCAGGCCCGTGAGCCCGCCGGTCAGCCAATAGAAGGCATACAACGCATACAGAACATGCGTGAACGTGCGAATGTTGCGCAGACGCTCAGGGTCATCCGAGTTCTGAACGACAGGCGGCGGATAGGGTTCGTACTGCCGGTTCATGCTTGCCCTCCTTCGCTTGAAAGCGAGATGCTCGTCAGCTGCCGCTTTGCTCGCGCTCGCGCGACTTGCGCAGCGCCTTCTCCTCGATCCCCGACAAACCTTCGCGACGCTCCAGTTCGGCGACCACGTCGGCGGGACTCAGGTCGAAATGCGACAGCATCACGAGACAATGAAACCACAAATCGGCGACTTCACTAACGAGCGCTTTCGGCGCGCCGCCATGACGCGCGTCCTTCGCGGCGAGCACGACTTCCGTCGCTTCCTCGCCGATCTTCTTCAGGACCGCATCGTCACCCTTGTGAAAGAGTCGGGAAACGTAGGATTGTTCCGGATCGCCGCCCTTGCGACTGTCGATGACGGCGGCGAGGCGCAGCAGCGTGTCCAGCGTATTGGCTTGCGTCATTTGTAGATGCTTTCTGGGTCTTTCAGGACCGGCTCGACGGCGACCCACTCGCCGCTTTCCGCCGTGCCTTCGAATTTCTGGAAAAAACAGGAATGGCGGCCGGTGTGGCACGCGATGCCCGACACCTGCTCGACCTTGAGGAGCACGACGTCTTCGTCGCAATCGAGGCGCACGTCGTGGACGTGCTGCACGTGACCCGATTCTTCGCCCTTGAACCACAGCCGCTGACGCGAGCGCGAGAAGTACACCGCGCGCTTCAGTTCGATCGTCTTCGCGAGCGCCTCGCGATTCATCCACGCGAACATCAGCACCTCGTTGGTCGAAGCTTCCTGCGCGATCACCGGCACGAGGCCGTTCGCGTCCCACTTCACCTTGTCGAGCCAGGTCATTTGATCGCTCACCGCTCACGTCCTCACCGAAATGCCGTGATCGGCCATGAAGCGCTTCGCCTCGGCGACGGTGTGCTCGCCGTAGTGAAAGATGCTCGCGGCAAGCACCGCGTCCGCATGACCTTCGACGATGCCGTCCGCGAGATGCTGCAACGTTCCGACGCCGCCCGAGGCGATCACCGGCACCGGCACCGCGTCCGATACGGCGCGCGTCAACGCGAGATCGAAGCCGGCCTTGGTGCCGTCGCGATCCATGCTGGTCAGAAGAATTTCGCCCGCGCCGTACTCGGCCATCTTGCGCGCCCACTCGATCGCGTCGATGCCCGTCGCCTTGCGGCCGCCGTGCGTGAACACTTCCCAGCGCGGCGTCTCGCCCTCGGCCGACACGCGCTTGGCGTCGATCGCGACGACGATGCACTGCGAACCGTGCTTGTCCGACGCGTCGCGCACGAGCTGAGGATTCGCGACCGCCGACGAATTCATGCTGATCTTGTCCGCACCCGCGTTGAGCAGACGCCGCACGTCCTCGACCGCGCGCACGCCGCCGCCGACGGTCAGCGGAATGAACACCTGCGACGCCACCGACTCGATGATCGGCAGAATCAGATCGCGTTGGTCGGACGTTGCGGTGATGTCGAGAAACGTGAGTTCGTCGGCGCCTTGATCGTCGTAACGACGCGCGATTTCGACGGGATCGCCCGCGTCGCGCAGTTCGACGAAATTGACGCCCTTGACGACGCGACCGGCGGTTACGTCCAGACAGGGAATGATGCGTTTTGCGAGAGCCATGTTCTTGCCACTTACGAAGTAAGGGCGGCGTCGCGGCCGCCCGGTGTGCTGCTCAGATGTGCTCGCGCTCAGGCGTCTTCAGGCGCCGTCGGCTTCGCGCAGCGCGTCGGCGCGCGTTTGCGCCGCCTTGAAATCGAGATCGCCGGAATAGATCGCGCGACCGCAGATCACACCTTCGATGCCCTCGCTCTCGACCTCGCAGAGCGATTCGATATCGGCGATGCTCGACAGTCCGCCGCTCGCGATCACCGGAATCTTCACCGCCTGCGCGAGGCGCACGGTCGCGTCGATGTTGATGCCCTGGAGCATCCCGTCCCGGCCGATATCCGTGTAAATGATCGATTCGCAGCCGTAGTCCTCGAACTTGCGGCCGAGATCGACGACCTCGTGGCCCGTGAGCTTGCTCCAGCCGTCCGTGGCGACCTTGCCGTCCTTCGCGTCCAGCCCGACGATGATGTGCCCCCCGAACGCGCTGCACGCGTCCTGCAGAAAGCCCGGATTCTTCACCGCCGCCGTGCCGATGATGATGTACGACAGGCCGTCGTCCAGATAACGCTCGATGGTCTCCAGATGGCGAATGCCCCCGCCCAGTTGCACGGGAATCTCGCTGCCGACCTCGTCGAGGATCGCGCGGATCGCGTCGCCGTTTCTCGGCTTGCCGGCGAACGCGCCGTTCAGATCGACCAGATGCAGCCGACGGGCGCCGCGATCGACCCAATGTCGGGCCATCGCTGCAGGATCTTCTGAAAAAATGGTCGCCTGGTCCATATCGCCTTGTTTGAGGCGCACGCACTGACCGTCCTTAAGATCGATGGCCGGAATGAGCAGCATAGGTATCGCGTATTTTCTGGGTAGAGTTGATCAAAACGGCGCACGTGCGGTCTTTCGTGCCTGCGCCGCGAGCCGTCTCGCTAGTGTAGTACAAGTCTTGCAACGGTCATGGGCCCGTAGTAATAGGCGAAAACGCTAGCGCGCGAGCCCTTTCACGGGTTCCAGTGCACGAAATTCCGGTACAGGCGCAAACCGGCATCCGCGCTCTTTTCAGGGTGGAATTGGGTCGCGAAGATATTGTCGCGCGCAACCGCCGACGTAAATGCGCTGCCGTACATGGTTTCGCCGGACGTGTGAGCCGGATTGTCCGGCACCACGTAGTAGCTGTGCACGAAGTAAAAGAACGCGCCGTCCGCGACGCCGTCCCAGATCGGGTGCGCCTGCGTCTGACGAACGCGGTTCCAGCCCATCTGCGGCACCTTGAAGCGCGAGCCGTCGTCCTGCAACAGGCCGTCGAGCTGGAAACGCACGACCTTGCCGGGCAAGAGGCCGAGGCCCTTCGTATCGCCTTCCTCGCTCCAGTCGAAGAGCATTTGCTCGCCGACGCACACGCCGAGCATGGGCTTTTCGCGCGCCGCCTGCATCACCGCTTCCTGCAGGCCGGATTCGGCCAGATGCGCCATGCAGTCGCGCATCGCGCCCTGTCCCGGCAGCACGACCCGATCCGCCGCATGGATGCCTTGCGGCTGATCGACGATCGCCACGTTCGCTTCGGGTGCAGCCTTTTTCAGCGCCTGGTAGACCGAGCGCAGGTTGCCCATTCCGTAATCAACAATCGCAATCGAAGTATTCATTTCAAAGATGGCATCAAGGCCTTCAACCCGTTGACGATGAATTCCACCGCCAATGCGGACAACATCAAACCCATGAGACGCGTGCCAATGTTGATTCCCGTGCGCCCGACCCAGCGCGCGATCGGCTCGGCGAGATTCAATGCGCCGAAACACAGCCCCGCGATGATCGCGCCCAGCACGACGAGCCCGAAGCGGTCGTACCAGTGCTGCGCATTGGCAGCATAGACGATCACCGTGCTGATCGAACCCGGGCCGGTGAGCAGCGGTATCGCGAGCGGCACCACCGCGACGTTGTTGCGTTCCTCGGCTTCCATGCGTTCTTCGGCCGTCGAGCGCGCGTTGCCCACCTGCGCGTTCAACATGCTGATCGCCATGAGCAACATGATGATGCCGCCGCCCACTTCGAACGATCCGACCGAAATGCCGAAGAACGCGATGATCTGCTGCCCGAGCAGCGCCGTCACCGCGATCACGCAAAACACGGAAATCGACGCGACGCGAATCGTGTTGCGCTTTTCGATGTCGGATTGCTGCGCGGTCAGGCTCAGGAAAAACGGTATCGCGCCGACCGGATTGATCAGCGCGAGCAACGATATGAACGACTTGAACAGATCCATCTTGTTGTCGACGCGCGCGCCGAATCAGCGTGAGTCGATCAGAGACTGCCCTTGGTCGACGGAATCTGCCCCGCCGCGCGTTCGTCCATTTCGACGGCCATGCGCAGCGCGCGGCCGAACGCCTTGAACACGGTCTCGACCTGATGATGCGCATTGATGCCGCGCAGGTTGTCGATATGCAGCGTGACGCCCGCGTGATTCACGAAGCCGCGGAAGAATTCGATGGTGAGGTCGACGTCGAACGTGCCGATGCGCGCGCGCGTGAACGGCACGTGGAATTCGAGACCCGGACGGCCGGAAAAATCGATCACGACGCGCGACAGCGCCTCGTCGAGCGGCACGTACGAATGACCGTAGCGGCGAATGCCCTTGCGATCGCCGATGGCCTTCGCGACCGCCTGCCCCAACGTGATGCCGGTGTCTTCGACAGTATGGTGATCGTCGATATGGAGGTCTCCATGCGCTTCGATGTCGAGATCGATGAGCCCGTGACGGGCGATCTGGTCGAGCATGTGATCGAGGAACGGGACGCCGGTGGCGAGCTTTTGCTTGCCGGTGCCGTCCAGATCGAGCTTCACACGGATCTGCGTTTCGCTGGTGTTGCGAACGACTTCCGCAATGCGCATGGTGATTCCTTGAGACTTTCGAAAGTGGGGTTCAGTTCGGTGCGAGCTTTTTCAGCGCCGCGACCATGTGTGCGTTTTCTTCGGCCGTCCCGACCGTCAAACGCACGCAATTGGTCAGCAATGGGTGCATTTTACCCACGTTTTTTATCAAAACCCGTGAAGTCAGAAGGGTTTCGAAAGCAACGGCGGCGTCCGGCACGCGCACGAGCAGGAAATTGCCCGCGCTCGGAAAGACCGTCATGCCGGGCAGCGCGGCGACTTCCCGCACGAGCGCGGCGCGTTGCGCGCGCAGATCGGCGGCCTGGGCGTCGAGCACGTCGAGGTGATCGAGCAGAAAATCGGCGGTCGCCTGCGTCAGCACGTTGATGTTGTACGGCGGGCGCACCTTGTCGAACTGCGTGATCCACGAAGGACGGCCCGCCATGTAACCGAGGCGGATGCCCGCGAGCCCGAGCTTCGAGACGGTCCGCATCACGACGACGTTATCGAACTCCGCCGCGCGCGGCATCCAGCTTTTCCCGGCGAAGGGTTGATACGCCTCGTCGATCACGACGAGACTCTTCTTCGCCGCGGCGATCACGCGCTCCATGTCGGCGTCTTCGTAGAGCGTGCCGGTCGGGTTGTTCGGATACGCGAGATACACGAGCGCGGGCTCGTGTTCGTCGATGGCGGCGATCAGCGCGTCGGCGTCGAGCGTGAAGTCCGGCTTGAGCGGCACGCCGATGAACTCCAGATGCGCGAACTTCGCCGACATTTCGTACATCACGAAGCCCGGCACAGGTGCGACGACCTTCGCGCCCGGCTTCGAACACGCGACCGACATCATGCTGATCAGTTCGTCCGAGCCGTTGCCGAGCAGCACGTCGCATGCGTCGGGCACCTTCATCGTGCGCTTGATCTTCGCGAGCAAATCCACGGGCCGCGGAGCCGGATAGCGATTGAGCGCGACGCCCGCGAGATGCGCGCCGAGACGTTCGGCGAGATCGGCGGGCAGGCTGTAGGGATTTTCCATCGCGTCGAGCTTGATCAGGCCCGTGGCATCGGGCACGGGATAGCTCGTCATCGCGAGGATGTCGGGACGAATGATGTCTTGTGCTGTGGTCATGTTTTCCCGGCGTGTCTCTCGCCGGTCAGGCGGCGGCTCTCAGGCCGCCTCGTTCATTCGGGCCGGCTCGATTTCAGCCGACGTTTTTCATCCGGTATTCCGCACTGCGCGCGTGCGCCTGCAGGCCTTCGCCGTACGCCAGCTCCGCCGCGATCTCGCCGAGCGTCTGGGCGCCGTCCGCGCTCACTTCGATCACGCTCGAACGCTTCATGAAATCGTACACGCCGAGCGGCGACGAGAAGCGCGCGGTGCGCGACGTCGGCAGCACGTGGTTCGGACCGGCGCAGTAATCGCCGAGACTTTCGCTCGTGTAGCGGCCGAGGAACATCGCGCCGGCATTGTGAATTTGCGCGGCCCACTGATGCGGATCGAGCGCGGAAATTTCGAGGTGCTCCGGCGCGATGTCGTTCGCGATCGCGCACGCTTCGGCCATGTCCTTCACCTTGATGAGCGCGCCGCGATCTTCGAGCGAACGCTGAATGACGTCGCGGCGCGGCATCGACGGAAGCAGTTCGACGATCGCATCCTCGACACGCTGGATGAAGTTGTCGTCCGGGCACAGCAGGATGGATTGCGCGAGTTCGTCGTGCTCGGCTTGCGAGAAGAGGTCCATCGCGACCCAGCGGGGATCGGTGGTGGCGTCGCAGATGACAAGAATCTCGGACGGCCCCGCGATCATGTCGATGCCAACGGTTCCGAACACGCGACGCTTCGCCGACGCGACATACGCGTTGCCCGGACCGCAGATCTTGTCCACCGCAGGCACGCTTTGAGTGCCGTACGCGAGCGCGCCGACCGCCTGCGCGCCGCCGATCGTGAACACGCGATCCACGCCGCCGAGTAGTGCCGCCGCGAGCACGAGCGGATTTTTCACGCCGTCGGGCGTCGGCACGACCATCACGATTTCCTTCACGCCCGCGACGCGCGCCGGAATCGCGTTCATCAGCACCGACGACGGATACGCCGCCTTGCCGCCCGGAACATAGATGCCCGCGCGATCGAGCGGCATGACTTTCTGGCCGAGCACGGTGCCGTCGGCTTCGGTGTATTGCCAGCTATGGCTGCCGCACTCGATGCGCTGCTTCTCGTGATAACCGCGCACGCGCGCTGCCGCCGCTTCCAGCGCCGCGCGGCGCTTCGGCTCGAGACCTTCGAGCGCGGCTTCCATTTCGGACAGCGGCAATTCGAGCGCCGCGACGCTGTCCGCCTTCAGGCGATCGAACTTGTTGGTGTATTCGAGCACGGCCTGATCGCCGCGCGCCTTCACATCCGCGAGAATCTGCGCGACCGAGCGCTCGATTGCCTCATCCTCGCTCGCTTCGAATGCGAGAACCGCACGCAA
The DNA here is from genome assembly GCF_964261745.1 of Caballeronia sp. S22. Lineage (NCBI taxonomy): Bacteria > Pseudomonadati > Pseudomonadota > Betaproteobacteria > Burkholderiales > Burkholderiaceae > Caballeronia > Caballeronia sp. S22. The sequence continues at coordinate 460,285 of NZ_OZ180035.1, read as the reverse complement.
CGCCTTGTGAAAACCATCGGTGCGTGAATCGAGTTTGCGAATCTTGATAGACATGCTGGTTTTCCGTTTTGCTGGTGGCGCGCCGCGGCGTGCGGCTCGCCTAATTTCCTATTGCGGCCGTGGCGCGCTCGAACGCGTCGAGGTACGGCTTGAGCGCCGCGCGCTTCAGCTTGAGCGCCGCCTGGTTCACGACGAGGCGCGACGAAATCTGCATGATCTCTTCGACTTCGACGAGATTGTTCGCTCGCAGCGTGCCGCCCGAGCTGACCAGATCGACGATCGCATCCGCGAGCCCGACGAGCGGCGCGAGTTCCATCGAACCGTACAGCTTGATCAGATCGACGTGGACGCCCTTCGCCGCGAAATGCTGACGCGCGGTCTCGGTGTACTTCGTCGCGACGCGCAGACGCGCGCCCTGGCGCACCGCGCTCGCGTAATCGAAGCCCGCCTTCACGGCCACCGACATCCGGCAACGCGCGATGTCCAGATCGATCGGTTGATACAGGCCGCTGCCGCCGTGCTCGATCAGCACGTCTTTGCCCGCGACGCCAAAGTCCGCCGCGCCGTATTCGACGTAGGTCGGCACATCGGTCGCGCGCACGATGATCACGCGCAGGTTCGGGTTCGTGGTCGGCAGGATCAGCTTGCGCGAGCTCTCCGGATCTTCGGCCACCTGCACGCCGGCGGCGGCGAGCAACGGCAGCGTTTCCTCGAAGATACGCCCTTTGGACAGCGCGAGCGTGAGGGGCGCGCTCGGCTCCACCGACGACGACGTCTGCGGCAGCGAGCTCATTGCTCGCTCCCGCTGCCCTTGATGCGGCGCACGTTCGCGCCGACTGCCGTCAGTTTCGATTCCATGCGGTCGTAGCCGCGATCCAGATGGTAGATGCGATCGATCAGCGTTTCGCCGTCCGCGCACATCGCCGCGATCACGAGACTCGCGGACGCGCGCAGATCGGTTGCCATGACCTTTGCGCCGGAAAGTTTCTCGACGCCGCTGATGAGCGCCGTGTTGCCATCGATCGTGATGTGCGCGCCGAGACGGTTCAGCTCCTGCACGTGCATGAAGCGGTTCTCGAAGATCGTCTCGACCACTTGCGACGTGCCGTTCGCGATCGTGTTGAGCGCCATGAACTGCGCCTGCATATCGGTCGGGAACGCGGGATATTCGGACGTGCGGATATTCACCGCACCGGCGCGCTTGTCCATGCGCACGCGCATCCAGTCGTCGCCTTCCTCGATGCTGACGCCGGCTTCGCGCAGCTTGGCCGTCACGGCGTCGAGCAGATGCGAGCTCACGCGACGCAGCGTGACATCGCCGCCCGCCGCCGCGACCGCGCACAGGAACGTGCCGGCCTCGATGCGATCCGGCACGACGTCGTGCTTTGCGCCGTGCAGCTTCTCGACGCCCTGAATCACCAGACGATCGGTGCCGATGCCGTCGATCTTCGCGCCCATCTTCACGAGCAGATGCGCGAGGTCGCTCACTTCGGGTTCGCGCGCGGCGTTCTCGATGACCGTCTCGCCTTCGGCCAGCACCGCCGCCATCAGCAGGTTTTCGGTGCCGGTAACGGTGATCATGTCGGTGATGATGCGCGCGCCCTTCAGACGCTTCGCGCGCGCTTCGATGAAGCCGTGCTCGATATTGATCTCGGCGCCCATCGCCTGCAGACCCTTGATGTGCTGATCGACCGGACGCGCGCCGATCGCGCAGCCGCCGGGCAGCGACACCTTCGCCTCGCCGAAGCGCGCGACGAGCGGCCCGAGCACGAGAATCGACGCGCGCATCGTCTTGACCATTTCGTACGGCGCGATCAGCTTGTCGACCTTCGATGCATTGAGGCTCACGCGGCCGTCGCCGGACACTTCGGACTGCACGCCCATCTGGCGCAGCAGCTTGACCATCGTGCGCACGTCCTGAAGATTCGGCACGTTCGACAGATGGACGTCGTCGGCGGTGAGAAGACTTGCGCAAAGAATGGGCAAAGCCGCGTTCTTCGCGCCCGATACGGTGATTTCGCCAGAGAGCTTCGCGCCCCCCGTGATGACCAATTTATCCATTGCTTGTCCTTCGACCGAGCTTCCTGCTGCGGAGCCGTTTTCGGCGCCGCGGTTATCTTGAATGAATCGCACTCTTACTGCCTTTGTCTGCCGGTGATGCCGGTGTTACATGAATTGAGTCGTGTGACCTGATTGGCTTCGCCGGGTGGACTCAGGCCGATTTCCACTCGTCGGGGGTGAGGGTCTTCATGCTCAGCGCATGAATCTCCTCGCGCATGCGCTCGCCGAGCGCCGCATAAACCAGTTGATGACGCGCGATCAGCCGCTTGCCGACGAACGCATCGCTCACGATGGTCGCGAAAAAGTGCTGGCCGTCGCCTTCCACTTCGAGATGCTGGCAGGACAAGCCGCCAGCGATGTAGTCCTTCACTTGCTCCGGAGTCGGCAACATGGAAGTCTCCTTGAATTAGTGACGCAGCTTGTAGCCGCTCGCGAGCAAACGCACGGCGATCAGCGCCAGCACGGCCAGGAATCCGCCGACGATGCCGAGACTCACCAGCGGATTCACGTCGGACAGGCCGAAGAAGCCGTAACGAAAGCCGTCGATCATGTAGAAGAACGGATTCAGATGCGACACCGCGCGCCACAGGGGCGGCAGCGTATGTGTCGAGTAGAACACGCCGGAAAGAAACGTGAGCGGCATGATCAGGAAGTTCTGGAACGCGGCCAGCTGATCGAACTTGTCGGCCCAGATGCCCGCGATCAGACCCAGCGTGCCGAGAATGCCCGAACCGAGGATCGCGAACGCAATGATGTAGAACGGTGCGGAAAAAGACATCGGGATGAACCATATCGTCACGATGAACACGCCGAAGCCCACGCACAGCCCGCGCACGACCGACGCCAGCACGTACGCAAAGAACATTTCCCAATGCGCGATCGGCGGCAGCAGCACGAATACGAGATTGCCGGTGATCTTCGACTGGATCAGCGACGACGAACTGTTCGCGAACGCGTTCTGCAGCACGCTCATCATCACGAGGCCGGGCACGAGAAAGCTCGTGTAGCCGACGCCCGGATACACCTGCACGTGTCCCGACAACGCGTGACCGAAGATGGTCAGATACAGCAGCGCCGTGACGACCGGCGCGAGCACGGTCTGAAACGAAACCTTCCAGAAGCGCAGCAGCTCCTTGTAGAACAACGTCTGGAAACCGCTCATGAAAGCCCCTCGACCACTTCCGGCTCGTTCATCACCTGCACGAACACGTCTTCCAGATCGGCCTTGCGCACGTCGATTTCATCGAACGTGCAGCCTGCCGCACGGCATTTCGCGAGAATCGGCTCGACGTCGTCGTAGCTCGCGAGGCGCAGCAAATGCTGCGCGCCCGACACCGCGTGCGGATCGACTTCGAGCGCGCGCAAGTCGGCTGGCAACGCGCCGTTGGACAGGCGCAGATACAACTGCATGCCCGAGAAACGCTGCAGCAGCGTGCTCGTGCGCTCGAGCGCGACGACTTCACCGCGACGAAGCATCGCGAGCCGGTGACACAGCGATTCGGCTTCTTCGAGATAGTGCGTCGTCAGCACGATCGTGTGACCTTCGCGATTCAGGCGCGAGATGAACTTCCAGAGCGTCTGACGCAATTCAACATCGACGCCGGCGGTGGGCTCATCGAGCACGATCACGGGCGGACGATGCACGAGCGCCTGCGCGACGAGCACGCGACGCTTCATCCCGCCCGACAGCGCGCGCGTGTTGACGTCGGCTTTTTCGGTGAGATCGAGATTGGCCATGACCTCGTCGATCCAGTCGTCGTTGTTGCGCAAGCCGAAGTAGCCCGACTGGATCCGGAGCGACTCGCGCACGGTGAAGAACGGATCGAACACGAGTTCCTGCGGCACGACGCCGAGTGCGCGCCGCGCCGCCCGGAAGTCGCTGACGACATCGTGGCCGCGCACGGAGATCGTGCCGCTATCGGCGCGCGCCAGGCCGGCCAGAATGCTGATCAACGTGGTTTTGCCCGCGCCGTTGGGGCCGAGCAAGCCGAAGAACTCGCCCTCTTCCACCGTGAGGCTCACGCCTTTAAGCGCCTGGAGATCCTTGTAGCGCTTCCTGACGTTTCGGATTTCTATGGCTGACATGTAGACAGTGCGCGCGCCGCGCACGGCCGCGCCTCAAATGTGCGGATTTTTTCGCTTGACGGACCCGGGCTCGGACCAAAAAGGGCCGGGTTGAGGCCCGAAAAAAACGTTTGATTATAGGGCAAAGCGGCTGGAGCCGACTTCGGAGCGATCCTGATTGCGGCAGCGAAGCGTGCTGCCGCGTTCTGCACGGGGTGTCAGAACAGGATCAATGTCGGAACGAGAGAAGCGTATCGACGCCGTAGGCTCGCGCGAGACTGACGAGCCCGGAAGGAAGATTGACGACGCCCAGTGCGGCGCCGCGCGCGGACGCGGCGCGCTGCCATGCGAGCAACACGGCGAGCGCGGAGGAGTCGAACTGCGTGAGCGGCGCGCAATCGACTTCGGTCGCGCCTGCTGCGATGCGCGACAGACCCGAGTCGAGCGCGGCCTTCGCGCTCTCGTGGGTCAGGGTCGCGGCCGTCTGGAAACGGCCGCCCGTGACTGGCGTGCTCACGATGCCTTGCCGCTCGCGAGTTGCTGGTTACGCTGCGTCAGGAACTGCAGCAGACCGCCCACGCCATTCTGCGAGATCTGCTCGTTGAACTGCTGTTGATACGCCTGGATCAGCCATGCGCCGAGCACGTTGATGTCGTACACGCGCCAGCCCTGGGCCGTCTTGTACAGGCGATAGTCGAGTTCGACCGGCGAGCCGTTGTTCATCACGACCGAGCGGACCACGACGTCGGTATCTTCCGGATTAGCGCGGAACGGCTTGTACTGCACCGTCTGGTTGCGCACCTGGGCGAGCGCACCCGAATACGTGCGGATCAGCAGCATCTTGAACTGCTCGACGATCTGCTTTTGCTGCTCCGGCGTCGCCGAGTTCCAGTTGCGGCCCATCACGAGGCGCGTCGTGCGCGTGAAATCCGTGTACGGCAGGATCTTCTGATTGACGAGCTCGGTGATCTTTGCGATATCCCCCGACTGAATCTTCGGGTCGGACTTGATTTCGTCGAGGACCTGTTGCGTCACCGTCTTGATCAGCACGTCGGGCGAACTCGAATCGACGCTCTGCGCCGACGCCGCGCCGCAAAGCGCCATGAACATCGCGAAGATGGGAAGAAGGAGAAGTTTTTTCATCACAGACCCTGCAAAAGTAGAGGCTTCGGTTTGAGCGCGCCGCCTGAATCGAGTTCAGGCGGTGCAGCATCCAAAGCGTAAGAAATGTCGTTAGATATGTTACCGCGCGTTAGCGAAAAGCCGCTCACCGCAAGCGGAATGAAGGGAAACCGGACGGCGGGACATACTGGTTGCCCGGCACCGTACTGCTCGGTCCGCTCGCCGGAGCTGGCGCAGCGGCCGTGCCGGAAACCGGAGCCGCTGTGGCCGATGCACCCGCCGCGGGAGCCGCGCCCTCGTCGCCGTAATTCGGCAGCGGCGCTTCGCCGTAATCCGGCATGTTGGTTTCGCCGCCGGAGATCAGATACTGACGGCGTTGCAAGTACGCGTTACGCACGAACGAGTACTTGTCGAGAGCGGCATCGGCGAGCACGTCGGTTGCGCCGAGCAAATTCGCGCGCACATTGATGAGGTTCACGCCATAGAGCGCCCAGCTCACCGAATCCGGGCTCACATAGGTGAGCGGATTGCCGAAATAATCGACGACGAGACCCGCGGAATCCCGCACGGTGCTCGGCCCGAGCAACGGCAGCACGACATACGGGCCGGCCGGCACGCCATAGTGCCCGAGCGTCAGGCCGAAATCGCCCGAGTGCTTCGGCAGCTTCGCGATGGTCGCGACGTCGAACAGGCCACCGACGCCGAACAGCGTGTTGATCGCGACGCGCATGATGTCCGACACGCCATCCGCAATCTTCAACTGCAGCAGATTGTTCGCGGCGATGTAGACGTCACCGATATTCGAGAAGAAGTTGGTCACGCTGTTGCGCACCGGCTCCGGCACGGCCCACACGTAACCCTTCGCCACCGGCTTCAACGCGTACTGATCGACGGTATCGTTGATCGTGAACATCGTCCGGTTGTAGCTCTCGAGCGGATCCCCTTTGGTTGGTGTCGTCACCGTCGTGCAGCCGGCGAGCGCGATCGCGCCCGTCACGATGATTGCGCGCCGCATCCCCATCGCCTGCATGCTGTTCTCCTTATTGAGCCGGTGCCGAGGCGGCATTCGCCCCGGCCGCGCCCGATGCGCCCATCGCGCTCGCCGCGCCCGGGAAAGCCGGTGCGGGCGCAGGCGCTGCCGGCGCTGCCGATGATTTCGAGGCGCCGGAATCCGCCGCCTTGTTGTAGAGGAACTGGCCGATCAGGTTTTCGAGGACCACTGCCGATTGCGTCATCGTGATGGTGTCGCCGTTCTTCAGCATTTGATCGTCGCCGCCCGGCTCGAGGCCGATGTACTGCTCACCGAGCAGACCCGACGTCAGGATCTTCGCGGACGAATCCTTCGGGAACTGGTACTGCTTGTCGATATCGATCGTGACGACCGCCTGGTACGTGTTCGAGTCGAAGCCGATGCCGCCCACGCGCCCGACCGTCACGCCCGCGCTCTTGACCGGCGCACGCGCCTTGAGCCCGCCGATGTTGTCGAACTTGAGTTTCACCTCGTAGGTTTGCTGGAACGACAGGGAGCTCATGTTGCCCGCCTTCAGCGCAAGAAAGAGCAGCGCCACGAAACCGAGCACCACGAAGAGGCCGACCCAAAAGTCGAGAGCAGTCTTTTTCATCGTCTTCCCAAAGAGAATCTTTTCGCAGATGGCGCGTGATGGTCTGTGCCTTTCACAACGCCCGCGCCTTGCCCGGCGCCTGCGCCTGGTCCATTAGCTGAACATCAATGCGGTCAGCAGGAAATCGAGCCCGAGTACGGCGAGCGACGCGTACACGACGGTCTTGGTCGTCGCTCGCGACACGCCTTCCGGCGTCGGCTTTGCCTCGTAGCCCTGGAACAACGCGATGAACGTCACCGCGAAGCCGAACACGATGCTCTTGATGACGCCATTGCCGACATCGCGCCACACATCCACGCCGCCCTGCATCTGCGACCAGAACGCGCCCGGATCGACGCCGATCAGGATCACGCCGACGACGTAGCCCCCGATGATGCCGACCGCGCTGAAAATGGCCGCGAGAACCGGCATGGCGATGATGCCCGCCCACATGCGCGGCGCGACGACCACTTTGAGCGGGTCGACCGCCATCATTTCCATCGCGGTGAGTTGCTCGCCCGCCTTCATCAGCCCGATTTCGGCGGTGAGCGACGTGCCCGCGCGCCCCGCGAACAACAGCGCCGTGACGACCGGCCCGAGCTCGCGCACGAGCGATAGCGCGACGAGCAGACCGAGCGCCTGTTCCGAGCCGTAGCGGCTCAGCGTGTAATAGCCCTGCAAGCCAAGCACGAAGCCGACGAACAATCCCGACACCGCGATGATCACGAGCGAATAATTGCCGACGAAGTGGATCTGTTTCGTGACGAGTCGCGGGCGACGCAACAGCGAAAAAAATTCGAGCACGAGGCGCAGGAACATGCGCGTCGCGTAGCCCGCGGTGCCGAAACCGTCGAGCACCCAGCGTCCGAGCGCGCTGATCATGCCTGCCCTCCGATGCCGAAATCCGCGGCGAGCGGCGTGCTCGCGTAGTGGAACTTGAACGGGCCGTCCGGTGTGCCGTCGATGAACTGGCGCACGGTCGGGTCCTGCGATGCGCGCAGCTCCGCCGGCGTGCCTTCGGCGTGGATGCCGCCGTTCGCAATGAAATACACGTAGTCGGCGATGGCGAACGATTCCGGCACGTCGTGCGTGACGAGAATGGAGGTTGCGCCGAGCGCGTCGTTGATCGTGCGGATGAGTTGCGCCGTGATGCCGAGCGAGATGGGATCGAGGCCGGCGAACGGTTCGTCGTACATCATGAGCTGCGGATCGAGCGCGATGGCACGGGCGAGCGCCACACGCCGCGCCATGCCGCCCGAAATTTCGGACGGCGCGAGATCGCGCGCGCCGCGCAGACCGACGGCGTTCAGCTTCATCAGAACGAGATCGCGGATCAACGCTTCCGGCAGATCCGTGTGCTCGCGCAGCGGGAACGCCACGTTCTCGAACACGGTCTGGTCAGTGAACAGCGCGCCGAACTGAAACAGCATGCCCATCTTGCGGCGCAGCGCGTACAAACCGTCGCGCGTCTGCGCGCCGACGTCCTGTCCATCGAACGTGACCTGGCCGCGGCTCGCCTTCACGAGGCCGCCGACCAGGCGCAAGGTCGTGGTTTTGCCGCAGCCGGAGCCGCCCATGACCGCGACCACCTGCCCACGCGGGAAACGCATGTTCAGGTTCGACAGTACGAGCCGGTCGCCGTAGCCGAAATCGACGTCGCGTAGCTCCAGCATAGTCTCGGAAGAAGCAGGCACTGGGTAAGAGATTCCGTTGACGCAAAAGGCCGAATTATAGGGCCTGCGTGCAATCGGTGCTTTGCCTAGGTTTGCGCCCCTTCGTTTTTGGGATTTTTCACCATTGACTTGCAAACATTTGTTGTAGCAACGAGACCGCCGCCGCCGTGTCCGCCGCTTCGGTGACCGCGCGCACGACCGCAGCGCTGCCGACGCGCGTCGCGAGGACGTCCGGCATCACCTTGGCGTCGATTCCGCCGATCGCCACGAGCGGCACGCGTCCCGACAAAAGCTGCACGTAGCGCGTGAGCCGTGCGAGCCCTTGCGGCTTGGTCGGCATGACTTTCGTCGTGGTTGGGAAAACGGCGCCGAGCGCGAGATAGCTCGGCTTGAAATGCAGCGCGCGCAGCATCTCGTAATAGCCGTGCGTCGAGAGTCCGAGTCGCACGCCGGCCTTCGCGATCGCATTCAGATCGGCCGTCTGCACGTCTTCCTGGCCGAGATGCACGCCGTACGCGCCCGCCGCGATCGCCTCGCGCCAGTGATCGTTGATGAAAAGCTGCGCGTCATGCCGACGCCCCGCCTCGACCGAGCGTGCGATTTCGCGGCTCAAATCGGCGGCGTCGGTCGATTTGCGGCGCAATTGCGCGGTGCGCACGCCGAGGTCCAGCACGCGTTCCACCCAGTCCGCGCTCGGCAACACCGGATACAGGCCGAGGCGATCGGGACACGCCGGGAAGCCGCCCTCGGGAGCCGGCGGCAAATCGGCGACGCGCGGGAAAGTAGCGAAATCGACAGGCCAGGCGTCCGCCTTGTTCTCGTCGCCCGCGCGCCAGGCGAGCGCGAGCGTGAGCGCGTCGTGCGGTTCGAAGTTGCAATCGAGGAAGGCGGCGAGCGCGGCCAGCCAATCATCGGACCATTCGCCTTCCAGCGCGAAACGTTCGTCGCCACGATGCAGCGTCACGCGGCCGTCACGCGCGTCGAGCACCGCCGCGCCGCTTGCCAGGAGCCGCGCGCTGTCCGCGTCGTGCGACTCGGCCGCGACGATCAGATCGCCGGCCTTCGGCGATTCCGGCGCGGTCAGGCAGATGCGCCAGCGCGTTTCGGCCGCGGGCCATTCGCCCAGACGCGCGCGAATCCGCTCGGCGACTTCGATCAGCTCGTCGGCCGGCGGCCAGAAAACTTCGCGATTCAGCAAGCTCATGCCGCGCCTCCGTCCTGATGCCAGAACGGCATGCCGACGACCGGCGTGCTCGCCTGCGCGCTGTCGCGTTCGGCCATCGGGCCGGCGAGAAATGCGGTGCGCCCCGCCTCGACGCCCAGCGCAAAGGCCCGCGCCATCTGCGGCGGGAAAGTCGCCTGCGATACGGCCGTATTGAGCAGCACGCCGTCGAAGCCCCATTCCATCACCTGGCAGGCGTGCGACGGCACACCGAGACCGGCATCGACGATCAGCGGCACGTCCGGCAGCCGCTCGCGTAGCGTACGCAGCCCATACGGATTGGTCACGCCTTTGCCCGTGCCGATCGGCGCGCCCCACGGCATCAGCGCTTCACAGCCGGCATCGAGAAGGCGCCTGCCGATCACGAGGTCTTCCGTGCAATACGGCAGCACCTTGAAGCCTTCGCGGATCAGCTTCGCGGACGCTTCCACGAGGCCGATCGGGTCGGGCTGCAGCGTGTAATCGTCGCCGATCAGCTCGAGTTTGATCCACGGCGTTTCGAATACTTCGCGCGCCATATGGGCGGTGGTCAGCACTTCGTCGACGCTCTGACATCCGGCCGTGTTGGGGAGCAGCGCGACGCCGTGGCGCTTCAGCACATCGAAAAAGCCGGCTTCGCCCGTTTCCGACTGGCGGCGCAGCGCGACCGTGACCATGCCAGGCCGCGCGGCGTCGATGGAGTCGGACAGCGATTGCAGCGACGGATAACGCGAAGTGCCGAGCAGCACGCGGCTCGGAAAGGTCTCGCCGTAGAGCGTGAGAACGTCGGCGGTGGATATGGTCATGATTCGATCCTTCGGTTCGGAATTCAGCCGCCCGCGACGGGCGAAACGACGTCGAGCTTGTCGCCCGCGGCGAGCGTTTTCGTGGCGTGCTCGCCGCGCCCGACGAACTGGCCGTTCAACGCAACCGCGAACGGCGGCTTCGCGCCGAACGCGGCGAGCGCTTCGGTAACGGTGGCGGTGTCGGGCAAATCGAAGACACGCTGATTGATGTGGATGTTCATCTCGTTTGTCTCTTGCTCAATGCGAAAGCGCGGGCGCGACCGAGAACTCGCCGTGCAGCAGTTCGGGCCAGCGCGCGGCGCCGCGGAAATCGGAGAAGGTGTCGGCATCGGCGACGTCGCCTGAAGCGAGCGCTTCGGCCAGATGGCTCGCGGCATCCGCGACTTCGGGTGCGATCATGAAACCGTGCCGATACAGGCCGTTCACGCGCAAGGTCCGCGCCCCGTCCCAGACGATGGCCGGCCGATGATCCGGCAAGGTCGGCCGGCAATGCGAATTCAGTTCGAGGATGCGCGCCTCGCCGAAACCCGGATGCACGGCGAAAGCCGCGCTCAGCAGTTCGAGCGCCGAGCGCACGCTGACGGGCGACATGTCTTCGCCTTCCACTTCCGTCGCGCCGATCACGTACAGATCGTTCTCCTTCGGCGCGATATAGAGCGGATAGCGCGGATGCAGCAGCCGCACCGGCCGCGAAAGCCCGATGCCCGGCGCATGCACGCGCGCGACTTCGCCGCGGATGCCGCGCAGCGCGGGCCACGCGGGCTTTCCGCCCAGACCACGACAATCGATGATCCAGCGGGCGTCGGGCATTGCGTCGACCGGCGTGTTCCAGTGCGTGCGCACGCCGCGCGCAGCGAGTCCGGCCGCGAGCGCGCTCAGGGCCTGGCGGTTATCCAGCTGGCCTTCGTTCGGCAGCAGCCAGCCCTGTGCGAAGCGCGTTCCGAGCGCGGGTTCGGCCTGCGCGACTTGCGCGCCCGCGAGCTTGACGAACCCGCCATCGAGCAGATCGGGAGGCGAATTGGCGCGCAGACGGCGCTCGAAAAGCGGCGCCTCGGCGCGATCCGCACCGTGCCACACGACGAGCGTGCCGTTGCGCTGAAAGAAGACCGGCTCGGGCAATTGCTCGATGAGACGCGGCCAGCGTTCGAGCGACGCCGCGCCGAGGCCGACCACGAGCGGCTCCGCGCTCGCCGCTTCCGCGAGCGGCGCGAGCATCGCGGCGGCGACCCACGCAGCCGATTGCGTGCCCGCCGCATCGCCGCGTTCGTAGAGCGCGACGTCATGGCCCGCGCCCGCAAGCTGCCAGGCGACGAGCCGTCCGACGAGCCCGCCGCCGACGACGGCGAAATCCTGCCGGCGCGGCGCGCCCTGTTCGATCCTGTTCAATTCGATGTCTCCAAAGGGCGTGACGCTGCACCGCACGAGGAGACGAAGTACGCGATCTCGACCGTGCTGGCGCGACGCCACATCACGAGGACGAAATCAGCGGAGAGACCGGCTCGGCATCGGATGAAACGTGCCGGGCGGAAGAAAAATACTGGAAGAGACTGGAGGAATGGCGCGGGATTCGCGCGTTCTCCGGAAACTTCCCTCGCCGGTATTACCCGGATCGGGTGCAAAGGGTCTCTCTCAGCCTCGCCGCGCTGCCGACCGTTCCGGCCGCCGATGCACGCGAAGCACCCCTGTTTCGTCGAGGATCATTAAAACATGAAAGGCGAAGCCGCTGCAAACCGGGATTGCCCGCCTTTTATCGCGCGCGTCGGCACTCTGGCACAATGCCGCGAACATGGTTCGCCGGCCGATCGCACGAAATTAAGCGAGCGTTAAGAGAATCCCGGAACAATTTACGGGGCCGGAAAACGCCGCGCGCGGCCCGGCCGCGGACGTCACAATCGGGCGCCACGGGGCGCATCAGCAGGAAGCTCATGACCAACACTCGTACCGAAAGCACGCAGCAGAAGGCCGACGAAGTCTCGGCCTGGAGCCTCATCAAGCCCTACTGGGTCTCGGAGGAGCGCGGTTTCGCGTGGGGCCTGCTCGTCGCGATCATCGCGATCAACATGACAGTCGTGTGGATCAATGTCCGGCTCAACAGCTGGAACGCCGACTTCTACAACGCGCTGCAGAACAAGAACGTCAAGGACTTCCCGCACCTTCTGCTGATCTTCACGGGCCTCGCATTCGCGTACATCCTGCTCGCGGTGTACGGGCGCTATCTGCGGCAGATGCTCGCGTTCCGCTGGCGGCAATGGCTCACCAACCGGTTTCTGGAGCAATGGCTCGGCGACAAGGCGTTCTACCGTATCGAGCGCGATCGCCTCGCCGACAACCCCGACCAGCGTATTTCCGACGACCTCCAGTCCTTCGCCACCACCACGCTTTCGCTGTCGCTCGACCTGCTTTCGACGCTCGTCACGCTCGTCACCTTCATCACGATTCTCTGGACCATTGCCGGCGCGCTCACGTTCTCGCTCGGCGGCACGCCGATCACGATTCCGGGCTACATGGTGTGGGCCGCCGCGCTCTATGCGATTCTCGGCTCGCTGATCATCCAGAAGGTCGGGCATCCGCTCGTGTCGATCAACTATCAGCAGCAGAAAGTGGAAGCGGATTTTCGCTTCGGGCTGATTCGGGTGCGCGAAAACGCCGAGCAGATCGCGTTCTACGACGGCATCTCCACCGAGACCGCCAACGCAAAGACCATTTTCCAGCGCATTCGCGACAACTGGTGGCTCATCATGAAGTACACGAAGCGCATGACCTTCGTGTTGAGCTTCTACGGGCAGATCGCGATCATCTTTCCGATCATGGTCGCCGCGCCGCGCTACTTCGCGGGCGCGTTTTCGTTTGGCGTGCTGATGCAGATTTCATCGGCGTTCGGCACGGTCAGCGATTCGTTTTCATGGTTCATCAATAGTTATTCGACGTTGGTCGAATGGCGCGCTACCGTCAACCGTCTGCGCGAATTCAAACGCGTGATGCGCTCGACCCATATCCGCGAGGAAACGTCGCCGGCGACGGAACACGGCGGCATCAATCTGCATTACACGAGCACGCCTTCGCTCACGACGAACGGCCTCATGCTCGCGCTGCCCAACGGCACGCCGCTCTCGCGCGTGGCGAACGTGTCGATCGAGCCGGGCTCGCGCTGGCTCGTCGTCGGGCCGTCCGGGTCGGGCAAGAGCACGTTGATGCGCGCGCTGGCCGGCTTGTGGCCTTTCGGCGACGGCACCATCGACGCACCCGTCGACGCAAAAATGATGTTCATCCCGCAAATGAGCTATCTGCCGATCGGGACGCTGCGCGCGGCGCTGTCGTATCCGTCGCCCGGAGGCACGTTCAGCGACGACGAATCGCGCGAAGCGCTGCGTCTGTGCAATCTCCAAGCGTATGCGGACCGGCTGGAGGAAAGCGCGCACTGGGCGCGGAGTCTGTCGCCGGGCGAGCAACAGCGTCTTGCCGCGGCGCGCGTGCTGCTGCACAAGCCGGACTTCGTGTTTCTCGATGAAGCCACCAGCGCGCTCGACGCGGAAAACGAACTGCATATCTACAACACGCTCGTCGAACGGCTGCCGAAGGCGGCGATTCTGAGCGTGGCGCATCGCGAGTCGGTGGCGATGTTCCATGATTACAAGATCGAGATCGAGAGGGCGATGGCGGAGGTTTGAGGCCCTGGCATCGATGGCTCGACGAACCGCACCGCGAGCAATCCGGTGCGGTTTTTCTTATTTGTCGATCGGGTTGATTCGATCGATTTGCTGCGCCCTAGACTGTCGCGTACCCGGCACATGGACAGCAAATGGACTTTCAGCTCTTGACCGACGAGGATCTCGAAGCAATGCGACGCACGCCGAAGATCATCGTCAATCCGCACAATCCTTTTCAACCTGAACTCGAGTTCTGACATGCTGCACAACACTCCGGACGCCGTGAGGCGACTGCTGTGCGAATCGTGGTGTTCCGAACTCGACGTCGCACAAGATGGCGATGCCTTGCGACTCTCCATGCCGCTGCTCGAACCCGACGGCGACTACGTGACCGTATGGCTTCGGCAGACGATGGGAGGGTGGCGAATCGAGGACGCCGGTTCCACGCTGATGCGTGTCTCGTACGATTCGGACACTTCGGCCCTGATGCGCGGTCCACGCCGCGTGCTGCTCGACAAGATGCTGGCGGAGTACGGTGCGCGACTCGCCGACGACGGGCAAATCGTGTCCGAATCGGATGAGCAGTTTCTCGGGATTTCGCTGCTTCGCTATGGACAAGCGATGCTTCGCGTCAACGACCTTCGAAGCTGGAGCAAGGCGCGCGTTGCATCGACGTTCTTCGACGATCTGAAGCTGAATCTGACCGAAATCGTCGGCGCCGACAATATCGTCGAAAACTATCTGGCGCCGGAAGTCCCCGACGCCGTCGACTATCCCATCGACTTTTCGATCAGGGGCGCACGCACACCGCTCTTCGTCTTCGGCGTGGCGAGCCAGGAACGCGCGCGGCTCGCGACCATCGTGCTTCAGCACATCGACCAGTACATCGAGCGCTTCGATTCGATCGTCGTGTTCCAGGACGCGAGCGCGATTCCGAGCAGCGATCTGCGCCGTTTGATGAACGCGGCCAACGACATGGTCGATTCGATCGACGCAAAGGCAGCGCTCGCAAAAAAGATTCATCATCGGATGCGCGCCGCGTAGAAGCAAAAAGGCCACGCAGTCGCGTGGCCTTTTCATCAAGCATCGCCGAGACCTACCGCGGCAACTCGCTCGACCCCATCAGATAAGCATCCACCGACCGCGCACACTGACGTCCTTCGCGAATCGCCCAGACGACCAGCGACTGACCACGGCGCATATCGCCCGCCGTGAACACCTTGTCCGCCGACGTGTAATACGCCTTGTCGCCTTCCGTCGCCGCGCGCACGTTCCCACGCGCATCCTTCTCGACGCCGAACGCCTCCAGCACGGGCGACACCGGCTGGGTGAAACCCATCGCGAGCAGCACGAGATCGGCCTTCAGTTCGAATTCGGAATTCGGCACTTCCTGCATCTTGCCGCCCTTCCACTCGACGCGCACCGCGATCAGCTTTTCGACCTTGCCGTTCTTGCCTTCGAAGCGCTTCGTCGCCACCGACCAGTCGCGATCGCAACCTTCTTCATGCGACGACGACGTGCGCAGCTTGATCGGCCAATACGGCCACACGAGCGGCTTGTTTTCTTCCTCGGGCGGTTGCGCGAGCAGTTCGAACTGCGCCACGCTCTTCGCGCCATGACGATTCGACGTGCCCACGCAGTCCGAACCCGTATCGCCGCCGCCGATCACGACGACATGCTTGCCCTTCGCCAGCAGTTGATCCGTCAGCTTGTCGCCGGCGTTGACCTTGTTTTGCTGCGGCAGGAATTCCATCGCGTAGTAGATGCCTTCCAGCTCGCGGCCCGGCACCGGCAAATCGCGCGGCGTTTCCGAGCCGCCCGCGATCACGACCGCGTCGAACTGTTCCTTCAGCTCGTCCGGCGTGATCGTTTCCTTCGCCGTGTTGCCGATGTACGCCGGCAACGGATCCTTACCGATGAACACGTTCGTGCGGAACGACACGCCTTCGGCTTCCATCTGACGCATACGGCGGTCGATCAGCCACTTCTCCAGCTTGAAGTCGGGAATGCCGTAACGCAGCAGTCCGCCGATGCGATCGTTCTTCTCGAACACGACGACTTCATGCCCCGCGCGCCCGAGCTGCTGCGCGGCCGCGAGGCCCGCAGGACCCGAACCGACGACAGCGACCTTCTTGCCCGTCTTGTGCTTCGGCGGCTGCGGCACGACCCAGCCTTCGGTGAATGCCTTGTCGATGATCGCGTGCTCGATCGACTTGATGCCGACCGGATCGTCGTTGATGCCGAGCGTGCACGCCGCTTCGCACGGTGCCGGACAGATGCGGCCCGTGAATTCGGGGAAGTTGTTGGTCGAGTGCAGCACGTTGATCGCGCTCTTCCAGTCCTGCTGGAACACGAGATCGTTGAAGTCCGGAATGATGTTGTTGACCGGGCAGCCGTTGTTGCAGAACGGAATGCCGCAATCCATGCAGCGCGCGCCTTGAACCTTGGCGTCTTCATCCGTCAGCGCGGCGACGAATTCCTTGTAATGCTTGACGCGGGTCAGCGGTGCTTCGTACGCCTCGTGGCGGCGTTCGAATTCGAGAAAACCGGTTGCCTTGCCCATTTCTTTCTCTGTATTTGGTGAGGATCGCGCTCCCCGATGCACACGCACCGGAGAGCCTTTCTAAACGTTGCGATTCGGGCCTTAAGCCGCGATGGCGTCCTTCGACTTCTTCGCGCCGAGCTCGGTGAGCGCGCGCTTGTACTCGGTCGGGAACACCTTGACGAACTGGCGGCGAGCCGAATCCCAGTTCTCGAGCAGCGACTTCGCGCGCGGCGAGCCGGTGAACTGGAAGTGACGCTCGATCAAGCCCTTGAGCAGCGCTTCGTCGGTCTTGCCGGTGTGCCACAGCGCGCGATCCACCGTGCGCTCTTGTTCGGCCTGCTGCAGCACCGGATCGAGCGCGACCATCGACTTGTTGCACTTGCCGGCGAACGTGCCGTCCGGGTCGTACACGAATGCGATGCCGCCCGACATGCCCGCCGCGAAGTTGCGGCCAGTCTCGCCGAGCACGACCACCGTGCCGCCCGTCATGTACTCGCAGCCGTGATCGCCCGTGCCTTCGACGACCGCCGTCGCGCCCGAGTTACGCACGCAGAAGCGCTCGCCCGCGACGCCGCGGAAATACGATTCGCCTTCGATCGCGCCGTACATCACCGTGTTGCCGCAGATGATGTTTTCCTCGGACTTGCCGCGGAAGTCGTTGGTCGGGCGAATGATGATGCGCCCGCCCGACAGGCCCTTGCCGACATAGTCGTTGCCGTCGCCGACGAGATCCAGCGTGACGCCCTTCGCCAGGAACGCGCCGAAGCTCTGGCCCGCCGTGCCCTTCAACTGGATGTGGATCGAGTCGTCGGGCAGGCCGTCGTGACCGTGCTTCTTCGCGATCAGACCGGACAGCATCGCGCCGACCGTGCGGTTCACGTTGCGCACCGGCTGGATGAACGACACATGCTCGCCCTTCTCGATCGCCGCCTTTGACTTCTCGATCAGCACGTGATCGAGCGCCTTGTCCAGACCGTGATCCTGCACGTCGACATGCTTGCGCGCGACGTCTTCGCCAACCGGCACCTGATAGAAGATGCGCGAGAAGTCGAGACCCTTCGCCTTCCAGTGCTCGATGCCCTTCTTCATGTCGAGCAGATCGACGCGACCGATGAGATCGTCGAACTTGCGGATGCCGAACTGCGCCATGATCTCGCGCACTTCTTCCGCGACGAAGAAGAAGAAGTTGACGACGTGTTCCGGCTGGCCGGAGAACTTCGCGCGCAGCACCGGGTCCTGCGTCGCGACGCCGACCGGGCACGTATTCAGATGGCACTTGCGCATCATGATGCAGCCTTCGACGACGAGCGGCGCCGTCGCGAAGCCGAATTCGTCCGCGCCGAGCAGCGCGCCGATCACGACGTCGCGGCCGGTCTTCATCTGGCCGTCGGCCTGCACGCGGATACGGCCGCGCAGACGGTTCAGCACGAGCGTCTGCTGGGTTTCGGCGAGGCCGAGTTCCCACGGCGTGCCCGCGTGCTTCAGCGACGACAGCGGCGATGCGCCCGTGCCGCCGTCATGACCCGCGATCACGACGTGATCCGCCTTCGCCTTCGCGACCCCGGCGGCAACCGTGCCGACACCGACTTCCGACACCAGCTTCACCGAAATGCTCGACGCCGAATTCACGTTCTTCAGATCGTGAATGAGCTGTGCCAGGTCTTCGATCGAATAGATGTCATGGTGCGGCGGCGGCGAAATCAGGCCGACGCCCGGAACCGAATAACGCAGCTTGCCGATGTACTCGGAAACCTTGTGGCCCGGCAACTGACCGCCTTCACCCGGCTTCGCGCCCTGCGCCATCTTGATCTGGATCTGATCCGCCGACGACAGATATTCCGCCGTCACGCCGAAACGCCCGGACGCGACTTGTTTGATCTTCGAGCGCAGCGAATCGCCGTCCTTCAGCGGGATGTCGCTGACGACTTCCTTGCCGATGATCGATTGCAGCGTGTCGCCGTTCTTGATCGGAATGCCGCGCAGTTCGTTGCGATAACGCGTTTCGTCCTCGCCGCCTTCGCCGGTGTTCGACTTGCCGCCGATGCGGTTCATCGCGACAGCCAGCGTGGCGTGCGCTTCCGTGCTGATCGAGCCGAGCGACATCGCGCCCGTCGCAAAGCGCTTGACGATATCCTTCGCCGATTCGACTTCGTCGAGCGGAATCGCTTTCGTCGGCTCGACCTTGAACTCGAACAGGCCACGGAACGTCATGTGACGCTTCGTCTGGTCGTTGATGATGTGCGCGTATTCCTTGTACGTCTGATACGAGTTGCTGCGCGCCGAGTGCTGCAGCTTGGCGATCGCGTCAGGCGTCCACATGTGCTCTTCGCCGCGCACGCGGTACGCATACTCGCCGCCCGCGTCGAGCATGTTCGCGAGGACCGGGTTGTCGCCGAATGCGTCGCGATGCAGGTGGATCGCCTCTTCCGCCACTTCGAAGAGGCCGATACCGCCGACCTTCGTCGCCGTGCCACGGAAGTACTTCTCAACCAGCTCCGTCGACAGGCCGACGCCTTCGAAAATCTGCGCGCCGGTGTAGGACATGTACGTCGAAATGCCCATCTTCGACATGACCTTCAACAGGCCCTTGCCGACCGCCTTCGTGAAGTTGTAGATGACCTTGTCGGCCGACAGGTCGCCCTTCAGGCCATCGGCCATGTTGGCGAGCGTTTCGAGCGCGAGGTACGGGTGAACGGCTTCCGCGCCGTAGCCCGCGAGCAGCGCGAAGTGATGCGTCTCGCGCGCCGAGCCCGTTTCCACGACGAGACCCGTGCTCGTGCGCAGACCGTGCGCGACGAGATGCGAGTGAATCGCGGACGTGGCGAGCAGCGCCGGAATCGCGACGTTATCGCGGTCCATCTTGCGATCGGACACGATCAGGATGTTGTAGCCGGATTTCACGGCATCGACCGCTTCCGCGCACAGCGACGCGATGCGCGCCTCGATACCTTCCTTGCCCCACGCCACCGGATAGCAGATGTTCAGTTCGTACGAACTGAACTTGCCGCCGGTGTACTTGTCGATCGCGCGGATCTTCGCGATGTCCTTGAAGTCGAGCACGGGCTGCGACACTTCGAGGCGCATCGTCGGGTTGATGTTGGTCGTGTCGAGCAGGTTCGGCTTCGGACCGATGAACGAGTTCAGCGACATCACCATGTTCTCGCGGATCGGGTCGATCGGCGGGTTCGTCACTTGCGCGAACAACTGCTTGAAGTAGTTGTAGAGCGTCTTGCTCTTGTTGGACATGACCGCGAGCGGCGAGTCATTGCCCATCGAGCCGACGGCCTCTTCGCCCGACTGCGCCATCGGCGCCATCAGGAACTTGAGGTCCTCCTGCGTGTAGCCGAACGCCTGCTGGCGATCGAGCAGCGCGGCGGCTTCGCGGCGTTGCGTTTCGACGTCTTCGGCCTTCGGCTCGATTTCGTCGAGCTTGATGCGCACGGCGTCGATCCAGCTCTTGTACGGCTTCGCGTTGGACAGGTTGTCCTTGAGCTCCTTGTCCTCGATGATGCGGCCCTGCTCCATGTCGATCAGGAACATCTTGCCCGGCTGCAGACGCCACTTCTTGACGATCTTCGATTCGGGAATGGGCAGCACGCCGGACTCCGACGCGAGGATCACGAGATCGTCGTCGGTGACGAGATAGCGCGCCGGACGCAGACCGTTACGGTCCAGCGTTGCGCCGATCTGGCGGCCGTCCGTGAACGCGATCGCGGCGGGACCGTCCCACGGCTCCATCATCGCGGCGTGGTATTCGTAGAACGCGCGGCGGTTGTCGTCCATCAGCGTGTGCTGTTCCCACGCTTCGGGGATCATCATCATCATCGCGTGGACGAGCGGGTAGCCGGCCATCACGAGCAGTTCGAGACAGTTGTCGAACGACGCCGTGTCCGACTGGCCCGGATAGATCAGTGGCCAGAGCTTCGGCAGATCGTCGCCGAGCACGTAGGACGCGATTGCGCCGGTGCGCGCGTTCAGCCAGTTGACGTTGCCCTTCACGGTGTTGATTTCACCGTTGTGCGCGATCATCCGATACGGGTGCGCGAGCTCCCACGCCGGGAACGTGTTGGTCGAGAAGCGCTGGTGCACGAGCGCGAGCGCCGACACGACACGCTCGTCCTGCAGGTCGCGGTAGTACACGCCGACCTGACCCGCCAGCAGCAGGCCCTTGTAGACGACGGTGCGCGACGACATCGACGGCACGAAGTATTCCTTGCCGTGCTTCAACTTCAGCGCCTGAATGCGATGGCTCGCCGTCTTGCGGATGATGTACAGCTTGCGCTCGAGCGCGTCCGTCACGACGATGTCCTTGCCGCGGCCGATGAAGATCTGGCGGATCAGCGGCTCGCTCGCCTTCACGGTCGGCGAAATCGGCATGTTGGAATCGACGGGCACGTCACGCCAGCCGAGCACCACCTGGCCTTCGGCCTTTACCGTGCGCTCCAGTTCCTGCTCGCACGCGAGACGCGAAGCATGCTCCTTCGGCAGAAAGATCATGCCGACGCCGTACTCGCCAGCCGGCGGCAATGTCACGCCCTGCTTGGCCATTTCTTCGCGATAGAAGCCGTCCGGCACCTGGATCAGGATGCCGGCGCCGTCGCCCATCAGCGGGTCGGCGCCGACCGCGCCACGGTGATCGAGATTTTCGAGAATCTTGAGACCCTGCTGAATGATCTCGTGGCTCTTTTTCCCCTTGATATGGGCGACAAAGCCGACGCCGCAGGCGTCATGCTCGTTCGCAGGGTCATACATGCCCTGCGCGGCGGGAAGCGAACCGGCTGCCGGTTGCTGATGATCGTTCATGGGGACACCGTCTCTACTGTGAGGGGCCGACTCGGCCGTTGAACCATTTTCTTGTCGCTTGCGACCGTTTTTTCAGCTTGGAAAGCGTCACGAAGCACGGTCGTGCGCGGCACGCTGCACCGCGGCAATCGCCGGAAATCGAAATATACGCGACGAATCAAAAAGATGGCAAATAAAACTTGATGATGCGGCACCAATTATCGATATGGTGCAAACACGCACCGATATATTAGGGACGCATCATTGTCGACGAAAAAGAAACGGCGAACCCCGAAATTTCGAGACGCCGTTTCATTTCCGCTTCAGGTTTGCCGTGGCACGCCGTTATTGGGTTTGTGGGGTTTCGCGGATCTTGCGCGGACGTCCGCGCGGCAGCGGCGACACGCGTCGGTTGGCAGCATGCGATGCCCATTCGCGATAGGCATCGCTGCCCAGCACCCAGCCTTTGAGTGTCGCTTGCAGGAGACGGTTGGCTTCGCGCTCGTCGAGCGGTTGCTCGCACAGTTCCTTGTAGGCGTGCTGGCGCTCGAATGGCGTGTTGCCGAGCGACCAGAAGAGCGGATGGTCGGTGATCAGCCCATCCAGAGTGAGCCCGATGTGATGACGGAAGCTGGACCACTTGTAGTCCTGCGGCGCCGCGACGAGTTGCGCGCGCACGGGCGCCATTTCGACGACGCGTGTGGCGAGCAAAAAGTAACGTTCGCCCTCGATGACCGTGGCACGATAGCGGCCTTCCCACAGGGTGCCGCGTCGCGTGTAACGGCGATTGAAGTGCGCTACGTAACGACGTCCTACGGCCTGCATCGCTTTGGGCAAGCTGGACTCGTCGCGAGGCGTGACGAGCAGATGCACCGCTTGCGGCATCAGCGCGTAGGCGTGGATGGAGAGGTGATGATCACGTGAAGCAGTCCTCAAGCAGTCGATGAAGAGCTCGTAGTCCTGGTCGTCGACGAAGGCGGGTTGCTGGTCGAGACCACGCAGGATGACATGCTGCGGCTGTTCGGGAACGTAGAGTCGTGCAAGCCGTGCCATTCTGGATATTCCGTTGGTCGCATTTGTGTTACCCCAATCGGGGGCCTTTCGGAGCCGTTTCGGTAGCGCGGACAAACACATGCAAGTGCCGTGCAACGAGGCCCCAAAGCCGCTCTTTGCCCTAGGGAAAATGCTCTACGGCATCGCTATGGTTAATGTGAAATGTTGTGTTCATAATGAGCGTGCTTTTTTGGAGGAGCACAAATTGAAAATAAAACAAGTCATCACGGGGATCGCGGCATTAGCGTGTGTGTCTACCGCGGCACATGCGCAATCTGCTGGATCCTTCTATGCAACAGCAGGCTGGTTTCACTTTGCCCCGCAAGACAGCAGTGGTCCGCTCAAAGAAACCAGTGTAGGCGGATCTCCGGTCAATATCGATGTTCCCGGCACCGGCGCCGGCATTTCGAGCGCTGACACGGCCGGCTTCACATTGGGCTACTTCGCTACCGACCACATCGCAGCGGAACTCGAAATGGGCGTGCCGCCCACGTTCGATCTCGAAGGCACAGGCACCTTCTCGCAGTACGGCAAGCTCGGTAGCGCGAAGCAATGGAGCCCGACGCTGCTGTTCAAATACTTCTTCAATGCTCCTACCGCGAAGTTCCGTCCGTTCGTCGGTGTTGGTGTGACGCGCACCTGGTTCACCGACGCAAAGATCACGAATCAGCAATTCGAAGGCTCCGTCCTGCATGGTCCGACCACAGTCGACACGGATAGTTCGTGGGCGCCTGTGTTTAACGTCGGTGCGACTTACAATTTCACAGAACACTGGTTTGCCGGATTTTCCGTGTCGTTCATTCCTTTGAAGGCCACGGCAAAGCTGAACACGCAGGCTCAAACGCCTGTCGGCACGCTCAATGTCCAGTCGCAAGCGAAAATCACGCTCAACCCGATCGTCACATATTTGCGCGTCGGCTATCGTTTCTAAAGTCAAACTGCGCATCGGCATGTAACGTCGATATAAGCGTGATTGTTGAAAAGAAAGAAAACGCCGGCATGATTAACTCGTGTCGGCGTTTTGTTTTGCGCGTGCTTGTAAATGTGACCTTCGGTTGAAGGAATCACATGCAGTTCTTACGCGCCGACGCGAGCGCCAGATCAATCACGGTCGCGCTTACCGATGAGTTGCGCAAGGGCGAGGCACCGGCATCGAATTTGCTGCATGATGGGTTTCCCGCCATCTCGGGCGGGCTATCCACGACTCATCCATCGGAGCGATCTATGAACGCACTGCCTAATACGCGAGACGCCATCGGAGATTCATGGAGCACGACGAGCCGCCGCGCACGCCGCATGGCGCGCCATGGCCGTGAAGCGGCCGAGGATATCGGCTCGGAACTCCGCACGCTTCTCAGCGAACTCGAAAGCACGTTGTCCGAAGGCACATCGGCCGATGCGGCTGCGCTGCGCGCGCAGATCAGCGAGCGTCTCGACAACGCCCGTGCACGTCTGAACGATACCCACGCGGCACTCCGCGAGCGCGCCGGCGCAGCGTTTGGAGACGCGGATGCCTATCTTCACGAAAAGCCCTGGCAGACGATTGCGCTCGTCGGCGGGTTGGCGCTCGTCGCGGGCGTGTTGCTCGCGCGTGTGCGCTGACGTTTCATTCTGACGACCCTTCCAGAAAATCCGCGCCAATGATGTCGATGCGATCCGTGCAGATCGCATCGACGCCCCATTGCGCGAGCAGACGCGCACGCGCCGGATCGTTCACCGTGTAGGCGAGAATGCGCAAGCCCGCATCCTTGATTTGCTCGACGAGCGTTCCGTCGAGCGCGCGATGGTTCGCGTGCAGCGACACGCACGATAGCGCCGAAGTCTGCGCGCGCCAGTTTTCCGGAACGCGTTCATACAGCATGCCGCGCGGCAGGTTCGGCGCGACATCGCGTGCGGCTTCGAGCGCCGCATATGAAAACGATGACAACAGCGGCGCAGTTTCGGCATCCGCCCACAAACGCGCCGCCTCGCGCGCGACGAGCACACCTGTTTCCACGTCGCGCCCCTGACTCGGCTTGATCTCGATGTTCGCCGCAAGCCCATGCTTTGCGCATCGTTCATACACTTGCGCGAGAGTCGGCATGCGCGCATCGGCGAACTCGGCGCTGAACCATGTGCCCGCATCGAGCGTGCGCAGTTGCGCGTAGGTCATCGCTTTCGCCGCGCCGCGTCCGTTCGACGTGCGGTCCACCGCGTCGTCATGCAGCAGGAAGACGATATCGTCGGCGGAGAGCTTCGCGTCGAATTCAATCATCTTGTGGCCGAAGCGCGCGCCCACGTCGATCGCTTCGAGCGTGTTCTCCGGCGCGAGCTTGCCGCCGCCGCGATGCGCGACGATCGCGGGATAGGGCCAGGTTCTCATCGCGTGTGCTCCATTCAATTGGCGCGCATTCCCGACGCCGGATCGAAGAAATGCAGATGCCGCGCGGGCAGCGACACGCTGAGCCGCTCGCCGCGCTGCGGACGATGCTCGTGCGGCAAGCGCGCCGCCACGTCGTGCTTGCCCCACTTGCCGTGCGCGAGATTGTCCGCGCCGAGCAGTTCGGCTGAATCGACTTCGAGCGTCGCGCTCGGTGCGTCCACGTTTCCAGGCGTCATGTGCTCCGGACGAATGCCGACGATCCACTCGCGCCCATGCATCGCGCTATTCACGTTGGATACAGGCAATGCAGGTCCGTCGCCTGCGACGATAAAGGTTGCGCCATCTTCGGACAGCCTGCCTCCCAGCAGATTCATCGCTGGCGAACCGATGAAGCTCGCGACGAATACCGTCGCAGGCCGCTCGTACACTTCAGTCGGCGCGCCGATCTGTTCGGCGTGGCCCTTGTTCATCACGATGACGC
Organism: Caballeronia sp. S22; assembly: GCF_964261745.1. Taxonomy (NCBI): domain Bacteria; kingdom Pseudomonadati; phylum Pseudomonadota; class Betaproteobacteria; order Burkholderiales; family Burkholderiaceae; genus Caballeronia; species Caballeronia sp. S22. The sequence goes on along the minus strand of NZ_OZ180035.1, from coordinate 434,887 downwards.
GCTGCGCGAGCGTCATGGCTTCGATCTGGTCATGCGTGACATACAGACTCGTGGTCGCGAGCCGCGCGTGCAGACGCTGAATTTCGAGGCGCATCTGCACGCGCAGTTTGGCGTCGAGATTCGAAAGCGGTTCATCGAATAGAAACACCGCTGGCTCGCGCACGATCGCGCGGCCCATCGCGACGCGCTGCCGCTGCCCGCCCGACAGTTCGCGCGGCTTGCGCGCGAGCAGATGTTCGAGTTCCAGTATGCGCGCCGCATTGGAGACGCGCGCCTCGATGGTCTTCCGGTCCGCGCCGCCGATCTTCAGCGCATACGCCATATTCTGCGCGACGCTCATGTGCGGATAAAGTGCGTAGTTCTGAAAGACCATCGCGATATCGCGATCCTTCGGCTCCAGCTTGTTCACGACTTTGCCGCCGATCTCGATCGCGCCTTCCGACACGCTTTCGAGTCCCGCGACCATGCGCAGCAGCGTCGATTTTCCGCAGCCGGACGGGCCGACCATCACGACGAACTCGCCGTCCTCGACCGCGACATCGATGCCGTGAAGCACGTAATTCGAGCCGTCGTATGTTTTCTTTACGCCTTTGAGATTCAATGCGGCCATCGATCAGCCTTCTCCGTTATTTCTCTGAGTCCACGAGTCCGCGCACGAACCAGCGCTGCATCGTCAGCACGACCGCGAGCGGCGGCAGCATCGCGAGCAGCGTCGCCGTCATCACCAGATGCCATTCGGTCGCCGTATCGCCCGACGCGATCATGCTCTTGATGCCGACCACCGCCGTCTGCAGCGACACTTCGTTGGTGATGAGAATCGGCCAGAGATACTGATTCCAGCCGTAGATGAACGTGATGACGAAGAGCGCCGCGATGTTGGTCTTCGAAAGCGGCAGCACGACGTCCCAGAAGAAACGCAGCGGACCCGCGCCGTCGATGCGCGCCGCTTCCATCAGCTCGTCGGGCAGCGTCATGAAGAACTGGCGAAAGAGAAACGTCGCCGTCGCGGATGCGATCAGCGGCAGCGTCAATCCCGCGTACGTGTTCGACAGATGCATCGACGAGACGACCTGCACCGTCGGGAAGATGCGCACTTCGACGGGCAGCATCAGCGTGATGAAGATCAGCCAGAACGCGAGGTTCTTCAGCGGAAAGCGGAAGAACACGATCGCGTACGCGGACACGATCGATACCGCGATCTTGCCGATCGAAATCACGAGCGCCATCACGAGACTGTTCATCAGCATGAGACCAAACGGCGCCGCCGCGTTGCCGCTGCCGTGCGTCCAGATGTTCGCGACATTCTCGAAGAGATGCGTGCTCGGAATCAGCGAGAGCGGCACGCTGAACACTTCCTTCGAGTTCATCGTGGCCGCGCAGAACGCGACGTACACCGGAAACACGATCAACACGACGCCGAGCAGCAGCACCGCGTGACAGAAGATATCGAAGCCGCGACGGTTTTCGATCATGAGTATTGCACCCTGCGTTCGACGAAGCGGAACTGGATCACCGTCAACGCGACGACGATCACCATCAGCACGACCGACTGCGCGCCCGAGCTGCCGATATCGAGTCCCTGAAAGCCTTCCGCGAAGATCTTGTAGATGAGCGTCTTGGTCGATTGCGCGGGGCCGCCGCCGGTTGCGGCATCGATGACCGGGAAGGTATCGAAGAACGCGTAGACGAGGTTCACGACGAGCAGGAAAAAAGACGTCGGCGACAAGAGCGGCAGCGCGATGCCAAAGAAACGTCGCACGGGCCCGGCGCCGTCGATGGCCGCGGCCTCGATCAGCGATTGCGGAATCGCCTGAAGGCCCGCGTAGAAGAACAGGAAGTTGTAGCTGACCTGCTTCCACACCGACGCGAGCACGACGAGGAACATCGCCTGCGTGCCATTGAGCGCGTGATTCCAGATGATGCCCTGCTTCGCGAGCGCATACGTCACGAGCCCGATGCTCGGGTTGAACAGAAACGACCACAGCACGGCGGCGATCGCGGGCGCGACCGCGTATGGCCAGATGAGCAGCGTCTGATACGCCTTCGCGCCGCGCGTCACGCGATCGGCGCATGCGGCGAGCAGCAGCGAGATCACGAGGCCCGACACGGTGACGAGCGAGCAGAAGATCATCGTCGTATTGAACGACGAGAGATAGAGCGGATCGGCGAACAACTGCCTGAAGTTCGCCAGCCCGACGAACTCGCTCGACGTGCCGAACGCGTCCTGACTCTGCGTGGCCTGCCAGAGCGCTTCACCGGCCGGCCAGAGAAAGAACAGCGCGGTGATCGCGAGTTGCGGCGCGACGAGCAGATACGGCAAGACGCTCGTATCGAAACGAGACCGTTTTTCCATGCGTTGTGTCCCGACGAAAGCGCCCGCGATGAACGCGGGCGCACGCGTTTTAGTTGCCGGTCTTCTCGAAGCGGCGCAGCAGTTCGTCGCCGCGCTGCACCGACGCGTCGAGCGCTTGCTGCGGCGTCTTCTTCTCGGCCCAGACCTGCTCCAGCTCTTCATCGACAATCGTGCGGATCTGCGGCATGTTGCCGAGACGCAGGCCCTTGGTGTAGGGCAGCGGCGGCTTGTTCAGCATCTGCTTGATCGCGATGTCCGCGCCGGGATTCTTGTCGTAGAAGCCCTGTTTCTGCGTGAGCTCATACGCGGCCTGCGTGACCGGCAGATAGCCCGTGTCCTGATGCCACTTCGCCGCGACTTCCGGCGTCGAAAGATACGCGAGGAATTTCGCGACGCCCTTGTAGACAGCCGGGTCCTTGCCCGACAACACCCACAGACTCGCACCGCCGATGATCGCGTTCTGGGGCGCGCCCTTCACGCTCGCGTCGTAGGGCATCATGCCGACGCCGTAATCGAACTTCGCGAACTTCGCGATGGTCGCGCGCGAGCCCGACGAGTTCGTGATGATGCCGCAGTCGCCGCTATAGAACTTCGACACGGGCTCGTCCTTGCGGCCGACATAGGTGAATGTGCCTTCCTTCGCCATGTTCTGCAGGAACTGGATGTGCGCGACCTGCAACGGCTTGTTGAATTCGAGCTTGGCTTCGAGACCGTCGAAGCCGTTGTTCTTCGTCGCGAACGGCGCGGCATGCCACGCGCTGTAATTCTCGAGCTGAATCCAGCTTTGCCAGCCCGACGAGTAGCCGCACGAATAACCAGCGGCCTTCAGCTTCTTCGCGTCGGCTTCGACATCGGCCCAGGTCTTCGGCGGCTGGTTCGGATCGAGACCGGCCTTCTTGAACGCGTCCTTGTTGTAGTAGAGAACGGGCGTCGAGCTGTTGAACGGCATCGAGATCAGATGGCCGGTCTTCGCGTCGCTGTAGTAACCGGCGATGGTCGGCACGAACGCCTTTTCGTCGAGCGTGACGCCCGCCTGCTTGAAGACGTCGGAGACGGGGATGACGGCCTTCTTCGCCTGCATCATTGTCGCGGTGCCGACTTCGTAGACCTGCAGGATCGCGGGCGCGTTGCCGCTGCGATACGCCGCGATGCCCGCCGCGAGCGCCTGGTCATACGTGCCCTTGAACACGGGAACGATCTTGTAATCGCTCTGCGACTTGTTGAAGTCGTTGGCGATGTCGTTCACGCGCTCACCCAGCGCGGCTTCCATCGCGTGCCAGAACTGGATTTCCGTCGCGGCGTGCGCCGCGGTGCTGGCGCCGAAGGCCAGAACGGCGGCGGCCGAGATCGTGCGGAACAGGGGCTTGCAGCTCATCGATGAGTCTCCTTTCGAGGATTCGCGCTTTGAAACGCGCGATATTAGTTGTTGTCGATGACAAACAGGCGTTGATACTCTTTTAATGCATAGCGATCGGTCATGCCCGCGATGTAATGCGCGATGAGCCGCGCCTGCGAGCTGTCGTGGCTCGATGAAGGCGCGTCGTTTGCGGACTCCTCCGTCACCGGTCCGCGCGCCTGATAAGCGGGCGGCAAGAGACGCGGATCGTCGGTGAAGGCTTCGAAGAGGCCCGTCACCACGCGCTTCGCCTTGTTGGCCATGCGCATCACGCGATAGTGCCGGTACAGGTTCTTGAACAGAAAGCGCTTGAGTTGCGCCGCCTGCGCCGCGACTTCATCGCTGTGCGCGACGAGCGTCGGCGCGTTGCGCACGGCGTCGAGCGATTGCGGCGCGACGCGTTCGAGATTGCGGCCCGTCGCCTCGATCAGATCGACGATCAACGTGTTGATGATGCGGCGGATCGTCTCGTGGATGAGCCTGCGCCCCTCGATGTCCGGATAGTCGGCACGCGCGGCATCGAAATGCGTGTGCCAGAGGCTCACCTCGGAAAGCTGATCGAGCGTGATGAGGCCGGAGCGCAGGCCGTCGTCCACGTCGTGATTGTTGTACGCGATTTCATCGGCGACATTCGCGATTTGCGCTTCGAGCGACGGCTGCTTCCCCGTGAGAAAGCGCTCGCCGAGTTCGCCGAGCTTGCGCGCGTTTTCGCGCGAGCAATGTTTGAGGATGCCTTCGCGCGTCTCGAAGCAGAGGTTCAGGCCGTTGAACGCGCCGTAATGCTCTTCGAGCTGATCGACCACCGCGAGGCTTTGCAGATTGTGTTCGAAGCCGCCGTGATCGTGCATGCATTCGTGCAGCGCGTCCTGCCCGGCGTGACCGAACGGCGTATGGCCGAGATCGTGCGCGAGCGAAATCGCTTCGACGAGATCCTCGTTCAGCCTCAGATTGCGCGCGACCGAACGCGCGATCTGCGCGACTTCGAGACTGTGCGTGAGGCGCGTGCGGAAGAGATCGCCTTCGTGATTGACGAAGACCTGTGTCTTGTATTCGAGCCTGCGAAACGCGGTCGAATGCACGATGCGATCGCGATCGCGCTGAAATTCCGTGCGTGCCGCGGGCGGCGGTTCGGCAAAACGCCGCCCGCGCGATTGCGACGCGTGCGCGGCATACGGCGCGAGATGCGCCTCGAACGCGAGCGTCGGCGGCATGCCCGGCGGAAGTTGCTGTTCTTTGTCGCTCACCGGCTGCTCCGAATCGTGGTTCTGGCCGCCGCTCGCGCGGATCAGACGCTGGCTGCGAGCGTCGCGCGCACGGCCTGATCGGGCGCGCTCGTGATCTCGGTCGCGCCGAAGCGGGTCAGCAGAATGAATTTGATCTCGCCGGCTTCGGCCTTCTTGTCGATCTTCATCAGATCGACGTAGCGGTCGTCGCCGAGTTGTGGCGCCGCGACGGGCAGTTTCGCCGCCTCGATCACACGCACGAGACGCCGGCGCGCGGCTTCGTCGAGCTTGCCGAGACGCACCGACAGATCCGCCGCCATCACCATGCCGCAACCGACCGCCTCGCCGTGCAGCCATTCGCCGTAGCCGAGCCCAGCTTCGATCGCATGGCCGAAGGTGTGGCCGAAATTGAGAATGGCCCGCCGGCCGCCTTCGCGCTCGTCCGACGCGACGACCGACGCCTTGATCTCGCACGAACGCTTCACGGCGTGCGCGAGCGCTTCGTCGTCACGGCGATTCAGCGCGTCGATGTTGGTTTCGATCCATTCGAAGAATTCGGCATCTGCGATGGCCGCGGTCTTGATGACTTCCGCGATGCCCGCCGCGAGTTCGCGCTCCGGCAACGTGTGCAGCGCGCCGATATCCGCGATGACCGCTTGCGGCTGATAGAACGCGCCGATCATGTTCTTGCCGAGCGGATGATTGATGCCCGTCTTGCCGCCGACCGACGAATCGACTTGCGACAGCAGCGTGGTCGGCACCTGGATGAACGGCACGCCGCGCATGTAGCTCGCCGCCGCGAAACCGGTCATGTCGCCGACGACCCCGCCGCCGAGCGCGATCAGCGTCGTCTTGCGATCGGCGCGTTCGGTCAGCAGCGCATCGAAGATCTGATTGAGCGTTTCCCAGTTCTTGTGCGCTTCGCCGTCCGGCAGGACCACCGTGGTCACTTTCTTGCCGAGCGGTTCGAGCGCGGCGCGCAACTGGTCGCCGTAGAGCGGATCGATGGTGGAGTTCGTGACGATCGCCACCGACGCGCCCTTGATGTGCGGCGCGAACAGTTCCGTGCGGCCGATCAGGCCCGCACCGATATGAATGGGATAGGCGCGCTCGCCCAGTTCGACGTTGACGGTGATCGTTGGGGTAATCATGGCGGACATTATGACTCAGCCGACTTGACGACGCCGGCGACCTCCAGTTGCATCAGGACCATATTGACGAGCGCGTTGACGGTCGGCCGCCCCGTTTCCACGACGAAATGCGCGCATTCGTGATACAGCGGATCGCGCGTCTGAAAGAGCGCTTCGAGCTTGCCGCGCGGATCGTCGGTCTGCAGGAGCGGACGATTCTTGTCGCGCCGCGTGCGCTGCCAGAGATCGTGCGGATTGGCGCGCAGATAGATGACGATGCCGCGATTCTTCAGATGTTCGCGATTCTCGGGCCGCAGCACCGCGCCGCCGCCCGTCGCGAGCACGATGCCGTTGCGCTGCGAAAGCTCGTCGATGACGTTCGCCTCGCGCTGACGAAAACCCGCCTCGCCTTCCAGTTCCCAGATCACCGGGATGCGGGCGCCCGTGCGCGCCTCGATCTCCTGATCCGAATCGATGAACGAGCGCTGCAGACGGCGCGCAACCGCACGGCCCACGGTGGTTTTACCCGCCCCCATGAGTCCGACGAAAAAAATGTTCGCGTTCGCGTGCCCTTCCTGCAACCTGGATCCTTTTACAGTATCGAATTTCTTCGTGCGGCAGCTTAAGGGCAAACCGCCCGCTTTGTCGAGTCGCGCCGCCCGCGAGCCGGCGTTCAGCCGCTCGGCGCGATCACACGCGGCGTAATCAATATGACGAGTTCGCTCTTCGAGCTGCGCCGCGCGTCGTGACGGAACAGCCAGCCGATCACCGGCAATTTGGACAGTCCCGGCACACCGGTCGTGTCCTGTCGCTCGTCGTCGGAATAAATGCCGCCGATCGCCACGGTGCCGCCGTTTTCCACTTCCACGCGCGTCTGCACATGCTTGGTCTGGATGGCCGGCCCGTTCGCCGTCTGTTCGCCGAGGCTGTCTTTCGTGATGTCGAGATCGAGAATGACGTGGCCATGCGGCGTGATCTGCGGCTCAACCTCCAGTTTGAGCGTTGCGCGCCGAAACTGCACGCCCGATACGCCGTTGCCGACCTTTGCCTGATACGGCACGTCCATGCCCTGCTCGACGATGGACTTCATCCGGTCCGCCGTCACGACGCGCGGACTCGAGACGATTTGTCCGCGCCCTTCCGCCTCCAGCGCGCTCAGTTCGAGATTGAGCAGCCGCGTCGCCTGCGCGACGAACAATGTGAGCCCGGCGGTCGCCGCGTCGAAACCGTTGATCGGCCCCGCCGACAGATCGTATACCACACCGTCCTTGCCGCCCGCCAACCCGGTCGAAGGATCGTTCTGCGACGCGACGCCCAGCTTGACGCCGAGATTGCGCGACAGCCCCGCCTCGCCCTCCACGATCTTCGCCTCGATCATCACCTGCGGCGTCGCCTTGTCGATCAGCGCGATCAACTCGGCGATCTGCCGGACGCGCGCGTCGAGGTCGGTGACGAAGAGCAGGTTCGTGCGCGCATCGGCGATGGCGGAGCCGCGTTTCGACAGCACGCGCTGGCTGCCCGAGCCGGTCAGCATCTTGCGGAGGTCTTCCGCGCGCGAATAGCGCAGCACGAACGTACGGCTCGCGAGCGGTTCGAGATCCGCGGCGCGCGCGTGCGCCTCGAAGCGCAGCTTCTCGCGCGCGGCGAGTTCGGCGAGCGGCGCGACCCAGATCACGTTGTCGTGCTGTTCCATCGCGAGACCGTTGACTTCGAGGAGCGTGTCGAACGCACGGCGCCACGGCACGGCGACGAGATTCACCGACACCTGTCCGCGCACCTTTTCGCTCGCAACGATGTTCAGTCCCGTGAAGCGTGCGAATGCGTGCAGCGCGGCGCCGAGGTCGGCGTTTTTCAGATCGAGGGTGATCGGCTTGCCGTCGTCGTTTCCGCCGTGCTTTGCGCGGCTCAATCGTTCGAGCTCCGGCAAAGGCACCGGCGGGCCTTCCAGTGCGTCCGCTGTTTCGGCTGCGGGCTTTTCGGGCGCGGCGACTTCCGCGCTCTGAGGGACGACCGGCGCGTCGGGTACGAGCGGATCGACAGACTGTGCGTCGAACGATGCGGGCAGCGGCGGCAGGGGCGCGATGATCGTATCGGCGCTTTCGGATGCGCGCGCCACGTGCGCGACCAGCAGCACCGCCGCGCACGCTGCCGCGAATCTGCGTGAAAGTTTCGCGAACTGGCTCACTTGCGATCCTCCGCGAATGTCAGCTTGCGCGAAATGCCATCGGTACGAGCGAGCTCGATCGCACGCGGCACGACGCGCCCAAGCCATTCGTCACCGATCTTCTGCCCCGGCGCAAAGCCATCGACATCGCGGCCACTCTGCAACAGCGCCATCGCGCGACGGCGTCCGACGAACGTGCCCACGAGCAGCATGTCGCCGCCCTGCGTCGCAGCGTCCGCGTTGCCGAACGGATCGACGACGAACGCATCAACGCGCGATGCCGTGGCGGGCGATACCGCCGGCAACGTCTCGAAGATGCGCAGCGTCGCTTCGATGGCAAGCGTGCCCGGCTGTCGTTTGATCTGCACGCTTTCCGGCACGACGAGCCGTGGCAGGCCGGCGAGCGCTTCCAGGAAGCGCCGGATTTCGGGAAAGGCGCCGTCGGCGCGCAGTCTGAGTGCGCGCTCCGGAATCGGCTGAGCCAGCTTCGGCTCGCCGACCTTGACCGCAACCGGCTCGATATCCGCAACGCGCAGACCGCTCTGCGCCGCCAGATCCGCGATGGCGCGCAACGCGTCGGCGGCGCTCCAGTGCTCCGGCTCCATGCGGCCCGACGCCGCCCGCGCTCGCAGATCGGGCAGTTCCGCAGCGATGCGCCCCGCGTCATGCACCTTCGCCTGCGTCGCCGCCCACGCGACGCGGCCCGCATCGAGCTGGTTCGCGTCGAACGTGCGCCAGGCTTGCAGACCGAGTACGAAGGCGAGCAGACCCAACGCAATCGCAACGCACGCGGTCCGGCGTCGCGACCATTCGTCGAGCGGCTGCAAGATGGACGGCGCGCGGCGCGAACGCGTATTCGCGGCGAAGTTCATCGAAATCGTGCTCATGGCCGTTTCTCCTGCGTGGCAGCGCGCGTGGCTGTCAATATCGGACGCACCTGACGCGACGCGGCTTCATCGCGCGAATGATCCGGCGCGTACCGCACGAGCGCCACGAACTCGAAATGCGCGGAATGCTCTCCGACAATCGGCGACGCGCCGCGCTTGCCCGACGGCGCCGGTTCCGCGCGCCGCTTCATCTCGATCACTTCCACCGCCTGCACGCCGCGCACGCGTTCCAGTCGCTTGAGCCATTGCGCGGCCGCCTGCGAATCGGGAGCGAGCGCGGCAAGTTCGACTTCGTTCGTTCTCTGCGACACGCGTTGAAGCGCGACGCCGCGTTGCAGAGGCGCCTCCGCGAGCGCTTCGAGCAGTGCGAGAAAGCGCTCGCGCGGCAAGGCCAAAGGCTGCGCGGCTTCACGCGCGCGCCGCCGATCCGATTCGGCGCGAACGAGACGCGCATGTTCGTCGATCTGCGCGCCCGATGTGCGCAGCGACGCCTCCAGGGCCATGCGTCGCTCGTCCAGACGGGCGCGCTCGAACGTGTCCCAGCCGGCCACGGCGCCGACAGCCGCGCAGCCTGCCAGCGTCACCGCGCCGAGCAGCGCCAGCCGCTGACGCCGCACTTCGCGGCGTTTTCGCGCGCGATACGGCAGGAGATTGAAACCGTCGAGCATGGCGGCGCTCATTGCATCACCTCGCGCAAGGCCAGCCCGAACGCGGCCGCGAAGCGCGGCGAATGCCGGTGCGCGGCCTGGATGTCGGAAGCGCCGTTGCAGTACGGCGCGGCCTCGAAAGGCAGCGCGGGGCAGTTGAAGGTCTTGCCCAGAACCGGAAGCGGAAGGCTCGCGTGCGCCAGCAGCTCGATCTGTCCGCCGACGTAAATGCAGTCGAGCGGCGCATCCTGGCCAGCGAGTTCGTGCAGCGCGTCGGAAATGCTCCGATGTTCCGGCGCGGGATATCGGATTTCGTTTTCGACGCCGCGCCCGCCGACGAGCCAGCCATGAAGCCCGGTGCTTTCCAGCCAGCAGACGAGATAGCGCGCGTCCGCGTCCAGCTCGACCGAGCCGGCATGGCGCATCGCGCGCAACGCCGCGGCCGGTTCGCCATCGATGGCGGATAGCGCGATGCCCGCTTCCGCTGCCGTTTCGACGCGCGCCTCGACATGCCGCCGCGCCGTGGCCGCGATCGCGACCTGCGCCTCACCGTCCTCCCGGGCCTGTACGGACCAGTCCACCGCCAGCGCGCCCCTCTCGATGCCCGCCGCGCGTTCCGCTTCCATGAGCACCGCCGGTTCGAGCATGCCGCGCGGATCACCGCCGATGGCGCCCGCGAGCTGCTCATCCGTGTCGATCAGACGGGCGAGCGGAATTTGCATCGTGAGCGTCGCCGACGCGGGCAAGCCCATCGCGCAGCGCAGCGCCCGCCACGCGCCGCTTTCCGGCAAGCGCCCGAACGCCTCGCGCAAAGCCACGACGATCGCCTCGCGATCGACGAAATCGCCGTCGATCACCGCGCCCGACGGCAGCGCCACCGAATCCAGATGTTCGACGCACACCGCCGCATTCGCTCTCAGTCGTCTGCTCACGATGGCGAGCCGCACCGCGTCCTCGCCCACGTCGATGCCCGCCGCGTAGCGCCGCGTGACCGTCAGCATCGTGCCGCGCAGCGTGTTTTCCTTACTCATCAGCCACTCCTTCCATTCACTCGCGCACCGAACCGTTCGGGCGCTTGACGTGGAAAGATTGTCGCGAGCGTGATCGGCGGCGAACACTCGGCCGAACGGCCAACGCTCACGATAGAAGGATGCTTCCCTGCACGATCGCGCGTATCTTGAAGACAGCGGCCAGAACGCGCGAACGGCGCGCCGAAAGGCTTCGGAAAAGTCGCAAAACCGGACAGCTATAATCGCGTGACCGTTTTTGGTGGTGCCAATGCAATCCTCTTCCTCGTCTAACCCGCCGTCCACGCCGCCCGAGAGGCCCAAAAAAGCCAAGCGCCCATGGTGGGCGCGGCTCATGCTCGGATTTTTCGTCAGTGTGTTCGCGCTCGTCGTCTGCGCGGGTCTCGTGCTCGGCTATGCGCTGGTCGTCGCGATGCCGAATCTGCCTTCGCTCGAAGCGCTCACCGACTACAAGCCGAAGGTGCCGCTGCGCATCTATACGGCGGATCACGTTCTGATCGGCGAATTCGGCGAAGAGCGCCGGAGCGTCGTGCGCATTCAGGACGTGCCCGATCATCTGAAAAAAGCCGTGCTCGCCATCGAGGACTCGCGCTTCTACGATCACGGCGGCGTCGATCTCACCGGCATTCTGCGGGCGGGCTCGGTTGCGCTGACCAACGGCCATGCGTCGCAAGGCGCGAGCACTATCACGATGCAGGTCGCGCGCAACTTTTTCCTGTCGAGCGAGAAGACCTACACGCGCAAGATTTACGAAATGCTGCTCGCGTACAAGATCGAGCGAGCGCTGACGAAGGATCAGATTCTCGAGGTCTATATGAATCAGATCTATCTCGGGCAGCGCGCGTACGGTTTCGCGAGCGCCGCGCGGGTCTACTTCGGCAAGGATCTGAAAGACGTCACGCTCGCCGAGGCCGCGATGCTCGCGGGCCTTCCGAAAGCGCCGTCTGCATATAACCCGGTCGTCAATCCGAAGCGCGCGAAAGTGCGGCAGGAGTACATCCTGCAACGCATGCGCGAGCTGAATTTCATCACCCAGGCGGACTACGACCAGGCCGTGAATCAGCCGCTCGTCGTGAAGGGACAAGGCCGCGAATTCAGCGTGCACGCCGAGTACGTCGCGGAAATGGTGCGCCAGATGATGTACGCGCAATACCGCGAGGAAGCGTACACGCGCGGTCTGAACGTCGTGACGACGATCGATTCCGCCGATCAGGACACCGCCTACCGCGCGTTGCGCAACGGCTTGATGGACTACGAGCATCGGCATGGCTATCGCGGGCCGGAAGGCTATATCGATTTGCCGAAGGATGCCGATGACCGCGAGCAGGCCATCGACGACGCGCTCGCCGAGCATCCCGACAACGGCGAGATCGTCGCGGCGGTGGTGACGTCGGCGAGTCCGAAGGAAGTGAAGGCGAGCTTCATCGACGGCAACACGGCGACCATCACCGGCAACGATCTGCGCTTCGTCCAGTTCGCGCTGAGCTCGCGCGCACAGCCGAATTCGCGCATCCGCCCGGGCGCGATCGTGCGTCTCATGAAGAACGACGACGGCAACTGGATCATCACGCAACTGCCGCAAGTCGAAGGCGCGTTCGTCTCGATGGTGCCTCAGGACGGTGCGATCCGCGCGCTCGTCGGCGGCTTCGACTTCAACAAGAACAAGTTCAATCACGTCACGCAGGCATGGCGTCAGCCGGGTTCGAGCTTCAAGCCGTTCATCTATTCGGCGTCGCTCGAGAAAGGTCTTTCGCCCGCGACGATCATCAACGATGGCCCGCTCTTCTTCAGCGCCGCCGAGACCGGCGGCCAGGCGTGGGAGCCGAAGAACTACGGCGGCGGCTTCGACGGCCCGATGTCGATGCGCTCCGCGCTGCAGCGCTCGAAGAACATGGTGTCGATTCGCATCCTGAGTCATATCGGGACGAAGTACGCGCAGCAGTACATCACGCGCTTCGGTTTCGATGCGGACCGCCATCCCGCCTATCTGCCGATGGCGCTCGGCGCGGGCCTCGTCACGCCGCTGCAAATGGCGGCGGGATACGCGGTCTTCGCGAACGGTGGTTATCGCGTGAATCCGTATCTGATCGCCGATATCACCGACCCTTACGGCCGCGTCGTGTCGCATCCGCAGCCGCTCGTCGCACAGCAAAGCGCGCCGCTCGCGATCACGCCGCGCAACGCGTTCGTGATGAACAGCCTTTTGCAGAGCGTCGCGCAGCACGGCACGGGCTCGAAAACGAATCAGCTGAAACGCGGCGATCTCGCCGGCAAGACGGGCACGACGAACGATTCGCGCGACGCGTGGTTCGCCGGTTATCAGCGCACGCTCGTCGCGATCGCGTGGATCGGCTATGACAATCCGCGCACCCTCGGCGACAAGGAAACCGGCGGCGGCCTCGCGTTGCCGGTATGGATGGATTACATGAGCCGCGCGCTGAAGGGCGTGCCCGAGTACAAGCCGATGATGCCGCCCGATATCACGCCGCTCGGCAACGAGCTGTACTACGACGACATGACGCCGGGGCACGGCTTCGTCGCGACCATCGGCGTGAGTCAGGCGCCACCGCAGGAAGGGGTGTCCGGTGTGACGGCGCCAGCGCCCGAAGTCGGCGAACAGGAGAAGCAGGACATCATGAATCTGTTCAAGGGGCAGTAGTCCTGCCTGCGACATTCGAAGCGAGCGGGCCACGCGGTCCGCTCGCTTTTTTTACGCCTTGAATTTGACCGGCTCGCCGGCCTGTTCGCTCGAATACTTGCTCAGCGTGGCAAAGAATTCGCTGTTGTCGCGCGTGTCGCGCCAGGCGCCGTCGACGTACTTGTAGTGAAAACCGCCCGCCTTCGCCGCGAGCCAGATCTCATGTTTCGGCGGCTGCAGGTTCACGATCACCTTCGTGCGATTCTCGAACTCCAGCGTCAAAACATTGCCGCTGCGCTCGAATTCGATATCGGCTTCGGCTTGATCCACCGAGCGTTCGATGGCGGTCAGCGCGGCCTCCGCCAGCGTCAGGTATTCCTGGTCTGTCATGCTAAACTCCATCGATTCAACGTTTAGGGACGGTCATGCGAGTCGTTTTCAGGATGAGCGCGATTGTAGCGGCTTTGAGCATCGGCGCCGCGGCAACGATCACGCTGGGCGGTTGCGGGCAACGCGGTTCGCTCTATCTGCCGAAGGTGCCCCCGCTACCGCAACGTCCAAACGATCTCCAGAATACGCCGCCTTCGAATGTCACTCCGGGCAGCGAAACCGCATCGCGTGCGGGCAGCATTCCGGATACATCGGGTCAGCCGCTGTCGCTCTCGCCCGAGACGGATCTGAAGACCAGCCCCAACGCCGCATCGGCGCCGAAAGCCGCGTCGTCCGCTTATTGATCCCCAAGCCTTCACGGCGCATTTTCGATTCCACGCATGAGTGATTCCGCATTCCACTACGTCGACGGCGTGCTGCACGCCGAAGGCGTTTCAGCCGCGTCGCTCGCGGAGCAGTTCGGCACGCCCCTCTACGTCTATTCGCGCGATGCGATAACACGCGCCTATCGCGCCTACGCCGATGCATGCGCGGGCCGTCACGCGACGGTCCACGTCGCGGTGAAGGCCAACAGCAATCTCGCCGTGCTCAACGTGTTCGCGCGCATGGGTTCGGGCTTCGATATCGTGTCGTCGGGCGAGCTCGCGCGGGTGCTCGCGGCGGGCGGCAAGGCAGAGAACACGGTGTTTTCAGGCGTCGGCAAATCGGCGGCGGAAATGCGCGAGGCGCTCGAAGCGGGCGTGAAGGGCTTCAACGTCGAGTCCATTCCCGAGCTGCACGCGTTGAACGAAGTCGCCGCATCGCTCGGCAAGAAAGCGCCGGTTTCGTTGCGCGTGAATCCCGACGTCGATGCGAAGACGCATCCGTACATCTCCACGGGCCTCAAGTCGAACAAGTTCGGCGTCGCGTTCAGCGATGCGCGCGCGACCTACGCGCAAGCGCATGCGATGTCGAACCTCGATGTCGTCGGCATCGACTGTCACATCGGTTCGCAGATCACCGAGATCAGCCCGTATCTCGATGCCGTCGACAAACTGCTCGAACTCGTCGAGCAGATCGAAGCGGACGGCATGCACATTCATCACGTCAATGTCGGCGGCGGTCTCGGCATCACGTACGACGACGAAACGCCGCCCGATATCGGCGAGTTCGTGAAGACGGTGCTCGATCACATCGAGAAGCGCGGCCACGGTCAGCGCGAAGTGTATTTCGAGCCGGGACGTTCGCTCGTCGGCAATGCCGGCCTGCTGTTGACGCGCGTCGAGTTTCTGAAGCCGGGCGAGGAAAAGAACTTCGCCATCGTCGACGCCGCCATGAACGATCTCGCGCGTCCCGCGATGTACGAGGCGTTTCATCGCATCGTGCCGGTCGTGAAGCGCGACGCGCAGGCGCACAAGTACGATGTCGTCGGCCCGGTCTGCGAAAGCGGCGACTGGCTCGGGCGGGACCGTGAACTGGCCATCGAACCGGGCGACCTGCTCGCGATCTGCTCCGCCGGCGCGTACGGCTTCGTTATGAGCTCGAACTACAACACGCGTCCGCGCGCAGCCGAAATCATGGTCGATGGCGAACGCGCGCGTCTCGTGCGCGAACGTGAAGAAGTGAAGCAACTGTTCGCCGGGGAATCGATTCTTCCGAACTGAAGCTCACGCGCTTCAACGAAAAAAGCGATGCCGAGGCATCGCTTTTTTTATGCGCGCCGCCGTGTCGCTCGCGTTCGAAGCCACGCGATCACGCGCCAGCCGAGCAGAACGATCACGATCGAGCCGTAGATCTTAGGCAGTTCGAAATCGTGCTTGCCCGCCTTCATCCACCAGAAATGCAGGATCGCGAGCGCGGCGATCAGATAGATCGCCCGATGCAAGGTCTGCCAGCGGCGGCCGAGTTTTCTGACCATGACTTTCGGCGATGTGACCGCGAGCGGAATCAGCAGCACGAACGCCGCGAAGCCCACCGTGATGAACGGCCGCTTGCCGATGTCCTTCAGCATCGCGGCGACATCGAACCATTTATCGAACCAGATATACGTCGTGAAATGCAGCACGGCGAAGAAGAACGCGTACAGGCCGATCATCCGGCGAAAGCGCGCGAGCGCCGTGATGCCGGTCATGCGGCGCACCGGCGTGATCGCGAGCGTGATGCACAGATAGACGAGCGTCCAGAGACCGGTCGATCGCGTGATGAATTCGATCGGATTCGCGCCCAGGCCGCCCGTTACGCCGAGCAGCACGAGACGCGCGAGCGGAAACAGCATCGCGATGAACACGACGACCTTCGCGGGAACGACCCAGCGAACGCCCGCGCTCGCCCGCGCGCCTTTGATATCGGAAGCGGTCGGCATCGTTCAGAAGTTCTTCTTGAGATCCATGCCCTGATACAACGACGCGACCTGATCGCCGTAGCCGTTGAACATGAGCGTCTTGCGCTTCGGCGAAAAGAAGCCGTCCTCGCCGATGCGCCGCTCCGTCGCCTGACTCCAGCGCGGATGATCGACGTTCGGATTCACGTTCGAAAAGAAGCCGTATTCGCTCGGCGCGTAGAGATTCCAGCTCGTCGGCGGCTCTTTCTCGACAAAGCGGATCTTCACGAGCGACTTCGCGCTCTTGAAGCCGTACTTCCACGGCACCACCACGCGCACGGGCGCGCCGTTCTGGTTCGGCAGCACCTGCCCGTACAAGCCGACGGTCAGGAGCGTGAGCGGATTCATCGCCTCGTCCATGCGCAGGCCTTCGGAATACGGCCATTCGAGAATCGGCGTCGAGAGTCCCGGCATCTGCGACGGATCGGCGAGCGTGATGAACTGCACGTACTTCGCACTGCCCGTCGGCTCGGCCCGCTTGATGAGTTCGGACAACGACACGCCGATCCACGGAATCACCATCGACCAGCCTTCGACGCAGCGCAGCCGGTACACGCGTTCTTCGAGCGGCGCGAGCTTCAGGATATCGTCGATGTCGTAGACCTTCGGGTTCTTGATCGCGCCTTCGACAGACACCTTCCACGGACGCGGACGCAGCGTGCCCGCGTGCTCGACGGGATCGCCCTTGTCGGTGCCGAATTCGTAGAAGTTGTTATAGGACGTGATGTCCTTGAACGACGTCGGCTTGTCCAGCGCGACGAACTTCGGATTGGTCTTCGCCGACGCGAGCTTCTGGCCTTTGGCATCCGGCGACGTGAGCGTCGCGTGGGCTAGGCTGCTTGCGCCGGCGAGTCCTGTCGCGGCGAACGCGCCGATCGAGCGCAGCGCGCGCCGGCGATTTTCGAACACGTCGCGCGGCGTGATCTCATGACCCGCGATGTCATCGCCATAAAGATGACGATTTCGTTTGATCCACATTTGCGTTCCTTCCATTGCGACGCTCGGGATGTCGCCGCTGAATGCTCATAAGGGGAAAACAGTAGTCCCGACGCCAGTATTCCACCGCGAAACGAAAAAAAACCGCCAGCGTGATGCGTGGCGGTTTTTTTAAGTCGAAACAACCGATCAGAGCTTGCCGTAACTATGCAAGCCCGACAGGAACATGTTCACGCCGAGGAAGGCGAACGTCGTGACGATCAGGCCGGTCAGCGCCCACCACGCCGCCGCCGCGCCGCGCAGGCCCTTCATGAGGCGCATGTGCAGCCACGCCGCGTAGTTCAGCCACACGATCAGCGCCCACGTTTCCTTCGGGTCCCAGCTCCAGTAGCCGCCCCACGCTTCCGCGGCCCACAGCGCGCCGAGAATCGTCGCGATGGTGAAGAACGCGAAGCCGACGGCGATCGACTTGTACATCACGTCGTCGAGGACTTCGAGCGACGGCAGGCGGTCCGCCATGAAACCGCGCTGTTTCGCGAGATACGCGACGGAGACCATCGCCGAGAGCGCGAAGCTGCCGTAGCCGATGAAGTTCGCCGGCACGTGGATCTTCATCCACCAGCTTTGCAGCGCGGGCACGAGCGGCTGAATCTGCTGCGCGTCGCGGGCGATCGAGTACCACATCAGGAAGCCGACGGCCGCGCTGATCACGAGCAGCACGAACGCGCCCATCTGCCGCGTCGAGTAATGCTGCTCGTAGTAGAGGTAGAACAGCGCCGTGATCAGGCAGAACAGCACGAACACTTCATACAGATTCGAGATCGGAATATGGCCGACGTCCGAGCCGATCATGTACGACTCGTACCAGCGCACCATCAGGCCGGTAAAGCCCATCAGCACCGCGACCCACGTCATGCGCGAACCGATCGCGCCGCCGGTCTGCGAGCGTGTCACGAGTCCGATCCAGTAAAAGAGCGTCGCGAGGATGAAGAGCGCGCTCATCCACAGGATCGCCGATTGACTCGACAGGAAGTACTTGAGGAAGAAATTGGTGTCGGCGCGGGCGAGGTCGTGCTGATAAAGCTGAATCGAAAACAGCGCGAGCACTGCGATCATCGCGATCAGCAGACGCACCGGTTTCCAGCGCCAGCCGAGCACGACGAAGGTAGGCACTGCGCCGACCAGCACCGCCGTGTCGTACACGTCCATGTACGCGTGATAGCGGTTCAGCGCGAAACCCGCGCCTGCGACCATCGCGAAGGCGAAGAGCCAGTCGATCAGCGTCAGCCGGCGCAGGAACGGACGATCGTCGAACACGGCGACATCGGGGAGGCCGGGTGCCGGTCGTTCCGTCTTGGCGGAGGCGTGGGAGGAAGTCTGTGTGAGGTCCATGATCTTACCGTGTCGAAACTTCCGAGCTCGGGGTCTCGGATTGCGAGTGCTGGGGCGCACTGGATGCCGGGGACGGATCAGCCGGTTCTGTCGGCTTCGCGTCGAGCGCCGCCGCGATCTGCGCGCGCGTGCGGACGAACTCCTTCTCGAAATCGAACGTCCGGCGCGCCGTGGACATCGCCATCAGCACGCTCGCGCCGCCCTGCCCTGCATCTTTGAGCCAGAACCAGAGCCGGCGTTCGCGGACGTAGAACATCGAGAAAATCCCGACGACCAGCAGAAGGCTGCCAAGATACACCAGATTTTTACCCGGCGCGCGCGTCAGCTGGAATACCGAAGCTTGCACCTGCTTGAAGTTGTCCAGTTGCAGAAAGACGGGCGAACCGTACAGAAAGCTATCGGAAAGCGCGTTGATGGATGACTGAACGAACGCGGAGTTCTTTTCATCCACTTTAGCGTCGGGCTGGCCGTTTTGCTCTCGGGAAATCTGCCATACGTCCCACATCGCGCCTTCGAGCATGCGCATCAGGAGGCCCGCCGCTTTTTCCTGCTCGCCCTTCGGCACCGAACGGTCGATGAACGTCGCGATGCTCTGGAAACCGCCAATCATCTGCGGATTCGTCGTCGCCTTGCCCGTTTCGTCGACGCCCGCGAAGAGATTCAGCACGCGAACCGCGCTTTCTTCCAGATGCTTCTGCAACTCGCCGTTTTCCTGCGGAACCGAACGCAGCGC
The DNA here is from genome assembly GCF_964261745.1 of Caballeronia sp. S22. Classification (NCBI taxonomy): domain Bacteria; kingdom Pseudomonadati; phylum Pseudomonadota; class Betaproteobacteria; order Burkholderiales; family Burkholderiaceae; genus Caballeronia; species Caballeronia sp. S22. The sequence goes on along the minus strand of NZ_OZ180035.1, from coordinate 415,611 downwards.
AAACCGGTGCGCGGCTTCGGCGCGCGTCGCGGGCGTGGCGAGCGCGGCGCGCAAGTCCATCCACTGTTTCATCGTGCCCTGTTCGTCCGCGGGAATGCGCAGGTAGCGGAACGGATCGTTCGGGCTCACGCGCATGCCCGCGAGGAACATGCGCTGGCCGCTCACGTCGACCGGCAGCATGTAGTTGCTGTACTCGCGCGCCTGGCCGTCCGTGCCGCGCACCTTGTATTGCACCGATGGGCCGATATTGCGCAGATCCGTCGGCTTCGAGGTTTTCGCGCCGGAGCCGAGACGCTCGTCGAACGCGTCGCGCAGCGTTTCGGTCTTGCCGACGCCGCGCGCGTCCGGCGTACCGCTGCCGTCGGTCATGTTCTCGACGTTGATCGCGCGGAAATCCGTGAATTCGACGGTTTCACCTTGCGCGCCGGTGAACTGCCTGCCGATCGGCGACGTGCCGCCGATCGTACCGTTGAAAGGCGAGGTCTTCGCGCTGCCGCCGGTCATCGGCCATGCGGTCATTTCGAGCTTCGAGCCGCCGTCCTGAAAACTCGACTGATAGATCGAGATGCCGTCGTACGTGAACGGCTTGTTCACTTCGACGCGCGCCGGAATGCGCTTGCCCGTCTTGTGATCGATCACGACGATGTCGCTCGCGAAGAGCTTCGGCATGCCGGTCGAGTAGTAATCGACGATGAACTTGTTCAACTGAATGGAAAACGGCAGATCCTGGATGATCGAGCCGTCCTGCTGATTCAGGATCGCCGTGCCGACGTTCTGCCCTTCCGGCACCCACGCATAGCCGCGGAACGTCGGGTTCGACGTCGAAAGGCGATGCTCGGGCGGAATGTCGTTGATGACGGCGTTGCTGTTGATCGGCGTCTTGTTGAACATCCACATCTGCAGCTTGATGGGCAGATTGCTGTCGAGCAGACCGCCGATGCAGATCACGACGATCGCGACGTGCGCCGAGATATAGCCGATCTTCGTCATCGCGCCGCGCTTGGCGGTGATGAGCGTCGCGCCGTTGTCGGTCTCGCGCGTCTTGAAGCGGTAGCCCATCTTCGCGGCGAGCCGCTCGAGCGTCGCGGCTGTCTGCGCGCGATTCGTCGATACCGCGAACTCGCCCTTGTGATGGAACGCGCGCAGGCCGCCTTCATGCACGCGATCCTTCCAGCTCTTGAGGTCCGCGATCATCTTCGGGCTGTTGCGCACGACGCACAATGAGACCGAGATCACGAGGAAGATCAGGATGAGCATGAACCACCACGCGCTGTACACGTTGTAGAGACTCACGCCACGGAAGATGTCGGCCCAGAACGGACCGAACTGATTCACGTAGTTGGGGTACGGGTCTTCTTGTGTGAGCACCGTACCGATGATGCTCGCGATCGCCAGAATGACCAGCAACGCGATGGCGAAGCGCATCGAACTGACGAGTTCGACGAAATGCCTGATGGCCCGACGGCTCGACTTCGACTGCAAACCCGATGTGGTGACGCTCATTCAAACTCCGACTGGACAGCAAAAAAGGGTGGAGACGCTGGCGGTCTCATCGACCGACGTCCCACCCTTTTCTTGTTCTCGCGCCGGTCTTCTCGGATCTGCCCGGGACCGGCTTCGTAGTATGGGCGACTCCGGCGTGTGCCGCCGGGAACCGCTGGACGCTGACTGCTTTACGCTTAATGCAACCCGGCGATGTAGTCGGCAACCGCCTTCATCTCCGCTTCGTTCAGGCGCGAGGAAATCTGGTGCATCGGCTCGCTGTTGGCGCGTTGTCCCGATGCGAAGGCGTTCAACTGCGCCACCGTGTAATCGCCCCACTGCCATGACAGCCGCGGATATTGCACCGGGATACCCATGCCGGTCGCGCCGTGGCAAGCGGCGCACGCCGGTACGCCCTTGTCCGCGATGCCGCCGCGGTAGATCTTCTGACCCAGCGTGACGTCGTTCTTGTCGCGCGCGAAGTTGGGCTTGGCCTTCTGCGACGCGAAGTACGCCGCGACGTTCACCATGTCCTGATCCGACAGCGCGCCCGCAATGCCCGCCATGATCGGATTGTTGCGCGCTGGCGCCTTCGCGTCCGGCTGCGTCTTGTAATCCTTCAATTGCTTGACGATGTATTCGGCGTGCTGGCCAGCGAGCTTCGGAAACGCGGCGCCGGCGCTGTTGCCGTCCGCTGCATGACACGCCGCACACACCTGCGTCGCGATGGCCTGGCCGCGCGCCACATCCGGCTTCGCCGCTTGCGCGGGCTCCGCCGCGTTCACTGACATCGATACTGCTAGACCACTCAAACCCGCACCGAAAGCCGCCGCTGCCCGAATCACCACCAGAGACCTGTACAGTCGGTTCATTCGCGTACCCTGTTTTTCGTCTTGTGAGAATGTGAGGTTCTGCAAAAAACGACGGCGACCGATTATCGCCGCAAGATACCCGAACTCACTGAACGAAGAGGCTCAAAAAGTGCCCCGAAAACTGTCTCGCTCCTCTGTGGGTGCCGCCTGCGGCTTGGGTCTTGCGTGCCCGTGCTGGTCTTTAAAAATCCGTCGTATTGTACAATAACCCGCTACACGCAAAGACGCCAGTCGGGGCATGCCCAGTATTTGCCGGGTTCTCAAGGCTTGAAGTTTTCGCAGCTCTTTCGATTGGGCCCGCCATGTCATTTCTGCTTCACCAATCCCGCTTCTTCACGACCGTCAATCATCTCCGCGATCTGCCGCCCACGCCGCAGCCCGAAATCGCGTTCGGGGGACGCTCGAACGCGGGAAAATCGACGGCCATCAATATTCTGTGCAACCAGAAGCGGCTCGCGTTCGCCAGCAAGACGCCGGGACGCACGCAGCATATCAACTATTTCTCGGTCGGGCCGGAAGCCGCGCCGACCGGCTATCTCGTCGATCTTCCGGGTTATGGCTACGCCGAAGTGCCGGGAGCGGCGAAGGAACACTGGCAGCGTCTGCTGTCGACTTATCTCCAAAGTCGCGCGCAACTGCGCGGCATGATCCTGATGATGGATTCGCGCCGCCCGCTGACGGACCTCGATCGCATCATGATCGACTGGTTCGCGCCGACCGGAAAGCCGATTCACACGCTGCTCACGAAATGCGACAAATTGACGCGACAGGAAATGACCAACGCCCTGCGCGCGACGAAGAAATCGCTGGCTGAATACAAGGATGCAGGCTATCGCGGCGAGCTCACCGTGCAGCTCTTCTCCGCACTCAAGCGCACGGGGCTGGAAGAAGCGCACGAGCAGATCGAAAGCTGGCTGATGCCCGGGGAAGCCGGCGAGAACGCGTCAGAAGACGCAGCCGAGTGAGCCATCGCGCGCACGCGCCGGCATGAAAAAAACCCGCCGCATGACGGCGGGTTAACAGCCTAATCGAACATCGACAGGCACCCGCTCAGGGAGGAGAAGCGGGGAGTCCGGCGGCAAGCGCCTCGCTCGATCGGTATGATATACCATTGTCTCAAAACGGTTTCAGACGCGTCCAAGTGCTTGTTCGGCAAGGATTTACGCATTTCTGAAGCCGTTTTCGACCGCCCCGAAGACCACTCCAAATTCGAGTCAAGACATGAGCTTCTATCCCCACCATCGCCCGCGCCGGATGCGCCGCGATGACTTCTCGCGCCGTCTGATGCGCGAAAACCTCCTCACGACCAACGACCTCATTTATCCGGTGTTCATCGTCGAAGGCGCGAATGTGCGGCAAGCGGTGCCGTCGATGCCCGGCGTCGAGCGCACGTCCGTCGATCTGTTGATGAAAGTCGCCGAACAGTGCGTGGAACTGGGCGTGCCGGTGCTGTCGCTGTTTCCGGCGATCGAGCCGTCGCTCAAGACGCCCGATGGCCGCGAAGCCACGAACCCCGAAGGTCTTATTCCGCGCGCCGTGCGCGAGCTGAAAAAGAACTTCCCGATGCTCGGCGTGCTGACCGACGTCGCGCTCGATCCGTACACGAGCCACGGCCAGGATGGCGTGCTCGACGAGGAAGGCTACGTGAAGAACGACGAAACGAGCGAGATCCTCGTCGAGCAGGCGCGCGTGCAGGCCGAAGCGGGCGTGGATATCGTCGCGCCGTCGGACATGATGGACGGCCGCATCGGCGCGATCCGCGAGATGCTCGAAAGCGAGAGCCACATTCACACGCGCATCATGGCGTATGCGGCGAAGTACGCGTCGGCGTTCTACGGTCCGTTCCGCGATGCAGTCGGCTCGGCCGCGAATCTCGGCAAGAGCAACAAGATGACTTACCAGATGGACCCGGCCAACTCCGATGAAGCGATGCGCGAAGTGCGCATGGACATCGAGGAAGGCGCGGACATGGTGATGGTCAAGCCCGGCATGCCGTATCTGGACATCGTGCGCCGCGTGAAGGACGAATTCCGCTTCCCGACGTACGCGTATCAAGTCAGCGGCGAGTACGCGATGATCAAGGCCGCCTCGCAAAACGGCTGGATCGATCACGACAAGGTGATGATGGAAGCGCTGCTCGCGTTCAAGCGTGCGGGCGCGGACGGCGTGCTGACGTACTTTGCGCTGGATGCGGCGCGCATTCTGCGGGCGTCGAAGTAACGCTTCCTGCTGGCGATGTGAAGAGGGCGATGCTCGATGCATCGCCCTTTCTTTTTTATCCGTTCGACGGCCCGACCCGGTCGAGGCTCTTCAGGAAAGTATCGGCCGATTCGTACCCGACCACGCGCGCGACTTCGTTGCCTTGCGCATCGAAGAAGATGATGCCCGGCGGCCCGAAAAGCTTGAAGCGCTTGAGCAGCGCCTGATCGTCGGCGTTGTTGGCGGTCACGTCTGCGCGCAGAAGATTCAGTTGCGCGAGTCGCGCCTGTACGCGGGCGTCGGAGAAAGTCAGCTTCTCCATCTCCTTGCAGGACACGCACCAATCGGCGTAGAAGTCGAGCATCGCAGGACGCGCGGCGGCTTTCACCGCCGAGTCCAGTTCCGCCGACGAACGCACTGGCGCGAACGTCGGTCCTTCCGCTTGCGCATTCGCAGTCGACGACGACGCGCCTCGGGAAGCAAGCACCGCGAGCGGGCGTAGCGGATCCGTGGAACCCGCAGCCAGGCCGACGAGCAATGTCGCCGCCCAGATAGCGAACGCCGCGGCGAGACCGCGTCCGAGTCGCTTCCAGACCCCGACAGCCGGCGATGCGCCCGACGAGAACAATCCGAGCGATGCTGCCGCGATCAACAGCCATAACGCGGCGAACAGCATCTGCGCGACGCCACCGATAACCGGCCACACGATCCACAGCGCGGCCGCGAGCAGGACCACGCCGAAAAACACCTTCACGCCGTCCATCCACGCGCCGGCGCGAGGCAGGATCGATCCCGCGCCCAGGCCGATGATCAAAAGCGGCACGCCAAGTCCGATTCCCATCGCGAAGAGCGCCGCGCCGCCGAGCACGGCGTTGCCGGTATGCGCGATGAACGCGAGCACCGCGAACAGCGGCGCCGTCATGCACGCACCGACGACGAGCGCGGATAACGCGCCCATCACCGCGACCGCAGCGAACTTGCCCCCACTGCGCTTCTGCGAAGCCTCGTTCACCCCGCTTTGCCAGCGTTCAGGCAACTTGATGTCGACGCCCGAAATCAGCGCGACGGCGAACGCCGCGAGCAGCAGACCAAACGCTCCGAGCACCCACGGGTTCTGCAGCCACGCGCCGAGGCTCTGTCCGATCAGCGCAGCAACGATACCGAGGACCGTATAAACGAGCGCCATGCCGATCACATACGAAACCGACAACGCGAATCCGCGCGAACGCGTCACGCGCGAACCCTCGCCGACTATGATCGCGGACAATATCGGGATCATCGGATACGAACACGGCAAAAGGCTCAGCACCATGCCGGCAAGAAAATACATGCCGACGACCGCGAAGAAGCCACCGCCTTCGAGCATGGACTGCGCGTAGTCGGCGCTGGTCGCGCGCTCGAACCATGAACTCCCGGCGTCCGGCCTGACGGTAGTCGACGCGGCGCCCGCCGCTTGCAGCGCGTCGCCCTTCACGCGGTAGGTCTTCTCCATCGGCGGATAGCAGATGCCCTGATCCGCGCATCCCTGCGACGTCACCGCGAGCTCGAATGGCCCCTTCGCCTGCGTGACGGGAATGCGGATGTGCAGCTCGCCGCGATAGGTTTCGACGTCCTTGTTGAACGTCTGATCGAAGTGGACTTTGCCCGCCGGCAGTTGCGCGGCGCCGATGGTCGCATCGCCGCTCTTCACCGCGAATGCGAAGCGCTCACGGTACATGTAGTAGCCGTCGGCGATCTTGTAGCGCACGTCCACTTCGCCGGGCTTTTCCGACGCGCTGAATTTGAATGCGACATCGGGATCGAGGAAATCGTCGGCTGCGCGCGCGGCGCCCGACAGCAGTGCCAACGCTGCGAGAAACAGGAACGCGCCGAAGAATCGCCGCGAGAAAAGACGGGAAAACTCACACATGAAGAGGACGCTGCGTTTCTGCGTTGACCCATTGACCATAGCCCGGCGATGCATTCACCTGCCAGACGAGGATTTCGGGTGTCTCGTACGGATGTCGAGCCTCGACGAAGCGCTGCAATTCTTCGCTGCGCGCGATGCTCGTCTTGAACAACAATTGCACTTCCTGCGACGACTCCAGCACGCTCTTCCAGTGGTACTGCGAGGTCACCGCACCGAGGCTTGTCACGCAGGCGGCGAGCCGCGCGTCCAGCGCCGCTTGCGCGAGCGCATCGGCCGCGGCGGCGTCAGGCAGCGTGGAAAGCATCAAAACGACGGGGACATTCACGCAGATACTCCGGAAAAACGGCAGGCCAATTGCATATCGTAGCATCGGCGACCGACACACACTTTTACGCATCGGCGCGCTGAAACGTCGCAGGCAGAAAGCAAAAAGGCCAAGCTTTGAGCCTGGCCTTTCTGTGAACAACTGGAAACGGAATTTATTCCGCTTCTTGCACTTCTTCCGTCTCTTCAACTTCCGGGCGATCCATCAACTGGACCAGCGCCATCGGAGCGTTGTCGCCGACGCGGAAACCGAACTTCAGGATGCTGAGGTAGCCACCCGGACGGCTCGCGTAACGCGGGCCGAGGACGTCGAACAGCTTCGCGACGGAATCACGATCGCGCAGGCGGTTGAACGCCAGACGGCGGTTCGCGAGCGACGGCTTCTTGCCGAGCGTGATGAGGGGCTCAACGACCTTGCGCAGTTCCTTGGCCTTCGGCAGCGTCGTCTTGATGACTTCGTGCTCGATGAGCGAATTCGACATATTGCGGAGCATTGCCAGACGATGGCTGCTCGTGCGGTTCAGTTTCCGCAGACCATGCTTATGACGCATTTTCAGTTCCTTTAACGAGTTTTGATCCAGCTCTTCTATTGCGCTCTACATCAGCGCACGGGCCGGTCGAAAATAAAGCAAGACGCGGATTTTAAAGCAGAATCCGCGTCTTTGCAAAGCTACGCAGCGACTTCGACTGTTACTTGTCGAGACCAGCCGGCGGCCAGTTTTCGAGCTTCATACCAAGCGTCAGACCACGCGAAGCCAGCACTTCCTTGATTTCGTTCAGCGACTTGCGACCCAGGTTCGGCGTCTTCAGCAGCTCGTTTTCCGTGCGCTGGATCAGATCGCCGATGTAGTAGATGTTCTCGGCCTTAAGGCAGTTCGCTGAACGCACCGTGAGTTCGAGGTCATCCACCGGACGCAGCAGGATCGGATCGATCTGCGGCGCGCGCGACGGCGCTTCCGCCGCCGCTTCCGTGCCTTCGAGCGCTGCGAACACCGACAACTGATCGACCAGAATACGCGCCGACTGACGGATCGCTTCCTCCGGCGAAATCACGCCGTTGGTCTCGATGTTCATCACGAGCTTGTCGAGGTCGGTACGTTGTTCGACACGCGCGCTTTCGACGGCGTAGCTCACGCGGCGAACCGGCGAGAACGACGCATCCAGCACGATGCGGCCGATGATCTTGGCCGAATCTTCACCGTAACGACGCACGTTGCCCGGCACATAGCCGCGGCCCTTTTCGATCTTGATCTGAACGTCGAGCTTACCGCCCTTCGACAGGTGCGCGACCACGTGTTCCGGGTTGATGACCTCGCAGTCGTGCGCGAGTTCGATATCGCCGGCCGTGACGAGTCCTTCGCCTTCCTTGCGCAGCGTCACCGTGACTTCATCGCGGTTGTGCAGCTTGAAAACGACGCCCTTCAGGTTCAACAGCAGGTTGACCACATCCTCTTGCACACCATCGAGCGTCGAATATTCATGCACGACGCCTGCGATCGTCACTTCGGTCGGCGCATAGCCGATCATCGACGACAGCAGCACGCGCCGAAGCGCGTTACCCAAGGTGTGGCCATAGCCGCGTTCGAACGGCTCCATAACCACCTTCGCATGGTTTTCACCAAGCGATTCAACAGCAATGATCTTGGGCTTCAACAAACTGGTTTGCATAGGTTTTCCTTTTCAATACCCTCGGCTCGTTACACCGATAAGGCTGACCGGTAACAACCTGAAAATAAACAGCCGAGGCCACCCCTTGCCACGAGCAATCAGGCTCCCCGGCTGTCAATCCATTACCGCCGCGATTAACGCGAATACAATTCGACGATCAGGCTTTCGTTGATGTCGCCAGCGATATCGCTACGCTCGGGCATCGACTTGAACGTGCCTTCGAATTTCTTCGCGTCGACCGACACCCAGCTCGGCATTCCGCCTTGCTCGGCCAGCGACAGGGCTTCGACGATACGAGCCTGCTTGCGCGATTGCTCGCGCACGGACACGACGTCGCCCGATTTCACCTGCATCGACGGGATGTTCACGACCTGGCCGTTCACAACGATCGACTTGTGGCTCACGAGCTGACGCGCTTCGGCGCGCGTCGAGCCGAAGCCCATGCGATAGACGACGTTGTCGAGACGCGACTCGAGCAACTGCAGCAGGTTTTCGCCCGTCGGGCCCTTGCGGCGGTCGGCTTCAGCGAAGTAGCGGCGGAACTGACGCTCCAGCACACCGTAGATGCGCTTCACTTTCTGCTTCTCGCGCAACTGGGTGCCGTAGTCGGACGTACGCGCGCCCGAGGTGCGGCCGTGTTGGCCGGGCTTGCTGTCGAGCTTGCACTTGTCGGCGAGGGAGCGGCGTGCGCTCTTCAGGAACAGATCAGTGCCTTCACGGCGGGACAGCTTTGCTTTGGGACCGGTATAGCGTGCCACTTTGCATCCTTAAATATTGATCACGCACACTTTCGTCTGCGCTAGTCCGAACCCTTGGGGTCGAACGGTGGGCTTAGTCAAAACTTCATAACGCACGAAACCCGCCGATACTTGCGCATCGACAGGAAACATGCGGTCGCGTCGTCGACTTTAGATACGACGGCGCTTCGGCGGACGGCAGCCGTTGTGCGGGACCGGCGTCACGTCGGAGATCGCGGTGATCTTGATGCCAAGACCATGCAGCGCGCGCACCGCCGATTCACGGCCAGGACCGGGGCCCTTGATCCGCACTTCGAGGTTCTTCACGCCGTATTCCAATGCCACGCGGCCAGCCGATTCGGCTGCGACCTGAGCTGCAAACGGCGTCGATTTACGCGAGCCCTTGAAGCCCTGACCACCCGAGGTCGCCCATGCCAGCGCGTTACCTTGACGGTCAGTGATCGTGATAATGGTGTTGTTGAACGACGCGTGAACGTGAACCACGCCCTCGGCGACGTTCTTCTTGACCTTCTTGCGAACGCGTTGCGCCGCGGAGTTGTTCGAAGCCTTAGCCATTACGTTTTCCTGTAACTGTCAGTTCCGCTTACTTCTTCAGCGATTGCGCTGCACGACGCGGACCCTTGCGCGTACGGGCATTCGTGCGCGTACGCTGGCCACGCAGGGGCAAGCCCTTGCGATGGCGCATGCCGCGGTAGCAACCCAAGTCCATCAGGCGCTTGATATTCATCGTCACTTCACGGCGCAGGTCGCCTTCGACGATGAACTTACCCACTTCGTCACGCAGCTTTTCGAGGTCTGCGTCAGTGAGGTCCTTGACCTTCTTCGAAAATTCCACACCAGCTGCCGTGCAAATGCCGCGGGAACGCGTGCGACCGATGCCGAAGATTGCCGTCAGGCCGATCTCGGTATGCTGGTGATTCGGGATGTTAACCCCTGCGATACGAGCCATTGTTTTTCCTCAAACAAAAAGCGCAAGCAAAAGCGCGGCGTTCAGCCTTGACGCTGTTTGTGGCGCGGATCAGAGCTGCAAATCACGCGCACAACGCCCTTGCGCTTGATGATCTTGCAATTGCGGCAAATGCGCTTAACCGATGCCATCACTTTCATGATATTACCCTTTTTTCAAATCACTTCGCCCGGAACACGATCCGTGCACGAGACAGATCGTAAGGCGTCAATTCAACCGTAACCTTGTCGCCCGGCAGGATGCGGATGTAGTGCATCCGCATCTTTCCGGAAATATGCCCCAGGACGACATGGCCATTTTCCAATTTCACCCGGAAAGTAGCGTTGGGAAGGTTTTCGATGACCTCACCCTGCATCTGGATAACATCGTCTTTGGCCATAGTCCTTATTAACGCGTCGGGACGTTGCCACCCTTGAAGTTTGCCTTCTTGAGCAGCGATTCATATTGTTGCGACATAACGTACGACTGCACCTGAGCCATGAAGTCCATCGTGACGACGACAATGATCAGCAGCGACGTTCCACCAAAATAAAACGGCACGTTCCAGCGCAACACCAGAAACTCAGGCAGCAGGCACACGAATACGATGTAGATCGCACCAGCCAGCGTAAGACGCGTGAGGATGCGGTCGATATATCGTGCAGTCTGATCACCCGGACGGATACCCGGAACGAAAGCACCGCTCTTCTTCAAGTTGTCGGCTGTTTCCCGGCTGTTAAACACCAGTGCGGTGTAAAAGAAGCAGAAGAACACGATCGCCAACGCATACAGCAGGACGTACACGGGTTGACCGGGCTTAAGCGCCTCGGCCACGTTGTGTAGCGTGTTTGCGAACCAGTTGGTCCGCGTACCCGAGCTGAACCAGTTCAGGATGGTTGCCGGGAAGAGGATAATCGACGACGCGAAGATCGGCGGAATCACACCCGACATGTTCAACTTCAGCGGCAGATGAGACGACTGTCCGCCGTAAATCTTGTTACCGACCTGGCGCTTCGCGTAGTTCACGAGGATCTTGCGCTGACCGCGTTCGATGAACACGACCAGATACGTGACCGCCGCGATCAACACGACGATGATGATCGCCGAGATGATGCTCATCGAACCGGTGCGAACCAGCTCGAACAGACCACCGATTGCGTTCGGGAAACCCGCCGCGATACCACCGAAGATGATGATCGAGATGCCGTTGCCGAGACCGCGCTCCGTGATCTGCTCACCAAGCCACATCAGGAACATCGTGCCCGTCACCAGCGTGACGACCGTCGTCAGCCGGAACACCATGCCGGGGTCCAGAACCAGAGCCGGCTGGTTTTCTAGCGCGACCGCGATACCGAACGCCTGGAAGGTCGCCAGAACCACCGTGAAGATACGCGTGTACTGCGTAATCTTCCGCTGTCCCGCTTGCCCTTCCTTCTTCAACGCCTCCATCTGCGGCGACACGATCGACAGCAACTGCATGATGATCGACGCCGAAATGTAGGGCATGATGCCCAGCGCAAAGATCGTGAATCGCGACAGCGCGCCACCCGAGAACATGTTGAACATGCCCAGGATGCCGCCTGACTGGCTTTGGAACAGCTTGGCCAGTTGATCCGGATCGATGCCGGGTACCGGAATATGCGCACCAATGCGGTAGACGATCAACGCCAGCAGCAGGAACACTGCACGCCGACGCAGATCGCCGAATTTCGCCGCGCTTCGACCGGTTTTTGCGAGACTCGGGCTGTTAGCCAAGTACCTTCTCCGATGCTAGTGCTAGTAACGGCGAAAGCGCGTTACTCGGCGAACGAGCCGCCAGCGGCTTCGATTGCCTCACGGGCGCCCTTCGTTGCCGTCAGGCCCTTCACCGTGACCTTGCGCGTAATCTCGCCGGTCTTGATGATCTTTGCGCTCTTGATGAGTTCGCCGACCAGACCTGCTTGCTTCAGCGCCAACAGATCGATTTCGTCGACCGGCAGCTTTTCAAGATCAGACAGGCGCACTTCACCGACGAATTCCTTCGTCAGCGACGTGAAGCCACGCTTCGGCAAACGACGCTGCAGAGGCATCTGACCGCCTTCGAAACCGACTTTGTGAAAGCCGCCCGAACGCGATTTTTGACCCTTGTGGCCGCGGCCAGCGGTCTTGCCGAGGCCCGAACCGATACCGCGACCGACGCGACGCTTAGCGTGCTTCGCGCCTTCTGCCGGCTTCAGGTTATTCAATTCCATGTTCAACTCCTTGGATCCTAGGGTCAGCGCTTAGCCGATGACCTTAACGAGGTACGAGACCTTGTTGATCATCCCGCGCACTGCCGGCGTGTCCTGCAACTCGGAGACCGAGTTGAGGCGGCGCAGGCCGAGGCCACGCACCGTCGCGCGGTGCGTTTCGCGAGTCCCGATCAGGCTCTTGACGAGCTGAACCTTGACAGTTTTATCAGACATGGTGCCCACCTTAGCCCAGAATGTCTTCGACGGACTTCCCACGCTTCGCCGCGATGTCGGCCGGGGTCGACTGCTTGCGCAGACCGTCCAGCGTTGCGCGAACGAGGTTGTACGGGTTCGTCGAACCGTGGCTCTTGGCCACAACGTTTTGCACGCCCATCACGTCGAACACTGCGCGCATCGGGCCGCCAGCGATCACGCCGGTACCGTCCTTCGCCGGAGCGAGGAGAACCGCCGAGGCGCCATGCTTACCGTGCACTTCGTGTTGCAGCGTGCCGTTCTTCAGGGGCACCTTGAACATGTTGCGGCGTGCCTGTTCCATTGCCTTTTGAACAGCAACCGGAACTTCCTTGGCCTTGCCCTTGCCCATGCCGATCCGGCCGTCACCGTCGCCAACCACGGTCAGTGCGGCGAAGCCGAGAATACGGCCACCCTTCACGACCTTGGTCACGCGGTTGACCGAAATCATCTTTTCGCGCAGGCCGTCGTCGCGTTCGTCAGCCTGAACTTTCGCTTGCATCTTTGCCATGACGAATTCTTCCCTTAGAACTTGAGCCCGGCTTCACGCGCCGCATCAGCCAGCGCCTTCACGCGGCCGTGGTAGCGGAAACCCGAGCGGTCAAAGGCGACGGATTCGATGCCGGCAGCCTTGGCCTTTTCGGCGATACGCTTGCCGATCAGGGTCGCAGCGTTGACGTTGCCGCCCTTGCCCGACTTGTCGGCGAGTTCAGCGCGCACTTCAGCTTCGAGCGTCGAGGCGCTTGCCACGACTTTCGTACCGCACGCCGAGAACACTTGCGCGTAGATATGCGTATTCGTGCGATGCACGGCCAGACGCGGAACCTGCAGCTCAGCGATCTTGATACGCGTCTGACGAGCGCGGCGCAGGCGAGATTGAGTCTTATCCATGATTGCGCACCCTTACTTCTTCTTCGTTTCTTTGAGGATCACGACCTCGTCGGAATAGCGCACGCCTTTGCCCTTGTACGGCTCAGGCGGACGATAGCCGCGCACTTCTGCTGCGGTCTGTCCGACTTTCTGCTTGTCGATCCCCTTGATCACGATTTCGGTTTGCGACGGAGTTTCAGCCTTGACGCCTTCCGGCATCTGGTGCACCACGGGGTGCGAGAAACCCAGCGACAGGTTCAGCTTGTCGCCTTGCGCTTGCGCACGGTAACCGACGCCAACCAGCGTCAGCTTGCGCTCGAAACCCTTGGTGACGCCCTGCACCATGTTCGCCACCAAGGCGCGCATCGTGCCGGACATCGCGTTTGCTTCGCGGCTTTCGTCGGCCGGAGCGAGCTTCAACGTGCCGTTGTCGTTCGTCACGGTCACCAGCTTGTTAGCCGGTTGCGAAATCGTGCCGAGCGGGCCCTTAACGGTGATGACGTCGCTCTTGATGGCCACTTCCGCGCCTTGCGGCAGCGCGATCGGGCTTTTACCTACTCGAGACATGTTTCTTCTCCTTAGGCGTTAAGCGACGTAGCAGATGACTTCGCCGCCGACGCCGTTCTGGCGCGCCTTGCGGTCGGTCATCACACCCTTCGGCGTCGACACGATGGCAACGCCGAGGCCGTTCATGACCTGCGGAATGTCGTTGCGACCGCGGTACACGCGCAGGCCAGGCTTCGAAACGCGCTCGAGGCGCTCGATCACCGGACGGCCAGCGTAGTACTTCAACGCGATATTCAATTCGATCTTCGCGCCTTCAGCCTTCACTGCGAAGTCGTCGATATAACCTTCGTCCTTCAAAACCTGCGCAATCGCAACCTTGACTTTCGACGAGGGCATAGTCACCGAAACCTTCTCGACCATCTGCGCGTTGCGGATGCGAGTCAGCATATCGGCGATAGGATCACTCATGCTCATTTATGTTTCTCCTATTACCAGCTCGCCTTGGTCAGGCCAGGGATTTCGCCGCGGAAAGCGATTTCACGAATCTTGCCGCGCGCGAGTCCAAACTTGCGGAACGTACCACGCGGACGACCCGTGATCGCGCAGCGGTTACGCTTGCGAGTGGGGTTCGAGTTACGCGGCAGTTGTTGCAGCGCCAGACGCGCGAAGTAACGCTCTTCGTCCGACTTGCTTGCGTCATCGATCACAGCCTTCAGCTCGGCACGCTTCGGAGCGTACTTAGCTGCCAGGCGCGCGCGCTTCTTTTCACGTTCGATCAGTGCCAGTTTAGCCACGGTAACCTCAGTTTCTGAACGGGAACTTGAAGCCGGCGAGCAGCGCCTTTGCTTCGTCGTCAGTCTTCGCGGTAGTCGTGATGCTGATGTTCAGCCCACGCAGCGCGTCGATCTTGTCGTAGTCGATTTCGGGGAAAATGATCTGCTCTTTCACACCGATGTTGTAGTTGCCACGACCGTCGAATGCACGGCCCGACACGCCACGGAAGTCACGCACACGGGGGAGCGCAACCGTCACGAAACGGTCGAGGAATTCGTACATCGCTTGGCCGCGCAGCGTGACCATCGCGCCGATCGGGTAGCCTTGACGAATCTTGAAGCCTGCGATTGCCTTGCGCGCCTTCGTGATAACCGGCTTCTGGCCAGCGATCTTCGTCAGGTCGCCCACGGCGTTTTCGATGATCTTCTTGTCGGCGACGGCTTCGCCAAGGCCCATGTTCAGGGTGATCTTGGTGATGCGCGGCACTTCCATGACAGACTTGTAGCCGAACTTTTCGACGAGTTGCGGCACAACCTTCTCTTTATAAATCTCTTGCAGACGAGCCATTTTTTAACTCCGCGTCAGGCGTTAAGCGTGGCGCCGGTCGACTTCAAGAAGCGAACCTTCTTGCCGTCTTCGACCTTGATGCCCACACGCGATGCCTTGCCATTCGCGTCGACCAATGCGACGTTCGAAATATGCAGTGGCATCGTTTTGGCTTCCACACCGCCCGTCGTACCCTTCATCGGGTTCGGCTTCACGTGCTTCTTGACGAGGTTGATGCCCTCGACCGTGACACGATCTTCCGCAACGACCAGCACGGTACCGCGCTTGCCCTTGTCCTTGCCGGTGATGACGATGACTTCGTCACCCTTGCGAATCTTGTTCATCGCGACTCCTTACAGCACTTCCGGCGCGAGCGAAACGATCTTCATGAATCGTTCGCTACGCAGTTCACGCGTAACCGGCCCGAAAATACGCGTGCCGATCGGCTCGAGCTTGGTATTCAACAAAACGGCGGCATTGCCGTCGAACTTGATGAGCGAGCCATCCTGGCGACGCACGCCCTTGGCCGTACGAACGACCACGGCGTTGTAAATTTCGCCCTTTTTCACGCGTCCGCGCGGCGTCGCTTCCTTGACGGTCACCTTGATGATGTCGCCAATGCTAGCGTAACGACGCTTCGAACCGCCGAGCACCTTGATGCACATGACTTCACGCGCACCCGTGTTGTCGGCCACTTCAAGCCGAGTTTCGGTCTGGATCATGGTTTATCTTTCCCAACTTAATCCGGTCGCACCACCATGGCACAGCCGGTCAGTCTTGGTCCCGTCAGCCAACTGGCTGCTTGGGTTAGAACAGGCAGCGAGGGCAGACGAAACCCGCCATCGCAATCCGGTGAATCTGTCGACTCAGGCTGGCGCCCGAACCGGCTTCCCCCACCAGTTTCGCCCGCGACGGGGCTCCCACAAAGAGGGAAGACCGAGATTATAACAAATAATCTCGGTCTTGCAAGCGAAACTTACTGCGACACGATTTACTACTGCATCGCGGTACTACAACTTCTGCTTCAGATCACACGAGCCGCTTCAACCAGCTTCGACACAACCCAGGCTTTCGTCTTCGAAATCGGACGGGTTTCCTGGATTTCGACGAGATCGCCTTCGTTGTACGTGTTCGCGTCGTCATGCGCGTGGTACTTCTTCGAACGCACGACGTACTTGCCGTAGATCGGATGCTTCACGCGGTGCTCGACCAGAACGGTGACCGTCTTGTCCATCTTGTTGCTGACGACCTTGCCGACCAGCGTCCGCTTGAGCGAGGTTTTTACGCTATCGTTCATTTCTGGTTCGCCTTCTCAGTCAGGACGGTGCGCACACGTGCGATGTCGCGACGGACCTTCTTCAGCTGGCTCGTGTTCGTGAGCTGCTGGGTCGCGAGTTGCATACGCAAGCCGAATTGCGCCTTCAGCAGGTCCGACAGCTCTTTGTTGAGCGCGGCCTGGTCTTTCTGGTGAAGTTCAGATGCCTTCATCATTTACTCCTTAGGCGCCGAGCTGACGTACGACGAAGTTCGTCTTGAGCGGCAGTTTGGCTGCAGCCAGACGGAACGCTTCGCGCGCCAGTTCTTCGGAGACGCCGTCCATTTCGTACAGCATCTTGCCCGGTTGAATTTCAGCGACGTAGTACTCCGGGTTACCCTTACCGTTACCCATACGCACTTCGGCCGGCTTCTGCGAAATCGGCTTGTCCGGGAAAATACGGATCCAGATCCGGCCACCACGCTTGATGTGACGCGTCATTGCACGACGCGCCGCTTCGATTTGACGCGCGGTCAAACGGCCGCGACCGATAGCCTTCAGACCGTATTCACCGAACGACACCGCGTTGCCGCGCGTCGCCTTGCCGGTGTTACGACCTTTCTGCTCTTTGCGATACTTTCTGCGTTTCGGTTGCAGCATCGTTATTCTCCAGTCTTCGCGTCACCGCCAGCGCGACGGGGTGCACCACGACGAGCACCAGCCGGAGCGCCTTCACCATCACGACGCGGACGGCGATCGCCACCCGGACGTGCGTTGCGGCGCGGACGCTTTTCTTCCGCCACTTCTTCAACCACCGGCGCTTCGTTGCGGCCCAGGGTGTCACCCTTGTAGACCCACACCTTCACGCCGATGATGCCGTACGTGGTCTTCGCTTCCGACGTCGCGTAATCGATATCCGCACGCAGCGTATGGAGGGGCACGCGACCTTCGCGATACCACTCGGTACGAGCGATTTCGATACCGTTCAGACGGCCCGCGCTCATGATCTTGATGCCCTGGGCGCCAAGACGCATTGCGTTCTGCATCGCGCGCTTCATCGCGCGGCGGAACATGATCCGGCGCTCGAGCTGCTGCGTGATGGAGTCAGCGATCAGCTGAGCATCCGTCTCCGGCTTGCGGATCTCTTCGATGTTGACGTGAACCGGAACGCCCATGCGCTTCTGCAGTTCAGCCTTCAGCGATTCGATGTCTTCGCCCTTCTTGCCGATGACGACGCCCGGACGCGAGCTGTAAATCGTGATGCGCGCGTTCTTCGCCGGACGCTCGATGACGACGCGACCGACCGAAGCGTTCTTCAGCTTCTTCTTCAGGTACTCACGAACACCGATGTCTTCCTGCAACATCGCCGCGAAATTGTTGTTGTTCGCATACCAGCGCGAAGCCCAATTGCGGCTGACGGCCAAACGGAAGCCAGTCGGATGAATTTTCTGTCCCATCGTATGGCTCCTTAATTCCCGACCGTCACAGTGATGTGACAGGATTGCTTCTCGATGCGGTTACCGCGACCCTTAGCGCGTGCGGTGAAACGCTTCAGCGAAGCAGCCTTGTCGACGTAAATGCTCGTGATCTTGAGCTCGTCGATATCGGCGCCTTCGTTGTGTTCCGCATTCGCGATCGCAGACAGCACGACCTTCTTGACGATACCCGCCGCCTTCTTCGGCGAGAACGTCAGGACGTTCAGCGCCTTGTCGACCGGCAAACCACGAATCTGGTCAGCCACAAGGCGCGTTTTCTGCGCCGAGATGCGGGCACCGCGATGAATTGCTTTCACTTCCATCTTGATAGCCCCTTATTTCTTGGCCTTCTTGTCGGCCGCGTGACCCTTGAACGTACGGGTCAGTGCGAACTCGCCAAGCTTGTGGCCGACCATGTTTTCCGTGACATACACCGGAACGTGCTGACGGCCGTTGTGAACAGCGATCGTCAGGCCGATGAAATCCGGCAGAATCGTCGAGCGACGCGACCAGGTCTTGATCGGCTTCTTGTCGCGCGTAGCTGCTGCCGACTCAACTTTCTTCAGCAAATGAGCGTCGCAGAACGGACCTTTTTTAGCAGAACGTGTCATTGCCTACTCCTTAACGCTTGTGACGGCGCTGGACGATCATCGTCGTCGTGCGCTTGTTGCTGCGGGTGCGATAACCCTTCGTCGGCGTGCCCCACGGGCTCACCGGATCGCGACCTGCAGCCGTCTTGCCTTCACCACCGCCGTGCGGGTGATCGACCGGGTTCATTGCAACACCACGCACCGTCGGACGGATACCGCGCCAGCGGTTTGCGCCGGCCTTACCGATTTGACGCAGGCTGTGCTCTTCGTTGCCCACTTCACCGATGGTCGCGCGGCACTCAACGTGCACGCGACGGATTTCGCCCGAGCGCAGACGCACTTGAGCGTAGACGCCTTCGCGAGCCAGCAGCATGGCCGACGTGCCAGCCGAACGCGCGATTTGCGCGCCCTTGCCCGGCAGCATTTCGATGCAGTGGATCGTCGTACCGACCGGAATGTTGCGGATCGGCAGCGTGTTGCCTGCCTTGATCGGCGCTTCCGAACCCGACATCAGCGGCGTACCAACCGTCACGCCCTTCGGCGCGATGATGTAGCGACGCTCGCCGTCTGCGTACAGAACCAGCGCGATGTTCGCGCTACGGTTCGGGTCGTACTCGAGACGCTCGACCTTTGCCGGAATGCCGTCCTTGTTGCGACGGAAATCGACGATACGATAGTGCTGCTTGTGACCACCGCCCTGGTGACGCGTGGTGATACGGCCGTTGTTGTTACGGCCCGCCGACTTGGATTGCGAGTCGAGCAGCGCTGCGTGCGGCGCGCCCTTATGCAGATCCTTGTTGACGATCTTGACCATCGCGCGGCGACCCGGCGAGGTCGGCTTAACTTTCACGATTGCCATGATTACTTGGCCTCCGCTTCAAAGTTGATTTCCTGGCCGGGCTTCAGGCAGACGTACGCCTTCTTCACGTCCTTGCGCTTGCCGTTGAAGCGGCCAAAGCGCTTGGCCTTGCCCTTCGTGACGAGCACGTTGACGGAATTGACTTCGACCTTGAACAGCAGCTCGACAGCAGCCTTAACTTCCTGCTTCGTGGCGTCCGGCGCGACTTCGAACACGACTTGCTCGTTCTTGTCGGCAACCAGCGTCGCCTTTTCGGAGATCACCGGAGCGAGCAGAACTTGCATCAAACGATGATCGTTTTTGCGAATTTCGCTCATGACAGCAACTCCTCGATCTGAGCGACCGCAGCCTTCGTGATCAGAATCTTCTTGAAGTAGATCAACGAGAGCGGGTCGGCGTAACGCGGCTCGACAACTGCCACGTGGGCCAGGTTGCGCGACGCGAGGTACAGGTTCTCGTCGACCGTATCGGTAATGACCAACACGGATTCGAGACCCATCGCCTTGAATTTATCGGCCAACAGCTTGGTCTTCGGGGCTTCGAGCGCGAGGTCTTCGACCACCGCGATACGGCCTTCGCGAGCCAGCTGCGAGAAGATCGAGCAGAGACCTGCGCGATGCATCTTCTTATTGACCTTGTGCGAGAAGTTTTCTTCCGGCGAGTTCGGGAAGATACGACCACCGCCACGCCACAACGGGCTCGACGACATACCGGCACGAGCACGGCCCGTACCCTTCTGACGCCACGGCTTCTTGGTGGTGTGCTTGACCTGCTCGCGGTCCTTCTGCGCGCGGTTGCCGCTACGTGCGTTCGCTTGATAAGCGACGACGATCTGGTGAATCAGGGCTTCGTTGTAATCGCGACCGAACACGACGTCCGATGCGTTCACGCCAGCGCCTTCCTGACCATTGGCATTCAGGAGCTTAAGTTCCATTATTTCGCTCCTTTCACAGCACGCGCCTTGACGGCCGGGGTCACGAAGACCTTGCCGCCCTTCGCACCCGGAACTGCACCGCGGACGAGCAGCAGATTGCGCTCAGCGTCGATGCGGGCGATTTCGAGATTTTGAACCGTAACGGTCTCGTCACCGAGGTGACCCGTCATGCGCTTACCAGGGAACACGCGACCCGGATCCTGCGCCATACCGATCGAACCCGGAACGTTGTGCGAACGCGAGTTACCGTGCGTCGCGCGACCCGAGGCGAAGTTGTAGCGCTTGATCGTGCCGGCGTAGCCCTTACCGATCGACGTGCCTTGCACATCAACCTTCTGGCCGACTTCGAAAATGTCCGTACCGATCACGGCGCCGTTCGACAGTTCACCTGCCTTGGCCGTATCGATATGGAATTCCTTGAGGATTTCACCGGCTTGAACACCGGCTTTGGCGAGGTGACCCGCCAGCGGCTTCGTCACGCGAGATGCGCGGCGAGCACCGAATGCAACCTGAACGGCGGTATAACCATCCGTTTCAACGGTCTTGATCTGCGTCACGCGGTTGTCCGACACGTCCAGCACGGTGACGGGGATCGAATCCCCTTCAGGCGTGAAGATACGGGTCATGCCAACCTTGCGACCTACGAGTCCAAGGCTCATCGTTTTCTCCATTCCCAACTGCGATTGGTCGGGGCTGATTTACAAATGCCGGCTTCGTTACGAGAAACTGGGTCGGCTTTCTTGCGTCTCTTTCGTGCGAATAGGCGCGAAAAGCCTTGGAGTATAACAAGGCTTTTCGAATCCCGCAAGCAATCAAAGACTTAGCATGTTCTGAGGCACCTGCAGGCACGCCAGACACCTTTCGGCACTTACTGCAGCTTGATCTCGACGTCGACGCCAGCGGGCAGATCGAGCTTCATCAGCGCGTCAACGGTCTTGTCCGTCGGATCGACGATATCCATCAGGCGCTGGTGGGTACGGATTTCGAGCTGATCGCGCGACGTCTTGTTGACGTGCGGCGAACGCAGGATGTCAAAACGCTGAATACGCGTCGGCAGCGGCACCGGACCACGGACGATCGCGCCAGTCCGCTTCGCGGTATCGACGATTTCGGCTGCCGATTGATCGATCAGGCGATAGTCGAAAGCCTTCAGACGAATACGGATTTTCTGGTTTTGCATGACAATTCCTTGAAAAGAGCGAGGCGGTATTGCACCGCACATCTGGCAAAAGAGCGTGGGACCGGACGCTCGCTGAGGGCGAGCGTCCGGTCCCTGTTTTTACAGCATTACTGCAACTTCAATCGAGCAAGCCCGATATCTTACTCGATAATCTTCGCCACGACACCGGCGCCGACGGTACGGCCGCCTTCGCGAATGGCGAAGCGCAGACCTTCTTCCATGGCGATCGGAGCGATCAGCTTCACCGTGATCGACACGTTGTCGCCCGGCATCACCATTTCCTTGTCCTTCGGCAGCTCGATCGAGCCCGTCACGTCCGTCGTACGGAAGTAGAACTGCGGACGGTAGTTGTTGAAGAACGGCGTGTGACGGCCGCCTTCGTCCTTGCTCAGCACGTACACTTCAGCCGTGAAGTGCGTGTGCGGCGTGATCGAACCCGGCTTCGACAGCACTTGGCCGCGCTCCACGTCTTCACGCTTCGTGCCGCGCAGCAGGATACCGACGTTGTCGCCTGCCTGACCCTGGTCGAGCAGCTTGCGGAACATTTCCACGCCCGTGCACGTCGTCTTCACCGTCGGCTTGATACCGACGATTTCGATTTCCTCGCCGACCTTCACCACGCCGCGCTCGATACGACCCGTCACCACCGTGCCACGACCCGAGATCGAGAACACGTCTTCCACCGGCATCAGGAACGAACCGTCAACTGCGCGCTCCGGCGTCGGGATGTACGAATCCAGTGCGTCGGCCAGGTTCATGATCGCCACTTCGCCCAGCTCGCCCTTGTCGCCTTCCAGCGCCAGCTTGGCCGAACCCTTGATGATCGGCGTGTCGTCGCCCGGGAAGTCGTACTTCGACAGAAGCTCGCGCACTTCCATTTCGACGAGCTCGAGCAGCTCGGCGTCGTCCACCATGTCGCACTTGTTCAGGAACACGATGATGTACGGCACGCCAACCTGACGGGCCAGCAGGATGTGCTCGCGCGTTTGCGGCATCGGGCCGTCAGCGGCCGAGCACACCAGGATTGCGCCGTCCATCTGCGCTGCGCCCGTGATCATGTTCTTCACATAGTCAGCGTGGCCCGGACAGTCGACGTGTGCGTAGTGGCGGTTAGCCGTTTCGTACTCGACGTGCGCGGTGTTGATGGTGATACCACGCGCCTTTTCTTCCGGCGCTGCGTCGATCTGGTCGTACGCCTTCGCTTCGCCGCCGAACTTCTGCGTGAGAACCGTCGTGATCGCTGCCGTCAGCGTGGTCTTGCCGTGGTCAACGTGACCGATCGTGCCCACGTTCACGTGCGGCTTGGTCCGCTCGAATTTACCTTTTGCCATGATTACCTTCTTTCAAAGTTTGGTTATCGGTTAAAGCTTGTGGCTTGCGCCGAATTACTTGCGGGTATTACTTACCCTTGGCGTTGATGATCGCTTCGGCGACGTTACGCGGAGCTTCGGAGTAGTGCTTGAACTCCATCGTGTACGTGGCACGGCCCTGCGTCAGCGAACGCAGCGACGTCGAGTAGCCGAACATTTCCGACAGCGGCACTTCGGCGCGAACGATCTTGCCGCCGCCAATCATGTCTTCCATGCCCTGGACGATACCGCGACGGCCCGACAGGTCGCCCATCACGTTGCCCATGTAGTCTTCCGGCGTTTCGACTTCCACAGCCATCATCGGTTCGAGGATGACCGGGCTTGCCTTGCGCATTGCTTCCTTGAAGGCCATCGAACCGGCCATGCGGAACGCGTTTTCGTTCGAGTCGACGTCGTGGTACGAACCGAACGTCAGGTGAACCTTCACGTCGACCACCGGGAAGCCAGCCAGCACGCCCGACTTCAGCGTTTCCTGGATACCCTTGTCCACGGCCGGGATGTATTCGCGCGGAATCACGCCGCCCTTGATCTCGTCCAGGAACTCGTAGCCCTTGCCCTGCTCGTTCGGCTCGAGCGTAATGACCGCGTGACCGTACTGGCCGCGACCACCCGACTGCTTGACGAACTTGCCGTCGACGTCTTCCGCCTTGCTGCGGATCGTCTCGCGGTAAGCAACCTGCGGCTTGCCGACAGTCGCTTCCACGCCGAATTCGCGGCGCATACGGTCTACCAGAATTTCGAGGTGGAGCTCGCCCATGCCCGAAATGATGGTTTGGCCCGATTCTTCGTCCGTTTGCACGCGGAACGACGGATCTTCCTGTGCCAGACGGTTCAGCGCCAGACCCATCTTTTCCTGGTCAGGCTTCGTCTTCGGCTCAACTGCCTGCGAAATCACCGGCTCCGGGAAAATCATGCGTTCGAGCACGATCGGGTGTTGCGGATCGCACAGCGTGTCGCCGGTGGTCGCTTCTTTCAGACCGACTGCCGCCGCGATATCGCCCGCGCGCACTTCCTTGATTTCTTCGCGCTGGTTGGCGTGCATCTGCAGAATACGGCCGAGGCGTTCCTTCTTGTCCTTGGTCGCGTTCAGCACGGTGTCACCCGAATTCACAACGCCCGAGTACACGCGGAAGAAGATCAGCTGACCGACGAACGGGTCCGTCATGATCTTGAACGCCAGCGACGAGAACTTCTCGTCGTCGGCTGCACGACGCTCGCCCTTCTCACCGCTCTCGAGTTCGCCCGTAACAGGCGGAATGTCGATCGGCGACGGCAGGAAGTCGATCACGGCGTCGAGCATGCGCTGCACGCCCTTGTTCTTGAACGCAGTGCCGCACAGCATCGGCTGAATTTCGCACGCGATGGTCCGGTCGCGGATCGCCTTGACGATTTCCGCTTCGGTCAGCTCTTCGCCGCCGAGGTACTTTTCCATCAGCTCTTCGGTAGCTTCGGCAGCCGACTCGATCATCTTCTCGCGCCACTCGTTGCACGTGTCGACGAGTTCAGCCGGGATATCGACGTAGTCGAACTTCGTGCCTTGCGACGCTTCGTCCCAAATGATCGCCTTCATCTTGATCAGGTCGACCACGCCCGTGAACGTGTCTTCAGCGCCGATCGGCACCACGACGGGAACCGGGTTCGCCTTCAGACGCGTCTTCAACTGGTCGTAGACCTTGAAGAAGTTCGCGCCGGTACGGTCCATCTTGTTGACGAACGCGAGACGGGGAACCTTGTACTTGTTAGCCTGACGCCACACGGTTTCCGACTGCGGCTGCACGCCGCCCACTGCACAGTAGACCATGCACGCGCCGTCGAGAACGCGCATCGAGCGCTCCACTTCGATCGTGAAGTCGACGTGCCCCGGGGTGTCGATGATGTTGATGCGGTGCTCGGGATAGTTGCCGCCCATGCCCTTCCAGAAGGCCGTGGTAGCAGCCGACGTGATGGTGATGCCGCGCTCCTGCTCCTGCTCCATCCAGTCCATCGTTGCTGCGCCGTCGTGAACTTCACCGATCTTGTGGTTCACGCCCGTGTAAAACAGAATGCGCTCGGTCGTCGTCGTTTTGCCGGCGTCGATGTGAGCGCTGATACCGATATTGCGGTAGCGCTCGATAGGTGTCTTGCGAGCCACTTTGGATCCTTTTTCGGTCGACGCGCCAGCGAGTGCGAGCGCGCCCTAACACAAACGGGCGAGGCGCCTGGAGTAGCGCACCCGCCCTGATTTTTCCGTTTGCTCTACGAGCGGGAGCTTAGAAACGGAAGTGCGAGAATGCCTTGTTGGCCTCTGCCATGCGGTGAACTTCGTCGCGCTTCTTCATCGCGCCGCCGCGGCCTTCAGCCGCTTCGGAGAGTTCACCTGCCAGACGCAGGGCCATCGACTTTTCGCTGCGCTTCTTCGCGGCTTCACGCAACCAACGCATCGCCAATGCCATACGACGCGAGGGACGCACTTCGACCGGAACCTGATAGTTGGCACCACCAACGCGACGGCTCTTCACTTCGACCACCGGCTTCACGTTGTTGAGCGCAACCGTGAACACTTCCAGCGGGTCCTTGCCACCCTTGGTCTGGATCTGTTCAAAAGCGCCGTACACGATACGCTCGGCAACCGACTTCTTGCCGGAGAGCATCAGCACGTTCATGAACTTGGCTACATCTACGTTACCGAACTTCGGATCCGGCAACACTTCCCGCTTGGGGACTTCGCGACGACGCGGCATGATTCTTCCTTTACTTTTTCAGTTGGAGTTGGCTTTCAACTCCGCGGCCACCAACAAACCCGATCCATCTATTCGACTAAACCAGCTTGGCCGGGTGACCACTTACTCGACAGCACCGGCACTTCCGGCACCACCGCCTAAACCGCCTTGCGGCGACCTGACTCTTACTTTCGACCGAGACTTACTTGCCGGCCTTTGCGCGCTTCGCACCGTACTTCGAGCGAGCTTGCTTACGGTCCTTGACGCCCTGGGTATCCAGCGAGCCGCGAACCATGTGGTAACGCACACCCGGCAAGTCCTTCACACGGCCGCCGCGGATCAGCACAACCGAGTGCTCTTGCAGGTTGTGGCCTTCACCGCCGATGTACGAAATGACTTCGAAGCCGTTCGTCAGACGAACCTTGGCAACTTTACGAAGTGCCGAGTTCGGCTTCTTCGGCGTCGTGGTGTACACGCGAGTGCACACGCCACGACGCTGAGGGCAGTCCTGCAGGGCCGGCGACTTGCTCTTCGTCGTTTCCGACGCGCGGCCTTTGCGAACCAGTTGATTGATGGTTGGCATTGTTTAATCCTAAAAATGAACAGAATCCGCGCAATTCTTTCGGGCAAAGCGAAGACAATTGCGCGTTTGACGATCTCGTCGATGAATTCCGCTTTCCGCACCCGGGACTAAGCCGGTTCCACCCGGGACTAAGCCGGTTCCGAAGGCGGACCAAGAACGAGAACCAAGCATGATATTCCGAAAATCGCAATCGGGTCAATACGTTGCGACAATTTCGAGGGCTTTTCGCATGCGTGGCATCAATCGGAACCGACGACGGCGAGCAATTCGTCACCGAAGCGTTCCAGTTTGCGCACGCCGATGCCAGGAATGTGGCGCAGATCGTCGATCGTATCGGGATCGCTGCGGACGATCTCGGCGAGCGTGGCGTCATGGAAAATGACGTAGGCCGGCACACCGTCGCTCTTTGCGGTCTCCGCGCGCCAGCTGCGCAGACGCTCCCAACGGGCCTTTTCGCGGGCTGACATGCCGGCGGTCGGATCCGCGCGCTCGCCTGTGCGACTGGAAGACTGACGTGCTCGAGTCGGCTTTACGTATTTGCGCAACGTGACGTGCTCTTCGCCCTTCAGGACAGGCTTGCTGGCGTCGGTCAGCACGAGCGCGCCAAAACCGTCGTGATCGACGGCAAGATAGCCGAACGCCACGAGCTGCCGGAACACGGCGCGCCACTCGGGTTCGGAAAGCGCGGCGCCCACACCGAAGGTCGAAATCTTCTCGTGTCCGCGCTGCAGGACTTTCTCGCTGCGGGTGCCGCGCAGGATATCGATGAGATGGCCCGCGCCAAAACGAAATCCGCTCGCCTTCTGCGCGCGATACACGCACGACAGCGCCATTTGCGCCTCGCGTGTGGCATCGAAGGACGCGGGCGGCTCGAGACACGTATCGCAGTTGCCGCACGGCTTGCTGCTCTCACCAAAGTACGCAAGCAGACGCACGCGACGACACGACGCCACCTCGCACAGACCCAGCAGCGCATCGAGTTTGCCGGTCTGCACGCGCTTGTGTGCGTCGTCGGCTTCGGATTCGTCGATCATCTTGCGCTGCTGCACGACGTCGCCCAGTCCGTACGCCATCCACGCGTTCGCCGGTAGACCGTCGCGGCCGGCGCGCCCCGTTTCCTGGTAATAGCCCTCGACGCTCTTCGGCAAATCCAGATGCGCGACAAATCGCACGTCCGGCTTATCGATGCCCATGCCGAACGCGATCGTCGCGCACATGACGACGCCCTCCTCGCGCTGAAACATCTCCTGATGTTTTTGACGCGTCTCGAACTCCATGCCGGCGTGGTACGGCAGCGCGCGGATGCCGTGGCCCTTCATCCACTCCGCGGTTTCTTCGACCTTGCGCCGCGACAGACAGTACACCACGCCCGCATCGGTCGTGCCGTCCTTGTTCGTATGCTCGGCCCGGATGAAGTCGAGCAGTTGCGAGCGCGCGTTGTCCTTCTCGACGATGCGATACCGAATGTTCGGGCGGTCAAAGCTGGATACGAAGATGCGCGCATCGTCGAGCGCGAGCCGATGGACGATTTCATCGCGCGTGATCGCGTCGGCAGTAGCGGTGAGCGCGATGCGCGGGACATCCGGAAACCGCTCGTGCAGCACCGAAAGCTGAATGTACTCGGGGCGGAAATCGTGCCCCCACTGCGACACACAGTGCGCTTCGTCGATGGCGAAAAGTCCGACGCGCGCGCGTTCGAGCAGTTCGAGAAAGCGCGGCGTCATCAGGCGTTCGGGCGCGACGTAAAGAAGATCGATGTCGCCATCGCGCAGCGCGCGCTCGGTGGCCGCGGCCTCGGCGCCCGACAAGGTCGAATTCAGATATGCGGCGCGCACGCCGACTTCCTTGAGGGCCGCGACCTGATCCTGCATCAGCGCGATCAGTGGGGACACCACGATGCCCGCGCCGAGCCCGGCCTCGCTGCGCACGAGGGACGGTATCTGATAGCACAGCGACTTGCCGCCGCCCGTTGGCATGAGAACGAGCGAATCGCCGCCGTTCGCGACATGCTCGACGATCTCCGCCTGTTGTCCGCGAAATGCGGGATAGCCGAAGATTTCGTTGAGTATTTCGAGTGGGCGGGACATGGAAGACGGGTGCGTACTGCGGTGAGAGATAACGAATTCTACCAACGCATCCACGCGCGCCGACGCTCAAGAATGCGCGTTAGCCAAATGACGGAGGCAACGAGGCGGAATCGACAGCCGAAAAAAAACCGCTCAGCCGAAGCTGAGCGGTTCGTGGCTACTACGAGCGAATGACGCTTACTCGTTGGTATGCGGCTGCTGCTGCTCCGCCGCCGGGGTTTCCGGCGTACCAAAGTCGAATGCCTCTTCGGCCGCGATCTGGTCGAAACGCTCGCGATCCGACGATTCCTTCGCCTTGCGTGCCTTGTGGAACGCGAGACCCGTACCGGCCGGAATCAGACGGCCGACGATCACGTTTTCCTTCAGGCCACGCAGATCGTCGCGCTTGCCCATGATCGCCGCTTCAGTCAGCACGCGGGTCGTTTCCTGGAACGACGCCGCCGAGATGAACGAGTCGGTCGACAGCGATGCCTTCGTGATACCGAGCAGCACGTTGTCGTACGACGCCGGACGCTTGTCTTCCGCGATCATCTTGTCGTTTTCGTCCAGCATGTCCGAACGCTCGACCTGCTCGCCCGGGATGAAGCGCGTATCGCCGTTGTCGACGATCTGCACACGACGCAGCATCTGACGCACGATCACTTCGATGTGCTTGTCGTTGATCTTCACGCCCTGCAGACGGTACACGTCCTGCACTTCGTCCACGATGTAGCGCGACAGCGCCTCGATACCCTGCAGACGCAGGATGTCGTGCGGATCGGCAGGACCGTCGACGATCATTTCGCCCTTGTTGACGACCTGACCATCGTGCACCAGCACCTGCTTTTCCTTCGCGATCAGGAACTCGTGCTGATTGCCTTCGAGATCCGTGATGACGAGACGCTGCTTGCCCTTCGTGTCCTTACCGAACGACGTCGTGCCCGTGACTTCCGCCAAAATACCGGCGTCCTTCGGCGAGCGCGCTTCGAACAGTTCGGCCACGCGCGGCAGACCACCGGTAATGTCACGCGTCTTCTGCGCTTCAACCGGGATACGTGCCAGCACTTCACCGACCTGCACTTGCTGACCATCCTTCACGGTGATCAGTGCGCCGACCTGGAAGCCGATCTGCACCGAATGCTCGGTGTTCGGGATCTTCACTTCCTCGCCGTTCGCGTCGAGCAGTTTCACCTGCGGACGCACGCTCTTCGAAGCTTGCGAGCCGCGACGCTTCACGTCGATC
The DNA here is from genome assembly GCF_964261745.1 of Caballeronia sp. S22. Lineage (NCBI taxonomy): Bacteria > Pseudomonadati > Pseudomonadota > Betaproteobacteria > Burkholderiales > Burkholderiaceae > Caballeronia > Caballeronia sp. S22. The sequence continues at coordinate 386,040 of NZ_OZ180035.1, read as the reverse complement.
ACGACCAGGGTCGAAAGACCGGTCACATCGTCGATCTGCTTCGCAACCGTCACGCCTTCCTCGACGTTTTCGAACTTCACCGTACCGCCCCACTCGGTGATGATCGGACGCGTCAGCGGGTCCCATTGAGCCAGTTGCGCACCGGCCTTGATCTGCGCGCCGTCGAGTTGCAGCAGCGTCGCGCCGTACGGCACCTTGTGACGCTCACGCTCGCGACCGAAGTCGTCCGCGATGATCGCCTCGCCCGAACGCGAGATGACGACCTGCTCGCCCTTCGCGTTGGTGACGTAACGCATCGTCGCCGTAAAGCGCACCGTACCGTTGCTCTTCGCTTCGACCGTCGAAGCAACCGCCGCACGCGATGCCGCACCACCGATGTGGAACGTACGCATCGTCAGCTGCGTGCCCGGCTCGCCGATCGACTGAGCTGCGATCACGCCGACTGCCTCACCGACGTTCACGCGCGAACCGCGGCCGAGGTCACGGCCGTAGCACGCGGCGCACAGGCCATAGCGCGTTTCGCAGGTCAACGGCGTGCGCACGCGCACTTCGTCGATGCCGAGGCGTTCGATTTCCTCGACCGCGTCTTCGTCGAGCAGATCGCCCGACGCGTACAGCGTTTCCTGCGTTTCCGGATTGACGACGTCCGCCACCGCGACGCGACCGAGAATACGGTCACGCAGCGCTTCGACGACTTCACCGCCTTCCACCAACGCCTTCATCGCCACGCCGTTCGACGTGCCGCAATCGTCTTCGACGACAACCAGATCCTGCGTCACGTCGACGAGACGACGCGTCAGGTAACCCGAGTTCGCGGTCTTCAGTGCCGTATCCGCCAGACCTTTACGAGCGCCGTGGGTCGAGATGAAGTACTGCAACACGTTCAGGCCTTCGCGGAAGTTCGCGGTAATCGGCGTCTCGATGATCGAGCCGTCCGGCTTCGCCATCAGGCCGCGCATACCGGCCAACTGACGAATCTGCACCGCGGAACCACGAGCGCCCGAGTCGGCCATCATGTAGATGGAGTTGAACGACTCCTGCTTCGTTTCGTTGCCGTCACGGTCGGTGACGGGTTCCGTCGCGAGCTGCTCCATCATCGCCTTGCCGACGCTTTCCGACGTCGCCGACCAGATGTCGACCACGTTGTTGTAGCGTTCCTGCGCGGTGACGAGACCCGACATGTACTGACGGTCGTACTCCTTCACCTTCTTCGCGGCGTCGCCCACGATCGTCTCTTTCTGCGGCGGCACGAGCATGTCGTCCACGCAAATCGAGATGCCGGCGCGCGTTGCGAGGCGGAAGCCCATCTGCATCAGCTGGTCGGCGAAAATCACCGTCTCGCGCAAACCGCACTTGCGGAACGCCGTGTTGATCAGGCGCGAGATTTCCTTCTTCTTCAGCGGCTTGTTCAGCACCGTGAACGGCAGTCCCGGCGGCAGAATCTCCGACAGGATCGAACGGCCAACGGTCGTCGCATACAGCGAGATCTTCGGCACGAACGCCGGCGCGCCTTCGCTCGTGTCCTCGTTCGCCACCATTTCGGTGATACGCACGTTGACGCGCGAAGCCAGCTCGACTTCCTTGTTCTCGTACGCGCGGATCACCTCCGACACGCCCGTGAACGTCATGCCTTCGCCCTTGCCGTTGATCGCTTCACGCGACGCGTAGTAAAGGCCCAGCACGATATCCTGCGACGGCACGATCGACGGATCGCCGTTCGCCGGGAACAGGACGTTGTTCGACGCCAGCATCAGCGTGCGCGCTTCCATCTGCGCTTCGAGCGACAGCGGCACGTGAACGGCCATCTGGTCACCGTCGAAGTCGGCGTTGAATGCCGCGCAGACGAGCGGGTGGAGCTGAATCGCCTTGCCTTCGATCAGCACCGGCTCGAAAGCCTGAATGCCGAGTCGGTGAAGCGTAGGCGCACGGTTCAGCATCACCGGATGCTCGCGGATCACCTCTTCGAGGATGTCCCACACCACCGCCGTCTGGTTCTCGACTTCCTTCTTCGCGGCCTTGATGGTCGTCGCGACGCCCATCACTTCCAGCTTGTTGAAGATGAAAGGCTTGAACAGTTCGAGCGCCATCAGCTTCGGCAGACCGCACTGATGCAGCTTGAGCGTCGGACCCACCACGATCACCGAACGGCCCGAGTAGTCGACACGCTTACCGAGCAGGTTCTGACGGAAACGACCGCCCTTACCCTTGATCATGTCGGCGAGCGACTTCAGCGGACGCTTGTTCGCGCCGGTCATCGCCTTGCCGCGACGGCCGTTGTCGAGCAGCGAATCGACGGCTTCCTGCAGCATCCGCTTTTCGTTGCGGACGATGATTTCAGGCGCCTTCAGTTCGAGCAGACGCTTCAACCGGTTGTTACGGTTGATCACGCGGCGATACAGGTCGTTCAGATCCGACGTCGCGAAACGGCCGCCATCCAGCGGCACCAGCGGACGCAGTTCCGGCGGCAGCACCGGCAGCACTTCGAGCACCATCCAGTCAGGCTTGATGCCAGAACGCTGGAATGCTTCGAGCACTTTCAGGCGCTTCGCGTACTTCTTGATCTTCGCTTCCGAACCCGTGTTCTTGAGTTCGGTGCGCAGCATCTCGACCTGTTCGTCGATGTTGATCGCGCGCAGCAACTCGCGCACGCCTTCCGCGCCCATCTCGGCACGGAATTCGTCACCGTACTCTTCGACCTTGTTGTAGTAATCCTCTTCGGTCATGATCTGCCGCGCTTTCAGCGGCGTCATGCCCGGATCGATGACCACGTACGCTTCGAAGTACAGCACGCGCTCGATGTCGCGCAGCGTCATGTCGAGCACCATGCCCAGACGCGACGGCAGCGACTTCAGGAACCAGATGTGCGCGACCGGCGAGGCCAGTTCGATGTGGCCCATCCGTTCGCGACGCACCTTCGCCAGCGTCACTTCGACGCCGCACTTCTCGCAGATCACGCCACGGTGCTTCAGGCGCTTGTACTTGCCGCAAAGGCATTCGTAGTCCTTGATCGGACCAAAAATCTTCGCGCAGAACAGACCATCCCGCTCCGGCTTGAACGTGCGGTAGTTGATGGTCTCAGGCTTCTTCACTTCACCGAACGACCAAGAACGAATCTTGTCGGGCGACGCGAGGCCGATCTTGATCGCATCAAAAACTTCTTCTTGTTGGACTTGCTTGAATAGATCGAGCAGAGCTTTCATTGCTTTCTCTCCGTAGTCCGATTAGTTGCGGTCCAGATCGATATCAATACCGAGCGAGCGGATTTCCTTCACCAACACGTTGAAGGATTCCGGCATGCCCGCGTCGATCACGTGATCGCCCTTGACCAGGTTCTCATAAACCTTGGTCCGGCCCGTCACGTCGTCCGACTTGACCGTCAGCATTTCCTGCAGCACATACGATGCGCCATACGCCTCGAGCGCCCACACTTCCATCTCACCGAAGCGCTGGCCACCGAACTGCGCTTTACCACCCAGCGGCTGCTGCGTGACGAGCGAGTACGGACCGGTCGAACGCGCGTGCATCTTGTCGTCGACCAAGTGGTGCAGCTTCAGATAGTGCATGTAGCCGACCGTGACTTTCCGCTCAAACGGCTCGCCGGTGCGACCATCGTGCAGCTGAACCTGATTCTTCGACGAGTTCATGCCGAGGTTCGTGGCGATGTCGTCCGGATACGCCAGATCGAGCGCACGCCCCATTTCCTCTTCGGTCGCGCCATCGAACACCGGCGTTGCGAACGGCACGCCTTCGCGCAGGTTCTTCGCGAGTTCGAAGATTTCGTCATCGGAGAAGCTTTCCAGCTCTTCCTTGCGCCCCGACTCGTTGTAGATCTTCGTCAGGAACTGGCGCAGTTCCTCGATCTTCGTCTGACGCGCCAGCATTTCGCCGATACGCCAGCCGAGACCCTTCGCGGCCCAGCCCAGATGCACTTCGAGAATCTGACCCACGTTCATCCGCGACGGCACGCCGAGCGGATTCAGCACGACGTCGGCCGGACGGCCATCGGCCATGTACGGCATATCTTCGATCGGCACGATCTTCGACACGACACCCTTGTTACCGTGACGGCCCGCCATCTTGTCGCCAGGTTGCAGACGACGCTTCACGGCGAGATACACCTTGACCATCTTCAGCACGCCCGGCGGCAGTTCGTCGCCTTGCGTGAGCTTCTTGCGCTTCTCTTCGAATGCGAGGTCGAACTGGTGACGCTTCTGCTCGATCGAGTCCTTGATCGCTTCCAGCTGCGCGGCTGCTTCTTCGTCCGCGAGGCGGATGTCGAACCAGTGGTAGTGGTCGAGATCTTCGAGGTACGGGAGGTCGATCTTCGTGCCCTTCGCGAGCTTCTTCGGACCGCCGTTCGCGACCTTGCCGTTCAGCATGCGTGCGAGACGCTGGAACGCATCGCCTTCCACGATACGAAGCTGGTCGTTCAGGTCGAGGCGATAGCGCTTCAGTTCGTCGTCGATGATCTGTTGCGCGCGCTTGTCACGCGTGATGCCTTCGCGCGTGAACACCTGCACGTCGATGACCGTGCCGCTCATGCCCGACGGCACGCGCAGCGACGTATCCTTCACGTCCGATGCCTTCTCGCCGAAGATCGCGCGCAGCAGCTTTTCTTCCGGCGTCAGCTGGGTTTCGCCCTTCGGCGTGACCTTGCCGACCAGCACGTCGCCCGCTTCCACTTCTGCGCCGATGTACACGATGCCCGACTCGTCGAGACGGCCAAGCTGCACTTCCGCGAGGTTCGAAATGTCGCGCGTGATTTCTTCCGGTCCGAGCTTCGTGTCGCGAGCAACGACGTTCAACTCTTCGATGTGGATCGACGTGTAGCGATCGTCCGCGACGACCTTCTCCGAGATCAGGATCGAGTCTTCGAAGTTGTAGCCGTTCCACGGCATGAACGCGACCAGCATGTTCTGGCCGAGCGCGAGCTCGCCCAGATCCGTCGAGGCGCCGTCGGCCAGCACGTCGCCGCGCGAAACCTTGTCGCCAACCTTCGCGATCGGACGCTGGTTGATGTTCGTGTTCTGGTTCGAACGCGTGTACTTGATCAGGTTGTAGATGTCCACGCCGACGTCACCGGCAACGGCTTCATCGTCGTTCACACGAATCACGATACGGCCCGCGTCGACGTAATCCACCACACCGCCACGCAGCGCCTGCACGGTCGTACCCGAGTCGACCGCGACCGTACGCTCGATGCCCGTACCGACGACCGGCTTCTCCGGACGCAGACACGGCACGGCCTGACGCTGCATGTTCGAGCCCATCAACGCGCGGTTCGCGTCGTCGTGCTCGAGGAACGGAATCAGCGATGCAGCCACCGACACGATCTGCGACGGCGCCACGTCCATGTACTGGATGCGGTCCGGCGTGACCATCAGCGTTTCGCCCGCTTCACGCGACGACACGAGTTCGTCGGTCAGCGTGCCGTCGTCGGCCACTGCCGCGTTCGCCTGAGCGATCACGTAACGGCCTTCCTCGATTGCCGACAGATAGTCGATCTGGTCGGTCACCTTGCTGTCCACGACCTTGCGGTACGGCGTTTCGAGGAAGCCGTATTCGTTCAGGTGGGCATACAGCGCGAGCGAGTTGATCAGACCGATGTTCGGGCCTTCCGGCGTTTCGATCGGGCACACGCGGCCATAGTGCGTCGGATGCACGTCGCGGACTTCGAAGCCCGCGCGCTCGCGCGTCAGACCGCCCGGACCCAGTGCGGAAACACGACGCTTGTGCGTGATTTCCGACAGCGGGTTGGTCTGGTCCATGAACTGCGAGAGCTGCGACGAACCGAAGAACTCGCGAATCGCCGAAGAAATCGGCTTCGAGTTGATCAGGTCGTGCGGCATCAGGTTTTCGCTTTCGGCCTGGCCGAGGCGTTCCTTCACCGCGCGCTCGACGCGCACGAGACCCGCGCGGAACTGGTTCTCCGCGAGTTCGCCGACGCAACGCACGCGACGATTGCCCAAGTGGTCGATATCGTCCACTTCGCCCTTGCCGTTACGCAACTCGACGAGGATCTTGATCGTCGCGAGGATGTCGTCGTCCTGCAGCGTCATCGGGCCGACGATTTCGTCACGACCGACACGGCGGTTGAACTTCATACGGCCGACCTTCGACAGGTCGTACGCGTCTTCGCTGTAGAACAGACGGTTGAACAGCGCCTCGACCGCTTCTTCGGTCGGCGGTTCGCCCGGACGCATCATCCGATAAATCGCGATGCGCGCAGCCATCTTGTCGGCGGTTTCGTCGATACGCAGCGTCGACGAAATATACGGGCCTTGATCCAGATCGTTCGTGTAGAGCGTCTGGATGTCCTTGACCTTCGCCTCGCGCAGCTTCTCGAGAACCGTTTCCGTGATTTCCTCGTTGGCGTTCGCGATCACTTCGCCCGTTTCCGGGTCGATCACGTTCTTCGCCAGCACGCGGCCGAGCAGGTACTCCTCGGGCACCGAGATGAACTTCGTCTTGGCGTTTTCGAGGTCGCGAATGTGCTTCGCGTTGATCCGCTTGTCCTTCGTGACGATGACATTGCCATCGCGATCCTGGATGTCGAAGCGCGCGACTTCACCGCGCAGGCGCTCGGGAACGAATTCCATTTGCGCGCCTTCGCTCATCAGGCCGAAGTTGTCGAACACGAAGAAGTTCGCGAGGATCTGCTCCGGCGTCATGCCGATCGCTTTCAGCAGAATCGTGACCGGCATCTTGCGGCGACGGTCGACGCGGAAATACAGCACGTCCTTCGGGTCGAATTCGAAATCGAGCCACGAGCCACGGTAAGGAATGATCCGCGCCGAGAACAGCAGCTTGCCGGAGCTGTGCGTCTTGCCCTTGTCGTGCTCGAAGAACACGCCAGGCGAACGGTGGAGCTGCGACACGATCACGCGCTCGGTTCCGTTGATGACGAATGAGCCCGTCGGCGTCATGAGCGGAATTTCGCCCATGTAGACTTCCTGCTCTTTCACTTCCTTGACGACCGGCTTGCTCGGCGACTCCTTATCGAGCAGAACCAGGCGCACTTTTGCGCGCAACGCCGAGCAGTACGTCAGGCCGCGCTGCTGGCATTCCTTGATGTTGAATGCGGGCGACGACAGCATGTAGCTGACGAACTCGAGCCGCGCGAAGCCGTTGTGCGAAACGATGGGGAAAACAGACGTGAACGCAGCCTGCAAGCCTTCTGACTTGCGCTGCGACGACGACGTGTCTGCTTGCAGAAACGTCTGGAATGATTCAAGCTGGGTCGCCAGCAAAAAGGGAACTTGGTGAACGATGGGGCGCTTCGCGAAACTCTTGCGAATACGCTTCTTCTCGGTGAAGGAATATTGCATACGATCTCCGAATCACGGCGGGCGTTACCGAGGCGGGATACCTCGGTGTCACAGCCCGGTGTTCACCGACTGAGACTCGCGCATATGTCCGGGGAGGACGCGCGAGCCTAGAAGCTTGGTGGTTGGCCGCTACCAACCGCTGGCTGACGGCAGCGGATGCCTGTGTTTCCCGCTACCCGACCAAACTTGCCTTCTGCAGTCGCTTCAGAAGACAAAGCGAACCGCCGGAAATTCATACCGATCCGACCGTTCGCTTTGGCTTCTGTGAGGACTTTTATACCTGCCGGCAGGCATAAAAACTCAGTCCCCACAAAGCACAAAAAGGCCGGCGGTGGAAAACCGCCAGCCTTCGCACGGCGCAATGAAACTTACTTGATTTCAGCCTTCGCGCCTGCTTCTTCCAGCTTCTTCTTCGCTTCTTCAGCAGCAGCCTTCGGCACCGCTTCCTTGACGGGCTTCGGTGCGCCGTCGACCAGGTCCTTCGCTTCCTTCAGGCCGAGACCCGTCAGTTCGCGAACAGCCTTAATCACGGAGACCTTGTTTGCGCCGACTTCGAGCAGGTTCACGGTGAACTCGGTTTGCTCTTCGACAGCAGCAGCTGCGCCGCCACCAGCCGGGCCAGCAACTGCGACAGCAGCAGCCGACACGCCAAACTTCTCTTCGAACGCCTTGACCAGTTCGTTCAGTTCGAGAACCGACATCGAGCCAACGGCTTCCAGGATGTCTTCTTTTGCGATTGCCATTTGAAATACTCCTAAATTGAATTCGGATCGAGCTAGCGATCTAGCTAATACCTAACTGAGCAACTGGTGCCCAAGTGCGTGCGTTATGCAGCTTCGCCTTGTTTCTTCTCGGCGAGCGCGGCCAAAGCGCGCGCGAAGCCGGAAACAGGTGCTTGCATGACGAACAGCAGCTTGGAGAGCAGTTCTTCGCGGCTCGGGATGTTGGCCAGCGCTTGCACGCCTGCCTTGTCCATCACATTGCCTTCGTAGGAACCAGCCTTGATGATCAACTTGTCATTGCTCTTGCCGAAGTCGTTGACGACCTTGGCAGCGGCAATGGCATCTTCGGAGATGCCGTAGATCAGAGGACCAGTCATCTGCTCAGCCAGCGGAGCGAACGGGGTACCTTCGACAGCGCGACGCGCCAGCGTGTTCTTCAACACGCGCAGATACACCTGTTGCTCACGCGCTTTCGCGCGCAGCTTGGTCAGATCGCCAACCGTGATCCCACGATACTCAGCGAGCACCATCGTCTGAGCCTTCGCGACTTGCGCGGCGACTTCAGCGACGACTGCCTGCTTATCTTCTTTGTTCAGTGGCACGGTTAAACCTCCAGATTCGATGCACTCGGGCCACAAACCCTCATGCACCACGTTCGACAACGGCGTCCGACTGTTAGGAGTATTTCGATCGATCGGTGATCATTCAGGATGATCGACAACCGACTTCAACCACTGCAAAACTGTTTCGGGTTCGCCATCTGCGTTGGCTTGAATTAAGGTGCTGCCTGCCTGCTGCATCACCACCAACGGTCTTTGACAACCGGTTGCTCGACCCGGAACCGCAATCTTGCAACCGCCCAAAGCCCTTTAATAGCGCGACCTTGCGGCCGCGCCAGAAATTCTTACTGTTGCGCCAGCGTGGCCTGATCCACGCGAACGCCAACGCCCATCGTGCTCGACACAGCGATCTTGCGCAGATACACGCCCTTGCTCGTCGCCGGCTTCGCCTTTTGCAGCGCTTCGATCAGCGCCGCCAGGTTTTGACGCAGCGATGCCGGCTCGAAAGATGCGCGACCGATCGTGCCGTGGATGATACCGGCCTTGTCGACGCGGAACTGAACCTGACCCGCCTTTGCGTTCTTGACTGCTTGAGCGACGTCCGGGGTAACCGTGCCGACCTTCGGGTTCGGCATGAGACCACGCGGACCGAGGATCTGACCCAACGTACCGACGACACGCATCGTGTCCGGCGAAGCGATCACGACGTCAAAGTTCAGGTTGCCTGCCTTGACTTGCTCGGCCAGGTCTTCCATGCCGACCACGTCTGCGCCAGCCGCACGAGCTTGCTCGGCCTTGTCGCCTTGCGCGAACACTGCCACACGAACCGACTTGCCGGTACCAGCCGGCAGAACCACCGAACCACGAACGACTTGGTCCGACTTCTTCGCGTCGATGCCGAGCTGAACCGCGACGTCGATCGATTCGTCAAACTTCGCGCTCGCGCATTCCTTGACGAGAGCCAGAGCGTCTTCGATCGCGTACAGCTTTTGACGATCAACCTTGCTCGCGAATGCCTGAAGGCGCTTAGAAAGCTTAGCCATTTACACGCCCTCCACAGTGATGCCCATCGAACGCGCGCTGCCGGCGATCGTGCGCACGGCGGCGTCCAGATCAGCTGCCGTGAGATCCGGCATCTTGGTCTTTGCGATTTCTTCCGCTTGAGCGCGGGTGATGTTGCCGACCTTGTCGGTGTGCGGCTTGCTCGAACCCTTTTGCACCGCGGCAGCCTTCTTGATCAGAACGGTAGCCGGCGGCGTCTTCATGATGAAGGTGAAGCTCTTGTCCGCAAATGCCGTAATAACGACCGGCACCGGCAGACCCGGCTCCATACCTTGAGTCTGCGCGTTGAACGCCTTGCAGAACTCCATGATGTTCAGACCACGCTGGCCCAGTGCCGGACCGACCGGCGGCGACGGGTTGGCTTTACCTGCAGGAATCTGCAGTTTGATAAAGCCGATGATTTTCTTTGCCATGTTGAAAACCTCTGCTGGACGCGTGAGCGTCCGATGAGTGATAGCGCGCGTTCGCCCTTGCCGGCTACTGACGCTCCTCAACGGTCATGATGCGGACCGTAAGCGCGAATCGCGCGATGGCTCGGAAGCCACGCGCGATGTACTAAATTAAAGCTTTTCGACCTGACCAAACTCAAGCTCAACAGGTGTCGACCGCCCGAAAATCGTCACGGAGACACGAACTCGGGACTTTTCGTAGTTCACTTCTTCGACGTTGCCATTGAAGTCGGTGAACGGACCTTCCTTCACGCGGACCATCTCGCCCACCTCGAACAGCGTCTTCGGCCGCGGCTTTTCGACGCCTTCCTGCATCTGCGACATGATCTTTTCGACTTCACGCGGCGAGATGGGGCTCGGGCGGTTACGCGCGCCACCGACGAAACCCGTGACCTTGGCCGTATTCTTGACCAGATGCCATGTTTCGTCCGTCATTTCCATCTCGACCAGGACATAGCCCGGGAAGAAACGACGCTCCGTGACCGACTTGTGACCACCTTTCACTTCAACAACTTCTTCCGTCGGGACAAGAATCTGACCGAATTGATCTTGCATTCCCGCACGGTCGATGCGCTCCTGAAGCGCACGTTGCACGCTCTTCTCCATGCCGGAGTAGGCGTGCACCACATACCAACGCTTTCCACTCGGAGATGCCGGAGTATCGCTCATATCATTTCCAACCCAGAATCGCCGAGAAAATCACCCATTCGATCGACTTATCGCTAAGCCAAAGAAAAATGGCCATGATCAGAACAAACGCGAAGACCACCAGAGTCGTCTGAGTGGCCTCTTTGCGAGTTGGCCAGACAACCTTGCGGACTTCCTTGTACGAGTCCTTGGCGAACGCGATGAACCCTTTGCCCGGCGCAGAGAGAAGACCGACTGCGACACCCGCGATGACACCGACAGCAAGCGCTGCGCCGCGGACGTACCATTCTTGGCCAGAGAGCCAGAAGAACCCAACGAACCCGGCCAAGACCAACAATACGCCCGCCATCAACATCAATTTGTCGCCGGAAGTATTTACAGTTTCGACGGAAGGATTCGCCATAACACCTTAAACAGCGCCACTCGGCGCGAGAAGTTGGCAGGGGCAGAGGGAATCGAACCCCCAACCTTCGGTTTTGGAGACCGACGCTCTGCCAGTTGAGCTATACCCCTAAACCATTTGGGGTCGACGGACTTCGCCGACCCCGAAACCACTAACCATCGAGAAGATTTCTGGCTCTTACTCGATAATCTTCGCCACGACACCGGCGCCGACGGTACGGCCGCCTTCGCGAATGGCGAAGCGCAGACCTTCTTCCATGGCGATCGGAGCGATCAGCTTCACCGTGATCGACACGTTGTCGCCCGGCATCACCATTTCCTTGTCCTTCGGCAGCTCGATCGAGCCCGTCACGTCCGTCGTACGGAAGTAGAACTGCGGACGGTAGTTGTTGAAGAACGGCGTGTGACGGCCGCCTTCGTCCTTGCTCAGCACGTACACTTCAGCCGTGAAGTGCGTGTGCGGCGTGATCGAACCCGGCTTCGACAGCACTTGGCCGCGCTCCACGTCTTCACGCTTCGTGCCGCGCAGCAGGATACCGACGTTGTCGCCTGCCTGACCCTGGTCGAGCAGCTTGCGGAACATTTCCACGCCCGTGCACGTCGTCTTCACCGTCGGCTTGATACCGACGATTTCGATTTCCTCGCCGACCTTCACCACGCCGCGCTCGATACGACCCGTCACCACCGTGCCACGACCCGAGATCGAGAACACGTCTTCCACCGGCATCAGGAACGAACCGTCAACTGCGCGCTCCGGCGTCGGGATGTACGAATCCAGCGCGTCGGCCAGGTTCATGATCGCCACTTCGCCCAGCTCGCCCTTGTCGCCTTCCAGCGCCAGCTTGGCCGAACCCTTGATGATCGGTGTGTCGTCGCCCGGGAAGTCGTACTTCGACAGAAGCTCGCGCACTTCCATTTCGACGAGCTCGAGCAGCTCGGCGTCGTCCACCATGTCGCACTTGTTCAGGAACACGATGATGTACGGCACGCCAACCTGACGGGCCAGCAGGATGTGCTCGCGCGTTTGCGGCATCGGGCCGTCAGCGGCCGAGCACACCAGGATTGCGCCGTCCATCTGCGCCGCGCCCGTGATCATGTTCTTCACATAGTCAGCGTGGCCCGGGCAGTCGACGTGTGCGTAGTGGCGGTTAGCCGTTTCGTACTCGACGTGCGCGGTGTTGATCGTGATACCACGCGCCTTTTCTTCCGGCGCGGCGTCGATCTGGTCGTACGCCTTCGCTTCGCCGCCGAACTTCTGCGTGAGAACCGTCGTGATCGCTGCCGTCAGCGTGGTCTTGCCGTGGTCAACGTGACCGATCGTGCCCACGTTCACGTGCGGCTTGGTCCGCTCGAATTTACCTTTGGCCATTTTCGACTCCTAACAGGATTTTCGCACCTTGCGCCGCGCGCAACTTACTAGACTGATACAACTGGTGCCCATGGGCAGGATCGAACTGCCGACCTCTCCCTTACCAAGGGAGTGCTCTACCACTGAGCCACATGGGCACTACAAAACAGGTACTGGAGCGGGTGAAGGGAATCGAACCCTCGTCATAAGCTTGGAAGGCTTCTGCTCTACCATTGAGCTACACCCGCGAGGGCCGGATTCCCTTACCGCTTGAATTCTGGTGGAGGAGGTTGGATTCGAACCAACGTAGGCGTAAGCCAACAGATTTACAGTCTGCCCCCTTTAGCCACTCGGGCACCCCTCCGCAGAGAACTATCGATTATGGGGTAACAACACGCCGTTGTCAAGCGCTTCTTACGCTCCGAAACATTCGATGCTCTCACTTATAGGTGAAGACAGAAACGCAAAAACCCCACCTTTGCGGGGTGGGGTTTTTGTTTTCGGCATGAGGAGCCTGACGATTACCTACTTTCACACGGGTGATCCGCACTATCATCGGCGTGGAGTCGTTTCACGGTCCTGTTCGGGATGGGAAGGGGTGGTACCGACTCGCTATGGTCATCAGGCATGACTTGTTGTTGTATCGCCTGTGGGGCGCTACAACCAATCTGGGAAGAAGTAGTATTGAATTCGGGTGGTGACTGTTGCACACACGGTACTCAACCAGTGGCGCCCCCTACGGGGGCGGGAAGCTCGTAAGTGCTGAAGCACTGACGATCATCGCGAAACACACTGGTTATAGGATCAAGCCTTACGGGCAATTAGTATCAGTTAGCTCAATGCATTACTGCACTTACACACCTGACCTATCAACGTCCTGGTCTGGAACGACCCTTCAAGGGGCTCGAAGCCCCGGGGATATCTCATCTTAAGGCGAGTTTCCCGCTTAGATGCTTTCAGCGGTTATCTCTTCCGAACATAGCTACCCGGCGATGCCACTGGCGTGACAACCGGTACACCAGAGGTTCGTCCACTCCGGTCCTCTCGTACTAGGAGCAGCCCCCTTCAAATATCCAACGCCCACGGCAGATAGGGACCAAACTGTCTCACGACGTTTTAAACCCAGCTCACGTACCTCTTTAAATGGCGAACAGCCATACCCTTGGGACCGGCTACAGCCCCAGGATGAGATGAGCCGACATCGAGGTGCCAAACACCGCCGTCGATATGAACTCTTGGGCGGTATCAGCCTGTTATCCCCAGAGTACCTTTTATCCGTTGAGCGATGGCCCTTCCATACAGAACCACCGGATCACTATGACCTGCTTTCGCACCTGCTCGACTTGTCGGTCTCGCAGTTAAGCACGCTTATGCCATTGCACTATCAGCACGATTTCCGACCGTACCTAGCGTACCTTCGTACTCCTCCGTTACACTTTGGGAGGAGACCGCCCCAGTCAAACTGCCTACCATGCACTGTCCCCGATCCAGATAATGGACCAAGGTTAGAACCTCAAACAAACCAGGGTGGTATTTCAAGGACGGCTCCACCGAAACTAGCGTTCCGGTTTCATAGCCTCCCACCTATCCTACACAGATCGGTTCAAAGTCCAATGCAAAGCTACAGTAAAGGTTCATGGGGTCTTTCCGTCTAGCCGCGGGGAGATTGCATCATCACAAACACTTCAACTTCGCTGAGTCTCGGGAGGAGACAGTGTGGCCATCGTTACGCCATTCGTGCAGGTCGGAACTTACCCGACAAGGAATTTCGCTACCTTAGGACCGTTATAGTTACGGCCGCCGTTTACCGGGACTTCAATCAAGAGCTTGCACCCCATCATTTAATCTTCCGGCACCGGGCAGGCGTCACACCCTATACGTCCACTTTCGTGTTTGCAGAGTGCTGTGTTTTTATTAAACAGTCGCAGCCACCAGTTTATTGCAACCTCTTCACCCTTCTGGCGCAGGCCAGTCAAGCTACAGAGGCGTACCTTATCCCGAAGTTACGGTACCAATTTGCCGAGTTCCTTCTCCCGAGTTCTCTCAAGCGCCTTAGAATACTCATCTCGCCCACCTGTGTCGGTTTGCGGTACGGTCACTATTAGACTGAAGCTTAGAGGCTTTTCTTGGAACCACTTCCAATTGCTTCGCTTCCGAAGAAGCTCGCGCCACACCCTTGAATTATGTGCCCGGATTTGCCTAAGCACCTTCTCCAATGCAGCGACCGGGACGTCCAACACCCGGACAACCTTCCGCGATCCGTCCCCCCATCGCATCTAACAATGGTGCAGGAATATTGACCTGCTTCCCATCAGCTACGCATTTCTGCCTCGCCTTAGGGGCCGACTCACCCTACGCCGATGAACGTTGCGTAGGAAACCTTGGGCTTACGGCGAGGGGGCTTTTCACCCCCTTTATCGCTACTCATGTCAGCATTCGCACTTCCGATACCTCCAGCACGCTTTTCAACGCACCTTCGCAGGCTTACGGAACGCTCTCCTACCACACACGTGTCTTTCAACGTGTATCCGCAGCTTCGGTGACTGGCTTGAGCCCCGTTACATCTTCCGCGCAGGACGACTCGATCAGTGAGCTATTACGCTTTCTTTAAAGGGTGGCTGCTTCTAAGCCAACCTCCTGACTGTTTTAGCCTTCCCACTTCGTTTCCCACTTAGCCAATCTTTGGGACCTTAGCTGGCGGTCTGGGTTGTTTCCCTCTTGACACCGGACGTTAGCACCCGATGTCTGTCTCCCGTGATTGCACTCTTCGGTATTCGGAGTTTGCTATGGCGTAGTAATCCGCAATGGACCCCACAACCATGACAGTGCTCTACCCCCGAAGGTGATACACGAGGCACTACCTAAATAGTTTTCGGAGAGAACCAGCTATTTCCAAGTTTGTTTAGCCTTTCACCCCTATCCACAGCTCATCCCCTAACTTTTCAACGTTAGTGGGTTCGGTCCTCCAGTACGTGTTACCGCACCTTCAACCTGGCCATGGATAGATCACTTGGTTTCGGGTCTACGCCCAGCAACTGATCGCCCTATTCGGACTCGCTTTCGCTACGCCTGCCTTAATCAGTTAAGCTCGCTACTGAACGTAAGTCGCTGACCCATTATACAAAAGGTACGCCGTCACCCCTTACGAGGCTCCGACTGTTTGTATGCATGCGGTTTCAGGATCTATTTCACTCCCCTCCCGGGGTTCTTTTCGCCTTTCCCTCACGGTACTGGTTCACTATCGGTCGATCACGAGTATTTAGCCTTGGAGGATGGTCCCCCCATCTTCAGACAGGATTTCACGTGTCCCGCCCTACTTCTCGTACCCCTAGTTCTTCCAAGCTGTTTTCGTCTACAGGGCTATCACCTGCTATGGCCGCACTTTCCAGAGCGTTCGACTAACAATTCAGATAAAGAGTACAGGCTGATCCCATTTCGCTCGCCACTACTTTGGGAATCTCGGTTGATTTCTGTTCCTGCGGTTACTTAGATGTTTCAGTTCACCGCGTTCGCTTCACGTAACCTATGGATTCAGTTACGGATGACCCATACGGGCCGGGTTTCCCCATTCGGATATCGGTGGATCAAAGCTCGTTTGCCAGCTCCCCACCGCTTTTCGCAGGCTACCGCGTCCTTCATCGCCTGTGATCGCCAAGGCATCCACCACATGCACTTGTTCGCTTGACCCTATAACGAGTGTGTCTCGCAACACCCTCGTCATAGGCTGAGTATTCGCGTTGTGCCGTATTCCAAAGCAATCTTTCGATTACCTTTTCATACTTGATACAATCACTACCCTGATGCCCCTACTCACACCCATCTCTAAGTGCTTTCAGCGCATCTCTTTACTACTTCTTCCAGATTGTTAAAGAACGTTTAGCCGATCGGGTCACTTCACTACCCAACAGCATCAACTGGCTATAGTCGCCAATGCACAACGTTGAATCGCCATTCAGCGCTGTGCATTGAGGACTTGGTGGAGGATGACGGGATCGAACCGACGACCCCCTGCTTGCAAAGCAGGTGCTCTCCCAGCTGAGCTAATCCCCCTACGTGGCCTGACCATGAGCTGTTGCCCCATCAGCACGCTTTTCGGGTGGTGGGTCTGGTTGGATTCGAACCAACGACCCCCGCCTTATCAAGACGGTGCTCTAACCGACTGAGCTACAGACCCTTAGCCTGTCTTAAACAACAGCCGATAAGCGTGAGCGCTTAATGTTGCGTGCGAAGCTCGAGAAAGGAGGTGATCCAGCCGCACCTTCCGATACGGCTACCTTGTTACGACTTCACCCCAGTCATGAATCCCACCGTGGTAAGCGCCCTCCTTGCGGTTAGGCTACCTACTTCTGGTGAAACCCACTCCCATGGTGTGACGGGCGGTGTGTACAAGACCCGGGAACGTATTCACCGCGGCATGCTGATCCGCGATTACTAGCGATTCCAGCTTCACGCAGTCGAGTTGCAGACTGCGATCCGGACTACGATCGGTTTTCTGGGATTGGCTCCACCTCGCGGCTTGGCAACCCTCTGTTCCGACCATTGTATGACGTGTGAAGCCCTACCCATAAGGGCCATGAGGACTTGACGTCATCCCCACCTTCCTCCGGTTTGTCACCGGCAGTCTCCTTAGAGTGCTCTTGCGTAGCAACTAAGGACAAGGGTTGCGCTCGTTGCGGGACTTAACCCAACATCTCACGACACGAGCTGACGACAGCCATGCAGCACCTGTGCGCCGGTTCTCTTTCGAGCACGTCCACCTCTCAGCAGACTTCCGACCATGTCAAGGGTAGGTAAGGTTTTTCGCGTTGCATCGAATTAATCCACATCATCCACCGCTTGTGCGGGTCCCCGTCAATTCCTTTGAGTTTTAATCTTGCGACCGTACTCCCCAGGCGGTCAACTTCACGCGTTAGCTACGTTACTAAGGAAATGAATCCCCAACAACTAGTTGACATCGTTTAGGGCGTGGACTACCAGGGTATCTAATCCTGTTTGCTCCCCACGCTTTCGTGCATGAGCGTCAGTGTTGGCCCAGGAGGCTGCCTTCGCCATCGGTATTCCTCCACATCTCTACGCATTTCACTGCTACACGTGGAATTCTACCTCCCTCTGCCACACTCAAAGCCTGCCAGTCACCAATGCAGTTCCCAGGTTAAGCCCGGGGATTTCACATCGGTCTTAACAGACCGCCTGCGCACGCTTTACGCCCAGTAATTCCGATTAACGCTCGCACCCTACGTATTACCGCGGCTGCTGGCACGTAGTTAGCCGGTGCTTATTCTTCCGGTACCGTCATCCCCCTCAGGTATTAACCAAGAGGTTTTCTTTCCGGACAAAAGTGCTTTACAACCCGAAGGCCTTCTTCACACACGCGGCATTGCTGGATCAGGGTTGCCCCCATTGTCCAAAATTCCCCACTGCTGCCTCCCGTAGGAGTCTGGGCCGTGTCTCAGTCCCAGTGTGGCTGGTCGTCCTCTCAGACCAGCTACAGATCGTCGCCTTGGTAGGCCTTTACCCCACCAACTAGCTAATCTGCCATCGGCCGCCCCTCTAGCGCGAGGTCCCGAAGGAGCCCCCGCTTTCTTCCGTAGATCGTATGCGGTATTAATCCGGCTTTCGCCGGGCTATCCCCCACTACAGGACACGTTCCGATGTATTACTCACCCGTTCGCCACTCGCCACCAGGGTTGCCCCCGTGCTGCCGTTCGACTTGCATGTGTAAGGCATGCCGCCAGCGTTCAATCTGAGCCAGGATCAAACTCTTCAGTTCAAACCTGTTACTGTTTTTCGGTTCCGTTAGAAACCGGTCGCTCACTCAACGTTCTGACGATGATTGTTCATCCAAAGATGAAAAACCTTCCTCTGATACTTCGTGTGAGACTCTTGATACTTTTGCTTGTTGTCTCAGCCCAAAAAGACTGAAACCGCACTCGCTATCAAGCGCCCACACTTATCGGCTGTTAGTTTTTAAAGAGCACATCGCAAGACCGCTACCACATCAACTTCCGTCTTGCGTCGCTGCATCAGCAGCAGAGAAACGAGATTATGAAGAATCTTTTTCTCCTTGTCAACAGTATTTTTTAGCTTTTGCTTCAAAATCTGCCGACTTCGGAGGCCGTCTGTTTCGCTCGACGGCCCGTCGTCTTGCGACGAGGGGCTGAATATTAGGTCAAGCAGACTCGAATGACAAGGTGATGAAGCAACTTTTTTTGGCGGTCGCTTCAATGCATCACTTTCGTCGCTCCTGAGACGAATTCCATCGGCACTGCCGCCGCCATCGCCGCGTAGCCGGCGTCGCTCGGGTGGATGTGATCGCCGCTGTCATATCGGCGTTGAAGCACGCTCGGGCGCGCCGGATCGCGCAGCGCCTGATCGAAGTCGATCACGCCATCGAACGCTCTGCTCGATCGGATCGATTCGTTGACCGCCGTGCGGATCGCCTCTCGCTCGGGCGGCAGCGAGGCCGGCGTCAGCGTCGCGCCGTAAATCTTGATGCCGCGCTGGTGCGCCTGCGCGATCAGCCGCTGATACCCGCGCACGAGCGCATCGGCGTTGACTTCGGTGTGCGGCGCGTCGCAATCGAGTCCGGCGTGCGCGGGCATCGCCATGAAATTGATGTCGTTGATGCCGATCAGCACGATGATCGCGCGCACGCCCGGTTGGCGCAGCGCATCGCGCTCGAAGCGGCTGACCACCGCCTCGCCATAGCACGGCGAATTGCTCAACAGCCGATTCCCGCTGATGCCCGCGTTCACTACGACCGTCTGCCCGCCACCTTTGCGCGCCACCTGTTTGGCGAGCGCATCGGGCCAGCGCCGATTGGCATTGACAGAGGAGCGCATGCCATCGGTGATCGAATCGCCGATCGCGACGATCGCCTGCGCCGATGGGCTTTCCACCATCACATTGGTCAGCCACGCGAATTGGGTGAAGCGCGTGCGAAATGCGCCCGCCGATGCATCTTCGGTGCGATCGCCCGGCGTCGAGATGTAGTTCACCTGACTCGACACGCGATGCCAGGCGACAAGTTTCTGATCCTTCCCCATGAACATGCTGACGGCCACGGGCTGGAACGCGTCGGCATCGAAATTGACCGCATCGCTCGTGGCCTGGGCTCCCGGCGCGACGGTCACGCTCTTGCGTCCGCCGAACAGCACCGGACGCGCACTTCCCGCGCGAATCGCGGCACTGTCGCCCGCGGCGGCCCGCGCGACGGTCATCGATTCGACGACGAGCGGCTCGCTCCCATACAGATTGCTGATGCGCAGGCGCATCCGTTTGCCGTCCAGTTGCGGGTAAATCAGCTGACGGACGGTGCGACCCGCGACATCCGGCGCGCGATACAGCGGCGGCAGATTCGCCAGTTGCGGAATCGACTGCAGCGCAGTGCCCCACGCGCTGACCCAATGTTCGTTGGCGGGCGCTTCGGCGGCGTCGGCGGCGAAAGCGTGCGGTGCGAAATTGACCTGCGCGACAAGCGCGGCCGCGCAGATCGCGGCGAGAACTCGGAGTTTCATTCGGCGATGGCGTGCGGAAAAGGCTCGATTGTGCCTGAAGTGTCACAACGCTCGCGCCGCCCGATTGCCCTGACCGCGAACAACCCGCAGCGACGCGCCCCAAATAGCCTCACAATGCAGCCAGTTCATTTTCGCCGGCGCGACGACTCCCGCTTCAGGCATCTATATAGATTAGATATGCAATCGAAAAATTCAGCACCGCAACAACTCACCTGGGACGAGGACGGCGAAAGCCGCTCCGCCCGCTGGAGATCGGAGAGCGGCAATCCGCCCGCGAAGCGCGTCGTCATCGGACATGACCAGATGACCGCCGATCACGCATACCGGCTCGCCTGCGAAGGCACGGCGATTCTCTGGCGCGGCGATTTCCAGAACGCCCGGCAACTGCTGCAGGCGATGGCGCGCCGAATCGACAGCAAGCCCCGCAAGGCAAAAAAGCACGCGACGGAGCCATCGCCGATCGATGCCTTCAATCTGCACCGCCTCGCGCAATCGCAACGCGCGCGCACCCTTGCGATGCTGATGCTTCCGCTCGACGGGCAGTACACGATCCCGCTGCGCCGCGCGCCCGATGTGCGTCACGCGTGCGAGGAAGCTTACGGACCGCCGACGAATGAGCCGTCGGTCGTGTCCTTGCGTGAAGTGCTGGGGCTGGTCGGCGCGCACGAGTGGCGCAAGAAAGGCGTCGAAATCGGCGCGGTCGGCGGGAGGATTCATCCCTACTAC
The DNA here is from genome assembly GCF_964261745.1 of Caballeronia sp. S22. NCBI lineage: Bacteria > Pseudomonadati > Pseudomonadota > Betaproteobacteria > Burkholderiales > Burkholderiaceae > Caballeronia > Caballeronia sp. S22. The sequence continues at coordinate 365,278 of NZ_OZ180035.1, read as the reverse complement.
GGCGTGTTCTCGCCGGTTCGGGGCGAATATATCGATCTGGTCGCGAATCAGCCGCTTCCGTCGAAAGAACTCGCGTTCGATATCGGCACCGGGACCGGCGTGCTCTCGGCCGTGCTCGCGCGCCGCGGTGTCGGACGAATCGTCGCGACCGACGTCGATGCTCGCGCGCTCGACTGCGCGCGGGAGAACATCGGGCGGCTGGGGCTCGATCGCCAAGTCGAAATCGTCGAGACCGATATGTTCCCGGACGGACGCGCGCCTCTCATCGTCTGCAATCCGCCCTGGCTGCCCGCAAGGCCGAGCGCGACGATCGAACACGCGATCTACGATCCGGAAAGCCGCATGCTGCGCGGTTTTCTCGACGGGCTCGCCGCGCATCTGACACCGGGCGGCGAAGGCTGGCTCATCCTGTCGGACTTTGCGGAGCATCTCGGACTGCGCACGCGCGCCCAATTACAGGAATGGATCGACAAAGCTGGCCTGAAGGTCGATGGACGCATCGACGTCAAGCCGCATCATCCGCGCGCGAGCGACAAGTCCGATCCGCTTTACGCCGCGCGCTCGGCGGAAGTGACGTCGCTGTGGCGGCTCGTCGCCGCATAATTCTCTACGCGCGCTCGGCGAGCCACGCCAGCGCGCCTTCACCCGCGACAAGTCCGCTCGCGAAACACGCCGTCAGCAGATAGCCGCCGGTCGGTGCCTCCCAGTCGAGCATTTCGCCCGCGCAGAACACGCCGGGAAGCGCGCTGATCATCGAGCGCGCGTCGAGCGCTTCGAATTCGACGCCGCCCGCGCTGCTGATGACTTCCTCGATAGGACGTGGCCGCAACAGGCGCAACGGCAGCGCCTTGATCCGCGCGGCGAGCGTCTCCAGATCCGCGAATTCGCCCTTGCTCATGCACTCGCGCAGCAAGCCCGCCTTCACGCCCGTCAGATGCAGGCGGCTTTGCAAATGACTCGAAACCGAGCGCGCCCCGCGCGGATGCAGCACCTCGTCACGCACGCGTTCGACTGAAAATTGCGGCGCAAGATCCAGCAGGATCGTCGTGCCCGCGCCGCCGCTTTCGGCGATCCGATCGCGGATCGGCGCCGACAATGCGTAAATCAAACTGCCCTCGATGCCCTGATCGGTGATCAGACATTCGCCGATGCGCCAATCGGGCGTGCCGTCCACACGCGGCAAGCCGATCGCCACGGATTTGAGCGGTTCGCCGGCGAAGCGGCTGCTGAAATGCTCGCTCCACGCGACGTCGAAGCCGCAATTCGACGGCACGAAAGGCCGAACGGGCACGCCGCGCGCCGCGAGCACCGGGAGCGCGCCGCCGTCCGAGCCGAGTTGCGGCCAGCTTGCGCCGCCCGGCGCGAGCACCAGCGCGTCGTGCCGGACGAGCTTTTCGCCCGATGGCGTCGCGAAACGGGATATCGCCGTGCCTTCGTCGGCCCAGCCGAGCCAGCGATGCCGCATATGAAACGTCACGCCCGACGCGCGCAGCCGATGCAGCCACGCACGCAGCATCGGCGCGGCTTTCATGTCGGTGGGAAATACGCGGCCCGAGCTGCCGACGAACGTCTCGACGCCGAGGCCATGCACCCAGTTTCGCAACGCGTCCGCGTCGAAGCGCGCGAGCAGCGGCGCGATGTCCGGGCTGCGCGCGCCGTAGCGGGCGAGAAAGGCGTTGGCGGGCTCGGAATGCGTGAGGTTCATGCCGCCCTTGCCGGCCATCAGAAATTTCCGCCCGACGGACGGCATCGCGTCGAACACATCGACACGCGCGCCGCCTGTCGCGAGCGCTTCGGCGGCCATGAGCCCGGCCGGTCCTCCGCCGATCACCGCGACACTCACCGATTCGATGTTTTCAACTGACGACATGTCCAAATGGAAGAAACGGAACGGAGCGACATTGTCGCATCGCGCGTCGTCGCGACGGCTTCGCACCGATCGCACCACGCGTGAAAAGCATTGCAGACCCGTCGTAAGTCATTAAATAACAAAAAAGAATTTGGCCGGCTGCGTTCGGGCCAGTACGATCCGTCGATTCGTTGCATCGACAACTTTTTACCGAACTAGCCGATCATGTCCGTTTCTCTCGCGCCCGAACGCGCTGTCGTCGGCGCTGCCGCCAACGATTCGCGGCCCGTCATCAAAAGTCCCGCCGATGTCTCCAGTCTCGTCAATAGCGGCGCGGCGATCGGCAGCGATGCGCGCGTCGTCGTCGCCATCGCGCTGGGCGGGATTTTTCTCGATGCCTACGATCTTGGCGCACTCGCGTTCGGCATGAAGGACATCGCTCGCGAGTTTTCGCTGACGCCGACTGGTACCGGTTTCGTCGCTGCCGCGATCACGCTCGGCGCGATCATCGGCGCGTTTCTCGGCGGCTATCTCACCGACAAGGTCGGGCGCTATCGCGTCTTCATGGCCGACATGTTCTTCTTCGTCGTCGCGGCGATCGCCTGCGCGCTCGCGCCCAACGCCTGGGTGCTCGGCGGGGCGCGCTTCGTAATGGGTCTGGGCGTCGGCATCGACCTGCCCGTCGCGATGGCGTTTCTCGCGGAGTTTTCGCGTCTGCAGGGCCGCGGCAACAAAGCAGCGCGCGTCGCGATGTGGTGTCCGGTCTGGTACGCGGCGATCAGCGTCTCGTATCTGCTCGTGCTCGGCTTGTACGCGGTCTTGCCCGAGCACAACGCGGGCTGGCTCTGGCGTCTGATTCTCGGCTTCGGCGCGGTGCCGGCGATCGCGATTATCGCGATCCGCAGCCGCTATATGAGCGAATCGCCCGTGTGGGCCGCGAATCAGGGCGATCTGAAAGGCGCGGCCGCGATCCTGAAGCGTTCATACGGCATCGATGCCCGCGTCGACGAAACCGCCGTCGCGCCGCCCAAGGCCCGTCGCGCGACGTGGAGCAACTACGGCGCGCTGCTGCGCGGCGTTTATCTGCGCCGGACGGTGCTGGCGACCGTCATCGCGATTGCGTCGTCGTTCGCATATAACGCCGTCGCGTTCGGATTGCCGGTCATCATCTCGAGCTTCCTCGCGCAGTCGATGCTCACCACGATTCTCGCGTCCCTCGCGCTGAATCTGTGCTTCGCGTTCGCGGGCGGGCTGTTCTCCGTGCGCACGGTGCCGAAGTACGGCGCATGGAAGCTGTCGGTCGTCGGCTACGCGTTTCAACTGGCGGCGCTCATTGGGCTCGCGGTCGTCGGGAAACCGTCGACGGGCGCCGAAGTCGTGATCGCGATCGCGTTTCTCGCCGCGTTCCTGCTCGGGCAAGGCGTCGGACCGGGTTCGCACAGCATGACGTTCGCATCGTTGAGCTATCCGACTTCGCTGCGCGGCGTCGGCGTGGGTTTCAACCAGACGCTGATGCGCGCCAGTTCGACGGTCTCGCTGTTCCTGTTCCCGGTTTTGTCGGCGGCGCTCGGCACGAAGGTGTTCTGGATCATCGCCGTCGCGCCGCTCGCGGGGCTCGTGGCGCTGCTCGCGGTGCGCTGGGAGCCGTCGGGCTATGACGTCGACGCCGAAGATTTCGCCGCACAACAGACGCGATAAGCGCGCGCTTTCCCTCCTTTTCAAAGCGGCGGCGATTCATCGCCGCCGCTTCTCGTTTCTCTCGCCGTCCGGCAAGCCTCCCTCGTCTGCACTAGATTGAATATCGCGTGGATTGCGCGCGCTTCTGCGCGCCCCAATCATGCGGAGTTACCCGAGTACGCCTCAAAAATTTATTTACCGACCGTCCGGTCGGTTTATAATCGCCGGACAGCGACTATCCAGGAGCGAGCCCCGCATGTACACCCAATCCCTCGACCTCCCGAGCCCCACGCAGGCCACTGAAGCGGACCGATCCGCCTCGACCCCCGACCAAACCCGCTTCGACGCGGTGATGCAGGCCGACGGCAAGATCGAGCCGCAGGACTGGATGCCCGAGGCCTATCGCAAGACGCTGGTGCGGCAGATTTCGCAGCATGCGCACTCGGAGATCATCGGCATGCAGCCCGAGGGCAACTGGATCAGCCGCGCGCCGAGCCTCAAGCGCAAGGCGATTCTGCTCGCGAAGGTGCAGGACGAAGGCGGCCACGGCCTGTATCTCTACAGCGCGGCCGAAACGCTGGGCGTCTCGCGCGATCAGCTCGTCGCCGCGCTGCACGCTGGCCGGGCGAAGTACTCGAGCATCTTCAACTACCCGACGCCCACCTGGGCCGATGTCGGCGTGATCGGCTGGCTGGTCGATGGCGCGGCGATCATGAATCAGATTCCGCTGTGCCGCTGCACCTACGGGCCGTACGCCCGCGCGATGATCCGCATCTGCAAGGAAGAGTCGTTCCATCAACGCCAGGGCTTCGACGCGCTGCTCGCGATGATGAAGGGCACGCAGGCGCAAAAGGACCTCGTGCAACAGGCGGTGAACCGCTGGTGGTGGCCGGTGCTGATGATGTTCGGCCCGAGCGACAAGGATTCGATCCACAGCGGCCAGTCCTTCGCATGGGGCATCAAGCGCATCTCGAACGACGACCTGCGCCAGAAGTTCGTCGATGCAACCGTCGAGCAGGCGAAGATTCTGGGCGTCACGCTGCCCGACGCCGATCTGAAGTGGAACGCGCAAAGAAACGCGCACGACTACGGCGAGATCGATTGGGAAGAATTCTGGCGCGTGGTCAACGGCGATGGCCCGTGCAACAAGGAGCGCCTCGCCACACGCGTGAAGGCGCACGACGAAGGCACCTGGGTGCGCGAAGCGGCGCTCGCCTATGCGGAGAAGCAAAAGGTCCGCGCCCACAAACAAGCTGCATGAGCATGGAGACGATGAAGATGAACAAGGAATGGCCGATCTGGGAAGTGTTCGTGCGCAGCAAGCAGGGACTGGATCACAAGCATTGCGGCAGCCTGCACGCGCCGGATGCGGGTGCGGCGCTGCGCATGGCGCGCGATGTGTACACGCGCCGTCAGGAAGGCGTGAGCATCTGGGTGGTGCCGTCGGCGGCGATCACCGCATCGGACCCGGCGGACAAGGGCGAATTGTTCGAGCCCGCGGCCGACAAGATCTATCGGCATCCGACGTTCTTCGTGCTGCCTGACGAAATCAATCACATGTAAGGGCGACAGAGCTATGAGTCAGGACCATCTCGCCTACGTGCTGCGTCTGGCGGACAACGCGCTGATCCTCGGGCAGCGCAACGCCGAATGGTGCAGCCACGGCCCGGCGCTGGAAGAAGACATCGCGCTGGCGAACATCAGTCTGGATCTGATCGGTCAGGCGCGCCTGCTGTACACGCACGCGGCGTCGCTGGAAGCCGCGCTTAACGGCAGCAAGAAGACCGAAGACGACTACGCGTACTTTCGCAGCGAGCGCGAATTCGCCAACTACACGATCGCGGAGTTGCCGCACTTCGGCCCGCTCGCGGGCACGACGCGCGCCGAGCGCGATTACGCGGTGACGATCGTGCGCAACTTCCTGTACTGCGCGCTGATGATCGAAGTGTGGAGCGCGCTGCAGACATCGAGCGATGCGCAACTCGCGGCGATCGCGGCGAAGTCGATCAAGGAGACGAGCTATCACCTGCATCATGCGCGCGACTGGCTGGTGCGGTTCGGCGATGGCACGGAGGAGTCGCATCGTCGTGCGCAGGCTGCGCTCGATTATCTGATGCCGTACACGCGCGAGTTCTTCGCCACCGATGCGATCGAGCAAGCCGTCGCCGATGCAGGCATCGCGCCGCTCGCAAGCGAGTTCGAAGCGGCATGGGGTGAGCAGGTCGCATCGGCACTGGAAGAAGCCACGCTCGAAGCGCCCGCCGAGGTGAAGCACATCACCACGGGCAAGCACGGCGAGCACTCCGAGCACATGGGCTATCTGCTGGCGGAGATGCAGAGTCTCGCGCGTCAGCATCCGGGCGCGAGCTGGTAATGAATACCGCCAACGCAAGCATCGAACGCGCGTGGGACGTGCTCGAAGCGGTGCCCGATCCGGAGATTCCGGTGGTCTCGATCCGCGAGCTGGGCATTCTGCGCGATGTGCGTCACGGCGACGATGGCGTGCTCGAAGTGGTGATCACGCCGACGTACTCGGGCTGTCCTGCGATGTCGCAGATTGCGGAAGACATCGCGCAGGCGATCGATCGGGCCGAGCTCGGCGCGCATCGCATCGAGACGGTGCTGGCGCCTGCGTGGACGACCGACTGGATCACCGATGAAGCACGCGAGAAGCTGCGCCGCTACGGCATCGCACCGCCGACGGGCGCATGCAGCAGCGCGGAAAAGCCGATCCGCTTCGTGCCATACAGGAAGGAAACGATCGCCTGTCCGCGCTGCGGCTCGACGCATACGGAGAAGCTGGCGCAATTCGGCTCGACGGCGTGCAAGGCGCTGTATCGCTGCATCGACTGCCGCGAGCCGTTCGACTACTTCAAGCCGTACTGAGCCGAATCAACCGAATCAACCGAACCAACGATAGCGAGCCGAAAAACATGGCGACTCCGCAATTCCATCCGCTGCGCATCCGTGAGGTCCGCCCCGAAACCGCCGACGCGTTCACCGTTTCGTTCGAGGTGCCGCCCGCGCTGCGCGATGCGTTTCGCTTCACGCAGGGTCAGTTCGTGACGCTCAAGACGCATATCGATGGCGAGGAGACGCGCCGCTCGTACTCGATCTGCGTGGGCGTGACCGACTACGATCGCGATGGCGAATTGCGCATCGGCATCAAGCGCGTGCGTGGCGGGCGCTTCTCGAACTTCGCGTTCGATACCCTGAAGCCCGGCCACGAGATCGACGTGATGACGCCCGACGGCCGCTTCTTCACGCACCTGAACGCGGATCACGCAAAACACTACGTGGCGTTCTCGGGCGGCTCGGGCATCACGCCGGTGCTGGCGATCATCAAGACGACGCTTGATACGGAGCCGACGAGCCGCTTCACGCTGGTGTACGGCAATCGCAGCGTCGATGCGATCATGTTCGCCGAAGAGCTCGAGGATCTGAAGAATCGATATATGGACCGGTTCTCGCTGTATCACGTGCTGTCGGACGATCTGCAGGATGTAGAGCTCTTCAACGGCGTGCTGGATCAGGCGAAGTGCAAGGCGTTTCTGGAGACGCTGCTCTCGCCGGAGGAAATCGACGAGGCCTTCATCTGCGGCCCCGGCCCGATGATGGATGCGGCCGAAGCGGCGTTGAAGGACTCGGGCGTCGCGCCGAAGCAGATACACGTGGAGCGATTCGGCACGCCGTTGCCGCAAGCAGGGGTGCCTGCCATCGAGATCACGGAGAGCACGCCGGCGGCGGATCTGGAGTTGATCATCGACGGCAAGAAGCGCAAATTGCGGCTGCCGTATGAAGGCGTGAGCGTGCTCGATGTGGGCTTGAAAGCGGGACTCGCGTTGCCGTACGCGTGCAAAGGCGGTGTGTGCTGCACGTGCCGCGCCAGAGTGCTCGAAGGCGAAGTGAAGATGGAGAAGAACTACACGCTCGAACAACACGAAATCGATGATGGCTTCGTGCTGACTTGCCAGTGTCATCCGGTGAGCGAGCGCGTGGTGGTGAGTTTCGACGAGCGCTAGATCGCAGCCCGGCGTCATTCGATTCGCGTAAACTAGGACTGCTCACCCGAGCGGTCCTTTCGTCCTTCTGGCCTCCGACACCGATGAACATGATTCACGTCACGAATGGCGATTGCGCGGCCCAATCCCTCACGGAAGCATTGCGGCGCGCCGAACGCGACGAGCGCGTCATCGCGTTGCGCGACGATCTCGCCGTCGGTCCGATCAGGGACATCGACGAATCGCCGCTCGCGCGCGCCACGTTCTGGCGTCAGGTCCTGAACAGCGCCATCGACCTCGAGGGCGAACTCGAAGAACAACAGGCGCTGTTCGGCCGCCTCGCGCGCGGCGACGATCAGATCGTCGTGTGGCACGGCCAGAGCGCGGCCGACCAGCTCACGCTGCGACGCGTCGCCTATCACATGCGCAACGTCCCGCAGCGCCTTAACGAAGCGAAACTCACTCACGACGATCTGACGATTGCGACCGGCGACAGCGATCCCGAGCACGTCGGCCGCGAAGACCGTGCGACGGCCGTCGGTATGTTTTCACCGAAGCAACTGCTCGCGAAGCTGCCGACCGCCGCGCCGATTTCCGTGCTGCGCATCAGCAGGCTCGCGCTCGAATGGCAGGAAGCGAAATACGCCAACGCCGACACGCGCCGCCTGCGCGACAACATGCTCGTAACAGGAACATGGATCGATATCGACGAAGCCTTGCTCGATCTCGCCGGTCCCGAATGGAAACCGGCGCGCCAGATCGCCGGCGCGGCAATGGGACAGCGCTTCGATTTCATGCTTTCCGATTCCATCGCATTCTGGCGCTGCCGCGAACTCGTCACGGCGGGACGGCTTAAAATCCGCGGCACGCCGTCCGAAATCAGTCAGGCCGAACTGCGCCGCTGAATCCATACCTATAAGAACGCACTTTCCGAACACATGGCCCGTACCAAAGCGCCCGATCACGAGACACAACGCGAACAGATCCTCGAACTCGCCGCCGCGAAATTCGCCCAGACGAGCTATCCCAGCACTTCGATGGCCGATCTCGCCGCCGCGAGCGGCACGTCGAAGGCCCGCCTCTATCACTATTACGTGAGCAAGGAAGCGATCCTCTTCGATTTGCTCGACCGCTACACCAAGCGTCTGATGCTGATCATCGCGGAAGTGGAAGGCGCCAGCCAGCGGCGCGGACTGAGCGAACGCGAGGCTTTCGCCGATCTCGTGCGCGCGTTTCTCGCCGAATACGAGACGTCGCACAGCCGGCACGTCGCGCTTCTGAATGATGTGAAGTATCTGGAAGAGGCGCAGCGCGAAATCGTCCTCGATCGTCAGCGCGACATCGTGGCGGCGTTCGCGCGTCAGCTCGCGCGGGCTTATCCGAAACGCGCAACCAAGGACAACCAGACCGCGCTGACCATGATGGTCTTCGGCATGATCAACTGGACGTTCACGTGGCTTAAGCCGGGCGGCAAGCTGGGCTACAGCGAGTTCGCGGAACAGGTCGTCGACATGATCGAAAACGGCCTCAATGTCGAATAGCTCGATGTTGCAGCACAACAAACCGACTGGACGGTAAGTTGTCGTGTTTGCGACACTTCGTTAAGTTATTGATTTTACTACGATCTAATCGTTTTCAGTAGCTGTTTAGAACGTGCCGTCTAGGTCGTTTTAAGGGTTTTCCCGTATCCGTTTCTCCGTAATCGGCTAAAATTCGTTTTGCTTTGCAGCGTGCTGCATGACGAACGAAGGAGAAACGAATATGGAACTGACCATCAACCGCACTGCCGAGCCGATCGTCGCGCACGATCAGCCGCTCAAAGACGCGCGTATGCCGGTTCTCGTCCGCGAACTGTCCTCGGCAGATCGCGAGCGTCTCCTCACGCACTTTCTGGCTCTCGACGAAGACGACCGTCTCCTGCGCTTCGGGCAGGTCGTGCCGGATCACGTCATCGAGAACTATGTGCGCAACATCAACTTCTCGAACGACAAGGTGTTCGGCGTGTTCGGCGGCGCCCTGGAATTGATCGGCGTCGGCCATCTGGCGTATTTGCCCGCCGAGGGCGACAAGCGAACGGCCGAATTCGGCGTCTCGGTGCTCGAAAGCGCGCGCGGCCGTGGCATCGGCTCGAAGCTGTTCGAGCGCGCCGCCATGCGCAGCCGCAACACGCAGGTATCGGTGCTCTATATGCACTGCCTGTCGCGGAACTCGACCATGATGCATATCGCGAAAAAGTCGGGCATGAAGATCGAATACGCCTACGGCGAAGCGGATGCCTATCTCTCGCTCGCGCCGGCCGACCAGACCAGCATCGTGGCCGAAATGCTTCAGGAGCAGGCAGCCGTGTTCGACTACGCGATCAAACGCCAGGCGCAACGCGCGTCGCAGGTTTTCAAGGCGTTCATGCCGGCAGCGGGCGTCGCGTAATTTTTCTCAGGAACAGCGCGGGAATGGCGCTGCGAGCGGGACCAACAAGGGCGGATTTGACCGCCCTTCGTCGTTTTAACGCAGCGGCAGAACCGTCGTCTCCTTGATACGTTCCAGCGAGAAGCTCGAGCGCACATCAATCACGGACGGATGGTGCAGTAATTCATCCTGCACGAAGCGCGAGAAATCATCCATGTCGCGCACCTGAACGCGCAGCAGAAAATCCATCTCGCCGGTCATCGCGTCGCAGGCGACGACTTCCGGCCATGAACGCACCGCTTCACGAAAGAGATCGCCGTGCGTCGGCGCTTTCGGCATGCCCGCCGCAGCCTGCACGCCGCCGCGCTTTTCCAGACGCACGTTGATGTAGGCGAGTAAGCCAAGCCCGAGTTTCTTCGCGTCGAGCAGGGCGACATAACCGCGAATCACGCCGATCTCCTCCAGCCGTCGAATGCGCCGCAGACACGGACTCGGCGACAGATTCACGCGATCCGCGATCTCCTGATTCGATAGCCGTCCATTTTCCTGAAGAATCGCCAGAATTCGGCGGTCTATCGTGTCCAGCTCGAGTTCAGCCATTTTGTAGCTCCTTGCTGCACTCGACTGGCAGCATCGTGCGCAATCTTATGAATAGCCGATTAGTTTCGCAAGCTTTTGCCAGCGTCACCTGACTAAACTGTTTCCACGTCGCGCACATCGCGCCGCATCTAAATCAGGAGACACGAATGACCGCAACGACCTGGGAGAATCCCGTCGGCACCGATGGCTTCGAGTTCATCGAATACACTGCGCCGGATCCGGTCGCGCTCGGCAAACTGTTCGAGCAGATGGGCTTCACCGCGATCGCGAAGCATCGTCATAAGGACGTGACGCTTTACCGCCAGGGCGAAATCAACTTCATCGTCAACGCCGAGCCGGATTCGTTCGCGCAGCGCTTCGCGCGTCTGCACGGTCCGTCGATCTGCGCGATCGCCTTCCGCGTCGCCGATGCCGCCAAGGCGTACAAGCGCGCGCTCGAACTCGGCGCATGGGGCTTCGACAACAAGAATGGCCCGATGGAGCTGAACATCCCGGCGATCAAGGGAATCGGCGATTCGCTGATCTACTTCGTCGACCGTTGGCGCGGCAAGAACGGCGCGCAGCCGGGCAGCATCGGCGATATCAGCATTTATGACGTCGATTTCGAACCGATTCCGGGCGCGGAGCAAAACCCGGTGGGCCACGGACTCACCTACATCGATCACCTGACGCATAACGTGCACCGCGGTCGCATGGTCGAATGGGCGGAGTTCTACGAGCGGCTCTTCAACTTCCGCGAAGTCCGCTATTTCGATATCGAAGGCAAGGTCACGGCGGTCAAGTCGAAGGCGATGACGTCACCGTGCGGCAAAATCCGCATTCCGATCAACGAAGAAGGCTCGGAAACCGCGGGACAGATTCAGGAATATCTGGACGCGTATCACGGCGAAGGCATCCAGCACATCGCGCTCGGTGCGGGCGACATTTACAGCACCGTCGACGGCCTGCGCGGCGCGAAGATCGCCCTGCTCGACACCATCGACACATATTACGAACTGGTCGATCGCCGCGTGCCCGGCCATTGCGAAACGGTCGCGGAGTTGAAGAAGCGCAAGATTCTGATCGACGGCACCAAGGACGAAATCCTGCTACAGATCTTCACGGAGAACCAGATCGGGCCGATCTTCTTCGAGATCATCCAGCGCAAGGGCAATCAGGGCTTCGGCGAAGGCAACTTCAAGGCGCTGTTCGAGTCGATCGAACTGGATCAGATGCGCCGCGGCGTGCTGAAGGACACCACCGCGGGCTGATCGCATTTCGAAACGCGGGCATCAAAAAAGGGACATGGACCGCGAAGGTCCATGTCCCTTTGTTCATTCTGGCGGCCCGTTTGGTCGATACGGACCGCGATGAGCGGGTCAGCCCGCCGTCTCGTCGTCGCTGCTTTCCGATTCGCGGCGCTTTTCAGCACCCGCCTTAACCGACTGAACGCGCGCTTGCGCGACCTGTGCAACCGACGACGCCCCGAACGGCGAGCCATTATTCGCGCGTGCGCCGCCCACCGGCGCGCTGATGGCGAAAAAAGCCGCCGAAACGACCAAGAAATTCTGGATGTGGCGTTGTTTCATCGTTATCTCCTTCTAACTGCAAAGTACAACTCGCTTCCGAAACTCAAAGCGTGCACAGAAAATTGGCACGGAAGTTCCGGAAGCGTCATTTTAGACAGGGATGAACGGCAGGGTTCCGTGGATCGGTCGAATTTACATGCTGTAACAAAACCCTCTTGATGACGGTCAAATCGTCAAGGATTTGACGCAAAGCGCGGCTAAGTGAGGAATTTTTAACGGGTTTGTACCAGTGCCTGAAAGATCATTGCACCGGCAAACTGGTAGTCCCGGCCTACGCGTTCACAAGACGCGACGGCCCGAAACATGCTTTGGTGATCCCAAACCTCGGGTGGAGGAATACACATAATGAACGCCCCGCTAGACGCAGAACAAAGAGCTTCGCTAGAAGCCGCGTTGAAATCCGTCACGCTCGACGACAAATACACGCTCGAACGCGGCCGCGCCTACATGAGCGGCATCCAGGCCTTGGTGCGCCTGCCGATGCTGCAGCAAGAGCGCGACAAGGCCGCTGGCCTCAACACCGCCGGATTCATCTCCGGCTATCGCGGTTCTCCCCTCGGCGGTCTCGACCAGTCACTCTGGAAGGCGAAAAAGCATCTCGCCGGCCATCAGGTCGTGTTTCAGCCGGGTGTGAACGAAGATCTCGCCGCCACCGCCGTGTGGGGCTCGCAGCAAGTGAACCTGTACCCGAGCGCCAAATACGACGGCGTGTTCTCGATGTGGTACGGCAAAGGCCCGGGCGTCGATCGTTCGGGCGATGTCTTCAAGCACGGCAATTCCGCCGGATCGGCGCAACACGGCGGCGTTCTGGTGCTCGCCGGCGACGATCACGCCGCGAAATCATCGACGCTCGCGCATCAGTCCGAGCACGTGTTCAAGGCGTGCGGACTGCCGGTGCTGTTTCCGTCGAACGTGCAGGAATATCTCGATTTCGGCCTGCACGGCTGGGCGATGTCACGCTACTCCGGCCTGTGGGTCGCGATGAAGTGCGTGACGGATGTCGTCGAGTCGTCGGCTTCGGTGGATATCGATCCGCATCGCACGAAGATCGTGCTCCCGACCGATTTCGCGATGCCCGATGGCGGCCTGAACATCCGCTGGCCGGATCCGCCGCTCGTGCAGGAAGCGCGTCTGCTCGACTACAAGTGGTACGCCGCGCTCGCCTACGTGCGCGCGAACAAGCTGGACCGCGTGGAAATCGATTCGCCGCATGCGCGCTTCGGCATCATGACCGGCGGCAAAGCCTATCTCGACGTTCGTCAGGCGCTGACCGATCTCGGTCTCGACGACGCGACGTGCTCGCAGATCGGCATCCGTCTCTACAAGGTCGGCTGCGTGTGGCCGCTCGAAGCGCAGGGCGCGCATGAATTCGCGCGCGGGCTGGAAGAAATTCTGGTCGTCGAGGAAAAGCGGCAGATTCTCGAATACGCGATCAAGGAAGAGCTATACAACTGGCCGGATGCGCAACGTCCGCGCGTGTACGGCAAGTTCGACGAAAAAGACGGCGCCGGCGGCGAATGGTCCGTGCCGATGGGCAACTGGCTTTTGCCCGCGCACTACGAGCTGTCGCCCGCGATCATCGCGAAGGCCATCGCGACGCGCCTCGACAAATTCGATTTGCCCGCCGATGTGCGCGCGCGCATCGCGACGCGCATCGCCGTGATCGAGGCGAAGGAACGGTCGCTCGCGCGGCCGCGTGTCGAGGCGGAGCGCAAGCCGTGGTTCTGCTCGGGCTGTCCGCACAACACATCGACGAACGTGCCGGAAGGCTCGCGCGCGATGGCGGGCATCGGCTGCCACTACATGACGGTCTGGATGGACCGCAACACGAGCACGTTCAGCCAGATGGGCGGCGAAGGCGTGGCGTGGGTCGGCCAGTCGCCGTTCTCGAACGACAAGCACGTTTTCGCGAATCTCGGCGACGGCACGTATTTCCATTCGGGCCTGCTCGCGATCCGCGCGGCGATCGCGGCGAAGGTGAACATCACCTACAAGATTCTTTATAACGATGCCGTCGCGATGACCGGCGGTCAGCCCGTCGACGGCGTGCTGACCGTGCCGCAGATCACGCATCAGCTCGCGGCGGAAGGCGCGGCGAAGATCGTCATCGTGACCGATGAGCCGGAGAAGTACACGGCGAGCGTCGGACTTGCGCCGGGCATCGACGTGCATCATCGCGACAAGCTGGACGAAATCCAGCGTCAACTGCGCGAGGTTGCGGGCACGTCGATCCTGATCTACGACCAGACCTGCGCGACCGAGAAGCGTCGTCGTCGCAAGCGCGGCGCATTCCCCGATCCGGCGAAGCGCGTCGTCATCAACGAAGCCGTGTGCGAAGGCTGCGGCGATTGCTCGGTGAAGTCGAACTGCCTGTCGGTCGAGCCGCTCGATACCGAGTACGGCACGAAGCGGCAGATCAACCAGTCGACGTGCAACAAGGATTACTCGTGTCTGAACGGCTTCTGCCCGAGCTTCGTGACGGTGGAAGGCGGCCAGTTGAAGAAGCCGAAGGCGACGAGCGTCGAGAGCGATGCGATGCCGTCCGTGCCCATGCCCGAGCTTCCGGAGATCGGACGGCCGTATGGCGTGCTGGTCACGGGCGTCGGCGGAACGGGCGTCGTGACGATCGGCGCGCTGCTCGGCATGGCCGCGCATCTGGAGCAGAAAGGCGTCACCGTGCTCGACGTCACCGGGCTCGCGCAGAAAGGCGGCGCCGTGATGAGTCACGTGCAGATCGCGAACCGTCCGACCGATATCCACGCGACGCGCATCGCGATGGGCGAAGCGGATCTCGTCATCGGTTGCGATGCGATCGTCACCGCGAGCAACGAATGCGGCTCGCGGATGCAGCCTGATCACACGCGCGTCGTCGTGAACAGCGCGCAGACGCCGACCGCCGAGTTCATCAAGAACCCGAACTGGAGTTTCCCGGGCGCGAGCGCGGAGGCGGATATTCGCGCGGCCGCGGGCGAGCATGTCGCGCTCGTCGATGCGAACCGCTTCGCCGTCGCGCTGATGGGCGATGCGATCTACACGAATCCGTTCGTGCTCGGCTTCGCGTGGCAGAAGGGTTGGGTGCCGCTGCTGCATGAATCGCTGGTACGCGCCATCGAGCTGAACGCGGTGCAGGTCGAGAAGAATCTCGCGGCGTTCGAATGGGGCCGTCGCGCGGCGCACGATCCCGAAGCCGTGCGCCGTCTCGCGGATGCGCAGCATGGCGTGCAGGCGGCGCCGGGCAAGGTCATCGCGCTGCATACGCCGAAGGCGCTCGACACGCTCATCGACAAGCGGCTCGACTATCTCGCGAAGTACCAGAACACGGCCTACGCA
Source organism: Caballeronia sp. S22 (assembly GCF_964261745.1). NCBI lineage: Bacteria > Pseudomonadati > Pseudomonadota > Betaproteobacteria > Burkholderiales > Burkholderiaceae > Caballeronia > Caballeronia sp. S22. Next base: position 349,847 of record NZ_OZ180035.1, on the reverse strand, counting down.
GCGCGATACGGACGGCTGGTTGCGGAAGTTCGTGCGAAGGAAGCCGGGCTGGGCGCCGGGGACGGGCAATATCCGCTGACCGAAACCGTCGCGAAGAATCTGCACAAGCTGATGGCGTACAAGGACGAATACGAAGTCGCGCGTCTTTATGCCGATCCGGTGTTCCTCGACAAGATTCGCGCGAGTTTCGAGGGCGACTGGAAGATCAAGATGCATCTCGCGCCGCCGAGTCTTTCGAAGAAGGATGCGCACGGGCATCTGGTGAAGAAGCAGTACGGTCCGTGGATGATGTCGGCGATGCGCGTGCTCGCGAAGCTGAAGTTCCTGCGCGGAACGGCGCTGGATCCGTTCGGCCGCACGGAAGAGCGGAAGATGGAGCGCGCGTTGATCGGCGAGTACGAGGCGCTGGTGCGTGAGTTGATCGGCGGACTCACGGAGCAGAAACTGTCACTCGCTGTACAACTCGCGAATCTTCCCGATTCGATGCGCGGTTACGGCCACGTCAAGGAGAACAACGTCAAGGCCGCGAAGATCAAGTGGAATGCCTTGCTCGCGCGCTGGCGCAGTAACGAAGGCGGGGAAAAGCGGCAGGTCGCGTAATTCTCGTTGCTTCACGCTCGAAGGCGGTTCGTGAAAACGGACCGCCTTTTTTATCGGCCAAAAAAAACGGCGATCCGGTCTCCCGGATCGCCGTTCGTCTTTCTAGCGCGATGTTGTGTTACTTCGCTACACGCGCATTCGCGCTCGCTACCGCCGTCATATTGATGATCCGCCGCACCGTCGCGGCCGGCGTCAGGATATGCACGGGCTTCGCAGCACCGAGCAGGATCGGCCCGACGGTCACGCCCTCGCCGCTCACCATCTTGAGCAGGTTGTACGTGATGTTCGCCGCTTCGACGTTCGGCATGATCAGCAGATTTGCCTCACCGTGCAACGTGGTCCCCGGGAACGAAGCCTTGCGCACGGCTTCGGAAAGCGCCGCATCGCCGTGCATTTCACCGTCGATTTCGAGATCAGGCGCACGCTCGGCAATCAGCTTGCGCGCTTCCGCCATCCGCTTGCTCGACGCGCTCTGCACGCTGCCGAAGTTCGAATTCGACACCAGCGCGACCTTCGGCTGAATCCCGAAACGCTCGATCTCGCGCGCCGCCAGAATCGTCATGTCGGCGAGTTGCTCGGGCGTCGGCGTCTCGTTGACGTACGTGTCGCTGATGAACAGATTGCGCCCTTGCAGCATCAGCAGATTCATCGCCGCGAAGTTGTTCGCGCCTTCCGCCTTGCCGAGCACCTGATCGATGAACTTCAGGTGATCCTGATATGTGTCGATGAGACCGCAGATCATCCCGTCCGCGTCGCCGGTGTGAACCAGGATCGCGCCGATCAGCGTGTTGAACTTGCGCAGCGCGGCCTTCGCGCTTTCGGGCGTTACGCCCTGACGCGCGGCGATCTCGTGATACGCCTGCCAGCTCTTCTGATAACGCGGATCGTCTTCCGGATTCACGATCTCGAAATCGACGCCCGGCTTCAGCTTCGAACCCATTTTCTGAAGACGCATTTCGACGACAGCCGGACGGCCGATGATGATCGGCTTCGCGATCTTCTCCAGCAGCACGAACTGCGCGGCGCGCAGCACGCGCTCGTCCTCGCCTTCCGCGAACGCGATACGCGCCGGCGCCGCCTTCGCCGCCGTGAACACCGGACGCATCACCATGCCCGTGCGATACACCGTGGCGCCGAGCGTCTCGCGATACGCGTCCATGTCCTTGATCGGACGCGTCGCGACGCCCGAATCCATCGCGGCTTGCGCCACGGCCGGCGCGATCTTGATGATCAGGCGCGGATCGAAAGGCTTCGGAATCAGATATTCCGGGCCGAATTCCAGCGAATGGCCTTCGTAAGCCTTCGCAACTTCATCGCCCTGATCGGTTTCTTCCGCGAGTTCGGCGATCGCGCGCACGCACGCGAGCTTCATTTCCTCGGTGATCGTCGTCGCGCCCACGTCGAGCGCGCCGCGGAAAATGAACGGGAAGCAGAGCACGTTGTTGACCTGATTCGGATAATCCGAACGGCCCGTCGCGACGATGCAGTCCGGACGCACGCGCTTCGCTTCTTCCGGACGAATTTCCGGCTCGGGATTCGCCAGCGCGAGAATCAGCGGCTTGTCGGCCATCGTCTCGACCATTTCCGCCTTCAGCACGCCCGCGCTCGAACAGCCGAGGAAGACGTCGCAACCGTGCATCGCATCGGCGAGCGTGCGCGCGTCGGTGCTCGCCTGATAGCGCTCTTTCGATGCGTCCAGATTGCCGCGGCCTTCGTAGATCACGCCCTTCGAATCGATCACGAGCGTGTTCGACTTCTTCAGGCCGAGGTGAACGAGCAGGTCCAGACACGCGATCGCCGCCGCGCCCGCGCCGGAGCAGACGAGCTTCACTTCGTCCAGCTTCTTGCCGACCACTTTCAGGCCGTTCAGGATCGCCGCCGACGCGATGATCGCCGTGCCGTGCTGATCGTCATGGAAAACAGGAATCTTCATGCGCTCGCGCAGCTTCTTCTCGATATAGAAGCATTCCGGCGCCTTGATGTCCTCGAGGTTGATGCCGCCCAGCGTGGGTTCGAGCATCGCGATCGCATCGACGAGCTTGTCCGGATCGGTTTCCGCCAGCTCGATATCGAACACGTCGATGCCCGCGAACTTCTTGAAGAGGCATCCCTTGCCCTCCATCACCGGCTTCGCCGCGAGCGGGCCGATGTTGCCGAGACCGAGTACGGCCGTGCCATTGGTCACGACGCCGACGAGGTTCGCACGCGACGTGTACTTCTGCGCGTCGAGCGGCTCATCGTAGATCGCCATGCACGCGGCCGCGACGCCCGGCGAATAGGCGAGCGAGAGGTCGAGCTGGTTGGAAAGCGGCTTGGTCGGAGTAACCGAAATCTTGCCGGGACGGGGATTCTGGTGATACGCGAGGGCACTTTGCTTCAGTTGTTCGTCCATGATTTGACCTGAGACGTTTGAGAATTATTTGAACAGGGTTCACACCGCCGTCGACCGTGCTGCAATGAATGCGGGAATGTGAATCGATGGACCAATTTTCATGGGCTCGGCGCGTCGGATAGACGCGGCGTGCCGCTCGTCGGAATCGAACGAGCGGACGGAGCCTTTGGTTTTTTTTGGGACGTTCAGTGTACACCGCGCGCCTGAAATGACGCGATGCAACGTTTCAGCGCAATTTCGTCCGACGACTGGGCGCTCAGTCGAGCTCGGCGCCGCGTTTTTCCGGGATCAGAAAGAGCGTCGCGACAACATCGACCAGATAGATCGATGCGAGAAACGCGAGCGCGACCGAGAACGAATAACGCGCCGCCAGCGCGCCGACCGCGACCGGACCGAGTCCACCCACCGCGCGGCCTATATTGAACAGCACGTTTTGCGCGGTTGCGCGCGCTTCGGTCGGGTAGATCTCGGAGATCAGCGCGCCGTAGCCGCCGAGCATGCCGTTCACGAACACGCCCATCACCGCGCCGCCGATCAGGAGCGCCGCCGGGCTCGCCAGACCGGAATAGACGAACACCATCGCGACCGCGCCGAACTGATAGACGAGAAACGCCGGTTTGCGTCCGAAGCGATCCGCCGCCAGGCCGAACAGCCAGATGCCGAACGCCATGCCGAGCACGGTCGCCGCGGTCCAGAGGCCGGATTTCGTCAGCGAGTAGCCGAACGTCTTCGACAGGTAGCTCGGCAGCCAGATCATCAAGCCGTAGTAGCCGAAGTTCTGCACCGAGCACAGGATGATCACGCCGAGACTCGCACGCGCGGTGCGGGCGTCGTCGAAAAGATGCCTGAGCGGCAGCTTTCGGGCGGTGTCGGCTTTGGCAGCCGCGCGGCGTTCGGTGAACAGCGCCGGCTCGTCCACATGACGCCGCACGAAGAACGAAACGACCGCCGGCAACAGCCCGACCGCGAACATGCCGCGCCAGCCGATCACGGGCAGGAGCATCGGCGTGATGAGCGCGGCGGCGAGCACGCCCATTTGCCAGCCGATCCCCACATACGACGACACGCGCGCCCGCAGCCGCGCGGGCCACGCCTCGGCGACGAGCGCCATGCCGATCCCGAACTCGCCGCCCAGCCCGATTCCCGCGACGGTGCGATAGATCAGCAAATCGCCGTAGCCCTGCGAGAGCGCGCACAGGCCGGTGAAGACGGCGAACACGAGAATCGTCCAGGTCAGCATGCGCACGCGGCCGAAATAATCGGACAGCATGCCGAACACGACGCCGCCCGCGACCGCCCCGGCGAGCGTCCACGTGACGAGCGCGCCGGATTGCGCGGGCGTGAGATGCAGGTCGGCGGCGATCGCGGGCAGCATGAAGCCGAGGATCAGCAGATCGAAACCGTCCATCGCGTAGCCGAGCATCGACGCGACGAGCGCCTGCAACGCGTGGCGGGAAAGCGGCTCGGAGGCAGTGAAAGAGGAAGCGGGCGTCATCGGAGCGTTCTGCGGGAAGTGCCGGGAGTGTAAGCGCGAGCACCCGAATCGTTCAATCGATCGAAAAAAGCCCACTCGCCCGCATTCGTCCGCTCGGGTAAAATGGCGGGCTACGCGCGCAGTGAGTGCGAAAACGTCGTCCAAAACGGCGTGTTCTGCATCGAAACATGCGCCAAAGGCCCTCGCGGCCGCCTCCCGCTTCTTCAAGCGCCACACAAGTCCAAGGATTCGCCCATGACAGGCTTCGATCGCCAGACGATCTCCGACACCACCGCCAAGATGCTGCTCGAAGTGCAGGCGGTGCACTTCAACGCGGAAAAACCGTACATCTTCACGTCCGGCTGGGCGAGCCCGGTGTATATCGACTGCCGCAAGCTGATCTCGTATCCGCGCGTGCGCCGCGGCCTGATGGAGATGGCCGAAGCGACGATTCTGCGCGATGTCGGCTACGAGCAGATCGATGCCGTCGCCGGCGGTGAGACCGCGGGCATCCCGTTGGCCGCCTGGATCGCCGACCGCCTGATGGTGCCGATGCAGTACGTCCGCAAGAAGCCGAAGGGTTTCGGCCGCAATGCGCAGATCGAAGGTTTGCTGACCGAAGGCCAGCGCGTGCTGCTGGTCGAAGATCTAACCACGGACAGCCGCAGCAAGATCAACTTCATCAACGCGCTGCGCACGGCGGGCGCGACGGTGAACCACTGCTTCGTGCTCTTCCACTACAACATCTTCAAGGAGAGCGTGTCGGTGTTGAAGGACATCGACGTCGATCTGCACGCGCTCGCCACCTGGTGGGACGTGCTGCGCGTCGCGAAGGAGCAAGGCTACTTCGAGTCGAAGACGCTCGATGAAGTCGAGAAATTCCTGCACTCGCCGGCGGAATGGTCGGCTGCGCACGGCGGTGCGACCGCTGCTCCGCAATAAGTATTAACGTCCGCGAAGCAATGATAAAAAAAGCCGCTGATCGAAATCAGCGGCTTTTTTATTTGGCAAGCAAAATCGTCTATAGCGAATTCGGATTGGGAAGCGAGTCGTCGAGCGAACCGTCGCCGGAATATGCCGAAAGATTCATTAACCCGTTACTTTGCGCGTACTGAAACAATTCGGAATCGCGCTCGATGCCGAGTTTTCGCATTGCGGTGTTCTTTTGCGTGCTGATGGTTTTGATACTGCGCCGCAATTGTCCTGCAATTTCCGTGATCGTCATGCCCGAAACAAACAGGCGCACCACTTCGAGTTCGCGCTTGGACAGGATCACGCTGCGTTGCTGCCCGCTCGAACTGAGCCCCATGCTGTCGAGTGCCGCCTTCACGGACGGCCCGAGATATTCCTGCCCGCGCATGACGTGCTGGATGGCCCAGCCGATGTGGTTCATGTCGTCGGCCTTGTTGATGATCGACATCACGCCCACTTCGCGCAAACGTTTGAGCAAGGCCGGATTCTCGAGCATGGTGAGCACGACAAGCTTCACCCGCGGGAATTGCCGGCCGATATAACCGAGCAGGGGCATGCCGTCGCCGTACGAGCCGCCGGGCATGGCGAGATCGGTGACGAGGACGTCGCATGGCTCCTTCTGAAGCAACTGGATGAGTTCGGTCGACTGGCGCGCCTGGCCGATAACGTCCACCTCCGGAAACTTGTTGAGCGCCTGTGCCGCGCCAAACAGAATGACGGGATGATCGTCGGCGATGATGACTTTTATTCGCTGGCTCATTTAACTTCTCCTGTATTTCGGTCGATTAGTTGCCGCGCGAATCTGCGTCGAATTACTCATTTCTACGTTTAATAGAGTCAGAAGTCATCGCCGTCAAGGCGCTGCGTGCTACGTCCAAGCCGCTGGGCGCGCAACGCGCCATCGGTAAAGTCTCAAGGATGTAAAGCTTTAATGCTTTGTTGCAATGTTAAACTGCAAGCTGGTACGAAGCGCATCATGAGACAAAAAACATCGTTGCAGCCGGCGAAACGCTGCTATAACGCGCGACGATACTGACAGGAGTTCAGCCCATGCGCCTCTCCGGGCGACGCGTGAGTTCGACTGGCCTTGCCGCATCAGTACTCTTCATCGCCCTGGCGGCGGCGTTTTTCGCGTATTCGCACGAGGTCACCGCCGACCCCGCTTTCACCGTGTCCAGCACGGACCTCGCGCCTGGCAAGACCATCGGGCGCGATCTGCTTTTCGATCAGTCGGAGTGCAAGGGCAGCAACCGCTCGCCGCAGATTTCCTGGCATGGCGCACCCGCAAACGCCCGCAGCTTCGCTGTAACGATCTTCGATCCCGACGCGCACGGACGCGGCTGGTGGCACTGGGCGGTCGCGGGCATCCCGATCGGCACGGATCGCCTGCCGAACAACGCGAGCGCGTCGGGGGCGCTGCGCAAGATGGGCGCCATCGAAGCGCGCAACGACTGGGATACGGACGGCTACGGCGGCCCGTGCCCGCCGCCCGGCAAGCCGCATCGCTACATAGTGACTGTTTACGCGCTCGACAGCGCCGATCTGCGCCTGCGTCAGGGCACGCCCGCGCTCATGTTCGAGCACGAAATCCGCACGATGACGATCGCCAGCGCACAGCTCACGTTCACATACGGCCGCTAATCTGAAGTCGAGAACCGTGCGCTCACGCCGCTCGGCGAAAAATTGTCTTTGCTAGACTGGCCCGGACCGTCCGCAAGGCACGCGTGCGCGGCGCGGCGCAGGAACGACTCGGGGAGACCATGCCGAACATCATCATCGTTTATCACAGTGGCTACGGCCACACGAAGAAGGTCGCCGAAGCGGTGCTCGGCGGCGCGACCGACGCCGGCGCCAACGTGAAACTGATCGCCGTCGCCGAACTCGACGATGCCGCCTGGGCAGAACTGGACGCCGCCGACGCCATCGTGTTCGGCGCGCCGACCTACATGGGCGGGCCGTCCGCCGACTTCAAGAAGTTCGCCGACGCGAGTTCGAAGCCCTGGTTCGCGCAGAAATGGAAGGACAAGATCGCGGCCGGATTCACCAATTCGGCCCACATGAACGGCGACAAATTCCTGACCATCTCGTATTTCGTCACGCTGGCGATGCAGCACGGCATGGTCTGGATCGGCACCGGCATGATGCCGTCTAACACGAAGGCTGCCACGCGCAACGATCTGAACTTCGTCGGCGGCTTTACGGGTCTCCTGACGCAATCGCCCGCCGACGCCTCGCCGGACGAAGCGCCGCCGCCCGGCGATCTCGAAACGGCGAAGGTCTTCGGCGCGCGCATCGCCGCGGTGACGGCGCGCTGGATCGGCAATCGCGGCGGCGTCGAAGACGGCGGACATCAGCCCGTCTCGGAATCGCACTAAAATGTCGGTTTTGCGGCGAGCGCCCGCACGAACCAGCGAGATCGAGATGACCACGAAAGTATTTGTCGACGGACAGGAAGGCACCACCGGCCTGAAGATTTTCGAATATCTGTCGCAGCGCCGTGACATCGAGGTGTTGCGTATCGAAGAAGCGAAGCGCAAGGACATCGAGGAGCGCCGCCGGCTCATCAACGCGTCGGACGTGACGTTCCTGTGCCTGCCGGATGTCGCGTCGCGCGAATCGGTTTCGCTCGTCGACCGCGACAACACGCGCACCGTGATGATCGATGCGAGCACGGCTTTCCGCACGCAGGACGACTGGGCGTACGGCCTGCCCGAACTCACGCGCGCGCAGCGCGAGCGTCTGCGCACGTCGAAGCGCATCGCCGTGCCGGGCTGCCACGCGTCGGCGTTCGTGCTGTCGGTGCAGCCGCTCGTCGCGGGCAGCCTCGTTCCCGCCAACTTCGACGCGCACGCTTATTCGATCACCGGCTACAGCGGCGGCGGCAAGAAAATGATCGCGGAGTTCGAAGCGGGCGGCAACGAACGACTCATGAGCCCGCGCGCGTACGCGCTGGGTCTGACGCACAAGCATCTGCCGGAAATGTCGGTGCGCGCGGGCCTCGCGCGCGCGCCGGTCTTTACGCCGATCGTCGGCCCGTTCCTGAAAGGTCTCGCGGTGACGACGTATTTCTCGCCGGACCAGCTTTCGCGGCGGGCGAAGCCACAGGACGTGCGCGACATGCTCGCCGAGTATTACAACAACGAGCCGTTCGTGCGCGTGATGCCGTTCGACACCGAGAGCAATCTCGACGACGGTTTCTTCGACGTGCAAGCCTGCAACGACACGAATCGCGTCGATATCTTCGTGTTCGGCAACGACGAGCGCTTCGTGACGGTCGCGCGTCTGGACAATCTCGGCAAGGGCGCGTCGGGCGCGGCGATCCAGTGTATGAATCTGGCGATCGGCGCGGAGGAAGAGACGGGTCTCGCCCGCTGACACATTTCGCGGGAAACCAGAAGGCCGATTCGCTCCACAGCGGATCGGCCTTTTTTGCCTCCGTCGATGCAGCGCAACATTAAACCGTACGGACGAAAAAAAGCCCGCCAAAGCTGGCGGGCTGAATCCATATCAGTGGAGACATGGAGGAGACAGGAGTAAATATACCAATAATATTGGTGCGTCGCAACATCGCGTGTTGCAGCGGACCGACACACGCGATCGATGCAAATCAGGGCTGCATCATCGACAGGATGAATTGCAGTTGGTCCGCGGATATCGGCTTGACGAGGTGAACATCGAAACCGGCGTCGAGCGTTATTTCCCGATGCTGCGGCTGTCCCCAGCCCGTCAGCGCGACCAGCATTCGCGCTTGGCCGTTCGGCAATGCACGCAACGCGCGCGCCGCCGCGAGACCATCGACGAGCGGCATGCCGAGATCGAGAATCACGACTTCCGGATCGAACTGCGCGGCGACATCGACGGCTTGCGCGCCGTTCGCCACGAGCGCCACTTCGTGGCCCATGCCGGTCAGCAGATTCGCGAGGCCGGAAAGCGCATCGTCGTCGTCATCGGCTATGAGGATGCGCTTGCTCACGATGGCCTCACCGGGAACCGTAGATTTCGAGTTTCAACTTGTTCGAGCCCGCCTGCGCCGCCGTAATCTCGGTGCGCGCGCCGCGTGCGCCCAGATAGAAATGCTGGCGCGCGGGCGAATTCTGGTCGTGCGTCGCGTCGGGCAGACACGATGCGATGTCCGCCGCGACACCCTGCAGCGCGTCGCCGCTGGCGCCGCCGTGCGGCGTCCACGTGCATCGATAGTTCGTCTGCGATGCGGCGCACTTCGCGTCGTCGCCGTAAGGCAGCGCGACGGCGCGGCCATCGATCGCGGAAAGCGATGAAAAATTCGGGGCGGCAGCCACGATGCGCTTGAGCGCATCGCAGGGACTCGGTGTGTCGTCGGCGTGCGCGGAAGTCGTCGCCAGTACGCCGAAACAGAGCGCGAGAAGCGCGGCGCAAGCGGGGCGTCGGACAAACACATGCATGAGGCGCCTCCTTTTTAGCTGTTTTTCTGGGTTCGCCGCGAACCGGGACGAGCGCGACTATGCGCCCGCCCGCCCTGCAAGTCTGTTCGAAAGCGAATGAAGCACTGCAAAGGAGAGCAAGCCGTGCACCCGTTCATACAGACGTTTGAATCGTCAATGGCGCACGAGCGCCATCATTGCGCCGAAGCCGACGAACACGCCGCCCGTCAAACGGTTGAACGCCCGCGCGACGTTCGCGCTTTTCAGCTTGTCGCCGATGCGCGCGCCGAGACCCGCGTACACGGCGTACCAGCTCACTTCGATCACGGCGAACGTCGACACGAGCACCGCGAATTGCGGCAAGACCGGCCGGCTCGCGTCGATGAACTGCGGCAGCAGCGCCGCCGCGAAGAGGATCGCCTTCGGATTGCTGCTCGCGACGAGAAAGCCGTTGCGAAAGAGCGTGAAGCGTCGGGAAGAATGCGCGGCGCCGCTGTCATCGCGAACATCGACGGCGCTCGCTTTCGCGCGCCAGCTCTTCACGCCGAGCCAGACGAGATATGCCGCGCCGATCAGACGCAGCGTATCGAAGAGACGCGGCCACGCTTCGAGAAACACGCCCAGGCCCGCCGCCGATACCGACAACATGATGACGAGCGCCGTGAGACAGCCGGCCATGGTGGCCGTCGAACGTTTGAGACCATGACGCGCGCCGTGCGTCATGACGAGCAGCATGTTGGGACCGGGAATCGCGGAAACGACAAAGACAGTGGCGACGAACAGCCACCAGAGATGCAGACTCATTGCGGCGTGGCGGAGAAAAGAACGGGACTCGCATTATGCCGTCTGCCCGCGCCGATCCGGGCACAACGCCGCCTTCGCCACACCGCGGAAATGGAATCAGCCTCCGGCGCGACGGGCCGCGACCTGACCGAGCACGGCGAAGTCCTTCTCGCCGTCGCCGTGCGCGAGTGCATCGACGAGGTTGTCGCGTACGACGCTCGCCACGGGCAGCGGCACGTTCACAGCATCGCCGGCGGCGATCGCGAGACGCACGTCCTTCAGCCCGAGCCGCGCCTTGAAGAGCGCGGGCTCGTAGCGGCGCTCCGCGATCATCTTCCCGTAGCCCTGATACACCGGACCCGGAAACAGCGAATTCGTGATGACATCGAGCAGCGTCTGCGCTTCGATGCCGTGGCCGGTCACGAGCGCCGCGGCCTCGCCGAAGCTTTCGATCGCCGATGCGAGCATGAAATTCGCCGCGAGCTTGAGCACGTTCGCGTGCTGCGGTTCGCTGCCGACGCGCCAGGTTTTCTGGCCGATCGCATCGAGCACGGGCTGCACGCGGTCGATCGCATCGCTCGCGCCCGCCGCGAGAATGTTGAGCTTGCCCGCCGCCGCGACGTCCGGCCGCCCGAGCACCGGCGCGGCGACATACGCAACGCCGTGCTGCGCGTGAAGTTCGGTCAGCTCGACGGCCAGCGCCGCCGAAATCGTCGCCATGTTGACGTGCACGAGGCCCTTCGGTGCGTGCTTGAGCAAGCCGCCATCGACGAGCACCGAGCGCAGCGCGTGGTCGTCGGCGAGCATGGAGAACGCGGCGTCGCCGGCGAACGCCTGCTCGGGCGTATCGACGACCGTCGCGCCCTGGTCCGCGAGCGCGCGTGTCTTGTCGCGCGAGCGGTTCCAGACGCGCACCGTGTGCCCCGCCTTGAGCGCGTTGCTCGCCATCGCGCCGCCCATTTCGCCAAGTCCAATGAATCCGATATCCATGCTCGCGTCCTCCTTTGCCTTGTTCGCCCGCCGCGCACGGGAAGGCGCGCGGCCCGAGCGCCAGTAGAGCATATCGACGCGAAGCGCGCAGAGGCGCGCAATGCGATACTGGCTGCATGGTCAAGGCGCGCTTTCACTTCCATGGCGAACTGAACGATTTCCTTGCTCGACCCTTGCGCGGGCACGCGTTCGCTTGCGCGTGCGCGAAGTCTTCGTCGACCAAGCACATGATCGAAGCGCTCGGCGTGCCGCACACGGAAGTCGATCTGATCGTAAGTAACGGCCGCCCGGTCGGGTTCGACGCGCAGATCGAGGCGGACGACGTCATCGAGGTCTATCCCGCGCATCACGCACCCGCGGACATGGCGAACGGCGCGCCGCTGCTCCGGCCACCGCTGCGTGCGGCAGACCTGCGCTTCATCGCCGATGCACACCTGGGCGGGCTCGCGCAACTGCTGCGGCTGGCGGGCTTCGACACCCGCTACGACAACAACTTCCCCGACGATGAAATCGAGCAGCTCGCGCACGACGAATCGCGCATCGTGCTCACGCGCGATCGTGAATTGCTCAAGCGCCGAACCGTGTTGCGCGGCTGCTATGTGCGCGCGCTGCAGGCCGACGAACAGTTCCGCGAAGTCTCGGAGCGCCTCGATCTCGTGCAGCACGTGCGGGCGTTCCGGCTCTGCCTGATGTGCAATGCGCCATTGCGTCCGGCCATGCCCGGCGAAATCGATGGCCGCGTGCCCGACGGCGTGCGCGAGCGGCATACACGCTTCGCCACCTGCGACGTATGTCGTCGCGTGTTCTGGGAAGGCTCGCACTGGCGGCGCATGCGCGCGCGAATCGACGCGCTGGCGGAAACGGGCCGCTAGCGCGGTCGTCGCGTTCCGTACAATACGGCCCCTGACCTCAATCCTCGCCCCTGGAGCATCGCGTAAACAAATTTCAACTGGAACAGACCAAGGCATTCAAACTGGCCAACGATCTGAAGCAAGGCGGCCGCGCACGCGCGGGCGGCGCGGACGCGCAAAAAACCGATCGCCGCGAACAGCGCAAGCTCGATCAGGCGAAGGGTCTCGTGCCGTTCGCATGCAAGCTCGATGAAAAGCTCGCGAAGCAACTGAAAGAGCGCGCCGAGGCGCATGAAGGCGGGATGACGGAAGTGCTGGCGGAGTTGCTGGTGAAGGCGGGTCTGGAACGCTAAGGCCTCACACGCTCCCTTCCTTCTCGATCACCAGAATGCGCGCTTCGCCGACGGGTTCGGCGAAATGCTCATCGCCGGCTTGCGCGTGAAAGATATCGCCCGCGCGCAGCGTCAGAACGCGCTCGCCTTCGCCGCCGCGCACGTGCATCCGCACTTCGCCCTGCGTCACGGCGAACACTTCCTCACCGTCGTTCACGTGCCATTTGTACGGCTTGTCCGTCCAGTGCAGACGGCATGACGTGCCGTTCATCACGCAGATATCGAGCGCGCCCCAAGCGCGGTCGGCCGTGAATTTGCCACTTTCGATGACTTTCATTTGATGTCGCCTAGCGGGTGAAATCGCGCGCTTCATCGACGTCCGCGTGGCGCGTCGCCGGAATGCACGCCACCGCGATCAACGAGAGCACGATCCCGCCCATCACGTAAAAGGTGGGCGCGAGTTGCGATCCCGTGACGCGAATGAGCCACGTCACGATGAACTGTCCGAAGCCGCCGAAGATCATGACCGCGATGTTGTACGCGAGTGAGAGCCCCGTCGAGCGCACGTGCGCTGGAAACAGCTCGGCGATGAGCGCGCCGAACGGCCCATAGTAGCCCGAGAGCGCGATCGACAGCACGGCCTGCACGATGACGAGCCGCATCACGCTCGGCTCCGCCGCGAGCCACGCGAAGAGCGGATAGATCACGACGAGCGTGATCGCGAGCGACCACAGCGAAAGCCCTTTGCGTCCGATGCGATCCGACCACGCGCCCGCAACCGGCGAAAGCACCGTCAAGAGCAGATTGCCGACGATCAACGCCGTGAACGACTGCCCGAACGGCAGCTTCAGTTGCTTGACGGCGAAGGTCGGCAGATAGGCGATCAGCACATACACGGTCACCGTCAGCGCGATCACCGAGCCGAGCCCGCACAGCACTTCGCGGCCATGCGTGCTGAACACTTCGCCGAGCGTCGCGCGGCGCGCGGTCTTCTTCGCGTGCAGGAACGCTTCGGTATCGGCCATGTTCCGGCGGATATACAAACCGATCGGCCCGATCACGAGACCGAAGATGAACGGCACGCGCCATCCCCAGGCATCGAGCGCTTCGGGCGAAAGACCGCGCGAGATCGCCGCACCGACGATCGCGCCGAGCAGCAACGAAGCGGCCTGGCTCGCCATCTGGAAACTGCCGTAGAAGCCGCGCTTCGAGAACGGCGCCGCTTCGATCAGCAACGCGGTCGAACTGCCGAACTCGCCGCCCGCGGAGAATCCCTGCAACAGCCTCGCGAACACGATGACGATCGGCGCGCCGATGCCGATCGCCGAATACGGCGGCGCTATCGCGAGCAGCAGGATGCCCAGCGTCATGAGTCCGATCACGAGCGTCAGCGCCGCTTTGCGCCCCGCGCGATCGGCATAGAGACCGAGAACGATGCCGCCCACCGGCCGCATCACGAACGCGACGCCGAAGGTCGCGGTGGTCAGAAGAATCGACGCGTATTCGCTGTCGCTCGGAAAGAACAAGCGGGCGATGACGACCGTCATGAAACCGAACACGGTGAAGTCGTACCACTCCAGCGCGTTGCCGATGACCGCCGCCGTCACGGCGCGCGCGTTCAGTCGTCTTCCTGGCATGCGATCCCCTGTGTGTGCATCGATCGGCGTTAGGTCTGTCCGCGCTCTGTTCGCGTCAATCTAAAGATGCGCACGCGCGGCTCTTTTTGCCTTGGCGAGTGTAAAGACGGTTTTTATCGCGATCAAGCGAATTGCGAACGAAGAAAAGCGCGCCGGACCTTTCGGCCGGGCGCGCTTTTCGTGCGATGTCCTTTGCGCTTATGCCTTCTTCACATACGCGCTGCACCAGCCCTTCGATGCGACCTGCTTGTTGCTGAACATCGGGCACGGCGCGAAGGCGTCCGTCGGCTTGCCCTGATAGAACTGACAGTTGCCGCAGTCCTGCCCGGCGGCGTACTTCGCGAACTTGGCCTTGTCGACCTTGCTCGCGTCTTCCTTGTAGCCGAGTGCCTGCGCGGTGGGATCGCTCTCGGCGACTTTCGGCGCGTCGGCGGCGAAGGCTGCCCGGGAGCCGAGCGCGAACGTCGAGGCGACGCCCGCGCTGGTGATGAGAAACGCGCGACGTGATGTCTTCATGGTGACTCGCTCCATGTTGTATTGGGGGAATAGCGCCGTTCTTGGGCGACGGCGAAATCCGAGCATAACAACCTGCGAGCGACGCGACGACGCCAAATGTTAGAGATAAGGGACGGCGGAAAGTCGCATGTAAGCTAGCGCGCCATATCCGCCACGCGCTCGGCGATCGCGAGCGATGCGGTCAATCCCGGCGATTCGATGCCGAACAGGTTCACGAGCCCCGGCACGCCGTGCGCCGACTTGCCCTGAATCACGAAATCCGCCGCGGCCTGACCCGGACCGGAGAGCTTCGGCCGGATGCCCGCGTAGGCAGGCTGCAATGCGTCGTCGGGCAGACCGGGCCAGTACGCGCGAATCGCGGCGTAGAAGGAATCGGCGCGGCGCGGATCGACATCGTAATTGAGCGCCTGCACCCATTCGACGTCCGGGCCGAATTTCGCCTGCCCGCCGAGATCGATCGTGAGATGCACGCCGAGGCCTGCTTCGTTGGGCATCGGATAAATCAGCCGCTCGAACGGCGCGCGTCCGCTCACGCTGAAGTAATTGCCCTTGGCGAAGTAGAGCGGCGGCACGTGGCGGTCGTCGAGACCGCGAATGCTGCGCGCGATCGCGTTCGCGTGCAGTCCCGCGCTGTTGATCAGATACGACGCGCGGAAACGCGCGGGCGACTCGCCGCCCGTCTCGACGATGAAGCAGCCCTCGCGCGCATCGATGGAAGCGACCGGCGTATGGAACACGATGTTCGCGCCGTGGTTCTCCGCCTGACCCTGTAGCGCCAGCATGTACTGATGACTGTCGACGATACCTGTCAGCGGCGACCACACCGCCTCGACGCATTGCAGTTGCGGCTCCATCTCCGCCGCCTGCGCCCCGCTGATGCGTTCGAGCCCCTTGACGCGATTCTCGATGCCCTTCTGCTGCAGCGCCGCCAGTTGCGGCACCTGATTGCGCGCCGTGGCGACGAGCAGCTTGCCGCATTGCCGGTGCGGCACGCCGTGCTCACGGCAGAACTCGTAGAGCATGTCGCGCCCGCGCAGGCACAACTCGGCCTTCTGCGATCCGCGCGGATAGTAGATGCCCGCGTGAATCACCTCGCTGTTGCGCGAACTCGTACCGATGCCGATGCCCCCGCCCGATTCCAGCACGATGACTTCGCGTCCGCGCATTGCCAGGGCGCGAGCGATCGCCAGTCCGACGACGCCCGCTCCGATTACTACGCACTCGATCCGATCCATGTCTTTTTTCCGCCGCAGATACACCCCAACTATTTTACGTTCGGGACTATTGCGGGATACACAACAAACGCACATCGATCCTACCGTTTTCCGGTGTAATTCAGAAAAAGGCAAGAATCTGGCCGCCAGATGTCAAAAATGACAGGTTTTGGCGGCCTTTTTGGCAAATTCGCGATCGAAGGTTTTTTAGAAACCGATCGCTTTCTTGCGCGAATTGCGGTCGAGCTGGATGTCGCGCGCCTCGATGTGATGCCTTTGGTCGATACGCGCGTTGCCGAACGCGTTGAGAATCGCGCGCCGGATGCCGCGCGGCGACGCCTGCGCGAGCGCGTCGAGCGGCGCATCGCCGAGCGTTTCCGGGAAGCGCGCGCCCCAAGCGTGGGCATTGCGGATTTCGGCGTAAATCGACTGCGCGATGCGTCGCGCGCCTTCGCGATCCGGCGGCGGAATCTCGTAGACGTTCATGCGGTTCATGAGCGGCTCGGGAATCGCGCGCGCGTCGTTGGCCGTCGCGATCCATACGACATTGCCCGCGTTGATCGGCACTTCGGCGAATTCATCGATGAAAGTCTGCGCCGTGTCGTGTTCGAGCAGCGCGTAGAGCGCGCCGAGCGGGTCGTATTGCGCGTCGCCGGTGGCCTTGTCGATTTCATCGACGGTGATCACCGGGTTCGCATAGCTGCCGTTGACGAGCGCGTCGAAGACCTTGCCGGGCTTGGCGTTGCGCCACTGCGACGACGCGCCCGACAGAATCCAGCCCGCCGTGAGCGAGCTCATCGCCACGTAATGACTGGACGTGCCGAGCAACCGCGCGAGCTGCTTCGCGAAATGCGTCTTGCCGATGCCCGGCTCGCCGAGCAGCAGCATCGGCATGAGTTCGAGGCGATCCTCGGTTTCGAGGCACAGCGCGATCTGCTTGCGGATATCGGCGAGCGGCTCTTCGAAATTCGGCAGATCGGCGGCGAGATCGTCGACAGACGGCATGCGGTTCGGCTTCACGCAAAAGCGCAGATTGCCCACCTTGAGCATCTTTTCGTAGGTAGCGCGCAAGGCGTCGCTCGCGCCTTCGGACAGATCGTTGAGCGCGGATTCCACATCGTCGAGACTGTAGACCTTGCTGAACGACGCCACCGCCAGTTCCTGTTTGACCACGGCTGTCGTCATGTCACACCCCGTCATTTTTTATGGTCGACGAGTCCAGTGTATCGACGCCAAAACCGCGTGCAAGCGAGCAGTCGCACACGTGTGCTGCTAATCCGGACGCCCGTTTTCCCCGATAAAGCCACGATCGGCGCGCGCTAGTATCATCGTCGGGATCGAGACAGTGAGCGGGTTCGAAATCTGCTCTGCCCTCAAACGTGTATTTCAGCGGGCGGCTGAACCCGGCCCGCACCGCCGTGTCACAAGGAAGTCGCCGAGGATCGCCGATCCGGCGGGCGCTTTTCGAAGCGCGCCGCCATCCGAACAGTCCGCGCGCAGGAGTCGCTTTCAATGCATAAAACGATACGCACCGCTCTTTTGAATACCGCGCTCGTGACGCTCGCGTGTTTCGCCACGCTCGGCGCGTATGCGCAAACCACGGCGTCGCAGCCGGTGACGTGGGAATTGCAGGTCGTGCGCGACGGCCAACAGATCGACTCGTTTTCCGGCACGACGAACGTCGGCCAGGCGCGCACGGATACGCATCACAACAAGGTGCAGAACCGCGTCGGCTGCGCGGATCAGCCCGCGGGCGATATCGACCTGCAACGCACGATCACCGTCTCGCCGACGCACGCCAGCGCCGACGACGTCACGCTCGCCATCGACGCGCAGGAAACCTTGCAGGAGGACAGCACGCGTGTGACGTCCTCCGGCTGCAAGCTGCCGCCGGTGCCGCGTCAAGTGAGCGGGTCGCATCCGGGCCTCGTGCTCAAGCCGGGCGAATGGGGGCAATGGCAGATCATCGACAGCAACCCGTCGCTCGCCTATCGGGTGCGCGCGAGCCTGGGTTCATCGACGGCGGCGCAATGACAACCGCGGTGACATAGCCTTCAAAGGCCGCCGCTCAAGACAAAGAACGCATGCGAAACCCAGAACATCTTCCGCCAGGTCCGTCCACTCGTTCGGCCACGCCGGATTTCACGGCGGTGAGCTGGAATCTGCACAAGGGACGATCGCCCCTCGGCCTGCGCGCGTGGACAGCGATGCAGCGGTGGGTTCAGACCACCAACGCGGACGTCTATTTCCTTCAGGAAGCGATGGCGCGGCGCATGCCGCAGCCGATGCTCGCAAGCGGCTTCGGCAAGCCGCTCAATGCGCCGCTCGACGATGTCTGGCATTGCCAGGCGACCGAGATCGCCACCGCGCTTGAATTGCAGATCGCGCTCGGGCCGAACGTGTTCAAGCCATCGTGGCGGCACGGCAACGCGATTCTTTCGCCGCATCCGCTCGATCTTTCCGGGCGCTGGGACATCTCGGCACACCGCTTCGAAAAGCGCGGGTTGCTGGTCGCGCGCGCGACGTTCGCCGGGCAGTCGATCACGCTACTGTGCGCGCATCTCGCGCTGACGCGTCAGGCGCGGCTGCGTCAGATGAACTGGATCGCGCACTGGATCGCGAAGGAAGCGCCGGAAGGTCCGCTCGTGCTCGCGGGCGATTTCAACGACTGGCGCAACGACTCCGTGCCGCTCTTCGGCGAGCTTGGCATGCACGAAGTCGCGACGATGCTCGGCGAATCGGGCCGCACGTTTCCGGCGTTTTCGCCCGCGCTCGCGCTCGACAAGATGTTCGTGCGCGGCCTGAAGCCAGTCGAATGGCTCATCCCGACGCAGGACACGGCGTGGCTCTCGGATCACCTGCCGTATATGGCGCGGCTGCGCGTGGAATAGAAAAGCGCTTACGCGCGCGGCCGGGCGAGCAGCGCTTCCAGATCGGTGACGTCGACAGGCTTCGTCAGATGATGATCGAAGCCCGCGTCGAGCGCGCTCTGACGGTCGGCTTCGCTGCCCCAGCCGGTCAACGCGAGCAGCAACACACTTCTGGTCGCCTCGCGCTTTCTCATTTCGCGCGCGACGTCGAAGCCGCTCATGCCCGGCAAGCCGATATCGAGCACGACCACATCGGGTTTGAAATCGTCGATCGATGCGAGCGCGCGCGGGCCGTCATGCTCGGTGCGCACTTCGTGGCCGAGCGCTTCGAGCAGCATCGACATGGCAAGCGCCGCGTCGTCGCTGTCGTCGACGAGCAGAATGCGGCGGCCTGGCGCCGCGCCGCCGCTTGCTTCGGCGGTGATGTTCATGTGATTCCCCGTGAGTCGTCGCCGCGCGAAATCCGGTGTTCCGGCCCTCGCCCGACTTTTTTGAGATGGTTTCGGGAAATGTAGCACAGCGTGTTTGCGCGCCGGAAAATGAGCTCGCAATCACGGCGCGCACGGCTCTGCTATCGTGAATGCTTCATCCGCTGCCGTCCCGCAACACAGCCATGTTCGATCTCTTCGACGACATTCCCAAGCCCGACATCGCGTGGCATCCGGACTGGATCGATGCCGACGAAGGCTCCGATCTGATGGGCGCGCTGATCGCGGAAGTCGGCTGGCAGCAGGACACGATGACGACGCCCGGCGGCCGCGTGCCGCTGCCGCGCCTGACGGCGTGGCAAGGCGAGCCGGACGCGGTCTATGTCTATTCGGGCATCCGCAACGTGCCGCAGCCGTGGACGCCCGCCGTCGCGCATCTGCGCGAGCGCGCCGAAACCGCGTGCGATGCGCGCTTCAACAGCGTGCTGCTGAACCGCTATCGCGGCGGGCTCGACAGCATGGGCTGGCATGCCGACAAGGAACGCGAACTCGGCCCGGAACCCGTGATCGCATCGGTGAGTCTGGGCGCGACGCGCACCTTCGAATTCCGTCACGCGCGCACGCACGCCACGCATACGCTCGCGCTCACGCACGGCAGCCTGCTCGTGATGCGCGGACGCACGCAGCAGGAATGGGTGCATCGCGTGCCGAAGGAGCCGGGCGCACGCGGCGACCGCATCAATCTCACCTTCCGCTGGGTGGATGCGTCGAAGCGCAAGTGAAGCCGCCTACGGACGTTTGGCGACGAAATCGATCTCGACGAGCGCATCGCGCGCAAGCCCCGTCACGCCGATGCACGTGCGCGCCGGCAGCGGCTTCGGCAGAAAGTACGAGCGATACACCGCGTTCATCGCGTCGTAATCGCGCTTGAATTCGGTCAGGAAGATGCGCACGCTGACCACGTTGTCGAGCGTCAGTCCCACGCCGTTCAGCACGAGAACCAGGTTGTCCATCACGCGACGCGTCTGCGCCGCGACGCCTTCAGGCAGCGGCGCGGCATCGTCGTTCGGATCGGTCGGCATCTGGCCGGTGAGGAACACCCAGCCGTCCGCTTCCGCCGCGTGCGAGAAAGGGCCGACGGGCGTCGGCGCGGCATCGACCATCGTGAATTTGGGCAGTTGGCTCACTTCGTCTCCTCGCTTTTTGCTTTCGTATCGTCCACGTTAGCGCGCCAAAATTGCGCGCGTGTTTCCGCCCGTGCGAAGATGATGCGGCTTACGGTTACCTTCTCGCACCGATGCTTCCCTACCCTCTTCTCGTCGACGCCGTGTTGCGCATGCTGAGCGCGATGCTGATCGGCTGCATCATCGGCATCGACCGCGATCTGCACGGCAAGCCGACCGGCATGAAGACGCTCGGGCTCGTGTCGCTCGGCGCGTGCATCGCGACGATGTGCGCGCAAGGCTTCTCGATGACGCCCACCGACGACACGGGTGTCTCCCGCGCCGTGCAGGGCATCGTGACCGGCGTCGGCTTTCTCGGCGCGGGCGTGATCCTGCAGAATCCGCGCGAGAACCGCGTGCGCGGGCTGACCACGGCGGCGTCGATCTGGGTGACGGCGGCCGTCGGCATCGTCTGCGGGCTGGGCGTGTGGAGCGTCGCGTTTATCGCGATGATCCTGATGATCGCGCTGATGACGATCGGGCGCGTCGTCGAGAAGCGTCTTCTGCGGCGCTGGATGAGCAAGCCGGAAGACGAGCGCCAGAAATACGGCGATATCGAAGAGGTTTAAGCGAGCGCGTCCGCGATGGGCGCCTTCACGCGATTGCGGCCCGCGACCTTCGCGGCATAGAGCAGGCCGTCGGCCCGCGCCATCAGCGACGCGAGCGGTTCGTGCCCGTCCCACGCCGCGATGCCCGCGCTGAAGGTGTAATGCAGCACGCCGCCGGGCACATCGCAGGGCGTCGCCTCCACCGTCTTGCGCAGACGCTCGACGAGCGCGGTGACATCCTCGATACGCTCCGCCGTGCAGAACAGACAAAACTCCTCGCCGCCGATGCGCCCGAACGCATCGTCGTCGCGAATGCGCGCTCGCACGATCGACGCGAAATGGCGCAGCACTTCGTCGCCCGCCGCGTGACCGTAGCGGTCGTTGACGCTCTTGAAATGATCGACATCGACGACGGCGACATACTCGCGGCCGCGTTTCTGTCCGGCGCGCGCGAGACGCTCGGCCGCCGTGGCCAGAAATGCTTTTCTCGACAGCGCGCCGGTGAGATCGTCGAAGCGCGCGAGCCGTTCGAGCCGCTGCGCGAGCCGGTCGTGCGCCATCATCACGAGGCCGATGCACAGCGACGGCAACACGAGAATGCCGAGCGCGAGAAACGTGATCTGCATCGGCCCGGGCTGCAGCAGCGCGGCCTGTGCGGGCGGATTCACGGCGTAGATCGCGCCGCGCACCGTGTGGCCGAACGCGCCGAGCGCGGCCGCGCCGACGACGAACAAATAGTTGTAGCGCGGCCGGTCTTTCGGGCGCGCCAGCAGCACGCGGCCGGCGATCGCGAGACAGCAGGCGGCATGAAACGCCGACACGATCACCACGCGCACGTGCACACCCGGCACGACATAGGTGAAATACGCGATGCCCGCCATCACGCCGAGCCACATGATCCAGCCGGTCCAGCGCTGGGCGTGACCCATGCGCACATCGAAGAAATCGTTGCAGCCTTCGTAGATGAGCAGGATCGTCGCGGCGAGCAACTGGTTCGCCACGACGATGCCGAGCCACGCGGGCGCGACGTTCTGCGCGGCGAAGAGCACGAGCGAACCGATTGCGAGCACATTCGCGAGAAGCCAGCGCCGCACGCCCGCGATCGCATGCGAGAGCAGCGAAATCAGCACCAGTATCGAGAGAATGCTCGATAACGCGGTGACGACGAGGATGCTGACGGGACTGAACATCGCTGAAAGTGGACGGGATATCGCTCGTGCTGAAGGAAGACGGCGTTTCGCGCAAAGGGATCGCGGCGAAAGCAGCACGAGTATCCGATATCGCCCACGTATTTACGGCACGAACGGGCGCAG
This sequence comes from Caballeronia sp. S22, assembly GCF_964261745.1. Taxonomy (NCBI): domain Bacteria; kingdom Pseudomonadati; phylum Pseudomonadota; class Betaproteobacteria; order Burkholderiales; family Burkholderiaceae; genus Caballeronia; species Caballeronia sp. S22. The sequence goes on along the minus strand of NZ_OZ180035.1, from coordinate 327,304 downwards.
CTTGAACGGTCCGGCGTGCGGCATGCGGTCGCGCATCGACGCAAAAACGCGGCGCAGCCTTTCGGCCCGCCGCGCTCGATTACGCGATTTCCCGCGTTTTACCACCCGTGACGGTCGCGCCAGCGCTCCTCGCGGCGCATCTCGTGATGCCAGCGGCGCTCGCGCCATTCGTGACGGCGCCATTCGCGCTCGCGCCAGTCATCGCGACGGTAGCCGTAGCCATCGCCATATCCGTAATAGCCGACCGGCACCGCGGGCTGCGCGTACACCGGCACGCCGACGCCCACCGCGACATCGACATGTGCATTCGCCGATGCCGACATTGCAAGTGCCACGATCCCCGCCAGCCCGATAACCGTTCCAAGAAGTTTCTTCTTCATGTCGCTTTCTCCTTGCACCGAGTGCTCTGTGAGTCAGTGCAGTCTAAAAAGCGATGCCGGATACAGGTGCAACGGGTTTGCCAGAAAGGTAACGTCAGGTAACGGTCAGCCAGAGCGAATGTGCTCTACCGCACGCGCTTGCCGGATGCATCGATGACGACTTCGCCGTCCTCTTTCGTGAACGGTCCTTTCTGCGCCTCGGGCAGGATGTCGAGCACGAGCTCCGACGGACGGCACAGCCGCACGCCCTTCGGCGTTTCGACGAACGGCCGGTTGATGAGGATCGGATGCGCGAGCATCGCGTCGATGAGCTGATCGTCGGTGAGGCTCGGATCGTCGAGGCCGAGTTCGGCATACGGCGTGCCCTTCTCGCGCAACGCGTCGCGCACGGAAAGCCCCGCGCGGGCGATCAGCGCGACGAGCGATTCGCGGCTCGGCGGATGCGTCAGGTACTCGATCACCGTCGGCTCGATTCCCGCGTTGCGGATCAGTTCGAGCGTGTTGCGCGAGGTTCCACACTTCGGATTGTGGTAGATGGTGACGGTCATTGTCGCGATGTCCCTGCGTTCGTGAGTGAGCGTGATGCACGCCTCGCATTCTAGAACCGAAGCCGCGATGACGCGACCGACAGCCTCATGTCACGCGCGCGACCGTGTCGGAGATGCAAGATCAATTGTGCTGTTCATTCGGACATCCACGGCCTATAACGAAGTGTGCAGCGCGGCATGCGTCTTCTGCGGACCTGCGGGTCCCCTTTCGCCGGCAAGCGCACCGGCGCTCCGTCTGCATCGCATCGGCGAGATGCCGTGCGTGAATCGCACATCAAAAAGTTCGGGAACCGGCCACGGCACACGCAGCCACGCCGTGAACCGGCGCCGATGACCGTTCGGCCGGCGCGCCACGCATGGCACATGCAGGACACGTGGCACGTTCCGTGCGGTCCAACGTTCCGAATCAGCGAAAAGCGTTACGCGTCAATCACGCGAGCGCGCCTTCCGATCAAGGAGTCGACATGAAATCTCGTATCGCCATGGCGGTGCTCGCCGCCTCGTTACTCGCCACTGCCGGCATCGCTTCGGCCCAGCAGACCTACTATCGCACCGCACAGGTCCCAGGACAGGCCACCGCCGATACCTGGACCGATCCCGGCGCGCCTCAGCAAAGCGCGATGCAACAGGACCAATCGACCGACATGTCCTACGGCGGCGCGCCGATGACGCGCGGCGCGGCGGGCGCGACGACGATGAACACGATGGACAGCGCAGCCTCTAAACCCTGTACGCGCGGGCCGCAGTGCAACATCTTCTTCGGCAACTGAGCGCGCAACGAAGCCAGTTCAACTGCGTTAGCATGAGTGCATGACCCGGCGCGTCCGTTCGAAACGAACGGGCGCGCATTCCCTTTTTCTACGGAACGGCCATCATGCACCGCGACGAATTTCTCGCACTTCTTGCCAGCGAAGGCTTTCGCGAAGTCGTCACCGTGACGCGCGAGCCGGACGGTTCGATGGATGCTCATGCGCATCCGTTCGAAGCCAAGGCGCTGATTCTCGAAGGCGATCTCACCATCCGCATCGGCGCCGACGCGAACACGTATCGCCCGGGCGACATCTTCCATCTCGCGACGAACATCGAGCACTCGGAGCAGTACGGTCCCGAGGGCGTCAGCTATCTCGTCGGCCGCAAATAAACGCATTCATGGCTACATCGAAGAGCAAGACAGCGCGTATCCGCGTGGGCATCGGCGGATGGACGTTCGAGCCGTGGCGCGGCACGTTTTATCCCGAAGGCCTCGCGCAAAAACGCGAACTCGAACACGCAAGCCGCGCGCTCACGAGCATCGAAGTGAACGGCACGTTCTATGGGTCGCAAAAGCCGGCGACATTCATCAAGTGGCGAGACGAAACACCCGACGATTTCGTGTTCTCTCTCAAGGCGCCGCGCTACGCGACGAATCGCCGTGTGCTCGCCGAAGCGGGCGACACGATCGAGCGTTTTTTCGGCAGCGGCGTGCTCGAACTGAAGGACAAGCTCGGCCCGATCAACTGGCAATTCGCGACGACCAAGAAGTTCGATCCCGACGATTTCGAACGCTTTCTGGAACTGCTGCCCGCGAAAGTCGAAGGGCGCGCGATTCGTCACGCGATCGAAGTCCGGCACGATAGTTTTTGTGATCCGGCGTTTATCGCGCTCGCGCGAAAGTATCGCGTCGCGGTGGTGATCGCGGGGGATTCGAAGTATCCGCAAATCGCGGATGTGACCGCGCCTTTCGTCTATGCACGCATCATGGGTACGACCGAAAAGCAGGCGAAGGGCTATGCGAAAGCGGCGCTCGATCGATGGACCGAGCGCGCGAAAACGTGGGCCGCAGGAGGCTCGCCGGACGACTTGCAGACCTTCGGCAAGCCCGCGCCGAAAGCGGCGTCGCGCGATGTGTTTCTCTACGTCATCAGCGGCTTCAAGGAGCGCAATCCCGCCGCGGCGATCGCGCTCATCGACCGGTTGAAGAAATAAGCGCGCCTCAGCGCACGAGGCAAGGCTTCTTGTTGTCGAACTTCCAGTTCGGGATCAGATACTGCATCGCGACGCCGTCATCGCGCGCGCCGAGGCCGTGCTGCTGATAGAGCGCGTGCGCCTTCTCCACTTCGTCCATATCCAGCTCGACGCCCAGACCCGGCACTTCCGGCACCTTCACCTTGCCGCCGACGATCTGCAGCGGATCGCGCGTCAGACGCTGGCCGTCCTGCCAGATCCAGTGCGTATCGATCGCCGTGATCTTGCCGGGCGCGGCAGCGGCGACGTGCGTGAACATCGCGAGCGACACGTCGAAGTGATTGTTCGAGTGCGAGCCCCACGTGAGGCCCCAGTCGTTGCACATCTGCGCGACGCGCACCGAGCCTTGCATCGTCCAGAAATGCGGATCGGCGAGCGGAATGTCGACCGATTGCAACTGGATCGCGTGGCCCATCTGACGCCAGTCAGTCGCGATCATGTTGGTCGCCGTCGGCAGGCCGGTCGCGCGGCGGAACTCGGCCATCACTTCGCGGCCCGAATAGCCGTTTTCCGCGCCGCACGGATCTTCCGCGTAGGCCAGCACGTCGTGTTTGTCGCGGCACAGGCGGATCGCTTCGGCGAGCGACCATGCGCCGTTCGGATCGAGCGTCACGCGCGCTTCGGGGAAACGCTCGGCGAGCGCGGTGGCCGCTTCCATTTCCGCGTCGCCGGCGAGCACGCCGCCTTTCAGCTTGAAGTCGTTGAAACCGTAGCGCGCCTTCGCCGCTTCCGCGAGACGCACGACCGCTTCCGGCGTCAGCGCGACTTCGGTGCGCAGGCGCTCCCAGTCGTCGCGGCCATCCGCGCCGGACGCGTATTGCAGATCCGTCTTGTTGCGATCGCCGATATAGAACAGATAGCCGAGCATTTCAACTTCATCGCGCTGCTGACCTTCGCCGAGCAGCGCCGCGACGGGCACGCCCAGATGCTGGCCGAGCAAATCGAGCAACGCGGCTTCGAGCGCCGTGACCGCGTGAATGGTCGTGCGCAGATCGAAGGTTTGCAGCCCGCGGCCGCCCGCGTCGCGATCGGCGAACGCCTTGCGCACCTGATTGAGCACGGCCTGCATGTTGCCGATCGACTGGCCGACCACGTAGGCGCGCGCATCGTCGATCGTCTTGCGGATATTTTCGCCGCCCGGCACTTCACCGACGCCCGTGTTACCCGCGCTGTCCTTCAGGATCACGATGTTGCGCGTGAAGAACGGGCCGTGCGCGCCGGAGAGATTCATGAGCATGCTGTCGCGGCCGGCAACCGGCACGACGCGCAGTTCGGTGACTTTCGGAGTGGAATTGGCTTTCGTGGACATGAGCGTGATCCTGTAAGTTGAGCGAGTGATGTCAGTGCGCGCCGCGATGGATCGCGTGCCCGTCCTGCAAGTGGTCCGAGCGGCGATTGCGCGTGAGGAAGGCTGCGGCAGCCGCGATCAGCGACGCGAATCCGAGCGCGTACAAGCCGCCCGACACCGAACCCGTATGTTGTTGAAGATAGCCGAAAGTCGCGGGAGCGAAGAAGCCGCCGAGATTGCCGACCGAGTTAATGAGCGCGATCACGCCGGCCGCGACGCGCGCATCGAGATAGCCCTGCGGAATCGGCCAGAACAGCGACGCCGCCGCCTTGAAGCCGATCGCCGAGAAGCAGATCGCGACGAACGAGAGCACCGCGTTGCCCGTCGTCGATGCGAACAGGCCACACGCCGCGATCACGAGCGCCACGGCGAGCCACGCCTGCTGGAAGCGCCAGCGCGCGGAGAGCAGCGCGAAGCAGTACATCGCGACCATCGCGATCATCCACGGCACCGCGTTGAACAGGCCGACCTGGAAGTCGGTGAGGCCACCCATCTTGCGGATGATCGTCGGCAGCCAGAAGGTCGCCGCGTAGATCGTGAGCTGGATCGCGAAGTACAGGAAGCAGAACAGCACGATCTGCGGATCTTTCAGCAGTCTGATCGCGGAGACGTGCGCGCTGCCGCTCGCGGCTTCGCGCTCGGCTTGTTCCGTCGTGATCGCCTGTTGCAGTGCGCGTTGTTCGCCGGCGCTCAGCCAGTGCGCATCGCTGATGCGCGATTTCAGCAGCATCCAGCTTGCGCCGCACAGCAAGACGGAAAAGCCGCCTTCGATCAGGAACATCCACTGCCAGCCGTGCAGGCCGAAACCGCTGATCGACAGCAGACTGCCGGTGATCGGACCCGACAGCACCGACGCGAACGCCGAGCCGCCGAGAAAAATGGCGACCGCCTTGCCGCGCTCCTTCTGCGGCAGCCATTGCGTGAAGTAGTAGACGACACCCGGAAAGAATCCCGCTTCCGCGATGCCCAGCAGAAAGCGCAGCACATAGAACGACGTGTCGTTCCAGACGAAGGCCATCGCCGCCGCGACGATGCCCCACGTCCCCATGATCCGCGTGAGCCATGCGCGCGCGCCGTACTTCTGCATCAGCACGTTCGACGGCACTTCGAAAAGCGCATACCCGACGAAGAACAAGCCGCTGCCGAGACCGTACGCCGCCGCGCCGATGCCGAGATCGGCCTGCACGTGCGAGTTCACGAAACCGACGTTCACACGATCGATGTAGTTCGCGATGAACATGATGAGGAACAAGGGCAACACGTGGCGCTTGACCTTGGAGCTGGCCGATTCGAGCAGGTCGGCGGTTGGTGCGGCAAGAGGTGGATTCAAAACGTCTCCCGGGCGAATCATGTGGTACGTCGTCTGATGACATTCTAGGACGACGTTGCAATCCTGCCAATTGCGCGTTTACCCTTTTCTCATTTGGCCTTTAATGACGGACTTAAACCGTCAAACACTCATCGTAGGGCCATCATGCGGAGATTTGAGCTAAGAGGTCTGATGACTAGCAGTATTCGGTCGTTCGTCCAGGATTCCGACTGCTATGGACGCAAGAAGGCGCACGCGGACATCGATCTCGCGTGGGCGTAAGGAGCGATACGGGGAAAGTTTGACGACTTCGCGATCGGGCATTTCGCGCCAATCGGGAAGCGTTGAGACGATGCCGCCGGCGCAAGACCGGCAGCACCGAAGTTGCGGAAGAGCTTACTTCGCTTTCTGGCCGATCTCGTGATTGGCCATGATTTCGAGCGCGCGCACCATGCCCGAGTGATCCCACGCCTTGCCGCCGTGCGCCGCGCACGCGTTGAAAAGCTGCATACAGTTCGACGTGTTCGGCAGCGCGACGCCAAGCGCCTGAGCGGTGGCGAGCGCCAGATTCAAATCCTTCTGATGCAGCTCGATGCGAAAGCCCGGATTGAAGGTGCGCTTCGTCATGCGCTCGCCGTGCACTTCGAGAATGCGCGACGACGCGAAGCCGCCCATCAGCGCGGTGCGGACCTTCTCGGCATCGACGCCCGCTTTCGACGCGAGCAGCAATGCCTCGCCGACCGCCTCGATGGTCGCCGCGACGATCACCTGATTCGCGACCTTGCAGACCTGCCCCGCGCCGACTTCGCCGATCAGCGAGATGTTCTTGCCCATCATGTCGAAGAGCGGCTTGACCTTGTCGAAGGTAGCCTGCGCGCCGCCGACCATGATCGTGAGCGACGCGGCCTTCGCGCCGACTTCGCCGCCGGACACGGGCGCATCGAGATAATCGGCGCCCTTCTCGCGCACTTTCGCGGCGAACTCGCGCGTGGCGATCGGCGAAATCGAGCTCATGTCGACGACGATCTGACCGCTCTTCAGCTTGCTCGCGACGCCGTTCTCGCCGAACAGCACGCGCTCGACGTCCGGCGTGTCCGGCACCATCACGAAGATCACATCCGCCTTCTCGGCGACGGCGGCGGGCGAATCGCATGCCGTGGCGCCCGCGCCGGTGAGATCGGCGCTCACGCCGCTACGCGTGAATGCCGCGAGCTGGACGCCGTTCTTGAGAAGATTGGCCGCCATGGGATTGCCCATGATGCCCAGTCCGATGAAGCCTGCCTTTTGCATGTATCGCTCCTTGATGTCGATTTTCGGTGTCGGTCCGGTCGAGGATAGCGCTTGTCGCGCTCACGCCGGGATGAAGTGTTTCCTGACGGCCTGTGCCGCGTTCCTGAGCATGCCGAGATCCGCGCACACGGCGACGAGCGTGCAGCCCATCGCGAGATAGCGCTCGGCGTCCTCCTGCAAGGGCGCGAGAATGCCGCTCGGCTTGCCCGCCGCGTGCGCGCGCTCGAACACGTGTGCGATGGCCGCCTGAACGTCCGGATGATTTGCGTTGCCGAGGTGACCGTACGCCGCCGCGAGATCCGACGGGCCGACGAACAGCGCATCGACGCCTTCGACCGCGATGATCTCGTCGATTGCTTCGACCGCCGCGCGGCTTTCGATCTGCACCGCGACACTGATGTTGTCGTTCGCCACCTGGAAGTAGTTCGAAACCGTGCCGTAGCGATTGCCGCGATGCCCGACCGACACGCCGCGGATGCCCTGAGGAGGATAACGCGTCGCGGCGACGGCGCGCCCGGCCTGCGCGGCGTTGTCGACGAACGGGATCAGGAAATTCACGAAGCCCGCGTCGAGCAGCTTCTTGATCGCGATCGGATCGTTCGCCTGCGGGCGCACGACGGGCGCGCTCGGGCTGTCCTTCAGCGCCATCAACTGCGGGATGAGCGTGAGCGCGTCATTCGGCGCGTGCTCCGCGTCGAGCAGCATCCAGTCGAAGCCGACCACGCCGACAAGCTCGGTGACGATCGGGCTCGCAAGCGACATCCAGCAGCCGATCAGCTTCTTGCGTTCGCGCAGCGACGTTCGGAATGAGTTGGGCAGCGGTTGATACGGTGACGAAGACGGCATGATGCCTCCCTGTGAAGACGGCGATCTGATTGGAAAGCGGCACGTCCGAGAGCGTTATGTCATCAGACGTCTTAACACAGGGTACCGCTATTTTCAGGTTACACGACAGCGGCGTTAACCCTTATTTCCTTGTATTTCAGGCACTTTGCCGATGGCTCCCATCCTTCTACTTATACGATGTCTTATTTCTAGGATGAATCATCATGTGCATATGGCCGAATTGACGGGAACGTCCGCTGGCGGGAAGATGTGTTGTCGGACATCCGTAAGCGCCGTCGCGCCGTGCCAGCCCGAGCTTTTATCCTAGGCGAAGCGAAGACGTCCGACAACGAAGCAGCATCGACCTTCACAGAATCACACTCAGACAGCAGTGAATACCCATGGCCAGTCTCACCGAAAAAGTCGTCGCAAGTTTGTTCGAGGATATCGAACGTGGCGTCCTCCGTCCCGGCGACAAGATCCCGACCGAAGTCGCGCTGATGAAACAATTATCGGTGAGCCGCTCGGTCGTGCGCGAAGCGGTATCGCGCCTGCAGGCGGCGAATGTGGTCGAAACGCGTCATGGCGTCGGCACGTTCATTCGGGCGCCCGAGGATCGTGAAGCGGTGCGTCTGCCGGACGCGGATCTGTCCAGCCTTCTCGACATCATGGCGATCATCGAATTTCGCATCGATCTGGAAGGCGCGGCCGCTGCGCTCGCCGCCGGACGTCGCACGGATGCGCATCTCAAGCTGATCGCCGCGGCGCTCAAACGCTTCGAGGCGCAACTGACGAGCGGGAGCACGGATGTGCTGGAGCACGACGTGGAGTTTCACTTGCAGATCGCGCGGGCGAGCGGCAACCGCTATTTTTATGACGTGCTGAGCCAGATGGGGCGTGGTGTCAGTCCGCGGACGAGACTCGGTAAAGCGGAGATTGCGGAGCTGGATCAGATCGAGCGCTTGCGCAACGTGCTCAGCGAGCACAAGGCGATCTATCAGGCGATCCTCCGTCAGGATCCGGACGATGCGCGTGCCGCCATGCGCATGCATTTGAGCAACAGCCGGGAGCGGTTGAGACAGGTGCATTCGGCGGCGGCTTGAGCGCTGCGGTTTTGAGCAACGCAGACACGTTGCTTAAGTAAACAAAAGAGTTCGTATGTATACGTGGTAGTAGTTAACAAGGGCATCGCGAATCGGTGGATAACTTCCGATGCGCGTTTTACATCAGATGTTTACCGGATCAATAAGTCCGGTATTGCGCATCCGGTTTCGGACTGAAATTTGAACAACTTTCGCGCCGCGTCGATGGACGGCGAGTTGTTCAGAAATCGCCAACAGTTAACGCGGTGAGGTGCCAACAAGGTTGTCCACAGGCGCGGTGCGAGACTGGACGACGCACTCACGCCATCCGCGCAGGTCTTTTGCGTCGATGGACTCATGCGCTGTCGATCAGGTGTGTCACGTCGATCGACGCCACCTGCAGCCGCAGTCGTCGTTTTCGTACCGGTCATTCGGTTGAGCGTGGCTAGGTTACCGTCTGCCTCGCGCGCAGCCTCTGAATCTTGACCTTACTTTACAAACCTCCGGGCACGTGCGGAGTAATCTAAAGACTCCTAACTTGATAGGAGGTCGCAATGGCGGATATGTTCATCAGGTTTGACGGGATCACCGGCGAGTCGCAAGACGCGACGCATACCGACGAGATTGAGGTTCTAAGCTGGGGTTGGAACATTACCCAGAAATCCAGCATGCACTCCGGCTCAGGCGGTGGCGCGGCAAAAGCCTCAGTGTCGGATTTGCACTTTATCCATGCGATTGATCGCGCAAGCCCAAATCTCGCGAGCTATTGCTTTCAAGGGAAACATATCCCAAAAGTCTTGCTAACCATGCGTAAAGCGGGAGGCTCACCGCTTGAGTATTTCAAAATTACGATGCTCGATGTCATTGTCGCACACGTGGAACCAGCAGCAGGCGCCGGGGCGGCGCTCGAAAACGTTGCGCTGTCTTTTGCGCGAATGAGACAAGAATATGTCGTGCAAAGCGTAACTGGCGGCAGTCAAGGAGTCGTGACCGCGCTAATTGACGTCAAGCAAAACACTGTCGCTGCGTGAAGCTTCGCTTCGAGGTCAAGCGAGGAATGCACACGAACGCTTCATAAAAGATGTCACGGATTCGAAAATCAACACCTACGACTACGAGGGACACAAAAGACTCACACCGCAAGGTCTGTTTTTCTGCGTAATGGTCGAAGAAACCGTGAAAGCTTTAGGCGTAGAAGACATCACGGCAGTAATCGCGATTCTTGCGGGTCAGCCAGTATTACCGACGCGCGGGAAATTTGGCGGCGCCACGAAGGGAACTTCTGTCGCATCTAGAGTTAGCCGTGCTCTCTTTGACTACGATTTCCAACAAAACATCCTGCCGACGCTTACGAATAAATCAATCCTGGCGTTTCGTTTTCGGATGGTGAATAACCTGGGTGTTCTCATTGGACGATGGACGCCGATGGCTGGTTGGACAATTACCGCCTACGACGTAGTGAAGATATCCGTCTTGACGATCCTTCACTATAACCAGCTTGTCAATCCAGAGGATCAAATAAACGATGCAACCGCAGGAAGTCTCGGCTGAACTTGAGGCGTTCATACGGGAGGAGATTGGTTTATCTCCGAAGCAACCGTTGAGGCCGTCAGATACGCTAGAAAACGACTTTGGTATAACGGGTGATGACGCTGATGACTTTATGGGCGCTTTTTCGAAACGGTTTAACGTGGAACCCGGAGACTTTGATTTTCATCGCTACTTCGAAATGGAGGGTTTCAGCGTATGGCCGTTCTCCGTCTTTACCAATTGGTTGCACAAGCGTTGGGGAATCAAGAAGTACAACGAGAGAGAACCGCTTACCGTGGCGATGCTTCAACGCGCCATCGATCTCGGCGTCTGGGAGACGGAGCGCCTGAGGGAGCCGAAAATGCCTCCTGAGGCGCGATAGCCCTACAGCACGACCACTCGTCAGCGACCAAAAAAATTCATCCAGCCTCGTCTCTACTTCACCTTGAACAAAAAGCGCCTCCGAAGAGGCGCTTTTCTCCAGGCAAGAGGAGGTGTGAGACTGGGCCGCAGCCTCACTCCACTGTCACGGATTTCGCCAAATTCCGCGGCTTATCAACATCCGTCCCACGCGCACAAGCCGTGTGATACGCCAGCAACTGCAGCGGCACCACATGCAGAATCGGCGACAGCGCCCCATAGTGCTCCGGCATGCGGATCACATGGATACCGTCCTCGCTGACGATGCGCGTATCCGCATCCGCGAACACGTAAAGCTCACCGCCGCGCGCACGCACTTCCTGCATGTTCGACTTCAGCTTTTCGAGCAGCGTGTCGTTCGGTGCGACCGTCACAACCGGGATCGCTTCGGTGACGAGCGCGAGCGGCCCGTGCTTCAGTTCACCCGCCGGATACGCTTCCGCGTGGATGTACGAGATTTCCTTCAGCTTCAATGCGCCTTCGAGCGCGATCGGATAGTGCAGCCCGCGACCGAGGAACAGCGCATTCTCCTTGCGCGCAAACTCCTCGGACCACGCGATGATCTGCGGCTCCAGCGCGAGCACGCTGTTCAGCGCCGCCGGCAAGTGCCGCAGTTGCGTGAAATACGCGGCTTCCTGCTTCGCGTTCACATGACCGCGCATCTTCGCGAGCGTCACCGCGAGCACGAACAATCCGACGAGCTGCGTCGTGAATGCCTTCGTCGATGCCACGCCGATCTCCGTGCCCGCATGCGTCAGGAACGCGAACTCGGTCTGGCGCACCATCGCACTCGTCGCGACGTTGCACACGGCGAGCGTGTGCTTGTGGCCGAGCGACTGCGCGTGCTTGAGCGCGGCGAGCGTGTCGGCGGTTTCGCCCGATTGCGAGATCGTGACGACCAGCGCCTTCGGATTCGGCACCGACTCGCGATAGCGATACTCGCTCGCGATCTCGACCTGCGTCGGAATCTTGGCGATCGATTCGAGCCAGTACTTCGCCGTCAGACCCGAGTAGTAGCTCGTGCCGCACGCGAGAATCAGCAGGCTGTCGACGCCCGCGAACGCATCGCGCGCGCCTTCGCCGAAGAGGCTCGGGCTGAACTCATCGGCTTGCGGGATCGTGTCGGTGATCGCGCGCGGCTGCTCGAAGATTTCCTTCTGCATGAAGTGGCGATACGGCCCGAGTTCCACCGCGCCGCCATACGCCGTCACCACGCGCACTTCGCGCTCGGCGGGCACGCCTTCACGATCGACGATCTTCACGCCATCGAGCCCGATCTCCACGACATCGCCTTCTTCCAGGAACGCGAAGCGATCCGTGCTGCCGGCGAGCGCGAGCGCATCCGACGCGAGGAAGTTCTCGCCCTCGCCCACACCGACGACGAGCGGCGAACCCTGGCGCGCGCCCACGACCGTGTGCGGCTGATTCCGGTGCATCACGGCGATCGCATACGCGCCGTGCAGCTGCTTCACTGCCTCGCGCACGGTCTGGAACAGGTCGCCGCGATACATGCTGTGAATCAGATGCGCGATGACTTCTGTATCCGTCTGCGATACGAACTCGTAGCCCTTGCCCCTGAGCATCTCGCGCAGCGACTCGTAGTTCTCGATGATGCCGTTGTGCACGAGCGCGACGGTATCGCGCGAGAAGATCGGGTGCGCGTTGTCGGTGACGGGTGCGCCGTGCGTCGCCCAGCGCGTGTGGGCGATGCCCGTCATGCCGCCGAGATTTGTATCGCGCACTTGCGCGTCGAGATCGGACACGCGCGCGACGCTGCGCGCGCGGCGCGGCTCGCCGTTGCTCAGTACGGCCACGCCGCACGAGTCGTAGCCGCGATACTCGAGGCGGCGTAGACCTTCGACCAGCACCGAGACGATGTTACGTTGCGCTACCGCGCCGACAATTCCGCACATGGACGTTCATCCTTTGAAACTTGCATTCGAAAGCGCGGTGCTTAAGGCGCCGCGCGCGTTGGGCTGAGTCTTCTCGACAGCCTTACGACTTCTTCTTCACCGGGCGCTTGTAGCCCGCCTTGCTCACCTGCGTCTTCTCGTTCAAGACCAGCTCGCCTTCACCGACATCCTTCCACACCGTCGTGCCCGCCGCGATCGTCACGCCGCGGCCCACGCGCACCGGCGCGACCAGTTGCGTATCCGAGCCGACGAACACGTCGTCGTCGATTACCGTGCGATGCTTGTTCGCGCCGTCGTAATTGCACGTGATGGTGCCCGCGCCGATGTTCACGCGCGCACCGATATCCGAATCGCCGATATAGCTGAGATGGTTCGCCTTCGAGCCGTGCCCGAGCACCGCGTTCTTCACCTCGACGAAGTTGCCGACGTGCGCTTCGTCAGCGAGCTTCGCGCCCGGACGCAGCCGCGCATACGGCCCGAGCACGACGTTCGCGCCGGTCGTGCCGCCTTCGATATGCGTGTACGCATCCACACGCGTGCCCGCGCCGATCACGGCATCGCGGAGCACGCAGTTCGGGCCGATCGTCACGTTGTCCGCGAGCGTCACGCGCCCTTCGAACACGCAGTTCACGTCGATCGACACATCCGCGCCGCATTCGAGCGTGCCGCGCACGTCGATACGCGCCGGGTCCATCAGCGTCACGCCCGCGTCGAGCAGCGCATTCGCGACGTTGCGCTGATGGATGCGCTCCAGTTCCGCGAGCTGAATCTTGCTGTTCACGCCGAGCGTTTCCCATTCGGCGTCCGGTTGCGCGGTGACGACTTCGACGCCAGCGTCGATCGCGCGCTCGACCACGTCCGTCAGATAGAACTCGCCCTGCGCGTTGTTGTTCTTCAGCGACGCGAGCCACGTTTCGAGCGTGCGCGTCGGCGTGATCACGATGCCCGTGTTGATTTCCGCGATGCGCCGCTCTTCCTCGCTCGCATCCTTCTGCTCGACGATCTTTTTCACCTTCCCGGCCGCGTCGCGCACGATGCGCCCGTAGCCGGCCGGATCGTTCACGCTCACCGTCAGGACGCCGTAGCGCTCTGCGCCCGCAGCGTCGATCAGGCGCTTGAGCGTGCTTGCGCGCGTGAGCGGCACGTCGCCGTACAGCACGAGCGTCGGCACCGACGGATCGAGCAGCGGCAGCGCCTGCTGCACGGCATGTCCCGTGCCGAGTTGCCGGTCCTGCAGCGCGAACTGGACGTCCGGCGCGCCGACGGCTTCGCGGACCTTATCGGCGCCGTGCCCGACGACGACGACGAGACGCGTCGGCGACAGCGTCCGGGCCGTGTCGATGACGTGCGCGAGCAAAGGCTTGCCCGCCAATGAATGGAGCACTTTCGGCAGGGCTGAGCGCATGCGCTTGCCCATGCCGGCAGCCAGAATCACGATGTTCATCGCAGGAAGCCTTACTCGGTATGACGAGCCGCCAATATATCAAGCAGCCCTCTGACGCAGTGCGGCGTAACCCACGCTGCGCCATATTGGAAAAAAGGTTACAGATCGTCGAATTGGACAATTGAAACCGCGCCGGGCGCTGCCGACGGTTCGCTTGCACACGGTTCCTCGTCGAACGCGATATCGCCCTGAGGATCCGCCTCGCCCGTCGCGCGCAGTCCCGCGAACGGGAAAAGTTTGCTGTCCATCAGATGCGACGGCACCACGTTCGACAGCGCGTTGAACATATTGTCCACGCGCCCCGGAAAACGCTTGTCCCATTCGCGCACGAGCGCCTTCATTTCCGCGCGCTTCAGGTTCGGCTGGCTGCCGCACAGATTGCACGGGATGATCGGAAATTCGCGCAGTTCTGCGTACTTCTCCAGATCCACTTCCTTCACATAGGCGAGCGGACGGATCACGACGTTCTTGCCGTCGTCGGATTGCAGCTTGGGCGGCATGCCTTTGAGCTTGCCGCCGTAGAACATGTTGAGCAGCAGCGTCTGCAGGATGTCGTCGCGATGATGGCCGAGCGCGATCTTGGTCGCGCCGAGCTCGCCCGCCACGCGATACAGAATGCCGCGGCGCAGGCGCGAGCAGAGCGAACATGTGGTCTTGCCTTCCGGCACGAGACGCTTGACGATGCTGTACGTGTCCTGATTCTCGATGTGGAACGGAATATCGAGCTTGCTCAGGTATTCCGGCAAAACGTGCTCCGGAAAGCCCGGCTGCTTCTGATCGAGATTGACGGCGACGATCTCGAAGTTGATCGGCGCGCGCTCGCGCAGACGCATCAGGATTTCGAGCATCGCGTAGCTGTCCTTGCCGCCCGACAGGCACACCATCACCTTGTCGCCTTCCTCGATCATGTTGAAGTCGCCGATTGCCTCGCCGACCTGCCGCACGATGCGCTTGTAGAGCTTGTTGTTCTCGTACGCTTCCTTCTGCTGGCGCTTCGTCAGCGCCTCGCGCGCGGGCTTCTGGGCCTCGGCGACTTCGATCGTGTCACGCGCGTTCATGCTCGTTCCTCTTTGATGCGGAAGACTTCGACGCCCACCGCGTCGCAGTCGGGATAGACGTCGGGCTTTTCCGTCGATACGGCAACCGCGCGCACGTCCGGATGCGCGAGCAAGGCGGCGGCGACGTCGTCGCAGAGCGTTTCCTGCAAGTGGATGTGACCCTGCTTCACGCGCGCGGCGATGGTCGAGCGCATGAAGTCGTAATCGACGACTTCGGACAATTTGTCCGCGACGGGCGTCGACAGCGCGAGCGGCACATACAGCTCGACGTTGATCACGACGCGTTGCTCGCCGCGCTTCTCGAAGTCATGCACACCGATGTTGATGCGCACTTCGTAGTTGCGCAGAAAAAGCCGCCGGCAATCGGTCAGCCGGGGATGCGAAAGTGCGGCAAGCATGTGAGTTCCAATATTCAATAAGCGCGTTTCAAGGCGTGCGTGAGCCGAACATGTACATCACGTCGCGCGGGCTCGGCACGAGGTGCTGGCCGCCATCGACGACGAGCGTCGTGCCGGTCACGCCGTGCGCGTTCGCGAGATAGCACGCGGCCTGCGCCACGTCTTCAACCGTCGATGCGCGATTCAGCGGCGTCACGCGATGCGCCGCCTCGAACGACGCGGGCGTCTGCCCGGTGGAAATGAGCGTGAGGCCCGGCGCGAGGCCGACGACACGCAGCTTCGGCCCGAGCGCCTGCGCGAGCGCGACGGTGGCGTTTTCGAGCGCCGCCTTCGTCAGCGTGTACGACAGGTAATCAGGATTCATGTTGTACAGCTTCTGGTCCAGCACGTTGATGACAACGCCGCGTTGCGCGTCGTCACCGGCCGCGGCATCGGGCGTGATCTCGTGCAGCATGCGCGCGAGCGTCAACGGCGCGGCGACATTGACGGCGGTCATTTCCAGCAGTTTTGCGTAGCCGAAGTCGATGGCCGTGTCTTCGTCGAAACGCGACGCGCAGTTCACGACGCAGTTCAGCCCGCCGAACGCCTCGACGCACGCGGGCACGAGCCGCGCGACTTCGGCCTCGACACCCAGATCCGCCTTCAGCGCGACCGCGCGCCGCCCGAGCGCCGCGATATCCGCGACGGTTTCCCGCGCTTCATGCTCCGATCCGCCGTAATGCACGGCCACATCCCAGCCCCGTCGCGCGAATTCCAGCGCGACGCCGCGCCCGATGCGCTTTGCCGCGCCGGTCACGAGCACGACGCGGGAACGCGCAACGGAACCGGAAGACGGTGAGTTGGCGGAAGAAAACGGCGTGGAAGCGCTCATTTACAATACTGGGATGAATCCGAATGCCAGACAAACCGATAGTTTACCTGCTCCGGGCGCCGACGCGCTCGCGCAATCCGAAGCGCTGACCGACCTGCTGCGCGGACGCATCGCCGCGGCGGGCGGCTGGCTGCCGTTCGACCGCTATATGGACCTCGCGCTGTACGCGCCCGGTCTGGGCTATTACAGCGGCGGCGCGATGAAATTCGGCCGCCGCGCGGAAGACGGCAGCGATTTCGTCACCGCGCCGGAACTGTCGCCGCTTTTTGCGACGACGCTCGCGCGACCGGTCGCGCAGGCGTTGCAGCAGAGCGGCACGCGGCAACTGATGGAATTCGGCGCGGGCACCGGCAAGCTCGCGGCGGGTTTGCTGACCGCGCTCGCCGATCTCGACGTGCCGTTCGACAGTTACGCGATCGTCGATCTGTCCGGCGAGTTGCGCGCGCGCCAGCGCGAGACCATCGAAAAGCAGGCGCCCGCGCTCGCCGCGAAGGTGACGTGGCTCGACGCGCTGCCCGACGCGTTCGAAGGCGTCGTGATCGGCAATGAAGTGCTCGATGCGATGCCCGTGCGCCTCGTGGTGCGCAAGCTTGGGGCGTGGCACGAGCGCGGCGTTGTCGTGCTGAACGATCGCCTGGCCTTCGACGACCGGCCGATCGCGCCGGATGCGCAAGTCGAACTGATCGATGCCGCCATCGACGAAGCCAACGACGAGCCGTTCGCCGAATACGTCACCGAGACGCACGAAGCCGCGCTCGCGTTCACGAAGACGGTCTGCACGATGCTCACGCGCGGCGCGGCGTTTTTCATCGACTATGGATTTCCGCGGCGCGAGTTCTACCACGCGCAGCGCGCGACGGGCACGCTGATGTGCCACTACCGGCATCGGGCGCACGCGGACCCGTTTCTGTATCCCGGTTTGCAGGACATCACGGCGCACGTGGAATTTACGGGCATCGCGGAGGCTGGCGTCGAGACGGGCGCCGATCTGCTCGGCTTCACGTCGCAGGCGCGTTTCCTGATGAACGCCGGTATCACCGATGTGCTTGCGGACCTCGATCCCGCCGACGTGAAGCGCTTTCTACCCGCGGCGAATGCGGTGCAGAAGCTGCTGTCGGAAGCGGAGATGGGCGAGTTGTTCAAGGTGATCGCGTTTTCTCGCGGCATTCCCGGTACGCTCGACGCGTTCGCGACGGGCGATCGTTCTCACACGCTATGAGTGCGCGATCATGATCCGCTGGCTGCTCACGACGTTTATCGCGCTTGCGATTCTTTCCGGCTCGCTGCCGTGGCTGAAGAAGATCGGCATCGGGCGGTTGCCGGGGGATTTCACGTTGCGGATCTTTGGGCGTGAGTATTCGTTTCCGTTTATGTCGACGCTACTGTTGTCGGTTTTGTTGTCGTTGATCGCGCGGGCGATTTGAGGTTTTTTTGGTTTTCGCCGGATCCCGGTTTCGCGGTGGTCTATTAGCACTGCCCCTCCCCGGGGCGGGGGTCACTTTCTTTGCTGCTGCAAAGAAAGTAACCAAAGAAACAGCTCTCCCCAGCCTAAGCACTTCACACCGGCCGCGGCACAGGCGATTGGCCTAATGGCCCGGCAATAGCGAGTGCCCCCACAAGCAGACAAGGGCTTGGATCGCGCACGGTCTGACTCATCGCACCACAGAACAAACTGGTTCAGCACCGAATAGCTCCGGCCCGCTTCGCGGCCGATGGGTCAATCGGGTGTGCGTACGCTTCGTCTTCGATGGTTTCCCTTGCATACCCGGCGGCAGCGCGCAGCGCTGTGCCGAAGCTCTTTGGTGCTGAACCAGCGCGCTAAAACGTCTAGCTCGTCAGACCGTGCGCGAGCCAAGCCCGGTTGGGCCTTTGGGGGCGACACTTAGGCGAGTGCCACCGCGGGCTGGCAAGCATGGCCAACGTGCGTGTGACCGCGGGCGGTGAGAAGCTGCTTTCTTTGGTTACTTTCTTTGCAGCAGCAAAGAAAGTGACTGCCGCCCCGCACAGGGGCAACGCTAATAAACCAACACGAAACCGGGATCCGGCGAAAAAAAACCAAACCTCATCCCCCGAACGCCCCCTTCACCGCCGCGACCCGCGCATCATGCACGGCATCCTTGATCCTGGAAGGCTGATCCGCGAAGTCCTGCGCAACCGCCCCCGCATCCACCGCCCGCGCTGCGACCAGCGCCTCCCTCAGCCGCTCCGCCTGCGGATAAGCCTGCTGCTCCAACCCGAGCCGCCCGCGCGCATCCGCAAGACACGCTTGCAGCGCTTCAGCAAACCGCGCCGGCTTGCGCAACGCATCCGAGCGCTCGAACAGCCTGACAAGCGCGGCCGCGCCCATCTCCATGACGCGATGAATATTGCCGTGCTCACGCGCGACGAGCATCGCCAGATCGCGGCATTCGTTCGGCACGCGCAACCGCTCGCAAAGCGGCCGCAACAGATCGACGCTTCGCCCCTCATGGCCGATATGACGCGGCAAGATGTCCTCCGGCGTCGTCGCCTTGCCAAGGTCGTGCGTGAGCGCGGCGAAGCGCACCGGCAACGCGAATCTCTGTGACGCAGCGTAGTCGAGCACCATCATCACATGCACGCCCGTATCCACTTCCGGGTGATAGTCCGCGCGCTGTGGCACGCCCCACAAGGCATCGACTTCCGGGAGAATCCGCGCGAGCGCGCCGCATTCGCGCAGCACCTCGAACATGCGCGACGGCTTCGTCTCCATCAGTCCGCGCGACACTTCCTGCCATACGCGCTCGGGCACGAGCGCATCGACTTCGCCCGCCGCGACCATCTTCTTCATCAGTTTGGCAGTTTCCGGCGCGACATCGAAATCCGCGAAACGCGCCGCGAAGCGCGCAAGCCGCAGAATGCGCACCGGATCTTCGATGAACGCATCGCCGACATGCCGGAACAGCTTGTCCCTGAGATCAGCCGCGCCGTTGAACGGATCGATGACCGGCCCGGTCAGCTCGCCCGCCGGCGTGACCTCGCGCGCCATCGCATTGATCGTGAGATCGCGCCGCGCCAGATCTTCCTCGAGCGTCACATCGGGCGAAAAGTAAAACTGGAAGCCGTGGTAGCCCGCCGCCGTCTTGCGCTCCGTGCGCGCGAGCGCGTATTCCTCGTGGGTCTCGGGATGCAGAAAAACCGGAAAGTCCTTGCCGACCGGCCGATATCCCTGCGCCACCATCTGCTCGGGCGTCGCTCCCACGACGACGTAATCGCGATCCACCACCGGCACGCCCAGCAACGCGTCGCGGATCGCGCCGCCTACTGCGTAGATGTTCATCGCGCTTCCTCGCGCGCGCCCTCGATCCACGCGGCGACCGCCGGCAACGCCGTGACGCGCTTCGCATAGTCGAGCGACGTCGCGCTCAGTTCAGGCGCGTAAGTGTTGAAGCGCATGACGACCGGTGCGAACATCGCATCCGCGATGCCGAAGTCGCCGAACAAGAACGGCCCGCCCGACGCGGCCAGGCATTCCGCCCAGATCGCCTCGATGCGCGCGATATTCGCGAGCGCGCCCGGTGTCGCGCCCGTGCCCGGCGCGTGCGTCGTGATTTCCATCGGCATGTTCTGGCGCAGGTCCGCGAAACCCGCGTGCATCTCCGCGCTGATGCTGCGGGCGCGCGCGCGAGCGGCGGCGTCGCGCGGCCACATCGCGTGCTCGGGGTGCTGCTCGGCAATCGTCTCGACGATCGCAAGCGATTCCCACACCGAATCGCCCGCATCGGTGATGAGGCACGGCACCTTGCCGGACGGCGAAACGTCGAGAATCTTCGATTTCGTGTCGGGCTGGCCGAGACGGATCAGCGTCTCATCGAACGGGATGCCGAAATGTTTGAGCAGCACCCACGGCCGCATCGACCAGGAAGAGTTGAACTTGTCACCGATAACGAGTTTCATGCGATCACAAAAAAAGAATTAACGATGCGCCGTGGCGCGAAATGCGTTGAAGCGCGAACGCGTCGAGTTGCCGGAAAGATAAAGCGGCGCGATGGTCTCGATGCTCGCCGGCTCGTCGATGCCCAGTTCCGGCGCAAGCGGCCCGCTCGCAACGTTCGGCGTTTTCATCGAATCGAGATTGTCGCGCGAGATGATGGGTTGGCCGGGCGCCATTTCCATGGTCATCGCCTGCAGGCGGCCGAGGCTCTCCGGCAGCTTGATGATGCGCGAATGCTTGCCGATGGTCGCGCCCGAGAAGCGCACGAGTTCCGCCAGCGTGTAGACGCCCGGACCCGCGAGTTCGTAGACATGGCCGTTGGCGGCGTCGAGATCGAGCACGTTGACCATCGCCTTCGCCACATCGCCGACGAACACCGGCTGGAACTGCGCATCGGCGCATGCGAGCGGAATCACCGGGAACATGCGCTCGAGAAACGCGAACTGATTGAGCAGATTGTCCTCGGGACCGAACACGACGGAACTGCGGAAAATGGTCCAGTCGAGTCCCGACTCGCGGACGATCTTCTCGCCATCGCCCTTCGAGCGCAGATACATGCTCGGACCTTCGCTGTCCGCGCCTATCGCGCTCATGTGCAGGAGACGCCGCACGCCCTTCGCCTCGCACGCGGCGGCGATCTTGCGCGGCAGCTCGACATGCGCCTTCGCGAACTCGGGCCCATACGGGTCGTCGCGATGCCCCTGAAGAATGCCGACGAGATTGATCACCGCATCGCTCTGATCGATGAACGCGGCGAGTTGCACGGGATCGTGCACGTCGGTTTCGATGACATCGATGGGCAAAAGCGTGAGGTGCGCGGCATTGATGCGCCGTCGGGTCGCGATCCGCACGGTCTTGCCGAGATCGACGAGCGCATTGACGAGATGACTGCCGATGAAACCCGAACCGCCGATCAGCGCTACATGTTGGTGTCGCATAGTTCGCCTCTTGGGTCGCGGCCTGACGAATGCGGCTTCAGTTCAGAACGGCGGGGCCGAAAATGAAAACGCCCGCGCGTCCTGCCATGCGACGCGCGGGCGTGATGTTTCGTGTCCGGACGGTCAGGGTGCGATATAGCCCAGACGCGCCTTCAACGACTGCGGACGGCCTTCGAACAGCGCTGCATAGTAGACGGTGTTCGACAGCACGTTCTTCACGTAATCGCGAGTCTCGGTAAACGGGATCGTTTCAGCAAATACCGCGCCTTCCACCGGTGCACGCAAGCCCTGACGCCACTGGCTCGGGCGGCCCGGCCCGGCGTTGTAGCCTGCGGTGGCGAGTACGGCCGAGTTATCGAATTGATTGTAGATCATCGACAGGTAATTCGTGCCGAGCAGGATATTGGTGTTGATGTCGTTCATCTGCGCGCGCGATACCGGACCGAGACCGATCTTCTTCGCGACGAGTTGCGCCGTGCCGGGCATCAACTGCATGAGCCCGCCCGCGCCGACTTCCGAGCGCGCGTTGATGATGAAGCGCGACTCCTGACGGATCAGGCCATACGCCCATTCGATGTCGAGACCGGTGTTCTGTGCATCGCGCTCGACGATATCGCGGAACGGCGACAGATAACGCAGCGTGAAATCATGCTCGGCCTTCGTCTTGTCCGCGGTGTTGACGGTGCGGTCGAACAGCTCGATGCGTTTCGCGTACTGCGCGGCCGCGATCAGTTGCCGGTCGGTCATGGTGCGCAGCGGCCAGTTCCATTCACGATTGCCTTCGAGACGCATGTTCAGCGCGTAGAAACGCTGCGACAGCGCGAAACCCGGCACCGATTGCATCTGCGCGATCTCGGCATCCGACACCGCGGTCCGCGGCGGCACGTTGATCTTCTGGCCGAGCTCTTCGAGCGCGAGCTGGCCGTAGAAGTTGTACTGATCCGCGATGCTCTGGAATTCCTGATTCGCCGTGGCCGTGTCGCCGGCCTGCTTCACGGCGCGTGCGTGCCAGTAGACCCATGAGGGCTGAGCGCGCAAGCTCGGCGGCATCTGCTCGATGGACCAGCGCACCATGTTCCAGTCGCCGACGAGCAATGCACTGCGCGTGCGCCATTCGTACGCCGGGTTCGACAATTGCGCGTTCGCCGACAGCCGATACCAGTCCGCCGCCGACGGCATGCGCTTGAGCGCCGCCTGATAGCCGATGGTGCCCCAGCCGACCGCGCGCTCGGCCGGCGTCAGGCTCGGCGCGACGGAGGTGAAGGTGGCGGCGGCCATCGCCGGATCGTTGCGAGCCATGCGCGTGATCGCGAGCAGCGTCAGCTGATGCGCCGGGGTGTTGGGCATCACGCCGCGCGCGATATAGAGCGGCGGTTTGTTGACGGCGTCGTCGAGGAGCGAATCCTTCGGTTTTTCCTGGCCGAGCGCCTCGACGATGTTCGAGCCGGTCGTCGTGTAGTTCTGCTCGTAGGCGAGACGGATCTGCTGCCAGATGTCGTCGCTCGTGAACTGGCCCGACTCCGCGAGCGCACCGATCAGGTCGATGCAGCCGTCGCCGTACCATTTCGGCTCGACGAGCAGCGCGCGCGCCGCATCCGCGACGTTTTCGCCGCGCGACATGCGCGCTTCGAGCGCGTAGCACTTGACCTGCGTGTCGTCATTGAGAACGAAACGGGAATATTGCTGCTCGAAGTTTTTCCAGTCGTGACGGCTGCCGAGCACGACGAGATAGTCGTTGCGCATGCGGTCGGCGATCGCCTGGCCGTCGTAGCGCTGCAGGAACGAGAGCACCGGCGCGTCGGGCGCGTCGATGCGCGCGTGGCCTTGCGAATCGAAAAGCTGCGGCTTGATCGTGAAGTATTCGATATAACTCGGCGCCGGATAGTCCGGAATCTGCGCGGCGAGCGCGGCAGCCTTGCCGGCATCGTTCGTGCGAGCGGCATCGCGCAATTGCAGGAAGATGCGGTCGTCGGACGTGGGCGAGAGATCGGCATCGGGACGGACGGCGGAAGCAGTACCGCAGGCGACGAGCGTCGCTGCTGCAAGGGCTGCGCCGACCACGAGATATACTCGGTTGAGGCGTTTTGACATCTTATTTCTGGAGCGCGAGGTGGTCCTGAGATCGGAGGAAAGCATAGCACGCAACGTTTGCGATCAACCCAAGAGCGAACCGAAAAGCGCATTGCGCGCAACGCTTCTCGCGACCCGCGAGGCGCAAAGCGAGCAAGCCGGCCACGCCGCGAAGAACGAAGCGATCGCGCGGCGCATCGAAGAGGTGCTCGCGCGGCACGACGCGCGGTGCGTCGGCTTCTACTGGCCGGTCGCGGGCGAGTTCGACGCACGCGACGCGCTCACGCGCTGGCTCGCAGCCGACAATGCGCGCGGCGCCGCGCTGCCGGTGGTCGTGAAACCACATGCGCCGATGGTGTTTCACGCGTGGAGCGCGCACGCGCCGATGAAGGAAGGCCGCTACCGGATTCCGGTGCCCGCTGAAGAGCGGGTCGTGGTGCCGGAACTGCTGCTGATTCCGTGTGTCGGTTTCGACGCGGATCGGTATCGGCTGGGGTATGGCGGCGGCTATTACGATCGCACGCTCGCCGCGTGGCCGAACGGCGAGCGGCCGGTGACGGTCGGCATCGCGTACGAATCGGGCAGGTGCCGCACGTTGCCGCGCGAGGCGCACGACATGCCGCTCGACGCGATCGTCACCGAATCCGCGATCTACTAAAGCGATGCCGCCGCGCGTGCGGCGGTATCGTAGAGGCCGGATGCATTGCGCATCAATTGCGCGGCCTCGCCGATCTGCTCGTTGGTGAGACCGCTTTCGCGCAACGTCTCGATGAGGCACGCCTCACGCACTTCGCGATACTTGCCGCACAATTCGCGTCCCGCCGGCGTCGCGGAGAAGAACACTTCCTTGCCGGATTTCTCGCTTTGCACGTAGCCGCGCGCGACGAGTTTCTTCAGTGCATACGTGGCAACGTGTGTGTCCTCGATGTTCAGCACGAAGCAGATGTCGGCGAGCTTCTTCTTGCGGTCGCGATGGCTCACGTGATGTAGCAGCGACACTTCCACCGCCGTCATGTCCTTCGCGCCCGCCGCGGACATGCAACGCACCATCCAGCGATTGAACGCGTTGCCCGCCATGATGAGGCCGTATTCGAATTCCGACAGTTCCGCGCTGGCTTCGGAGACGAGATGCTCGGACGAGACGATTTTGGTGGGATGACGCGGCATGGCGGTGACCGATTTGCAGTGCGTTGGAGTGTAGCGCAACGTCATTTTCGCGAGCGAAGCGCGCCTCGGCAAAAACGTGAATTGATAATTTCTTGATAATTTATTGACAATGTACCATTCTGCGACGGCGCGAAGAGCATCGAACAGACGAATTTCGCGCCCCTGCAAAGGCAAATTTGAGGCATGACAAGACCACGTATTCACTCGCTGGGCGACGCCGCGCTCGTATGCGAAGCCGCGCCGCCCGCCACGCTCGACTGCCAGCGCCGCATCTGGGCGCTGGCGGAACGCGCGCGCCTCATGCCGCACGTCGTCGAAGTGGTGCCGGGCATGAACAATCTGACGATCGTGTTCGATCCCCTCGTGGCGGACTATGAAACGCTCGCCGCCGAGCTGGAAAGCGGCTGGGACGCCGCCGAGCCGACCGACATGGACAGCGCCGAAATCGAGATTCCGGTGCGCTACGGTGGCGCCGACGGCCCCGACCTCGTCGCGCTCGCGAAGCACACAGGACTCTCCGTCGACGAAGTGGTGAAGCGTCATACGCAAGCCGAATACGTCGTGTTCTTTCTCGGCTTTCAGCCGGGCTTCGCCTATCTCGGCGGGCTCGATCCCGCGCTCGCGATGCCGCGCCGCGCCGAGCCGCGTCTCGAAGTGCCGGCGGGATCGGTGGGGATCGGCGGGGCGCAAACGGGCATTTATCCGGCGGCGTCGCCGGGCGGCTGGCAGTTGCTCGGACGCACGGAACTGAAGCTTTTCGATCCGGCCAGAAATCCGCCGACGCTGATGCAGCCCGGCGACCGCGTGCGCTTCACGGCGCTGGAGGTGCGCACATGATCGACGTGATTCGCGCGGGCGTGCTCACGTCCGTCCAGGACCTCGGACGACGCGGCTACCGGCATCTCGGCGTGAGTTCCGGTGGCGCGCTCGATGCGCTGTCGCTGGAAATCGGCAATCGCATCGTCGGGAACCGGGCGGATGCGGCGGGCATCGAGGTCACCTTCGGTCCGACTGTGCTGCGCTTCAAGCACGCGACGCGCGTCGCCATCACCGGGACCGATTTCGGCGCGACGCTCGACGACAAGCCCGTCTATTCGTGGTGGAGCCTGCCCGTGCGCGCGGGTCAGGAACTGACGCTGCGCGCGGCGAAGCGCGGCATGCGCTGCTACGTGTCGATCGCGGGCGGCATCGACGTCCTGCCGATGCTCGGCTCGCGCTCGACCGATCTCGCCGCGTGCTTCGGCGGCCTCGGCGGACGCGCGCTGCGTGACGGCGACCGCCTGCCGGTCGGCGTACCGCAGCCGCACAAGGGCATCGCGTTTTCGCCGGAAGAGCCTGCGTTCGGCGTGAAGGCGCCCGCATGGTGCAAGTTCGTGCTCGTCGACGAACCCGTGCGGCGCGGCCGACATTCGCCGGGACTCGCGTGGGCAGTGCCGATCCGCGTGCTGCGCGGCCCGGAATACGACAGCTTCAGCGACGCGGCGCAGGAGAGCGTCTGGAACGAGGAATGGACGATCACGCCGAACAGCAACCGCATGGGCTTTCGCCTCGCCGGCACGGCGCTCGAACGGCGCCAAAAGATCGAACTGCTGTCGCACGCGGTCTTGCCCGGCACGATCCAGGTGCCGCCGAACGGCCAGCCGATCATCCTGATGGGCGACGCGCAGACCACGGGCGGTTATCCGAAGATCGGCGCGGTGATCAGGGCGGATTTGTGGAAGCTCGCGCAAGTGAAGCTGAACGGCGGCGTGCGCTTTATCGAGACGTCGGTGGAAGAGGCGCGTCACGCGCTCGCCGACGAGCGGCAGTACGTGAGCCAGGTGGAAACGGCCATCGCGATGCACGAGGAGCGCATCGCGCGCGCGGGCTCCTGAATCGAAAGCCGCGCGACAGACGCGGCGCATCACTTCAACATTCAACGGAACGACTGCACAAAACATCATGGAAATCGATCTCAATGCCGATCTCGGCGAAGGCTGCGGCTCCGACGAAGCGCTGCTCGATCTCGTGAGTTCCGCGAACATCGCGTGCGGATGGCATGCGGGCGGCGCCACCGCGATGCGCGATTGCGTGCGCTGGGCCGTCGAGAAGGGCGTCGCCATCGGCGCGCATCCGAGCTTCAACGATCCCGAAAACTTCGGCCGCAAGGAAATGGATCTGCCGCCCGAGGAAATCTACGCGGGCGTGCTTTATCAACTCGGCGCGCTGTCGGCGATCGCGCAGGCGGAAGGCGGGCGCATCGCGCACGTGAAGCCGCACGGCGCGCTCTATAACCAGGCGGCGAAAAGCACCGCAATCGCCGATGCGATCGTCTCCGCCGTGCACGACTTCGATCCGTCGCTGCTCGTGTTCGGGCTCGCGAACAGCGGGCTCGTCGAAGCGGCGCGGCGCGCGGGACTGATCGCGATCGAGGAAGTGTTCGCGGATCGCGGTTATCGCGCGGACGGCTCGCTCGTGCCGCGCAAGGAGCCGGGCGCGCTGCTCGACGACGAGAATCTCGTGCTCGACCGGACACTCGCGATGGTGCGCGAGCAGCGCGTGCGGGCCGTGTCCGGCGAATGGGTGCCGCTCAACGCGCAGACGATCTGCCTGCACGGCGACGGCGCGCACGCGCTCGAATTCGCCCGACGCATTCGCGACGCGCTGGCCGATGCGGGCATCGAAGTACGCGCCGCGCACGCCGCCGCATAGAACGCTTTCAGTAGCAGATTGAACGCCCCGTCGAAGCGGGGCGTTTTAGCAAGCGAGCGCCCGGTTCGAGGCGCGTTTACTACCTGTCGGTGTGGAGATCTCAATGACAAATGCAGTCAACTTATGGCCGCTCATCGGTGTGGCCGTCATCATCGCGGGCTTCGTGCTGCGCTTCAATCCGATGCTGATCGTCGCGGCCGCCGCGATCATCACCGGCTTCGCGGCGCACTTTCCCGTCGAACGCATTCTGACCGCGATCGGCAGCGGCTTTCTGAAGACGCGCAACATTCCGCTCATCATTCTGTTGCCGCTCGCGGTGATCGGCCTGCTCGAACGGCACGGCCTGCGCGAGCGCGCGCAGATGTGGATTTCGAGCATCAAGGCGGCGACGGCGGGCCGTCTGCTGATCGTCTATCTGTTCGTCCGTGAAATCACCGCGGCGGTCGGCCTGACGGGACTCGGCGGTCATCCTCAGATGGTGCGCCCGCTGCTCGCGCCGATGGCCGAAGGCGCCACCGAAGCGCGCTACGGCAAGCTCTCCGACGCGACGCGCCACAAGTTGCGCGCCTATTCGGCCGCCACGGACAACGTCGGCCTGTTCTTCGGCGAGGACATCTTCGTCGCGTTCGGCGCGATCGTGCTGATGGTCACGTTCCTGAAGGAAGCGGGGATCGTCGTTGAGCCGATGCATGTCGCCGTCTGGGGCATCCCGACTGCGATCTGCGCGTTCCTGATCCACGGCTTCAGGCTCTGGCTGCTCGACCGCAGGCTCGCGCGCGAGCTCGAAGCGCTTACGCGCAATGGCGTGGGAGAGAAAGCATGACGCTCACGATCAACTATCTCTTCTATCTGGTCGGCATCATCCTGCTGGTCGTCGGCGGGATGATTCTCACTGACAAGGCGCATCCGAAGCGATTCAGCGCGGGCGTGTTCTGGCTCATTTACGCGCTGATCTTTCTCGTCGGCGACTGGATTCCGGTTCCGGTCGTGGGCGTGCTCGTCGTGGCGATGGCGCTGATTGCGGGTCTCGGCGGCGTCACGGGCGCGAAGCCCAAGATGCTCTCCGAGCAAACGCGCCGCCAGAGCGCCGTGCGGCTCGGCAACAAGCTCTTCGTGCCCGCGCTGACGATTCCGGTCGTCACCGTGATCCTCACGCTCGGCGCGAAGTATCTCGTGTTCGGCGGCGTGCCGCTGATCGAGCTGAAGAACGTGACGCTGATCGGCTTCGGCGTCGGTTGCGTGATCGCGCTTGCGATTGCGTGCGTGATGACGCGCGATACCGTCGGCCAGTCGATGCGCGAGACGCGCCGCCTCATCGATGCGCTTTCGTGGGCCGCCGTTCTGCCGCAGATGCTCGGCATGCTCGGCCTCGTGTTCTCGGATGCGGGCGTGGGCAAGGCGGTCGCGCATGTGACGACCGCGTACGTCAACATGGATTACCGGCTCGTCGCGGTGGCGGTGTATGTCGTCGGCATGGCGCTCTTCACGATGGTCATGGGCAACGGCTTCGCCGCATTCCCGGTGATGACGGGCGGCGTCGGCGTACCGATTCTCGTCGGCGTGTTCCACGGCAATCCCGCGACGATGGCCGCGATCGGCATGTTCTCCGGCTACTGCGGCACGCTCATGACGCCGATGGCCGCGAACTTCAACATCGTGCCGGCGGCGTTGCTGGAGCTTCCGGACAAGAACGCGGTGATCAAGGTGCAGGTGCCGACCGCGCTCACGCTCATGATCGTCAATATCTTTCTGCTGAACTGGCTGATGTTCATCTGAACGACAGCGCTTGACCTGTGCGGGCGGATCGCGGAATGACGCCGCGATCCGCCCGCTCGCAACACCCCCCTTCCCTCACCTTCCAGCCACTTTTTTGCTCTGTCGCAAGCATTTCTCCAATTTCGTGGACGAACGTCTGCACACTGCTGACGATGAGCGGCAATTAAGAATGTGCTTATATCTGCTCGCAGGCTGCTTGTCGCAGACTCTGGCGCCCTCACTGCTCTGAAAAGCATCGCGTGCTTCTGGAGTTGATTGAGGACATCGGTTCGCCCTTTGTGCCGCTTTATGCGGACATAGACGAGCCGGTTTTCCGTCACCGATCCCGTCATGCGTTTGCCGAGTTATTCCCATCTGCTCGCTTTATCCGCGAGGCCTGATCTGCTGCTTCGCCTGCTCGAGACGATCGTCGTCGCGGCCAGCGCGCTCACGGCCCAACGGATCTTCGGACATAGCGTAACCGCCGGTTATGACAGCGCGGTCGCCGCCTTCGCGATCATCTTCGCGTGGAGCGCGTTGTCCGGGTTCTACGTGAAGAGCCCGATGCGCCGCGTATCGCTGCCGCGCGCCGTGCTCCTTCCGGCGCTCGGCTGGGTGCTCTGCGAGGTCGGCGCGGTGTGCATCATCAAGTGGATGAATGGCGAATACCAGCCTTCGCGCGCGTGGCTCGCTGGCCTTTTCCTGCCGACGGCCATCGGCGTGATGCTGTGCCGCGTCGTCGACCGGATCGCCGGTGCGCGCCGTGTGCGTCGCGTGTCGGTGGCGGTGGTCGGGCGCGGCGCGCGTTGTGCGGCCTTCGTGCGACGCATCGCCGCCATGCCCGATTCGGCCTGCCGCGTCGAGGCCCTCTTCGACATGGACGCCGATGCCGACGCGACAGTCGGCGGCGTCGCGCTCTTTCATGACATCGACACTTTCGCCGCCCGCGTGCGCGCACAGCGCGTCGACGAAGTGTGGCTCGCGCTGCCGCTCACGGACGAAGCAACGCTGCTGCGCTTTCTCGATGTCTTCCGCGACGACCTGCTGAACATTCGCTTCGTTCCGGAGATCGACCAGCTCACCCGTTTCCGGGGCGAAGCCGCCGGCCTCGACTCTACTTTTGCGATCAATCTCGTCGCCGTGCCGCTGACGGCACGTGCGCTCGCCAGCAAGGCGATATTCGACCGGATCTTCTCCTTTTGCACGGTCGTCGGGATGTCGCCCGTGTTCGTTGCGATCGCGCTTGCCGTCAAGTTGTCGTCGCCCGGTCCCGTGCTGTTCACGCAGCGGCGCCAGGGCGCGAATGGCACGCCCTTCGACATCTACAAGTTCCGCACGATGCACGCGCACGCGACCGACGACGGCCTCGTCGTGCAGGCCACGCGCGACGATCCGCGCGTCACGCGCGTCGGTGCGTTTCTGCGCCGCACGAGCCTCGACGAACTGCCGCAATTCTTCAATGTGCTGCGCGGCGAGATGTCGGTCGTCGGTCCCCGTCCGCATGCGATCGAGCACGACGCGCTCTATCAGCATGTCGTCGACGGCTATATCCATCGCTACCGCATCAAGCCGGGCATCACCGGCTGGGCGCAGATCAACGGCTTGCGCGGCGAGACCGACTCCGTCCAGAAGATGCAGCGGCGCGTCGAACACGATCTCTACTACCTCAGCAACTGGTCGTTCGCACTCGATATGCGCATCGTGCTCGCGACCATCACGCGGGGCTTCGTTCATCGCAATGCGTATTGATTCGCAGGACTTATTCATGAAGGATTCCTTTCCACGCACCACCGCGGCCATCGCGCTGGCGGCGATGTTGAGCGCGTGTCAGTTCGCGCCTGGCTTTCGCATGCCGGTCAGCGCCGACGCGACCGCGAGCGACGGCGATGCCGGCCCGCATATCGAGGCCACCGCCGCGACGCCCGCGATCCCCGTCACGGAACTCGATCTCGCGCTCGCCAGGCGTTACGCCGACCAACGCAAGGCAAACCGGGACGGGCAGGCGAAGCGGCTGTTCGGCGCGCCGGCTGTCTACACGGTCGGCGCGGGCGACGTGCTGCAAATCGTCGTCTGGGATCACCCGGAGTTCGCGGCGGCGCTCGGCGCCGGCCAGAGTCAGGGGTCCGCGAAAACGAGCGATCCGGCGGCCGGTTTCGTCGTCGATCAGAAGGGCAATCTGCGCTTTCCTTACGGAGGCACGCTGGCGGTCGCCGGATTGCGCACCGATGAGATTCAGCAAAAGCTCGCCGCCGCGCTGTCGACGTATCTCGTCAAGCCGCAAGTCACCGTGCGGATGGCGTCGTATCGCGCGCGTCAGGTCTATGTCGACGGCCAGGTGCGCGATCCCGGCACGATTTCGCTGACGGACGTGCCGCTTAGTTTCTACGACGCGATCGCGCGCGCCGGCGGCTTCAACGACAACGCCGATCAGAGCGATGTCGTGCTGGTGCGCGGCGGCGATTCGTATCGGATCGATATGCCGCAACTGCTCGCGCAGGGGCTCAACCCGTCGAAGCTGTATCTGAAAGAAGGCGACCTGCTGCGCGTCACGTCACGCGACGACAACGGCGTCTACGTGATGGGCGAAGTGAGCAAGCCGGGATCGGCCGCGCCGCGCCGCGACGGCCGGCTCACGCTCGCAGATGCGCTCTCGCAGGTGGGCAGCATCAATTCGAACACGGCGGACACCGCGCAGATGTTCGTAATTCGGCCGGGCGGCGACGCTCCGCGCGTGTATCACCTCGATAGCCGTTCGCCCGTGTCGATGCTCGTGGCGAACGAGTTCGAGCTACAGCCGAAGGACGTCGTTTATGTCGACGGCAGCGGGCTCGTGCGCTTCAACCGCGTGATCAGTTTGTTGATGCCGCTGATCAGCACGGGGCTCACGGCGGGAGTGATCGCGAAGTGATCGGCTCCGTGTTGATGGTGTGCGAAGGCAACATCTGCCGCAGCCCGCTGGCGGCGGCGTTGCTCGCGCGCGAGTTGCCGCATCTCGACGTCGGATCGGCGGGCACGCACGCGCTGGTGGGCGCGCCCGCCGACGCGGCCGTCGCTGAACTGGCGCGTGAGCACGGCATCGCGCTCGATGCGCACGTCGCCACGCAACTCGTTGCGCCGCTCGCTCGCACCGCAGACCTGATTCTCACGATGACCAGGCCGCAGCGCGAATGGGTCGAGACGGCGTTTCCCTCGACGCGCGGCAAGGTGTTTCGTCTATGCGACGAACACGGCTCGGACGTCACCGATCCTTACCGGCGGCATCGCGCGGTGTTCGACCTGGCCTTCGCCCAGATTCGGGAAGGCGTCTCGCAATGGACCCGCATGTTGGCGGAACAACGATGAACGACATCAACCTCAAGCCTTCCTCGTCCGAACCCGCGGCCGGCGACGATGAAATCCGCCTCTCGGAGATCGTCTCCGTATTGCGCGAGCGTCGCGGGCTGATCGCGGTCGTCGCGGCGTGCACGCTCGCGGCCGGAGCGCTGTATGCGTTTCTCTGGACGCCGACCTATCGCGCCGACGCACTCATTCAGGTCGACGACGACAGCGGCGCAGGCACGCTCAACGACAAGCTCGGCGACCTCGCGGCTCTGTTTCAGAACAAGGCGAGCGCCGATGCGGAAATCGAGGTGATGCGCTCGCGCATGGTGATCGGCGATGCGGTTGCGCGCCTGCATCTCTATATCGATGCGCGTCCGCATTATCTGCCGCTCGTCGGCGCGCCTTACGTTCGTTACACCGCCGCCGATGGTCTCGCGAACGCGCCGCTCGGCCTCGCAAGTTACGCGTGGGGCGGCGAGCGCATTGGCGTCTCGACCTTCGACGTCGCGCCGCGCCGGTTCGACAAGACGTTCACGCTGATTGCCGGTGAAGGCGAGCGCTACGAACTGCAAGACTCCGACGGCACCACCGTTTTACGCGGCCGCGTCGGTGAAACGGCCACGGCGCAAGGCAGCGACGGACCCGTCAAGCTGCTGGTGACGTCGCTGCTCGCCCGCCCCGGCACACTCTTCGAACTGAAGCGCGCATCGACGCAGCAGATCATCGAGGATTTGCAGAAGGCGCTCACGATCAGCGAGAAGACGAAGCAGTCGGGCATCATCGGCATGTCGCTCGACGGCCCCGACGCGCAACGCGTCACGACGACCGTCAATACGATCGCAACGCTTTACGTGCAACGCAACGTCGATCGCAAGTCCGCGCAGGCGCAGCAGATGCTCGCGTTCCTCGGCGATCAACTGCCGCAACTGCGCGCCGACCTCGATCGCGCCGAAGCGCGCTACAACGCGTTTCGCGCGAAGCAGGGCGCGGTCGATCTGGAAGAGCAAAGCAAGTTGCTGCTTCAGACGGTTGTAGAGAACCGCTCGAAGATCATCGAATTGCAGCAGCAGCGCGCGGATCTCGTTCAGCGTTACACCGCGAAGCATCCTTCCGTGACTGCGGTCGATGCGCGCATTGGCGAAGTGCAGCACCAGTCCGACGAGACCGACAAGCAGATCAACGCGCTCCCCTCGGTGCAGCAGGACGCCGTGCGCCTCTTGCGCGACGTGAAGGTCAGCAACGATCTCTACACGAGCCTGCTCAACAGCACGCAGCAATTGCGCGTATTGAAGGCGGGGCAACTCGGCAACGTCCGCACCGTGGATTACGCGGTGACGGCGGAGAAGCCCGTCGCGCCGAAGAAGGCGCTGGCCCTCGCGCTTTCCGTCGCGCTCGGCCTCATGGCCGGCTGCGCGCTCGCGCTCGCGCGGCGCATGTTCAATCGCGGCCTCGAAACGCCGGCGGAAATCGAGCAGGCGCTCCACCTCCCGGTCTACGCGATCATCTCCCACTCCGAGCGGCAGGCGTCGCTGCGGTTGTCGCGCCGTCGCATGCCGACGAAACCGCACGTGCTCGCCGACGTCGCGCCGAACGATGTTGCCATCGAAGGCTTGCGCAGCCTGCGCACCGCGCTGCAGTTCGGCGTGATCAAGCCGCGCAACAACGTGATCATGGTGACGGGACCGCGTCCGGGCATCGGCAAGTCGTTCGTGTCGGCGAACTTCGCGACCGTGCTCGCCGCAGGTGGTCAGCGCGTGCTGCTGATCGATGGTGACATGCGCCGCGGCGACCTTAATCGCATGTTCGCGCAGCCCGGAACGCCAGGACTAGCTGAGCTGCTGAACGGCGCCGACCCGGACGCCGTGATTCGTCAGGGCGCGCTGCCGAACCTCGATCTGATCACCGGCGGTGCCGCTCCGGACCTGCCCGCCGAGCTGTTGATGCGCGAGCGCTTCGCACGCGTGCTCGACGAACTGCGCGCGCGTTATGACTTCGTGATCATCGATTCGCCGCCGGTGCTGGCGGTGACCGATTCCGGGTTGATAGGCAGACATGCGGGCGCGGCGCTGCTCGTCGCGCGTCATGGATTCCATACCGCGGCGGAGCTGCGTCAGACCGCGCGTCAACTCGTCAGCGCGGGTGTGCAGGTGGATGGGGTGCTGCTCACCGATACGCCGGCGCGCGGGATGGCTTATGGGGCGTTTTCTCAGTATGCGAGTCGTGCCGAATGAAACGCTCCCGCTCACGAATCTCTCGATAGGCTTTTAGCTCTGTGAAGAAACTGCTGTTTACATTCGGCACGCGTCCTGAGGCGATCAAGATGGCGCCGCTCGTCAAGCGTCTCGCACACGAGGACGGTATAGAGTGCCGCGTGTGCGTAACGGGCCAGCATCGCGAGATGCTCGACCAGGTTCTCGCGCTGTTCGATATTCGTCCCGACTTCGATCTGAACATCATGAAGCGCGGGCAGGATCTCTATGACGTCACCGCTGCGATTCTCGGCGGCATGCGCGACGTGCTTTCTACCTATCGGCCGGACATGGTTCTCGTGCACGGCGACACGACCACCACGATGGCGACGACGCTTGCTGCGTTTTATCAGCGCATAGCCGTCGGGCATGTCGAGGCGGGTTTGCGCACCGGAAATCTGACGTCGCCGTGGCCCGAAGAAGCAAATCGCAAGCTTACCGGTGCGCTCGCGTCGGTGCATTTCGCGCCGACAGGCCGTGCGCGCAACAACCTGCTCGCCGAAGGGGTACGCGATGAGTCCATCGTCGTGACCGGCAACACGGTCATCGATGCGCTGCTGCAAGTGCGCGAGCGCCTCGCGAAGGACGACGCACTGCGCACGCACGCCGATCGCGCGTTGCCGTCGTTCGCGCCCGGGCGACGTCTCGTGCTCGTCACCGGGCATCGGCGCGAAAGCTTCGGCGGCGGCTTCGAGCGGATCTGCGCCGCGCTCGCGCAGATCGCGCACGCATCTCCGGATGTCGACATCGTCTATCCGGTGCATCTGAACCCGAAAGTGCGCGAGCCGGTGAATCGCTTTCTGACGGGCATCGGCAATGTCCATCTGATCGAGCCGCTCGACTACCTGCCGTTTGTGCGGCTGATGGATCGCGCCGATCTCATCCTGACCGATTCGGGTGGGATTCAGGAAGAAGCGCCGTCGCTCGCGAAGCCGGTGCTCGTGATGCGCGATACCACCGAGCGCCAGGAAGCGGTCGATGCGGGCGTGGTGAAACTCGTCGGCACGAACACGCGCGCGATCGTCGAGAACGTCATGCATCTGTTGCGCGACGCCCGTGCGTACGCGGCGATGAGCCGTGGCGCGAATCCTTATGGCGACGGCCGCGCGTGCGACCGGATCGCGATCGCTCTGAAACAGCTTGAGCCTTCGTCCGCTCTGACCGCCTGAATACCCCTGAAAATATAGAAGAGCAGTCATGGAATTCGAAACCATCTCCGTCATCGGTCTTGGCTATATCGGCCTGCCGACAGCGGCCGCGTTTGCCGCGCGCCGCAAGAAAGTGATTGGCGTCGACGTTAACCAGCATGCCGTTGACACGATCAATCGCGGCGAAATTCATATTGTCGAGCCCGAGCTCGACAT
Organism: Caballeronia sp. S22; assembly: GCF_964261745.1. Lineage (NCBI taxonomy): Bacteria > Pseudomonadati > Pseudomonadota > Betaproteobacteria > Burkholderiales > Burkholderiaceae > Caballeronia > Caballeronia sp. S22. The sequence goes on along the minus strand of NZ_OZ180035.1, from coordinate 291,377 downwards.
GCTGGTGCAAGCCGCGGTGACGCAAGGTCATCTCAAGGCGACGACCACGCCGCAAGCCGCCGACGCGTTCCTGATCGCGGTGCCGACACCTTTCTCCGACGGTTTCAAGCCCGATCTCTCGTACATCGAAGCCGCGAGCCGCGCCGTCGCGCCCGTGCTCAAGAAGGGCGATCTCGTCGTGCTGGAGTCGACGTCGCCTGTCGGCGCGACGGAGCAAGTGGCCGCCTGGATGGCCGAAGTGCGGCCGGATCTGAGCTTTCCGCAGCAACGCGGCGAAGCCTCCGATATTCGCGTCGCGCATTGTCCCGAGCGCGTGCTGCCGGGGCATGTGATTCGCGAGTTGGTGGAGAACGACCGCATCATCGGCGGGATGACGCCGCGGTGCAGCGATGCAGCGCGCACGCTCTATCAGACTTTCGTCACCGGCGAGTGCGTGATCACCGACGCGCGCACGGCCGAGATGTGCAAGCTGACGGAGAACGCGTCGCGCGACGTGGGCATTGCGTTCGCCAATGAACTGTCGCTGATCTGCGATCGGCTCGACATCAATGTTTGGGAGCTGATCAAGCTCGCCAACCGTCATCCGCGCGTGAATATTCTGCAGCCGGGACCGGGTGTCGGCGGCCATTGCATTGCGGTAGATCCGTGGTTCATCGTTGATTCCGCGCCGGATGAAGCGCGGTTGATTCGTACGGCGCGCACGGTGAACGATCATAAGCCGCACTGGGTGATTGAGCGGGTGAAGCGTGCGGCGACGCGTTTCAAGGAGCCGGTGATCGCGTGTCTGGGACTCGCGTTCAAGGCGAATATCGATGATTTGCGGGAGAGTCCGGCGGTGGAGATCGTCTCGGCGCTCGCTGACGCCTGCGTAGGCGAAGTCGTCGTAGTGGAACCAAATATTTCTGTGCTGCCGGAAGCTTTGCGCGGGACCGTTGAACTCACGGACCTGACCAACGCTATCGCCTCCGCGGATATTGTAGTGCTACTGGTTAACCATCGCGAATTCGCTGTTCTCGACAGTAGCCGTCTTTTGTCGAAGGTGCTGATCGACACCCGCGGGATGTTCTCTCGTGGCTAGAGCTGGCCTCGGACTCACTATTGGGTACGGCATTTCCGTCGCAGGCGGCGTGTTCTCCCTGATTGCGTATGCGCACACCCTGGGACCAAATACCTACGGCAAACTAGCGGTCTATCTCGCGCTCGTAGAAGCGTTTCAAGGCATCGTCTTCCAGTGGCACAGGCTCGCTTTCGTGCGTTACTGGACAGCGTCGAGCGCCGAGGACCGCGACAACTATCTGGCCACCAGTCACATCGTATGGCTCGTGCTTGCGATAGCTGCCCTGAGCGTCATGACATTCGCGCTTTTGTTCGCAAACGATTCACGTCAGGAATGGCTGGCAGTCGCGGTATTGGCCCTGACAAAAAGCGCTGCACTTTATACGCAGGAAATTGCGCGTGCAGCCAGCGCTGTGGGCCGGTACGCCTTGGCATCACTGTTGCTTAACGTCGGAGCGACCGCGGCAGGCCTGCTCACCTGGTCAGGCACGCGATCAATGACGCAGACCTTGTATGCGACGGCCGCAGTGTTCGCACTTCAAACCATCCTTTGCGGCATCGACAAGGTCTCAGTCGTTCGATCTGCACGTTTTAGCGCCGACCTCCTGTGTCGCATGGTGCAATACGGCCTTCCGCTCGTTCCTGTCTTCACAGCAACCACGGTAATGACACGCCTTGATCGACCCATCCTGGCGCTGTTCGAAAACCCCGCTGTCGTTGGCGTGTACGCCGCCTCCAGCGGACTCGTGTCCAACGCTGTTTCGGCAATATGCTTACTGGTGGTGACGCCTTGTTATCCCTGGCTGCTGCGCGAACAGGCATCGCGCACAGCAGTGGATCATCGGACGCTCCACGCCCGCCTCGGGTTGTTGATGATGACGGGCGTGTTCACGTTGTGCCTGGCACTCTTATTGATCCGTAAGTATGCGCTTCCGCTGACGCTCGGACGTTCTATCGGTGACGCCGCTCAACCGCTTGTGTTGCCGTTGCTCGCCGTCGCAACGATCGCGGCTTTTCGAACACATTTCTTCGATCAGGCGTATCACCTGCATGCAAGAACGAAAGCGCTAATGGGCATCAACCTCCTGATGCTTCTGGTGGGAACGCTCGCCACGTATTTGGGCGCGCGCGTTGGGGGATGCGAAGGAGTGGTGTACGGCCTTCTCGTTGCGAATGCGCTTTCCCTTTGCACGAGTGCTGCATTCTCACGAAGGTTTGTGGATTTAAACCGCATCACAATCGGTATTACCGTATTGAGCGCATTCGCGGCACTTTCGTTTCTGTTCGGATCCGTAGCGCGCCATCTTCTTGTTCACATTGTCAATGACGAGACATGGGCAACGTGTCTGACCGCTGTGATTGCGTGCGCGCTATTCATTGCGTTGTGCGCGATCGGCAACGTGGGCTCTGTCCGCGAAGTACTGAAGGGCAAACTATGAGTAGCCGTCGCGAGGTGATCTTCCACATTCCGAATCTGAAAGGCGGTGGCGCTGAACGTGTCGCCGTGGAGATCGCAAAGCATTTTGTTTCGAAGGGACTTACTCCTGTGTTCTTCGTTCACAACGATCACGCTGCTTACGAACTGCCGCGGGAGATCGAAGTGATCGTAGCGCGTAAGCCGGGGCATATCGGACGCACACTTGAATTGTTCGCGATATTGAGAAGAAGATCGCCTGTCGCGGTACTCTCCTTCTTGCCATACGCGAATATCATCTCCATCCTCGCTGGAATATTGAACCGAAACCGCGTGCGTGTCGTGGTCAGTGAGCACCTGGCCGTTTCACCTTCCGTTACTATTGGCTGGAAAGAAAAACTCAAGCTGGCTCTTGTCCGTAGTCTTTATCAAGCCAGTCATTCAATTATTGCCGTATCGACTGGTGTTTCCCACGATCTCCGCTCGTTACTCAAGGGCCGGGCACCTGAACGTATTGTCGTTATATATAACCCTTGCTACGTACCTGAAAGCGCGCGCACAACGCGATCAGAACGGAACGTTCGTCCGAAGGTGCTGGCGGCCGGACGCCTGACCGACCAGAAAGGATTCGACACCCTAATTCGGGCGTTTGCCGTTGTCCGCAGAAACGTCACGGATGCCACGTTAGTGATTTCGGGAGAAGGTCCACAGCGCGAAGTCTTGGAATCGCTCGTGCGGGAACTCCATTTATCCGACAGCGTAAGTCTTCCAGGTTTCGCCCGCGACATCAATACGCACTACGGAAGCGCTAACTTATTCGTTTGCTCCTCTAGATTAGAAGGATTCGGCAATGTCATCGTCGAAGCGCTCTCGTTTGGACTGCCCGTTGTATCGACCCGCTGCCCTCATGGACCAGAGGAGATTCTGCAAGACGGGCGCTTCGGACGACTCGTAGCCGTCGACGACGAAAGTGGCCTCGCTCAAGCGATCATCGAGTCCCTGTCTTCTCCTGTCGATGAACAGGCGCTGATCGCGAGAGCGAAGGACTTCTCGCTCGAGACGATCGGAGATCGCTATCTGGAACAGGTTGGACTCCTGAGCCGGTTCGACCGAATAGATCAAACACACGAGGCCGTCGCGTGAGAGTTTCCTGCTTGAATCTTGCTTCGCTTTTATTTCAATGGGCGGTCCTGCTAGCGTTGTTCGTCAGTGGCGCCGCTCTGAATTCACTCGGCTTAAACTATTCGGGTAGCGACAACGTTGGCGGGTTGAAGATGCACCCGTACGTGATGCTAACGCTTGTCGCCGCCCTTGCAATGCTCCCAGCCCGGTCGAACGGTCCCTCACGCTTGTCTGACAGAAGATTTCGCGTTCCCGCGATATGGTCCCTCGTCGCTACGACAGTCTTGGTTGGGAAAGCAGCGATTGCGGGCGCTCAGACGCTCGGGTTCCTTGTCGACACCGTGCTCGCCTCGTTCTGGGTCGCGTCGTTAGTGCCGTTCATGAGCGACCGCGTGGCGCGACGTCTATGGAGACTCGGCTTTGCGTTCGTCATCGTGGAAAGCGTTTTGGCGGTATTCGAAGTCGTCGCAAAGGTTCAATTCATCCCCATCGACACGTGGTACGGGAGCTATTTTCGGGCCACCGCATTGCACGGCCATCCGCTCAACAACGCGCTCGTCCTGACCACAGTTGCATTGGCCGTTCAGATAAGCGCTACGAGGAGAGTGTCGGTATTGATATTTTTCCTTACGACGGCCGCAATATCGGCCTTTGGCGCGCGCGGTGCGCTGCTCGTCTGTCTGCTTCTGAATGGCTTCATGCTTCTTCGGTTCGGTCTGAAGTCCGTGCAACGAATGGCGCTTGTGTGGACGGGCGCACCACTCTCTATTGCACTAGTTGCCTGGATGCTGGCTTCAGGGGCTTTCGGCGATCGGATATCTAGTGTCGGTGCATACGACAGCAGCTCCGGGGTTCGCTTCCAGTCGCTTGCGATAGTTCAATATCTTGACTGGCGACAAGTGCTTCTTGGCGCTGATCCTTCCGTCGTCGCTGAACTCATGAATAGAGTCAACGTGGGCATAATCGAAAACTTCTTTGTTGAGTACGTGCTCATGTTCGGTCTGCCTTGCACGCTTCTGCTCATCTTCTGCAGTTGCATGTGTTTCCGAGAAGTCGCGCGTCAATGGAACCCTACCGCACGCCGCGCACTGCGCGTCATAGTCGCCGCGTTTTTCATGACTGCGATGACCAACAACTCTCTGGCGACGAAAACCCCTGCTCTCTATCTCTGCGTCGTCTTAGGATGGGCCGCGGGACGGGAGATTGAGCGCCGAACTCGTTCGAAAGTACTTGATCGACCGCCTTTGGAATACTCAGCCGGGCGTCTTGAGCGCGCAGCGCGAACCGAAGCGGTACCAACGAACAGTGGCTCAAGACGTCACATGGCTTGAAGAGGATGTTTGAGATGAAAAAATCGCACGCCAGCGAAACGCAGAAGAACATAGTGGTACTACACCTCGGGCCCGACATGTCCGCGCAGGGCGGCATTGCCTCGGTCCTCAGCGGATACGAAGCGAACCGCGCTATCTTTGGCTCGCTCGGGCTTGACCTACGCTTCGCGGCCACTTGCGGTTTGAGCGGTGCTCTGAATCGCTTACGGCAGTTTTCGTCAGCGTGGTGGAAGGTGGTGAGTGGGTCTCTGCTCCGAAAACTCGATATCGTGCACATTCACACGGCGCCCCGTGGCTCCCTGTTCCGCAAATGGTTGCTAGCGATGACCTGCGTCGGTGTTCGGCAGAGGTACGTGATTCATATTCACAACAGCGCGGTCGAACGCTATGTAGAGCAGCTGCCTGCGCCTTGCTACAAGGCCGTCAGTCTGGTGTGGAAACATGCTGCTCAGATCATATGCTTATCATCGGACATGAAGACGTGGTTCGAGCGTCGTTGCAACTGTGACGCCGGCAAGCTTCGAATCGTCCACAACGGAATCGTACCGCCGACGCTCGTCTATCAGGCGAGTGCCCCAGATAATGAACCGCCCGTCATTCTGTTCCTTGGCAGACTAGTCGAAGTCAAAGGCGTTTCAGTGCTCCTACGCGCGGCAGAAATGCTTGAGCGGCGAGGTCTGGCTTTTCGTTTGCTCTTCGCGGGTAGTGGTGACCTTGCGACCTTTCAGACGGAAGTTGAACTTCGTCGGCTGTCGCATCGCGTCGAGTATCTCGGTTGGGTCGTGGGTGACGAGAAGGCGCGATTGCTCGCGAACGCTGATGTTTTTGTTCTTCCGTCGCGTTCCGAAGGTTTCCCCGTCGCAATTGTCGAGGCGATGGCGTTCGGGACATCGATCGTCGCTACTAATATTCCGGGCATCGTCGACGCTGTCCGGCATGAGCATGAGGCATTGCTTGTGCCGCCTGACGATGCGGAGGCATTGTGCGAGTCGCTGTCCGCGCTCATCATCTCTCCCGGCTTGCGCGCGCGACTAGCGTCTGCTGCGAGGCAGCGATTTCTCGATCACTTTACGATAAAGCAAACATCCGAACAGCTCGCGGATGCATACCGGAAAGCGATCGAATGATCGGCACAGTGCGCAATTGCGCTTTTCGCAGGCGCCAAGTCCGTCGTGATAGTTGATCTTTCGGAAAGTGCGGACGCGTCAGACAATCCGCTGCGAATCATTCTGCGTGGGAATCGCTAACGTAGCTTCATATACGGGAGCCGGACGTTGCAGGTAACGAACGGCTCCTTCCTCTTTATAAAACCGACATGTTCACAGCCTGCGGTGGTGCATATCCCTGCATATGCTCCGTCCGATAAGCATTCCATATGAAGCGGATCGAGTTCTTTTCCTGTCCGATGGACGTCGTCACAATGAGCGAAACGGTTGATTGGATTCGTAAGCTGAATCGAGAAACGCCACTTTACGCAGCATGTGGTCGTCAACGTCGCAAAGATCGTTCACATGCAAAGTGACGTGATACTCGCGGAAGCGATACGCGCATGCGACATCGTGAACATTGATGGCATGGGTGTTGTGTGGGGTGCCAAGATGCTCGGTGCTCCGGTCCGTGAGCGCATAGCCGGTGTAGACCTATTCGAGCGTCTGCTCGAAATGGCGGCAGAGCACGCAATGCCGGTTTTTTTGTTGGGTGCCACACCTGAGGTGGTCAAAAGGACAGCGAATGTTGTATCGACACGGCATCCTCTTCTCCGGATCGCCGGATACCACCATGGGTACTTCGGAGACGATGAAGAGGGCGTCGTGGACACGATTCGGCGATCGGGCGCGCGACTATTGTTCGTCGCGATTACGTCTCCGAAGAAGGAGGCGTTTATCAACCGATGGCGTGAACGCTTGGGTGTCGATTTTGTGATGGGCGTTGGCGGCGCTTTTGACGTTGTCGCAGGCAAGGTTCGTCGTGCCCCACATTGGATGCAGCGCTGCGGGCTCGAGTGGCTTTTCCGCGTCATTCAGGAACCACGTCGCATGTGGAAGCGCTACTTTGTCACGAATAGCAAGTTCGCGCTGATGCTAACGCGAGCATGGCTCGCCTCGATATTGCACATGACAAAGAGCAAGCATGAAGGTTAAGTACCCGCTGCTCAACTTCGTCGCCGCATTTCTCATTTGTGGATGCGCTGCGTCCCAGAATGACGCCGATTGCCGTCGATATGCGCTTGTTTATCGCAGTGCCTGGATAGATGGCATTGATTCGCGACTGAAGATTCAGGCACCGCGTCGCGAATCGATTCGAATCGTCCCGATGTCGATATTCGGAGGCGTCGCACTGAAAACGTCAATGAATCGCGGCGATGATTTCGCGCATGTTGCGAACGGCGCGCCGCGTGCGGAAATCGCGTTCGACGACGTAGCGCATTTTTCCAACGGCAACGAATACGAAATCAAGTGGTCGATGATGGTGCCGGAACGATACACGTTTGACTCGCAACAACCAGAGATCATCGCGCAAGTGCATCAGAGCCTCGCCGCAGGCTCGCCTCCGTTCTCGCTTCTGCTGGCAGATAATCGGTATCGTGTCGAAGTTCGTAGCGGCCCAGGACGACCGATCAAATCGTTCGCCTTCGGCTCGCCGGAACGAGACGCAGGCAAGGTGATAACCTGGGTGCTTCGGTACCGTCCGGACGACAGCGGAGCGCGAGCGCAAACCGACCTGTACGCAGACGGAATACGTGTAGTTCATTGCATTGATTGCCCGAATGCCTACCCTGCGGAAAAGGAAGCCTATCTGAAGCTTGGCGTCTACAAATGGTGGTGGCAGACACGGTCTTCAGACATCAGTGAGCGCACGATGTACTACGGCGACGTCGAGATTTGGGCTCGGCCTTCTAATCTTTGAACATCACCCCGGCACCACCACAAACCCCCGCTTCCTCAACAGTTCGAGCACGCCCCTCGGCCCCCCGAGATGCAACGCCCCGATGGCAACAAAAACGGGCTTATCCGGAGCAGCCAACCCAACCATCCTCGCGACAAACCTCCGATTCCGCTCATACACGACGCGATTATCGACCTGCGCCGCCAGCGCCGGATTCCTCGCGAGCTTGCCGCTCTTCGCATCATCCCAGGCCTTCAAAGCGTCCGCATCGCCGATACGCCATAACCGATGCAACTCCTTCACATCGACGACATTCTCCGCAGGCGTTTGCACCAGATCCTGCGCGAGCATCTCGCGCTGCTGCGCCGACGTGAGTCGCGTGAATGTAGAGATCTGCTCGTTCAACGTCTCCAGTCCGACGATCTTCCCGCGCGCCCGCAGATACACATTCTGCAATTGCGCCTCCGTGCCGTACTCGCTCTGAAACCCCGCCTTCAACGTGTCGTACGTTTCGATCAGCATCGACGCGAGCCACGGACGCGTATGCCGCAACTCCTTCAACGCCTCCGGATTGCCGCGCATGCGCGTCTCGACTTTCTTCCACATCGAGTCCGGCAGATAATCGATCAGACACTCGCTGCGGCACATGCCATAGCGGTTCACGTCGTCCTGAGACAGCAGCAGTTCATCGGGGGAGATTTCGAGCGCCAGCGTGGGCGATGCATCGAGCGCCGCGAGTATCGATTTGCGAAAGGGCTGCTCCGGCGGATAGTCGCTCGCGAAACCCACATGGAGCGTGCCGAGCACATAGATGGTCGTCGTGCCCTTCGTCGCGACATAGAAGGGCATCCGCGGCGGCTGCGCGCGCACCGGACCGCTCGCGGTCGTGCCGTCCGAGCGATCCGCCCGCGGCGGCGAAGCAGGATTGGCCGGCGCGGCGGCGGACCCGGCATCGCCCGCGGCCTGCGGCGTGCGCGATCCGACCACGGCGAAGCCCGCCGACGGGACCGAAACACCCGCCGTAAACAGCACGAACGACAGCACGATGGCTGTCGTTTTGGCGAACGCCGCGCATGAGAAGCGCGGCTTGTCGTATGAATCCGGCACGGCTCACATCTTAAAACATTCGCGTGACGCACCGAACACCTGCCCGGCGAGATTCAGACTTCGACTTCGCCCACCTCCTCGGCGCGATGACACGACACCTCACGTCCGTCGACCGTGCGCAGCTTCGGCTCTTCCGCGCGGCATCGCTCGATTGCATACGGGCAGCGCTGATGGAACGTGCAGCCCGACGGCGGATTGAGCGGCGACGGCATCTCGCCCTGCAGCTTGATCTTGATGCGGCGGTCTTCCTCGAAGATCGCGGGCGTCGCGGACATCAGCGCGCGCGTGTACGGATGGCGCGGATTCGCGAAGATCGTCTTCTTGTCGCCCACTTCGGCGACGCCGCCGAAGTACATCACCATCACGTCGTCGGCGATATGCTCCACCACCGACAAGTTGTGCGAAATGAACACGTAGCTCGTGCCGAACTGCGCCTGCAAATCCATGAACAGATTCAGGATCTGCGCCTGGATCGACACATCGAGCGCGGACACGGGTTCATCCGCGACGAGGATCTGCGGATCGAGAATCATCGCCCGCGCGATCGCCACGCGCTGACGCTGCCCGCCCGAAAACATGTGCGGATAACGCGTCGCATGTTCGGGCCGCAGGCCGACGGTGCGCATCATCTTCGCGATGCGCTCGGCGCGTTCCGTCGACGAAAGCGACGTGTTGATCGCGAGCGGCTCGCCGAGCGTCTGCTCGACGGTCTTGCGCGGATTCAGCGATGCGAACGGGTTCTGAAACACCATCTGCACGCGCTGCCGCAACTCGGCGATCTTCGCCTTGCTCGCGCCCGCGACATCGTCGCCGTCGATCAGCAAGCGGCCCGACGTGGGCGGCTCGATCATCGTCAACTGGCGCGCGAGCGTGGACTTGCCGCAGCCCGATTCGCCGACGACCGCGAGCGTGCGGCCGCGCCGCAACTCGAACGACACGCCGTTGAGCGCTTTCACCGTGCCGTGCTGGAACGCGCTGCGCTTCACGTCGTAGTACTTCGTGAGCTGGTCGGCGGCGAGCACGATGTCCTGATTGATTTCCTTCGGTACGGCGTTCATCGCGCGCCTCCTTCCACCACCACATCGATGTTCAACGGCCTGATGCAACGCGCGCGCACGGCCGGGTCGTGCTTGTCGAGCTGAAACAGATTCGGCCGGCCCTTCCAGCAATCGTCGACGACGTACTTGCAGCGCGGCGCGAAGAGACATCCGCTCGGCCGGTCGTCCTTGCCCGGCACCATGCCCGGCAGCGCGGCGAGACGCTCCGCGCCGCGGCTATGCTCGGGAATCGCGGCGAGCAGCGCTTCCGTGTACGGATGATGTGGCTCGCTGAAGATCGTCGGCACGTGATTCGTTTCGATGACCTCGCCCGCGTACATCACCGCGACGCGCTGCGCCACCTCCGACACGACCGCCAGATCGTGCGAGATCAGCACCAGCGCCATGCCGCGTTCCTTCTGCAGCGTCACGAGCAGTTCCATGATCTGCGCCTGAATCGTCACGTCGAGCGCGGTAGTCGGCTCGTCGGCGATCAAGAGCTTCGGATTGCACGCGACGGCCATCGCGATCATCACGCGCTGGTTCATGCCGCCCGACATCTGATGCGGAAACGCGTTGATGCGGCTCTTCGCATCCGGAATGCCGACCTGATCGAGCAGTTCGAGCGCGCGCTTGTTGAGCGCATCGCCGCGCAAGCCTTCGTGCAGCTTCAGCACTTCCTTGATCTGATAGCCGACGGTATAGCTCGGGTTCAGGCTCGTGAGCGCGTCCTGAAACACCATCGCGATGTCCTTGCCGATGATCCTGCGACGCGCGCGCGCCGACGCCTTCAGCAAGTCCTTGCCGTCGAACGTGACCTGATCGGCGGTGACCTTGCCGGGCGCGTCGATGAGTCCCATCAGCGCCATCATCGTGACGCTCTTGCCGGAGCCGGATTCGCCCACGACGCCGACCACTTCGCCCGGCTTCACGGAGAGGTCGATGCGATCGACCGCCTGCGTGCCGCCGAACGTCACCTGCAAATTGCGGATAGTCAGAAGATCGTTCATGTCAGCCCATCCGTTTGAGTTTCGGATCGAGCGCGTCACGCAGACCGTCGCCGAGCAGGTTGATGACGAGCACCGAGACCAGAATCGACAGGCCCGGCATCGTCACGATCCACCATGCGCTCTCGATGTAATCGCGCGCCGATGCCAGCATCGCGCCCCACTCCGCCGCCGGCGGTTGCACGCCGAGGCCGAGGAAGCCGAGCGCGGCGGCATCGAGAATCGCGGACGAGAAGCCGAGCGTCGCCTGCACGATCAGCGGCGCGGCGCAGTTCGGCAGCACTTGCGAGAACATCAGCCGCACGGTGCCCGCGCCCGCGACGCGCGATGCCGTCACGTATTCCTTCTGCAGTTCGCCGAGCGCCGACGCGCGCGTCAGACGCACATAGCCCGGCAGCGCGACGATCGCGATCGCGAGCATCGTGTTGACGAGCCCCGGCCCGATGATCGCGACGACGGCGACCGCGAGCAGCAGCGACGGCAACGCGAGCAGCACGTCCATCACGCGCATGATCGGCGTATCGAGCCAATGGAAGAACGCAGCCATGAGACCAAGCACGACGCCCGGAATCAGCGCGAGCACCACCGACACGAAGCCGATCCAGAACGACAGCCGCGCGCCGTACATCAGACGCGAGAGGATGTCGCGGCCGGCTTCGTCGGTGCCGAGCGGGAACATGCGGTTGCCGCCTTCGAGCCACGCGGGCGGAATCTTCACGTAGTCGCGGTATTGCTCGATCGGGCTGTGCGGCGCGATCAGTGGCGCGGTAAGCGCGATGAGGATCAACACGAGCACGATCAGGCCCGCGACCACCGCGCCGCGATTGCGCGAGAAGTTCGCCCAGAACTCGCGCGCCGCGACCATGCGGCCGGAAGGCGGTGTCAGCGCCTGGGGCGGGAGATTGTTTTGAATGTCAGCCATAACTTGTTTGACCTCAGCGAGTATGGCGAATGCGCGGATTCAACACGCCGTAGAGCAGATCGACGACCAGATTCACGACGATCACGAGTGTCGCGATCATCAGAATGCCGCCTTGCACGACCGGATAGTCACGACGCGAAATGGCGTCGATGAGCCACTTGCCGACGCCCGGCCACGAGAACAGCGTCTCGGTCAGCACCGCGCCCGCGAGCAGCGTGCCGACCTGCAGGCCGATCACCGTCACCACCGGAATCAGCGCATTGCGCAACGCATGTACTACAACCACGCGCAGCGGCGACAAACCCTTCGCGCGCGCCGTGCGGATGTAGTCCTCGCGCAGCACTTCGAGCATCGACGAACGCGTCATGCGCGCGATGACCGCTAGCGGAATCGTGCCGAGCACGATGGTCGGCAGAATCAGATGCGACACCGCCGACGTGAACGCGCCTTCATCGGTGGAGAAGAGCGCATCGATCAGCATGAAGCCCGTGACGTGCGGAATGTCGTACTCGACCGCGATGCGGCCCGACACCGGCGTCCATCCGAGCTTCGCCGAGAAGAACATGATGAGGATCAAGCCCCACCAGAAAATCGGCATCGAATAGCCGGTGAGCGCGGTGCCCATCACGCCGTGATCGACGACAGTGCCGCGCCTGAGCGCAGCCGCGACGCCCGCAGGCAGCCCGACGACGAGCGCGAAGATCATCGCGCAGATGGAGAGCTCGACCGTCGCGGGAAAGCGCGCGAGGAACTCGCCCATCACGCTCGTATTCGTGATGATCGAGGTGCCGAGATCGCCTTTCAGCGCATGCCCGACGTAAGTGAGGTATTGAACCGGAAGCGGCTGATCGAGGCCGAGGCGCTTCATGGCTTCGGCGTGCATCGCCGGGTCCACGCCGCGCTCGCCCATCATCACTTCGATGGGGTCGCCAGGGATCAGGTGGATGAGCGCGAACGCGAGAATCGTAATGCCGATGAACGTCGGTATCACCATTCCTATGCGTCGCAAAACGAATCGGAACATGATCGCCCTTTTCGGTATTGGAGGGACTAAAAACGTGTACGGCGGCTTGGATCGTTCTTCGACCCGCGCCGCCGGACCTTTTCGATTAGTTATGGTTTAGTGCAAAAAGCGTTCCGCAGCAAAACCTTATTGCATCCCGACGCCATCGAAACGCACGTAGCCAAGCGGCTCGATCTTCATGTTCGTCACCTTCTTGCTGACAGGCTGATACACGGTCGAGTGCGCGATCGGCGAGAACGGCAGTTGCTGCGCGAAGATCTGCTGCGCGTCGGTGTAGGCCTTGGTGCGCGCGGCGACATCGGTGGTCGAGCGGCCCTTCACGACGAGATCGTCGAACGGCTTGTAGCACCACTTCGAGAAGTTGCTGCCCTTCACGGCGTCGCAGCCGAGCAGCGTGCCGAGCCAGTTGTCGGGGTCGCCGTTGTCGCCCGTCCAGCCGATCAGGAGCGCATCATGTTCGCCCGCGTGCGCGCGCTTCAGATACTCGCCCCACTCGTACGACACGATGTTCGCCTTCACGCCGATCTTCGCCCAGTCGGCCTGGATCATTTCCGCCATCAGGCGTGCGTTCGGGTTGTACGCGCGTTGCACGGGCATCGCCCACAGCGTGATCTCGAAGCCGTTCGGGAAGCCCGCTTTCGCGAGCAGTTCCTTCGCCTTCGCGGTGTCGTACGTCTGACCCTTCAGGTTCTTGTCGTAGGACCACTGCGTGGGCGGCATCGGTGCGGTGGCCGGCTGGCCTGCGCCCTGATACACGGAATCGATGATCGCCTTCTTGTTGATCGCCATGTCGAGCGCGCGGCGCACGTCGGCGTTGCCGAGGTCCTTCTTCGTCACGTTGTACGCGACATAGCCTTCGTTGAAGCCTGCCTGCGACGGCGTATCGACAGTCGACACCGACTTCAGCGTCGAGATATCGCCCGGACGCGGATAGCTCATCACCTGGCATTCGTTGTTCTTCAGCTTCTGCACGCGCACGGCGGCATCCGGCGTGATCGAGAAGATCAGCTTCGAAATCTGCACCGCGTTCGGCTTCCAGTAATCAGGATTGCCGTCGAAGCGGATGGTCGCGTCCTTCGTGTAGCTGCGGAAAATGAACGGGCCCGTGCCGACCGGCTGCTGATTGATGTCGGCTGCCTTGCCGTCCTTCATCAGCTTGTCCGTGTACTCGGCGGACAGGATCGACGCGTATTCCATCGCCATGTTCTGGATGAACGGCGCGCTCACTTCCTTCAGCGTGAACTTCACGGTGTACGGGTCCACCTTCTCGATCTTCGAGATCAGCTTGTCCATGCCGAGGTCCGTGAAGTACGGAAACTGCACGTTGTACGCCTTGCGGAACGGATTGTTCGGATCGAGCATGCGGTTGAACGTGAAGATCACGTCGTCCGCGTTGAATTCGCGCGTCGGCTCGAAGTACGACGTCGTCTGGAACTTCACGCCGTGGCGCAGATGGAACGTGTAGGTGAGGCCGTCGGACGACACGTCCCACTTTTCCGCGAGCCCCGGCTCGACCTTCGTGCCGCCGCGCTCGAACTCGACGAGACGGTTGTACACGGTGAACGTGTTCGCGGTGAAATCGGTGCCGGTCGTGTACTGGGCCGGATCGAAGCCGGCCGGGCTGCCTTCGGAGCAGTACACGAGCGTCTTGTTCGGGATGGCGGCATTTGCCGCGGTCGCTGCGAAGAGCGTCGCCGTGACCACGGCGCCCGCGAGCGCCGAACCGCGGACGGCTCGCAACAGGCTGTTTTTGTTCATGTTTCCTCCAAGTCAATGCCGGCTTCTGGCCGGCGTAGCGCGAGTTTACTTGATCGCACCGCCCGTTTTTCGGCGCGTGTGCGCGAAGTCGGGCGCTACCCTAGCACGAACAAAAGTGACATGCGCGCTTGGTTTTCCCCACTAGAACTTGTCGTCGATGACGCTTCGATAAGGGTAGGTTATCTGCCATGCGTGGAGGTGATAGGCGCAAGGCGAAATATTGCGCGAGACGGCATTTGTTCGCGCAAAAAAGTGAAGAACGAAGGAGGAAGGAAAAGAACCGCGCGGCGAGCGCCGCGCGGGTGAAACATTGATGCTGGTCAGGCGTTCTTCAAGCCGAGACGCTCGCAAACCGTCTTCGACGCCCACGCGCCGTTGAGCGTGTAGAAATGCAGCCCGGGCGCGCCGCCGTCGATGAGGCGGCGGCACAGACCCGTCACCACGTCGACGCCGAATGCGCGAATCGATTCGCGATCGTCGCCGAAGCTTTCGAGCCGGCGCGCGATCCACTTCGGCACTTCCGCGCCGCACATGTCGGAGAAGCGCATCAGTTGCGTGAAGTTCGTGATCGGCATGATGCCCGGCACGATCGGCACGTCGACGCCGAGCTTGCGCGCTTCCTCGACAAACTTGAAGTACGAATCGGCATTGAAGAAGTACTGCGTGATCGCGGAATTCGCGCCCGCCTTCACCTTGCGCGCGAAGTTTTCCAGATCCGCGCGCGGCGACTTCGATTGCGGATGGAACTCCGGATACGCGGCCACTTCGATGTTGAACCAGTCGCCGTGCTCCTGGCGAATGAACGCCACGAGCTCGGACGCATAGCGCAACTCGCCGACCGCGCCCATGCCCGAAGGCAGATCGCCACGCAACGCGACGATATGGCGAATGCCGTGCTCACGGTACTGCGCGAGAATCGCGCGCAGATTCTCGCGCGACGAACCGATGCACGAAAGATGGGGCGCGGCTTCGAAGCCTTCCGCGGCCATTTCGAGCACGGCGTCGAGAGTGCCTTGCTGCGTGGAGCCGCCCGCGCCGAACGTCACGGAGACGAACTTGGGCGAAAGCGTCTTCAGCTCGGCGCGGGTAGCGCGCAGCTTGTCCACGCCTTCCTGCGTCTTCGGCGGGAAAAACTCGAATGAGAGTTCGATCGGTTTCATGATGTTTTCTGACGAACGGCAGCGTTCGCGCTCCAGCGTCACCCGAAATTACGATTCCCGAACACCAGCGCCGACAGCAGCCACGACACGATGCTGTACAGAATCGAGCCGAAGAACGCGGACCAGAAGCCCGATACTTCGAAGCCCTTCAACAGCGACGAGCACAGCCAGAAACACAGCGCATTCACGACGAGTATGAAGAGCCCGAGCGTGACGATCGTCACCGGCAGCGTGAGGATGATGAGGACGGGTCTGATGACCGCGTTGATGAGCCCCAGCACGATTGCGATGATCAGCGCCGTGCCGAAACTGCGAATGTGAATCGACGGCACCAGATACGTGATGATCAACAGCGCGAGCGCGTTGATCAGCCATGTCAGGAGCAGGGTCATCGAGGAATCTCCGGTTGATGCGTGTTGGTTGCGCGGGGCGATCTCCCGCCCCGCGCAACGATTCGCCGCCGCTCGCGATCAGTAGCGGTAGTGGTTGGGCTTGAAAGGACCGTTCTTGTCGACGCCGATGTAGCCGGCCTGCTCGTCCGACAGCACGGTCAGCTCCGCGCCGATGCGGCCGAGGTGCAGACGCGCGACCTTCTCGTCGAGATGCTTCGGCAGCACGTAGACCTTGTTCTCGTATTTCTTGCCCTGCGTGAACAGTTCGATCTGCGCGAGCGTCTGGTTGGTGAACGAGTTCGACATCACGAACGACGGATGGCCCGTCGCGCAGCCCAGGTTCACGAGACGGCCTTCAGCCAGAAGGATGATCTTCTTGCCGTCCGGGAAGACGATGTGATCGACCTGCGGCTTGATGTTGTCCCACGTGTACTGGCGCGTGGAAGCAATATCGATTTCCGAATCGAAGTGACCGATGTTGCAGACGATCGCGTTGTTGCGCATCGCCTTCATGTGGTCGTGGCTGATGACGTGGTAGTTGCCCGTTGCCGTCACGAAGATGTCCGCGCGGCTGGCAGCGTATTCCATCGTCACGACGCGGTAGCCTTCCATCGCGGCTTGCAGCGCGCAGATCGGATCGATTTCCGTGACCCACACCGTCGCGCCCAGACCGCGCAGCGATTGCGCGCAGCCCTTGCCCACGTCGCCGTAACCGGCCACGACCGCGATCTTGCCCGCGATCATCACATCGGTTGCGCGCTTGATGCCGTCGACGAGCGATTCGCGGCAGCCATAGAGATTGTCGAACTTCGACTTCGTGACCGAATCGTTCACGTTGATGGCGGGGAACGGCAGGCGGCCTTCTTTCTCCATCTGATACAGACGATGCACGCCCGTAGTGGTTTCTTCCGTCACGCCCTGAATGTGCGCGAGGCGCGTGGAGTACCACGTGGGATCCGCGTCCAGATGCTTGCCGATGGACTTGTACAGCGCGACTTCTTCTTCGTTCGTCGGCTTGGCGATGACCGAGCGGTCCTTCTCGGCCTTCGCGCCGAGGATGAGCAGCAGCGTCGCGTCGCCGCCGTCATCGAGAATCATGTTGGCGAACTGACCGTTCGGCCATTCGAAGATGCGATGGCTGAACTCCCAGTATTCGTCGAGCGATTCGCCCTTGAACGCGAACACCGGCGTGCCGCCATCGGCGATGGCCGCGGCTGCGTGATCCTGCGTCGAGAAGATGTTGCACGACGCCCAGCGCACGTCCGCGCCCAGCGCCGTCAGCGTTTCGATCAGCACGCCCGTTTGAATCGTCATGTGCAACGAACCGGCGATGCGCGCACCCTTCAGCGGCTGCTGCGCCTTGTATTCCTCGCGCGTCTGGATGAGGCCCGGCATCTCCGTTTCGGCGATGTCGAGTTCCTTGCGGCCCCATGCGGCGAGCGACATGTCGGCGACGACGTAATCCTTGGTATTGGAATCGAGAACTGCGGCGTTCATCACGCCCTCCTTTCTAAATAGTCTAGAAATGTTGACGTGAGCGCCGTTCGATGCGGTGGCTCAGCGGGCGCCTTGCTTGCGTGGCGCTTTCGAACCGTCCGGATTGAATGCTTCCGAGCCTGGCGGCCTGTGTGTTGTCTGGCCGTCGCAACGCTCCTCGGAAGCGAGCATCGATTGTAGCAAAGTCTCGTGGGAACGATCCTATTCTGAGACACGCGCGTGGGCTTTCGCGGTGCCGTCCGGGATCAGAACGGCAGAACGCTCAGCAGCGGCGCGAGCAGCACCATCGCGACGCCCGCGATCATCATCGTGAGACTCGCGACGACGCCCTCTTCGCTGCCGAGTTCGCGCGCCTTCGCCGTGCCGACGCCGTGCGCCGCCGCGCCGAACAACGCGCCGCGCGCAAGCCGCGTGCGCAAGGGCACGAGCGCGAGCACGATTTCGCCGAACAGCATGCCGCAGACGCCCGTCGCGATCACGAAAAGCGCGGTCAAATCCTTCGGCGCGTGGATCTTGTCGGAGACGGCGAGCGCGAAGGGCGTCGACACCGAGCGCGTCGCGAGGCTGCGCTGCAGCTCCGGCGACAGATGCAGCAGCTTCGCGAGCATCAGCGATCCACCGACCGCCACCAGAATCCCGACCGTCACGCCGACCGTCAGCGAAATCCAGTGACGCTTGATGAGCGCGCGGTATTCATAGATCGGCACCGCGAACGCGACGGTCGCGGGACCGAGCAGCCACATGAGCCAGCGCGTGTCGGCGTAGTAAACCGAATACGGAATGCGCGCCATCACGACGACGAGCGCGAGCACGGCCGGCACCGCCAGCAACGGCGTGAGCCACGGCTGCCGGAAGCGCGCGTAGAGATGCTTGGCGGCGAAATACAGCGCGACGGTCAGCACGAAGCAACCCGCCGCGATGAGCCGCGCGGCGTCGTCTTCGATGAGAGCGGCGAAGAAGTGGTTCATGTCGGCGTGCTCAGGCGCGCGCCGCATGCCGCGCCACGAGCGCGCGGCGCAGCGCGAGGCGGCGTTCGAGGCCTGCCGCACGGTCGACCGCGAACGCGACGGCCACCATCACCATCAATGTTCCCCCGACGACGACGAGCGCGAGTCGCCAGCCATCTTCCATGAAAAGGCCGCCGTACTGAACCGCCGCGACCGCCGCCGGAATGAAGAACAGCAGCATGTCCGAGAGCAGCCAGTCCGCGCCCGCCTTCACCCAGCGCGGCGCGATGCCGCCGCAGAACAGAAGCGCGAGCAGGGCGACCAGCCCCACCACGCCGCCCGGCACCGGCAGCGCCAGCTTGCGCGCGACGAAATCCGCCGCGACCCAGATCGCCGCGAGCGCGGCGGACTGCACCACGACGCGCAGAAAGCGGCCGAAGGCGGATTGCGGATGAGTCATGACGACAGCGGACATAGCGGGCTCTTGGATTAGGGTTAACCTGTAGCCCGAGTATATGGGCGCACCTAGCATAATAAAAATGAATTAACCTTATCCAAAATATTCCGAACTGGAATTCTGGAGCCGAACATGGAATTGCGCGCCTTGCGGTACTTCATCGAAGTCGTGAAGCAGAAGAGCTTCACCGCCGCTGCCGAGCACATGTTCGTGACGCAGCCGACTATCAGCAAGATGGTGAAGGCGCTGGAGGATGAAGTCGGTTCGCCGCTGCTTCTGCGCGAAGGCCGTCAGATGGTGCTGACCGACGCCGGGCAGATCGTCTATCAGCGCGGCGTCGAGGTGCTGGCGGCGCACGCGCGGCTGGAGGCCGAGCTGAACGATCTCGGCACTTTCGGGCGCGGCACGCTGACGATAGGCATTCCGCCGATGGGCGGTTCGCTCTTCACGCCCGCGATCGCGGCGTTCCGGCGTCGCTATCCGAAGGTCGAGCTCAAGTTGTTCGAGCGCGGCTCGAAGGCGATCGAGGCGGCGCTGATCGACGGCGAACTCGAACTGGGCGGCGTCCTGCAGCCCGTCGATACCGCGATGTTCGACGTGCTGCCCGTCAGCCGGCAGGTTCTGTGGCTCGTCGCGCAGAAGGGTTCGCGCTGGGACGATGCCCGCGAAGTTGCCCTCACCGATCTCGCCGCCGAGCCCTTCGTGTTCTACGGCGAGAGCCTCGCGCTCAACGACGTCGTGCTCAACGCATGCCGCGAGGCGGGCTTCGCGCCGACGATCGTCGGCCGCAGCGGGCACTGGGATTTCATGGCGGCGCTCGTGCAGGCGGGCATCGGCATCGCGCTGCTGCCCGCGCCGTATTGTCGCCGGCTAGACGCGAACGCGTTCACCTGCCGTCGGGTCGTGGCGCCGGAGATTCACTGGGACATGGCGCTCGGCTGGCGGCGCAACGGTTATCTGTCGCACGCGGCGCGCGCGTGGATCGAAGTCGCGCGCGAAATGCTGCCGGCGAATCTCGATCAGGATTTCATGGCCGATGGATTCCCGCGCGCCCGACGCGACAACCCGGAAACATGACGCGCCGACCCAAAAAGCAAAACGCGCCGGCCGCTGTGAGCGGACCGGCGCGTTTTTTTTCAGCGACTTCAGGGCGTTTCCGGAATCAGCTCATTTCCTTGAACTCGATCCGGCGATTTGCCGCGCGGCCCTCGCGCGTCGCGTTGTCCGCAATCGGATGGGCGTCGCCGAAACCTTCCGCCGTGAGCGTGTCCGCCGGCGCGCCGTGCTGGATCAGATAGCTGCGCACGGCTTGCGCACGCTTTTTCGACAAGTGCAGATTCGACGCCGCATTGCCCGAACTGTCCGAATAACCGCCGATCTGCAGCTTGACCGGCTTGCCCGCCGTGCTGCATTCCTTCAGCGACTTCGCGGATTGGGCGAGTTCGTCGAGTGCGGCGTGCGGCAGCGCGTTCGACGCGAAGCCGAAGGTGATCGGATGCAGATTCAGATTTTTCGCGGCGTCGCTGGCGGCACAACTCGCGGCGGCTTGCGCGTCGGAGGCGGCCAGCGCCTTCGCTGCGGCGGTGGTGTCGGTTGCGGCGATCGTCCAGCCTTCGCCGAAGAACGACTTCAGCTTGTCCAGCCAGCCGAGCTTCGGATCGCCCGCGCGACCGTCCAGATCGATCTTGTCGCCCGCGATCCGCACTTTCGCGCCCGGCAGCGTCATGACCGGGAGCAGGCCGTCGAGCTTGCCGATCCACGTGGCCGGCTTCGTGTCCGGATCGACGGTGATGTTCGCGTGGAATTTGTCCGCGCCGAGCTTCGCCGCGAGTGCGTCGATCAGCTGGTGCTTCTCCTCCTCGCTGTTGACCGTGGCGGTCAGCGTGGGAACGCCGGATGCATCGACCGCGACCGACATCGTCGAGTCCTTGCCCGGTAGCGCGACGGGCGCCGATGACTGATCGGCAACCGCCGACGCCGTCGCCGACGTGTCGGAAGCGGCGGCTGCGTTCGAATTCGAATCGGACAGCGCATCCGGCTTCGCCTGCGGCGCGGCGTCCTGCTCCGGCTTTTCGGTCGAACAACCGCGACCGATCAGAACCGCGAGCAGAGCGAGCGCGGCGGCGAGCGCGACCCACCACCACTTCTTCTTGCGGGCGTTTTCCTTGACGGGCGAATCGATCGCGGCAGGCGCTTCCGGCGGCTGAGAGAAGGCCGCCGCTTCCTGCGTCGCCGGATGTTCGAGGTGCGCCGCCACGGCCTTCAGCCGCGATGCGACGCCTGCAAGGAACGCGCCGACCGAACCGAGACCGAGCGCATTGGCGAACGCGTCCGTCAGGTTCGCGCGCACCACGGGCAACTGATGGCCGAGGAGCGTCGGAAGCTGGTCGGGGTTGCCGTTGTGCTGCGTGAACTGGCGCTTGAGCACGCCGAAGAGCGTCGCGCCGACCACGCCGATCAGCGTGCGCGTGGCGCTCGCCGCAACGCCCGTATATTCGGCGATGCGCTCGGCGAGCACGTTGATGCTGTCGTGCGAGGCAATCGCGGTATCGACATTCGCGCCGGCGTCGACGAGCGTCTTGAAGCCATCGTCCTGAATGGCGAAATGCGGCAGTTCTTCCGCGATCAGCGCGTTCGTGCCCGGCGACATGATCGACGCGAACAGATTGCGCGCGCCCTCTAGCGACGACGCCTTGTTCATCATCGCGCCGATGAGCGCCGGGCCGCACAGCGACACCACGCGCTTGGCCGATTCCGGCGCGCAGCCGATACGCCCGGCGATGTGCTGCAACACGCTTTCTGTCAAAGCGCTCTGGACAACTTGATTGAGGTTCATGCTCATTGAGAATGCTTCCGTGAAAGGCGTTATTGCATCCGCCCGAATAGGCGAGCCGATTATAGGTTCGGGGTCCTGCGCGTCATTGGGGCGGGAGTAACAATCGGATTTATCTCAGTGATCGGCGTTTTAGGACCGCGCATCAGAAAGGCGTGCCGGAGTCTGAAAAGAGCGATGCGTCTACACGTCCGACCAATGCGCGGCCTATGATTCTTGAAATCGAGATGGCGTCCGGGACAGTGAAACGGCTGTTGCGCCCGCCCGACAGTGACGAATTCCCGCGCCGCCGATCCGCGCGCAAAGAAGGAGACCGACGATGTCCGATCCCGCCGATCGCCCGTTCGGGCAGACACACGAAGTCACGAATCAGGCGTCGCCGCTCGTCGGCTACGACGCTTTCGCCTTCGATCCGGCGCTCGCCGCCGCCGTGGAGCGCGAGGGTGCGCAATGGCACGCGGAAGCGCTCTCGCGCGACGGCATGGCGCTGACGCAGCCGGAAGTCGTCGCGCTGGCGGAACTCGCCAACCGGCACGAGCCGGAACTCGCGACGCATAGTCCGCGCGGCGAGCGCATCGACGCTGTCGAGTTTCATCCGGCCTGGCACGAACTGCTGCGGCGTCTGCGGCGCGAAGGGCTGCACGCGCTGCCGTTCGAGCCGTCGGCGCGGGCCGGATCGATGGCCGCGCGATGCGCCGGCTACTACCTGCACGGCCAGCTCGAATCGGGCTCGCTATGTCCGATCACGATGACGTTCGCGAGCATTCCGATCCTGCGCAACGAGCCCGATCTGTTCGCGCGGATCGCGCGGCCGCTGCTGTCGCGAGAGCACGATCCGCGCGACATTCCGCTCGAAGCCGGCAAACATTCGATGATGATCGGAATGGGCATGACCGAAAAACAGGGCGGCTCCGACGTGCGCAGCAACCGCACACGCGCCCATGCGCTGGGCGCGCCGGGACGCGGCGGTGCGTATCGGCTGGTCGGTCACAAATGGTTCTTTTCGGCGCCGCAATGCGACGCGCATCTCGTGCTCGCGCGCACCGCCGACGAAGGCGGCCTGTCCTGCTTCTACGTGCCGCGCTTCACGCCGGACGGCCGCAAGAATGCGGTGCAGGTCCAGCGCCTGAAGGACAAGCTCGGCAACCGCTCGAACGCGAGCAGCGAGGTGGAGTTCTTCGATGCCTACGGACTGATGATCGGCGACGAGGGGCGCGGGGTGCCGACCATCATCGAGATGGCGAACTTCACGCGGCTCGATTGCGTGATCGGCAGCGCGGCGCTGATGCGCGCGGCGCTCGTGCAGGCGATCCATCACGCGCGGCATCGCAGCGTATTCGGTGCGCGTCTCGTCGATCAACCGTTGATGCGCAACGTGCTCGCCGATCTCGCGCTCGAATCCGAGGCGGCGACGGTCCTGTTCATGCGGCTCGCGGGCGCGTTCGAGCAGAGCGGCGCGCCGGGCGGAGCGCTCGCCGAGCGCGCGTGGCGGCGCATCGTGACGCCCGCCGCGAAGTTCTGGGTGTGCAAGCGC
Source organism: Caballeronia sp. S22 (assembly GCF_964261745.1). NCBI lineage: Bacteria > Pseudomonadati > Pseudomonadota > Betaproteobacteria > Burkholderiales > Burkholderiaceae > Caballeronia > Caballeronia sp. S22. The sequence continues at coordinate 267,893 of NZ_OZ180035.1, read as the reverse complement.
GCGCTCGAATTCACCGGCGAGGCGATGGAAGTCTGGGGCGGCAATGGCTATGTCGAGACCGGGCCGATGGCGCGTTTCTATCGCGAGGCGCCGGTCAATTCGATCTGGGAAGGCTCAGGGAACGTGATGTGTCTCGATGTGCTGCGCGCGTTCGAGCGCGAGCAGGACGCCGCGCATGCGCTGCTGGACGACTGGCGGACGACCGCGGGCGCGCATCCGGCGCTGGCGGGGGCGCTGGCGTCGCTCGTCGACATGCTGACGGGCGATCCGGGCGCGAGGGAAGCATCGGCGCGGCGCATCGCGCAGCAACTGGTGCTTTGCGCGCAAGGGGTGTTGCTGGCGCGGCATGCGCCGCGGGAAGTCGCGGATGCTTTCATTGATACGCGGCTAGGTGATGGGCGTGGTGAAACGGGGCGGGTTTATGGCACGCTGCCGGCGCGGTTCGATCATGGGGGGATTGTTGGGCGGGCGTTTGCTGCCTAGGGCCTTGGGCTTCTATGGAGTGCCTGTATTCGCGGTGGTCTATTAGCACTGCCCCTGTGCGGGGCGGCAGTCACTTTCTTTGCTGCTGCAAAGAAAGTAACCAAAGAAAGCAGCTCGCTTAAGCCCGCGGTCACACGCACGTTGGCTATGCTTGCCAGCCGCACGTGGCACTCGCCTAAGTGTGGCTCTCATAGGCCCGAACGGGCTTGGCTCGCGCACGGTCTGACGAGCCATAACCTTAAGCGTGCTGGTTCAGCACGAAAGAGCATCGGCACAGCGCTACGCGCTGCCGTTGGGTATGCAAGGGAAACCGTCGAAGAAGAAGCGCAAGCGGACCCGATTGACCCATCGGCCGCGAAGCGGGCCGGAGCAATTCGGTGCTGAACCAATAACGCAAGCGGCGCGATGCGGCAGACCGTGCGCGATCCAAGCCCGATTGGGCCTTCGAGGGCGACACTTAGGCGAGTGCCATCGACGGCTGGCAAGCATGGCCAACGTGCGTGTGACCGCGGGCTTAAACGAGCTGCTTTCTTTGGTTACTTTCTTTGCAGCAGCAAAGAAAGTGACCCCCGCCCCGGGGAGGGGCAGTGCTAATAGACCACCGCGTATTCAGGCCATCCACAAAAGCCCAGCCAACATCACCTCCCCCCCCGCCCACTCTCCCGCATCGGCTCCTCGTTCTCCAGCCGATAAACCCACGACAGCAACTCCGCCACCGCCTGATAAAGCGCGGGCGGAATGTGCGCATCGAGATCGACCTGCATCAGCAGCGACACCATCTCCGGCGATTCGTGCACATACAAACCCGCTTCTTTCGCGCGCTGCACGATCATTTCCGCGACCATGCCATAGCCCTTCGCGATGACACGCGGCGTCCCCTCGCGGTTGCCCGCGTCGTAGGCGAGCGCGGTCGCCTGTCTGCGCGTATACGGCGGATGATCCTGCCCGCTCATGCTTCGCTCCCCTCGCTCGGCGGCGGGCGAAACAGATGTTCGAGCGGCGAGCGCACCGGTTTTTTCGCGGCGGCATTGTCGCCGGACAGCGCGAGATCGGTCGTGCCGTCCATCGAGCGCACGGAAAGCGACGCCAGCGCGATGCCCGCCGCCTCCAGTTGACGCGCGAACGCGACCCCGTCGGCAGCAAGACGCCGCGCGCCCGAATCGCCCGCCTTGATCCGCGCGACGAGCTTTTCGCCCGTCAGCACGAGTTCGGCGTCGACGGTGCCGAGCGCGGGCAGCGACAGCGTGATGCGCGTGCGCCACGCACGTTCGTCGGCGGCATCGTCGGCGGTGCGCGGATCGTGCGGCTCGCGGGCAACTTCCCACTCGAAGCGCGTGCCGGGCCACGCCTCGCCCTGCCAGCGGAATTGCTGATTCGCGAGCACGTCGAGTTGCTGGCGCACGACATTGAGCGTCGCCGGATGGATGCCCGCCGCGACCGACGCCTGCAACGCCGATTCCTGCTGGCTCGGCTGCGCGCTCTGCGCGTTCATGCCGCCGCTGACGTTTCCGCTTTGCGAATTCGAAAGCGCCGACGGCGACGCATCGCGCACCGACGCCGCGAGCGCGGCCGCCTGCTGCGGCGTCTGCGGCGTCGCGACCGGGCGTCCGTGAAAGTCGGGCAGATCGGGTATGGGTTGCGGCGCGCGGGCGTCGTCCAGCCAGGCGTCGCCGGGCGTCGGGACGTTCGCTAAATCGAACGGCAAGGACATCGAACGCGCATCGGCCCGCGCCTGCGGCTCGTTGCCGAGCGACGCGGCGCTACGCTGGCCCGCGAGCCATTGGTCAGCGCGGGCGTCGCGCCGGGAAAGCGCGAGATCACGTCGAGCGTGCGCGCGACGCTGGAGAACGCGGTTTGCGCCGATGCCGCCGGCGTCGCCGCGCCGGGATGCGTGCCGACGGTCTGCGACATGTCCGTCTGCGTCGTCGTCTGTCCGACGCTCGCGCCGGTGACGCCGCTGCCGCTCACTCCGTTCGGCGCACGGATCGCGGACAACAGGAGCTCGGTGCGGCTGGCGAGCAACGATGCGATCGCGGTATCGAGTCCAGTCATGCCCACATCCTCATATGCGCCGCGATCGGGCGCGGACCAGCGCCTAGCGCAGTCCGATCATTTTTTTCAGTACGCGCGCCGGGCTGTTGACCGTGAACAGCGCCGAAAGACGCGCGAGGCTCGGCGACGTCAGATCGCGGATCGCGGCGTCGTCGGCGAGAATCTTCTTCACGAGGTCCAGCTTGCGTGCACGGGCGCTTTCGTCGAGTTCCGAGCCGGAATCCACTTGCTTCAGTTGCTCGATCAACTCGCGGTACGTGCCTTGCAACGCCTTCAGCTCGCTCCATTCGCCGCCGCGCGCAGCCGCCAGCATCTGGCCGGAAACCGCCGCGATGGCTTCGTAGTGGGCGAAATATTCTTGTGTCGTCTTCATTCTTTCGAGGCAGTCGACGCGCATCGTGTCAAACGGGCGCGGCGGTCATTTGCGCCACTTCCGGTCCAATTCCAACCCAGGCGTCTTCGAGCGTCGCGAGCAGGTTGTCGATCTCGACCAGCATCGTCTCGTCCTGCTTCAGGTTCGCCTCGAGCAGCCGGCGCGTCATATACGTGTACAGCGCGTCCAGCCGCTCCGCGATCTCGCCGCCCGCATCCTTGTTGAGCGCCTGCTGCAAGCCGCTCTCGATGATGCTGATGGCCTTGCTGATCGCCGTGCCGCGCGCGCCGATGTTGTTCTGCTGCATGTGCATGCGCGCCTGCGCGATCGCCTGGCGTGCGCCCTGATACAGCATCACGATCAGACGGTGCGGGCTGGCTCCCATCACCCCTGTCTGCACGCCCACGCGTGCGTAGGCATTGGCTCCAGCGTGTCCTGGGGAATACATCTCTCGATTCTCCTTATGCGATGCCGCGGCGTTCCGCTTGCTTCAAACGGACGCCCTGCTTCTCGTCCGGATCCCCGTGCGCCCGGCAAAAACCGGCGCGGGCAAACGAACCATCGTTCGCCGTGCCGTTATCGGGGTTATCGGAGAAACGCGGCAAAGCTTTAGGACTCGGGACTCTAGAGCCGTCGCAACAACGTTTGGGGGCTGGATCGCGAACGGATCGTCAGACGGAGATCTGCATGATGTCGTTGTAGGCCGACACGAGCTTGTTGCGCACCTGCAACCCGAATTGCAGCCCGACGTTCGCCTTCTGCATGTCCACCATCACGTCGTTGAGCGACACGTTCGGTGCGCCGATCTCGAAAGCGTGCGCCTCGCCGAGCGCCTTGGTCTGGTTGTCGCTGATCTTGTCGATGGACGATTTCAGCGCATCGGAGAAACTGCCGACGCTCGCCGCGCCCGATGTCCCGCTCTGGCCCGTGACGGCGCCCGCTGCGCTGGTCGGGCCGGACACGCCGCCCGCGGCTTGCGATGCCAGCGACTGAATGGCCGAGAGCGCGGCGGAAAGCGGATTGATCGGAAAGTTCATGTTGACTCCGGGTGACAGGGGGAAAGCCGGCGCCTCGCGTGGCGTGGACCTGGGTGCTCGGGATGCGTTTCGCGGAGGTTCACCGAGTACGAAAAAGATTAGCAGCCGGCGGTTTTTCAAAGCGCGGGAAGAACGGGGAAAACCCCGCTCTATTCAGCGAATCGAGTTGCAATCTTCTGCGGATAATCCCCATCGTGAAAAGTCCTCCACCGCCGCTTACATGAAAAGCGGGGAGCGGCGGGAGGAGAACCTCAGGATTCGGAGCTTCGACGCTAAATGGATACGCCCAACAACTCACTCATCACGCCAGACGCCAGAATGGGCCTGGCGGGCGCACAACCGGGAGCAGCCGGAACGGCCGCGCCGGGACTCGCGGGTGGCGCCGATTTCGGCGGTTTCGCGCAGCGCGTGCCGATGCTCAACCAGTTCCGCTCGAATCCGCGCGTGCCGCTCATCGTGGCCGTCGCGATTCTGGCGATGGTGATCGCCGGCCTCGTCATGTGGTCGCGCCAGCCGGACTACCGCGTCCTCTTCTCCAATCTCTCCGATCGGGACGGCGGCGCAATCGTTGCCGCGCTCCAGCAGGGCAACATTCCCTACAAGTTGTCCGATGGCGGCGGCGCCGTTCTCGTGCCGGCCGAGCAGGTTCACGAAACGCGTCTGCGTCTCGCGAGCCAGGGCTTGCCGAAGAGCGGCTCGGTCGGCTTCGAGCTGATGGACAACCAGAAGTTCGGCATCAGCCAGTTCGCCGAGCAGGTCAACTATCAGCGCGCGCTGGAAGGCGAGCTGGAGCGCACGATCGGCGCGATCTCGTCGGTGAAGTCGGCGCGCGTGCATCTGGCGATTCCGAAGCCGAGCGTGTTCGTGCGCGACAAGGAACTGCCGACCGCGTCCGTGATGGTCAATCTGTATCCGGGCCGCGTGCTCGACGAAGGCCAGGTGGTCGCGATCGCGCACATGGTCGCGTCCGGCGTCGCGGACATGCCGGTCAAGAACGTGAATATCGTCGATCAGGACGGCAACCTGCTCACGAGCCAGAGCGCCGTCAGCGGCCTCGACGCGTCGCAACTGAAGTACGTGCAGCAGATCGAGCACAACACGCAAAAGCGCATCGACGCGATTCTCGCGCCGCTCTTCGGCGCCGGAAACGCCCGCTCGCAGGTGAGCGCCGACATCGACTTCTCGAAGCTCGAACAGACCGCCGAAAGCTACGGTCCGAACGGCAACCCGCAAAGCACGGCGATCCGCAGCCAGCAGTCGAGCGAATCGAGCGAAACGACGGGCGGCGGCGCATCGGGCGTGCCGGGCGCGCTCTCGAACCAGCCGCCGCAGCCGGCTTCCGCGCCGATCGACGCGGCAGCTTCGGGCGCCGTCGGCACGAAGGCGACGCCGCAAAACCAGCGCCGCGACACGACGACCAACTACGAAGTCGATCGCACCGTGCGCCATTTCGAGCAGGCGACGGGCGGCATCAAGCGCCTGTCGGTGGCGGTCGTCGTGAACTACGACAAGAAGGTCGACGCGAAGGGCAACGTCACGATGACGCCGCTCGCCGCCGACAAGCTCGCGCAGGTCCAGCAGCTCGTGAAGGACGCGATGGGCTTCGACGAGAAGCGCGGCGATTCGGTGAACGTGGTGAACAGCGCGTTCTCGGCCGACCTGAACGTGACGCCGGACGTGCCGTGGTGGCGCACCCCGCAGATGATCGCGTGGGGCATCCAGGCGGCAAAGTATGTAGGCATCGGGATCGTCGGGCTGTTCCTGTACTTCAGCATGGTGAAGCCGGCAATGCGCCGTGCCTTCCCGCCGCTGCCCGAAGCCGCCCCCGCGCTCGGCGCACCGGATGAACTCTCGCTGCTCGATGGCCCGTCGCTCGACGGCGGCCAGAAGAAGGAAGACGAGGACAAGGATGCCGAGGTCAGTCTCCTCGGTCATGAAAGCAAGAAGGCCAAATTCGATCGCAACCTCGACTACGCGCGCATGGTGGCGCGTCAGGACGCGAGAATCGTTGCGACGGTCGTGAAGAACTGGGTGTCCGATGAACGCTGAAGGCCTGAATAAAGCCGCTCTCCTCCTGATGTCGATCGGTGAGGAAGAAGCCGCCGAAGTATTCAAGTATCTCGCTCCGCGCGAGGTGCAGAAGATCGGCGCGACCATGGCGGCGCTGAAAAACGTGACGCGCGAGCAACTCGACAACGTGCTGACCGAATTCGTTTCGGAAGCGGAGCAGCACACCGCGCTGTCGCTCGATTCGAGCGAGTACATCCGCTCGGTGCTGACCAAGGCGCTCGGCGAAACCAAGGCCGGCGCGCTGATCGACCGTATCCTGCAGGGCAGCGATACGAGCGGCATCGAAGGCCTGAAGTGGATGGACTCGGGCGCGGTCGCGGAACTGATCAAGAACGAGCATCCGCAGATCATCGCGACGATCCTCGTGCATCTGGACCGCGATCAGGCTTCGGAGATCGTGTCGCTGCTGGCCGACCGTCTGCGCAACGACGTGCTGCTGCGCATCGCGACACTCGACGGCATTCAGCCCGCCGCGCTGCGCGAACTCGACGACGTGCTGACGACGCTCCTCTCCGGCAGCGACAACCTGAAGCGCGCGCCGATGGGCGGCATCCGCACGGCCGCCGAGATTCTCAACTTCATGTCGAGCAATCACGAAGAAGGCGTGATCGCGAACGTGCGCGAATACGACGCCGAACTCGCGCAGAAGATCATCGACCAGATGTTCGTGTTCGAGAACCTGCTCGACCTGGAAGACCGCGCGATCCAGCTTCTCTTGAAGGAAGTGGAGTCCGAGACGCTGATCGTGTCGCTCAAGGGCGCGCAGCCGGCGCTGCGCCAGAAGTTCCTGTCGAACATGTCGCAGCGCGCGGCCGAACTGCTCGCCGAAGACCTCGATTCGCGCGGTCCGGTGCGCGTGTCGGAAGTCGAGCAGCAGCAACGCAAGATTCTGCAGATCGTCCGCAATCTCGCGGAAAACGGCCAGATCCAGCTAGGCGGCAAGGCGGAGGATGCATATGTCTGACGCTCGCGTGCAAAAGACTCCGCTCTCGGCGTATCAGCGCTGGGAAATGGCCTCGTTCGATCCTGTCGAAATCAAGGTCGACGACAGCGCGGCGGAACAGGCCGCGCTCGAAGCGCACTTGCGCCGCGTCGAGGAAGACGCGCATCAGCACGGGCTCGCGAAGGGGCATGTCGCGGGCCAGGCGCTCGGTTATCAGGCGGGTTACGAGCAAGGTCAGGCGAAGGGTTTCGAGGATGGCCGCAAGGAAGCACTTGCCCAGGCCGCGCGTCTCGCCGAAATCGCCGATACGTTCAGGACCGCGTTGCAGGCCGCCGATGCGGCCATCGCGGAGTCGCTCGCCGAACTCGCGATCGATATCGCGCAGCAGGTCGTGCGTCAGCATCTCGCGCTCGATCCGACCGCGCTCGTCGCGGTGGCGCGCGAAGTGATCGCCGCCGAGCCGGAGCTTTCGGGCGCGCCCACGCTCGTCGTGAATCCGGCCGACATGCCGATCGTCGATGCCTATCTGAAAGACGAACTCGAGTCCGCGGGCTGGACCGTGCGTCCCGATCCGGAAGTCGAGCGCGGCGGCTGCAAGGCGTACGCCGCGACCGGCGAAATCGACGCGACCGTCGTGTCGCGATGGGAACGCGTCGTGGCTGCACTGGGGAGAAACAAGCCGTGGTGAGCCGAATCACTCAGGATGGTTTGAGCGAGCTGGAACAGGAGCTCGCACGCGCTTCGTTCGGCCCGCTCGCCGTCGATGAATCCGTCGGCGACGAATCCGCCGACGAACTCGCCGCGCGCACCATCGCGGAACTGGCGCATATCGCCGGCAATCCGCACATCGATACGTGGCGCGAGAAGCTCGACGCGCTCAGGTCGCGCAATGCCATCGCGAAGCCGCTGCGTCCGTGCGGGCGTCTCACGCGCGCGGCCGGGCTCGTGCTGGAAGCGGTCGGCCTGAAGATGGGCGTCGGTTCCGAATGCATGATCGAACTGCCGCCGGGCAGCGCGATTCCGACCGCCGAAGCCGAAGTCGTCGGCTTCGCGGGCGACAAGCTCTTTCTGATGCCGACCACCGAAGTGGCCGGCCTGTTGCCCGGCGCGCGCGTCTATCCGCTCGAAAGCGCGCCGATCAACGATCCGATGGCGGGCGCGAAGCGCTTGCCCGTCGGCTGGGAAATGCTCGGCCGCGTCGTCGATGCGTCCGGCCGTCCGCTCGACGGGCTCGGCCCGCTCGGCGCGAAGGTCGATGCGCCGCTGTCCGCGCCGGTCATCAATCCGCTAAACCGCGAGCCGATCCACAAGGTGCTCGATGTCGGCGTGCGCGCGATCAACACGCTGCTGACGGTCGGGCGCGGCCAGCGCATGGGCCTGTTCGCGGGTTCGGGCGTCGGCAAGTCGGTGCTGCTCGGCACGATGGCGCGCTACACGAGCGCGGAAGTGATCGTGATCGGGCTGATCGGCGAACGTGGCCGCGAAGTGAAGGAATTCATCGAGCAGATTCTCGGTGAGGAAGGTCTCGCGCGCTCGGTCGTCGTGGCGGCACCGGCGGACGTATCGCCCGTGCTGCGCATGCAGGCCGCCGCGTACACGACCTCGCTCGCCGAATATTTCCGCGATCAGGGCAAGCATGTGCTGATGCTGATGGATTCGCTGACGCGCTACGCGATGGCCCAGCGCGAGATCGCGCTCGCGATCGGCGAGCCGCCGGCGACGAAAGGTTATCCGCCCTCGGTGTTCGCGAAGCTGCCGGCGCTCGTCGAGCGCACCGGGAATGGACCGGAAGGCGGCGGCTCGATCACCGCGTTCTACACCGTCCTCACCGAAGGCGACGATCAGCAGGACCCGATCGCCGACTCGGCGCGCGCGATTCTCGACGGCCATATCGTGCTGAACCGCTCGCTCGCTGAGGCGGGGCACTATCCGGCTATCGACATCGAACAGTCGATCAGCCGCGCGATGACCGCGCTCATCGACGACAAGCATCTCGAGCGCGTGCGCCTCTTCAAGCAGATGCTTTCGCGCTATCAGCGCAACAAGGATTTGATCAACGTGGGCGCGTATTCGAGCGGGCGCGATCAGCTCCTCGACCGTGCGATCGCGCTGTATCCGCGCATGGAGTCGTTTTTGCAGCAGGGTTTTCGCGAGCAGGCGCCGTTCGAGCCGAGCATCGCGATGTTGAATCAGCTCTTCGAATAGTTTTCGACTAGTATCCGAATCATTCATCACAAGAAAGCCAAAAGACCATACGGGACCGCCACGCCATGTCCAAGAATCTGCCGATCAACACCCTCATCGGCCTCGCCGAAGAGGAACTCGACGCCGCCACGAAGAAGCTAGGCAAGCTGCAGCAGGAACGCAACGAAGTCGAAACGCAATTGAACTCGCTCATCACCTACCGTGACGAGTACCACGCGCGGTTCACGGCATCGGCGCAAGAGGGCACCACGGCGCAGACGCTGCGCAACTTCCAGGCGTTCGTCGACACGCTCGATTCGGCGATTGCGCAGCAACGCACGGCGCTCGTCATGGCCGATCAGCGCATCGAGGCGGCGAAACCCGACTGGCGTCTCAAGAAACAGAAGCTCGGCAGTTATGAAGTGCTGGCCGCGCGCGGCGAGGCGATGCTCGCGAAGAAGGCTGCGCGCGTCGAGCAGCGCGAATCCGACGAGCACGCCGCGAAGATACTGCGCATGCGCGCCGAGCGTGCCTGAGCCGTTACCCAACCATTGCATTTGAGAGACTCGTATGTCCTCCGTATCACTTCTCGGCGCGATGACCGCCGCCACGTCATCGAGCAAGTCCGCGGCACAGCGCGCGGCGAGCGCGGGCGCGTCGTTCGGCATGACGCTGCAAGGCATCACCGATAAGGCAAACGCCGACGCGCAGGCGGCGAAGGCGCTGGCGGATTCGTCCGCCGACAAATCGAGCGTGCACGACGCGCCGAAGCCGGATGACAGCGCTTCCGCGGCTGCGTCGAAGAGCGATGACGCGTCGGATGCGCAGGCCGCCGCGAAGCCCGATCAGGCCGGCGCGCCGAAAGAGGCATCGAAGAATACGGGCAAGACCGATACGGCGGACGCATCGAAGCCGGCGGCGCAGACGCCCGGTTCCGCGTCGGATGCTGCGACGGCTGCGGCGCAGGCGAAAGCACGCGCGGACGCCGCCAACGCCGACGAAGCCGACACGGACACCACGCTCGCCGATCTAACGGACGCGGCCACTGCGGCGACGGCCACCGCTTCGACCGACGACACCAAATCGACTGGCGAGACGCATAAGAGCGCGGACGCGAAACCGGCGCAGGACGCGCTTCAGGCGGCGCTCGCGGCGATGAACAATGCTGCGCCGAACGCAGTGCCGGCGAACGGCTCCGTGGCGACGGCGCGCGAAGGTGCGGACAGCGAGGATCAGGGCGGTTTGTTTGCCAAGGGCGGAAAGGGCGCGAGCCTCGCCGTGTTGGCGAACAACGTGAACGCGGATGCGAAGGCGACCGATGCGACGGCGCTGGCTGTCGCGACGATGCCCGCGGATGCCGCGACCGCCGCGTACAAGCAAGCCGCGGATGCGGCGGCGCACGCGGTGTCGATGCAGACGGCATCGGCGAATTCGGCGGTATCGAGTCCGCAAGGCGCGATGGCATCGGCGACGAGCGCGGCGATTGCGCCGCACGTGGGCGCGTCCGGCTGGGACGATGCGTTCAGCCAGAAGGTCGTGTTTCTGTCGAAGGCGGATCAGCAGAGCGCCGAGTTGACTTTGAATCCGAGAGATCTCGGGCCGTTGCAGGTGACCTTGCAGGTTTCCGAAAGCCACGCGCACGCGCTGTTCGTGTCGCAACATGCGCAGGTGCGCGAGGCGGTCGAGGCCGCCATGCCGAAGCTGCGTGAGGCGATGGAGGCGAATGGCATCAGTCTTGGGAGTGCTTCGGTTTCGGATGGGTCGGCGTTTGGAAGGCAGTCGCAGCAGGAGGAGCGCTCGTCGGGCTCGCGGGGGGCTGGGGGCGCTGGTGGGATCGGTGGGGTCGATTCTTCGGCCTCCGCCAGTGTGAGTGTGCCGGTGCGGCGCACCGTGGGGCTTGTTGATACGTTTGCTTGATTTTCGTTTTTTCGCTGGATCCCGTTAGCGTGGTGGTCTATTGGCACTGCCCCTCCCCGGGGCGGGGGTCACTTTCTTTGCTGCTGCAAAGAAAGTAACCAAAGAAAGCAGCTCGTTTAAGCCCGCGGTCACACGCACGTTGGCCATGCTTGCCAGCCGTCGATGGCACTCGCCTAAGTGTCGCCCTCGAAGGCCCAATCGGGCTTGGATCGCGCACGGTCTGCCGCATCGCGCCGCTTGCGTTATTGGTTCAGCACCGAATTGCTCCGGCCCGCTTCGCGGCCGATGGGTCAATCGGGTCCGCTTGCGCTTCTTCTTCGACGGTTTCCCTTGCATACCCAACGGTAGCGCGTAGCGCTGTGCCGGAACTCTTTCGTGCTGAACCAGCGCGCTTAAACATTTGGGGCGGCAGACCGTGCGCGGTCCAAGCCCTTATCTGCTTGTGGGGGCACTCGCTACTGCCGGGCCATTCAGCCAATCGTCTGTGCCGCGGCCGGTGTGAAGTGCTTAGGCTGGGGATAGCTGCTTTCTTTGGTTACTTTCTTTGCAGCAGCAAAGAAAGTGACTGCCGCCCCGCACAGGGGCAGTGCCAATAGACCGACACGAACACAAGTTTCCCGAAAACGCCCCGTTAACCCAACAAAGCCCCCCAAGTCGAAAGACAAAAGCAATCAGATGGAATAACCCCAAATCCCCCCTCTGTTCGACCCATCGCTTTACACGGCGATAGCCAACAATTCACCCTATCGAAAGAGGCACGCATTCATGGCTACCACGACCGCAAACCAGCAACCCATCGTTCCCGCAAAGAGCGGCAAGCTCAAAAAGATCCTGATCATCGCCGTCGGCGCGATCGTGCTCCTCGGCGCGGGAGCCGGCGGCGCTTACTTTTTCCTCGGCAAGAATCACGGCCCGGCCAAGCCCGCACCGGAACCGCCGCCCGTGTTCTTCCCGCTCGAATCGCTCACGGTGAACCTCCAGTCCGACGACGGCACCATGCACTATCTGCGCGCCGGCCTCACGCTCAAGCTCAAGGACGAAAAGGTCCAGTTGCTCGTCACCGAGCACATGCCCGAAGTCCGCAGCCGCGTGCTGCTCCTGCTCTCCGGCAAACGCCCCGACGATCTCGCGACCGTCGACGGCAAGAAACAGCTCGCGGGCGAGCTGCGCGCAGCGGTCGAAACCGCGGCGAGCTCGGCCGAGAAGCCAGTGCGGGTCGAAGAGGTGCTGTTCACCGAATTCGTCGTCCAGTAACGCCGCATCAGCGAGTAAAGAGTCATGGGCCACGAAGAGTTCATGTCGCAGGAGGAGGTCGATGCCCTCCTCAAGGGCGTCACCGGCGAAATCGATCAGGAAGCTGACGAGAAAAAGCCAGTCGGTGTACGTCCGTACAACATCGCGACGCAGGAACGCATCGTCCGGGGCCGGATGCCCGGCCTCGAAATCATCAACGACCGCTTCGCGCGCCTGATGCGCGTGGGCATCTTCAACTTCATGCGGCGCTCGGCGGAAATTTCCGTCGGTCCGGTGAAGGTGCAGAAGTACAGCGAATTCACGCGCAACCTGCCGATCCCGACCAACCTCAACCTGGTCCATGTGAAGCCCCTGCGCGGCACGTCGCTGTTCGTGTTCGACCCGAACCTCGTGTTCTTCGTGGTCGACAACCTGTTCGGCGGCGACGGGCGCTTTCACACGCGCGTCGAAGGCCGCGAATTCACGCAGACCGAGCAGCGCATCATCAGCAAGCTGCTGAATCTGGTGTTCGAGCACTACGCGACGTCGTGGCGCAGCGTGAAGCCGCTGCAGTTCGAATACATGCGCTCGGAGATGCACACGCAGTTCGCCAACGTGGCGACGCCGAACGAGATCGTCATCGTCACGCAGTTCACGATCGAATTCGGTTCGACAGGCGGCACGCTGCACATCTGCATGCCGTACTCGATGATCGAGCCGATCCGCGACGTGCTCTCATCGCCGATTCAGGGCGAAGCCCTCGAAGTGGACCGCCGCTGGGTGCGCGTGCTGTCGCAGCAGGTGCAGTCGGCCGAAGTGGAGTTGACGGTGGATCTCGCCGAGATTCGCTCGTCGTTCGAACAGATTCTCAACATGCGCGCGGGCGACGTGCTGCCGATCGATATTCCGGAACAGGTCGTCGCGAAGGTGGATGGCGTGCCGGTCATGGAATGCGGCTACGGAATGTTCAATGGTCAATACGCGCTGCGCGTGCAAAAGATGATCAGCGCAAGCGACACGATGAAGGAAGGTGGATATGAGTGATCTGATGCAGAACGATGCGCCCGGCGCGCAGGAAAAAGGCGACGAGCTCCTGTTGGACGACTGGGCGAGCGCGCTCGCCGAGCAGAACGGCAACGATGCGCCAGTGGCAGCGAGCGCGGGCGTGTTTCAGCCGCTGTCGAAGGCGGCGGCGCCCTCGACGCGCAACGACATCGACATGATTCTCGACATCCCCGTGCAGATGACGGTGGAGCTCGGGCGCACGAAGATCGCGATCCGCAACCTGCTGCAACTCGCGCAGGGTTCGGTCGTGGAACTCGACGGCCTCGCCGGCGAGCCGATGGACGTGCTCGTGAACGGCTGCCTCATCGCGCAAGGCGAAGTGGTCGTGGTGAACGACAAGTTCGGCATCCGCCTGACCGACATCATCACGCCGTCCGAACGTATCCGGAAGCTGAATCGATGAAACGCCTGGCCGTCGCGCTGCTTTGCTCGGCGCCTCTTCTTTCCGTCGCCGCCGACATGAACGCGGTGAACCACGCCGCGCAGATCGCCTCAGGCGTCGGCGCGGGCACGGCGGTGCCGTCGCTCGGTTTCGGCGCGGTGCTGCAGACGCTCGTCGGGCTCGTCGTCGTCATCGGCTTCGTATTCGGCTGCGCGTGGCTTGCGCGCAAGTTCGGCGTTCACGGCGGCAAGCGCGGCGGTCTCGTGAAGGTGGTGGGCGGCGCATCGCTCGGCAACAAGGAGCGCGTCGCGGTCGTCGAAGTGGGCGATACGTGGCTCGTGCTCGGCGCGGGTCCCGGCAACGTGCGTCTCCTGCACACGATGCCCGCCGGATCGGCGGAAGTGGAAAGCGTGGGCGTTGCGGCGCCGTCGTCGGCCGGCAGCTTCGGCGCGAAGTTCCGCGACGCCCTCGCAGGCGAAGCCAACAAGCGGCTCCAGAAGTTCGTCAAGTAAGTTCGTTCGGTTCGACCGATGCATCGGGCGTGGTCCGCAAGGATCGAACGCCCGATGTTCGTTTACGGCGGGCGCTTCGCAATAGAACGAGTTGGCGCGGGTTTTCCCCTCTGTTCGCGCCATCGTCCGACAATCGCCTGGCCGACAATCCAGCCTATCGAAAGAGTTCGTAGGCGGGAGCAAGTAATGCAGGTCAGTCGCAATATCGTGCGTGGCGTGAAGATCGCGCTGCCGGTTTTCCTCGGCTTGATGCCGTATCTCGCGTTCGCGCAGAGCACGGCGGGCCTGCCGGCCTTCAACACGAGCCCCGGCCCGAACGGCGGCACCACGTATTCGCTCAGCGTGCAGACGATGCTGCTGCTGACGATGCTCTCGTTCCTCCCCGCGATGGTCCTGATGATGACGAGCTTCACGCGCATCATCATCGTGCTGTCGCTGTTGCGCCAGGCGCTCGGCACGACGAGCACGCCGCCGAATCAGGTGCTAGTCGGCCTCGCGCTGTTTCTCTCGTTCTTCGTGATGTCGCCCGTGCTCGATCGCGCGTACACCGACGCGTACAAGCCCTTCTCCGATGGCCAGATCGCGATGGATCAGGCGATGACGCGCGGCGTCGCGCCCTTCAAGCAATTCATGCTGAAGCAGACGCGCGAAACGGATCTCGCGCTCTTCGCACGCATTTCGAAGGCCGCGCCGATGAACGGTCCGGAGGACGTGCCGCTGTCGCTGCTCGTGCCGTCGTTCATCACGAGCGAGTTGAAGACGGGCTTCCAGATCGGCTTCACGATCTTCATTCCGTTTCTCATCATCGACATGGTGGTGGCGAGCGTGCTGATGTCGATGGGCATGATGATGGTTTCGCCTACGACTATCGCGCTGCCGTTCAAGCTGATGTTGTTCGTGCTCGTCGATGGCTGGCAGTTGCTGATCGGCTCGCTGGCTCAAAGCTTCGTATCCTGAGGAGACGCGCATGACACCCGAATCCGTCATGACGATGGCGCATCAGGCGATGTACGTCGCCTTGTTGCTCGCCGCGCCGTTGTTGCTGGTCGCGCTCGTCGTCGGTCTGGTCGTGAGCCTGTTCCAGGCGGCGACGCAGATCAACGAATCGACGCTGTCGTTCATTCCGAAGCTGATCGCCGTGGCTGTCACACTGGTGATCGCGGGTCCGTGGATGCTGTCGACATTGCTCGACTACATGCGTCACGTTTTCACGATCACGCCCGCGATCACGGGCTGAGCTTCGTTCGATGTTCTCCGTCACCTATGCGCAACTGAACGGCTGGCTCACGGCGTTTCTATGGCCGTTCGTGCGCATCCTCGCGCTGATCGCCACGGCGCCCGTGCTGAGCCACATGGCTATTCCGATGCGCGTGAAGATTGCGGTCGCCGCGTTCATTTCGCTGATCGTCGCGCCGACGCTTCCCGCCATGCCGCAGGCGACGGTGTTTTCCGCGGCGGGCGTGTGGATCATCGTCAATCAGTTTCTGATCGGCGCGGCCATCGGCATGGTGATGCAGATCGCGTTCGCCGCCGTCGATGCGGCCGGCGAGTTCATCGGCCAGCAGATGGGCCTCGGCTTCGCGATGCTTTACGATCCGCGCGCGGGCGGCAATGCGGTGGTCGTTTCGCGCTATTTGAACACGCTCGCGATGCTCGCGTTTCTCGTGTTCGATGGGCATTTGCAGTTGATCAGTGCGCTTATCGCTACGTTTCACAGCGTGCCGATCGAGGCGAACGTCGTTGCGGCGGCGTCGCATGCGCAAGGGTGGCGCATTCTTGTGGGATATGGCGGCAGTGTCTTTTCGACGGGACTGCTGCTTGCGTTGCCGATCGTGGCGGCGTTGTTGATCGCCAATCTCGCGCTCGGGATTCTCAATCGGGCGGCGCCGCAGATCGGGATTTTTCAGGTTGGGTTTCCGGTGACGATGCTCGTCGGGTTGCTTTTGCTGCAGCTTATGGTGCCTAATTTGATGCCGTTTTTTCAGCGGATTTTCGATGTGGGGATTGGGGAGGTGGGGCGGGTGGTGGGGGGGCTTTGAATGCTGCCACGTATCGCCCGTGCCGAATCAGAGAAGTGTCTGTTGCAGAGGCGCGCGGTGCTCATGAACCTTGACGATTCGGTACTCGGTTTTTAGCGTGCCCGCTTCGATCGTCTGTATCTGGCGAACGTCCACAACCAGAACATCGCCTTTTCCGAAGCGTTCGCCGTCATTCACTTTGGCCAGAAACTCTTCGTCGTCAAGTGCCGCAAAGAACGGATACTGGCCGTCGTGAACGCGCCATTTGTTTCCATCCTTGAAAACGACGGATTCGACGAGCAAGACTTTCCTTGCAACGAAGTCCGATACGACTTCACCGCTGTCATTGTTGAATGTGGCAAACGACGCAAGCTCGTCGTCTTCGACAATGAGTTCCACTTGCTCGCCACGCACGATACCGAAGTTCGAAATGCCTTCGCGCTCGAGAGGCGACAAGGTCTTGCTCAAACTGGCGCGCACAACCTTACTGCGCCAAAGACGCACGACACTGGCCTCGACCTCGACAGATTCAGTTTCCGTGATCCATACGCGTGACACTTCACCGATCTGTTCGATGCGATGCGGCCGGCGTCCGCGCAGCTTGCGCTGAAGTCCGACGACGCCACCGCCCCCGATCAGCCCGAGGATGGTGAGAATCGTATAGGCGTTGGAGATCGCGGAAGCACTGGACCCGGCAAAAATATCCCGTATCTGTGTCAGCAGTTGCTGCACGAAGATGAGATCGAGTTCGAACGACCCCGCCTTGAAGCTGCCCTTGACTTCGACGCGAACATCGGCGGAATCGCCGTTCAGCTCCTTGTTCGCTGCCGTGAACAAATCGGCGATGGCCACGAGCGCCGGCGCGAGATCGCGCACATCCATTCGATGTTCCGCGAGTGCAGGGCCGTCATAGACGACGTTGAAGCGCTCATGGTTGCTCATGTCGTTGTGATGACCGGAATTCTGGAAGTTGCTGCCCCGCCCGAGAGCATGCCGAGCCGATGTTACCACGCAGCCTCCTTAGGTCGCGTTCCCCGAAGGGCAGTGACTGCGCGGCAGCCGGAGGCATCGACGATATGCAGATTCCCTGGTGCCGCACGGCAACATCATGTCTAACGGCGCACGACGGGACTACGCGAAATCTCCCATTTCGCAGGCGCCGTTCATAGCTGGCCGTTCGGCGCCCGAAGTAAAGCGCATCAACTTCCGATGTAATCAAACAACGACATCTTCTGAATCTGCGAAAAAGCCATCTGCGCGGCCTGCAACGAATTCTGCGTCAACTCATACTGGCTGATCGACGATACCAGATCGATGCTCGTCAGATTGGCGATATCACTCGCCGTCTGCGTCTGGCTCGTCTGCATCGCGGTCTGCGTCGATTGCACTTGCTGCTCGCGTCCGCCCACCACCGTCTGCGCCGACAGCACGTTGTTGAACGTGTTGTTGATCTTCGTGCCCGCCGTCGTCAACGCATTCGTCAGCGCTGCCCCGGCGCTCGGCGATCCCGTCGTTTGCTTGAGCGCGTTCACGAGCGTGTCGAGCGTCGCGAAGATGTCGTTGTTTTCGCTCGCCGCCGGCTGCACGGTGAACGAGTCCTTGTCCGCGGGCGTGCCGTCGAGCGTCACCTTCTGGCCGCCGAGCGTGATGTCCGTCTTGCCCGTGTAGGCCACGTTCGTCGGCAGCGTGTTGTCCGCCGGATCCGACGTGATCGAATAGGTCGTCGATCCATCCGTCTGCGAAACCGAGAACGAGATCGTGTACTTGCTCGCGTTGCCCGGATTGCTCGTGTCGCTCACGCTCACCGAGCTGATCGTCGCCGTGCCCGTGTTCGTATCGGCCGCGCGCGACACCGGATCGCTTTCCATCGGCGATACGCTCTGGAAGATCGACTGGCCCGTGTCGCCGACAGGAATCGAACGCCCCTCGCTGATCTGCACGGTGCGCTGTCCCTGGTCGCCGGAATAGCTCGCGCCGGTGCCCGACGCATTGTTCGAGAACGGCGCCGTGCCGCCCTTGAGCCCCGAGAAGATGTAGTTGCCGTCGCTGTCCGTGGTGTTCGCAAGACCGAAGAGCTGATCGCGCAAACCCTGGATTGCGGTCGCGACCGCCGAGCGGTCCGAATCGGTGAGCGAACCGTCGCCCGCATGCACGATCTGCGTCTGGATGCTCTGGATCACGTTGCTCACGTTGCTCAACGTGGAGTCTTCCTGCTGCAGCGAAGACAACGCGGTCGTCTGGTTCGTGCTGTATTGCGCGAGCGCGCCGCTCTTCAACGTGAGCTGCACCGCCTGCGCCGCACCGAGCGGATCGTCGGACGCGGTGAGAATGCGCTTGCCCGATGAGATCTGCTGATACATCGACGCGAGCGTGCTCTGCTGGTCGCTCATCGAAGCGACGTTCATGTTGAAGTACTGGGAACTGGAAATCCGCATCGCGTTTAACCTCAGTTGAACATGCCGAGCAGCGACTGGAACAGCGTCGCGGCGGTCTGAATCACCTTGCTGTTCGCTTGATAGAGCTGCTGATACTGAATCAGGTTGGCCGCTTCTTCGTTCAGGTTCACGCCCTGCACGGATTGCTGCGCCGAAGTTGCTTGAGTCAGGAGCGCGGTCTGCGCCGTGCTCGTCGCCTTGAGCTGGTTGGTCGTGTTGCCGATCGTGTTGATGTAGCCCGCGTACGAGCTCGTCAGCGTCTCGGTGCCGCCGTTGAGCGACTTCGACGACACCAGGTTCGCCATCGCGAGCGCATTGCTGCCGTCGCTCGTGCCGCCCTTGTTCTGCGCGATCTTGAACGCGTCGCCGTCCTTCGGCGTGCCGCTGATGGTCGCGGAAACGCCGTTCGCCGAGACCGTCAGGCCCTTCGTCGCATCGTAGGGAATCGTCTGGCCGACGGCGTAACTGGTCCCGCCGACTGTCACCGCCACGTCCGACGTGAAGCCGTTCGCCGTCGCGCTGTACTTCAGGTTGATGTCCGACGACATCGCGTTGCTCGTCACCGTCGCCGACGAGATCGACGCCGTGCCCGTGTTCGTGCTTGCCGCCGACGTCACCGCGGGCGATGCCGCTGCGATCGCTGCGCCGTTGCTCGTCGTGAGCTTGAAGTTGTCGAGCGAAGCGCGTGTCGGCTGAATCGTGAACGAGTCGCCCTTCTGCACGCCGGTCAGCGAAGACACGTCGATGTTCAGGCCGTTGATCGTCTTCTGCGTCTCCGTCGCCGGATCGATCGAGCCGAGTTGCTGGCCGGTCGCCGGGTCGGTCACCGTGTACTTGCTGCCGTCGTAGGTGACGGTGAAATCGTTGGCGGGCGGCTGCGTGCCATCGACGATCGTCGCCGTCGGCGTGCCGGTACCCTGGTTGCGCGCGTTGGCGATGATGTTCGGATCGCCGGTCGAGAACAGCTTGCCGCCGGGCTGGCCGTTCAGGTCGAGGCCGAGCGCGTTCTGGCCGTTCAACTGGCTGGCGAAGCTCGTCGCGATGGCGCCGAGTTGCGCCTGCGCCGGATCGAGCGTCTGCGTGCGAAAGTCGATGAGCCCGCCGACCACGCCGCCCGTGAGCGCCGAGTTGTCGACGTATTGCGTGTTCGCGGCGGTTTGCGTGGTGCCGTCGCGGCTCTTGAACGCGACCGCGAGTTCGCTCGGATCGGAAGCCGACGGCACCGCTTGCAGCCCGTATTGCGTATTGCCGACGACGAGCGGCTGCCCGTTGCCGATGAACACGTTGTAGTTGCCGTCCTGCTGCACGACCTGCACGCCGATCATCGAGCTCAGGTTCGTGACGAGCTGATCGCGCTGATCGAGCAACTGGTTCGGCTGCTGGCCGCCCGCGCTGGCGATGTTGATCTGCTTGTTGAGATCGGCGATCTGTTGCGAGTAGCTGTTGATCTGCGAGACGGCGCTCGTCAGTTGCGTGTTGACGCTCTGACGCAACTGGTCGTATTGCTGGCCGGCCGAGTTGATCTGATCCGCGAGCGTCTGCGCGCTGCTCATCAGCGACTGGCGCGCGGCGGTGCTGCTCGCGGAGTTCGCGACCGACTGCAGGCCGGAAAAGTAATTCGTGATGCCTTGCGCGATGCCCTTGGTCGGATCGCCGACGAGGTTGTTCAGCTGCGAGATCAGCGAATAGTACGTGCTCGCCGCGCTGCTCGACGCCTGCGTGTTGTTCACTTGCGTCGTCAGGTACTGGCTGTACTGACGCGTGACGGTGACGGCCTGAACGCCGTTGCCGAGATAACCCGAGCCGGTGAACTGACCGGACGACTCCTGATACGAGACCTTCTCGAGCGTATAGCCCGGCGTCGCGGCGTTGCTGATGTTCTGTCCCGTGGTCGTCAGGCCCCACTGGGCCGCATTCAGACCGGAAAGACCAATGCTGAAGATGTTATTGGACATGCGTGAATCCTGGTGAGGCGGCGATTGAGCGTGCGCTGCCGCATGGCTGTTTTGTATATCGGCCGATTGCCGGGGAAGTTGAGCGTTTGCGCGCTTTGTGGACGGTTGTCGCGATGGGGCCATTATCGGAGGGGGGCTGCAATGGCTATTGCCGGAAGAGCGGGAGTTTTATGGCTTATTTCTTTGGTTTTGGTTTTTTTTGCCGGATCCCGGTTTCGCGGTGGTCTATTAGCACTGCCCCTGTGCGGGGCGGCAGTCACTTTCTTTGCTGCTGCAAAGAAAGTAACCAAAGAAAGCAGCTCGAGACGCCCGCGGTCACACGCACGTTGGCCATGCTTGCCAGCCGCCAGTGGCACTCGCCTAAGTGTCACCCTCAAAGGCCCAGCCGGGCTTGGCTCGCGCACGGTCTGCCGCACCAAATGTTTAAGCGCGCTGGTTCAGCACGAGATAGCTTCGGCACAGCGCTACGCGCTGCCGTTGGGTATGCAAGGGAAACCAGTGGGATGTGAATGCAGTGGATGGAAACGTAGCGAGTACGTGTGCGCCCGCAAACCCGATTGACCGGTCGGCCGCGAAGCGGGCCGGAGCCATTTGGTGCTGAACCAATAACGCAAGCGATGCGATGCAGCAGACCGTGCGCGAGCCAAGCCCGATTGGGCCTTCGAGGGCGACACTTAGGCGAGGGCCATCGACGGCTGGCAAGCATGGCCAAACTACGTGTGACCGCGGGCTTAAGCGAGCTGCTTTCTTTGGTTACTTTCTTTGCAGCAGCAAAGAAAGTGACCCCCGCCCCGGGGAGGGGCAGTGCTAATAGACCGACACGAACACGGGATCCGGCGAGCCAGCGAAAAAAACTACTTCGCCAACGACCGCCGCTTCATCTCCAACTGAGTAATAAGCCGCTGCAGCGTATTCTCCGCCGACCCCGGCATCGAAACAAACTTGAACCCGATGGTATATCGGCAATCACCCTTCGCCGTAGTCGATTCCCGATGCGAAACAAGCTTCATATCCAGCGTAACCTTCCCATTAGCGCTGAAATGCAGCTCGGCATCCTGAATCACGATGCCCATCTCGAGATTCGCAACGCGCTCATCCGTTGTGCGCAAAGCAACGCCGCCCAGCGACAAATCATGCACCTCGAAGCGAAACCGCTCCCCTTCCGGCAGCGAGCCCGTGCAGATATAAGGATCGAGCACCGGCGCCTCGACGCGGAAATACTCGCGCCGCTGCATGTAATACAGCACCGGCGGAAACTCGACTTCAAACGCCGGGCGTCCATCGAACACCGTCTCACGCGGCGTCGGCGTCGTGAATTCCACCCGCACGCCTTCCGGCGCCGCGTTGAAAACGAGCTTCTGCGAGGCGAGCACGCCGCGGTTCTGCTCCGCCACGCCGCCCCAGTCGAAAGTGAATCGATGCGCGGTCACATCGACGTCAAGCAAACGCGTGACGATTTGCCCGTCGCCATATTGCGCCGTCAGAAAGTCGCCGCGATTGGCGAGATTGCGCAGCGCCACGCCGATTTCCAGCGGATTGCGCCGGCCGAAATCCACGTTCGGCGCGATGTCGTCGTCGGCAACGTCATGCTTGAGATAGGTGTTCATGGTGCTAGCCGTGTTCATTGTGCTCGCGCCGCCCGAATGCTCGAACGTCGCGCGTCGATCCGAACCAGAATCGGTCCGGCACTTCGATTATTCAGGTTAGCGGCATACTTCTTCGAAAGTTTAGGGTTGGCCACCGAAAAATGTATGTGGTGCGCCGTCCCTACGAACGTAAAACGTTTGCTGCCGTAAAAGATCCGAACAATCGCGCTGTCCGCGCACCGGAATTCGCGCATGCGACGCCTTCTACAGCAAGAAGACGGCCGCAAACATCGGCTGATTGCGTCAGACGATCTGACGCATGATCGAGATGAGCTTCTTCGCGTACTGCGGGTCGGTCGCGTAGCCCGCCTTCTGCATGCCGTGCGCGAAGCCCGCGACATCGCGCGATGCCTGAATCACCGGCGCATAGCGCGGATTGTTCTTGATGACGCTCGCGTAATCGGTCAGCGCTTCCTCGTACGAATCGTAGGCGCGGAACTTCTCGACCACCTTTTGCGGCCGGCCGTTGACATATTCGGTCGTGACCGAATCGACAGTCTTGCCGGTCCAGTTGCTCGACGCCTTGATGCCAAAGATATTGTGGCTCGTCGAACCGTTCGCGTTCTTGATCTCGCGCTTGCCCCAGCCCGATTCGAGCGCCGCCTGGCCGATGATGAAGCGCGCCGGAATCCCGGTCGCCGCGCTCGCGGCTTGCGCCGGCACCGCAAGGCGGTCGACGAACGCGTTGACCTTGTCCGAACCGTTGCCGCGCGCCGGCGCTTCGAGCGAGTCCGCTGCCGTGTAGCCCTTGCCCGCGAGCGACCCGCTTGTCTTGTTGGCCTGCGCCGCCGCGTACGCCTTCGCCATCGCGTTCATCGCGGCGATGTTGCCCGCGTTCGCTTCGAGGTCGCCGCTGCCGCCCGACATGCCGCCGAGCGCCTGCATCGCGTTCATCGCGCCTGCGCCGCCCTTGCCGCTCGCGTCGGGCTGACCGCCCGCGTTGCGCATGAGTTGCTTGAGCATCATGTCCGCGACGCCGATGCCCTTCGACGACATCTGCTGCGAGAGCTGCTGATCGAGCATCGACGTGAACGACTTCGTATCGTTCGATTCGAACGGGCTGTCCGAAGGCGTCGCGTCGCGCATGCTCTTGAGCATCATCTGCGTGAAGACCGCGTCGAATTGCTTCGCCGCTTCCTTGAGTCCCTGCTGCGGATTCGCGCCGGCCTGCGCGCGCAGCGCGTCGAAGCCCTGCGTATCGAGCGCGAAACGGTTCGACAGGCTCGAAAAGCCGCTCGTCGTATCGGTCGATGCCAACGCGGTGCTGGCGATGCCGGTCGTGTTCGAGTTCATGCGCTTTCGTTCCTTAGATGATTTCGAGGTCTGCGCGCAGCGCGCCCGCGGCCTTCATCGACTGAAGGATCGAGATGAGATCCGCCGGCGTCGCGCCGAGCGCGTTGAGCGCCTTCACGACATCCGCGAGATTCGCGCCCGCGTTCAGCATCTTGAGCGCGCCGCTGTCCTGCTTCAGTTGAATCGACGATTCCTTCGCCGCCACCGTCTGCCCGTTCGAGAACGCGCCCGGCTGGCTCACCGCCGTCTTCGTGTTGATGACCACCGAAAGGTTGCCGTGCGCGACCGCGCAGTTCTGCAGCGTGACCATCTGGTTCATCACGATCGAGCCGGTGCGCGCGTTCAGGATCACCTTCGCGGCGGCCTGCGCCGGACGCACGTCGATGTTCTGCAACTGCGCCATGAACGACACCTGCTCGCTCGCATCCTGCGGCGCGCGCAACTGAATCGTGCGGCCGTCGAGCGCGAGCGCCGTGCCCATGCCGAACTGATTGTTCACCGCCGCGACGATGCGCTGCGTCGTGTCGAAGTCCATCTCGCGCAGTTCCATCTGCATGACGCCGCCCTGCTGCTGCAACGCCGACGGCACCGCGCGCTCGACGATCGCGCCCGCCGAGATGCGCCCGACCGCGAGCTGGTTCACCTGCACCTTGCTGCCGTTCGCGCTCGCGCCCGCGCCGCCGACGACGAGGTTGCCCTGCGCCATCGCGTACACCTGGCCGTCCGCGCCCTTCAGCGGCGACATCAGCAGCGTGCCGCCGCGCAGGCTTTTCGCATTGCCGAGCGAGGACACGGTCACGTCAATCGCTTCGCCGGGGCGCGCGAACGGCGGCAGCGTCGCGGTCACCATCACGGCGGCGACGTTCTTCAACTGCATGTTCTGCGTGGTCGCCGAGTTCACCGTGATGCCGAGATTGCCGAGCATGTTGGTAAGCGACTGCGTCGTGAACGGGGTCTGCATCGTCTGGTCGCCGGTGCCGTCGAGGCCGACGACGAGACCGTAACCGATCAGCGGATTGTCACGCACGCCCTGGAACGAAACGAGGTCTTTCAGACGCTCGGCGTGTGCATGCGGCGCGGAGCCGATCGCGACGAGCGCGGCCGCGAGTGAGAACGAAACGAAACGGAGAAACGGATTCATGATCAGAACGGCGCGACGTTGAGGAAGAAGCGCTGGAGCCAGCCCATGTTCTGCGCTTCGTCGATGTAACCCTTCGCCGAGTATTCGATCTTCGCGTCGGCGACTTGCGTGGAGAACACGGTGTTGGTGCCCGAAATGGTCGTCGGATTGACGACGCCCGAGAAGCGCACGAATTCGTTGCCCTGGTTGATGAGCATCTGCTTTTCGCCGCTCACCATCAGATTGCCGTTGGGCAGCACGTCCGTGACGGTAACCGTGAGCGTGCCGCTGAACGTGTTGGCCGCGCTCGCGCCGCCCGTCGCGGCGAACTTGTTGGCGCCGGTGGCCGACAGGTTCGTGTTGTTGAAGAGGCCGCCGAAGAGTGCCGGCGTCGTCGGCACGGCGAACGAGCCGTTGCCGGCGCGGTTGGTGTTCGCCGCCGACGACTTCGTCGCGTTGACGTTTTCCGAGATCACGATGGTCAGGATGTCGCCCACGTTGCGCGGACGCTGATCTTCGAACAGCGGCCGTCCCGCGTAGCCCGCGTTGTAGATCGCGCCGGGCGAACGCGTGCCGACGGGCGGCTGCGGCGGACGCGCGGTCATCGGCTGCTGGACGATCGGCTCTTTCGGCACGAGGCCGCACGCGCCGAGCGCTGCAATGAGCGCGGCAATCGTTGCACGCGAGAGGATTTGAGTAGGCGACATCGTGGTGACTCTGGTTAAGCGTTACTTCAAACCTGCATCTGCGAGAGCGTCTGCAGCATCTGGTCGGACGTGGTCACGGCCTTGCTGTTGATCTCGTAGGCGCGCTGCGTCTGGATCATGTTGACGAGTTCCTGCACCACGTTCACGTTCGACGCTTCCACGTAACCCTGCTGGAGCGAGCCCGCGCCGTTCAGGCCCGGCTGCGACACGTTCGGCGCGCCCGAGCTGCCCGTCTCGGAGAACAGGTTTTCGCCGCGCGCTTCGAGGCCGGCCGGGTTGATGAAGGTCGCGAGCTGGATCGCGCCGACCGTCGTGTTCGCCGTGCTGCTCGGCTGCGTGATGGACACCGTGCCGTCGGAACCGATGGTGATCGACGTCGCGTTCTGCGGAATCGTGATCGCCGGATTCAACTGATAGCCGCTCGACGTGACGAGCTGGCCTTGCGCGTTGGTCTGGAACGAGCCGTCGCGGGTGTAGGCGGTCGTGCCGTCGGGCATCGTCACCTGGAAGAAGCCCTGGCCGTTGATCGCGACGTCCTTCGAATTGCCGGTCTGCTGGAGATTGCCCTGCGTGTAGAGGCGCTCGGTCGCGACCTGTTGCACGCCGGTGCCGAGCTGCACGCCCGATGCGAGTTCGGTTTGCTGCGTCGAGTTCGCACCCGGCTGGCGCGTGGTCTGATACAGCAGATCCTCGAACACCGCGCGCGAGCCCTTGAAGCCGTTCGTGCCCACGTTGGCGAGGTTGTTCGAGATCACGTCCATTTGCGCCTGTTGCGCATTCATGCCGGTCGCGGCGATGTAGAGAGAGCGATTCATGTTCTTTCGTATCCTGTTTAGCTTGCGTTCGCCGCTTAGGAGAAGTTGAGCAGCTTGTTGGCCGACTGTTCGTTCTGGTCCGCCGATTCCATCAGCTTGGTCTGCATCTGGAACTGCCGCGCGTTGGTGATCATCGAGACCATCGCGGAGACCGGATTCACGTTGCTGCCTTCGAGCGCGCCGCCGGCGACGACCACGTTCGGGTCCGCATCGGCGGGGTCGCCGGTCGCGGTCCGGAAGAGGCCATCGTCGCCGCGCGTGAGCGTCGCCGGATCGGGATTCACGAGCTTCAGTTGATCCACGACCGCGATCGCCGTCGGCGGGTCGCCCGGAATCAGCGCGGAGATGGTGCCGTCGCGGCCGATCGTCACTTCCGCGCCCGGCGGAATCGACAGCGGACCGCCGCCGCCGAGCACCGGCTGATTGTTCGCCGTGACGAGCTGGCCGTTCTGATCGACGTGCAGATTGCCCGCGCGCGTGTACGCCTCGCTGCCGTCCGCCGCCTGCACGGACAGCCAGCCGGGGCCCTGAACCGCGACGTCGAGCGGATTGCCGGTCTGCTGCACCGGCCCCGCCGAGTAGTCCGCGTTCGGCGTGGACGACAGCACGAAGGTGCGCGTCGTGCCATCGGCGGACTGGTTCTCGAACGACATCGGCACCTGGCGGAACGCGGCGAGCTGCGCCTTGAAACCCGTGGTCGACGCGTTCGCGAGGTTGTTCGCCACGACGGCTTGTTGTTCGAGCGCCTGGCTTGCGCCAGTCATCGCGGTGTAGATCAGACGGTCCATGAATCGCTTCCTTCTTCCCTGATGCGTTTATTGCGTGCGACCGATGCTTACAGATTGATCAGCGTCTGATCGACGGTCTGCTGTGTCTTGATCGTCTGCGCGTTCGCCTGATAGTTGCGCTGCGCGGTGATCAGATTCACGAGCTCGCTCGTCAGGTCCACGTTGGAGTTCTCCACCGCGCCGCCCTGCAGCGTGCCGTGGTTGGTCGAGCCCGGCACGGAAACCTGCGCCGCGCCCGAAGCCGCGGTCTGCGCGTACACGTTGCCGCCGAGGTTCTGCAAACCGTTCTGGTTGTTGAAGTTCGCGACGGCGATCTGGCCGAGCGCCTTGGTTTCGCCGTTCGAGTAGTTGCCCGTCAGCATGCCGTCGCTGCCGACCGTGAAGCCCGTCAGTTCGCCCGTGCTGTTGCCGTCCTGATGCAGGTTCGTAAGGCCGCTCTTCGCGCCGTACTGCGTCGTGCCGGAGAGATCGAGCGTGAGCGTCTGGGTCGCGCCGGCCGTTGCGCTCGCGCCGTCGGGGATCGTGAACGAGAACGTCTTGCCCGAGGTCAGGTTGCCCGACGAATCGAACGTGACGGGGCCGAGATCCGTCTTTTGCGAAACCGGATCGCCGTAGCCCGCGAATGCTTCCCACGAGTTCGTGCCGGACTTCGTGAAGTACACCGACACCTTCTGCGTGCCGCCGACCGAGTCGTAGGCATCGACGGACGTCGACGCGTTGTAGGTGTTGCCGTTGGTCGGGTCGAAGTCAGCGGCTGCCTTGACGTCGTCCTGCGAGTTCAGGTTGAACGCGGCGGTGATCTTCTTGGTCGCGGTCGGCGCGATGTTCGCCGTCGGCACCGTGAGCGGCACCGTGCTCGCGCTGTTGACGACGCCGCTCGAATCCGCCGCGTAGCCCATCAGTTGCAGGCCCGACGAATTGACGATGTTGCCGTTGTTGTCGAGATGGAACACGCCGTTGCGCGAGTACACGACCGAGCCGTTGTTCGACAACTGATAGAAACCGTTGCCGTTGATCGCGACGTCGAGCGCCTGATTGGTCGTGGTGATCGTGCCTTGCGAAAACTGCTGCTGCACTTCGGACAGGCGCGTGCCGATGCCGATCTGGTTGCTGACGGCCGTGGCCATCGAGCTCGCGTACATGTCGGCGAATTGCGCCGAGCCTTGCTTGAAGCCGACCGTGTTCGCGTTCGCGATGTTGTTGCCGATCACGTCGAGATCGCTCGATGCAGCGCCCAGACCGCTCAGTGCTTGTTGGTAACTCATTTGATGTTTCTCCGTGACGAGACCACGCTCGTCCAAAATGAATGTGGAATCAGAGGATCGAAGCGACGCCCGTCAGCGCAACCGTCGAGCCGTTCGAGAGCTTGAGACCCGGCGCACCACCCGACATCTGCACGACGCTTTGCACCTGCGAGGCCGACAGCGTCGTCGCGGTCGCCTGCTGGCCGTTGATCGTGCCTTGCGCGGTGATCGTGTAGCTGCCGTCGGCGAGCGTGGCGCCCTTCGAATCGACCGGCGTCCAGCCCGTCACCGGGACGACGCCTGCGCCCTGCGCGCCGAGATCGAGCGTGTTGACGATCTGGCCCGACGAGTTCTTCACGACGATCTGCAGGTCGCTCACGTCGCTCGCCAGTTGCACGCCGAAGCTCGACGACGCGCCCTTCGACACGGTCACGCCGTTGCCCGCCGAGAGCACGCTCGAACCGATGAGCAGCGCGGCCTGCGTCTGCTGGCCGGCGGAAAGCTGCGTCGCGAGCGAGGACAGCGACGTGTTCAGCTGGCCGATGCCCGACACCGTGTTGATCTGCGCGAGCTGCGAGGTCATCTGCGAGCTGTCGGCGGGATTGGTCGGGTCCTGGTTCTTCAACTGCGTCACGAGCAGCGTGAGGAAAGTGTTCTGCAGATCCTGCGCCGACGTGCCCGACGTGGATGACGTCGACGAACTCGACGACGACGCGCCGTTCATGGTGTCGAGCAGCGTCTGCGAGACGGTCGTGCCGTTGCTGCCGATAGTGGTGCTGGAGGAGCTCACGTGGTGTTCCTTAAGTTTCTCGATCAGGTTCCGATGGTCAAAGTCTTGAGCATCAATTGCTTGGCGGTATTGAGCGTCTCGACGTTCGCCTGGTAGGAACGCGACGCGGAAATCATGTTGACCATCTCCTGCACCGGATCGACGTTGGGCAGCGTCACGTAGCCGTCCGCGTTCGCCGCCGGGTTGCTCGGGTCGTAGCTGGTTTTCATCGGGCTCGGATCGTCGATCACGCCGGTCACCTGCACGCCGCCGACCTGCTGGCCCGACGCGGTGCGCGCGCCGCCGAGCGGATCGACCGCGAACACGACCTGCTTCGCCTTGTACGGCTGGCCGTCCGGGCCGGTCGTGCTGTCCGCGTTCGCGAGGTTCGACGCGGTGACGTTCAGGCGCTGCGCCTGGGCGGACATCGCCGAGCCGGCGACGTTGAAGATGTTCATCAAAGAGGGCATGGGTATTCCTTAACTGTTCGATGTGATCGCCGAGAGCATCGACTTGATCTGCGACGACAGCACCGTCATGCCCGCCTCGAAGTGCAGCGCGTTGTCCGCGAACTGCACGCGCTCGGCGTCGAGGTCGACCGTGTTGCCGTCGAGCGACGGCTGGTTCGGCACGCGATAGGCGAGCTTGCCGTAGTCGTCGCTCGAACCGCCCGATGCCGAAAGCGTCGACGTGCCGCTCATGTGTCCTTTCGCCGTCGCGGCCAGGCCGCCGCTCACGCTCACGCTGACCGGTTGCGCCATCTTCAGCGTCGTGTTGTTCGTCGCGCCGCCGCCCTGCTTGAGCGCACCCGCGAGCGCGCTCGAGAAATCGACGTCGCGCGCCTTGTAGCCTGGCGTGTCGGCGTTGGCGATATTCGACGACAGCAATTCCTGCCGATACGCGCGCACATCGAGCGCCTCACGGCCAAAAGCGAATTCCTTGTCGAGTCTGTCTAGCATTGCGGTTTCTCCTGTCGGCAGCGCCGAGGCCTTTTTGCATGACACGAATCTTAGGAGCGGCGCGCAAGAACTAATCCGACGAATAACCGGGAAACGGGGCCTCTATTCGACGCTTGCCCGCGCCCGCCGATATCTAGAATTCGTTTCGTTGGAAGTTGCCGCGTGTTTTCGCGGCTCGATCGGATCAGGTACGGAGAAAGTTGATGAGCAGGTCCGCGCAGCGTGCATCGAACCCCACGGCTCGCGTCGCAGCGACGTTCGCGCGCCGCACGCTGGGCGCATCCCTTTTCATGGGCGTCGCTCTGCTCGCGCATGCCGAGCAGAGCGACGGCCCGATCGTCATTCCGGGCAACGCCGAGACCAATCCGGCCGCGGCGGCCGATATGGCGAAGAGCCTGAATGCGCCCGTTTCGCGGGCATCGGCTCCCGTCGCGGCGATGCCCGCGTCTGAAATCGCGCGTGCGAGC
Source organism: Caballeronia sp. S22 (assembly GCF_964261745.1). Classification (NCBI taxonomy): domain Bacteria; kingdom Pseudomonadati; phylum Pseudomonadota; class Betaproteobacteria; order Burkholderiales; family Burkholderiaceae; genus Caballeronia; species Caballeronia sp. S22. The sequence continues at coordinate 237,426 of NZ_OZ180035.1, read as the reverse complement.
GGCTATCGCGCCGCGACGAAAGCCGCCGACGCCGCGATGCGCAACGCCGCGCTCGAACTCGACGCCCGCGCCGACGCCGCCGATGAATCGATGAACGATGCGAGCGGCATGATCGTGATTCCCGGACCGAGCGAAGCGAAGCCCGCGCGTGCGTCCGTTGCTCCGGCGCCCGCGCTCGTGAAGGCGCCCGCGCTTTCCGCATCGCGCGATGTGATGCCTGTCGTCGTGACGCGCGACGATGGCGTTGCTCGCGCCACGAATGCAAAACCCGTCGCGGCGAGTCCCGCGACGCCCGTCGCCGGCGCCGCTTCGCCGATGAGACGCGTGAGCTTCAATCCATCAACGGCCGCAGCCGCGCCCGTCGCCGCCGCGTTGCCGCAAACTCCAGGCGCGCCCGCCGCGACGATGCAGGACGGCGAATCGATCCGCGTCGCCGCGCTCAATTTTCTGCAGCAGCAGGCGGCCGGCTTGCCGGGCAAGGTCGAGATCACAGTCACGCCCGTTTTCCCGCGCGGCCTCGCCGCCTGCTCCGCGCTCGATCCGTTCATGCCAACCGGCGCGCGCCTCTGGGGCCGCATGACCGTCGGCGTGCGCTGCGTCGGCGAGCGCCCGTGGACGCTCTACGTGCAGGCGCGCGTGTCGATCAACGCCACTTTCTATACGGCCGCGCGCGCCATCGCGCCGGGCGAAGTGCTGAGCAACGCCGATCTGGTCGCCCGCGACGGCGACATCACCGCGATGCCGCAGGCCATCGTCACCGATCCGGCGCAGGCCGTCGGCGCGGTCGCGCTGTCGCGCGTGCCCGCGGGCCTGCCGCTGCGCACCGACATGCTGCGCGCGGCAAGCTCGGTGGCGATCGGTCAGAGCGTGCACGTGGTCGCCGGCGGCTCCGGCTTTTCGATTTCGGCCGAAGGCACCGCGATGAACAACGCGGCGCCCGGCCAGCAAATACGTGTAAAAACTGCCGGCGGCCAGATCATCTCCGGCATATTGAAGGACAGTCAGACGGTCGAAATCGCGCTCTGAAGAGGGCTATGTTCGGTTCCCCACGCTTGTTTCATTTTGTTTCAAATGCGCTGAATGCCCGCCCGACAAGGCTTTGAGGGCGATGAGCGCGTCGAACGGCAGTTGCGGTTCCATCGGCAGGGTAAAGTTTTCAAGCTCCCTCGCCGTTAAAGGACTCAACACGTTCGGGAATGGACATCGTGAAGATCGATACGACTAGCAACACCACACTGGCAGGCCTTCAAGACAACCTGCAACGCGCGTCGCAAAACGACGCGAAGGGCGCCGCGAGCACCGTGCAGCAATCGGGCACGAGCACGGCGAAGAATTCGACAGTGAGCCTGTCGTCGCTGTCGACGGACCTGCGCGCATCGAACAGCTCGGACATCGACACGGCGAAAGTCGAGTCGATCAAGGCTGCGATCCGCGACGGCAGCCTGAAGATGGACACGAGCAAGATCGCCGATGGCATTCTGAGCACCGCCCGCGACCTGCTGCAAACGAGAACCCCGCCGACCGGCGGCTGAACGCAGTGACCCGGCCGCGCCTTGCGAGAAACAGGCGCGCGGCGGCAAGCGGCGTTCATGGCACCGGCGGCTTTTGTGAAACCGCTATTCGAGCGATGCAATGAGAGACGCCCTGCTTGCCACTGTCACCGAAGAAGTCGCCGCTGTTCTGGCCTTCGAATCCCTCCTCGTCGATGAGGAAAAAGCGCTGATCGCGGCGCAACCGCTGCCGGCGCTGCCCGGGATCATCGAGCACAAGACCGCGCTAACCGAGCGCATCTCCGCGCTCGAAAAGGCGCGCGACGAGCAGTTGAACGCGCTCGGTTTCCCCGGCGGTTTCGTCGGCATGGAAGCAGCCGCCGCGGACGACGCCGCGATCGCCGCGCAATGGGCGCTCTTGACCGCCGCCGCGCGTCGCGCGAAACAAGGCAACAACAACAACGGCGTCCTGATCCGCACGCGCATGGAATACAACCGCAAGGCGCTGGCCGCTTTGCAGGTTGCGCCGTCGAAGAGCGGCTTCTACGGCCCGGATGGCCGCGTGCCCGGCGCCTGATCACCGTTTTCCGCATTCCGAACGGCGCGTGCTTCTTGCGAGGCACGCGCCGCTTTCGTTTCCCGCGCTTTCATCTACCGAATAACCCCCTTTTCCCCGGCTTTATCCGCCGATGGCCGCTCGACGCCTTCCGCAATAATCGCTTTCATCCAAAAGCGGCTTCGCGCCGCTCGCATGTGCAAACGATGGAAGCAACGGAGTAAGGCCCGGTGGCAGAAGAAAGCGATCTCGAAAAAACCGAATCAGCCACTCCCAAGCGCCTGGAAAAGGCGCGGGAGGAAGGCCAGGTTGCGCGTTCGCGGGAACTCGCGTCGTTCGCGTTGCTGGCGGCGGGATTTTTCGGCGTGTGGGGTTTGTCGGGGCCGATCAGTCAGCATCTGCAGTCGATTCTGCGCGGCGCATTCACCTTCGATCACGCGACCGTGCTCGACTCGCGCCAGATGATGATCGGCGCGGCGAACGCGGGCAAGGAAGGGTTGTTCGCGGTGCTCCCGGTTCTGCTGCTGACGGGTTTCGCCGCACTCGCCGCGCCGATGGCGCTCGGCGGCTGGCTCATCACGACGAAGCCGCTCGCGCCGAACTTCGGCCGTCTGAATCCGATCAGCGGCCTCGGCAAGATTTTCTCGGTGCAAGGGCCGGTTCAGCTCGGCATGTCGATGCTGAAGACGATCGTCGTCGGTGGCATGGCGGGCTCGGCGATCTGGAGCCGCAAGGCCGAAGTGCTCGGCCTCCTGACGAAGCCGCTCGATCTCGCGCTCGCCGACGCGATGCACCTGATCTTCGTGTGCTGCGGCATGGCGATCGGCGGGCTCTTTCTCGTCGCGGCCGTCGACGTGCCGTACCAGCTCTACTCGCACGCGAAGAAGCTGCGCATGACGAAGGAAGAGGTGAAGCGCGAGCACAAGGAAAGCGAAGGCGATCCGCACATCAAGGGCAAGATTCGCGCACAGCAGCGCGCGGCCGCTCGACGCCGCATGATGCAGGCGATTCCGACCGCCGACGTGATCGTCACGAACCCGACGCACTTCGCCGTCGCGCTGAAGTACGCCGATGGCCAGATGCGCGCGCCGAAGGTCGTCGCGAAGGGCGTGAATCTGGTGGCGGGGCGCATCCGCGAATTGGGCCGCGAGCACAACGTGCCGCTGCTCGAAGCGCCGCCGCTGGCGCGCGCGCTGTATCACAACGTAGAGATCAATCGCGAGATTCCGGGCGCGCTCTACGGCGCGGTGGCGCAGGTGCTGGCGTGGGTGTACCAGCTCAAGCGTTACAAGGAAGATGGCGGCGTGAAGCCGGACGAACCGTCCGATCTCGACGTGCCGAAGGAACTCGACAAAGGCGGCGTATCCGACGCCGACGCCGATCAGGAAGCCGCAGAGGCCCTGGCTGGCGACAACACTGACAATGGAGCCGCCGCATGAACGCGCGCGCTGGATTTTTCGCCAAACGGCCCGACGCGCTGGGCACGCAGAACTTGCGAGCCCTCGCCGGCCCGATCCTGATCTGCATGATCTTGGGCATGATGATTCTGCCCTTGCCGGCGTTCCTGCTCGATCTGCTGTTCACCTTCAACATCGCGCTGGCGGTGATGGTGCTGCTCGTCAGCATGTACACGCAAAAGCCGCTCGACTTCGCGGCGTTCCCGAGCGTGCTGCTGTTCTCGACGTTGCTGCGCCTGTCGCTGAACGTCGCGTCGACGCGTATCGTGCTGCTCGAAGGCCACACCGGCCCGGATGCCGCGGGTCAGGTGATCGAATCGTTCGGGCACTTTCTCGTCGGCGGGAACTTCGCGGTCGGTATCGTCGTGTTCGTGATTCTGATGATCATCAACTTCATGGTGATCACGAAGGGCGCGGGGCGGATCGCGGAAGTGGGCGCGCGCTTCACCCTCGACGCGATGCCCGGCAAGCAGATGGCCATCGACGCCGACCTGAACGCGGGCCTCATCAACGAAGAAACCGCGAAGAAGCGCCGCCAGGGCGTGGCGCAGGAAGCCGAGTTCTACGGCTCGATGGACGGTGCGAGCAAGTTCGTGCGCGGCGATGCGATCGCGGGTCTGTTGATCATGGTGATCAACGTGGTGGGCGGGCTGATCGTCGGCATGCTCCAGCACGACATGGACTTCGCGCACGCGGCGACCAACTACACGCTGCTGACCATCGGCGATGGCCTGGTCGCGCAGATTCCGTCGCTCATTATCTCGACGGCGGCGGGCGTGATCGTCTCGCGCGTCGCGACCGAAGAGGACATCGGCACGCAGTTGACCGGCCAGTTGTTCCAGAATCCGCGCGTGCTGATGATCACAGGCGTGATCATCGGCATCATGGGTCTGATTCCGGGCATGCCGCACTTCGCGTTCATGCTGCTCGGCGGCGGTCTCATCTACGCCGCGCGCTCGATGAACAAACGCGCCGAAGCGAAGAAGAAAGCGGGCGCCGTCACCGATGTCACGCCTCTTACGGCAAGCGCGGCGGCCGCGTCGGCGGAGAATGCGGAAGCGAGCTGGGAAGATGTATCGCTCATCGATCCGCTCGGGCTGGAAGTGGGCTATCGGCTGATTCCGCTCGTCGATCGCAACAGCGACGGCGAGTTGCTCAAGCGCATCAAGGGCATTCGCAAGAAGTTCGCGCAGGAGATCGGGTTTCTGCCGCCGGTCATTCATATTCGCGACAATCTCGAACTTCGGCCGAATGGCTATCGCATTGCGCTGAAGGGCGTCGAGGTGGGTGTGGGCGAAGCGTTCCCGGGCCAGTGGCTTGCGATCAATCCGGGTCAGGTGTCGGCCGCGCTGCCTGGCGCGCAGACGCAGGACCCGGCGTTCGGCTTGCCGGCGGTGTGGATCGACACGAATCTGCGCGAGCAGGCTCAGGTGTACGGCTACACGGTCGTCGATGCGAGCACGGTCGTCGCGACGCATTTGAATCATCTCGTGGTGACGCATGCGGCCGAGTTGCTCGGGCGTCAGGAAGTGCAGGCGCTGCTGGAGCGCATCGGCAAGGACACGCCGTCGCTCACGGACGATCTGGTGCCGAAGGTGCTGTCGCTCACGACGCTGCAGAAGGTGTTGCAGAACCTGCTCGACGAAAGCGTGCCGATCCGCGATATGCGCACGATCCTCGACGCGTTGCAGGAACACGCGCCGCGCATGTCCGATCCGTACGATCTCACGGCGGCGGTGCGTCTTGCGCTGGGCCGCGCGATTACGCAGCAGTGGTATCCGGGCGCCGACGATTTGCAGGTGATGGGCCTCGATCCGACGCTGGAGCGTGTGTTGTCGCAGGCTTTGTCGACCGGGACGAATCCCGGGCTCGAACCGGGCCTCGCACAGACGCTGATGAACTCGACGCAGAACGCGATCATGCGTCAGCAGAATCTGGGCTTGCCGCCGGTGTTGCTCGTGCAGCATTCGCTGCGGGCGATGCTGGCGAGGTTCCTGCGCAGAAGTCTGCCGCAGTTGAAGGTGCTGTCTTATGCGGAAGTGCCGGATACCAGGAATGTGAAGGTGGTGAATTTGATTGGGGCGTGAAGCAACGCGTCAATGAAGCACTGAACCGATCAGACTCCGAAGGTTCCGCGCATCGAAGACGACGGTCTTCCACGTGTAATAGTTCGCACGCTCGAACTCGGTCTTGCCTACTGCCTGCTGATTTTCCGCAATGGCAAGCACATGTCCCGGCATGTGCATGGCGCGATACTGCATGTGTATGAGTTCACCCTGGAGCAACCGGTTCGCGCTGGTCGCGGCGATGATGATCGACGGCGTGGGTGTCTCGATCACGTGATCCGCAATCAAGCCGCCCGAAATCGGCAGTTCGACTTCGGAGCGGTGTCCGAGACCGAACTCGTCGGCTATCTCCGCGATGATACGAGTCAGCCGTTCCTTGAAATCGCTGCTCGACTGGCGTTCGGGCCGCGAGGTCGCGACGGCGTAAAGCTGCTGGGCTGCTTCGGCCACGCGAAACACGTACGGCACGAGAAACCGCTCGTCGGTGGTCGTCGCGCGGATCACCTCGTCTTCACACAGTCGCGCCGGGCTGAGTCGCGCGTGTTCTTTAGCCCAATGCTCGACGATGCCGGATTCGACGTCGCCGCCCGCCATGCTCGCGGAAAAGCAGGCTTCGCCGTTCTCGTCTATGACCCATCCGTCGTCGCGAGGGCGAATGCGGACGATGACTTGATCCCCCGTTCCGGGATACTGCAGAGGCGTGACGATGCGCTGCACGCCATTGCTGTCGTCGTGCACCTCGAACAGCGTGCAAATCGTTCGCTTGAGAATGTCCGTCAGCACAACAAGTCGCCTTGCCCGTATTGTTCGTTTGAAATCGATATGCCCGTCGTCTCGCAGAACAGGACGATCAGCGCGGCACGATCTTCAGACATACGCGGATCGAAACGTCTCGAAGTTTTCAGGTTAAGCTCGGGCGCTCCGGGCACCAAGCGATTCCGATAATCGGAGGCAGTCTGACAAGGCATTTTGCAATGCAAGCCCTTGTGACTCGGGTGATAGTGAAATTCGAGCAGCGGGTACAGATCGCCGCGCGGCAACACGCAAACCAGATGCCCATAGAATGAGCGATCTTCGAGCTCGTCTCCATCGCGCCACATGAAAAGCACGGAGTGATCGTCGGAGACGCGAGTGAGCTCAGTAGCATGAACGCGTGGCCGCGCCATTCTGTTGAACGGCTTAGGCCACTTCGTCTTGTTCATTGGCTTGAATTGCAATGCGCCGCTCAACGTCTTGCGCATGTTTCTGTGCGCAGCAAGTTCCTTCGGTTCCAATGCGATGCTCTCAGGTATTCCTACCGAGCGCATGGGTTCGAGATCGAGATCGCGATCGGTAGAGTCGTTCTTGTTCTACCGATGCTAACTGCTTCATTCCGCGCTTCGAGCGCCATCCAACGAATGTTTCAGTCGCCGAGATGACGCCTGCTCGAAGGCATGGATTCCTCAACACTCCACAATATTCACCGCCAACCCACCGCGCGACGTTTCCTTATATTTGGTCTTCATATCCGCGCCAGTCTCCCTCATGGTCTTGATGACCGAATCGAGCGAAACGTAGTGAGACCCGTCGCCGCGCATCGCCATCCGCGCGGCGTTGACGGCTTTCACGGATCCCATCGCATTGCGCTCGATGCACGGAATCTGCACCATCCCGCCGACCGGATCGCAAGTCAGCCCGAGGTTATGCTCCATCCCGATCTCGGCCGCGTTCTCCACCTGCGCCGGCGTTCCACCGAGCACCGCAGCCAACGCACCCGCCGCCATCGAACACGCGACGCCGACTTCCCCCTGGCATCCGACTTCCGCGCCGGAGATGGACGCATTCATCTTGTACAGAATGCCGATCGCGGCCGCCGTCAGCAGAAAATCGACGACGCCCTGCGTGTTCGATCCCGGCACGAACCGGTCGTAGTAATGCAGCACCGCCGGAATGATCCCCGCCGCGCCATTGGTCGGCGCCGTGACGACGCGCCCGCCGATCGCGTTCTCTTCATTCACCGCGATCGCGTAGAGATTGATCCAGTCGATCATGGAGAGCGGATCGCGCAGCGCCTGCTCCGGCTTGCCCGTGAGCGCCCTGTACAACTGCGGCGCGCGTCGCTTCACCTGAAACGGCCCCGGCAAGTGTCCTTCCGCCGCCGGATTGCCGATGCCGCACCCCCGCGCGACGCAATCCTGCATCACGTCCCAGATGCGCAGAAGCCCGGCGCGAATCTCGTCTTCGCTGCGCCACACGCGCTCGTTTTCCCACATCAGCTGCGCGATCGATTTGCCCGATTCCGCACACATCTTCATCAACTCGTCGCCGGTGTGGAACGGATACGGTAAGTGCTCGTGCGCCGTCAGCACCGCCGTGTTCGCCGCGCCCGCCGTCACGACGAAACCGCCGCCCACCGACAGATACGTCGCTTCGCGCAGCAACGCGCCGTTCGCGTCGAATGCGTAGAGCTTCATGCCGTTCGGATGCTCCGGCAGCGCCTGCCGATAGAACGCGATGTTCTCCTTGATCGTGAACGGAATCTTGCGCTTGTCCAGCAACGCGAGCGTCTTCGACGTACGCACGGTTTCGAGCCGGGGAACGATGCCCGATGCATCGACGGTATCGGGCGCGTCGCCCATCAGGCCGAGCATCACGCCGCGGTCCGTGCCGTGGCCCTTGCCCGTCGCGCCGAGCGAGCCGTACAGCTCGCATTTCACGGATGCGGTCGATTCCAGCAGCTCGTCGCGCTCGAGCCCTTGCGCGAACATCAACGCGGCGCGCATCGGTCCCACTGTGTGCGAGCTCGAAGGTCCGATGCCGATCTTGAAGAGGTCGAATACGCTGACTGCCATGACTGCTCCTGCCTGTAAGAGTTAGCGCGCCGGCAGCGGCAGACACACCGCGAGCCACGCGGGCGGTGTCGGCGCGAGCCGCAGCGCGACCGGCGCGTAGCGGCCGTCGAGCCGCGCCGCCAGATGAAAGAGTTCCGCCGAGTTCTTCGGGTCCCATTGACCCGAAAATCCCGGCAAGCCCGCCTCGCGACGCTTGGCGTCGAACGGCACGGACGACTTCACGAATTCATCGTGCGTCTTCGTGCCGAGCGCGTAAGGCGTGAGCCAGTTGAGCGCTTCGGCGAGCGTCGCGCCCGACTGCGCGCGTTCCGGCAGCCAGTTGCGGTTGTGCCGCCGCGCGGCGAGCGCCGCCGTCACGAGCGGCTGAAGATCGTATGTCACGTAGCGGAGCGCATCGCGTTCGGCGAAATCGACCGTCGATCCATCAGGCGCGATGTTGTCACCGATATGCTCGACGAACAGCCGCTGCGCCGCGTTGATGAGCTTGCGGTCGTCGATCGTGAACGCGCCCATCGCCACCAGTTTTACGCGATGGCTCTGCCAGTTGTTCCGGTAATTGCCCGTGAGCGGCCGGGGCTGCTTGTCCATATCGGCGATGTAGCCGGTCACCATTTTCGTGATGAACGCGTTCGCCGTGTTGCGCGTCCTGACCGGCAACGCGCTTGCCGTGAGGTCGTATGCGAGGATCAGCGATTCGAAATTCGTCTCGTCGATCGGATTGAAGCTCGGCTGATAGGTCGTCGTCCATGCGAGCAGGAAGCGGTCGACGAGCCGCAGATAGCGCTCGTCACCCGTCGCGCGCCACGCGAGCGCGGCGTCGCGCATCAGACCGAGGTCTTTCTCCGCTTCGACGCTCTCGTCGTAGATGCCCTCGTGCGGCAGCGTGCCTTCGGTGTGCAGTTTCGCGCGCGCCTTCGGCTGATCGTTCACGTGCGACTGCACCATCTTCACCAGCGCCTTCACGCCGGGATCGGCATTGGTGCGCTCGCTCGTCTGCATCGCGGGCGCGGCGCAGAAATTCATCGCGGCCTGCGCGGACGACGCGACGATGAGCATCGCCGCCAACATCGCTCGCACCCCGCGCGCGCGGATCGTCCCTTTCACCTCTCGCACCTTGAACGCCATGTGAACTCCCTGGTTTGGCTTTTTGGTCCGGGGTGAGATGTTAGCTGTTCTGGAACGCGCCGCAAAACCGCCCGACAATGCTTTACGCTTTCGGGCGGCGCTTTCTCTCAGGTTCTGCGCGAAACCTTACTCGTCCGCGTATTCCGATACCGGCACGCACGAGCACATCAGGTTGCGATCGCCGTACGCGTTGTCCGCGCGACCCACCGGCGACCAGTACTTGCGCGCCACCAGCGACTTCACCGGATACGCCGCCGCTTCGCGCGTGTACTTGTGCGTCCAGTCGTCCGCAGTGACGACCGCTGCCGTGTGCGGCGCGTTCTTCAGCACGTTGTCGTCGCGATCTGCGCGGCCTTCTTCCACCGCGCGAATCTCCTCGCGGATCGCGATCATCGCGTCGATGAAGCGGTCGAGCTCTTCCTTCGATTCCGATTCCGTCGGCTCGACCATCAGCGTGCCGGGCACGGGGAAGCTCATCGTCGGCGCGTGGAAACCGTAGTCGATCAGACGCTTCGCCACGTCTTCAACCGAGATGCCGCTCGATTCCTTGATCGGCCGCACATCGAGAATGCATTCGTGCGCGACGAGTCCGCCCGCGCCGCTGTACAACACCGGATAGTGCGGCGCGAGGCGCTTCGCGACATAGTTCGCGGCGAGAATCGCGCTTTCGGTGGCGGCGGTGAGACCTTGCGCGCCCATCATCGCGATGTACATCCACGAGATCGGCAGGATCGCGGCCGAGCCGTAAGGCGCCGACGATACCGCGCCGATGCCCGCGTCATCGCGCTTGTATCCGGTCGCTGCCTGATTCGGCAGGAACTTCGCCAGATGCGCGCCGACCGCGACCGGACCGACGCCCGGTCCGCCGCCGCCGTGCGGAATGCAGAACGTCTTGTGCAGGTTCAGGTGCGACACGTCGCCGCCGAACTGGCCCGGCGCGCACAGTCCGACCATCGCGTTCATGTTCGCGCCATCGACATACACCTGGCCGCCGTGCGAATGCACGATGTCGCAAATCTCGCGAACGTTGCGCTCGAACACGCCGTGCGTCGACGGATACGTGATCATGATCGCCGCGAGATTCGCGGAATGCTTCCCGGCCTTCGCCTTCAGATCTTCAATATCGACATTGCCGTTCGCATCGCACGCGACGACGACGACCTGCATGCCCGCCATCTGCGCCGACGCCGGATTCGTGCCGTGCGCGGACGCCGGAATCAGGCACACGTTGCGATGCCCTTCGCCGCGCGATTCGTGATACGCGTGGATGATGAGCAGGCCCGCGTATTCGCCTTGCGAGCCCGCGTTCGGCTGCAGCGAGACAGCCGCGTAACCCGTGCACGCGACGAGCATCTGTTCGAGCTGATCGATCATCGTGCGATAGCCGAGCGTCTGCTCCGCGGGCGCGAACGGGTGAATCTGCGCGAACTCGGGCCACGTGACGGGCAGCATTTCCGATGTCGCGTTGAGCTTCATCGTGCACGAGCCGAGCGGGATCATCGTGCGGTCGAGCGCGAGATCCTTGTCGGCAAGGCTGCGCAGATAGCGCAGCATTTCATGTTCGGAGTGATGGCGGTTGAAGACCGGATGCGTGAGGTAATCGCTCGTGCGATGCAGTTCGGCAGGCAGCGAATCGGTGGCGGCCTGATCGAGCGCGTCGATATCGAACGTTTCGGTCTTGCCCGCGACTTCGGCGAACAACGCGAAGAGCTTGAGCAGATCGTCGCGCGTGGTGGTTTCATCGACCGATACGCCGACTTGCGTCGCGCTCACGTGGCGCAGATTGACATGCGCGGCGTAAGCAGCCTGATGCAGCGCGGTCGTGCTCGCGCCGCTGTCGATCGTGATCGTGTCGAAGAACGTGTCGTTGGCGATCGTGTAGCCGAGCTTCTTCACGCCCGCCGCGAAGATGGACGCCACGCGGTTCACGCGCGACGCGATCGTCTTCAGGCCGCGCGGGCCGTGATAGACGGCATACATGCTGGCCATGATCGCGAGCAGCGCTTGCGCCGTGCAGACATTCGACGTCGCCTTCTCGCGGCGAATATGCTGTTCGCGCGTTTGCAGCGCGAGGCGCAGCGCGGAGTTGCCCTGCGCATCGACGGTCACGCCGACGAGACGCCCCGGCATCTGGCGCTTGAATTCGTCGCGCACGGCCATGTAAGCCGCGTGCGGGCCGCCGAAGCCGACCGGCACGCCGAAACGCTGCGTATTGCCGATCGCGACATCCGCGCCCCATTCGCCCGGCGGCGTGATGAGCGTCAGCGCGAGCAGATCCGCCGCCGCGACGACATGGCCGCCCGCAGCATGGATTGCTTCCGCGAGCGCGCGATAGTCGCGCACATCGCCATTCGCGCCGGGATATTGCAGCAGCACGCCGAACGCGTTCGCGCTCGCGGCATCCGCGGCCGGACCGACCTTCACTTCGATGCCCGCGGGCTTCGCGCGCGTCTGCACCACTTCGATGGTCTGCGGCAGCACGTCATCGGCGACGTAGAACACGTTCGATTTCGGCTTTCCGACGCGTTGCAGGAGCGTCATCGCTTCGGCTGCGGCGGTGGCTTCGTCGAGCAGCGAGGCGTTCGCCATCGCGAGGCCCGTCAGGTCCATCACCATCTGCTGGAAATTGAGCAGCGCTTCGAGACGGCCTTGCGAAATCTCCGGCTGATACGGCGTGTAAGCCGTGTACCACGCCGGATTTTCGAGCACGTTGCGCAGGATCACCGCCGGCGTGTGCGTGCCGTAGTAACCCTGTCCGATCCAGGTTCGAAACACCAGATTCTCGTCCGCCAGCTTGCGCAGCGACGCGAGCGCTTCCGCCTCGCTTTTCGGCTGCGTGAACGCGCCGAGCGGCAGCGTTTCCTTGCGGCGGATCGATTCAGGAATCACCGCGTCGATGAAGGCCGCGCGCGACGCGAAACCGAGCGCATCGAGCATTGCGCGCTGGTCCGCGTCATCGGGGCCGATGTGCCGCTCGGCGAATGCGTCGTGGCATTCGAGCGCGGCGAGTGACAGGGAGGTGCGGTTCATCAGGCGATCCGGGTGTTCGAGCTTCATGTTTTGTCCTGCGATTGCGGCTCTCCGTCGAGCCGCAATCGTCATTGAGATGAGTTATTCGCCAATCGACTTGCCGTAGCCTTCGGCGTCGAGCAGCTTGTCCAGACCGGCGTCGCCCGCCGGCTTGATCTTGAAGAGCCAGCTTTCGTACGGCGCGCCGTTCACCTGATCGGGCGCCGAGGTGAGCGCGTCGTTCGATTCGACGATCTCGCCCGAAACCGGCGCGTAAATGTCGGATGCCGCCTTCACCGATTCGATGACGGCGATCGCATCGCCCGCCGTAACGGTCTTGCCCGCCGCGGGCAGTTCGACGAACACGATGTCACCGAGCGCTTCCTGCGCGTGATCGGTGATGCCGATGGTCAGCGTGCCATCGGATTCGGTGCGGACCCATTCGTGCGATTCGGTGTATTTCAGATCGGCCGGGATGCTCATTGGATGCTCCTTGCGTGGTTCTTTCGTGAGTTTCTTGATCGGAGGGAACGGGCGCGACGGCGTTATGAAAGCTCGACCAACACTCGGCCGTTGCGCACGAACGGAAGTTTTACCACGCGCGCCGGAAGTTGCTTGTCGCGGATGACGACCTGCACCGTGTCCCCGACGGCAACGCCTGTCGGCACGCGCGCGAACGCGATGGATTCCTGCATCGACGGCGAAAAAGTGCCGCTCGTGATCTCGCCGTCGCCGTGTTGCGTGACGACTTTCTGATGCGCGCGTAGCACGCCGCCCGCCTTGCCGTTTTCCTTGATCAGCACGAGCCCGACGAAATTCGCCTTCGAGCCGTTCGCTTCGAGCGCGTTGCGGCCGACGAAATCGCGTTCCGTTTTCAGATCGACGGTCCACGCGAGGCCTGCGTCGAGCGGCGAGACGTTCTCGTCCATGTCCTGGCCGTACAGATTCATGCCGGCTTCGAGGCGCAGCGTGTCACGCGCGCCGAGGCCTGCGGGCTTCACGCCCGCGGCGGCGAGCGCGTTCCACAACGCCTCGACCTGCGTCGCCGGAACGACGATCTCGAAACCGTCCTCGCCGGTGTAGCCGGTGCGCGCGAGCATCAACTCGCCATATTGCGTCGACGGGAAAACGGCCGCGTTGAACGGCTTGATGTCCTGAGTTTGCGTGCGCGTGTCCGGCAGCACTTGCCAGGTCTTTTCGCGCGCGTTCGGGCCTTGCACGGCGATGATCGCGAGATCGCGGCGCGGTGTGATCGAAAGATTGAATTTGCCTTCGGCGTTCAACTGCCCGAACCAGGCGATGTCCTTCTCCGCCGTGCCGGCGTTCACGACGACGCGGAAATTCGTTTCGGAGAAGTAGTAGACGATCAGGTCATCGATCACGCCGCCGTTGCCGTTGAGCAGGCACGAGTAGAGCGCCTTGCCCGGCGTCGTGAGCTTGTCGACGTTATTGGCGATTGCGTGCTTGAAGAATTCGCGGACGGCGTCGCCCTCGAAATCGACGACGCGCATATGCGACACGTCGAACATGCCGGCGTCGGTGCGCACCGCGCGATGCTCGTCGATCTGCGAACCGTAGTTGACGGGCATGTCCCAGCCGCCGAAATCGACCATGCGCGCGTTGAGCGCGAGGTGGGCGGCGTGCAGGGGCGTGTGTTGAAGTTCGGTCATCGGGGCCTCGGTTCGCGAAACAAAAAAGGCCACGCAGCGCACATTTCGCCTGGCCGGATGCGCCTTCGTGCTGCCTGATGCAGCGCGCAAGGCGCATGCCGCGAAGCGGTTGCGATGCGTGACCCCTCTGTCCTCGGTACCTGAGAGATTGCGCGAACCATCAGCGTGACTGATGGTTCATCGCGCGCCCCTTCGGTGGGCAACTGGCTTCATGCTGAAGCCGCTGCCGCTCTCCAGAGTGCGAGGAAACGAATTCCTCGACGCAGTCGGTCCTTTTGCCTGAGAGTTTGCGGGTGTGCCCCTTCGGCGGCGCGGTCTTCGCTGCATGAACGAAACCACGCGCTCTCCCGACGCGTGCGGCAGAATTTACGCGACCGAATTGGGGTTGTCAAACGGATTCGGGCGCGTCTGATGGACGGTGGAGGCGTTGGCTGAACTGTGTTCAGACTGCCGCGGATGTGCCGTTAGTTTGTCGAGTCGCAAATTCATCCGCTCTCGGCAAGAACGCAATGCAATTGGCCACCAGATCTGTTGCATCGTGCTGACGAAACGATTCTGTGAGATGGTAATCAGCAAGCGTTCGCACCTTTTTGAGGTCTATCAGCACATATGCAAGCGCTTTGCCCTTTTTTCCTTCCGCAATGTACCGATCCGCCAGGCGCTGATGTTCTCCGGCTAAAAAGGGATTGGGTGGTAGGCACTTATCCGCAACCAGGAGTGCCTTGTGATATGCAGCGTAATAGGCGCGCGACGCCCCCGATCGCCACTCACACTCGCTGTCGCCCGCAGATAATTGCTGCGCCAAACCAATTAAATCTGCAACGTCAATGCTCATCGTTAAATTTCAATAGAGATACCGCGCGGCGTGAATGATCCAAGCGGGCGGCAAACAAAAGTGATCAACTCCGGATATGCTTCTTCGAATTGCTCGACGAGGCCTTCAGCGATTGCGAAGTTCACGCTGGCACACTGACTGGCCGACTCTTCAACGAACAGTTCGTATCTCATCGTGCATTCGAAATATCGAACAGGACGCGCCCGTCTGATTTCGCAACCTGTTGCGCGCACGATCGATGTCGCCGATTCCAATAGGGCTTGGCGAAGTTCAGCATGAACGCCGGCGGTTTGAAACAAAGTGATCGTGTCACTTAAATCGCGGAGGAAACCATCGTCTTGGCTGAGCAAAGACTCGGCATTCCGAACGCACATTACGTCCGCTGCTTCTTCAAAAAGAAGAACGCCATAAAGCGCACGGGCGGCGTTGATCGCCAATCTCGGATCACTGTGACTTAAAGCTGCAAATTGGCGAGCGTATTTCGCGCCAAGTTCAGGTTCCCCGAGGTCGCACATAAGCGTCGCCGCGTTACCCAGTATCGTCACGTCGCGGTTTGCCAGCGCGTTGGCTGCTTCGACGCAACGAATGCAGTCGCCACGATTTCCTTGCAAGAACGCGATGAACGAGAGTACAAGCCAGCACATTTCCGGCTGGCCCGCATTTTTCTGGAGGAGCGCTCGCGCTTCTCGTTCGATGCGCTTTATCCGGAGCTCGTTTCCACTTGCTGTGATCGTCATGTCGATCACTTCGCTGAGCCATTCCGAGGTAGCGGATTTTGGAAGATTCAATGACGCTTGCTCCAGACGTTAATGCGTGCGTGTCTGGATACTAGCAGCGTCATCGAGTTCATGGATTATCTTGTTAAAAATAAGAAATAAACCACTGTCAACGCGCATTGAAACATTGGAAACGGCAAATAATTTAAGCGGCGTCTCGGTGCCGCCACCAGTTCCACGCGTTGCTCGACGTCGGATTACTCTCCCCGTGCGAACGGCACACTCCGCCCTTCCCTATCACTCTGAATCGCCAGCTCAATAATCGTCATCGTATCGACCGCGTCCTGCGGCGAAACCGGAAAAGGCTTGCCGTCCTGAATCGACGCCGCCAGCGCGCGATAAAACTCGACATACGCGCCATCCTTCGTGGCGAATTCATGACGCAGATCGTGATCGCCATCGACTTCGCGCAGCACGCCCGGCGGATTCTTCGCAAACTCCGCATTGCCCGGCCGCATACCCGAACGCAACTGATCTTCCTGCGTGTCGAGCCCGTTCTTCACGTAACTGCCGCGCGTGCCGTGGATCGCGAAACGCGGCGGCTCCAGCGCCGCGAGCGCGCTCGCGTGCAGGATCACTTCCTTGTCCTCGTAACCGAGCACGAGATGCACGTAATCCGGCGCGTGCGCGTGATCGCGATGCGCCTTCACGAACGCCGTCACCGTCTGCGGCGCGCCGAAGAGCGTCAGCGCCTGATCGATCAGATGCGGACCCAGATCGAACAGCAGGCCGCCGCCGCGCTCCGCTTCCTCGCGCCAGCGCTGCGGCACTTTCGGACGAAAACGGTCGAAATGCGATTCGTAATGCGTGATGCGCCCGAGCCGCCCGCTTTCGACGAGCGCGCGCACCGTCATGAAATCGCCGTCCCAGCGGCGATTGTGGAACGGCGCGAACACGAGCCCTTTCTGCTGCGCGAGATCGGCGAGCGTGCGGGCATCGCGCGCGGAAAGCGTGACCGGCTTGTCGACGACCACATGCTTACCCGCCGACAACGCGCGATGCGCGAGATCGAAGTGTGTGTCGTTCGGCGTCGCGACGACGACGCATTCGAGGCCGTCGACGGCGAGCAGCGCATCGAAGTCCGCGACGATCTGCGCGTTCGGATAATCCGCGGCCGCGCGTTCGGCCTGGCTCGTCGCGATGGCCGTGACTTCCGCCCGTCCGCAGTGCTCGATGACGGGCGCGTGAAACGTCGCGCCGGCGAGGCCGTAGCCCATCACGCCGACTTTCAGTGCTGTGCTCATGCGGGCATCGTCCTGTCGTGAATTCGATCGGTTATTGTGGCACGAACAGGGGCCGGAACCGCGCCGCCGCTATCGTGTTAACATCGCGCTCTCCTCCGCGCGCAGGTTTTCAGCTAAGCGCGCCCGAACTCCAAAAGTCCAAAACGATGTCCGCTGGTCTGAACGCCGCGCAAAGCGAAGCCGTGCGCTATCTCGATGGTCCCTGTCTCGTGCTCGCCGGCGCGGGCAGCGGCAAGACGCGCGTGATCACGCAGAAGATCGCGCATCTGATCGAAGGACGCGGCTTCGAGCCGAAGCACATCGCCGCGCTCACTTTCACGAACAAGGCCGCGCTCGAAATGCGCGAGCGCACCGCGAAGCTGCTCGAAGGCAAGACGCTCACCACGCCCGGCAAGGAAGGCCGCAAGATTCCCGTCAATCAATTGACGATCTGCACCTTCCACTCGCTCGGCGTGCAGATCATGCGGCAGGAAGCGGAACATGTCGGACTGAAACCGCAGTTCTCGATCATGGATTCGGACGACTGCTTCGGCATGGTGCAGGAACAACTCGGCACGACCGACAAGGGCCTGATTCGCAAGATCCAGTCGATCATCTCGCTATGGAAGAACGCGATGGTCTCGCCGGATCAGGCGTCCGTGCTCGCGAATAACGAGGACGAGCATCAGGCGGCGATCGTCTTTCGCAGCTACGCGGCGACGCTGCACGCGTATCAGGCGCTTGATTTCGACGATCTGATCCTGCGTCCCGCGCAGCTTTTCGCCGAGAACGAGCAGGTGCGCGACAAGTGGCAGAACCGCCTGCGTTATCTGCTGATCGACGAATATCAGGACACCAACGCCTGTCAATACGAATTGCTGAAGCAGCTCGCCGGCCCGCGTGCGGCGTTCACGGCTGTCGGCGACGACGATCAGGCCATCTACGGCTGGCGCGGCGCGACGCTCGAAAACCTCGCGCAGCTCGGCAAGGATTTCCCGAAGCTGCACGTCGTCAAGCTGGAGCAGAACTATCGCTCGACGGTGCGCATTTTGACGGCGGCGAACAACGTCATCGCGAACAATCCGAAGCTGTTCGAGAAGAAGCTGTGGTCCGAGCACGGCATGGGCGACACGATCACCGTCACCGGCTGCAACGACGAAGAGCACGAGGCCGAGTCCGTGGTGTTCCGGCTGTCGGCGCACAAGTTCGAGCGGCGCACGCAGTTTCGCGATTACGCCATTCTTTATCGCGGCAACTTTCAGGCGCGCATCTTCGAGCAGGTGCTGCGCCGCGAGCGCATTCCTTATGTGCTGTCGGGCGGGCAGTCGTTCTTCGACAAGGCGGAGATCAAGGATCTCATCGCGTATCTGCGTCTGATCGCCAATCCCGACGACGATCCCGCGTTCATCCGCGCGATCACGACTCCGCGGCGCGGCGTCGGCAATACCACGCTCGAAGCGCTCGGCGCGTTCGCGGGCGCCGCGAAGGTGTCGCTGTTCGAGGCGGTGTTCATGGGCGGCATCGAGGCGCGTCTGTCGGCGCGGCAGGTCGAGCCGCTGCGCACGTTCTGCGAATGGATTCGCCGGCTGTCGGACCGTGCGGCGCGCGATCCGGCGACCGAAGTGCTCGACGACATGATGGAAGCCATCCACTACGAGTCGTATCTCTACGATGCCTACGACGAACGGCAGGCGCAATCGAAGTGGCAGAACGTGCTCGAGTTTCTCGAATGGTTGAAGCGCAAGGGCACGAAGCCGGAAGCCGCGCCGGGCGCGGAGCAGACCGGCTACGACACCGCCGACGGTTTCGCCGATGAAGGTAAGAACCTGCTCGGCCTGATCCAGACCGTCGCGCTGATGTCGATGCTCGAAGGCAAGGAAGAAGATCCGGATGCGGTGCGGCTCTCGACGGTGCATGCGTCGAAGGGACTGGAGTATCCGCACGTGTTTCTGGTGGGCGTAGAAGAAGGGATCATGCCGCATCGCGGCAGCTCGGACGATGACGCGCCCGTCGACGATTCGCGTATCGAGGAAGAGCGCCGGCTGATGTACGTCGCGATCACGCGGGCGCAGCGCAGTCTGCATCTGAACTGGTGCAAGAAGAGAAAGCGCGCGCGGGAGACGGTGGTGTGCGAGCCGTCGCGCTTCATCCCCGAGATGCTGCTCGACGACGCACCGCCGCCGACGGCCGAGGAGAAGCCGTTGTCGCCAAAAGATCGGATGGCGATGCTCAAGGCGATGTTGCAGAAGACCTGACGCTTTCGCTTTCTTCGCGCTTCAAAATGAAAAACCCTGCGCCGCTTGAACCGACGCAGGGTTTTCTCATTGCACGCGCGATCGTTACTTCGCCGCGTTCACCATGTAATCGACGGCGGCCTTCACGTCCGCATCCGGTGCGTTCGATCCGCCCTTCGGCGGCATCGCGCCTTTGCCGTGCAATGCGTAGTTGTAGACGGTGTCCATCGGCTCTTTCAGGCGCGGCGCCCATGCGGCCTTGTCGCCGAACTTCGGCGCGTTGAGCACGCCAGCCGCGTGACATGCCTGGCAGACTTGCTCATAGAGCGCCTTGCCGGCTTGAGCCGCATCGGCGCTTTGGCCACCCGCTGCCGGTGCTGCAGCCTGCGGCACCGATGCCAGTGCTGCGACGGCTGCCGCCGCCTGCGCGTTCTCATTCGCGCTCGCGCCTGCCGGAGCCGCTGCGCCCGATGCCGCTGCCGCCCCCGATGCGCCCGCGCTCGCCGCCGCGCCCGATGCGGGTTGCGCCGGTTCCGCCAGCTTGCCGCCGCTGCCGTTGGCCATATAGACGACCGCGCGCGCGATTTCGAAGTCGCTGTAATCGTCGGGGCTGGTGCCGCCGCGTGCGGGCATCGCGCCCTTGCCATTGAGCGCGTTGTGCAGGAGCGTGTCGTAGCCTTCACCGATACGCGGCGCCCACGCGCCGGCATCACCGAACTTGGGTGCGCCAGCGGTGCCCGCTGCGTGACAGGCGGAGCACACGGCCTTGAAGACTTCCTCGCCGGACTTGTAGACGCGCGGCGCGTTGGCGTCGCGGATATCGACTTGCGCGGCGGGCGCGATGCGCTCGTTCACCGACTGCTCGATGTCCGTGCCCGCGCCGGTACGCGTCGAGTTGTTCACATAAACCGCGAGCAGGATGATGATGGCGACCGGGATGCCGAATCCCGCGATGATCGCGGCGATGAGTTGGCCGGGCGTCTTGATCGGGGCTCCGTGGGGTGCTTCGCTCATGCTTGTCTCGTCTCCCGTTTTTTGGTGTGAGTCGGTTCAGTGACAGCGTGACAGCTACCGCATTGCGCTTGGGCGCGCCTGGGGAAAGGCACGGTCGATTATAGACGGAACGCTTAACTGTCGGCGCGAGGTGGCTGTGGCGGCAGTGCGGGCGTTTACCCGAATCGTGTGATGCTTCGCGCGATGCGTCCAACCCCGTGCGATGGACGAAGTCACGGAAAACAGGTATTCTCTCGGATTCGTTGGGCCTTGCAGCAGCCGTTTGTCTTTTGGCGCTTCCCTCACGCAAGGCCTCTCCCCGATGCGCCCGTAGCTCAATGGATAGAGTACTGCCCTCCGAAGGCAGGGGTTGCTGGTTCGATCCCAGCCGGGCGCGCCAATCCTTCTCCGCGACGCGCGATCATTCGGCTTCCGCGAGAATCGTCCCCCAGCCGAACCCCATCCCCGCCAGCCATCTCCGGTAAGCCACCGCCATCCGATCACACCGCTGATGCAACTCCGCATCGAGATCGAGCGGCAGACGCCGAGGCCATTGCGACTCGACGATCGGCGTGTCCTGCATCAGTATTTCCATATTGAAGTCGTAAAGCGCCTGATCGGAATGCGTCGCGTCGTCCTCATGAATCGACACGAGCCACGCGCGCGTTTCCGTCTGCGTCACCGGCGACGCCGCCAGCATGATATGCAGCGCACCCTGTCCGCCTGACGCCATCTTCGTGAGACTCGCGATCAACGGACGCTTCGCGCGATACACATAATCGATCATCGCGCCGCCGCCCTGTCCAGGAATCCCCGCGGGTTGCCAGTACCGACACTGCCGCGCCTCCAGTCCGCCATCGGAAGTCTGCACGACTTCATAATCCGGCACTTCCGTGTGCGCGTCCTCGCCCAGAATCCCCACATGCACGAACGAAAAGTGCGCCATATCGAGAAAATTTTCGACGACGCGCGGCGCCGATGACCTCACCGTCTGCGGCGCGAGATTGATGCGCCGGCCACCGGGAATCGCGGCTTCGGGAAAGAAATCGAGCGCGTAGGCCGGCTCGCCGAAGCACATCCACACGACGCCGTACTTCTCCTCGCTGACGAACGTCGTCGCGCAGGCACGCTTCGGAGGACGCAAAGATGGATTCGATGGAATCCGCAAGCACTGCCCTTCGATGTCGTAACGCCAGCCGTGATACGGGCACACGATCTGATCGCGCATCACGTGCCCGAGCGACAACTGCGCGCCGCGATGCGGACAGTAATCGCGCCACACATGCGCCGCGCCGATACTGTCGCGCCACACGACGATGCGCTCATCGGCGACGACAAAGCCGCGCGCGCCGCCTTCGGGAACGTCTTCGCTATTGCAGACCGGCAGCCATTCGCCGACCAGAGAAATGGATTCGTCGCGCATCACGGTGAATCGGAAATAGAAGTGCGAAAGCCGTTATTACACGAAACACAGCGTCTTCGCAAAACGTTGCAAAATAGCGGATCGCTCGCTCGGCGCAATTCGATACCACGCCATAAAGCCGATGCCACGCGACGGGGCCGCAGTACACGACAGCAAGATAAAAGAAAGAAATCACCATCCAGGGGTTCAGTATGGAGCAGGCGCATCAACCGGCACGCCGGCCTTATGCCTTCGCATGGTCCGAGCACCGGAATCCCGAGCGCGAGCAGGCCACGCTGCGGGTCTGGATGGGGGCGGCGGTTCTTCTGGCCTACGGCATCTTCGCGTGGCTCCGCCCTTCCTACGATGCACTGGCGGTCGCGCGTCTCATCGCGCTCTACGTGTCTTACGGTGCGGCCACGCTGCTGATCGTCAGCCGCATGAGCACGCCGTCGGAGAAGCGTCTCACGGTCACGACCATCGCCGATCAAACGCTGCTCGGGCTCGCGCTTGCAGCGGGCGGCGCGATCGCGCTGCCGCTCATCTGGGTGATGTTCTGGTTTCTGATCGGCTCGGGATGCCGTTACGGCAAGCGCACGCTCGCGGTGTCGTGCGCGACGGCGCTTATCGTCGTGATGGCGCTCGGCGTCTGGCAGCCGTGGTGGCGCGCCAATCTTCCCGCCGCGATCGGGCTCGGTTTGAGCGTGCTGGGCGCATCGGTGTATTTGAGCGTACTCGTCGATCGCCTCGGCAATGCGAATCGCGATCTCGCGCGTCAGGCATCGACCGATCCGCTCACGGGCCTGTCCAACCGATACGCGCTCGAACGGATCGTCGATCGTGCGATGACCGCGCGCGAAACCGATGGCGACGATGCCACCGCGCTCCTTCTCATCGATCTCGACGGCTTCAAGGAAGTGAACGATACCTACGGTCACGCCGTCGGCGACATGCTGCTGCAAGCCTTCGCGCAATCGCTCGCGAAGCGCATGCGCAAGTCGGACACCATCGCGCGTCTGGGCGGCGACGAGTTCGTCGTGCTCGCACATCAGGTGCGCGACCGCGCGGCGGTGCTATCGGTGGCCGACAGCATTCACTCGATTCTCGACGCGATGACATCGGTGCAGGAGCGGCCGGTGTCGGTATCGGCGAGCATCGGCGCGTGTCTGCTTTCGAGCGCGACGAGCGCGCAGCAATCCGGCATCACCGCCGTGCTGCGCGCCGCCGATCGTGCGATGTATCGCGCGAAAAGTCTCGGCGAAGGGAAAACGGTCTTCGCCGAAACGCGCGACTTCGAAACGAACTGAATCAGGCCTCGACGCTCGTCCACGCCTGCTCGCGCAGCTTCGTGCGCAGACGTGCGACCGCCTGGCTGTGCAGCTGGCACACGCGCGATTCGCTCACTTCCATCACCGCGCCGATTTCGCGCAGGTTCAGGCCGCGTTCGTAGTAAAGGCTCATGAGCAGCTTCTCGCGCTCGGGCAGCTTGTCGATCGCTTCGATCAGCGCGCCGCGCAGGCTGTCGTCGAGCAGCGCCGAAAGCGGGTCCGAGCGATCGACACAATAACGGTCGAGGAACGGCTCGTCGTCAGCGGAGCGGTCGAAGTCTTCGTAGTAGATCAGCTGGCTGCCGTGCAGATCCTGGAGCATCGACTGATATTCATCGAGCGGCATCTTCATGTGCTCGGCGATCTCCGTCTCGCTCGCGGAGCGGCCGAGGTTCTGCTCGACCTTATGCACCGCCGATTCCACTTCGCGCGACGTCTTGCGCATGCTGCGCGGCAGCCAGTCGTTGGCGCGCAGCTCGTCGAGCATCGCGCCGCGAATGCGCTGGCTCGCGTAGGTTTCGAATTGCGCGCCTTGATCTTCCTTGTAGCGGCTCGCCGCGTCCAGCAGACCGATCATGCCGGCCTGGATGAGATCGTCGAGATCGACGCTCGCCGGCATCTTGGCGACGAGCTGAAGCCCCAGCCGACGAACGAGC
This sequence comes from Caballeronia sp. S22, assembly GCF_964261745.1. NCBI lineage: Bacteria > Pseudomonadati > Pseudomonadota > Betaproteobacteria > Burkholderiales > Burkholderiaceae > Caballeronia > Caballeronia sp. S22. The sequence goes on along the minus strand of NZ_OZ180035.1, from coordinate 213,775 downwards.
GGCGCATATTTCGTCAGGACGTCCGACTGTGAGAGTTTGCCTTGGGCGTTATACATCATGGTCACCTATCTTGATCACATCGACGCCGTGCTGCTCATTGCAAAGTCGTGAAGCGCGGCCACACGATGCGCCGCCTCCCGCCCGCCCTGTTCAGAGTCGCCAACCGGAATTCGCGCGTCTGGCTGGCCGTTCGCCGCGCGCATGTACGGCGCGGGGCGCATCGGCCAGTGGAGGAGCTCCGCCGCGATCGCGCGGTAGTCGCGTGCCGCGGCCGTGGCCGGGAACGCTTCGACTGCGCAGCGTGAGAGTTCCTTTGCCCGAGCGACGCGCGCATCCTCGGACACATACCCTGCCTGCACGAGCGACACGGCCAGATACCGGCTCGCGACGCCCGACAGGTTGTCGAACGCGACCGCCGCGTCAGCCGGGTTCTGCACGTGATTGATGAGCACGCGGAACTGGCCGATCGCATGGGCGTAGTGCAGGCGCTTCATGCACGCATACGCCTCGGTGATCGCCGACGCGGCTACCCGCGTCACGATGAGAAAGTCATGCGCCTGAGCCGCGAGCGTCGACAGCGCGCCGTGACGGTCCAGCTGCGCATCGATCAAAACGATGTCGGCCGGACCATCGAGCAATGCGCGGCACTGCGCGGCGTCGTGGCTGATGCGCTCGTCGCGCGGCGCGGCGATCTGCGAGAAGCCGAACGGCGTGCGCTCGACGACATCGGCGAGCGCGCGGCGGCCGGACATCACCGCGGCGAGCGTGCCTGCATCGGACAAACCCAGCATGCGGCTCACCGATCCCGCGTCCTGATGCTCGTCGATCACGAGCACATCCTTGCCGTGCACGGACAGCGCCGCGCCGAGATTCACCACCGCCGACGTGCACCCGATGCCCGCCGGCCCGCCCGCAACCGCCACCACGCGCGAACCGGCACGCGTGAGCAGCCGTCGCAGACCTTCCGCCTGGTCGAGCACGAACTTATCCAAAGTGCACCCCATGCAGTTCGGTCGTGGCGCGCGCGGACAATGCGGAGAGCAGCGCCGGCACTTCTTCGTCCTGCGGAACGAACGGCGAGCCGTCGCGGGGAATGCAGAATGCGCTCTTGATGAGAAAACGCTTGGTCGCGACGTACAGGTTCTCCGGCACCTTCTGGCCGGTCGACACGTAATGCACCGGCAGCTTGTAGCGGATGACCGTATCGAGCACGCCGCCGAGATTCGTCGCCTCGTCGAGCTTGGTCAGGATGCAGCCCGCGAGCGGCGGCTGATCCGCCGCGCTCTTGTATGCCTGCACGACTTCGTTGAGCGTGTCGCCGTGGCTCGTCGCGTTGAGCAGCAGGATGCGCTGCACCGGATGACCCGCGCCGCACAGCATCGCGATCTGGTCGGAGACCATGCGGTCGCGCTGGCTCATGCCGATCGTGTCGATCAGCACGATATGTTTGTTGCGCAGCTCGGAAAGCGCGAGCTGCAGGTCCGCGGCGTCCTTCACCGCGTGAACCGACACGCCGAGAATCTTGCCGAAGATGCGCAGTTGCTCGTGCGCGCCGATCCGGTAGCTGTCGGTCGTGAGCAGCGCGACCTTGCTTGCGCCGAAGCGCATCACGCAGCGCGCCGCGAGCTTCGCGGTGGTCGTCGTCTTGCCGACGCCCGTCGGGCCCATCAGCGCGAACACGCCGCCGCGTTCCATCAGCGCATCTTCGCTATCCATCACCGGGATGTTCGATTCGAGCACTTCCTGCACCCATTCGAGCGCGCCTTCCACGCTTTCCATCTCCGGCATGTTGTCCACCATCATGCGGACGAGTTGCGCGGAGAAACCGGCGGCGAAGAGACGCTTGGTCAGCGCGCCGCCCGTCGGGTTGCGGCGCTGGCGCTCGCCCCAGAGCAGACCGGAGAAGTGCTCTTCCATCATCGAGCGCATCGACGAAAGCTCGTTCATCACCGTTTCGTTGACGACCTGCTCCATGCGTGCGCGGATCGCTTCCGTCACGACCGCCGCCGCGTTCGCCGGCAGACCTTCGAAGGCGCCTTCCTGCGCAGCCGGCGCGGTGCTCGCCGCCGGTGCTTCGGCGTGCGGCGCGCTCGCGTTGATCTTCTGCGCGGCGCGGCGTGCGGCGACCTGCGCGGCTTCGCGTGCCCAGTCGGGCGTTTCGACCTTCGATTGAACGCGCGCCTGAGCGATGGCCTCCGCGCGGTTCGCTTGCGCATGCGCTTGCTGGCGAATCGCGTACTTGCCTGCTTCCGGCGTTCTGTCGGCGCGCGTCTCTTGCGCGGCGACAGGAACCGGCACGCCCATACCGCGAGCGATCGCGGCGGACGCCGTCAGCGGTCGGTTCGACGGCATCGTCGCCTGCTGCGCGATGCGCTTCGCATGCTCGATCAGCCACGGGTTCGAGTCGGCCATCGTGCGCGGCGCTTCTTCGTCGGAAGCGGCTTCGTGTTCGTGCGCGAAATCGTCTTCATCGTCGGCGTCGGTGTTTGCGCCGAAGACCGACGAAAACACGTCCCCGCTCGCGTAGGGATTCGCGGCGGATTGCTTCGCCGGCAGCGCGGCGGCCGCAGCGGCCAGCGCGGCGCGCGACGAGCCCCCCGAGCGCACGGCCTGTTCCTTCGCGGCCGGCGAGATCGACGCGATATCGCTGTCCGCGACACCGACGATCTCCACGGAACCATCATCCAGCGTGCGATTGGACAGCACCACGGCATCGGGGCCGAGCGCTTCACGAACCTGGCGCAATGCGTCGCGGCTGTTCGCGCCGATGAATTTACGAATGTTCAAACTTGCCCCCGATGAGGTGAAACTGCGATCTTTGCGAGGCGGACCCGCTTGGCTCGTTGCCGTGTCCGCTTTTCAGTGAAGCCATTATTGCGAACTCCACCCTTTCTCCATCGCTGGATAAGGGGCGAGAAAAAGGGGTATTTCGGCTGATGGAAATGCCGCGGGCAGCGCGAACAGGTCGCGCGCGCCGGGAAAAAATTCCGCTTTGCTTCTGGCCGCGTGCTCGCCCGACGGCGTAAGCTTTAGGGCAATTCGCTCACGGTCCGGCCCGCATCCGCGACGATCCGGACACTCACAGGAGAGTTCTTCGCATGGCGTCCGCTGTCCCCTCCGCGCAATCCGCTTCTCCCGACAATCAAACTACCGGCGCGCGTCTTCTCGTCGATGCGCTCGTGCATCACGGCGTCGAGCGCGTGTTCTGCGTGCCCGGCGAGAGCTTTCTCGCCGTGCTCGATTCCCTGCACGACGAAACCTCGCAGATTCAGACGATCGTCTGCCGCCACGAGGCGGGCGCGGCAAACATGGCCGAAGCGGTCGGCAAGCTGACGGGCAAACCGGGCGTCGCGATCGTCACGCGTGGGCCGGGCGCGACGCACGCGTCGATCGGCGTGCACACCGCGTTTCAGGATTCGACGCCGATGATCCTGCTCATCGGCCAATGCGCGCGGGATCACATGGACCGCGAGGCGTTTCAGGAAATCGACTATCGGCGCATGTTCGGGCAGATGGCGAAATGGGTCGCGCAGATCGACGATCCGCGCCGCGTGCCGGAGTACATGAGCCACGCGTTTCACACGGCGACCTCGGGCCGTCCGGGTCCGGTCGTGCTCGCGCTGCCCGAAGACATGCTGACCGAAGCGGTCGCCGCAGCGCCGCCCGCGCCGCGTTATCAGCGCGTGGCGGCATCGCCGTCGACGGCGCAGATCGACCGGTTGCGCGAACTGCTCGCCAACGCGAAGAAGCCGTTCGTGATCGCGGGCGGCAGCGGCTGGACGCTCGAGGCGACGCAGGACTTCGCGCGCTTCGTCGAGCAATGGCGGTTGCCGGTGGGCTGCGCATTCCGCTATCAGGACACGCTGTCGAACGAGCATCCGAACTATGCGGGCGATGTCGGCCTCGGCATCAATCCGGCGCTCGCGGCGCGCGTGCGCGATGCCGACGTGCTCTTCGTGCTCGGCCCGCGCATGGGCGAATCGACGACGGGCGGCTACACGCTGCTCGACATCCCGAAGACGAAGCAGACGCTCATCCACGTGCATCAGGGCGCGGAGGAACTCGGGCGCGTGTACAGCGCCGACCTGCCGATCGTCTCGGGCATGCCGGAAATCGCGTCGATGCTCGCGGCGCTGACGCCGCCCGCGAATATCGCGTGGAATGGCGAAGCCGAGGCCGCGCACGCCGCGTATCTCGAATGGCGCACGCCGCGTCCGATGCTCGGCGATGTCCAGCTCGGCGAAATCATGCGCCAGCTCGCGGAAACGATTCCCGCTGATTCGATCCTCACGAACGGCGCGGGCAATTACGCGACCTGGCTGCATCGGCACTATTCGTATCGGCATTTCCGGTCGCAGTGCGCGCCGACGAGCGGGGCGATGGGTTACGGCGTGCCCGCCGCGATCGCCGCGAAGTCGCTTTATCCGGACCGCACGGTGATCGCGTTCGCGGGCGACGGCTGCTTCATGATGTCGAGTCAGGAACTCGCCACGGCGATGCAATATGAATTGCCGGTGATCTTCATCGTCGTGAACAACGCGCAGTACGGAACGATCCGTATGCACCAGGAGCGGCATTACCCGAACCGCGTGCATGGAACGGGGCTGACGAATCCGGATTTCGTCGCGTTTGCGCACGCGTTCGGCGCGCACGGCGAACTCGTCGAAACGACGGATCAGTTCATGCCTGCATTCGAACGCGCCCGGAAATCGGGCCTGCCCGCGTTGATCGAGATTCGCATTCCGCAGGATCAGAGCACGCCGGGCGCGACACTCGAACAAATTCGCCGGCAAGGACAGCGCTAAGAGACAAACTTTCAATCTTCTTGCAGACCGCTCCCGGTGGCAGTAGAGTAGCCAGTTCGAAAACACAGGGAGTTAGCGATGCTTAAGATTCTGGCGTTGTCATTGGCGTTGGGCTTTTCGGGCGCGGCTTTCGCGAAGGCAGACTGCACCGCGCATCCGAAGAGCGAATGGATGAAGGAATCGGATGCCAAGGCTCAACTCGAGTCGCAAGGCTACAAGATTCGCAAGTTCAAGGTCGATGGCAACTGCTATGAGATCTATGGCCACGACAAGAACGGCAAGAAAGTCGAGATCTATTACGACACGAAGACGCTGGCTGTCGTGAAGTCGGAAGTCGAGTAAGCGTGACGGACTTTGCCCGCGTGAAAGTCTGGGACGCGTGGGTGCGGCTCACGCACTGGGCCGTGGCGGGCATCGTCTTGTGGAATCTGTTCGGGCCGACGGATTCCACGCATCGTTTGCTTGGATATGTCGCGGCGGCGCTCGTTGTCGCGCGTGTCGTGTGGGGTTTCATCGGATCGCGTCACGCGCGATTTTCAGCGTGGTGGCCGACGCGTTCGCATCTCTCCGACTATCTGAAATCGCTTGCGAACGGCAAGCCGATGCATCACGTTTCGCACAATCCGCTCGGCGGATTGATGGCGCTGTTTCTCTGGTTTCTGATTCTCGCGCTCGCGGTGTCAGGCTGGATCATGAGACTCGATGCGTTCTGGGGTGAGGAGTGGCCGCAAGAGGTTCATACGTGGCTGTCGATTGCGGTCGAGGTTTGCGTATGCGTGCATGTCGCGGCGGCGGTGCTGATGAGCGTGTGGACGCGGGAGAATCTTATTCGCGCGATGGTGACGGGTTGGAAGCGACCCAAGAGTTCGTCCGATTGATCTGCTCTCTGGCAACCTTAATTCAGCATCCTGCACTACCGAAGACATCTGCTCGCTTCCGATAATCGGATCCGCACTCTCGATACAGGGAGTCGATTCGATAATCGACAAAAGGAGCGACTGCACGATGTCACATGCAGCGAGGCAACTGACCAAGATTGGCGTTTTCTACGACGGAAATTATTTCGATCGCGTCAGCAAGTACTACAACCATCGGCATGATAAAAGGGCCTGGATTTCGATTCCCGGGCTTCACGATTACATCTGCTACAAGGTTGCGGACGAAGAAAAGGTCGATCCGCGCAACTGTCAAGTAATCGACGCGCACTATTTCCGTGGCCGCTTCTCTGCGCAGAAAAGCAAAGAGAAGGGCAACGACGCGCTTCTGAACGACCGGGTCGTCGATGAGATTCTGATGCGCGCGAACGTCACCGCGCACTACCTGCCGATGAACTTCGCCGGCAAGGAAAAGGGCATCGACGTCTGGCTCGCACTGGAGGCCTTTGAACTGTCGATCCACAAGCAATTCGATGTCGTCGTGCTGATCGCCAGCGACAGCGACTTCATACCGCTCGTACGTAAACTCAAGACGCTTGGCATCCGCGTGATGGCGATCAGCTGGTCGATTACCCGTGACGCGGTGGATGGCGACGCCAACGTGGAGCGGCCCAGCCAGATGCTACATAAGGAAGTGACTTATTCGGTCACGATGTCGGAGGTTATCGACAGGATGGACCAATCCAAAGGACCGGAACGTGACGCGCTGAGCACCTTATTCAAACGACAACGCGACCGGCAGCCGGCCGCCGGGGCGGTGGAGTCGGACTGGAAAGTCGGCGTGATCGGCACGCTGAAAGAGCATTGGGGTTTTATCAAACCGGAGACGGGTTCGAAGGATGTGTATTTCCGCTATTCCGTACTGGCGGATCTCGATCCCGACGATCTGGAAGCGGGCATGGAAGTGAGTTATCTCGAAGCTGCGGAGAACTCCAAAGGCCCGATGGCCGACAAAGTGAGAACGAGCTAGGGCATTCGCAAGAGTCAACGCAAAACGGCCCGGCCGCAAACGCGGACCGGGCCGTTCGATACAACGCAGAAAACGAAACCTTACTTCCCGCCCACGCTCTGCAACGTCGTCCACTTCCCGCCGACGACCTTGTACAGCGTGATGCCGCCGTTCTTCAGATCGCCCTTCGAGTCATACGACAGGTGCTTCGCCGTCACGCCCTGCATGTCGGTTTTCGCGAGGAACGGCAGGTACTTCGCCGGGTCCGTCGAGTTGGCCGCCTTCATCGCGTTGAACATCGCCATCGCGCCATCGTAGGCGTACGGCGAGTAGGTTTGCACGTCTTCGTTGAAGCGCTTCTTGTACTTCGCTTCGTAGTCCGCGCCGCCCGGCATTTCGTTCATCGGCAGGCCGGCGAGCGATGCCACCGTGCCTTCAGCCGCGTCGCCCGCGATCTTGACGAAGGTATCGGTCTTCACCATTTCGCCCGCCATCAGCGGCGCGCGGAAGCCGAGCGTCTTCATCTGCTTGACCATCGGGCCGGCTTGCGAATCCGCACCGCCGTAGTACACGAGGTCCGGGTTCATCGACTTGATCTTGGTCAGAATCGCCTTGAAGTCGACAGCCTTGTCGTTCGTGAATTCACGGTCGACGATCGTGCCGCCCGCCGCCTTCGCCGCCTTCTCGAACTGGTCGGCGAGACCCTGGCCGTACGCCGTGCGGTCATCGACGATCGCGATCTTCTTGACCTTCAGGTTCTTCACCGCGAACTCGCCCGCGACCGAGCCTTGCTGCGTGTCGGAGGTCATCATGCGGAAGGCCGTCTTGAAGCCTTGCGTCGTGTATTCGGGCGCCGTCGCCATCGCGATTTCGGGGATGCCCGCGTTCGCGTAGATGCGCGATGCCGGGATCGTCGTGCCCGAATTGAAGTGGCCGAGCATGCCCTTGATGCCGTCATCGACGAGGCGCTGCGCGACGGTCGTGCCCGTGCGCGGGTCGGCCTGGTCGTCGGCCGAGTTCAGCACGATGCGAACCGGCTTGCCGCCGATCGTCGGCTTCGTGGCGTTGAAATCTTCGACGGCGAGCGTGATGCCGTTCTGCATGTCCTTGCCGTAGTGCGCCTGCGCACCGGTCAGCGGTCCGGCGTAACCGACCTTCACGTCCTCGGCTTGCTGTGCGAATGCGGTCCCCGCGAGCGACAGGCCGGCGAGCGTCATGGCTGCTGCCAGCTTGGTCATCGTTTGCTTCATAGCTTCTCCTGGTTCCAGTGTGGATGGCAGCTTGTGCCGGGATCGCCGTGCCTGCTGCCGCTTGTTTGAATTCGTTTGAATCGAGCGCTCGAGGGGTGTCTCAACCGATCGTCATCAAATTCGCATTGCCGCCCGCCGCCGCCGTGTTCACGCTCACCGAGCGTTCCGTCAGCAGACGTTCGAGCGCGTAGTCTTCGCCATCGTGGCCAGCGTCGGCGAACGCTCCCGCAGCCACGCCCTGCACCGATACGATCGGTCCCGCGCGCTTCGCGACTTCCTTCACGAGCGACAGCAGTTCATCGCTGTCGCCTTCGAACAGAACGGCGTCGAAGTCCTCCGCCGCTCGGCGCACCTGGACATATGGCTTGAGCGATGCCGGCAGCGACGCCGCCAGTTGCTCGCCCGCCGATCCGCTGAACAACGCGCGGTTGCCCGTCGCGAGCGCGGCGGCCAGTTGCGCGCGCGCGCCGCTCGATGTCGCCGCCACGCACAGCACCGTGCCGCGCGCGCCGAGCGTGTACGTGTTGCGCTCGCCCGTCGGGCCGTTCAGAACTGCCGTCGCGCCTGCCATCACATGCTGCAGATAGCCATCGCAGCGCGCGGCCGTCTGCGGATCGCGTTCGCCGATCGCCCAGTCGCGCAACGCGGTGAGCGCTGCCGTGGGCGTGTCCTTCGACGCGGTCTGATCGACGACGAGCGTGCTCGCGAGCGACTTCGGCAAACCGGTCGGGCGCTTCGCCAGGAGACGCTGCAAGTACAGCGCGCCGCCCGCCTTCGGACCCGTGCCCGACAAACCTTCGCCGCCGAACGGCTGCACGCCGACCACCGCGCCGATCACGTTACGGTTCACGTAGATGTTGCCCACATGCGCCCGCGCGATCACATGCGCGATGGTTTCGTCGATACGCGTATGGATGCCGAGCGTAAGGCCATAACCCGTCGAGCGAATTTGGTCGAGGAGTTTATCAAGGTTCGATCGGCGATAACGCACCACATGCAGCACCGGGCCGAACACTTCGCGCTTGAGCTCGTCGATGCTGTCGAGTTCGATGAGCGTCGGCGGCACGAACGTGCCTTGCGCGCACGCGTCCGGCAGCGGCAGTTGCGTGACGTTGCGGCCCTTGTCGCGCATCCCGGCGATATGCGCGTCGATGCCGCGCTTCGCGTCCGCATCGATCACCGGGCCGACATCCGCCGACAGACGATCCGGATTGCCCACCGCAAGCTGCTTCATCGCGCCGGTCAGCATTTCGAGCGTGCGATCGGCGACGTCGTCCTGCAGGCACAGCACGCGCAGCGCCGAGCAGCGCTGGCCGGCCGAGTCGAACGACGACTGCAGCACGTCCGCGACCACCTGCTCCGCGAGCGCCGACGAATCGACGATCATCGCGTTCTGGCCGCCGGTTTCCGCGATCAGCGGAATCGGACGGCCGTCCGGGTCGAGGCGCTCGGACAGCGTCTTGTTGATGAGGCGGGCGACTTCCGTCGAGCCGGTGAACATGACGGCGCGCGTGCGCGGATCGGCGACCAAAGCCGCGCCGACCGTTTCGCCGTTGCCCGGCAGCAATTGCACCGCGCCCGCGGGCACGCCCGATTCGCGCAGAATGCGCACGGCTTGCGCGGCGATCAGCGGCGTTTGTTCGGCGGGCTTCGCGAGCACCGGATTGCCCGCCGCGAGCGCAGCGGCGACCTGACCCATGAAGATCGCGAGCGGGAAGTTCCACGGGCTGATGCACACGACCGGCCCGAGCGGACGATGTGTATCGTTCGAAAACTCGGCGCGTATCTGCGACGCGTAGTAACGCAGAAAATCGATGGCCTCGCGGATCTCCGCGATCGCGTTCGGCAAGGACTTGCCCGCTTCGCGCACGACGAGGCCCATCAGCGTGTGCATCTGCGCTTCGAGCAGATCGGCGGCGCGCGCGAGGCAATCGGCGCGGTCTTCGACAGGCGTCGCCTGCCAGATCGGCGCGGCGGCCACGGCGTTGGCGATCGCCGCGCTCACCTGTTCCGGCGACGCTTCCACGACCGTGCCGACGATATCGCGCAGATCCGACGGATTGCGCACGTCGCGCGCCGGCATGCCGTTCTCGATGATCGTGCCGCCTTCCAGCATTGGTTCGGCGCGCCACGGATGATGCGCGCTCGCCAGCAACGCCGACGACAGCGACGCCAGCCGATGCTCGTTCGACAGATCGAGGCCCATCGAGTTGAAGCGCTCGCTGCCGTACAACTGACGCGGCAGCGGAATCTTCGCGTGCGGCGCGCCGAGCGGCGTGATCTCCTGCGCCTCGTCGATCGGATCGCGCACGAGCTCCTTCACCGGAATGGATTCATCGGCGATGCGGTTCACGAACGACGTGTTCGCGCCGTTCTCCAGCAGGCGGCGCACGAGATACGCGAGCAGCGTTTCATGCGTGCCGACCGGCGCATACACGCGGCACGGACGGTTCAGCTTGTCGCGGCCGGTCACTTCTTCGTAGAGCGGCTCGCCCATGCCGTGCAGGCACTGGAATTCGTACTGGCCGGGATAGTAGTTCTGTCCCGCGAGGTGATAGATCGCCGACAGCGTGAACGCGTTGTGCGTCGCGAATTGCGGATAGACGGCATCCGGCGCGCCGAGCAGCTTCTTCGCGCACGCGAGATACGAGATGTCCGTGTAGATCTTGCGCGTGTAGACCGGATAGCCTTCGAGGCCATCGACTTGCGCGCGCTTGATTTCCGTATCCCAGTACGCGCCCTTCACGAGGCGAATCATCAAGCGATGGCGGCTGCGGCGCGCGAGATCGATCAGATAGTCGATCACGAACGGGCAGCGCTTCTGATAACCCTGCACCACGAAACCAATGCCGTTCCAGCCCGCCAGTTCCGGATCGAAGCACAGCGCTTCGAGCAGATCGAGCGAGATTTCGAGGCGATCGGCTTCCTCGGCGTCGATGTTCAAGCCGATGTCATAGCGCCGCGCCAGTTGCGCGAGCGAGCGCACGCGCGGCAGCAACTCGGTCATCGTGCGTTCCTGCTGCGAGCGCGAGTAACGCGGATGCAGCGCGGAGAGCTTGATCGAAATGCCCGGGCCTTCGTAGATGCCGCGCCCGCCCGCCGCCTTGCCGATCGCGTGGATCGCCTGCTCGTAGGACGCGTAGTAGCGCTGCGCGTCTTCTTCCGTCGTCGCGGCTTCGCCGAGCATGTCGTAGGAATAGCGGAAACCGCGCGCCTCGTACTTGCGGCTGTTCGCGAGCGCTTCGGATATGGTCTCGCCGGTGACGAACTGCTCGCCCATCAGGCGCATCGCCATATCGACGCCCTTGCGGATCAGCGGTTCGCCGCCGCGGCCGATCAGACGCGTGAGCGCGGAGGACAGGCCCGCTTCGCTGTTCGTCGTCACGAGCTTGCCGGTGATCATCAGGCCCCACGTCGCGGCGTTCACGAACAGCGACGGCGCCTGGCCCATGTGCGATTTCCAGTCGCCCTTGCTGATCTTGTCGCGGATCAGCGCGTCGCGCGTGGCGCGGTCGGGAATGCGCAGGAGCGCTTCGGCGAGGCACATCAGCGCGACGCCTTCCTGGCTCGACAGCGAGAACTCGTGGATCAACCCTTCGACGCCGCCGCCCGAGCTTTTCGCGCGGAGCGCTTCGACGAGCTTCGTCGCGAGCTTTTCCGTTTCGGCGGCGACGGTTGCGGGCAGGCGCGCCTGGCCGATGAGGAACGGCACGCACTCCGGCTCGGGCCGGCGATACGCGGCCGTGATCGCCGCGCGCAGCACGGATTGCGGCTGCACGTTCTGCGCGAAATCGAGGAAGGGATGCGGCGCGCCGTCTTCGTCGCCATCGACGGGCGTGGCATCGGCCAATTCGGACGAACCGTTCGCGCCCGACAGTTCGGGCGGGAGCTGACCGTGCTCGATACGCTCCAGATAAGCGAAGATCGCCTGCTTGATCAGCCAGTGTGGAGTGCGTTCGAGGCGCGTCGCGGCATCTTTGAGCCGGGAACGCAGCAGATCGTCGACTTTGACGCCTAGGGTTGTGCTCGCCATATTTCCTTCGTTTGCCGGTCGTGCCCAACCCGGCCCATGACTAAAAAGTTGGCGAATCGTACTCCGCTGATTTAAAAGGTGCAACCGAGATTTTCGCTAGGGTTGCACCACAATGAAACCCTTATGGAACAAGGCTTTGAGCAGCGCGCCGCCGGCTGTCGCTTGGCGCCTGTCGCCTAGTAGTTTCCCTAGTCGGGAATTTTCGGGACGCGCCCTACGTAAATCCTTTAACGCCGCCGATATAAACGCAATGCGCCGCCCACGGCGCTGCTTTCGCCGTCAGCGCACGGCGACTTCGGGGAGAGCAACGAGCATGAGCACTTGGATGGTGGTAACCGGCGTTTGGGCGATGATCGCGGTCTGCGTCGTGCTGTTCGTTCGGGGCGCGTCGCCGCACGTTCGCCGATCCGATGACGCTTCCGACCGGGGCGGACGGGCCGCGCGCGACGTAATCTGACTCGCTTTTTTATCGACTCAAACGTCCAGCGGATCGACTTCGACGTTCCATCGCAATACGCCCTTGAGCGAGCGCAGCGCCGGTTGCCACGCGCGCAACGACGCCTGCAACGCCGCCCGCGACGCACTTTCGAGCAGCAGTTGCGCCCGATGGACATTGAACACTTTGACGATGGTGAGCGGCACCGCATCGTAGACGGTCACGCGATCCGCGCCGGGTAAAGGTGCGAACGCCGCCGCCGCATCCTCCAGAAACTTGAGCGCGGCTTCGAGCGTGCGGCCTTCGGCGCGCAACATCGCCTGATAGACGAACGGCGGCAGGCGCGCGTCGCGCCGCTCGGCCAGCGTCGAGTTGGCGAAACCCACATAGTCTTGCCGCGACAGCGCCTGATACAGCGCGTGACGCGGATAGCGCGTCTGAATCATCACTTCGCCGGGCAAGCCCGCCCGTCCCGCGCGGCCGCTCACTTGCGTCAGTTGAGCAAAGAGCCGTTCGCTCGCGCGAAAGTCGTGCGAGAAGAGCGCGGTGTCGGCATTGAGCACGCCGACGAGCGTCACGCGCCGGAAGTCGTGGCCCTTCGCGATCATCTGCGTACCGACGAGAATATCGACCTCGCCCGCGTGCACATCGGAGAAGAGCGCTTGCGCACTACCCTTGCGGCGCGTGCTGTCGGCGTCGATGCGCAGCACGCGCGCGCCCGGCACCACGCTCGCGAGCGTCTCCTCGACGCGCTGCGTGCCGCGGCCCATCGGCGCGATATCGATGTTGCCGCAGTCCGGGCACGACTTCGGAATGCGCGATTCCCAGCCGCAGTGATGGCAGCGCAGCGCCCGCTCGGGCTTATGCAGCACGGCGTAGGCGCTGCAGCGCGGGCAGCCCGCGACCCATCCGCAGGCGTCGCACGACAGAATTGGCGCATAGCCACGTCGATTCAGAAACACGAGACTTTGCTCGCCCCGCTCGACACGCGTTTTCAGCGCGGCGATGAGCGGACCCGCGAGCCCTTCGACCGATGCGCGGCCGCGCCGTCTCTCCTCTTCCAGATCGATGAGCTTCACGGTCGGCAACGCCGCTTCGGCGACGGCCCGGCGCGTAAGCGTCAATCGCGTGTAGCGGCCCTGCTCCGCTTGCCACCAGGTTTCGAGCGACGGCGTCGCCGAGCCGAGCACGACGGGAATATCGAGCTGTTTCGCGCGATAGATCGCCAGATCGCGCGCCGAGTAGCGCAGACCTTCCTGCTGCTTGTAGGCAGGATCGTGCTCTTCATCAACGACGATGATCGCCAGTTGCGGCATCGACGCGAGAATCGCGAGACGCGTGCCGAGCACGATGCGCGCGCTGCCCGTGTGCGCCGCCAGCCAGTTGCGCGCGCGCTCGCCTTCGGCGAGACCGCTGTGCATCGTGACGATGGAACCGTCAGCGAGCGCCGAAAAACGCGCACGGAACGCGGCTTCGAACTGCGGCGTCAGGTTGATTTCGGGAACGAGAACGAGCGCTTGCGCGTCCGGCCGGGCCGCGAGCAAAACGGCGAGCGCATGCAGATAGACCTCGGTCTTGCCGCTGCCCGTCACGCCGTGCAGCAGGAACGGCGCGAAGCCTTGCGCGCCGGAAATCGCATCGACGGCATCGCGTTGTTCGTCCGTCAGAATCGGCAGCGGCGCGGCGCCGGTTGGGAGCACTTGCGCATTCGTATCGGGCTCGACAGTTTGTGTCGTCGCCGTCTCGATCCAGCCGCGCGCGAGCCAGTCGTCGAAAGTCACGCTTGCTTTGGGATGCAGCGCGCGGGCATCGGAAAGAGCGAGGAACGGTTGCTCCGCGAGCGCTTCGGCCAGACGGCGCAGGGCGCTGGCGCGCGCGGGCAACGCGTCGGGAAGTTGTGCGCGTCCCTCCGGCAAAAGTCGATAGCGCGGCTCCACGGCGAAAAGTCGATTCCAGCGCGAGGCGTCGCGCAACGCTTGAGGCAGCGCAGGCAGCGCGACTTCGCCGAGTCCACGCTGGTAGTAATCGGCAGCAAAAGCCGCAAGCGCGACCCAGGCGTCGGACAGCGGCGCGCAGCCATCGCAGATTGCGCTAACAGCGCGCAGTTTTTCGGCGGGCACGTCGCTTGAATGGGCGATTTCGCAGATCAGCCCGACGACCTCGCGTCGCCCGAACGGCACCTTTACCAGCATGCCGACCGCAGGCGCGTCCAGCAGCGCATAGCGGTAGTCGAACAGCACGGGCATCGGCTGATCGACGGCGACGCGCACGAAAAGGCCAGTCACCGCGCACGACCCCGCGTGCAACGGTCCGACACTGGAATCTGGCTGAACGGGGTGAAGTTAAAGTGAAACATCAGAATCGTCTGTAAACCGCCGATTATTTTTGGATTTCCGATGCTTTCCACAGGCCTGTGGATAACTTTGTTGAGAAGTGCGTTCGACGTCGCCGCAAACAATGTCACGAAACCCTTATGTGCGCTGGCCCACATTTCGGGCAAAGCTCTCGAAATTTCTTAAAAATCATAGGGTTAAAGCATACATAGAGACACGTTATTGGTTGCTGGAGGCCATACGTCTGATGGCGCGCCGCAGCGAACGAAATGTGCATAAGTTCAGTCTTGACATCGAGGAACGCCGCCTGAGATGGGCGATGCGGACGAAATGTTCCAGCCCTCGATTGCCGATTCCGAAGCGCCGACATTGCGCTGCAACATGCACTCGCAACGCCGGCTCTTGTATATGAGCTATCGCGTGGCTTGTTTCGCGCGCATCGCACGGCTGTGACGATGGACTTCGTCGACGAGCTCCGCGACGCTCTCCGGCGGCGTGAACTGCGAGATTCCGTGGCCCAGGTTGAAGACGTGGCCCGGAAAATTCCCGAAACTCTCCAGCACGGCGCGCGCTTCTGTACGGATCGCCGCGGGCGGCGCGAAGAGCACGTTGGGATCGATGTTCCCCTGCAGCGCCACGCGTGCGCCCACTTTTTCCCGAGCCTTGCCCAGATTCATGGTCCAGTCGAGACCGACCGCATCGACACCGGTCGCGGCGATTTCCTCAATCCACAATCCGCCGCCCTTCGTAAAGGTGATGACGGGCACGCGCGCGCCGTCGTGCTCGCGCTTCAGACCCGCGACCACCTTCGCGATGTATTCGAGCGAGAAGCGCTGATACGCGCCATCGGCGAGCGCACCGCCCCACGTGTCGAAGATCATCACGGCCTGCGCGCCCGCTTCGATCTGCGCATTCAGGTACGCCGTCACGGCTTGCGCG
This sequence comes from Caballeronia sp. S22, assembly GCF_964261745.1. Lineage (NCBI taxonomy): Bacteria > Pseudomonadati > Pseudomonadota > Betaproteobacteria > Burkholderiales > Burkholderiaceae > Caballeronia > Caballeronia sp. S22. The sequence continues at coordinate 198,095 of NZ_OZ180035.1, read as the reverse complement.
TTCACATCGAGGATGCGATGCATCAGGTCCGGACGCGCATAAGCCATCGATTTGACCGTGCGGTGATCGTCCGAACCGCCGCCTTCGACCATGTAGCACGCAAGCGTCCACGGGCTGCCGGAGAAACCGATCAGCGGGACCTTTTGACGGCCTTGTGCGTCGGTGAGCGCGCGGCGGATCTGGCGGACGGCGTCGGTGACATAGGAGAGCGTCGCGCCGATGTCCGGCACGGCGAGGCGCTTCACGTCGTCCTCGGTGCGCACGGTGCGCTCGAAACGCGGACCTTCGCCCTGCACGAAATTCAGGCCGAGGCCCATCGCGTCGGGGACGGTAAGAATGTCGGAGAAGAGAATCGCGGCGTCGAGCGGAAAGCGTTCGAGCGGCTGAAGCGTCACTTCGGTCGCGTAGTCGGGATTCTTCGCGAGCCCGAGAAAACTGCCCGCGCGGGTGCGCGTGGCGTTGTACTCCGGGAGATAGCGCCCCGCCTGGCGCATCAGCCAGATCGGCGTGTAGTCGGTCGGCTGGCGCAGGAGCGCGCGCAGGAAGGTGTCGTTCAGAAGAGTGTGTGCCACGTCGCTCGATGCTGAAGGCAAAGAATCATTCATTCTACCGGACCGGCCGGGCGTTTTCGTTGACTGAGCCCGGCAATTCGGGAAGTCTCATGCAGCGCGGCCTATGCGTTTCGGACGAGTGTCCGGCGACGCGAACGCCTCGGTATCATCGACGGAACCCTACAACTAGAACCAGGAGAATCGATGCAACGCACGTCTGTCAGTCTCGCCGCCTCGGCCCTTGTCATGTCGCTCGCGCTCCCCGGCGTCGCGCATGCTCAAACGGTTCAGGCGGGCACCGTAGCCGGCGCGAAGCCTGCCGCGCCCGCGCCAGTCGCAGCACCCTCGCGGCTCGACGATATCCTCGCGCGCCACACGCTGCGCGTCTGCACGACGGGCGACTACAAGCCGTACTCTTTCCTTCGCCCGGACGGCCAGTTCGAGGGGATCGACATCGATCTCGCGGAGAGTCTCGCGAAGTCGCTCGGCGCGAAGACGGAGTACGTGAAGACGTCGTGGTCGAACCTGATGAACGACTTCGTCGCCAAGTGCGATATCGCCGTGGGCGGCGTCTCGACCACGCTCGAGCGGCAGAAGCGTGCCTTCTTCACGGCGCCGTACATGGAAGACGGCAAAACGCCGATTGTCCGTTGCGACGATGTCGACAAGTACCAGACTGTCGCGCAGATCGATCAGCCGAACGTGCGCACGATCGTCAATCCGGGCGGTACGAACGAGCGCTTCGCGAAGCAGTTTTTCCCGCACTCGCAGTTGATCGAGTACCCGGACAACGTGACGATCTTCAAGCAGATCCTCGAAGGCAAAGCGGACGTGATGGTCACGGACGCATCCGAAACGCTGCTCCAGCAGAAGCTCAATCCCGGGCTGTGCTCGGTGCATCCGGACAAGCCGTTCCAGTTCGGCGAAAAGGCGTACCTGTTGCCGCGCGGCGATGTGCCGTTTCAGCAGTATGTCGATCAGTGGCTGCATCTCGCCCGGTCGTCGGGCGAGTTCCAGGCCGTCTATGACAAATGGTTGAAGTAACGCTCAGCGCCCGGCGCGCACGAGTTCGCCTGCGCGCGTGCCGATCTTGCGCAGCCAGCCGAGCGCCGCTTCCGACTGCGAATGCATGCGCCCGAATCCGTGCGTCATGTCGTGCGCTTCGATCATCTCGACGCGGCCGCCGTTGGCTTCCAGGAAACGCTTGAGTTCGAAGGCGTCGTCGTAGAGCGGATCGTAGGCCGCCGCGACGACGAGCGCGGGCGCCGGCGTGCGCTCGAACGGTTCGGACAGCGGGAACGCGCGCACGTCGTGCTCTTCTGGCGCATCGCCCGATAGAAATTGCGTCCAGTACCACTTCATTTCATCGTTCGTGAGCCCCGGACCCTTTGCATTCGCGATGCAACTGGGGCTTTCGAACTGGCGGCGCATCACCGGATAGAGCAGCAATTGCAAGCCGACGAGGCCAGCCACCCGCTCGTTCGCTGCGCGCGCAGCGACGACCGCCAGATGCGCGCCCGCACTGTCGCCGCCTACGGCCAACCGGTCGACCGCGAAACCGAGCCGCGAGCGATGCTCCGCGAGCCAGATCAGCGCGTCGAGCGCGTCCTCGCACGGCGCGGGAAACGGATGCTCCGGTGCGAGCCGGTAATCGACGCTCGCCACGGCGCATTGCGAATCCAGTGCGAGCCGTGCGACGAGTCCGTCGTGCGTGTCCAGGTCACCGACCACCCAGCCGCCGCCGTGAAAGTACACGATGAGCGGCAGCGGCCCCTGCACGCCCGTTGGCTTGTAGACCCGCGCGGCGAGCGTACGTCCTTCAAGGGCGATCTCGATGTTTTGCGCGATCACGGCATCGTCAGGCTTTCGGGCGTAAGCTTTTGCAATGTTGCTGAAGCGGTCTCGCACCGTCCGTGCATCCGCATCGGGCGCCAAAGCCGGGAAGGCTTCGTCGACGGCGCGGTAGTAACGGAGCAAGGCTGCGTCGATCGTCATGCGTGTCTCCATAGCGTTTTCTCGTTGAATGATCATTTGCGGGCAACTTGCGCATCGATTTCATGCGTCCGCACGTTCGATTTTCGCGGAAATCCAAAAATATCGCTCTGGTCCGAAAATCGGCATTTGGCGGCGAGGTCAGGCCGATCGAATAAATGATCCGAATAACAGACAATATATCCGTGAAAATCGGATGATTCGCGCGACAAAATTTCCCCTCCGCCTTATCCGACGCGGGTTACAACCTGAAACACTTTGTTACGGCGACTCTGAATCAATTCGCCCACAATCTGTGAAACGGTTTCAACACGGATGTATTGGGCTGCGCTGTGCGAAAGTCGCGTGGTCCGATAGCTGGCTGTGGCCTAAGCGCTCAGATTTTGGGGCATCGGTGCTGGGATCGTTATTCGAATGTAATCCGTTCGAAATCCCACGTGTGGTCTCCTCGCGCTAACCCCGTAGCGTGTGGTTTTTAGCGGGCTCCAGGCCCGCTTTTTTTTCGCCCGGACAAACGTTTGCGTTTCTTGAGAGATTCGGAACTCAAACGTTTCATCCAATGACAGAAGGGAGCGCCGCGGCGCTCCCTTCGTCGTTTCGTGATTTCGAATACTGCGAGTCTCAGGCCGTCTTGGTCTCGGCGAGCTTCAGTTCATCGATCATGCGCGCTCGCATCACGAACTTTTGCGCCTTGCCGGTGACGGTCATCGGCAATTCGTCGACAAAGCGGATATAGCGCGGAATCTTGTAATGCGCGATCTGCCCTTTGCAGAAGTCACGAATCTCGTCCTCGCTCGCTTGTTCGCCGGGACGCACGACGATCCACGCGCACACTTCCTCGCCGTACTTCTGATCCGGCACGCCGAACACCTGCACCGACTGGACCTTCGGATGGCGAAACAGGAACTCCTCGATTTCGCGCGGATAGACATTCTCGCCGCCGCGAATCAGCATGTCCTTGAGGCGTCCGACGATGTTGCAATAGCCTTCTTCGTCGAGCGTCGCGAGGTCGCCGGTGTGCATCCAGCCGTCGACGATCGCCTCGCCCGTCTTGGATTCGTCGCCCCAGTAGCCCTTCATCACCGAGTATCCGCGCGTGCAGAGTTCGCCGGTCTCGCCGACGGGCACGATGTTGCCCGATGGATCGACGATCTTCACCTCGAGATGCGGCTGAATGCGTCCGACGGTCGTCGTGCGCTTGTCGAGCGGATCGGTGGTCGAACTCTGGAACGACACCGGGCTCGTCTCGGTCATGCCGTACGCGATCGTGATCTCGCTCAGATGCATCTTCGAAACCACGCGTTTCATCGTTTCGATCGGACACGGCGAGCCTGCCATGATGCCCGTGCGCAGACGGCTCAGGTCGTACTTCGCGAAATCGGGATGATCGAGTTCCGCGATGAACATCGTCGGCACGCCGTGCAGCGCGGTGCATTTTTCGTCGTGGACAGCGGCGAGCGTCGCGCCGGGGTCGAACGCTTCGCCCGGAAATACCATCGTGCAGCCGGTCGACACGCACGCGAGCACCGCCAGCACCATGCCGAAGCAGTGGTAGAGCGGCACCGGGATGCAGAGCGAATCCTGCTCGGTGAGGCGCATCGCCATCGCGATATAGCGCGCGTTGTTGACGATGTTCCGATGCGTGAGCGTCGCGCCCTTCGGATTGCCCGTGGTGCCGCTCGTGAACTGGACGTTGATCGCGTCGTCCGGACCCAGCTTCGCTTCGAGCGCGTCGAGCTTCGCTGCGTCGAGTTGGGTGGCGCCCGTGCGCATCACATCATCGAAGTTGAGCATGCCGGGCGTCTTGCCGTCGCCCATGCGGATGACCGCACGCAGTTCCGGCAGCTTCGCGGCGTCGAGCGCGTTCGGCGCGGCATGGGCGAGTTCGGGCGCGAGCGTCTGCAACATCTCCAGATACTTCGATGACTTGAACTGCTCAGCCGCGATGATCGCTTTGCAGCCGACCTTGTTCAGCGCATATTCGAGCTCGGCCAGCCGGTACGCCGGATTGATGTTGACCAGCACCGCGCCCATGCGTGCGGTGGCGAATTGCGTGAGGAGCCATTCGGCACGATTCGGCGACCAGATGCCGACGCGATCGCCCGCCTGAATGCCAAGCGCGAGCAGCCCGCTCGCGAGTACGTCGACCTGGTTCGCGAACTCGCGCCAGGTCCATCGGATGTTCTGCTCGCGGAACACCACGGCGGGTCGTTCGGGAAAGCGGTTCGCGGTTTCGAGAAGGAAACGCGAGACGGTTGCGTCGCTTAGAGCGATGTCGGTCGCGCCGCGAACATGGGAAATGCCGTCACGCGGTTTGATCTGCGCGCCGGCCTGCGTCGGTTCAGTTGCCATCGATGGTCTCCGCCAATATGAGTCGCCGCCCGATGAAGGCTAATTGGAGGCTATTGTGCATCGCAAACACGCGCGCGGGCATTGAGTGTTTCCCCGCAACGCCGTCCTGGGGAAGGCGAGTAAAACCTAGCCGAATCAATGCGTTACGCAGACTCTGCCATCGATACACATAACCGATATGCACTAATGCCTGCGCGATTTGCCGATTTGGAGCATAAAAAAAGCAGCCCGAAGGCTGCTTTCTTTGAACTGCTGAACGTCGCTTGACGCGTCACGCTTAGTGCTTTGCGTGCGCCTTGCGCAGACGCTGGATCGCCGCGAGCTGAGCCGTCGCGTACGCGAGTTCCGCTTGCGCGGTCGCGTATTCGAGTTCCGAGGTGTTGTTTTGAATCGCTTCCTCGGCACGCTTTTTCGCCTGCTCCGCCTTCGCCTCGTCCAGATCGGCGCCACGGATGGCGGTATCGGCGAGCACGGTCACGATGCCCGGCTGAATTTCGAGAATCCCGCCTGCAACGAACACGAACTCTTCCGAGCCGTCTTCCGCCTCGATGCGCACCGCGCCCGGACGAATGCGCGTGATGAGCGGCGTGTGGCCGGGCAGAATGCCCAGTTCACCCGCTTCGCCCGGCAGCGCGACGAACTTCGCCTGGCCCGAGAAGATCTGCTCTTCCGCGCTGACGACGTCTACCTTGATGGTTGCCATTTATGTCGACTCCTGGATTGAGTGTAGTTCGCGGGCGTCAACCGTCAGACTGACGCCCTTGTAGACACCCAATCTTTACTGGATCTTCTTGGCCTTTTCGAAGGCTTCGTCGATCGTGCCGACCATGTAGAACGCTTGCTCCGGCAGATGATCGCATTCACCTTCGACGATCATCTTGAAGCCGCGGATGGTTTCCTTCAGCGGCACGTACTTGCCCGGCGAGCCCGTGAACACTTCCGCAACGTGGAACGGCTGCGACAGGAAACGCTGGATCTTGCGCGCGCGCGAGACCGACAGCTTGTCTTCCGGCGACAGTTCGTCCATGCCCAGAATCGCGATGATGTCGCGCAATTCCTTGTAGCGCTGCAGCGTTTGCTGAACACCACGGGTGATCGCGTAGTGTTCTTCGCCGATCACGTGCGGGTCGATCTGACGCGAGGTCGAATCGAGCGGGTCCACTGCCGGATAAATACCCAGCGAAGCGATGTCACGCGACAACACGACGGTTGCGTCCAGGTGGCCGAAGGTCGTAGCCGGCGACGGGTCGGTCAAGTCATCCGCAGGGACGTACACGGCCTGAACCGACGTGATCGAGCCGGTCTTGGTCGACGTAATACGCTCTTGCAGCTTGCCCATTTCTTCAGCCAGCGTCGGCTGATAGCCCACTGCCGAAGGCATACGGCCGAGCAGTGCGGACACTTCCGTACCCGCCAGCGTGAAACGATAGATGTTGTCGACGAAGAACAGCACGTCGAGGCCTTCGTCACGGAAGTGCTCGGCCATCGTCAGACCGGTCAGCGCGACGCGCAGACGGTTGCCCGGCGGCTCGTTCATCTGGCCGTACACCAGCGCGACCTTGTCGAGAACGTTCGAGTCCTTCATTTCGTGATAGAAGTCGTTCCCTTCACGGGTACGCTCACCCACACCGGCGAACACGGAATAACCGCCGTGTTCCTTCGCGATGTTGTTGATGAGTTCCATCATGTTCACGGTCTTGCCCACGCCTGCACCGCCGAACAGACCCACCTTGCCGCCCTTCGCGAACGGGCAGATCAGGTCGATAACCTTGATGCCCGTTTCGAGCAGTTCGGTCGACGGCGACAGGTCTTCGAACGCCGGCGCCTTCTGGTGGATCGAGCGCATCGTTTCCGATTCGATCGGACCGGCTTCGTCGATAGGACGGCCAAGCACGTCCATGATGCGGCCGAGCGTCGGCTTGCCGACCGGCACGCTGATGGGCTTGCCCGTATTCTTGACCATCGTGCCGCGGCGCAGACCGTCGGAGGCACCCAGACAGATGGTGCGCACCACGCCGTCGCCCAGCTGCTGCTGGACTTCGAGCGTCAGTTCGGTGCCTTCCAGAATGAGCGCGTCGTAGATCTTCGGCATGTGCTCACGCGGGAATTCCACGTCGATAACGGCGCCGATGCACTGTACGATCTTGCCTTCTACCAAAGCAGTAGTACTCATCGCATTTCCTTTAGATACTGTGTTCTTTCAAGCGGTCAGCAAAATCAGACCGCTGCGGCGCCGCCGACGATTTCCGACAATTCTTTCGTAATCGCGGCCTGGCGGCTCTTGTTGTAGACGAGCTGCAGTTCGTTGATCACGGTCTTCGCGTTGTCCGACGCGGCTTTCATCGCGACCATGCGCGCCGATTGCTCCGACGCCATGTTTTCCGCGACCGCCTGGTACACGAGCGCTTCGACGTAGCGCACGAGCAACTCGTCCACCACGGTTTGCGCGTCCGGCTCGTAGATGTAATCCCACGAGGTCTTCGGCGTGACGCCGTCTTCGTCCTTAGCGTCGAGATCATCCACCGACAACGGCAGCAGCTGCTCGATCACCGCTTCCTGCTTCATCGTGTTGATGAAGCGCGTGTACGCCAGGTACACCGCGTTGATCTTGCCTTCCGAATACAGGTCGAGCTGCACCTTGATCGCGCCGATCAGCTTTTCCAGATGCGGCGTGTCGCCCAGTTGCGTAACTTGCGACACGACACTGGCCTTCAGGCGATTCAGGAACCCGAGACCCTTGCTGCCGATCGCCGACGCCTCGATCTTGACACCGCTCTGATCGAGTTCCTTGATCTTGCTCAGCGACGCACGCAGGACGTTCGTGTTCATGCCGCCGCACAGACCCTTGTCGGTCGTGACGAGGATCAGGCCGGCCGTCTTCACGCCCTTGTTCTCGACCATGAACGGGTGGCGATACTCAGGGTTCGCCTTGCTCATGTGCGATGCGATTGCGCGGACCTTGTCGGCATACGGACGGGCGGAACGCATACGCTCCTGGGCGCGGCGCATCTTGGATGCGGCGACCATTTCCATCGCTTTCGTGATCTTGCGCGTGTTTTGCACGCTCTTGATCTTGCCGCGAATTTCCTTCATTCCAGCCATTGCTTACTCCTTGATCGAAGCCGCGCGACGTTCAACGACATCGCGCGTTGCTCCTCAGTCCCGATCAATAAGCGCCCGACTTCTTGAAGTCCTTCAGCGCGGCATGCAGTGCGCCTTCGTCGTCCTTCGACAAGTCTTTGTTGTCTTCGATGCGCTTAATCAGATCGGCGTGGCTGGTCTTCAGGAATTCGCGCATGCCCTTTTCGAACGGCAGAACTTGCGAGACTTCGAGATCGTCCAGATAGCCATTGTTGGCTGCGAACAGCGCGACAGCCAGTTCCCACACCTGCAGCGGCTGATACTGCGGCTGCTTCAGCAGTTCCGTCACGCGGCGGCCGCGTTCGAGCTGCTTGCGGGTGGCTTCGTCGAGGTCCGATGCGAACTGCGCGAACGCAGCCAGCTCACGATACTGCGCGAGGTCGGTACGGATACCGCCCGACAGCTTCTTGATGACCTTGGTCTGAGCCGCACCACCGACGCGCGACACCGACACGCCCGCGTTGATTGCGGGGCGGATACCGGCGTTGAACAGGTCGGTTTCGAGGAAGATCTGGCCGTCGGTAATCGAGATCACGTTCGTCGGAACGAACGCGGTCACGTCGCCGGCTTGCGTTTCGATGACGGGCAATGCCGTCAGCGAGCCGCTCTTGCCCTTGACTTCGCCGTTGGTGAACTTCTCGACGTACTCTTCCGAGACGCGCGCAGCACGCTCGAGCAGACGCGAGTGCAGATAGAACACGTCGCCAGGATACGCTTCACGGCCCGGCGGACGGCGCAGCAGCAGCGAAATCTGGCGATACGCCCATGCTTGCTTGGTCAAATCGTCATAGACGATCAGCGCATCTTGACCGCGATCGCGGAAGTATTCGCCCATCGTGCAGCCGGCGTACGGTGCGAGGTATTGCATCGCGGCCGATTCCGAAGCCGAAGCCGCCACGACGATGGTGTACGCCATCGCGCCGGTTTCTTCGAGCTTGCGCACCACGTTCATGATCGACGAAGCCTTCTGGCCGATCGCGACGTAGATACAGATGAGGTCCTTGCCCTTCTGGTTGATGATCGCGTCGACGGCCACCGCGGTCTTGCCGCACTGACGGTCGCCGATGATCAGCTCACGCTGGCCACGGCCGATCGGCACCATCGAGTCGATCGACTTCAGACCCGTTTGCACCGGCTGCGACACCGACTTACGCCAGATCACGCCCGGAGCGATCTTTTCGATTGCGTCCGTAGCTTTCGCGTTGATCGGGCCCTTGCCGTCGATCGGGTTGCCGAGCGCATCGACCACGCGGCCGATGAGTTCCGGACCGACCGGCACTTCGAGAATGCGGCCCGTCGTCTTGACGATGTCGCCTTCCGAGATGTGCTCGTATTCACCGAGAATAACGGCGCCGACCGAGTCACGTTCGAGGTTCAGCGCGAGGCCGAAGGTGTTGCCCGGGAATTCGAGCATTTCGCCCTGCATCACGTCCGACAGGCCGTGGATACGCACGATACCGTCGGTCACGGAGATCACGGTGCCCTGGTTGCGAACATCCGCGCTCGCTTCAAGGCCCTGGATCCGGCTCTTGATCAGCTCGCTGATCTCAGAGGGATTGAGTTGCATTATTCGCTCCTGATAGTCAATTCTGTTGCGTGCCAGCTTCAGACACGGTTGATCGCTTAAGCGGTCAGAGCCGTCTGCATGCTGGCGAGGCGCGCGCGGACCGAGGTATCGAGCACTTCGTCGCCAACCGTCACGCGAACGCCGCCGATCAGCGACTGATCGATTTCGACGATCGGTTTCAGCTTGCGCTGGAACTTGCGTTCGAGGCTTGCAACGAGGTCGTTCAACTGTTCGCCTTCGAGGGGGAACGCGCTCACGATGTGAGCATCGGCAGCACCTTCACGGGCGTTCTTCAGCTCGTCGAACTGGACGGAGATTTCCGGCAGCAGCGACAGGCGATGGTTCTCGACCAGCATGCCGACGAAGTTCTTCGCCCGAGCATTGCTTTGTGCAAGCGGCGACTTCACTGCTGCGAGCAGGAGATCGACGATCTGCTGTCGGTTTACCTTCGGGCTCGAAGCGACCGATTCCACTTCGGGCAGACGCGCAACCTGTGCCAGCTCCTCGACGAAGGTGGACCAGCCCGCGAGATCGCCGGTTTCGGCTACGCGGAACAGCGCTTCTGCGTAAGGACGAGCGATGGTTGCAAGTTCGGCCATGATCAGAGCTCGGTTTTGAGTTGATTCAGCAGATCGGCGTGAGCTTTCTGATCGACTTCGCGCTTCAGAATTTGCTCGGCGCCCCTGACGGCCAGAGCCGCGACTTCGGCACGCAGCGTTTCGCGCGCTTTCACGACTTGCTGGTCGGCGTCAGCCTTGGCTTGCGCGACGATGCGCGCGGCTTCGGCCTGAGCGTTGGCCTTGATTTCTTCTGCGACTGCGGCGGCGCGCTTTTCGGCGTCGGCGATGCGCTGCTGGCCGTCGTTACGCGCTTGCGCGAGTTCCTGGTCGACGCGCTTGTGCGCCGCTTCGAGTTCCGCTTTGCCCTTGTCGGCGGCGGCGAGGCCGTCGGCAATCTTTTTCGAGCGCTCGTCGAGGGCGTTGATCAACGGCGGCCACACGAACTTCATCGTGAACCACGCGAGGATCAGAAACACGACCATTTGCGCAAACAGGGTTGCGTTGAGATTCACGGTGTTTCCTTAAACGTTGCTTGATCGGAGGTGAAACGGTTAAAAGGCGCTCATCGGCTTGTTGAGCTCGATCAGCGCCTCATCCGTTCCGTTCAGGCGTCTTTAAAAATCAGACGCACAGTTCCGAGGAACCTCAGCCTGCGAGCTTCGAGAGCAGCGGGTTCGCGAACGCAAACAGCATTGCCACACCAACGCCGATCAGGAACGCCGCGTCGATCAGACCAGCCAGCAGGAACATCTTGGTCTGCAGCGGGTTCATCAGTTCCGGCTGGCGAGCGCACGCTTCAATGTACTTGCCGCCCATCAGACCGATACCGATACAGGCGCCGATTGCACCCAGGCCGATGATGATGCCGATACCGATGGCGGTCAGACCCTGGATGTTGGCGATGAAAGCTTGCATGATCACTCCTTTGATTAAAGACTTTGGAACTGGATTTATAAAAAACGAAAACCTAAAACCTGAACGATTCCGGAACGTGCCGCAACGCGTCAGTGTGAGTCATGCGCCTGGCCGATATACACCAGCGTCAGCATCATGAAAATGAACGCCTGCAACAGCACGATCAGAATGTGGAAGATCGCCCAAACCGTGCCCGCGACCACGTGGCCGATGAAGCCGAGCACAGAAGCGTCCGCACCGAACGTCCACATGCTGCCCAAAAGGGCGATCAGCAGGAACAGCAGTTCGCCGGCGTACATGTTGCCGAAAAGCCGCATGCCGAGCGAAACCGTCTTGGCGACGAACTCGATGATGTTCAGCGCGAGGTTCGGAATCCACAGGAGCGGATGCGCGCCGAACGGAGCGGACAGCAGCTCATGCACGAAGCCGCCGGCGCCCTTGATCTTGAAGTTGTAATAGATCATCAGCACGAACACGCCGAGCGCGATGCCGATGGTGCCGTTCAGATCGGCCGTCGGCACGATGCGATGATGCGGCAGCGCTTCCGACAGACCCAGCCAGCCGATGACACGGCCCGGCAAATCGACGGGGATGAAGTCGAGCGAGTTCATCAGGGCGACCCAGACGAACACGGTCAGCGCGAGCGGAGCGATGAAACGGCGGCTGCCGTGAATCATCGACTTCGACTGATCTTCGACCATTTCGACCAGCATCTCGATAGCGCACTGGAACCGCCCGGGAACACCGGAGGTCGCCTTGCGTGCGGCAAGACCGAGGATGAGGATGGTTGCGAGACCGCACACGATCGACCAGAAAAGCGTGTCGAGATTCCAGACGTGGATGTCGAAAATCGACGTCTGTGCGTGCGTGGAAAGATTCTGCAAGTGGTGCGCAATGTACTCGGACGGATCCAGAGCGTGCGTTCCTTCGCTAGCTGCCATATCGTTAAAGCCACCCAAATTGTCAAAAATCTTTCGCCGCCTGTCGCTTCCGAGCCGCCGCTTCGCTGAGCGGCTCCGGGTCGAGAGGCCTGAGTGCGGAACAGGGTCCGCACGTCTTCATATGTGATGCTACTTGCAACCTGTGCTGCAGGCACTTACCTGGGACGTCAAGAATCGTCACCGTAGCGCCATTGCAACCCAGTAAGTCTTCAGGGCGACGATGTACGTGACGAGCAGCGGCAACCACAACGCGCTCTTGTACCAGTACGCGACCGCCACGAACATGGCGATCGTCGCTCCCATCTTGAGCGCCTCGCCGATCATCCAGCTCATGATCGTCTCCGCGCCGCTCTTCGCTCTCAGGCGCGCGGCGAACAAAGCGCTCGGCACCCAGCAGATTGCTCCCCCCAGAAATGCGGACAGCGCAGCATCACCCGGTGGCTTGTAGAACAGCCACCAAAGCAGCGTCGCACCCAGGGACAAAACCATTTGCGCTGCCACGACCTTAAACGGCGTGACACGCGATGGACGACTCACCTCGGGCCCAAACAGCTTCTGTGCCTGATCCCGCGTGAGCGGAACGATATTGTTATCTTGCGCTTCGGCATCCCACGCGTCGGCAGACGAGCTGCGCGGCTGATTTCCGGAGGCGTTCGCATCGCCGGTTGCGTGAGCGTTCGGCGCTCGATTTTCCTCTCGCACCGTCTTCAAACCTTCAACCAAGAGTCCGGAAAATCACCTTGCGCTTTCGCTGCGCTTTCGAGGTGGCCTAGCTGATAAATCCGGGCGATTGTAAGCGATTGTTGTCGCGGATTCAATAGTTTAGGTGTGTCAAAAGCCAAGCGGACGAAGCTTAAAAATCAATCTCAAAAGCGAGACTTTTCTTGCAATTGCAAGGAGATTCTCATTCGATGGCAGAGCCTTCGGCGAGCGTCAAATGAGCGCCCAACCGATGACCATTGCCACGATCCAGAATGGTATCGACACCATGTGAAACGGCATCCACATACCCTTTTCACCGGACAATCGCACGGCGATGAGATTGGCCAGCGAGCCGATTGCCACGCCGAATCCACCGACACTGACACCGAATGCGAGCGCGCGCCAGTCCTTCGTGAATTCCGCGAGCACGATGGCCGCGGGCACGTTGCTGATCGCTTGCGAGAGCACGGCGCCGGCCGCATACGCGCGCGCTGGCGTCGCGATTCCAACCTGAGCGATGGCTGCGTGAATCGACGGCAACGCGGCCGCGCTACGCAGCACGATGAACATCATCACGAAGATGAGCAGCAACAGCCAGTCGATCCTGAACACGATCTCGCGACGCCACAGCAGGAGGACGACCGCGAGCGCGGCAAGCGCCGGGCCGACATGATGCGCATCGGCGAGCGCCACGAATATAGCGAATGCAAGCACACTCACGCTGCACAACACGCGATCGACGCGGTGCTCTTCGACATCGCCGGATAGATCGAGCGGTTTCGCACGGAACATCGCGAACGTGACGATGCCAAGCAGCGCCATCAACGCGGCGCATAGCGGCAGCATCGCCCACACGAACGCGGGGAACCCGACGCCGCCCGTCTGCCATAGAAAGAGGTTCTGCGGGTTGCCAAGGGGCGTGAGAATCGAACCTGCGTTGACCGAGAGCGCGATCACGATGACGAGCCGCTTGATCGGCAGCGGTGCGAGCTTGTGCAGCGACAATGTGAGCGGCACGACGGCAAAGAGCGCGACGTCGTTGGTCAGCACGGTCGAAAGTCCCGCAGCAAGCGCCACGAGCAGCAGCGCCAGAGTCCGCTCGCCATGAATGTGATGCACGAGCCGATGCGCCGCCCACATCAGGAATCCTGATAATTCGATCGCCTTCGTCAGGATCAGGAGGCCGGCGAGCGTGAGCACCGTCTGCCAGTCGACGAGACCTGGCAGCGACATCCACGGACGCGTATGCGCGATCTGCAGCGCGAGCAGCGCGAAGATGAGAATCGCGAGAACCGGCTCTTTCGAGACGGTCCTCCAGACAAGCGCGAGGAAGTCAGAACGCGTGCGCTTCGCGTTGAATTCGGACAAGATCCGTGCGAATCAGTTGGCGGGAGTCGGCGCTTCGATACTGCCGCGCAACTTGGTGAGGATGCCTTCGAGCGAGTCCAGATTGCCGAAATCGATCGTAACCTTGCCGCGCCCTCTTCCGCCCAATTTGATCTTCACGTTCGCGGAAAGCAGATCCGACAGCTCTTCTTCGAGGCGACGCGTATCACGTCCGCCGTCGTTTGCGGCGCGTGCTTTTGTCGCAGGCGCTTCCTTGGTCGTCGCCGCCACCAGGCGTTCGGTTTCACGAACCGACAAGCGGCGATTGACGACGTGATTGGCAAGCTGGATCTGCGTCGCCGCATCGACCGCGAGCAGCGCGCGCGCGTGGCCCATGTCGAGATCGCCGGCGAGGAGCATGGTTTGAACTGGCGACGCGAGGTTCAGCAAACGCAGCAGATTCGATACCGCGCTGCGCGAACGCCCGACCGCTTCGGCCGCCTGTTCGTGAGTAAAACGGAATTCGTCGAGCAGACGCTGGATGCCCTGCGCCTCTTCCAGCGGATTGAGATCCTCACGCTGAATGTTTTCGATCAGCGCCATCGCGGCGGCGGCCTGATCTGGCACGTTTTTCACGAGCACCGGAACTTCGTCGAGTCCCGCAAGGCGCGCGGCACGGAAACGTCGCTCGCCCGCGATGATTTCATAGCGATCGTCGCCGATGGAGCGCACGAGAATCGGCTGCATCAGGCCCTGCGCGCGAATGCTCGCCGCGAGTTCCTGGAGCGCGCCCTCGTCCATCCGCGTGCGCGGCTGGTACTTGCCGGCCTGCATCTTATCGAGCGGCAACACCGAGGGCGCGCCCTCGCCGCGCACGGCTTCCGTAATGTCGACGCTGCCGCCGAGCAATGCATCCAGGCCTCGGCCTAGACCTTTCTTCTTCATCACAGCGCTCATTTCGGTTCCTCCGTCAGCGTTCTCTGTCGCATCGAATGGGTTTTGCTTAGTTGACGTTGAGCGCACGCACACGCTCGATCATTTCCGTGCCGAACTGGATATACGCCTGCGCGCCGCGCGACGACTTGTCGAAAACGACGCCAGGCAGTCCGTAGCTCGGCGCTTCGGCAAGGCGCACATTGCGCGGGATCACAACGTCGAACAACTTGCTGCCAAAGTGTTCCTTCAATTGGTCCGACACTTGCTGTTGCAGCGTAATTCGGGGATCGAACATCACGCGCAGCAGGCCGATGACCTTGAGATCGCGATTCAGATTCGCGTGCACTTGCTTGATGGTGTTCACGAGGTCCGACAACCCTTCCAGTGCGAAATATTCACACTGCATGGGGATCACGACACCGTGGGCAGCGCACAGCGCGTTGAGGGTCAGCAGCGAGAGTGCCGGGGGGCAATCGATCAGTACAAAGTCATAGTCATCGACTACCTCGGCGATCGCCGCCCGAAGGATACCCTCGCGATTCTCCATCT
This sequence comes from Caballeronia sp. S22, assembly GCF_964261745.1. NCBI lineage: Bacteria > Pseudomonadati > Pseudomonadota > Betaproteobacteria > Burkholderiales > Burkholderiaceae > Caballeronia > Caballeronia sp. S22. The sequence continues at coordinate 182,563 of NZ_OZ180035.1, read as the reverse complement.
GCACGAGTTCTACTTCGGCGCCCGCCAGCTCGCGGTTTGCGGGCAGTACGTCGTAGCCGACGGCCTCCGGGCGCGTCCGCGCCTCGCGTAGCGTGACGCCATCGACGAGCACCTCATAGACAGTGTTCTCGCATGCGGCCTTGTTGATGCCGCTGCCCATGGTCGCGTTGCCCTGCGGGTCGAGGTCGATCAGCAACACGCGCTGGTCGAGCCCTGCGAGGCTGGCCGCGAGATTGACCGCTGTCGTGGTCTTTCCAACGCCGCCCTTCTGATTTGCGACGCAGAAGATTTTTGCCATCGTTTAGTGTCCTCGTTTTTCGCTGTCAGAAGATCAGCGTGCCTGGCTGGAATGCTGGATGGAACCTGTACGACGGACCGTCAACCTGGCTCGACGGCAATCTCGACGAGGTGCCGCTCCGCGTCGAGCATCGGAACGTTCAGTCGCTCGATGCCGAGCACTGTTGCGCCCGCCGGCACACACGCGGCTTCGGCTTCGGGCCTGACGCCCTTCATCGCCAGAATTCGCCCATTGTCGGCAACCAGGTGACGCGCAAGTGTAACGAAATCGGAGAGCTCTGCGAATGCGCGCGACACGATTAAATCGAATTTTCCTGGGACTTCGACTCCCGGACGTAAACTTTCGACGCGGCCAGTCACAACCGACAGATTGTTCAGACCCAATTGCACCTTTGCCTGCGACTGAAACGCGGTTTTCTTATGAACGATGTCGTTGAGCGTGACGCGCAGTTCCGGCAGCGCGACCGCCAGTACGATGCCAGGTAACCCGCCTCCGGAGCCGACATCCAGCGCTGTGGCAGGCTTGCGCACGGACACTGCCGGAACGATCGCGAGCGAATCCAGGATGTGCTGAATCAGCATCTGCTGCGGATCGCGGATCGCCGTCAGGTTGTAGACGGAATTCCACTTGCCGAGCAGTGCGACGTAATCGAGAAGCTTCTGAATTTGCGAGGGCGACAGCGCAATATCGAGTTCGGCGACGCCCTTCTCGAGCGTCGTCGCCAAGGATGGATTGCGCTCCGTCATTGAACCGCCGTCGGGTTATCGGTGATTGAATCGTCGCCGGCCGCATTGCGACCACGCCGGCCAGCGCCGCGCTTCAGATGGACCATAAGAAGCGAGATCGCAGCCGGCGTGATGCCCGAGATACGCGAAGCCTGCCCGATCGTCTCCGGGCGATGCTGAATCAGCTTCTGGCGGGCCTCGAAGGACAAACCTCGGACTTCGTTATAGTCGAGAGCTTCCGGCAGGCGCGTATTTTCCTGCGCTCCATTCCGCACGATTTCGTCCGCCTGACGATCGATGTAGCCCTGATACTTCACACCGATTTCGATTTGCTCCTTGATCTGAGCGAGAAGAACCGGGTCATCTGAAAGTGATGTCTCGGGACCGCAGGCACCATCACGCAGCGAGCAGATTCCGTCGTAAGAAACGCCAGGCCGTCGCAGAAGATCGGCAAGACTGTATTCGTGATCGATCGGCTTACCCAGCAACACGGTCGCCTCTTCCGCCGGAAGCGTCTTCGGATTGACCCACGTAGAACGAAGGCGTTGTGTTTCACGTGAAACAGCATCGCGCTTGCGGCTGAAGGCGTCCCAGCGGACGTCATTGACGACACCCAACTCGCGCCCGATCTCCGTCAGACGCATATCCGCGTTGTCTTCGCGCAGCGACAGGCGGTACTCGGCGCGACTCGTGAACATCCGATACGGCTCTGACACACCACGCGTGACGAGATCATCGACTAGAACGCCGAGATACGCCTGATCGCGGCGCGGCGACCACGCTTCTTTCCCTTGAACCTGCAAACCGGCGTTGATGCCCGCCAGCAAGCCCTGAGCGGCAGCCTCTTCGTAGCCAGTCGTCCCGTTGATCTGCCCGGCAAAGAACAGCCCGTTGATCGCCTTCGTTTCGAGCGAAGCCTTCAGCGCGCGCGGATCGAAGTAGTCATATTCGATCGCGTAGCCAGGTCGCAGGATGTGCGCATGCTCAAGGCCGCGCATCGAGCGAACGAGTTCGAGCTGGACGTCAAAAGGCAGACTGGTGGAAATGCCGTTCGGATAGAACTCATTCGTGGTCAACCCTTCCGGCTCCAGAAAGATCTGGTGCGCGTCCTTCGAAGCAAAACGATGAATCTTGTCTTCGATAGACGGGCAATATCGCGGCCCGACGCCTTCGATCACGCCTGTGTACATCGGCGAACGATCGAGTCCGGAGCGGATGATGTCGTGCGTCTGGGCGTTCGTATGCGTAACCCAGCAAGGCAGTTGACGCGGATGCTGCTCCACGCGCCCAAGGAACGAGAACACTGGGATCGGATCGAGATCGCCCGGCTGCTCTTCGAGCTTGGAGAAATCGATCGTCCGGCCATCGATTCGCGGAGGCGTGCCCGTCTTGAGACGGCCTTGGGGCAGCTTTAGCTCCTTGAGCCGCGCCGAAAGCGATACTGCGGCAGGATCGCCCGCCCGGCCACCGACGTAGTTATTCAGTCCGACGTGAATTTTCCCGTCGAGGAAGGTGCCAGCAGTCAGCACGACCGCGCGGCCTCGAAAACGAAGCCCAACCTGCGTCACCGCGCCGACAACTCGATCGCCTTCGACCATCAAATCGTCGACGGCCTGCTGAAACAGCCACAAATTGGGCTGATTTTCGAGTCGATGTCGGATTGCCTGCTTGTACAGCAGACGATCGGCCTGCGCGCGCGTTGCCCGCACAGCCGGCCCCTTCGACGAGTTGAGAATGCGGAACTGAATCCCCGATTCGTCCGTCGCCGCTGCCATTGCCCCGCCGAGCGCGTCGACTTCCTTGACAAGATGGCCCTTACCGATCCCGCCGATCGACGGATTGCAGCTCATCTGACCCAACGTCTCGATATTGTGGGTCAAAAGAAGGGTCTTACAGCCCATACGTGCAGAGGCGAGCGCCGCCTCTGTGCCTGCGTGACCGCCGCCAACGACGATCACATCAAATTCTGTGGGATAAAGCATTGGGATATCGTGTGCGAACGACACGAACCTGGGAGAGAGAATAACTCTGAATTATAACGGCTTCTTCTCTGCCTCGAATTCGACCGATCGGCCGAGGACGAAAAAAAAGGCGTGTTTCACGTGAAACACGCCTTTTGATGGCACTTCAGCCGTCGTGCTTACGCGACTTTCTTCGTCAAACCGAGATAGGTTTCGATGACTTGTGGATTGTGTTGGAGCGCGTCTGCGTTTCCTTCCAGCGCGAACTCACCCGTCTCAAGCACGTAGCCATAATCGGAAATCTGCAAGGCAGCGCGTGCGTTTTGCTCGATCAACAGCGTTGCAACGCCCGTCTGACGAAGCGCGCTGATGATGTGAAAAATCTCTTTCACGATTAACGGTGCAAGTCCGAGGCTCGGCTCATCGAGCATCAGCAGTTGCGGCTTGCCCATCAACGCACGGCCCACTGCCAGCATTTGCCTCTCCCCGCCCGACAACGTCCCAGCCGCCTGTTTCCTCCGTTCCTTCAGCCGCGGAAAAAGCTCGAACACGTGATCGAGTTGGTCGAGAAAATTACGCTCGCCCGCCCGCTTGCGTCGATATGCACCGAGCACCAGATTGTCTTCAACCGTCATCGTCGCGAACAATTCGCGCTTTTCCGGCACCAGACACATTCCACGTGAAACGCGACGTTCAATCGCCAGCGCGGATACATCTTCAGCGAGATATCGCACGACGCCCTTGGCATGCCCCGTTTGCGGCAACGCGCCCATGATCGCGTTGAGGAGCGTCGATTTACCTGCGCCGTTCGGCCCGATGACCGAAACGATTTGCCCTGGCCCGACGGTAAGCTTGCCATCGTGCAACGCTTCGACCTTGCCATAGCGCACCGACAAGCCGTCGACCTGCAAAATCGGATTCTCGGCCGTATTCGATTCCTTTGCCATCACTCCACCCCGCCCAGATACGCTTCGAGAACCGCCGGATCTTTTTGGACTTCGGTTGGCAAGCCCTCCGCGATCTTCGTCCCGAACTCCATTACGACGAGCCGATCGGTCAAATTCATTACGAAATCCATGTCGTGTTCGACCAGCAGAATGCTCATCCCTTCAGCGCGCAGCTTCCGCAGCAACTCGGCCAATTGCAACTTTTCTTGATAACGCAGACCCGCCGCCGGTTCGTCGAGCAAGAGAAGAGTCGGGTCGCAGCACAACGCCCGGGCGATTTCTAGAATCCGCTGTTGGCCAAGTGCCAGACTGCCGGCCTCGCTATAGATATGCTTCTCTAGACCCACACGCTTGATCTGCTTCGCAGCTTCGGACATCAAGCGCGCTTCCTCGGCAGCATTCAATCGCACGACACTGCGCCAGACGCCAGTGTTGCCGCGCAAATGCGCACCGATTGCGACGTTCTCCAGCACCGTCATCCCCGGAAGCATCTTGACGTGCTGGAACGTCCGGCCAATTCCGCGTTTGACGATTTCACGTGAAGTGAGCTTTTCGATGCGCTCCCCGTGAAAACTGATCGCTCCGCTCGTGGCCTGAAGCACGCCCGTCACGAGATTGAAGGTCGTGGATTTTCCCGCACCATTCGGGCCGATCAACCCGATGATCTCACCCGCCTTTACTTCGAAGCTCACATCGTTGACCGCGACGAGTCCGCCGAACTGCTTGCGCGCTTTTTCCACCACCAGCAAGCGCTCGCCCGCGTTCGGCTTGCTGCGCTGCGGCAAAACATCGCCGTGATCCGGGACGTGCGCACGCGGCCCGCGCGGGAAAAGGCGAGCCACGAACGGCCAGACGCCCTGCCGCGCGTATTGCAGCAGCAACACCATCACGACACCGAAAACGATAATCTCAAAATTGCCGTTCGCGCCGAGCAGCTTGGGCAGAAGCGTCTGAAGATAGTCCTGAAGAACGGTGAGGATCGTCGCGCCCAGAATCGCACCCCACACATGCGAGACACCGCCGACCACCGCCATGAAGAGAAACTCGATGCCGTGATTCAGTCCGAACGGCGTCGGATTCACGGCACGCTGTAAATGGGCGTACAGGAAGCCGGAAATAGCCGCGAGAACCGCTGCATAGACGAAGATGACGACACGCATCCAGGCGGTGTTGATGCCCATTGCTTCGGCCATCGTGCCCCCGCCCCGCAGTGCGCGGATCGCCCGCCCCGGACGACTATTAAGCAAATTCTGAACAGAAATCACCGCGAGCAATACCACGACCCAGATCAGGTAATAGATGCTGCGGCCCGATTCGAGCTCCCAGCCGAACACGTTGAGCACGGGAATGCCGTTGATGCCGTCGTACTTGCCCAGCAGTTCCATGTTGCCGAACAGGTAGAACAACGACAGCCCCCACGCGATCGTCCCGAGCGGAAGGAAATGCCCGGAGAGGCGCATCGTGATGAGGCCGAGCAACAGCGCGATGAACGCCGTCAGCACGACGCCTGCGATCAGCGCGAGCCACGGCGAGACACCGTATCGCGTCGTCAGGAAGGCCGTCGCATACGCACCTACGCCGACGAACGCAGCCTGCCCGAAGCTCGTCATCCCGCCGATGCCGGTCAGCAGTACGAGTCCGATCGCGACGATCGAATACAGGCCGATGTAGTTCAGCAGCGTGATCCAGTACTCGGGCACGGCGATCGGTCGAGGCAGGATCGGCAGAGCGAAGACGATCAACAAAAAGATCCAAAAAGAACGGAATTTCATCGGCTTACTCCTCGTCTTCATCCGAATGCGGGCTTGCCAGGCTGCGCCATAGCAAAACCGGAATAATCAAGGTGAAGACGATCACCTCCTTGTACGCGCTCGCCCAGAACGACGAATACGATTCGAGCAGACCCACCAGCAGCGAGCCTGCAGCCGCGAGCGGATAGCTCACGAGACCGCCGACGATGGCGCCGACGAAGCCCTTCAGGCCGATCAGAAAGCCGGAGTCGTAGTAAATGGTCGTGATCGGCGCCACGAGCACGCCGCACAGTGCGCCCAGGCCAGCCGCGAGCGTGAACGCGAGGCGGCCTGCCTGTGTCGTGCCGATGCCCACGAGCCGCGCGCCCAGCCGGTTCACCGACGTCGCGCGCAAGGCCTTCCCGGAGATGGACCGATCGAAGTAGAAATACAGCGCGGCGATTAACACCACCGCCGTGCCGACGACCCACAAACTCTGCCCGGAAATCGACACGCTGCCGAGATTGAACGTGGCGTCCGAAAACGCCGTCGTGCGCGAGCCTTCCGCGCCGAACATCACGAGTCCGAGGCCGACCATCGCGAAGTGCACCGCCACCGCCACGATCAGCAGCAACAGCGTGCTCGCCTCCGCGATCGGCTCATACGCGAGGCGATAGACGAACGGTCCCATCGGCACGACGATCAGAAGCGTCAGCGCGATCTGCACGATCATCGGCAGAGGCTGTGCGAAGGCTGCCTGCGTGATTCCCCAGACCGCGACGGGAAACAGCAGATACTTGCCCGCCAGCACGGCAAGCAGGCGTCCGATCTGGTGATATCGTGCAGGATGCCGAACGATACCAGCGAGTTCCGCGACAAAGCAGCCGACGCCCATCGCGATGAGCAGATAGCAGGTCGCGGGCAGCTTCTGCGTTTGAAGCGCGGCCAGCGTGAGCGCGCCATACGCGACGAACTCGCCCTGCGGAATGAAAATGACGCGTGTCACTGAGAACACGAGCACCAGAGCGAGCGCGAGCAAGGCGTAGATCGCGCCCGTGGTGATCCCGTCCTGCGCGAGGATCGCCGCAATCGATAAGTCCATACTTCCTCTTCAAAGCTTCTTTTGAAACAGGCGCCTCAATAACAGCCGCCGGAACATGGTCAAAGCGGCGCGCCGTTGCCGGTGCGCCGCTCGTTCATCTCAAAATCAAGAAACAAGAACGCGCGATGAAGCGCGTCCTCTGACGCTCAGTCGTTCAGCAATTTCCACTTGCCGTCGACGATCTGCACCATCACGCGCGCGCGATTGTCGAAGCCGTTGTGATCGGTCGGCGTCATGTTCATGATGCCGTGCGACACCGGCAGATCCTTCAGGTTTTCCAGCGCCGCGCGCAGCGCTTCGCGGAATTCCGGCGTGCCCGGCTGGCCCTTCTTCAGCGCCTCGGGAATCGCGCGCTGGAGCATCTGGCCCGCATCCCATGCATGTCCGCCGAAGGTCGACAGCGAGCCCGCGCCGTACGCCTTCTCATACGCTTCCTTGTAGGCGGCCGAAGACTTCTTCACCGGATTGCCGTCCGGCAACTGCTCGGTCACGAGCACCGGACCCGCGGGCAGAATCTCGCCCTCGCAGTCCTTGCCGCAGACGCGCAGGAAGTCGTTGTTGGCGACGCCGTGCGTCTGATAGACCTTGCCCTTGTAGCCGCGCTCCTTCAGCGCCTTCGCCGGCAGCGCGGACGGCGTGCCCGCGCCCGCGATCAGCACCGCGTCCGGGTTCGCGCCCATCGTCTTCAGGACCTGGCCGGTGACGGACGTGTCCGTGCGGTTATAGCGCTCGTTCGTGACGATCTTCAGCTTGTGCGCCGCCGCCGCCGTGTTGAACACGTTGTACCAGCCGTCGCCGTAGGCATCCGCGAAGCCGATGAAGCCCACCGTCTTCACGCCGTGCTTCTCCATGTAGCTCGCGATTGCATCGGCCATCAGCGCGTCGTTTTGCGGCGTCTTGAAGACCCACGCCTTCTTCGCGTCCATCGGCGCGATGATCGCTGCGGACGCGGCCATCGAGATCATCGGCGTTTTGCCGGCGGCGGCCGCATCGATCATCGCGAGCGAGTTCGGCGTCACGGTCGAGCCGACGATCGCATCGACGTGATCTTCATCGATCAGCTTGCGCGTGTTCTGCACGGCGCGGCTCGTGTCGGAACCGTCATCGAGCACGATGTATTCGACCGATTTCCCGCCGATTTCCTTCGGCAGCAGCGCGACGGTATTTTTCTCGGGAATCCCGAGCGATGCGGCCGGTCCCGTCGCCGAGAGCGTCACGCCGATCTTCACCTGAGCGAACGCCGCGCCCGATCCTGCCAGCACGCTGCCCGCGATGGCGAGCGCGATGCCCGTCCTGATCCATGCCTTCTTCGTTTTCATTGCTTGTCTCCAAACGCGACTTGCGGTTCACGCACCCCTGCGGTGCGCTGCTGCGAGTTGTTATCGATGCTGCTTCCCTGGGCTAACCAAAGAGCCGCCCCAATCTATTTACCGCGTTACTGCGTGCCAAGGCTGGTTTTCCCTGACCGTTGCGCCGTTGCGATCGAGGCTTCGCGCCCTCTTCTTCGCTTCGGGTTCCTCTGCACGGCACAGAAAAAAAGGCGCGTTGTGTTGCTAACGCGCCTTTGTTCTCCGAATCGTTCACATGCGAATGCGTCAGTTGCCCGAGAGCTTCCACTTGCCGCCGACGATCTCCACCATCACGCGCGCGCGCTGGTCCAGTCCGGAGTGATCGTTGGGGCTCATGTTGAAGATGCCGTGCGATGCAGGCAGATTCTTCGTCACTTCGATAGCCGCGCGCAACGCTTCGCGGAACGCCGGCGTGCCCGGCTGGCCCTTCTTCAATGCGACGGGAATCGCGCGCTGCAGAATGAGGCCCGCGTCCCACGCGTGACCGCCGAACGTCGACACGGAACCCGCGCCGTATGCGCCTTCGTAGGCCTTCTTGTACGTGAGCGCGGCCTGCTTCACGGGATTGCTGTTGGGCAACTGCTCCGCGACGAGCAACGGGCCCGCGGGCAGGAACGTGCCTTCGCAATCCTTGCCGCACACGCGCAGGAAGTCGTTATTGGCGACGCCGTGCGTCTGATAGATCTTGCCCTTGTAGCCGCGCTCCTTGAGCGTCTTCTGCGGCAGCGCGGCCGGCGTGCCCGCGCCCGCGATCAGCACCGCGTCGGCGTTTTGCGACATCATCTTGAGCACCTGACCCGTCACCGACGCATCGTTGCGCGCAAAGCGTTCGTTCGCGACGATCTTCAGCTTCGCCAGATCGGCGGCCTTCGAGAATTCCTTGAACCAGCTCTCGCCGTAAGCGTCGGAAAAGCCGATGAACGCGACCGTCTTCACGCCGTGATTCGACATGTGTTGCGCGATCGCGGTGGCCATCAGAATGTCGTTCTGCGGCGTCTTGAAGACCCACGCGCGCTTGCTGTCCATCGGTTCGACGATGCTCGCGGCCGCCGCCATCGAAATCATCGGCGTGTGCGTTTCGGAGGCGATGTCGATCATCGCGAGCGAATTCGGAACGACCGTCGAACCGACGAGCGCGTCGACGTGATCTTCGCTCGTCAGCTTGCGCGCGTTCTTCACGGCCTGGGTGGAATCGGTGGCGTCGTCGAGAACGATGTATTCCACCTTCTGCCCGCCGATTTCCTTCGGCAACAATGCGACGGTGCTCTTTTCCGGAATGCCGAGCGAAGCCGCCGGGCCCGTCGCCGAGACCGTCACGCCGATTTTCACGTCCGCCAAAACGGGATTGCTGAATGCCGCCGAGAAACTAATGGAAACTGCCGCGACGGCCATTGCGACCGTCTTGCCGCGTAAAGCCAACTTCATTGATTTGCGCCCCGTAAATCAGTTTTCTGCGTGGAGAATTGCCTGCGAATATGCCGCTGATTCGCGCCCGTCGTGAATTACCGACCATCGGGTCGGGAAATGCAGTTTAGCGGACGAAACCACCGCGCAGCAAGCGTTTTGAAGGGTTTAGCGTGCGCTGGAACCCCGGGAAAACCCGCGTTAAATCAATCGCGGGATTTTATTCGTATTATCGATGGGGAATAAAAAAAGCGCTGTTGGAATCATCCAACAGCGCTTTTCGGTCGGGCACTTTGTGCCTCATGTCTCCTCGTTCTCCACCTCAAAAAATCTGGGTGCAACAGAACTAGGACGCATATTAAAGAACGCATCAGTATGCGACAACCTAGCATTTACCCTAGTGGTGCATAAAAGCACCTCAAAAGGGCGTATTTCTTGCAATACAGCGGTCTTCTCGCAAGTGCCCGATTCGTTCGTATTTCCAACTAAATCGCGTCAGCCTTGCAGCGGCCGAACCCGCGCGATGATCTCCCCGACGATCCCGCGACGGAACGCCAGCACGCACGCGATGAAGATCAACCCCGTCACGATCGTCACCGATTCGCCGAGCGAATTGAACCACGACACGCCCGTGATCCGCGCAATGCCGCTGCCGATGTCGCCGAGCTTGTCTTCCAGCGCGACGATGATCGCCGCACCGAGCAACGGCCCGAACATCGTGCTCATGCCGCCGACGAGCGTCATCAGCACGACGAGACCGGACATCGTCCAGTAGGCGTCGCCGAGCGTTTCGAAGCCGAGCACGACCGTCTTCATCGCGCCCGCGAAACCCGCAAGACCCGCCGACAGCACGAACGCGAGCAGCTTGTAGCGCGCCGTGTCGTAGCCGAGCGAAATCGCCCGCGGCTCGTTCTCCTTGATCGCGATCAGCACTTGCCCGAACGGCGAATGCACGATGCGCACGATCAGCGCGAACGCGAGCAGCATCACCACGAGCACGACGTAGTAGAGCGTGATGTCGTTGCCCAGATCGAGCACGTTGAAGAGCTTGCCGCGCGGCACGCCTTGCAGACCGTCTTCGCCATGCGTGAACGGCGCCTGCAGGAACACGAAGTACACCATCTGCGCGAGCGCGAGCGTGACCATCGCGAAGTAGATGCCCTGGCGCCGGATCGCGAGCAGTCCGGCGACGAGCCCGAGCAGCGTCGCCGCCGCCGTGCCCGCGATCACGCCGAGCTCCGGCGTGAAGTTCAGCGACTGGATCGCATAGCCGGCGACGTAGCCGGCGGTCGCGAGGAACATCGCGTGCCCGAACGACAGCAGCCCGGTATAGCCGATCAGCAGATTGAACGCCGCCGCGAACAGCGCGAAGCACAGCACCTTCATCATGAACAGCGGATATACGCCGACGAACGGCGCCGCAATCAGGCCGATCAGCAACAGGCCATAGAGCGCTTTTCTCTGCATCATTTTTCCTTGCCGAAGAGTCCTGCCGGGCGAATCATCAACACGATCGCCATGATGACGAAGACGACCGTCGCGGACGCTTCCGGATAGAACACGCGCGTGAACCCCTCGATCACGCCGAGCAGCAGGCCGGTCAGGATCGAGCCCATGATCGAGCCCATCCCGCCGATCACGACGACCGCGAACACGGTGATGATCATCGACTGGCCCATCAGCGGCGACACCTGGATCACGGGCGCCGCCAGCACGCCCGCGAACGCCGCGAGCGCGACACCGAAGCCGTAGGTGAGCGTGATCATCATCGGCACGTTGACGCCGAACGCCTCGACGAGCTTCGGATTCTCCGTGCCCGCGCGCAGATACGCGCCGATGCGCGTCTTTTCGATCACGAACCACGTCGCAAAGCACACGACGAGCGACGCGACGACCACCCACGCGCGATAGTTCGGCAGGAACATGAAGCCGAGATTGGTCGCGCCCTGAAGCAGCGAAGGCACGTCGTACGGCTGCCCCGATGAACCGTAAACCGAGCGGAACACGCCTTCGATCACGAGCGTGAGGCCGAACGTGAGCAGAAGCCCGTAGAGATGATCGAGCTTGTAGAGCCAGCGCAGCATCGAGCGTTCGATGACCACGCCGAACAGGCCGACCACGATGGGCGCGAGCAGGAGCATCGCCCAGTACGGGATGTTGAAGTAGGAATAGCCCATCCACGCGAGCATCGCGCCCAGCATGAAGAGCGCGCCGTGCGCGAAATTGATGACGTTGAGCAGGCCGAAGATCACCGCGAGCCCGAGGCTCAGGATCGCGTAGAACGAGCCGTTCACCAGCCCGAGCAGCAGCTGGCTCATCATTGCGGCGAGCGGAATGCCGAAAATTTCCATTGAACCTGCCGTCAGAAACGTGTTGACGCGGTTGCGACGGCGAGGCGACCCTTCGGCCGCCCGCCGCGCGAACGCTTGCGCGCTACCGAACGCTTACTTCCAGAGCTTGCAGCGCGATTCGGCCTTGGTGCCGAACGCCTGATCGCCCGGAATCGTCGCGGTGATCTTGTAGTAATCCCACGGCTCCTTCGATTCCGACGGCTTCTTCACTTCCATCAGGTACATGTCGTGAATCATCGAGCCGTCTTCGCGGATGTAGCCCTTCGCGTAGAAGTCGTCGATCTTCGCCTTCTTGAGCTGCGCCATGACCTTGTCGCTGTCGGTCGTGCCCGCCGCCTTCACCGCATTCAGGTACGTCGTGACGGCCGAGTAATCCGCCGCCTGCAGGCTGCCCGGCATCTTCTTCATCTTGTCGAAGTAGCGCTTCGCCCAGGCGCGCGTCTTGTCGTCCTTGTTCCAGTACCAGCTATCCGTTGCAACGAGACCTTGCGTGGTTTCGAGGCCGAGGCTGTGGATATCGGCGATGAAGACCAGCAGCGCGGCGATCTTCATCGACTTGGTGATGCCGAATTCCTTCGCGGCCTTGATCGAGTTGATCGTGTCGCCGCCCGCGTTCGCGAGGCCGAGCACCTGCGCCTTCGAGCCCTGCGCCTGCAGCAGGAACGACGAGAAGTCCGACGCCGACAGCGGATGGCGCACTTCGCCGAGCACCTGGCCGCCGTTCGCCTTCACGACATCAGCCGTGTTCTTTTCCAGCGCCTTGCCGAACGCATAGTCGGCCGTCAGGAAGTACCACGACTTGCCGCCCTGCTTCGTCACCGCGGAACCGGTGCCCTTCGCGAGCGCCATGGTGTCGTAGGCGTAGTGAACCGTGTAGGGCGAGCATTGCTCGTTGGTCAGGTTGTCCGCGCCCGCGCCGATGTTGATGTACGGCGTCTTCTTCTCCGCCGCCACCTGCGCGCTCGAAAGCGCCGTCGCCGAGTTCGTGCCGCCGATGATCACGTTCACGCCGTCGCGGTCGATCCACTCGCGCGCACGCGACGCCGCGATGTCCGCCTTGTTCTGGTGATCCGCATACACCAGTTCGATCGGCTTGCCGTTCACCTTGCCGCCGAAGTCCGCGATCGCCATGCGAATCGCTTCGAGTCCGCCTTGTCCGTCGATGTCCGCGTAGAGGCCCGACATGTCGGTGACGAAGCCGATCTTCACCGTGTTGCCGTCGGCGGCATTGGCGCTCGTGCTCATCACCGCCACACTCGCCGCCGCAGCCGCAAAGCACAGAGTAGAGAGGCGCGCGAGGGTCTTCTTTTTCATTCCAGTCTCCAAGAGTTTTGATTTGATGCGGTGTTACTGGTGTTGCCCTTTCCGATGTGCCGCGCCGGGATCGATTACACCCCGAGCAATTCGTGCAGCACCGGCATCTTCGCTTCGAGTTCCCCCGCGCCGAAATGCTCGACGATGTTCCCGTGTTCCATCACGTAAAAGCGATCCGCAAGCGGCGCCGCGAAACGAAAATTCTGTTCGACCATGACGATCGTGTAGCCGCGCGACTTCAGCATGAGGATCATGCGCGCGAGTGTCTGCACGATGACCGGCGCGAGCCCTTCCGAAATTTCATCGAGCAGAAGCAGATTCGCGCCCGTGCGCAGAATGCGCGCGACGGCCAGCATCTGCTGCTCGCCGCCCGAAAGACGCGTGCCCTGGCTCGCGCGGCGCTCCTTCAGGTTCGGGAACATCGAGTAGATCTCGTCGAGCGGCATCGCGTCTTTCGCGTTGCCGATCATCGGCGGCAAAAGAAGGTTTTCCTCGCAGGACAAGCTCGAAAAAATGCCGCGCTCCTCCGGACAATAGCCGACCCCGTAATGCGCGATCTTGTGCGTGGCGAGGCCGATGGTTTCATTGCCGCTCACGCGGATCGAACCCGTCCTGCGCCCGGTCAAACCCATGATGGCGCGCAACGTGGTCGTGCGGCCCGCGCCGTTGCGGCCGAGCAGCGTGACCACTTCGCCGCGGTTCACCTTGAGGTCCACGCCGTGCAGGATGTGCGACTCCCCGTACCACGCCTGCAGACCCGATATTTCCAGCGCGGGCACATTGCCCGCCGCGCCGTTCGCCTCGCGCGAGCGGCGCTCCTCCACGATCGTACTCATGCATGCGCTCCGGTGAGCGCCGCATCGGCGCTGCCCATGTAGGCTTCCATCACGAGCGGATTCCTCGACACTTCCGCGTAGCTGCCTTCGGCGAGCACTTCGCCGCGCTGAAGCACGGTGATGGTGTCGGAGATGCCCGCGATCACGTTCATGTTGTGCTCGACCATCAGGATGGTGCGCCCCGCCGACACCTTCTTGATCAGCGCCGTCACGCGATCGACGTCCTCGTGACCCATGCCTTGCGTCGGCTCGTCGAGAAGCATCAGTTCGGGCTCCATCGACAACGTGGTCGCGATCTCCAGCGCGCGCTTGCGGCCGTATGACAGCTCGACGGTTTTCGTATCGGCGAAATCAGTGAGGCCGACTTGCGTGAGCAGGTCCATCGCGCGGTCGTTGAGCGCATCGAGAGAACGCTCGCTGCGCCAGAAATGAAACGACGTGCCCAGTTGCCGCTGCAAACCGATGCGCACGTTCTGCAGCACCGTCAGATGCGGAAACACGGCGGAAATCTGGAACGAGCGGATGATCCCGCGCCGCGCGATGTGCGCCGGACGCTCGCGCGTGATGTCCACGCCGTTGAAAACGATCTGTCCCGCGGTGGGTTCGAGGAACTTGGTGAGAAGGTTGAAGCAGGTCGTCTTGCCTGCACCGTTCGGTCCGATCAGCGCATGGATCGAACCGCGGCGAACGCGCAGGTTCACGCCATTCACGGCCGTGAAGCCTTTGAATTCCTTCGTGAGTCCTCGCGTTTCAAGAATGGTGTCGCCGAGAATCATGTCCCCTTCCATGCGAAGTGAAGCGCTGGGCAAATCCGTATTCGCCTGCGCCTTATTTTTTCTTTCCGCGCGCACCCGAACGTTGTCTCCATCCCGGTACTGCTTCGCTTCATGCATCGCTGTTGCGCCCGCACAAAGTGTGCACGAGGTATGACGAGCATCACTAATTCCGGGGCCATTGTCGCGCCAATGATGCAGCGCAATCATTGGGATTTGCACTTACTAACGAATTGCTTGGAGTTTTGGCGCGTGCACGCAATAGGGGCACGGAGAGTGCTTATTCCCTGCGCATATAAGCAATCGTTTGTGCAACGTCATGCGCGCGCCATTCACGCGTCATCCCGACATGTGAAGCGCGCGCGTCACCGATCTGTCATGCGAGCGCCGTCGCGATCACTTCTTCCGCTTCTATGCCGCGCCTGTCCTCGCGGATCATCTGGCTCGCACGCTCGGCGATCATCAGGGTCGGCGAGTTCGTGTTGCCCGATGTGATCGTCGGCATCACCGATGCATCGACCACGCGCAGGCCGCGCACGCCGATCACGCGCAGACGGCTGTCGACGACCGCGGCCGGATCGTTGTCCGTGCCCATGCGACAGGTGCCGACCGGATGGAAGATCGTCGTGCCGACCTTGCCCGCCGCTTCGACGAGTTCTTCCTGCGTCTGATACTGGATGCCTGGAAGAATTTCCTCGGGCCGGTATTGCGCCAGCGCGGGCGCGCTGACGATGCGCCGCGTGAGACGCACCGAATTCGCGGCCACTTCGCGATCGTGATCGGTCGACAGATAATTCGGCGCGATCAGCGGCGCCGCGTGCGCATCCGGCGATTCGATATGCACGCTGCCGCGCGATGTCGGCCGCAGGTTGCACACCGACGCGGTGAACGCGTTGAACGAATGCAGCGGCTCGCCGAAGCGTTCGAGCGACAAAGGCTGAACGTGATATTCGACATCGGCCCGCTTGATCGATGCATCGTCGGGATTGGACTTGGCGAACGCGCCGAGTTGCGACGGCGCCATCGACATCGGTCCGCTTCGCATCAGCGCGTATTGCATGCCGATGAAAAGTTTGCCCCACCAATGCGCCGACAACGTGTTGAGCGTGCGCACACCGTTGACCTTGTACGCCATGCGCAATTGCAAGTGGTCCTGCAGATTTTCGCCGACACCTCGCAGGCTCTTCACGACATCGATACCGAGACGTTGCAGACGCGCGCCGTTGCCGATGCCGGACAGTTCGAGAATCTGCGGCGAGTTCACCGCGCCCGCGCTGAGAATCACTTCGAAACGCGCACGCCCGACGTAATCGATATCGCCGCCGCGATACTCCACGCCGACGCAGCGCGCGCCTTCGAACACGAGGCGTTGCGTATGCGCACCGGTGATCGTCGTGAGATTGGGACGCTTCATCGCTTCGCGCAGGAATGCTTTCGCCGCGTTCCAGCGAATGCCGCCGCGCTGATTCACTTCGAAATATCCGACGCCGGTGTTGTCGCCGCGATTGAAGTCATCCGTCGCGGGAATGCCGCTTTGCTGCGCGGCTTGTGCGAAAGTCTCGAGAACTTTCCACTTCAGGCGCTGCTTCTCGACGCGCCATTCGCCGCCCGCGCCATGCCATGAATTGCCGCCGCCGTGATGATCCTCGCTGCGCATGAAGACGGGCAGCACGGAATCCCACGACCAGCCCGGATCGCCGCTGATGTGCGCCCAGTCGTCGTAGTCCTCGCGCTGGCCGCGCATGTAGATCATGCCGTTGATCGACGAGCATCCGCCGAGCACGCGTCCGCGCGGATACGCGAGCTTGCGGCCGTCGAGGCCCGGTTCCGCCTGCGTCTTGTAGAGCCAGTCCGTGCGCGGATTGCCGATGCAATACAGATAGCCGACCGGAATGTGAATCCAGTGATAGTCGTCCTTGCCGCCTGCTTCGAGCAGCAGCACGTTCACGTTCGGATCTTCGGTGAGGCGATTCGCGAGCACGCATCCGGCCGTGCCCGCCCCGACGACGATGTAGTCGAATTCGCCTTCCAGCTTGCGCGCGTTCTGTTTCATGACGTGTCTCCTGTCGATGCCGTCTTGCGCGGCTTCGATGATTCGATTACTTCGCCACCGGCATCGTGAATTCGGCGCCCTTCGCGATACTGTCGGGCCAGCGTTGCATCACGCTCTTGTAGCGCGTATAGAAGCGCACGCCTTCTTCGCCGTATGCGTGGTGATCGCCGAAGAGCGAACGCTTCCAGCCGCCGAACGAATGCCACGCCATCGGCACCGGAATCGGCACGTTGATGCCGACCATGCCCACCTTGATCTGACGCGAGAACGCGCGCGCGACGCCGCCGTCCGTCGTGTAGCACGACACGCCGTTGGCGAATTCATGCTCGTTGATGAGCTCGACCGCGCTCGCGAAATCCGGCACGCGCACCACCGATAGCACCGGCCCGAAAATTTCTTCCTTGTAGATGGTGCTGTCGGTTTTCACGTTGTCGAACAGCGTGCCGCCCAGGAAAAAGCCGTTCTCGTGACCTTCGACCTGATGCCCGCGTCCATCGACGACGAGCGTCGCGCCCGACTTCACGCCCGCGTCGATATAGCCTTCCACCTTCGCGCGATGCGCGCCCGTGACGAGCGGACCCATTTCGGCATCGCTTTCCATGCCGTTCTTGATGACGAGCGATTGCACGCGCGGCGTGAGGCGTTCGATCAGTTCATCGGCGATGTGACCGACCGCGACCGCAACCGAAATTGCCATGCAGCGCTCGCCCGCCGAACCGTACGCCGCGCCGATCAACGCATCGACGGCCTGATCGAGATCGGCATCGGGCATCACGACGAGATGATTCTTGGCGCCGCCCAGCGCCTGCACGCGCTTGCCGTGCTTCGTGCCTTCGGTGTAGATGTATTCGGCGATCGGCGTCGAGCCGACGAACGACAGCGCTTCGATATCCCGATGCGCGAGCAACGCATCGACGGCGGTTTTATCGCCATGCACGACGTTGAACACGCCATCGGGCAAGCCCGCTTCCGTCAGCAATTCCGCGAGCCGAACCGATGCCGACGGATCGCGCTCCGATGGCTTCAACACGAACGTATTGCCCGTCGCGATCGCGATGGGGAACATCCAGCACGGCACCATCATCGGGAAGTTGAAGGGCGTGATGCCCGCGACCACGCCGAGCGGCTGACGCAGGTTCCAGTTGTCGATGCCGCCGCCGATCTGATCCGTGAAGTCGGTCTTGAGCAGATTGGGAATGCCGCACGCGAACTCGACGATCTCGATGCCGCGCATCACTTCGCCCTTGGCGTCGCTGAACACCTTGCCGTGCTCGCGCGTGATGATTTCGGCGAGCTCGTCGTGATGTTCGTCGAGCAGTTGCTTGAACTTGAAGAGCACGCGCGCACGCTTGATCGGCGCGGTCTCGCTCCATTCGGAGAAAGCGGCTTTCGCGGCGGCCACGGCGGCATCGACTTCGGATGCGCTCGCGAGCGGCACGCGCGAGGCGACGACCCCCGTCGCCGGATTGAACACGTCGCCGAAGCGCCCGCTCGCGCCTTCGACCCGCTTGCCGCCGATGAAATGCGTCAACGCCGCGACCTGCGCTTCGCTTCGATGTGTCTCGCCCATGATGTCTCTCTTATATATGCGGATAGGCCGAGCGTACTGCCGGAGGCATCCCCGAATCCAATGAGATATGTTCAACTGGGATATAAGAAGCTTTAATATCAGGCGATGGACTACATTCTCTTGCGCGCCTTTATCACCGTCGCTCGTGAAGGCAATCTCACGCGCGCCGCGGCGCACCTGCATCTCACGCAGCCGGCCGTCAGCCTTCAGATCAAGAATCTGCAGGAGATGCTGGGCGTCGTGTTGTTCTCGCGGACGTCGCACGGTCTTCTGCTGACGCGCGACGGCGAAGCGCTCCTGCCGCATGCCGAACGCGCGCTCGCCGCCGCCGCCGATGTGCAGCGCGCCGCTGCCGCGCTGCGTCACGAGGTGAGCGGCACGCTTCGCATCGGCACGATTCTCGATCCCGAATTCCTGCGGCTCGGCGGCTTCCTGCGACAACTGGTGGAGACGCATCCGCGCATCGAAACGTCGTTGCGGCACGGCATGTCGGGCTGGGTTCTGGACCGCGTGAGGGCGCGCGATCTGGATGTCGGCTATTACATCGGCGATCCTGCCATCGACGGCACGCGCGACGGCGATCGCTTTCACGTCGTCAGGCTCACGCCGTTTCTGTATCGCGTGCTCGCGCCGGCGGGCTGGCACAACCGCGTGAACAAGGGCAAACGTAGCTGGGCGGCGCTCGCCAAGTTGCCGTGGATCTGGACGCCGCCCGAGTCTGCGCACAACCGGCTTCTGTCGCGCATCTTCCGCGAGGCGGGCGCGATGCCGGTGATCGTCGCGGAAGTGGATCAGGAGCCTTCGATGCTCGATCTCGTGAAATCGGGCGTCGGTCTGTCGCTTGCGCGGGATTCGATCGCGCTGGCGCAGGCGCATGCGCACGCGCTGACGATCGTCGAAGGCGTGACCGTGCCGACCCAGTTGTCTTTCGTCGCGCTTGCGGAGCGCCGTGAGGAATCGGCGATTGCCGCGGCGCTGCGGCTGATCGATGCGCAGTGGGCGGTTTGAATACACATCTAAGTGCAAATACCGAGTCCGCGCGTAAGTGCATTCAAGCGAGCTTCATCGATTATTTGCTAGTCTGAGCCCTCGCTGATCCATCCAACCGTGTTCGAGGAGCCTTCATGGCACGCAACATCGAAATCAAGGCGCGCGCGCATCAGTTCGACCAGCTGCGCGAGCGGGCGGCTTCGCTCGCCACCGACGCGCCGCTGGTTTTCCGCCAGCAGGACTTCTTCTACGACGTGCCGACCGGACGCCTCAAGCTGCGTCAGTTCGACGACGGCACGCCGTCCGAACTGATCTTCTATCAGCGCGACGACCGCGACGGTCCGAAAGTCTCCTATTACTCGCGCAGCCCGGTGACGAATCCGGAAGCGATGCACGCGCTGCTCGCCCAGGCGCTGACGACACGCGGCATCGTCTCGAAGGAGCGGCATGTATATCTCGTCGGACGCACGCGCATCCATCTGGACCGCGTGGACGGTCTGGGCGATTTCATCGAGCTGGAAGTGCTGCTCGGCCAGGATGACGACGAAGCCGGCGGCGAACAGGAAGCGCACGCGATGTTCGCGCGCCTGGGTGTGGGCGAAGCGGATCTCGTGCCGCTGGCTTATGTGGACTTGCTCAGTCCCGAGTCGTCGTCGGCCAGGTGAGCGAGCGGCAGCGGGCCGTTGCGCTTGAACGTCGTGAGCACGATGTTCGAGCGCACGCTGTCGACGCCCGGCACGCGCATCAGCTTTTTCATCACGAAACCTGACAGCGCGTTCAAATCCGGCGCGACGATGCGCAGTAAATAATCGGCGTCGCCCACGGTCGCGTGGCATTCAAGCACTTCGGGCAGCATCTCGATCTGCTGCTGAAACTGCTCGATGATCGAATCGCCGTGATGCTTCAGCTTCAAGCTCGTGAACGCCGTCACGCCCAGGCCGAGCTTCTCCGGCCGCAAGACCACGCGATACCCTTCGATCACACCCGTCGCTTCCAGCCGCTGCAGACGCCGCCCGATCTGCGACGGCGAAAGCGGCACCTGCTCGCCCAGTTGCTGATGCGTGGCGCGCCCGAACCGTTGCAGCACGTCGAGCAGGGCAAGATCGAAATGGTCGAGTTCGAGCATGAGGCGGATGTGCGCTGGAGCGATGATAGATGCGACTTTATCGCATTGACGCCCGCTTGCTCACAAACCCCTTGCGCAAAAAGGCCGTTTCGCGCGCATTTTGACGAATTGCTTACGGCAGCAAACAAGGTAACGCGCGTGTTACCAATCATGACACCGCGAAAGGCGAAAACTGCGCGCCTTTCCGCGAAAACGGGATAAATGGAAGCATTCGAACAGGAAAAAGAAAGCTTGAATGTCAGGTAGCTTTCAGTCTCGGCTACCATTCCTGAAGCGCTCGTAAGCTTCCCACGCGGCGCGCGCGTCGACGTCCAGTTGCTCGGGTAGCACGCTGGACTGACGCTGTACAATCAGCAGCGCATAGGGCCTGGACAGCGCGCTCGCCTCCTTGCAGAGGCTGAGTTCGTCGCCGCTAGACGGGGAGCGGCCGCGCCAGTAGTTGATCGCGGCTTCGAGTTCGTTGATCGAGATGACAGCCATGTCCGGGCGGAAATACATTCGGTGTACGGCTGCTCGCGGCTTCCGGGATACGGTCGCGCAACGCCGCATGAGATATGAGTTTTAAACCGGCTCGAGCCCGCGCCGCCCCGTCGTGCATGTGAGCATGTCACCGACCGCCCCGCCCGCTTGAGCTCAACCCATTGTACTTGAGCGACTCCATGCGAATCCTTCTGATCGAAGACGACCGCCCCATCGCGCGCGGCATTCAAAGCAGCCTCGAACAATCCGGCTTCACGGTCGACATGGTGCACGACGGCATCTTCGCCGAGCAGGCGCTCGCGCAGAACCGCCATGAACTCGTCATTCTCGATCTGGGCTTGCCCGGCATCGACGGCATGACGCTGCTCTCGCGTTTTCGCCAGAGCAACCGCCATACGCCGGTGATCATCCTCACCGCGCGCGACGAGCTGCACGACCGCGTGCAAGGCCTGAACAGCGGCGCCGACGACTACATGCTGAAGCCCTTCGAGCCGCAGGAACTCGAAGCGCGTATCCGCGCGGTGATGCGCCGCAGCGGCCCGCACGGCGACGTGCCGCGCCCCGAAGTGACGCTGGGCGGTCTGCGTCTGTCGGGCGTCGATCGCCGCATCTTCAACGACGAACGTCCGCTCGAACTCTCGCCGCGTGAATTCGCCGTGCTCGAAATGCTGCTGCTGCGACACGGCCGCGTCGTGAGCAAGGCGCAGTTACAGGATCACCTGACGCACTTCGGCGGCGATCTCGGCGATACGGCCATCGAAGTCTATGTGCATCGGGTGCGCAAGAAACTCGAAAACACGCGCGTCGAGATCGTGACGGTGCGGGGCTTCGGCTATCTGCTTCAGGAGATCCGGCAAGCGGCTTGACGCGCCTGCCGTAGACCGCCTTGCGACTTCCCACCCGCCGCGCGGGCGATCAGCGTTTCGCCCGCGAAGACTGGCTCGATCTGGCGCGATCGAAAGCCACCGAGACGCCGGCGCCCCCGAGTCTGCGGCGCACCCTGCTGCGCCGCCTCGCCGCGCCGCTGTCCCTGCTCGCGCTGATGAGCGGCCTCATGGCGTACTGGCTCGCCTGGCAGTACACGCAGCACGTCGTCGATCGCTCTCTCGCGGATCTCGCCACCGCCATCTCCAAGCAGATTCAGCTCGCGGGCGTCGATGCCCCCGTCACCGTTCCGCCGCTCGCGCAGGCGATGTTCTCGGACCCCGTCGAGCAGCTCATCTATCGCATCAGCACGGGCGATGACGAAATCGCCGGCGAACCCGATTTGCCGCTCACCGGCACCAACGTGCGGCGCATCCACTATGCGTATGTGTTCGAGACGCACTTTCAGGGCGTCTCCGTGCGCGCGGCGCAGGTGCGCGTGCCGCAGCCTACCGGCAATCCGATCGTCGTCGAAGTGGCGCAGCGCGTCGGCTCGCGGTATCGGATCGCGGTGGAGTTTCTGATCGCGATCATGATGCCGCTCGCGCTCTTGCTGCTCGCCGGCTGGGTGATCGTGTGGCGCGTCGTGAATCAGCAATTGAATCCGCTCACCGATCTCGCCGACGCGCTCAACCAGCAAACGCACATCTCGCTCGAACCCGTCGACGAGACTTTCGTTCCCGGCGAAATCCGTCCGCTCACGAGCGCGATGAACGCCCTGCTCGTGCGCCTGCAGACCGCGCTCGATGCGCAACGCAAGTTCATCGCCGATGCCGCGCATCAACTGCGCACGCCGCTGACCGCAGTCAAGCTTCACGCGGAGCAGGCGCTCAGCTCGCGCGATCCGAACAAAGCCATCGAGGCGGTGAAGGAGTTGCGCGCGTCGGCGGATCGCGCGGTGCGTCTTTCGAATCAGCTGCTTTCGCTCGCGCGCGCCGAGCCGGGCGAACAGGCAGCGCGTTTCGCCGATTTCGACCTCGCCGCGCTCGCCTTCGAAACCGGCGCGGAGTGGGTGCCGCGTGCGCTCGCCGCTCAGGTCGATCTCGGCTTCCAGCGTCTCGATGATCCCGAGAACGAGCATCCGCTGATCGTGCGCGGCAATGTCGTGCTTTCTCGCGAAGTGCTCGCGAATCTGATCGACAACGCGCTCAAGTACATTCCGCCGTTCCGCGTCGAAGGCGCGCGCATCACGATGACGGTCACGGAATGGAGCGACGCGAACGGCCGCCGCTTCGGCGAAGTCATCGTGGAGGACAACGGCCCGGGCGTGCCGCCGGATCAGCAGCCGGATCTCTTCAAGCGCTTTTTCCGCGGCGACGGACAGAGCGTGGAAGGCGGCGCGGGACTCGGGCTCGCGATCGTTCACGACATCATGGCGCTGCACGGCGGCACCGTGCATTACGAGGACGCGCCCGAAGGCGGCGCGCGCTTCATCGTGCGGATGCCGCTCAAGGAAGAGAAGCCCGTCGCGGAATGAAAAAGAGCCACGCTCTCTCGCGTGGCTCTTTCGAATCGAAGAAGCAGGCGCGGCCTACTTTTTCTTCTTCTCCTTCTTCACCGCGAGCATCGTGCCACGGCATTTCCTCGCGCCGCATCGGCACTCGTATTCCTTCTTGAGCTTCTTCGTAATGCGGCCTTCGATAACGAGCCCGTAGTCGTAGTTCAGCTCTTCTTCCGCCTCGATGTCGCGCAACGCGTGAATGAACACGCGCCCTTCGACTTCCTCGGCCTCGCAATTCGGCGCGCACGAATGGTTGATGTACTTCGCGCTGTTCCCTTCGATCTTGCCGTCGATTACGCGGCCGTCGTCGAGTGCGAAGTAGAACGTGTGGTTCGGCTCTTCGGGGTTGTGCGGATGGCGGCGCAGCGCTTCCTTCCATGAAATGCGCTCGCCTTTGTATTCCATCACCTGCTCGCCCGCGGCAATCCGCTTCACGGCAAACACGCCCTTGCCATGTACGCCGGAGCGGCGAACGGTGACCCTGCGTGAACTCATCGAACGAATCCTTAAATAACGCTTCGCTCCCGCGCGATCGGGATGAACATCGGGATGAAAAAAAACGCGGTGGCCTCGAAGGCGCCGCGTTCACTCGGTTGAACGCTCGCGCTCAACACACCGGTATCCTACACTCCCGGCGCGCGAATGCTCAACCGTCCGGATGATGTTCGAGCGTTTCAACGTTGCCCGATGGTGATCTCGCCGAAGAGATTCTTCTGTTCGCGCGGCTGCGAGCGCCAGTACTGGGGAGGCGCATCGACGGTCGCGCCGAGCTCGGCGGCGGCGTGCCACGGCCAGCGCGGATCGTAGAGCATCGCGCGCGCCATCGCGACGTAATCGGCCTGGCCGCTCGCCACGATCTCTTCCGCTTCCTTCGCCTCGGTGATCAGCCCGACAGCGACGGTGTTCACGCCCGTCGCTTCCTTCACGGCTTTCGCGAACGGCACCTGATAGCCCGACGACAACGGGATCTTCTGCAACGGCGAGACGCCGCCCGACGACACATCGATCCAGTCGACGCCGCGCTTCTTCAGTTCCGCCGCGAACGCGATCGTATCCTCGATGCCCCATCCGCCTTCGACCCAATCGGTTGCGGAAACGCGCACGCCGACCGGCTTGTCGGCGGGAAACGCGGCGCGCACGGCATCGAAGATTTCGAGCGGATAGCGCATGCGATTCTCGCGCGATCCGCCGTATTCGTCGGTGCGCTGATTGGCGATCGGCGACAGGAACTGATGCAGCAGA
Source organism: Caballeronia sp. S22 (assembly GCF_964261745.1). Taxonomy (NCBI): domain Bacteria; kingdom Pseudomonadati; phylum Pseudomonadota; class Betaproteobacteria; order Burkholderiales; family Burkholderiaceae; genus Caballeronia; species Caballeronia sp. S22. The sequence continues at coordinate 157,887 of NZ_OZ180035.1, read as the reverse complement.
TAGCCATGCGCGCAGTGCACTTCGATGCCGTCGATACCAAGCCGAGCCGCACGTTTCGCCGATGCGACGAACGCTTCCTTCACGCGGATAAGACCGGCGGCGTCGAGCGCGAGCGGCGGCGTTTCTTCCGGCTTATGCGGGATAGCCGATGGCGCGTAGGTCATCCAGCCGCCGTCGGCGACGGAGATCAACTGCCCGCCTTCCCACGGCTTGCGGCTCGATGCCTTGCGGCCCGCGTGCGACAACTGCATCGTCACCGCGATCTTCGAATACTGGCGTATCGCGGCGAGCACCGGACGTAGCGCGGCTTCGGTGGCGTCGTCCCAGAGACCGAGATCGCCCGGCGTGATGCGGCCGTCCGGCTCGACGGAGGTCGCCTCGATGAAGAGCATGGCCGCGCCCGACAGCGCGAGATGGCCCAGATGGATCATGTGCCATGCCGTCGCCTCGCCGCGCTCGGCGGAGTACTGGCACATCGGCGACACGAAGATGCGGTTGGGGAGCTGGAGGCTGCGGAGGGTCGTGGGAGTGAACAGCGCGCTCATGGCGGTGACTCGTCGCTAGAAAGGAGCGATCGAGAATAGCACCGCGATTTCTTTCGTGCAGAGACGCGCACCGCGCCAGACGCGGCGCGATGGTTCATACCATCACACGTTCAGCGCGCGTCCACCACGGCGAAGCGGTCGAGCCATTCGCCGAACATCGCACGGGCGGCGCGTTCGAGTGTCGCGCCGTGACGCATGGTGTCCTCGCGCAGCGCGGCGACCGTCGTGCCGCTTCTCGCGATATCGCCCGGATACGTGACGAGCCAGCTCTCGAAGCGCTCGACCAGCACTTCCGGATGGCATTGCAGCGCGAGAACGTGCTCGCCCCAGGAAAACGCCTGATGCGCGCACGCATCGGTGGATGCGAGCAGTGTCGCGTTTGTGGGGAGATCGAAGGTATCGCCGTGCCAGTGGAACACCGGCACGGGCGCGCCATCGGCTTCGAGATGCCGCAGCGCGGACGCGCGTCCCGCGTCGGTCAGTTGGAGCGGCGACCAGCCGAGTTCGAGCTTGTCCGACGGATACACGCGCGCACCGAGCGCCCGCGCGATCAGTTGCGAGCCGAGACAGATGCCGATCGTCGGCAAGCCCGCGGCGATGCGTTTTTCGAGCATGGAGAGCAGCGGCGCGAGATGCGGATAATGCGCGTCCTCGTAGGCGCCGATCGGGCCGCCGAGCACGACGAGCAAGGAAGGATCGAGCGGATTGGGCGCGTCGATGCGGCCGCGCCCGACGTCCAGATAGCGCACGAGATGGCCGCGATCGCCGAGCACGTGTTCGAGGCTGCCCAGATCTTCGAAATAGACGTGGCGAATCGCCAGGACTTCATGTTTCATCGGCGGCTTTCTCGGGACGGAGTAGTGACGAGCCGCGCCTCGCGGCGAGGCGCGACGGGCACAGTCTAACCGACTCGCCGCGGCCTCACAGCGCCGGATGACGCCAGAAACGCTTTTTACCCGTCGACCCGAATCAGGCGATCTGGGCAAAGACCTTCCAGCTTTTCTTCTGCGTGGCGACGTCGGCTTCTTCGTATACCGAACAGTCGAGACGCAGATCCGTGTCTGCCATGTCGATCTGCAGAAGCGCGCAGTGATGCGGCGCCTTCTTGGGATTCTTGCTCGCCTCGAAATGCGAGCAGGAGAGACACATGCGGTGCGCCGGAATCTGCTGCTGCGATTCGAGCTGACGGATCGTCTTGAGCAACGTGCGATAGAACGCCACCTGCTCGTCCTCGCGCAGCGTGCCGACCGCCTTCGCGAGGAAGTCCGGCCATTGCAGCGCCTTCTTCGCAGCCGTGCGGCCACGCGCGGTCAGCCGCACCGCGAGCGCGCGGCCGTCGTCGATCGCGCGCCGCTTCTCGACGAGACCCTTGCCTTCGAGCGTGCTCACCGCATCGCTCGTCGTGGCGGCGGTCAGCGCCGTTTCACGCGCGATCTCGCCAAGGCGCATCGGCCCCTTGCGCTGCATCAGCAGAACGAGAATTTCACCCTGGGTCGGCGTCAGCCCCGCGCCTTCCGCCCATTCCCATGCCTGGCTGCGCATCGCGGTGCTCAGCCTCAGCAGGCCGTGGGTCACCCGCCCCGTCGCCTGCTCTCCGTAAACGCCTTCACTCATAGTCTTTCGCTTGTTGTTCCGCTTATGTGTTCTGACGGCACGCTCGCGCCAACCACCGCGAACACCTCGTTCGAAACGCCGCTCGCAGAAAATACTCCGAACACCTTGCGAACTACGCTCCGTCCTCGGTCCCCGCCGTCTCAAAATTCAGGCGTGCCAAGCCAATTAGCGGTGCCTGAATGGGGACATTTGCAACCCTCTTCCTATGCGCCGTCTTATGGTCCTGCTCGTGGCGCTGTTTTCCTGCCGACTATAACGCTATGCCAGCAAAGTCGCCATTCTAAGCGACATAGAACAAACGTACACCTTAATTATCCACGCAGAACTGTGGATAACCCGTGGAAAAGCGTCTTCTTTTATGTGTGCGTATTCTTGATAACACTTGGCCTCAAGTCGAGCACCTTTCCGTTGTCCAGAATTCCCTGTCGCGACGCCTGCGCATACCGCGTGGTTATCATCGCGCTAGCGCGTTGACTCTGCACCTCTTTTTGACGTTTTCCACAGCGTCGCGCAAGACTTGTTAACTTCTATTACGTCTGTATACGGATTTCTCGAAGAAATCCTTAGGGACGTCGAATCGGTTCTTCTTCAAACGTTGCCGCGAGCGCTTTATTCCCCTTGCTCGTCAAGCACATGTTTCATACCGACCAAAGTTAAAGGCCGCTTCGCAGTGTTTCCGAAGCGGCCTTTCGCGATGATTCGCTGGCTGGTGTCAGCGTAAGCGTGATGTTATCGACGCCATTGCAAACATTGCTGCCTGACGGCCTCGTGTAGAGATTTTTCCTTGTCGACCACGCCTCGCAGCCAGGTCGCGTCATTGACGCCGCGTGCGATATCGGCCACTTCCGCGAGCGCGGCTTGCGATCCGAGCGCTTCGGCATGCGGCGCGAGCACATCGAGCGTCGCGAGAATGTCTTCGCCGATGGTCCGCCGCTCGCCCGTCTGCGGATGGATGCACGTGCCTTCCAGTCCGAAGCGGCACGCCTCGAAGCGGTTGAACGTGTAGACGAGATAATCGTCCTCGCGCGGCGTGAGCGGTTTGTCGAGCAGCAGATAGCGCGACAGCGTCTGGATGTAGCAGGCGATCGCGGCCGCCTTGTCGACGGAAAGCGGCGTGTCCATCACGCGCACTTCGATCGTTCCGAAGCCGGGCTTCGGCCGGATATCCCAGTAGAAGTCCTTCATGCTGTTGACGACGCCCGTATTGACCATCTTCGAGAAGTACTCTTCGAAGCCGTCCCAGGTCAGCACGAAGGGCGCGCGCCCCGACAGCGGAAAAGCGAATACCGAATTCAGTCGCGCCGAATGGAACCCCGTGTCGACGCCCTGGATGTACGGCGACGACGCTGAAAGCGCGATGAAATGCGGGATATAGCGCGACATCGAATGCAGCAGGAAGAGCGCGCTATTCGGATCGGGACAACCGATGTGAACGTGCTGGCCGAACACCGTGAACTGCTTGGCGAGGTATCCGTACAGTTCGGAGATGTACTGGAAGCGCGGCGCGTCGTAGATCTGCCGATCGCTCCATTGCTGGAACGCGTGCGTGCCGCCGCCCGCGAGCCCGACGTTCAGTTGATCCGCCGCGGCGACGAGCGTATCGCGGATCTTGCGAAGATCCGTGACGGCCTGCTCGTGCGTCGTGCAGATGCCGGTCGAAAGCTCGATCATGCTTTCGGTGATTTCCGGCGTGATGTTGCCCGGAATCTTTTCGTCCTTGATGAGACGCATGAGGTCCGACGCGGCGCGCGTCAGATCATAGTCGTGCGTGTTGACGACCTGGATTTCCAGCTCGACGCCGAACGTGAAGGGTTCGGAGTTGATGAAAGGTTCGAGTGCCATGACGCCTCTTGAATGATCAATGCCTGGGCAGGGCGGGCGCGATCACTCGCGCCGCTCGCCGACTGCCGACAGGCTACGGTACACCACGAAAGGCGAGACGATCTGCAGCACGACGATCGAGCACATGATGATCGCGCGCAGCGTCGGATCGTAGTCCGGATAGAGCACGTACATGTCGTCGACGAGCACGTACGCGAGCGCCGACATCGGCGTCAACGCGACGCCGAGCGCCGCGCCTTGCTTCCAGTCGAGTCCGCTCGGCTTCGCGAAAATCAGCACGCCGACGAGCTTGCCGACGAAGCGCGCGACGATCAGCCCGAGCGCCGCGACGCCGCCGAGCGCGATATCGCGCCAGTGGAACGACGTCAGCGTCAGCGCAAAGAGAATGACGGTCAGCAGCCATCCGGCGGAACCGAAATGCGACGGCCAGAGTTGCGGCCGCTCGTCAGCATTCTTCACGATGATGCCCGCGGCGAGCAGCGCGAGAATCGTCGATAGCTTGAAGATGTGCGCGACCGCGATCGCCAGGAGCACGAGCCCGAAGAGCGCGACAAACGAATGCTCGTCGTTCGCGGGCAGACGCCGGACCAGCATGTTGCAGGCACGCGCGAGCAGGAACGCGAGCACCAGCGAGCCGATCAGAAGATAGAGCGGCTGCAGGATCGTCGCGAGCGCATTGCCGTAGATTTCCTGATGCAGCACGCCCGCCGCGAGCTTCTCCACGATCACCGCGTACATGCTGTTCAGCGCCGTCAGCGTCAGGAGACGCTGCGTGACCTGGCCTTCGGCGCGCAGTTCGGTCTTCAGCTGAATGACCATCGCGGGCGACGTGGCCATCGCGATGGCCGCGACCACGACCGAGGGCATCGTCGGCACGTTGAGCAGCGTCAGCGCGATCAGCACGAGCCCGAACGTGAGCGTCGACTCGGCGATGCTCGACAGAATCAGATACGGATTGCGGCGGATCCAGCGCAGATCGAGCCGGCCGCCCAGTTCGAAGAGCAGCAGCCCGAGCGCTACATCGAGCAGCGGCCGCGACAGGCCGCCCGCGCTCGAGTCGATCACGCCGAGACCCGCGTTGCCGGCGATCAGCCCGATCACCGCGAAACCGGTGATGCGCGGCAGGCGCCACGCACGCCATAAAAGCTCTCCGGCGAGTCCCGCCGTAATGAGCGCGAGACCGGCCCAGAAAATGGCATCGGGTTCGAGCGGCCAGACGGGCAAAAATGAAAATGCCGAATTCATCGTATTGGCTTCTCCTTCGTAGCTGCAGCAGAGCGTGCACGTTCCGTTGCGTGACTCGCATCGACGGCGCGCGCTCGCGGGCGAGGCGCATCCGCCCGGCTATGCGAGCGTTGGTTCATTCAGGCGAAACGAAATGCGAACGAACACGGCGTCACGGTCGGGCCGTGCACGGATTAGACGACGCGTTCGGCTGGCTGCGATGCGCCTTGCACGCGCCCAATGTCGCACCGGAGATCTCGGATCCGTGTGACACGGGCAACACATGCGGCGCCTGCTCGAATGCCGGGCCGAACACAGCAAACGACGGCGCGGCTTCGTTGATCAGATTCTTGGCGCGCAACCATCGTTCCATTGAAGCGGTCGCCGTCCGAACGGCGCGACGCAGGAAGAAGCGCGATTGTGCCATACCTCGGTTCCCCTGACAGAAAGTCCAAGCTCATGATTCTTATGAAGTAAAAGCGACGGCTTGTTCTCGTCCCGGCTGGAAAGGCTGACCGGTTGCTGCTTTCATGGCGCTCGGAGTTTGTGTTTACGCCCGACCGATGGCCTCGCCGTCAGGTGTTTACAGGTTTACTGTATATAAACGTAGTAGTAGTTAACAAGAGGCCGCCGCTTCTGTGGATAACCTCGGTTTCGTCTTTTCATTCAATCATTTGGACAAAGCAGAAGCGAGCCGTAAACATGTTGGCGCGACGCGGTCAACCTGGAACAACTTCTGGGCGCGTAAACGTGACGGCGCAGTTGTCCCGTTTACGTGCACATCGCGTTCACAAGAGTTTCACCTGCAATTCGACGGGTTATCCACAGCACGCCGAGAACAACTATGTCGAGCCGATTTCTCCATGACGAAGTGCCCTGAGCAAAAATCGGGCGGGGTCGATGGCGTCGGCGAGTTCGCGTTCGATGAGCCACGGTTCTCCTTCGACCTGCGACGCGATCAGTTCGGCCGCGAGCGTCGCCCAGACAAGCCCGCGGGAGCCGAATGCGAACGCGCCATAAAGACCCGGCATGCGCGGCAGGTCGAGCGGCCACGCGCCCGAAAGCCGATGCGCATCGCGGCGCGCGGCGCTTTCGTCGGCGAGCTGGCCGATCATCGGCATGCGGTCGCTCGTCACGCAGCGGAACGCGACGCGGCCCGCGCGGATTTCTCCCGGCGCGCGCGCGAGATCCGGCAACATGCCCGCGACGCGCTCGATGTTCTCCCGATGCCCGGCGTCGCGGATGTCGGGGTCGGGATCGTCGATGTCATAGGTCGCACCGATGAGCGCGCCGTCCGCGCCAAGCGGCACCGCGTAACCTTCGCCGACGACGGGCGCGCGCAGGGCATCGAGCGCGGATGAATCGAGCACGGTGAGCTGACCGCGCACGCTGCGTGTCGGCGCGCCGTACAGACCGGCGAGACGCGCGGCATCGTGCGCGTTCGCGAGCACCATCACCGGCGCGCTGGCGATCTTGCCGCCGCTCGAATCGAACGCTCTCCAGACGTCGCCATCGTGCGCGATGCGCGTCACTTCGGTTTTCATGCGCGGCGTGATCCGGGCCTCGCCGTCGGCGAGTTGCGCGGCGCAAACGGCCGCGGGCGAGATCGCACCACCGCGCGGAAAGAACCATCCGCCGCGTGCGACATCGACCCCAGCGATGCGCGATGCATCGTCGCGCGTCATCGGCTGCACGTAGTCGGATGGATACGCGAAGCGCGCGATGGCGGCGGCGAGGGCATCGGCGTCGTCGGGCGAATCGGCGATCTGAAGCAGGCCCGCGTCGCTGCGCAGCAAGTCGTGATGTGCATCTTCGAGCGCTTGCCATCGGTGCAATGCGTAGAGAAAGCCCGCGCGCGTGAGGCGAGCGGCGACGCTGTCGTCGCGCCAGACGATAGGATGAAAGACGCCCGCCGGATTGCCCGACGCATCTCGCGCGGGCAACGCGTGACGATCGATCAACGTGACCTGCCAGCCGCGCCCGGCGAGCCGCGCGCTCACCGCGCAGCCCGCGAGTCCCGCGCCGATGACGATAGCCTCGCGCGTGCTCGCGTCGCAAGGAAGCGGCGGTTCGTGACGGCGCACGCGCCAGCGCGGCGCGAAGCGTGCGATGAGCGGCGTGTCCGTCGCCACCGACAGGCACTCGAAGCCCGACGATTCCATTGCGCGGCGCAAGGGCACTTGAAGCGGCCCGGACGCGTTCGCGCAGACCGTCGCGCCGTCGCCGGCGAAACGCGCGAGCGATTTGCACAGCTTGCGCGGATCGTCGGTTGCTTCGAGATGGAATGCATCGGCGCGCAACCAGAGTTTCGACAGCATCTCGTGCGCGTCATCGCCGATGGCGAGCGTCAGCACCACGCGTCCTTCGTCGAACTCCAGCCGATGCACGCCCGGCACGCGCATCGGCCACGCACGCGCGAGCTCGGTTGCGAGCGGCGATGCGCCATCGATCGAAGGGAGATCGTCCAGTGCGGTCAGCGTTGCAGTGGCCACGACATGTAGCCGGTCGCAACGTTCATCGTCGTCGCGCCAGCGCTGCCAAAGAGGAAGGAAGGCGCTGAACGTCGTATCGACGAAGGTGAAGACGCGCGTGCGCCGCCAGCGCGCGGGAAGATCGTGCGGCGCGAAAAGCAGGGATTCGGTCATGCGATAGGGAAAGACAAATCAGGCGGAAGACGACTTGGCGATGACCCGCGCCGCGCCATTCACCGCGTCTTCGATCATCAGCGGTTCGAGCGCGTAGCCCGCCGCTCGCCATGCCGCGAGTCCGCCGAGCAGCGGTGCGACATCGTGGAAGCCATGCGCGACCAGCTCCTTGGCGGCGAGCGCCGCGGACACTTCGCTCGGGCAATCGCAGTACGTCACGAGCTTGCGGTCGCGGGCGATGCCCGCGAGCTGCGTGGCGGCGTCGTCGTGGAGGAGCAGCGCGCCGGGAATCGCGAACGGGTCCATCGCGCGTCGTTCGCGGCGGCGCACGTCGATGACGAGCGGCGGCGGTTCGCCATCGAGCAGCCTGCGCAGCATCGCGATATCGATGCGCGCCATGCGCAGCCTGCGCAACAGCGACACGCGCTGCCACCAGCGCACGGCGAGATAGAGCGCGAGCGCGATGACCGCGAGCACGATCACGCCGCGTCCGAACAGGTCGAGCCAGGCGAGCGCGCGATCGACGAGATCGGCGAAGATCGCGCCGAACGCGACGCCGATGCCGGACCACAGCAGCGCGCCGAGCGCGTCATAAAAGAGAAAGCTGGACAAGCCGATGCCGGTCGCGCCCGCGACGGGAATCGCAAGCGTCGACAAGCCGGGAATGAATTTCGACAACGCAAGGATGCGCACGCCGAAGCGCCCGAAGAAGTCGAGGCTGCGGTTCACGCAGGTATCGCGCGAGATCGAGACCTTGCACATGAAGGCGAGCACGCGGCTGCCGTAACGCCGTCCGAGCCAGAACCAGAGCGTGTCGCCGATTAGCGCGGCGACGCTGGCCGTGACGACGATCGCCGCGAGCGGCTCCCACGCACCCGACGCGAAGCCCGAAACCGCACCCGATGCGAAGGTCGCGGAGACCGTGATCGCACCCGTCAAAACCAATGTGGGTAAGGCTGGGAGCGGCAGGCCGAGGCATTCGAGCAGAACGTTGGCAAAAACCAACGGCAGGCCGTATTCGATGATCAGCTCGCGTAGCATGGATCGGACCCAGTTGTTCTGCGCTGAAAAAACCGCCGGGAGCCCAAAAAATATAAGGGTAAATCTTTGAAACCCTTATCCTGATTGGGTTTGCGCTGCGCTATCATACCAAGCGCCGCGTATAGAGGCGGCGTGAAGGCGACGAAGTGGAGCAATGCCGGTGAGATGGCGCGTAACAACGCCGATTCGTCGGGCGGGCGCGCCAGAAGGCCGTCCCTACTCGACTGCACGGTTTGCGCACGTATAATCGGCGCGTTCGCGCTGTTCGTGTCAACCTAAACTGATAAAGGAACCTTAATGAACAAACAGGAATTGATCGACGCCGTAGCCGCTCAGACCGGCGCCAGCAAGGCTCAAACCGGCGAAACGCTGGACACGTTGCTCGAAGTGATCAAGAAGGCTGTCTCGAAAGGTGACGCAGTGCAGTTGATCGGCTTCGGCAGCTTCGGCTCGGGAAAGCGCGCAGCGCGCACCGGCCGCAATCCGAAGACTGGCGAGTCCATCAAGATTCCGGCCGCAAAGACGGTCAAGTTTACGGCTGGCAAGGCATTCAAGGACGCAGTGAACAAGCGGTAAGCTTCTTGCCGATTGTGCGGCTACTCGAATCGAAGTAGCCCGATATACATAACCCGCCATTGGCGGGTTTTTTTTCGGCTGTGTGTTTCGCCTTCGAAGCGGTCAAGCCTTCAGTGCCGATGATCGTCGCAATCGCAATCGGGACCATGATCGTGATCGTGGTCATGGTCATGGTCGTGTTCTTCGACTTCCCACGCGGGGAACGGATCGGCGAAGCGTTGCCAGCCATCGAGGCCGAGCGTCCATTCGTCGTCGGTCAGAAGGCATGCGTCGAACTTGTCCTGCCATGCGGTCTGATCGAGATGCTCGCCGATCAGCACCAGTTCCTGCCGACGGTCACCGATGCTGTTGTCATCCGGATCGCCATACCATTCCGCAACGATCTCCGCTTCGAGTTCGGGGTCGTCGGTCGGCCATTCGCTGCGATCTTGCGCTGCCCACCAGAGACCCGCCGGACCATGCCGGACCGTGCCGCCCGCTTCCGATAATGAGCCGCCGACATCGCTGCGCGTCGCGAGCCAGAAGAAGCCTTTCGCGCGCAGGACGCCGGGCCATTCCTGATGCAGCAGGTTCCACAAGCGTTCGGGATGAAACGGCCGGCGCGCGCGATACACGAAATGGCCGACGCCGGATGCATCGGGTTCGTCGCTCGCAGCATGCTCGCCGTTGAGAATCGCGAGCCAGCCGGGCGCGCTCGCGGTCGCATCGAAATCGAAGCGGCCGGTGTTCAGCACATCGCTGGAAGGCACGTTGCCCGATTGCGCCCGCACCTGGAGCGCGCGGGGATTGAGACCGTGCAGGACGCGCCCGATGCGTTCCACTTCGTCCGCGCTGGCGAGATCGATCTTGTTGATGACGATGACATCGCAGAACTCGATCTGTTCGATGAGCGTTTCGACGACTGTCTGATCGTCTTCGTCGTCGTGGCCTTGTTGCGCAAGACCGCGCTCGGCGAGCGAATCCGAAGAGGCATAGTCGCGCAGGAAGCTCGCGGCATCGATCACGGTGACGAAAGTGTCGAGATGCGCGCGGCCTGCGAGCGTCGCATCGTCGTCATCGCCGAACGCGAGATGCTCGGCGATCGTCATGGGATGAGCGACGCCCGGCAACTCGACGACGATCGCATCGAAGCGCTGCTGTTCCGCGATCCAGGTGATCGCGCTTTCGAGCGCTTCCATCGACTGGTCGCCGAGCGTCAGGACGAGGCAGCCGTTGGGCAGTTCGGTGGTTTCGCGATCCGCTGCGGACGCGGCCTTGCCGCATGTCACGGCGCCGATGCGGATGTCGTCGGCGTTGGCGAGCAGGGCATCGACGAGCGTGGTCTTACCCGCGCCGGTGAATCCCGATAGCACGGTAATGGGCAATGGCGTCTGGTTCATCGCAGTGGAAGCGTGGCGGGAAATGGAGCGCGCGAGCGCGAGCCCGCGCTGCCGTTAGGACGACGGCGCGGGCGATCGAATAGGGGATTTTGCATCAAATGCGCGCGGGACGCGGCGCGCATGCGTCGAGTGCGCCGGAGCTCAGCGCGTGGCCTGGAGCAGTTTCCAGCGGCGCAGGATCTCGATGATCTGTGCCGAGTACTTGTCGCGCAGCGCGGGTGTTTCGGAATGGTAAGCGCCGATTGCCTGCCACGAATTGCCGTACTTGTTCATTTTCTGGCGCAGATGCCAGGCCGCGACATACACGCTCTTGCACGGTTCCATCAGCGTGCCACTCGAAATACCGTACTGCGCCAGCGTATTGAGATGGATCGAGTTGATCTGCATCAGCCCGTAATCGGTCGAGCCATTGGCGTTCTTGTTGATGGCGTCGGGCTTGTTGTGCGATTCCTGCCATGCGATCGCGCGCAGGATGAGCGGATTGACCTTCTGGTACTTCGCTGCTTCGTCGAAGCAGTCTGCGTGCGCGGAGGCGGCCGCTGTGAGCGGCACGCATATCGCAAGTAATCGCAGTGTTCTCTTCATCTTCCTTCTACTCCATCCGCCCATGCGGAACGTCATGCCGCCGTTGCGGCGCCTTGGCGCCAACGCCAACAAATCAACGCCCGCGGCCGGACTGCATGGGGAAAACCCGCCCATTTTGCAACCGCCCGGAATGCGGAACCGACCGTATCATACCGGCTGACGAATCAGACCATAAGTTGGCTATCAGACATACGCCTCGCTGACCGACGGAAGTCCTCATACACAAGAACGCACCCGACCTGTCAATCGGACGTGTTCTAAATGTATGAATAATAAGACTTCTGGACGGGGTACAATTCGACTCCCGCGTGCATCGGCCGACCTTTGGAACCGCTCCGAGTACGGTCTATCGGCAAGTTATTCGAAAGCTTGAGAGCGCTGGATTGGTATCGAACGAAACAGCAAGGGCGACCTGATGTGGAACGAATTGGCACAATTTCGTTACATTATGCTGTTATCGTCATATTTTTTAAAATGATCGCGAGGGGGCGGAACTGTTCGTCCCACGCCGCGATAAGCAGCGCTCTCGGCTGAGGAGCGGTGCTGCCTTAGCCGGCTCCCCAGAGACCCGGCTCTGACATCACATTCATGAGAAGACAACCTATGGCACTGCGTCGTATCGCGACGGCACTGCTGGCGGCGGGACTTATCGTCGCGCAAGCCGCGCACGCGCAAGTGACGTTGAATTTCGTCAATGCGGACATCGACCAGGTCGCGAAAGCGATCGGCGCCGCTACCGGCAAAACGATCATCGTCGATCCCCGCGTGAAGGGGCAACTCAACCTGGTCTCGGAGAATTCGGTTCCCGAGGATCAGGCGCTGAAGACGCTCCAGTCGTCGCTGCGCATGCAGGGCTTCGCGCTCGTGCAGGATCACGGCGTCCTGAAAGTCGTGCCCGAAGCCGACGCCAAGCTGCAGGGCGTGCCCACGTATGTCGGCAATGCGCCGGCCGCGCGCGGCGATCAGGTGATCACGCAGGTCTTTCAGTTGCGTAACGAATCGGCGAACAATCTCTTGCCGGTGCTGCGTCCGCTGATCTCGCCGAACAACACCATCGCGGCCTATCCGGCGAACAACACGCTCGTCGTCACCGATTACGCCGACAACGTGCGCCGCATCGCGGGCATCATCGCGGGTGTCGATACCGCGGCGGGCCGCTCCGTCGATGTCGTGACGCTGAAGAACGCGAACGCCATCGACGTCGCCGAGCAGATGAACAAGCTGCTCGATCCCGGCGCGGTCGGCAGCACGGACGCCACGCTCAAAGTCACCGTCACGCCGGACGCGCGCACCAACTCGCTGATGTTCCGCGCATCCAGCGCCTCGCGCCTCGCCGCGGCGAAGCAACTCGCGCAGAAGCTCGATTCGCCCACCTCGCAGCCGGGCAACATGCACGTCGTCGCGCTGCGCAATGCCGACGCCACGCGCCTCGCCAAGACGCTGCGCGGGATGATGGGCAAGGGCAACAACAACTCGGACAATACATCGGGTTCCGGCTCGAACTCGAATTCGTTCGGCCAGAGCGGCAGCGGACTCGGCAGTTCGTCGATGTCCACCGGCACGTCCGGCACGCCGCCTCTGCCGGGCGGTCTCGGCGGCAGCACGGGCAGCAGCAACAATCCGATGTCGGGCGGCACCGGCAACCGCGACTCGAGCTTCTCGTCGAACAAGGACAACGAGTCCGGCAACGACCAGGGCGGCGGCATGATCCAGGCCGATGCCGCGACGAACTCGCTGATCATCACCGCGGCCGACCCGGTTTACCGGAACCTGCGCGCCGTGATCGACCAGCTCGACGCACGCCGCGCGCAGGTCTATATCGAGGCGCTGATCGTCGAATTGTCCGCGACCTCGGGCGCGAACCTCGGCATTCAGTGGCAGGGCGCGCTGCTTTCCAACAGCGGCAACAACGCGCTTTACGGCAGCACGAGCTTCGGCCAGGGCAACACGAATATCGTCGATCTGACCTTGCAGGGCAACGCGATCGCGCAGAATCCGTCCGCGCTCACATCGGCGACGGGCCTGCTCGCGCAGGGCGTGAACATCGGGCTGCTGCACCGTTTCGGCAACCTGTTCGGTCTGGGCGGACTGTTGCAGGCGCTGTCGACATCGGCGGATGCGAACATCCTCTCGACGCCTAATCTGATCACGCTCGACAACGAGGAAGCGAAGATCGTCGTCGGCCAGAACGTGCCGGTCGTGACGGGCTCCTACGCCACGCCGACCGCGAACGCCGCGACCTCGGTCACCGCATTCAACACGTTCGACCGGCGCGATGTCGGCGTGACGCTGCACGTGAAGCCGCAGATCACCGACGGCGGCGTGCTCAAGATGCAGATCTATCAGGAAGATTCGAGCGTCGATACCACCACGAAGAACGATCCGGGCGGCGTGACCATCAACACGCGCTCGGTGCAGTCGACCATTCTCGCGGATGACGGCGAGATCGTCGTGCTCGGCGGCCTGATGCAGGATCAGTACAACAACAACAACAGCAAGATTCCGCTGCTCGGCGACATTCCGTTCATCGGCAGCCTGTTCAGAAGCGAAAGCAAGACGCGCACGAAGACCAACCTGATGGTGTTTCTGCGCCCGGTGATCGTGCGCGATCAGGCGACCTCCACGCAGATCGCCAATACGCGCTACGACTATCTGCGTCAGCAGCAGTACGGCTCGACGACGGACAACCGTCTCATCAAGGATCAGAATGTGCCGGTGATGCCGCCGAAGCCGCTCGGTCCGAGCGAGGGCGGCGGCGCGCCGGCCCAGAATCTGCTGGACTGGAGCAACACGACGCGCGGCCCCGGACCGAGCACGACGCTGCCGCAGAATCCGGACGCAGGTCCGGCGCCGCAGCCGATGCAGTCCGCGCCGCAATCGACAATGCCGCCGCAGAGCTATCCGCTTCCCGCGAACGGCGCGACCAACGCGATGCCGGGCAACGCGGCGACCAACACCCTGCCGGGTAACGCCGCGACGAACGGCCAACAGGGAGTCCGGCCGTGAGCACGGTCAACGGTGCAGTCGAGAGCGCGAGCAGCGCGGCGTCGCCGCTGGCGGCCCGGCTCGTGCCCTACGGCTTCGCGCGCAGCGGGCAGATTCTGCTCGCGCACCAGCACGCGGACAGCATCGAGGTATGGATCAGCGAGCGCACCACCGACGCGGCGCTGGCTGAAGTCGCGCGCAATTTCGGCGCGCTGTCGATCGTGCGCAAGCCAGCCGCCGAACTCGCCGCGGCGATCAATTCGGCCTACGCGCGCAACGACGGCAGCGCGGCGCAAGTGGTCGGCGAAGTGGAAGGCGAAGTCGACCTGTCGCGCCTGATGCAGGACATTCCCGAAGTCGAGGATCTGCTCGAATCGGAAGACGACGCGCCGATCATCCGCATGATCAACGCGCTGCTCACGCAGGCGGCGCGCGAGCAGGCATCGGATATTCATATCGAGCCGTTCGAGAACGCGTCGGTCGTGCGCTTTCGCGTCGATGGCACGTTGCGCGATGTCGTGCGCCCGAAGAAAGCGCTGCACGGCGCGCTGATCTCGCGTATCAAGATCATGGCGCAGCTCGATATCGCCGAAAAACGCCTGCCGCAGGACGGCCGCATCACGTTGCGCGTGGGCGGACGTCCGGTCGATGTGCGCGTTTCGACACTGCCGACCGGCCACGGCGAGCGCGCGGTGCTGCGTCTCCTGGAAAAGGACGCGCAGCGTCTCAATCTCGAAACGCTCGGCATGGCGCGCGACACGCTCGTCCACTTCGACAAGCTGATCGGCCGCCCGCACGGCATCGTGCTCGTGACCGGTCCGACCGGCTCCGGCAAGACGACCACGCTCTATGCGTCGATGTCGCGCCTGGAAACCACGACCACCAACATCATGACGGTGGAAGACCCGATCGAATACGACTTGTCGGGCATCGGGCAGACGCAGGTGAACGAGCGCATCGGCATGACGTTCGCGCGCGCGTTGCGCTCGATTCTTCGTCAGGATCCGGACATCATCATGATCGGTGAAATCCGCGATCTCGAAACCGCGCAGATCGCGGTGCAGGCATCGCTCACCGGTCACCTGGTGCTCGCGACGCTGCACACGAACGATGCCGCATCCGCCGTCACGCGTCTCACCGACATGGGCGTGGAACCGTATCTGCTGGCGTCGTCGCTGCTCGGCGTGCTTGCGCAGCGTCTCCTGCGCCAGCTCTGCCCGGTGTGCAAGGAAGAGCGCGTCGAGGAAGACGGCACGAAGCGTTACCATCCGGTCGGCTGCGAGCGATGCGGCCAGTCGGGTTATGTCGGCCGTCGCGGTGTGTATGAACTGCTTCTGATCGACGACGCGATCCGCCCGCTCATCCATCGAAACGCGGCGGATGCCGAGATTCTCGAAGCGGGCCGCAAGCAGGGCATGCGCACGCTGCGCGAGGACGGCGAGCGCTGGCTCGCGGCGGGCGTGACGTCGCTGGAAGAGGTGCTGCGCGTGACGGGCGGAGAGTAAAGGTATGCCGGCTTTTCGTTTCGAAGCGATCGACCACGCGGGCAAGACGCAAAAAGGCGTGCTCGATGCCGACAGCGCCCGCGCCGCGCGCAGCCAGTTGCGCACGCAGGGGCTGACACCGCTCGTCGTCGAGGCGGCGGGCACGCGCACGCGCGGCGAGCGTCAGCAGCGGCTGTCGCTCGGGCGGCGTCTGTCGCAGCGCGAGCAGGCGATTCTCACGCGCCAGCTCGCGAGTCTGTTGATCGCGGGTCTGCCGCTCGGCGAAACGCTCGCGGTGCTGACGGAGCAGTCCGAACGCGATTACATCCGCGAACTGATGGCCGCGATCCGCGCCGAAGTGCTCGGCGGCCATTCCTTCGCCAACGCGCTCGCGCAGCATCCGAAGGACTTTCCGGAGATCTATCGCGCGCTCGTCGCGGCGGGCGAGCATACCGGCAAGCTCGGCCTCGTGCTGTCGCGTCTCGCCGACTACATCGAACAACGTAACGCGCTGAAGCAGAAGATCATTCTGGCGTTCACGTATCCGGGCATCGTGACGCTCATCGCGTTCGGCATCGTCACGTTCCTGCTGAGCTATGTCGTGCCGCAGGTCGTGAACGTGTTCGCGAGCACGAAGCAGGCGCTGCCTTTCCTGACCGTCATGATGATGGCGCTCTCGTCCTTCGTCCGGAGTTACTGGTGGGCGATGCTGATCGGCGTCGTGATTTTCGCGTGGCTCGTGAAGACCATCCTCGCGCGGCCCGGGCCGCGCATGTCGTTCGACCGGTGGCTGCTCGGCGCGCCGCTCATCGGCAAGCTGGTGCGCGGCTACAACACGGTGCGCTTTGCCAGCACGCTCGCGATCCTGACCGCCGCCGGCGTGCCGATCCTGCGCGCGCTGCAGGCTGCCGGCGAAACGCTCAGCAACACGGCGATGCGCGAGAACGTCGACGATGCGATCGTGCGCGTGCGCGAAGGCTCGTCGCTGTCGCGCGCGCTCGGCAACACGAAGACGTTTCCGCC
This sequence comes from Caballeronia sp. S22, assembly GCF_964261745.1. Taxonomy (NCBI): domain Bacteria; kingdom Pseudomonadati; phylum Pseudomonadota; class Betaproteobacteria; order Burkholderiales; family Burkholderiaceae; genus Caballeronia; species Caballeronia sp. S22. The sequence continues at coordinate 140,944 of NZ_OZ180035.1, read as the reverse complement.
CGTGCTGGTTCACCTGATCCGCTCGGGCGAAGCGACCGGCGACGTCACCACGATGCTCGACCGCGCCTCCGAAGGCGAAGCGCGCGAGCTCGAACGGCGCACGATGTTCCTCACGAGCCTGCTCGAGCCGCTGCTGATTCTCGCGATGGGCGGCGTGGTGCTGGTGATCGTGCTCGCGGTGATGTTGCCGATCATCGAACTGAATAATCTGGTGCAGTGATGAACGCCCTTCAAACTCGCTTACTGACGCTCGCCGCGCTCGCGCTCTTTTGCGTGACGGTGACGTACTGGGTCGTCACGCTGACCGCGCGGCAGACCGCGCCGCTGCCCGCCGCGGCCGCGACGCGCACGCCGTCGGTGGAACAGGCGGCGACCATTTTCGGCGGACGGCTTGAGCGTCAGGCCAATTCGGACGTGCATCTGTTCGGCATTCTCGCGTTGCAGGGCGGCGCGGCGGCCATCGTGAGCTACGGCGGCGAAGCGGCGAAGGCCGTGTCGCTGGGCGGGCCGCTCACGCAGGGCGTGAAGCTCTCGGAAGTGCGCGCGCGTTCGATCATCATCGAGCGCAACGGCGTGAAATCGGAGATCTTCCTGCCGCAGAATCCGCCCGGACCGACGATCTGGGTGCGCTGAGCGTGACGCGATGCCTCGCACGGGCATGAAGCACGCGACGAAAGCGGATCGATAGAATGACCGGCGGCTTCCGAAAGACAGGAAGCCGCACGATTTTTCCAATCATCACCGGGCGTGAGGCCCGGAAACGATATTTTCAATTCAAGAGGTAGCAGTCATGCAATTGTGGACACAACGCCGCATGCGAATTCAACAGGCTCAGGCGCAGGGACGCCGTCAGCGCGGTTTCACGCTGATCGAAATCATGGTCGTGATCGCGATTCTCGGCATTCTCGCCGCGCTGATCGTGCCGAAGATCATGAGCCGCCCGGACGAGGCGCGCCGCGTCGCCGCGAAGCAGGACATCGGCACCATCATGCAGGCGATGAAGCTGTATCGCCTCGATAACGGCCGCTATCCGACGCAGGAGCAGGGTCTGCGCGCGCTGGTCGAAAAGCCGACGACCGAGCCGGTGCCGAACAACTGGAAGGACGGCGGCTACCTGGAACGCCTGCCGGCGGATCCGTGGGGTGCGCAGTATCAATATCTGAATCCAGGCGTGCACGGCGAAGTCGACGTGTTCAGCTACGGCGCGGACAACAAGGCGGGCGGCGAAGGCAACGATGCCGATGTCGGCTCGTGGCAGTGATCGTCGCACGGTAGACGAAGGACAGCGGCGTGAACAGGCACCGACATACGCGACGCAACGCGGGCTTCACGCTGCTCGAAATGCTCGTCGTGCTGGTGATCGCGGGTTTGCTGGTGTCGCTCGCGTCGCTGCAACTGACGCGCAACCCGCGCACCGATCTCAACGAGGAAGCGCAACGTCTCGCGCTGCTGTTCGAATCGGCGGGCGACGAGGCGCAGGTGCGCGCGCGGCCGATCGCGTGGCAGCCGCTCGACGGCGGCTTTCGCTTCGACATCCGCACGGAAGACGGCTGGCGGCCGCTGCGCGACGACCTCCTGCGCCAGCGCCGCTGGGAAGGCGGCGTGACCGGCGTGTCGATCCAGTTCCTCGACTCGGACAAGACGGTGAGCCGGCTCGTGTTCGGCACCGAGGCCATCGACGCGCCGATGGAAATCACGCTGTTTTCGGCAGTGGGGCGCGTGACCATCGTCGGGAGCGGCAACGGCCGCTATCAGGTGCGGTGATGCGTGAACGTCGACATCAGCGCGGCTTCACGATGATCGAAGTGCTCGTCGCACTGGCGATCATCGCGGTGGCGCTCGCCGCATCGGTGCGCGCGGTCGGCTCGCTCGCGACGGGCGAAGCGGACCTGCATCGGCGGCTGCTCGCGGGCTGGAGCGCGGACAACGAACTCGCGCAACTGCGGCTCTCACGTCAGTTTCCGCCGATCGGCTCGCGCACCTTCGACTGCTCGCAGGGCAATCTGAAGCTCGTATGCACGCAGCGCGTGAGCCAGACGCCGAACCCGATTTTCCGGCGCGTCGAGATGTTCGTCTCGACGCCGGGCCGCTCCGGCAATCTGGCGCAAATGGTCACGGTGGTGGCGAATGAAACGAACCGCTCGCTCTGACCGGCGCGCCACGCAGCGCGGCTTCACGCTGCTGGAGATGCTGATCGCCATCGCGATTCTCGCGGTGCTCGCGGTGTTGTCGTGGCGCGGGCTCGACTCGGTGATCCGCGGCCGCGCGACGATCGAAAACGCGATGGAAGACGAGCGCGTCGTCGCGCAGTTGTTCGACCAGATGCGCATCGACGCGCGCCAGGCCGCCACCGACGACGAAGCCGGCCAGCCCGCCGTGCAGGTCGGCAATGGCTCGCTGCAGATCGTGCGCGGCGTGTTCGCGCCGGGTACGCCGCCGCGGCTTCAGGTGGTGCGCTACCGGCTGTCGAACGGGCGCATCGTGCGCTTTGCCTCGCCGCCGCTTTCGAATGTCGGCGAAGTGCGGCGCGCGTTGTCGTCGGGCGATACGGGCGACGGCTGGAGCTCGATTCCGCTGATGGGCGGCGTAGCCTCGCTCGCGACGCGCGTCTATATCCCGGAAAAAGGCTGGTCCACGCGCATGAGCGACGTGCTCGCGCAGATCAACCAGAACGACAACAACCTGAAGGTGCCGCAACTCGGCAACGCGCCGCTCGCGCGCGCGGTGTCGGGCATTCAGATCGCGGTCGGCGCGCGCACGCTCGCGACGCCGCTCACGCGCGTGTTTCTGGTCGGAGAATGAGCATGCGCGCCCAGAACCCGAAAAGGCAACGCGGCGTCGCGATCATCAGCGCGCTTCTGGTCGTATCGCTCGCAGCGATTCTCGTGTCGGGCATGCTGTGGCGTCAGCAGGTGCAGATTCGGCGCATCGAGAATCAGCGGCTGCTTGCGCAGGCGCAGTGGATTTCGCGCAGTGCGCTCGACTGGACGCGCCTCATCCTGCGCTCGGAAGCCGATACCTCGCCGACGGTCACGTACCTCGGCGGCGTGTGGGGCGTGCCGATCGCGAAGACGAAGCTGTCGGATTTCCTCGGGCAGATCGGCGAAGTGCGCGCGCAGCAGGGCGCATCGACGTATCTGTCCGGCTCGATCGAGGACGCGCAGGCGAAGTTCAACCTGCGCAATCTGGTCTCGACGCCGACGCCCGGCGTGCTGACCATCAACGTCGCGCAGATTCAGGCGTTCCAGCGGCTGCTCACGATGCTCGGCATCAACGGCTCGCTCGCGAAGACGGTTGCACTGCAGATGCGCGCGGGCCTCGCGCGCTCCGCGACGCGCTTTCAGACGCAGACGGGCGCGAGCGCGACCATGGCGACCGGCGCGAACAACGAAGCAACGACGCTCGCGGCGATCGCGCAGGGCGGCGGCACGGGCGGCGGCAACTTCACCGACGATCCCGGCATGAAGGACGCGGACAGCAACGCGCCCGTCGCGCCTTTGCAGATGATCACGGTCGATTCGCTGCTCGATGTGCCGGGTTTCTCGCCGGAAGCGGTCGCGAAGCTGCGCCCGTTCGTGACCGTCCTGCCGACGACGACCGCCGTGAACATGAACACCGCGCCCGCCGAAGTGATCGCGGCCGTGGTGCCGGGGATGAATCTGTCGCAGGCGCAGGCGTTCGTCGCGCGCCGGGAGACGGTGTTCTTCCACGATGTCGGCAACGTGCAGCTCGCGCTCACGGGCGCGGGCGTCAAGACGGTGACGATCGATCCGAACGAGATGGACATCACCACGAAGTATTTCGTGATCCGCGGAAGCGTCGAACACGAGCGCGCGCAACTGGAGCGCACGACGCTCGTGTATCGCGATCCGACGACGCATACGACGCGCATCGTCTACACGCGCGACGCGCTGTAAAGACGTGCCGCAGTCATTGATGAGAGGAAGTGGCCATTGAGCACACTGATCGTTTTATTACCACCGCGTGATCCCGCGGTGCGCTCGGAAGAGTGGCATCTGCCGGACATGCCGTTTCTGCTGCTCGACAAGCGCGGCGAGCCGCAACGCATCGGCCGCTCGGCGCTCGGGCTTCTGCCGCGTGCGAGCGCGACGGTGCTGATCGTCGCCGCGCGCGACACGCTCCTGCTCGCCGCTTCCTTGCCGCCGCTCAAGGGCCCGCGCTTGCGGCAGGCGCTGCCGAACGTCGTCGAGGATCAGCTGATTCAGGATCCGCAGACGTGCCATATCGCGGTCGACCCGGTCGCACTCGCCGATGGCAAGCGCGTGGTCGCCGTGATCGATCGCGGCTGGTTCCGCTTCGTCCTGGGCGCGTTTTCGGGCGCGGGGCATCGCAATGTGAAGGCCGTGCCCGCGATGCGTTGCTTGCCGGCTCCCGTTGCGGCGCCCGTCGAGGAAGGCAAGGAAGCCGAGGAAACGGAAGCGCCGCCGACGCCGTTCATCGCGGGTCTGCTCGGTCAGGTCGTATCGACCGCGCCCGCGCTGATCGGCGAGCTGGCCGCGCCGTCGCCCGCCACGTTCGGCGCGCCGCGCATCGAAATCGCGATCGCGCGCGGCGAGCGTGCGGCGCTCGGCGAAGGCCTCGCGCTGCCCGCCGATTCGATTCCCGCGACGCTCGCGGCGCTCGCGGGCGATCATCCCGCGACGCTCTATTCGCTCTCCGATCTTCCCGGCGACGAGCCGCGCCTGTCGGGTTCGCGCAATGCCGCGGCAGCGGTCGCCGGCGCGTTGCCGCTCACGTTCGAGGCGCTCGCGCGCAACGCCGTCGCGAGCCGCTTCGACCTGTGCCAGTTCGAATTCGCCGCGCAGCCGTGGCGCCTCGACCGCGCGACGATGCGTCGTCTGCGCGTGCCGATCGCGCTCGTGGCGGCGTCGATCGTCGTGTCGATCATCGGCGTCAACGTGCAGTGGCTGCAACTCTCGCGTCAGCGCGACGCGATCAGCGCGCAGGAAACCGAACTGCTGCTCAACGCGTTTCCGAAGACGACCGTCGTGCTCGACGCGCCCGATCAGATGTCGCGCAATCTCGACCGGCTGCGGGTGGCGTCGGGCGAACTGTCGCCGTCGGACTTTCTGTCGCTCGCGGACGGGCTTGCGCGCTCGCTCGGTCCCGTCCCGGTGAACGGCGTCGCGGGGCTCGACTATCGCGACCGTCGTCTGGAAGTGACCTTCAAGCCGGAAACGAAGGTCGATCCCGACCTGACGAAGCGCCTCGCCGCGAACGGCCTGAACGGTGCGATCGATAGCAACACCGGCAAATGGACGATCAGGAGCGGCCAATGAAAACGGAAATCGCACGTTCACTGTCGGAATTCTGGGAAGTGCGCACGCCGCGCGAGAAGACGCTGCTGATGTGGGGCGGCCTCGCGCTCGGGCTCGTGCTCGTGTATCTCGTGCTGTGGGCGCCTGCCTACGAAGGCCGCGCGCGCTTGCGCGAAAGCCTGCCCGCGATGCAGCGCCAGCTCGCGACGATGACCGCGCAGGCCAACGACGCGCGCTCGCTCGCGCCTGCCGCCGAAGGCGTGATGCCGACGGGCGGCGCGTTGCGCGACGCGCTCGCGAAGTCGCTCGCCGACAACGGCATGCAGCCGACGCAGGTCCAGGTGATCGGCGCAGCGGTCCAGATCCAGTTGAAGAACGCGTCGTTCCCGAACTGGACGATGTGGCTCGACGACGCCCGCAAGCAGTTCAAGGTGCAGGTGTCGGAGGCGCATGTGACGGCGCTCAAACCGGATGGTCAGGTGGATCTGACCGCGTCGCTGCAACCGGCCGGCGCGAAATGAGTTACTGGACGCGACGTTTCCGGCTCGCATTGCCGGCGCTTTTCGTGATCGTGATATCGGTCGCCGGCACGCTGCTCACGATGATGCCCGCTGCGTGGATCGTGCCGCAGTTCTCGAAAGCGACGGGCGGCCACGTGAATCTGGTCGATCCGGCGGGATCGCTGTGGAGCGGCTCGGCCACGCTGATGCTCGCCGCGGGCACCGACGGCGCGGGCGCGACGCTGCTGCCGGGGCGCATCGAATGGACGACGGCTTTCCTGCCGCTCTTTACCGGCCGCGTGCACATGACGATGCGTCAGACCGACGCGATGCCCGATGCCGTGACCGTCGATGCCACCACGCGCGGCGCGACAGTCACGGCAGGCCAGATTGCCGTGCCCGCGACGCTGCTCGCGGGGCTGGGCGCGCCGTTCAACACGCTGGACTTCGATGGCAGCGTGCGGCTTTCGTGGACGGAATTCCGCTTGCTGAACCGCAACACTTACGGACAAGTGGTCGTCACGCTCGACGACATGGCTTCGCGCGTGTCGCGTGTGAAGCCGCTCGGGTCGTATCGCGTCGCGCTGCAGGCGCAGGGCGCGTCCGCGACGATCGATCTTTCGACGAGCAAGGGGCCGCTCATGCTGACCGGCAACGGCGCGATCTCGCAGGAATCGACGTCGTTTCAAGGCACCGCGACGGCCGCGCCGGATCAGCGCGAAAACCTCGCCGGTTTGTTGAACCTGCTCGGCCGCCATACCGATCCGGATACGGTCGCGCTGACCTTCATGCGCTAAGAATCAGCGATCAGCGATTGGCGGTTTGCGTCGCGCTCGCGGCGGACGCAGCCGCGGCGGGCGCTTCGACGCCGCCCGTCTCGCGATCCATCTGCGCGACATCCCAGCCGCCGCCGAGCGCCTTCACCAGTCCCACCGATGACACCATCCGCTGCCCCGCGATATTCGCGAGCTTCTGCTGCGCGGTGAACGCGGTGGTCTGCGCGGTCAGCACGCTGATGAATGCGACCGTTCCCGCCTTGTACTGATTGTTGATGATCGCGAGCGCCTGCTGCGCCGATTCGACGGCCTGCTGCTGCACGACGATTTCCTTTTCCAGAATGCGCAGCGACGCGAGATTGTCCTCGACGTCCTGAAACGCGGTCAGCACCGTCTGCCGATACGTCGCGACGTTCTGATCGTAGGCAGCGCGCGCGGCTTCGGTGCGCGCGGAACGCAGGCCGCCGTCGAAAATGGTCGCTGCGATGTCCGGTCCGAGCGTCCAGAAACGCGACGGCGCGCGCAGCAATTGCGACAGCACCGAGCTTTCGAAGCCGCCCTGCGCGGAGAGCGTGACCGTCGGGAAATAGGCGGCCATCTCGATGCCGATCTGCTCGTTCGCCGCGGCCGCCTTGCGCTCCGCCGACGCGATATCCGGCCGCCGTTCGAGAATCGCGGACGGCATCTGCACGGGCACGGTGGGCGGCGTTGCGTCGAGCGGGATCGGCGGAACGGAGAAGGTCGAAGCCGGCTCACCGACGAGCACCGCGATCGCATGCTCGAACTGTGCGCGCGCGACGCCGTTATCGATGGCGGATGCCTGCGCGGATTGCAATTGCGTCTGCGCCTGAATCACATCGGAGCGCGCGACGATGCCCTGCGCGTACTGATTCTGCGTGAGCTTGAGCGATTGCTCGTACGCAGCGACGGTCTCGTCGAGCAGCTTCTGTTGCGCGTCGAGCGAGCGCAACTGGAAATAGCTTTGTGCGAGCGTGGCCTGCGCGGACAGCCGCGCGTTGGCGAGATCGGCGGCGGCGCCCTGTTGACCCGCTTTCTGCGCGGTGACGGTGCGTGACACGCTGCCCCACAGGTCCGGTTCCCAGGACGCATCGAGCGAAAGGCTGAACTGGTTGTTCACCGAGCCCTGCTGGCCGAAGCTGGAACTGTTGGTCGACCGGTTGCCCGCGCCGGTTCCGGAGCGCGCAGCCGATGCCGCCGCGCCGATCGTCGGGAAATACGCCGCCCGCGCTTCGCTGACGAGCGCACGCGCTTGCCGGTACGCGGCCGCGAACTGCGCGATGCTCTGATTCGATTGATTCAGTCGCGTTTCGAGCTCGTTGAGGCGCTCGTCGTTGTAGACGGTCCACCAGGTGCCGCGATCGGTCTGGTCGGCAGGCTGCGCGACTTTCCAGCCTTCGGGCGCTTCCTTGTAGCTGGCCGGGACCGTTGTCGTGGGGCGCTGATAATCGGGGCCGACCGCGCAACCGGCGATGAACATCGCAAGCGCGGCGGCGAGCGCCGTGGCGGTCAGCGGGCGCGTGACGGTGAAAGCGGGAAAGGCGGGGCGATGCGGCATCTGCTTGTCGGGATTCCTGTCGGCGCCGCGCAGTCCGAAGCGACAGACGCGGCAAGCCGAAATGGTAACGGAACGCGACGGGCGCTTGTTTCGCGCGCTCGTCAGGCAGACGTTAGCGTAACGGGTTCGCCGTAAGGCGGGTGTTACGCCGCAGCAGGAATCGGTTACGACGCGTTACGGGGTCGTCACGCGCCGCCGGCGCCACCGCCGCCGTGGCAGGGTGCGGCGAGCAAGGGTCGGGAGGGCGACTTCTTCGGTGCGGAGGCTGCCGTCTTGCGCCGGTTCCGATTTTCGAACCATCCCATGCCCAGCACGACGAACGAACCGCCCGGCAGCAGGAACACGATCAGATACAACGCAAGTTTCCACGAACTCAGCTTCGGCGGGACGAAGTGACGGGAAGCGTTGGCGATCAGGCTGCTGATGGGGCCGAAGCGTCGGCGAGCGGTGCGAACAAAGCGGGTCATTGGAAGGTCCTTCGGGCGTCGCGAACGACGGCAGGCGGTCAGAACATGGTCTCGGGCGGCGCATCTCGCGCGTAACTCGTTGCATAGAATAATATTGACTGTGCAACTATTTTTCAAGATACTGCTGATTGCTTTTTCGGTATTGTTGCCTAATCGAGACGCGACGTGGTGTCGCACTTCCGCATCAGCCGTTTGACCGATGTCGCATGAACAGCGAACCGCTTTACGATCCAGCCACGATTCAACTCGAAACGAGCCTCGGCTATTACCTCGCCAGGGCGCGCAACGTGCTCGTCATGCGCACCGACCAGGCGCTGAAGCCGCTCGACCTCACGTCGCAGCAAATCGGCGTGATGCTGCTGCTTGCGTCCGGTCGGGCGCGCACGCCGCTCGAGTTGTCGCGGGAAATGTCGTACGACAGCGGCTCGATGACGCGCATGCTCGACAGGCTCGAAAAGAAGGGCTTCGTGAGCCGTGCGCGCAGCGAGGCCGACCGACGAATCGTCGAGCTTAGTCTGACGGAGCGCGGACGCGACGCGGCGGGGCGCTTGCCTGTCATCGGCGCGGCGGTGCTCAACGAGCAGTTGCGTGGTTTCAGCCGCGCTGAGCTGGATCTTTTGATCGCGATGCTCGCGCGCATCATCGGCAATACGCCGGCGGGAGATTGCGCGCCATGCTCGTTCGATGAAGCATTACCCTGAATAATCCGACGAAAGCGATGTTTTCTTGCGCAGATTTCACTGTCTGGGCAGAGAATGCCGCGACAAGAAATAGTTTGCATGCGATGCGCGCTTTGAGCGCCGTCCACGCGCCGGAGAACCAACGATGTCCACATCCGCGACCAGCACGCCCGACGCGCCGCCCGCGCCCATGCCGCTCAAAGGCGGCATCCTCGCCCTGTTGACGATGGGCCTCGCGCTCGGCACCTTCATGGAAGTGCTCGACACGTCGATCGCGAACGTCGCGGTGCCGACCATCTCCGGGAACCTCGGCGTGGCGACGAGCGAAGGCACGTGGGTGATCTCGTCGTACTCCGTCGCGTCCGCGATCGCGGTGCCGCTGACCGGCTGGCTCGCGCGGCGCGTCGGCGAAGTGAAGCTGTTCACCATTTCCGTGCTGCTGTTTTCGATCGCGTCGGCACTCTGCGGCCTCGCGCACAACTTCGAATCGCTGATCGCGTTCCGGCTGCTGCAAGGTCTCGTCTCCGGCCCGATGGTCCCGCTGTCGCAAACCATCCTCATGCGCAGCTATCCGCCGGAAAAGCGCGGCCTCGCGCTCGGTCTCTGGGCGATGACCGTGATCGTCGCGCCGATCTTCGGCCCGGTGATGGGCGGTTACATCACCGATAACTACACCTGGCCGTGGATTTTCTATATCAACGTGCCGATCGGCGTGTTTTCGGCGGCGATCGCGTACTTCCTGCTGCGCGGCCACGAGACGAAGACGACGAAGCAGCGCATCGACGGCGTCGGGCTCGCGCTGCTCGTGATCGGCGTCGCGAGCCTGCAGATGATGCTCGACCTCGGCAAGGACCGCGACTGGTTCAGTTCCAGCTTCATCGTGACGCTGGCGATCGTGTCGGCGGTGTCGCTCGCGTTCATGTTCGCGTGGGAGCTGACCGAGAAGGAGCCGGTCATCGACCTTTCGCTGTTCCGCGACCGCAATTTCGCGATGGGCGTGCTCATCACGTCGCTCGGCTTTCTTGCGTTCTTCGGCTCGGTCGTGGTGTTGCCGCTATGGCTGCAAACGGTGCTCGGCTACACGCCGTGGCTCGCCGGCCTCGCGACCGCGCCGGTCGGCATTCTCGCGCTGGTGCTGTCGCCGATGATCGGGCAGAACATGCATCGCATGAATCTGCGCGTGGTGGCGAGTTTCGCGTTTCTCACGTTCGCGTTCGTGTCGCACTGGAACTCGACCTTCACGCTCGACACGCCGTTCCATCAGATCATCTATCCGCGACTGATTCAGGGCATCGGCGTCGCGTGCTTTTTCGTGCCGATGACGACGATCACGCTGTCCAGCGTATCCGACGAGCGGCTAGCGGGAGCGGCAGGTTTGTCGAACTTTCTGCGGACCTTGTCGGGCGCGATCGGCACGGCGGTCAGCACGACCTTCTGGGAAAACGACATGATCCGCCATCACGCGCGGCTCACCGAGTCGGTCACGCCTTATTCGGCGGGCACGACGGCATACTCGGATCTGCTTTCGGGGCTCGGTTTGTCGGGACAGGCGCTGACGGCGCAACTGGATCGCGTGGTGTCGGCGCAGGCGTACATGATGTCGACCAACGACTTTTTCCGCATTTCGTTCTATGCGTTTCTGGTGCTGGCCGCGATGGTCTGGCTGACGCGGCCGAAGAAGGGCGCGTCAGCCTCGATGGGACACTAGATTACTCAATTACTGAGGCGTGAGGGGCGTCGCCGACTGGCCCGGCTCGTCCAGCGGGATGACCTGCACTCCGCCGGGCGCGGAGGGCGGCATTGCGCCTGCCTGCGGCGTCGCCGATTTCCGCAGCCCTGGACCGTTTCGGATGAACTGCTTGAAGTCGGCGCCCGCTTCCCACGGATTCGGCTGGCAGCCGAGCGGATTGTCGCAATGCGCGGCGAAACCGATGGTCGCGGTGCCTTCGTTGGTCGGCGTCTTGGTGATCTGATACGCGAGCGCGCGCTTGCCGCTCGACGGTCCGGCGGTCTGAATGATCGAATCCGTCACGGTCTGCAGCTTGTACTCCGAATGATTCGTGACCCAGACTTGCGCGCGCGCCCACCACGCGTCGCATTCGGCCTTGCTCATGCAAGTGAGCGGTTGGGTAGCCTGTTCCATGACGGTGCTGCTGACCTGATCCTGCACCGCGCAGCCGCCCAGGAGCGCGAGCGACGTCGCCCCCAGCGCGAGCGCGCCGAAGAACTTCTTTTTCATTGCTCCCTCGATCGTCGAAAAGTCGGCCATATTTTGCCCCGCCAAACCGGATGACGTTGTGACGCGTTTCCCTCTGTTGCATAAGCCGGTAAGCATTGCCAGCGGGCAAAGGCGGCGGCCCGGAAAAACCTGCTTGATAGAGCAAAGACCGATCACGCGCTCGCGGGATTCAGCGTGTAGACCTGATATGCCGCGATGAATGCATCGAAAGATTCGGTGTCGCTGCTTTCCACCACGGTCTGTTCCACCAGCGATTTCGCCGCCAATTCTTCCATCGCTCGTTCTTCATCGACGGAAAGCGGGCGCGCGCGAAAACCTTCCGCGTGACGCGCGCTGAGTTCGAGCGCGAACTCGTCGAAGGTCTGCTGCTTGTCGCGCATCGTCTGCAGCACGCGGGCGGACGGCGTGAGCGATGCATCGGCGATGCGCGGCCGCAGTGCAACGAGCGCGCGCGTGTGCTCGTCATTGCCGTTGAGCGCGTCGAGTGTCTTCGCGACGGGTTCGATCGCGTCGAACAGCTCTTCGGCCCATTGCTGCATCGGCACGTTCGCGCCGTCGCGTTGCAGCGTGAGGCCGGGCTTGCGTCCTTCCTTCGCCACCGTGCTGAAATTGCCGTTCGCCTCGATGTTTGCGTCGAACGGCAGCAATGGGCTGTCCTCCAGTGCGCAGTAGAGGAGATAGGCGTCGAGAAAGCGCGCGGTTTCGAGCGAGATGCCGGTCGGCACAAACGGATCGATGTCGAGGCAGCGCACTTCGATGTACTGCACGCCGCGCTGCGCCAACGCGTGCAGCGGACGCTCGCCCGAATGCGCGACGCGTTTCGGGCGGATCGTCGAGTAGAACTCGTTTTCGATCTGCAGGACGTTCGCGTTGATCTGCACCCATTCGCCGTCGCGCCGCGTGCCGATGGCTTCATATGGCGCATACGGCTGACTCACGGCTTTGGCGAGCACGTCGAGATAGGCGTCGAGGTTGTCGTAGCTCGGCAGCAGATCCGCCTGCGCGGGATTGTTCGCATAGCCGAGATCGCTCATGCGCAGGCTGGTCGCGTGCGGCAGATGGAACGTGTCGGCATCGAATTGTTCGAGATGATGCGTCTTGCCTTCGACAAAGCGCTTGTTCAGCGCCGGCGACGCGCCGAACAGATACATCAACAGCCAGTTCGTGCGGCGAAAGTTGCGGATCAGCGCGAAATAGCGTTCGGACTGGAAATCTTTCGCGGACAGCGTGCTCGACTTGTCGAGCGCCTGCCACGCGCGCCAGACATTTTCGTTGAGCGAATAGTTGTAGTGAATGCCCGCGATGCATTGCATCGTGCGGCCATAGCGCAGCGCGAGGCCGCGCCGGTAGACGGTCTTCAACCTGCCGATATTCGACGTGCCGTAGTAGCCGAACGGAATCTCGTCCTCGGGCGGCAGCGAGTTGGGCATCGAGTCGTTCCACAGCAGCTCGTCGCCCATGTGCGCGTAGGCGAAGCGATGCAGCGCGTCGAGGCGATCGAGCGTGATCGAGATGTCGGATTCGGCGGGCGTGATGAGCTCGACCAGCGCTTCGGAGTAATCGGTCGTGATGAGCGGATGCGTCAGCGCCGACCCGAACGCACGCGGATGCGGCGTCATCGCGAGCTTGCCTTGCGGCGTCACGCGCAGGCTTTCCTTCTCGATGCCGCGCAAGCCTTGGCGCAACGCATCGGCATGCGGGCCGGACGCGAGCGCGGCAAGCCTGCGCTCATAAGCACCGGCCTTGGAGTGAGCGGAATTCTTGTTTGTCATTAAAGCAATCTGCGAGGAGCGCGAGCGCGAGCGGCGTGCGCCCGATCGTATTTTTAGGGTAGCGGGCACTTTAACATCTCGGTGTCAGGCGTGCTTGAACCCAGACCAGGCAAGGGATTGCGGGGTTTTCGGGCGTTTCGCGGAGTGCGTTCCGGAGCCGGTTCGCGAGAGAAATCGAAGCGCTCGCGCGTCATGCCGACGGCGAGCGCCCGTGCTTCATGCGACCTTGTTGGTTTCGTTGCGAGTGCGCTCGGTTTCGAGCAAGGCTTCCTTGCGCGGCTTGCCCCAGCGATAGCCCGAGATCGCGCCGTCCTTGCCGATCACGCGATGGCACGGAATCGCGAGCGCCACCGGATTCGACCCGCACGCATTCGCCACCGCCCGCACCGCGCGCGGCGAACCGAGCGATTCGGCGATATCGCTGTAACTGCGCGTCTGCCCGTACGGGATGGAGCGCAGCGCGTCCCACACGCGCCGCTGAAACGCGGTCGCGCCGATGTCGAGCGGCAAGTCGAATCGCTCGCGCGTGCCTTGCAGATAAGCGCGAATCTGCGCGATGAACGGCTCCATTTTCGCGGCATCCTCGACGCGCTCGGCCTGGGCAAAGTCGGCGGCGAGTTGTTCGGCGAGCGTGTTCGCATCGTCGCCGAATGCGATCTTGCAGACGCCCTTGTCGGTGGCGGCGACGAGCACCGTGCCGAGCGGCGTCGTGGCGGTCGCGTAGCGCACGGTCAGTCCCGCGCCCTTGCGCTTGTACGCCGACGGCGTCATGCCCAGTTCGGTCGGCACCGCTTCATACATGCGCGATGGCGATCCGAAGCCAGCGTCGTGAGTTGCGCGCGTGACGTCGCGGCCGCGCTGCAACGCGTCGCGCAGCACGCCCGCGCGTTGCGCCGCCTGATACTGCCGCGGCGAAATGCCGACGATCCGCGAAAACAGGCGCTGCAGATGGAACGGGCTCACGTGCACGGCGTCGCTCAGTTGCGCGAGTGTGACGCGCTGCTGCGGATCGGCGTCGAGCACCTTGCACGCGCGCTCGACGATCGCCAGTTCGCGCGGCAGGCTCGTCGGCTGGCAGCGCTTGCACGCGCGGTATCCGGCTGCTTCGGCTGCGTCTGTAGTCGGGAAGAATTCGACGTTTTCGCGACGCGGCGCACGCGACGCGCACGATGGCCGGCAAAACACGCCGGTCGTGCGCACGGCGAAGAAGAAGGCGCCGTCGGCGCGCTCGTCCCGATCGACGACCGCCTGCCAGCGGCATTCATCGGACGAAAAGACAGAATCTGCTACGGTTTTCATGACGACCTCGATGGCTCTTGGGTACGGGACCACTGTAGAGCCGTGCAGATGAGGTTACGCGCCGTTTCTTGCTCTGTCATCGGCGGGCGGAATCCGAAAAATGACGCGCAGATACCACAAATGGAAGCTATAGGGGTTTTTACCGAAATTTCTATTGCGTCGCATCAAGTGCCTGTGTATTATTGGAACTGTCTCCTCCATGTCTCCTCCTGATATGGATTCAGCCCGCCAACTAGGCGGGCTTTTTTTCGTCCGTTGCATTTGCGTCAGACGAAAAAAACCGGGCTCTTCAGCCCGGCTCTTTCCTGGACAACGCCGCCGCCGTTACAGCACGTAGCGCGACAAGTCCTCGTCCTGCGCCACATCGCCGAGCGCGCGGTCCACGTAAGCCGCATCGATCCGCACCGGCTGGCCCGCATGATTGCCCGCCGCGAACGACACTTCCTCCAGCAGCTTTTCGATGACGGTATAAAGCCGCCGAGCGCCGATGTTCTCGGTCTTTTCGTTCACCGAGTACGCAATCTCCGCGAGACGCCGGATGCCTTCGTCGGTGAAATCGAGTTCGACGTCTTCGGTCGCGAGCAGCGCCTTGTACTGCTTGACGAGGCTCGCGTCGGTCGAATTCAGAATCGACTCGAAGTCCCCGACGGAGAGCGAATCCAGTTCGACGCGAATCGGGAAACGCCCTTGCAGCTCGGGAATCAGATCGCTCGGCTTGGCGAGATGGAACGCACCGCTCGCGATGAACAGGATGTGATCCGTCTTGATCATCCCGTACTTCGTGTTGATGGTCGTGCCTTCGACGAGCGGCAGCAGGTCGCGCTGCACGCCCGCGCGCGACACCTCGGCGCCGCCCGCCTCGCTGCGCGACGCGATCTTGTCGATTTCATCGAGGAACACGATGCCGTTCTGCTCGACGTTCTGCACCGCCTTGCTCTTGACCTCTTCGTCGTTGAGCATCTTGCCGGCTTCTTCATCCGTGAGGAGCTTGAGCGCTTCCTTCACCTTCACCTTGCGCCGCGTCTTCTTGCCGCCGCCGATGTTCGCGAACATCGAGCGGATCTGCTCGGTCATGTCTTCCATGCCCGGCGGCCCCATGATGTCCATCCCGACTTGCGGCATTTCCACATCGAGCTCGATTTCCTTGTCATCGAGTGCGCCTTCGCGCAGGCGCTTGCGGAAGGTCTGACGCGTGGCGTTGTCGCCCTCGCTGCTCGACGACTCGGCCGCGCCGAAGCCGACCGGACGCGCGCTCGGCAAGAGGATGTCGAGAATGCGGTCTTCGGCGCGATCTTCCGCCTTGGTACGCACCTTCTTCATCTCGGATTCACGCGTCTGCTTGACGGAAATCTCGATCAGATCGCGCACGATGCTGTCCACATCGCGCCCAACGTAGCCCACTTCGGTGAACTTGGTCGCTTCGATCTTGATGAACGGCGCATCCGCGAGCTTGGCGAGACGGCGCGCGATCTCGGTCTTGCCGACGCCCGTCGGCCCGATCATCAGGATGTTCTTCGGCGTGATTTCCTGGCGCAGCGGCTCGGCGACCTGCTGACGGCGCCAGCGGTTGCGCAACGCGACGGCAACCGCCTTCTTCGCGCGTCCTTGGCCGATGATGTGCTTGTCGAGTTCGGAGACGATTTCGGAGGGAGTCATGGTGGTCATCGCTTGGGTCCTTTATTCGATCGTCTCGATGACGCGGTTGTGATTGGTGTAGATGCACATGTCGCCGGCGATGGTGAGCGCCTTTTCGACGACTTCGCGCGGCGCGAGATCCGTATTCTCGACGAGCGCCTGCGCCGCGGCTTGCGCGTATGCGCCGCCCGAGCCGATCGCGGCGATGCCGTGTTCCGGGTCGAGCACGTCGCCATTGCCGGTGATGACGAGCGTCGTGTCCTTGTCGGCCGTGATCAGCATCGCTTCGAGCCGGCGCAGCATGCGGTCGGTGCGCCAGTCCTTCGCCAGTTCGACGGCGGCGCGCGTCAAATTGCCCTGATGTTTCTCGAGCTTCGCTTCGAATCGATCGAGCAGCGAGAACGCGTCGGCGGTGCCGCCGGCGAAGCCGACCAGCACCTTGCCGCCATAGATGCGGCGCACTTTCTTCGCGCCCCCTTTCATGACGATGTTGCCGAGCGTCACCTGACCATCGCCGCCCAGCGCGACCTTGCCGTCGCGGCGCACGGAGACGATGGTCGTGCCGTGAAATTGTTCCATGTGCGTTCCTTGTGAAAACCAGAAGGACGCGGGGCGGTTTCGTCGTCGAGCGACCGGCCGCCGCGCAGTCGAGAATTCGATGGAGTGCACGGCGCGGGGTTCCGTCCAGGCTCGAGGCCTCGGGCGGACGGCGCCGCGCGCGCGCCCGTCGCGATGATGCTTTTGCGGGGCGCGTCGAAAGCATTTTAGGGCGGCGCGAGATTTATCAAGACATACGGTGCCGGCGCTCGCCGTTTTTACCTGTCGGAAAGCAAAAAAGGGCACCCGTTCGATGGGTGCCCTTTTCCTGATGCGAATGCTTATGTGCAGCTTTTTGCGGCGGCGTCTTCCCCGTGGCGGGCCGGTCCCGCGACGCTCGCCTGCCAACGGCGATTTCAGTCGCCGAAAAGCTTCTGGCGCAGTTCGCGGCGTTCCTGAGCTTCGAGCGAGAGCGTGGCCGTCGGACGCGCGAGCAGGCGCGGAATGCCGATCGGTTCGCCGGTCTCTTCGCACCAGCCGTAATCGCCCGAATCGATGCGCGCGAGCGACTGCTGCACCTTCTTCAGAAGCTTGCGTTCGCGATCACGCGTGCGCAGTTCCAGTGCATGTTCTTCCTCGATGGTCGCGCGATCCGCCGGGTCCGGCACGATCACCGTTTCCCGCAGATTTTCGGTCGTCTGGCCGGCATTCTTCAGAATGTCCGCTTGTAACTGCTCGAGCCGGTTTTTGAAGAAGGCGAGTTGATCCTCGTTCATGTAGTCCTTCTCGCTCATCTTCAGGATTTCGGCTTCGGTCAAGAGTTTCGTTGTCATCTGCTTGCTTCTTCAATGTAAGGCGATGTCTTCGCAACGCCCGCACTTGCGTTGCCCGCATGCAGCGCATCAGTGCGCTTGGGCTGCGCGATGCGCCGATGCGGGGCCGAACTCCTCTGGAAACCGATCTTGGATGATGCTCCGGATGTCCGGGCGCATTCGCATGGCCCGGGATTTCCGGCCCCGGTGCTTTGTCTTGATTTGCCTTCCCCCGGCAAATCGAGGCATCGTCCCGACGGGACATCCCTTCTCCTGACTTCCGCCGAGCGAGCGTTTGATAGACGCACATCCGGCGAAACTGCCCTTCTCCAGTGGGGCTGTATTGTAACTGAACCGCAAATTCCGACGATAACGAGGAAAACCCTGTCAATTCGCGACGGAATTTCAAAAATATAACGCCTGGACGTGCAAAAAGCGATGTCGGTTCGTGGCCGCGACTACATACGCGCATCGAAAGTCAATCGTGAAAAACGCCGCACGCGAGGCATTCGCGTGCGGCGTTTTATTTCGATGCCCGTTTTTCGCCCCGCGTGAATTGCTCGATCCAAGCGAGATACGTGCCGGATTACTTCACGAGGCAGGCGTCGAGACCGTCGGTGATCAGATCCTGCGGCAGCTCGATGCCGATGAACACCATCTTGCTGTTCTTCTTCTCGATCGGCATCCACTTGCCGGCGAGGTCGCTGCCCATCATCTGATGCACGCCCTGGAACACGACCTTGCGATCGACGCCCTTCATATACAGCACGCCCTTGTAGCGCAGCAGGCGCTCGCCATAAATCTGCAGAATGCCGCCGAGGAAGTCTTCGAGGCGGTTCGGATCGAACGGCTTGTCGCTGCGGTACACGAACGACTTGATCTTGTCGTCGTGGTGCGCGTGATGGTGATGATGATGCCCGTGTTCGTGATCGTGGCTGTGATCGTGGCCGCAGGTCGAATGATCGTGATCGTCGTCATGCGCGTGGTCGTGCGCGTGATCATGATCGTGGTCGTCTTCCGCGAGGAAGTCCGGATCGATTTCGAGCTTCGAATTCAGATTGAAGCCGCGCAGATCGAAGATTTCCTTGATGTCGGCGTCGCCGAAATTCACGACCTTGATCGCCGCGCGCGGGTTCATGTGCAGCAGTCGATGCTTCAGCGCTTCGAGCTCGTCCGCCGACACGAGATCGGACTTCGTGACGAACAGGCGATCTGCGAAACCGACCTGACGCTGCACGACTTCGTGCTGATCGAGCTGCGAATTCGCGTGCTTCGCGTCGACGAGCGTGATGATCGCGTCGAGCAGGAATTCGTCGGCGACGGTGTTGTCCATGAAGAACGTCTGCGCGACCGGACCCGGATTCGCGAGGCCGGTGGTCTCGATCACGACGCGGTCGAAATCGAGCGTGCCCGCCTTCTTGCGGTTGGCGAGATCTTCGAGCGCGCGCGCCAGATCGCCGCGAATCGTGCAGCAGATGCAGCCGTTGCTCATCTGGATGATCTGCTCGTTCGTTTCCTGCACGAGAATTTCGTTGTCGATATTCTCTTCGCCGAATTCGTTCTCGATCACGGCGATCTTCATGCCGTGCTGCTCGTTCAGGATGCGTTTGAGCAGCGTGGTTTTGCCGCTGCCCAGAAAGCCGGTCAGGATGGTTACGGGGATCATGGTGTCGCCTGTGTCCTTGTCTGTAATACGTAGATCGCACTGAATCGGCTATTGAAACATATTTGTCAAGCCGACGCTTCCGTGCTCCGCGCGGCAGTGCATCGCGCGCAGATTAGGCCGATCAGGCGATTTGCAACAGCAGCCCTTTCAGGTATTCGCCTTCCGGAAACGCCGTCAGCAGCGGATGATCGACGCCCGCGCCCAGCCGTTTCAGGATCCGCGCATCGACGCGCGCGTCGGCGGCCGCGCCCGCGACGATCTTCTGGAACAGATCCGCATCGATCGCGCCGGAGCATGAATACGTGAAGAGCAGTCCGCCCGGACGCAGCAACTTGAAGCCGCTCAGGTTGATGTCCTTGTACGCGCGCGCGGCGCGATCGACGGTTTCCTTCGACGGCGCGAACTTCGGCGGATCGAGCACGATCAGGTCGAAGCGCTGACCTTCGTCGTAGAGACGGCGCAGCGTTTTGAACGCGTCGGCGTCGAGCCATTCGGCTTTTTCCGCGTCGAAGCCGTTCGCCGTGACGTTTGCGCGTGCGAGCGCGAGCGCTTCGCCGGACGAGTCGACGGAAACTACGCGCGTCGCCCCGCCTTTCAGCGCGGCAAGCGAAAAGCCGCCGGTATAGCAAAAGCAGTTCAGCACTTCGCGGCCTTGCGCGTTCTGCGCGACGAGCACGCGGTTGTCGCGCTGATCGACATAGAAGCCCGTCTTGTGGCCGTTACGCACGTCGACGTGATAGCGCACGCCGCATTCGTTCGTGATGAGCGTCTCGGGCGGCGCTTCGCCGGCGAGCACGCCGGTCGTCTGTTCGAGGCCTTCCTTCTGGCGGATCGACACGTCCGAGCGCTCGTAGACATTCGGGCAGCCGGTTGCCGCGATCAGCGCCTGCACGATCGCTTCCTTCCACGACTCGACGCCCGTCGCCATGAACTGGCAGACGAGCTGCGCGTGCGAACCGACGTCCGCGACGTAGTAATCGACGATCAATCCCGGCAAGCCGTCCGCTTCGCCGAAGATGAGGCGCGTGGCGCCGGTGTCCTTCACCATCGTCTGACGATGCCCGACGGCGCGCTGCACGCGGCGCTTGAAGAACGCGTGATCGACAGGTTCGCTTTCGTCGAACGTCCAGACGCGCGCGCGAATCTGCGAGTGCGGGCTGTACGACGCGCGCGCGAGAAAGCGCCCGTCGGCGGCGCGCACGGTGACGGAGGCGCCAGGCGCGGGATTGCCGTCGATGCGCGCGATGGCGTTCGCGTAGATCCACGGATGGCGGCGGACGAGCGATCTGTCCTTCGCCGGTTTGAGCGTGATGGTGTTCATTGCAGTGACAAGTGCAGCGCGCGGGGCGCTGTCGGGATCAATCGCGCTTCTTTGCGCGCGGGTGCGCCGCATCGTAGACGCGGGCGAGATGCTGAAAATCGAGCGACGTATAAATCTGCGTGGCCGTGATGCTCGCGTGGCCGAGCAGTTCCTGCACCGCGCGCAGATCGCCGCTCGATTGCAGGACATGGGTGGCGAAGGAATGCCGCAGCACGTGCGGATGCACGTTCGACGGGATGCCGGCCTGCAACGCGAGCCGCTTCACGCGCTCGCGCACCACGCCGGGCGACATGCGATTGCCGCGCACCGAGACAAAGAGCGCGTGCGGATCGAGCTTGACGAACTCGCCGCGCACGGCGATCCACGCGCGCAATGCATCGATCGCCTTGCTGCCGACGGGCACTTTGCGCATGCGCTTTCCCTTGCCCAGAACCGTGACTTCCGCGCTCTCCAGATCGATCCAGCCCTCGGACGTGTGTTCCTTGGTATCGACGTGACGCACGTCCAGCCCGACGAGCTCGGCGAGCCGCAAGCCCGACGAGTAGAAGAGTTCGAGAATGGCGTGATCGCGCAGCGCTTCGGTCGTGCCGGCTTGCGGCGCGTCCATGAGCCTCATGGCGTCATCGACGGAAAGTGCCTTCGGCAGCGTCTTGTCGCGTTTCGGGGCGCGCACGGTCGCGACGGGATTCGCGGGCATCTCGACGCGCTCGGCGAGCCATCGATAAAACGCGCGCCACGCCGACAGCCGATGCGCGATCGAACGCGACGACAGCCCGCCCGAGTGCGCCCGCACGACCGCGCCGCGAATATCGGCGGTGGTCAGCGATTCCAGCGGACGGCCTTTGGCGAGCGCGCGAAGCTCGCTCAACTCGTGCGTGTAGCCGCGCAGCGTGTGCTCGGACAGATGCCGCTGATGCTCCAGCATCGCGAGATAGTCGGCGATCGCGCCGTCCAGCGGGACTTCCTTCGGAGCGTCGGCGGCGGCGTCGGCGTTCATGTTCAGTACGGCAGCAAGCGAGACAGCGCGGCGCTCGCCAAGGCGCCGATGTGCGTCAGGAAGTCCGTCGCCATTCCGTCGTGGAAGCGTCGCGGATCGGGCGAGCCCATCACGAGCAGGCCGAAGCTCGGCGCATCCGGTCCGGCTTGCGGATCGCGCAGCGCGATCAGCGACACGGATTCGATCTTGCGGTCGGTGTCGGGCGGGCCGTCGCTCGGCGGGACCGTCGCCGATGCCGAGTTCGCCGCGCCAAGCCACTGCGCCGCCGCGAAACCCGTGTTCGCGCCGCAGTACGGCGCGGCGAGACTGCTCGTGAAAATGCGCACTTCTTCGCCGACCTGACGCGCGAAATCCGCCTGCCGATACGCTTCGTCGATATCCCACACGCGCAGCGCGGCGTGCGGCACGTCGAAGACTTCGCACAGACCCTTGCTGATCGTCGCGGGCAACGCGTACGGATCGCGCTGCGAAATCACGCGCACGGTCCAGCGGTTGAACTTGGTCGAGATGCTGTCGTTCTCGTGGCCGTAGCGCAGCAGCTCGGCGAGACGCCGTTCGAGTTGCTTGTTCTTGTCGCGCAGCATTTCCATCTGGCGTTCCTGAAGCGACACGGCGGCTTTGCCGTGCGGATTCGAAAGCCGGATGGTGCCGAGCAGTTCCGCGTGCTCGGCGAAGAAATCGGGGTTGTCGAGCAGGTAGTCGGCGACTTCGCGTGGATTCATGGTGACGTGTGTGCGTTATACGATGCGATCGAGCTCGATTTCGCCCTCGAAAACGGTCGCTGCGGGCCCCGCCATGAAGAGCGCGGAGGATTCGTCGCGCGCGCCGTTCCAGCTTATCGTGAGCGTGCCGCCATGCGTTTCGACGCGCACTGGCGTGTCGAGCACGCCGCGGCGGATGCCGGCGGCCACGGCCGCGCACGCGCCCGTGCCGCACGCGAGCGTTTCGCCCGCGCCGCGTTCGTAGACGCGCAGTTTCACCGAATGGCGATCGACGATCTGCATGAAGCCCGCGTTGACGCGCTTCGGAAAGCGCGCGTGACGCTCGACGAGCGGGCCTTCGATCAGCACCGGATACGCCTCGACATCGTCGACGATCTGCACCGCGTGCGGATTGCCCATCGATACGACGGAGATCAGGCGCGTCTCACCATTTACTTCGAGCGGCCAGAGCGTATCTTTGCCTTCGTTCCGGCCTTCGAGCCCTTGCGCGTCGAACGGTACGCGCGGCGGATCGAACATCGGCGTGCTCATGTCGACGACGACTTCGCCGTTTTCCTCCATCGTCAGCGTGATGATGCCGTTCTGCACCTGCACGCGCACGGTGGACGCGTCGGTCAGCTGGCGATCGCGCACGAACTTCACGAAGCAGCGCGCGCCGTTGCCGCAGTGCTCGACCTCGCCGCCATCGCAATTGAAGATGCGGTACTTGAAGTCGACGCCGTCGATCGTCGGCTTTTCGACGAGCAGCAACTGATCCGCGCCCACGCCGAAATGGCGGTTCGCGAGCGCGCGCACTTGCTGCGCGGTCAGATCGAGCGCCTGCGTGTAGCCGTCGAGCACGACGAAGTCGTTACCCGCGCCTTGCATCTTGGTGAAATTCAGTTTCATGGCGCTATTGTATGTGACCCGCAAGTGCGGCGTTTCGCACCGCGCACGCCTTAGTAAAAGCTCGGCTCGCCCGGCGGCCGCGTCTTGAAGCGCTTGTGCACCCAGTAGTACTGCTCGGGCATGTGCGGAATCTGCTCTTCCAGGAACGCGTTCATGCGGCGCGCGTCGGCTTCGTCGTCGCCGGTCGGATAGTTG
This sequence comes from Caballeronia sp. S22, assembly GCF_964261745.1. Lineage (NCBI taxonomy): Bacteria > Pseudomonadati > Pseudomonadota > Betaproteobacteria > Burkholderiales > Burkholderiaceae > Caballeronia > Caballeronia sp. S22. The sequence continues at coordinate 117,583 of NZ_OZ180035.1, read as the reverse complement.
TCCCACGGCTCGAAGATCTTCAGCCGATAACCCTTGTAGTCCGGCAGCACCTCGCCGATGAACGGCACGACCTGCGCCTTGCCCGTCTTGGCGAGCCGGCCGACGGCCGTCAGCGTGCAGGTCGGGACGCCGAAGAACGGCACGAACGTGGAGTTGCGCATGCCGTAGTCCATGTCCGCGCCGAGCATCACGGGCTTGCGGTCGCGCAGCCAGCGCAGCACGATACGCGCGCTGTCGGCGCGGCTCGCCATGTCGGCGCCGAAGCGGGCGCGCTGCGTCTTCGCGAGTTCCTCGATCTGCGGATTCGAAAAAGGCTGATAGAGCGATCCGCATCGCCGATGCAGCGAATAGTTCAGAAAGATCGACCCCGCTTCGATGCCGACGAAGTGCAGGCCGAGAAAGAGCGTGGGCGGCAGATCGGGATCGGTGAGATCGACGGCGCTGTCCACCTGGATCAGCTTTTCGAGCTTTTTCGCCGAGCCGAACCATTGCACGCTGCGCTCGACGTAACTGCGGATCGCGTGCCGGAAGTGCTTCTGCGCGATGTCCTCGCGCTTTTCGTCGGACCACTCCGGAAAGCACAGCTTCAGATTCGTGTGGACGATGCGCTTGCGCCGGCTCGGAATCTGATAGAGCAGCCAGCCGAGGCCGTCGCCGAAACGCGCGGTGATGCCGTAAGGGATGAGCGCCAGAAACTTGAGAAAGCCGATGGCGAGCGCCACGCCGATACGCCCTAGCATGAGCGGCTCCAGCGAGCGATGGGACGACCGCGACGTGCGGATGATTGATGCGTGGCGGGTAGCGACAAAAGCGTTCGGCTCTGTGAAAACAAGGGAAACCGGTATAATAGAACCTTCGCCGAGTTAATGGACAACTTGCGGGGCGAAGCGGGCTGGAGACTTCTGAACTTCTGGAAGTCGCCGGCCTGGAAAGACATCCGCTAAAGCGTCGCCGCTTCAGACTCCAAACGAAGACGGCTACGTGAATATCAACCGTACTCAAATGGAGTCTGAAGCGTGTCAAACGACTATCTCTTTACTTCCGAATCCGTTTCCGAAGGCCACCCGGACAAGGTCGCCGATCAAATCTCCGACGCCATCCTCGACGCCATCTTGTCGCAGGACAAATATTCGCGCGTCGCGGCGGAAACGCTCTGCAACACCGGTCTCGTCGTCCTCGCGGGCGAAATCACGACCAGCGCCAATGTCGATTACATCCAGGTCGCGCGCGACACCATCAAGCGCATCGGTTACGACAACACCGACTTCGGCATCGACTATCGCGGCTGCGCGGTGCTCGTCGCGTATGACAAGCAATCGCCGGATATCGCGCAAGGCGTGAACAAGGCGCACGACGACAACCTCGATCAGGGCGCAGGCGACCAGGGTCTGATGTTCGGTTACGCGTGCGACGAAACGCCCGAACTGATGCCGCTGCCGATCCACCTTTCGCACCGCCTCGTCGAGCGTCAGGCCGATCTCCGCCGCGACGGTCGTCTGCCCTGGCTGCGTCCGGATGCGAAGTCGCAAGTCACCGTGCGTTACGTCGACGGCAAGGCGCATTCCATCGACACCGTCGTGCTTTCCACGCAGCACTCGCCGGACATCGATCTCTCGCAGTTGCGCGAAGCGGTCATCGAGGAAGTCATCAAGCCGACGCTGCCGAAGGAACTCATCAAGGGCGACATCAAGTTCCTGGTGAATCCGACGGGCCGTTTCGTCATCGGCGGTCCGCAAGGCGACTGCGGTCTGACGGGCCGCAAGATCATCGTCGATACGTACGGCGGTGCAGCTCCGCACGGCGGCGGCGCGTTCTCGGGCAAGGATCCGTCGAAGGTCGACCGCTCGGCGGCTTACGCAGGCCGGTATGTCGCGAAGAACATCGTCGCGGCCGGTCTCGCATCGCGCGCGCTGATTCAGGTGTCGTACGCGATCGGCGTCGCGCGTCCGACTTCCGTGATGGTGAATACGTTCGGCACGGGCCGCGTGTCGGATGCCGAGATCACGAAGCTCGTCCAGGAGCACTTCGATCTGCGTCCGAAGGGCATCATCCAGATGCTCGATCTGCTGCGCCCGATCTACGAAAAGACGGCGGCATACGGCCACTTCGGCCGCGAAGAGCCGGAATTCACGTGGGAAGCCGCGGACAAGGCGCTCATCCTGGCGGAAGCGGCGGGCACGGAACCGGTCGCAAGCGTGGCGTAACGCCATTCGTTGAACGGGCGGAACAAGAACCGGCGAGCATCGCGCTCGCCGGTTTTTTTTTGCGCCTTCGCGGCGCGATTTTTGCGTGATCCTGGGGCAATATCACCGCCGCCGATGGAACCGCCATGCCGTACGACACGCTTCTCTCACCTGTCTCCATCGGCAATCTTCAACTGCCGAATCGCGTCGTGATGGCGCCGCTCACGCGCAACCGCGCGTCGCAGCCGGGCGACGTGCCGTCCGAAATGAACGCGCACTATTACGCGCAGCGCGCGAGTGCGGGACTCATCGTCACGGAGGCGACGCAGGTTTCGCGGCAAGGTCAGGGTTACTTCGCGACGCCGGGCATCTATTCGGATGCGCAGGAAGCCGGATGGAAGTCCGTCGTGGGTGCGGTTCACGCGCGGCACGGACGCATCGCGTCGCAATTCTGGCACGTGGGGCGCGTGTCGCATCGATCGCTTCAGGAAGGCGGCGCGCCGCCTGTAGCGCCGTCCGCAATCCGCGCGCGCAATACGCAGGTGTTCGTGAAAAACGATGACGGCTCGTACACCATGACCGACGCCGACGACCCGCGCGCGCTCGAAACCGACGAGCTACCGGGCATCGTGTTGCAGTTCGTCGATGCCGCGCATCGCGCGCAACGCGCCGGTTTCGACATGATCGAGGTGCACGCGGCCAATGGCTATCTGCTGCATCAGTTCATGGCGACGGGCACCAACCGGCGCACGGACGACTATGGCGGCGGCATCGAAAATCGCGTGCGGCTGGTCGTCGATGTGCTGGAGGCGGTGGCCGGCGTGATGGGCGCGAATCGCGTGGGCATTCGCATTTCGCCGAACTTCACAGGATTCGATCTGCAAGACGATGAAGGCGAGGCTTCATCGTTGTATCTGGCGCAGGAGTTGAAGCGCATCGGCATCGCGTACCTGCATCTGGCGGAAGGCGACTGGACCGGCGGCGCGCCGCTTTCGGAAGACTATCGCCGCGCGCTGCGCAAGGCTTATGACGGCGCGATCATCGTGTGCGGCGAGTACACGGCGGAGGAAGCGAACGCGCGCATCGAACAAGGCGATGCCGATGCCGTGGCTTTCGGTCGCGCGTATATCGCCAATCCGGATCTGGTCGAGCGTTTCGCCGCAAACGCGCCGCTCAACACGCCCGACGAGGCGACGTTCTACGGCGGCGGCGAAAAAGGCTACACCGACTATCCCTCACTCGACGACGCCAAATCCGGTTGAGCGCGTCAGCGCGCAGCGAACGCGTACCAGCCGGCGCTGCTCGCCGACACGCGACGCGGACGGCGGCTCGTCAGCGCGGCGGCCTTCGGTTTGGGCGATGGGGCGCGCAACTGCACCGGACGGCGCAGCAGCGCACGCAACGACACCCGGCGCGAAGCAGCGCGCACGCGCAAATTGAAGAAGAAACCACGGAACCACGACCGGATGCCGTCGACCGGATGCACGTTCTTTAATTGCTCGGCAAGCACCTGCGTGCGTGCGGAGTGATGGCGCAACGCGCGGATCATGCCGCGGCGGGCAGGGCGCGCCGCTCGCGAGGCAACGCGAGTCAGGCCAATAGCGATTCGGTGGTTCATGTCAGCGGAAGGTCGGTTGCGTGGAAGCAAACTCGACGATAGTCGTCTCAAAATTAGCGTTCAAGGCTTCGATTCAACGGCGTTTGCTTAGTTGCACCGAAATGACGCGCCCAATGTACAAGACCTTTATTACCCGGGTAAGTCCGCGTTTTCCCTGCCGTTTTATGAAGCGTTTGCTGATAAAAATCAGCCGATGCATTGCCGCACGGGCCTTCGCGCGCTGCCGGATTTACAATCGTCGTATTCGCCCCAATTCTAGGTATAGCGTCGACGGCATGAATAAAATCGAAAGCCGTTGGAGGCAAGAACTGAAATGTCAGATCAAAACGCATTGAAATCGAAAAAGGAACAAGTGCGCGAGTTGCGCGAAAAAGGCTACGTGATCGTGAAGGGGCTCGTCACGAAAGAACGTTGCGACGCGATGCGCGAGGTGGCGCGTCAGCAGCTCGCCGACGCTGCCGCGCCGCTGGAGTTCGAGGCCGATCTGAAATATCCCGGTGCGCCCGATTCGAAGGACGCGCCGGGCGGCCATACGGTGCGGCGTCTTCTGGACGCCTACGTGCGACATCCGCTCTTCGCGGAATTCGCGACATCGCCCGACGTGCGCGGATGGATGGAGCTGTATTTCGGCGAGACGCCGTATCTGTCGCGCGCGCATCACAACTGCATGATGACGAAGCACCCGGCGTACGGCAGCCTGACCGGCTGGCATCGTGATGTGCGCTACTGGGCGTTCGAGCGCGACGATCTGGTGTCCGCGTGGGTCGCGCTCGGCGACGAAACGGTGGATAACGGCGCGCTGTGGTTCGTGCCGACTTCGCACAAGCTGCCGTTCACGTCCGATCGTTTCGACGAAGCCAAGTTCTTCCGCTCCGATCTGCCCGAGAACGCCGCGCTGATCCGCACGGCGGTGTCGCCCGAACTGGAACCGGGCGATGTCGTCTTCTTCCACTGCAACACGTTGCACTCGGCGGGCAAGAATTTGACCGATCAGGTGAAGTTCTCGCTCGTGTTCACGTATCGCGGCGCGAGCAACGTGGCGTTGCCCGGCACGCGCTCGGCATCGAAACCGGAAGTGCCGCTGGTCTGAAGGTCAGCGCTTCGAAGGAATCGCGAGGCCGATCAGCCCCGCGAGCGACGCGACGATCCCGCCCGCGATCAGCCAGATGGTCTTGTTCGTGGGCGAGCCGGTGAAGAAGCGCGCGACGTCGTTGGAGAGCGAATGAAACGACTGGCCGCCGAAATACAGCAGCACGACGCCGCCGACAAGCAGCGCAACGGAAATCGCTCGGGTCATATCGTGTTCTCGTAACTTGAGGGCGCGTCAGGTTAGCGGGTCTGCGCGGGCGCGTCCACTGCGCTCAGGCGGCTTGCGCTTCCTCGCGCGTGTAGGGCTGGATCTTGCGCAGCAAATCGGCCATCACGTACTGATGATCGCTCCTGTTCGTCCACGCGCCGAGGTTGTACTTGACGCCGGTATCCGTGTAATCGGTGACCGCGACCCACGGCGCCGACGGCCCGTCCTGCACGATGCGCGAATCTTCGCTCATCAGGCTGCGCAATTCCGCGAGCACGTGCTCGACCTTCAGCCCATGCTGCGCCTGAAAATTGATGACGACGCGACGGCGATCGTTCGCGCTGTAGTTCGTGATGGCATTCGCCCAGATGAGGCTGTTCGGCACGAACATGACGATGCCGTCGGCTTTCGTGAGGCGCGTCGTGAAGAGTCCGATCTCGTTGACCGTGCCCGCCGTCGTGCCAACGCCTTCGATGTAATCGCCCACGCGAAACGGTCGCAGCAGCAGAAGCATCAGACCGGCCGCGATGTTCTGCAGCGTGCCTTGCAGCGCGAGGCCGATGGCGAGGCCGGCGGCGCCGAGCACGGTCAGGATGCTGGCCGCGGCGATGCCGAATTTGCCGAGCGCCGCGACAATGGCGACGACGCGGATCGCCCACATCGCCAGACTGGCCAGCACCGGCGTGAGCGTGGCGTCCACATTGGTGCGGGCGAGCGCGCGACGCATGGCGTTCGCGACGGTGTTCGAAATCCACCATCCCACTGCGAGAATCAGCAGCGCCAACAAGATGTCGATGCCGTAAGTCACGGCGATGGCGGTGAAGGAATCGTAGGCGGGGCGCAGTCGGTCGATTGAATCCATGGGTCAGGCTCCTTGCAAAAGAATCTGCATTGGTCCGGATTCGCGTTGGATCGTTCCCCTTGCTGACCATCCGGCCGATGCCGAATAACGGGACGTCGCGCGTGCCGTGCGCGCTCAGCCCCGATTGGCTTACCATTGACGCCCTTGGCAGGGCGCGGGCGCGTGCTCGTTTCCTGTCGGTCGCCGTCCGATCAATTAGCAATCCGCAGAGGAAATCCGTCATGGCCTACGAAGCAGCGTCCGAGCGATATACGCAGATGCAATACCGCACCTGCGGCAGGAGCGGGCTGAAACTGCCCGCGTTGTCGCTTGGTTTGTGGCATAACTTCGGCGATACCACACCGATCTCCACGCAACGCGACATTCTTCGCGCCGCGTTCGATCTCGGCGTCACCCATTTCGATCTCGCGAACAACTACGGCCCGCCGTACGGCAGCGCAGAGGCGAACTTCGGGCGCATTTTCAAGGACGACTTCCGGCCGTATCGCGACGAACTGCTGATTTCGTCGAAAGCGGGCTGGGATATGTGGCCCGGTCCGTACGGTCAGGGCGGCGGCTCGCGCAAGTACGTGCTCGCGAGCCTGGATCAGAGCCTGAAGCGCATGGGCCTCGATTACGTCGATATTTTCTACTCGCACCGCTTCGACGCCGATACGCCGCTCGAAGAAACCGCCGGCGCCCTCGCGACCGCCGTGCATTCGGGCAAGGCGCTGTACGTCGGCATCTCGTCGTATTCGGCGACGAAAACGCGTGAAATGGCCAAGCTGCTCGCCGAGCACAAGGTGCCGCTCCTGATCCATCAGCCGTCGTACAACATGCTGAACCGGTGGATCGAGGAAGAACTGCTCGACACGCTCGACGATGTCGGCGCCGGCAGCATCGCGTTCACGCCGCTCGCGCAAGGACTGCTGACGAGCAAATACCTGAACGGCGTGCCGCAGGACGCGCGCGTGAACAAGCCGGGCGGCGGCTCGCTCAAGCAGGAGCATTTGAGCGACGCGAATCTCGCGCACGTGCGCAAGCTCAACGAACTCGCGCAGAAGCGCGGCCAGAGCCTCGCCCAGATGGCGCTCGCGTGGGCGCTGCGCGGCGGGCGCGTGACCTCGGTGCTGATCGGTGCGAGCCGGCCGGAACAGGTCGCGGAGAACGTCGGCGCGCTGAAGAACCTCGAGTTCACGAAGGAAGAGCTCGCGGAGATCGACCAGCACGCGCAGGAAGGCGGCATCAACCTGTGGGAAAAACCTTCGACGGATCAACGCGTCTGACGCGCCGAGCCTTTCGGCAGAAGGGTATTTCGGGATAGGACGGCATCCGTTGCTATCATGCGGGCTCGGCGGCTTGTCGGCAGCGATTGCGATCGCAGCCAATTCAGGCCGCCGTCCGTGCAGCCAGCCGAAAGCGCATTTCTTCAGCACGCACGTTCGCCCACGAGGCGCACGTGCGCGCCTTTGCCGCCGAAACGACGTTCGGACCGCGAAACGACTATCGGGTTAAAATAGCCGATTGCGCCGGGCTGTCTGGTTTTTTGCGCGATCTTCACGCATGGCGCGGCGTGAAACGCTGTCTTCGAATCTCGGGTTTCGGGTCAAATCGGCAACCTTCACCATTCGATCGTCCTGTTCGGGCAGCGCAGCGCCCTCGTAGCGCCCTTTATGTTCGACGCCGGCCCGGCGTGGCATCGGCTGCAATCAGCCGCGAGCGTCAGAGCGTCACCGCTTTCGCACAGTTAGAGCACAGTTCAAGAAGCCATGAGCAACCTTAATTCTCAAACCGTTCTGAGCGTCCATCACTGGACCGACACGCTTTTCAGTTTCACCTGCACCCGCGACAGCTCGTTCCGCTTTGAGAACGGCCAGTTCACGATGGTGGGTCTCGAAGTCGAGGGCAAGCCGCTTCTGCGCGCCTACAGCCTCGCGAGCGCGAACTACGAAGAGCATCTCGAATTTCTGAGCATCAAGGTTCCCGACGGCCCGCTCACCTCGCGCCTGCAACACTTGAAAGTGGGCGATTCGGTGCTGATCGGCAAGAAGCCGACGGGCACGCTCGTCGCCGACAACCTGCTCCCCGGCAGGACGCTGTGGCTCCTGTCGACCGGCACCGGCCTCGCGCCGTTCATGTCGATCATCAAGGATCCGGACGTCTACGACCGCTACGAAAAGATCGTGCTAACGCACACCTGCCGTTTCGTCGATGAACTCGCGTATAAGGATTTCATCACCGAGCACCTTCCGGCGCACGAGCATATCGGCGAAATCGTCTCCGAGAAGCTCGTGTATTACCCGACGGTCACGCGCGAAGAATTCGCGAACCGCGGCCGCATCACCGATCTGATCGAGACGAAGAAGCTGTTCGCGGATCTCGCGCTCGAGCCGTTCTCGATCGAAAACGATCGCGTGATGCTCTGCGGCAGCCCGCACATGCTGCGCGACACCCGCGAGTTGCTCGACTCGATGGGCTTCCAGGAAGGCAGCAACAACCATCCTGGCCACTATGTCGTGGAAAAGGCGTTCGTCGGCTGAGTCGATACGACAGCACGTTCGCAAAGACCGGAGCCTCGCGCTCCGGTTTTTTTTCGCCTGCGCCAAATTCGCCTTGTTACAAATTGGCGGTCGCCAGTAAGTGTTTTTCCTACGCATTAGATGCAGCGAACTTGGTAAACGACATGAAGTTCACCCGTCGAAGCCTTGTCGGACATGGATTTATAATATTTTTGAGATATGATCCGTTTACGCTGAGACGGCGCGCACGACCGTGTAGTCCGTCATCGATGTTACAGAGTGTAAATTCAGTTACGCCTCTCGTGAGTTGGCCGAGGACGTAGCTCCAGTTGCGCTCAACGCGAGGATAGTGAATGAATCCGTCGGCCACGATCACGCTCGATGAGAGCCCGATTCGCCGCGCCCCGCTGCGCGGGGTTCCGTCACCGTTGCCGGAACGCTCCGGCGCGTCGTTTGCCTCTCCGTATTCCGCGCTGATCGACGCCAAGCTCAAGGGCGATCGTCAGATCCAGCGCCTCGCCGCCCGCGTCCAGGAACTCGCCGCGCTGCTCGCCGTCACGGAAGAGCGCGCGCGTCAGGCGCTTGCGCAGGATTTCCATGACGGAACCGGCGCCGCGCTCACCGTCGCCAGTCTCGCGCTCGCGCGCGCCGAGCATCGCCTGCCCACCGACGCGCCCGCCGCGTTCGGCGACGCGCTGCTTCAGGCGCGCGCGGCGCTTGCGGAAGTCTGCGAGACGAGCCATCGCATCGTCGAGGGGCTGCAGACGCCGGCCTTCGACGCGAACTTCGCCGCCACGCTTACCGACTGGATCGCGAGCTTCGGCGCCCGCACGGCGATTTCCGTCGATTTCTCCTGTCCCGACGATGCGCGGCTGGATCGCATGTCGCACGACATGTCGCTCGCGCTCTTTCGCGTGATGCAGGAAGCGCTCGGCAACGTCGCGCGTCACGCGCAGGCCGCGCACACGAGCGTGACCGTTTCGCTCGACGGCCAGGGCGTGACGCTCACCGTCACCGACGACGGCGTCGGCATCAGCGCGGCCGCGCGGCGCAAGAGCGGGCGCTTCGGTCTCTCGGGGATGCGCGCGCGTTGCGAGGCGCTCGGCGGCACTCTGCGCGTCGCGGCGGCGAAGCCCGTCGGCGCATGCGTGCGCGCGCGTCTGCCGTGGTCCGCGGCGCGTCCCGGTCTTTTCACGCTCGGCTCGCTGCACGTGTTCAGCGCCTGAGGCCGCCCGCGATGCTCCGAATTCTGCTCGCCGACGACCACGCCATCGTACGCCGCGGCGTCGCGCAATTGCTGCTGGAACGCGGCGTTGCATCCGAAGTGTCCGAGGCTGAGACCGGCATGCAGGCGCTCGCGCTGGCCGCGCGCCGTCCGCTCGATGTCGCGATGCTCGATATCTCGCTGCCGGACGTCAATGGTATCGACGTGCTCAAGCGTCTCAAGCGCGAAAACCCGCGTTTGCCCGTGCTGATGTTCTCGATGTACCGGGAGGATCAATACGCGGTCCGCGCGCTGAAGGCTGGCGCGTCGGGTTATTTGTCGAAGACGGCGGACCCCGCGCTGATGATCGGCGCGATCCAGCAGGTCGCGGCGGGCCGCAAGTATGTGAGCCCGGAAATGGCCGAAGCGCTCGCGACCTACGTTTCGCTCGACACCGACCGCCTTCCGCACGAAAAGCTGTCGGACCGCGAATATCAGACGCTTTGCATGCTGGCGTCGGGCAAGCGGCTGACCGATATCGCTCTCGCTTTATCGCTGTCAGTTAAAACGGTGAGCGTTTATCGCGCGCGGTTGTTGGAGAAGATGAAGCTCGCCAATAACGCCGAGCTTACGTTCTATGTGATGAGCAACCGTCTCGTCGATATGAACCCGGCGATCGCGGGATAGCTTTATCTTAATCAAGATAAATTTGTAGCAAATCACCGCAACATTGCGTCGCGTGCCCGATAACCGGGCAATCTTCGAGTCTCCGATAAAATGTCGGGTTTTCCCGCAGCCGGGCGCCCGCGCGCGCCAGAAGGAGACTCATCGCAATGTCGTTGTTCCGCAAGAAAAATATCGAGCACATGCTGGCCGGCGCGCACAGCACGTCGCTCAAGAAGACGCTCGGCGCCCTCGATCTCAGTTTTCTCGGGATCGGGGCCATCATCGGCACGGGGATTTTCGTGCTGACCGGCACCGGCGCCGTGCAAGCCGGTCCGGCGCTCATGATTTCGTTCATCGTCGCGGCGATCGCGTGCTGTTTCGCCGCCCTCGCGTACGCCGAATTTTCCTCGACGATTCCCGTCGCCGGCTCCATCTACACCTATTCGTACGCGACGCTCGGCGAACTCGCGGCGTGGATCATCGGCTGGGATCTGATGCTCGAGTACGGGCTCGCGACGTCGGCGGTGTCGGTCGGATGGTCGGGCTATCTGCAATCGCTGCTGTCGGGCTTCGGCATTTCGCTGCCGACGGCCCTGTCCGCCGCGCCCGGCGCGCTGCCCGGCCATGCGACGCTCTTCAATCTTCCCGCGTTTCTCGTGATGATGGCGATCACCGCGCTGCTGTCAGTCGGCGTGAAGGAATCCACGCGCATCAACAACATCATGGTCGCGATCAAGGTGACGGTCGTGCTGCTCGTGATCGCCGTGGGCGTGTTCCATGTCAAGCCGGCGAACTGGCATCCGTTCATGCCGCACGGCTGGTCCGGCGTGTTCGGCGCGGCGGCGGTGATGTTCTTCGCGTTCATCGGCTTCGATTCGGTGTCGTCGGCGGCGGAGGAAGTGAAGAATCCGAAGCGCGATCTGCCGATCGGCATCATCTCGTCGCTCGCGGTGTGCGCGGTGCTGTACGTGGCGGTCGCCGCTGTCGTGACGGGTATCGTGCCGGCAGCGCAGTTCGCGAACAATCCGCATCCGGTCTCGTTCGCGCTTCAAATGGCGGGACAGAACTGGGTCGCGGGCTTCATCGATCTCGGCGCCGTGCTCGGCATGCTCACCGTGATTCTCGTGATGAGCTACGGCCAGACGCGCGTCATCTACGCGATGTCGCGCGACGGCCTTTTGCCCGCGCGGCTGTCGAAGGTGCATCCGCGCTTCGCGACGCCGTTCTTCACGACATGGATCGTCGGCATCTTCTTCGGGCTGATCGGCGCGCTCGTGCCGCTCAACGTGCTCGCCGAACTGGTCAACATCGGCACGCTCGCCGCGTTCTCGATGGTCTCCATCGCCGTGCTGATCCTGCGCCGCACGCATCCGGAACTGCCGCGCGCGTTCCGCTGCCCGGGCGTGCCCGTGGTGCCCGTTCTTGCCGTGGCGTCGTGCCTGTTCCTGATGGCGAATCTTCAGGCGATGACGTGGATCGCGTTCGCGGTGTGGCTGGTGATCGGCCTCGCGATCTACTTCGCGTACTCGCGCCGTCACTCCGTGCTCGGACGCGCGCCGCTCGAAGCGCCGCACGCCGCCGCCTCCGCCACGCAGAAGAAGCGTGAAACCGTGACGCACTGAGCGTCGTCGTTCCTCGCGAAAGCGCCGCCCGAGAGGCGGCGCTTTGCTTTTGCGGCCGAGTTTCCGTGAATATGGGACGGACGTTCGCGCCGATAGCGAGGCCCGCCGATTTGTGTTTTACTCGATGTCACAAACACATAACACCAAATCCGGCTGAACGCTCACGGCGGCAGTAGGCGGTGCGTGGCGTGAAGCTGGTCATCCCCTAGGAGACAGTGAAAATGGCGCTCAGCATCAGCCTGACGGTCAACGGGAAATCCGTGACCGCCACCGTCGAACCGCATCTGCTTCTCGTCCAGTTTCTCCGCGATCAACTCAGGCTCACCGGCACGCATATCGGCTGCGACACCGCGCAGTGCGGCGCGTGCACCGTTCATCTCGACGGCCGCGCGATCAAGTCGTGCAACATCCTCGCCGCGCAGGCGGACGGCATGAGCGTGACAACCATCGAAGGCATGGCGAAAGACGGCCAGCTTCATCCGATGCAGGCGGCCTTCAAGGAATGTCACGGTTTGCAGTGCGGCTTCTGTACCCCCGGCATGGTGATGAGCGCGTGCGCACTCGCCACGCAATCGCCCGATCTTTCCGAGGAAGACGTGCGCGAACAGCTCGACGGCAATCTGTGTCGCTGCACGGGGTATCACAACATCGTGAAAGCGGTTCTCCAGGGCGCGCAGGCGATGAAATCCAGCGCCTAACGCCACCCAGACTCCCTCCCGAAAACGATGAATCGCGCCTTGAACAGGAGACCGCGATGAATGCCCCTGAGCAACAGAAATTGATCGGCGCCGGCGTCAAACGCAAGGAAGACTATCGCTTCCTGACGGGCGCGGGCCAGTACACCGACGATGTCGTGATGCCGCAGCAAAGCTACGGCGTATTCCTGCGCTCGCCGCATGCGCACGCGAAGATCAAGCGCATCGATATCGACGCGGCGATGAAGTCGCCGGGCGTGATCGGCATTTTCACCGGCAAGGATATGGCGGGCGAGAACGTCGGCGGCCTGCCATGCGGCTGGCTCATCCACAGCACCGACGGCTCGCCGATGCACGAGCCGCCGCATCCCGTCATCGCGCACGACAAGGTGCTACATGTGGGCGATCAGGTGGCGCTCGTCGTCGCGGAATCGGTGAAGGAGGCAAAGGACGCGCTCGAACTGATCGAAGTCGACTACGACGAACTGCCCGCGACCGTCGATACCGGAAGCGCATCGGATGCCGGCCGGCCGCTCGTGCACGACAGCGTGCCGAACAACGTCTGCTACAACTGGGGCCACGGCGACAAGGCGAAGACCGACGCCGCGTTCGCGCAGGCCGCGCACGTGACGACGCTCGATATCGTGAACCAGCGCCTCATGCCGAACGCGATCGAGCCGCGCGCCGTCAACGCGAGCTATTCGAGGCACGACGACAGCTACACGGTCTATGTCGCGAATCAGAATCCGCACGTCGAGCGTTTGCTGATGGCGGCGTTCGTGCTGCAACTGCCGGAATCGAAACTGCGCGTGATCGCGCCGGATGTGGGCGGCGGCTTCGGCTCGAAGATTTTCCTGTATCCGGAAGATGTCGCGCTAACGTGGGCATCGAAGAAAGTCGGGCGGCCGATCAAGTGGACCGCCGAGCGTTCCGAAGCATTCCTCTCCGACGCGCACGGCCGCGATCACGTGACCAAAGCCGAGCTCGCGCTGGACAAGGACGGCAAGTTCATCGGCATGCGCGTGCACACGACGGCGAACATGGGCGCGTATCTGTCGACGTTCGCATCGTCGATTCCGACCGTGCTCTATGCAACGCTGCTCGCCGGTCAGTACACGACACCCGCGATCTACGCCGAAGTCAAAGCCGTGTTCACGAACACGGTGCCCGTCGATGCATATCGCGGCGCGGGCCGTCCGGAAGCGACGTATGTCGTCGAACGCCTCGTGGAAACGGCGGCGCGCGAGCTGAACATCGATCCGGTCGAATTGCGCCGCCGCAACTTCATCCGCGAGTTTCCGTACGCGACGCCGGTCGGTCTCACCTACGACACCGGCGATTACGACGCGTGTCTCGATCGCGCGCTCGAACTCGCCGATGTGAAAGGCTTCGCGGCGCGCAAGGAGGAATCGAAGAAGAACGGCAAGCTGCGCGGCATCGGCTATTCGTGCTACATCGAGGCTTGCGGGCTCGCGCCGTCGAACGTGGCGGGCGCGCTCGGCGCGCGTGCGGGCCTCTTCGAAGCGGGCGAGGTGCGCGTTCATCCGACCGGCTCGGTCACGGTCTTCACCGGCTCGCATAGTCACGGGCAAGGGCACGAAACGACTTTCGCGCAGGTCGTCGCGGACCGGCTCGGCGTCTCGATCGAGAACGTCGAGATCATTCACGGCGATACCGGCCGCATTCCGTTCGGCATGGGCACGTACGGCTCGCGCTCGATCTCAGTCGGCGGCTCGGCGATCATGAAGGCGCTCGACAAGGTCGAAGCGAAGGCGAAGAAGATCGCCGCGCACCTGCTCGAAGCGGCGGCGGAGGACATCGAGTTCAAGAACGGCATATTCAGCGTCGCGGGCACGGATCGCACGAAGACCTTCGTCGATGTATCGCTCGCCGCGTACGTGCCGCACAACTTCCCGCTCGAAACGATGGAGCCGGGCCTCAACGAAAACGCGTTCTACGATCCGACCAACTTCACCTATCCGTCGGGCGCGTATGTGTGCGAAGTCGAAGTCGATCAGGACACGGGCGAAACGCGCATCCAGAAGTTCACGGCGGTCGATGACTTCGGCAACGTGATCAACCCGATGATCGTCGAAGGACAGGTGCATGGCGGGCTCGGGCAGGGCATCGGCCAGGCGATGCTGGAACGCTGCGTCTACGACGACAGCACCGGCCAGTTGCTGTCCGGCTCGTTCATGGATTACGCGATGCCGCACGCGATCGATCTGCCGAGCTTCACCGTCGAGACCGCGAAGGGCACGCCGTGCACGCATAACCCGCTCGGCGTGAAGGGTTGCGGCGAGGCGGGCGCGATCGGCTCGCCGCCGGCGGTCATCAACGCGATTCTCGATGCGCTCGCGCCGGTCGGCGTGAAGGATTTGCAGATGCCCGCGACGCCGCACCGCGTCTGGACCGCGATGCACAACGCTGCTCAAAACGCCTGAGGGGACCGACATGTATTCGTTCGATTATCAAAAGGCCGACGAAGCGAAAGCGGCGGTCGCGGCGCTCGGCGCGGACGGCGACGCCAAGTTTCTCGCGGGCGGCCAGAGCCTTCTGCCGACGATGCGCCTGCGTCTCGCGCAGCCATCGGCGCTGATCGACGTGACGCGCATCGCGTCGATGAAAAGCGTCACGCTCGATGGCGACAAACTCACCATCGGCGGCGCGGTGTGCCATGCGGACGTCGCGTCGAACGCCGACGTGAAAAAGGCGCTGCCGGGCCTCGCGGACCTCGCGAGCCGCATCGGCGATCGACAGGTGCGCGAGCGCGGGACGATCGGCGGCTCGCTCGCGAACGACGATCCGGCGGCGTGCTATCCGTCCGCCGTGCTCGCGCTGAACGCGACCGTCGTGACGGACAGGCGGCGCATCGGCGCGGACGATTTCTTCATCGACATGTACACGACCGCGCTCGAACCCGATGAACTCATCACGGCCGTCGAGTTTCCGCTCGCCGAGCGCGCGGGCTACGAGAAGTTTCGCAACCCGGCATCGCACTTTGCGCTCGTCGGCGTGTTCGTCGCGAAGTTCAAGGATGGCGTGCGCGTCGGCGTGACGGGCGCGGCCTCGTCGGTGTTTCGGCCGGCCGAGCTGGAAGCGGCGTTGTCGAAGGACTTTTCGGTGGCATCGGCGCGCGGCGTCAAGATCCTGCCCGACGAACTGAACTCGGACATGCACGCGAGCGCCGAATATCGCGCGCATCTGATTCCGGTGCTCGCGGGCCGCGCGATCGAGCGCGCGATGTCCTTCTGATCGCGATGCAGGGCGAGCCCGCTTCCATCGACGATACGCTCGCGCGTCTGCGCGAGCATCAGTACTTCGCGAACCGCGAACTCGCGACGGCGCTCTTTCTCGCGTTCAGGATGCAGCGGCCGCTGTTTCTCGAAGGCGAGCCGGGCGTCGGCAAGACCGAGCTCGCGAAAGCGGCGGCGGGCCTGTGCGGCACCACGTTGTTGCGCCTGCAATGTTACGAAGGACTCGATACGGCGAGCGCGCTCTACGAGTGGGACTATCCGCGGCAGATCATGGCGCTGCGGCTCGCGGAGGCATCGGGTGAAACGCCGTCGAACGATTCGCTGTATCGCGGCGAGTTTCTGCTGAAGCGTCCCTTGCTTCAGGCGTTGCTGCCCGATCCCGCGAATCCCGACGCGCGCCGCGTGTTGCTGATCGACGAAATCGATCGCGCCGACGAGCCGTTCGAAGCCTTCCTGCTCGAATTGCTGTCGGACTTTCAGGTATCGATTCCGGAGTACGGCACGGTGCGCGCGGCGCGGCCGCCGCTCGTCGTGATGACGTCGAACCGCACGCGCGAAGTGCACGATGCGTTGAAGCGCCGCTGTCTCTATCAGTGGATCGGTTATCCCGAGCGGGACGTGGAACTCGCGATCGTCGCGGCGCGCGCGCCGGAAGCGGGGCAGGCTTTGCAGAAGCGCGCCGTCGAGTTCGTGCACGCGTTGCGCACGCTGGATCTGTTCAAGGCGCCGGGCGTCGCGGAGACGATCGACTGGTGCCGCGCGCTCGCGGCGTTGTCGGTGTCGGAGCTCGATCCGCAATCGGTTCAGGACACGCTCGGCGTGCTGCTGAAGTATCAGGACGATCTCGCGCGCATGGACGCCGACACGCTCGCGCACTGCCTCTCCGCCACGCCATGACGATGCAACCGTTCGCCCGCAACGTCGTGCACTTCGTGAGGCTCCTGCGGGGCGCGGGTCTCGGCATGTCGCCCGCTCACGCGGTGGACGCGCTCGATGCGCTGCGCTTCGTCGATCTGAACCGCCGCGACGACGTGCGCGCGACGCTCGCGTGCCTGCTCGTTCACGCGAGCGACGAACGCGATATCTTCGACGCCGCATTCGATCTCTTCTGGCGCGATCCCGATTGGGAAGGCAAGCTGCGCGCGCTGTTGCTGCCGAAGGTGAAGGGCGGCATACCGCCGCCGAAGCGCAACAACCGTCTCGCCGATGCGCTGGCGGCGCGCGCCGCGGCATCGAAGGCGCAGACGTCGGAATCGAAACCGGAAGAGGCGCACGCGCGCATCACGTTCAGTTCGCAGGAACGGCTGAGTCACCGCGATTTCGATACGCTCAGCGCCGACGAATGGCGCACGCTGCGGCATCAGATCCGCGCGCACCGCATGCCGCTCGCGACGGAGCCTACGCGCAGGCTGAAGGCGGCATCGCGCGGCACGCACGCCGATCTCAAGGAAAGCGCGCGTCATGCCGTGCGCTCGGGCGGCGACTGGACCGTGTGGAAGTATCGCGCGGCGGTCGAGCGCAGGCCGCCGCTCGTCTTGCTGCTCGACATATCCGGATCGATGAGCGCGTACTCGCGCGCCGTGCTCTATTTCTGCCACGCGCTTTTGCAGTCGCGCGAGCGCCTGCAGGTATTCCTGTTCGGCACGCGCCTGACCAACGCGACGCGCGCATTGCGCGAACGCGATCCCGATGTCGCCATCGCGGCGCTCGGGCAGAACGTGGCGGACTGGTCGGGCGGCACGCGCATCGGCGCGACGCTCGCGGAGTTCAATCGACGCTGGGCGCGCCGCGTGCTGGCAGGTCGGGCGACGGTGCTGCTCGTCACCGATGGCCTCGATCACGAAGCCATCGACGTGCTCGACGCCGAGATGCAGCGGCTCAGACGCTTCGCGCATCGGCTCGTGTGGCTCAATCCGTTGTTGCGCTTCGCCGATTTCACGCCGCGCGCGCGAGGCGTGCGCGCGATCCTGCCGCACGTCGATGCGATGCTCGCGGCCCATAACCTCGACAGCCTCGGCGCCGTGGGCCGCGAACTCGCCGTCCTGTCGCAACACAAGCCACTGGGAGCACCGCGATGGAACTGACCGAAACACACACGTTGCCGGTGCCGCAGGCGCGCGCGTGGGAAGCGCTCAACGACACGTCGATCCTGAAGGCCTGCATTCCGGGCTGCGACAGCATCGACGCCGACGGCGAGAATGCCTACAACGTCGCGATGACGGCGGCGGTCGGACCGGTGAAGGCGCGCTTCAAGGGCAGAATGGAGCTCACGAATATCGATGCTCCGCATACTTACACGATCGTGTTCGAAGGGCAGGGCGGCGCGGCCGGCTTCAGCAAGGGCAGCGCGACCGTGAACCTCGAACCCGGCGACGAGGCCGACACGACGAAGCTCAGCTACAGTGCGAACGCGCAGGTCGGCGGCAAGCTCGCGCAAATCGGCTCCCGGCTCGTCGACGGCGCGGCGCGTAAGATTGCGGGTGAATTTTTCAAGCGGTTCGGCGCGCAGTTGCAGGGCGCGCCGGAATCACAGGATGCAGCTGCCGCCGATGAAAACGGCGGAGAAGTGCAGGAAGGGCAGGAGAAAGGGAAGAAATCATGGACAGCGTGGATCTCGAAGTCCTGAAGAACAGCGCGCGATGGCTCGAAGAGGGGCATCGCGTGTTGCTCGTGACGGTGGTGAAGACGTGGGGTTCGTCGCCGCGGCCCGAAGGTGCGATGCTCGCCGTGCGAGGCGATGGTCACGTCGTCGGCTCGGTGTCGGGCGGATGTATCGAGGACGATCTCATCGATCGCGTGCGGCAGCGGGGCATCGAGCAGACGAAGCCGGAGGCGGTGAAGTACGGCATCAGCGCGGAAGAAGCGCATCGCTTCGGCCTGCCGTGCGGCGGTACGATCCAGCTCGTGCTGGAACCTTTGACGATGTCGAGCGGCATCGCCGAGCTGTGCGCGACGGTTGAGAGCGGCAGGCTCGTCGCGCGCATTCTCGACATGGCGACGGGCGGCGTGCGCCTCGAACCCGCGCAAGCCACCGATGGCGTCCTTTTCGACGACGAGCGGCTCCTGACGATTCACGGTCCACGCTATCGCATGCTGGTGATCGGCGCGGGGCAGTTGTCGCGCTATCTGTGCAGCATCGCGGTCGGGCTGGACTATCAGGTCACCGTCTGCGATCCGCGCGAGGAATACACGGAAGAGTGGAACGTGCCGGGCACGACGATCGTGCGCTCCATGCCCGACGACACCGTCATGGACATGAAGCTCGACGAGCGCTGCGCGGTGATCGCGCTCACGCATGATCCCAAACTCGATGATCTCGCGCTGATGGAAGCGTTGAAGACGCCCGCGTTCTATGTCGGCGCGCTCGGTTCGCGGCGCAATAACGCGGCGCGTCGCGAGCGTCTGAAGGAGTTCGATCTGAGCGAAGCCGAGCTCGCGCGGCTGCACGGGCCGGTGGGAATCTATATCGGCAGCAGGACGCCGCCGGAGATCGCCGTGTCGATCCTCGCGGAGGTGACGGCGGCGAAGAACGGCGTGTCGTTGCCCGAACTGCTTCAGGTCGAAGGCGCGAAGGCGGCGCGCGAGGTCGCGGGGAAAGGCGAGGTGTGCGGCGTCTGAGTGCGTCGCACGGCTATATAATAATCGTTCTCATTTGCTCGGCCGGATCGGCTGACGCGAAGCCTTTTCCTCTCAGTTCAACGTCTTCATCGAATGCCCGGCAAGGTTTTGACCGGCGACGACCGGCGCGCTGTCGCGTCGGCCGCATCGCCTCGCGTCGCCGACGAACATACGGCCCGGCGCCACATGAGCCAGCGCGCGCTGCGCATCTGGTCGATCGTGCATCGCTGGACGAGTCTCGTGTGCACGGCGTTCATGTTGCTGCTGTGTCTGACCGGGCTGCCGCTCGTGTTCGGCCACGAGCTCGACATCCTTACCGGCGATGCGATCGAAGCGCCCGAGCTGCCTGCATCGCAGGCAAATGCGCGCGCGAGCTACGACGCCGTGCTGCGCGCCGCGCTTGCGGGGCATCCCGGACATGTGCCGCAATACATGATCTGGGAGCCGGATGACCCGCTCTTGCCGATCGTCGTCACGGCGCCGCACGCCGACACGCCGCCCGACGATACGTTGAGCACGACCGTCGACGCACGCACCGCGCGGCCGCTCGGCATGCCGCCGGGCAAGGGTTCGCTCAAGTTCGTTCTGCTGAAGCTGCACGTCGACATGTTCGCTGGACTCTTCGGCAAACTCTTTCTCGGCGCGATGGGTGTGGTGTTTCTTGCCGCGATCGTGTCGGGCGTCGTCGTGTATTTGCCGTTCTGGCGCAAGGTCGGTCTGGGGCGCGTGCGCCTGAAAAAGAAGCGGCGAGTCGTCTGGCTCGACTGGCACAACGCGATCGGCATGTTGACGCTTGCGTGGGCGTTGCTCGTCGGCGCGACCGGATCGATCAACACGCTCGCCGATCTGATGCTCGAAGCGTGGCGCAACGACCAGCTCGCGCAGATGGTCGCGCCGTATCGCGGGCAGCCGCCGGTGACCGTGCGCGCTTCAGTCGATGACGCCGTGAAGACCGCGCGGCAGGTCGCGCCGGACATGATTCCGTCGTTCGTCGCGTTTCCGGGGACGCGTTTTGCCAGCCCGCATCACTATGCGGTGTGGATGCGCGGCGACGGTATCCTCACGACGCGCATGCTGCGGCCGGTGCTCGTCGACGCATCGACGGGCGCGCTCACCGACGCACGTGAGTTGCCGTGGTATCTGAAGGTGCTGCTCGGCTCGCAGCCGCTGCATTTCGGCGATTTCGGCGGGATGCCGCTCAAGATCTTCTGGGCGGCGTTCGATGTGCTGACGATCGTCGTGCTGGGGAGCGGGCTTTATTTGTGGCTTACGCGGCATAACCGGGGGAAGGGAAAGCGCGCCGCGTAACCGGGAATCACATCAACCCGCAAACAATCGCCGCGATCAGCGATGCCGCCACGATCACCACGCCCGCCGTGCGTTTCTTGTTCAACTCCGTCCACAGCAGCACACCCGTCAGTGAAAGCAGAATGATGCTGCCCGCGAACGTATCGATGAGCAGCACCCAGCCCACGCTGAGCCCCACGCCCTTGTGCAGGTTGGTCATCATCGCGAGGAAGGTGTTTTCGGTGCGTTTCACCGACACGAAGTTATTGCCCACCCAATACTCGGCCATCACGCTGCCGCCCGGCGATGCGACCATCACCGACCATTGCTCCGGCTGCATCGTGGTCTTGTCGCCCCAGCCGACCGGATGCGCCGGCTCGCGGCGCGTGCGCCCGAGATTGCCTTCGATCTTCAATTCCTTCTTCAGCCACGCGCCCATGTCGCGCGGTGTCTTGAAGCCGTCGGCAGGCAGCGGCATCTGCATCTGCGAAACCTGCGGCTCGCCGGTGGAAATGCGCAGCGGCGGCGCGCGGTGATTCAGCAGAAAGCCCGTCGTCCCGAAAAGCAGACCAAGCAGCGCGCCCCACAAGCCGATCCAGCCGTGCACCTTGCGCAGCCACTTCAGGAACGTCGAGCGGCGCGAGCGGTTTTTGCGCACGAATTGCTCGGCATCGTCGATGAGGCGCCCGTGCGGACGATAGTGCGTCGGGCCGCTCGTCGTGGGCGGCTGCGGATTGAGGGTTTCAGGCGCGTTCACGCGTCTCTCCAGAATTCGGGCGTTGGCAGGCAAAGCCGCGCCCCGATCCGCTAGTCGCGAATGAACGCGCAGCAATCGACGAAAGGCGGGCAAATGAGAATTGTTATCATTACATGCGCAAAAGCACTTTTCAATGGTTTGCGATTGCCTGACAGTTCGTGAATGTCACGAAAAATTTCAGACGGGCCAGAGCGGCCCTTCCTGCATCGCGCCGACTTGCTCGCGCAATTCGAGGATGCGGTCTTCCCAATAGCGCTGCGTGTTGAACCACGGGAAGGCGGCGGGAAACGCCGGATCGTTCCAGCGCCGCGCGAGCCACGCGGAATAGTGGATTAGCCGCAGCGTACGCAAGGCTTCGACCAGATGCAGCTCGCGCGGATCGAACTCGCAGAAATCTTCGTAGCCGGCGAGCAAATCCGTGAGCGCGCGCGATGCGTCCGCCCGTCCCGCTGGAAGCAGCAGCCATAGGTCCTGGATCGCCGGGGCCATGCGGCTATCGTCGAAATCGACGAAATGCGGACCCGCGTCGGTCCACAACACATTGCTCGGATGACAGTCGCCGTGCACGCGCAAATGCCGCACGTCGCCCGCGCGGTCGAAGCAATGCGCGACGCCTTCCAGCGCCATCGATACGACGGTTTCCCAGGCTTCGCGCACATCGTCGGGGACGAAGGCGTGCGTCAGCAGAAAGTCGCGCGGCTCGTGGCCGAACGTGTCGATATCGAGCGTCGGCCGCTCGCGATAAGGCTCGATCCCGCCCACCGCATGAATGCGCCCGATGAAGCGCCCGAGCCATTCGAGCGTATCGCTGCGGTCGAGATCGGGCGCGCGTCCGCCGCGCCGCTCGAAGATCGAAAACCGAAAACCCTCGAATTCGTGCAGCGTCGCGCCTTCGAGCACGCGCGCCGGAACTGCCGGAATTTCGCGCGCAACGAGCTCGGCGACGAACGCGTGTTCTTCGAGAATGGCCGCATTCGACCAGCGTTTCGGACGATAAAACTTGGCGACCACCGGCGCGCCATCTTCGACGCCCACCTGATACACGCGGTTTTCGTAGCTGTTGAGGGGCAGCAGGCGGCCATCGGTGCGCGTGCCCGTGGGAAGCAGCACGCTGTCGAGCGCATCGAGCACGCGCTCGGGCGTGAGGCCGGAGAAGGGCGGCGCGTCATCGGCGGGCGCGCCCTGGGAATCGGGCTGGATCGAGTTCATCCCGGCATTGTGCCCGGCCTTCGCGCGGGCGGCATCATTACATCAATGCGATGCGGCGCCGTTCAATGCACGACCGTGTTCGACGGGCGCACAACATCGCCCGTGTCGATCAGATCTTCGAGGAAGAACGGCTCCGTGTTGAGCAACTGGGTCACGCCGGGCTCGCCCGCGTACCAGGCGACCATCGCCATGTCACCGAGAATGCGCATCACGATGCCGCGCGCCCCTTGAGGCACGGCAATATGCACAGAGCGGACAATCGAACCGATTTGCATGATGAATCCCCGTTTCAACGCCGGCTGAGGATAAAACGCCGGTCATATATTTCACCAAGCACAGGCTTTTAACGGCTCGTGCACCAGACAATCGCCGCGTCTTTGTGGCGGGAAGCGCGACATGCGGCTTTCATGAACGATTGTGCTCTTACTTTAGCGCATCGCGACGCGTCGGCGCGACGCCATTCGCCTCGTTATGTTGCCGATCGCAGACGGCTAGCACTAATTACTGGTGATCGTCGGCGAAATGCGTGTGTCGCATTAGGCAAAACCCTTAGGATCGGCGTATCGTTGAAAGTTTTTCAGCGGAGACTTCATTCGTGAACGCTTCACCGGCGCCGCAGCGCCCTAACGCCGACGACAACGCAGCCCGGACCGCCGACGCCGCGCCGTATCTCGAACGCGGTTCGCGTGCCTACTGGCGTGCATCGCTCGCGCTGCTGTTCGCCGGCTACGCGACGTTCTCGCTGCTGTATTGCGTGCAGCCGCTGCTTCCCGAGTTCACGAAGGCGTTCGGCGTCAGTTCGGCGGTCAGCGCGCTCACGGTATCGGTGAGCACGGCGGCGCTCGCGATCGCGATCTTCATCGCGGGATTCGTTTCGGAAAGCTGGAGCCGCCATCGTTTGATGACGCTTTCGCTGCTTGCATCGTCGGTGCTGACGGTTGTCGCGGCCGTGTTGCCCGACTGGCACGCGCTGCTCGTCGTCCGCGCGCTCGAAGGCTTCGCGCTCGGCGGCGTGCCCGCCGTTGCAATGGCGTATCTCGCGGAGGAAGTGCATCCGGAAGGCCTCGGTCTCGCGATGGGCCTCTATGTCGGCGGGACGGCCATCGGCGGAATGGCCGGGCGGGTGATCAGCGGCATCCTCGCGGATCTCTTCGGCTGGCGCATCGCGATCGGCGGCATCGGGCTGCTCGGTTTGCTCGCCACGTTCGCGTTCCGCTCGCTCCTGCCGCCGTCGCGACGGTTCAAGCCGCGGCGCGGCGTCGGGTTTGCGCATCATCGGCGCTCGCTTGCCGGTCATCTGCGGCACGGCGGTTTGCCGTTCCTGTTTCTCATCGGCTTCGTGCTGATGGGCAGCTTCGTCACGCTCTATAACTACGTCGGTTATCGGTTGCTAGGCGCGCCGTTTGAGTTGAATCAGACGCAGATTGGCGCGATCTTCACGGTGTATCTGGCGGGCGTCGTCGCGTCGCCATGGTCCGGCAAGATGGCCGATGCCTTCGGACGCGGCCGCGTGCTGATCGCGAGTCTCGTACTGATGATGCTCGGCATTGCGCTGACATTGTCGAGCGCGTTGGCGGTGATCATCGCCGGAATCGCGTGTTTGACGTTCGGGTTCTTCGCGGGGCACGCGGTCGCGAGCAGCTGGGTCGGGCGTCTCGCCGCGCAGGCCAAAGGGCAGGCGGCAGCGCTTTATCTGCTCGCTTATTACGTCGGGTCGAGTGTGATCGGATCGTATGGCGGCCACTTCTGGACCGCGTTCGGATGGACGGGCGTGGCCGGGCTGATCGGCGCGCTGCTGCTTGTCGGGCTCGCGGGCGCGGCGTACCTGAATCGGCGCGAGCGCGCGACCTTCTTCTGAAAATCGAAAGCCGGTTGAAATGGAACGAAGCTAAGGGTTTTCCGCGCCCGCTTAAAAAGATCCGCCTCTAAATCCTTGTTACGCAAGGCTTTCGTATATCGGGCAGGTTTCTCATCGCACGAAGATCGGCCGACGTCTTCGACAGAGACGCCTATACTCGAATCGTCGATGCAGGTTTCAACGCGCGACGCTCGAAGCCAGAAAGCAAGACGATGGGAGACGCACTATGACGTACTTCACGATCGGCGACTTCATCCTGATCATCCCGATGGCGCTCGCTGGCGCGCTCTTCCTCGGGGCCATTCCATGCGCGACGCATTTCAAGAACAACGCGCTACGTGTGTTCGGCGCGCTGCTCGGCGTGCTCGCGGCATTTCTCCTCGTCGAAGGCTTGCCCGCACTGATATAGCGAGCGCCCCGTGCGGGCGCGCTCGCCATAGCGGTCGATTACACGTGCTCGCCGAGGAAGCTCAGCGTGCGCCCGTGCGCGAGCGCTGAAGCCTTGGCGTTGTACGACGCGCGATCGCCGCAGTTGAAGCCGTGATCGGCCTGCGCATAAACGTAGAGTTCCGAATTCTCACGGCCAGCGAATTTCTGACGCACGGCGTCCACCGCATCGGGAGGAATGTGCGCATCGAGTTCGCCGTAGTGGAACTGCATCGGAACCTTCACTTGATCGGCTTTATCCAGCGCGTTCTGGATGCCGCCGCCGTAGTAGGCCACCGCCACATCCACCGAACCCTGCGCCGCCGCGAGATACGCGAGCCGGCCGCCGAAGCAATAGCCGATCGCCGCGATCTTGCCCGTTACCTCGGGTAGCGCGCGCAGCGCCTTCGCGGCCGCGCCGACATCGGCGACCGCGGTATCGAGCTTGGTCTTTTGCAGCAGTTCCATCGCCTTTTCACGATCCGCGCCTTCGTAGCCCAGCTCGACGCGCGGCTGCGTGCGCCAGAAGACATCGGGCGCGAGCGCGACATAGCCATCGGCGGCGTATTGATCGGCGACGCTGCGAATGTGCGCATTCACGCCGAATATCTCCTGGAGGATGATCACGGCGGGTCCGGTGCCTGTCTTGGGCAGCGCGAGATAGCCCTGGAAGCTGTCGCCATCGGCCGGAATGTCGATCCAGCGGGAAGTCACGGATACGGTCACGTCGATACTCCTTGCGTTTGTAAATAGGTTGGCCGGGTGAGTTTGCCAGCTTTCCCTTTCAGTCGCCCTGAACGCTCGCGCGCGCTTGGCACGCGGTTTGACGCGTGGCCGGTTTTTAGAGGCATCGATCTAAACGCAAGCTGAAAAAAGCCTTAATAAACAGGCTAATGACGCAGGCGGGCAGGGATTATCGGCGCGCGCCTGTCAAACTTGAATGACGGTCAAACCTTTGCCCGCCGATGTCGCGGAAACCCGCATGTACAGGGCGTCTTCGCGGGAACACCACCACAAATGGCGGCGCATCACAACTAGCCGTTAATTGGTAGTGACACCAGTATCTTAAAAAACTTCCCTAAATTAATTTGACAACCCTACACTTGCGCGCAGTGCGGATGGCGGCTGCCACGAACGGCCTGCCGGAAGGACTTGCCAAGTGCATGACGATGCATCCGGCGTGGTCGTCCACGGGACTGAGCGATCGTGATGAAAGACGGGGCACAGGGCGATTACGTTGTTTTTGGGACCGAAACTGGAGACTTACATGAACACCAAGCTTCACAAACTGTTGCCGATCAGCGCTGCAGCCGTGCTGTTCGCTACGTTGGCAACGTCCGCAGCAGCCGACCAGGTCGTCAAGATCGGTCACGTCGCTCCGCTGACCGGCGGCATTGCTCACCTGGGCAAGGATAACGAAAACGGCGCGCGGCTCGCAGTCGAAGAGATCAACGCCAAGGGTCTGACGATCGGCGGCCAGAAGATCACGCTGGAACTCGACGCGCAGGATGACGCGGCCGACCCGCGTACGGCTACTCAGGTCGCACAGAAGCTCGTGGATGACAAGGTCGTCGGCGTTGTCGGTCACCTGAACTCCGGTACGTCCATTCCGGCTTCGAAGATTTACAGCGACGCGGGCATCGTGCAGATTTCCCCGTCGGCGACGAACCCGACCTACACGCAGCAAGGCTTCAAGACGACGTATCGCGTCGTCGCGACCGATGCGCAGCAAGGCCCGGCGCTCGCCAACTACGCGGCGAAGCAACTGAAGGTGAAGACCGTCGCCGTCGTCGATGATTCGACCGCTTACGGCCAAGGTCTCGCGAACGAATTCGAGAAGACCGCCAAGTCGCTCGGCTTGAAGGTGATCTCGCATGACGCGACCAACGACAAGGCTGTCGACTTCCGCGCCATTCTGACCAAGATCAAGGGCGAAAACCCCGACGCGGTGATGTACGGCGGCATGGACGCGACCGGCGGCCCGTTCGCCAAGCAGGCGAAGCAGCTCGGCCTGCGCGCGAAGGTTCTCGCGGGTGACGGCGTCTGTACCGAAAAGCTGTCGGATCTGGCAGGCGACGCAACCGACAACGTCGTGTGCTCGGAAGCGGGCATGGCGCTCGAAAAGATGGACGGCGGCAAGGCTTTCGCGGACAAGTTCCAGAAGCGCTTCGGCCAGCCGATCCAGATCTACGCGCCGTTCACGTATGACGCGGTGTACATCATCGTCGACGCGATGAAGCGCGCGAACTCGACCGATCCGGCCAAGATCGTCGCCGCCATGCCGAACACGGACTACAAGGGCGTGATCGGCCAGACGACCTTCGATTCGAAGGGCGACCTGAAGCACGGCGTGATCTCGTTGTACAACTACAAGGGCGGCAAGAAGACGCTGCTCGACGTCGTGAAGATGTAATCGACGCGGGACTTCGGTCTCAAGAAGCGCGCGGAGCCGAAAGGCCCGCGCGCTTTATATTTTCCAGCGCTTCAGAATGCGCGGCCCGATTACGGTGATGACCAGGCAGCACGCCGCCACGACGCACAGGCCGATCGGCAGCGTGCTGATCTGCGCGACGCCGCCGATCAGCACCGGCCCGAGCAGCAGGCCGAAGTACGCGAGGCCCGCGACCTGCGCGAGTCCTTCGGCCGCCGTGACCCCTTCAACGCGCGCCGCGGCCGCGAAAAGCACCGGCATCATGTTCGCGAGACCGAGGCCCATCAGCGTGAAGCCGGTCATCGTGACGATGGTGTTCGGCAGCACGAGCGCCATCACCATGCCGATGAACGCGAGACCCGCGCTGCCGAAGATCAATTGCGGCGCGCCGAAACGCGCGCGCACCGCGTCGCCGCCGAAGCGGCCGGCTGCCATGCCGCCGGAAAACGCCGCGTAGGCCGCGCTCGACACCGACGGCGTGGCCTCGACGATATCGCGCATATAGACGGTGGCCCAGTCGTACATCGCGCCTTCCGCGATCAGCGCAATCAGCGCGAGACCGCCGAGCGCCCACAGCGCGCCCGATCGCCAGCGATTCGACGACGACGCCTTCGCGTGCTCGTCGTGATGAGGAACGTGCGGCAGCACGGCGGGCATCGAAACGAGCAGGACGACCAGACTTATGCCCGATGCCAGCGCGAGATGCGCGGCGGGCGAGAGTCCGTGCGCGAGCAGCGCGCCGCCCACGGCCGCGCCCGCCATGCCGCCGATGCTGAACATGCCGTGCAGCGACGACATGATCGGACGACTCAATGCCTGCTCCACCGCGCTCGCCTCGGCGTTCATCGCGACGTCGAGCGTCGCCATGCCGAAGCCGAAGATCGCAAGGACGATCAGCAGCAACCAGAAATTGGGCGTCACCAGAATCAGCGAGCCGCAGATCATCATCGTGATGCCGCCCGCCAGGCAGGCGGTGCGCGTGCCGGCGCGCGCGATCCACGGTCCGGCCGTGAGCATCGCGAAGATCGAACCGCCCGCGACGGCGAGCAGCGCGAACGAAAGCATGCCGGGGCTAAGCGCGAACTTGTCGCGCACGGTCGGCACGTGCACGCCCCACGACGCGTACATCATGCCCGCGATAAAGAAGACGGCCATCGTCGCGTAGCGCGCGCGCACGCGCGTGCCGTGCGGAAGGCTGCGATGCAGCGCGAGCGTCGGATTGGATTCGCAGGCGGCGGAAGCGGTAGTCGAGTCGGACACGAGAGAAGCCGTTTGAAGATTGCGTGAAACGAGAAAGCGACCGGACATGATGCCATCGGACGCGAAGGCTTTCGATTCTATCGAACGGCCAGGCGACACGCTCGCACGCGCTGCATTACCATCGTTCGACGATCGACCAACGAACGAGAACCGGATGAACATTCCGTCGCAAGCGCCGCTTCATCTGCTGCATCGCGTGTCCGAAGGCACGCTTGCCACGCATTCGCGCGAGCCGCGCGGCTTTCCCTATCCGACCGCGCTGCCGTTTGCGCCCACCGCTCGCCACGTGCCGATGTTGCTCATCAGCCATCTCGCCGAGCACACGCGCAATCTTCACGCCGATGCGCGCGCCGGTTTTTTGGTCGCGCACGCCGCGGAAGGCGGCGTGCTGGACGGCCAGCGCCTGACCATGCTCGGCAGCTTTGCGCCAGCGCGGCCGGAGGAAAGCGGGGAACTCGCGCAGCGTTATCTGCGCTATCACCCGGATGCGGCGCGATATCTGGAACTCGGCGATTTCTCCTTCTGGGTGATGTCGGTGGAACGCATGCGGTATATCGGCGGATTCGGTGCAATGGGCTGGCTCGCCGGCGAAGAACTCGATTCGCTGCCGCCGCTTTGTGCAGCGGACGAATCGTCGCTCTGCGAATATTTTGATGCTTACACGGGCCAGCCGGAGAATCTCCGTTTATTGGGGGTCGACCGGTACGGCTGCGATTTGCTGCTTACCGGGACGCGCAATCGTTTTACTTTCGATTACCCGAAACAAACGAACGAGGATTTGAAGGCTGCGCTTATCGATTGCTTCGAGCGGCAAGGCGACTTTTCCGTGCGATAAATCCGAATTTGTTGCGACCCGATTTCGCTTCGAGTGACCAGATGTCTCAACGATTCGCCGCAAGTTGCCATCTCATGAAATTTTCCGGTCGAGTTTATTGGCCTTGTTTTCATTCGATGCCATGACGCCAACGAAGGATCGTTTCATCAACGCGTTTTAGATCGGATCAACAACCGCTCCAATCTCAGAATTTTCGGCAAATGTTACGAAGAAAGTCGCTAAACTTTTTATTAAGTGGCAATACGCACATGCCGCGTTAATGGGAACTGTGTTAATCTGCGTCCCAGTCCGAGGCTTTACAGATACTGATAACTGAAAGCGAGCGCGTTGATTCGCAAAGTCAGCAAACCACTTAGGGAATTGCCATGCCGTCATACAAGGAACTCCTCGCACAACGCGAGTCTCTCGAACGTCAGATTGAAGAAGCGAAGTCGCGCGAATACGCCGAAGTGCTTAATGAGATCAAGCAGAAGATGGCGGATTATGGCATCACGCTTCAGGAACTGGCTGGCGGTCGGAGTGCGAAAGGCGCGAAGGCCGCGCGTAGCCGTTCGGGCGTGGCGCCGAAATATCGTGATCCGGAAAGCGGCAGCACCTGGTCGGGCCGCGGCAAGCCGCCGAAGTGGATCGCCGGACAAGATCGGGACAGCTTCCTGATCGGCAAGTAAATTCTGAGCCGAATCATGCGAAAAATAGGCCGCGTTACATGACGCGGCCTTTTTTATTTCGCAGGCTGATAAATTGGTATCGCCGGTCGCTCGACGGCTGATCCTGAACCAAAATACCGCAGGCGCCCAGAAGCTCCGAGACGCACCCGCTGATAAAATTCGAAGGTGAAAGGCTCGAGTTCAGTTACATGTCGCTTTCGACGACGCGCACCGCGGAAAAACAGGAGGTCGCCCGACGAACCACCTGGCGGAGCATTGCGCTAAATAGCGTGCTAACCACGGCGCAACTCGTCGTAGGCTTTCTTGCTCACTCTCAGGCACTGATAGCGGATGGCGTTCATTCGCTGGCGGACATTGTGTCTGATTTTATCGTGCTGATTGCGAACGAGCACGCGGGCGCTGCCCCGGACGTCGATCATAACTACGGCCATAACCGTTATGAGACGGTGGCTTCATTGTTCCTCGGCGGATTACTGGTCGCGGTGGGCGTCGGAATGTTGTGGCGCGCCGGGTCGCGAATCGTCAACCTTCAGGATATTCCGCCGGTAAAGGTCGGCGCGCTGGCGGTTGCGATAATCGTGCTCGTTTCCAAGGAAGCGCTGTTTCGCTATATGCTGCGCGCCGCTGAACGGGTGCGTTCCGCGATGCTCGTCGCAAATGCGTGGCATGCGCGCTCGGATGCCGCTTCTTCGCTGGTCGTCGCACTCGGGATAATCGGCAGTTTGGCGGGATTCCGGATTTTGGACCCGATCGCCGCCGCGCTCGTCGGCTTCCTGATCGGCAAAATGGGATGGACGTTCGCGTGGGACGCATTACAAGATCTTTCAGATCGGGCACTCGATCAAGCGACCACCGAAGATTTGCGAGCCATTTTGCTGACGACGCCCGGCGTGCGCGAAGTACACGAGTTCCGGACGCGCAAAATGGGCGATCTCGCCATCGTCGATGCCCACATTCTCGTCGACCCGCTCATTTCGGTTTCGGAAGGTCATTACATCGCCGAATCGGCGCGCGCGAACATGCTGGCCGACACGCGGGTCATCGATGCGCTCATTCATGTCGATCCCGAACTCGATGAACTCAATCCGTTGCCGGGCAATTTCCCGTTGCGTTCGACCGTCAGCGACGCTGTGCGCGCGGCGTTCGCGCGACAGGGTTTGGCAGTGGAGACCTTGAATCTGCACTATCTGAGCAGCGGCTTCAATGTGGATGTCATGCTGCCCGCGCCAGGCGCAGAGGACACCGCCGCGAAGCTGAAGTCGATCGATCTCGATGCGCTCAAACGCAAGATCGGCGCGCGTGAAATTAACATCGCGCAGGCGCTCGATCCCGCGCCCGCGTCGACGACGAAGCGCGCGATCGATACGCCACGCTGAACGCCGCTCAGAGCGGCAATTGCGTGTCGAACTTGATTTCGCGAAGCACGACGCTCGTTCGCACCTGCGCGACGGCAGGAATTTTGAAGATGCGATCGTGCAGGAACGCGTCGTACGCCTTGATATCCGGCGCAACGATCTTGAGGATGTAATCGGACTCGCCGGTCGTGCTGTAGCACTCGGTCACTTCCGGGCAGGTGGCGATCTCGCGCTCGAACTGCTCGACGCCGCCCTCGGTATGACGCGTCAGGTGTATATGTGCGAGCGCGCAGACGTGCAGGCCGAGCTTCTCGCGGTCGAGCAGCGCCGTATAGCGCTGAATGACGCCCGATTGCTCCATGTCCTTGATGCGCCGCCAGCACGGCGTACTCGACAAGCCGACCTGGTCGGAGATTTCCTGAACGGAGCGCCGTGCGTCGAGCTGCAGAAGACGCAGGATTTTTTGTGAGAATGTATCGAGAGTCAACTGCGCCTCCGTTCGGTCGCGATTTGACTCTCATGGTAGAGGCGCCGGAAAAGAAACGCAATGCAAAGCGCCTGCACTGAGGGAGTTTCCCTAACTCATTGGCCTGACTGCGCGGTTTTACCTTCGCCGATGTCGTCCGATCCGGCCGATGTCCGCGCCAGCGCGGCCTGCGACGTCCGCAGTTCCGCGAGCATGTTGCAAAAGAGCGCGCCTTGCTCGATCGCGTCGTCGAGCGCGACGTGCGTATGCGGCAACTCGTCGAACCAATGTTTCGGCAGGCGCGGCTTGATCGCCTTCCGGTATGGCAGGCCGGTCATCGCGAAGGCGAGCGTCTTGATGTCGAGCGCCGACCACGAGAAAGGACAGCGCTCGGCAAAACGCATCATGTACCAGAACATATAGGTGAAGTCGAAGCCCGCCGGATACGCGACGAACACCGGCTTGCCCGGCAGCGCCTCCACCCATTCGACATAAGCCGGCAGTGCGATCTCCGGCTTTTGCAAATCCTTGCGGCACGCGGCCCACGCGTCGGGCTGCGTTTTCCACCATGCGGCCTGAACCGGATGCGGCGCCGCGCCTTCCAGCGTTTCGAGATTCGCGGAGAAGGTGCCGATGAGCTGCTTGTCGGCCGTGAAGGCTGCCGAGGCGAAGCTCAGCATCGAATGCGGGCCGGGAATCGGGCCGTCGGCTTCGACATCGGTGCTGACATAGATTTCGGGAATCGCGTTCACGCTGTCACTCCGTCGCGCACGAACGGGTTGGTGCGCCGCTCTTCGCCGAATGTCGATGCCGGGCCGTGACCGGGAACGAAGGTGACGTCGTCGCCGAGCGGCCAGAGCTTTTCGCGGATCGAACGGATGAGTTCCGCGTGATTGCCGCGCGGAAAATCGGTGCGGCCGATGGAGCCGGCGAACAGCACATCGCCGACGAACGCGAGCTGGTGCGCGCGGCTGAAAAACACGACGTGGCCCGGCGTGTGACCCGGACAGAAATAGACTTCCATCGACTCGTCGCCGAACTGCACGGTGTCGCCGTCGGCCAGCCAGCGTTCGGATGTGAACGCCTCGGCGTTCGAAAAGCCGAAGCGCTGAGTCTGCGCGGGCAGCTGATCGATCCAGAACGCATCCTCACGATGCGGTCCTTCTATTTGTATGCCGTAATGGTTGGCGAGCGCCTTCGCGCCGCCGCAATGGTCTAGGTGACCATGCGTCAGAAGAATCTTTTCGACGGTCACGCCCTGCCGCTCCACTTCCGCGATGATGCGTTCGATGTCGCCGCCCGGGTCCACGATGGCGGCGCGCCTGGTCGCCTCGCAGATCACGATGGAACAGTTTTGCTGGAAGGGCGTCACGGGAACGAGAATGACTTTCATATGACTGTCGTCGGTACACGCAGGCCTGTAAAAACGTTCATTGTACCGGTGCCATAACGCGCGCAAGGGTGACGGTTCGAGCGCTGGAAAACCCGTAAATATCGGCAATTCTTACGCTCATAGCGAAAATCAATGACTGATCGTTGGGTTTGGCGAGACGAACCGCTGTTTTTTTGTATAAT
Organism: Caballeronia sp. S22; assembly: GCF_964261745.1. Classification (NCBI taxonomy): domain Bacteria; kingdom Pseudomonadati; phylum Pseudomonadota; class Betaproteobacteria; order Burkholderiales; family Burkholderiaceae; genus Caballeronia; species Caballeronia sp. S22. The sequence continues at coordinate 83,936 of NZ_OZ180035.1, read as the reverse complement.
GGCACTACTTGTGCATGGATCCAACCATGCCGTCAATAAGCGATGGTTAAAACGCTAGTGCGTTTTTACAATCGCTGTCAGTACGCTGTTCGGGGCCAAAAGCCTCGCAATTGCAACTCAAGCACCTCCAGTGGGTGCACACGTCTTGTCCGGCCAGACGCGGCGCGTCTGTCAGATGGCTTTGCAGCCGTTACGCCGGATGGGGCCTACGCCGCCGTTCCTGCGCTTAGATGAATTTTTCAGCGCACGAATGTGATGCCACGTTCGATGGCGGCTTGTGGGGTCTGGTCAGGCTGCCGGGGACAGGTTGCGCCAGACGTGAACAATAACCGGGCGTTTGCGGCACGAGTGCGCCGCATCCGAGCACAGTTCGCCGTTCGCTTGACCGAGCGGCGTTCTGCTTTGCACGGCAAAGCCTCGAGCAGCCATGCGCGCGCCGACCAGCGCAGCGCGGCCGCTCCTTTTATCGTAAACACGTCTATGAATGCTCGATTTATTCGACATGTCGGAAGCCTGCTGGCAGTTGGTGTGCTGGCGGGTTGCGCCGCGCCGGGTTCGGGCGATGTCGCAGCCAATCCTCAGAAGACAGACTCTCTGAGCACGAGCAGTGCCCGCTCGACGGCGCCGCTCGCGTTCGATTCGCACCTTTCCGCACTTCCGGCCGACAAGCCGAACCAGGCTCAATCGCTTTCGAGCGCCGAGCCGATCACGACCGGTCCCGACGCCGGCAGCTTCGAACAGAAGGGTAAGGCGTCGTGGTACGGCCGCATGTTCCATGGCCGCAAGACCGCGAGCGGCGAAAAGTTCAACATGAACGCGATGACCGCTGCTCACCGCACGCTGCCGCTCGCGTCGTGGGTGCGCGTGACGAACGAGTCCAATCACAAGACGGTCGTCGTGAAGATCAACGACCGTGGACCGTATGTGCGCGGACGCGTGATCGACTTGTCGTACGCCGCCGCGGCGGTGCTCGGCATGCGCGGCGCAGGCACGCAGAAGGTGAAGATCGAAGGTCTCACGCAGCAGGAAGCGCGTGCGGCGCGCGAAGAGCAGGCGCAAGCGCTTGCCGACGACAGCGTCAACTGATCCGACATCGCGCCTTGCAGCACCCGAACGGGCCGTCTCGCGACGGCCCGTTTTCTATTCCGCTTCGCTTTCGTCGCGCTTCGAGAGCTTGAGCGCGCGTTCGTACAACGCGTTGCGCGATGCGCCCGTCAACGTCGCGGCGATGCGCGCAGCGCTTTTCACCGACAACTCTTCCAGCAGCGTCGCGAGCAGCGCATCGTGGGCGTCGTAGGCATCCTGCGTTTCGGGCGCGCCTTCCACCACCAGAACGAATTCCCCGCGCTGACGATTCGTCTCCGCTTCGAGCCACGCTGGCCCTTCGGCCAGGGTGCAACGATGCAGGCTCTCATGTAACTTCGTCAGCTCACGGGCGATCAGCAACTGCCGTTCGCCGCCGAATGCCTCGCCGAGCGCACGCGTCGTTTCGACGATGCGATGCGGCGCTTCGTAGAACACCAACGCCATCGGATGGTTCGCGAGCGTGCGCAATTGCGTGGCGCGCTGCTTCGACTTCGTCGGCAGGAAGCCGATGAACGAGAAGCCGCGCACCCACGCGCCCGCTGCCGAGAGCGCTGTCGTGAGCGCGCTCGGGCCCGGCAGCGGAATGACGGGCAGTCCGGCTTCGCGCACGGCATCGACGAGACGCGCGCCGGGATCGGAAATGCCGGGCGTGCCGGCGTCGGATACGCAGGCGATGCGCTCGCCGTTTCTGAGATGCTCGATTACCCGTTCGGCGGCGCTGCGCTCGTTGTGCTCGTGCACGGCGATCGACGGCTTCGAGATGCCGTAGCGCGCGAGCAGTTGCGCGGTGTTGCGCGTGTCCTCGGCGGCGATGCGATCCGCGAGCTGCAACACGTGCAGCGCGCGCACGGTGATGTCGGCCGCGTTGCCGATGGGCGTTGCGACGACATAGAGCGCGCTTGTCGGATAGTGCTGCCCGGCGGCGAGTTCGGAGATCTGAAGCATGAGCGCGGGCGTCGAAGGAAAGGACGTCATTTTGCCACGCGCGATCCGCATGTCTCGTCGACAACTTTTATGGAGGAGTCTTGTCCAAAACGCTCGGCGATGTTTTCGAGTCGCATGCGCTCGAGTTTCTGCAGCGACAGCGGATGCGCCTCGTCGCGCGCAACGTGACATGCCGGGGCGGCGAGATCGATCTCGTGATGCTCGATGAACGCGGCGCGCTCGTGTTCGTCGAAGTTCGGGCGAGGAAGAGCAGGCGTTACGCGAACGCCGTTGCGAGTGTGGACGCGAGAAAGCGTGCGCGCCTCGTGCATGCCGCGCAGCATTTTCTCGCGAGCTGGCGCGGTGCGTTGCCGGCGTGCCGCTTTGATGTCGTCGCGTTCGATGCGGGTCGTGTGCGCTGGCTGCCCGATGCGTTTCGCGCCGACGAAGCATGAGCGAGGTTCGCTGCATGATGCATGCGGTAAACTGCGCAACAACCGACGCTTTGAGCGTTCAAGTCACATATTGCCGCGCGCCGCGGCCGATGATCGAGAGTCGATGTCAGTCGAACGTATTCAACAGCACTTCCGCGACAGCGCGGCACTCAAACTCGAAGCACTCGACGCGCTGGCGGTTCCGATCGCGGCCGCCGTCGACACGCTGTTCGGCGCACTCGCCAACGGCAACAAGATTCTCGTGTGCGGCAATGGCGGCTCCGCTGCCGATGCGCAGCGCTTCGCCGCGCAGCTGATCGGCCGTTTCGAGCGCGAGCGCCCGGGCTTGCCGGCCATCGCGTTGACGACCGATACATCGATTCTCACGGCCATCGGCAACGACTATGCGTTCGAACAGATCTTCTCGAACCAGGTTCGCGCGCTCGGTCAGTCGGGCGATGTGCTGCTCGCGATCAGCACGTCGGGCAACTCGGTCAATGTGCTCGCGGCGATTCAGGAAGCGCACGAGCGCGAGATGATCGTGATCGCGCTGTCGGGCAAGGGCGGCGGCGCGATGTCCGAAGTACTCGCCGAAACCGACATTCACATCTGCGTGCCGTCCGATCGAACGGCGCGCATCCAGGAAGTCCATCTGCTGACCATTCACTGTCTGTGCGACGGCATCGATGCGATGCTGCTCGGAGACGACTGAAACTGAAAAGGGGAACGGAGTTGACGAACAAGACACGCGTCAAGGCGACGCTGGCCCAGGCCACGCTCGTGGTGAGCATGTTGTCCGGAGTCGCATTGACGTTGCAGGGCTGCGCCCTCGCGGTCGTCGGCGCGGCGGCGGGCGGCACGTTGATCGCCACGGATCGCCGCACGCTCGGTGCGCAGACCGAAGACCGCGAGATTCAGGTGAAGGCGCTTTCGCGGATCAACGAGAACCTGCCCGATACGGCGCATGTCAACGTGACCGTGTTCAACCGGCGCGTGCTGCTGACTGGCGAGGTGCCTGATGAGGCGTCGAAGCAGAAGGCCGAGGCCGTCGTACGCGACATCAACAACGTGGGCAGCATCGTCAACGAACTGTCGATTCAGGGCGCGAGTTCGATCTCCTCGCGCGCGAACGACTCCTATCTCGAGACTCGCGTGAAGACCGCGATGGTCGGCGAGAAGGACTTGCGTGCGAACTACTACAAGGTGGTGTGCGAGCGCAGCGTCGTCTATCTGATGGGACTCGTCACGACGGACGAAGGCGCGCATGGCGCGGATGTCGCCGCGCGCGTGCCGGGCGTGGAGCAGGTCGTGAAGGTGTACCAGTACATCAAGCCTGAAGAAGCGCAGGCGCTGGAAGCGGCGGCCGCATCCGATGCGAGCGCGGTCTCCGCGTCGAATCCGCCCGCGCCTGCTGATGCGACGGTCGGCACGGTGCCTGATTCGGGCGTGACGTCGCGTCCGCTCGATTCGCAGTCGCCCGCACCCGTGAAGAACTCGGATGTGCATCCGGGCAATCCCAATCCGGTTCCCGCGACGAAATGAGCATGGCGCGTTTGATTTGCGGCGTGGCGTTGATCGCCGCGTCTTTCGGTGTTGTCGCGGCAGAGCAGGCCGTGTCATCCGCGAATGCGATGGCGATCGCGCGAAGCAATGCGTGCATGGGCTGTCACGCGATCGATCGCAAGCTCGTGGGACCGTCGTTTCAGCAGGTCGCCGAGAAGTACAAGGGCGATCCGCAAGCGAGCGCGAAGCTTGAAAAGAAGGTGAAGAACGGTGGCGCGGGCGTGTGGGGTTCCATTCCGATGCCGTCACATCCCAGGATGAACGATGCGGATATCAAGGTCGTCGTCGCGTGGATTTTGGCGGGGGCGCCGTTGAAGTAGTGCTGCGGCGAATCGTCGGGAGGCTTGCCTGCAGGCGATTTCGCTGTGATACAATTTTGGTTCGTTGGGGGGGTAGCTCAGCTGGGAGAGCGTCGCGTTCGCAATGCGAAGGTCGGGAGTTCGATCCTCCTCCTCTCCACCACGAATTCAAAGGGCTTGGCTTAAACGCCAAGCCCTTTTTCATTCCCCCGCCCGCCTGCCTCTTCACCCCATCGCGCTAAACTGAATCTCACATCGACCGTGAGAGAGCGCCATGCATATCCACATCCGCGAAATCGATCACGTCGTGATCCGCTGCGCCGATCTCGACAACATGGTGAACTTCTATAACACCGTGTTGGGCTGTCCAGTCGAGAAAGAACAGCGCGAACTCGGCCTCGTGCAGATGCGCGCAGGCCGTTCGCTGATCGACTTGCTGGCGGTCGGCGCGAAGATCGATCGGCCCGAGAGCGGCCAGCCCGGCGCGGGCCGCAACATGGATCACCTTTGTGTGCGCGTCGAGCCGTTCGATGCAGATGCGCTGCGCGCGCATCTGGAAAAGCACGGCGCGCGCATCGGCGATGGGGCGCGGCGCTACGGCGCTGAAGGCTTCGGGCCGTCCCTCTATCTGTTCGATCCCGAGGGCAACATGGTCGAACTCAAAGGGCCGCCCGACGCCTGAACGCCGGCCATCAAGCCGCCCCTGCCTTGAGCACGTTCCAGCGAATCGCGACGGCATCGACGGTCTCGCTGCTCAGCGACACGTCGGCGTCCTGCACCATTAACTGCAAACGCATCGTCCGTGCGGCCAGCTTGCCAAGCGCTTCGGCGACGCCCTCGGCGAGCGACCAAACAGTCACGTTCTGCAGTCGCTCGACCTTGCCCTTCACGCCGTTCCACCAGATGTCCGCGGTCCTGCCGGCGTAGGCGATGACGATCACGCGATCCGAGCGCCCGCTCGCTTTCGAGATGCGTCGCTCGTCAGGCTGACCGACTTCGATCCAGGTCTGAATCTGGCCGGTGAGATCTTTCTGCCACAGATCGGGCTCGTCGGTATCGGAAAGGCCCTTGCAGAATTCAAGTCGCTCGTCGGCGAACAGCCCGAACGCGGCAACACGAACCATCATGCGGTCGTCGGTCTCCGACGGATGGCGTGCAATGGTCAGGGAATGATCGCCGTAGTAGTGGCGGTCCATGTCGGCAACCTGAAGGTCAGCCTTGTAGATGGTGGATTTGAGAGCCATTCAGCGTGATGCGCCGGTTCGTTGGCCGGCGGAGAAGGAATGTCGAGGCGCGGCGGTCTATTGCGCGCGAAACCGACATTGTGCGGCGAATCGGCGGAAATGTGGAAGGCAGCGAGAGACGCGCGCTCGAAAGCGCGGGGAGAAGACCGCATCCGATTCATCCCGACGATTAATTCGCCGATAAATCGAAACGCCGGCACGATTCAGAGAATCGCGCCGGACTGCGGAAATGAATTAAACGCGAAAACCGCTTATTGGTCGATGAATCGATCCGCGGTCCACATGCCTTGCGTGTCGCTATTGGCGGCGTTGACGAATTCGACGTCATGGCCCACCACGCGAATCACGCGAAAATGCGAATCGACTGGAGTCGAAATGCATTCGAAGCCTTCGAAAAACTGCTGCATCTGTTGATGCTCGCCGGCTTTCGCGTGCTGATCGGCCGAATCGAACTTGTCCTTGGACAAGCAGCCATACGAATTAGGCCTGAAAGTGAATGTCTGCTGAGCCTGAATGACGCTGTCCTGGGCCTGCGCCGTGGAAACGACTGCACACAAACCCATCATCGCGAAAAGAGTGCCGACGCGTTTCTGCATGTATAGCCTCCCAAACGAAGCCGTTTCGAAATTAGCTATGTATTTAAAAGCGGAAGACCGCAAGACTCATGCTAGATGAGTAAGGCAAACTTGCAAGCATATGTTGTGTGCGATCGCAACACGACAGACTGTCGCAGGGTTTTTAAGCGAATCTGACAAACAGCGGATTAATTGAAAATCATCGAAATGCCGCTTAGAGCAGAACGAAAGGCCGCGTATATGCGAGCGAAAGTGCGGCAATTTGCCTCGCCTGCGTTTTGGTGCACCGCATTAGGCGATATCGAGGTGCATCCAACAGTTCGCGAGCGGAGGCGCCGTGGCGTCAAGCTGACTGAACGGCCTATTGCAAGTGCTCCACGTTCATGGATAAATCCACCCATCCAACTCAGGAGAACACGCGTGACCCTTGCTCAATGGCTGCCGTTTGCGATCGCGTCGGCGATTCTCGTCGCGATTCCAGGCCCGACCGTGCTGCTCGTTGTGTCCTACGCGCTCGGCCACGGTCGCAAATATGCATTCGCGACGACCATCGGTGTCGCGCTCGGCGACCTTACCGCGATGACCGCGTCGATGCTCGGCCTCGGCGTGCTGCTGGCGGCATCCGCTGAACTGTTCATGGTGGTGAAGTGGATCGGCGCGGCGTATCTCGTCTACCTCGGCATCAAGTTGTGGAGCGCGCCGGTCGTCGATACGGACGCCGTGCAGCCCACCGGCGAACTGCGCACGAGCCGCATCATGGCGCACGCCTACGCTGTCACGACGCTGAATCCGAAGAGCATCATTTTCTTCGTCGCGTTCGTACCGCAATTCGTCGATGCGCACACGGCGAGCGTCTCGCAGATCGCGATTCTCGAAGCGACCTTCGTCGGGCTCGCGGCGGCCAACGCGTTCGCTTACGCGCTGCTCGCGTCGGGCGCGCGCAAGGCGATTCGCAAGCCTTCCGTGCAGCGCGCGGTGAACCGCACGGGCGGCGCGCTGCTGATGGGCGCGGGTGTTTTCGCAGCGGCGTGGAAGAAGGCGACATGAGCCAGCCCGACGATTGGACCGCAAGCGCACGGCGCGTGTATGCCGGCCTGCTCCACGACTGGAACAGGCAGGACGCCGCCGCGATGGCAGCGCGTTTCACCGAGCGCGGCAGCCTGGTCGGCTTCGACGGCAGCGCGATCGATGGGCGTGCCGCCATCGAGACGCATCTTCGGCCGATCTTCGCCCAGCATCCGACACCGCGTTTCGTCGCGAAGGTGCGTGAGGTGAGACGCATGGCGAACGGGCAGACGTTGCTGTTGCGCGCCGTCGCGGGGATGTGGCCGCGCGGCGCGACGGAACTCGAACCGAGTCTGAGCGCGATTCAGACGGTGGTCCTGTCGCTCTGCGATGGCGTGTATCGGATCGAGATGTTTCAGAACACGCCGGCGGCGTTTCACGGGCGGCCGGACGAGGCAGAGAAACTCAACGCGGAATTGCGTGAAATCGGCAAACCCGAGGGCGCCTAGTCCGTCTACGTTATTTTCCGATGCAGAAGCGGCTGAAGATCACGCCGAGCAGGTCGTCAGACGTGAATTCTCCCGTAATCGAATTGAGATCGTCCTGCGCGAGCCGCAACTCTTCTGCAAACAGATCGAGCACCTGCGAATTCAGTTCGGCATGTTCGGCGGCGAGTGCGAGATGGTCGCGGGCCTCGCGCAAGGCGATCAAGTGACGTTCGCGCGCGAGATACACGCTTTCCGCGCCCGCCTGCCAGCCAGCGATTTTCAGCAGCACATCGCGCAGCAGCGAAATGCCGTCGCCGGTTTTCGCCGATAGGTTGACCTCGCGCGCGTGTCCTTCAGCGTCGTGGGCCGAGGGCGGCGTGCCCGCGAGATCCGTTTTGTTCATCACCCGCACGACAGGCACGCCCGCCGGAAAGCGCGCCGCGATGGCCCGGTCCTCCGGCGTCGTGCCCTCGCGCGCGTCCAGCAGATGCAACACGACATCGGCGCGCTCGATTTCCCCCCACGTGCGTTCGATGCCGATTCGCTCCACTTCGTCCTGCGTTTCGCGCAGACCGGCCGTATCGATGATGTGCAGCGGGATGCCTTCGACCTGAATCGTTTGCGCGACCTTGTCGCGCGTGGTGCCGGCGATAGGTGTGACGATCGCGAGCTCCGCGCCCGCGAGCGCATTGAGCAGCGACGACTTGCCCACGTTCGGCTGTCCCGCGAGCACGACCGACAAGCCTTCGCGTAAAAGCGCGCCTTGACGCGCATCGGCGAGCACGGTGTCCAGGCGCGTCCGAATCCGCGTGAGTTTGCCCCGCGCATCGGCCGCTTCCAGGAAGTCGATCTCTTCCTCGGGAAAATCCAGCGTCGCTTCGACGAGCATGCGCAGCGTGATCACGTCTTCTACGAGCGCATGAATCTCGCGCGAGAACGCGCCATCCAGCGAACGGCCAGCCGAGCGCGCGGCGGCTTCCGTGCTGGCTTCGATCAGATCGGCGACAGCTTCTGCCTGCGCCAGATCGAGCTTGTCGTTGAGAAAAGCGCGCCGCGTGAATTCGCCGGGCTCTGCGAGTCGCAGGCCGAAATCGCGACCGGCTTCGATCGCTCGTTGCAGCACCAGTTGCAGCACGATCGGGCCGCCGTGGCCTTGCAGCTCCAGCACGTGCTCGCCCGTGTACGAATGCGGCGCAGGGAAATAGAGCGCAATGCCGCGATCGAGTGCCTCGCCGTTACCGTCGATGAACGGCACGTAGCTCGCGTGACGCGGCGCCAGCGCCTGACCGCACAACGCGTGCATCGCTTTTTGCGCGGCGGCTTCGGCTGCACGGCCGAACGACAGACGCACGACGCCGATTCCGCCACGCCCGGGCGCGGTGGCGATTGCGACGATCGGATCGGTGTCGTTGCTCAGCATGTCGGCGATGTATTCGGATGGTTTCGGAGTGCGGGCATTGTATCGCGGGGTGCGGAGCGGGCCGCCTCGCGCTAGCGCTGCGACAGCGCGAGCGTTAGCTTTTTTGAGATAAAAAATTACACTGAAGTCAAAACGGAAACTGTGCACCACTGGAATCGCCAAGGTACGCGGTGACTCGCATCGTGTCGGAAATGCGCTGCCAAGCGGCAATCAAATCGAGTGCTTATTCAAGATAAAAATGTGCGAAGCCGCGACAAATGTAGCGCAATTGGTTGACTGGTAAGCAGCGATTGCCTCGCACAATCCAGCCCATGCCCACACCACAAGAAAAGGCCGATTTCTCCGAGCGGCTTAAATTCTCGATGACCCGTGCACCCGAAAGGATGCGCGGCGCGACTGACCTCGCATTGCATTTCAACCTGCGCTATCAAGGCGAATCGGTTTCGCCACAGACGGCGCACAAGTGGCTCACCGGCCGCTCGATTCCAACGGTCGACAAGCTGGAGACGCTCGCCGATTGGTTCAAGGTCGATCAGCACTGGCTGCATTACGGGCCGCCGCCAAGCGGCAACCCGCAAGTGACGCCGAAGCCGCTCGCGCGCGACGAGCGGTATCCCGCGTCCGAGGAGACGCTCGAGCTGGCGACGAAGATCGAGGCGCTGTCGCCGCATCATCGGTACTTGCTCGAAGAACTCATCGATCAGTTTTATGGTTCGATGAAGCGGTAAATTCTGTCCCACAAAAGCAAAACGCCCGGCGAGCCGGGCGTTTCCACATCGGGGAGCGAAGCAGCCGCTTACGCCGGCTTCTTCCTGTTCTTGCCCATCATGCGCGTGATGTAGTACTGCTGCGCGATCGACAGCACGTTGTTCACCACGTAGTACAGCACGAGACCGGCGGGGAAGAAGAAGAACATGACCGAGAACGCGATCGGCATGAACATCATCATCTTTGCCTGAACGGGGTCCGGCGGCGTCGGGTTCAGCTTGGTCTGCACGAACATCGAGACGGCCATCAGCACCGGCAGGATGAAGTACGGGTCTTGCTGCGACAGATCGTGAATCCAGAGAATCCACGGCGCGCCGCGCATTTCCACCGACGACAGCAGCACCCAGTACAGCGAGATGAACACCGGAATCTGCACGACCACCGGCAGACAGCCGCCGAACGGATTCACCTTCTCGGTCTTGTAGAGCTCCATCAGTGCGGCGTTCATCTTCTGCGGATCGCTCTTGAAGCGCTCGCGAAGCTGCTGCATGCGCGGCGTGATTTCCTTCATGCGCGCCATCGACTTGTAGCTCGCCGCCGACAGCGGGAAGAACACGGCCTTGATGAGCAGCGTCAGGAGCACGATCGCCCAGCCCCAGTTGCCGACGTAGCTGTGAATCTTCTCGAGCAGCCAGAAGAGCGGCTTGGCGATGATCGTCACCATGCCGTAGTCCTTCACCAGCTCCAGACCCGGCGCGATGCCTTCGAGCATGCGCTCTTCCTCCGGACCGGCGAAAAGACGCGCATCGACGTTCGCGGACTGTCCCGGCGCGATGGTCTGCGCGGGCAGCGTCATGCCGACGCGATACAGGTCCGGATCGATCTTCTGCACGTAGATATCGCGCTTCACGCCTTGCTGCGGAATCCACGCGGACGCGAAGTAGTGCTGGACCATCGCGACCCAGCCGTTATCCGACGAAGGCTCGAACGTTGCCTTGTTCTTGTCGATGTCGGAGAAGTCGATCTTCTGGAAGTGCTTCTGATCCGTGTAGACCGCCGGCCCGATGAACGTGTGCGAGAAGCGCGGCGTCTCGACCGGCGTGTTGTCGCGCACGAGCTCCATGTAGAGCTTCGGCGAAACCGGCGCGGTGCCGACGTTCTCGATCTTCGTGTCGACGTTGATCACGTAGCTGCCACGCGTGAACGTGTAGGTCTTGATGACCTTCACGCCACCCTTCACCGGCGATTCGAACGCGATCTTCAGCGTCTTCTGGTCGCCCGTCAGCGACGTCTGGCCGGGAACCGGCGTGAAGATGTCGTTGTGGTTCGGGAAGTCGCCGCCCAGGAGGCCCGTGCGCGCGAGGTACGTGTGGTTCGCGGTGTGATCGAAGAGCGTGATGTAGAGATCCGGCTGCTTGCCGTCACCTTCCTTCATCAGCGCGAGCTTCGAGAGCGTGCCGCCGCGCGTGTCGATTTCACCGGAGTAGACGTCCGTCGTGAACTTCACTACCTGGGCTTGCGCCGTGGCGGGGGGCGTCGTCGTGCCGGGCGCGGCCGTGCCTGCGGGCGCGTTCGGCAGCTCGGACGGCTGCGCGCCGGATGCGGCCGAGCCCGGTGCCGGGTTGCTGGCGGTCTTGGCCGGTTGCGTCGCGCTCGGGAAGAACATCGACGGGCGCCCATGGTCCCGTTGCCAGTTGTCGAACAGCAGGACAACTGACACGAAGAAGATGACCCATAGGACGGTGCGTTTGATATCCATGCGTTGTCTCAGTGTCGATCGGAAAGCGCTTCAGCGCCGTTTAGTGTTGAAAACTTGTCTTGCCCCGAGTCCGGGCGCGATTCGGACGCGTCGTCAGAGCCGACGTGTCCGCGGGGAGGCGGCACGAGATCGACGCCGCCCGCCGAAAGGGGATGGCAGCGGCACAGCCGCTTTACGGCGAGATACGTGCCATGCGCGGCGCCATGATACTGGATTGCTTCGCGCGCGTAGTCGGAACAGGAAGGATAAAAACGGCACCGGTTGCCGAGCAGCGGGCTCACAGCAACCTTGTAGAAGCGCAACAACGCGATGAGTGCCGTTTGCATAGTCTTCGCGCCGCACGCCAGACACGCCGTGAAAGGCAAACGTCTGGCGCAACCGCGCTTCATGACCCTGACGGGCCGGGTGATTCGTCGACGGCGGGCGCCTCGGGCGGCACCGCCACGGTTTCGGCCCTGCGGCGCGCGGCTTCGCGCACGGCACGGTCGAACAATGTTTCCAGCTCGCTGCCGACGAGCGCCCGAAGCGGCGGAGAGCTCGCGCTCGGCATCGCCTTGCGGTCGATCTTCGCGTGCAGCCGCACGAGGATATCGAACCCGTTCAACTGCGCGCGCCGCAGCCGGAATATGTCGCGCGCAAGCCGTTTGATCAGATTGCGCGTGACGGCGCGCGGCGCCTGCTTTTTGCCGATCACCAGCCCGAGCCGCGCTTCCTGCCCGGACGGCTTGCCGTACAGAACGAAGTGCGGCGAACGCCGCCAGGGGCGCAAACGAAAAACGGATGAGAACTCATCCGTTTTCAGCAGCCTTGCGGCCTTGGGGAACGTGGCCTGCGCCGGCAACTGAACGATGTCCTGTCTCAAGACTTCTGTGCGGCGCGTAAGCGGCTCGCCGTCGAGTGCAAGATCCAAACGCGAGCGTGCACTCGGCAGACTTAGATGGCCAGGCGCTTGCGACCCTTCGCGCGGCGAGCGTTGATGACCTTGCGGCCGCCAGCGGTCTTCATGCGAACGCGGAAGCCATGGGTGCGCTTGCGGCGCGTCACGGAAGGTTGGTAAGTACGTTTCATGGTGCTCTCACTTGAGTTGATTGACCGCGCGGGCTTGGCTCCAGTGTGGTCACTGCAAGCGCGATGGCCGGAGGTTCAGGAATTCTGTTTTCGCGGAACCCGCTATTTAAACCGTTTTCCTATTGACCGTCAATAGGTTAGCGCAAGCGAGCGCGTATTCCGGCAGATTTCCGGCCTGTTGGACGTGCTGATTTGACCCTGTGGATAACTCGCGCGCCACCCTCTTTTGGCGTTAGAATCTCGCCTTACTCCCAAATATCCGCCCGCTGCTTCGGCCCGCCATCCGCCCGCAAACCCTTGCGGCGTAAGCCTCCGGAGCATGCCTGCTTGGCTGTGCCGGGACTTGTCCGAACGTTCGGCAAGCACGGCCCGCAGGTGCGGAGCAACCATAACGACCGCACTCGATGAACGATTTCTGGGAACACTGTTCCGCACTGCTTGCGCGTGAACTCACGCCGCAGCAGTACGTCACGTGGATCAAGCCGCTGACCCCGGTCGACTTCGATGCCGACGCGAACACTCTGCGCATCGCCGCTCCCAACCGCTTCAAGCTCGACTGGGTGAAGAGCCAGTTTTCGGGCCGTATCGCCGATGTTGCGCGCGATTTCTTCAGCGCGCCTGTCGATGTTCAATTCGTGCTCGATCCCAAAGCGACCGCGCGCAACGCGATCGGCGGCGGCCTGAGCGCCGCGCCGCGCCCGACCGCGAGCGCGCCCGCCGCGCCGCGCGCTCCGGCGCCGTCGGCGGCCGTGCCGCAGGCGCCTTCCGTCGTCGCGCACGCGAACGCCACCGCGCACATCAACGCGCTCGCAGCCGAAGCGGCACAGCAGGCGCAAGCCATGCAGGAAGACCAGGCCGATCTCGATCTCCCGAGCCTCGACGCCAACGAAGCCGCCGCAGGCCGACGCACGTGGCGCCCCGGCGGCGCTCCGTCGGCGGGTGGTGAAACCGATTCCGCCTACGAGCGTTCCAAGCTGAACCCGGTGCTGACGTTCGACAACTTCGTCACCGGTAAGGCGAACCAGCTCGCGCGCGCGGCCGCCATTCAGGTCGCCGACAATCCGGGCATCTCGTACAACCCGCTCTTCCTGTATGGCGGCGTGGGTCTCGGCAAGACGCACCTGATTCACGCCATCGGCAATCAGTTGCTGATGGACAAGGCAGGCGCGCGAATCCGCTACATCCACGCGGAACAATATGTATCGGATGTCGTGAAGGCGTACCAGCGCAAGGCGTTCGACGACTTCAAGCGCTACTACCATTCGCTCGATCTGCTGCTCATCGACGATATTCAATTCTTCTCGGGCAAGTCGCGCACACAGGAAGAGTTCTTCTACGCGTTCGAGGCGCTCGTCGCCAACAAGGCGCAGGTCATCATCACGAGCGATACCTATCCGAAGGAAATCTCCGGCATCGACGATCGCCTGATCTCGCGTTTCGACTCCGGCCTGACGGTCGCGATCGAGCCGCCCGAGCTGGAAATGCGCGTCGCGATTCTGATGCGGAAGGCGCAGTCCGAAGGCGTGAGCCTCTCGGAAGACGTCGCGTTCTTCGTCGCGAAGCATCTGCGTTCGAACGTGCGTGAGCTCGAAGGCGCGCTGCGCAAGATCCTGGCGTACTCGAAGTTCCATGGCCGCGACATCACGATCGAGCTGACCAAGGAAGCGCTCAAAGACCTGTTGACGGTGCAGAACCGGCAGATCTCGGTGGAGAACATCCAGAAGACCGTGGCCGATTTCTACAACATCAAGGTCGCCGACATGTACTCGAAAAAGAGGCCGGCCAACATTGCGCGCCCGCGCCAGATCGCGATGTATCTGGCGAAGGAGCTGACGCAGAAAAGCCTGCCCGAGATCGGCGAACTGTTCGGCGGGCGCGATCACACTACCGTGCTGCACGCGGTGCGCAAGATCGGCGCCGAGCGCGGCACCGATGCGCAGTTGAACCACGAACTGCACGTGCTCGAACAGACGCTGAAGGGCTGACGAGCCAACAAACGCTTTGCCGTGAACGCACGCGTCATTTATTGCGTTCGACAGCCTGTTTTTTGGTGAAATCGCCCCCAATTTTAGGGGGCGGTTCCGTTTTGAGGCACAATATAGGTTTAGCCGTCCGTGGCCTGGGCGGCTTTCGAGCGAAGTTTTCGCGAGTGACCGGCGGGGGGCCGGCAACGCGTGTTACGAGGTTGTCCGCTGGGCAAATCTGGTGGCGAAACCGGCGGACAGGCCGTCACATCAACGAAGGAACTCTATGCAACTGGTCAAGACCGAACGAGATAATCTTCTAAGGCCGCTGCAAACCGTGAGCGGCATCGTAGAACGCCGCCATACGTTGCCGATCCTCGCGAATTTGCTGATTACCAAGAACGGCGCCGATGTGTCGTTCCTCTCGACCGACCTCGAACTCCAGATCACGACACGCGCCGATTTCGGCGTCGGCAGCGACCAGGTTGCCACCACGGTCGCCGCGCGCAAACTGCTCGACATTCTGCGCGCGATGCCCTCGGGCGAAGTGGTGCTGGACCTCTCCGACAAGCGCCTCACGGTGCGTTCCGGCAAAAGCCGTTTCGCGCTGCAGACGCTCGCCGCCGACGAATTTCCCACCGTCAACCAGGCTACTGACTTCGGCGCGAGCCTTTCGGTTCCGCAGAAGACGTTCCGCCAGTTGCTCGGCATGGTCTATTTCGCGATGGCCCAGCAGGACATTCGCTACTACCTGAACGGCATGCTGCTCGTGGTCGATGGCGACGAATTGATGGCGGTCGCGACCGACGGCCACCGTCTCGCGTTTTCGTCGATGAAGATCGAAGGCTCGTTCCCGCGCCAGGAAGTGATCATCCCGCGCAAGACGATTCTCGAGCTCCAGCGTCTGCTCGAAGACATCGACGATTCCCTGAACATCGACATCGCGGCGACGCAGGTGAAGTTCAGCTTCGGCCAGGTGGAACTCGTGTCGAAGCTCGTCGAGGGCAAGTTCCCCGACTTCCAGCGCGTGATTCCGAAGTCGCACAAGAACACGTTCGAAATCGGCCGTGAAGAATTGCAGCGTTCGCTGCAGCGCGCGGCCATCCTGACTTCGGACAAATTCAAGGGCGTGCGTTGCCTCGTCGAGCCGGGCCAGTTGAAGATCATGTCGACCAACGCCGACCAGGAAGAGGCGCAGGAAGAGCTGGAGATCGCATATCAGGGCGATACCGTCGATATCGGATTCAACGTCACGTATCTGCTCGATGTGCTCGCGAATCTGAAGGTCGACACGCTCAAGGTGAGCCTCGGCGATGCCAATTCCAGCGCGCTCATCACGATTCCCGAGAACGAGGAATTCAAGTACGTGGTGATGCCGATGCGCATCTGACGCACGCAATACCGAGAACACTCCAAGGGGCGGCGCGCCCCTTTGGCGTTTTTAAGGTGATTTGAAAAGTTCGAGCAGCAACCCAGGCAGTGACGCAGAACCGGAAAATTCCATGACTGAAAACACAAATTCGCAGCCCGACAACAAGCCTGACAATAGCTATGGCGCGTCGTCCATTCAGATCCTCGAAGGTCTGGAGGCGGTGCGCAAGCGCCCGGGCATGTACATCGGCGATACGTCGGATGGCACCGGTTTGCATCACCTCGTTTTCGAAGTGCTGGACAACTCCATCGACGAAGCGCTCGCCGGCTATTGCGACGACATCCACGTCACCATTCACGCCGACAACTCGATTTCCGTGACCGACAACGGCCGCGGCGTGCCGACTGGTCTGAAGCGCGACGACAAGCACGATCCGAAGCGCAGCGCCGCCGAAATCGTGATGACCGAGCTGCACGCGGGCGGCAAGTTCGACCAGAACAGCTACAAGGTGTCCGGCGGCCTGCACGGCGTGGGCGTGTCGTGCGTGAACGCGCTGTCGGCATGGCTGCGCCTCACGGTGCGCCGCGACGGCAAGAAACACTTCATGGAATTCGCGCGCGGCGTCGTGCAGAACCGCGAGATCGTCGAAGAGAACGGCGTGCAGTATTCGCCGATGCCCGTCGTCGGCGATACCGAGAATCGCGGCACCGAAGTGCACTTCCTCGCCGACGCCACTATCTTCGGCAATGTCGAATTTCACTACGACATTCTCGCGAAGCGCATGCGCGAACTCTCGTTCCTGAACAACGGCGTGCGTATCCGTTTGACGGATCAGCGCACCGGCAAGGAAGACGATTTCGCTTTCGCGGGCGGCGTGAAGGGCTTTGTCGAGTACATCAACAAGGCGAAGCAGGTGCTGCATCCGACCGTGTTCCATGCGGTTGGCGAGCGCGAGAACGTGACCGTCGAAGTGGCGATGCAGTGGAACGACAGCTTCAACGAAAGCGTGTTGTGCTTCACGAACAACATTCCGCAGCGCGATGGCGGCACGCACCTGACCGGTCTGCGCGCGGCGATGACGCGCGTCATCAACAAGTACATCGTCGATAACGAGATCGCGAAGAAGGCGAAGGTCGAAACCACCGGCGACGATATGCGCGAGGGTCTGTCGTGCGTGCTGTCGGTGAAGGTGCCGGAGCCGAAGTTCAGTTCGCAGACGAAGGACAAGCTGGTGTCGTCGGAAGTGCGCGCGCCGGTCGAGGAAGTCGTGGCGAAGGCGCTCGAAGATTATCTGCAGGAGACGCCGAGCGACGCGAAGATCATCACGGGCAAGATTGTCGACGCCGCGCGTGCCCGCGATGCGGCGCGCAAGGCGCGTGAGATGACGCGTCGAAAGGGCGTCCTCGATGGCGTCGGCTTGCCGGGCAAGCTCGCGGATTGCCAGGAGAAGGATCCGGCGAAGTCCGAGATTTATATCGTCGAGGGCGACTCGGCGGGCGGATCGGCCAAGCAAGGGCGCGATCGCAAGTTCCAGGCCATTTTGCCGTTGCGCGGGAAGGTGCTGAACGTCGAGAAGGCGCGCTTCGACAAGCTGATTTCGTCCGAGCAGATCGTCACGCTGGTCACGGCGCTCGGCTGCGGTATCGGCAAGGATGATTACAACCTCGACAAGCTGCGCTATCACCGCATCATCATCATGACCGATGCGGACGTCGACGGCGCGCACATCCGGACGCTGCTGCTGACGTTCTTCTATCGGCAGATGCCGGAGATCGTCGAGCGCGGGTTTATCTATATCGCGCAGCCGCCGCTTTACAAGATCAAGGCGGGCAAAGACGAGCGGTATATGAAGGACGCGCACGAGCTCAATCAGCACATGCTGAAGCTGGCGCTGCAAGGGTCCGAACTTATTCCGAACGAGGGCGCCGATCCCATTTCAGGCGATGCGCTGGGTGAGTTGGCGCGTGCGTATTTGCTCGCGCAGGCGGTCGTCGATCGTTTGAGCCGTATTTACGACGCGGCCGCGCTCGAATCGGTGATGGATGGCATCGTCATCGATCTTTCGTCGCAGGAGGCGGCCGATGCTTCGGCGAAGCGTCTGCAAGAGCGGTTGCGCGCCGATCCGTTGAAGCCTGAAGTGACCGTCGAAGCGGCTTATGATCAGGTGCGCGAGTTGCGCTCGCTGCACGTCAAGCGGCGTCATCATGGCAACGTGAAGGTCACCGTGCTCGATGAAGACCTCCAGTTGACGGCGGACTACAAGCAGCTCGTCTCGACGGCGGATACGTTCAAGGGCTTGATCGGCGAAGGCGCGTTGATCAAGCGCGGCGAACGGTCGATGGCCGTGACGGATTTCAAGACCGCGATGAAGTGGCTGATCGCCGATGCGGAACGCAATGTCAGCAAGCAGCGGTATAAGGGGCTCGGAGAGATGAACCCCGAGCAGCTCTGGGAAACGACGATGGATCCGAATGTGCGGCGTCTGTTGCGCGTGCAGATCGAAGACGCGATTGCGGCGGATGGCATCTTCACGACGCTCATGGGTGATGATGTCGAACCGCGCAGAGCGTTTATCGAGAGCAATGCGTTGCGGGCGGGGAATATCGACGTTTGAGTGTCTGCTTGACCCACTCCGCTTCATTCAAACCCGTGTGCGCGCAGAGCCACACGGGTTTTTCTTCGTCGCTGATCAGGATGAAAGATCGCTTGGCAAAGCTTGCCGTCACGCCTCCGTTCTCAAAGGCATCCAGATCTCCGTAACCAACTCACTCGCCACCGTCTCCCTCGGATCGTTGACATAAACCTCGAACACCGGCGCCTCGCCCGTTTCCCTTCCCGACTTCGGCAGCCATTCCCCATAAAGCCACTGATACGCGAAGCAAAGCTGCGCATACGGCCCGACGTGCGTCAGCACCGCGAACTCCCCGCCCGCGACCTCCACGCGCGACACCGGCGCTTCGAACTTCACGGCATCCGCATCGAACAATTCACAACAGGCCATCGAACGCAAATCGTCTTCTGCGACGGCGGAAGGGTCATCGAAATAAATGCCGAGCGAACGCGCGCGAGGATCGATCAACTCGCGCGTCGCGAGCCAATGAAACAGCATTTCGAACGCCCGCCCGATGTTCATATACGACCCGCGATGCTCCATCGCGGCGACGGTAAAACCATTCTGGGTACGAATATCGACTTGATGCATCGCCGTATCTCCTGATCGAACTTCATCGAAAGGGACAAACATGGAAGCGCCGCCTTCGTTGCGAAACTGCCCCGGCGCCATCCGGTAACTCGCCTGAAACGCCCGCGAAAACGCCTGCACGCTGCTATATCCGGCGCGCTCGGCAATAGAGTCGATGGGCACGGCGCCATGCACCAGCTCATTGGCCGCCCGATGCAACCGCAACCGCCGCACGGTTGCCGCCGCCGTCTCGCCATAAAACGCGTGATAGATCCGATGCCAGTGATAAGGCGACAAACAAGCGACCTCCGCGAGCCGATTGAGATCCAGTTCATCATCGAGATGATCGTGGATATGTGCGACCACGCGCGCGAGCCGCGCCTCATAGAGCCTGCTGCTCATCGTTCGCTCCGGAAAGAAAACTCGATGAAAGAAAAGTAGCACGACCCGCTTTAGCATTTCTTGCGGACTTGCGTGGACCGCGTCGGCACGATAGACGCGTACACTTTCGCCTTTGAGCGCACGATCGCGCCACGAACCAGAGAATTACGAACATGTTTACCTGTCGAAACCAGTCCTGCGGCGCAGAGTGGGCGCTATCGGACGTCGTCATCAAGAACGAGGGCCAGGGCCTGCTGTTCCGCTGCCCGATGTGCGGCGCGCGCAACTACGTCTCGCGCACCGACGCCGACGACGGCACCGCCACGTACGAGCAGATCACCGAAATCCCGCCGCGCGGAACACGCTGAAATCATGACGACCGAAACTTCCTTCAGCAGTCTGCCGCTCTCGCCGGCGATGCAGTCGAACCTGCAGCAACTCGGCTATCTGTCGATGACGCCGATCCAGGCCGCGAGCCTGCCGCCGGCGCTCGCGGGCCACGATCTCATCGCGCAGGCGAAAACGGGCAGCGGCAAGACGGCGGCCTTTACGCTGCCGCTGCTTTCCAAGCTCGACGCAAGCCAGTTCGATGTGCAAGCGCTCGTGCTCTGCCCGACACGCGAACTCGCCGATCAGGTCACGCAGGAAATCCGCCGCCTCGCGCGCGCGGAAGAGAACGTGAAAGTGCTGACGCTGTGCGGCGGCACGCCGATGCGCCCGCAGATCGCGAGCCTGGAACACGGCGCGCATATCGTCGTGGGTACGCCGGGCCGCATCATGGATCATCTCGACCGCGCGACGCTCGCGCTCGACGCCGTGCGCACGCTCGTCCTCGACGAAGCCGACCGCATGCTCGACATGGGCTTCTTCGACGATATCGCGTCAGTCGCGCGCAAGTGCCCGAAGGATCGCCAGACCTTGCTGTTCTCGGCGACGTATCCCGAAGGCATCGCGAAACTGAGTCAGCAATTCCTGCGCAATCCGCGCGAGATCAAGCTCACCGAACAGCACAGCAACGCGAAGATCAAGCAGCGCTTTTATCAGGTCGAGGATCACGAGCGGCTGCACGCGGTCGGCCTGCTGCTCGATCATTATCGTCCGGTGAGCACGCTCGCGTTCTGCAACACGAAGCAGCAATGCCGCGATCTGCTCGACGTACTGCTCGCGCAAGGCTTCGAAGCCCTGACGCTGCACGGCGAGCTGGAGCAACGCGAGCGCGATCAGGTGCTCGTGCAGTTCGCGAATCGCAGTTGCTCGGTGCTCGTCGCGACCGATGTCGCCGCGCGCGGCCTCGACATCGCGCAACTGGAAGCGGTGATCAACGTCGACGTGACGCCGGACCCGGAAGTGCATGTGCATCGCATCGGCCGCACGGGACGCGGGGAGGAGGAAGGCTGGGCGCTGTCGCTCGCGAGCATGGACGAGATGGGCCGCGTAGGTTCGATCGAACAGGCGCAGCGCGCGGAAGTGGAATGGCATCCGCTCGACGAACTGACATCGGCGGAACCGGGCCATCTGAAGCCGCCGATGGCGACGCTGCAAATCCTCGGCGGCCGCAAGGACAAGATCCGCCCCGGCGACGTGCTCGGCGCGCTCACCGGCGAAGCGGGTTTCGACGGCAAGCAGATCGGCAAGATCAACGTGATGGACATGGTCACCTACGTGGCCGTCGAGCGAAAGGTCGCGGACGACGCGGTGCGCAAGCTGGGCGCGGGAAAGCTCAAGGGCCGCAAGGTGAAAGTGCGGCGGATGTGAGCGCGCTCAGGCCTCGCGCGACGGCCCTCCGACGATTCGTTCCGACGACGGACCGCGCGTCACGAGGCGCAGACCGCTCGCGACACTGCCCGCGCCCGCGAACGCCGCACCCAGCGACAGCGCGAGCGCCGGGCCATGCTTTCCGGCGATGCTGAAGCACAGCGCGACGAGCGCCGCGCCCGTCGCCTGTCCGATCAGCCGCGATGTCGCGATCGTCCCGCTCGCGCCACCGCTGCGTTCGCGCGGTGCGCTCGACATGAACGCCTTCAAATTCGGCGATTGAAAGAACCCGAAGCCGGCACCGCAGATCGCCATGCGGATGCAGATCTCCAGCGCATGCGGCTGCGCCGGCAACATCGCGAGCGACACCATCCCGACGCATAGAATCGCCAGCCCGACGCCGCCCAGCAAGCCGGGCGCGTGGCGATCGGAGAGGCGTCCCGCGATCGGCGCCATCAATGCGACGAGCGCGGACCACGGCGTCATCAGAAATCCCGTCTCGACCTGGCTGCGTCCCAGCACGCTTTCGAAGAAAAACGGCAGCGACACGAACGCGAGCCCTTGCGCGGCGAACGAGCAGATGGCGGTCATCGTCGAGAGCGCGAACATCGGACGGCGAAAAAGATCGACGGGCAGCATCGGCGCGGGATGGCCACGTTCGCGTCGCAGCAGAAGAACGCCGGCGACGAGCGCGACGCCGAACGCCGTCAGCACGGTATGAGCCGGTGCGCGCTGGGCCGCTTCGCCGAGCGCGAAAATCAGCGACGCGAACGTGACGACATTGAGCAGGGCCGCGATACGATCGAAGCCATGCTCGGCGCGCTTGGTCTGCGGCAGCGATGGCCACGCGATCATCAGCGCGAACACGCCGACGGGCAGGTTGACCGCGAAGAGCCACGGCCACGTGCCGAGCGAGAGCACGATCGACGCGACGGTCGGTCCGACTGCGAACGCGATGCCGACGACGAGCGCATTCAGCCCGACGCCGCGCCCCAGCCGATGCGGTGGAAAGATGGCGCTGATGAGCGCCGCGTTCACGCTCATGATCGCGCTCGCGCCGAGGCCTTGCAGCAAGCGCGCGGCGACGAGCGTCGGCAGCGACCAAGCGAAGGCGCACACCGCCGACGCGACGAGAAACACGATGAGTCCGCCGAGATACACGCGCCGATGGCCGAGGATGCCGCCGAGCGCCGCGAGGGGAAGCAGCGTCGCGACCATCGCGAGCTGATAGGCGTTGATGATCCAGACCGACGCGGCGGGCGTCGTATGCAGATCGGCGGCAATGGCGGGCAATGCGGTGTTGGCGATCGCGGTGTCGAGCGTCGCGAGCGCCACCGAGAGCAGGATCGCGGCCATGCCACGGCGCTCGAGCGGGGTCATCGGGGCGTCGGGATCGTGCGGGAGATTTTCGATGCGTTCTTCGGTGGGCACGGCGGCAATTCCGGATGTAAGCGAACGGAGAATAATCCGAAACGATACGGGAAGATGGCGGGTTTTGCTCTGCGGATGCCCGGGAGCTTTCAAAGCGATGTCAGCGGTTATGCTTTGCAGACGAGTATCGAAGGAGACCGGGGAATGAGCATTCGAATCGTCAGATTGGGGACACCGCGCGCTGAGGATGAAGGGTTGCGTATCGGCACGGTGCGTCGGCCGCCGCGCGGGGTGCCGAAGGCCGAATTCGCGAAGCGCGATTTTTACGACGTGTGGTATCCGGTGCTTTCGCCGACGCAGGACTTGGTGACGGAAGCGCTGCACGCTGAAGACGACAAGGCGTGGCGCGCGTTCGTGAAGAAGTTCAAGGCGCAGATGGCCGAGCCGGATGCGAGCAAGACGCTTGACCTGCTCGCGGCGTTATCGCATCGGACGAATATGTCGGTGGGGTGTTATTGCGAGGAGGAGGCGAGATGTCATCGCTCGGTGTTGCGCGAGTTGTTGGCGGCGCGTGGGGGGGATGTGGTGTAGGTTTTTCGCTGCATTCCATCGTTGATCGGCATAGATGCAGGTCGGGCAGTGAAGGAAAAACACCCCGGAGTTGAGCGGAAGGCCACCTTCCGGGGTGCTTTTCCGTTGGCGTGCGGATGGCCAATCCCGCGCGGCTGTCGTCCGACGCAAACGCTACGCGTCTGACTCGAACTGAGATTGCCTGAATTTGAGCGTATGGCAATTTTCACGCAGCGTGCGCTGGAACTCTCCATCAAAGCCCGAGGCCGATTTCGCTTGAATCTCGATCGTGACGGTCACGTCCACGCCTGATTGATCCGTGAGCAACTTAAGCACCTCGTCTGAAACATCGCCGATATGCTTCGTGATCGTGTACGGATTTAGATCAACCGAGGCGAAGAAGCGTGTCTTTGGCCTTGGTGATGGCGCGGGCTTCGGACCCGGCTTGGAATTCGGACTCGGATTCGGCGCTGAGTGAAGCTCAGGCTTAGTGTGAGGGCCAAGGTCAGGGTCGGGTTCTACGACCCTGGTTGCCTCTCGAAATGCCGCCGCCGCCTTGGGCTCGATGAGCAACAACGCGTCATCGAGAATAGGCGCCGCTCGTGTGCCGAACGTGAAGCCTAGATAGCGATTCTCTTCCCTGCCTTGCGCCAGCCCGAAGAAATCCTGGTTATCGGTGCCCATAGCGATCGCGCGCTGAAAGACGCCGTCATCTGCGAGCCGCGGCAGATAGAGATACCGACAACTCTGCTGCCATACAGTCAGCGCTTTTGCGTCTGGCGCATCCTCCTTCCAGAACCAGCGGGCCAACTCTGCATGAAGGTGAATGGGCGACCATTGCGTGATGAGCGCTTCCGTATCCTTCAGCACCCGTTCGATGTCCTGCGCAAGATTCGGCGCGCCCGGATTGATCTCGCACACGTCCCATTCGATGTCCGGCTTTACGCGTCCGCCGCTAACCCCCTGCAATGGCGCAAGCACCCACTTGTACGTTTCGCGCAGCATTCGGCTCAACGCATCCTTGGCGGCGCTGAGGCTCTTGCTTGCATGCTTCGCCTGAATCTGATCGAGGATCAGCTTGGTATTCTCAATGTCGCTGACGATCGATTGCCACGCCAGAACCGAGCGCGTCTGATCCCTGAGACGGCTCACGCTGTCATAGTCGGGTGCAAGAAAGATCAGGCGGTTTTGCTTGTGACGAGGAAGATCGCCGCGATTCTCCAAGATTGTCTGAGCGCGCTCGAATGCTTGTCGATGAGTCGCGCTTCGACTATACGAAGCGTCCGGCGGCAGGACAATGAGCTTCAGAACGAAGTCGTCGGGAACGTCGCTGCTTCTGGTGAACACATGCACGCGGCCAAACACGCCGCCCGCACGCGCCACGCTCCTCATGCCATCTTCGATAGCCTTGAATACGTCGATATTGTCGCTGAAGCGTCTTTTTCGATCTTCCATCTCGCGCCGCAGATTCGGCCGCGTATCGAACCAGAAACGGTTGTTGGCGCTGTTGAGATAGTGCAGGCGATCACCCATGCTACTCAGTCCGTCCTTGAATTTGACGACCTGCTGCCCCGGCTGCACAACGCCCAGCATGACTCGCTCAAGTTCGATTCCGCGCACCATCTGATTCGACGTGCTCGGCGCGCTGCCGAGAAAGATTGCGCGCGCCGATCGCCGACAGGCCTGCACGCTCCCGAGCAGCGTATTGACGTTTTCGATCTCGGTGGTTTCAGCCTTGTCGCCGTCGACGTTGCGTGTGATCACCGGATCCCAGCCCGGCGCCAGGTGATACAGCAACTCGTTGCGGGTTGCGCTGTCCTTCAATGGAAAGCTGCCGGGCATGATGAGCAAGTCCTTGTCATTCTCCTTCCACAAACAATGGATCACCTTCGCCATCAGTTTCAGCACGCCGCGCGTGCGCTGGAAGTTGTCGAGCGACGACCAGTCTTCATACAGGCGATCGAAGACCTCCGGATGAATGGGATACGCGCGCATCAGGCGTTCGAAATAGCGGCTCTCCTGTGTCTCGCGCGGGAAGTCATTGGCATGATCGAGATAATAATCGGCGAAGGCGCGGCAGACGGTTTCGGCGGCGAGCGGGTCGGCGGGCGTTTCGAATAGCCGCCGGCGAACGATCTCGAAGGCTTCCTCCGTGCCGACGGGTTTCCAAAGCGCCTGGACACGGCCGAAGTAACGTTCGAGCGAATCGAGTGCCTTGGCGCCGTGATCGCTGCCGGCTTCCCGCTTCGATTCCGGCAGCGACGCAAGCAGCATGCCGGTCGGCACCGCCTTCAGCGCTTCGGTCAGCGCTTGCACGAAGGTGAGGTTTGAATCGAAACTGCCGCCCGTCAGCGTCTTGCCGTCCTCGAATTGACGCACATAGGCGACGAGTTCGTCGATGAGAATCACGCAGGGCGCGTAGCGAGACAGCAGTGTTTCGAGCACCGCCTTGCCCGGCGATGTGCCGGATGCGTCGGCAGCGGCGACGATCGCGTAGCCTTCGGCCTTGCCGAGTTGCCAGGCGAGGTCGCCCCACAGCGTGTTGATCGCCTGACCGTCGCGAATAACCGGTTGATTCGGCGATGACTTGATGCCATCCAGCACGGCAATCCGTGCGCGCGGAAGTTCGGTGATGCCGGCCGCGTCGAGGATCGATCCGATGCCGGGCATGTCGCGCGGCGACGCCTCGCCTTTTGCGAGGTGATAGACCGCAAGCATGGTGTGCGTTTTGCCGCCGCCGAACGCGGTCTGCAACTGGATGACGGGATCGCCGCCTTTGCCGCTCAGCCGCTTGACGACGGATTCGAGCAGGAGGCGCATGCCTTCTGTGATGAAGGTGCGCTCGAAGAAGAGCGTGGGGCTCTGATATTCGGCCGTGGCTGTGCCGTCGTGAACACGCGACAGGTCCGCTGCGAATTCGGACTGCTGGAACATGTTCTCCCGAACGTCCTTGTGAGGAACGGCGATTTCACGCCAGGGTTTCAGGTTCATTTTTATTGTCCTCTTGAAGATTGAATTCGCCTTGTGAGTACAGCTCGCCCGCTTCCTCCGAGGCCTTGTCGATGCCCGGCCACGCCATGACCAGTTCGTTGTATGCGCGCGCTTCCTCGGCCCAGCCTTTGCGTTCGCAGAGGGTATAGAGGCGATAGGCCAGCGCGCGTACCGGTTCGCGTCGCGTGGGCATGCGTGCGAGCAGAGTGCCGGCGACGCGTTCGCCGTCCTGATTCAGTGCGCGGATCAGTTGATGCAGCGCTTCCCACACGGGCGTGCGCGTGTCACGTTCGGGCGACCAGTCGCGCGGCAACTCGGCCCAGCGCAGGAGGCGCAATTTGCCCGCGCCGCTCTCGACGACGCCTGCTTCCTGCAGGCCCTGCACCGTCGTGCCCTTGGCAGTGGCGAGCACTGCGGCCTCGCCGTATTTACCTTCGGCCCAGCCTTCCTGTGCGAACCACTGGAGACAGAAGTGCGTGTCGGCGTCGAAATCGTCGTCGGCGAGGAAGCGGTTGATCAGTTGCAGCGCGGTGCGTACGGACATCGGCGTGCCATCGGCTTCGCGGACGGCTGCGTACTGGCTGAATACCGCCATGCCCGGACCGATGATGGCCTGCGAAAGATCGACGGGTGCGATCGGCGAGTTGACGCCGCCTCGGGTCATTTCGTCGAGGGCTTCGGTGAGCACGGCGTCGAGTTGACGCAGGAACTCGCGGCGGTTGACGGTGGGGGCGTCGGCGGGGCGTTTGCGGCAGACGAGGACGATGGACGAGGCGAGGGCATTGGTGCCTGAGCCGATCATTCGATTGCTCAATTCAGTCCGCATGGGCCATGTGCCGGTGAGGGCGAAGCCGGCTTTTAGTACTGCCTCAAGAAATGTTTCCCAGCCCGTGCTGGACGTGCCCTGTTCATTCTTCGTCTCGGACTGTTTGAACGCGTAATAGATCGTGACGGGAAATGCGGGATGTGCTTGTTCTGCCAGGTTGTGAATGGCGCGAGTCATCCCATCCAAGAAGAATGTTTCCGCCTCTTTCTTGCCTCCGTGGCGATATGGGGTGGCTACGAGCTCTTCCGCCTTCGGGACAGCTACTGTCGCGTAAAGATTCGGGAAGATTGGCCGTAGGCATTTGCGCAGCCATACGTAGAAGAAGTCTGAAAGATCCGCGTAGCCGATGTTGTCGTAATACGGTGGGTCAGAAGACACTACCTTATTGACGGAGATCGTCTGCGTCTGCGCGTCCGCTTGGGTAGCGTATCCTTTTTGGCTTCCGGAATGCTCATGAAGAACGCGCGCGGTCTGATCAAGCGCACTCTCGTAGCTGCCTGCAAATTCACTCAGGAAATTCGCTTCTGCAAAGTCCCAAACCATCGGAATCGCTTGACGCCCAAAGGTGTTTCGCAGGCTGTCGCGCGTCGAGTCCCAACCGCAGATCGAAGATCCACGATCAGTCATCTTGTCGATGCCAAACGCGAGGTAGACCCCTATGGCCCGCGAGTAAGTGATCGCATCAATGCCATGGGTCGTGAGTTCGGCATCGTCTTTAGTCTTGCGATTGGCAGCGGTAGCGCGTTCGCACTCAGCTATTGCCTCCTGCACCAAATCCGAGAAGGTCGTCAGCGCGACCAACTGGCGGGGCGTGAAAAGATCGCCGTAGGTTTTTAGACCGTACAAGGGCGGCGAAAACCAACGAGGGTTCTCGGGCATTGCAAGATCAGGTTTCCAGTGTGGCCGCGCAGTTTTCGCTGCGATTTCATGCTGAGAGTTCGGAGCAAGATAAACCCGACCCTTTGACCCGTCCGCCACGATGGCCATGAGGCGCGCACCCATTCGTCCCGCATTTGCCTCGCCATAGATATGCTTCGAATCGATCGGCACGCCGGACATCAAACACCGAAAATTCGCGCCCCGCGCCAGTTTCGTCCCATTCTCCACCCCCTCCGGCAACTCCCCCACCCGAACCTCAAACCGATACCCATCCCCTTCGATAACAGGCTCGACATAAGCCTCCTTCCCCTTCTTGCTGGAAAGCACGAACGTCGAAGCGAGTGGTACTTCGACATGACTGAACGCCGGATTCGGGCTCCTGACCGTGCGCGCCCAGATCCACGCGATAACCGTCAGTTCCCTCCCAACCAGCGGCCTGAGATCTGCACGTTCCTGCGCCATCTCCGCCGTCACTGCGATCTTCGGATACAGATGCCCGATGCGCTTCTCCGCCTCCGCACGCATCCACGCGCCATAGCGCCGCACGTCCTCGGCGAGCCCCTTCGCGCCCGACCAGTCCTCGTGCAGCGTCGCCTGTTTCTCATCGGCCGGGATCGGCCCCACGGGCTTGCGGCCAGCGAAGCGCGGCGGAATCTCGATCATCGCCTTGTTGATCGTTACGGCCACCGGATTGAGATCGGACGCGTAACTTTCCAGCCCCAGACGCTGCGCTTCAAGTGGCAGCGCCCCACCACCGGCGAACGGATCGTGAAAAGCCGGCAATCGCTCCGGATCGAAGAGTTCAGCGGCTTGCGGATGCCGCTTGTTCAGTTCGCACGTCTCGCGCCACGAGTCCCGAATTGCCGCTCGCGCACGCCCGAGCACTTCTTCGTTGTTGGTGTTTTCCCACTTCACCAGGTCTTCAATGATGTTGAACAGGTCATCACGCTTCGCCTTGGCCTGCGCCTTGGTCATGCCCGCGAAATATCCGCGCTCGCCACCCGGATCGTTGACCATCTGCGCGAAGATCACCGCGCGCGCGGCCGCGAGCGGGCGACGCGCCCACCACAGATGCAGCGTCGACGGATGCCCGTGTCGAATCGACTTTTCTCGCGCCGCTGCGGCATTGATGGCATCGAGCGGCAAAGCAACTTCGATAAGTTTTTTTGGTATTTTTACTGCGGTCAAAAGCGCCTTCCTCGTGAGTGTTATTCGGCATGTGTCGCCCGGCTCAGTAGCGCTTGGAGATTCAGTTCGACTCTGGTTTCGGCCCACCCCGGCGAGCGGTCGAACGGTCGGGCGACATAGAACGGCCCTTCGTGCGTGTCGTCATCGACAAGCACGATTGCCAGATGAAACTTGTCCTGCTGATTGAAGCCTTCGCGCATTTCGTTGGCGGTGACGACCACCGTGTCGCTGCCTTTCGCGCGCCCCTTCACTTCGATGTGACGCGGCCACGGCAGCTTTCCGTCGCGCGCTTTGGGCTGGCTGGTGATGTCCCAGCCGCACTTCTGTGCGGACACGTCGATGACGTCGTGACCGAGCGTCCGCTCGGCCTCTATCACTGCGTTCATCGCAATCCGTTCTATGCGTGTGCGCGCCGCGGCATCCGCGCTCCAGCCGCCGTCGCCTCGCAGCTTCGCCAGCAGCCCTGCGGGAATCACCAGCGCGCGACCCACGATGCGAGGCGTCGCGGCTACGACCTCGCGCATCGCATTCAACTCTTGCTCGCGGGTTTCCAGGCGCTGGCCCAGTTCGTCGATCGTGCGACCGACGTTGCTTAGCGCGAGACGAACATCCTTGCCCGCGGCAGCTTCCTTGCGCAGCTCGCTGTAGCGTGCCGACCAATGGCGAATCTCGCTCTCCAGCCGCTCGCGGACGGCCTGGAGCGTCCTGCCGACGTCGTGTTCGCGGCGGCGGCGCACTTCGTTCACGTGTTCTGTAGCGATCTGTGCGCAGGCATCCGACAGTGAGATATGCGCGGCGTCCCGACCGAGCCAGGGTTCGTCGAGCAAATAGGCGACCGCCTCGACGTCGGCAGGTGTCGCCGCGTCGAGCGCAAGGTGAGGGGAGAAGCCCGCGTTGGCGGCGCGCCCATCGCGCGGGATCTCGATGAACTGGATGCGACGCGACACGAGATCCGCCGGATCGCCTCCTTGGTACACCGAGTGGTCGATCATGAAGAGCGCGCGAGGCACGATGTCCAAATCGCTTCGGTCGATAAGCACCGCGCCATCGGCAAGCTCGTGGCTATGGCGCTCCAGGATGAGATCGGTGACCGCGCGCATCAACGGATGGGCTGGATGAATCAGGTTTGCGACGGGCGTATCGGGGCGCTCGGCGAGCCGCACGTGCTGCTTGTCGAATGCGATGCGCTCGTAACGCGGCAGCACCGCCTGTGCCTTGCGCCCCTCGCGATCCGCGACCCGCCGTGCGTGCTAGCGGATTTCGACGGGAACGTGCGTGATCTCGAATCGCCCCGCTTCACGCGGACGCAGGGCGCCTCCGATTTCGTCGAAGGCTCGCACGAAGAACGCCTGGATGAAGTAAGGCTGGAGCTTGCGAGCCTCCGCTTTCTCCATGTCCTCACGCACTGCAAAGAGGCGAGTCTCGTCTATCACCTGCTCGCAGAGGGCGATGCGCGCGATGATCGATTCGAGATGACGTCGGTCGAGTGCGTCCTCGACGGCGTCGATTGGATTTTTATCTGACTCGGTATGGAAGTCGTTGCGGATTGCATCGACCAGCAGGTCTTTCAGACTGCGATTCTCGAAGACCTCGCCCAAAATGTCGAAGACCCGACCGCCGAGCGCTTCACGTTCGACATCGAGCTTCTCGAAGAGACGGAGGAAGACATCGCCTTCGCGCGTGCCCGCTGCAACCATGTTCCACAGATGGCAGACCGCCGTCTGGCCGATTCTGTGTATCCGCCCAAAGCGCTGCTCCAGACGGTTCGGGTTCCAGGGCAGGTCATAGTTGACCATCAGATTCGCGTTCTGAAGATTGATGCCTTCACCCGCCGCGTCCGTCGCGACCAGCACGCGCACCACGGGATCGTTACGAAACAGATCCTGTACCTTGCTTCGGTCCTCACGCGTCACACCGCCGTGGATGACCACGACCGCTTCTTCGTCGCCCATCAGGCCGCGAAGTTTCAACGCGAGGTAGTCGAGCGTATCCCGATGCTCGGTAAAGACGATCAGCTTGCGCTGCCGACCGTCGCGCTCACGCATTTCAGGTGTGTTTTGCAGCAGATTCGACAGCTCGCTCCACTTCCTGTCCTGCCCGCTATGCACTACGTCGCGCGCCTGCTTTTCCAGCGCTTCGAGCACGGCGATTTCGGCTTCGAGTTCTCGAATTGGTCTGTGCCGCGCTGGCCTGGCCGACGAGCCGTTCTTCCTCGGCTTCGTAGTCGGCTGACGCAAGAGAATCCGCCGATTCCCACAGGTCCTCGGCGGCAGCGCTGAAGGCGAACGCGATCGGTTCATCCCGACGTCGAGAGTGCTCGTGCTCGACGCGTTGTCGGAACTTTTCACGACGACGCATGAGCGAGCGACAAATTGCCTCCGGGCTCGACGCGAGCCGCCGCTGCAACGACGTCAGCGCGAAGCCGACAGCACTTCGTCGCGCGCCGTCGTGTAACGAGTCAGCACGGCTCATCTCTTCGCGGACATAGCCGGTGACGGCATCGTAGAGCGCGGTTTCCTCATCCGACAGGGAGTAGGTGGTCGTGTATGCCCGGCGTTCGGGGAACAGGCGCGTTCCGTCGAAGCGCAGCATTTCCTCTTTCACCATGCGATGCATCAGATCGGAAATGTCGGCGCGCTGTGCGCCGTCGCGCATCCTGCCGCAGAAGCGATCGGCGTCCAGCAGGGACATGAAAAGCTGGAAGTCTTCTTCCTTGCCGTTGTGTGGGGTCGCGGTCAGCAGCAGGAAATGCCGCGTGAGGGTTCCGAGCAATTCGCCGAGCTGGAATCGTTTGGTTCTGTTGACGCGATTGCCGCTAGAGGTGGCGGAGAGCTTGTGTGCTTCGTCGACGACAATCAGATCCCAGCGGGAGCGCCGCAACTGATCGAGGAGGTCATCGTTACGAGCAAGTTGGTCGATGCGCGCGACCATGAGATCCGCTTCGGAGAAGGGATTCGCATCGAAGGAGGCCTTCAATGACTCGCGGCCGGCTATCGTGAAGTCGAGACCGAATTTCGTCGATAGCTCGTCCTGCCACTGGTCGACGAGACTGCCTGGCGCGACGATCAGCACGCGCTCGGCGTCCGCGCGCATCAGCAGTTCGCGGATGAGAAGCCCTGCCATGATCGTCTTGCCTGATCCCGGATCATCTGCAAGCACGTATCGCAAAGGCTGCCGCGGCAGCATCGATTCGTAGACCGCGGAGATCTGGTGAGGCAGCGGTTCGACGTTCGATGTCTGAATCGCCATCATCCGATCGAACAGATGGGCGAATTGCATGCGATAGGCTTCGGCGGCCAATTTGAACGTTTCGCCCGATGCACGGAATTCTGGAGAGCGGCTCGTCTTGGATATGAACGTGTTCGACTCCATTACGTAGGTATCCGAATTTTCTGGAATATTTCTTCCCGAGCATCCAAGGGCGGCAGGCGTCTTTCAAATGAGGTGCAGGTTCGGGCTTGCTTTAGATAGCAAGGATACTTACTGGCTGGAAATCGACAAGCGATTAAGCTGAAAATTAGGCGGTTTGTCTTTTTTTATCTTAGGATAAATGAGAAGGATGGTGGAAAACTCTTAATAATTCAGAAAAGATAGCCTTATATTGCCTGAAATCAGTGATCGGACGCTCATATCGTGACGTGTTCTCAGCACCAAACTCGCTGAAAATGTCGCGCGTTCGTTTGCCTCGTAACGTGCACGAGAGGCGCGAGTGGAATCGTTGGATCAGCGGAATGCAGCGAGCTTGCGTTTGAATCCGGCTCGGACCTGTGGGGCGCACGAGAAAACGAAAAAGCCCGGTCAGCTTTCGCTAACCGGGCTTCAAAATGCTTGGTGGGGCGTGAGTGACTCGAACACTCGACCTACGGATTAAGAGTCCCGCTTCCTGCAAATAGGTAGAAATTAAAGCGCAGTCAAATCAAAGACTTGCACCGGTAGCCATCCACTGACCGACTGCGCTTTTTGCCCTTCTTGGGCGCGATTCTCGCCTACTTTGGTCAAGTTTTGGTCAAGGTGTCCTTGCACCTTTCTTTAGGAGACAGTCAATGCTGCCTGAGTTCGAGACAGTCGAAGAGTTTTCCGTCGATTCCGAGATTGCTGACGCCACGGTTAGGGTTCGGTTACGTCGACAGACCAACCACCAAGCTAGCAGGTACAGCCGTGGGCCATATTGGCTTGATTTGCAGGTCGGTGGTATACATGTTCCACACTACTGCGTGGATGAGCGCTTCGCCCGCGAGGCGGCTTGTCGGTTTCTGCTACAGCACGTCAAGGGCATTACACCGACCAAGCATTGAGCCTCAGGGGGCATCCGTCTTGCATTCCGCTTAGGTCGCTCCTTTTGTCAGAGTGAGCTAGGAAGGGAGATCGCGTTCGCCTCAGGCATACGTAGGATTTCCACGTACCCAATCAATTCGGCCGAATAGCTGCCATCGCCGTTTACAGCCCCCTTGTGCTTTAACTCTCGTTGTAATGTTGGTTCGACAGTATGGACGAATAGGTCGATGCGTTGCTCAGACTGGAAGGTCGGCGTGGTGGTTGGAGCCAGTAGGTACTTTTCACTTAGACGCTCGACCGCCGGAACGCGGGTGCCGTCCTGCTTGACGGCGATGGGCTGTACCACGACGCGGCGCTCACCGTTTCCGGCGGACACCTCGACCATCCACATCGACAGAAGTACCGGCTCTTCCACGTCGCCCAACACGGCAATGCCAATGTCCTCTGGTGGTATGCTGCGCCAGCGCGCCAATTCCTCCTGCACCAGCGGGTGATCCAAGCCCATGAGCTGCAGCGTGTCTTGGTTCGCCGCATCGCGGTTCAAGGTAAAGCGGGTGCGGCATGTGCCCTCCGTGGTAACGAGGTCGTAGGTGGACTCGTCCACTTTCATCAGTTTCTGCTGGCGATCCGCGACTGCCGCCGACAGAAAGCGCACCAGTCGATCCATACTGGACGACACGTCCGAGAAGGGCTTGTAGTCGTCAAGGCTGAATCCGTCGAGGACTTGAAACAGGTCGAACACCACGTGCCGTGCTTCGCGGGAATTCGATAGCGCCGCTTCCAACTCTACCTGCGTCCGCTTGAGCTCCGGATCGGACAACGCCTCCTGATACAGGCGGTCGTAGTTCAAACGCTCGGACAATTGCCCAAGAATTTGCGCGCGCAGGTCTTCGGCTACGTTGCCTTGCTCATCCACCTTGCCGACCGTGCGCGCGATCTCGGTCAGCTTTTCGTCCAGCAGTAGAAAAATGCGGCCTTCGATAGTGTCCGACAACACGAGGTTGTAGACTTGCGCCGTGTGGCTCTGGCCGTAGCGGTGGATACGCCCGATGCGCTGCTCCATGTCCATCGGGTTCCACGGCAGGTCGAAGTTGAACAGGATGCGCGCGAATTGAAGGTTGATGCCTTCGCGCCCGGCCGCCGTGCAGACCAGCACGCGCGGACCGTCTTTCAAGCGGAACCGCCGCTCCGCCGCCACCTTCGCACCATGGTCGCCGCCGCGCAGCACCACCACGCCCTGACCGGGGAAGGTCTGCTCGATCTCGCGGGCGATCATGTCCACCGTGCCAAGGTAGGTGGCGAAGATCACGATCTTCTCGTTTTGGTTTTGCCGCCACAGCGTACCCAGGCCATCGAGCAGCTTCTGCATCTTGGTTTCGCGCTGCGCCGGGAACACGCGCAGCAGGTCGCCGATACGTAGGCGTTCCTCCGGCAGATGCAGGTTCACCACGGCAGAGGCGGCTTCCTCCGCGTGCGTGGCCGAATACTCGCTGCCGTAGGGATCGGAGGCCATTTCCAGCGCCTCCTCATCCAGCTTCTTGGCGAGCCGGTATTTCAGGTCGGCCAGCACACGATCCGCCTCACTATGCCCAACGCTGTCGCGCGGCAAATCGAATTCCTCGTGGATCAAATCGCGCGCTTCATCCGTCAGCCGTTCGCGGCCTTCGATGTCCAGTTCCTTGTCGCGCAGAAACGCCTCGTGCAGCGTCAGCATCAGCAGGCGGCGCTTGAGCGTGCGGCGCACGGCAGCAAAGCTCGATGCCGCGATCTTCTGGAAGATCGCCATTAGGAAGCCGAGCGCGCGCCCTTGGTTGCCCTGACGGCGCGCAAGGTCGAAGCCGTCCTCCAGATACTCGCGCAGCTTCTCGTAGAACAGCCGCTCGGCCTGCGCCATCACGAAGGATTCGGTGTGAACCCAGCGGCGCGCGAATAGAGGCGAACCGTCCGGTTGGCAGGCGTCGGCTTTGGTGCGGCGGAACATCACCGTGTTAAGCCGGTGCCGTTGCTCGACCATCTCTTCAGGGCTGCGGAACAGCGTCGGGTTCAGCAGTTGCACCAGCATCCAGAACTGGAAGTGATTGCCCTGATGCGGCGTCGCCGACAGCAGCACGAGGTCGCGCGAGTGATCCTTCAGCGCCTCGGCAAGCTTGTAGTTCTCGGTCTTGCGCACCTTGCCGCCGCTGCGATAGGCCGTGAGGTGGTGCGCTTCGTCGAACACCACCAAATCCCAACGCGGCGCGTCCAACAGGCGCTTGATGCGCGCCGGGCGTTTCAAAGTGTCGATGCTGGCGATCAGGCGGTCGTGCTTGGCGAAAGCGTTGGTCTTGCGGTCGGTGATGTCGCCTTCGGAGCCGAATACCTCGAAGTCGAGATTGAACACCTCGTTTAATTCGCGGTGCCAGTTGTTCACGAGGCCAGCAGGCACCACCATCAGCGCGCGCGTCAGTTCGCCCCGGCTGGCCAGCTCGCGCAGGATCAGCGCGGTTTCAATGGTCTTGCCCAAGCCCACCTCGTCGGCGATCAGATAGCGCCGGGGCGACGCGGTGGCGATGCGGTGCGTCAGCACCACCTGGTGCGGCAGCAGGTCGATCTTGGCTGAAGTCAGCGCCGAGGCGCTTTCCATTACCGGTAGCGCGTGCGCCTCGTACGACAGCCACGCCTTGCGCCCGCGCTCTGTACTGCCTCCGACCGCGCGCAGGATGCGCTCGGTGCGCGTGAGTTCGCGACGGAGCGAAGTGACTGGAACGCGGCGTTCGCCGACGCCGAAGAACGCGCGCAGATAGCCGTCACGCGCCGGATCGAGGACGACACCTTGGCCGTACTCGTGGTGGGTGATGCGCTCGCCGCGTTGAAACTGAATCTCTGCCGTCACGCGCCCACCTCAGGTGATCCGCAGGTGGAACAGGCCCGCAGGCTTGCTGCCGTCGGGTAGCATGATTTCCTGCGGGTACTCGTTGGCCTGTCCCCATAGGACGCGACCGAAGTCGAGCTGATGGCCGTGGGGCGTGTGGCACAGCCAATTAACTTCATCGGTGGCCGCCTGCACCCGGATGCGGTTCCCGCCGCCTGGTAGCCAGAACACCAGCGCGCCATCGCTTCCCCATTCGTCCTGAAACGACAGGACGGCCGGCTTGATGGCATCGCCCAGCCACGCTTCGGCATCGGTCGGTGTCAGCAGATCGAGGCTGCCATCCAGCCCAGCGACTACCAGCGTCCTGCCGCCATTGCTGGGCAGTTCGTCCGGCCAGTTGCCCGCCGCGCGCAGGAACTGGCGCAGGCTGCATACCTCGCTGGCCGAGCAGATCTGGTTGCGCGCGTCCTCGTCCCACAGCCAACTGGTGCCGCGGCGCTGCCACACCGTATCGAGCAGTTGCCTCATTGCGCATACTCCCCATCGTCAACGAATAGAGATGCCTGCACCGGTTGCGGCCCCCGGCTTGCTGCCCAGGTGTTGTAGATCGTCGTGGCACGCGACGCCGCGTTGCGGGTGGCCTGGCTCGGGCCGTTGCGGTGAAGCCATTCCAGCAGCGGCTTCAGCGCGACGTGCGGCTTGAAGTTTTCGTTCTTTAGCGTGTCCGAGGCGTTAATGCCACTGTTGTCGAAGCACGCGCCGACCAGCATCAGCGCCTGATCCAGATCGGTCGTCAGCTTACGGCGGTGCCTACCCGACCACTCGCGCGCGAACTCGAGTGGATCGGTGCGAGTGAACACCTTGTTCTTCTCAGCGCACCAGCCGCGCTGCACGAACTCGTCCGGCGTGGTGATCGAGCCTTTGAGGAACTTCTGCAACTGGTCGCGTTTCAGCTCGGCCGCATTGCCGAAGGTGCGCAGGAACTGGCGGGTGATCGGCTCGGCGGTGACCGGTGGCGCTTCCTTGCCCTTGTCGGCATCCTCGTCGATAAGCTGGTTGATGCCGAGCAGCGCATCGCTGACGGAGATGGTTCGGCCTTCGTCCACATATACTTTGCCGTAATGACGCGAGAAATACTCCAGCGCCTTGCCGCGCCGGATCACCTGGATGTCGGCGGCGGGCAGACCTTCCTTCGCGTGGTTCTCCAACATGGTCTGCAACTGGCGCACGTCGGCCATCACCTCGCGGCGCATGCGGCCCCAACTCACCGGCTTGGGTTCTTCGGTGCGCTTGCGGCAGACGTGAATGATGTCGTACTCGATGGTCTTGGAGCCGAATTCGCCTTCGCCCTTGGTTTCGTCACAGCGGATGGGATACGTCGCCTCGAGATAGTAGCCCGCGTCGAACAGCGACTCGAGCACGGCCACCCAGGGCTCGTCCTCGCTGTGGTGGAAGGTGAAGGCCAGAATGCCGCCAGGTTTCAGTGCGCGATGCGCCTCACGCCAGCATTGCGTGAGCAGGCGCTGGTAGAAACCATCTGGGTCTTCCGGCTCGCGCGCGCGATTGGCGACGGCCTCCAGCGACTTGGGCGTGTAGTCAGCAGTGAAATAGTCGGGGTACTTGTCCTTCAGCGCGAGGCGCAGCCAGACGTAGAAGAAATCGGACAACTCCGAGTAATGCAGCAGGCCGCCGAAGGGCGGATCTGTGATGACCAGATCGAGGCTTGCCGTGGGGGCCTGCGTGAGGTCGGTAGACGAGCCGCAATAAATGTCCGCGCCCAGAAGGGGATCGCCCAACGCAATCTTGGTCGATTTTCCCGATGTTTGTGAACCGATACTTGGGAGCTTGATGTTAAGCCGCTCGTTGCTGACCAACTCCGTCGGAGAGACCAGCCATTCTAGTCCCTCCATCAGGGTCTCAATCGAAGAGTTCCAATTTCCACGCCCGAGATGAGCAAAGATGCTGTTTTCGACGACTGTGGGTTTCGGATGGAAATTGGAATTACTGAGGCTCGGCGCAACACAGTCTTGCTGAATATCCCAGAAGCACAGCATGTTTTGATGCTGTAGGTATCTGTGGAATGCGCCAAGAACGAACTCCCTAACGCGCCACTCATGGGATCCAGTTGTCGTAATGGCCTTAAGCAGGAGCGCATGTACCAAACTCTGCCGCGGACTAAACATCGTCCACCAGTGCGTAAATCCGTAGTTCTCTCGGATGTCGCTATTGGCTATCGCCGTCATGAACCCATAAGGAATCTCAGAGCGAGGCCAGTAGTCCTTCAGGTCGGCATCCTTGCGCGCCTCCCATTCCGAGAACGCAGCGTCGTACTGACGGGCGTGCGCCGCATCGTAGGCGGCGAAGAAGCGCCCGCTGTATGGCTTGCCCGCCGCGTCGCGCTTTGGTGCGTAGCCCTGCACCGCGTAACCCGCCATTTGCCCGCTCTTCTTCGTAGCCTTGATTGAATTCATCACGCCCTGCACCGTTCCGCAGGCCGCGCAGGCAAAATTGGATCGTTTCGGCACAGTGCCTTTCTCCGGCGCGAAGGTAACGCCCGTTTCCGGGTCGGTCACTTCGTCTGGCAGCGCGCCGCGCACTTCCAGCAGGCGAATCTTCGCGGCGCGCGCCGCATCCCATCGTGTGGTCGACATCACGTCGTCCTGCGCCGATCCGCCGTAAGCTTGGCCGTTCGCGTCCTGCCTCGCTTCGCCCGCCAACCATTGCGGATGTACAAGTAGGCTCAATTCCACCTTCTTGTTCTTGCTCTTGCCCAAGTTCACCAGAGCGGTGTGGCCGCAGTGCGGGCATATGACGCCCTTATTCCGGTCGAGCACGGAATACGGCGATTCGGTGGGAGCGACGAAAAACGGTGCATCGGGGGCCATACGCGCGGCTTCTTCTTCCACGTCGAACGCCTCGCCGCACTTGTCGCAAGCGTGTTGCCAATGCTTGACGGTAAGCGTTTTCACCGCCATCACCGGGCTGGTCATGATCGGCGTGCGGTGGCCGCAGCCCGTCACCTGACACGGCCCGTGCTTGGCCCAGAAGGTGTAGATGATCTCCGGGCCTTCGTAGCGGTAGTTCTTGCGTTCGTCATGCGGGATGGCGAGCGGGTCGAAGTCGGCAGGCATGGCCTTGTTCGTCGGCAGATGCGTCCATTTGCCTTTCTCGCCCTCGGGGCCGTCGCAGTAGTAGTACGGCATGATCTGCGGCTTGACCTCAGCCTCGATGTCGGCGAGGAGCATCTTCACTTCCTCAGGGCTCACATTCGCCAGTTCCTGCTTGACCACGAACCACGCAACCGGGTTGAGGTCGTTGCCGACCATCTGCATACCGAGGCGCGAGCCTTCCACTAGCGTGGTGCCGCCGCCCATGAAGATGTCCGCCACCTTGAGTTGCTTGAACGCACCTTTCTTTTGGTGGTTGGCGTAGTAGTTGTCCCACACCAGTTTGGCCGATTCGGACGGATCGTCTGGAGCTTTAGTCGCTGCGGCTATCAACAAGCTCCGAAATACGCTCGACGGGCGTCGCGCCCACCATTTCGTCATCGTGTATATGGGCTTCCTCCCAGCGCCCGATGCCGTTTCAACTTTCGCGATCTCGTTAATCGGCAGGATTGGAAAATCCACCTCCAGACAGGTCTTGGGGCGGTTTGGGTCATTGAAATCAACTGTTTCCAGCGCAGCGGCCTTGCCTGCTCCGACGGCCTTCGCGATTTCTTGTACGAGTAATTCTTTCTTGGTGGCCATCAGCCGCAATCCTTACTTGGTCAGTTCGACGAAAGGCGACAGCACTTCCAGCAGCGACAAGCCGCCATGCGTGAGCGTCGGGTAGCCACCCTGGCTGCGCCACTTCCTACGGCCCAAGGCCAACAGGTGCGCGCCGTGGCGGCTGGTGATCTGCAATGCCACAGGCGGCACGAAGGGGCCGGTATCACCCGTGCCCGTCTTGCTGCGCCTGCTCGAAAATGTCTGCTTGAGGAACTGGCCGACTTCGCCATCCGCATCGGGGAAGTAGCCGGTGGCCGCGTAGCCGTGGTCGGAAGTGATGACCAGCCGCCGCCCGGTGGCGAGGCGCTCGACGAAGGTCCAGAAGTCGTCGCTCGTTAGTTGTTCGGCCACGTCCTTCGTCAGCGGCTCCAGCCCTTGGCCTGCGCCGGAGCCGTCGTGCAGCTTGGCGTCCGGCCAGTGGTGCCAGAAGATCTGATTCACTGTGCTGCTGATCAGTGCTTCGCAGTCCTTCCATGGCAAGTCCACCGTCTCCGTGCTGGCCACTTGCAGCCTGTGCGCGAGACCGCCGCCGTTGTTTTGGAGCTTGCTGCGGCTGGTGAAACCAAGCGCGCGGGCAAACTCATCGGTTTCGCCAGGTAGCTCAGAAGCACAGGCGGCGACCTCGTGCGAGGTAAAGCCACGCTCCTTCGCGCCTTGCAACAGCCACGGCAGTTCACGCAGCGAGAGGCCGTCGAGGACCAACACGGCCTTGGCGCTAAAGGGCTCGGCCCACCAGCGCACCAAGCGATCTGAGGTGCGCTCGACGCTGTCGCCGAAGGCTTGCCACAAATCCCATCCGCATGTGGAGAGGAACAAATCCAGTTCGCCGATTTCGCGGTCGCGCTTCACGACCTCGCTGGGCGCATTGCCTGCGGCCAGCGGCTTGGAGGCGATACCGACGGCATGGTCGATGATGACGCGCCAAGCGTCACGTTCCGTACCTTGCGTCAGCGATTGCAGTGCGCTGGCGGTCAGTGCCATCAGTCGTCCTCCTTCTCAAGGTTCAGCTCGAAGGTCATGCCTTCGGGCAGCTTCTTGAGCAGTTCCTTGAGCTGCGCGCCTGTGGCGGTGGAGACCTTGATGGACACTTCCGTGACCTTCGTGGCCGGGCCGATGCCCCAACCCTCGATCTTGCCAATCAGGTTGAGCGGCGACGTGGCTGGATTAGACAACGGCGTGCGCGGCTTGGCGGTCGCAGTGTCGCCACCGAAAATACCGCCCGGCGTGGGCCCTGACGTGGGAGCGGGAGTACCATCCGGTGTGGGTTCTGGCACGCCCGGCGTGGGAGCAGCGCCACCATTCGGTGGAAACACACCTGGCGACGGTGCGGGCGGCATGGAGCCACCCGTCGCGGGCACCGCCGAGGGCAGCATCACGAACACGTCGTCAAGGTGACGGCCCGTGAGCGAGAGCTTGGGGCGCAGACGCCGCCACGCGGTTTCCTCGTCCTCGCCAGGGTTCGTTTGCAGATACTCCATGCCGCGCACATTGACGGCGACCCTGCCTTTGGCGCACAGGCGCAGCAAGCGATCCTTCATCACCGTTTCGCCCAGCCACGGGATGCAGTCCTGCCCGGCCGGGCGCGGCTCTTGCAGCTCGCGCAGCAGCTTGCCGACCGATTCGTTGTTGCTGGCGTATTCGAACACCAGATCCTCGAAGTCCTCTGGCACGAACAGGTCGCTGGTCAGCGCCTCCTCGATGGCTTCGGGAATCTGCGAACCCTGCTTGTCGAGGCGTTCGACGCTGAACTTGCACTGCGCGGGATCGGCGAAGTTCCATCGTTGCAGTACGGCGAAGCGATCGAAGCGCTTCTTGAGGTTGTCGCGCAGAGTGTTCTCGAATTCCTTGTGCAGCTTCTTGTATTCGGGGTTCTGGCCGCCCCATTCCTGCGCCTTCATTTCGGCGCGGGCGAGGATGAGCAGGTCGCGGTCCATGAAAGAGTTGGTACTACCCGCGCGTGGGAGCAGGAAGCGCACGGTATTGCGGCGCTTCTGCAACTGGTCT
Organism: Caballeronia sp. S22; assembly: GCF_964261745.1. NCBI lineage: Bacteria > Pseudomonadati > Pseudomonadota > Betaproteobacteria > Burkholderiales > Burkholderiaceae > Caballeronia > Caballeronia sp. S22. The sequence goes on along the minus strand of NZ_OZ180035.1, from coordinate 41,985 downwards.
TTGACCCAGCGACCGAGGGTGGCGTCAAGCTTCTCAGGCTCCTCGGGTAGAACGACGATGGGTAGACGGCCATCGTCCCAACTTTCTGGTTGATCGCTATCGACCATCCCGGTCCACGGATCGCTCGACCAAGACTTCGGCAGCGGGACGATACGAAACTGATTGTTCTTCCCGTCAACTCCACTGACGACATAGCGCACCTGATCGCCTAGCCGAGCTAGATCGGCGCCGTCGGCGAACAGCTTGTCGTTGCGCGCATAGGCCATGAGCTTGGCGCGCGGGTTCTCTTCCTCGCGGAACAGCAGCTTGGCGCCTTCCTGATGGATGTTGAAGCTGTTCTCGACGATGGTCGCCAGCTCGACTTGGAAGGCGTTGTCGTCCACCGGCTTGTTACGCGTGATGTCCAATTGCAGCGCGGCAGGCTCGGCACCAGCCAGGTTGCCGACGGCAATTGAGCGTAGCCACAGCGCACCGATGATCTCTTGCAGGTGCGGTGCGATGCTGGCATGGTCGTGCCGCGCTTCCTGCACGGAGATGATGTTCTGCTGCGCCTTCTCGCGCAGCGTGCGATGGTGCTGGTTGGCGACGGCTTCGAGCAGCGCGCCGATGCCGGAGGAATCATCGTCCAGCCGAAAGTCGGCGGCGGTGAGCACGGGCACGGCCTCGCCACGACTCTTATAGAGGTTGGCGAGGATGCGGATCAGGTCGCGCGTTTCCTGCGCATCGGTGGCGATGAGTACCTGTTCTTCGAGCAGGCGCAGCAGGTGCGGCGCGTAGGGCCACGATTCGGTGAATTCCCGGCGCTTGCGATCCCGCTCGGCGGGCGGCACATCCAGCAGGCGGAAATATTCGGCGACATGCTGCGCGACCAGCGACTCGATGGTGCCGCTGGCGATCTGCAAGCGGTTGTCGAAAAGACGGTGCAACAGCATCCGGCGACGATCCTGCTGAATGCGCTCGGCGCTGCCGCCCGCCTTGAAGTCGATGGCGACCGGATTGACGCGATGCACCTGCTGGTAGGCGTCGCTGCCGCCGTTGCGCACTGAGATCACCAGCACCAGCAGGTCGGGGCGCTCTTTGGCGATTTCCGAAAGAATCTGGATGAAATTGAACGCCCAGTTCTTCCACGGGTACTGCTTGGTGTTGGTGAGGCCGTCGTACCACGTCTGGAACTCGTCCAGCAGCAGCATCGTCGGCTTATTCTCCAGCAGCTCGATGATGAGCTTATCGGACGGGATTTCGGTCCTGGACGCGCCTTGGCCTTCCCACTTGCCCTTGATGAAGGTGCCGTGCGGATGATTTTCGAACAGCACGTCCCACAGGAACTTATAGCGGTGGCGGTGCAGGCTCTCGCCGATGACGTGCATTCCGTTGCGCAGCGGGATCTTAGCGATGCTGGGGTCGGCCAATGTGGCCGACCACGCATTGAGCCATGCGCCGGTCGATGCAGGGTCGGTGACTGCGTGGTACAGCGCGGCCATCAAGTGTGATTTGCCGAGTCCGCGGTCGCCGATCACGACCACGGGACGGCCTTGGTTGGGACCAACCGCCTCGATCCCTTTTAGCACGTCATGTGTGGGGTAAGTGATTTGCAGAAATTGCTGGGCTGCAATTTGCGTCGCGCCGGTATTCTGGTCATTCGACAGCTCAATGGCTGTGCCCTTAAGGCGTCTGCCCCTAAATTCTTCCCGTAGCGTCAGGCCGAGCATCGGTTTTATCCTGCTGATTTGTCAGATGTGGCGCACATTTTATCTATAACGGACGGCTAGGTTTCTTTTTCTCATCCGAGCCCCAGCTTGGCCCGGAGTGTGATTGGCCTGTTTGGCCATCCTGGTCTTCAACGGGTGCCCGATACTTCACGGGCACCCGTTAAATTGCTTAGAAATCGGAAGGGCCAATATCCCACGATGTTGCAGACCACGGACGCGATGAAATCCAGCCCGTACCGTAGGGATTGCCGCCGACATCGACGCCGAAATCGTCACCACCGATCATCGGCAGGCCCGTTGCAGGATTGATATGGTGCATGTTGCTCTCCTTATGTGGAGGGTTGAAATTCCCGCAGGAAACCGGCGGGATGGGAAATCAGTCTTCGTTTGGCATGAGGATCGTTATGACCGGGGCGGTATCGTTACCGGGACCAATGCACATATGCAACTTCGTGGGCCGGGGTCCGATGCCACGTCCGCCGCGTGGCACTCGGTAGACCTGAAACGCAACGCGCTGCGATTCACGAGCGCGACGGGCTGCAAGAGATGCCATCCAAATGACGTCCCAAAGCCTCCCTGCTTCGTCTTGCGCGGTCTGGCGGCTGCTGTCTGCGTCGTTCCATGCCACGCAGTCGGCCCACGCGCTGGCCGTCAATGCAACCGGCGGGCGAAACCCCGCTTCCTGAGCGGTTTGGCTTACGTCGACGAGAACGCCGTCTGCAATTGCTTGCGCTCGCGTGTAGACATGGATTGGCTCGCCGAAAACGCTGTCGAGATGCTGTTCGGGATGTCGCATAGTCGTGCTCCTTTAAAAGCTGACCGGATTCCTAGATGTCAAGCCCGCTTTACCGCTTCCGGCTTCGGCGTGCAGGGTGGCGTATTGCTTGTGCCGCCGTACCTCCTGAGTGTTTCGCCCTGAGCGCACCTCGACTCCAGCCGATATGCCGGACGCGCAAGGTCGCGCACGGAAGCCGCAGCCCCGTAGGGGACCGGGCGAGTACGCGCGCGAAGCGCTTGGCCTTGCGGGTATGGCTGGCTGGCGTAAGGTCGCTCTTGCCTGGGCGGGCAATCAGGAAGTACGGCGGTCGCGTCACCGTGCCGACGAAGCCGATGTCGCGGCCGTAGGCCGCGACCTATGCGCGGCTACGCCGCGCGTAACCCGCAAGCCGGAGGCGCGCAGTCGTAGGCGATCAGCCGGAGACCTACGGGGCCGGGCCGCGTTGCGGTCGGGGACAAGTGCGAGGCCGCACGCCGTCCACGCAGGCGCGTTGGCTCCCAAGCCAATCGACGGCGTGCCGGGGGAGCCGTCACTCGCTCGTCGCCCCAGCGGCGAGAGGTCGGCCCACTGACCGGCAGAGTGATGGGGGGCGAAGCCCCGCGCCCCGAGCAGCGCGCGGGCATAGCAGTCAAGTCAAGCGAAGCGCGGACCGTAGGCGAATGCCGGAGCCGCATCGCGTCCAGCGGGCGGGGTGAGTGCTATGCCCGCGCGCTGCACGGGGCGCCGGGTTTTCAGGACACGACGGGCGTCCAGCCGGTCGAGATGCCGGTCGGGCGTCCAGCCCGACGCAAAGGCAGCGGTGGCCCAGCCGCGTGAGCGGCTTCGTCCCCCGTCTTCACCCCCCGTCGCAGACGGGCGCGAAGACGTACTTTCTCTATACAAGTTATCGAAACCGTAGCGAGATAACTTGTATGGCGAAGAAGAACGGGCGGATCGCCGCCGCCGAAAATGAAACGCGGGTACTGCGTGCGTTGCATAGGTTCGGGTGGCTCCGAACCCGCGACGTTGCCGCACTACTCTGGTGTACTCCGTGGCAAAAGCACCCCGTTGCGCCGCCGAGCTTTATGCCTGTGGCAGCATCGGCCTCGGGGCTGCGGATGGCGCAATACACGCTGCGCCGGCTGGCCGACACCCGGCAAGTGCTTCGTGGTCGCGGACCGGACGGAAGCGTGCTCTACGCGCTGGCAGAAGCCGGGACGCGCCGGTTGCGCCAGATGGGGGTTCCCGCTGTATCGGGCAAGGACATCGTGCGTGGCTTCAGCTCCGCACATTTCCGTCATCGCGCTGTGGCGAATGAAATCGCCATCGCCGCTATCACTCAAGGATTCCGGGTCAGCACGGAGCGCGAAATTGCCCAGGATCGTTGGTTCGGGGGCACCATCGGCATAGCAGGGAAAAAGCCGGATGTGTTGCTGAATGACCGCGGCAACGTCACTTGGGTCGAGGTGGAGAAAAGCGCAAAGTGGAAGGCTGACTTCGAGCGCCTAGTGGTCTGGGTGGCGAAAGTCGGGAACGATGCTCGTCAGCCGACGGGTTCCGCCTTGCTCGGTGAGGGTCTGCGTTGGAATCGGCTGGTCTTCATCTGCACGCCTGCGTTCGAGGCGAAGCTCCGGCGGGCGTTGGCAGCGGCCGGATGGCGTCCTGACTTGCTTGATGCCTTCGTGTCATTCATCACGACGCTATACACATTTGAAGACATATCGTTTGTATGAGGTAACAGCTCGACAAGATTCAGGGTACAAGGGAGCAGCCGGGATGACATGCTCCTGCATCACGGACCTATTCTCTTTCTCCTACGGCAGTTAAACCGTAGACTACCGCCGGTACGCGTCGTCGTCCCCGGCGGTTTTTACTTTCCGTACGCCGACCTCCGTTGATGCCCTATCTCTCCATATCTATTAAATATATTGAATAGATGGAACGGGTGTCGCGCCACGCAACAGGTACCTGTCGCACGGTACAACACGTTCGATATTTGCACGGTAACGTCTATGCGCAATAAAAGCACAGAAAGACAAGCAGCGGGAAAAGAGCTAGCAACGGCCTTGGAGCAAGAAGGCTTTGAGCCAACCGATTTCATGGTTTTTGAACTGGATAATGGCGAGAACCCAGAAATCCCAGACTTGGATGATCCGAGTCATTCGCTGCCCTCAGAGTGGTTGGAGCGCACTCATCGGGCAGTATCGCGTCTGTGGCCTGCGATCATTTCTGTCGCCGATAGTTATCCACTCAGTGAGGAAGCATTGCAACCGATAGAGAACGCTCTGGCAGAGACAGGCAATCCAGATTCACTGGTGTTGTTTTCTCTCTATCTTCTGGCGAGGGACGCTACGCGGTTCACGGACGCTGTCGCGCAGGCAAAATTTGTCGCGGGTCGCGCAAAGAGCGGTGCTGCTGCCAAGCACGGGCCTAAGTCGAAGAGGCAGGATGGAGTTAAAAGACTCCAGGCAGTATGGCTAGAGGGGAATCATCTGTCTCGTGACGAATGCGCATTCGACATGTACGTATCCGTGGGTCTTACGTACACGGCTGCCAAGAAAGCTTTAACCAAGAAGCTTGTGGGTGATCCCAATCCTTGGCCAGCCAAGGATAAAGCGCGAGATAAGCGGTCTAGCCGGTAGGACCTGGTTCTGCTTAAGCAGAAGCATATTTTGCTTAAGCATGGCTATTAATCGAAAGATCCTTTGCTGGGAAACTGCTCCTTGTGTTCCGAGACCTCCTCGGAATAATTCACAACGGAGTATTTATGAACCACAAGACCGCACAAAGCCCCTTCCTCTCAGACGATGACGCCCAGCTAGGTAGCATCAAGTCGCCAACCACCGAAGTTTCGCTCGCCATCAACACGGCGTTTCCGTCGGAGGACCTGGACCTCGACGCAATGCGCCTGCCGTCCGATTTCGGCGCAATTGCAGGCGTCCAAAAGGTTCTGACGATGGTGCCCATCCGCAAGCCCAGCCCTCAGGCTTACGTCCGCGTGAACCCGAACCCAGACTGGACTATCCCAGTCGCTGTCGTAGAGCTGAAGGAGGATAACGACGTTTATCTGGTGCGGCCAGAACTGTACCCAGCCCTCGCCCAAGAGGCGAAGGCGAAACAGCTGTACGTCGGGGTAACCCGCGACGGAAATCCTTTCGTGTGGCTGGTGAACATGCCCGGCCCTGATGGTCGCCTCGACACATGGTCTCAGTCCGCACACGCTGGGGCCAACCTGGCAAAAACGCACTGGGTGCGCATCAAGTCGAACCGGGACCTCGGTGCGTATGAGGTGCTACAGGCCACCAACCTGAAAGACGAACCGTCATGGCCTGAGCTGTCCTTCAAGGAGCTGGTCAACCTGGCGTTCAGGGGCAAGGTCATCGACTCGCTCGACCATGTCGTGATTCGCCGCCTGCGCGGGGAAATCTGATGGCCCTCCGCGACTACCGTGAAATCGTCGTCGCGGACTTCGAGTTTCGGGCCGCTCCTGGTGAGCGTCCCGAACCGGTCTGCATGGTTGCTCATGAGATACGTAGCGGCAGGACGATCCGGCTCTGGGGCGACGAACTCGCGTCGTCCGCCTGCCCGTACAGCACGGCCGCCGACACGCTGTTCGTGGCGTATTACGCGTCTGCCGAGATGGGATGTCATCGCGCACTCGGCTGGCCGATGCCCAAAAATGTCCTCGACCTGTATGCGGAGTTTCGCGTCCAGACGAATGGGATGAAGCTCCAGCATGGCCGGGGGCTGCTCGGTGCGCTGATGTACTACGGCGAGTCTGGCATTGATGCCATGGAAAAGGATGCCATGCGGGAACTGGTCCTGCGCGGCGGCGATTACAGCGCAGACGAAGAACGCGCCATCCTAGATTACTGCGAGTCGGATGTGACCACCACGGCAAGATTGCTGGAGAAAATGTCGGCCGTCCTGGATGAGCACAACAGGCTCGCCTACGCCCTTAACCGTGGGCGTTACACGAAGGCCGTCGCTGAAATGGAATGGCAGGGTATTCCGGTCGATGCGCCAATGCTGGCGAAACTGCGCGCTCACTGGGAGCAGTTGCAGACGCGGCTTATCGCCCGCGTCGATGAGCGCTACGGCGTCTATGAAGGCCGCACGTTCAAGCACAAGCGTTTCGAGGAATATCTCGGGCGCAACGGTATCGCGTGGCCCCGCCTCGATTCTGGCTCGCTGATGCTGGATGATGAAACGTTCAGCGATCAGTGCAAGAGCTGGCCCCAACTGCGCCCGCTGAAGGACCTCCGGCAGGCGATGGGGCAACTTCGGCTGAACGACCTCGCTGTCGGTGCTGACGGGCGCAATCGTACGTTGCTTTCCATGTTCAGCTCCAAGACCGGGCGCAACCAGCCATCAAACGCGAAATTCGTATTCGGCCTGTCGGCTTGGCTGCGCGGGCTGATCAAGCCGCAGCCGGGGTATGGCCTCGTCTATGTGGACTGGTCCCAGCAGGAGTTCGGCATCGCTGCCGCCCTTTCAGGTGACAAAAACATGAAGGATGCCTACATGTCTGGGGACCCGTACCTTGCCTTTGCCAAGCAGGCCGGTGCGACTCCTGACGATGCCACGAAGACCAGTCACGCGGCCATTCGTGAGCAATACAAGGCGTGCGTGCTGGCTGTGCAGTACGGGATGAGGGAAGAGTCGCTCGGCCGTCGGATCAAGCAGCCTACGGTTTATGCCCGTGAGTTGCTCAAGATGCACCGGCGTACGTACCCGGATTTTTGGCGTTGGTCCGACGCCGCCCTAGACTATGCCCTGACGCAGGGGCACCTGTGGACAGTGTTCGACTGGCGGATTCATGTTGGCGATGATGCCAATGCGCGCTCGTTGCGAAATTTTCCGATGCAGGCCAATGGAGCCGAGATGCTGCGGCTCGCGTGCTGCTTGGCGGTCGAGGCCGGGGTTCGTGTCGTGGCTCCGATTCATGATGCCGTGCTGATTGAGGTGCCAGTAGAAGAGCTTGATGCCGTTACTGCCCGCATGCAGGAATGCATGCGTCAGGCTAGCGCTACCGTTCTAGATGGGTTCGAGCTGCGTGCCGATGCCAAGACCATCGCTTTCCCCGAACGCTATCTAGATGAGCGCGGTGCCGTGATGTGGGACGTCGTGAATGACTTGCTGGCCGACATTGAGGCCGAGGTGGTCGCATGATGCCGGTCGCTGTCGAGGAGGTGCGGCTGTCGTGGTCGCATGCCGCGCAGACGCTGGTACCAGTGCAAGGACAAGCTCAGGACAGGCCTTTGTCCCACGGCGGCCGGTTCATCAAGGGGCCGATTTCTCTGGACTGGATCGGCCGGGCCGCCTGCCTGCCGGGGAAGACCTTGCATGTGGCGCTGGCGCTGCAATACCTGGCCGGTCTCCAGAAGACCCATACCGTCAAGCTGGGGGCGAAGGCGCTGGCCGTTCTCGGAGTTGCCCGAGACGCCAAATACGAGGCGCTCGACCGTCTCCAGGAGGCGGGCCTGATTACCGTGGAGCGGACGCGGGGACGCGCTCCCGTCGTGACTATGCTGGTCGATACCAAGAAGGCTGGGCAGCCATGAATGAGGAAATGGCCCTGACGCTGCAGCAGGTCGCCGACCGGCTGCAGCTGTCCTACAGCACGGTGTTCGCAATGCGGCACCGTGTCGGGTTCCGGCTGCCGGGCTCACGCGTCTGGCGCGTATTGCCGTCCCAGCTTGCCGAACTGTGCGAAACCAAGAACAATGTGACCCGGCTATCGATGCGGGTCACTGGAGAGAATCAATGTCCATCCGCAAAGATAAAAATTCCGGGGTCTGGCATCTCGACATCCGCACGCCAGGCGGCGAAAGAATTAGACGCTCTACTGAAACCAAGGACCGGAAGGCGGCCCAGAAATACCACGACTGCCTGAAAGCTGAACTATGGCGACAGGACAAGCTGGGCGAAGCGCCTGATCGCTCCTTCGAGGAAGCGGCCGTCAAGTTCTTACGGGAGTGCGAGGGCCAGCGCGACTACGCCACCAAGCTGCGGCATGTCGCGTACTGGCGCGAGCAGTTCTCGGGCCGCTCGGTTCGTTCTTTAACAGCAGATGAAATCACGGATGCTCTGCCCACGCATCGGGTCATCAGGGGTAAGCCTGCCGAACCGCTGACCGGCAGTACACGCAACCGGTACATCGCTACTATCAAGCGTCTGCTGAATCTGTGCGAGGCATGGGAGTGGATCGACCGGGTGCCCAAACTCCCCCGGTACTTCGAGCCGGACGTGCGTGTACGATGGGAGCCGCCCGAGGTTATCGCGGCGCTCATCAATGCACTGCGATTGCCCTGGATGCGTGACGCTACCATTGTGGCGGTCGCCACGGGCATGCGTCAGTCCGAGTTGTTTGGGCTTACGCCGTCCCAGGTCGATTTGGCCCAGTGCAATGCGTGGATCACGCATGAGGGGGCGAAATCCAAGCGTGCGCGCTCAGTGCCGCTGAACGACGACGCGGTGGGTGTGCTGGCTCGCCGGTTAGAGTTTTCGGAGCGTCTCGTTTTCACTCGCGGGGAAGGGCTCGATGCTCGCATCCATCAAATCGACACACGAGACTGGGAGCGGGCCTGCCAAGCAGTCGGCATTGACGATTTTCACTGGCACGACCTGCGCCACACATGGGCAAGCTGGCATGTCCAGCGCGGCACGCCGTTGATGGTGCTGAAGGAACTGGGCGGGTGGGAAACGATTGAGATGGTGCAGAAGTACGCCCACCTCGCTCCCAGCCACTTGGCCGCCCACGCTGGTACGGTCAAGTTTTGGTCAAGTACCGGGGAGCAGAAAGAAAAAATGCCGCTGGTTAGAGCGGCATAGTTTCTTGATTCTTAAGGGAATTCTTTGGTGGGGCGTGAGTGACTCGAACACTCGACCTACGGATTAAGAGTCCGCTGCTCTACCAACTGAGCTAACGCCCCAACAGAAGCGAAATTATAGCGGGTGCTTTTGCAGAAGCGCAAGCCCTCGTGCAAAAAAATTCGTATATTTCCGACGAACCCACCTTCCACGGGCGTCCGCACGCAACTTACGGCCGGTATCATGACGCATCCTCCAAGGCCGTGAACCCTGCAAAAGCAAAAGGAACCATGGACGAAACCGCTATCAGCGCCTTGCTCGACAGCATCCTGGCTCCGTGGGTCAAGGAGTTGAAACTCGTGCCCGAATCGATCGCCGAGAACGCCGTCACGCTGCGTCTGCCGTATTCGGACCGTTTGCGTCACGCGGGCGGCGTCATCTGCGGACAGGTTTTCATGGCCGCCGCCGACACCGCGATGGTCGTCGTCGTCTCGCACGTCATGGGCGGTCTCTGGCCGATGACAACCGTATCGCTCAACACCACGTTCATGCGGCCCGTGAAAGCAGGCGACGTGCTGATCACCGCCCGCATCCAGCGTCGCGGACGCAACCTCGTCTTCGGTGAAATCGACATGCACGACGACCAGGGCGAACTCGCCGCTCACGCGACAACCACCTACGCGCTCATCAACAAATAAATGTTCGACCAAGTCGTATTCGCTGGCGGCGGAAACCGCTGTTGGTGGCAAGCAGGATTCTGGGACATCATCCGGCCGGAATTGAATCTCGAGCCGCGCATCATCGCGGGTATCTCGGCGGGCGCCGCCACCGCCTGCATGCTCTACACAAACGATTCGCGCTGGGTCATGGACTACTACGCCCACGCGCTGCGCGACAACACGCGCAACGCCTATTGGGGCAACCTGCTGCGTGGACAGTCCGTGTTTCCGCATTACCGCATCTATCGGCAGGCGCTGCTCGACATCTTCGCGGACCGTTTCCACGAGCTCGCGCAAGGGCCGGAAATTCGCATCGGCGTATCGCATCTGCCGCGCTGGCTCGGCGCGCGCAGCGCGGTCGCGGCGGGGCTGATCGCGTACAACATCGAGAAATACGTCCGCAAGACGCTGCATCCGACGCTCGGTCAGACGCTCGGTTTTCATCCCGAATTCGTGAAAGCGCAGGAATGCGCGACCGTCGAAGACCTCGCGGATCTCATCCTGCAATCGTCGAGCACGCCGCCGTTCACGCCGATCCTGCGACGCAACGGCCGTCCCGTTCTCGATGGCGGCATGGTCGACAATGTCCCGGTCGCCGCGCTCGATGCGTCGCCGGGTCTCGTGCTCGTGATGGTCACGCGCCTGTATCCGCGCGAGCGCATGTTCGTCGTGCCGCACGGCGAGCAGAAGCGCATCTACATCCAGCCATCGCGCAAGGTGCCGATATCGAGCTGGGACTATACGAGCCCGTCCCAGATGCAGCATGCTTATGATCTGGGCCGCGCGGACGGCGAGGATTTTCTCGGGCGCCTTCCGCGTCTCCTGGAAACCGCTTCGCATTCAGCTTGAGGAGCAGACCGTGACGAAGAAGCATAAGTACGAACTGACCGTCGACTGGACGGGCAATCTCGGTTCCGGCACATCGGCTTACGATGCGTACTCGCGAGACCACCTCGTGCGCGTCGGCTCGAAGACGGCGATCGAGGCGTCGAGCGATCCCGCGTTTCGCGGCGACCCCGCGCGACACAATCCCGAGGAGTTGTTCGTGGCGTCGCTGTCGTCGTGCCACATGCTCTGGTATCTGCACCTCTGCGCAACGAACAAGCTCGTCGTAACCGGTTATGTCGATGAAGCCATCGGCACGATGCAGGAAGAGTCCAAGGGAGACGGGCGCTTCGTCGATGTGCTGCTGCGCCCGCGCGTGACCATCGGCGCCGGCGGCGATGTAAATCTCGCGGCGCGCCTGCACGAAGAGGCGCACCGTTTCTGTTTCATCGCGAACTCGGTGAATTTTCCGGTGCGCTGCGAGCCGTCGATCGAAATCTCGACCGTCTGAAGCCGAAGCCGAAGCTCAACGGCGGCGCACGTGCTGAAGCGCTTCCTTGTTGAAGACGCTCGACGTGTCACCCGCATCGAACGCGAGGATGTTCCTGAACGCCGCGCCGAAATACAGCTCGTAGCTCTCACGCTCCACATAGCCGATGTGCGGCGTGCAGATCACGTTTTCGAGGCGCAGCAGACCGTAGCCTTGCAGTATCGGCTCGCTCTCGAAAACATCGACCGCGACCATGCCCGGCCGGTTGTGATGCAGCGAATTGAGCAGCGCGTTCTCCTCGAGCAGTTCGGCGCGGCTCGTGTTGACGAAGAGCGCGGTAGGCTTCATGCGCATCAGATCGTCCTGCTTGACGATGCCGAGCGTGTCATCGGTCAGACGCAGATGCAGCGTGAGCACGTCGCTCTGCTCGAAAAACGCTTCGCGGCTTTCCGCGACCGCGAAGCCATCTTCGCGCGCCGCGCTTTGCGAATGCTCGCGCCCGTAGACGAGCACGTTCATGCCGAACGCCTTGCCGTAACCGGCCACCAGTTTGCCGATCTTGCCGTATCCCCAGATGCCGAGCGTCTGCCCGCGCAGCACCTGACCAAGACCGAAATTAGGCGGCAGCGCGGACGTCTTCAGCCCCGATTGTTGCCAAGCGCCTTGCTTCAGGTTCGCGACGTACTGCGGAATGCGCCGCTGCGCCGACATGATGAGCGCCCACGTCAGCTCCGCGGGCGCGACCGGCGAGCCCGTGCCCTCCAGCACCGCGATGCCGCGCTCCGTACACGCATCGACATCGATATGTCCGCCGCCCGCGCGTCCCGTCTGGCTGATCATGCGCAGCTTCGGGCATTTGTCGAGCAATTGAGAGCTGATGCGCGTACGTTCGCGAATCAGCACGAGCGCATCCACTTCCGAGAGTCTGCTCGCCAACTGCCCGAGACCACGCACCGTGTTATTGAAGACCTTCACCTCATGGTCATCGAGCAGATGGAAGCAATCGAGCTTCCGTACGGCATCCTGGTAGTCATCGAGAATGGCGATTTTCATGGGCATTGATTGGCTTTTGTTAGGCATCAAACGTGCTGCTTTTTTATGGAGAGCGAGAATGGAGTACTTAAATTCGGGTAAATACCGATAAATTGCGCTCTATTCCGCTTTATTGCGCTGCATCACATGGTTCACGCGCTGCGGTGTTATGCTTGACTCCCCTTTTTTTCGGGAGCCTCGTACGTCCGCGCCAATAGAGAAAGAAATCCAGCGCAACTAGCGGAAAACACGATGATCCGCGAAGAGACAGGCCACTTAGTATCTCTTTTTAACAGTTTGTTCCTTTGCGATGCAAGCCGCGAGGGATACGTTTGCTGTGTAAAGAATTCAGGCCCGTGACGCCGCATTGGCTCGCGAACCGCATTTCGTGCGATGAAAGCGCGTACAGAAGCGCACGAAAGCGCCCGGCGGTTCGAGTCGCAAACGCCTCTCGCATGCAGCGTCAGATGGGTGATTGGTTTTCATTGCAGAAGAACGGAGGCAGCTCGATGAACCAGCCCGCAGTAGTCGAAGACAACAATAAAAATGCCGTCGACATCAAAACGCCGGCCTATGTCCGGCACCGAAAACTTATCGAATGGGTCCGGCAGGTCGCGGCCCTGACCAAGCCGGATCGCATCGAATGGTGCGACGGTTCGCAGGAGGAATACGACCGGCTCTGCCAGCAGATGGTCGAAGCCGGCACGATGAAAAAGCTCGACCCCGAGAAGCGCCCGAATTCCTTCCTCGCGTGCTCGGATCCCTCGGATGTGGCGCGCGTCGAAGACCGCACGTTCATCTGCTCGCAGCGCCGTGAGGATGCCGGCCCGACGAACAACTGGATCGATCCGCAGGACATGCGCGTCACGCTCGACGGCCTGTTCGACGGCTCGATGCGCGGCCGCACGATGTACGTCGTGCCGTTCTCGATGGGCCCGCTCGGATCGCCGATCGCGCATATCGGCGTCGAATTGTCGGACAGCCCGTATGTCGTCACGAACATGCGCATCATGACGCGCATGGGCCGCGCCGTGTACGACGTGCTCGGCGCCGACGGCGAGTTCGTGCCGTGCGTGCATTCGGTCGGTGCGCCGCTCGCGGATGGCCGCAAGGACGTGCCGTGGCCGTGCAACGACACGAAATACATCGTCCATTTTCCCGAATCGCGCGAAATCTGGAGCTTCGGCTCGGGCTATGGCGGCAACGCGCTGCTCGGCAAGAAGTGCTTCGCGCTGCGCATCGCCTCGACGATGGGTCGCGATGAAGGCTGGCTCGCCGAGCACATGCTGATTCTCGGCGTGACGTCGCCGCAAGGTCGCAAGTATCACGTCGCGGCGGCGTTCCCGTCGGCATGCGGCAAGACCAATTTCGCGATGCTGATTCCGCCGAGCGATCTCCAGGGCTGGAAAGTGACGACGATCGGCGACGACATCGCGTGGATCAAGCCGGGCCGCGACGGCCGGCTCTACGCGATCAATCCGGAAGCGGGTTATTTCGGCGTGGCGCCGGGAACCAGCGAAAAGACCAATTTCAACGCGATGGCGACGCTGAAGGAAAACGTGATTTTCACGAACGTCGCGCTGACCGACGACGGCGACGTCTGGTGGGAAGGCATGACCGACAGCCCGCCCGCGCATCTGATCGACTGGCAAGGCCGCGACTGGACGCCCGAAATCGCGAAGGAAACGGGCGCGAAAGCCGCGCATCCGAACGCGCGCTTCACGGCGCCGGCGTCGCAATGTCCGTCGATCGATCCGGACTGGGAAAACCCGGCCGGCGTGCCGATCGACGCGTTTATCTTCGGCGGACGCCGGTCGAACACCGTGCCGCTCGTCACGGAGGCGCGCGACTGGAAGGAAGGCGTCTACATGGCCGCCACGATGGGCTCCGAAACCACCGCCGCCGCCGCGGGCCAGCAAGGCGTCGTGCGCCGCGATCCGTTCGCGATGCTGCCGTTCTGCGGCTACAACATGGCCGATTACTTCGGCCACTGGCTGAAGATGGGCGAGCGTCTCGAAGCGATGCACGCGAAGGCGCCGAAGTTCTTCTGCGTCAACTGGTTCCGCAAGGGCGACGACGGCAAGTTCGTGTGGCCGGGCTTCGGCGAGAACATGCGCGTGCTGAACTGGATGATCGGCCGCGTCGAGGGCACGGCGAAGGGCGAGGAACACGCCTTCGGCATCTCGCCGGGTTACGAGGACATCGACTGGGGCGCGCTCGGCTTCACGCGCGAGCAGTTCGAGCAGGTGATATCGGTCAACGATGCCGCCTGGCGCGACGAACTCGCGCTGCACGACGAGCTTTTCACGAAGTTGAAACATGGCCTGCCCGCGGCTCTGACCGCGGCCAAGGCTGGAATGGAGAAGCGGCTGGCTGCGTGAGTGAATCGTCCGGCGTGATTCCGCGCCGGCTTTGTCTCACAAACTGAATCAATCCCCATATTTCGGGCCCGCATCGACGGGCCCGATTTTTTATCGCCTATACCGTCAAAATTGACGACGCCAGCTTTTTTGAAGTTGCGTCGATCGGAATTTGCTTAGCCGAGTGTTGTGCCGATGACAACAGTCGGTGATCTTTCATCCGCGTAAGACGCCTAACTGTCAGATTTTTTTCGACTTTTTCGCGCTTCCCGGCAACTTCTGCACGAAAGTGCCGGTCCTAGGATAATCCTGAATTGCTTTGCAGCAGAATTCGAGCCGTGTAGCGGCAGGAGTTGTCTTATGGATCATTTGCAGTCGATGAGGGTGTTTGTCCGCGTCGCCGATCTCGGAAGTTTCGCCCGGGCCGCCAGCGCGATGGACATCTCCAATGCGGTAGCTACGCGCCATGTGGCGGACCTGGAAGGCCGCCTCGGCACGCGCCTGCTCAACCGCACGACGCGCAGCCTCTCGCTCACCGAGTCCGGCCAGGTGTATCTGGAGCGGGCGCGGCAGATTCTCGACGAACTGGAAGACGTCGAACAGATGGTGGTGGCGCGCAATCACGAACCTCTCGGTTCGCTCAGGATCGTCGCGCCCGTCGTGTTCGGTCTGCATAATCTCGCGCCGGTGTTGCAGACGTATGCGCAGCGCTATCCCAAGGTCGTGCCGGACGTGACGCTCGTGGACCGTCAGGTCGATCTGGTCGAGGAAGGTTTCGATGTCGGCATTGTCATCGCGCGTCAGGTGAAGAGCGCGAGCGTCGTCACACGGCGTCTGACGACCGGTTGTATGACCGTTTGCGCGACGCCGGCGTATCTGGAATCGCACGGCACGCCGACGCGCCCCGAGCATCTGCTCGAGCATCCGTGTCTGAGCCTGCCGGCCGAATATTGGGGCGACGAGCGCGTGTTCACCGGCCCGGACGGCGAAGTGCGCGTGCGGCCGCAGAACGTGATCATCGCGAACAACACCGAGATGCTGCGGCAGTTCGCGCTGCTCGGCATGGGCATCGCGATTTTGCCGAGCTATCTGATCGGCAACGACACGACGCGCGGCCAGCTCGTGCGTCTGCTCGGCGATTTTCAATTGCCGCAGGTCGAGATCAACGTCGCGTATCCGAGCCGCCGTCATTTGCCGGCGAAGGTGCGCACGTTCATCGATCATCTGGTCGAGCATTTCAGCCAGACGCCGAATCATCAGCTCGGCGAGCAATGGATTCGCGATGGCCGTGGCAGACCGGGCGCGCATCCGCACTACGAGCACGCCACCGAAGCGGCGACGCCCCCGCCGCGCTCGCGTCCGATCGATGGTGAACTGGCGCCGAAGCTGTCGAAGCCTTCGCGCTCGCGTGGGCGCTTGCCGGCGCCTTCGCCGTTCTGAAGGGCTCGCGCAAAGCGCAAATGAAAAAACCCCCGCGAAGCGATTCGCGGGGGTTTTTCTTTTCAGCGGGAGAAGGGGGCGATCAGTTCGCCTTCTTCGCCGCGGTCTTTTTCGCTGCCGCCTTTTTCGCGGGCGTTTTCTTTGCAGCGGTCTTCGCGGACGTGGTCTTGGCGGCTACGGCGACATCGCTATCGCCGCTATCGTCGCCGCTGTCGGCCTGAGTTTCCGCCGCCGCGCCACGTTTGGCCGCCGTTTTCGCTGCCGGCTTGCCTTCCTTCTTCTCGAACTCGAAGCCGATCTTGCCATCTGGCTGCTTCACGAGAAACGCCTTGAAGTTGCGCCCCGTGCGCGACGACTTGAAGTTCGTCAGCAGATCGGTGCGGCCTTCGTTCAGCAGCTTTTCCATCTGATCGCGGCCGATTTCCTGCTGGAGAATCACCTTGCCCGATCGGAAATCGCACGTCTTCGGATTCGACACCGAGTTCTCGCACACATAGCTCATGCCGTGCTCGAACACGCGCGACTGGCACTTCGGACACGCGCCGACCGGCGTTTGCTCGGAGAAATCGGGCGGTTCGCCGTCTTCGCCGCCGGAATCCTGGCCGAAGTCGAATTCGAGCTTGTAGTTCTTGATCTCGTCGTCGAGCGAGAGTTTGAGGATGGCGGAGAACGGACGGCCCATCTTGCTGCGGAATCCCGACAGCGGCCCGATGGTTTTCTCGCGCAGCAATTCCTCGACTTCCGGGATTTCGAACTGCCGGCCGCCCGGAATCTTCGAGATCGAGAATTCGCACTTGGTGCAGGCGAACCGGCGATAGTTTTCCTTCACCTGCGCACCGCAGTTCGGACACGGTGTTTCGAGCGTCGCGTAATCGCCGGGGATCGTGTCGGAGTCGTATTCCTTCGCGCGCTTGACGATGGTCTGCGTCATCCGCGCGATTTCCTGCATGAACGCATCGCGATGCAGATTGCCGCGCTCCATCTGCGAAAGCTTGTGCTCCCACTGTCCGGTCAATTCCGGCGCGGTCAGTTCCTCGACGCCGAGGCCGCGCAGCAACGTCATCAACTGGAACGCCTTCGCCGTCGGAATGAGTTCGCGGCCTTCGCGCACCATATATTTCTCGCCGAGCAGCCCTTCGATGATCGCCGCGCGCGTGGCCGGCGTGCCGAGGCCCTTCGCGGCCATCGCGTCGCGCAGCTCTTCGTCTTCGACCAGCTTGCCCGCGCCTTCCATCGCCGAGAGCAGCGACGCTTCGTTGTAGCGCGCGGGCGGCTTGGTCACGAGGCCGTGCGCCTGGACCTTCTCGACATCGACCTTTTCGTCCTTCTGCACCGGCACGAGGTTGCCGTCTTCGCCCGCGGCTTCGCGGCCGTAGATCTGCAGCCAGCCCGGCTCGACGAGCACCTTGCCTTCCGTCTTGAAGTGATGTCCCGAGACTTCGGTGATGCGCGTGGTCACGAGATATTCCGCCGCCGGGAAGAACACCGACAGGAAGCGCTTCACGACGAGGTCGTACAGCTTCTGCTCGGGTTCCGACAGCGATTTCGGCGCCTGCAGCGTCGGGATGATGGCGAAGTGATCGCTGATCTTCGAATTATCGAAAATGCGCTTGTTTGGCTTCACCCAGCCCTTGTCGAGCACCTGTCTCGCGAACGGCAGATAGTTGTTGCTCTCCTTGAGCATGGTCATCGTGTCCTTGACCGTGCTCATGTAGTCCTCGGGGAGCGCGCGCGAATCGGTACGCGGATAGGTCAGGACCTTGTGCTTTTCGTACAGCGCCTGCGCGAGGCCGAGCGTGTTCTTCGCCGAAAAACCGAAACGGCCATTGGCTTCGCGCTGCAAGCTGGTCAGGTCGAAGAGCAGCGGCGACATTTGCGTCGACGGCTTCGATTCCTCGGTCACGACGCCGGTCTTGCCGCGGCACGCTGCGACGATCGTTTCCGCCGCCGGGAGACTCCACAGGCGCGAATCGCGCTGTTCGGGATCGTTTTCGACGCGCTTGAACTTCGGGTCGAACCAGCGGCCTTCGTACAGGCCCTTCGCGGCGATGAATTCGGCGCGCACTTCCCAATAATCGCGCGGAACGAATCGACGGATTTTTTCTTCACGTTCGACGACGATCGACAATGTAGGCGTCTGAACGCGACCAACGGTCGTCAGGAAAAAGCCGCCGCCCTTGCTGTTGAACGCGGTCATCGCGCGCGTGCCGTTGATGCCGACGAGCCAGTCCGCTTCCGAACGGCAGCGGGCTGCATCGGCGAGCGGCTGCATGTCGGCGTCGCTGCGCAGGTTCGCGAAGCCCTCGCGGATCGCGGCGGGCGTCATCGATTGCAGCCACAAACGTTGCACCGGCTGTTTCGCCTTCGCGTGCTGCGCGATCAGGCGGAAGATGAGCTCGCCCTCGCGCCCCGCGTCACATGCGTTGATGAGCCGGTCGATATCCTTGCGCTTCATCAGCTTCGTCAGCACCTTCAGGCGCGACTCGCTCTTCGCGATCGGATTCAGGTCGAAATGCGGCGGAATCACCGGCAGATTGGCGAAGCTCCATTTGCCGCGCTTGACGTCGTACTCTTCCGGCGCGGCGATCTCGAGCAGATGGCCGACTGCGGACGAGAGCACGTAGTCGTCGCTCTCGTAGTACTCGTCATGCTTGGTGAAGCCGCCCAGCGCACGCGCGATGTCGTTCGCGACGGAGGGCTTCTCAGCGATGATCAGGGCTTTGGACATGACTCAAATAGTTGGTAACTGGCAGCGGCCCGGTTTGGACTGCTTTAACGCCGCTTTATAGCACACGCTTTGCGCGGCGGGCGTCGAAGCTGGAATCGGGGCGGTTCAATATCCGGCTCGCGAAGCGCATGGCGAGAAGCGCAAAACGCGCGTTTCGCGTGCGCCGCGATCAGGCCGTGGCAAGCGCCGGGCGCAGTTTGGGCGCCCCGACCATGCCTGGCAGCGCGGTCAGATCGGTCAACATCCGATCGACGATGGACGCCTGCGGCAGCACCGTGCCGAAGAAGCGCGTCGTAACGGCGTCCTCGATCAGGATGGTAGGAAAATTTTCGACGTCGAGGTCATCGAAACGGTCGGCGTGATTCTCGATATCGATCCAGGCGAAGCAGATTTCCGGATGCGCAGCCGCCAGCCTGTCGAACCCTTCGCGATATTCGCGACAGGTTCCGCACCATTCCGCGCACAGGCAGGCGACGAACAGCGTGCCGGGCACGGCGATGCGCTCCGCGATGCGATCGGCATCGGTATCGAGATTCAGCGCGGACATGGCGGGTGCGAAATCCTTTTATTGGTATCGACTGCGGGGATTGCTCATTTTTTCCGCGAATGTAGCACGATGCGGCATCACGAGCGCTCCACCGCCGTGTAGCGGCCGCCCGCAAGCGCGGCCACGCGGCCCGATAGTTCGAGCTGCAGCAGCGCGCCCTGAAGCGCCGCACCATCCAGATCAGTGCGCATCGAGAGGATTTCAAGCGTCGCGGGCGCGTGGCCGAGCGCGTCGAGAACGCGGCTGGCGTCGCCGTCGATCGCGCTGTCGGCTTCATCCGCTCGCGCCGATGCCCACGAGGCGCTGACCGGACGCGGCCTGGCGCGTCTCGCCGCTGTGGAAGCCGCGCGTGCCGTCGCTGGCGAAAAGCCGAACTCTTCGAGCACGTCTTCCGGCGTTTCGACGAGCTTCGCTCCCTGCTTGAGCAGCCGATGACAACCCTGCGAGAGCGGCGCGTGAATCGAGCCGGGAATTGCAAAGACATCACGCCCCATTTCGTTGGCGAGCCGGGCGGTGATGAGCGAGCCGGAACGCATCGCGGCCTCGACGATCAGCACGCCGCCCGACATGCCCGCAATCAGCCTGTTCCTCTGGGGAAAATTGGCGGAGCGCGCCGGCGTGCCGAGCGGCCATTCCGAGAGCATCGCGCCTTCGCGGGCGATTTCATGCGCGAGCGTGTGATGTGCCGCCGGATAGACCAGATCGGCGCCCGTGCCGATCACGGAGACCGTACCCGTGGCGCCTTCCAGCGCGCCGCGATGCGCGGATGCGTCGATGCCGAGCGCGAGACCGGACACCACCGCGAGCCCCGCATCCGACAGCACACGGGCAAAGCGGCGCGCGTCTTCGAGTCCTTGCGGCGAGGCGTGCCGGCTCCCGACGATAGCCACCGCGCGCGCCTGCAGAAGCTCGAGCCGGCCTTTCGCGTAGAGCAGCGGCGGCGGGTCCGGCATCGTGAGAAGCGCCTGCGGATAGGTGGCGTCGGCGAGCGTGAGAATGTGATTGCCCGGTTCGGATGCCCACGCGAAAGCCGCTTCAATATAGTCGTCGAACGGAACGCCTTCGATTTCCTCCGGCGGCGCGAGCACGGCCTCGGCGGCGCGGGCGTCGGCGGTTTCGGCGAGCGACGCAAAGCTCTCCGACAGGACTTCGAGGGGACCGCCGAAAGCACCGAGCAACGTGCGCAGCGCGAGCGGCCGAAGCCCCTTTGCGTGCGCGAGCCGCAGCCATGCGCGCAGTTCGTCGGCATCGAGTGTCGGGGCGGCTTCCCCGGTCGGCAGGTCGGCGGTCGTCATGTTAAGATTTTTGATCCGGAACAGATAAAGAAAGGTCGCTCAGGCGTGGTCCAAAGCCCGACGCGACGCCCATTGGCCGCTTGCCGGCGGCGGCGAATCCACTGGATTCGCCCGCATATCTTCGGCATGCCGCCA
Source organism: Caballeronia sp. S22 (assembly GCF_964261745.1). NCBI lineage: Bacteria > Pseudomonadati > Pseudomonadota > Betaproteobacteria > Burkholderiales > Burkholderiaceae > Caballeronia > Caballeronia sp. S22. The sequence goes on along the minus strand of NZ_OZ180035.1, from coordinate 21,135 downwards.
CTCACCCGCAACCTGGCCGAATGGCCGATTTACACGTGCCGCGGCGCGCGTAGACAATCCGAATCATGGCTCTGCTCAAGATACTCAACTACCCGGACAAGCGGCTGAACAAGGTGGCGAAGCCCGTCGCCGTGGTCGACGACCGCATCCGCAAGCTCGTCGCCGACATGGCAGAGACGATGTACGCCGCGCCCGGCGTCGGCCTTGCCGCGACGCAGGTGGACGTGCACGAGCGCGTGATCGTGATCGATGTCTCCGACGCGCACGACCAGCTCATGGTGTTCATCAACCCGGAGCTCGTCTGGACGAGTGACCAGAAGAAGGAATGGGAAGAGGGTTGCCTCTCGGTGCCCGGCATCTACGATTTCGTCGAGCGTCCCGACAAGGTGCGCGTGAAGGCGCTGAACGAAAAGGGCGAAACCTTCGAGCTCGATTGCGACGGTCTGCTCGCGGTCTGCATCCAGCACGAGATGGATCATCTGGCGGGTCACGTGTTCGTCGAATATCTGTCGTCGCTCAAGCAGACGCGCATTCGCGGCAAGATGAAGAAGCTGGAAAAGGCGCTGTAACCGATGACTCAATCGTTGCGCGTGGTTTTCGCCGGGACGCCGGAATTCGCTGCCGCCGCGCTCGCGGCCATTCACGCGGCGGGATTTTCCGTGCCGCTCGTGCTTACGCAGCCCGATCGGCCCGCCGGGCGTGGCATGAAGCTGACCGCAAGCCCGGTCAAGCGCTTTGCCGTCGAAAAGGGGCTCAAGGTCGCGCAGCCCACTTCGTTGCGGCGCGCGGGCAAGCATCCGCAGGAAGCGGCGGAGGCCATCGACCTGTTGCGTGCAACGCCACACGATGTCATGGTCGTCGCCGCTTACGGGCTGATTCTGCCGCAGGAAGTGCTCGATATCCCGCCGCGCGGCGCGATCAACATCCACGCGTCGTTGCTGCCGCGCTGGCGTGGCGCCGCGCCGATCCATCGCGCGATCGAAGCGGGCGACGCCGAAACCGGAATCACGCTGATGCAGATGGACGCCGGCCTCGATACCGGCGCGATGATCCGCGAAGCCCGCACCGCAATTCTCCCCGACGACACGACGGCCACGCTGCACGACCGGCTCGCGCAAATGGGCGCCGAGTTGATCGTCGCGGGATTGCGTGATCTCGAGCGTGATGGCTCGCTGCCGTCCACGCCACAGCCCGAAGATGGCACGACGTACGCCGAGAAGATCGCCAAGAACGAGGCGGCGCTCGACTGGCGGCGTCCGGCGGAAGAACTCGCGCGCCAGATTCGCGCGTTCGATCCGTTTCCCGGCGCGTTCGGCACGCTCGACAACGCAGCGATCAAGATCTGGGCCGCGCAACCGGTCGATGTTTCTTCGGGCGCGGAACCCGGCACCATCGCGGAGGTTTCATCGGACGGCATCGTCGTGATTTGCGGCGGCGGCGCGCTGAAACTCACGCAATTGCAGAAGCCCGGCGGCAAACGCCTGCCGGTGCGCGAATTCCTGGCGGGCACGTCGCTCGCGAAAGGCCAGCGTTTCGCGCTCCAGTAAGGGACGGCGAAACAGGCGCGGCGCTAAAATAAAGAGTTGTCAACACGCACTCGCCCGTTGGAGTCTTCGATGCTCGGCATCACCGGTTTTGCCTTCTTCCTCGTCGCCGTATTTCTTCTCAACGTCACGCCCGGCCCCGACACTGCGTACATCGTCGGGCGCAGTGTCGCTCAGGGGCGCGGCGCCGGCATTGTGTCGGCGCTCGGCATTTCGGCTGGCTGCATCATCCATACGCTCGCGTGCGCGTTCGGTCTCACGGCAATCCTCGCCGCATCGGCGACCGCGTTCACCGTCATCAAGGTTGCCGGCGCGATTTATCTGATCTATCTCGGCGTGCGCCTGATTTTCACGAAGCATGACCATGCCGACGCCGCCCGCGAAGCGCAGACAAACGAAAAAGCCGCGCCGAAATCGCTGCTTCAGCTTTTCGCGCAGGGTTTCGTCACAAACGTGCTGAATCCGAAGGTCGTGCTGTTCTTCGTATCTTTTTTTCCGCAATTCGTCGCCGCGGACAGTCAGCACAAAACGCTCGCTTTCCTCACGCTCGGCATCGTATTCATCGCGATGAGCACAGTCTGGAACAGCTTCGTCGCATGGATCGCGGGCAGTGTCACGGAGCGCTTCGCCGGCAAATCCGGCGTGAAAAAGTGGCTGGATCGCGGCGTCGGCGGCGCGTTTGTCGGCCTGGGCATCAAGCTCGCGACTTCGCATCGATAAGTCGCGCAAACGCGGATTGAATTATTGATGGACGCCCCTATCTAACATTTTGCTTACAATCGTGGCTCCGGTCATGTCGGCCGGGCAACCGCGCACTTCGCGCAGCGTATTAGGGAGAGGAGCTCCGGAAATGTTCAACTGGGTCAAAACCGCGATGCTGATGGCTGCGATCACGGCCCTCTTTGTCGTGATCGGCGGTGTAATTGGCGGATCGAAGGGCATGATGCTCGCGCTGATCATCGCGCTCGGCATGAATTTCTTTTCGTACTGGTTCTCGGACAAGATGGTCCTGCGCATGTACAACGCGCAGGAAGTCGATGAGACCACCGCGCCGCAGTTCTATCGCATGGTGCGCGAGCTGGCCACGCGCGCTCAATTGCCGATGCCGCGCGTCTATCTGATCAACGAAGACGCGCCGAACGCGTTCGCCACGGGCCGCAACCCCGAGCACGCGGCGGTCGCGGCGACCACGGGCATCCTGCGCGTGCTGTCCGAGCGCGAAATGCGCGGCGTGATGGCGCACGAACTGGCGCACGTGAAGCATCGCGACATCCTGATCTCGACGATCTCCGCGACGATGGCCGGCGCGATCTCCGCGCTCGCCAACTTCGCGATGTTCTTCGGCGGGCGCGACGACGAAGGCCGTCCGTCGAATCCGATCGCGAGCATTCTGGTGGCGATTCTCGCGCCGATTGCCGGCGCGCTGATCCAGATGGCGATTTCGCGTGCGCGCGAGTTCGAAGCCGATCGCGGCGGCGCGGAGATTTCAGGCGACCCGCAAGCGCTCGCGCGTGCGCTGGAGAAGATTCACGCTTACGCCACCGGCGTGCCGTTCCCGACGGCGGAAGCGCACCCGGCGACCGCGCAGATGATGATCATGAATCCGCTCTCGGGCGGCGGCATCGCGAATCTGTTCTCGACGCACCCGGCGACGGAAGAGCGCGTCGCGCGTCTGATGGAAATGGCACGCACGGGCCGCTTCTAAGATAATCGACTCGTAACGAAGGCCGTTCCGGTTGCGCCGGAACGGCCTTTTTGCTTGTCGTCGGCCGCCCGTCCGGGCGCGCGATCCCCGCAAGTTACAATCCTCGTTCACGCAAGCCATCCGCTTGCCGCTCGACCGTTCCCGTTTCTCCATGACCGACAAGCCTTCCCGGCGGCCCGCCGCCGCGCATTCCCGCCTGAGCGCCATCCATCTCGCGCCCGATTCGCTCGCGTTCGCGCTCGATTGCGCGGCGCAGGCCGTGGGCGCGGTGCGCGCGGGTTCGGCGCTGCCGGCCGCGTTGCAGACAGTCATCGCGTCGGCGAAGCACGCGGAGGCGCGTGGCGCGGTGCAGGACATCGCGTATCGCGCGATGCGCCGTCTCGCGCTCGCCGACGCGCTCCTGCGCAAGCTCGTGAAGAAGGCGCCGCCGCCGCATGTCGCGAACGTGCTCGTCTGCGCGTTCACGCTGCTGACCGACGACGAAGCGCACGCGGCCTACGCGCCTTTCACCGTCGTCGATCAGGCGGTGAGCGTGATCGCGGCGCGGCGCGAGTTCGCGTTCGCGAAGGGTCTGGTCAACGCGGTGCTGCGCAATTTCCTGCGCGAGCGCGAAACGCTCATCGAGGAAGCGCGCAAGGATCCCGTCGCGCATTGGAACTATCCGCAATGGTGGATCGACGCCGTGAAGCGCGGACAGCCCGATGCGTGGGAGCACATTCTCGAAGCGGGCAACGAGCAAGGGCCGCTCACGTTGCGGGTGAATGCGCGTCACGCCAGCGTCGATCAATATCTCGCGCGCCTCAAAGACGCGCATGTCGAGGCCGAAGCCGCGGGCCTTCACGCTGTGCGCCTGAAAACGCCGATGCCCGTCGATCGTATTCCGGGCTTCGACGAAGGCGTTGTCTCCGTGCAGGACGCGGGCGCGCAACGCGCGGCGCAACTGCTCGGCCTGAAAGACGGCATGCGCGTGCTCGACGCGTGCGCCGCGCCGGGTGGCAAGACGGGGCATATTCTCGAACTCGCGAACGTCGATCTGATCGCGCTCGAAAGCGATGCCGAGCGCTCGGGCCGCATCGGACAGAATCTGAAGCGCCTGAAGCTCGAGGCGCAAATCGAAGTGGGCGACGCGGGCGATCCCGCGCAATGGTTCGACGGCGCGCCGTTCGATCGCGTTCTCGCCGACGTGCCGTGCTCGGCGTCGGGCATCGTGCGCCGTCATCCGGATATCCGCTGGCTGCGGCGCCCATCGGACATCGATGCGCTCGTCGCCGAGCAGCGGCGCATCGTGAGCGCGCTGTGGCCGCTCGTCGCGAAGGGCGGCGAGCTGCTGTACGTGACATGCTCCATCTTTCCCGAGGAAGGCGAAGAACAGGCCCGCTGGTTTGGAACCGCGCATGAAGATGCGGTACGATTGGACGCGCCGGGGCAATTGTTACCGACAGCGGCGCGCGCAAGCGCGGGCGCGGTGCAAGGCTCACCGGACGGTACAAATCTCGCGAACCCGCATCGGGACGCGGAGACCTTCGCGGACCACGACGGATTCTTCTACGCGCGCTTTCAGAAACGGTGACGATCAAACGCTTTTTTCCGCTTCGGCTCGCGGCCGTCATCTGGACTGCGCTGACGCTCTGGCTGGCTTTCGCCGCAGCCGACCCCGCGTTTGCCGAGACGATCGCCGTGCAGCGCGCGTCGCTGCAAGCGGACAACGCCGGCTGGAGTCTCGACGCGCATTTCGACTTCGACCTGAACAACAGCCTCGAAGATGCCGTGAACCGCAGCGTGCCGCTCTATTTCACGATCGATTTCAATCTGTCGAGGCCGCGCTGGTACTGGTTCGACGAAGAGCCGGTCAATGTGTCGCAGAGCATCCGGCTTTCGTATCAGCCGCTGACGAACGAGTATCGTGTATCGACGGGCGGCCTGCAGTTGCGTTTCGCCTCGCTCAATGAAGCGCTCGCGGTCATCAAGCACGTGACCTCGTGGCACGTCATCGACCGGAATCAGGTGCATGGCGGCGAAACCTATACCGCATCGGTGCGCATGCAGCTCGACATCGCGCTCATGCCCAAGCCGTTCCAGATCGACGCGGTGAATAACCGCGACTGGAACCTTTCCTCGGACTGGAAGCGTTTTACTTTTACGGCGGCAGAACGTGCGAAATAGATTTCGACGCGGCCGCACGGACATCAAGAGTTTCGTCGTCCGTTTGCTGGTCTCCACGGTGGCGCTCACGGCGGTTCTGCTGCTCGTGATGCTCGCGCTCGCCAGTGCGAACACCGAATTCTTCGACCGCTACTACGGCTGGCTCTACGCGGCGAACGTCGCGGTCGCGGTCGTGTTCATGCTGATCGTCATCAGCCTGTTCATCATCATCGTGTCGCGGGTGAGGCAGGGGCGTTTCGGCACGCGATTGCTCGCGAAGCTCGCCTTCATTTTCGCGCTCGTCGGTGTCGTGCCGGGCGCGATCATCTACGTGGTTTCGTATCAGTTCGTGTCGCGGAGCATCGAATCGTGGTTCGACGTGAATGTGGAGACAGCGCTCTCGTCGGGCCTGACGCTCGGCCGCGGCATGCTCGAATCATCGCTCGCCGATTTCAAGAATCGCGGCCGGCAGATGAGCGATCAGCTCGCAAGCGCCGATCCATCGAGTCTCACGCTGTCGCTCCTGCGCCTGCGCGATCAATACGGCGTTCAGGACGCGGTCGTGTTCGAGCGGCCGCGCGATCAGTACAACCGCGAGGATCTCGCGTCGAACAACAGCTCGCTGAGAGTGCCGGGGCTTCGCACGGTCGCGCAGGCCTCGGGCAATTACTACGCGCTGCTGCCCGCCAACGAGCCGACCGGCACGATGCTCAGGGAGGCGCAGGATCATCCGTATGGCGCGATCGAGGGCGAGATCGACGGCGATCCGAAATCGAACGGGCCGAAGGGCGCACTGCGTCTGAGCGTGGTCACGAAGATCCCCGATCCGACTACGACCACCGAATTCCAGCATGTCGATCGCTTCCTGCAGATCGAGCAACCCGTGAGTCAGGAGCTCGCGCGCAATGCCGACGCCGTGCAGCGCGCGTATCGCGAGTATCAGGAAAAGCGGCTCGGGCGCACGGGCTTGCGCAAGATGTATATCGGCACGCTGACGCTCGCGCTCTTTCTCGCGACCTTCATCGCGATGATGCTCGCGCTCGCGCTCGGCAATCAGCTCGCACGGCCGCTGTTCCTCCTCGCGCAAGGTACGAAGGAAGTGGCCGAAGGCGATTACACGCCCAAACGAGAGATCAATTCGCGCGACGAGTTGGGATTCCTTACGCAGTCTTTCAACGCGATGACGCGCCAGCTTTCCGAGGCGCGCGCGGCGGTCGAGAACAACCGCGTCGCGCTGGAGCATTCGAAGGCGTATCTCGAAAGCATCCTCGCGAATCTGACGGCGGGCGTGTTCGTGTTCGACCGGCAGTTCCGCTTGACCACCGCCAATCGCGGCGCAGAGCGTATCTTCCGCCAGCCGTTCGGCGCGCTGCTCAATCAACCGCTCGATCAGATCGGCGTCCTCGCCGAACTCGGCACGATGGTGAAGAAGGCTTTCGCGGAGCGCGATGCGGCCGAAGTCGGCAGCGGCCATCCGATCGGCGATCGGGGCCACTGGCAGCAGCAGGTCGCGGTGACGGTGCCCGGCGAGAACGATCCGCTGACGCTTCTCGTGCGCGGCACGCAGTTGCTGAGCGTGACCGAAAGCGATAGCGACGATGCCGAAACCACCGGCTACGTCGTCGTGTTCGACGACATCTCCGACGTGATCTCGGCGCAGCGTTCGGTCGCGTGGGGCGAAGTCGCGCGCCGTCTCGCGCACGAGATCAAGAATCCGCTCACGCCGATCCAGCTTTCCGCAGAACGCTTGCAGATGAAACTCGCGGACAAACTCGCGCCGCCCGATGCGGACGTGCTCAAGCGGGCGTCGACGACCATCGTCAATCAGGTGCAGGCGATGAAGCAGATGGTCGACGATTTCCGCGAGTACGCGCGCACGCCGCCCGCGGTGCTCGGCAATCTGCAACTGAACGATCTCGTCGCGGAAGTGCTGACGCTCTACGGCATCGAGGACGGCAAGACGCCGATCAAGGTGGACCTCGCGAAGCTGCCCGTGATTCGCGGCGACGCAACGCAGATCCGCCAGGTGATCCACAACCTGCTGCAGAACGCGCAGGATGCGGTGGCGGACGTCACGGAGCCGCGCGTGCTGCTCGAAACGAGGACAGTAGAATATGGCGAGCCCGATGCTTCGGGGCATGCGCGTGTCGCGGTTCGCCTTACGGTCTCGGATAACGGCTCCGGCTTCCCGGCGCGTATCCTTTCGCGTGCTTTCGAGCCTTACGTGACGACTAAGGCAAAGGGCACGGGCCTGGGACTTGCAACCGTGAAGAAGATCGTCGACGAGCACGGCGCGCGCATCGACATACGCAACCGCTCGAAGACCGCGGATGTGATCGAGGGCGCGCAGATATCGATTCTGTTTCTACAACTCGCGGACGATACCGCGGCGCCCGGCGCAACACGTCCGGGTGCCGGTTCGGCGGCGAATCAGGGAACGACAAAAGCAACAGTGCAGACAAGGGCAGCGTAAATGGCAACCATCCTGGTGGTAGACGATGAAATGGGGATCCGGGAACTGCTCTCCGAGATCCTAAGCGACGAAGGCCATGTTGTTGAAGTAGCGGAGAACGCGCAGCACGCGCGCGATTACCGCCTGCAGCAGACACCCGATCTCGTTTTGCTCGACATCTGGATGCCCGATACCGACGGCGTGACTCTGCTCAAGGAGTGGGCCGCGCAGGGCAAGCTGACGATGCCGGTGATCATGATGTCAGGGCACGCGACCATCGACACGGCCGTCGAGGCGACGAAGATCGGCGCGCTCAACTTCCTCGAAAAGCCGATCGCGCTACAGAAGCTCCTGAAGGCTGTCGAGCAGGGACTCGCGCATGGCTCCGCAGCGGCACCCGTGTCGACGATAGCGAAGCCTCCTGCGAGCGCGATGGCATCGGGCGTGCCGGTGGCGGCCGCGCTGCCGACGGCATCGTCGCTGAACGCATCGGGCGACGCGGCGGCAGGCGGCGCGTCGCAGGGTCAGGCGGGGCAGACGGCATCCATCTCGTTCGATATCCCGTTGCGCGATGCGCGCGATGCGTTCGAGCGCGCTTACTTCGAGTATCACCTCGCACGCGAGAACGGCAGCATGACGCGCGTCGCCGAGAAGACGGGGCTCGAGCGCACGCATCTTTATCGCAAGCTGAAGCAACTGGGCGTCGATCTCGGAAAGAACAAGAACGAGGTTTAAGCGCGGCCCCCGGACATTTTTAGAAAAATGCACGGAGGGGCTTGAGGGGCGCAAATGAGTCTGCTATAGTTTCACCTCTTCGTTGGCCCGGTAGCTCAGTTGGTAGAGCAGCGGATTGAAAATCCGCGTGTCGGTGGTTCGATTCCGCCCCAGGCCACCAGAATGCAAGAAGCCCGAGAGTGTCATCGCTCTCGGGCTTTTTCATTTTCTACTTGCGAAAAACGGGCACGTTCGCTTGAGCGGACTGCCCGTTTTTTTCAGCTATCCGATCCTCACTTCGGATTCGCGGCGACGAAGTTCTTGAACGCGGTGTAGGCCGCCTTCTGCGTCTTGCCGTCGTTCTTCAGGAGACCGTACGCGCCTTCGCCGCCTGCGGGATCGTCATACAGCTCGTACGTCTGAATTGCCTGGATGTTGTACTTCGACGCCACCGCGACGAACTCCGCCATCATCTTGTTGCCGACGAGGTAAGCCGCGATCTGCTGATCGCTGCCGAGCCACGGGCGCACGCCGAACTCGTTGATCCAGATCGGCTTGCCCATCTGCTGCAACGTCGCGAGCACGTCGTGGCAACCCGTGCCGCCGCACGCGTTCGTGATGTCGCCCATGTCCGAGTACCAATGCCACGCGGTGATGTCCCAGCTCACGACCGGATGACCCGTGGTGCCGTCGGGTTGAGTGCCGTTGGCGAGCATCTGATCGAGACCGTAGTGCAGCCACGTGCCACCGCCCATGATGATCTTGCCGTTCGGATCGACCGACTTCACGCCGGCGATCATCCCGCGAATCACGCCGCGCGCGATCTGGAATTTGGCGTTGTCGAATTGCTGCGGATAGACGCCATCGACGTTGCCGGTGAGCGCGTTGGCGTCGAGTTCGTTCGTCACTTCGTAGTACGGGTATTGGTACGCGGTCGCCGTCCAGACGCCGAGCTGATAGCCCGCGTTGTAGGCGTCGGTTTCGCTGTTGAAGGCGAGGCTCATCAGCATCACCGGATATACGGTCACGCCGCCTGCGGCCATCGTCTTCGCAATGCCCGCGAGCTTGTTGGCGGTCCCCTGGCTGTATACCTCGTTCCGATAAAGCTTCACGCCGAGATCCTGCAACTGCGAGAGTTGCAGCGCCGGGCTGGAGATGTCGTAGGCGCCGCCCTCGTTGTTGTGGCCGTTCGCGCCGTAGAAGATGCTGCCGCCGGCCGTCGCGTTCTTCACGACGACGTTCGAGTTGCGATTTGCGACGGCAGCGGCTGCGGTGGAGGCCGTGTCGAAGGCTTCGTTGCTACCGCCTCCGCACGCGCCGAGCAGCAAACTGGTCGTGACCGCGACGGCGATCAGCTTCGCTCGAGGTACGGAAAGAGCGCCGAATATGCGGTTGGCCCGAAAGTTGGTCTGAATGTAATTTTTCATTGTGTGTAGTACTAAATAGAGAGTTATGCATCGGCGAAATTGGCGCAGTTCCCGGAGCGCCGTTGGCAAAGAGCGGATCGGAAACAGACCTGCGGGTCCGCGTCTCCCCGCGGAAGGGTTTGGAAATCAAAAAATCCGTTCGTTATGCGAACGAATAACTCCTGCGCGATCCGATCGAACGATCGCGCCATCACATGGAGTTAGCTGTACAGCCGGAAGGAATTGCTGGTCGTGTTTTGTTCAGGCGGTCATTTGTCTGTATAACGACCGGACGGCGACCGGGTTAAGCGGATTTCCATAAATTGCCGGCTCGACTGGCTTGGCGGCGGCAAATACTGCCGATCTCGTCGCCAAACAAAAACCGTCCGTCGAAGCCACGCACGCCGAGCTCGGCGAACAACCGGGCTCCGTGCTAAAATTCCCGCCGAATTAAGGACTTGCCTCGTCCTCGGGCCCGCAAGTCCTTTTCTTTTCGACGCTCCGAATCGCTCGTGCGACGCGCCGGAACCTTCGCCGGCGCCCGATCATCCGTCTCGAATTCCGCTATCGGCGGCATAAAGGGCGTGCGCGTCCAGGCGAAGGTCGCCGGCCTATACTGGACTCGCGGGCGTCGCGCCCGCGCCGCGCAAGGTGAAGTCCGGTCGTTCCGACTGCCTGTGCGGCGTGCGACGCCAATTCATTCACGGAGTACGGAGTTTTCACGGTGACTCGGATAGACGCTAAAGACAGCGCGCTCGTGCTGTTCTCCGGCGGCCAGGACTCGGCCACTTGCCTCGCCTGGGCGCTCGAACGCTACAAGACGGTAGAGACGCTCGGCTTCGACTATGGACAGCGCCATCGCGTGGAACTCGAATGCCGCGACGGCTTTCGCGCCGCGATCGCGCGCGAGTTTCCGCAGTGGACCGAGCGTCTGGGCGAAGATCACATGATCGATTTGTCCGTGCTCGGCGCGATCAGCGATACCGCGATGACGCGCGAGATCGAGATTCAGGCGAACGCGAGCGGCTTGCCCAACACGTTCGTGCCGGGCCGCAATCTGCTGTTCGTGACGATTGCCGCGGCGGTGGCGTATCGGCGCGGGTTGAAGGTGATCGTCGGTGGCATGTGCGAAACGGACTTTTCCGGCTATCCGGATTGCCGCGACGATACGATGAAGGCGCTGCAAGTCGCGCTCAATCTCGGCATGGAAACGCGCTACGCGCTGGAAACGCCGCTGATGTGGCTCGACAAGGCCGACACCTGGCGGCTCGCGGAAACGCTTGGCGGCGAATCGCTCGTCGAGTTGATCCGCGTCGAAACGCACACGTGTTATGTCGGCGAGCGCGCCGAACTGCACGACTGGGGCTTCGGTTGCGGTCAGTGCCCGGCGTGCAAGCTACGCAAGCGCGGTTACGAGGCGTATCGTGCGGGCGAGCAGGTCACCATCGCGCCGGTTTGATTTTTACGACGGGTTTTACGAGGTTCACAGGGCAGTCATGACGTACGCGGTAAAGGAAATCTTCTACACGTTGCAGGGCGAGGGCGCCAATGCAGGGCGCCCGGCCGTGTTCTGCCGCTTTGCGGGCTGCAATCTGTGGTCGGGGCGCGAGGAAGATCGCGCGGACGCGGTGTGCCAGTTTTGCGACACCGATTTCGTCGGCACGGACGGCGAGAACGGCGGCAAGTACCGGACGCCGGCGGAACTCGTCGCGAAGATTGCGTCGCTGTGGCCGGAAGGTGCGGCGCACAGATTCGTGGTGTGCACGGGCGGCGAGCCGATGCTGCAGATCGATCAGCCTTTCGTCGACGCGCTGCATGAAGCCGGCTTCGAAATGGCGATCGAAACGAACGGCTCGCTGCCCGTGCTCGAGAGCATCGACTGGATTTGCGTGAGCCCGAAAGCCGATGCGCCGCTCGTCGTCACGAAGGGCAACGAATTGAAGGTCGTCGTGCCGCAGGACAACCAGCGTCTTGCTAAATACGAGAAGCTCGACTTCGAGTACTTTCTGGTGCAACCGATGGACGGCCCGTCGCGCGACATCAACACGAAGCTGGCGATCGACTGGTGCAAGCGCCATCCGAAGTGGCGCCTGTCGATGCAGACGCACAAATATTTGAACATCCCCTGATAAGACGGTCAGCCGACGTGCAGACGATTACCCGAAAACTCGAATTCGATGCGGGCCACCGCATTCCCGATCACCGCAGCCAGTGCCGCAATTTGCACGGGCATCGCTACGTGCTTGAAATCACGCTGCAAGGCGATCTCGTCGACGTGGAAGGCGCGCCCGACCGCGGCATGGTGATGGACTTCGCCGACGTGAAAGCGCTGGCAATGGAACATCTCGTCAACAAGTGGGATCACGCGTTCATCGTTTATGAAGGCGATGTCAAGGTGCGCGAATTCCTGCAGACGTTGCCGGATCACAAGACTGTCGTGCTGGATCGCATTCCGACCGTGGAGAACCTGGCGGCGGTTGCCTTCAACATTCTCGCCGACGTCTACGACGCCCATTACGGCGTCAATCTCAAGCTGAAGCGCGTGCGTCTCTTCGAAACGCCGAACTGCTGGGCCGACGTCGAGCGCGGCTGATTTTTAGCGCGCGGGCGGCCCGGAGCACGTCCGGCGCGCGCGCGTTCGTCACGGTATGATCGTCCGATGAGTCGCCCGCCACCCGAGGCGACGAGACACGGAGCGCACGCATGCCGTCACTTCTTCTGTCGTTTTCATTTTCGCCACCGCGCGCGGTCATCCTTCAAACCGCTGAAGGAGCCGCGCGATGAGCACGTTCACCAATCCCCTGAAGCAGCGCTTTTCCGAACCGGGCACGTTGTTCGGACTATGGCTGTCGCTCGGCAGCGCCGATGCCGCCGAAGCGCTCGCGCATGCGGGCTTCGACTGGCTGTGCATCGACATGGAGCACTCGCCGAACGATAGCGCGGACGTCGTCGCTCAACTGCGCGCGATCGCCGCCGCGCATCTGCCAAGCGAGCCGATCGTGCGCGTGCCGGCCAACGAAGGCTGGCTAGTCAAACGCGCACTCGACGCGGGCGCGCGCACGCTGATGTTCCCGAACGTGCAATCTGCCGAAGAGGCGGCGCGCATCGTGCGGCTCACGCAGTATCCGACTGAATCGGCGCTGCAAGGCTTGCGCGGCGTCGCGGGCGCTGTGCGCGCGGCGGCATACGGCATGCGCCGCGATTACATGGCGAGCGCGAATGCGCAGATCGCGACGATCGTGCAGATCGAATCGGTGGCGGCGCTCGAAGCCGTCGACGAAATCGCCGCGACGCCGGGCGTCGATTGCCTGTTCATCGGGCCTGCGGATCTGGCGGCGAGCCTCGGTCATCTGGGCGACGGCAAGCATCCGGACGTGCAGGCGGCGATCACGAAAATCGTCGATGCGGCGAATCGAGCGGGCATCGCGAGCGGCATCTTCGCGCTCGATGCGGCCAGCGCGAAGCAATACGCGCAGGCGGGCATCAAGCTCGTTGCGATCGGCGCGGATGTGATGTGGCTGTTGAAGTCGACGCGCCAGGCGTTGCAGGAGGCGAGATCATGAAAATCGCCATCGCGTCGGCTGTCGCCGCGGTGAGCCTGTCGATATGGATCGGCGCCGCGCGCGCCGACGACGCGCCCAAGCCGACGGATATCACCACGCAAAACGCCGTGGCCGATTACAACGCCGGCAACCTCGTCGCGGCGCGCTCGGAGTTCCGGCGCGCGGCGCAGAAGGGCAGCCGCCTCGCCCAGTTCAATTACGCGATGATGCTGCTCAACGGCGAGGGCGGCGCGGCTGACGTGCCGGAAGGCAAGAAATGGTTGCGTCGCGCCGCCGACGCGAACATGACCCACGCGCAATACGTCTACGGCAAGATGTACGACGATGGACAGTTCGTCGAGAAAGATCCGGCGGAAGCGCATCGCTGGTTCCTGCGCGCGGCGAATCAGGGGCACGTGCAGGCCGAACTCGCGCTCGCCAATCAGTTTCTCGATGGACGCGGCACCACGCGCGACAACACGCAGGCGTTCACCTGGTACAAGAAAGCGGCGCAAGGCGGCGACATGACGGCTCAATATGTCGCGGGTTCGTTCTATGAGCGCGGTGGCGATGGCGTCGAGCGGAACTTGAATGTCGCGCGTGCCTATTACGCTGCGGCGGCGGCGCAGGGCGATCCGGCCGCCAAGCTGAAATATCTGCAGTTGAGCGCAGAACTGGAGCAGCAGAAGCCGCAGTGAAGGCAGGCTCCAAAAAAGCAAAAAGCCGCGGGAGAGCCGCGGCTTTTGCGTTTGAAAGAAGGACGGCGAAACGCTAACTCTGCATCAGCCGCTTTTGACGAGCGACGCTCATGATCAGCCCGACCGCGACGCCGAGCGTCGTCAACGCGGTTCCGCCGTAACTCATGAACGGAAGCGGCACGCCGACCACGGGCAGAATGCCGCTCACCATCCCGATATTGACGAACGCGTACGTGAAGAAGGCGAGGGTGAGCGAACCGGCCAATAATCGCCCGAAGAAGGTTGCGCCGTTCGCCGCGATAAACAGCCCGCGCGCGATGAGTGCCATGTAGAGGAAGAGCAGCACGAGCCCGCCCGCGAGCCCGAACTCCTCGGAGAACACGGCGAAGATGAAGTCGGTGTGCTTTTCGGGGATGAATTCGAGGTGCGCCTGCGTGCCCTGCAACCAGCCTTTACCGAACGTGCCGCCCGAGCCGATCGCGATCACCGCCTGAATCGTGTGGAAGCCTTTGCCGAGCGGATCGGACGTCGGGTCGAGCAGCGTGCAGATGCGATGCTTTTGATAGTCGTGCATCATCGGCCAGACGACATCCGGCTGACAGATCTTGTCCTGAAAGACCGCGATGCTCGCCACCGCGACGACCGCGGCAATCAGCACCGGCAGGATCAGCTTGAAACTCAACCCGGCGAAATAGATGACGAACATGCCCGCCGCGAACACGAGTACCGCAGTGCCCAGATCCGGCTGCTTTGCGATCAGACCCACGGGCAGCAACAAAATCACAAAGCCGACGATGTAATCCCACCAGCGGATATTGCTTTCACGCTTCTGGTAGTACCACGCGAGCATCAGCGGCATCGCGATCTTCATGATCTCGGATGGCTGGATCACGACGCCGACGTTGAGCCAGCGTTTCGCGCCCTTGCGAGTCAACCCGAACGCGGCGACCGCGATCAGCAACGCGACGCCGACCGTATAGAGCGGCACGGCGAAGCGCATCAGCATCTGCGGCGGGATGTTGGCGAGTACCCACATCAGGCCGAAGGTCAGCATGATGTTACGCAATTGGTCTTCGACACGTCCCGGCATATCGAGACTGGCGCTGTACAGCGTCACGATCCCGACGCCGAGCAGCAGGAACACGATGAGCGCAAGCGGCTTGTCGAAGCCCGCGAACATGCGCTTGGCGCGGTCCAGCAGTTCGCGCTTGTCGAATTGCATGTGCAGTTGCATGGCGGTTTCCTTTACTCGTCGATGCCGCCGGACGGCGCGAGAACGCGCACGCCGTCGTTTTCATTGCCGCGCACCATCGAGGGCGTCGGCTCGGTCGGGCGCTTTTTCGGCGCGGGCGTGCGGCCGGGCGTGGACGCGGGCAGCGCCGCCGCGGGCGCTGCGGGCGTCGCCGACGCAGCGCGCGGCTTCGAGGTTTTCGGGGCGGAAGCGGGAAGCGCCGGTGCAGAAGCCGCCTTCGCGACCTCGGGATTCGAAGCAGCCTGAGGCGAAAACGCCGGCGACGAATTCGCAACGGACGCAGGCAACGCGATGGCGGCGGGCGGTTGCGTGCCTCCGATCGTCGGCAGGCCGGCATCGGTCGTCGCCGAGGCCGCCGCCGCGACAGCCGCCGCTTCCGCGCCCGGCTTCAGACGATCGACCAGGTAATAGTCGAGCACTTTGCGCGCGATCGGCCCTGCGGATTCGGCGCCCCAGCCGCCGTTCTCGACGATCAGCGCAAGCGCGATCTTCGGTTGCTCAGCCGGCGCGAACGCGATGAACAGCGCGTGGTCGCGCAGATGCTCCGCGAGCGCGTGCCCCTTGTAGTTCGCGCCCTGCAACGAGTAGACCTGCGCGGTGCCGGTCTTGCCCGCCGCCAGATACGGCGCGCCCGCGAACACCTTGGCCGCCGTGCCGTTGGTGACGACGCCCTCCATCGCGCGCTTGATGAAATCCACGTCCTTCTGCTGCACGGCGATCTTGTCGCTCGGATCGCGCACGACAGGGCGCGTCGCCTTCGAGATCGGATTTTCGATATCGCGCACGAGGTGCGGCTTCATCACGACGCCGTTGTTCGCGAGCGTCGCGGTGGCATGCGCGAGTTGGAGGATCGTGAACGAGTTGTAGCCCTGACCGATGCCCAGACTGATCGTTTCGCCTTCGTACCAACGCTGCTGCTCGGGCTTGCGGTATGCCTTGCGCTTCCATTCCGTCGACGGAAGGATGCCGCGCGCCTCGCCCGCGATATCGATGCCCGTGATCTGCCCGAAGCCCCACGGCTTCATGAAGCCGGCCATCGCGTTCACGCCGAGATCGCGTGCGAGCATGTAAAAGTACGTGTCGTTCGATACGACGATGGCGCGGTTCATGTCCACCCAGCCCTGACCCGAGCGCACGTCGTTGCGGAACGTGTGGCCGCCGAACGTGAAGTAACCCGGATCCTGGAAGCCCCAACCCGGCGTGCGCTTGTGCAGCGTCAGCGCGGCGAGCGCCATGAATGGCTTGTAGGTCGAACCCGGCGGATATGTGCCGTGCAGCGGACGGTTCAGGAGCGGGTGATCCGGCGAATTGTTGAGCGCGTCCCAGGTTTGCTGATCGATGCCGTCCACGAACGAATTCGGATCGAAGCTCGGCGCGGACACGAACGCGAGCACGTCGCCGGTGGAAGGCTCGATCGCGACGAGCGCGCCGCGCTTGCCCGCGAACGCCTGCTCGGCGACCTGCTGCAAGCCGATATCCAGCGACAATTGCAGGTTGTTGCCCGGCGTCGCCTGCGTGCGCGACATCGTGCGCACCGGGCGGCCGCCCGCGGTGACTTCCACTTCCTCGAAACCGGTCAGGCCGTGCAGCTCGGTCTCGTAACTTTGCTCGACACCGATCTTGCCGACGTAATCCGTGCCCTTATAGTTGTTGGCGTCGAGGCGCGGATCGTAGTGATCCGAGCTTTCGTCGTTGGCGTCGCTCGCGTCGTCGATGCGCTCCTGATCGCGCTGCGAAATGCGTCCGATATAGCCGATCACGTGCGCGGCAGTCGTGCCGAGCGGATATTGGCGAAACAGGCGCGCGCGCACTTCGACGCCCGGAAAACGGAAGCGCTGCGCGGTGAACTTCGCGACTTCCTCGTCGGTGAGACGCGTGCGGATCGGCAGGCTTTCGAAATTCTTCGAGTCTTCGAGCAGCTTCTTGAAACGGCGACGGTCGCGCGCGTCGATCGGAATGACTTGCGAGAGCTCGTCGATCGTCTCGTCGAGCGTGCCGTTGATTTTCGAACGCGTGATTTCCAGCGTGTATGCGGAGTAGTTCTTCGCCAGCACGACGCCGTTGCGGTCGGTGATGATGCCGCGGTTCGGCACGATCGGCGCAACGGAAATGCGATTCTCGTTCGCCTGCAACGAGTATTTGCTGAAATGCCAGACCTGCAGATAGAGAAAGCGCAGCCCGATCAGCCCGAAGCAGACGAACACGAACAGTCCCGCCGCCGCGACGCGCAGGCGGAATTTCGACAACTGTTGTTCGGTGTTCTTTATTTCGGTCATGCAGCTTTCGCGGTTTGCTCGCGATTCAAGTGTAGTTCGCGCGCGACGGTTTATTCGGTGATGCGGCGTCGCGCGGCGGGACTCAGATTGGACGCGTGTCGTCCGGATCGGCGGCGCGGCGCTGCGGCATCAGCAAAAGGAAGCTCGCGATCGGCCAGAGCAGTGCCTCGACGAATCCGTTGACCAGATAACTCCAGCCGGGGAACGCCGCGCCCGTCATCAGGCGGATGATGAAAGGCACGAGATGCGCGCCCACGAGGAGCGGCGCGACGACGAACATCTGCACGGGCAACGTCATCCACAACACGCGACGGTGAATGGTGATCGCGCCGTATGAAAGAAGCGTGTAAGCCAGTGCGTGTTCTCCGAGCAGATTCGCGTTGTGAACATCCATCAGAATGCCGAGCATGAACGCGATGCCCATGCCGACCTTGCGCGGTTGATGCACGTTCCAGAAGAGCAGTACGAGCGCGACGAAATCCGGCACGCCGATGAGCCGCCCCCACGGCATCAGGTTCAGCAGAAACGCGGCAGCCAGACTGAACGTGATGAAGTACGGATTGACCGGCTGAAGGATGTATTGCGGGCGGTTCATCGCGCGGCTCCCGAGGATGCGGGTTTCGGCGCATGCGCCTTCTTCGACGGCTTCGCCGCTGCGCCCGAAGCCGCCTTGGGCGCCGCGGCCTTCGCTGGCGGAGCCTCGGCGGGCTTGGCCGGCGCGGTCGCCGCAGGCGCGGAGCCGGGCATCGGAGCGGACGCGCCCGCAGGCGCCGATGCGCCGCTTGCGCCCGCCGCTGCCGTCGCCTTCGGCGCGGCCTTCTTCTTGCCCTTGTTTTCTTTCGCTTCCTTGGCAGCCGCGGCCGCTTCGACTTCGATCGGATTCGGCGGCACGTTGACGTTGTAATGCAGCACGAGCAGCTGACGCGCGCCGCGCACCGCCGCGATCGGCACGCAGACGACGCGCGCGAACGCCGTGTCCGCCTGCTTGTCGACGCGCAGCACCTTCGCGACCCGCAATCCCGGCGGATAGATGCCGTCGAGGCCGCTCGTGACGAGTTCATCGCCGGCTTGCACGTCGGCGCTGATCGGCACGAAGCGAAGATCGAGCGTGTCGCCCTTCGGCGTTCCGTAAATCACGCTACGCAATCCGGTGCGCGCGATTTGCACCGGCACGGCCTGATCCTTGTCGGTGAGAAGCGTAACTTCCGATTGCAGCGGAAATACGCGCGTGACCTGACCGATCACACCGTCTTCCGTGACGACCGGCGCGCCATCCTGGATATTCTGCTGCGAGCCTTTGCCGATCACGACTTTTTGCGTGAACGGATCGCGCGTGTCGTACTGGATTTCGGCGGGCGTTTCTTCGGTGGTGGCGCGCGATTGCAGATTGAGCAGCGCGCGCAAATGCGCGTTCTCGGTAGCGAGTTGCGCTGCATCGCCGGCTTTCACGGACAGTTCCAGATTTTTGTCGGCCAGTTTCGCGTTCTGGCTGCGCAAGGTCGCGCTCGTCACGGCGAGATCTGCCGCGCCCATGAAGATGTCGCGCGGCACCAGCGCGGCGCGCTGCAACGGGTAAAGCCCCGCGCCGAGCATGCCGCGAACGATTTCCAGCGTGCTGTAGCGCGCATCTGAAATGAGCAGCGCGATGGCGAGCACCACGAAGAAGATCAGGCGCGCGAGCGCGGAGGGGCCTTGCTTGAAAAGGGGCGGCGGACTGTATTCCATGGTCGGCGCCGAGGGCGTGAACGGATGGATCGATGCTGCAGGTTTTCTCGCCGGTGGCGAACCTGCCCTACGCTGTTTCGACAACGGCCCGGACAGATGCCGGGCCGTGCGCCCGCCGCGTTACGCGGGCGTATTTGGTTGTCGCGTCGAAGACCATTCCGCTCAGGGGACGGAGAGCGAAAGCCTTCAGCAGGGAGATCACTCGTACGAGAAGATGCTGCCGAGCTTGTCCATGCGTTCGAGCGCCATGCCCGAACCACGCACCACGCAGGTCAGCGGATCTTCGGCGACGAGCACCGGAAGGCCGGTTTCTTCCGCGAGCAGGCGGTCGAGGTCGCGCAGGAGTGCGCCACCGCCCGTCAGCATCATGCCGCGCTCGGCGATGTCCGCGCCGAGTTCCGGCGGCGTCTGTTCCAGCGCGATCTTCACCGACGACACGATCTGGTTCAGCGGGTCCGTCAGCGCTTCGAGAATTTCGTTGCTCGAAATGGTGAAGCTGCGCGGAATGCCTTCGGACAGGTTGCGGCCCTTGACTTCCATTTCCTTCACTTCGGAGCCGGGGAATGCCGAACCGATTTCCTTCTTGATGGCTTCGGCGGTTTGCTCGCCGATCAGCATGCCGTAGTTGCGACGGATATAGTTGACGATGGCCTCGTCGAACTTGTCGCCGCCGACTCGCACCGAGCCCTTGTACACGATGCCGCCGAGCGAGATGACGCCGACTTCGGTCGTGCCGCCGCCGATGTCGACGACCATCGAGCCGGTGGCTTCCGAGACCGGCAGGCCCGCGCCGATTGCAGCTGCCATCGGTTCTTCGATCAGATAGACCTGCGACGCGCCCGCGCCGTGTGCCGCTTCCTTGATCGCGCGACGCTCGACCTGCGTGGAGCCGCACGGCACGCAAATGATGATGCGCGGCGACGGCGAAAACATGCGGGATTCGTGAGCGGTCTTGATGAACTGCTTGATCATCTGCTCGGTGACGGTGAAGTCGGCGATCACGCCGTCCTTCATCGGGCGGATAGCCTCGATGTTGCCCGGCACTTTACCGAGCATCTGCTTGGCTTCCTTGCCTACCGCCTGAATCGTCTTCTTGCCGTTGGGGCCGCCTTCCTGGCGAATGGAAACGACCGAAGGCTCGTCGAGGACGATGCCCTTGCCGCGCATGTAGATCAGCGTGTTGGCGGTGCCAAGGTCAATCGCCAGGTCGTTGGAGAAATAGCTGCGCAAAAAACCGAACATTCAAAAATCCTGTCTCGCTGGGTGGCCGTTCGTCGCGAGGAGCGCCGGGGACGGCAGCGGAAAAAATAACGGTTTGCCGGGGCGGCGAACGCTCGCCGCGAAGTGCAAATCCGGGAAGAAATCTACCGCAGAATGGAACGCCGCACGCAAACGTTTCTCACAATTCAATGATTCAGGGAGAAAGCCGCTGACAAGCCGATCCAGAGGTGAGTCGAACGTGTAATGATACCTTATAATTTGTGGGTATCTATAGGAAAAGGATGGCACTTTATGCCATCGCCAGACCTGCTTCCGAGGGCTCCTTTCAAGATCGTAACTGGCTGTCACAGCGAAGGTTTTCGAGATTGAGGCTGTCCACGCTTTCTCCGGTGATTCCATGTCTTTGACCCTGACCGACGTAAAACGCATCGCGCACCTCGCGCGGCTCGAATTGCCCG